>CBDCKO010000001.1:0-34065 GCA_965218305.1 uncultured Binatia bacterium (SeqCode) | reverse complement strand
CATGATGTTTTTGCTGTTGGTCCTGATTACGCTCGTCGCGTCCTTTAATATCGTGGGCACACTCACCATGATCGTCAACGAAAAGCAACGCGAGATCGCCATCCTGAAAGCCATGGGCGCCACCCCTCAAGCCATCATGCGCATCTTCATGTTGAACGGCCTGGTCATCGGCTTAACCGGCACGGCGATCGGCATACCCCTGGGGTATACCTTTCTCTACCTCATCGAAAATTATTGGACCTTCGATCAAACCGTGTATTTCATTTCACACATTCCGGTCCACGTGAAGGCCCTGGACGTGATCCTGGTTTCGTTTTCCGCCATTCTGATCAGCTTTGCCGCCACGCTGTATCCTTCGTGGCAGGCAGCCAAGCTCGCACCGGTCAGCGCCCTTCGATACGAGTAAGACTCATGAATGCTTCTCCTGATCCAGCGTCGCCGTTTCTTCAAGTGACCGATTTGTCCAAATCGTTCCTCTTGGGCAATCAAACCATCGAGGTCCTGAAAGGCATCAATCTCGAAGTCCGGCAAGGCGAGATCCTCGCCATGCTGGGGGCGTCAGGCGCAGGGAAAAGCACCTTGCTCCATATTTTAGGAACCCTGGATCGACCGACGCGGGGAACGGTGTTCTATGAATCGCAGGATATTTTCCGTTTGTCCGAACAGGAGCTTGCCCATTTTCGAAACCGCCGCATCGGGTTCGTGTTTCAATTTCATCACCTCCTGCCTGAATTTACGGCTCTGGAGAATACCTACCTCCCCAGCCTCATACAAAAACGACCGATCGCACAGTGCATCGAAGAAGCCAGCACGCTCCTTTCGGAAGTCGGCTTGGGACACCGTTTGCATCACAAACCCGGCGAACTGTCCGGAGGCGAGCAACAACGGGTGGCCGTGGCGCGTGCGCTCATTCACAGCCCGGACCTGGTCCTGGCAGACGAACCAACGGGGAATTTGGACACGCACGCCGGCGAACACCTGTTTGCCCTGTTGCGAAAGTTAAACGAACAACGCAGGACGGCATTCGTGATCGTGACCCATAACGAACGCCTCTCCCGACAAGCCGATCGATCGATCCACGTGGTGGATGGACGGATAGTGAATGGGCGTGGGGAGTAAAATACGGCGCAGACTCCTAGGATGGTGTTGACGGTACCATCTATGGTACATATGTTCGATGACAATACCCGCGAAGGAGCTGAAGCTCGCGGAGCGTCGAATGAAGGAGCATAACCGCTATGGCTGAGAAGAACCCGCACGTTGGATCAACGCTTGAAAGCTTGCTCAGGAAAGATGGCACCTATGAAGATGCGAAGAACCATGCGATCAAGTCGGTCCTCGCCTACAAGCTAGAGCAAGCGATGAAGGCACAAAACCTGTCCAAGGCGCGCATGGCCGAGCGCATGGAAACCAGCCGCTCGCAGATTGACCGTTTGCTCGATCCAGAGAACGAAGGCGTGACACTGCATACGTTGAAATGCGCCGCGGCTGCCGTCGGGATGCGCCTTGAGCTTGAACTACGGCAACCCTAGCGAACCACGGTGCACATTGCCTCCATTGAAGTCTTGGTGACGGAGCAGAGAGCGACGGACACGCGCCCGATATTGCCGGATCATCTCTTCCAAACCATAGGGTCATGTGTCCCAATAGCCTTCTAGCCTTTTCAGAAGTATGAGGATGCGTGATGAGTTCTGATCGTGTTTGGACCGAGGAATTCTGGCGTACCGCGACAGTGGTCGATTTGCATTCCGAGTTGCGCATCTTCGATCTTAAGACCAAAGACCGAAACAATAGCACTTTGTTACATTTTGCGGCTGAATACACGAACTCGTCTCTTATGATCACGACCTTGCTGGCAGCGGGAGCCGATATAGAAGCCTGGGATAGAATGGGCAGGACACCTCTATACATTGCCGCCGGGGACGAAAGCGCGGCGGTAGCGCATGGGACGGAGGTCCGAGGATGTCGGATTACGCCTCTGGCTAATCCGACCTACGGGATCAGGCGCACTGCCGGCTTATCGGGGGGCCGCCGTAATTCTGTCTTTGATTACGTCAAAGGTGGCTTTGGGCACCACTTGTTTGGAGACCAACTCTCCGCGAAGCCGATAGGGACGATTCGAAACGACCTTATCGGCCAGTTCCTTGGTGAGCCCTAAGAACAACACCAGGTCATTCGCGGAAGACGTATTAATATTGACGGGTGTCACCGTCCCATTGAAAGGCACGGCGACGGGAGGTGGGGCCAGCTCGGGTGAAGGTTTCTTGGCCACCACGGGTGGGGCCTCAGGGGCGCTCTTTTTCGGCTTCACGGTCTTAGGAGCCGCTGCCGCGCTTTTCACTTTGGCTTCACGGGCTGCTTTGAGTTCTTTCTGATAGCGGCTCACCGTATCCCGCAACGCGCGGTTTTGACTTTTCAACTTCTGATGCACGTGCTGGATTTCTCGCAGTGTACTCACCATCGTTTCACGGTCTCTCTGCAACTGAGCCTCACGAGTTGCGAGCAGGTCTCGTTCGCTTTTTTGACCTTCCTTGATCTCCTGAATTTCAGCACTCAGCATTTCCAAATCAAGAGCCGCCGTTTCATGATCGGCTCGTAATTTTTCATTTTCTTGTTCAAGGGACTCATATTGCATCCCTCTCTTTTCCAGTTCTATCTTGGCAGCTTCCATATCCGCCACAGCCGTTTCATACTTGTCCTTGGTGACGACACAGCCGCCCAAGAGCAGGCCGGCACCACAGAGGAAGCTCGCCCCCCACATGCCGTATTGCCAAACGCGTGCCCGCCCGGTATTCTCATCCATTCCTTTTAATATCAAAACGTTACGCCTCCGTTCGTCCTGCAGACACCGTGATATTTTGGGGTCTTTACCCATAGTATTTACTATGAAATCCCTGGTATGTTTTGTCAACAGTTCGCACGACGAGGATTCGACCTTCATCACCGCACCATTCCCCACGGACTCACGCATGAACCGCCGCCGTCACCCATGGAACAATTCGGACCAGGCTTAGCCGTTCTGCTCGGCCTTTTGGAGGGACTCACGGAGTATCTCCCCATCTCGTCGACCGGCCATCTCATTCTTTTCGGGCACTGGATAGGATTTACGGGTCACGTGGCGATCAGCGTCGAAATTTGTATCCAGTTGGGGGCCGTGTTGGCCGTCGTGGCCTACGAACGCACCAAAATCCTTTCCTTGCTGAGTCATGCAAACCAGGAACGGCACAACTTGCGACGCCACCTCCAAACATCCACCTCTTCATTGATGCACATGGTCAGAACGTCAGCCACTACCCACAACCATCTCTGGTTTTTCATCGGCTTGGGCGCGGCGTTTTTGCCTGCGGCGTTGGTGGGATTATTAGCTCATGAGTGGATCGAGGAGCACCTCTTTTCTCCTCGAACCGTGGCCCTGAGTCTCATCATTGGCGGGCTTATTATTCTCATCGTGGAAACCTGGCCCAAACCCGTTCGTTGTACGGTATTGGAACAAATCGGCCTATCGAGGGCCGTGGGAGTCGGACTCGCCCAGTGCGTGGCGTTGATTCCAGGCATGTCGCGCTCGGGAGCGACCATTGTGGGAGGGCTTCTCCTGGGGTTGGAGCGAAAAGTCGCCACGGAATTTTCCTTCTTCCTGGCGCTTCCAACCATGCTCGCCGCCACCGGCTACAAATTCGCGCAATCCTACCATCTCTTCAACGCCCAGGATCTCCTGGCCCTGGTCATTGGCCTGGTGGTTTCCTTTCTGGTGGCCTGGGCCGTGATTGCGGCGTTTCTCACCTATGTCAAACGACACACGCTGAAAGTTTTCGGCTATTACCGCGTCGCCCTCGGGACGATTATTCTGATCGTGGTGTAGAAATGGTGGGAGAGAGACTGAGTCCACACTGATTGGCGTCGAGCTACTTCGCTACCCGATTCTTGGCATGACGGCGGATCCGCGAGTGGATTTTCACGCCATTCTCGACCAATTCCTTGGACAGTTCATACGCCTTCTGCGCGTTCATCCAGAAGTCCGGGGTTTGACCGAAATATACGCCCAGCGCAATTGCCGTCTCCGCCCTCACCCCTCGCCGTTCATGAATGATCTCATGAAGCCGCGTTGCCGGCAGGCCAATATCCCGAGCGACGCCGTTGACGGTCAGCCCCATATCCCTGATCTGCTCAAGCAACAGGACACCGGGATGCATGGCGACGCGATTTGTGGGCACATTGATCATCTTCTTGCTCCATTCCTTAATCGTAGTGGTTGTTCAATTCCACCTCGAAGGCATCTCCATCTCTCCAGACAAAGCATATACGCCAACTGCGCGAGACACGAATGCTATGCTGTCCTTCGCGGTCACCCTTAAGCCCTTCGAGGTGGTTGCCCGATGGTACTCGAAGGTCATTGATATTGGCCGCATAGTTGATCCGGTCCAGCTTGCTCCGCGCCCGCTTCACAAGTGTTGCTGGAAAAGATCTCTCTCTCACGCCGTTGAAGATGTTCGCAGTACGCTTATCGGCAAAGGACCTGATCATGCCATTCACCTATTACGATAAACGTAATACACCAAGAAGACAAGAGAGCGGCAATCTTAGGAAGATGAATGCTTGACACCTGACGTCTGGACGTCTATTCTGCGACTCATGGAACGGCAAGAGTCTCGAAATTACCCCGGGCAAGTACGAGACGCCATCCTGCAGGTGTTGGCGTTGACTTCCAAGCCGTTGCCCATCAAGGAAATCGAAAACCGGGTGGAAAGAATTGCCGGGCCAATGCCCCCGTCGTCCATCCGATCCTACTTGAGACTCAATACGCCGGATGTCTTCGTTCGTGAGAAACGTGGCGTCTACAGTCTTCGGGTGCGCAGTTCCGGAGGCATCCAGCGGGAACTCGCTTATCCGCAACGGTGGGAAGAGCCGTTCGAGTACGGAAAATCCACCCTGGTGAACGCCGATTGTTTTGATTGGATAGAAAGCCGGGAACCAAACAGTTTCCATGCGGTTGTCACCGATCCGCCTTACGGTTTACACGAATACACGCCGGTGCAGCAGCAAAAACTGCGTGCGGGTAAAGGCGGCGTTTGGCGAATACCCCCGTCTTTTGATGGCAACAGGCGTTCACCCATTCCCCGTTTTACGACCTTGACGCAGCAACAATTGGAACAGTTGGGTTCGTTTTTCTTTGTATGGGGCAGGTTGCTGCTTCCAAAACTCGTTCCCGGCGCACACGTCGTCGTCGCCTCCAACCCGCTCGTTTCCTACATCGTGTCGAACGCCCTGGTGGACGCCGGTTTGGAAAGGAGGGGAGAAATCGTACGCCTGACCATGACCATGCGCGGCGGCGACCGACCCAAGGGCGCTCACGAAAGATTCGGCGAAATCAGCGTCATGCCGCGCTCGATGTGGGAACCATGGATCGTGTGTAGAAAGCCCGTCGACGGCCGTGTGCAGGACAACCTGAGAAAATGGAAAACCGGGGGATTTCGGCGACCCATAGCGAATAAACCTTTTGGCGACGTGATCGCTTCGGCGCCCACGAGAAAGAATGAAAAATTACTTGCCTCTCATCCGAGCCTGAAGCCGCAGGCTTTCATGAGACAGGTTGTTCATGCTGCATTACCCTTGGGGGAAGGTGTGATTCTCGATCCATTCGCAGGTGCCGGTTCCACGCTGGCTGCAGCGGAGGCAGTAGGTTATGCGAGCATCGGCGTGGAGAAGGACCCTGAATTTTTCACCTTGGCCTGCGAGTCGATACCGAAACTTGCGGCGCTCGAAACAAACGGGGGGGCTAGAGCCTGTATTTGAAAATCCTGCCGGCGCAATTCGTAGGGCGGTTGGGCTTCCTTGTTGAATTTTGAAGTGTCAACAATGTTGCGTTTGATAGCCATAACTGCTTTTGCGTCTCCGAGTGTGTACGGACCACGCCCTGGGGCTCAGGAGCGATAATACGCGGGGCGCCGGTCTTTCAATAACTCATTGTACGGATTGATCGACTTGTTGCGGGCTTCGTTGACGTCGATCTCGACCACCGTGAACTCCGGGGCATCGGCAGAAGCCCGGGAAAGAATATGGCCTTTTGGTGACACGACTTCACTGTTCCCGATAAAGGTCAGAGGCGGTTTGCCTCCCCTGGCTTCTTGACCGATTCGATTGGCCGTAATGCTGAAGACCCGATTTTCCAGGGAACGCGTCACCATGGCATCCGGGCAGTGAGGCAGGATCAAATTCGATGGATGGCACACAATCTCCGCCCCCTGTAAGGCGAGAGTCCGGGCGGCTTCGGGGTAGTACCAATCAAAACAGATCATGACCCCGATACGAGCCTGACCAATGTCCCAGACCAGAAACCCCGAGTCGCCAGGACTGAAGAACAACGTTTCCTCGCAAAACAAATGCGTTTTGCGGTAACACCCCAAGAACCCTGAAGGACCCACCACGATCGCCGAGTTGTAGCACTCCTCACCCGCCTTTTCAGGCAACCCCACGACCAAATGCATCTGATGGTGCCGGGCCAGCTCTATACAGGCTTGGGTCGTCGGGCCGTCCGGAACCCGTTCCGATAAATCGAGAACTTCCTCCTGATTGACGAATTGATACCCGGAGAAGGCAAATTCCGGCAGAACGAGCAGGTCGCACTCCACCGAACCCAGGCGAGAAGCCACCTGCTCAAGATTTCGTTGCACTTCCCCGAATTCAGGATGAGTTTGGAAATAGCCGACTTTCATCAATTGACCCTTTAAACGTCCCTCAAAACAAAAACGGGCAGGAACCCCCTGCCCGTTTTTTCAAACCGCATTGTGACCGGTTCGGCACAATCAATGGACTTCCTTAAGATGCATGACGGCACTGTTGGCATGCTTGGTCGCCACCTCGGCATGACCTTCTTTGCCATGCGCGATGGCCGCTTCCAATTCGCCTACGCCTTCATCAAGATGAGGATTTGTGACCTCTTTCTGAGCCATTTGAGCGTGCCCCAACGCGACTTCCGCATGTGTGACAACGGCATCGGCATGCCCCATGCCACCATGCTCTGCCGCTTCCTCCGCGTGCGCAATCGCTTCACCAACGTGCGCATTCCCATCGGCGAACGCCGGCGCGGCCACCAATACGAACACCGCCGAAATCACCAATCCGGCGAGAAAAATCTTCTTTGCCATTCCACACCTCCTTGTTAATCCTACTTCCCTTCTACTGCCTCCGCAGGCGCTGCCTCCGCAGGTGCTGCCTCCGCAGGTGCCGCCTCCGCAGGTGCCGCCTCCGCAGGTGCCGCCTCCGCAGGTGCTGCCTCCGCAGGTGCTGCCTCCGCAGGTGCTGCCTCTTCAGGTGCTGCCTCCGCAGGTGCCGCTTTCTCAGGCGCTGCTTTCTCAGGCGCTTTCTCTTCGGAGCACCCCGACGTGGCCACCAATACGAACACCGCCGAAATCACCAATCCGGCGAGAAAAAGATTCTTCGCCATTCCACACCTCCTTTGAAACGGTTAGGGAAACGATTTTCCCCTTGCATTGCTGAGTTTTCCTCCACCTCTGATATCCTCGCATGCCTTCGCGGTTTCTTCAAGACGCCTCTTCTTCGGGTTTGGCCGTCACCCGGTAGAGCAATTTCATGTCTTTTTCAGCGGGGGCCGCAAAATCCCGGCTCCACTCCCACCAGGACCCGGGATAATTCCGCACCCGCTCATACCCCGCCAACTTAAGCAAAAAGTAGACCCACGCCGATCGAAGACCGCCTAAACAATAGGTAATGACTTCTTGTCGTTCGTTCATGCCAAACGCATGGAACATTTCCTGAATAGCGGACGGGGGCTTGACCGTGGCATCCTGCCGGAGAAACCCGTTCCAGGGGATATTGACCGCGGAGGGGATATGTCCGGGTCGCGGCAACCCATCGATTTCCTTCCCCGCGTACTCCTCCACGCTTCGGGCATCCACGATCACCGTGTCCCGATGGGGACTTTTGACCAACTTTTTCAGTTCCTGTTTTTCAATGATCACGTCCGGTTGAACCGAAGCTTTAAAATTGCCCGGCTTCAGACGAACCGGCTCGTGTTCATAGGGTCGATGTTCCGCCGTCCATTTGGGCCAACCGCCGTCCAGGACCTTGACGCTCTTGTGTCCGAGATAGTGCAACATCCAAAACATCCTGCCCTCATCGCCCCAATTGTCAAAAGGATTGGAGTACACCACGACGTCACTCGAATTGTTCACGCCCAGGGCCTGGAGCCGCTTCTCCAACCGGGCGATATCAGGATCCAACAACCCCTTGGCCGTCGCTTGAGGATCACTATATTCATGCCAACTACTATGCACCGCACCGGGGATATGAGAGGTGTACGCGCCTTCGCCACGCACGTCAATAATCACCAGATCATCCCGGCCAAGATTGAGGGATAACGTTTCCGTATCGATGAGGTACGTGCTCCACATAAGTCAACCCGCCGTTAAAATATTAGTATGATTTTCGGGATGAGCCCCGTTCTCCGGAGCGGAGCATCCCAAACGTGTCTCGACCGGCGTTTCCATATCCAACGCCGTCTCCAATGTGTCATTAAGAGGAAATTGACGCGTGTATATCGTATACCGGTACGGGTCATCCGACCGCAACCCATAGGTCTCCCGCAACATGGCATGCTGGCCGTCGGTCAAAATATGGTACCGAACCCGAGCTTCCACAACCAAGTCCGACCGGGCGTCGGGGATGTCATAAGAAAACTGATAGTCACGGCTGGCCAACGGCAGCAGGCGATTGTCATACACTTCGAGAATGACGGGTTGCCAGAGGATCCACCGGCCCATGGTGTCGGTTTGCTGCTCAAGAATCCGACCCGCTCGATCTTTGACGTAAAATTCCACGGTAAAATGGCGATCAGGGTCGCCCGTGGGAATCTTATGCCCGGCCCCGGCATTGATCAGGGTGAGGGTCATCGTGACGGTCTCTCCCTGTTTGGGGGTGGGAGGATCGGCCCGGACCTGAATGGCAACCGCCCGTTTGATCATTTCCGGGTCATGCCCGCCCCGCCATATATGTTGCCGGCCTTGTCGAATAGGCCCTCCCTCGGCCACCGGACGTGAAATTTCCGGCATGTGGCAATGCTGGCACGTGAATCCCTGTTCCTTCATGAAAAACTCGCCTTCATATTCCGCATACGTGCCGCACGGCCCCACGTTATAAAATTGAAAAGGCCCGGAGACCACGTTGTGACAACGATAACAAACCGCGGTCGTGCGAAAGGCGGGATCGTATTCCGTGGGGTGGGGAGCCGCCGAATCGTCATACGGCCCCAGAATTTTGCCGGCGCGCACGTGACAAGCCGCGCAGGTGACGCCTTCCGCTTGATAGGCCATATCATAGCGCGGGTTCTCAACCTCGACCGCCTGTTCAACCCGATTATTCGGAATTTCTTTGATGAGCGTGGGTTGCTGATTTTCCAACGGCGTGTGGCAGTTGAGGCATACCCAGACGTACCCGTCCTTTTTCCAATAGGCCTGGAAAAATGGGTCCCGATAGGCGTGGGCATGAATGCTGGTTTTCCATTCTTCATAAATCGCTTGATGGCATTGCCCGCATGACTCCGCACTCAGAGAGTCCAGGCCCACCGGGACCTGCTGGAACGGAATCGCATGAGCATAATCGTCACGCAATCCGAAAATCACGGTGGGCCGGATCTCCGTATAAAAATAATAGACCAAGCCCGGGACGGCCACCAACAACCCCAACAACACATACAACCTGCTTCTGCTCCGTCGTCTTTGTCGCAGTCTTGCCAACATCGTTTACGTTTCCATCAAAGCGAGAATATGGTGTTCCACCGAAGCCGCAAGCGCCCGGAGATCGTAGCCTCCTTCCAGGCAGGCCACAATGCGGCCTTCACAATGGGTTTGAGCAATGGACCCCACAATACGAGTCAGTTCGCCGTACCCCTCGTCCGTGATCGCCATACTCGCCAGCGGATCATCCCTGTGAGCATCGAATCCTGCCGAAATCAACACGAACTCGGGCTGAAACGCCGCCGCTGCCGGAACCAACACGTTGTAAAAAATTTCTCGATATTCATCCGTCCCCTGCCCACCATACAGGGGCACGTTGATTGTCGCACCTTCTCCCCTGCCCGTGCCACGCTCAGCCTCCGACCCGGTCCCGGGATAATAGGGGTACTGGTGCGTGCTGAAAAAGAGAATGGAGGGATCGTCTTCAAACGCGTGCTGCGTCCCGTTGCCGTGATGCACGTCCCAGTCCACAATCAGCACGCGCTCGAGGCCATAACGTTCCTGGATGTACCGAGCCGCAATCGCCACGTTATTATACAGGCAAAACCCCATGGCGCGATTGGCCTCGGCATGGTGCCCCGGCGGACGAACCGCACAGAAAACCTGATCGACTTGAGTCGCCATGACGGCATCGACGGCCGCCAAGGCCCCGCCAACGGCGAGATGCGCGGCGGGCAACGAACCGGGTGACAGGGACGTGTCCAAATCGAGTGAGGCATAGCCCGTGCTCGGGGCCCTGTCTTCCAGCCGCTGCACGTAGGCTGGATCATGCACGTGAGTAATCCACTCCTTTTCAGCTTTTCGTGGAGAAACCCGGGTCAACTTCGACATCGTCCCGGTTGATTCAAGTCGAGCGACAATAGCCCGCAACCGCTCCGGCGACTCCGGATGCGACCGGCCCATGTCATGTTCCAGATACGCCGGATGCGTCACAATTCCCACATGGCCCATACAGAATCCTTAAGAATAAGTTGTTTTGCGCTGTAGGGGACGGCCCCCGTGCCGTCCCAGTTTAGACCCTTTCACCCTCGCCCCTTGAGCTCTTTCACTCTTGCCCTCTGAGGTCTCTTACCCTCTCCCCCTTGCGGGAGAGGGAAGGGTGAGGGGGAAAGGGGAAAAACGGGAATCGGATGGTAACACAGGGCATATTGTTAGACAACGCAAAGACTGCTCTGCTACAGTCCGTTATCAGACAGAACTCCAAAAACGTTCAACACATTCAACAGGACACCTTATGCCAGACCCCAAGATAGACAAATTCAAAAAAGTCTTACAAATGGATCCCAATGACGAGACCCTCTGGTTCGGGTTGGGCAAGGCGTACATGGGAGATGAAAATTGGGAAGAGGCCATCTCCGCCCTTGAAAGCTGCCTCAAAGTGAAACCCACCTACTCCGCGGCCATTTTTGCCCTGGCGCAATCCCTCAAACACGCCAACCATACGGATAAATGCCGCGCGGTCTGCACGCAAGGCATCGACGTCGCCACCGCCAACGGCGACCTGCTCGTCATCAAAAACCTGGAAGAACTCCGGGATTCGCTTCCTCAATCTTCTCCTGAACAAGGAGCTTAAGAACTCGACAGCCCGTCGAAGTATTGCGTCAAATCCACGTTGCCGCCGGAGATGATTACGCCCACGCGTTTGCCTTGCAACGCGGGTTCCTGCCGGAGCAACGGCGCCACGGCCACGGCGCTGGCCGGTTCGATCACCAGTTTCATGCGTTCATAGATGAAACGCATGGCCGTGAGAATTTCCTGTTCTTCCACCACAAAAAATCCGGCCAGATGGTCGCGCAGGATAGGCAACGTGAGGGTCCCCACGCTCGTTCGTAACCCTTCCGCGATGGTCCGAGGATGCTCCTGCGGCACGATTTGATTGTCCCGAACGGAATACAGGGCATCCAAAGCCCCGGCCGGCTCACACGCGTAGACCTGGATTTCGGGATTGATGCCATGAGCCGCCAAACACGTGCCGGACAACAATCCTCCGCCGCCGATGGGACCGAGCAGGACGTCGAGTTGTTCGACTTGGTTCAGTAATTCCAAGGCGGCGGTTCCCTGCCCCGCAATCACGTCGGGATCGTTAAAGGCTTCGATCCATTCACCCTGAAGTTCTTGCACCAGATCCCGGGAAAACGAATCCGCATTCCGAGGATCGGCAGGCACGTGGACGATGCCCCCGTATTCCCGAACCGCCGCCCGTTTGATGGGATTAACCGGCTCCGGCATCACGAGATGCGCTTCTTTACCAGTCAACAGGCAGGCAAGCGCAATGCCCTGGGCATGATTCCCTGAAGAAAGGGCCACCACGGGCTTCGACGATTGCCGGTGAGCCACGGCGTTGTACGCCCCTCGAAACTTGAACGCCCCCACGCGCTGAAAGTTTTCGCACTTCAGAAACACGGTGGCGTGCGAACGGGCGTCGAGCCGTCGAGATGTCTGGATAGGCGTTTCACGGGCGATGCCCTTCAAGCGGGCCGCCGCGCGTTCCACGTCATGAAAAGTGGGAAGTGCCATGATTGGCCCGTACTCGGATGCCCGCTACCCGGGCTGGACGGAACGTTTCCGATCGGGTCCTCCAGGCAAAACCGTTTAAGAAGGACGACGGGATGACCACGCTTGAAGATCGTGGGGTTGTCCGATCAATGATCGTACCGCACCCAATTTTCAACCTTCAGTCGTGGTGCCTTGCTGAAATGTTTGACGTTGTTCGTGATGACAATGGCGTCCCGGCTCAACGCATGCCCGGCAATCATTGTATCGTTCGGCCCAATGGGCGAGCCTTTCTTATACAAATACGCCTGCAACGTGGCGAATGTCTCCGCGGCCCTGGCATCCCAAGGCAATATTTCATCCAGACGTTCAACGAACCCGGATACTAATTTCCGGTGCTTCCGTTTGTTGTCCGAACGCTCCGCCCCAAGCAACAATTCGGCATACGTAATGGCTGAAATCGTTAGACTGTGTCCCTGCCCTGCCGTCACCTGCATGGATTCCAATATCGACTCGGGGCGTCTTTTGATAATGTAGCTACAGGTATCCGTATCCAACACGTACAAACTCAAAAAGCCACCCTCTGGTCATCCAGCAGCGAAGCGCGCGCCGACATGAAATCATCATCGGCGGCCGGCAGCGTGGCATAAGAAACCCAGGTTTTCCTGACGGGAAGCAACACAATGGCGTTGCCTTCCTTGCGGATGGTGACCTCGTTGACGCCTCCAAACTCGAATTGTTTGGGCAACCTGACCGCCTGGTTTTTCCCATTCCTGAATAACTTGGCCGTTCTCATCACACACCCCTTTATCGGAACTGTTTACCTTGGCACAGAGTAAGCCGGATTTCGGCATATGTCAAGCATATGTTTTTGCATGAATGGTTGATTCCACACTTGAAATGGAATCGGGTTTACCGCGGTGGTCCGGTCTGCTTCCGATCAGGAGTGAGTTCCTCCAATCGAAACTGCTTGGGGAGCAGGACGGGAACCACCAGGGCGACGGGATCGCCGCGCTTCAGCGTCGTGGGTCTTTCCAATTGCAGGAGGACGTTGGCCACGAACGCGTCGTAGTCCGGAAGGAAGTCGTACAAATTGGGAGTGAGCTTGTATTCCTGTGATTTGATCCCTTCCCAGACGGAAAACGTGCGTTCCGGGTAATGATAAAAATGGTTGGGAATATCCTTCAGCATAATGCCGAGCTGCTTGGGATAGTAAAATCGGATTCCGCAACAGAGTTTGGCATAGCCGCTGTTTAAAATCGTATCCACGTACATCCCGGAAAACGATTTGTATCCAAGCAGCCGTTCTTCGGGAAGGATTTCGGGCGCCTGCCATTTCAATCCATCTTTCGTCCGGCGAATCTTGCAATCCACCGGACATCGGACCAGCCACCCGTACTGACCCACCATGCGCACCGGCCCGCAATCATCCGGAAGCACTTTGTAGCCATCGGCGGCTAATGCCCGTTGTTCGTGCAAAGGCATATTGGTCATCAGCGGCCGGTGAGGATGGAAATCGAGTTTCAACCGTTCCGGTGCAAGAGCGGTCGTGTACTCACGCTCCCAATACACGGTCCACTGAAGGTGGCTGACGTCAGGCGTTTCGCTCATTGCATCGTTTCCATTTCGTCCGGTTCCGGCTGGCTAAAAGCCACGAGTACCAGACAACGGGGACAACTCGACCACGGATAGCAAAAGAAGCAGACATGGATGGATTCGTGACAACTGGAAGGAAATTGAACATGGGAAGAACCCGTATGCCACGCGGCGGCGGCGGGCGACCGCTTCGATCGTTACGTACGCTCGGTTTCTTCTTCCATATGTTCTTCTACGGAAACATGGGTGAGGGTGCCGCGATAGTCACAGCGATGACAGCGAACGCGCCACTCTTCGACCCATCGTTCTTGAACAAAGGTTTGATTGCATTTGGGACAGACAAAGACCCCTTTAACGTAATGCACTTGTCGCTTAGATTTCATCCTCTTCCTCCTTCAGGCGGACTGCGAAGACACTCGGCCATCAAGCCTGCCATAGGGAATTTCTTCTTTGCAACCGAGTCCGGTCTCTCTTATGTGATTGTAGCCGCGTCATCTTATGACGCTTCTCTCCCTCGCCCTCTGGGAGAGGGTTGGGGTGAGGTACAAACCGGGTACATAGTTTACATTTTAAACCGGGGACATGGTTTACATTGGTACACTACACGGCAAAGGAGGGCCTGCCCATGCCGTGGAAGGAGTTCAAGATCATGGACCAACGGGAACACTTTGTGCTCGACTATTTGACGGGAGACTATCCGAAGGGGGCCTTGTGTGCGGTGTATGGGATCAGCCGCCCGACGGGGGACAAGTGGCTGGCGCGGTATCACGCGCACGGGGTGGCGGGCCTCGCGGATCTGGCCCGGCGGCCCCACACGCAGCCGCACCGGACGCCGGACGCGCTGGTGGCGGCGATTGTGGCGATGAAGCACCGGCATCCGAGTTTTGGGCCGAAGAAGATTCGGGATCGGTTGCGGGCGGTGGCGCCAACGGAGGCGTGGCCGGTGGATAGCACGGTGGGGGTGCTGTTGAAACACGCGGGCTTGGTCCGGCCACGCTGGCGGCGGCGCCGGGTCCCGGCCGATCCGCAGGCGCTCCAGGGGTGCACGGGGGCCGCGCAGAGTTGGAGTGCGGACTTTAAAGGGGACTTTCCGTTGGGCAATGGGCAACGGTGCTATCCGCTGACGCTGACGGACAACTACAGTCGGTATCTGTTGCACTGTCAGGGGCTGTTACATCCCACCACGGCGGCGGTGCAGCCCTGGTTTGTGTGGGTGTTTCGGGAATATGGGCTCCCTGAGACGATGCGGACGGACAACGGCCCGCCGTTTGCCTCGACCGCGCTGGGCGGGCTGAGTCGGTTAGCGGCGTGGTGGGTGCGGCTGGGCATTCGGCCCCAACGGATTCGCCCGGGCACCCCGAGTGAGAATGGGCGGCACGAGCGGATGCATCGGACGCTCAAAGCGGCGGTGGGCCGCCCGGCCGCCACGCTGGCGGCGCAACAACGTCGGTTCGCGGCCTTTGTGCAGGAATATAATTGGGCGCGGTCGCACGAAGCGCTGGCCCGCTGCACGCCGGGCAGTGTCCATCAGCGGTCGCCCCGGCCGTATCCCGTGAAGCTGCCGCCGATCGACTATGCCCCGGGGACGCTCGTCCGGCAGGTGCGCCACAACGGCGAGGTCAAATGGCGGGGCCACATGCTGTACCTGTCGGAGGTGTTGGCCCAGGAGCCGGTGGGGTTTACGCCGATTGGGGAGACCACGTGGGCGGTGCATTACAGCTTTCATCTGCTGGGGACCTTGGATGAGCGGACGCTCACGATCACCTCGGCCCGGCAGTGGCATCAACCGGACGACCCGCAGGCGATGTAAACCATGTGTCCGGTTTATTTTGTAAACCATGTCCGGCTTGCACAGTGAGGGAAGCTCTGTTATTCTGAGCGCAGCGCTTGTCCTGAGCGGAGCGAAGGACCTCGCGAGGAATCTTGCTTCTTCCTTGTCATCCCCGATCCTCGATCGAGCCGAGGACAGGCTCTGATCGGGGATGACCGAAAAGGAAAAAGCAAAGACACTGGATCCCCGATGACAAATGTCGGGGATGACAACAAGTCCCGTAGGTCAGGTTAGCGAAGCGTAACCTGACATCTTCGTTCAGAAGCCCCAGGTGAGTTGAAACCGGAGGCCCTGGGTCGCGGGCTGTTGGCCCGCCGGTTCCTGGCGCTGGCCTTCGAGGCTCAGCGTCAGGCCCGTGGCCCAGCCCCCGTTCAAGCGCAGGCGGGTGCCGACCCGGTAGGTGCGGGCCGCGCCATCCGAGAGCACCGTGCCCGCATAGGGGGTCAGAAGGCCGGTGCCGAAGGGCGCGGCCACGCCATAGCCGATTTCCGCGGTCAGCCGACCGACCGGGGCCGCCCGGTTGCCTTGCGGCGCCAGGCCCGCCGTGGTCTGCCGCGACCACAGGCCGTCCACGCCGCTTGCCGCCGCGCCCCATGCGGGCGCCAGGGTCAGGGAGAGGCCTTGGCCCATGGCTCCGGGAGCCACCCGCACCGTGCCTGAGGCGCCCCATTCCTCATAGTCGCGGTCTTCATGCGCCAGCAGGCCCCGGACCGCGGCGTCGATGGTCAGCCCCAGGGCGGGGTCCACGTATTGCACCCGGCCGCCCAGTTCCAGGCCGAAGCCCGTCTCCGCGTCACCCCAGTCATGCCGCAGGCCCACCTCCATTGTGGGCGTCAGGCGCCGGCCTTCGGCCCACGCAAACCCCCGCGAGCCTTCCAGGACCAGCCGCAGCCGGTGCGCGTCGGCCTCCGCCGATTCCATCTCGGCGACCTTATCCGAGGTCGTCCGCGTCAGCATGGCGTCCGTGCGCGTGGCCAGTTGAAAGCCCCCGCTCTCCGCAGCCGAGAGCAGGATGCCCCGGCCCCCGAAGGCGCCCATCACCAGATTGGTGTCCGTCTCTATCGTCATGCCGTTGTCCATCTCCAGCTCCAACTCGCCCCACCCGTAGCCGAACAGGCCCCACACGGCCAGCCGGTCGTTCACCGCATAGCGCAGGTAGGGATGGACACTCGTCAGGGTGTTCTCCACCCCACCCCGGCCGCGATCGTCGGTCCCGGGCTTGATGAACGACCCGTCACCCCGGCTGTGGGCCACGGCGAGCCCGGCGAGCAGCCGGTCCCAGGCGCCATCCACGCCCACGGTGCCCGTGAGCACGTCGCCATTCAGGGTCAGGTCGCCATCACGCCCGTCGAACGTGGTGCCGGCGACCCGGCCCCAGGCCGTCAGGCGTGGTCGGGACGCCTGGGCATCATCCGCGCCGAGGGTCAGCCGGAACGAACTCCCCAGCAGGACCTGGCGCAGAGTGAGATTGAGGGTCCGGCTCTGCCCCAGGCGCGGATCCGAGCTGCCGCCAGGGGGCTCCGTCCAGGGACCCGTCCGCTGGGGCGGCCCCAGCCCCAGCACGCCGGCCACGCCCTGCAGCCAGGCTGGCGCTCGCTCGCCGGCCGCCGGGCCCGGCCCCGCCCCGCGCAGCCACTGCCGCAGGGAGAAGGCCTCGGGTTCGGCCGCCGCCGGGGCGGTCGCGTCCGCCCCGCCGAACAGCGTCTCCACCGGCAGCCGGTAGCCGCCCACCGTCACATGCGCAGCCGGCCCCGGCGTACCCCGCAGCCGGTCGCCCACCGCGTCCGTCACGTGCGTCGCCACGGTCCGCCCGAACCGCGCCAGCCACGCCCGCTGCAACGGGTCCGAGTTGACAATCGTGCCCGTCGCGACCCGGTCGGCGAGCCGCGCCCTGAAGGCCTTCGAGAGCCTCAGCGTCAGCGTCTCCTCGCCCTCGTCATGCGCGTCGTCCAGCACCGGCACCGAGATCGTCTTCTCGGTCTCGCCCGGCGCGAAGCGGAGCTTGCCGCTTGCGCGCGTGTAGTCCGCGCCCGCCCGCGCCGTCCCGTCGGCGGTTGCATAGCTCACGCTCACCCGCCCCGACGCCGCCCGGCTCAGGGTCACCGCGAAGTCGATGGTCTCGTCCTCGCCTTCCCTGGCCCGCGCGTCCGCCACCGAGACCGTCACCGGTCCCTTGACCGTCGCCGAGATCGTGTTCGACAGCGCCCGGCCGTCCGCCGTGCACACCGCCCCCGAGGAATCGCAGGCCGCCCCGGCCGCCAGCGTCACCGTCACGTCCGCCAGCGAATCCGGCTTGACCGTCAGCTTCCACAGGTCCTTGCGCCCGTTCACCGCCCTGGCCTTCGTCGCCCGGCCCCCGGACACCGACACGACGTCCGACCGCAACCGCCGGCCGCTCATCCTGATCGTCTCGCTGAACGCGATCCTGAGCGTGAACGCCTTTCCGTCATGCTCCGACGGCGCCCGCGCGAACCGCGCCGTCAGCCCCCCGGACGGCGCCTCGGGCGCGACGTCCTCGATCGTGCCCTGCGCCCGCGCGACCGTCACCTCCACCGGCGCCTGCGAACCCCCGGAGCGCGCGTTCGAGAGCCGCAGAACCACCGTCTCCGCGTCCTCCGCCTCCCCGTCGCGCAGCACCGGCACCTGGACCGTCCTGCGCGTCCGCCCCGGCGCGAACGTCACCGTGCCGCGCTTCGCGGTGTAGTCCTCGCCGGCCGTCGCCGTCCCGTCCGCCGTCTCGTAGTCCACCGTCACCGGCTCTCTCGACGCCCGCGCCAGCTCCATCGCGAACTTGAGCGTCCCGCCCTCGCGCGCCGCCGCGTCGCGCACCAGCAGGGCCAGCGGCGAATACCACAGCACGCCCACGTGATTCAGCTCCGCGTCGTAGCCATCCTCGTTGCGGATCGTGGCCCCGTTCGACGCCAGGCTGTCCGCCACCACCTCGACCGCGCTCACACGCCCGTCGCCGCCCCTCACCTCGTACTCGAACGTGAGAGTGTCCGTCCCCGAACCACGCTCGTACCGCGCCGTGCGCGCCAGACGGCGGTGCTCGTGGTCCCCCAGCAGCAGGCGGATCGTCGGCGTGCCCCCCGTCTCGTCCACAATCACCTCGTCCCGGTTCTGCGGCTCATCGGGGGGCGTATACTGCACCGGACCCGCGAACCTGACCTTTACCCGTACCGTGTCGCCCGCCGTCCACTCGCGCCTGCCCGGCTTCACCACATCGACCTGCCTAACCCGCGTGTTCGTGTACTCCGACAACTCGGCGTCCCCGCCCCCGAGCGGACGGATCGTCGCGCCGCGCAGGAAGATGCCGTTGCTCCCCCCCACCGCCACGCGCCGCGCGCCGTCCTCGGCCTCGCCCACCGTGTAGGCAAACCTCAGCGTGTCCGTCCCCGAGCCGCCCACATACGGCGCCAGCGGCGCCGACAGCCCCTCGCCGTACCCCGGGCGCGCGTCGGAGCGGAATCCCACCAGCATGTACGGACCCGGCGGCCGGCACGTGCCGTCGGCGTTGTGTGTCCAGCACTCCGGCCGCTCCACCACCACCGGCAGGCTGTAGCGCACCTCGACCTCGACCCGCTCCTCGGCGCTCCATACCCCGTCGGAACCCGGACCGCTCACCAGCCTCACGTTCCGGAGCCTCGCCGACGGCAGCGCATTGGTGCGCAGTTGACCCGGCACCCGCACCCACGCGCTCTGGGTCGCGCCGTACAGCGCCCGCACCTCAATCTCGTAGGCGGTGTCCACCTCAAGCCCGGCGATCGTCGCCGTCGTCGCCGTCCCGCCGTGCGGCCAATCCTCCCACCGGCCGTCCGGGTGCTCACGGTAGCGCAGCTCGTAGCCGGTGACCGCCGGGCCGCCGTCCGTCTCCGGTGCCTCCCACCTCACCGCAAGGCTCGTGTACGAGCCCGACACCGGCTCCGCCTCCGGCGCCACCGGCGGAGGCGCCGCGTTGGCGTCCGTCGTGCCGGTTCCCGAGTCCGACCACGAGCCGGTCCCCTCGTCGTTGGTCGCCCGCACCTGTACTTGATAGGACGTGTTCTCCGACAGACTCGACAGCGTCGCCGTGGTGGCGGTGCCGGTGTGGTTGCCGTCGCTCCAGTCCCCGGTGGTGCCCGCCCGGTACTGCACGTCGTAGTCGTCGATGGCCGGGCCGGCGTTGGCCGGCGCCGACCAACTCACCGTCAGGCTCGTCACCGAGGCCGCCGCCACGTCCGGCGCGTCCGGCTTGCCCGGCGCTTCGCCGGCCACGTCCGTCACCGTCACCGTGATCGTCTGCGTGGCGGTCTTCACCCGCGTGCCCGTGCCGCTGGTCGCCTCGACCGTCACGACGTAGGTGTTGTCGGTCCCCTGGTCCTGCGCGTCCTCGAAGTTGGGCGCATCGTCGAACGTCAGCGCCCCGGACGTCGCCCCGATCGAGAAGAAACTCTGGTCCGCCCCGCCGGTGATCGCGTAGCCCGTGACGTCGTCGTCCGTGTCGTTATCCTCCGCCGCCACCGTGTCCACTGTCCTGACGTTCTCCTCCACCTCGAACTCCGCCAACGAGGTGAAGGACGGCGGCGCGTTCGTCGCGTCGTCGTCGTCCTCGAGGGTCAGCGTCCGGGTCGCCGGCGCGGTCACGCTGGTCGCCGACACGGTGCCCGAGACCGTCACGGTCTTGTCCGCCGCGTCCACATCGTTGTCCACGCCCGTGATCGTCACCGAGCCCGTGCTCGTGGTCGCGTTCTCGGCGAAGCTCAGGACCTGGTTCGCGCTCAGGCGGAAATCGGCGGCCACCGCCGGGGCCACCGCCGCCGCCGCCACCGTCACCGTGAAGGCCGCCGCCGAGGCCGGCGCCACCGTCGCCGTCACCGTGCTGACGCCGCCGTTCTCCCCGATCGAACGGGCCGACAGCACCAGGGTCACGGCCGGCGTCGTGGTGTCGTTGTCGGTCACCGTCACCGCCACGCCGGCGATCGTGATGCCGCTGTAGTTGCCGTCCGTGCTCGTCGCGGTGTGGGTCAGCGTGACCGCGTCGTTGGCCGTGTCGTCATCGTTGCGCGCCGTCACCGTCACCGTCTGGGCCCCGTCCCAGTTCGAGGGGGTGAAGGTCAGGGTGGACGCGCTCAGGCTCACATCCGTGCCCGCGTGCCCGCCGACCGCCACCGTGACCTCGTGCGTCGGCTCGGTGTCGAGCACCACCGTGTAGCTGTCCCCCGCCGCGTCCTCTTCGGTCACGGCCAGCGCCGTCGCCGACACCGTCACGCCCGCGTCGTCGTCGTCCTCGAGGGTCACCGTCCGGGTCGCCGGCGCGGTCACGCTGGCCGCCGACACGGTGCCCGAGACCGTCACGGTCTTGTCCGCCGCGTCCACATCGTTGTCCACGCCCGTGATCGTCACCGAGCCCGTGCTCGTGGTCGCGTTCTCGGCGAAGCTCAGGACCTGGTTCGCGCTCAGGCGGAAATCGGCGGCCACCGCCGGGGCCACCGCCGCCGCCGCCACCGTCACCGTGAAGGCCGCCGCCGAGGCCGGCGCCACCGTCGCCGTCACCGTGCTGACGCCGCCGTTCTCCCCGATCGAATCGTCCGACAGCACCAGGGTCACGGTCGGCGTCGTGGTGTCGTTGTCGGTCACCGTCACCGCCACGCCGGCGATCGTGATGCCGCTGTAGTTGCCGTCCGTGCTCGTCGCGGTGTGGGTCAGCGTGACCGCGTCGTTGGCCGTGTCGTCATCGTTGCGCGCCGTCACCGTCACCGTCTGGGCCCCGTCCCAGTTCGAGGGGGTGAAGGTCAGGGTGGACGCGCTCAGGCTCACATCCGTGCCCGCGTGCCCGCCGACCGTCACCGTGACCTCGTGCGTCGGCTCGGTGTCGAGCACCACCGTGTAGCTGTCCCCCGCCGTGTCCTCTTCGGTCACGGTCAGCGCCGTCGCCGACACCGTCACGCCCGCCGCGTCGTCGTCCTCGAGGGTCAGCGTCCGGGTCGCCGGCGCGGTCACGCTGGTCGCCGACACGGTGCCCGAGACCGTCACGGTCTTGTCCGCCGCGTCCACATCGTTGTCCACGCCCGTGATCGTCACCGAGCCCGTGCTCGTGGTCGCGTTCTCGGCGAAGCTCAGGACCTGGTTCGCGCTCAGGCGGAAATCGGCGGCCACCGCCGGGGATACCGCCGCCGCCGCCACCGTCACCGTGAAGGCCGCCGCCGAGGCCGGCGCCACCGTCGCCGTCACCGTGCTGACGCCGCCGTTCTCCCCGATCGAATCGTCCGACAGCACCAGGGTCACGGTCGGCGTCGTGGTGTCGTTGTCGGTCACCGTCACCGCCACGCCGGCGATCGTGATGCCGCTGTAGTTGCCGTCCGTGCTCGTCGCGGTGTGGGTCAGCGTGACCGCGTCGTTGGCCGTGTCGTCATCGTTGCGCGCCGTCACCGTCACCGTCTGGGCCCCGTCCCAGTTCGAGGGGGTGAAGGTCAGGGTGGACGCGCTCAGGCTCACATCCGTGCCCGCGTGCCCGCCGACCGTCACCGTGACCTCGTGCGTCGGCTCGGTGTCGAGCACCACCGTGTAGCTGTCCCCCGCCGTGTCCTCTTCGGTCACGGTCAGCGTCGTCGCCGACACCGTCACGCCCGCCGTGTCGTCGTCCTCGAGGGTCAGCGTCCGGGTCGCCGGCGCGGTCACGCTGGTCGCCGACACGGTGCCCGAGACCGTCACGGTCTTGTCCGCCGCGTCCACATCGTTGTCCACGCCCGTGATCGTCACCGAGCCCGTGCTCGTGGTCGCGTTCTCGGCGAAGCTCAGGACCTGGTTCGCGCTCAGGCGGAAATCGGCGGCCACCGCCGGGGCCACCGCCGCCGCCGTCACCGTCACCGTGAAGGCCGCCGCCGAGGCCGGCGCCACCGTCGCCGTCACCGTGCTGACGCCGCCGTTCTCCCCGATCGAACGGGCCGACAGCACCAGGGTCACGGTCGGCGTCGTGGTGTCGTTGTCGGTCACCGTCACCGCCACGCCGGCGATCGTGATGCCGCTGTAGTTGCCGTCCGTGCTCGTCGCGGTGTGGGTCAGCGTGACCGCGTCGTTGGCCGTGTCGTCATCGTTGCGCGCCGTCACCGTCACCGTCTGGGCCCCGTCCCAGTTCGAGGGGGTGAAGGTCAGGGTGGACGCGCTCAGGCTCACATCCGTGCCCGCGTGCCCGCCGACCGTCACCGTGACCTCGTGCGTCGGCTCGGTGTCGAGCACCACCGTGTAGCTGTCCCCCGCCGTGTCCTCTTCGGTCACGGTCAGCGCCGTCGCCGACACCGTCACGCCCGCGTCGTCGTCGTCCTCGAGGGTCACCGTCCGGGTCGCCGGCGCGGTCACGCTGGCCGCCGACACGGTGCCCGAGACCGTCACGGTCTTGTCCGCCGCGTCCACATCGTTGTCCACGCCCGTGATCGTCACCGAGCCCGTGCTCGTGGTCGCGTTCTCGGCGAAGCTCAGGACCTGGTTCGCGCTCAGGCGGAAATCGGCGGCCACCGCCGGGGATACCGCCGCCGCCGCCACCGTCACCGTGAAGGCCGCCGCCGAGGCCGGCGCCACCGTCGCCGTCACCGTGCTGACGCCGCCGTTCTCCCCGATCGAATCGTCCGACAGCACCAGGGTCACGGTCGGCGTCGTGGTGTCGTTGTCGGTCACCGTCACCGCCACGCCGGCGATCGTGATGCCGCTGTAGTTGCCGTCCGTGCTCGTCGCGGTGTGGGTCAGCGTGACCGCGTCGTTGGCCGTGTCGTCATCGTTGCGCGCCGTCACCGTCACCGTCTGGGCCCCGTCCCAGTTCGAGGGGGTGAAGGTCAGGGTGGACGCGCTCAGGCTCACATCCGTGCCCGCGTGCCCGCCGACCGTCACCGTGACCTCGTGCGTCGGCTCGGTGTCGAGCACCACCGTGTAGCTGTCCCCCGCCGTGTCCTCTTCGGTCACGGCCAGCGCCGTCGCCGACACCGTCACGCCCGCCGCGTCGTCGTCCTCGAGGGTCAGCGTCCGGGTCGCCGGCGCGGTCACGCTGGTCGCCGACACGGTGCCCGAGACCGTCACGGTCTTGTCCGCCGCGTCCACATCGTTGTCCACGCCCGTGATCGTCACCGAGCCCGTGCTCGTGGTCGCGTTCTCGGCGAAGCTCAGGACCTGGTTCGCGCTCAGGCGGAAATCGGCGGCCACCGCCGGGGCCACCGCCGCCGCCGTCACCGTCACCGTGAAGGCCGCCGCCGAGGCCGGCGCCACCGTCGCCGTCACCGTGCTGACGCCGCCGTTCTCCCCGATCGAACGGGCCGACAGCACCAGGGTCACGGTCGGCGTCGTGGTGTCGTTGTCGGTCACCGTCACCGCCACGCCGGCGATCGTGATGCCGCTGTAGTTGCCGTCCGTGCTCGTCGCGGTGTGGGTCAGCGCGACCGCGTCGTTGGCCGTGTCGTCATCGTTGAGCGCCGTCACCGTCACCGTCTGGGCCCCGTCCCAGTTCGAGGGGGTGAAGGTCAGGGTGGACGCGCTCACGCTCACATCCGTGCCCGCGTGCCCGCCGACCGTCACCGTGACATCGTGCGTCGGCTCGGTGTCGAGCACCACCGTGTAGCTGTCCCCCGTCGTGTCCTCTTCGGTCACGGTCAGCGCCGTCGCCGACACCGTCACGCCCGCCGTGTCGTCGTCCTCGAGGGTCAGCGTCCGGGTCGCCGGCGCGGTCACGCTGGTCGCCGACACGGCGCCCGAGACCGTCACGGTCTTGTCCGCCGCGTCCACATCGTCGTCCACGCCCGTGATCGTCACCGAGCCCGTGCTGGTGGTCGCGTTCTCGGCGAAGCTCAGGACCTGGTTCGCGCTCAGGCGGAAATCGGCGGCCACCGCCGGGGATACCGCCGCCGCCGAGATCGTCACCGTGAAGGCCGCCGCCGAGGCCGGCGCCACCGTCGCCGTCACCGTGCTGACGCCGCCGTTCTCCCCGATCGAACGGGCCGACAGCACCAGGGTCACGGCCGGCGTCGTGGTGTCGTTGTCGGTCACCGTCACCGCCACGCCGGCGATCGTGATGCCGCTGTAGTTGCCGTCCGTGCTCGTCGCGGTGTGGGTCAGCGTGACCGCGTCGTTGGCCGTGTCGTCATCGTTGCGCGCCGTCACCGTCACCGTCTGGGCCCCGTCCCAGTTCGAGGGGGTGAAGGTCAGGGTGGACGCGCTCAGGCTCACATCCGTGCCCGCGTGCCCGCCGACCGTCACCGTGACCTCGTGCGTCGGCTCGGTGTCGAGCACCACCGTGTAGCTGTCCCCCGCCGTGTCCTCTTCGGTCACGGTCAGCGCCGTCGCCGACACCGTCACGCCCGCGTCGTCGTCGTCCTCGAGGGTCAGCGTCCGGGTCGCCGGCGCGGTCACGCTGGTCGCCGACACGGCGCCCGAGACCGTCACCGTCTTGTCCGCCGCGTCCACATCGTCGTCCACGCCCGTGATCGTCACCGAGCCCGTGCTGGTGGTCGCGTTCTCGGCGAAGCTCAGGACCTGGTTCGCGCTCAGGCGGAAATCGGCGGCCACCGCCGGGGATACCGCCGCCGCCGAGATCGTCACCGTGAAGGCCGCCGCCGAGGCCGGCGCCACCGTCGCCGTCACCGTGCTGACGCCGCCGTCCTCCCCGATCGAATCGTCCGACAGCACCAGGGTCACGGTCGGCGTCGTGGTGTCGTTGTCGGTCACCGTCACCGCCACGCCGGCGATCGTGATGCCGCTGTAGTTGCCGTCCGTGCTCGTCGCGGTGTGGGTCAGCGCGACCGCGTCGTTGGCCGTGTCGTCATCGTTGAGCGCCGTCACCGTCACCGTCTGGGCCCCGTCCCAGTTCGAGGGGGTGAAGGTCAGGGTGGACGCGCTCAGGCTCACATCCGTGCCCGCGTGCCCGCCGACCGTCACCGTGACATCCTGCGTCGGCTCGGTGTCGAGCACCACCGTGTAGCTGTCCCCCGCCGTGTCCTCTTCGGTCACGGTCAGCGCCGTCGCCGACACCGTCACGCCCGCCGCGTCGTCGTCCTCGAGGGTCAGCGTCCGGGTCGCCGGCGCGGTCACGCTGGTCGCCGACACGGCGCCCGAGACCGTCACGGTCTTGTCCGCCGCGTCCACATCGTTGTCCACGCCCGTGATCGTCACCGAGCCCGTGCTGGTGGTCGCGTTCTCGGCGAAGCTCAGGACCTGGTTCGCGCTCAGGCGGAAATCGGCGGCCACCGCCGGGGCCACCGCCGCCGCCGCCACCGTCACCGTGAAGGCCGCCGCCGAGGCCGGCGCCACCGTCGCCGTCACCGTGCTGACGCCGCCGTCCTCCCCGATCGAATCGTCCGACAGCACCAGGGTCACGGTCGGCGTCGTGGTGTCGTTGTCGGTCACCGTCACCGCCACGCCGGCGATCGTGATGCCGCTGTAGTTGCCGTCCGTGCTCGTCGCGGTGTGGGTCAGCGTGACCGCGTCGTTGGCCGTGTCGTCATCGTTGAGCGCCGTCACCGTCACCGTCTGGGCCTGGTCCCAGTTCGAGGGGGTGAAGGTCAGGGTGGACGCGCTCAGGCTCACATCCGTGCCCGCGTGCCCGCCGACCGTCACCGTGACATCCTGCGTCGGCTCGGTGTCGAGCACCACCGTGTAGCTGTCCCCCGCCGTGTCCTCTTCGGTCACGGTCAGCGCCGTCGCCGACACCGTCACGCCCGCCGCGTCGTCGTCCTCGAGGGTCAGCGTCCGGGTCGCCGGCGCGGTCACGCTGGTCGCCGACACGGTGCCCGAGACCGTCACGGTCTTGTCCGCCGCGTCCACATCGTTGTCCACGCCCGTGATCGTCACCGAGCCCGTGCTGGTGGTCGCGTTCTCGGCGAAGCTCAGGACCTGGTTCGCGCTCAGGCGGAAATCGGCGGCCACCGCCGGCGACACCGCCGCCGCCGAGATCGTCACCGTGAAGGCCGCCGCCGAGGCCGGCGCCACCGTCGCCGTCACCGTGCTGACGCCGCCGTTCTCCCCGATCGAATCGTCCGACAGCACCAGGGTCACGGTCGGCGTCGTGGTGTCGTTGTCGGTCACCGTCACCGCCACGCCGGCGATCGTGATGCCGCTGTAGTTGCCGTCCGTGCTCGTCGCGGCGTGGGTCAGCGTGACCGCGTCGTCGGCCGTGTCGTCATCGTTGAGCGCCGTCACCGTCACCGTCTGGGCCCCGTCCCAGTTCGAGGGGGTGAAGGTCAGGGTGGACGCGCTCAGGCTCACATCCGTGCCCGAGTGCCCGCCGACCGTCACCGTGACATCCTGCGTCGGCTCGGTGTCGAGCACCACCATGTAGCTGTCCCCCGCCGTGTCCTCTTCGGTCACGGTCAGCGCCGTCGCCGACACCGTCACGCCCGCCGCGTCGTCGTCGTTGATCGTCACCGTCGCCCCGGACAGGGTTCCCGCCGTCACGCCGTCCGGGAGCGTCCCGAAGGAGAGCACCACGCCCTCGCTGTCGTCGTCCACCATGTCCTGGGTCGCCGCCAGCGTGAAGCTCTGCTCCGTATCGGTCGCCCCGAACGTCACGTTCTCCGGCACCCCCGACCAGTCCGCCCCGGTCTCGCCCTGCGCCGTCGCGCCGTCCGCGGCCGTCGCCGTGACCGGCACCGTCACCTCGCGCCCCGGCGCGCCCGAGAGCGACACCGTCACCTCCATCGTGGCGCCCTCGTCCACCGAGTAGGTTGCCGCCTCGAACGACACCGCCGCCGAGCGCGGCGTCGCGCTGTCCTCGTTCGAGGAGTCGCTGGTTTTGCTGAACAGCCCGACCGTCCGCACCTCGAAGGTGTGCGCCTGCCCGCCGACCAGGCCTGTCACCGTGTAGCCGGTCAGGTTCGAACCGTCCTCTCCCGTGGGGGTGTCGTGTTGCCCGCTGTTCGGAATGTCCGTCCAGCCCTCGTAGCCGCCGTCCGTCTTGTACCGGTACTGGTGTCTGACGAACCGGGCGTGCAGCGCGTGCGCGTTCCAGGACAGCACCACCTCGCCGGGTCCCGTCCCCGGCGACGCCACCAGGTTTGCCGGCGTCGCCGTTGTGTTGTCCGTATCGACCACGGTCACCGTGGCCGAGGCCGGGGCGCCCACCGTGTACGCAGTGCCCGGCTGCACCTCGACGGTGACGCCGCCGAGCACCTCCTGGAGGTTGTCGTTCTCCAGTGCCACCGCCAGCGCCGCCGTCGCACTGCCCGCCGCGAACGTCACCGTGCGCATCGCTTCCGCCCCGTCCGGCAGCAGGTCGCGGTCCGCCTGCTGCGTCACCTCCACCGTCACCGCCAGCGTCCCTGCCGTCAGCCCGACGCGGGTGAGCGTGAAGCCGGCGTCGCCTTCATCCTCGTTGACCACGTTCTTGTCCCTCGCGATCGTCACCACCGGCAGGTCGTCGTCCTCGAGGGTCAGCGTCCGGGTCGCCGGCGCGGTCACGCTGGTCGCCGACACGGTGCCCGAGACCGTCACGGTCTTGTCCGCCGCGTCCACATCGTCGTCCACGCCCGTGATCGTCACCGAGCCCGTGCTGGTGGTCGCGTTCTCGGCGAAGCTCAGGACCTGGTTCGCGCTCAGGCGGAAATCGGCGGCCACCGCCGGGGATACCGCCGCCGCCGCCACCGTCACCGTGAAGGCCGCCGCCGAGGCCGGCGCCACCGTCGCCGTCACCGTGCTGACGCCGCCGTCCTCCCCGATCGAATCGTCCGACAGCACCAGGGTCACGGTCGGCGTCGTGGTGTCGTTGTCGGTCACCGTCACCGCCACGCCGGCGATCGTGATGCCGCTGTAGTTGCCGTCCGTGCTCGTCGCGGTGTGGGTCAGCGTGACCGCGTCGTTGGCCGTGTCGTCATCGTTGAGCGCCGTCACCGTCACCGTCTGGGCCCCGTCCCAGTTCGAGGGGGTGAAGGTCAGGGTGGACGCGCTCAGGCTCACATCCGTGCCCGCGTGCCCGCCGACCGTCACCGTGACATCCTGCGTCGGCTCGGTGTCGAGCACCACCGTGTAGCTGTCCCCCGTCGTGTCCTCTTCGGTCACGGTCAGCGCCGTCGCCGACACCGTCACGCCCGCCGCGTCGTCGTCCACGATCGTCACCGTCGCCCCGGACAGGGTTCCCGCCGTCACGCCGTCCGGGAGCGTCCCGAAGGAGAGCACCACGCCCTCGCTGTCGTCGTCCACCATGTCCTGGGTCGCCGCCAGCGTGAAGCTCTGCTCCGTGTCGGTCGCCCCGAAGGTCACGTTCTCCGGCACCCCCGACCAGTCCGCCCCGGTCTCGCCCTGCGCCGTCGCGCCGCCCGCGGCCGTCGCCGTGACCGCCACCGTCACCTCGCGCCCCGGCGCGCCCGAGAGCGACACCGTCACCTCCACCGTGGCGCCCTCGTCCACCGAGTAGGTTGCCGCCTCGAACGACACCGCCGCCGAGCGCGGCGTCGCGCTGTCCTCGTTCGAGGAGTCGCTGAAGATACCCGGGTTCCCACCGGCAGGCGGAATGGCCGTCCGCACCTCGAAGGTATGCGCCTGCCCGCCGACCAGGCCCGTCACCGTGTAGCCGGTCAGGTTCGAACCATCCCCTTCCCCGATGCTGTGTTGCCCGCTGTTCGGAATGTCCGTCCAGTCCCCGTAGGCTCCGTCCGTCTTGTAGCGGTACTGGTGACGGACGAACTGCAGGTGCAACGCATGCGTGTCCCAGGCCAGCGTGACCTCGCCGACCCCCGCCCCAGGCGACGCCACCAGGTTTGCCGGCGTCGCCGTTGTGTTGTCCGTATCGACCACGGTCACCGTGGCCGAGGCCGGGTCGCCCACCGTGTACGCAGTGCCCGGCTGCACCTCGACGGTGACGCCGCCGAGCACCTCCTTGAGGTTGTCGTTTTCCAGCGCCACCGCCAGCGCCGCCGTCGCACTGCCCGCCGCGAACGTCACCGTGCGCATCGCTTCCGCCCCGTCCGGCAGCAGGTCGCGGTCCGCCTGCTGCGTCACCTCCACCGTCACCGCCAGCGTCCCTGCCGTCAGCCCGACGCGGGTGAGCGTGAAGCCGGCGTCGCCGTCATCCTCGTTGACCACGTTCTTGTCCCTCGCGATCGTCACCACCGGCAGGTCGTCGTCGTTGAGGGTCAGCGTCCGGGTCGCCGGCGCGGTCACGCTGGCCGCCGACACGGCGCCCGAGACCGTCACCGTCTTGTCCGCCGCGTCCACATCGTTGTCCACGCCCGTGATCGTCACCGTCCCGGTGCTCGTGGTCGCGTTCTCGGCGAAGCTCAGGACCCGGTTCGCGCTCAGGCGGAAATCGGCGGCCACCGCCGGGGACACCGCCGCCGCCGCCACCGTCACCGTGAAGGCCGCCGCCGAAGCCGGCGACACCGTCGCCGTCACCGTGCTGACGCCGCCGTTCTCGCCGATCGAACCGTCCGACAGCACCAGGGTCACGGCCGGCGCCGTGGTGTCGTTGTCGGTCACCGTCACCGCCACGCCGGCGATCGTGATGCCGCTGTAGTTGCCGTCCGTGCTCGTCGCGGTGTGGGTCAGCGTGACCGCGTCGTCGGCCGTGTCGTCATCGTTGAGCGCCGTCACCGTCACCGTCTGGGCCCGGTCCCAGTTCGAGGGGGTGAAGGTCAGGGTGGACGCGCTCAGGCTCACATCCGTGCCCGAGTGCCCGCCGACCGTCACCGTGACATCGTGCGTCGGCTCGGTGTCGAGCACCACCGTGTAGCTGTCCCCCGTCGTGTCCTGTTCGGTCACGGTCAGCGCCGTCGCCGACACCGTCACGCTCGCCGCGTCGTCGTCGTTGATCGTGCCCGTGGCGGCGACCTTCGCGCCCAGCGTCGCGTTATCCGGGTTCGAAATCGTCAGCGTGAAGGTCTCGGCGCTCTCGCTCGCGTCGTCCTCCGTCGTCTGGACCTCGATCGTCCCGGTCCTGTTGCCCGCTTCGATCTCCAGCGTGCCGCTCGCCGCCGTGAAGTCCGTGCCCGAGACGGCCGATTGCGGGTCCGTCTCCGTCGTCGCGTAGTCCACCTCCACGTCGAGGCCGCTCAGCGCCGACAGCGTCACCGTGAACTCCACCTTGTCGCCCTCGGTCGCCGCCGCGTCCGCCACCGTCACCGTCGGCGGATCGTCGTTGTCCTCGATCAGCACGCGCGCGGGGCTGGCCGGAAGATCGATACGCAGGTCCGTTGCATTGGACAGCCGCACCTTGAAGTCCTCCCGGTCCTCGTCGTCGGTGTCGTCGAGTATCACGATCGTGATCGTCCGCTCCGTCTCCAGGGCCGGGAACCGCACCTGCCCGCTCGCCGCCGTGTAGTCCGCGCCCCCCTCTGCCGTGCCGTCCTCGGTGCGATAGTCGAACACGTAGGCGGTGGTCGTCTGCGCCGACGCCGTCAGCGTGAGCGTCACCGTCCCCGCGTCCTCGTCCACCGTGGTTTCCTCGGCAACCGTTATCGTCGCCCTGTCCTGGTCGATGATCTTGGCTATGGTCGAGGATCTGCCGAGCGTGACGAGGGCGTCGTCGGTCCCGCTCAGGTGCACCGTGAATTCGTCCAGGTCTTCGAGAAGGTCGTCGTCGATCAAGGCGACGGTGATGGTCTTCTTCGTGTCGCCCGGCGCGAACGTCAGCATCCCCGACGCCGCCGTATAGTCCACGTCCGCCTCCGCGCTGCCGGCGCGGGTCTCCCAGTCCACCGTGATCGGCACGGTGCTCGCCTTGTCGAGCACCACGTCGAATTCGACCTCTCCACGTTCCTCGACAATGAATTCGCTATCTACGCTGAAGCCCACCGTCGGCTGATCGTCGTCCGCGATCGTGCCCGTCGCCGTCGCGTCCGCCGCCAGTTGCGCATTCGACGACACGCCCGAGAGCGTCACCGTGAAGGTCTCGTTCCCCTCGCTCGTGGCGTCCGGCGCCGTCGGCACCATGAACGTTCCCGTGGTCTGGCCCGCCGTGACCATCACCGGCCCCGTCGTCGTCGTCCCGAGATCCGCCAGGACCGCTGTGTCGCCGCTCTCGATCGACGCCGTCCAGGTCGCCATCACGTCCGCCGTGGCCGTTGCCGACAGCGTCGCCGTGAAGGTCACGTCGCCGCCCTCGGTCCCCGCGGCATCCCCGACGCTCAGCGTCGGCAGGGTCGGGGGCGTCACGATGCTCCCCGTCGGACACACCTGCGTCGCCGTGCGCAGGCACACCGTCGCCGTGCTCCCGACCGGAAACTCGGTCTCCAGATCGTCCAGTGCGGCCGGAACGATCCAATATATGTTCTGGCCGATGCTGATGGCAGAGAGTCGATCCGAGAATGCGAGCGCGTGCCCGCCGATCTCCAGCGTCAGGGTTTCATCCGCAAGTTGTCCGCCCGGCTCGACGGCGAATCTGACGACATTCGTCGCCACGTCGATGGCAAGGACCCTATAGGGCAAGGACCCGTAATTGAAATCGTCGTCGTCGAGCGCCCCGATCGCGGGCGTGTCGGGCGTGTCGGTCGCGTCGTAGCCGTGCCCCACCCGAGTGTCACCCGCCGTCATGGTCGTGGACCAGACCGGGTCGGTCGTCTGGGCTGCGGCGGGGAGGGCGAGCGCGCCGGAGAGCGCGAGCAGCGCCGCGGCGGCGAGCAGCCGCCCCGGGCGGAGAATCCCGCGCCGGGCGCGCGCCCGGACGGAGGGGGAGGAAGGATGCGCGCCCCGGCGGGGCGGCCGGCGGTCAGGCGGCGCTGGCGGGTCGGACTGCTCTCGCGCCCAAGGCGCAGTCATGGCCTCGGCACTCGGGCCTGAAGCCGCAGAATTCTCTCTCTCTCTCTCTCTCTCTCTCTCTCTCTCTCTCTCTCTCTCTCTCTCTCTCTCTCTCTCTCTCTTCAAAGATTGTGCCAACCTGACTGGTGCCAGCATGGGCATCCCTTTCTGTCTGCCGTGCCGGTGCGGAGGCCGCCATTTCAGGCGCCTCCATACCAGCGTTTGCTCATTTCAAGAATAAGCAATCTAAAATAGATGAATCGCCGGCGGCTGTAAAACTCAAAGATTTTGGGCTCAGGGATAGCTCAATTTTGGCAACTGCGGGGGGTCGTTGCGGGATGGCGCGGGTGCAGAAAATAAGAATGCTCCCTCACCCCAGCTCCCCGATTAAAAATGTCGGGGGCTTCGCCTAATTTCAGACTAGAGGCGAGGGAGAAAGACAAAAGAGAAAGGCCCTGGATCCCCGATCGGGGTCGGGGATGACAGCAAGAGGGAGATTCTTGCGGGGTTTCGGCCCCGCGCGACGAGGTCCTTTTGTTTCGGCAAAAGGACCCAAAACCATTGGCGCCCAGGCGTGGCCCTCCGGGTGCCTTTGCCCCAGTCCCGACTGTGAGGGCTGCGGAACTCGCTTCGCTCAAACAGTCCTCGCCCCCAACTGGATTTCGGGACTGCGGCGCAGCCTCGCCCGCAGGCGCCAGGAAATAGCGCGATGAGATCGCGGGGGTGAAGGCAGGAAAAAGGCAGATTCCTCGCTACGCTCGGAATGACAGAGGGGGGTCGGGGATGACGGAAAGAGAAAGGTGAGGATGTTGAGAGCGTGTTTTTGCCGTGACGGCGCTTATTCCTGAGAGGCCGGTTTGCCGGGGGAGCCGCGGCGGCGTTTGCGGGGGAACCGCTCGTCATGGACCTGCTTCAGCCGCTTGTGTTCGACGTGCGTGTAAATTTGGGTGGTGGCGATGTTGACATGGCCCAACATCATTTGCACGGCGCGCAAATTGGCGCCGTGTTCCAGCAGGTGCGTGGCGAACGAATGGCGTAACATGTGCGGAGAAATGGGCTTGTGAATTCCGGCTCGGAACGCCCGCTTCCGGAGAATGGTCCAAAAGCTCTGGCGCGTCATGGGCGCCCCCCGTCTCGTCACGAACAACGCCGGCGTCGATCGACCTTTCAGCAAGGCCGGCCGTACTTCACGGCAATAGGCCACCAGCTTTTGGCGCGCGAGTTCGCCGATGGGCACCAGGCGTTGTTTCTCGCGTTTCCCGGTGGCTTGCACGTACCCCACTTCCACGTTCACCGCCGACAGGGACAGCGAGATCAATTCGGATACCCGGAGGCCGGCCGCATACATCAACTCCACCATGGCGGAATCCCGAATGTCCTCCAGGCCTTGACCAACCGGCAATTCCAATAGGGCCGTGACATCGGATTCGGATAGCGTCTTGGGCAGTTTCATCCATTGCTTCGGCGCCCCGGGTAATTGTGACAGCACTTCCGGGGCCCCATGCTCCGCACTGAGAAACCGGTAAAACCCGCGGATGGCCGCCAGGCATCGGGACACCGAGGCCGGTGACAATTGTTGCGCGCGCAGATGATTCAGAAACCCGGTCAAATGAGGCGGGACGTCCAGCGGATTGGTCATGCCCTGCAACGCCAGGTAGGCGTGCAGTTTCTCCAGATCGCGGCGATAGGCCTGGACGGTATTGCCGGCGACGCCGC
>OZ244617.1:2060000-4217665 GCA_965218305.1 uncultured Binatia bacterium (SeqCode) | reverse complement strand
GTTGAGTCCCATGCTCGACTTGAAGACCGGCCCCAGCACGGGCAAGAGCTGCATGAACCAGTGGATGACGGTATGGGCCAGGGTGATGAAACCCAGGAGCCGGAGGCGCTGCCGCCCAACCTGGCCGGCCAAGGTACGGAGCGTTTCGAGGGTCTTCATAAGGGTGGCCTGAATCAGGGAAACACGGAAGAGCGGCAGCACGCGGCGCCCGGCTTCGGATCGCCGGCTAACCGGCTCCGTTTACCCCGCGGGCCTGCAGCACGAGCCGGGTCTTCATTTCGTGGAGCCGCGCTTCGAGGCCCACCGGATATTCGTGCGGATTCACCCGGCGTTTGATGCTGTTGTGGAAACCCGCCAGCTCGGCCTGGGCCCGCGCCCTCGCCGCGTGCACGGACGGCACGTCGTAGACCAGCCCGCCTTCACGGAACACCGGGATCAGCAGATCCTCGCACTCGGTGCCGCCGGAGATGTGTTTCCTGCGGGTCATGTTCATGGGGTCGACGATGGTGCAGCCGTCGGCGATACCCAGGGTCTCATCGTAGATCGCGTCCGCCAGGAACCGGTCCCCCCGGCGGAAACGCCGCGTCTGAAGGATCCCCGGCGTCGACACCTTGATGGCCTGCTCCGAGAGCTTCACCTTGTTGATCCACTCGTTGCCCTCGGACCTGACGCACGACAACTTGTAGACGCCCCCGAGAGCGGGCTGGTCATAGCCGGTGGCCAGCTTCGTGCCCACGCCCCAGACGTTGATGCGGGCGCCCTCCTCCTTGAGCGACGCGATCAGGTGCTCGTCGAGATCGTTGCTGCCGACGATGACCGCATCCGGGAAACCCGCCTCATCCAGGATACGGCGCGCTTCGATGCTGAGAAAGGCCAGGTCTCCGGAGTCGAGTCGAATGCCCACCATCTCGTGGCCCCGCTCCCGCAGCTTGCGGCCGATCTCCACCGCCTTGCGGACGCCGTTCAGGCTGTCGAACGTATCCACCAGCAACAGACAATTGTTGGGCATGGCGTCGGCGTAGGTGTCGAAGGCCTCCATCTCGTCGTCGAAGGACAGCACCCAACTGTGGGCATGGGTCCCCTTCACCGGGATGTCGAAGAGCTTGCCGGCAAGGGCGTTGGAGGTTCCCGCGCAGCCGCCCACGTAGGCCGCCCGGCTGGCCGCCAGCGCTCCGTCGAACCCCTGCGCCCTCCTCAGTCCGAACTCGAGCACCGGCTCGCCGCGGGCGGACTGGCACACCCGCGCCGCCTTGGTGGCGATGAGGGTCTGAAAGCAAATGATGTTGAGCAGCACCGTCTCCAGGATCTGGCACTGCAGGATAGGTCCCCGGACACGCACCAGGGGCTCGTGCGGGAACACCACCGTCCCCTCGGGAATGGCGTCCACGTCACAGGCGAACCGGCAGTCCCGCAGATAGTCGAGAAAGGCGTCCGCGAACAGCGGCTCGCCGTCGTTGCCCCGCAGTTGCGACAGGTACTCGAGATCGCTGGCGTCGAACCCGAAACGCCTCAGCACCCCGACCACGTGCCCGAGCCCGCAACCCACCGCAAAACCGCCGTGGTAGGGGTTTTCACGGAAGGAGAGGTGAAACACCGCTTCCTTTTGGGCGGTTCCGGACTTCCAGTAGGCGTACGCCATGGTGAGCTGGTAGAGGTCCGTCAGCAGCGCGAGGGAGTTGTTGTAGAGCTGTTCGAGGGTATGCATACCGGAGCACTTGGAGGGTCGGAGGGACACTCACGGCCAGTTTAGGTGCTGGCACGCTGGTAATCAAGCGGCTCCAGGCTCTGGAAGGTTGGTGGCGGGGGTAGACGGGGACGAATGCGGCTGTCTGCTTGCGCCCGCAGCCCAATTGTTACACACTCCCCCTGCACGACTTCGGGCACTACGCCGATGCGCGGCGCCCCATACGTCGAACGAATTCGAGAGGTGTCACAAGTGGCGAAGAGAAAAGAGAAGCTCTGGTACGACCGGGAGGCGGCCAGGCAGGCTCGCCTGGATCTTGCCGCCGCCTACCGTCTCGCCGTGCGCTTCGGGTTTCACGAAGGGATCGACAACCACTTCAGTTGCCTCCTGCCCGGGCGCGACGACGTGATGTTGTTGAACCCCTATCCGCTCCACTGGACGGAGGTGACGGCCAGCAACCTCATCCTCACGGACTTCAAGGGCAACCGCCTCGAGGGCTCGCACGAGGTGGAGTCCACCGCGCTTCACATCCATGCGCCGCTGCACCAGGCCAACCCGGAGAGCCTTCGGTGCCTCTTGCACACCCACATGCCCTACGCCACCGCCATCGCCTGCCGGCAGGGAGGCCGCCTCGAGATGGTGCACCAGGGCAGCACCCGGTTCGAGAACGACGTCGCCTACCTCGAGGACTACAACGGATTGGTGCTCGAGCGGACGGAGGGCGGGCGCATCGCTCAGGTGATGGCGGACAAGAACGTGCTGTTCATGGCCAATCACGGGGTGATCACCGCCGGCAGGACCGTGGCCGAGGCCTTTGACCGGTTGTACTTCCTGGAGCGCGCCGCCCAAGTGCAGGTGCTGGCGGATACCGGCGGACACAAACTCCGGTACCTGTCCCGGGAAACCACCGACTACCTGCGCCGGCAACGCGCCGGCGGGGAGAACCTGCCGGCCGAGCGTCACTTCGCGGCCTTGAAACGCATTCTGGACCGCGAAGAGCCCGACTACGCGGACTGACGCACCCCCCGACCTTGCTTCGCCAAACTAGTGTCCTGTCCGGTTAATTCGCATGATGAGATGCGGAGGGACAGGACACTGGGACGAACGGAGAGAGAGCTCATTCGGGCGGTTTGCGCCCGAAGAGATACGCGATCCCGATGCTGAGCACGTAGAGCGCGATCAGCGGGCCGGCCAGCAGGAGTTGTGAGACCACGTCCGGAGGCGTCAGCACGGCCGCCAGCACGAACATCACCAGCAGGGCGTAGCGGAAATGATGCCACAGGAAATGGTGGTTCCAGGCCCCGGTACGAGCCATGAAGAACGTGAATACGGGCAGTTGAAACGTTATCCCGAAGGCGATGACGATGCGGAAAAAGAAGGAGAAATACTCCGCCACGCGGATCTCCGGATTGACGCTGATGGCACCGTACTGATCGAGGAAATACAGAAACGCCAGGGGCAGCACGGCCTGGTAGCAGAAGAACACACCCGACAGAAAGAACAGCGAGGCGGTCCCGACGAAGCCCACCGCATAGGCCTTCCTGCCGCCGGCGCCGAACAACGGCGCCACGAGACGCCACACCTGGTAGAAGATGACCGGGCTTCCGGCCATCAAGGCGGCGAGGAGCGCCACCTTGATCTCCACGAAGAAGACTTCCGCCACACCCGTACCGATGAGGCTCTGTCCCTGCTGGAGGCGGCTTCGGAGGGGTTCCACCAGGACTTCGAAGAGTTGCGGGGCGAGCAGGAAAGCGGCGACGAAGAGAACCAGCACCGGCGCCAGGGACCGGATCAGGCACGAGCGCACCCGGTCCATTTCATCAGTGATCTTCGGCAGAATATCAGTCATGGGACCACATCAGTTGAACTGGCGGACAAATCAGGGTACAAGTGTGTTTTCATATACTGAAGAGATCAATCAATCCCACGATGTCATCAACCTCAACGACATGGAAGGAGGCAACCGTGAACTTTTCAGCCAATTACAAGAAAGTCCTCGTACGATCCGCCGTATGCCTGGGGATCGCCGCCCTGCTAGGCGGTTGTGCGGCTCAACCGCACGAGCACCCCGAGTATAAGGTCAACGTCGAGGCTGTGAGCAGCGCCACCGGCAAGGCGGAAGCCGCCGCCAAGAGCGCGGGCGCGGCCGCCAAGAGCGCGGATGCCGCGGCCGCCAAGGCCGAAGCCGCCGCCGCCAAGGCAGGCGACGCCGCCGCGCAGGCCGAAGCCGCCGCCGCCAAGGCAGGCGACGCCGCCGCGCGGGCCGAAGCCGCCGCCGCCAAGGCCGAGGCCATGTTCGAAAAGTCCATGACGAAGTAGCATCCCGCCGAAGGGCGAAACGTGGCGTCGCACGGCGTCACGTTACCTCTTCGCCCGCGCGAGGATCCGCCCCATGAGAGCGGCGCCCATGCTACGGGCCACGGACCAATCCGGGCTTCCCAACAGCCTCGCAGCCATCGCGTAAAGCGCCACTCCGCCCGCCACCAAGGCGGCGAAGCCCATCGCTTGCATCGCCAGCGTACCCGTGTCCCAGTTCGTTTGACGCGCCATCCACAACAGCGGACCCGCCATCACCGCGGCGGCCATGAGATTTCGCCACAGCGACGAAAGATAGTCGCCCCACTGAAATCCTCCGAGCCGGCGCGCCACGAGCCACATGAGTGCCGTGAACTGAAACGTTGCCGACAACGAGTTGGCCAGCGCCAACCCCGCATAAGACAGGCTCAGCACACCCACGCCCCGGCCGAGGGCCGCGACCGTCAGAACGAACGCATTGTCCCCCGCCGAAACGTTCACGGGGCCCATCAGCGCCACGCTCAGCAACAGGTTCAGCGCAAAGGTCCAGAACGCCACCCGGACCGGCGTCCGGGTGTCCTGCATGGCGTGAAACATGGGAACGAGCACGCGCGCGCCGGAGACGGCCCACAGGCCCATGGCCAGGAAGACCAGCGCGCGGGAGCTGGCGAACACGTCGGCGGCGTCGAACGCGCCCCGCTGGAACAGCAGCGAGAATGCCGGCACGGCGATGACCATCAATCCGAGGGCCGCCGGAAGCGAGACGAAGTTCACCATCCGCAGCGAGTAGCAAAGCGTCGTCTTCAACCCGGCCACGTCGTCGCGCGCCGCCAGCGACGAGAAGCTCGGCAACGCGGCAGTGCCCAGGGCGACGGCGAAGACCCCCAGGGGAAACTGCAGCAACCGGTCGGCGTAGTAGAGATAGGAAACGCTGCCCGGCTCCAGCAACGAAGCCAGGATGGTGCTCACGAGCACGTTCAACTGGTAGACGGCGGCGCCGATGACCGCGGGCCCCATGAGCAGCAGGAACCGGCGCAGCGCCGCGCTGCGGAAGTCCAGGCTCGGCCGCCAGGAGAACCCGTGGCGGTGGAGGAAGGGCAGTTGCAGCAAGAACTGCGCCGCGCTGCCGAGGAGGACGCCGCAGGCCAGGGCCGTGACCGGTTGGGACACCAGCGGGATGATGAGGAAAGCCGACGCGATGATGGACAGATTGAGCAGCACCGGCGCCACCGCCGGTGCCATGAAGTGGCGAAAGGTGTTCAGGTACCCCATGGCAAGAGCCACGAGGCTGACGAAGAAGATGCTGGGGAACATGATCCAGACCAGCCGCACGGTGAGGGAGAACTTCTCCGGCGTCGCGGAAAACCCCGGCGCGAACAGACGGGTCAAGGGCGCCGGGAAGAGCAGGCCCGCCACGGTAAGCAGGACGAGGAACAGGATCGCGAAGGTCACGATCACGCGGCTTGCCTCGACGGCCTCCCGGCGGCCCCGATTGGCCAGATAGTCGGACAGGACCGGCACGAAACCGGCGGAAAGCGCCCCCTCGGCGGTAAGGCGCCGCAGCAGGTTCGGGATCCGGAAGGCAACGAAGAACGCGTCGGCCGCGCTTTGCGCCCCCAGAAGATACCCGATGACGATATCCCGGGCGAGGCCCGAAAGGCGGCTCACGAATGTCAGGGAACCGACGACGCCCGTCGCCTTGGCTACCCTGCCGAGCTCGCTGACCGTTGACTCATCACTCATGCGGTGTTACAAACCAAGACTTTCAGGAGGTACCCTTGGCGAACCACAAATCGGCCATCAAACGGCACCAACAAAGCATCCGGCGCCATGAGCGCAATCAAGCCCTCCAGTCCAGGGTGAAGACCCTGGTCAAGAAGGTACGAACGGCCATCGAGACCGCCGACCGGGAAGCCATCGCGGAGAAGATCCGGGAAGTCAACGGGCTACTGGACAAGGCCGTGGTCAAGGGGGTCATCAAGCGCAACACGGCGTCGAGAAAGCTGTCCCGTCTGGCCCGGGCTGCCCATCACGCCGTTACACCCGAAGCTCCCGCTCAAGCGGAACCCGCCGGCACCCAGGCGTAGGCTGCCGGCGCCGACGTCAGAATCCCTCCGACATCCGTTCCCGTACCACCCGGGCGAACTTTTCGAGCAGCCTCTTCCTCGCTCCCGCGCGGGAGTCCTCCGCCAGCCGGGCATCCGTCAACCGGCGGACATCCTCCACGTTCAACGTGTTCCGGAGAAACCTGGAAGAAGTGGGCACCACGGCTCCCCTCGCGGCGTCATAAACCTCGCGAAGCCTTATGAGCTGCCGCGGCCAAAGGACTTCCCGCGACTGCCGGCGTCTGAGAGTGGCCTCCACCTCGAACCGGGCCTCCAACTGCAGCACCTCGTCGGACCGGTTGACCGCGACGTCCCTGATTCCGTAATGCCGGATGACCCCTGAAAGAACCGCGTCGGCATCCTCGAACCGCTCCACCACCCGTGGCGACTCCTGGCGCGCCAACTCCCGGCGGAGCGCCAGCGCCAGGCCGTCCTCCAGCCCTACCGCCCGGGTCCGATTGAGGAACGGCTCGACGTAGACCGTGCGGACGTCATCGGGGAGCCCCGCACCAGGACCCACGAACCGATAGCCGCACGCCCCCGCAAGCAGCGCCAGTGCCAGCGAGCATACCAACGGCAAGGCGCATGACCGGCTCAACCCTCATCCCTCCAGCACGATGTTGACCAGCCGGCCGGGCACCTGCACGATACGCCGGACCGGGCGGCCGTCGACGAAGCCCGCCACCCGCGGCTCGGCCAAGGCGGCGGACTCGATGTGTTCCGCGCCGGCGTCCACCGGGACCGAGATCTTTCCGCGCAGCTTCCCGTTGACCTGCACAACGATGAGACGGCTCTCCTCAACCAGGGCCTCCTCGGAGTACTCCGGCCACTCCACGGCGGCCAGGTCTTCGGCGTGCCCCAGTTGGCGCCACAGCTCGCTGGTAATGTGCGGCACGAACGGCGCCAGCAGGACGATCTCGGTCTCCAGGGCCGCTTTCACCAACGCAGCCGCGCCCTCGCCATCGAGATCCTCGGGGCTCACCGCGCCCAGGGTGTTGTGCAACTCCATGATGGCGGCGATGGCGGTGTTGAAGTGATACCGCTGCTCGATGTCGTCCGTGACCTTCTTGATGGTCCAGTGGATCCGGCGGCGCAACTCCTTGAGCGCTTCCGCGGACGGGACTCGGCTCGAATCCGCGGCAACACCTGCCAGACGCTCCCGGTGGCCCATGGCGAAGCGCCACACGCGGTTCAGGAACCGGTGGGCTCCCTCGACCCCCTGATCGCTCCAGTCCAGGTCCTTTTCCGGCGGGGCCGCGAACAGCGTGAACAGACGCGCCGTGTCCGCGCCGTAGCGCTGGATCAGCTCGTCCGGGTCCACGACGTTCATCTTCGACTTGGACATCTTGGCCCCGTCCTTGATGACCATGCCCTGGGTCAGGAGATTGGTGAAGGGTTCCGTCACGGACAGCCAGCCCATATCCCGCAGAACGCGGGTATAAAAGCGGGCATACAGCAGGTGCAGCACCGCGTGTTCGACGCCGCCCACGTACTGGTCCACGGCCATCCAGTAGGCGGCTCGTTCCCGGTCCAGCGGTTGACGGTCCTCGTCCGGGCAGGCGTAGCGCGCGAAGTACCACGACGATTCCACGAACGTGTCCATGGTGTCCGTCTCTCGGCGGGCCGGCCCCTTGCAGGTCGGACAGGCAGTCTCGTAGAAATCCGGAAGATTGGCCAACGGCGAGCCGCCCGCTCCCGTCAACTCCACATTGGTCGGGAGCCGCACCGGCAACTCCTCCACGGGAACCGGGACCATGCCGCAGCCGTCGCAATAGACCACCGGGATGGGCGCGCCCCAGTAACGCTGGCGGGAGATGCCCCAGTCCCGCAGCCGGTAACGGACCGTGCCCTTGCCCCAGTCCCGCTCCTCCAGGAACGCGGCGATCCGGCCGCGCCCTTCCTCGCTGCCCAGGCCGCTGAAGCTGCCGCTGTCCGCCATCACCCCGTCGGCCGTATACGCCTCCGTCATGTCCTCGGCGACCAGCGTGGCGCCGCGCGGGTGGATCACCGGACGGACCGGAAGGTCGTACTTCCCGGCAAACTCGAAGTCTCTCTGGTCATGGGCCGGAACCGCCATGACCGCGCCCGTGCCGTACTCCATGAGCACGAAGTTGGCGACGTAGATGGGAATCCTCTCCTCGGTGAACGGGTTGATGCAGTACGACCCGGTGAAGATCCCCTCCTTCTCCATCTCGACGTCACCGCGCCGGGAGTGGCTGATCCGCTTCACCCGTTGGGCGAACTCCTGAACCGCCTGTTGTTGCGGCGTACCTTCCGAAAGCTCCAGGGCCATGGGGTGTTCCGCGGCCAGGGAAACGGAGGTCGCGCCGTAGATGGTGTCCTGACGGGTGGTGAAGACGGTCAGGTCGCCCTCCCGGTCCACCAGCGGGAAGCGGATCTCGGCGCCGATGGATTTCCCGATCCAGTTGCGCTGCATGGTGAGCACCTTGTCGGGCCACCCCTGGAGCTCGTCGCATCCCGCCAGCAACTCCTCGGCGTAGGCGGTGATGCGGAAGAACCACTGGGGCAGCTCCCGCATGACCACCTCATGCTCACAACGCCAACAGCGGCCGTCCACCACCTGCTCATTGGCCAGAACGGTCTGGCAGCCGTTGCACCAGTTGACCGCCGAGCTTTTCTTGTACGCCAGGCCGCGTTCGAGCATCTCCAGGAAGAACACCTGCTCCCAGCGATAGTAGCTCGCATCGGAGGTCGCCAGCTCACGGACCCAATCGTAGCTGAAGCCCATCTTCTTGAGCTGGGCCCGCATGTAGTCGATATTCTCCACGGTCCAGCGCGCCGGATGGACCTTGTTGGCGATGGCGGCATTTTCCGCCGGGAGCCCGAAGGCGTCCCAGCCCATGGGATGGAGCACGTTGAACCCGCGCATGCGCTTGTAACGCGCGATCACGTCCCCGATGGAGTAGTTCCGTACGTGACCCATGTGTATGCGGCCCGACGGATAGGGAAACATCTCCAACAGATAGTACTTGGGAAGGGCGGAGTCCTCACCGACCCGAAAGCTCTCGAGCCTTTCCCATTCGCTCTGCCATCTCTCTTCGATAGTCCAGAACTCGTATTTCTCGATCATGGTTCCGACCGCTCATTCTCCTTGAGTCCGTTGGCGTCCGCTACCTGGTCCAGTACCCCGTTGATAAAGGTCGAGGAATCGTCGGACCCGTAGCGGTTGCCGATCTCGATGGCTTCGTCGATGCTGACGTTCAACGGGATGTCCGGGCAAAAGAGCAACTCGTAGGTGGCCAGCCGAAGGATGATGAGGTCGACCTTCGACATGCGGCCGAGCTTCCAGTTCTCGACGGCGTTCTCGATGAGTCCGTCGATCTCCACCCGGTGCTCCACCGTGCCGGCGACCAGGCGCTGGGCGAAATCCCGGGCTCCGGGGCGTGACGGGAAATGCCCCCAGAAACTGTCCGGACCGGTGGGAGAGGGGTCGCCGGTGATCTCCATCTGATAGAGCACCTGCACCGCCAGCTCCCTGGCCTTGCGGCGAATACCTACCATCGGATCGTGACGTTGGAACCGGAGCGCGGGATGTCAGGAGAGCTCTTTGCTCAGGCTCGCCATTTCAATGGCCGTGACCGCGGCCTCGAAACCCTTGTTGCCCATCTTCGCCCCGGCCCGGTCCACGGCCTGCTCCACCGTATTGGTGGTCAGCAAGCCGAAGGCGATGGGAATACCGTACTGGTTCATGGCATTGCCCACGCCTCGAGAGGCTTCCCCACAGATGTAGTCGAAATGGGCCGTTTCGCCGCGAATGACCGCCCCGACGCAGATCAGCGCGTCGTACTTGCCGCTTGCCGCCATCTTGTGGGCGCAAAAGGATATCTCGAAGGCGCCGGGGACCCAAACCACGTCCACGTTTTCGTCCGTGTTCGCGCCGTGCCGCCTCAGGGCGCCTACGGCGCCGTCGAGCAGCCTCTCCGTGATGAAGCCGTTGAATCGGCTGGCGATGATGCCGAACCTCATCCCGGTGGCGTCCAGTTTCCCTTCGATCACTCCCATGGCCGGCACCTTCAGCGGGCTACTCGACGTTGGTCAGGAGATGCCCGAGCTTGTCGCGCTTCGTCTGCAGATAGCCGGCGTTGCCGCCGTGGGGCTGAACCTCGAGAGGCACCCGGTGGCTCACCGACAAACCGTAGCCTTCCAGGCTGACGATCTTGCGCGGGTTGTTGGTCAACAGGCGAAGCCGCTGGATGCCGAGATGGCGCAGTATCTCCGCCGCGACCCCGTAATCCCTCAGGTCCACGTCGAACCCCAGCTCCAGGTTCGCCTCCACCGTGTCCCGCCCCTGGTCCTGCAGCGCGTACGCCTTGATCTTGTTGGTCAGGCCGATACCGCGGCCCTCCTGGTGCATGTAAACGATGACGCCGCACTCTTCCTGATCGATGATGCGGATGGCCGCGCGCAACTGATCGCCGCAGTCACACCGTTCCGAGGAGAATACGTCGCCCGTGAGGCATTCCGAATGCACCCGGACCACGACGTCGTCCCGGCCGCTCACCTCGCCCTTCACCAGGGCCATGTGCTCGAACGGGTCGAGGTTGGTCCGGTAGAGAATCGCCTTGAAAGACTTGCCGTGAATGCTTGGGAAGTCCTCCTCCCAGACCTTCCGAATCGTGGCTTCGTTGCGGAGACGGTGGGCGATGAGTTCCACGATGGACACGATCCGCAGACCGTGCTCGCCGGCGAAGGCCTTGAGATCGCCTCCCACCGCGATGGCCCCGTCATCGCCCAGGACCTGGCAGATCACCGCCACGGCCGGCAATCCACAGAGCGCCACAAGATCCACGGCGGCCTCGGCCGGGCCCGCCTTGACCAGCACGCCACCCTTGCCGGCCCGCACCGGCAACACGTTGCCGGGGGTCACGAAGTCGCGGGACTCCGCGTCGTCCCGGGCGGCCGTTTGCATGGTGTGGGCCCTGCCGGCAGCCGAGACCTCGATCCCCAGGGTGGAGTTGGCCCCGATGGGAGCTCCGACCGGAGCCTGTCCCGGAACGGAGTTCGCCCCGGCATGCACGTCGAATCCGAGCTTCTGTATCCGCCGGGCTTCCATGACCAGATACGGAACGCCCCTGGCATGGCGCAGCATGAAGTTGACCTGCTCGGGGGTCGCCTTCTCCGCCGGCATGCAGACAAAACCCACACCATCGTCGCCGGCCTGGTCCACAAGCAGGATCGGGCGACCCTGTAGGAGCTCTTCCCGGATGGTTTCGATGGGCGTCAGTGACATGGGCGTGTCAAGCGTGCTGTCCGGCCGTTGAGGTCACTTGGACTTCGGCGCGCGCGTGCGATAGGCCTTCACGAATTGGAGGACGTACTTTCCGATGATATCGGCTTCAAGGTTGACTCTATCACCAACACCACGGGTCTGCAAATTCGTATGCGCCAGCGTGAACGGTATGATGGCTACCGAGAAAGAGCGTGACGTGCACTCGTTGACGGTCAGGCTGATACCGTCCACCGCGATGGAGCCCTTGGGGACCAGAAGCCCGCCCACGGCCGCCGCGGCGCGGAAACGAAAGACGGTGAATTCGCCGCTCTTGTCAATGCGCGTGATCTGTCCCACGGCATCGACGTGTCCCGTGACCCAATGCCCCCCCAGCCGGTCGCTGACCCTGAGGGGCCGCTCCAGATTGATGGCGTCGCCTTCGTTCAGGTCCACGAGGTTCGTCCGCCTGAGGGTCTCGGGCGAGACGTCCACGGTGAGCCGCCGCCCGGTCTTCTTGACCACCGTCAGACAACACCCGTTCACCGCGATGCTGTCGCCCGGCGAGATCTCCCGCCCGGGCAGCGCGGTTTCGAACGTGAGCTCTCCGCCCTCGGCGCCGGCGCGCCAGCGAAAGACCCTGCCGGCATCTTCGATGAGTCCCGTAAACATGTTCGATGAGTCCTGCTAAGATCCTGATATTATCCACTTAATATCTAAATTTATAGAAGGTTATCTATATGAAGATAGCTCATATCCAAAGGGACCTTGAGGAGAGTTTAGCAAACTTGACGGCAGCAAACCTGCCCCCTGCGCTGGAGGGCTTGAGGCATCTCCCGGTCGGCGACCATAATCCCCAAGTCATTATTCGTAACGTTACCGGCGGCAGGAAGGTCCGAGAAGACGCGGCGGGCAGTTATTTCGATCCGGACCGTTGCGAGGTGGTAATCGGAGAAAGGCGGGCTTTCACAGATAGGCCGATACCAGGATATCCTCGCCGAACCGCCTGACCACCGGCTTCTCGAAGCGCGGACACTGGCGCATTCGCGTTATACCGAGGTCCCCCACCATGGGCAGGCCTTCGGCGCCGATGAACTTCGGTGCGTAAAAGCACAGCACCTTGTCCACCACCTTGTCCGCGATGGCCCGGCCCGCGGTCACGGCGCCGCCCTCGACCATGACGCTCATCACCCCCGCGCGGGCCAGCTTCCGCAGCACGCGTCGGAAGGAGATCCGGCCCCGGCTCACCGGGAAGCTCCACACCTGGACTCCGAGGTCTTCGAGTCGCTTCCTGCGGACAGCGGGAACGTCGTTTCCGGCGATCAGCACCGTCTTCTCCGGCCGTGGATGGCGGACCAGCTTGGCAGTGAGCGGTGTACGCAACCGGCGGTCCAGCACGACGCGCCAGGGGTCTCGTCCTCCCGGCAGCCGGCAGGTGAGCTGCGGATCATCCGCCAATACCGTTCCCGAGCCCACCAGCACGGCATCGACCTCGTTGCGCAGCCGGTGGACATGCTTGCGCGCGGCGGGTCCCGTCACCCACCTGGAATCTCCGCTGGCGGCGGCGATCCTGCCGTCCAGGGAGGCGGCCAGCTTGAGCGTGACGAAAGGAAGCCCGCGAGTGACGTGCTTCACGAAGGCCTCGTTCAGCCGTCGGCACTCCTCCTCCCGCACCGGCACCTCGATCCGGACCCCGGCGTCCCTGAGGGCGCTCACCCCGCGGCCCGCCACCGCGGGATTGGGGTCCACCATGCCCGCTACTACGCGCCCGACGCCTGCCTCGATGACGGCATTGGCGCACGGCGGCGTACGGCCGAGGTGGCTGCAGGGCTCCAGATTGACGTAGAGCGTGGCGCCGCGGGCGGCGTCACCCGCCTGCCGGAGGGCCACGACCTCCGCGTGGTCGTCGCCGGCCCGGGCATGGTAGCCGCGCCCCACGATCCGGCCGCCCCGCACCACCACCGCTCCCACCATGGGATTCGGGCTGGTCCTGCCGGCGGCTCTGCGCGCCAGCCTGAGAGCCGCCCGCATGTAACGCTCATCCGTTTCCTGGGGCATGGTCCGTGTGGGAAGACAGCCTCCCGGATCAGGCGCCGCCGGCAGGCAAGGGTTTCCGGCGCGTCTTGCGCGCTTTGCGAGGAGGCTTGTCGCCGGTCCGATGCTTGCGCTCGCTAAGCAGGTCTTCCAGCTCCACCATGAACTCGTCGAGGTCCTTGAAGGAACGATAGACCGAGGCGAATCGGACATAGGCGACCGGGTCGGTATCGTGGAGCTCGCGCATCGCTGCCTCGCCGACGATCGCGCCCGGTATCTCCTTCTCTCCCCGCTCCTGGATCCCGCGCTCGATGCGGTCGGCGATGGCCTCGATGGCGTCCATGCTGACGGGGCGTTTCTGGCAGGCGCGTTTCAGGCCGTTGATGATCTTGAGCCGGTCGAAAGCCTCCCGGCGTCCGTCCTTCTTCACCACCATGGGCATGGCTTCTTCCACACGCTCGTAGGTGGTGAAGCGGCGCGAGCAGGCGATGCATTCGCGGCGCCGCCGGATCATCTCCCCGTCTTTTCCCAGACGGGAATCGATGACGTGATTATCGGACTGGCGACAGAAAGGACACTTCATGGTGTGCCTGGGGTTTCCGGGACATGGCGGCCCGGCTGCGGCCCGCGATCAGGCCCCCACCGCCGGCGCCATGGCGCTCTTGCGGTAGACGGGAAAGCGCTCGCACAGCGTCCGGACCTCGGCGGCGACGGCGGCCAGGCCGTCCCCGTCCCCGACATGGGCGAGACCCCGCTGGATCAACTCGGCGATAGCCTGCATCTCCGGCTCCTTCATGCCGCGGGTGGTGACGGCCGGCGTCCCGATGCGGACCCCGCTGGTCACGAATGGCGAGCGGGTCTCGAAGGGAACGGTGTTCCGGTTGGCGGTGATCCCGGCCTGCTCCAGCGTTTCCTGGGCGAGCTTCCCGGTGAGCTCCGAGTCCCGCAGATCCATGAGCATCAGATGGTTCTCGGTGCCGCCGGAGACGAGACGAAAACCTCGCGCGGTCAATGCCCCGGCCAAAGCCTTTGCGTTGGCCACGATCTGCCGTTGATAGCTCGTGAACTCCGGAGCGGCGGCTTCCTTCAGGGCGACTGCCTTGGCCGCGATGATGTGCATGAGGGGACCTCCCTGCATGCCCGGGAAAACACGGCTGTTGAGGGTCTTGGCATGCTCCTCCCGGCAGAGAATCATCCCTCCACGCGGCCCGCGCAGCGTCTTGTGCGTGGTCGTGGTGACGAAGTCCGCATGGGGAACCGGACTCGGATGGCAACCGGCGGCAACCAGGCCGGCAATGTGCGCCATGTCCACCATCAGCAAGGCCCCCACCTCGTCAGCGATGGCACGGAACCTTTCGTAGTCCAGGGTCCGCGGATAGGCGCTCGCACCCGCCACGATGAGTCGCGGGCGATGCTCACGGGCCAACTCCGCCAAGGCATCGTAGTCGATGGTCTCCGTTTCCTCGGACACGCCGTAGGCCACCACGTTGTACAGGCGGCCGGAGAAGTTCACCGAACTGCCCATGGACAGGTGGCCGCCGTGGGAGAGGTCCATCCCGAGGTAGGTGTCGCCGGGCTTCAGGACCGCGAAGTAGACCGCCATATTGGCCTGGGTTCCCGAGTGCGGCTGGACGTTCACGTGCTCCGCCCCAAAAAGGTCCCTGGCCCGTTCCACCGCCAGCCGCTCCACCACGTCCACGTATTCGCACCCGCCGTAGTAGCGTCTGCCCGGATAACCCTCGGCATACTTGTTGGTCATGACGCAACCCTGGGCCTCGAGAACCGCCTCGCTCACCACGTTCTCCGAAGCGATCAACTCCAGGTTGGACTCCAGGCGTTCACTCTCGTTCCGGATCGCCTCAAAAACTTCCGGATCGACTTGCTCCAGGCTGGCGGTAATCAATCTTGTACCCTCGTCTCTGTGCTTGTTCAGGCCGTAACGCGTCCGCGGACATCCCTCTTCGGCCAAGCGCGCCTTGCCCCGAAGGGGTGGTGTCCCTGCCTCATAAGCCACGGACGAGACCGGTTACGTCAATGGATGCCCCGGCGCTAACGGTGACTCTCGATATATCCGATGACGTCCCGGACCGTCTTGATCTTTTCGGCGTCCTCGTCGGAGATCTCCATCTCGTATTCCTCCTCCAACGCCATGACCAACTCAACGATGTCCAACGAGTCGGCTCCCAGATCCTCGATGAACGACGCTTCGGGGCTGACCTCTCCATCGCTCACTCCCAGTTGCTCGCAAATGATCTCCTTGACCCTCGCCTCGACGTCTGTCGCCATGTCGTACCTCCTGTTCCGTATCGTGGGAAACGCCCTTCGCTGCCGGAAAGCGCCCTTCCCCGTGTCCGATATTCCTGCACGCAAAGAACACGGGTGTACATCCGAAATATCTGCCGGCCCTGCAGGTGGCCGGATGCGTCACTCCGCCCCGCGGAGTCACATGTACAGGCCGCCGTTGACGGCGATGGTCTGTCCGGTAATGTATCCGCCCCCGGGGCCCACCAGAAATGCCACGGTCCGGGCTACGTCATCCCCGCCACCGAACCGGGCGAGGGGAATCGCATCCAGGTATTTGCCACGGGTTTCCTCGTTGAGGCTCGCCGTCATTTCCGTCTCGATGAAACCCGGAGCCACCGCATTGACGGTAATCCCTCGCGGCGCCAGCTCCCTGGCCATGGATTTGGTAAATCCCACGATACCCGCCTTGGAAGCGGCGTATACGGACTGGCCAACGTTCCCCATCTGGCCCACCACCGAGGTCAGATTGACGATGCGGCCATACCGTTGCCGGATCATCCTCCTGCCGGCGGCCCTGGTGCAATGGAAGACCCCCCTGAGATTGACGTCGATGATCCGATCCCAGTCAGGGGCGGATTGGCGCAGCAGCAAACCGTCGATGCTCAACCCCGCATTGTTGACTAAAATATCAACTTTTTCATGCCGGTCAATGACCCCCTTGACGGCATCCTCGACCTCGTCCTGCCGGGAGACGTCGAAGGGTGCCAACTCGGCGCGGCCGTCCTCGCCCAGGACCTTCTCCAACACCTCTTCGGCCGCTTCGTGGTTCTCCCGGTAGTTGATGACCACCCGCGCTCCCAGCCCGGCAAGGCACAGGACGATCTCCCGGCCGATGCCCCTGCTGCCGCCCGTGACGAGGGCGACCCTGTCCGCAAGCGGTGTCGCGGCCATGGTCAGCTTCCCAGCTCCGCGAGCAGTCCGTCCAGGTCCCCGGGCTGTTCCAGGTTGAGGTTCCGGACCTGCCGATCGATGCGCCGGATGAGTCCGGACAACACCTTGCCGGGACCCAGCTCGACGGCGCACCGGCAACCAAGCTCCTTCAGTGCCTCAACCGACTCCTCCCACCGGACCGGCGCCACCACCTGCTCCACCAGAAGCGCCTTGACGCGGTCGGCGTCGGAGTTCAGGGCGGCCTCCGCGTTGGTGATGACGCCCACCGACAACGGCCGCACCGCGACGTCTTCCAGCACCGCCCGCAGCCCCTCCGCCGCGGGCCGCATCAGCGCGCAGTGGAAAGGAGCGCTCACGGCCAGCTCCACCACTCTCCTGGCGCCGCGGTCCCGGGCGAGTTGCGACGCCCGCCGCACCGCCCCACGGGTCCCGGAAACGACGACCTGGCCGCCCCCGTTGAGGTTGGCCGGCGCAACCACCTCACCGTCCGCGGCCGCCTCGCAAACGTCGCGCACCGCGGCCGCATCCAGCCCGAGTATCGCCGCCATGCTTCCCTCACCCTGGGGCACGGCTTCCTGCATCAGGCGGCCCCGCTGCCGGACCACGGTGACCGCATCCGCCAACGTGAACGCCCCCGCGCAAACGAGGGCGCTGTACTCACCGAGGCTGTGTCCGGCCACCCACGCCGGCTTCAGTCCACAACGCCGTTCGAGAACCCGGAGCGCGGCCACGGACACCGCCAGGATGGCCGGCTGGGTATATTCGGTGCGGTTCAGGTCGGCTTCGGGGCCGTGAAAGCACAACTCGCGCAGGCCCAGCTTCAGGGCATCCTCGGCTTCCTCGAAAACGGCTCCGGCCTCCGCGAACTCGTCGCACAGGGCTTGACCCATGCCCACGGCCTGTGAACCCTGCCCGGGGAAAACGAATGCGATGTTTCTCTCATCCGTCATCAGGATTCCCGATTCAGCGCGTTCACGATATAGCTGTTGATGTCCTGTGACACGGCTTCCGCCGCCACTCGCACCGCGTTCTTGATCGCCCTGGCCGACGAGCCCCCGTGGGCGACGATGGCGACGCCGTTCAGGCCCACCAGGGGGGCGCCGCCGTATTGCGCGTAGTCGACACGGTCATAGGCTTGTGTAATGGCCCGCCGGCACAGCAGGTAGCCCACGCGGCTGAGCAGACTTTTCCGGAACGCACTCTTCAGGACGGTGGAGACGAACTGTCCGAGTCCCTCCATGGTCTTCAACGCCACGTTGCCCGTGAAACCGTCGCAGACCACCACGTTCACCCGGCCGTTGGTGATGTCACGGCCTTCCACGTGGCCCACGAAGTTGAGGCCGGCGGAGCGCAGTTCACGGACCGCCTCCCGCGTGAGGTCATTGCCCTTCCCGTCCTCTTCCCCGTTGCTCAGGACGCCCACCCGGGGATTCGAGGTCCCGAGGATCTTCTCCGCGTAGATGGCGCCCATATGCGCGAACTGTTCCAGTTGCCGCGGCTTGCAGTCCGTATTGGCCCCTCCGTCGAGGAGAACCGTGCCGCCGGAAAGCGACGGACTGACCGTCAGGATCGCCGGCCGATCCACCCCGGGCAGCCGGCCCAGCACGAACATCCCGATGGCCATCATCGCCCCGGAATTCCCCGCGCTGACCACCGCGTCTCCCTCACCGGCCTTCAAACGATCGAAGGCGACCCTCATGGAAGAATCCTTCTGCTTCAGCGCACGGGTGGGGGAGGCGTGCATGTCGATGGAGGTCGCAGCGGGCACGACGCGCACGGCAGACGGGTTGAATTTGTGACGCGAAAGCTCGGACTCCACGGCGTCCGATTGGCTTACCAGGGTGATCTCCACCCCGTATTCGTCCACGGCCTGGAGGGCGCCCGCGACGACAACGCCCGGGCCGTGGTCACCGCCCATCGCGTCAACGATAATGCGCCGCATCACGGACAAGCGAGGGGTAGGCCTAGGTCTCTTCGCCGGGGGTCACGGACCGGTTCTTGTAGTAGCCGCAACCGGCACAGGCTCTGTGCCTCAGGGTCGCTTCACCACAGCGCGAGCACGTTATCCACTGCGGAACCGCAATGGCGTCATGGGATCGGCGCTTGTTTCTCTTGCTGTTCGATGTTCGTCTCTTGGGTACGGGCATGTCTGGTTTCCGTTCTACGTGTTCATTGTCGCCGGTTCGCCACGCTACGCTGCTACCGGTCCAATCGGAGATTACGAAATACGGCCATACGGGGGTCCCCCGGCGACGTGCACTCACAACCAGTCCGGTTCAGCTCTGCACCGCAACCGGGGCACAGGCCGCGACAGCCTTCACTGCACAGCGGCCGGAGGGGCAAGGCGAGCAACGTCTGCTCACGGATATAGGGCGAGAGGTCGATATCCTCCCCGGAGTAGAAACTCAGGCCCATTTCGTCTTCCGTGAGTTCCTTGTTTTTATTAGTAGGAAGGGGGTCCGGGGTCAACACGAAGTCGAACTTTTTTTCGATCACGAAAGGGAAGCTTTCCAGACAACGGCTGCAGTCTCCTTCGACCTCCCCCTCGAGTCCACCGTGGAAGAAGACCTCCCGGCCGGACCGGTAGCAGGTCACGTTCACGTGGATCGGCGAGGGAAAGCGTACCGCCGCCGAGAGTCCCTCCTGGGCGATGTCGGGGACCTCGGAGAAACGGCTTTCCCTGGGAACCGTGTCGATCCGGGCAATGGGAATTCTCAAGGCGACTCCAGTCCAGGGAAACTTGATAACCGGCCCGAGCCGCGCTTGTCAACTTGACGCCCGATACCTTACCTTGTGAACCCGGAACGTTTCTGCTAACGCACTAGGGCCTGAGGCCACTGGGCCTTGTATCCTCGTTCCCCGGACAGGGGAGCCCGTCGGAGGTAAGCACGTGAACGCACGGTTGGGTCTGCTGCATGCGGTGCTCCTGGCTACGGTGGACCTCAACACGAGGGTGCCGTCACGCCATCCTTCCGCCCGCAACCTGGGCACCGAGAGGATGGGGTCGGGGACCATCGTCGATCCCGCGGGCACCATCCTGACGGTCAACTATGTCGTCAACGGAGCCGAGGCCATTACCGTGACCTTGTCGGACGGGAAGCAGTACCCGGGCCGCCTCACGGCGCAGGACTTCGACACCGGTCTCGCGCTGGTCAGCATCGACGCCGTCGACCTCCCTTTCCTGCGGCCGGCGGAATCCGTCACCGCGGGCCAACCCGCGTTCATGATCGCCAGCAGCGGACAGAACAACCGGCGGGTCAGCGACGGCATTGTGACGTCCCTCGAGGGCTACGACGGACAGTGGGAATACCTGCTCGAACGCTCCATCCGGGTGAGCGCCTTCAATCCGGGCTTCGGCGGGGGCACATTGGCCGACTCCCGCGGCCGTCTCATGGGGGTCGTATCCCTGAACCTGAACGAAATCGCGAAGTTCACCCTGGCCATCCCCGTGGAGTGTTACCTTCGGGACGCGGATGAGCTGAAGCGGTTCGGGCGCGTCCGGAGCCGGCCGCCCCGCCCATGGCTGGGCTTGTACCCTCAATCTCTCGGAGGCCACGTGGTGGTCACCGGGGTCACTCCGTCGGGGCCCGCGGAAACGGCCGGCCTGAAACAGGGCGACATCATCCTTACCGTGGAGGACCAGGAAGTGCAGACGCGGCCCCAGCTCTACCGGGAAGTCTGGAAGAAACGGGCGGGGGACCTCATCACCTTCCACGTGATCCGGGGGGACGGTTCGGTGGACGTCCGGGTACCCAGCCGTGACCGCTGGGACTTCAATCAGCCCACTCCGCCGGCCGGAAAAGCCGACAACTGACCTAGTGTCGTGTCGGACACGACACAGGTCGTGTCCGGTCGTGTCCGGTCGACTCCGGGACACCCTACGGACCGCCCGTGAAGAACATCACCCCTTATCGTGTCATCTATGGCGACACGGACCAGATGGGCGTCGCCTATTATGCCAACTATCTCCGCTGGTTCGAGATTGGCAGGACCGAGTTCATGCGGGAGGCCGGGTTTCCCTACGAACAGGCGGAACGCGAGGGGATCTTTTTCCCGGTCACCGAGGTGCAGTGCCGCTACCGCAGACCGGCCCTTTACGACAACCTGCTGCGGATCGAGACCACCGTCGAATCCCTGAGCCCGGTAGCGCTGAGGTTCAACTATCGGATCGGGCTGGAAGGGGAACCCGTCACGCTGGCGTCAGGCTGGACGAAGCACGCCTGCCTCAACCGCGACCGAAAGCTCACCAGGCTCCCCGAACCCTACGCCAGACGGCTGGGGCTCGATCGACCCTGATCGGAGCTAGTGTCAAGGGGACGGCGGGACCGAGTGGGAGCGCAACTCCCGGCCGGCATGGACGCCGGAGGGGCAGAAGGTCTCCGCCACCTGCCGCAACAACGCGATATTGTCCGCATGACCCGTCATGTTCGCCGTCACCCGGCCGCGTATGGGCCGGCCGATGAGTGAGAAGTCCCCCACGATATCGAGAATCTTGTGGCGCGCAAGCTCGTCCTCGAACCGCAGGGCCGTGTTGATCACCTCCTCTTCGCCGATGAGGATGCAGTTGCCGAGCCGGCCGCCCTTGATCAGCCCCAACCGCTCGAGCTTCTCGAAATCGCGCAGGAAACCGAAGGTCCGCGCCGGGGCGATCTGGTCACGGAACGAATCCGCACTCTCGTGGACATAGGTGTACTCCTGCGTTCCCACCGGACGCGGATATTGCAAACGGTAGCGAACGGTGAAGCCGTCCGCGGGCTCGATGACGATCTCTTCCTGTCCGTCCCCGCTGATGCGAAGGGTTCGATCGATGACGATCTCGGGGCAGCGCCCCGCCTGCTCCACCACCCCCGCCTCCTCGATCAACCGGCAGAACTCGATGGCGGAGCCGTCCATGATCGGAATCTCGCCATACATCTTGATCAGCAGGTTGGTGACGCCGTACGAGTGGAGCGCCGCCAGCAAGTGCTCCACCGTGCCCACCACCACGCCGTCGCGCTGAAGCGAGGTGGCGAAATCGGTGGAGCGCACGTAGTCCAGGTGCGCCGGCACGGTGGCGTCGCCGGAGATGCCCCCGAAGTGGATCCCGCTGTTCTCCGGCAGCGGGTGCAGAATGACACCCGTGCTGACACCCGAGTGCAGGCCCAGACCGCACGCCACGACGCTTTTCTTGAGGGTCTTCTGGGGCACGCCGCTGCCGCCGTTGCCATGGAAGCCGACTCCGGATGACGCGGCCCGAGGCGCCCGCAGCCCCTCGTCGGTCGCGGGGGCCTCGCGTCCCGCGTCGCCACAGGCCCGCTCGACGGTAGCCAGCAAACCGTCCAGGGAAAGCGGCTTCTCAATGAAATCGAAGGCCCCCAGCTTGGTGGCCGTCACGGCGGTGTGTATGCTCCCATGGCCGGAGATCATGACGATCCGGGCGTCGGGATGCTCCCGCTTGATCTGCCTCAGAAGCACGATCCCGTCCATCTCCGGCATCCAGATGTCCAGGAGAATGACGTCGGGCGTCTCCTTCTCCACCAGGCCCAGGACCTCCGACCCGTCGGAGGCGGCAATCACGCGGTACCCTTCGTCCGTGAGGATCTCGCGCACGGTTTCGCGGATGACGTCCTCGTCGTCCACCACCAGCACCGTTCTTTGCGCTGACTCCATGGTTCCTGGATCCTCCATGACGTATTCTCTCGGTCGGCGGGCGCCGGACAGCTCCGCGCTCAGGATGCCTCGCTGGTCCGGACATCCGGCGCGTCCGCCTGCAGCGCCGACGGAAACTCGATGATGAAACGGGTCCCGTGGGGCTGATTCTGGCGTACGCGAACGTATCCGCGGTGATCGGCGACAATCGTCCCGACGATGGACAAACCGAGTCCCGTGCCGTCCTTCTTGGTGGAATAGTAGGGTTCGAAGATACGGCCCCGGTCCTCCCGGGCGATGCCTTCGCCTTCATCCGCCACCTCCAACCGCACCATGCCGAAGGCCTCGTCGAATCGCGTGGCGATCTCGATGCGTCCCGTGCCGTTGAGGGAAGCCACGGCATTGTCCAGCAGATTGAAGATGGCGCGCTTGATCTGATCGCGATCCAGCTCGACGCGTGGAATCGAGGCCTCCTCCGCGAAATCGAACTCGACTTCCCGGTGCCCCTCCTTGAACAGAACCAACGCTTCGCGGACCACCTCGTTCAAGTCGTCGGCAACGAGCTGTGCCGTCGGCAGCCGCGCGAAGTTGGAGAACTCGTTGACCAGGGCCTTGAGCTCCTCCACTTGGCGGATGATGGTGGACGTGCACTTGTCGAGCACCGACCCTTCTCCGTCCAGAACGTTCTCGTAACGTTTCCGCAGACGCTGCGCCGAGAGCTGGATCGGCGTCAGCGGATTCTTGATTTCGTGAGCGATGCGACGCGCCACCTCGCGCCAGGCCTCCACGCGCTGGACCTTCTGGATCTCGGTAATGTCCTCCATGAAAACCATGATGCCCAACGTGTTGCCGTCGTCGTCCCGAAGGCTGGCGGCCACGGTCTTGAGGGTCACCGTCCCGTCCCGGCCTATCATGCGGACATCGCGTTCCACTCCGACACTGTCCTTGACCTGTCCGATGACCTCGATCAACGGCCGCAGGTTGGGGGCTTGCAGGGCTTCCTCGTAGTCCCGGTGGAGCACGTCCGCGGCCCGGATACCCAACGTCAGCTCGGCCGCCTTGTTGACGATGGTCACCTTCCCCGACCGGTCCACCGAGATCACCCCGGCGGTGATGTTGGCCAGCAGCGTCTCCATGTAACGCCGCCGTTGCTCCAGCTCGGAGTTGGTATGCTTGAGATCCTCGGTCATTTGATTGAAGGACGCCACCAGCGCTCCGATCTCGTCGTCGCCGCTGGTGTCGATGCGATAGTCCAGGTTGCCGTGGGCGACCTCATGCGTGCCTTCCGCCAACTGCTGGATCGGTATGGTGATGCCCTTGGCGAGCGCGAGACCGAACCAGGTCGCCGCGAAGATCATGACCAGCGTGATCAGCAGCAGGGTCAGGATATAGGTCTTCTTCACGGGCTCCTTGAGGATCGCCAGGTGCTTGTGCTCCTCGTACGAGCGGGAGATCTGCTGCGCCTGCTTGCTGACGCTTATGGGCACGAAGTAGTCCACCACCACGGCCCCGATGATCCGTCTGCCGTCCCCGTATACCGGCACCGCCCCGCGCAGCACGTCCCCCTTGCCCAGCGCTTGGGTCCGGGTCACCTCGAGGCCCCGCAACGCGCTGTTGAGAAAGTCCGCCTGCGGCGTCACCGTGACCCCCGTCGGCACCTGATCATTGAAGGCCTTCACCAGGGCGCTCCCGTCCGGCTTGTAGACCTCCACGGTGCCGAGATTGTACTCCCGCTGCTTGTCCTCCACGAGACGCTTCAGGCCGTCGAGCTTCTTCGGCTCCATGAGCTGCCCATCGCCCACGCGCTGGCTGAGTTGCCGGGCGAAGTAGAGCGCGTTGTCGGCGGAGTTCTGATAGTAGGTCGCGCTGATGTCGAGGGAGCCCCTGAGCGCGTTCACGATCTGCGAGTCGAACCACTTGTCCACGGAACGCGTCACCAGGTTCTCGGCGATCAGGAACAGCATCACGGTGGGCACCAGCGAGATGCCGACGAAGGCGAACACCAGCCTGCCCTGAAGCCGGGACCCGAGGATCCGCCTCCGCCGGTCCAGCACGAGCTTCAGAAGGTTCCGCGAAACCAGGAAGACCAGCAACACCAGCAGGATGATGTTGATGTTGACCAGCAGGAAGAACGCGATGTTGCCGGCAAAGGCATGATCCGCCGCAACGTCCGGCAGAAGATCCTCGAAGAACGCGAACAGGAGGATCATCAGGGCGGCGATGAGAATGATCCAGCGTTCACGCCGGCGCCGCTTCCGTTCCTCCGAACGAACCTTCTCAGCCCGCTCTGCGTCCGTTTTGACCGTGTTCATTGGAGTGACCCAACCCGTCTCCCACGTCACACCGTTCTATCGCTTCCACCCATAAAGTACAAAAGAAATGATGGCGTTCGGCGCAGGCAGGCCGGAATTGGAAAAGGAAAGCCGAAACGCTCACAACAACCGCTTCTGCCGTTTCTCCCGGTCCACGCGCGACGCGGATTGCGATCGTCCCAGATGCCGGTACGCCACCGGCGTGGCCACCCGGCCCTGCGGCCGCCGTTCCAGAAAGCCCGCCTGGATCAGATACGGCTCGTAGGCATCCTCGACGGTGCCCCGCTCCTCGCCGATGGCGGCGGCAAGGGTATCGAGTCCCACCGGCCCGCCGTCGAACTTGTCGATGATGGTCGTGAGAATCAGCGTATCCATCTTGTCGCACCCCTCCTCATCCACCTCCAGCATCTCCAGGGCCTTGCACGCCTCGGGCCGGGTGATCCTTCCCTCGCCGTAGACTTCCGCGTAGTCCCGGACCCGCCGCAGCAGCCGGTTGGCGATGCGCGGCGTGCCGCGGGAGCGGCGGGCGATCTCCATGAAACCCGCTTCGTCGCCGCCGACGCCCAAGAGCGACGCCGACCGGGCGAGCAGCTTCGCCAGCACCTCGGGCTCGTAAAAATCGAGCCGGAACACCGCTCCGAACCGGTTGCGCAAGGCGGGGGTCAGCAGGCCGGAACGGGTGGTGGCGCCGATGAGCGTAAACCGCTTGAGATCCAGCTTGATGGATCTGGCGCCGGGGCCCTGGCCGATCATCACGTCCACCTGGAAGTCTTCCAAAGCCGGGTACAGCACCTCCTCCACCACGTGGTTGAGGCGATGGATCTCGTCGATGAACAGGATGTCCCCGGTTTCGAGATTGGTGAGCAGCGCGGCGAGGTCGCCGGCCCGTTCGATGACCGGACCGGAGGTGGGCCGGATGTCCACCCCCATCTCCCGTGAGATGAGATGCGCCAGGGAGGTCTTGCCCAGCCCCGGAGGGCCGTGGAACAGGAGATGATCCAGCACGTCGCCGCGCCGTTTGGCGGCCGTAATGGCCACCGAGAGGTTGGCCTTGACCTTGTCCTGTCCGAAATATTCGCTGAACCGCCGGGGCCGGAGGCTCGAGTCGTAGATGACGTCCTCTTCGGTGCCCGCGGGGGAGATGCTCCTGTTTTCCATGAACGCGGTTCTGCCGCACAACCGGCTACCGGCTGAGCATACGCAGGGCTTCCTTGAGCACGGTTTCCAACTCGGCGGCTCCCTCGCTCAACACCTGACGGACGGCCCGCTCCGCATCCGCGCGGCGGTAGCCGAGGTTCACCAGGGCCGACAGCGCATCGCCCCGGACCCCGGGATCGGCCGCCGTCGGGGCGGCATCCGGGAACGCGTCTATCCTATCACGCAGTTCCACGATCATGCGATCCGCCAAGCGCTTGCCCACCCCCGGGATCGTGACCAGCCGGGCGACGTCACCGTCCCTCAGGGCGCCCAGCAGCTCGCCGGCGGCCATGCCCGACAGGATGTTGAGGGCCAGCCGGGGGCCGATGCCCGACACCCCGGTCAACAGCACGAAGGCCTGCTTCTCCGCGGAGTCGAAGAATCCGAACAACTGGAGGGCGTCTTCCCGGACGTGCGTATACACCAGCAGCGTGACGGGCTCTCCCACCGCCGGCAGCCGGTAGAAGACGCTCAGCGCCGTGAAAAGCTGATAACCGACGCCGCCGACGTCCACGATGACCTCGCCCGGCGCCTTGTGGTCCAGTGTTCCGCGAACCTTGGCTATCACGACGGGACTCGGTGTCCTTGGAGCGCCTGCATCCTTCAGCCTTTGCCGCCGGGGAGGTCTTCCGCCTGCCAACGCAACCCCCTGGAGCTTCTTCCCCTCCGGCCCGTCGCGGCCAGGACGCTGGTCTGGAAGGCGCGCAAATGGCCGTGGCATATGGCGGCTGCCAGAGCGTCGGCCGCATCCTCCTGAGGTTCGTCGGGCAACTGCAGGATCGCCGTGACCATTTGCTGCATCTGCCCCTTGCCCGCGTGCCCATACCCCGTCAGCGCCTTCTTGATCTGGACGGAGTTGTACTCGGACACCGCGATGTTGCGTTCCGCCGCGGCCAGCAGCGCCACCCCGCGCACCTGACCGAGCTTCAGCGCGCTCTGGACGTTGCGCGCCAGAAAAACCTTTTCCAGACTGACGTGCCCGGGCTCGTGTTCCCGGATGACCTTGGCCAGTTCCGTGAAGATGCGGTACAGGCGTTGGTCCTGGGACTGGCTGGGGGAGGCTCGGACCGTGCCGTGGGCGACGTGCTGCAGCCGCGTTCCGTCCGCGCGGATCACGCCCCAGCCGGTCTTGAGGGTTCCGGGGTCTATGCCCAGGATGGTTTCGATCTTTCCCTCTCCAACGGCGTCAACCGGCCCTCTCCAGGATCTCGTCGGGGATGTCGAAGTTCGCCGCGACGCTTTGAATATCGTCATGGTCTTCGAGGTCCTCGATGAGGCTGAGGGTCTGCTCGGCTTCTTTCCCATCGAGCTTCATGGTGTTCTTCGGAATCATCGCCACTTCCGCCGAAGCCACGGGGATCTTCCCGTTCTCGATACTCTCCCGAACCGCGGCGAAGTCCTCGGGTTGGGTGATGATCTCGAACACGTCGTCACTCTCGGTGACGTCCTCGGCCCCGGCCTCCAGGGCAACCCCCAGCAGCACCTCTTCCTCCACCGCCTCCTTGGACACGACGATGAGCCCCTTGCTGTCGAACATCCATGCCACGCAGCCGGTCTCGCCCAGATTTCCGCCGTGTTTCGAGAACAGCCGCCGGATGTCCGACACCGTACGGTTCCGGTTGTCGGTCAAGACCTGCACCAGAAAGGCCGCGCCTCCGGGGCCATAGCCCTCGTAGCTGCCCTCTTCGTAGGACACCCCTTCGAGTTCACCCGTCCCCTTCTTGATGGCGCGCTCGATGTTCTCGTTGGGCATGCTGTTGTCACGAGCCGTCTGCACGGCCGTGCGCAGGCGCGGGTTGGCTGCCACATCTCCCCCGCCCATGCGGGCCGCCACCGTGATTTCCTTGATGAACTTGGTGAACAGCTTTCCTCGCTTGGCGTCCTTGGCAGCCTTTTTGTGCTTTATGGAACTCCACTTCGAATGTCCGGACATGGCGCGATGCTCTCCTCGAACAGGACTGATCCCGGGGCCGGTGGCCACTGGGACCGTTTGCGAACCCGCCTCCCCGGACCGGGGCGCGCAACGCGTCCGCACCAGCAAAAGTTACCACAATTCACGCCGCCCCGTAAACGAATCCCGGGCGCCGGCAACGAGTCGCCTTCGCGCGTCCCCTCCCGGATACGGCACCCGTCCACCGCTTCCATGTCGGCGCCATTGCGGTATAATCAAGCCTTGATGAGTCCTGCACGCCTTTGGCGACGGGGCGCCGGCATCCTGCCGTGGGCCGTCGGCGCCTTCCTTCTGCTCTCCGCCTGCGTCCCCTCGAAACCACTGCCCCCACCCCGCGCTCCCGCGCCCCCCGCCGTGCCGCTGTCGCAGCAGGGCGTCGCGTCCTGGTACGGGCCCGGCTTTCACGGGAAGAAGACCACCAGCGGGAGCGTCTACGACCAGTACGGCATGACCGCCGCGCACCAGACCCTGCCGCTGGGCTCCAGCGTGCGCGTCACCAACCGCACCAACGGCAAGTCCGTCACCGTGCTGATCAACGACCGGGGCCCCTTCGTCGGGGGAAGGGTCATCGACCTCTCGTACGCCGCGGCCCGGGCGGTGGACATGATCGGACCGGGAACGGCGCCGGTCGTCGTGGAAGTCCTGGACACCGGCGGACACCGGCTCACGGCCATTCCCGACCGTCTCGACTATACTTTGCAGGTGGGGGCATTCTCGGACCTGGAAAAGGCCCGTGAGTTGAAGGCCCGGCTCGAGAGCCGCTACGACCGCCCCGTGGTCATCGAGCCCCACGAGAGCTACTACCGGGTCCGAGTGGGCACCTTCACCGACGCCGACGAAGCCAGGGAGTACGGCGTCCGCCTGTCCCGGGAGGGGCTGCCCGTGGTGCTGGTGGAGAAGTGGCCGCCGGTGACGAACTAACGGCCGGCCGTACCTCGGCCCTCCTCAACGTCACCCCGGGCTTGACCCGGGGTCCAGGGTTGCGGCGGGGGGCCGCGGTACGTCAACTCAGAAAATACCGTTCCCCCTCCCGATACACCCGTTCCTCGGCCACGAGCTTCAGCAGGTGGGCCTCGACGGAGGAGTGGGCCACCCGCATGAGCGCGGGCGGGTAGTCCACGTAGATGACCGCCACCAGGTCGCCGATGGAATGGCGTCCGTCCCGCAGCCCCTGCAGGATCTGCTCCTCCCGCATCAGCCGGTGGTCGATGTATTCCCGGATCTTGGCCATGGGGTCGGTCACGAACGGCCCGTGCCCCGGAAGCAGCAGGCGGATGTCCAGCGACAGGAGTTTCTCCAGGGACTCCATGTAGTGGAGCATGTTCCCTTCGCCCGCCGGCACCACCGTGGTGCCCTTGCCGAGGATGTGGTCCCCGGAGAAGAGGATCTTCTTCTCGGGCTCGTAGAAGCAGCAATGCCCGGCCTCGTGCCCCGGGGTGAACACCACCTCGAGCTCGCCGCCGTCGTAGGCGATACGGTCTCCCTCGACGTAGGTGAAGTCCTCGCCGCCGAGATGCCCCGCGCGCACCCGCGAGATGCCCACCTCCGCGCCCGTCCGCTCTTTCAGCGCCAGCGCGCCGCCACAGTGGTCCATGTGGATGTGCGTGAGCAGGATCCGGGTGATGCGGGTGCCGCCCAGCGCCTCCATCTCCGCCAGCAGCCCGTCGAGGTTGGCATCCGAGCCCAGGGCGACGTCGATGACGGTGATCTCCCGGCGGCCCAGCAGGTACTGGTTGGTGCCCCGAAGGGTCATGTACCCGGGATTGGTGGCGGTCAGACAGCGGAGGTTCTCGGCGTTCTCTACCTGGGGCATGGCCTCGTTTCCTCATAGTGAGCGCGGGCGGGTCGGAAATCCGCCCCGCGCACGTCGTCATTGGTCCGCGACGCCCAGGGTCTCGGCGAGCTCAAGGGTCCGGCGCGCCCGCTCGATGATGGGACGGTCGATGAGCTGGCCGCCGAACGCCACCGAGCCGTCGCCCCGGGCGGCGGCCTCCTCATACGCCTCGATGACCTTTCGGGCGTAGTCGATTTCCTCCGGCCTGGGGCTGAACGCAGCGTTGATCGGCCCTATCTGGGACGGATGGATCGACGACATGCCGGTGAAGCCCAGGCGCCGCGATTGCAGCGCGAACCGCGCCAGTCCGTCGGGGTCCTGCAGATCGACCCAGACGCCGTCCACGGCCTGGACATGGGCCGAAGCCGCCGCCACCACCAGCGCGGAGCGCGCGTAGAGGAGATCCTGCGCCTCCCCTTCACGGGACGTGGGCAGCCCCAACTCCCGGCCGAAGTCCTCGGCGCCGAACATGAGCCCGACGACACGCGGCGAGCACCCGGCGATGGCCGGGGCGGCCAGCAGCCCCTTGGGACTCTCGATGGCCACCAGGAGCTTCACCGCCGCGCCGCGGGCCGCCTCGTGTTCCGCCACCAGGGACTCGACCGTCGCGATCTCTTCCGGCGACTCCACCTTGGGCAGGACGAGCCCGTCGAGCCCCGGGCGCAGCACCGCGGCCAGGTCGTCCGCCATGCGCTGATGCCCGATGGCGTTGATGCGCACGTACCGCAACGGTTCCCGGGGTCCCCGCTCCCGGCCCAGGGCCTCGCCGATGAGCCGCCGGGCCTGATCCTTTTCCGACGGAGCCACGCCGTCCTCGATGTCCAGCATGAGGGCGTCGGCGTCCAGCCCCAGGGCCTTGTCGATCATCCGTTGCCGGTGACCCGGCACGAACATCCAGGAACGTTGCAAGTCCATAGTCCCGTCTCTAGTCGCTGTGACGTGTAGCCCCGTCAGTACGACCGCGGCATGCCCAGCACGTGCTGCCCGAGGTAGGCCAGCACCAGATTGTTGCTCACCGGGGCGATGGTCAGCAGCCGGGTCTCGCGGAACTTGCGCTCGACGTCGTAGTCCACCGACAGGCCGTAGCCGCCGTGGGTGGTCATGCAGGCGTTGGCCGCCTCCCACGAGGCTTCGGAAGCCAGCAACTTGGCCATGTTGGCCTCGGCGCCGCAGCTCTCGCCACGGTCGAACTTCGAGGCCGCATGATAACGCACCAGATCCGCCGCCTCGATGTGGGCGTAGGCCTGGGCGATGGGAAACTGAATCCCCTGGTTGGCGCCGATGGGCCGGCCGAACACCTGCCGCTCGCCGGCGTAGCGCGACGCCCGGTCCACGAACCAGTGGCCGTCCCCCACCGCCTCGGCAGCGATCAGAACGCGCTCGGCATTCCAGCCGTCGATGATGTAGCGGAAGCCCATGCCCTCCTCGCCGACCAGGTTCTCCACCGGGACCTCGAGGTCGGAGAAGAAGAGCGCATTGGTATGATGATTGATCATCATGTTCAGGGGCTTCACCTCAAGGGCGTCGCCCGCCTCTCTCATATCCACCAGAAACACCGACAGCCCTCGGGTCTTGTCCGTAAGCTCGTCATAGGGTGTGGTCCGGGCCAGGAGCAGCATCAGGTCCGACTGCAGCACCCGGGAAATGAAGATCTTCTGCCCGTTGACCACGTAACGGTCGCCTTTGCGCACGGCCGTGGTGCGGATCCGCGTGGTCTCGGAGCCGGAGTCGGGCTCGGTGACTCCGAACGCCTGGAGCCGGATCTCCCCGCTCGCCACCCCGGGCAGATAGCGCCCCTTCTGCTCCTCGCTGCCGTGCCGCAGGAGCGTGCCCATGGTGTACATCTGCGCGTGGCACGCCGTGGCGTTGCCGCCCCAGCGGTTGATCTCCTCCAGGATGATGCTCGCCTCGGTGATCCCGAGCCCGATGCCGCCGTACTCCTCCGGGATCAGCGCCGCCAGCCAGCCCAGCTCCGTGAGCTTCCGCACGAACGCCTCGGGATACTCGCCTTTGGCATCCACCTCGCGCCAGTAAGGGTCGGAATAGTCCTGGCAAACCTTGCGGATCTCTTCCCGGAGCTGCACCTGGTCTTCGGTAAGGGTGAAATCCATCATGGGTGTGCGGTACTATACAAACTGGAGGCCCGGAATGCCAATTTGGCCCGGCTACGGCTTGCCGTATTGGGGCCAGGCCGGGTAACATTCAAACTAGGAGGTGGCCAAATGAATCAAGCCGCGAAACGCTCGACCATCTATATGGAACCCGACCTTCACCAGGCTTTGAGATTCAAGGCAGCGGCCACCAACCGGTCTGTATCCGCTTTGGTAAATCAAGCGGTTCGCGAGGCTCTGCGGGAGGATCAGGAAGACCTGTCGGCCTTTGATGAGCGGGCGTCCGAACCAACGCTGTCGTTCGAAGAACTGCTGAATGACCTCAAAGCTCATGGCAGGCTTTGAGGTCGTCTTCAAGCAGTCCATCACGAAGGACCTTCGCCATATTCCCACCCGGGACATTGCGAGAATTCTGTCACGTATTCGCGGGCTAGCCTCGGAGCCTCGTCCCAACGGCATAGAAAAGCTGTCCGGTCAGCAACGCTATCGAATCAGGCAAGGCGTCTATCGGATTGTCTATGAAGTCAGGGATGTCGAATCGCTCGTCGTCGTCGTCAAAGTAGGCCATCGCCGTGACGTATACAGGGGCCGCTAACCGCATGCCGGTCTTGAGTTTGGGGAGAATGGGGAAATTCCGCGTTGCGGCCCATCGCGACGAGGACGACGTGTGGGTTGTCGAGTGCCCAGCGATCCCGGGTTGTGTCAGCCAAGGGCAGACAAAGAGCCAAGCTTTCCACAACATCAAGGAAGCCATCGCACTATGCCTGGAGGTACGCGAAGAGCAGGGACCCTCGTTGGGTCCGCTGGAATAGCTTTACTGCTAAACTTGGCGGTGATCGTCGGCGCAGAGTCGCCGGTCACCTTCGATATCGGAAAATTCTCGGCCGCCAAGGCCGGCGGACCCTTCCCGGACTCCTGGAAACCCCTTACCTTCGAGAAGATCAAGGAGCATACGGAATACTCGCTGGTGGACGACAACGGGACCGTGGCCGTCAAGGCGGTAAGCCGGGGCTCGGCCTCGGGGCTCGTGCGCGCGGTGGATATCGACCCGATGCGATATCCCGTGATCGAGTGGCGGTGGAAGGTCGAGAACATCCTGAAGAAGGGCGACGTCACCCGAAAGGACGGTGACGACTACCCGGCCCGGCTGTACGTCACTTTCAGATATGACCCCACCAAGGTGGGTTTCTTCGAGCGGGCCAAGTACGAGGCGATCCGGATGGCCCGTGGCGAATACCCGCCCATGGGCGCCATCACCTACATCTGGGAAAGCAAGAGCCCGGTGGGGACCCTCGTCCCCAACCCCTACACCGAGCAGGTGAAGATGATCGTCCTGCAAAGCGGAGAGGAGAAGGTCGGCCGGTGGGTCAACGAATCCCGGAATCTCATGGAGGACTACAGGAAGGCGTTCGGCGGGGACCCGCCGCGGATCTCCGGCGTGGCCCTGATGACGGACACCGACAACACGAATGAGTCGGCGGTCGCATATTTCGGCGACATCGTACTCAAGGCCCCATGAGGCTCGGCAGGTTTTTCACTCTTCGGGGCACCCTGTGCTACCCTGTGGCAGTAAGTAAGGCGGTGCAGCCGATGTAGGTCGGATTAGCGAAGCGTAATCCGACACGGGACAGCAATGCCGCGTCGGGTTACGCCTTCGGCTAACCCGACCTACGCCGACACCAAGCACCAAACTCTTGCCCGGAAGGAGATTTCCATGGCAGTGGTAACGGGCTGGGAAGGCCGCTACTTCGAGGACTTCAACGTCGGCGACGTGTACCGGTGCCGGGTCGGGCGCACGGTGACGGAGAACGACAACATCTGGTTCACGCTGCTCACCAACAACACGAACCAGATCCACTTCAACAACGAGTACGGCAAGCGCACCGAGTTCGGGAAGTGTCTGATCAACAGCGCCCTGACCCTGGCCATCGTGGCGGGCATGGGCGTGGCGGACGTGAGCGAGAACGGCTTCGCCCTGGGCTGGGACCAGATCCGGCTGCCCAACCCGCTCTTCGCCGGGGACACGCTTTACTCAGAGTCCGAGGTGCTGGAGAAGCGCGACTCCAGGTCCAAGCCCCAGTGGGGCATCATCAAGGTCCGCACCCGGGGCGTCCAGCAGGAAGGCAAGGTGGTCATCGACTACGCCCGCAGCGTGATGGTCTGGCGCAAGGAGTTTGCCCCCCGGCGGGACATCTTCCCGGAGATCGTCGACGGTGAGTAGCGATCTGGCGCTGAGCGGCGTGCGGGTCATGGCCTTCGAGCAGGTGCTCGCCGGCCCCTTCGGCACCGGCCTGTTGGGGGAGATGGGGGCCGAGGTCATCAAGATCGAGCGCCCCGGCGTGGGCGACCTGATCCGCCACTGGGACACGGCCGTGAAGGGCTTGTCCTCGGGCTACGTGTGGCTCAACCGCAACAAACGGAGCCTCACGGTAGACGTCAAGAAGCCCGAGGGCCTGGAGATCCTCCACAAGCTCGCGCAAACCACGGACGTCTTCTTCGAGAACTACGCCCCGGGGGTGGCCGAACGCCTGGGGCTGGGATGGGAAACCCTCCACGAGCTCAACCCGCGGCTCATCTACTGCTCGCTCTCGGGCTACGGCCAGGACGGCCCCTACCGCGACGTCAAGGCCTACGACCTGCTCATCCAGGGCGAGGCCGGCATCATCGCCACCACCGGCTATCCCGACAAGCCCGCCCGGGCCGGGGTGTCCGTGTCCGACATCGCCTCCGGCATGTACGCGGCCCTGGGCATCGTCCTGGCGCTGTTCCAGCGGGAGAAGACCGGCACCGGCCAAGTCATCGACATCTCCATGTTCGAGAGCATCCTGTCCTGGCTGGGATACTTTCCGCACCACTACTGGCACCGGGGCGAGGAGCCCAGCCGGGTGGGCATGCGGCACCACTACGTCACCCCCTACGGCCCTTACATGGCGGGGGACGGTGAGTACGTGAACCTCGCGGTAGCCACCCCCAAGGATTGGGAGGCCTTCTGCCTCAAGGTGATGGAAAGCCCCTCGCTGAAGGAAGACCCCCGCTTCGCCACGGTGGAGGCGCGCAGGGAGAACCGGAGCGCGCTCGAGGAGACCATCGAGAAACTCTTCCTGGAGCACGGCCACGAGACCTGGCTCCAGCGCCTGCAGGCGGCGGAGCTGCCCAACGGCAAGGTCCGAGGCATCGCCCAAGTGCTGGCCCATCCCCAGGCCGCCGCCCGGCACATGATCCGGGAAGTGGATTCGCCCGTGGGCAAGGTGCCGGTCATCGGCAGCCCGCTCAACCTGTCGGACAGCCCGCCCCGCTACGACCCCATCCCGGACCTCGGCGACGCCACCGACTCGATCCTGCAAGAGCTCGGCTACGACGCCGGCGCCATCGCGCAACTGCACCGGGACAAGGCGGTCTGAACGCGTTTCGCCGGTTTAGCGGTAATGCCTTAGTTTGGGGTTGACAGGGGAGGGCAGTTTACGAGTCACGGAAAAGCTGCGACTTCCGGTCGCTGGCGAAAAGCAGGGCTGCTAATCCTTGGGTCTATCCAGCAGCATCAACGCGGCCTTGGCCACATCAGGCAAAAGTCTCACGGGGATCTCTGGCCCAGGAAGAAGGGTGCCCCCTCGTAGCGGATTTGGATGCGAAGGGAGGGACCGCCAACTCCGTCATCGAAGGCTACCTTGTGCAGATAAGTCACGCGAACGACCTCGCCCTCTATGAAGGGGGCTTCGACAAACTCATGGCCTGCGCCGTCTTGTTTGATTTCCACCACGTCTCCTTGTTGGTTTTACACCAACTGACGATAACGCTACGTCACGCTGGGGTTTACTTCAATCTACAGAGAGGAGAGATCATCACGGAGGGGGCAGCCTTGGTGAACAAGTTGAAGAGACTTCTTCGGATATTGGGCGAGAAGGCAATCGAGACAAGATTTAGACGCTTCAGTCATCCTTCGCTGCGAGTACAAGTTCGCCCGTCTCCATCAGAGCAATCAGCCTCTCCCACGGGGGACCATCGGGAGGGACTGTCATAACCGCGAGAACTGAGAGCCGCAAGGCGCCGAGCGCCTCGTCGTCTTCGGGGTAACGCACTTCTTGCTTGTTGCCGATTCGTTGTAAGAGATCTTGTTCTGCTGTGGTCAGCTGGTTCTATAGGCGCTTTGCACCTTCGTTCGAATCAGCCATCAGCCGCCTCCTTCTCTGGTTCGGAGATAGAACGTTGCCGGTCGGCTGGTTCCCGACCACCCCACCCTCATGCGTCAACATGAAGGTCGGACGCATCGACAGCGCCCTCGCGATATTCGCGACCGTCCGCAGCGTGAGGTTTCGTCCGCCTCCGAAAATTTGGGAGACGTAGCCGGGGGTACGACCCAAACGCTGAGCCAATTCCGCTTGGGTCAGGTGAGCATCATCGAGGGCTTGGGTCAGCGTATCGGTCACCGCCAGGATCAGATCCTCTTCCGCGACCAAACGCTCAAACTCCTCGTCGTGCTCAGCCGTCAAATTGTGCTCATGCACCATTGATCCTCTCCTCGAAATGGTTGTTGAGAATTCTCGCTGCGACCTCAAGGTCGCCCCTCCTATGCTGGTCCCTCTTCTTCCGGAGTCCATGAGCTACCACGAACTCCCCCGTAGATGAGTAGGCCCCTATCAATCGCAACTGGAAACTTTTGATTTCCCATAGCGCCCACCCTTGAAGATCTGTAAGTTTCTTGAATCGCTCGCGAGAGGGCACGCGGCCGTTTTCCGCCAACGCCTTCAAGACGGTGTAGAGCTTGGCGCGCTCCTCATTCTTCAAACCCCGGTAGAAATCTCTCGCACGGCTCTTGCCGGACTTGTCGACTGCCCATACTACCTCACCCCATGCACCTCTTACGATTTGGTTGTCCACACTTAAGAGGCACGCTTTATATATATCTAAACTGAAAGTCAAGGGCAATCCGGTCTCCACGCAATTGCCGTCTCAACCTTCAGTATTTCAGACGTTCCGGCCAACTTGGAATGCCGCACCGGTTGCGCTAGAAAGAAGGATTTCAAGGCCTTGCGGCTTCCATCCGCCTACGCCTTCCGGACCGCCTGAAACCGAAAATCCATACCAAGGAGCCTGACATGGGATCACAGAGCATCGACACGTTTCACACCGCGTCTTCGCTGGACGTCGGCGACAAACGCTACCAGATCTACCGTCTCGAATCCCTGGCGAAGGAGACTTCCCTGCCGGTGGACCGACTGCCGTTCTCCCTCAAGATCCTGCTGGAGAACCTGCTCCGGTGCGAGGACGACCGGCACGTGTCGGCGGCCGACATCCAGGCGCTGGCGGGGTGGGACGCGGCCGCGAAGCCGGACAAGGAAATCGCCTTCATGCCGGCGCGCATCCTGCTGCAGGACCTCACCGGGGTGCCCGCCATCGTGGACCTGGCGGCCATGCGGGAAGGCATCCGGCGGCTGGGCGGCGACCCGGGACGCATCAACCCGCTCCAGCCCGTGGACCTGGTCATCGACCACTCCGTGCAGGTGGACCACTTCGGATCCCTTCAGTCGTTCGCCTCCAACTCGAAGCTGGAGTACGAGCGCAACCGCGAACGGTACGCGTTCCTGCGCTGGGGCCAGAAGGCCTTCGACAACTTCAGCGTGGTGCCGCCCGACACCGGCATCGTCCATCAGATCAATCTGGAGTTCCTCGGCAAGGTGGTCTTCACCGCGCAGTCGAACGGTGACACCCTGGCCTATCCCGACACGCTGGTGGGCGCCGATTCCCACACGCCCATGATCAACGGCCTGGGGGTCGTCGGCTGGGGCGTGGGCGGCATCGAGGCCGAGGCGGCCATGCTGGGCCAGCCGCTGATCATGCTGATCCCTGAAGTCATCGGCTTCAGGCTCCACGGCCGGCTTCCTGAGGGGGCCACGGCCACCGACCTGGTGCTGACCATCGTGCAGATGCTGCGCAAGAAAGGCGTGGTGGAGAAGTTCGTGGAGTTCTACGGTCCGGGGCTGTCCAGCCTGGCGCTGGCGGACCGGGCCACCATCGGCAACATGGCGCCGGAGTACGGCGCCACCGTGGGCTTCTTCCCGGTGGACAACGAGACCCTGGCGTATCTGACGCTGTCGAACCGGAGCCCCGAGCTCATCAGCCTGGTGGAGGCCTACAGCAAGGAACAGGGGTTGTTCCGCACCGACGACACGCCGGACCCTGTGTTCTCCGACACCCTGGAGCTCGACCTGAGCGAGGTGGAGCCCAGCCTGGCGGGGCCCCGCCGGCCCCAGGACCGGGTGCCGCTGCGCACCGTCAAGCAGTCCTTCGCCGAGGTCCTGCCCAGCATGAAGGGCGGCGACACCGCCAGCCGGGTGCCGGTTCAGCAAAACGGCGACTCCTTCGAGCTCACCCACGGGTCGGTGGTGATCTCCGCCATCACCAGTTGCACCAACACGTCCAATCCGTCGGTGATGATCGGCGCGGGGCTGCTGGCCAAGAAGGCCGTCGCCCGGGGCCTCAAGTCCAAACCCTGGGTCAAGACCAGCCTGGCCCCCGGCTCCAAGGTGGTTACCGAGTACCTGAAGCAGACGGGACTGCTGGAGCCCCTGGGAGAGATGGGGTTCCATCTGGTGGGCTACGGCTGCACCACCTGCGTGGGCAACGGCGGACCGCTGCCGGAGAACATCAGCAACGCCATCCAGGAAGGCAACCTTGTCACCAGCGCCGTGCTTTCGGGCAACCGGAACTTCGAAGGGCGTATCCACTCCAACATCCGGGCCAACTACCTGGCCTCGCCTCCCCTGGTGGTGGCCTACGCCATCGCCGGCAACATGGACGTGGACCTCTACAACGACCCCATCGGTGAGGACTCCGACGGGCAGCCGGTGATGCTGCGGGACATCTGGCCGACCCCCGAGGAGGTGCGCACGGAGGTGGCCAAGGGCGTCACCACCGATGCCTTCCGGAAGGAGTACGCCAACGTCTTCGAGGGAGACGACATGTGGCGGAGCATGCCGGTTCCCGAGGGACAGTTGTTCGCCTGGGACCCGGACTCCACCTATGTCCGGGAGCTCCCGTTCTTCTCCGACATGCCCGCGGAGCCGGCCGCGCCCGGTGACATCAAGGGGGCGCGGGTGCTGGCGCTGCTGGGGGATTCGGTGACCACCGACCACATCTCCCCGGCCGGCTCCATCGAGCGGAACGGCCCGGCCGCCCGCTATCTCACCGAGCATGGCGTCGAGCCCAGGGACTTCAACCAGTACGGCGCCCGCCGGGGCAACCACGAGGTGATGATGCGCGGGACCTTCGCCAACGTGCGGCTGAAGAACCAGATCGCCCCGGGGACCGAGGGCGGCTGGACCGTGCACCAGCCCGACAACGAGCAGTTGTCCATCTTCGACGCCGCCATGAAGTATCAGGAGGAAGGGACGCCGCTGATCGTCATCGCCGGCAAGGAGTACGGCACCGGGTCGTCCCGGGACTGGGCCGCCAAGGGGCCGCGACTTCTGGGGGTCAAGGCCGCCATCGTCGAGAGCTTCGAGCGCATCCACCGGAGCAACCTCATCGGCATGGGTATCCTGCCGCTGGAGTTCATGAAAGGCGAGAACGCCGAGTCGCTGGGGCTCACCGGTTTCGAGACCTACGACATCAGCGGCGTAGCCGACGGCCTGAGCGTACGCAAGGAGCTGGAGGTCACCGCCACCAAGGACACCGGAGAGACCACCACCTTTCGGGTGACCTGCCGCATCGACACGCCCGCGGAGCTGGCGTACCACCACCACGGCGGGATCCTGGAGTATGTGCTCCGGCAACTGGCTTCGTAGTGTGACCGAACAGGGACTAGTGCCTACGGCCCCTGACCGGCGCCGCCGGGTCAGGGTACCGATCCAAGAGTCACGATGAGGAACAGGCCCAGGGTCATGCTGGCCGCGCCCAGCAGCCGGACTCTCGGGTTTCCTTCGCCAAGAAGACGAATTCCCATCAGCGAGCCAATGAGGATGCTGACCTCACGGGCGGGGGCGATGTGGCTCACCGGGGTGACCCGCAACGCCGTCAGCACCAGGATGTAGGCCAGCGGATTCAGCAGAGCGACCCCAAGAGCCTCCCGCCGGTGTTCGCGCCAGGCCTTGCGCAGCTCGCGCCGGCGGCGCACGGCGAGGGGCGCCAACAGGACGGCGCGCCCGCAGTTGGTGCCCCAGTCGAGCAGCAGCGGCGCGATGGCCATTGCGCTGACGGCGTTCTTGTCCCATAGCGTATAGCTGGCGATCACCACTCCCGTGGCCAGACCGTACAGCACCGCTGCCCGGGACGGCCGGTCCCCGCGGGACCACCATCCCCCGCCGCTCAACACGAAGACCCCCAGGATGATGAGCATCCCACCGGCCAGAACCCCGGGCCCGGGGCGCTCCCCGAGAATCAGCACGGCGCCGAGGGTGGCCAGCAACGGCCCGGTACCCCGGGCCAGCGGGTAGACCACCGACAAGTCGCCGACGCCATAGCCGCGCTGCAGGACCCCGTAGTAGAGCGTGTGCAGCACGCTGCTGCCCATGACCACGGCAACCATCCCGGCGGTCAGGGAGGTCGGGCGATACCAACTCCACGCCAGCACCGCGGGCAGGTACAGGCCGACGGACAACACCGCGAACAGCCACTGGAACGAGGGCCCGCCTTCGGCCCTCTTGAGCAGGAGGTTCCAGGTGGCGTGGACGAAGGCGGCCGCCAGCAGGAGGGTGAGCGCGAAAAGAGACACTGTCTTTCCTCACGAGAGTGCACAGTCGGTTCCCATACCCTCTCCCTTCGGCCGGTGCACGGTCGATCCCGAAAAGAGGAGGAAACCGATTGTAACCATGGTCGTGACTATAGTATCATGCTGTTAAAATCAACATGGACAGGATTTGGGGAGATGAGATGAGTAACGGCAATGTAGTCGGCGCCACCCGGACGATCAAGGCGTCCGAGTTCAAGGCGAAGTGCCTGAAACTGATGGACGAGGTTGCAGACAGCGGCCACGAGATCGTCATCACCAAGAACGGCCGACCTGTTTCGCGTCTCGTACCGTACCGCGAGAAGCCAAAGAGCCTGTTCGGCATCGACAAAGGAAGAATCGAGATACTTGGCGACATCATCGAGCCCCTGGACGTGTTGTGGGAAGCCAATACCGGCAAGACATGGGACGGTGACGAGTGATCCTTCTCGATACGCACGTCATGCTGTGGATGAGATTGGGTGTGGCGCGACTGGGAGCCAACGCTCGAATCGAGATCGACCAGGCGTGGCAGTCGGGCGAAGTTGGGGTCTCCGCGGTCTCGTTCTGGGAAGTTGCGATGCTAAAGGACAAGGGACGGGTCCGATTTCCTGGGGACGTCGGCCTTTGGCGTCGGGAGCAGTTGGAACAGGGGGTGGTGGAAGTCGCGGTCAATGGGGAGATCGGAATCCGCGCCGTCAATCTGGCCGATTTCCATGCCGACCCGGCAGACCGTCTGATCGTCGCGACCGCGCTTGAGGGCCACCGTCTCGTAACCGCTGACGAGCGCATTCTCGGTTGGGCAGGTCGGCTGAGCCGGCAGCGAGCTACGGAATAGGAAAGAGGGTCAAGGCCTGGACCCGTCGGCGACGTGAAGCGCCACCGGCAGATCGAGGTCTAATCATTTCTCGTTGAATTCCAGCTCCCCGCGGGCTGGTATCCCACTGGACAAGGCTTCAGGTGGACCTCCTCCGGCCCTTCTGGCATGAAGGTGGGGCCATGGGGGAGGAACAGGTCTCGGTTCGGATCGTCCGCCGCATCAACGAGGTGCCGCGGGACGCGTGGAACTCGCTCCTGCGGGACGGCTCGCCGTTCATGCGCTGGGACTGGCTGGACTGCCTGGAGGAAACGGGCTGCGTCTGCGACAAGACCGGATGGGCGCCCCACCACCTCGTCGTCGAACGGGGCGAGGAGATCCTCGGCGGCTGCCCCATGTACCTCAAGTCCCACAGCATGGGGGAGTTCGTCTTCGACCACCAGTGGGCCGGCTACGCCATGCAGACGGGCATCGAGTACTATCCCAAGATGCTCGTCGGCGTACCCTTCACGCCGGTCGTGGGCTCTCGTTTCCTGACCGCGCCGGGAGTCGACCGCGGCGGGGTCATCGGCATCCTGGGCCGGGCGCTGGTGGAGATCTGTCGAAGCAACGAGCTCTCGTCGATCCACATCAACTTCTGCAGCCAGGACGAGATGGATGCGCTGGAGGATCTCGACTTCATCCCCAAGATCGGGCTCCAGTTCCACTGGGAGAACCGCGAGTACGAGACCTTCGACGACTACCTGGGCGCCTTCCGGAGCGAGCGCCGCAACAAGATCAAGCGCGAGCGGCGGGAGCTGGACAAACAGGGCATCCAGATCCGCGCGCTGCCCTACGACGAGATCACCCCGGATATTCAGCGCACCCTGTTCGAGCTGTACAAGCACCACATCGACCGCCTCTACTACGGCCACCAATACCTGAACGGCCGCTTCTTCGACGAACTGCTGAAGCGCCCCTACCCGTTCCTCTGTCCCATCGTGGCCCAGCGCGACGGCCGCATCATCGCCGGCACCTTCAACATCCGCGGCCCCGACGCCCTCTACGGCCGCTACTGGGGCGCCTTCGAGGACCACCGCTACCTGCACTTCAACGTCTGCTACTACGCCGCCATCCAGCACTGCATCGACGAGTCCCTGGTCCGCTTCGAGGCCGGCGCCGGCGGCAGCTTCAAGAACCTCCGCGGCCTCGAGCCCGCCAAGACCTACAGCGCCCACTACATCCGGGACAAACGCTTTCGAAACGCCCTGACCCGCTACCTGCAGGAAGAGCGCTCCGAGACCCTGGCGCGGCAGGAGTATCTGCTGGACGGAAGCCCGTTGAAGAAGGGGGAGGGAGAGAGGGGCTAGCGTCAGCTACGCATTGTTGATCGGTCAGAGACGTTGGGTTGTTGGGAACTGTTTAACTTGGCTCGTTTCGTGTTGTCCAGGGAGTTCGTCCCTTGGTGAGACTTGACACTGTAACAGGACATGCCACAGCTCAACATGATCCAGAGCTTTCGTCACAAGGGGTTCGCCGAATTGTTTGAAGGCGGACGCAGCCGCCAAGTTCAACCGAGCCTGCAGAAGTGCCTCCGTAGGCTGGAGGTGCTGGATCAGGCTGAAAGACTAAACGAAATGAACATGCCAGGCTTCGACCTTCATGGTCTTCACGGGACCCCGGTGCGATACAGTATCCACGTCAACGGCCCTTGGTGCATAACCTTCGCGTGGCAAGACGGGGCGGCGTTGCGGGTCGATCTTGAACAATACCATTGAGGAGAATACATGGCGGAATTCAGAGTCAAACGCCCCCTCGAACGCCCGCCCGTTCATCCAGGCGAGGTATTGCGCGAGGATGTTTTTCCGGCGCTACGCTTGTCGGTCAGCGAGGCGGCTCGGAGTCTCGCGTCAACAATTGCACAGGATCCTGGCTGGTACTCACCCGATCACTGTGGAAATGGCTCTACGCATCGGTAGACTTGTCGGCAATGGTCCCGGACTCTGGCTCAGGATGCAACAGAACCATGATCTGTGGCGTCTGGGGCAGGGACTGAGAAGCGAACTGGAAAAGATTACGCCGGCCGCAATATCCCACACCGACACTATCAGTTAACTAAGACCGTCTGATCGGCGAAGCCATCGCCTTCGACACCCACCCATTCAGCAACATCTCACGGCAAGCGGTGTTTACTGGAAAACAGGCCGAGGCCCTTGCCGGCGAATGCAACGTTCTGGACGTCCGTAGCTGAACTCGCCGTCGGTACTCTGATAGGCCATGGCGGCCGGAGCGTTTCCGCCCGGGATTTGGATGCTGTAGAGCACACACCCCTTCGCGCCGACGCTAGCTGGCGTGTAGACGATGCCTTCTCTCACTACCGGAGGACCCAAGCTCTGCGGGGCCGGCGCAACTTCTGACTTGCCCCGACCCGCGCAAGCGACGCTGAGCACACTCGCACATCCAAGCAACAATATGCCGAGGAAGTTCACCAAGCTCCCCGAAAGGCCAGCCCTATGTGCGACTCGTGCTCTCCCGCGGCATGGCCGGCGTTCATCGTGGCGCCGGCCTCAAAGGCGATGCGCCCGCCGTACGCGGCGCGTTCGTGGCGCAGCGTCATGCGCACTTCCCGCGAATCCGGCCGGAGGCGAATGCGATGCTCGTCGTATAGCCGTCGGCCGTTCTCGATTCGTCCGTTCTCGATACGGAACTTCCCGGTGCCGGTTTCCGCGCGCAGGGGCTGTTCCAATGTAAGCCCCGTGCTTTCTGTCCCTATACGAACCGACAGCGCAGACAGCATCGAAGGGGAAGCCTCGAAGATCGCGTTCTTCTCGTAGCGCGGCGCGCCGAACGCCAACGTGCCTGTGGCCTCGACGCTCCATGCAGCGCTGAGCTCTTGTTCGAAGGCACGCGAGATCCAGGACAGACCGGACCGAAGGTCCGAGCCAAACGCCCCGGACGTGCGCGAACCAAGGTATCCGTCATCGTTGAAGCTCAGACCGTAACCCCACCCCCGACCGTGCGGCTCCCGTGCAAGGCTCGCCGACGTCGGACCAAAGCCTGCCACCCACCGACCACCCTGTGACCAAGAGCGCTCAGCGTTTCCGAGCTCCGTCCAGCGCTGGCCTAGCGCATCGAGGCCGGCGGCTGTCCCGTTGTGCTCAGTGAACACGGGGACCGGCGAACGGCCGATGTCCTGGACGGTGATCCGCGACGACAAGGGGATCCAGAAAGGGAAGTCCTGTCTGTCGAACACGGCGAGTTCGATATCGGAGGCGCGCAGCGCAACTGCTCCAAAAGCAGCGGGGGTGTGGAATATCGTGCGACTAAGCGGGCGCGCTGACTGTCCCGCGTTGAGCGTTCCGACTGGCGAAAGCGCAGCCTCAATATCCAAGAACCCTGCGCCATAAGTCTCCAACTCGGCGTAGTCGCCGCTTCGATTCGCGGTGTCGAGCATTCGTTTCACGATGGCTGTGTTTCCGCGTGTTCCCCGGAAGTGCTCCATCATCAATGCGAGCGCCCCCGAGACGACAGGAGCAGCAAAGCTCGTACCGTTTACCACGTCTACGATACCTCGCCCGGGCGTGTTCGGGGTGGGTATGAGACCTCGCAGGGTGCCCGGAGCGGCCAGGCAGTAGTGCGGCCCGTGCCTTGCAGGGTCCCAGTCGGAGGGCAAAGGGCCGCACCGGTTGGAGTAGTGCGCGATGACGCCTGTTGCCGGATCTGTCGCGACAACGGCTAGGCTGTATCCACGGAGCGCTGGTATGTAGTATGGGTAATCCGCTCCCAAACCAGACCAACGTTGTCCCTCATTGCCGGCGGCGTAGACGAGTATGGTCTTCTCGGCGTCGGGTGTGTCGATCTGAAAATTCGCGCCCAAGTACTCCGGTAGGTACGACGTGAACCAGCGGAATTCGGACAAAATTTCGGTGGAAATCAGGTCGGGATCGAAGAGCGCACGCCCATAAGACCGGTTGATGATGTCGAACTTCGCATAGTTGTCTCGCACGGTGCTTGCGAGTAGCCCATCAACGAACCTGCGGTCGGTAGCGGGAAGCGTTACGATCCAACTCCGCAAAGTGCTTTCTGCCAGTCCATCCGCTCTTTGGTCGTCCGTGAGGTTCTGTGCAACCGGGATAATGGTGGCTTCCGGCGCGACACCGAGGTTTTTCCCAGCAGCGACCGAAGCCACTATCGTCCCGTGTCTCCCTGTGGCACCGTAGGGTGTCGGCACTTCCTTCCATCGAAGCAGCCTCTGAATCCGGTCGAATTCGCTGTAGTATTCGTCAACCACAAACACGGAGTCGTCCTCGGTGGGCCATCCGTCCGTGTCCACGATCTGGCCTACCCACCCGTTTACCGCTTCCGGATCTCCCGCACTGTTGCCCGACCAAATGTTGCACGTTGGGTCGAACAATCGACACGTGCCGACATCGCTGAACAACAGGTCGCCATCCGGGCGGTCGTAGGCAAGGCTTGCCCCTTCGGCTTCCGTGAGCTTCACCCGACTGCCGAACTCGGCATTTTGCGTGTAGTCCACGATGCTGTCGTCAATCCCGATGCGAACACCCCTACCGGTCAGGCCCTTGGCATAGGCGTGATGCGCGCCGATCTGTTCGAGCACATTTGGCTGGTGGGTCGTAAAGCGCGCTGTACTGAGATGGTATGCGGGGTCTGAGGATGTCAGAGGGGGCGGTTTGGGATCGGGCCTTGGCGTAGGATCAGTCAGTCTGCCCCCACCACCTCCGCCGCCTCCACAAGCCCCTACCAGCAAGACGGTTGAAACTAACGCAAGGCTCAACAAGACGCGCAGGAAAACAACGGGTTGCACCAATTGGCTCCTCCTTCGGTTTCGTAGTGGTTCGAGCCTTCAGAATGGACCGGTCTGTACAACTCGAAATATTTTACCGTATAGTAAGATCCTCCGACCGTCAACGAGGGCAAGGAGCCTCGGCCTTCCCTCAGCATTTGTCCCAGGATTTGTCGTTTACTCACTCCATCACGGTGGAACGGGGCTGTGAATCGCAAGCTTGTGGCCATGGACTGGGACTCTGGCTGAGGATGCAACAGAATCACGACTTGTAGCAGAAACGAGTTGGAGAAGATCACGCCGGACAACACCGCACCTGCCGATGTCACGTCCCGTCGTGAGTTGAGGGCAGCTTGGCCCAACCTCATGTCACGTCACCACGTCACATAGTGCGGCGACTCACCCAAACGCTGCAGGTGCACGGGCAGCAACTCGTTCGGGAGACCGTGGATGCGGCCGGACGTTGCCACTTTCGAGCAGATGATGCTGTTCCGGTACTTCCGGGCCTGCTTCAGGTCCGCGGAGCGAATCTGCCCGGTCCACTTGACTTCAATGGGCTGAAACCCGCCGTCGGTGAGGTACGCGATGTCCACTTCGCCATCCCCTTTGAGGTAAAACGTAGGGTGCAGGCGATGGTGGTGCGCCACCGCGCACGCTTCGGCCAACTTGCCCATCGACTCGGGGTCCGCCAGAGCCGGTTCTACCTGATTGGCGAACGGATCTTCCACCGGATCGAGCCAGCTCCGCACTGCATGAAAGATGAAAGGATCGGTAAACGCCACCTTGCGGGCCTTCTTCGGCGCTGGCGCGAGACGATCTTCCCGTAGGGCGTATTGTACGATGAGCACATCCATCCGGGAGAGGAGTGCGATGTAGTCGGCCACGGTGGCTGGATGGTCGATGGAAAGATCCCGCGCGAGGTTGTTCCAGGTCACTTGGCTGCCGTAACGCCGCACGACGCTGCCAAGGATCTCGTTGAGGAAGTGTTCCTGTTTGCCGCGTTTCGCCATGTCGCCACGGATCCAGTCGCAGTACACCGCCAAGGTCGCCGGTTCGATTCGGCCGTACGCCGCCATGTCGTTGATGGCAGTGAGGTATCCGCCGTGCATCAGATAACGCTGGAAGGCATCGGTCAGAGCGGCGGCGGCTTCGAGGGAGTACGGTTCCAAGGAGTCGCCTGCGATGCCCGACACGTCCAGGTATTGCGAGAAGGACAGCGGGTAGAGATGAAAATCGACGCGCGGCGCGCGACCCCGGCGGCCCGGCAGGAACGTGCGGGCTTCGTGAATGATGACCGAGTCCGAACCGGTGAGAACCACGATGAGGTCTTCCAGGAGGCCAGCATCGGCAAGGAACTTGACGCCGCGGTCCCACCCGCGAATGTAGGTCACTTCGTCAACGAGCAGGTATGCCGGCTGCGCTGGAGAGCGATCCGGTGCGTCCCTCGTGAGCAACGCGACCAAGGCGTGATGGTCATCGACAAGCTCCCCGGTCAGGTAGAAAATGCGCTGCGGCGGCACGCCCTGATCCAGCAGGTCGCACATCCACTGCTTCAGCACCGTGGACTTGCCAATCCTCCGGCCGCCCGTGATTGAGTAGATCCCGGGCTCATCTACCGGCAGATGCGCCAGGATGGGATAACGGTACGCGAAGGGAAGACGGCGCAACTCCCGGAGTTGCGGGTCCATGGTGCGGAACAAGTCCGGATCTTCAAGATGGAGGTTGTGCGAGGCAAAGCGGGGATCGACAGCGGCCACGACTTAAGGATGATACCCATTGATTGAATTTAGTCAATGGGTAGTGACTAAATTTAGTCAATCATCATTGACTATTCCAATCAACTGAAGCCGCCCTTACTCCCCGTACTCGAACACCAACTCGCCGTCCTTCTCGTCGATGCGGACGCGGCCGCCGTTCTGGAGTTGGCCGAACAGGATCTCGTCGGCCAGGCGTTTCTTGATCTCGTTGTCGATGAGGCGGGCCATGGGGCGGGCGCCGAACTGGGGGTCGTAGCCGCGCTCGGCGAGCCAGCTCCGGGCGGCGGGTTCGAGCTGGATGGTGACCTTGCGCTCGTTCAACTGGGCGTCGAGCTGCGTGATGAACTTGTCGACGACCTTCTCGATGACCGCCGGGCTCAGGGAGTTGAAGAAGATGGTGGCGTCCAGGCGGTTGCGGAACTCCGGGCTGAACATCTTCTCGACGGCCTCCTTGCCCTTGCCGACGTTGGAGTTGTGGGCGAATCCCAGGGCGGTGGCGTTCATCTCCCGGCCGCCGGCGTTGGTGGTCATGATCAGGATGATGTTGCGGAAGTCGGCCTTCTTGCCGTTGTTGTCGGTGAGAGTGGCATGGTCCATGACCTGCAGCAGCACATTGAACAGGTCGGGATGCGCCTTCTCGATCTCGTCCAGCAGGAGCACCGCGTAGGGCGTCTTGCGGATGGAGTCGGTCAAGAGCCCGCCCTGGTCGAACCCCACGTACCCCGGAGGCGCCCCCAGCAGGCGCGACACCGTGTGCTTCTCCATGTACTCGCTCATGTCGAAGCGCAGGAACTCGATGCCCATGATCTGGGCCAACTGCTTGGCCGCCTCGGTCTTGCCCACCCCGGTGGGTCCGGAGAACAGGAAGCAGCCGGTGGGCTTCTCGGGCTGACCGAGACCGGAGCGCGACAGCTTGATGGTGCTGGCGAGGGCGTCGATGGCCTCGTCCTGCCCGAAGATCACGAGCTTCATGTCCCGATCCAGGTTGCCCAGTTGCTCCCTGTCGGAAGTGGAGACGCTGCGCGGCGGAATCTTCGCCATGGTGGCGACGATCTGCTCCACGTCCTTGGGTCCGATGGTCTTCTTGCGCTTCTCGGGCGGCAGGATCCGCACCGAGGCGCCCACCTCGTCGATGACGTCGATGGCCTTGTCCGGCAGGAAGCGGTCGTTGATGTGCTTGGCCGAGAGCTTGGCCGCGGTGCGCAACGCCGCCTGGCTGTAGGACACCCCGTGGTGCTTCTCATAGTGGGGCTTCAGGCCCTGGAGGATCTTGTAGGTCTCGTCGATGCTGGGCTCCGGGATCTCGATGCGCTGGAACCGCCGCGACAGCGCCCGGTCCCGCTCGAAGTAGCTCCGGTAGTCGTGGTAGGTGGTGGAGCCGATGCACTTGAGCTCGCCGGAAGCGAGTACCGGCTTCAGGATGTTCGAGGCGTCCAGGGAACCGCCGCTGGTGGCGCCCGCGCCGACCACCGTGTGGATCTCGTCTATGAACAGGATCGCATCGGAGTTGCCCTTGAGCGCCGTGATGATGCCCTTCAGCCGCGCCTCGAACTCGCCGCGAAACTTGGTGCCGGCCAGCACCGCGCCCATGTCCAGGGCGTAGATGCGGGTGTCGTGCAACACCTCCGGAACCGTCTTCTCATGGATCCGCAGGGCCAGCCCCTCGGCGATGGCGGTTTTGCCCACGCCCGGGTCACCCACGTAGATGGGGTTGTTCTTGCGCCGCCGGCACAGCACGTGGATGGTGCGGGCGATTTCGTTGTTGCGGCCGATGAGCGGGTCCAACAGCCCCTTCTCCGCCTTCTCCACCAGCTCGACGGTGAAGGCCTCCAGCGGATTGCGCTGGGTCCCCTGCCCGCCTTCCTCTTCCTCGTCCGCCCCGGGAACCTGCTGGGACTCTTCCTCCGGCAGCTTGGAGACGCCGTGGGAGACGTAGTTGATGAGATCGAAGCGGCTGATGTCCTGCGCTTCGAGCAGGTACCGCGCGTAGCACTGCTGCTCGCGGTACATCGCCACCAGCAGGTCGCTCCCCTGGATCTCGGCCTTTTCCGAGGACTGGGCGTGAATGAAGGCTCGCTGGACGATGCGGTGAAAACCCAGGGTCTGCTCCGGCTCCTTCTCCACGCCCTCCGGCAGCGCCTCCATCCGCGTCTCGAAGAACTCCTCGAGCTCGCGCCGCAACCGGTCGAGGTCGCCGCCGCAGTTGACGATGGCGTCGCCGGCGCTCTTGTCCTCGAGCAGCACCCACAGCAGATGCTCGACGCAGACGAACTCGTGACGCCGGCTCTTGGCCTCGTCGAACGCCGCCTTCAGCACTGCTTCCAGGTTCTTGGTGATCACGTCATCCCTCTTCGAGAGCTCATTGCGCTTCGCAGCTCATTACGCTTCGCAGCTCATTCCTCATCGATGCTGCACTTGAGCGGATACTCGTACTGGCGCGCCAAGCCCTCCACGGTCTTCACCTTGGTCTCCGCCACCTCGTAAGGATACACCCCGGCTACGCCGATGCCGTTCCGATGCACGTGCATCATGATCTGCACGGCCTCGGTGTTGTCCTTGTTGAAGACGTATTCCAGGATCTGGACCACGAATTCCTTGGTAGTGTAGTCGTCGTTGTGAAGCAACACCTTGAAAAGAGACGGCCGCTTGAGCTTCTTCTCCGTTTCAACGACAACGTCACGATCCAGGTCGCGCTCGCGCTCGCTCATCGAGGGCCTCCCGAAAACTCAACCGTGCCGTTCATGTTAATACGACCAAAGGGAGGGTTCAATGGAGCTCTACGCCTTCTTCCAGCGCGGCACCTTGTCCCGGTGGGGGATTCCGTCGCCGAAAAGGGTGCGGCCGCCCAGCGGAAAGTTCTTCGGCGGGATGCCTCCCATGATCAGGAACACCACGTCTCGCTTCGAGTCGTTGCCGATGGCGCGGTTGACCTCGGGGCTGACCCGGACGATGGTGCCCTCGGGCATGGCGATCCTGCGGCCGTCCAGAATGAGGGTGCCTTCGCCCTTCAGGGTGATGAACACCTCCTCCTGAACCTTGTGCTGGTGGACGTACTCCGCGCCCTTGCCCGGCTTGATGCGGACGATGCCGAAACCGACCCCTTCGCAGTTCAACCGGCGCGCCAGAAACTCCTTGTCCTTCACGTCCTTGATGGGCATGGACAGCTTGTTGTACTTGGCCATGGCAACCTCCTTCCGAAATTCGGGTCGAATTCTTCCACGCAAGAAACCCGAAGAGAGCATTATTGGAGAATCTTTGCCTGCTTCTCCAATAATGCACCTAAGTCCGTCAGTGATTTGTGCGCTTGCCCGTCAAGCTTTGTTACCGCACCTTCCGAGGCCGACGACACCAGCACGAGTCGGCGTGTGTGTACAATAAGTCCCTGTAGAAAACGGCAGGTCATTTCACCATGGATCTGATCATACGCTGGTATTCGTCGTGTGTGCCGATCCACACCCAGATGAAACCGTCTCCGTCCTCGATCGCCAGGGCTCGGTGTGCAAGGCCGACTCGAACCGACCAGAACTTGTCGACCTTCTTGAAGTGAAGAGAAGGATGGCGCGGGTCTTCCTTGAGCAACCCAAAGTTCTTCCGCGCCAAATTTTGCACATTCTCCGACAGAAGGGCGAAACGTGTCCAAACCGCCTTGTCGCCCTGTGCATCTACAGTTCCGGAAGTTGTCCCTGTTTCTTCTCGCGGGTAGCTTCTTCCATCAGGAAGTCCAACTTGCCGGACGCAGCATCGTCCTCGATCTCTCGATCCCAACTCTCCCAGTTTCTTTCGGTGAACCAGTGTTGCAAGCGTACATACTCTTCAGCAGAAAGAGCCCGGATTGCCGACTGTATTTCTTCGACTCTTGTCATCGTGAATGCCTCCCGATTGCCCGCGACGAACGCTGAGCATCCAAACAAACCGCCAAGCTGAAGCGCTTATGACGCGCCATCATGGTGACAGAGACCGGACCCGCCCAACCCGAATACCACGGAACAGCGCGTGATCGCTACGTCCCCGCTCCTCCGCCCGAACGGTCACTGTGTCACCTCGTAACAGCGCCCTCGGCGGCCGACGACACCAGCTTGGCATACTTGGCCATGACGCCGCTGGCATAGCGGGGCGCCGGAGCCTTCCATTCGCGCAGGCGCTTGTCCACCTCGTCCTCGGACAGCTCCACGTCCAGCCGTCGGGCATCGACGTCGAAGACGATGGTGTCACCGTCCCGCACCGCGGCGATGGGGCCGCCCCTGGCCGCCTCCGGGGCCACGTGACCGGCCATGAGGCCGTGGGTGGCGCCGGAGAACCGGCCGTCGGTCAGCAGCGCCACGGACTCGCCCAGACCGGCTCCCACCAGCGCGGCGGTCACGCCCAGCATCTCGCGCATGCCCGGACCGCCCATGGGCCCTTCGTAGCGGATCACCAACACGTCGCCCTCGTTGATCTCGCCGTTCTGCACCGCCTTGAAGGAGTCCTCCTCCCGGTCGAATACCCGCGCCGGGCCGCGATGCCGCGTGCGCTCGTGGCCGGCCACCTTGACCACGCAGCCTTCCGGCGCCAGATTGCCCCTGAGGATGACCAGCCCGCCGGTGGGCTTCAGCGGATCGGACACCGGCCGCACCACCTCCTGGCCCGGCGTCTCCTCGACGTCCCGCGTCTCCTCTCCCAGGGTGCGCCCGGTGACGGTCATGCAATCACCGTCCAACCGGCCCGCGTCCAGCAGCCGGCGCGCCACCAGAGGAACGCCGCCGGCCTGGTAGAGGTCGTTGGCCACGAACCGCCCGCCGGGCTTGAGGTCCGCGATCAGCGGCGTCCGGGAGCTGACGGTGTCGAAGTCGTCGATGCGCAGGTCCACCTCCGCCTCGCGCGCCACGCCCAGCAGGTGCAGCACGCCGTTGGTGGAGCCGCCCGTGGCGGCGATCGCGGCGATGGCGTTCTCCAGCGCCGGCCGCGTGATGATCTGCCGCGCGGTGAGGTTCTTCCGCACAAGCTCCATGACCATCTCGCCGGCGCGGTAGGCGACGTCGTCCTTCCGGTCGTCCATGGCCGGCACGCTGGCGGTGCCGATGGGAGAGATTCCCAGGATCTCGAAGGCGGTGGCCATGGTGTTGGCGGTGAACTGTCCACCGCACGCCCCCGGGCCCGGACAGGCATGGCTCTCGAGATCGAGCAGCTCGGCATCGGTCATCTTCTTGGCGGCGTGGGCGCCGACGCCCTCGAACACGTCCTGGATGGTCACGTCGCGCCCCTGGAACCGTCCCGGCATGATGGAGCCGCCGTAGAGCATCAGCGACGGCAGATCCAGCCGCGCCAGGGCCATGACCGTACCCGGGATGGTCTTGTCGCAGCCCGACAGCGCCACCACCGCGTCGAACAGATGCCCGCGGATGACCAGCTCGATGGAATCGGCAATGACTTCGCGGCTGATGAGCGAGGCCTTCATCCCCTCGGTGCCCATGGAGATGCCGTCGGAGACCGCCACGGTATTGAACTCGATGGGCGTTCCCCCGGCCGCGCGAATCCCCTCCTTCACCTTGGCCGAGAGCCGGCGCAGGTGGAAGTTGCACGGCATCACCTCGATCCAGGTGTTGGCGACGCCCACCAGCGGCCGGTCGAGATCCTCATCCGTCAATCCCACCGCCTTGAACATGGCCCGGGAGGGTGCCCGATCCGGCCCCTGGGTGATGGCCCGGCTGTGTCGATTCAGTGGTTCAGCCATTTCCGTCAACTCCTTCTCGCTATCAGTCGTCCAGCCACATGAGCTTGGCCGGATTGTCCTTGAGCATGATGGCGATCTGATCCTGGGTGATGCCGAAGCCCAGCAGCGCGCGAATGAACACCCGCATGCCGTCGACGGCGTTCAGATGCAGCACCTGGCCGAAGTCGCTGCCGATGATGCAGCGCTCGGGACCGATCTCGGCGATGGTCTTGACGGTCTCCATGGGATCGGCAATCGGTTGATACAGACTCGGTATCATGGGCTGGCAATAGGTGCCCACGAAGACCCCAAGGTCCGCCAACTCCTTCATCTCGTCGAGCAGGAGCTTGTTGAGCTCCAGCAGCGGATGGTCCAGGGTGGCCCGGACGCCCAGCTCCCGGGCCTTCTTGGCCAGCGGCAGCAGCTCCTGGAAGTCGGTGTGGCCGAAGCCGATGCCCGCCTTGTGCTCCACCGCCAGCTTCATGATCTCCACCACCTCCGGCAGCACCTCGCCCTCCTCGCTCACCAGCCGCACCCCGCCCTTCTCCGGGTGACCCGCGCCGCGCCAGAAGCCCAGCGACGTGAAGGTCGGGAACCAGATCATCTTGGCGTTGGGGTACTGCAGCGCGATACGGACGTACTCGGGATTCATGCCGTGGCACATGCCCGCGCCGCCGTAGAGCTCCACCCGGTTCTCCAGCTCCTCCTTCTCGATCAGGTAGTCGATGTGACGCTGGGCCAGGTAGCAGGCGTTGGCGCTGACGTTCCAGTGATCCTTGAAGGCCAGCGCCCGCATGCCGGCCTTGGAGGCGTCCACCGCGATCTGGATCATGTCCTGAGAGCGGTGGACGAAGTCGGGGTACGCGTGAATGTGACAGTCGATGGCGTTCTCAAGCAACTCGTCCTCGATGCCCGGGTAGATCTTGAGCATCTCGGGGTTGTCCTTGAGCATCTGATAGAAGTAGTCCTTGGCATTGAGTTGGCGGACGCGTTCCAGGGTAAGGGTCCGGCCTACCAGGATGCCGGCGGCCTCCGCGTCTGCGGCAAAATCACACATCGTCTCCTCGCTTTCCGATTGCTTGTTCCTCCCCGCCAGCCGCCCTCGGTGCTGGAAACGGGCACGGGCGGGTTTGAAACCCGCCCCTACATTTTCTCATCGGGCCTCAGCGGGCCTCGTTGCCCCAGGCGGTGATGAACCGCTCGGCGTCCGCGGCGGCGGGCTCGCTGACCGGAACGTACGGCACCACCATCCGCGTCACCCCGGCCTCCACGTACGGCGCCAGCCGGTCCTTGATCTCCGCCACCGATGTCGCCGGGATCACCGGCAGCCGGTCCATGTAGTCGTCGGTGAGGGCGCCCATGGCGGCCTTGAAGCCGCCGTTCCGGAACGCCTCCTGAATCGCATCCACGTCCGCGACGAAGCCCTGCTCCCGCAGCATGTCGCTGTAGTGGTCCGCGATGTTGTAGAACGTGAGGGCCTGCCGGAGCTTGGAGCGCGCCACCTCGCGATCCGGATTGAGGGACACGCGCACCTTTCCGATCACGTCCACCGGGCCTCGTCCGACGGCCTGGGCCGCGGCCTGGGTCCGGTCCGCGATCTCGCGGATCTTGTCGGGCGTCGCCATGTTGATGAAGACCCCGTCCGATATCCTTCCCGACAGCCGTGTCATCTGCGGCCCCAGGCCGGCCAGATAGATGGGCAGCCGTGGGTACTTGGGTTTCCACGAAAGCTGGAAGCGCTTGCCGGTCTGGTAGATCTCCCCTTCGTACTCGACGCGCTCTCCCGCCACCACCTTGCGCACGATGTCCATGTACTCCCGGGCGCGCCGCAGCGGACGGTCGAAGACCCCACCATGCCATCCCGCGATGGCCTTGTTGGCCACCCCCAGGCCCAACAGGACGCGTCCCCCCGAGAGGTCCTGGAGCGTCGCCGCCTGCAGCCCCAGGCCCACGGGACTGCGGCCGAAGATGTGATAGATGGCCGTGCCGAGCTTGATGGTGCTGGTGCGGCTGGCCGCGGCCGAGATCAGCACCATGGGGTCGGTGCTGTTGGATTCGCCTTTCCAGAACGCGCCGAATCCAGCCTGCTCCGCCCGCTCCACCAGACCCACCACGTCCGCGGCGGGGTAGTGCGCCGCGGAGTTGATTTCGATGTCGTAGATCACGTGCCTCCTCGCTTTGGTATTCCGGACAAACGAATGTGCCGCCGTTACCCTTCTCAGGACGCTTGTACAGACACCTGCCGGGCAGTCATGAAGTTGATCATCTTCATGCTCATGACCACGTCGCCGTCCTGATTCAGGGTTTCGAGCAGCGAGTTGACGATGCCGCGATCGGGCTTGGAGCCCGACCGGCGCGTCTCCAGGACCGTGACCCGAACCGTCAATCGATCACCCGGGCGGACCGGCTTGGTCCAGCGAAGCTCGTCCACGCCCGGCGACCCGAGATTGGCCACCGCCGAAAGATAGTTGTCGGAGTAGACCCGCATCATCGCCGCGGCGGTGTGCCAGCCGCTGGCAATGAGACCCTTGTATAGGGTCTTTTTGGCAAGCTCCGCATCGATGTGATACGGCTGCGGCACGAAACGCTTGCCGAACTCGATGATCTCGGTCTCGTCGAGGCTCACCGGGGCGAACTCGTGCACCGAGCCGGCCACGTAGTCCTCGAAGTATCTCTCCTCTCTGGGAACGCTGAATCCGGACTCTTTCATCGCCTTCACGAGTACAATGAACCGGAGTCCGCTGCAACTTCACCCCGGGCTTGATCCGGGGTCCAGGAGGGGAGGGGTGGCCGGGCGTGTCTCCCCCGCGCCGCCCATCCTCTGGACCCCGGATCAAGTCCGGGGTGACGGAGCAGGGCTCCCGGGTGACGGAGCGGGGCTCCCGGATGACGGAGGCGGGGAGCTTGGGCCGGGCTTGACTGGCGGCAACGTCCAGAACATCAGCACCGTGGAGAAGAAGGCGGAGCCGGCGAAGATCATCAGGGCGACGGTGTAGCTGTGGGTCAGATCATGCAAGATGCCCGCGCCGGAGGAGCCCAAGACGCTGCCGGCGGTGACGAACAGGCGGCTGTACCCCTGAATGCTGGCGAAGTGGCGGATGCCGAAGTAGTCGGCGCGGATGGGCTCCTGGAGCGAGGCCAGTCCGCCGTAACACAGGGAATACACCACCAGCGCCGACATGAACCAGGCGGAGGAATCGGCAATGCCCATGGTCAGAACCGAGGCGCTGAGGGCGCCGAGCAAGCCGATCATAAGCTTGCGCTTGTCGATGAAATCGCCCATCCAGCCGAAGGCCAGACGCGACGGGACGCCGATGAAGGCGGAGGCGCCCAGCAGCCCGGCGGCCACTTCCTGCCTCCAGCCCCGGTCCACCAGGAGAATCACCAGATGGACCGAGATCCCCTCGGTCACCATCTGCCGCAGCCCCATGACCGCGGCGAGAAGCCAGAACGAACGGGTGCGAAGCGTCTGCTTGAGGGTCAGTGACACCTCCGCGGCCGGGGCCTTCATCCCGGACCGCGGCGCAGGCGTGTCCGTCAGCCCGGCGCCCCGTTCGTAAGCGTTCCCGATGGCCCGGGCCAGGGGCCAGCCCATGACCACGATAATCACCGCCGAGGCCACCGACGCCGCCCGCCAGCCCCACCACACGATCATGAACCCCACCACCGGCACCAGCAATCCGGACAGACCCGGGCCCGTGCGGAAGATGCCGAAGGCGAGGCTCCGGCGGGCGCGAAACAGCGTCGCCACCACCACGCTGACGGGAATGTAGAATCCGACGCTGGAACCCAGCACGATGCCCACGACGATGGTCACGTAGAGCATCGGCAGGGTATTCACCAGGCTCATGCCGAGGAAGCCCAGGGCGCAGATCACGATGCCCAGGTACATCACCCGCTTGGGACCGAGGCGGTCGGTCATGTACCCTTCGGCCGGACCCAACAGGCCGGACTCCACCCGGGCCATGGCGAAGGCGCCCGAGATGGCGCCGCGGCTCCAGCCGAACTCACGCACGAAGGACGGGAAATAGGCGCTCAGGCCGAAGTAGGCCAGGCCGGTGCTGACGCCGTGGGCGAAGGCGGCGGCAAACACGACCCACCAGGTGGACATGAAGCTGGTGCGCTGCCTGAGAAATGGCTTCACGAAACCACGGGTCCGTGCGCGCGTTATCGGCTACTGGGGGGCGACCGCCGGTCGCCCCTACCGGCCGTCGCGCCTTGGTGACGACAAGAATCCCTGCGCAGCTTCATAACCCTGGTCACCGCTAGTCACGAGGCAGGACACTGTCCAGACCTTGGCGGGCGGTTCGAGTGGCCAACGGGCCCGACTTCGACATCCTCGACAGGACCTTCTCGGCCGTGATGGGCAACGACCGGACGCGCGATCCGGTGGCGTCGGCCACGGCGTTGGCCACCGCCGCGGCAAACGGGATGATGGGGGTCTCGCCGATGCTCATGCTGTTGTAGGGGCCGCTGCCGAGGTCGGACTGGATCAGCGCCGTGCGCAGCTCGGGCAGATCCCGGATGGTGGGAATCTTGTAGTCGCCGAGGTTGGCCGTGGTGACCTTGCCGTCGTCGAACTGCACGTCCTCCATCAGGGCGTAGCCGACCCCCATGATGATGGCTCCGTCGATCTGGCCCTGATGCATCAGCGGGTTGATGATGGTGCCGATGTTGAGGGCCGCGGTGACCTTGCGCAGTTCCACCTGGCCGGTTTCGGGATCCACCTCGACCTCGGCCACCTGGGCGCACATGGAGGCCTCCGGGCCCATGGTGGTGTCGTTGTAGTGGCCCTCGGCACGGATGGCCGACCCCTTGGCTTGGGCCAGCTCCGCGTAGGTCATGCGCCGTTCCGCGTCGACCTGGGTCACGCCTCCCTCGGCCACGGCCACCTTTTCGACCTCCGTGCCCATGGCCTCGGCCGCGATACTCAGCAGCTCTTCCTTCAGCGCCGTCACCGCGAGGTAGGCGGCGTTGCCGTAGATCCGGGTGCCGCGGCTCCCGCCCAGGCCTGCATCCTTCAGCACCTGGGTGGAGTCGAGGGTGGCGACGTTGACCGACTCCAACGGCACCTGAAGCTCCTGCGCCACCAGTTGCCGGAGCACCGTGTAGGTGCCGCTGCCCTGGTCCATGGCCGCGGCCGAAACCGTGACGGTTCCGTCCGTGTCGATGGTCACGAAAGCGTAGCACTCGCCCCCCAGGGGCAGCCACTGGGCCACGGCCACGCCGCGCCCGGTGCGGGGGCCCTTGGCGGTACGATAGCCGGACTCGGCGATGGCCTTGTCCAGGGTCTCCTCGGCCTTGATGTGGTGCAGGACGTGTCCGGTGGGCGACTCGTCGCCGTCGTGCATCAGGTTGATCTTCCTGAACTCCACCGGGTCCATGCCCAACTCCTTTGCCACCGCGTCCATCTGGCTCTCGGTGGCGAAGAAGGCCTGCGGGTCGCCCGGCGCCCGCATGTGTCCGCACGGAATCTTGTTGGTGTACACCACCCGCTCCTCGCTCAGATGGTGCGGCATGTTGTACGCGCCGCCCGCCTCCTGGGCGCCGAAGAGAAAGCCGATGGGCTTGAAGGCGCCGTAGGCGCCGCTGTCGAATATGAAATCGAGATGGTGCGCCATGATCCGGCCGTCACGTTTGACCCCGGTGCGCACCTTGATGGTGCAGGCGTGGCGCGGGTTCCCCGCCATGAGCTCCTCGTCGTAGTCCATGACCATCTTCACCGGACGCCCGCCCTTCCGCGACAGCGCGTAGGCCACGGCCACGTCCATGAAGTCGCCCTTGCCGCCGAAGTCGCCGCCGATGTAGCAGGGATGCACCATCAGGCTCTCGAACGGCACCTGGAGCGCCTTGGCAAGCTGCAGGCGCAAGGCAAAAGGGGTTTTGCTGCAGGACCAGATCTCCGCCGTGCCCGATGGCTCCACGCTCACCAGGCAGGAGTGGGGCTCGATGTATCCCTGGTGCACGGGCTGGGTATAGAACGTGTTCTCCACGATGACGTCGGACTCGCTGAGCCCCTTCTCGATGTCCCCCTTGCCCCAGGAAAGGTACACGAAGGTGTTGGTGGGCGACTCCAGCGGGGCCATGAGGCCATCGTAGTTCATCACGTCCGGATGGATCAGCGGAGCCGAGGGCTTGACCGCCTCCAGGGGGTCCAGCACCGGCTCGAGGTCCTCGTACTCCACGTCGATCAACTCCACCGCCCGTTCCGCCGCCTCCTCGCTGTCGGCCGCCACCGCCGCCACCTTCTCGCCCACGAAGCGCACCACGTCCTCCGCCAGGATGGACATGTCGCACAGACGCCGGCCGATCTTCAGCCCGGCGACATCGGCCCCCGTGATGACGGCCCGGACCCCGGGGGCCTGCTCCGCCCGGCTCGTGTCGATGCGCTTGATCCTTCCGTGGGAAATGGGGCTGCGCAGCACCTTGCCCCACGACATGTCCGGAAGCGTCACGTCCACCGCGTACATCGCCTCGCCCGTCACCTTGCCCACGCCCTCGGCCCGGGGGGTGGGAACTCCGATCTTGCCTGTAGCCATGGGTTACCTCGGTGGTCTGGTCAGTCTTCCGCTGTTGCCGGTGCATCCTCGCACGCGCCAGGATGGCGCCCCGGTTGCGTGTGCCAACTATGGCATATCGCCCGGCACGAACACAGTCAATGTGCCATTGACAAAGGTGCTACCAAGTGGCACTTTTGGCCAAAAGGAGACCTTCCGTGGCCGTCAAGTCATCAATCTCGCTCACCGACGAGCAGCACGCCTTTGCCAGGACACTGGTGGAGGCAGGACGCTACGCCAGTCTCAGCGCAGTCCTCCAGCAGGGCGTCGACCTGTTGCGTCAGCGCATGGACGCCGAGGAGTTGGAGCTTGCGGCGCTGCGGGAGGTTCTCACCCGCCGTCGCGCCGGCGCCTTTGTCAGCGCGGAACGGATGGACGGCCGGTTGGCGGAAATGATGGCGGAGAAGCGCCGCGCGCATGGCGTACCGTCTTGAGTTCTCGGCCGAGGCGGAACGCGATTTCAGGCTGATCTTCGACCATCTCCTCGACAGCTACCTCGGTTTCGGCGAGAGTTTGGAGAGCGCGCTCGATCATGCGGAGGCACGGATTCTGGAGATCCGCGCGGCGGCGAACCGCATCCCGGCCATGCCCCATCGGGGCCAACGCCACGACGATCCCTTGCCGGGCTTGCGGCACTTGGCCATCGGACGGGCGATCCACTGGTTCGACGTCGATGATGAAGTCCAGGCCGTCCGTGTCCTGGCCGTGTTCTTCGGCGGGCAGGATCACATCCGGCACATGACGATTCGGCTTCTCGGCGACTGACCCGCACAGGACGCCCGGGCGGACCGCTGACGACGGAAGGACGCCTATGAACCTCGACGACTTCGCCTCAAGACTCCGGCGCGCCACCGACATCGTCTTCTTTACCGGCGCGGGCATCAGCACCGAATCAGGCATCCCCGACTTCAGAAGCCCCGGCGGGAAGTGGACCCGGATGAAGCCCGTGTACTTCGACGAGTTCATCAGCAGCGAGGAGGCGCGGGTCCGGGCGTGGCAGCGGAAGAAGGAAAGCCACCAGCTCTACAAGGAGGTGAAACCCAACATCGGCCACACCTCCATCAGCGATTTCGAGAAACGCGGCAAGCTCCTCGGGCTCATCACCCAGAACATCGACGGCCTGCACAGCCGGGGCGGCGTCTCGGACGACAAGATCGTGGAGTTGCACGGCTCGGACCGCACCGTAGTGTGCCTCGGCTGCGGCAAGGACTTCGATCCGGACGAGGTACTGGAAAGCCTGGGCGAAGCCTTCACCTCGCCGCGCTGCGACGCGTGCGACGGCCTGCTCAAATCCGGCACCATCTCCTTCGGCCAGCCCATGCCCCAGGCGGCCATGCAGCAGGCCCAGGTCTGGAGCGAGGCGGCGGATATCTTCATCGTTGTGGGCTCGTCGCTGGTCGTCCAGCCCGCCGCATCTTTCCCCATCATCGCCAAGCAGGCCGGCGCCCTCCTGGCCATCGTCAACCGGGAAGCCACCCCCATCGAGTCCCTGGCGGACTACAGCTACGAGGGAGAGATCGGCGAGTTCTTCCGCACGCTGAGCCCGCTGCTGGCCGACGCGTGACGGTCCGGGTGTGAGAATTTGCGATCTGGGAACTGTTTCCACCCCGTCCAGTTTCCGGGGACTCAATCAGCCTGCAGGTCGGTCCAACGGACACGCCTATGCGTCGCCTTTGGCTTTGAGAGGAAACTCTTCGGGGTGCTCGATGGTCCGCAGGCCGATATCTATGTCCAAATCAGGCCAGTAAAAATGGTCTGGGCTCGGCTCTTCCACGTTGACGATCTTGCCGATTGGCGCATTCCTGAACCATGGAAAGTCTTGGTAGGCCAGAAAGAGTTCTCTGTCGCCTGCCAACAGCCAGATTCCGTGGCTGGAGACGTTCGTGACTTCAACCGTCGAAGTGCCGATGCCAAGCGGCTCTGAATTCATCCTTTCGCCTCCCTACGACATCCTCGATTTCGCGAAGTTGTGAATCGGAAAGTCGGTAGTTCCGAGCAAGCCTTACATCCGGCTCAAGCCAGAATTTGGCTTCGCCATCCGCGCCGGAGACGTGCACGTGCATGCGTGATTCTTCCCGCGAGAAGAAGAAATACCGGTAGCCATGCTCTCGGTGTATTGTCGGCGCCATCTACCAGACGGTGTCCAAACCCTGTGCAGTATGCCTCAAACATTAGCGGCCGCAAAGACAATTGTGGGCACGATGGACACCCTGAAACGGCGTGGTTGGAACGAACCAGCCGAGCTTGACACTGAAGCACGAAGACTGATAGAGGTCGGCAAGCAATTCACCTACGCACGCACCTGTCCACATCTTGCGCCAACCCGCTGAAGGAGACCGCCATGAGCGATACGAATGGTCACACGAAGGCACTTCACGTCATGACCCATTCCGGGTGGTACCGTTTCGAGAAGAACGGCGATGCCTGGAATCAGGTGGATCGCGCCCTGACGTTCTGGAACCTGAGCTGCATCGCCGTCGATCCGGAGGATCCACTGACCGTGTACGGGGGCACCGAGCACTCGGGACTGTTCTTCACCCACGACGGCGGCGAGACCTGGACACGGTCAGAACCCAACGTGCCGCACCTCGACATCTTCTCGTTGTGGGCGTTGCCGGGATCGGTATTCGTGGGAACCCGTCCGGCGGCGCTGTTTCACGGCGCCCCTGGGAAGGGGTGGGAGGAGCTCCCGGACGTGCGCGAGGGCGGTTCCGGCGGGACCTTTCCGCCGAACCCGGCCCAGGCGCCCCGGACCCGCTACCTTACCGCGGATCCTGCCTCGCCGTCGCGGCTCTATGCCGGCATCGAGGTGGGAGGACTGCTCCTGAGCGACGACAACGGCGAGGGCTGGCGCGCCGCCAACGAGGGCATGTGGGACCGTGACATCCATCAGCTTCACCACTCCAGGCACGAGCCCGAGCTGGTGGTGGCGGCCTGCGGCGAAGGGGTCTTCCGCAGCCGCGACCGGGCCGCCCACTGGGAGGAGATCACGCCGTCGAAGGCCCGGAACTACGGCACCACCGTCACCGAGACGGATGACGGCAGCCTGTATCTCGGCGTGGCGCTGGGACGGCCCAACACCTGGGTGCGCGAGGTTCGGGCCAGCTCGGCCATCATGCGGAGCGAGCACGAGGCCGCCGATTGGAAGGTGCTGGCCGAGGACCTCCGCGGCGGCATCCTGGACACCGTGCCCGACCCCGACGGCCCCGGCATCATCGCCGCCACCTCCGAAGGGGAGATCATGGTCGTCGAGGGATCGAACTGCCGCACGGTGGCCAGCGGACTGCCGTGCATCAACGAGATAGCCTTCGGCGCATAGCTTGCCCATCATCATGCACCGACAGGCTCCGCCGCTGGCGGGGCCTGTCGCTTCTCCATCCCGGGAACGCTGATCCGTGCCGGTCGTGACTCCCGAGTCCACACCGACCGACTGGGGGTCCGTATCGGTTGCCGCCCTCTCCGCGGTGGGACCGGCCATGGTGGTCGCGGTTCTGGGAATCGGCCTGCCGGAAATCGGGACAGGCCTGGGGCTCCCCGCGAAGTGGTGGGGCGCCCTCTTCCCCCCCATCTTCGTGGCCGCGGCGTGCGCGAGCTGGTCGGCCGGGCGACTCTCGGACAGTCTGGGCCGGCGTAGCGTACTGGTTGCCGGGGGCCTCTGCCTGGGCGCCGGATTCGGGCTCGTATCGACGGTCCACAGTTACGGTGCCGCGGTCGTCCTGCTGGCCCTGGCCGGTGTGGGATACGGCGCCCTCACCGCATCGGTCCTGTCCCTGGTGTCCGACCTCCTGCCCTCGCGGCGGGGGCTGGGAATGGGCATGCTCTCCGCCACTTACGGCCTCGGCAGCGTCAGCGGCCCCATCGTAGCCGCCGCCATCATCCAGCGTTTCGGCTGGCGCGGGGCGACCGTCACCGTGGGGTGTATCGCTGCCGGCATTGCGTTGATCCAGTGGCTGCGCATCCGCGAACCGGCCCGGGCGCAAGCCGCTCCTCGCGCCGCGGGGACCCGCAAGCCGCGGTTGATGAACCGCAACATGATCATCCTGGCCGCGGCGCAGTTCTTCGGCGGCTCGGTGTTCTGGATCACCTCCTCCTGGACCCCCACGTTTCTACGCGAAACCGTGAAACTGACGCTGGATGAGGCCGCCATGGTCATGGCGGCCTGGGGCGCCACCCCCATCATCGGGGCCATGGTGCTGGGGATACTGTCCGACCGCTTGGGGCGGAAGCGCATCATTCTGATGGGCGCGTTTCCGGGCGTGTTGGTGGTGTTGGCCGTCTACGGCTGGCTTGTTCATCCGTTGGCCCTGGCCGCGGGCATCTGTCTCCTGGGCCTGTGCAAGTCGCCGGTGCCCTCGCTGGTGGTGGCGCTGGCCCAGGACACCACCGCCAAAGGCCGGGTAGGCGAGGCGAGCGGCCTCATCATGTCCATGCACTACGTGGCGGCCCAGACCACCCCGGTGGCCATGGGACAGTTCATCACATGGCTGGACAGCATGACCCTGGCCATGCTGCTTGGGTCGGGGGTGGCGTTCGCGGTGTTCGCGATGCTCGTAACGAGCGTACGTGAACGCAATTGACGATGCGCCGAACACCGAACCCCGCCGCCGGTCCCACAAGCTCCCCGTAGTTTCCTGAATATTCTCGTTGCGTGGGAATCCGGCTTGGCATAGAATAGCTGGTTGGCCCCAGAACGTGCGCTTTGCCAACGAGTTTGGTGCCACGGTAGGCCGTTGTTTTCGGAAAGCGGTCCAGCCGCCGACCGGGCGGAGGACAAACAACTCATCCACAAGGGGGATCCCATGAATCGTCGTGACTTTATCACCGGAGCAGCCGTCGGTGTCGTGGTAGGCGCCGGCGCAACCGCGGCCATTATGTCAAGCCAGCAACAGGAGGCGCCGGCACCGGCCCCCGCGGTCAAGGCGCCCGAGGCCCCTGCCATCATGAAGGACCGCATCGAGGTCGCCATCGTCACCACTTGGCCGCGCGACTTCCCGGGTCTGGGTACCGGAGCGCAACGCTTTGCCAAGCGCATCCAGGACATGAGCGACGGCCGCATCCAGGTGAGTTACTTCGCCGCGGGCGAGCGTGTCGGCGCCTTCGACTCGTTCGATGAAGTGGCTTCAGGCAACGCCCAGGCCTATCACGCGGCCGACTACTACTGGAAAGGCAAGCATCCGGGCTGGGCCTACTTCACGTCCGTGCCTTTCGGCCTCACCTACACCGAGATGAATGCCTGGATCCGCTTTGGCGGAGGACAGGAACTCTGGGACGAGTTGGCGGGCGGGTTCGGGCTCAAGGGCCTGATGTGCGGGAACACGGGTGTCCAGATGGGCGGCTGGTTCCGCAAGGAGATCAACAGCGTCGAGGACCTCAAGGGCCTGAAGATGCGCATCCCCGGCCTGGGCGGCGACGTGATGTCAAAGCTCGGCGCCTCGCCGGTCTCCCTGCCGGGCGGGCAGATCTACGAGAATCTCGTCTCCGGTGCCATCGACGCCACCGAATGGGTCGGGCCGTGGAACGACGAGGTGATGAAGTTCTTCGAAGCGGCCAAGTACTACTACTATCCAGGCATGCACGAGCCCGGCTCGATGTTGTCGGTGGGTTTCAACAAGAAGTTCTGGGAAGGGTTGTCGAAGGCCGATCAGGCGTTGATCGAGGCCGCCGCCTCCATGGAAAACGACGTGATGATGGCCGAGTACAACGCCAAGAACGGCGCGGCGCTGGCCCGGCTGGTTCGCGACCAGGGCGTCACGCTACGCAAGTTCAGCGACGAGATTTACGACTCCTTCGGGAACGCGGCCAAGGAGGTTTTCGCCGGGGTCGTGGCCCACAGCGATCTCGCCAAACGCATCCACGAAAGCTTCGTCAAGGCGCGGCAAGAAGTCGGCGGTTGGTCCAACATCTCCGACCAGGCTTACGTCGCGCAGCGTAATCGCGTGCTGGGCGTCTCCGGCTGAAGCTCCGATCCGGGACCACGGGCCGGCTCCCCGCGCGGGGCCGGCCCGTCGCGTGACCGGAAGGCCATACCGTTAACGACTCGCGCATGGATAGTCACCGCGGCACGGCAGATGCGCTCTACCGCGCGTTGGCGTTGTCGCTGGCGGCAACAACATTCGTTTTCATCCTCAACAACTACCTGATCTTCTGGCAGGACTGGCCCGGTGTGGGCCGCATCCTCGGGGCCGGGACTCAGGCGCCGCTCCACGGGACAGCGATGCTCCAAGGCTGGCTGCAGGTCGCCAGCTATGTCCTGCCGGTCATCGCCATCGTCATCATCGCGCTCAGGACGACACAACGGCCATTTGCCTCTGACGCCGCGTTTCTGAGTTCCATCGCCGCCTATATCATCGCCACGGCGTTCTGGGCCACGTTCCTCATCGGCATCGTCGACGGTGCGATCTCGTTCCTGCGCGTGGAAGGGCTGTTGCCCTCGGTGTTCGGCGAGACGCTGGCTCAGAGGCTCGGCGTCTCGAGCTTCCGCGGCACCTACGTGCACCTGCCGCTGATGCTCGTAGCCGCGGTAGTGGCCTGGTGCAAGCGTGGGCTCGACTTCATCTGGCTCGCGCTGCTCGTGGTCGTCGCCGAGTTCCAGATCGTCATCGCGCGCTTCATCTTCTCCTATGAGCAGGCCTTCATGGGAGATCTGGTCCGTTTCTGGTACGCCGCGCTGTTCCTGTTCGCCAGCGCCCATACCCTGGTGACCGAAGGCCACGTCCGGGTGGACGTGCTGTTCACCCATTTCAGTGAACGGCGCAAGGCCCTGGTCAACGCGTGGGGCTCCATGGTGCTGGGCGTACCGCTGTGCTGGACCATTCTTGCCGTTGGCATGTCAAGCAAGGGATCGGTCATCAACAACCCGTTGCTCTACTTCGAGACCACTCAGAGCGGGTTCGGTCTGTATGTCAAGTACCTGATGGCGGGATTCCTCGCCGTGTACGCCGTGTCCATGATGACGCAGTTCCTGGCGTACTTCCTGAACGCCATGGCGGTCCTGCGCGGCCAAGCCGCGAGTCAACCGGGGCATCCAACACCCGAGCCGTCCTGACCGTGGAACTCTTCTTCCTCGCACTGCTTGTCCTGGCCATGGCTACGGCTCTGGCATCGGGATTCCCGGTGGCCTTTGCGCTGCCCGGCTCGGCCATCCTCACCATCGGCCTCGCCGCGCTCACCGGCTACGTCTTTACCGGCGACGCCAGTTCTTTTTTCGCCCAGGACGGACCGATTCAGTGGCTCACCGCGGGCGTCACCAACTTCCGCGGGGTCTACTGGGAGGTGGAGCGCGACACCATCATCGCGGTGCCGTTGTTCGTGTTCATGGGCATCATGCTGCAGCGGTCCAAGATCGCCGAAGACCTGCTGGTGACCATGGCGCGGCTGTTCGGGCCGGTTCCGGGCGGTCTCGGCATCTCGGTGGTGCTGGTGGGGGCGCTGCTGGCCGCCACCACCGGCATTCTCGGCGCCACCGTGGTGGCCATGGGCCTCATCTCCCTGCCGGCGATGCTGCGCAACGGCTATTCGCGGCCGCTCGCCACCGGCACCATCTCCGCGGCGGGGACGCTGGGCCAGATCATCCCGCCCTCCATCGTGCTCATCATCCTGGCCGACCAGCTCTCCAACGCCACCGATCAGGCGGGCACGTTGCGCCAGGTGGACTTCAAGGCCGCCACCGGCCAGTTCATCATGCCCACGGAGTTCGGCATCACCTCGGCCAGCGCGGGCGACATGTTCCTGGGCGCCATCGTGCCCGGCCTCGTGCTGGTGGGCCTGTACGTCATCTACATTCTCGTGGTGGCGCTCATACGGCCCAACAACGCACCGGCCATCCCCATGGAGGGACGCTTCGACCGCCAGTTCGCGGTCCACGTGGTGTTGGCGCTGGTACCGCCGCTGGCGTTGATCCTGGCCGTGCTCGGGTCGATCATCGCCGGTATCGCCACCGTCAATCAGGCCGGCGCCATCGGCGCCATCGGCGCCATCATCATGGCCGGGTACCGGCTGGCGGAGGGAAAGCCCCGGTGCTACACGCCGGCCATCATCGCGGGCGTTTCCCTGATCGCCCTCTTCGTCCTGCTGGCCACCTTCGACCTGAACATACGCACCATTCACAGCGCCTACGAGGCCTTCGGCGTGTCGCTTGCCGGCATCGCGGTGGCCGGGCTGGTGGTCGCCGTGGCCTGGAGCATCTGGCGCGCCCACAGCACGGAGCGGATGCTCGCAGGGGTCATGGTCGAGACCGCCAAGACCACGGCCATGGTCTTCATCATCCTGCTGGGCGCAGCCATGCTCACGGCAGCGTTCCGGGGTTTTGGCGGAGAGGAGCTGGTGAAGGAATTCCTGACCACTCTGCCCGGCGGTTTCTGGGCCCAGTTCGTCGTGGTCATGGCGGTGATCTTCATCCTCGGCTTCTTCCTCGATTTCATCGAGATCGCGGTGGTGGTGGTGCCCATCGTGGCGCCGATCCTGCTCTCGGATCCGTCGGCCAACATTACCGCGGTCTGGCTCGGCGTCATGATCGGCGTGAACATGCAGACGTCCTTCCTCACGCCGCCGTTCGGTTTCGCCCTGTTCTATCTGCGCGGGGTCGCGCCCCCCTCGGTGCTGACAACGGACATCTACCGGGGCGTGGTTCCCTTCATCGCCCTGCAGCTCGTGGCCCTGGCCATCGTCGGATTCTATCCGCCCCTGGTGAACTACCTGCCGGCGCGCACGTCGCTCACCGGGGAGACCGCGCCGCCGCCCCGGAACCCGCGCCTTCAGCGCTGCCTGGAGCAGCATCTGTTCGAGCAGTACGACCGCAACGCCCAGGCGATCCGGGCGAGCGTTCGGACGGCCCAGGGCCTCGACACCAGTTACCTGCCGGAAAAGGTCCGCAAGAGCCTGACGGGCGGCATGGAGAAGGCCGCACGCACATTCGACCTGGTTTCGGAGGTGCGCCGAACCAGCACGGAACGAAACGAGTTCGGCGAGACCTACAAGCCTGTCCATTCCGTGGTCCGACGGGTCAACAGGGGGGAACGGCGGATCGACCGCGAGACGCGCGAACTCCGGAACACCATCCGGCGACTGGGAAGGGATGCCGACGCGGACGTTGTAGCGGCGTTGCGCCACGAGGTCGAGGAGTTGCAGGCACAAAGGGCCCGCCTGGAGAAAACACGCCCGGAGGGCGGGATGGAGATGCGCCGGCGTTACCTGTCCCTGGAAAAGAAGGAGAATGGCGCCCGCCGCAACTACCGCCGCAACGTCGACGACGCCTACACTTCCCTGCGATCGGTCCGCGAGATGCTGGCGAAGGTGCCGGCCCTGGAAGCCGCCGGCGCGAAACTCACGGCATTGCCGGAGATCGCGCAAACGCAAACGGCCCAGCAGTCGCGGTCCGCGATCCGGGACGCCGAGCGGGCACTCCGAACCGTTCCCGGCACGTACGACTTGCGGAACAGCCTTTCGAAGGCGCGCGCCGACGTAAGGCGAGGCGCTTCCGGCCGGGAGCGCGCCGCGGCCCGTCTGGGTGACGTGGTCGCGTTGTTCGAGCGCGAGGTGGAGTGGCGGTCGAAGGCCGCCCGGGAGCTGGACTCCGGCCTGGCCTCCTACGAGGACGCCCTTCGCGAGACCATCGGCATACGGCAGCTCGAACGGCTGCCGACACGGATCGCCAAGCCCGTGGCCACCTGCCTCTCGCACCACCGCGATATCTCGTTGAGCTTCTAGCCCGCATATTTCGGGGCCGTTTGACATATCGACAAGATTTTGACGAAATCAACGATACTTCGACGAAATCCAATAACCCTGTTTCCAACTCGCACCAGTAGATTCTCGATTACCCGGACAGGCTCCCAGTGCCCCGCCCTTTATGCAGTCCCCTATCAACGCGAACGGGCCGTCATCCCACGAACACGGACACCTTTCTTCCGGATGTCTGGCGCTCGACCTGGAGGTCGGCAAAAACGACGGAATCATCCATGCTTTCGGCGCGGTGCGGGCGGACACCGGCCGTAGCCTGGTTTATTCCGGTGGCGGCCTGGGCGCGGCGCTTGAGAGGCTTGATGATTTCGCGGACGGCGCCGCCTTCATTCTCGGCCATAACCTGATCGCCTTCGACCTGCCCCACCTGAGGGCGGCGAAACCCGATCTGCGGCTGCTCGCGCTGCCCGCGGTGGACACCCTGCGCCTCAGCCCGCTCGCCTTTCCCCGCAACCCCTATCACCATCTCGTAAAGCACTACCAGGACGGCGCGCTGAGGCGCCGGCAATTGAACGATCCGGAGCTGGACGCCCGCCTGGCGCTGGAGGTGTTCGGCGATCAGGACCGTGCCCTGCGGGAAGCGGAGCACGGTCTCTTGACGGCGTGGCACTGGCTCGTCACACCGCAGCCTGAAGGCACGGACCGCGCCCTGGATGCTTTCTTTTCGGATCTCCGCGGCGCGCGCTGTCCTGCCGAAGCCGAAGCCCGCGCAGCCATCCGCGTGCGGCTGGCAGGCGCCGGCTGCGCCGTGCATGCGCAGCAGGTGGCCTCGGAGACCCGCACCGGGTGGGCGCTGGCCTACGCACTGGCATGGCTGTCGGTGGCCGGCGGCAACTCGGTCATGCCGCCCTGGGTGCGCCACCAGTTCCCGGAGGCCGGCCGGCTGGTGCGCCGGTTGCGGGACACGCCCTGTGCCGACGGTGCGTGCGGCTGGTGCCGGGAGCGCCACGACGCCCGCAAGGAGCTGAAGCGCTGGTTCGGCTTCGAGGATTTTCGCCCGGAACCGCTCGACGTCGGAGGACATCCGATGCAACAGACCATCGTCGAGGCGGCCATGGCGGGACGGCACGTGCTCGGGATCCTGCCCACCGGCGCGGGCAAGTCGCTCTGCTACCAGATCCCGGCGCTGTCGCGCTACCACAAGACCGGCGCACTGACGGTCGTGATCTCGCCGCTGGTGGCGCTGATGGCGGATCAGGTAGCCGGGCTGGAGGCGCGCGGCATCGGCTGCTGCGTCTCGGTCAACGGGCTGCTGACCATGCCGGAGCGCGCCGACGCGCTGGACCGGGTGCGGCTGGGGGATGCGGGGATCCTGCTCGTATCTCCCGAGCAGCTCCGGGCGCCCCCGCTGCGCCGCGCCCTGGGCCAGCGCGAGATCGGCGCCTGGGTACTGGACGAGGCCCACTGCCTGTCGCGTTGAGGCCACGACTTCCGGCCCGACTACATCTACGTGGGCCGCTTCATCCGGGAGCGGGCCGATGGCGGCGACCCGCCGCCGGTCCTGTGTCTCACCGCCACCGCCAAGCCGGACGTGGTGGACGACATCACCCGGCACTTCCGCGACCGGCTCGGGATCGAGCTGACCGTCATCAACGGCGGTGTGGAGAGAACCAATCTGACCTTCGAGGTCATGCCCACGTCCGGGGGTGAGAAATTCGCCGACATCCACCAGGTGCTGACGTGGCACCTGCCGCCGCAAACGTCCGGTGGAGCGATCATCTATTGCGCGACACGCCGGCAGAGCGAGGAGGTGGCGGAGTTCCTGCAACTGAAGGGGGTGGCCGCGGACCATTTCCACGCCGGCCTGCCGCCGGAGACCAAGAAGAACGTACAGCAGCGCTTCATCGCCGGGGAGCTGCGCGCCATCGCCGCCACCAACGCCTTTGGCATGGGCATCGACAAACCCGACGTGAGGCTGGTGGTCCACGCCGACATCCCGGGCTCGCTGGAGAACTACCTCCAGGAGGCGGGCCGCGCCGGGCGCGACCGGGCCGCCGCGCGTTGCGTGCTGCTGTATGCCGACGACGACGTCGAGCGCCAGTTCGGCATGTCGGCGCGCTCACGCCTCACGAGGGCGGAGATCTACGGCATTCTGCGGGCGCTGCGCAACCTTGACCGCAAGAAGCGTCTGGGAGGAGAGGTGGTGGCCACCACGGGAGAGATCCTCGGCGAGGACGAGGACCAGGCGTTCGAGCGCGATTCCGCCACCGACGACACCCGCGTGCGCACCGCCGTGGCATGGCTGGAGGAGGCGGCGTTGCTGACCCGGGAGGAGAACCGCGTGCAGGTGTTCCCGTCGTCGCTGAGGGTGCGAACGACCGGGGAGATCATCGAACGCCTCAGGCGAGCACGCATCCAGGACACCTATCGCGACCAGTTGGAACGCGTGGCCGCGGCGTTGATCGACGCCAGGCCGCACGAGGGACTCTCCACCGACGACTTGATGGGCGTGTCGGGACTCAGCCCCGAGGGCGTTCGCCACGCGCTCTACGACCTGGAGCGGCTGGGCATCGCCAGCAACGACACGGCCTTGACCGCGTTCGTCCACACCGGCGTGGAACGCTCTTCCCGCAAGCGCCTCGACGCCGCCACCCAACTGGAGACCGCCCTGATCCAACACATGCGCGACGCGGCGCCGGATCTGGGCAAGGGCGACACATCGTCGCTGCACTTGCGCGTGGCCGCGCAGGTGCTCCGAGACCAGGGTCTGGCCGAACCCCTGCCGGAACGGCTGTGGCGCATCCTCCGGGGCATCGCCTACGACGGCCGGGGTGAGGACGGCGCCGCCGGCAGCCTGACCGCGCGCAAGCTCGACGCGGAGACCGCGCGGGTGACGCTGCATCGCGAATGGGGGGCGCTGGAAGAGACCGCGCGGAGACGGCGCGAGGGGGCCAAACTCCTGCTGGAGCATCTGCTGGACTGCCTGCCGTCCGGCGCTCGCGGCACGGATCTGCTGGTGGAAACCACGCTGGGCAAGCTCACCCATGCCATGGAATCCGACCTGGTGATCAAGAGCAAAGTCCGGCACCCCGCCAAGTTGCTGGATCGCGCGCTGCTGTGGCTGCACGAGCTGGAGGTCATCCAGCTCAACAAGGGGTTGACGGTATTCCGGCCAGCCATGACCATCCGGTTGCAACAGGAACGGCGGGGCTTTGCCAACGCCGACTTCGAGCCCCTCGCCTTTCATTACAAGGGGCAGATCCTGCAGGTCCACGTGATGGTCGAGTTCGCGCAACGTGGCCTGGAAGCGGTCGCCGAGGCTACCCGGCTGGCCATGGACTACTTCACGCTCAAGGAGGAGGCGTTCCTGAGCCGGTGGCTGCCCGGACGGGACCGGGAAATCGAGCGGGAGACCACGGCCGCATCGTGGCGTGCCATCGTCGAGAGCCTCAACAACCCCGTACAGCAGCGCATCGTCGCCGACGACCGGGAACAGACCAACGTGCTGGTGCTGGCGGGTCCCGGCTCGGGCAAGACCCGTGTGCTGGTCCACCGTATTGCCTACCTGATAAGGGCTCGGCGCGAGAACGCCCGGGGCATCCTGGCCTTGGCATACAACCGGCACGCGGCAGTGGATATCCGGCGCAGACTCGGAGAGCTGATCGGCGACGACGCCAGAGGCGTGACCGTGATGACCTGCCACGCCCTCGCCATGAGGCTGGCGGGCGCGAGCTTCACGGGGCGCGAGGAACGTCCGGATGACGAGGTGTTCCGGGAGATCTTGCGGCAGGCCGTCGATCTGCTACGCGGCCAGGGATTGCCGCCGGAGGACGCCGACGAGCAGCGGACGCGGCTGCTGGCGGGATTCCGCTGGATCCTGGTGGATGAGTACCAGGACATCGGGGCGGACCAGTACGAGCTCATCTCGGCGTTGGCCGGACGCACCATCGAGGACGACGCCGGCAAGCTCACCGTGTTCGCGGTGGGTGATGACGACCAGAACATCTATGCCTTCAACGGCGCGTCGGTGGAGTTCATCCGCCGATTCGAGGAGGATTACGGACCACGGCCCGTGCATCTCGTCGAGAACTACCGCTCCACCGGCCATATCATCGAGGCGTCCAACGCGGTCATCGAACCGGCACGCGAACGGATGAAGGCCGAGCATCCCATCCGCATCAATGCGGCGCGTGCCAAGGGTGCGCCGGGCGTGGCGTGGCAGGAGCTGGACCCGGTGGCACGCGGGCGGGTGCAGGTCCTTTCCACGCCAGGGGATTGGGTGACGCAGGCGCGGATCGTCATGGCGGAGTTGCAGCGCCTGTCGACCCTGTCACCGGACTGGGATTGGGCGAGGTGTGCGGTGATCGCGCGGGAGTGGAAGTATCTGGTCCCCGTGCGCGCGTTCTGCGAGACCTATGGCGTGCCGGCACAGTTGGGTAACGAGGAGATCCCCGGTTTCTGGTGGCTGCGTGAGACCCGGAATTTCGTCGAGTGGCTACGAGGACGGGAGGCGGGGCTCGTCGACGGCGCGTCTCTGCACGGCTGGGTGGAAGCGCAACCGTCGGGTCCCTGGAACGCACTCCTGCGACAGGCCATCGAGGAACACGCGCTCGAAACCGGCGACGGTGAAACGCCGGCGGGCCACTTCATCGAATGGCTGGCCGAGTGGGGACGCGACATACGCCGGCGTCAGCTCGGGCTCCTGTTGCTGACCGCCCACCGCGCCAAGGGATTGGAGTTCGATCACGTGGCCGTGCTGGACGGCGGCTGGGAACACGCCGGCCGCAATGAGGATGCCGACGCGCCGCGGCGGCTGTACTACGTAGCCATGACCCGGGCACGGGAAACCCTGGCGCTGGCGCGTTTCGAAGGGGGGCATCCGTTCCAGGACGCGTTGCTCGCCCGTCCCTCGGCGCTGCGCCGGGAACCGGCCGGGCTTCCACCCTGCCCTCCGTCGCTTCAATACCGCCACGTCCAACCAAGCCTTCGGGACGTGGACCTGGGCTTTGCGGGACGCCGCGGCGCCCACCATCCGACGCACCGTGCCATCGGCGCGCTGTCACCCGGCGACTCGCTGAAAACGCGGATCACGGACGGAGGCCGCTGGGAACTGCTGGACCGCTCGGGCAACACGGTGGGACGCCTCGCCGCGAGCTTCAAGCCCCCGCCCGGCATGCGTTGCAGGTCCGCCGCGGTGCTAGCCGTCGTCGCGCGGAGCCGCGAGTCTTCAGACCCCAAGTACCACGCCATGCTGAGATGCGACTCCTGGGAGGTGGTGGTGCCGGAGTTGGTGTTCGAGTCGGCGGAGGTCTGAGCGGCGCCTTCACGGGAATGTCATTTACGCGAAATCGCACTGGCTGGTATGGTTACCCATATGTAGTTGTGGGTAGAAATAATGAAGACAATCATCGAGATATCGGACGAACTCGCCAACACGGCGAAAGCGTACCCGGCCGAACACGCGTGCCATGACCAAGTCTGAAAACGCCCTTCCACAGGGACCGGCCGAACATATCCGCGCATTCGTCGAAAACCGCGCAACGCAACGCTCGATTACGATCCTGATCGTGTTGAACGCCCTTGTCCTGGCGCTGGAGACCAATCCGTCGGCCATGGCCGCGGCCGGGAGCTTGCTCAAGCTCGCCGACCGGGTGATCCTCGGTGTCTTCGTAGTGGAGATCCTGCTCAAGTTGATCGGGCAACGCCGCGACTTCGTCCGCGACCCCTGGAACCACTTCGACACCGTCGTGGTCACCATCGCGCTGGTGCCGGCCACCGAGGTTCTCTCGGTGATGCGGGCGTTGCGGATTCTCCGGGTCTTTCGATTGACATCCACCGTACCGTCCATGCGACGTGTTGTCGGCGCGCTTTTCCGCGCGTTGCCCGGCATGGGTTCCGTCGTGATACTGTTGCTTATAGTGATTTTCGTGTTTTCGGTTATGGCCACGAACCTTTTCGGCAGCCATTTCCCCGCCTGGTTCGGCGACATCGGAAGGTCTGCCTACACCTTGTTCCAGATCATGACACGGGAAGGCTGGTCCATGGGCATCGCACGGCCGGTCATGCAAGTCTTTCCGTATGCTTGGCTCTTCTTCGTGCCGTTCATGTTGATCGCGTCGTTCGCCGTGCTGAACCTGTTCATCGGCATCATCGTTGACGCTATGCGGAGCCAAGCCCGTGGAGACGCTGACACCACAACATCCATGAACTCCCGCCCGGAACCGACGCTCGCGGACCTGCAGGCCGAGATTCGCGGGCTGCGGGCCGAGTTGTCCGAATTGAAACGGGAATAGCCGGGTCTGTCACTGCTTCTCCCCTACCACTTGCGTATCTCAAATGAGATGCGTATAGGGTACAACGAAAGGAGAAGACGATACGCGCCCCTGCCATCGCGCACGAACAGGTCATGAGCAGATCCCAGGAGCTGATTGACGGAAGGCGTCGGGCGTCGTCTTGAGTGGAAGTCGACCGCGGTACCGTCCCAATTGAAACATCTCCGACAGGTCGTCACGGCCTCAAGGGTCCGTGGACGGCGCGTGCCAGTGGTCGAGTTCGTCGAGCAGTCTCAGCCCGCGCGCGGTATCGCCGCGCGCCGCGCGCATCCGGAACCGCATTTCGGTGTCGTGTTCGGTCAACGCCCGCACGGAGAGTTCTTCCATCAGCTTGTTCAGGCTCACGCCGCGCCGCGCCGCCATCGCCGCCAACCGATCGCGATGAGCATCCGGAAGCCGGATCGTCAGTGTCGCCATATCAGTTCTCCTCCTTCAGCCAAGCGCCCGGCGTGACGACGCGGAAGCCGTCGAATACCAGCTCGCCTGCCGCTATATCCCTCGTGTTGCCCGTAACGACCCACGCCGCATTGCCCGCAACCGCCAGCTCGATCAGATGATTGTCGGACTCGTCCGGGAGGTTCGGGCGCCAAAGGTACGAGATGTTGATCCACTGGCAGACGCCGAGAACGGCATCCAGGAGCGCCACCCGGTCCTCCGGACCGATCGGCGCCGCGGCGAACAACTCTTCCCTCGACAGGACATCCTCATACTCCAGAAACAAGGCGTTGCCGATCAGCGGCCGCGCCGCGCCGCTCAGGCATCGCCGCAGGACTTCCCGCGCCGCGCCGTCTGGCGACAGGATCGCGGAAACCAGAACGTTTGTGTCGACCACGATCCTATGCACCATAGCATGACAGCATATACGCTGTCGTCGAGGTCCGCAACAAACAAGCGACGTCCGCGACCAGACGCCGACATCGTCCCGAACCACATCCGTATCCCAGATCTCTCCACTGTTCTTGTTGTCAGGGTTTGGAGATGTATGCTTCGGCCAGTCTTTACGAAACTGGCTTCAGCCCTATATATTGATCGTTACAGGTGATAACGCACTTGTTTTGAGCCATGAAATCCTCACGTTCCCAACAAGCCCTGCCAACGAGCGTGCGGCGAGGGCTGAAAAAGCTCGGCCAGGACATCTCTGCCGCCCGCCGTCGGCGACGCCTGTCCGTTGCGCTTATGTCCGAACGCGCCTTCATAAGCCGCAACACGCTGGGCCGGGTGGAAAAGGGTGACGCCGGCGTGTCGATGGGCATCTACGCCTCGGTCCTCTTCGTCCTCGGAATGGCGGACCGACTGGGAGGCCTGGCGGACGCCGCGAGCGACCCGATCGGGCTAAACCTCGAAGAAGAGCGCCTGCCCCGCCGCATCCGCACGCCGCGGGCCAAGTCGTCGGGTGCCGATCATGGAACGTGAGATCTTCGTCTTCATGGATCTGGGCGGAGAGAGCCTTCCCGTGGGGCGGCTCTGGGCGCGCACGCGTGGGGCCAGGGAAACGGCGTCCTTCGAGTATGATTTATCCTAGCTGGCTCGCCGCGATACCTTCGGCCTCAATCCCGTGCTCCCTCTCGCACGAGGGCAATTCCACACCGATCGAGCTTTGTTCAACGCCTTCACCGATCCGGCGCCGGACCGATGGGGACAGACCCTCAAGGTGACTCAAAAAAAGGGGACACAAGGTTTCGGTTATGCCGCGATGCTGATTCCGCTTCTCCGGCCTGCTCGGCGCACGTCCGATAGAAACGTCGAGTCGAGCAACCCGTCGCGAGCGTGCATGATCTGGAAATCCTTCGACGCGATCCGGTCCCCAAAGAACAGGTAAGCCGTATCCGGATCGCATTGGTTTGAGGTCCAGATCAGGCCTTCGACGTTCGGGAATTGTTGGTGGATGGCGCTCGCCCATCGGGCAGTCACCGGAAAAAGACTCGGCGAGGTGGCGATCAACGAATTTCGGCTGATACGCCATCGCCGAAGGTCGGGGCCACGCAAGGAGGCGAGGTGCAGGTCGCGCAAGACTCCGAGCTGACCGTGGGCGCGGCTTTGTACGAGCGTCCTGGGAACGGTCTTGCGTTTGGTCCTCACGGGAATGTCGTGGAAGATCGTCTCATGGATCGCCGCTTCCAGTGTGTTGGCGGCATAAAGAGACGGAACGCAGATTCCCTTCAGATCGTTAATGGGTGCAAAACGAGTGGAAGCGCCCCGGCAAGGATTGAAGCTGTTCGCGCGGAAATTCCGGTCGTGTACCCGGTGCAGAATCGTGCCGGCGCTGAGTGCAACGATGTTGGGATTGGCAAGTGTTGCGGACGGTGTTCGAATGGACATCGAACGGAAACCTCTCATCCGACTGCGGGATCGGCGAGCTTGCGGGCCGCATCGACAATGGCATTCGGGTCAGAGAGACAGTCCTGCGGCTCGGCACCGTCCAGCCAGCCATTGCCAGATGCAAACCACATGGCGATTTGCCAACCGGTCATGTCGTTCGGAAGAGCGGCGAGAATTTCCTTTATGACCGGCCGCGGAACTCCGTCCACAAACTGAAAGGCCGGATAGAGGTCAATGCCCTGAAAGCGCACGGCAAACAGCTTGCCCTCTCGTTTCCACCGGGAGGCGGGCTCGCTCTTGTTCCGCGGATGGAGACCGGAGGCGGCGCGGACCTCGACCCCGGCCAGAAGAGGCGTTTCCTTAAGATATTCGGAGCGCAGCCTGGCATTATCGATATCGAGTTCGGTCTCGACCCGCGCACGGGGCGCGTCCGGAAGAATGACGTCGAGTATTTTCTCGATATTGGCCTCCGTTAATTGAGACCTGCGTTCGGCTGCGAGCAGAGGTAGCGTTTCAACCGTGCGTTCAATCAGTTCCGCGAACTCCGCCGTCGCTCCGCCCACGAGGAGCCAAACGCTGGATACAGTATCCTTCGAGCGGGAGGAAGCGCTGATCCTCTTGCGCAGCCTAGCGGGCAGTTTGGCAATATCGTTCGGGGCCAAATTGATCAGGGACAGGGATTCGGGCATGGAGCTGTCCTTCGGGGTGAGGCATGATATGTATGATAACAAAAAATATGCCTGATATCATGCTTGGTGTCAAGCTTGCTTCCGGTGAGACGGTCGCGGGGTGACTTGGGGCCCCGCGACCGTCCAAAAGGTCCGGCGCTTGTGCCGGAGGCGGACGTGAGCCGCCAGCGGTTCGGACTTGATGGCTCGTGGCTGGTTCCGCTCGACAGCGGCAGAAAATTGTTTGTGTCAGACCTTCGACACCCCGCCCCCGGCGGGCGGCTGCGACTTGCCCGGCATCCATTCGACGTCCTTGCGCGGGCCGGCGGCGTTGACCGTGAAGCGGGCCTTGCCGAGCTTTTCGATGTCGATCTCCAGGGTGTCGCCGTTGTTCATGGGGCCGAGGCCCACGTGGTAGGTGCCGGTGGCGATGACGTCGCCGGGCTGGAGTTGCACGAACCGGGACAGCCAAGCCACCAGCTCCGGGATCTTGTGGGCCATGTGGCGGGTGTTGTAGTCCTGCCGGGCTTCGCCGCCCACCCAGGACTTGACGGTCAGGTCGTGGGGGTCGGGGACCTCGTCCGCGGTGGTGATCCAGGGGCCGCAGGGGCTGTGGGTGCCCTGGCCCTTGGGGAGGAACTGGGTCCTGCGCACCATGCCCCGGTTTGAGATGTCGAAGAACGGCACGTAGCCGAAGACCGCGTCCAGGGCGTCGGCCTCGGAGACGTTTTTGCCGCACGAGCCCATGACGAAAGCCAGCTCGGCCTCCGGCTGGGTCACCACCACCGCGGGAATGTCGGGCAACTCCACCGCGCCCTCCGGCCCCAGGAGCTCGGGGGCCTTGTAGAAAAACTCGATGGGCAGGGAATCAGGGGTGCGCTCCGGCGAATCCAGGTAGTTCACGAAAGCGGCCAGACACTTGCTCGGCCTGGGGATCGGCGCCAGCAGCTTCACCACGCTCAACGGGAATCCCGACCCCTCCCGGCACAGCCGGTCGAACTCCTTCCGGTAGTCGTCGAAGTTCGCGATCACCTCCTCCATCACCCGCTGGGGACCTTTCTCTACCCGGTACTGGATGATGCCGCTCACGTCCACCACGTTGCTGCCGTTCTTGAGAACGCCGATACGATCGTCATTGAAGCGAAGAATCTTCACGGACACATGCTCCTTGTGGTTCTGCGCCGCCACACGGCACCTGGGTGCCCGTATCGGCCGGCGGCGCCGTGCGGGCGCGGGCGGGTTTGAAACCCGCCCCTACACCGTCATCGTCCTGCGGCGCAGGCGCCTAGTCGTTGACCGGCTCCAGCCACAGGTCCACCAGCGCCAGCCGCCCTTCCTTGGCAGCCTGAAGGCCCCGTTCGAGGGCCGGTTTGACCATGTCCGGACTCTGCACCCGCTCGCCGAAGCCATCGAAGGCCCGGGCGATGGCGGGGTAGTCCGGCGCGGGCGCGATGGACGTGCCCACGAACTGGTTGGTGCTCACCGCCCAGCCATCGGGATAGTACGCCGGTACGCCGCGCTTCATGGACTTGTAGCCGTGGTTGTTCATGAGCACGATGAGGATCGGCATGCGGAATTCCTGGGCGAAGCCGAAGCCCGCGATGCCGGGGTTGTAGTTGAACGAGCCGTCGCCGATGACCAGCACCACGGGCCGATCCGGATGCGCGGCCTTGACGCCGAGGGCGGTGCCCAGGCCGGTACCCAAGCCGCCGATACAGCCGCTGAAGAAATTGCCGGGCTTGACCCGGTCCAGGTACTGATGCAGCGCCATGCGGTGGGTGATGGTTTCCTCCACCAGGTAGACGTCATCGGGAAGCACCTGGTTGAGCTGGTACATGACCCAGTCGGTGTCCATGGGTTCCTTGGATCCCAGGCTCTCGGCCTGGGCCGCCCAAGCGGCCCTTCGCGCCGCGCCCTTTTCGCGTAGGCTGGCCCGCCGTCCCGCGGCCGCTTCGCCGCCCTCCACGCCGTCCTTGCGGAGTCGCTCCACCAAGGCACTCAGCGATGCTTCCAGCTCTCCGGCGATGCTCAGATCCACCTGAACACCCCAGTAGGGCAGGTTCATGTGCAGCGGCTCCTCGTCCAGCGCCACTACCTTCGCCCCCTGCGCCACGGCGGCCGAGGCCGGATGCCACGGCTGGGTCGCGCCCACGAGAACGACCACGTCCGCGTCGGCCATGAAGTCCCCGGGCTCGAAGCCGCCGTGCAGATCATGGTTCCGCGGGAAGTTGAAGTAGCCGCTGCTCCGGGTCTCCACCACCGGAGCGTTGAGCAGCTCCGCGAGCTCCACCATGCGGTCGACGATGCCGGTGTTCTTGCCGGCGTTCTCGCTCACGATAACGGGGTTCCGGGCCGTGCGGAGCAGGCCGGCCAACTCGTCGATTCCATTGGGGTCCGGGCTCGGCGGGGAAGGCATGGATACCTTCAGGGGCGCCTCCCGCGTGACCTTGTCGAACAGGTACTCCATGGGCAGCGACACGAACACCGGCCCTTGGGGCGAGCTCATGGCCATCTGGCAGGCGCGTTGGATGGTGGAGACCAGGATGTGCTTGTCGTTGACCCCGAAGCTCCATTTGACGCACCGGTCCACCAGCCGGGCCGGGCCGCCCACGTCGGAGAGGAAGCGCATCCACTGGCCGCCGGGATCGGGGCCGTCATCCTCGCCAAAGGCGATGGACTCACCGGTGAAGACCACCATGGGCACCTGCTCGTGGAGCGCTCCGCGAAGGGCCATGGAGCCGTGGAGCGCGCCCACGGTGGTATGGATCATGACGCCGGGCAGCTTGCCGGTAGCCTTGGCGTAACCACTGGCCATGGCCAGCGCGATCTCCTCGTGCCGCGAGCTCAGGTAGACCGGCATGCTCTCGTCCGGCTTGGCCAGCGCCTCCCAGACCGGCGACCACTCCGAGCCCGGCGACGCGAAAATTCGATCCACGCCCATGCCGGACAAAACGCGCAAGAACGCTTCCGCACCCGTGAGTCCATTGACTTCGATCATGTTCCGTTCCTCCGTTGCAAGATAAATGACCGTAGAACACACCGCAGGGGCGGTCAACTCCCGTGACTGAACACCGCGGCGCGGCGGACACGGGCGGGTTTGAAACCCGCCCCTACAACAGCCCCGTCCGGACGACCGCGGGGTGACGGTTGCGCGCGATCACCGACCCTGGGCGCCCGGTGTGGCCGCGAACGTGGGAAGCCAGCCCGCGGGCGGCCTCAGATCCAGCGAGTCGCCGTCCACCGAGGTACGGCCGGACAGCAGCACCCGCTCACCCCGGTACGCCCACACGCGCAGATCCGCCCACACGTAGGAGTCGCCGTCGAGATGGATACGCGGCCGTCCCACCTTCCTCTGGGCGACGTAGCCTTCGCCCCTCCGCACCAGCCGCTGCAGACGCGAGCGCCCGACCCGTGCACTCGGGAGGAACCCCCGGCTGGCATGGCTGCGGATCGGCTTGAACACGAACCGATCCCGGTTCTCGACGATGTCATCGAGGTTGTCGGGTCGGAGCAGATGGGTCTCGGGGATGTGCCGGCTGAGGATTTCCCGCTCCCGGGCTTCGATCCCCAGTTCCCCGTCCCATGCCGGCAGTGAAAGGAACTCCAGCAGCCGCTTGTCGCTGCGGGTGGCATAGGTGAACGGATTCGGCGCGACGTAGACGCTGCCGCTCAGGAAGGCGTCGCGCAACGGGCGCGTGGTCTCCTTCTCCAGGAAAAAGTCGGTGGAACGGTTCACGATGAACGAAACCGGCTCGCCGTCGTGCCAAAGCCGCTCTCCGTCCCAGCGGAGATCAGCCGTCGAACCCACTTCCGCCGGCCACCCTTCTTCCCGGAAGAGCTCCCGCAACATGTCCATCTCCGCGCCGAACTTGCCCCGCTCCAGGGCTTCGGGCTCGTCGAGGATGAGAAACAGACCCTCGGGGAAGGTGCCGAAGAACGCTTCGGCTTCCCGGCGAACCATCTGCTTGATGCGCCGTCCGAGTTCGGCGGCCGTTGGCGGCGCTTCAAGTGCCGCCTGCCCGGCCGGCTCCAGCAGGTCGTGGAAGGATTCGTTGATGAGGCCGGCGTACATCAGGCCGGACCCGTTGTCGTTGAACTCGATGACCTGCCACGGGCCTTCGGGAGGCAGATGAAAGTCCCAGGCGCTGAAGAAACACACCTCCGGCCGCTGCACGGGCAGGCTCTGTCCGGACGAACCGATGACGTTCTCCCGCCACACCGGCCTGGTGGTGACGTCCTCGAAAACACGGATGAAGTCGTCGATCTCGGCCAGCACCGCGGCCGGGATCGCCTGGTGGGCGAAGGTGACCGAGAACTCATCCGGGACGCCGGGGATTCCCGCCGCCCGAAGCCGGCTCCAGAACTCTTCGCGCCGGTCCTGCATCAGCTACGCGGGCTCATGAATGGTGCTGGTAAGGCGCTGGAGGAACCGCTCCACCTCCGCGTCGCCCGCCAGTCGATAGCCCGCGGCCGTCGGGCGGGGCTCGTCCGCCACGAGGATTCCCATGCCCTTACCGGCCACGGCCTCGAAGGCATCTTCATCGGTAGTGTCGTCACCCAGGTAGAGGGGCACGACGCCCGGATGGTCGAGCCCCAGCGCCTGGAGGATCCACTCCACCGCCTTGCCCTTGTTCCAGTCGAACCGGGGCCTGATCTCGAACACCCTCTTCCCGAGGGTCTTGCGGAGCCTGGGATAGTCTTGAAGCAGGCCATCGACCACGGCTTCGACACCGGGCACCGCCTCTTCTTCCACGAGACGGTAGTGAACGGCAATGGAGCAGCCTTTGGTCTCCAGCAACAAGCCGGGGACTTGGGCGAGGGCGCCGCGGAGCCGCTCGTCCAACGCCTCAATCGTTGGGAGGAACTCTTGCCCCACCTGATGGTGGATGCCGGTGTCCGCGGGCCCGACGATGTCGAAACCGTGCGTTCCGGCGTAGAAGAGATTGTCGAGCCGGACCCGTTCCCGCACGTCCTCGCGCCCGCGCCCGCTGACGACGGCGGTGACGCAACGGTCGCCCAGGCGCCGGACCGTCTCACGCATCTCCCCGGAAAGCACGGCCTGCACGGGCGTATCCACGATGGGAGTCAGCGTGCCGTCGTAGTCGAGGAACACGGCGGCCTGTCTGCCCTCAAGCGCCCTCTCGATGTCATGGAAATCGGTCAAGGCGGACGGGATCGTCCATTCGGCATTCACCACGGCGTCACCGGCGTTGGCCTCGACAACCCGCCAACCTCTCCCCCCGCCTGACGCCCCTCATCCGCGAATCCGCCCCCAACAGTCCACCTCGATCCACTCCCGCGCGGGAATGGCATACGAGTGGGTCCCGGCAATCAATCCCGCGCGGTTCAAGTTGCTGGGGCATATGGTGCGCTCGTCGATTTCCTTCTCCGCCAGCTTGGCGTCCATGAGGTCATTGCTGCGATCCGAATGGCCCAGCCCCATGGCGTGCCCGATCTCGTGGCCCGTCATGTTCTGGGCCTCCACCGCGCCCATCCCCCTGAGCCCGAGGTAGACGTACGCCTTGCGGATGCCTTCCCGCCCGTTACGGCATTTCACCCTGGTGGCGCCCACGACGCCCGGGAACACGTCGTCGAACAGCTCAATGGTGATATCGGCGTCGTCGTGCGCCGTTTCATGCACGACGTAGAACGGCTGCACGCGGTTCCACCGCAACACGCCCCGGCGCACGGCAAGCGCCGTCTCGAGGCCCACGCCGGCCCAGTTGTTGACCTTGAAGGTCACCACCCCTCGATCCGGGGCGTTCCACCGGGCCACGGCCCCGTCCTCGCAGGTCATCCGCTGGATATGGACCATGCGTCCGGCGGGGTCATCGCCCCGGGCTTTGTCATCGTGCCGGCAAGGGACACCCGGGCCGGCACCGACATCGTCCGTGCAAGCCTCACCATTCGAGGGAAACAACGACAACGAAAGTGCCAGAGCCAGAAGGGAAGGGATTGCGTGATTGGCCGTGATCATGCTGACGTCGGTGATGCCGTCCGATGCCTGTAGAACCCGAGCCCGATGAATCAACGCGGCTTATACAACGTCAGGCCCCCGTCTGCAACCCGTGCGTGGCGGGCCGGGTCGGCCCTTGCCTCCCCGCGCGGCCCATGCGAATATTTCTCCGCGTGTGACATTTCCCAGTGGGTGGTTCCAGTGGTCCGTCTGTTGCGGGCCACCAACGCGAGCGAGGCGGGACATGGCGTTCGAGCGATTGCGCAGACTCATGGGTGAAGGCAGCGACGAAGAGGCGGAGGCTGACACGGACGTGGACATCACCTTCGGCATCGAGGAAGAGTTCTTTCTCGTCGATCCCGACAGCCGCGACATGATCGCCGACCCGGACCCGGGGATATTCGACTGGTGCGAGAAGAACCGCGGACCTCACGGGTTCGTACACGAGTTCCTCCGTTCCCAGATCGAGACCAATACCCGCGTGTGCGAGTCGGTAGCCGACCTGCGCGCCGCGCTCAAGGAAACCCGCCGGGTGGTGGTGGAGGCGGCGACACGGCACGGCGCCGCGGTGATGGCCGCCTCCACCCATCCCTTCGCGGCGTGGGAATCACAGATGAGCACGCCCAAGGAACGGTATGAAAGGCTGGCAAACACGCTTCAGGAGAGCGCGCGACGGCTTCTCGTCGGCGGCATGCACATCCATGCCGGGTTCGGTGACGCCGATTCGCGGATCCGGGTGATGACCGCCATGCGGCGCTACCTGCCTCTACTGCACGCCGTCTCCACCTCGTCGCCGTTCAACGCCGGACGCGAGACCGGCTTCAAGTCCTACCGGCTGAGCATCATCGGGGCGCTGCCGCGTACCGGCCTTCCCGGCCCGCTATGGTCCCAGGCGGAATTCGACCAACTCGTGGCCGACTACCAGAGAATGAAGCTGATCGGTGACGGAAGCGAATTGTGGTGGGACATCCGCCCGTCCGTGCGCTTTCCGACCATCGAGCTGCGCATCTGTGACCTGTGTCCGCGTATCGACGACGCCATGTGCATCGCCGCGCTGTACGCCTCCCTCATCCGGCGCCTGTCGCGGCTCGACCGCGAAGACGCGCTGCCGGCCGAGCCGCCGACCGAGATCATCAACGAGAACCGCTGGCTCGCCCAGCGCTACGGCGTGCTCGGCTTCCACGGCGACACCCGTGAAGGCGGCCGCAAGGACATCGAAGATTCCGCCACCGAGCTGGTCGAGGAGCTGGCCGGCGACGCCCGCGCCCTGAACTGCGAGAACGAGCTCCGCCGCACCCTCACCATCATCCGCCAGGGCACCGGCGCCGACCGGCAGATCGACCTGTTCCGCCTCCGCCGCGTTGAGGGGGACACCGACCATCAGGCGCTGCGCGCGGTGGTGGACCTGGTGATCGAGGAGACTAAAGAGGGGATCGAGTAAACGCTTCGAAAGCGGCTCGCCTGCCACGAGCTAGTCGCTTTCGCCTCCCGCGATTGGGGCTGGTTCGCAACCTGCGCTCACCGTCGGTGTGAAACCTTTCGCCCCTACCTTACTCCTGCTGGCCGCGCCCGTCTTCACCGGGACAGCGCCGCGTCTGCGCAAGTGTAATATCATTTCGGATTTCCTAGTTTTAGGTCACGAAATCCGGGACCGGAATGAATTCAACAGGATCCTCGACCGCTACTTACGAACCGAATATGAGAAGAAGAAGTGGTCGAAGCGGTTCCCTGATGAGTTCTACCGAGAGATCTTCCGTCTCCGAGGGTGGAAATGGCGAGGAATGAAGGTTAAGAGGACACAAACTAGGAAATTCCGTATCATTTTAATGCGCCGCGTTGCGTGACCCGCGTTGAATCCTCTGTTTGGTCGTAGACCGAGATCAGGCCGAGCCGTCGGTCCAACAACAGACTTCTATGGTCGCGGTTCATGGCCGTTCTTCAAGGCCGTCAGCCCTACGGCCGTGACTTCGCCACCATGCATGGCCGTGTGGTCAACGGCTCCGGCGTAGCCGGAGACGACAGTTCACCGTTCCCTTGTCGCCAGTCGTTCATCTCGCGGGGCATCCCCTGAGCTCTGACCGGCGCTTCCCTCTTCTGTGATGCTGTGATAAGTTTTTCGGTAGATTTGTGAGAGGGAATCGGTCACCTGTTGACAATTTAGCAGAAACTATTATAACGTGAGTCATTACTTTCGCAGGAGGCGCCAAAATGGATACATCAAATTCGCCGACGGCCGCGGATACCCAGACTAACGACGAACAGGCTGTGCCCAAGCTCGACAAGGCTAAGACTAAGTCTAAGTCTAGGATTGCGTTTGTCTACAGTGACCTTGAGGCGGCGATAAGTTTAGCCGACACACTTCGATCCAATGCGGGAACTGAATGCGAGGTAAAGCAGTTAGCGAGTTGGATGAACCGGAGCGCCGACGGTGGCACGTTTCGCTCCATTCTGGGGGCAGCGAAATCGTTTGGTCTGGTGGAGACGCAACATGCGGGCAGGGTGTCCCTGACCAAGCTTGGCCAAGACGCACTCAACCATGCCGAAGGCTCCAAAGCACGCGTAGACGCCTTCTTGAATGTACCTCTCCATGCGGCGATGTATAGCCAGTACGAGGGAAGTTCCTTACCACCCTCCGCTGCGATCGAACGACACTTGGAAACCCTTGGTGTCCCACCAAAACAGACGGTGCGAGCGCGACAGACATTCACGAAGTCAGCCGACTTTGCTGGCTTCATCGACCCGTCAACTGGGCGGTTCATAAGGCCCGCTACGGTACCCCTGACGCCAGCGTTGGAACCGCCGAAGGGTCGTGGTCCCGGCGGCGACAGCGAAGGGCTTGATCTTGATCCGCTCCTTATGGCGCTACTGCGGAAGATACCCCCCGCCGGGCAAGACTGGCCGAAGGAACCCCGAGCCCGGTGGTTTAGGACTTTTGCGATGAATGTGTCCCAGATTTATGATACGGGCGCTGAGGTTGTTGATCTCGTGATTAAGATCGAGGGCGACAAAAGCGTGCCTCAATAATTTAGGGCCACAGAATAACCCTGTGGCCCTAAATATCCTGGCGGTTGGCGACCGCTACCTCGAAGCCGGGGCGCATCCCGGGGAAAGGATCGGTGCTCTATGCGGAAAGACCGCATGAAAAAACCCTAACGACGGTCTGGCCACTTCTCTAGACTAGCCCTCTAGGGAAGTGGCCACCGCCACTATAACAGGTCGTCTCTTCGTTTGGAATCTATAGGTAGAGCAGTATCCGTGAACATCAGTCTGAACTGATCCGAGAGATAGCCGATCCGAAGTTCCGCCTAACCGGTAACGAACGGGAAGATTTGCTGGCCGATTCCGTAGCCCGGTGTGGGACGGTCATCACATGGAAGCCGCCGACCGTGTCGATTTGCCACGATACCTCTCCGACCTTTCCTCGAATTGGCGCCGACAGGCTGAGCGATGCCTTGGTGAAGGGCGACGACGACGTGCTCGCCTTGGCCGCAACATTTTCCGTTCCACCCCTCAACCTGAATTCCGAAAGAAACCGCTTGCACGTAGTTTGGCATGCATAACGATAAACCTTCACATCTCGCAGATTCTCGCAGCGGGTCTCTGACAGCCCCGGCGCTCGGCTTGGTCCCACACTGGACGCAGAGCGGAAAACGTGGCTCAGGAAATTGCCGCAATCCTCGATTGCTGGTAGGCTACAGAAAAAATTTTGCACTGTCTTAGAAGCGCCGTTGGTGCAAGATCCGGCGCTGCCAGTTGCAGGAGGTTAGCCATGTCCGTGATCGATGCCGATACCCATGTCGACGAGTCCGAATCCACCTGGGCCGCGTTGGAGGGTACTCCCTACGACAAGTACATTCCCGTGACCGTCACCATCTCGGACGAGGAGGCGGCCCGGGCCGGCTTCAACACCACCACGCGCCGGAGTTGGGTGGTCGAGGGGAGGCTGCAGAACCGCGCGGTGCGGGACGAGATCAACCACCCGCCGCGGGTGCGGCGTGAGCTCGATGACGTGGAAGGCCGGCTCGCCCACATGGACGAGATGGGCGTGGATATCCAGGTCATCTTCCCGACTTTCTTCATCCGTCACAACACCCAGAATGCCGAAGCGGAATGGGCGCTGGCCACCACCTACAACCGCTGGCTGGCCGGGAAGTGCGAGCCCACCAACGGGCGCTTGCAGTGGGCCGCGGTGCTGCCGTGGCTAAACCCGGAGGCCGCCGTCGAGGAGCTGCGCTGGGCCAAGGAGCACGGCGCCTGCGGCATCTTCAAGCGCGGGTTCGACATCGACCGGAAGGTCACCGACCCGCATTTCTTTCCGGCATACGAGGAAGCCAGTCGCCTGGACATGCCCATGTGCATCCACACTGGCCATCCGCTGCCGTCCCGCGAGTGGGACCGGGGCTTTCCCATCATGTACGCCTTCGCCGAGCTGGTGACCTCCAAGGTGCCGGAGATGTTCCCCAACCTGCGGTTCGGATTCATCGAGTCCGGCGCATCCTGGATTCCCTACGTGATGTCGCAACTTGGAGCGACGAAGCGTGCCGAGTTGCGCGGCAAACAGGCCCAGGTCCCACACCTGTTCGACCTGGACCCCGAGATCTTCCGCAAGAACCGGGCCTTCATCACCATCGACCCCATTGACGACGTCGAGTCGATCCTGAAGTTTCACACCGAAGACAACCTGATGATCGGCACGGACTACAGCCACACCGACATCTCCGCGAACCTGAGCGGGATCAACGAGGTGCGCAACTGGGTGGACGAAGGCCGGATCAACAACGAGCAGGGTGAGAAGATCCTCAACACCAACTCCCGGGAGTTCTACGGGTTGTAGATATCGCTGTTTCCGTGTGCGTGTGAGCAAGGGCGGGTTTCAAACCCGCCCTTGCTCGTTTCGGCGCATGGCGCGCCAGACCTTTTCCGGCGTCAACGGAAGGTCCTTGACCCGGGCGCCGGTGCAGCGGAACACCGCGTTGGCCACTGCGGGGGCCACCGGGATGATGCCGCCCTCTCCCATGCCCTTGGCGCCGTAGGGGCCGGGGCCGTCACCGTTCTCCACCAGTATCGATTCGAAGGTCGCCGGCAGGTTCTCGAAGCCGGGCACGCGGTAGTCCACCAGGTTGGGATTGAGGATCTGGCCGTCGCCGTAGACGATGGACTCCATCAGCGCGTGGCCGATGCCCATCATGGCGGCGCCTTCGTCCTGGCCTTCGCACTGGAGCGGATTGAGCGCCTTGCCCACGTCGGCGGCCATGACGTAGCGCTCGAGCCGGACCTCGCCCGTGTCCCGGTCCACGTCCAACTCGACGGCGCCGATGCCGATCTCCCAGAAGAGCGGGTTGGAGGGCGTCGCGGCCATGCCGCTGTGGGCGTAGCCCCGGCCCACGATCTCGCCACCCTGCATGGCGAAATGGGTGCGGATGAGCTCTCCGTAGGAAACGGCCTGGCCGCCCGCCCGGGCCTCGCCGTCCGCCAGCTCGATGGCCTCCCGCGGGGCCTCGAAGTGCTCCATGGCCAGCTCGAGGATCTGCTCGCGGGCGTCGGCCGCGGCCAGTTGCGTGGCCTTGCCCATCACCGTGGTGGAACGGCTCGACCCGGTGGAGCGGTCGTAGGGCGTGTAGGCCGTGTCCGGCGGCCGCACCCGGACCCTCTCCAGGGGAACGCGCAGTTCCTCCGCCACGATCTGGCTCATGACCGTCCGCGATCCCTGGCCGATCTCCGAGGTGCCGATGAGCAGCACCACGCTGCCGTCCGAGAGGGCGTGCACGGTGGAAGTGGACGCCAGCGGCGCTCCCGGGTCGGTGACACCGAAGGCGAGGCCGCGGCCTGAGCCGGAGGGAGCCACGGGCCCGTCCCATGCCATCCGATCGGTGACCCGGCGCAGCCCCTCCCGGAGGTCCGCATCCAGGGGCTTGCCGCCGGGCTTCAGCTCCTCGCCCCGGTGCAGCAGGTTCTTCAGGCGGAAGGCCAGCGGGTCCAGGCCCAACTCGTCGGCGAGCATGTCCATCTGCGACTCGTTGGCCCAGGCCGTCTGCGGGCCGCCGATGGAGCGGAACGAGGCCGCGGACACGGTGTTGGTGTAGACGCAGTGGGACTCGACCCGAATGTGGGGCAACCGGTAAGGCCCCAGGATGCGAGTGAGGGTGCGGCTGGTCACCACCGGCCCAAGCTCGGCGAAGGCGCCGGTGTTGAGGAACACCTCCGCCTGCTTGGCCACCAGCGTGCCGTCCCGTTTCGCGCCGGTCCGGACCCGGCACAGGGCCGAATGCCGCCGCACGGTCATCATCGCTTCGGAGACGTTCTGGGCCACCCGCACCGGCCGGCCGCTCTTCTCCGCCAGCGTCACCGCCAGCGGTTCGATCTTGGCCCCGGACTTGCTGCCGTAGGCGCCGCCCACGTAGGGAATGATGACCCGGACGCTCGACAGCGGAAGGCTGAAGATGTGGGCCAGCTCGAGCTGAACGCCGAAAGGGTGGGCCGTGGAACTCCAGACCGTCAAGCCGTCGGAATCGACCTTGGCGATGGCGACGTGGGGCTCCATGGCGTAGTGGTACACCATCGGGAAGGTGAAGGTGTCTTCCACCACCGTGTCGGCCTCGGCGAACCCGGCCGCGACGTCGCCCTTCTCCAGCCGGTCGCTGAAACAGATGTTGCCGGGGGCCGACTCGTGGAGTTGCGGCGCGCCGTCGGCGATGGCCTCGTCGATGGTGACCACCGCGGGCAGGGGCTCGTACTCCACCGCCACCGCCCGAAGCGCGTCTTCGGCCGCGTCCTCGTCGTCCGCCGCCACCGCGGCCACCGGCTGGCCGGCGAACAGCGCACGGTCCAGCGCGACGATGGGATGATCCTTGATCTTGCCGCTGAAGTACGGGTCCCGGCGGCGAAAGTCCTCCCGGGTAAGGACGGCGCGGACCCCGGGTATCCGCTCCGCCGCGCCCGTGTCGATGGAGAGGATGCGGGCATGGGCGTGGGGGCTCCGCAGGATCTTGCCGCAGAGCATGCCGGGGAGCGTGAGGTCCGAAACGTACTCCGCCTGCCCCGTGACCTTGGCCACCCCGTCCACCCGCCCTGGGGCGGTGCCGATGATCTTCATGGTTGTTGCCTGTACGAAGGGGCCAGAAGGTTTGTGAAGCGGGCGGGTTTGCCCCCCTACTAGAACTCCATCAGGTCTTCGGCGACGATCACCTCGCCCGCGTAGTGCTTCCTCACCTCTTCCGCAAAGGGCTCATAGTCGTCGGTGCCCACGCGCCGGGTGAGGTGGGACAACACCACCTTCCTGACGGCGGCCTGGGTCGCCAGCTTGCCGATGTTGTCCAGGCCCATGTGGCCCTGGGTGGCCTGGCGCATGATGCCTTCCTGCTCGGCCGTGCTCATGGCCTCCCAGCGTCCGTCCTTGATCATGGCGTTCTTGCGCTCGTCGCACGAAGAGGTCTCGGTGACCAGCACGTCCGCATCCCTGGCCAGCGCGGTGACGGCGGCGCTGGCGCCGGTATCGCCGGTGAACATGATGACCCTGTCGGGGGTTTCGAAGCGGTAGGAGTAGGACTTGTAGCGGCCCGCGTTGTCGTCCCGGTGGAAGCTGAAGTGGGTGTTCTCCACCGCCGTCACCCGGATGTTGTCGTCCTGGTAGACCTCGCCGGTGCCCACGTCATGGCCGAAGAACACTTTCGCCAGGGGGACGCTGCGGCCGCCGTCGGCGATGCGGATGTCGGCGCTGATGCTGCAATACTGAACCGTGGCGTCCACCAGCTCCTGGGTCCGGGGCGGGCCGTAGACGTTGATGGGCGCGGTGCGCTGACCGTCCCACGCCAGGGCCATGAGGGTCGCCAGGCCCGCGGTGTGGTCGTCGTGATGGTGGGTGAGAAAGATGATCCCGACCTTGCGCACGTCGGCGCCGGCCCTGGCCATGCGCCGCGCCACGCCGTCGCCGGCATCCACCACGTAGTAGGTGCCGTTGACGGTGAGCAGGTGTGAGGTCTGCGCCCGGCGGGGCGTCAACGACGGTCCGCCCCCCGTGCCCAGGGTGATCAATGACGATGGGGTTTTCATGTGTTCCTCCGTTTCTCTCCGGCGATCAGACCATAGTGGAAGCCGCCGCTGATGTGAAGCCGGTCGCCCGCCTTCTCGTAACGAAAGTACCGTTCGCCGAAGCGGTCCCTGATCTCCGCCGGCTGACGCTCCAGCTCATCCACCACCTCGATCCAGTGCCGGCCGGTGGGGATGCCGTCGATGCCGTCCTGATCCACGGCATAAGTGTGGCGGTCCCCCCGCACGATCTCCAGCCCGCCATCGGTCATCAGCCGGCAGATCTCATCCACCGAGTAGAACCGGAATCCGGCGCCGTGAGACCGCTGGAAGACCTCGTTGGTGAGTCCGTTGACCGCCGCGTCCAGCGCATCGTCCGCGGCCACGATCACCGGATCGAGAATGAACAGACGGCCGCCGGGTTTGAGCACGCGCGCGGCTTCCAGCACCATGTCCCTGGCACTGACGAAGTGATGCAGGCTGAAGGCCACCCATGCCCGGTCGCAGAAATCAGCCCGCAACGGCATGCGCTCGGCGGTAGCAGCGATCCGGCCGTAACGCGGGATGGGCTCTGCATCCGACTCCCGTGACACCCGCAGCATGGCCAGCGCCTCATCGATGCCAACGATGCTTCCGCCCGGGAGCTGCCGCGAGACCGGCCGCGCGAACCGGCCCGTGCCGGTGGCCACGTCCAGGACCGTCTCGTCGCCGCGCAACTCCATGGCCTCGATCAACCGGTCCGCCAACTGCCCCCGGATATCCGACATGGCCGCCCGTTTGTCGAACTCCACGGCGTGGGAGTGGTCATGGAAGTGTGATTGTTTGCTCATGATGGTGCCTCGTTCCAACTCGAACCGGAAGCTTGCCACGATTCGCGGCCATTTGCGCCTGCCCTCCTCCGCGTAGGTCGGATTAGCCGAAGGCGTAGTCCGACATACTATGTTTTCATCTGAGGCATGGGACGACAAGAGTGTAAAAATGTTATATTATTCGGCAGGTTATGCTGTTGTGCTCCCGCCCACCAATGGTCTACAATACCCTCCGAATTGCTCCCTATAGGTACCTAAACAGTCCCTGATTCGAACTACAAGGAAACCTACACCATGCCCAAATCACCAAGCGAATGGTCGACGCTCTCGTCCCCTCCGAACGCGAGAGGGTCGTGTGGGACGACGACATCAAAGGCTTCGGGGTCCGTGTCCATCCCACCGCCCGAAAGGTCTACATCGTCAAGTACCGCCACGGGGGACGCGCCGTCAAGGCGACCATCGGACCGCACGGTCTCATCACCCCGGCAGCCGCCCGGGCGCGAGCCGCAGAGATCGTCACCCTCGCCAGGACCGCGCGCGACCTCGAGGGCAAGACGCCCCGCAAGGCGGGCGGGGCCGCCATGGCCGATCTCGCCCGGCGCTTCCTCGACGAGTACGCTCCCGGCCACCTGAAGCCCGCCACCGCCCGGCTCTACCGGAAGATCATCGGGAAGCGCATCCTCCCCCGGCTCGGCAAGCGCCGTGTCGCCGACATCGGCAGGGCCGACGCCGCCGCCCTGCATCACGACATGCGCTCCGTCCCCGGCCACGCCAACCGCACCCTCGGCGTCCTCTCCCGGATGCTCACCCTGGCCGAGGTCTGGGAGATGCGCCCGGAGGGAGTCAATCCCTGCCGGTTCGTCAAGAAATACCCCGAGCAAAAGGGCGAGCGCTTCCTCTCCGACGACGAGTACCGCCGCCTCGGCGCGGCGCTACGGGACGCCGAGCGCGAGGGTTTTGCCTCGCCGGCGGCCATCGCCGCCATCCGGCTGCTGATGCTGACCGGGTGCCGCAGCGGAGAAGTCCTGCAGCTCCGGTGGGAGCACGTGGATCTCGGCCGGGGCGAGCTGCGGCTGCCGGACTCCAAGACCGGCGCCAGGATCGTGCACCTCGGCGAGCCCGCCATCGCCGTGCTTCGCGGCATGGAGCGAGTTGAAGACAGCCCCTGGGTGATCCCCGGCCAGAAGCGCGGCGCCCATCTCGCCTTCCTGCACGGCCCGTGGTACCGCATCGTGGAACGGGCCGGCATCCGGAATCTGCGCATCCACGACTTGCGGCACTCCTTTGCCAGCGGCGGGTTGCTGGTCGGCGAGGGCCTGCCGATGATCGGGAAGCTCCTCGGGCACAACAAGGTGCAGACCACCGCCCGCTACGCCCATCTCGCCAACGATCCCGTCAAGTCCGCCGCCAACCGCATTGCGAGCAGAATTGCCGAGGTCGTGGGTCGATAGACGGTTCACAAGGGCCTGCTGGAGCCTGCACGACCTTCGACACACGGCCCCGCCGCTTCGGCGGCCCCGCCGGAATCTGACCACACCGCGCCGAGGCCCCGCCTCCGGGCGACGGCCGGTGAAATAGTCTTGTTATCTCTCCGACAATCAACCGTTGCGTTTTCAGTCGATTGTATGTCATACACCATGCGTCATTGTCGTCCGGTGGCGCCGCATGGCCACCGCCGGCCCAACGGGATTCGAGTTTCGGAGGGGGCACGTCGATGGGCTTGACTTTTACAGAGTTGTGGTGGGTGCTTTATAATAGAGCGCCGAGCGCCGAGCGCCGAGCGCCGAGCGCCGAGCGCCGAGCGCCGAGCGCCGAGCGCCGAGCGCCGAGCGCCGAGCGCCGAGCGCCGAGCGCCGAGCGCCGAGCGCCGAGCGCCGAGCGCCGAGCGCCGAGCGCCGAGCGCCGAGCGCCGAGCGCCGAGCGCCGAGCGCCGAGCGCCGAGCGCCGAGCGCCGAGCGCCGAGCGCCGAGGCCATGACTGCGCCTCGGGCGCGGGAGCACGCCGACCCGCCATCGCCGCCTGACCGCCGGCCGCCCCGCCGGGGCGGCGGCTCCTCACCTTCTCCTTATAGATGTGCATCCGCCGCCGGCCGGGCGGCGGGTCCCGCGCGCCTGTGCGGTGCGCGGCGCGGCCTCGTCCGCTCCGCCCGCGCGGTCGCCGCCGCGGCGCTGCTCGCGCTCTCCGGCGCCCTCGCGCTGCCGGCGACCGCCCAGGCCGACGTGCTGGTGAGCAATTTCGGGCTCGACGTGGACTCAGCGGTTGCTTCACTTGCCCGTTATGAATACGCGAAAGGCTTTTCCACCGGTTCGAACACGGGCGGCTACAGCCTGACCAGTCTCGAACTGGACGTGGATACTGTGCCCGGCTCGATCACGAATCTTGTAGTCCAGATTTGGTCTGCGACTACGAATTCATTGGGCACGGCGATTCCCGGCGCTACGGCAATCACTCTGGATAATCCGAGTACGCTGTCCGTGGGAACGAACACTTTTTCGGCGCCTGCAAGTTCGGTGCTTGAGGCGAGCACGGACTATTTCGTCTTTGTCTCGCACACGAGTGTCGACCCCGCTCTCATATTGGAGCGCAACGAGAGTAACCGTCTCGACGATACTGGCTTGGCGGGATGGGATAAGTTGAACGGATACTTCCGAGATCAGGGGTCAAGCGATACCTGGGTGAATTCCGGAGTGGCCCAACGCTTGCGTATTCGCCTGAACGGCAGCGCGGTGTCTGGCACGCCGGCGCTCTCGACGGACGCGACGCTGAGCGGGCTCACGGTCGCCGGCGGCGGTTCGAACCTGACGCTGAGCCCGACCTTCGCCTCGGGCACCGAGGACTACACGGCGGCGGCGGCCTCCGACATCGCCGCGGTGACGGTGACGCCGACGACGACCGACGCGGACGCGACGTTCGAATACCTGGACTCGTCCGACGCCGCGCTCGCCGACGCGGACACCGCGGCCGGCCACCAGATGGCGCTGGCGGCGGGCGCGAACGTCATCAAGGTCAAGGTGACGGCCGAGGACACCACCACGACCAAGACCTACACGGTGACGGTCACCCGGGCGACCCCGACCTGCTCGCTGAACACCGGCGACCTGTGGTGCGGCGTGGTCACGGTGGGGAGCGGGACCAACTTTGATGGATACATCACGAGCGTCGGGGCCCTGTCCGACACAACGTTCTCGGTCGGGAGCAACGATTACACGATTGACGCAATTGTCGCTGAAGTCGGAGGGCTCACCGACGGGAGGTTGACGGTCAGCCTGCTGAGCGGTCTCACCTCTGCCGACAAGGCAAAGCTGGTCCTGCATCTCGGTAGCACCGAGTACGAATTCAGCGATGCGACCGAGGCCGGCGGCAGGGTCTACGGCTGGATTGACGCCGGCCTGAACTGGTCCTCCGAGACCTTCGTCACGCTGCGGCTGCGGGACACCCCGGTGCCCTCGTCGGACGCGACGCTGAGCGCGCTGTCGGTCACCGGCGGCGGCTCCGAGCTGATAACGGGCTTCGCCTCGGACACGTACGCCTACACGGCGTCGGTCGCCAGCGGCGTCGGCGAGGCGACGGTGGCGGCGACCGCGACCGACAGCAACGCGACGGTCCAATACAGGACAGTACTGAACGTCGCGCTGGACGACGCGAACGGCACGAAGGACGGCCACCAGGTCATGCTGGCGGTGGGCGCGACCCAATTCCGCGTACTGGTGACGGCCGAGGACGGCACCACGACGCAGACCTACACCGTGCACGTGACCCGGGCGGCGGCGGCCCTGCCGACGCTGAGCGTCGGGAATTCCTTGGGGACCGAGGGCTCGATCATTGATTTTCCGCTGACGCTGTCGGCGGCGGCCTCGGCGGACGTGACGGTGACCTGCACGGCATCGATCGAGAGCGGCGACACGGCGGCCGCGGCGGATCTCTCGTCCAACACCTCGGGGACGGCAACGATCACCGCCAGCGGGACGTCGGGGCGATGCTCGATCCGCACGGTGCAGGACACCATCGACGAGGAGGACGAGACCTTCACGGTGACGCTGTCGGGCGTGTCGTCGAACGCGCAGCTTGCGACGGACCCGACGGCGAAGGGCACGATCGTGGACGACGACACGGCGCCGACGATCACCGATGTGTCGGTCACCTCGACGCCGGTGCTGGCGACCGGCACCTACGGGGCGGGCGAGACGATCGAGGTCTCGGTGACCTTCGACGAGGCGGTGAACGCCACGTCCGCCACGGACTTCGAGTTGAACGTGTCGGACGACAAGAGCGCGCCGCTGCTGCGCGGCTCGGGCACGCAGACGCTGGTGTTCGGCTACACGGTGGCGCCCGACGACGCGGACGACAACGGCATCTGGATCGGGGACCAGGACCGGACCCTGGTCGGCGACCGCCGGTTGACGACCCAGGCCGGCGCGATCACGAGCACGGCGACCGGCACGGCGGCGGACCTCACCCATACCGAGCTCGGCAGGCAGGACAACCACAAGGTGGACGGCACGCGTTCGATCGTCTCGGTGGCGGTGACCTCGACCCCGCAGCTCGAGACCGACACCTACGGGGCGGGCGAGACGATCGAGTTCACGGTGACCTTCAACGTCGCGGTGGACGTGACCGGGGACCCGGTTGTGGAGTTCCTGTTGGACGGCAGCGAGGTAAGACAGGCCGGCTACGTGTCGGGCAGCGGCTCGACCGGGCTGGTCTTCCATTACCTGGTGGTGTCGGGCGACGACGACGACAACGGCCTCTTCATTCGGGACGAGTCCGACTACAACAACCCGGACGGCCCGGTGCGGCTCGATTCGAACGATGAGATCGAGTTCAAGGATACGAGCACCGACGTCCCGCTCTACTGGGCCGGCCGCGGGACGCAGTCGGGCCACAAGGTGGACGGCTCGCGGACGACGGACAACGTCGCGCCGTCGTTCACGTCTTCGGCGACCTTCGACGCGGCGGAGAACCAGACTGCGGTGGGCACGGTGTTGGCGGCCGACAGCGATGCGGACGACAGCGTCACGGGCTACGCGATCGCCGGCGGGGCGGACATGGCCCTGTTCGAGATCGGCGCGACCTCGGGCGAGCTGGCGTTCAAGTCGGCGCCGGACTTCGAGGACCCGGACACCGACAACGTCCACGAGGTGACGGTCCGGGCGACCAGCGGCACGGGCACGCGGGTGATGACCGCGGACCAGACGATCACGGTGACGGTGACCGACGCCGACGAGCAATCCGCCAAGCCGGACAAGCCTGTGCTGGAGGCGGTCTCGGGTTCGTCGACGAGCCTGACCGCGACCTGGGAGACGCCGGACAAGAACGGCGGCCCGGCGATCACCGGCTACAAGCTGGAGTACAAGCTGAGCACGGAGACCTCGTGGACCGCCTTCGCGCACACCGGCACGGCGGTCACCACGACCATCACCGGGCTGACGGCGGACACGTCCTACCAGGCGCGGGTGCGGGCGGAGAACGGCGAGACGGACAGCGACTGGTCGGACGCCTCGGACGCGGTGAGCACGAATGCGGAGACGGTCACCCCGACCTGCACGCTGAACCCCGGCGACATCTGGTGCGGCGTGTTGACGGTGGCGGATCTCGGCAACAACGTGGACGGCTTCGTCAGCGGGACGGGCGGCCTGTCGGACACGACGTTCTCGGTGGGGACCAACAGCTACAGGATCCACCGTGTGAGTGTCGCCGGCCCCACCGCGACGAACCCGGGGGAACTTGTCTTCAACCTGGACTTGATGCTCCTCGACGCGGCCGACCGGGCCAGGCTGGTGCTGCATATCGACGGCATCACCGACACGTTCGCGTTCAGCGCGGCAACGCAAATAGCCTCCCTCCACAGATGGCGCGGCACGGACCTCGACTGGTCCTCGGAGACGTCCGTGACGCTGCGGCTGCGCCTCGCGCCGGCGGCGCCGGGCGCGCCGACGAACCTCTCCGCCACAGCCGACGGGGGCACGCGGATCGATCTCTCGTGGGATGCGCCGGCGGACGACGGCGGGTCTGCGATCACGGGCTACCGGATCGAGGTCTCGCCGGACGGCAGCACGGGGTGGAGCGAGCTCGTCGCCGACACCGGCAACGTCGACACCGGCTACACCCATAGCGGGCTTTCGGCGGGCGACACGCGGCACTACCGGGTTTCGGCGATCAACGCGGAGGGCACGTCCGTGGCCTCCGATGTCGCCGACGCGACGACCGTGGCGGCCGGGACCTGCGCGCTGAACCCCGGCGACCTCTGGTGCGGGGTGGTGACGGTTGGGGCGTTCACAATTTCGCCGCTCCCGCTATATGGATTCGGTGCGGGCAAGGGTGGTGACCTGTCCGACACGGACTTCACGTACGGATCGAACAGTTACACGATCGATGTTGCCGCGAATGAATTGAACAATGAGCTTCTTTTTTTCAGCTTGACCAGCTCCCTTACCGCCGGGGACCGTGCGGCGCTGGAGCTGCACGTCGACGGCAGCGGCGCGTCGTTCGATTTCAGCGCCGCAAACCACAACCCTTCGGAGCATAACTACATATGGCGTGATACCGGTCTGGATTGGTTCGGCACACCCACCGTGACGCTGCGGCTGCGGGCGGCGACCGAGACCGACGCGACGCTGCGCGCGCTGACCGTGACGCACCCGGGCGGGAGCGTAGGGCTGAGCCCGACCTTCGCCTCGGGCAAGACCGACTACACGGCCACGGTGGCGAACGCGGTGGACGAGGTGACGGTGGCGGCGGAGGCGAACGCCACCGGGGCGACGCTCGCGTATCTCGACGGGGACGACGCGGCGATCGCCGACGCGGACACCGGCACGCCGGGCCGCGAGGTGGCGCTCGATGTGGGCGACACCGTCTTCAAGGTGAAGGTGACGGCCGAGGACACCACCACGACCAGGACCTACACGGTGACGGTGAGGCGTGGCGGCGTGGACGCCCCGGGCACGGAGGGCGAGCTGCGCCTGACGGAGGAGGAGTCCTACTCGGATCCGGACAACAACCGCCACGGCGGGACGGCGGGGCGCGTCGAGGTGTACCACGCCGGGGCGTGGGGCACGGTGTGCAGCGACGGCATCAGGGACAGCTCCTTCAAAACCATCAACTACGATCCGGTGACCTTCGCCCCGGTCACGGTCCCGGACGCGAACGGCAACGAGGTGCCGACCGAGACCGCCCATGACAACGAGGCGGCCTTCCTGATCTGCAAGGCCGAGGGCTACGACGACGGCGAATACGGCGGGAAGTACAAGTACCCCCCGGGCGAGGTGCCGGACCACCAGCCGTCCGGGGAGCTGATGACCTATTACCCGGTGGGCAGCATCTACCCGGCGGACGGGACGACGCCGATCTGGATCGACGACCTGAGATGCGTGGCGGGCGACCCCGCGCTGATGGGGTCGGGGGCGCTACCGGGGAATATGAGCCACTGCAACTACGCGGGCTGGGGCCTGCACAACTGCACCCACAAGGAGGACGCGGTGGTGCAGTGCTGGAACAACGACGCAGCCGGACCGGGGATCAGGTCGCTGCAGGGACGGTTCGTGTCGCCGCCGGAGCGCCACGACGGCGCGAACCGGATCAAGCTCCGGGTGGCGTTCAGCGAGCCGGTCGAGGAGAGCCCGCAGGACGTGGGCGCGCACGGCGTGGAGGTCGAGGGCGGCGCGGTGACGTCGGTGAGCCCGGTGGGCGGCGATGCGCCGGACGGCGCGGGGACCCGCTCGATCGGCAACCGCAATGCCGGCCGGGAAGACCGGGAGGTGGTGTGGGAGTTCGAGATCGAGCCGGACTCGGACGGCGACGTGACGGTGAGCATCGAGGCGGGGCGCCCGTGCGACGAGGAAGGCGCGATCTGCACCGCGGACGGGCGTTCGCTGTCGGAGGACATCTCGACCACGGTCGAGGGACCGGACGAGGGTCCGCCGCCGCTGACGGCGAGTTTCACGGGTCTCCCGGAGACGCATGACGGGGAGAGCGGGTTCACGTTCAGGATCGCGTTCAGCGAGCGGGTCGGCTGGATGAACGGCCGGCGGCTGCGCGAGGACGTGGTGGCGGTGTCCGGGGGCCGGGCGACGGCGGCCGGCCGGGTGGACCGGCGCCGCGACCTGTGGCAGGTGACGGTCGAGCCGGATTCGACGGCGGACGTGACGGTGACGCTCGGCGCCGGGGCGGCCTGCCGCACCCCGGCGGCGGTGTGCACGTCGGACGGCCGGGCGCTGTCGGCGACGATCTCGGCGACGGTGGCGGGCCCGGCGGTGGAGACCGGCCCGGCGCCGCTGACGGCGTCGTTCGTGGACGTGCCGGCGGAGCACGACGGGGAGACGGCGTTCAAGCTCAAGCTTGCGTTCAGCGAGCCGCTGAGCTGGATGAACGGCCGGCGGTTGCGCGAGAACGTGGTGGCGGTGTCCGAGGGCCGGGCGACGGCGGCCGGCCGGGTGGACCGGCGCCGGGACCTGTGGCATCTGACGGTCGAGCCCGACTCGCTCGCGGACGTGACGGTGACGCTCGGCGCCGGGGCGGCCTGCGGCACCCCGGCGGCGGTGTGCACGTCGGACGGCCGCGCGCTGTCGAACACCGTCTCGACGACGGTGCGGGGACCGGTGACGGTCTCGGTGGCGGACGCGCGGGCCGAGGAAGGCGCCGACGAGACCATCGACTTCGCGGTGACGCTGAGCCGGGCGGCATCCGGCACGGTGGCGGTGGCCTATGCGACCGCCGACGGGACGGCGACCGCGGGCGCGGATTACACGGCGCGGAAGGGCGAGCTGACCTTCGTTCCGGGCGAGACGGCGAAGACGGTCGCGGTGCCGGTGCTCGACGACGCGCATGACGAGGGCGAGGAGACCTTCACGCTGCGGCTCACGGCGGCGACGGGGGCGCGGATCGCCGACGGGGTCGCGACGGGCACGATCGAGAACGCCGACCACATGCCGCAGGCGTGGCTGGCGCGCTTCGGGCGCACGGTGACCGACCAGGTGCTGGATGCGGTTGAGGCGCGCCTCGCGGCGCCGCGCACGCCGGGCGCGCAAGCGACGCTTGCGGGCCAGGCGCTGCCGTCCTGGGACGGCAGCGGCAAGGCGGCCGCGAACATCGGATCGCAGTCCGGGGCGGGCCCCGGAACGGGGTCCGGGGCGGGCGCTTCGGAGCGCGCGCCGGTGGGGCGGGACCGCGAGGCGATGACGGCGATCCGCGACTGGATGGTGCATGCCGGGAGCGACCCCGCCCGGGTCGGCGAGAACCCGGCGGACCGCGAGCGGTCCCGCGCGCTGACCGGGCGCGACTTCCTGACCGGGACGTCGTTCGCGCTGACCGGCGGCTCGGTCGAGGCGGGCGGCTATGCGGCGCTGTGGGGCCGGGGCGCGATCTCGCGCTTCGACGGGCGCGAGGGCGAGCTTTCGCTCGACGGCGAGGTGACGACCGGGCTGATCGGCGCGGACTGGGCGTCGGCGCCCGGGGCACGGCGCTGGACCGCGGGTCTGGCGGTGGGCCACGCGCGGGGCACGGGCAGCTACCGCGAGGGCGGCGGCTGCGACGCCAACAGCGCCGGCACCGGCGCTGACGGCGACCCCGGGGCGAGCCGCTGCGCGGGCGAGATCGAGGCGACGCTGACGGGCTTGTGGCCCTATGGCGGGCTCCAGCTCACCGACCGGCTCTCGGCCTGGGGGGCGCTCGGCTACGGCGCGGGCGAGATGAAGCTCATGCCCGGCGGGAACGTCAGCCCGTTCACGGCCGACCTGACGATGGCGATGGGCGCGGCGGGCTTGCGGGGCGAAGTGCTGCGGCCCGGGGCCGAAGGGGGGCTGGCGCTGGCGCTCAAGGGCGACACGCGGTTCACCCGGACGGCGTCGGAGGCAACGAAGGACGCCGGGGGCGGCAAGCTCGAGGCGGCGGAGGCCGACGTGTGGCTGGTGCGGGCGGGGATCGAAGGGTCGCGGCGCTTCGCGCTCGGGGGCGGGGCGTCGCTGACGCCGTCGCTGGAGGTGGGGATGAGGCTCGACGGCGGGGACGCGGAGACGGGCTTCGGCACGGACCTGGGCGGCGGGCTGGCGTTCGGGGCGCCGGAGCGGGGCTTGGCGCTGGATCTCAAGGCGCGGGGGCTCGTGGCCCACGAGGCGTCGGGGTTCCGGGAATGGGGCGCGAGCGCCTCCCTCACCTGGGACCCGCGGCCCGGAACCGACCGGGGTCTCGCGCTGACGCTCCGGCAGTCCTGGGGCGGCTCGCCCGCGGGCGGCATGGACGCGCTGCTGGGACGGGATACCCTGGAGGGGCTTGCCGACGACAACGGCAATGACGCGAGCGCGGGACGCCTGGAGGCGGAACTGGGCTACGGCATCGCCATGTTCGACGGCGGCTTCACCGGCACGCCCTACCTCGGCATAGGCTTCTCGGAGACCGCGCGGGACTACCGCGTGGGCTGGCGGCTGACCTCGGCGCGCAAGGGCAATCCGGGGTTCCGGATCGACCTCGACGCCACCCGGCGCGAGCCCGCCAACGCGGAAGCCGAGCACGGGCTGATGCTGCGCGGCACCGTCCGCTGGTGAGGCTTGGACTGGACTGAGATGGATAGAGTAGCCCCTGAGGGCGGTCATGGACCTCCGGTTCGCTGATCGGGAAGACCTCAAGGTCGTTGTCCCAGTCCGGGCCGCCGTCGCCGTCAGGACGCGCCGCAGCGGCGTGCTTCCCGTCCCCGGCACTCCCTCCGCGCTTCGTCTACTGGCATCCCGACATGGCCGTGCGCCAGTCTTCAACGCCGTGCCCCGCGGCAACCTCCCGACACCCGCACGGCTTGCCGCCTTCGGCGACATCGCCGCACTCGCGCCGTCCGCCTCGCCACGCTCGTCGTCCGCACTCCGCTCCCCATCCGCGTCGCCAGTGCGGGCTCCGCCCGTCACTGGCTTCCGCCACTTCGCCGTCCTCCGCTGTCCGCGCCTCTGTCACCGCTTCTGCCCGAGCCTTCCTGTTCGGATTCGGACTCCGGCCCGCTGTCTTCGCTTCGCTCGCCGCCAAGTTCCTTGTCCACGTCGCCGCCCGAGGCCGCGCCCCAGGCCGGGGCGAGGGTGAGCGAGAGGCCCCGGCCCGAGGCGCCGGGGTCGATGCGCACCGAACCGGACGCGCCCCACTCGCGGTAGCTCGAGTCCTCGTGCGCAACCAGCGTGCGCGCCTGCGCCTCCGCCGTGAGGCCGAGCGCCGGGTCGGCGTAGCGCAGGCCGCCGCCGACCTCGATGCCGGCGCCGGTCTCGGCGTCGCCGCCGTCGTGGCGCAGCCCCGCCTCCAGCGTCGGCGTCAGCGTCTGACCGCCCGCCAGCTCGATGCGGTGCGAGCCCTCCAGCACCAGCCGCAGGCGGCTGGTGTCCGCCGTCGTCGCGGCGAGCTCGTCCGCCTTGTCCGAAGTCATCCGCTTCCCCCGCGTCACCCGGCCGCCTGTCACCGCAAACGCGTCCTCGCGGAGACTCCGGTAGCTGATCGCGATCCGCTCGCTGAACGCCACCCGGAAGCGGAACGCGCTCGTTCCTCACTCATCAGTTCCGCGGTGCGCCGTCGCCGACTCGTCGACCCAGTCTCCTTCGGTGTAGGACGACCCCTCTTGCACCGGCACCGTGCGCGCGGCCCCGGCCCGGTAGAAGCGGCAACTCTTGGGACCATAGCAAAAGGTCTCGAACCGGTAGCGTTTCTTGGACGGGTTCCAGCGATCCAGCACCACTGCCACCGGCATGCGGCAGCCCCACATGCAGGTGGCGCACCGGGTTTCATAGGTGCGGGTGTCCAGCCGCCGATGCCCGCGCGCGCGGTACGTCTCCAGATCCGGCGGCACGCCATGGAACGGCGGCCCGCTCGACGACCCGTCCGCGTCGGCGTCCCGGATGACCTTGAGGCGGCTCGGCTTGTACCACTCCGCCGTCTCAATGCGGGGGTCGGCCACGGGCACTGCCAGCCCGCTCACTTCCATGCCCACGCGAAAGCCATGCTTCGCATGAGCCGCACGGCCCACGGCGATAACCGCTCCACCGCTCTCGCCGCCGCACATCCCTTCGATCCGTAGCACATAGCCATGGTAGCTGTGCTGCCGCTCGTCGTAACAGCGGATGAGGCGGACGCGAGGCTGCACCGCCACGATGGTGCCGGACCAGGCTACCTTCTGCGCGCGCGCCTCCGGGTTCGTCGAATGCACCGACATCACGGCACCTCCGTGCCTTCGCTGAGGATGGATAGATACTGGTCATAGCCGAACAACCGATCACGCTGCCTCCCGGTGATCTCCCGCGCGATTCCTTGGGTAACGAGCAACTCCATGGCGTTGGCGACTGTCTGAAAGGCAAGCCCAGTATCGTGACACGCCACGGGCAGCGACAAGATCGGCTGCGACTTGAGCGCGTCGTGGACGCGTAACACCGAGCCGGCCCTCCGACCTGCGGCCACGTGGAGCCGGTCCCGGTCATCCTGAAACATCCGAGACAGGCGTTGGGCGGTGGCGACGGCACCCTCGGCCGTCAGCTTCACCCCTTCAAGGAAGAAATCGAGCCATGCTTCCCAGTCTCCGGTACGGCGCACCCGACTCAGTAGATCGTAGTAGGTACTCCTATGTTGCTTCAGGTAGAGGCTGAGGTACAGCAGCGGCTGACGCAGAACACCGGCCTGGCACAGCAGCAGTGTGATCAGCAACCGCCCCACTCGCCCGTTGCCGTCCAGAAAAGGGTGAATGGTCTCGAACTGAACGTGCGAAAGTGCCGCCCGCACCACCACGGGGAACTCCTCGGAATGGAGAAAACGTTCAAGCGCTGTCATGCAGTCGGGTACAGCCGCGTAGGGTGGCGGCACGAAGACAGCATTGCCCGGCCGAGTGCCGCCGATCCAGTTCTGGGAGCGACGAAACTCGCCCGGTGTCTTGGCACGATTCTGTTCCCCCGACAACAAAACAGCGTGTATCTCGCGGATCAGGCGATTCGACAGCGGAAACTGTTCCCCGAGGCGGCGCAGTCCGTGGTGGAGCGCTGCCACGTAGTTGGACACCTCAACCACGTCGTCAACCGGTACGCCGGGCGCTTCCTCCAATTCGAAGAGCAGAAGATCGGACAACGACGACTGCGTACCCTCGATTTGAGACGAAAGCACGGCTTCCTTGCGTACGTAGGCGTAAAGGAACAGCGCGTCGTCCGGCAAGAGCGTCGCAACCCCGTCGAGGCGCCCCAGGGCCAGGACCGCCGATTCCAATGCCTGTTGCAGCGAACCATCCAGAACCAGGGCCGGTTTCGGCGGCAGCGGCGGCGGCACAAAGGCACGAACGCGCTCCCCGCCGACGCTGGTCTCTTCATAGCTGCCGCATTCTCCGCGCTGCATGATGGACAGTCCCTATTCTCAATATCTCAATAGCATTATCCGCTATTTTAATTTCGCATACGAAATTACAATAACGAGACTTTCTCTGCAAGTGAGTTGTCCGGGGAACTGGATGGGGCGTTGAAGGCCTCCCTTTCACGCCCGGCCCGCCCGTGGCAGATTCGATCCCATGCGTGAAACCGATCTCTATCCTCCGGTCAAGGCTTTTCTGGAAGCGCAGGGCTATGCCGTGAAGGGCGAGGTGGACGGTTGCGACTTGGTGGCCGTTCGCGGTGACGAACCGCCGGTCATCGTCGAGTTGAAGGCCGGGTTCTTGCTACCGCTGGTGTTTCAGGGGATCGCGCGGCAGAGTCTCACCGACAACGTGTATCTGGCGGTGCCGCCGTTTTCCGGCCGCACGACTCGCCGGCGGGACGCGCTGGCGCTTTGCCGGCGCCTCGGACTGGGGCTCCTGGCTGTCCGGCTCAAGCCGGCGCCGTTCGTGGAGGCGCTGCTCGACCCGGCCCCGTACCGGCCGCGCAAGCGCCCGCAAAGACGCGTGCGGTTGCTGCGGGAGTTCCAGCGCCGGGTCGGGGATCCGAACCAGGGCGGCTCGAGCCGGCGCAAGATCGTGACGGTCTACCGGCAGGACGCGCTTCGCTGTGCGTCGTACCTTGACCGAAACGGCCCGACCAAAGCCGCGATGGTCGCCCATGCCACCGGCGTGGCCAGGGCTCGGGCCATCATGTACGCCGACCACTACGGCTGGTTCGAACGACCCGCCGGGACCGCCCTCGGTGTCTACGGCCTGACCCCGAAGGGCCGCGCCGCGCTCGAGGAATATGCTGACGTCGTGGCGGTGCTGTAGCCAGGGAAGCCTGGATCGGTTGGAATGGCGTCCTCCGACTTCGCTCGGCCAGACCTCCGCCAACGTATTACTTGGACGGGCTCCTACGGCAGCGGGCACTCCGGCGTCAGCCGCTTCAACTCGGGGATGACCTCCTCGCCGAAGCGCTGGATGGTTTCAAGGGTGATTCGGGGGTCCATACCGGGCCAGTCGACCATGAACCACATCATCTCGGCGCCGAACTCCTCGTGGTAGGACAGCACCTGCTCCGTCACCTCGGCCGGGCTGCCAAGGACGAGGCGGTCCTGCTGCAACTGCTCGAACGGCAGGTCGTAACGTTCCCCCGGCTGGCCCCAGCGCTGGTAGCGTTCGTAGCGAGGCTACCCGCGCCCGTTCCGTAAAGTCGCGGCAGATGTCGGCCCGATCCAGGTCCGACTGATAACTGCCGAACGCGATACCAAAACGCATGATGAAACCTCCTTGGGTAGCGCGACGCTACAGGTCGGCGAAGGGAAGCGCGGTCACGCCGGAACCGAGGGGCAAGCGTATGTCACCAGGATGCACCACGTAGCCGGGCATCGCCGTGCTTCCCATGTCTCCCTGGAATGTCCTGATGGCGCCGGCCATGGCCGGTCGCGGGGTCGCGGACAGCTTTACCTCGATGGGGACGAGTCCACCGCTGGTCTCGACCACGAAGTCCACCTCCGTGCCCGCCACGGTCCGCCAGAAGTAGACTTGCGGGTCCATCCCCCGATGCGTCAGAGTCCGGACAATCTCGGACAGCACTGCCGTCTCCATGATGGCGCCGCCCATCGGGCCGGAGGCGGCATGCTCGGGGTCCTTGAGACGTGCCAGATGGCACAGCGTGCCGACGTCGGTGAAGTACACTTTCGGGGTCTTGACGAGCCGCTTTCCGACGTTGGCGAAATAGGGGCGCAGCACGATCACCTGGTAGGTGGCCTCGAGCACGGAGAGCCAAGCCTTGATCGAATTGACCGCCACCCCGAGGTCTCGAGCGACGTCCGTCAGACTCAGGAGCTGGGCGCTTCGGGCCGCCAGCAGGCGGAGAAAATTCTGATACTGGGTCAGGTCCCCCACCTGCCGGATGGTACGCACGTCCCGTTCGAGATAGGTCTGGATGTAGCTGGCATTCCATAAGGAGGCGTCCCGGCCGGAGTCTACGGCAAGTTCCGGGTACCCGCCCCGAAGGAAGCCCTTCCACAGTTCGCCAAACCCATGCGGCGTTCTCGGAGACCACGGGCGCTTGCGTTCCCAAGCGAGGAAAGCCCCAGGCCGTCCCTCGGCTTCCCGCCTCGACAACGGCAACAGGCGAAGCATGGCCGCGCGGCCCGCCAGCGATTCGGTCACCTTCTCGGCGAGCAATAGATTCTGTGAGCCGGTCAGAAGGTATTGACCGTTCGTGTCACGGTTCTTATCGATCTTCTCCTTGATGTAGGGAAGCAGGTCGGGCGCGTACTGGACCTCGTCCAGGACGACCGGCGCCGGATACAGTTCCAAGAACCCGCGCGGGTCATCCGCGGCGGCCGCACGAACGTCCGGAGGCTCCAGGGACACGTACCGGTAACGCCTCCCGAAGAGACGTTGAAGCAGGGTTGTCTTGCCGGACTGGCGCGGTCCCGTCAGGACGACGGCGGGAAACTCCGCGGCCGCCTTCCTGAGGACCGGTTCGAGTGAGCGTTTGATGTAGGGTGAGCTCATAGTAGAAATTATGCATTTCTAATGCATAATTTCAATCCTATTCGCTCCGATCCCTGGGCCGACGGACGCCTCACGGGATTCAGCCGATTACCCGCTCCACCGGCACACTCCGGACGTCCATTTCGAAAGCCAATCCTTCGACCGGCGGCCGGGCGTAGGTCCATGTGACACCGTCCGGTGCCGCACCCCTGCGAATGATCTCGTCGGCAAGAAAACCATGGATATCGTGGACCGTGTAGACTTGGCTCGTGGTGGCGTCCGCCCACGTCAGGCCCAACGCCGCCATCCGAAGCTCCAACGCTCCGAGGACGAACTGCGCCTTTTCCCGCATTGCATCGGGCGAAGTGTCCCCGAGACGGATGATCCGGTTCCCATACCCTCCGGGTCCTTCGGGCGCTTCGCCGGAGCCCGCGATTACGAAGCTCTTCAGCCCCGCCGCATCGTTCGCCTCGGCCGGCATGGTGTACGAGAACGCATGGAAGCTGGGCTCGATCGGAGGATGGACCTCGGGGCATACGTTTGACCGCGCGACGGGATTCTCCTCGTCCTTGAAGATGCCCCACCGTTCGAGCGTGCCCACATAGACTCGATTGAAGGCAACGAAGCCTTCTTCCGTGAACTGCCCTGGCGAGCGCAGCTCACAAGCGCAGAACGCGGTGGGAGGCCGTCCGAGAGCATCAAGATATGTCTCGATCCGGCGGAACCCCTCGTCAAGCGGCACGGGTCGTGCGAACCGGGCGCGTTCGATGACAAATCCCGGCTCCGCCGAGACGCCCCCCGAGTACTGAAACCGCCCGCGCGCGTACCGATACCCGCCGGGTTCGAATACTGTTGTTTCCGCCATATCGCATCTCCCGTAGCTGGTGTTACAGACTTGATCGTCCCCGGCTCGTCCCGGCGCGCCTTGCGATGCGCCGCAGATCACGCGCTACCGACATCCTGCTGCCAATCCTGCGCGATGACGCTTGTTACCTGTTCTCGGTCAGCCGTCCGGAAAGGTATTTGTGTATCACGCTCGACAACAGCGTCTGGTACGGGATACCCTCCTCGCGCGCACGCGCGTGGGCGAGGTTGAAGTCGCGCTCGGTGACCCGCAGGTTGACTCTCCGGGTCTTGTTGAACGTATTGCGGGCCGCAAGCCGTGCCGCCTCCATCTCACGCTGAGCTCCGGCAGCAGGCGTCAACTCGCCCCGCTCGAAATGCTCCAGAATCTCCCGTTCTTCGGCGTTCAGTTGGTGCTTCACGATTATTACCTCCTTTTGCGATTCCGCGTCGCCTTCCGGCTCGGGATGATCGTCTTCAAAAACCGTGAACCGTCCGCGGAAATTACGAAGGGCACGAGATGCAGGTAACCATCGATGTCCACGACATAGATCATCTGCCCCCGGTACCGCTGCTGATTGGGATGATCCAGGACATCCACCAGACCGCCCTGCTCAATCGCGGAAACGACGCGCTCGAATGAGATACCCCTTTGTTCAACGAGTTGCTGGTTCTTCTCCAGGTTCCAGTCAAAACGAGCTTCCACGACCCCAATCGTCATCTAATGTGTGCAATTTGTCAACAGCAACGGCGGAGGGCCGGGCAAGCGATCCCGCGGCCTCAACAGACGACGGGCGGGAAAATTAACGACCTGTCTGCCGCAAGCCGGCAAGAACCTCGCGGAAACTGTTGAGGCCCGCTTCGAGGTTTTCGATGATCTCTTCGGCGAGGTCGTCGGGTTCGGGCAGGTTGTCCAGGTCGGTCAGGCTTTTGTCCTTGAGCCAGAAGACGTCGAGGCTGGTTTTGTCGCGGGCGGTGAGATCCTCGTAGCTGTAACTGCGCCAACGGCCATCCGGCGCGGCGTTTTCATCCCAGGTGGGCTTGCGCTGATGCCGGTTTCGTGGGTTGTAGCACTTCACGAAATCCAGCAGATCCTCGTAGCGCATGGGTTTCTTCTTGAGGGTGTGGTGGATGTTGGTGCGGTAGTCGTAGTACCAGACCTGTTTCGTCCACGGGTCCGGGCTGGCTTCACGGTTGTCGAAGAAGATCACGTTGGCCTTGACTCCTTGGGCGTAGAACACGCCCGTCGGAAGGCGCAGGATGGTGTGCAGGTCCGTATTGTCCAGCAGCTTCTTGCGGATCGTCTCGCCGGCGCCGCCCTCGAACAGCACGTTGTCCGGCACCACGACCGCGGCGCGGCCGTCGGTCTTGAGCATGGTCCGAATGTGTTGCACGAAATTGAGCTGCTTGTTCGAGGTGGTGGCCCAGAAGTCCTGCCGGTTGTAGGTGAGGTCGTCCGTCTCCTGCTCGCCCTCCTCGTTGGTGAAGCTCATGGAGCTCTTCTTGCCGAACGGCGGGTTCGCGAACACGTAGTCGAAGCGCTGTCCGGAGTCGGCCACGAGCGCGTCGTTAGGCGATATGGGCGCACCGCCGTCGATCTCGCCGATGTTGTGAAGGAACATGTTCATCAGGCAGAGGCGGCGGGTGTTGGCCACGATCTCGTTGCCGTGAAACGCCTCGTGCTTCAGGAAAGCCTTCTGCCGCTGGTCGAGGTTGAAGTTGTCCGGGTTGGTGACGAAGTCGTAGGCTGCCAGGAAGAACCCGCCCGTGCCGCAGGCGGGGTCAGCGATGAGCTTGCGGGGCTCCGGCCGAACGCATTCCACCATGGCGCGGATGAGGGCGCGAGGGGTGAAATACTGCCCCGCGCCAGACTTCGTGTCCTCGGCATTCCTCTCAAGCAGGCCCTCATAGATGTCGCCCTTGATGTCGGCGTCCATGGTGACCCACTCGGTGTCGTCCACCATGTCGATGAGGCGATACAGCTTCGCCGGGTCCTGGATCTTGTTCTGGGCCTTGGTGAAGATCTGCCCCAGCATGCCGGTCTTGGCGCCAAGCTCGCGAAGCAGCGTGACGTAGTGGCTCTCCAGTTCCGCGCCGCGCTTCGACCTCAGGCTGGGCCAGTTGTACTCGGCCGGGATGCCCACATCACGATTGCGCGGCGGCTTCCCGTACTCGTCGGCCATCTTGAGGAAGATCAGATAGGTGAGCTGTTCCAGGTAGTCGCCATAGCCCACCCCGTCGTCGCGCAGGGTGGTGCAGAAGCTCCAGACTTTGGAGACGATGGGGGCGGTGTTCATGCGGGAGCGTTCTTCCTTTTGATTCGTTCAGCAAGAGCCTCGCCTTGGGCGGTTCGGCAATAGCGCTGGTTTCGGCTATTTGGCTTGTCGGGGAGGGTCATTTCAACCAGTTTGGCGTCAAGGGCGGGCTTCAGATACACGGTGGCGAAGTGGTTCCGGTCTCTGAGTTGCAGCGCTGCCTGGATTTGGGCGCGGCTCATCTTTCCGGTGAGGACCGCCACGACTTGTTCTACATGACCCGTAACCTGTCCGGCATCTTGGGGGGTGACTTGCGGGGTATCTTGCGGGGTATCTTGCCCCGACATCTCGTTAGCCGGTTGCGCGCGCACCGGCAGCCGAACCAGAAACCAGGTACGATCTTCGTCGCTCTCGAAGATCGGGGCCGGAGAACCGTTTTGCCGCATGGTCCGCAGAATCTTGGGTACCCCAGTTGACCTGCCTTCGGCTAGTTCGAGCTCCTTGAGAAACTCTCCAATTCGGCGATTGCGGTAGCGGCGGCTGACGGCTTGCCCTTTCTTGAAATCTTCCATACGGATGGATCGGTCGGCGCCGGGGAAGCTCAAGACCACCAACTCGTCAGGGGTGATGCGCACCTCCACCGGCTCCCGCTCCTCGTAAGAGCGATGGTAGACGGCATTGACCAGCGCCTCCTCAATTGCGCCGATGGGAAAGTTCCAGAATCGCTCAGCTTCCGGCTTGTGCGGATGCTTGACGATTGTTTCCTTCAGGTAGTTCCGCTCAATGTAACCGATCGCCTCGCTGAGGATGACCGACAGAGGGCCGCGGAATTCCTTTTCCTCGAATCGGTCCCCACCCGGGCCGTCCGGGAACCACACTACGTCGATCTGGGTTGCGGGGAAGAAGTCGTGCGGGCGGTCGTTGAAGAACAGCAAGCCGACGTTCTTGGGAAACATTGCTTCGGGCGGCCCGCCGACGATATTCATGCGCTGACCAAGGGCCGCCACCGATAGATCGGCTGCTTCAGACGCGAGGTCGCTGCCAATATCCCGCAGAAACTCCCGGATGAGCCGATGGGACAGGTCATCCAGCGAAGCCGTTTGGCGATATCGATCATCAAAGGGCACGGTGGCGGTCAGGCTTAGCAGCTCGCGCTCGTCTTGGCCCTTGGCGCGGACGGTGCTGCTGTGCTTGCGGATGAAATAGCCCCACTCTTGCCGTTTCGACGTTAGGCTGAGTCTGGCCTTGTAGGGTCGGGTTTCGCCGCCGGGCGCCCACAATACGAGGATTGTCCGGCCATTGACTTCATAAGTGGCTGTAAGCGGGTGGTAGTGAGGTTGTATGGCCGAGTGTCCGAGATTCAGCAGCTCTCTCTGTATCGCGTCAACCGAATCGGGATGGATGCCCGCGGGCGGCAAGACTGGACGGCCGTTCTGTTCCTCGACTCCCACTACAACGTAACCGCCGCCCAGATTGTGGAAGTCGTTGGCGAAGGCGCAGATGGTGTGCAGCACGGCCTTCGGATTCCAGCCGGCCTTGTACTCGACGCGCTCGCCCTCGATGGTCCGCTGGCGCAGCAGATCATGGAGGTTGATGGGAAGCTTGCCGGTCATGACGTTGCCTTGGCCTCGTGCACGTGGGGCCGGGTGGCAAGATAGGCAGAGAGTACGATGAAGGCAAGGTTCATGCCGCCGTCTTCGCCTTTCTGTTTTCTAGTGCTCCTTGAGCTTGGCCAAATTTTCTGGATAGTTCCTAAGATACCATCCAAATGAATTCATCCTCACGTTTTTGTTGAGCCAGGAGCGCATGTCCCATCCTGACTCAATGAGATCGGAGGCACAGAAAACGAACTCCAAGGTGTCGGTGAGGAACATGAAGAACCTTTTCAGTTCCCTCCTCCTTTCTCCTGGTCGGTCCCCATGAACGAAATAATGGCGGAGATCTACCGCCGCGTCTGTCACCAAGTCTATCTCTGGTGTGGTCTCTCCAATGGCAGCCGTAATCAGCCTTGAGCGATTTCGTACTTTTTCTTTGAGAGTCGAGTCGGGCACCGCGTCCTGCGGTATGAGATCAAACGCATTGGCCGCCCCAACCATCCGGTCCTCGTCGTACCAACGCTGCTTCCTCCAGCCAGTAAAAAACCGTGAGCGCGCCGGATCCCAAGTCTCATCACGCTCCAGCCACATGGACATCAGCCTGGAGAACTCTTCGGGCTGATCAGCAGTGTTGGTGAGAGCGAGAACGGGGTTGGACAGTTTGCTGAACTCGTGCTCTTCGGGCCGGCGCAGGAGCATGTTCATGTACACAGTGGATCTGTAAGGCTGACCATCATGATCTTTCCAAACAGTGAAGTGCAAAAGGTTCTGTGGGCGGCCTGCGAGGATACCCAAGAACCGACAGATTCTCGCGACGATCTTCTCCGTTTCTCTCGCATCCAGCGGGCTAGGGAACCTCACGGACACCGCTATGCGGTTGTCTATTTTCCCGCCGCCATAGCTGGTCGTTAGGGTTGGTTGGTGTTCTACGGCAACAAATCCCACCGGCATGTCCCCTGAAAGAATCGTCGTCTTCCCTGTCCAATAGCTGAGGAACGGGTGTGCCCCCTCTTCAATGTCGGGAATCCCCTTGAGATGCTGAAGTGCCACCCTTGCAGAATCCTGGGATTTGGACCCAAAGGTTCCAGGATCGAAGAAGAGGATATCCGCATCGTCAATCACAAAGGAGACGTGAGAAAACTCGCCGTCGAAAGGATGGTTTCCTACAACCGCGTACAGAGGTACGAACCTGTATTTGTGTGCGAGCTTGGTAGAGGCACCAATCCTCAATGTTCCGCTCTGAGGGATGCATTCAAGGAGGTTGGCGGTTTTCCCGTCCTCGAGTTCGCCCGTGATCGTTTGATAGCCATCCGTCAGCCCATCAATAGGATGATCCGACCACAGCTCCAGTTCACTCTTGGACCTGTCTAAGGTGAGCTTCCCGTGAAGGTCTTCCCCGGGAGCCGCAGTAAAGACTCCATACTTTGAAAGTGGCTCATTCAACGCCTACTCCTGAAGGGTTCGCCGGACACCGTAGGTTCTTGTATTCGGCGGAAAGCCCGCCACACGCCAAGGCGAAATCGGCGAATTTTTTACGAGCTGCTAGCGGTCGGACCGCCATTGCCGGCCTTTGCCCTCTCCGTCCTGACCTTCTCCAGAAGAACAGAAGCGGGCTCATCGCTGGGGTCTTGGGCGACTAGGTGACCGGCGAAGGCTTTCTTCAGGATCGCTTGACGTAATACCTCTGTCTCTACCAGTGCCCTGTCAATGTCTCGCTCCTGTTCGTCCGCCACTGACAAGATTGCCTCAAGTCGATCAACAAGCACTTGCTGTTCTTCCGAAGAACAAAGGGGAACAACAAGCTTCTGGAGCACATTCAGGTTGATGTTCTTCTGTGCTGTTGCCGGTGCGTATGCCTCGATTCGCGCACGAAACGACTGGATGAGAAGACGTACGTAACTCGGTAGGACCAACGTCTTCGTTGCCGTAAATCCCACAATACTGTCGGGGAAACAGGCATCAAATCCGAGAAAGGCGGTTTCAGCAATGTTCGCTGCAATGGTTATGCATAGCGTCCCTTCCGGCCAAAGTCTGCTTTGCTCAAGCCCCAACTCGCTGTAGGTCTGGGAGTGATGTCGGATCGTGCGACTAGCCGCCTTGACTTCTCCTGTCTGGATGAACGGATACGATCCCCCGAATAGTTCGGGAGCATTGCGCGGTCTGTGTTTCGATTTACCGCGTTCCAACTCCCCTAGGTTGGCCAAACAAGTATACACGTGACCCTCGGGCAGTGATGGAAGCTCCGCGAGTTCGCTCGATTTCAACTTGGCCAACCCGGCCGGTTTGCGGGGCTTCGTGGGCTTCATGTCCCGCTTGCCGTTGGTTTCCCATACCCTGATGGCAGACTCCCACTCGGCTAGTTGCCGCTCATAGTGCGACGCCCGCTCCTTCTCGATGCGAGCCAACAATTGCTCCGGCGTCTCCAACTTGTCCTTGTTCTCTTTGCGCCATTGCGCCGTAAGCTTGCCTTCGAAGGCCTGCTTCAGGACAGATTGTCGATAGACTTCAAGCTGCCTGCGCGCTGCCTTCAGGCTCTCGATGCCCTTGTCGAGTTCCGAGAAGAGTTCCTCGATCTTGGCGACGATGCGGCGCTGCTCTTGTCGCGGAGCCACGGGAACATCAAACGCTTGAAGGCGTGGAACCTCGACGCTGTGTACAGTCGTGCCGTGTTTGGAGCACTCTTTCAAAATACGTCGTTCAAGCCCCCGAAGAGTCCAAGCCAGATACTCGGCATCAATGCCGGGAAAAGGGGTGATCGCCTTCAGGTCCTGATTTATGGCCAATGGAACTTCGTTAGTTGCGATCGGCAGCGTATGTGCAAGAATACCCGATCTTGTGACCACGAGGACCGACCCTTTGGGGATTACTGTGGTGGCCGATGCTTCGATGGCGCCAGTAGATAGGTGATCCGACGAATCCCACAGTCTGGCGACCTTTATGTCCTTTGGCGAAACCCAAGGGATATCACCCTTCCAGAACGCAGGATTACTCTTTGTCGGCGTCCCGCCTCCGTTCCAGACGCCTAGGTGCCCAAGCGGCGAGACGGCCCACGACTCGGGAAGTCCTGAGGTTGTCATCCCGCCAACGCCTCGTTCAACTCATCAATCACGCCATCCATCCGCTCGCCGAACAACTGGTACATCCGCCCCAACCCGCCCTTGCCGTCGAATGGCGCCATGTCCAGGTCGCGGTGTTCCAGGTGGAAGGACTGGCTGATGTGGTCGCGGATCATGCGGAGCCATTCCATCTGTTCCTCGTTGAACTTCTCGCCGCCGCCGCTGTGGTGGGTCATGATCCAGTTCTGGAAATTGCGGCGCACGGTTTCGGCGTAGGGCGACAGGGTCGCGTCGATGCCGCAGACCCTGCGGATCAACGCCACCAGCGCCGTCAGCTCGCCGGCCGGTTGGCTGCCCTTGTATTCATCCAGCAGAGCGTAGGCCTGCCACACCCGCAAGGGGGACAACAAGGGTCGATCGTTCTTGAGCCTGTCGGAAACCTCCCGGATCATGGCGTAGGTCAGCTCCCGGCGGCGATGCGGTTGGCTGTAGAAGATCGTGAGGGCCTCGATCTCGTCGCGATGGGCTTCCAGGTAGCTCCGGAAATCCTGGACCATGGCCTTTGCGTTCTCGTGAGCGTCGCCCTCCCATTCGGCGCGCAGGACGGTGTCCAGGCTTTCGTGGTCGATGGTCTGTTCCTTGTCGCGGCGGATGGAGTCGATCAGCTCGATCAACTCCCCGTTGAAGACGGCCGCGGCGTCGCCGACCAGCTTTTCCCGGGCCTTGTCGTAAGCCGCCGGTGACGGCTTCGCGCCTTCGGACACGGGCTCGATCTCGCGCGCCTTCTCATCGATGCGGTCCGGGTCGAGGGCCGTCAGGAGATCGCCGACGATTTGCGTCAGTTCGGCGCCCCCGGCCTTCGCCCTGATCTGTTCCTTCTCGGCGGGGTCGAGCTGCTGATCGAGCCGGGCGAGGCGTCCGGCCAGGGAGGCCACCGTGTCCTCGTCGCACGCGCCCATCATCACGCCCATGGCAAGGTCCTTGAGCGGCACGGAAGGCTTGGTGATGAGCGGCCGGCTTGCGGTCTTGAGCGACTTCGTGACTCCCACGGCGTCCACGATCACGTAGTGGGTCTTCGCGGTGAGGGCCGACGGGGTAACCTTCCTCAGATCGTCGTGGCCGAGGGTGCGGGTGCCGCGGCCCTTCATCTGCTCGAAGTAGTTGCGGCTCCGCACGTCGCGCATGAACAGCAGGCATTCGAGCGGCTTCACGTCGGTGCCCGTGGCGATCATGTCCACGGTCACGGCGACGCGCGGGTAGTAGTCGTTCCGAAACTGGGCGAGGACGGACCTCGGGTCTTCCTCGACCCGGTAGGTAATCTTCTTGCAGAACTCGTTGCCCTCCCCGAACTCCTCGCGCACGGTCTGGATGATGTCGTCGGCGTGGCTGTCGGTCTTGGCGAAGACCAGCGTCTTCGGGACTTCCCTGCGGCCGGGGAATATCTCGGGCAGCCTGTCGCGGAAGGCGCCGACGACGGTGCGGATCTGGTCCGGGTTGACCACGCTGCGGTCGAGTTGGTTGGCCGCGTAGGTGGTGTCCTCGTCCTGCACCGTCCAGCGCCTCCGGCGCGTCAGGCGTTCGCGCTTCTCGATCTGCTGGTCCGCCCTGAGTTGGCCGCCGTGGCGGGTCCTCTCCGTGTCGATGACATAGATCTCGTTGCCCACGTTGACGCCGTCGGCCACGGCCTGCTCGTGGTCGTATTCGCTGACGACGTTCTTCCTGAAGAACCCGTAGGTGCGGCTGTCCGGCGTGGCGGTGAGGCCGATGAGATAGGCGTCGAAGTACTCCAGGACCTGCCGCCAGAGGTTGTAGATCGACCGGTGGCACTCGTCGATGATGACGAAGTCGAAGAACTCCGGCGGAATCCTGTCGTTGTAGACCACCGGCATGGGTTGTTTGGGCTGAACCAACTCCGCGGGATTGATGTCCTCCGCGGACTCGTCCATCTCCCGGCCCTTCAGGAGCGAATACACCCGCTGGATGGTGCTGATGCAGACCTGGCTGTCCCTGGCCACGAACGACGACCTGAGGCGCTGGACGTTGTAGAGCTCGGTGAACTTGTGGTTGTCGTCGCCGGGCAGGTAGGCCATGAATTCCTGCTCGGCCTGTTCGCCCAGGTTCCTGGTGTCCACCAGAAAAAGGACCCGCTTGGCGTCGGCGTGCTTGAGGAGCCGGTAGATGGATGTGATGGCGGTGTAGGTCTTGCCGGAGCCCGTGGCCATCTGGATGAGGGCGCGCGGGCGGTCATCCTTGAACGACGCCTCCAGCTTCTCGATGGCGTTGACCTGGCACGACCGGAGGCCGGCCGGGTCCAACTCCGGAAGCCCCTGGAGCCGCTTGCGGAGCGAAGCCGGCTGGGCGCGCCAGTGCTGCACCGTATCCGGCCGGGGAAAGCCGAACACTTCGCGGGAGCGGGGCTTGGGGTCGCGCCCGTCGGTGAAACGGGTCAACACGCCGGTGGACTCGTAGACGAACGGCAGCGGCTCCCGATTGTTCACCCACTTGAGCCTGGCGGCAGCGTACGCCGAAGACTGCTCCTCGACGGTGGTGATCTTCTGGCCCCAATCCTCCGGCTTGGCCTCGACGACCCCGACCGGTTTCTTGTCGACGAAGAGAACGTAGTCGGCCGGGCCGACATCCGTCTGGTACTCGCGGACGGCGACTCCCAGGCTGTCGCTGAAGTCGATCTTCTTGTTGTCCTGAACCGCCCACCCCGACTGGGACAGCATCGCGTCGATCCTGTCCCGGGCGGCCTGTTCGGGGGTCTGGTTGGGGTTCGGCATTCCGCTCACTCGCCCGTCGTCTTCGGTGCGGGTGCCTCCGGTTTCGATCCCAAGTCTGGATTGGCTTCAGTTCCAGCGTCTGAAACCCGAACCGCGAGCCCGAGACTAGCCGCAACCGCTGCGACCAATCTGCTGACGATCCATTTGTACCGAAGTGTCTGGATTTTCAATGAGTCTCCAACTTCCTCCGGTGGCTTGCCCGCATAGAGTACGACTCCTTTTCCATCCACGGTGGAGGCAGCTCGAAGCTCCCTCCAATCGTCGTAGAGATGATCCGCAACCTTGAATTCATCGATAAGCTGTCGGAACCGTGGACTTTCGAGATCCAACCCGTGGAGGTCATGGGCGAAATGATTCCTGATCTTGCGAACCAGATTAATGTCGTGGTGAATGTCCGAGTTGATCCAGCCGAGACAATATGCGACAAGAATCTTAGACGAGAAGGAGGAGAAAGGCCCGTTGAAGTCGAAGAGTCTCCTGCGTGCATCCGAGTCGCCTTCGGTAAACACAGTAGCAAGCTTCCGTTCAAGTAAACTCTCGATCCACACGCCGGCCAGAATTGTAGCGCCTCGATCGGATTCCGACTTCAACTCATCGAAGAAGCTTGACCATTCTTGGTGATCAATTTCGACACGCAGTTTGTGGTTCGATCTCATAACGATACTACAATCAACTCCTTGCTGAAGTCTCTGGTCCGATACGTGGAGGTTCCGGCTACCGAGTTTCGCCGGAAAGCTCCTTGATCCGGTGCATGACGAGCGACTCACCCTCCTGCAGACTAACCGCGTCTGCGTCGCCGGCCATAAGCAATTCAAGCAACCGGGCAAGGTTCGGGTCGACAGCTTTCAACTGCGAGGGTAGTTCTGGCCGCGACAAGGGAAACATACCGTCTCTGAGAAGGGTCGCCCTAGCTACGTGGCTCGCCGCAAACAACAACTCCTCCGATGCCGCGTCCGAGTCTTCAACCTCAAGCAGCTCGAACGCCATCCTCGTACGCTTTCTGGCGTGCTCTAACTTGGCGCGCCAATCCGGCCAATGAGGGGTCGCAGCCTCCGAAGCTGCTTGTTCGGCCCACCAGCCACCCGGATCGCGTATCGGTATGCCAAAGCGCAACGCCCACGCCGGATAGTCGTCGCCTTCCTTTAGTCGCCTGAGGAAACGTGAACGGCTGTCCTGTTGCAGGTGAATATCGCCCGGACGCTTCAGCCGGATACGACTCCGATCATCACAGAGAACAAGGACGTCTATGTCGCTACGCCAGTTCGTGACGCCACGGGCGCAGGAGCCGACGAGAACCACCGTCTCTCGGTCCCCAAGGCCGGCGCGCCCCAAGGCATCCAGCACCAGCCTGCTTCTGTCTTCCACCGTGGCGTTCATTTTGAAGAGCCGATACGCGATTCCACCTCTTCGACGAACTCTTCGAGTTCACCCACGAGTTCTTCAAGGTCTACCGCCAAAAGATCATAGCCAGGCTCCCCGTACGCAACGTCCTTCCTCAGCCTGTTAAATTCCTCAAGATCATCGCCGACATCCCGTGAAATCAGTCCGTCGTCGTAGAGCGTTCGAGCGAGGTCCGCCTTCTTGCGGTGATTGGGTGTCCACTGGTAACCGTATCGCTCTGCAAGCGCGGTCACACAGTTCTCGTACGCATAGAAGGCCCACGTCACCGCCTGCTCAGCATCCTGTGGGTCGAACCACGCCGTTTGAACCCTTTCCAACTGCTTTTTCGCTCGTGCTATGTGCTTCTTGGCCTCCTCAACGCTCATCGACTACCTCCCTCGGCCCTCAGCCTACGCGTGAGACTCATTGTAACGATACCGGTGCACCGTCTTTGACTCAACCGCTTGTTGACATCAAACGGTGCTGTGAATTCAGGACAACTGACCCTCTGTGTGGCAAGAGTGGGTCGGCGGTCCGCATTCAGCCCGATCCAATCCCTCGGGCACTCACCCATTCCAAGTCTGGATCAAGTTGACTCCGCCCTCGATATCTCCACCTCCGCCGACCCCGCCCATCTGAACACCCACGTCTCACCCTCGCGGATGTTCTGCACAAGATTGGGCCGTAACGCCGCCAGACACCTCCCACCTTCGTAGCGAGCGGACGGGTAAAGCACCCCGTTGCCGCCACTGGCCAGGATGTCCCGGGCCAGCGCCTGTCCGGCGGGATAGGCTACCTCGGGATCTCCGCTGTAGACCACGTCGTCCGTCCTCTCGCCGAGATCATGGAACCAGCTCACGAAGCCGGCCAGCAGCTCCCGGTATGTGGTGATGTTCTCGTAGATTCCGGTGGCGCGAAGCTCGCGCGTGAGATGCCACGCGACCGCGGCCTTGGCGGTGTCGGTGGCATCGTTCCCGTACGACGCATACCAGGCTCCGCGTTCCGGGCCGGTGAACCGGTTGCCCGTGGGCCGCGTGTGGCAGAACGCCGCGTTCACGTAGGCCCAACCATACCCGTCCGCTTCCGTCAGCAATTCCCCCGGTTGGAGACCGGACGGGACCGTGGGCGATGAAGGCGCCCGGGCCGATGTGAGCCCTTCGATCTCTTCCAGAATTGCGAATTCAGACGGGTCATCCGCGAGCAGCGTCATTGCCGGCTTGTCCAGGTAGCCGGCTGTGACCAACCTGACCGTCGCCGGCTCGACGACTTCACGGACCGGTAGGTCCGCGGCGCGGATCATGCCCCGCCTCTCAGCGCATCGATGTGCTGTCGTACCGTCATCATGGCGGGGATGCCGCCTTCGCACATGACCTGGACCGGCGTCCTGCCGTCGAAAACGGGGCCGGTGTTGGGAGCCTTGGGCCAGCCACGGGCCAGCGGGCCGTTGAAGAGTGACGCGAGCCCGTTGAACAACCCGATGATCAGGCTTGCCCGTGTCACCTTGTCCTGATCGAGTGTGCCCCTGTAGCTGCCGGCCTTCATGCGGCTCCAGGTGGCCGTGGGCACGTCGAACAGGGCCGCGCCCTCGATATTGGTCAAACCCCATGCATCAGCCGCGCGCACCACGGCCTTTACGACAACCGCGATCCTGTCGCGGTCCCCGAGGGGCCTGAGAAGTCTTTCGCCGGGAATGTCTCGAAATGGACGCGCCATTCTCCAAGTCTCGCACTATATCATATGATACTATTAATTGTTATCATATGATTTTCGCGCGTCAAGACCGCAAGACCACCACAAACATCTGTTGGATTGCATTAGAAGCACCGCCTGGGATAGAATGCGATGCTCACGGAGGGCATGCCCACGGCAAGGGGGCCCATCGTGGGCGAGGCTGTTGGGCGCAAACAAGGAGGATAGCATGTCTTATTCTGGAGGGTGCGACCACATACACACTAGCTCGGACAACGATCCGATCGACGTCCACACCTGTCACTGCTCCGTCTGCAAGCGCGTTACGGGCCAAGCCACGACCCATGTCGCGTTTTTCGCTCACGGTGACATCGTCGTCGACAACCCCGACGGCATGAACCGCCAGCCATTCAACGATCAAAACCCGGATGGTCCTCTGGAACTCTGCACCTGTGCGGACTGCGGCACGCCCATCATGCTCGATGACAAGATGGGGCGTATTCGCGCGATCGCGCCGAATCTGATGGGCTTTGACCCGGACAGCATGCCGGCGACCTATCATGCCTTCTACGATCCGGCCACCGGCGTGCCGAGGCCGGACGACGGCCGCCCGGTCTGTGAAGGGCTTCGCCCCGACTTCGTTTGGCCTGAGCCATCCTAAAGAGGAACCCGTTTCACAACGCCAGAAACGACAAGACCCCGGGGGATTTCCCTCGGGGTCTTGCGTCTACTGTGTCTGGATCGGGGACCGAGCGGCGTCTCGATCATCCTCTTCTCGCCCCGGGCACGGCCTTTCACTCATCGATAGATATCGTTTCACCCAGCCGGCGTTTCCCGCGAAAGGGTCGGTAGCGGCCGGCGGCAACGGGTCATCCGAGAGACGGAGTCTGTTTCTCCCCGGCGATCGACGACGCCGAATTTCGCCGCGTCCACTGCGAGCGGAGGGCGGGCGAGGCGACCGCCAGTCCAGCGAGATCGGTCACCCATCCAGGTTGGATGAGCACCAAAGCCCCCGCCAAGAGGAGGAGGCGCTCCAGCGTGGTGCAATGGGTCCAAAAATAGCCCGTCAACGAAGCGGAAAGGAAGACGACCCCGACGACGGCCGGCGCGACCGCAAACAGGATCTCCGGCCAGGGACCCTGCATGATGAGGGACGGGGAATATACGAACATGAAGGGAAGGATAAAGCCGGGCACCCCGAGCCGAAAGGCGAGGAACCCCGTACGGAAGGGATCGGATCTCGCGATTCCGGCACCGGCGTAGGCCGCCAGCGCGAAAGGCGGGGTGATGTTCGAGATGACGCCGAAATAGAGGATGAACAGGTGACCCGCGATTGGGAGGACGCCCATCTCGTTCAGGGCGGGACCCACGATGATGGCCGGGATCAAATACGCCGCGGTCACCGGCAGGCCCATCCCCAGTATCAAGCAGGTGATCATCGTCAGGATCAGCAGGATGAGGATCTCCCCCCCGGCGAGCTTCACCATGATGGAAGAGAGCCGCAGGCCGATTCCGGTCAGGTTGATGACCCCCAGAATGATCCCCGAGGTGGCGCAGGCCGCCACGATCGGGAGCGATGCGAGGGCTCCGCCTCGAAGCGTCTCCCAGAATTTTTTCGGGCCCATCCGGGTCTCCGGACGGATCATTCCGACCGCGACCGAGGTCCAGAGAGTCCAGAACGCAGACATGCTTGGTGAGTACTTCTGTACACCCATCAGGTAGACCAAGGTGAGGGGAGGGATGAGAAAATACCAGCGGGTCCGCATCAGGGTGCCGAATGAGGGGATGCGCTCTGGAGCCAAGCCTTGCAGGTGGTCGCGGCCCGCCTCGAAATCCACCGCGCAGAAGACCGCCACGTAGTACAGAATCGCGGGAATCAGGGCCGCGACGACCACGGTGAAATAAGAGATTTCGAGAAGCTCGGCCATCAGGAAAGCGGCAGCTCCCATGATGGGCGGCATGATCTGCCCACCCGACGAGGCCACGGCCTCGACGGCTCCAGCGAAGATGGGTCGGTAGCCGATGCTCTTCATCAATGGGATTGTGAAGGAGCCGGTACCGACCACGTTGGCCACGGCACTGCCCGAGATGCTCCCGAAGAAGCTGCTCGCCACGACGGCGACCTTGGCGGGCCCTCCACGAACGCGACCGAAAAGCGAAAGCGCCAGGTCAATGAAGAACTGGCCCGCGCCCGTCTCCTTCAAGAACGCGCCCAAGAGAACGAAGTTGAAGACCAGGGTGGCGGAGATCCGCATCGGAAGTCCGTAGACGCCCTCCGCGGTAAGATAGAGCTGGCTGAATATCCGGTATACGCTGAAGCCTCGATGGGCAAACAAGTCCGGCAAGTGGTTGCCGAAATAGGCGTACAAGAGGAAGAGGACGCTGATGATCGGCAAGGCCATGCCCGTCGTCCGCCGGGCCGCCTCCAGAACGAGCAGAATGATCACGACGCCGAAATAAATCTCGTAGTCGTAGTAGTCGCCCGCGCGCCACTCGATATCAATGTGATTCCAGGCGACGTAGGCAGTCAGCGCGACCATGACCGCGATCCCTACCGCGTCCACGGCCCTCCCGAGTCTTTTTCCCCACCCTTCGGAGGAGCGAAGGGTGGGGAAAAGAAGGAATATCAGGACAAAGCCGAAGGCCATGTGGATCGGCCTCTGCTGCATGAGGGGTAAAACCCCGAAATAGCTCGTGACGAGCTGAAAGGCCGACCAGACCACCGCGATCCCGGAGGCGAGAATCCACCCCCAACGGGGCCTTCCCTCCTCGGAAGCTTGGGGATCCTCCAAGTCGTCTTCGCGAGTTTGCTGGCTCATGTCCTGACTCTGGAACGGATACCTCCTCCTACTTCAGCACGCCCGCTTCCATCAAATACCGCTTCGCACCCTCGTGGAACGGGAGCACGAACAGCTTCTTCTCGTAGTACCGCTTGGTCTGCGCCAACGAGATCATGGCAGCGGCAGGATGAATCTTCTTCAAGTCGTCGTGGTTGGCGAAAAGCGTCTTGACCGCCTTGTAGATCAGATCCGGTGAAGTCCCTTTATGTGCGTGGACGAGGCCGTGCCGGCCGGCGACGGTAATCCCCTCCGGCTGTCCAGGGTACGTCCCCGCTTTGAGCGTCACGGATCTCCAGACAGGGTTGTCGGCCTCGAAGGAGCGAACCGCTCCTGCCGAGCTGAACCCGACAATTCGACCTCCTACCGTGGTCATGAACTCCAGGGCGGTGCGGTTGATCCGGTGAACCACCATATAACCCGCGTCGATGTTCTTGTCGCGCAAGCCATTCGCCTGCTCGGTGTAAGAGAGGTAGCGAACCGAATAGGCGTCCGGCGGGACCCCGTGAGCCTTCAAGACCGCTTCCATGGGAAGCCTCGACGACGGCGAGGAGACGCCGAGGCGCTTCCCCTTGAGGTCCTCCACCTTCTGGATGCCGGAGCCCTTTCTGACCAGGAAGGCATCGCCGATGTCGATGAAGGCCATCACGGCACGGAGGTTGGTCAGCTTCTTCTTCTCGAATCCCTTTCCTCCGTTCCACGCCCGGGCCACCGTGTCCAGCAGGCCCGAGCCGATGGTCAGCTCCCCCCTGTCCACGAGCCGGGCCGCGTGGGCAGAGCCCTTCGTCGTCTCCACCGAAGGCCTGATGTCTCCCGACTTGTCCTCCAGCACCTTCGCCATGGCGGCCATGACGGAGTAGTACGTCCCCCCCGGTGAGCCACCACCCATGGTGATCCGGTCGGCTGCTTCCGTCCACGGACTGAAGCATAACGTCCAACCCATCACAGCGATGAACAACCCGAGTTTTCCGTTTCGCATGTCATCCTCCATTTTGGTTTACGAGGCGCATGAGAAATGCCCGCCGGGGAGACCCCCCCGAATCTCATGAACGTCCCTTTCCAGTCCTTCTTCCGGTCTTCCCTTCGGATGACCGAAGACACATGGGGCGCTCTACGCGCGGCGCACGGCACTTGTACCACAATCCAGTTGGTCGGAGCCATCGCGTGGAGAACCGATCCGAGTGAACTTGGCCACATGGTCTGCCAGCCAGGAGAGAATAAGCAGGCGGTCCTGATTGGAGAATCGAGGAGCATGCAGGAGGGGGCGTAACTCCTTGACAAAGCGCCAGATACGACGAAGCCCCAAAGGGATCACCCTCCGGGGCTTCGTGTTAACTATCGAAGTTCGCTCTCGAAAAAATGGCTCCCGGGGAGGGACTCGAACCCCCGACAAAGTGGTTAACAGCCACCTGCTCTACCAACTGAGCTACCCGGGAACGACCTCCGTAAGCTAGCACAGGCCCGACTCAATTTCCAGAAGCGGTGAATCCCAAGCGCTCGAGTTCCTCCACCATAAGCTGCTGGTGGGTGGCAGGCCAGAAGACTCGGCGGCAGCCCGGACAGGCCGAAAAGGTGTCCTGGTTCTCAAAGACGTAGGGGGGCACGGCGTCCTCCACCCGTTCTTTGGCTATGGGTCGTAGCGGCTCGTTGCACTCGACGCAACGGGTCAGGAGACCGGCGAAGGGGTCCAGTCCGCAGGCTTCCACCACCTGCTTCAACTGACCCCGGAAATGATCGTCCCGAATGAAGATGCATCGGTCCGGGTTCCAACGCCTTATACTCCGGTCCCGGGTCAGCATGACCCGCCGCTCCTGCGTTGCCGCGCGCACCAGACCCCGGCCGGACAGATGCCGGCCGTAAATGACGTCCTGGCCGATGATCCGGAGCCACTTGGCGAGCCGCCCCAGCATCCTGTCGGCGGCGAACTTCAACTCGTCTTCCGCCCGGTCAGCCATTGCCATGATATCCTCTTTTCCCCCTACCTCGGATCGATCACCTGGTCGAGGTAGATCCAGAGGACCCGGGAATAGCGGAACAGGAACGGGGCGGAGACGAGCAGCATCAGGCAGCACGTCAGGTAGATGGGAGCCGCGCCAAAGCCGAGGAGCAGCATGGCGACGATGACGGGGAGGACCTCCACGAGCGCGAGCGCGTAGCTGAAGTACATGGCGCCGACAAAGTAACCCTGCTCACGCTCGAACTCAAGGCCGCAAACGGGGCATTGGCGGTTCATCCTGAAGAGGCTGGCGAAGATGGGGCCGGCGGCGCAGCGGGGGCAGCGCAACCGGATGATGGCCAACAGCTTGTTCACGTCGCCTCACGGAGTTCGTCGGTCATGCCGGTCATGGTCGTCCTCATGGCGCCTCGCAGAGCTCGTAGGCGGCGGCGTTTCCGAGGCTGCGGCCGGCGGTTGACTCGGGCAACGCGTCGAGTGGGTCGCCGGTGTCCCCCGTGGCGCCGCGCACGGCCTCGATGGCCGAGGGCAACCGCTGTCCTTCCCGCCGGTAGAGCTCCTCGAACCGCGTCAGGTCCGTCACGTAGAGCAGGTTCTGCAGGATCACGGCGTTGTCCAGTGTCGTCCCGCTGAAGGAAGCGTAGCGGTGAGCCGGCCTGCCGTCCAGCGCCCTCGCCCACTGCCGTTGGCTTCGGGCGAACACCTGCTCGCGGCGGTGGAGCTTCTCCGCCTCGGGCACGGGCTCGCGGTACAGCTCGCGCAGGCACTTCACCAGCTCCATCATCAGTCCGGAGAACTCGATTTCCTCCTGCCACGCCCGGCGGGCCGCCACGGCCTCAGGGCTTTGCGCTCCGTGGCGACGGACGAAGAAATCAATGGCACCCCGTTTGCCGACGAAGTTGGCCAGGCTTTCGTTGAAGGCCACGGAGCCGGGCACGAACAGGGTGTTGTGGAGCAGCTCGTGCAGCACGACGTCCGCAAGGCTCACGCGGTCGAGCTTCAGGAGGTGCCTGAGCAAAGGGTCGTCGAACCAACCCAGGGTGCTGAAGGCGGCGGCCGGCCGGATGTTCGTGTCATATCCCCGGGCCGCCAGGGATTCGGCTTCCTTGCGGGCGTCGTCCCCGTCGAAATAGCCCTTGTAGGGGACATCGCCCACGAACGGGAACCACCAGGTGTAGGGCTCCAGGGAGGTCTTGGGAACCGCGGTGAGAACGTGCAACAGCACCGGGCGGTCGACGTAGGAATAGGCCGCGTAGCTGCCGCCGACATTCAACCGGAGCTCGTCCACGGCAAAGTCCCGCAGCGCCAGCACCATCTCGAGCTTGCGGCGAGAGTCCGGCGCGACACCGTCCTCGGCCAGCACGGTGGTGATGGGTTTGCGGCGCCACAGGATGCGGCCCTCTTCGTAGGCGGCGCGGATGAAGTATTCCGGAGAGCAGCCGCACAGGCTCAGCAACAGGCAGGCCCAAAGCAATGGTTTGAACATCGCGGCTACGGTACGCGTCCCCGGCGCGAGGCTAGTCCACCACCGCCATGTCCGGAGCCACCGGCGCGGCCGCGCCGGCGCCCTCCCCCTGGAACTGGAGCTCATGGAGCCGGTAGTAGACGCCGCGCTGCTCCATCAACTCCGTGTGGGAACCCATCTCGCGAATGACGCCCCGGTGGAACACGACGATGCGGTCGGCGTTCCGGATGGTGGAAAGGCGATGAGCGATGACCAGGCAGGTGCGGTTGGCCATGATCTTCTCGAAGGCGCCCTGCACCAGGAACTCGGTCTCGGTGTCGACGCTGGAGGTGGCCTCGTCCAGCACCAGGATCTCCGGATCGACCACGAACATCCGCACCAGCGCCAGGAGCTGCCGCTGTCCGGCCGACAGGTTGTTACCGCGCTCCCGTATGGGCGCGCGCAACCCGCCGGGCAGACGCCGGATGAAGCCTTCGGCGTTGCCGCTGCGCACCGCTGCCTTGATCGCGTCCTCGGGAATGGATTGGTTTCCGAGTCGAAGGTTGGAGAGTATGTCCCCGGAGAACAGGAACACGTCCTGAAGCACCACCCCCATGTGGCGCCGCAGGGCGTCGAGGTCCCACTCCCGGACGTCCCGGCCGCCCACCCGCACCACGCCGCTATCCACGTCGTAGAACCGGCTCATGAGCTTGATGGTGGTGGTCTTGCCGGAGCCGGTGGCGCCGATGACCGCCACCCGCTCGCCCGGCTCGATCTTGAAGGATACGCCCTTGAGCACGGGGTCGTTGGGCCGGTAGCTGAACCAGACGTCGTCGAACTCCACCGCGCCGCGGGACGGTTTGACCAACGCGGGGGCGGCGGCCACGGGAGGGGTGGCCGGGCGCGTGGTAGCCGGGGAAGCGGCCCGACCCGGCACCTCCGGCGCTGTGTCCAGCAGCTCGAAGATCCGTTCCGCCGCGGTCATGGCCGCCTGGATCACGGCGTACTTGTTGCTGAAGTCACGCAACGGCACGAACAGCCGGCGGATGTACTCGCTGAACGCCACGAACGTGCCGATGCTCACGATACCCTGGAGCACCTCGCCGCCGCCGTACCAGAGCAGCAGCGCGATGCTCAGCGAGCCCGCGGCCTCGACTATGGAAAACAACGACGCTTCGTAGACGTTGGAGCGCTGGATGGCGTCGCGGTGGTCCCGGTTGAGATCGTCGAACTCCTCGAAGCTCCGGGCCTGCCGGTTGAAGAGCTGGATCACGGCCATGCCCGGAATGGCCTCGCCCAGATAGGCGTTGACCCGGGCGATGCGGGTCCGGGTCAGGCGGTAGGTCTGGCGCGCCTTGACGCGGAAGATGTTGATGGCCACCAGCAGGAACGGAATCATCGCCAGCGACACCAGCGCCAGCCCCACATGCAGCGACAGCATGATGGCGACGATGGCCGCGATGAGCACCAGGTCGGCCACCAGGTTCATGGCGCCGGCGGCGAACATCTCCTGGAGCACCTCCACGTCCGTGGTCATGCGGGTCATGAGCCGGCCCACCGGGTTGCGGTCGAAGTAGCTCATGGGCAACCGCTGCACGTGGGAGAACAGCTCGACCCGGAGATCGGCCAGACAGCGCTGGGCCACCAGCATGGCCAGGTAGTACTGGAAGAAAAACGTCGCGGCCTCCGCCAGCAAGGCGGCGAAGAAGAGCACGCCCGTAGTGAGCAAGGTGAAGCCGTCGCCGGCGCCGATGGCATCGATGCCGCCCTTGAGGAGCAGCGGCTGGGCCAGGTTGAAGCACTGGTGCACCGGCAGCAGCAGCACCGACAGGAAGAAGACCTTCCGGTGCGGCCGGATGAAACGCCAGAGGCGCCGCGCCAGCGCTAGATCGTAGGCCTTGCCGGAAACGATTTCCTGTTCTTCCCGTGCATTCATTGGAATGAACTTCTCGAACGCCGCGACCGGCCTTACAACTCGTCCAATTCGTCCGACATCTGCTGCCGGCGGTACATCCGCGCGTAGACTCCGTCGGCGCGGAGCAGTGACTCGTGGTCTCCCCGCTCGACGATGCGGCCGTCCTCCAGTACCAGGATCTCGTCGGCTTCCTTGATCACCGCCATCCGGTGGGAGACGATGATGCAGGTCTTGCCCTTGAGGACGCTCTCGAAGCCGTGGAGGATCCGCTGCTCGGTTTGGGAGTCCACGCTCGAGAGACAGTCGTCGAGGATCAGGTACTCGGGGTCCGCCAGGATGGCCCGGGCCAGGGTCGCCCGCTGCTTCTGGCCGCCCGAGAGGGCAATGCCCCGCTCCCCCACCCGGGTATCGAGGCCGTCCGGGAAGACCTCCACCTCGCCCTCCAGATCGGCCACGCCCAGCACCCGGCGGACTTCCTGCTCGCTGGCGTCGGCGTCGCCGAACTTCAGGTTGTCCTGGATGGAGGTGGAGAACAGGAATGGATCCTGCGGCGCGTAGCCGATGGCGCCCCGCAGTTCTTCCAGAGACAACAACCGGATGTCGACGCCGCCCATGCGGATGGCGCCGGAAGTGACGTCGTGGAGGCGTGGGATCAGGTGAGTCAACGTGCTCTTGCCCGCGCCCGTGCGTCCGATGATGGCGACCTTGCGGCCCGGCGGCACCTCGAAGCTGATGTCCCGGAGCACCGCGTCTCCGTTGCCGTCGCCGTTGTAGGCAAACGACACGTTCTCGAACTCGATGCCCCGCTCCCTGTTCGTGAACGGCTCGGGGTGTTCCGGATCGGCGATGGACGGCTCCACCTCGAAGATCTCTTCCAGCCGCTCCATGGCCGCGCGGCCGCGTTCGATCAGCGAGATCATCCAGCCGAAGGCCGCCATGGGCCAGGCGAGCACGTTCAGGTAGAGGATGAATGCCACCAGGTCGGCCACCCCGGTCTGCCCGCGGAGGATCAGCCAGCCGCCGTACCACAGCACCACCAGCACCGTGAACCCGTGCAACGCCACCATCATGGGGTTGATCATGCCGCGGCAGCGAGCGAGGTCCATGCTGCGCGCCCGGTACTCGTCGTTGAGCTCGGCGAACCGGCCGGTCTGAGGCTCAGCCTGCACGTACGCCTTGACCACGTGCATCCCGCTGAGGTTCTCCTGAACGTGGGCGCTCATGCGGGACATCTGCCGCTGGACTCGCAGCGAAGCCCGCCGTATCCGGCCGCGAAACTGCCGGAACACCAACATGAGCAGTGTCAGGCACGCGCCCACCGCCAGCGTCAACTGCGCGTTCATGGCGAACATGAACACCGCCGCGTAGATAAGGTAGAGGGGAGTGTTGACCAGGTTGAGAAAGCCGGGACCGAGCAGCATGCGCACGGCATTGATGTCGTTGATGGCCCGGGACATGAGGTCGCCGGTGCGCTGGGACTGGTAGTAGCCGAGGGGAAGCTTCTCGAGATGGGCGAAGAGGTCGTTCCTCAGGTCGTACTCGACGTTCCGGCCCGCGTTGAAGATGATGGACCGGGAGACCCCCCGCAACAGACCGCCGCCGGCCGCGGCCAACGCGATCAACAGCACATACCCGCCCAGCTCGGAGTCGGGATCGCCCCGCTCGATGACGTCGATGGCGCCCCGGACCCACCACGGGACAAGCATGAGCAGGCTCGTGGTGCCCAGCAGGCCCACCCCTCCCAGCAGGTAGCGGCGCCAGTATCGCCAAAGATATTCGGTTAACCGTCCGATGCCGGCCATGATGGAAAGAAACCCGGCCCCCTGGAAATTCGGGTACTTGAAAGCCTCACGGGAGGTGGACAGACCTGAAGGAGGCTCTCTTCAATCTACCCAAGAACCTCGCGAATTACCAACCCGCGGCGGCCCCGTCCGCACCCCGCACCTTGACAACGAGGCCGAGAATTGATAGTCAATTCACGTTGTTCTGTCGTTTTTCCTTGAAACCGACATCGTTACCAAGTTCATCCGAAGACATCACCTGAAGGGTCCTTATGCCGCGGACGGTATCACGCAAGAACATGGATGAGTTGGGAGCGCACGAGAGCCGGTTGTATTCGGACTGGGCGCCTCTATACGACAAGACGTTCGCGAAATTCTTCTACTCGCGCGAACGGACCGTGATAAAGGACCTGAATCTCCCGGCGGACGCCGAGATCCTTGAGGTCGGCGTCGGCACCGGCACCTCGTTACCCGCCTATCCGCGCAACTGCCACGTCATCGGCGTCGATCAGGCACCCCTCATGCTCGCCCGGGCCCGGGAGAAGATCGCGCAGAACCACTGGGGCCACCTCGAGGTCAGGGAGATGGACGCCCTGAACCTCGCCTATTCCGACAACGTCTTCGACTACGTGATGGCGTTTCACGTGGTGTCGGTGGTGCCGGATCCGGTCCGGATGGTCGACGAGATGAAACGCGTCTGCCGTCCCGGCGGAACCATCGTCATCGTCAACCACTTCACCACGACATCACCGATCTGGGGCAAGCTCACCAAATCCCTCGACCCCATCACCCGCCGGCTGGGCTGGAGCACCAACCTCGAGCTCAAGCCTTTTCTGGAGGAGACGGCGTTCACCGGCTGCAAGGCCTACAAGTTCTCCCGATTCTCGCTGTACACGGTGGTGGTGGGCACCAACGACAAGGACGATACGGCAGGAATCCACTCCATAGAGGCATCGGCCCCGTCCCCCGGGGCTCAGGAATCAGTCTGAGGACCAGCCCGGTCCACGCCCGGCCACCCTGGGCACCCTGAACGATACCCTGCCGGTCCGATGCTAGGGGCAAGATCCTTGAAAATTGCCCATCCGGTGCGCAATTTTCAAGGATCTTGCCCGTGGAGCCAGCCGCAGTCGGGCGGTCAGGCTGCCGTCCAGGGGTCCAACAGCCCCACCTTCATGTCCTCGAAGTCCCGGATGTTACGTGTGGCAAGCGTCAGCCCGTGCCGTCGTGCGCCCTGATCAGCGCGGACCGAACCGTCCTCCCATGGGCGGATTCACCAGGGCGTATTCGCCGCCATCCTCAACTTCCTCTCCCGTCACCCTCACCTTCCTCCCTTCAATGACGAGCCGCCCTTCGCTGTAGAGCTGGATGGCGCGGGGATAAATGCGGTGCTCCTGGACCAGGATGCGCTGGGCGAGGGTGTCCTCCGTGTCGTCGGGCAGTACGGGGACGACGCCCTGGATGATGACGGGTCCCTCGTCGCAGCCCTCGCTCACAAAATGGACGGTGCAGCCGGCGAACCGTACGCCGTATTCGAAGGCCTGTTTCTGGCCGTGGAGGCCGGCGAAGGAGGGCGACAGCGCGGGGTGGATGTTCATGATGCGGTCGGGGAAGCTCTGCACGAAGAAGGGCGACAGTAGCCGCATGAATCCGGCCAGCACCACGAGCTCGACGCCGTGTCCCTTGAAATGTTCCACCAGCACTTGGTCGTAGGCCTCCCGTGACGCGTGCCCGCGGTGATCGATGACGGTGGCGGGGATGCCGTGGTTGCGGGCGCGGGTGAGCCCGTAGGCGTTCTCGCGGTTGCTGACGACGGCGCGGATGTCGGCGTCCAGCCGATCCTGCTCGATGGCGTCGATGATGGCCTGGAGGTTGGTGCCGCCTCCGGAGAGCAGCACGCCGATGGGGACCTTGCGGTTCATGGGAAAGCTCGCATGTCTTGCGCCAATGGTGACCAGGAGCGGGTTTGAAACCCGCCCCTACGTGGTGAACGAGACGCCGCGGCACCCCTTGCGGATCTCGCCGATGACGGCGTAGGGCTCCCGGCGGCGGCGCAGCGCGCGCTCGACGCCCCCTGCCGCCTCCGCGCCCACCACCAAAACCATGCCGATGCCGTTGTTGAAGGTGCGGTCCATCTCCGCTTGGGGGACGCCGCCCAGTCGCGCGATGAGATCGAATATCGGCGGCACGGTCCAGCTTCCCCGGCGCAACCAAGCGCGCAGTCCGGACGGCAGCACGCGCGGCAGATTCTTCACGATGCCGCCGCCGGTGATGTGGGCGATGCCCTTGATCCGGTGCCGCGCGGTCAGGGCGCGGATCAGCGCGGCGTAGATCCGGGTGGGTTCCAGCAACTCGTCGGCGAGGGAACGTCCCAGTTCGGCCACCCGGGACTTCAACCTGAGCTTCGCGGTTTCCAGCAGGACCTTCCGCACCAGCGAATAGCCGTTGCTGTGGAGCCCGCTGGACGGCAGGCCGATGACCACGTCCCCGGCGCGCACCGCGCGGGGATCGGGTATGCGGTCCTTCTCGACGATGCCGACGGCGAAGCCTGCCAGATCGTACTCTCCGTCCCGGTACAAGGACGGCATCTCCGCGGTCTCGCCGCCCAGCAGCGCGCAGCCGGCCTGGCGGCAGCCTTCCGCGACTCCGCCCACCACCGCCCGGAAGGTGGCGGGTTCCACCTTGCCGGCGGCGAAGTAGTCGAGGAAGAACAGCGGCTCCGCCGCCTGGGTGATGATGTCATTGACGCCCATGGCCACGAGGTCGATGCCCACGGTGTCATGGCGGTCCGCCAGGAAGGCGATCTTGAGCTTGGTGCCGACCCCGTCGGTGGAGGACACCAGCACCGGCCGCCGGCCGCGGATGCGCGTGAGGTCGAAGAGTCCGCCGAACCCGCCGATGCCTCCCATGAGGCCGGGCCGGGCGGTCTTGCGGGCCATGGATGCGATCGAGCGGACCAGCCGGTTGGCCGCTTCCACGTCCACGCCGGCGTCCTTGTAAGTGAGCTTCGCCATGGATGACTGACGGGGCCGAAACGCTACTGTTGCTGTTGTCCCTGCAACATCTCGAGGGCGCGTCTCGCCGCTTCCTGCTCGGACTGCTTCTTGCTGCGGCCCTCTCCCTGACCCACCAGATGGCCCCCCACACGGATCTCCGTCTCAAAGTATTTGTCATGGCTCGGGCCGGATTCCCGTACCAGCCGATAGGTGGGCGGAACACGGTAGAGGCGTTGACTCACCTCCTGCAGACGGGTCTTGTAGTCGTCGAGCCCCAGCCCCGTGTAGCCCAGGTCCGCCGCGAAATGGGCCTCCACCACCGGCCTCACCGCCTCGTACCCGGCCTCCCAGTAGATGCCGCCCAGCAGCGCCTCCAGCGACGCCGCGAGGATGGACTCCTTGTGCCGGCCGCCGGTGCGCTCCTCGCCCTTCCCCACCCGCAGCACCGCGCCGACCCGCAGGAAGCGCGCCTTTTCCGCCAGGATCCTCCGGTTCACCAGCGACGCTCGCATGCGCGACAGATCGCCTTCGCTTCGTTGGGGGAACCGGCGCATGAGCAGGTCGCTGATGGCGAGACCCAGCACCGCGTCGCCAAGGAACTCGAGGGATTCGTTGTGGGCCTCCATGTCGCCGCCACAGGAGACGTGGGTCAGGCAGCGGCTCAACAGCGCCGGATCCCTGAAGCGGTAGCCCAACGCGTCCTGGAGCCGGTCCAGCTCGGAGAAGTCCGCCGTCAGCATTCGACTTCCCCCCACAACCGTCCGCGGGACCATTCCTGAAGTCTCACGTGGACTTCACGGTGAACGAGGTCGCGGCCGCCGGCAAGAAGCACCGGAAGATAGTTGCGGCTGTAGCCCTTGACCCCGCCCGGCTCACCCGCCACGGGCTCTTCCACCAGGACGGACACCCGGCGTCCGATCTCACTCCGGTAGAACTCGTGCTTCTTCCGGGTGCCGAGCTCGCGCGCCCGGCGCGAACGTTCCTTCTTCTCGGACGGCGGTACCTGGTCGGACATGCCCACCGCCGGCGTGCCCCGGCGGGCGGAGTAGGGAAACACGTGGAAGTAGGTCAGCGGCGAATCCGCGAGGAAATCCAGCGACGCCCCGAAGGCGGCGTCGGTCTCTCCCGGAAAACCCACGATGACATCGGTCCCCAGGGCGGCGCGGGGCAGCTTTTCCCGTGCTCGCGCCATCAACCGCGCGAAAAAGGCCGTGTCGTAGTTGCGGCGCATCTTCTTCAGGATGCCGTCCTCGCCCGCCTGGACGCACACGTGCAGATGCGGGCAGATCACCTCCGAGCCGGCCATCACCTCCAGCAACTCGTCCGTCACCTCCCGCGGGTCCAGGGAGCTCAGGCGCAGGCGCCGGATCAATCCGCTCCCGGCGATCCGCCGCACGAGCTCGCTCAGGGAAACCCGCGGCGCGAGATCGTGACCGTACCCCCCGAGATGGATGCCGGTGAGGACGATCTCGGCGAAACCCGCCTCCGCGAGCCCGCGCACCTGTTCGAGGACCTCCTCCGGCGGCACACTGCGGCTGCGCCCGCGGGCGGTGGGGATGATGCAGTAGCTGCAGGCGAAGTTGCATCCTTCCTGGACCTTGAGAAACGCCCGGGTGCGGCCGAGGGAACCCCGCGCCCCCAGGACGCTCACGCCGCGCTCGTCCCGTGGATTGCCCACCGACACCACCGGGCCGGCTCCCGGCTCTCCGTCCCTGACGTAGTGGACCAGCTCATCCATGCGGTTGAGGCCGACCACGAAATCGACGCCCGGAAGCCGGGACACCTCCTCGGGGCTGACCTGCGCGTAGCAGCCGGTGACCACCACCCGCGCCGCCGGGTTCCGTCGCCTGGCCTTGCGCACGAGCTGGCGCGCCTCCCAGTCCGCCCGGTCCGTCACCGTGCAGGTATTGACAACGTAGACGTCGGCCGGTTCCTCGAAACGAACGAAGGCGCAGGCCTCCCCGGCCAGACGCTCCTGAATCACCGCGGAGTCATACTGGTTGATCTTGCAACCCAGTGTCTTGATGGCGACGCGCATGGATTGTTCCGCAGGCACCCGGGGTCGTCACGACGGCCGGTCAACCGGCGCCTTGTCGATCCACCCGCCGCCGAGCACCTGATCGTCACGATAAAAGACCGCGGCCTGACCCGGGGTCGCCGACGACAGCGGGTCGTCCGGGCGAACCTCGACGCCGTGGCCGTCGAGTGGTTTCAGGGTGCAGGGTACCGGCTTCGACCGATAACGCACCTGGACCTGGGCGGCGATCTCTTCGGTCGGCGGCGGTTCGAGCCAGCTCAAGCGGCTCGCGGTAAAGGACGGGGTGCTCAGCGCTTCGCGCGGTCCCACCACCACACGTCTTTGTTCCGCGTCAATGCGAAGCACGTACAACGGTTGCGGCGCGGCGATGCCGAGACCTCGTCTCTGCCCCACGGTGAATCCGTGCACCCCGTTGTGATGCCCCAGGACGTTGCCGCGGCTGTCCACGATCTCCCCTGACCCTAGCTCGCCCGCCCGGGCCAGGGACTCCACCACCGTACGGTGGTCGCCGAGGCAGATGTCCTGGCTCTCCGGCCGCTCGGCCACCGGAAGCCCCAGTTCCCGGGCCTTGGCGCGCACTTGCTCCTTGTGAAGCTCACCCAGGGGAAACACGGTGCGCTCGAGCTGGCGCGGCGAGAGCGCGAAGAGGAAGTACGACTGGTCCTTGTTGCGATCCGACCCGCGCAGCAGTGAGGCGCTGCCGCTGCCGCGCCCGCGTCCGATGCGGGCGTAGTGACCCGTGGCCACGCGGGAAATTCCCCGGGCTTCCGCCCACGCCAGCAGCTTCTCGATCTTGAAATTGCGATTGCAGGCGACACACGGATTGGGCGTGGTGCCGTCAAGGTAGCTCCGGGCGAACGGCGCCACCACCGCCTTGCGGAACTCGACCCGCTGGTCCAGCACCGTGTGGGGAATGCCCAGCAAAGCCGCCACCTCCCCCGCTCCCCGGTGGTCCGAGCAGTTGCGGGGGCCCAGGTTCCGGCCCTCCCACAGGCGCAGCGACACCCCCACGACCTCGAACCCCTGCTCCACCAGGAGACCGGCCGCCACCGAGCTGTCCACGCCGCCGCTCATGGCCACCGCCACTTTTCTGTCCGCCGATGCCTTCACCGCACTGTCCACCTGTCATTGATACGAAAATGAGCAATGCCCGCTACCGGTACGGTAATGGCACCATACCCCGGCCTCGCTTCACGTCGTTTCCGGGTTTCGTTATGCCCTGGTTCGTGTGCCCTAGTTCTTGTACCGCCGGGTCTCTTCCACCTCTTCCCGGTGCCGCTCCTCCATGCCGCCCTGCTTGGCATCGAGCTCGTTCACCCGCTTTTCGAGTCTTTGGATGTATTCCGCGAGATTGCTGAGGGACTTGGCCGTGGGGTCCGGCAGCCGATCGTGATCCAGGGCGATCTGGTGCTCGACCGGATCCCGGTGCACGCCGTCCCCTTCCACGACCTTTCCGGGCACACCCACCACCGTGGAGTTCTCCGGCACGTCCTTCACCACCACCGAACCCGAGCCGATCTTGCTGTTCCGCCCCACCACCACCGGGCCCAGCACCGTGGCGCCGGCGCCGATGATGACGCAGTCCTCCACCGTGGGGTGGCGCTTCTCCCGGCGCAGGCTGACGCCGCCCAGGGTCACGCCCTGGTACAAGGTCACGTCATCGCCGATCTCCGCGGTCTCGCCGATGACGACTCCCATGCCGTGATCGATGAAAAACCGGCGGCCTACCGTAGCGCCCGGATGGATCTCGATGCCGGTGAAGAACCGGCTCAGGTGACTCACAAAACGCGCGAGGTTTCTCCAGCCGCCGTGCCACAGCCGGTGGGCGAGGCGATGGAACAGCAGCGCGTGCACCCCCGGATAGCTGACCAGGACCTCGAACAGGTTCCGCGCCGCGGGGTCCCGCTCGAACGCCACCCGGACATCCTCTTTCAGAATACTCCACATGGGCGGCAGCCTGGCTGGGTCCTTTGGTCAGGACGCGGGCGCCGCCGCGGCCTGACCCTTGTCGGCGCGGCGCTTCCCCGCATGTCCTTTCCGCTTCTTGTCCTTGTAGAGCTTGTAGTCGATGCTGTCCACGAGCGCCTGCCAGCTCGCCTCGATGACGTTCTCGGACACCCCCACCGTGCCCCACTGGCTGTGACCGTCGCCCGACTCGATGAGCACCCGGACGGCGGCGCCGGTGCCTTCCCCCGACGCCAGCACCCGGACCTTGTAGTCGAGAAGCTCCACCTCCTCCAGTGACGGGTAGAACCCCGTCAGCGCCTTGCGCAGCGCCTGGTCCAGCGCATGGACCGGACCGTTGCCCAGGGCCGCGGCGTGCTCCATCACGCCGCCCACCTCCACCTTGACGGTGGCCTCCGACAGGGGCGGCTCGGCTTCGACCCGTTTCTCGTCGATGACCCGGAATCCGTCGAGGCGGAAGTTGCGCTTCTTCCTTCCCAGGGCCTCCTGGATCAGCAGCTCGAAGGATGCCTCCGCGGCTTCGAACTCGTAGCCCTGGCTCTCCAGCTCCTTGATCCGGTTGAGGATCTGGTGCACGGCCTGGTCCTGGCCGTTCAGGTCGATGTCGTATTCCCGGGCCTTGTAGACGATGTTGCTGCGCCCGGAGAGATCCGAGACCAGCACGCGCTGGCGGCTGCCCACCAGCTCCGGCTCGATGTGCTCGTAGGTCTCGCGGTTCTTGATGATGCCCGACACGTGGAGCCCGCCCTTGTGCGCGAAGGCGCTGTCGCCCACGTAGGCCTGCCGCTTGCCGGGGACGACGTTGGCCAGCTCGTACACGAGATGCGAGATCTCCCGCAGCTTGCGCAACTGCGACGGCCGGATGCACTTGTAGCCCTGTTTCAACTGGAGGTTGGGCAGCACCGAGCACAGGTTCAGGTTGCCGCAGCGCTCGCCGAAGCCGTTGATGGTGCCCTGGACCTGCCGGACGCCGTTCTCCACCGCCGTCATGGTGTTGGCAACGGCCAGCTCGCAGTCGTTGTGGCAATGGATCCCCAGCGGCACCTTCACCTCCGCCTTGGCCCGCGCCACCGCCGCGCCGATTTCGGCGGGCAACCTGCCGCCGTTGGTGTCGCACAGGACGATCCAGTCGGCGCCGCCGGCCGCCGCCGCCTTCAGGCACTCCAGCGCGAACTCGGGGTTGCTGCGGTAGCCGTCGAAGAAATGCTCGGCGTCGAAAATCACTTCGTCGACCCGGGTCTTCATGTAGGCGATGGAATCGGCGATCACCTCCAGGTTGGCCTTCTTGCTGATGCGCAGGTCGTCACGCACGTGGAGGTCCCAGGTCTTGCCCACCAGCGTCACCACCGGCGTCTTGGCCGCCAGCAACAGCTTCAGGCTGGTATCCTGGGCCGGTTTCACCGACGGCCGGCGGGTGGTTCCGAAGGACGCCACCCGGGTCTTCTTGAGATCCAGCTTCCGGACCTCCTTGAAGAACTCGGCGTCGCGCGGGTTGGATCCGGGGTAACCGCCTTCAATGTAGTGAATGCCCAGCTCGGCCAGGCTCTCGGCGACTCGCAGCTTGTCCTTCAGGCTGAAAGAGACGTCCTCGCTCTGGCACCCGTCCCGCAAGGTCGTATCGTAGAACAACAAATCACTCATGCACTCACCTGCCTTCGATCAATGAAGCGTGCAGTGAATCCACGGCCCGGCGGCTGTCCTTCTCGGCGACCACCACCGATACCTTGATCTCCGACGTCGAGATCATCTCGATGTTGATCGACTGTTCCGCCAGGGCCTTGAACATCTTCGCCGCCACGCCCGCGTGCGTCCTCACGCCGACGCCCACCACCGATACCTTGGCGATGTGGGTATCGGAGGCCACTCCCTTAGCTTGGATCAAGGGCGCGGTTTTTTCAATCAGTTCCATGGCTTTTCGGTGGTCCTTCTTGGGCACCGTGAAGGTCACGTCGGTGGTGCCGTCGGCGCCGGCGTTCTGGATGATCATGTCCACCACGATGTTCGCCTCCGCGATGGGGCCGAAGATCTGGGCGGCGAGGCCGGCGCGGTCCGGCACGCCGCGGATGGTGATCTTGGCTTCGTCGTTGTCACAGGTCACTGCCGAGACCAGAACCGAATCCATTTCTTGCTCCTCCTCGACCAGCCAGGTGCCCTCGACGTTGTTGAAGCTCGAACGCAGGTGGACCTTGACACCGAAGTTCTTCGCCATCTCCACCGAGCGGATCTGCAGCACCCGGGCTCCCAGGCTGGCCATCTCCAGCATTTCGTCGTAAGTGACCCGATCCAGCTTCCGCGCCCTGGGGCACACGAAGGGATCGGCCGTGTAGATCCCGTCGACGTCCGTATAGATCTCGCACACCGAGGCGTCCAAAGCCGCGGCCATGGCCACGGCGCTGGTGTCCGACCCGCCGCGCCCCAGGGTGGTGATGTTGTCGTCCTCGTCGACTCCCTGGAAGCCGGCCACCACCACCACCTCGTTCCGCTTCAGCGACTCCACGACACGGGTGGAGTCGATGCTCTTGATCCGCGCCCGGCCGTGCACGCTGTCCGTGGCGATGCGCGCTTGGTGGCCGAGAAACGAGCGCGCCGGTTGTCCCAGTTCCCTCAGCGCAAGCGCCAGCAGGGCGCAGGAGACCTGCTCCCCGGAGGCCAGCAGCACGTCGATCTCCCGGTCGTCCACGTGTGCCGACACCTGGTTGGCCAGGTTCAGCAACCGGTTGGTCTCGCCCGACATGGCGGACACCACCACCACCACGTCGTTGCCCTGTTCGCGGGTGGCCGCCACGCGCGTGGCGACGTTGCGGATGCGCTCCACCATGCCCACGGAGGTGCCGCCGTATTTCTGCACGATCAGTGCCATCTACTGCTCTTCATGCATCTCGGGAAGCTGCGAGCTTGCTCCCTGCAATCCGGCGACCATTTCCTCGTAACGGCGCCCGTGGGCCGCGAAGCGGAGTTCCCGATGCTCCTCGTCGACGTAGCGAAAGGTCACGCCCAGAAACTCTTCGACCCCCACGGCCTCCAGGCGCTCGAACCACTCGACCACGCAGACGCTGCCGGACGCGAAGTATTCCTCCAGATGCAACTCCTCCATCTCCAGACCCGGCGCGACGCGAAAGAGGTCCACGTGAACCACCGGCAGCCGGCCCTGGTACTCGTTGATGAGCGTGAAGGTCGGGCTCCGGACCCAACTGTTGCCGCCCACCTCCAGCCCTTCGGCCAGCCCGTGCACGAAGCAGGTCTTGCCGCTCCCCAGGTCGCCCGAGAGTCCCAGAACCTCCCCGCCGCCGAGCAACCCGGCCAGCGCGCGCCCCAGCGCCCGGGTCCCTTCCGGTGAGCCGGTGGTGACTTGATATTCCCCGGTCGTCACGCCCGTATCATCTCCCTGATCTGCGTCAGCTCCTTGATCGCCCGCGGCAGCTCGTCCACCAGGTCCGAGGCGATGAGCCCCACGCCGCCGCGTTCGTCCGCCACCCGGTCACCGGTGCGGCCATGGAGGTAGACCCCCAGGCGGACGGCGTCCTCGGGCGGCACGCCTTGCGCCAGAAACCCGGCGACGATGCCGGCCAGGACGTCGCCCATGCCCCCGCTGGCCATGCCGGAATTGCCGGTGGGGTTGATGGACACCCGGCCGTCGGGGGTGGCGATCACCGTTCTCGCACCCTTGAGAACGAGGTAGCATCGATTTTCGGCGGCAAAGGCTCGGGCGATGCCGACACGGTCGCCGTTGACCTCCGCCGTGTCCATTCCGGCAAGGCGGCTCATCTCCCCCGGGTGCGGCGTCAGCACCGGCGGAACCCGCGCCTCCCGAAGCCGGCTCACGTCCGCCGCCAGATTGTTGAGCCCGTCGGCGTCGATGAGCCACGGAAGCCGGCAATGCTCCAGCAGCGTCTCCAGCGTCGTCTGTGCGGCGCCGCCGACGCCCACGCCGGGTCCGAACAGAACCGCGCTCTTACGCTCCGACAGACCCTCCCAATCCGTAGCCCCCAGCGGCGGCCACCGGTCCTCGCCCGGCTCCCCCAGCGGCTCGGTCATGGGCTCCACCAGGGCCCCGGCCAGGATGTCGTTGAGCCCTCGGGGCGCCGCCAGGGTCACCAGGCCGGTGCCCACCCGCATGGCCCCGCGACAGGCGAGCACGGCGGCTCCGGTCTTGCCCCGGGACCCGGCCATCACCAGCAGATGGCCATAGGTGCCCTTGTGCGAGTCGTCCGCCCTTCTGGGCAGAAACCACACGATGTCGGCCGAATCCAGCAACTCCACCGAGGGCGCCACCTCGGTCACCGCCTCCCGCGGGATGCCGATGTCGGCCACGACCAGCTCGCCGTTGTAGACCACCCCGGGGTAGACCGCCTGCCCGATCTTGGGAAAGCCGAAGGTCACCGTGACGTCGGCCTGGACCGTGGCTCCGAGGGCAGTGCCCCGGTCGGAATCCAGCCCCGACGGCGTGTCCACGGCAACGATGGGAATGCCCGAAGCGTTGAGCAGCTCCACCACGTCCGCGAGGAATCCCTCCACCGGACTCCTCAGCCCGGTTCCCAGAAGCGCGTCCACCAGCAGCCCCTTGTCCCGGATGCGGCGGCTGAGGCTGTCGAGGCCGCCGGGCGGGATTGGCGTGAATGTCCCGCCCACGGAGCGATAGCGTTCGAGATTGGCCGCGGCATCCGGCGCCAGCTCTTCCGCCCGGGCGACGCACGCCACCTCGCAGGGAACCTCCCGGGCCTTCAGCAGCCGTGCGATGACCAGCCCGTCGCCGCCGTTGTTGCCCTTGCCCGCCACCACCAGCACGCCGCGCTTCACCAGGTGGGTCCAGCGCTTGAGAATGACGTCCACCACGCTCTGCCCCGCGCGCTCCATGAGCGTCAGGCTCGGAACCCCATGGGCGTTTATGGTGAGATGGTCCAGCCGGCGCATCTCCGCTGCGGTTACCACGTGCATGAGTCAATGAACTCCGGCGATGAGGTCCTTCATTTCCTTCACTGCCTGGACCATCCCGACCATGATGGAGCGGGCGACAATGCTGTGCCCGATGTTGAGCTCGACGATTTGCTCGATGGCCGCAATGGGAGCGACGTTACCGGCGTTGAGGCCGTGGCCGCCGTGGACCTCGAGGCCCAGACCCGCGGCCAGCGCCGCGCCCCGGCGCACCGCCTCGAGCTCCCGTTCCACTTGCGCACCGCTGGCGTTGCAGTAGGCCCCGGTGTGAATCTCCACGGCGTCGGCGCCCAGCTCCCGGCTGGCTTCGAGCTGTTTCGGGTCGGGATCCACGAAGAGGCTCACGCGAATCCCGGCGCCACGAAGACGGGACACCGCGTCCCGGAGCTGTTTCCCATGGGAGACCACGTCGAGCCCGCCCTCGGTGGTCAGCTCCTCCCGCCGCTCGGGCACCAGGCACGCGTCGTCGGGCTTGAGCGTCAGGGCGTGCCGGGTCATTTCCGGGGTGCCCGCCATCTCCAGGTTGAGCCTCGCAGTCAGCCGTTCCCGCAGCCGGGCCACATCCCGCTCCTGGATATGCCGGCGGTCTTCGCGCAAGTGCACCGTGATGACCTCGGCGCCGGCCTGCTCGGCCAGGAGCGCCGCTTCCACCGGATCGGGGATGTCGATCATCCGCGCCTGGCGCACGGTGGCGACGTGATCGACGTTGACTCCAAGACGCGTCACTCCGGAACCCCCAAATTGGATTGGATCGCGTCGGCGATGCCTTGCGCCAGCCGCCGTATTTCCTCCTCGGACTCGCCCTCGATCATCACCCGGGCCACGGGCTCGGTGCCGGAGTAGCGCACCAGCACCCGGCCCCGGCCGTCCAACAGGTGCTCGCTCTCGGCGATGCGTTCCTGAACCTGATCCAGCTCGGACAGGGGACGCCTCTCCCGGACCGGCACGTTCACCACCACCTGCGGCAGCTTGCCCATGATCCGGCGGAGCTCGCTCAGAGGCTTTCCCTGCTCGATCATCAAGGCCAGCACCTGCAGGGCCGTGAGACAGCCGTCGCCGGTGGTGTTGTGGTCCAGGAACACCAGGTGCCCCGATTGCTCGCCGCCCAGGTTGTGCCCGCCCTCGCGCATACTTTCCACCACGTAGCGGTCGCCGATGGCGGTCCTCAAGACCTCGATGCCGTGTTCGCGGAGAGCGACGTCGAGCCCCATGTTGCTCATCACCGTGGCCACCACGGCGCCGGTCGGCAGCCGCCCGGTGCGTTTCATCTCGATGGCGCACATGGCCAGCACCTCGTCGCCGTCCACCAGCCCGCCCTTCTCGTCGATCAACACCGCCCGGTCGGCATCGCCGTCCAGGCACACGGCGAGGTCCGCGCCGTGCTCCAGAAGCGCCGCCCGAGCCTTCTCGGGGTGCACCGAGCCACAGTCCAGGTTGATGTTGGTGCCGTCGGGCTCCACCGCCACCGGAATGACCTCAGCCCCGAGCTCTCTCAGGACATCCGGCGCCACCCGGTACGCCGCGCCGTTGGCGCAGTCCACGACGATCTTCAGGCCCTCCAGGGTCAGGCGGCCGGGGAACGTGCTCTTGAGAAAGGCGATGGTCCTTCCCAGCGCGTCGGCGATGCGGTGCGCCTTGCCGATGTCCGTGGCCACCGGGCGGTGCGCGCCGTACTCCTCGTTCCGGACCATGGCCTCCATGCGCTGCTCCCAGGCATCGGGGAGCTTGAAGCCGTCACCGGAAAAGAACTTGATGCCGTTGTCCTGGTAGGGATTGTGGGATGCCGAGATCACCACCCCGGCGTCCGCTCGCATGCTGCGGGTGAGAAACGCCACGGCCGGGGTCGGCAAGGGACCCACCAGCAGGACGTCCGCGCCCATGGAGCAGATCCCGGACGCCAGCGCGGTCTCGAACATGTAGCCCGACAGCCGGGTATCCTTGCCGATGAGGATGCGCCTCCGGTGGGTGTGCTTTCGCCCCAGGGCGCCACGGGCGGCCTTGCCCCCGCCTTGGCCGCCGGCCACATGGGCGATGGCCCGGCCCAGCCTCAAGGACGTTTCCGAGGTCATGGGCTCCTGATTGGCAGTGCCGCGGATACCGTCGGTGCCGAACAGCCGGCGCCGGCCCGGCATTCCTTGTGGTCTATCGGACTTCATGACTCCCTTCCGGAATCAGCAGGCCGGCAAACCCTTGGAGCGCGCGCCTGTCCGAGTGTCCGTGCGGATCGCATCGGCTACGCGTACCGCCCTGCAGGTCTCCGGCACGTCGTGGACCCGAACCATATGGGCTCCGGCCAGCACCGCCGCGGTGGCCGCGGCAAGGCTTCCCTCCAGCCGGCCGGCCGGTCCGGGGGGTTCCTCCAACCGGCCCAGAAACGACTTCCGGGACAAGCCCACGAGCACCGGCCGCCCCAATGCCGCGAGTTCGCGCAAGTGCCGCAACAGCGCCAGGTTGTGGTCCAGATCCTTGCCGAAGCCGACGCCCGGATCGACCACGATCCGGTCAAGGGCGATGCCGCTGCTCACGGCATGGGCCACCCGCTCCCGGAGAAAGGCGGCGACCTCGCGGACCACGTCGTCGTAGCGTGGCGCGAGCTGCATGGTGCGCGGCCGGCCCTGCATGTGCATGAGCACCACCGGAACGTCCTCGCGCGCTACCAGGCCGGCCATGGCCGGGTCGAACCGCAGGGCGCTGATGTCGTTTACGATATCCGCGCCCGCCGCCAGCGCCCCCCGGGCCACCGCCGCCTTGTAGGTGTCGATGCTGATGGGCACCGGGGTCCTTTGCCGCAGCCCGCGAATCACCGGCAGCACCCGATCGAGCTCTTCGTCCGCCGAAACCGCGGCCGCGCCGGGACGGGTCGATTCCCCGCCCACGTCCACGATGCTCGCGCCCTGTTGCGCCATCTCCACGCCGCTGGCGACCGCCGACTCGACATCGCGATACCGGCCGCCGTCGGAAAAGGAATCGGGGGTGACGTTGAGGATCCCCATCACCGCCGTGCGGCCGCGCATATCCACTTCACCGTGGCGCGTCATGAGTATCGCGTCCGGCACCGGGCCGAAGGCGTCGAACGGTAACGGCTCGGGCCGGCTTCCCTTGAACATGACCCGTCTCCTGCAATCTTTTGGGTTCCCCTCGTTGGCCGGGCGTGGAGGGGTTGCGGTCTGTCTGGCCTGGCGGCCCGTGGCGTGGAACCGGGAAGCCGCTTCAAAAAGAGCGACCCGCTTCGTCAAGCGCTGGCGGGAACGGGTGTCGTGGGCAGGTCGGGACCGCTTTCTGCCGCGTGTGCCTTGACGATGACGTCGATCTCCGCGCCGTCCAGCACTTCCTTCTCCAGCAGCTCCTTGGCGACCCGGTGCAACAACTCCAGGTTGCTGGTCAGGATCTCCTTCGCCTGGTTGTAGCAATCCTGGATGATGCGCCGGATCTCATTGTCGATCTCGACCGCGGTGCTTTCCGAGTAGTCCTGCTGCTGGGTGAAGTCCCGCCCGAGAAAGATCTGCTCTTCCTTCTTGCCGAAGGTCATGGGGCCCAGCTTCTCGCTCATGCCCCACTCGCAGACCATCCGGTGGACGATCTCGGTGGCGCGCTCGATGTCGTTGCCGGCGCCCGTGGTCATGTGATCGAGGATCAACTCCTCCGCGGCCCGCCCGCCGAACAGGATGGTCACGTTGTTCAGGAGATACTGTTTGTCCTGGCTGTGCCGCTCGTCGATGGGAAGCTGCTGGGTAAGACCCAGCGCCATCCCGCGCGGGATGATGGTCACCTTGTGGACCGGGTCCGCACCCGGCAGCAGCACGGCCACCAGCGCGTGGCCGGACTCGTGATAGGCGGTGTTGCGCTTCTCCTCGTCGCTGATGATCATGCTCTTGCGCTCGGTCCCCATCATGACTTTGTCCTTGGCCAGCTCAAAGTCGCTCATGTTGACCTTGTCTTTGTCATTCCGCGCCGCAAGGAGCGCCGCCTCGTTGACCAGATTCTCAAGATCCGCTCCGGCAAAACCCGGCGTCCCCCGGGCCAGCACCCGGATATCCACGTCGTTCTCCAACGGCACCCGCCGGGTGTGCACCTGCAGGATGCCTTCGCGTCCCTTGATGTCGGGCCGCGGCACCACCACCCGGCGGTCGAACCGGCCCGGCCGAAGCAACGCCGGGTCCAGCACATCGGGCCGGTTGGTGGCGGCGATGAGGATCACGCCGTCGTTGGCCTCGAACCCGTCCATCTCCACCAGCAACTGATTGAGGGTCTGTTCCCGTTCGTCGTGCCCGCCGCCGAGGCCGGCGCCGCGCTGGCGTCCGACGGCGTCGATCTCGTCGACGAAGACGATACACGGCGCTTGTTTCTTGGCCTGGAGGAACAGATCCCGCACCCGCGAGGCGCCCACGCCCACGAACATTTCCACGAAATCCGACCCGCTGATGCTGAAGAAAGGCACCCCGGCCTCACCCGCGATGGCCCGCGCCAGCAGGGTCTTGCCCGTGCCGGGAGGGCCCACGAGAAGGCAGCCCTTGGGGATCCGTCCGCCGAGGCGGGTGAATTTCTTGGGGTCCTTGAGAAACGCGATGACTTCCTGCAACTCGTCCTTGGCTTCGTCCACCCCGGCCACGTCGCTGAACGTCACCCGCGTCTGGTTCTCGTTCAGCAGCCGCGCCCGGCTCTTGCCGAAAGACATGGCCTTGCCGCCCCCCGCCTGCATCTGCCGCATGAAGAAGATCCATACGCCCACCAGGAGAAGCATGGGGGCCCAGTTCACCAGCAGCACGAAGTACCAGGGAGAATCGTTCTCGGGTTTGGCGGCGATGCGGATGTTCTTCTCCCGCAGCGTCTTGACCATGTCCGGGTCGCTGGGCGAGAAGGTCCGGAACCGCTCGCCACTCTGGTACTTGCCGTGAACGTGCTGGCCCTGGATCGTCACCTCCTGGACGTCGCCGCGCTCCACCGCGGACCAGAAGTCGCTGAAGATGATCTCGGGCTCCCGGCTCTGCTGCCGGGTGAAAACGTTGAAAAGCAGCAGGAACATCAAGCCCAGGACAAGCCATAGGGCAAGGTTTTTGGTCGCTTGATTCAAGGGGGGTCTCTCCAAGGGTCTCCGTCCGTGGAAAAAGTTAGCATAGGGGTATGGTTACTTCAATAAGAACGGGACCGGCCCAAGTCAACCGAGCGGCCTTGGGCAGGGAACTACGAAACGGGCCGGCTACGAGACCTTGACCCGCCAGACCGCCCGGGTGTCGGACTCCACCTTGGCGAAATCGCTCCGGGCGCAACCGGGAACCCAAACGATCTCCTCCCCTGCCAGGAGCAACGGCAGGGTCCGGCGCCTCGACCGCGGGACCTTCCTGTCGATGAAGAGGTCCTTCAGCTTCTTGTGTCCGGTCATTCCGAGGGGCCGGAGCCGGTCGCCGGGCCGGGGATTGCGAAGGCGGAGCGTCCCGCCGTCGCATTTCAGACGGGAGAGGTCGAAGGCCGCCTCGTGATCGCCCTCCGGTATCTCCGGGCTGGTGGAGCGCCACGCCGTGACCCGGACCCCGGCCTCGGGGACCACCACCTCGCCCTCCAGCGGAAGCGGGTAGGAGTAGTCTTGCGTCCGCGGGACCTCCGGGCGGGGGCCTCCGGCCGACCGCATCAGCCGCACCGATTCGTATTCCCGGATCACCGTCCAGGAGCCGGGGAGCGACACCCTGCCGTGGGGACGGGTCCCGCCGATTACCTGCAGCACGGCGTCTACGTGGGCGAAACCGATGCGCCGAAGCGTCCCCAGGCCCCGGTTCAACCAGAATCGCACCATCCGGGGCCGGAGCTCGGGTTCGAGCCCGAGAAAGGCGGCGCGGTCCAGCGCGTCCCCGCGGGTGACTCGCGGGTAGGCCGTGGCCACCTGCCGCTCCAGCAGCTCGTGGTCGGACCGCAGCATCCCGGCGAGCCGGGCAAGACGGTGATCGAGACCGTCATCGGTCTGTTCCCGGAGTCCCGGCAACACGGTCCGGCGGATCCAGTTCCGCAGATAACGGGTGTCGCGGTTGGTTCGGTCTTCCCGGTAGTCCAGCCCCCGGCTTTCCAGATATTCGAGGATCTCGTCCCGGGAGACCTCCAGCAGCGGGCGGATCAACAGCCTCCCCTCGGCCCCGGCGGCGTCCCGCGCCAGGGGCCGCACCGCCGGCATGCCCCTCAACCCGTCGGGGCCGCAGCCGCGAAGCAGCCACATCAGCATCGTCTCCACCTGATCGCCGCGGTTGTGCCCCACCGCGACCTTGCCGATGCTCCGGGTGGCGGCCACCTCGGCGAAGAACCGGTAACGCCGCTCGCGGGCCAGCGCCTCGAAGTTCCCGGGATGCCGATCCCGGCCGGACCGCGCGGGGTCCAGACCCGTGATGTGGAACGGCAGTGACAGATCAGCGGCGATGCGGCGGACGAACTCCCCGTCGTCCCGGCTCTCGTGCCCGCGGATGCCATGCTCGACATGGGCCACCTCCAGACGCAGGCGGAGGGATGGGCCGATCTCCTGGAGGATGTGCAGCAATGCGACGGAATCCGGACCGCCGGACACACCCACCAGCACCGCGTCTCCTGGCGCCAGCATACGGTCCCGTACAAGGGTCTCCGCCAGCTTTTTGTTGAGGCTCATGAAGGCAGGAAGGTTTGTGGCCCCGCTTCGCGGGTGCTATTACCTTCAAAAACACCAGGATACACCGCGCCCGAGCCGCCCACAAACAAAGAAACCCAAGGAGCAACCGCATGGCCCCAACGTTGAACCCGCCCCGGAGAATTCTTCTCGGACCCGGCCCCAGCAACCCGCATCCACGGGTCCTGGAGGCGCTGTCAGCCCCCGTCGTCGGCCATCTGGACCCGGAGTTCTTCAAGGTCATGGAAGAGAGCAAAGCCATGCTGCGCTGGCTCTTCCACACCGAGAACGAGCTGACCTTCCCGGTGTCGGGCACCGGCAGCGCGGGCATGGAGACCTGCCTCGTGAACCTCATCGAGGAAGGCGACACCGTGCTGGTTTGCGTGAACGGGGTCTTCGGAACGCGCATGGCGGACATCGTCGAGCGCCTGGGCGGAAACCTGGTGAAGGTCGAGGCTCCCTGGGGCGAGATCATCCGCCCCGAACAGGTGGAGCAGGCCCTCAAGGACCACAAGGTCGACATCGTCACCCTGGTGCACGCCGAGACCTCCACCGGGGTGTTGCAGCCGGTGGAAGAGATCTCCCGGCTCGCCCATGACGCCGGCGCCCTGTTGGTGCTGGATACCGTGACCTCGTTGGGCGGCTGCCCGGTGACCATCGACGCCTGGAACGTCGACGCCACCTACAGCGGCACACAGAAGTGCCTGAGCTGCCCCCCGGGCTTGTCACCGGTGTCCTTCAACCAGGCCGCCCGCGACAAGCTGGGCCGGCGCAAAGGCAAGGTCAAGAGCTGGTACCTCGACCTGACCATGATCGAGCGCTACTGGGGCGAGGACCGCGCCTATCACCATACCGCCCCCATCTCCATGAACTACGGCCTTCACGCGGCCCTGAGCGAGGTCGAGCGCGAAGGCCTGGAAGCCCGTTTTGCACGGCACGAGTTGAACCACCGGGCGCTGGTGGCCGGCCTGGAGGTCCTGGGCATCCCGATGGCGTCACAGGAGGGGCATCGCCTGTGGATGCTCAACAGCGTCAAGATTCCTGAGGGAGTCAACGACGCCGCCCTTCGGAAGCGGCTGCTGCTGGACTTCAACATCGAGATCGGCGGCGGGCTCGGCGCCCTCGCCGGGAAGACTTGGCGCATCGGGCTGATGGGGGAATCGAGCCGGCGGGAGAACGTGGTCGCGCTGGTCGAGGCGCTGGGGCAAATCCTGAGGGAGGAGGGCGCGGATGTGGCGGTGGCGGATGCGGTTGCCGCTATCGAAAGGGTGTACGCCGCAGCGTGAAACACTCAGGAGTGCGACCCATCATGCGACACGCGCTTGTCACACGATCATCGTCACGTTCGAGCGAAGACCTGTCCGCGTCGACGGGGCGTTTGGGGAGGCCGACATTGACGTTGGTAGGCCACTGGCCTACATAAGGACCCATGGACTTCGAGTGGAACGATGCCAAGAGTGATGACTGTTTCGCCCATCGCGGCTTCGATTTCGCCTATGCAGTGCGTGCGTTCCTCGATCCGAACCGGATCGTCAGGAGGGACCGACGCTGGGATTACGGCGAGGACCGATACCGGCTGCTCGCCTTGATAGAGGGCCGCGTGTTCGTTCTGATCTACACGATGCGCGTTTCAGCCATCCGCATCATCTCGGCCCGCAAGGCCCACGGGAAGGAGGTTCGGGAATATGAGCACAAAGCGCGTCAGGATTGATCCGGACGACCTGCGCAGCCTGCCCGAGGGGAGGTTCGATCATGCGGTGCTGGACGGTGCCACCGAGGCGGACCTGGCCTCGCAGCAGCGAGAGGACGACGCCGAGGCGATGCGCGACATGGCCCGGTTCGCACGCCGGCCCGGTTCGCACGCCGCGTCCGCCGGCGCCTGGGGCTTACGCAGGTGGAGTTCGCGCGACGCATCGACGTGTCGCACGAGACGGTCCGCAACTGGGAACAGGGCAAGCGCGGCCCCACCGGCGCCGCCAGAACCCTGCTACGGGTTCTCGACAAGGCGCCCGAGACGGCGTTGCGGGTGCTGAGCTGAGAGGCGGCCGGTCGGGACACGGCGGCCATCCCCTCCCCGTGCTCCCATTCCGGGCCGGCTTCGATGAGTGCGTCGATCCGGTCGGTCATGCGTCTGAAAACCTCCTATATTTTCCCACGAAGGAGAAGCGTATCATGCCCACGACGGAAGCCATTCGAAGCCTTATACGCTTCCGCGACCTTGTCGATGACCGGATCGACGAGGGGATCTTCCGCGTCGACCGGTATATCTACACCGACAAGGCCGTCTTCGATGCCGAGATCGAGCGCATCTTCGAGGGCGGGTGGGTCTTCCTTTGCCACGAAAGCCAGGTGGACAAGCCGGGCGACTATTGGTCCACCGAAATCGGCCGTCAGCCGGTCTTCGTGATGCGCCAGAAGGATGGGTCGCTCGGCTGCTTCATCAACGCCTGCTCCCATCGGGGCGCCGTGCTGACCCCGCTCAAGCAGGGGACCGCGAATGTGCTCACCTGCCGTTTCCACGGCTGGGTGTACGACCGCGGCGGACGCTGCATCAGCATCAAGAACGAGGAGGCGGGGTACCCCGCTACGGAACGCTCGCGCGAAGGCTTCAACCTCCGTCGGATCGGCGCCCTCGACTCCTACAAGGGGTTCGTGTTCGGGAGCCTGAGAAGCGATGTGCCCGCGCTCCAGGACCATCTGGGAGCCGCGGCGCGCTGGATCGATCTCCTGGCCGATCAGGCGCAAAACGGGCTGGAAGTCGTCCCCGGCTGCTCCACCTACGTGGTCCACGGCAACTGGAAGCTGCAGGCCGAGAACAGCGTCGACGGCTACCACGTGACCACCCTTCACAGCGTGTTCGCCGCCACCACGGCCCAGCGTGAAGCCCGGGACGCCACGCCCGGCATGGGCCGGACCGAGTCCGGGCGCATCAGGGGCAAGGTGCCCAGCGGCACCTACGACCTCGGCAACGGGCACATGGGGCTATGGGCGCTCCACACCACGCCGCACGTCCGCCCGATCTACGAGGCGCGGGCGTGGCTCGAAGAGAATCTCAAGCCGGCCGAGGTCGACTGGATCCTCAACCGCGGCCGCAACCTCTGCCTGTTTCCCAACGCGATGCTGATGGACAATCCGTCGACGCAGATCCGGTTGGTGAAGCCGGTCTCGGCCGGATTGACCGAGGTTTCGGTCTACTGCATCGCCCCGAAGGGAGAAAGCCGGACGGCGCGGGCCGCGCGCCTCAGGAAGTTCGAGGACTTCTACCTTACGGCCGGAATGGCGACGTCGGACGATGCCGCCGCGCTCGAAGCCGTCCAGGACGGCTCTCTTGGACCGCCAAGCCAGTGGAACGACATGACCCGCGGCTTGTCCACCATGGTCGCCGGCCCCGACCGGGACGCCCGTGACCTGGGCTTCGAGCCGGCGGCGTCCTGCCCCGACTGGGAGCACGAAGGAATGTTTCACGGCTTCTACCGCGCCTGGCTGGATCGTCTTGAGAAAGAGACGGGCGCCGCATGAACACGAACGGCATCGACGCCGCGCTGGAGCGTGAGGCCACGGCCCTGATCAACCGCGAGGCGATGCTGCTGGACCGGCGCCGGTGGAAGGAGTGGCTCGAGCTCTATGCCGAAGACGCCGTGTACTGGGCCCCGGCCTGGGCAAGCGAGGAGGAGACCACCACCGATCCCGAGACCCAGCTCAACCTGATCTATCTCAAGAACCGCGGCCGGCTCGAAGACCGGGTGTTCCGGATCGAGTCACGCCAATCCTGGGCTTCGCTTCCTCTCGACCGGACGGTGCACCTGATCGGCAACGTGCTGGTGGAGAGCGCGGAGGGGGACGTCATCGAGGCCACCGCCAACTGCATCGTGCACGTCTACGGCAAGAGAGGGGCGGCGACCCGCGGCAGCCGCTACGACTTTGCGTTGAGGCGTATCGACGGCGCGCTCAAGATCGCGCGAAAGAAGATCACCTTCGTCGACGACCGGCTCGACGGGCCGATCGACATCTATCACTTGTAGAGAGCCTTGCTGAGCCTTCAAAAGATCGCCCCCGGGGTCGGGGAAATCGCGCTTCGCGAGATCGAGCCGCGCGACCCCGGGCCCGGCGAAATATTGATCCGGGTCGGCGCGGCGGGGATCTGCGGCACCGACATGCAGATCTACAACTGGGCGCCGCGCATGGCGCGCCGGATGGTTCTGCCGCGGGTCCTCGGCCATGAGGTTTCGGGCACCATCGAGGCCGCCGGTCCGGGGGTCGAAGGCCTTGCGGTAGGCGATCGGGTGAGCCTCGAAAGCCACATCTTTTGCGGCGGCTGCCGGTCCTGCCGGCTCGGACGCGCCCATCTTTGCGAGAACACCCGCTACCCGGGCATCGACATCGACGGTGCGTTCGCCGAGTATATGACGGTACCCGCGTCCATCGCATGGGTGAACCCGGCCGGCCTTGCGCACGAGACCGCGGCGATGCTCGAGCCCTTCGGCATCGCCGTCCATGCCTGCCTTGCGGGCGCCGGCGTTGCCGGGCTGTCGGTGCTGGTGAATGGTTGCGGACCCATCGGACTGATGACGGTCGCGGCCGCGCGCGCCTTGGGCGCCGTCAGGATCATCGCCTGCGACATCAACCCGCTTCGTCTCCGCGCGGCGGAGACCATGGGCGCCGACCGCGCGGTCGATGCCGGCAACGAGGAGTTGGCCCGCGTGGTGGGCGATATGACCGGCGGTGCGGGCGCCGACGTCGGCGTGGAACTATCGGGCACCGAAGCCGGATTCAACGCCGTCTTTGCCTCCCTCGCCAAGGGCGGCGACTTCCGGCTGGTGGGCGCGCCGCCGACAGCGATCCCCGTCGACTTCACCTACTGGCTGCTCAAATGCCCGGCGATGCACAACATCCACGGACGCCTGATCTGGGAGACCTGGCAGCGCGCCACCGAACTTCTGGCGGCGGGCGCCGTCGATCTCGCCCCGATCCGCAGCCACGTCCTGCCGCTCTCCGAAGCGCCGCGCGGATTCGCGCTCATCCGGGACGGCGAGGCTCTCAAGCCGGTCGTCGTGCCGGACTGGTAGCCGGCACACTTCATGAAGGGCAGCGATGATCGCGCCGGTCCGCCCAACTCGATTGGCAGGTCTGGTTTCTCTAATGTCTCGGCCGCGCGACCGGAAGCGCCGGCGATGATCACGCGCTCCTGCACGAGCGTTCCATTGATGCCTGCCAGCACCCATCGCACCCTTCCTTTGATCGGTCTCAAGTCCTTGACATTAGTCTGAAAAACTCTTATAGTTTCGGACCGACGAGGGCCTTGTCATGTCCACGACGAAAACCATTCGAACCCGTATACGCAGTCTGCCCAAGGGCAAGCCCTTCACGGCCTCGCACTTCGCGAATTGCGGACCGCGCGGTACCGTCGACCGTGCCCTTTCGCGTATCGTCCATGAAGGCGAAGTCCAGCGTCTCTCCCGCGGCGTCTTCGTTCGTCCCCGCAAGAGCCGGTTCGTCGGCAACGTCATCCCCGGCGTCTTCGAGGTGATCCAGACCATCGCCAGGGACAACGGCGAGACCGTCCAGATTCACGGTGCGGAAGCCGCGCAGCGGCTCGGGCTCAGCACCCAGGTGCCGACCGTGCCAGTTTTCCATACCAGCGCGTCGAGCCGCTCGATCCGGATCAGCAACATCACGGTCAGGATGATCCACACCTCGAACCGCCGGCGGCTTCAACTCGCCGGCGAGACGGCGGGCTTGGCGCTCTCCGCCCTCTGGTATCTCGGCAAGGGCAACGTGACGCCGGATACGGTCGCCGCGATCAAGTCCGCCGTGGGCGCGAAGGAGTTCGAGAAACTCCGGTCGGCCGATGTTCCGGCGTGGATGGCGACGGCGCTCGACGCCTCCGCCCGGGACACCGTTCATGGCTGAGGCCTTCCTGTCGCTGAACGACCGGGACCGGAGAGACATCCTTGAGACCGTGGCCGCCCGGTCAGGGCGGCCGGCGGTCATCCTGGAGAAGGACATCTGGATCTGCTGGGTTCTGCGAATCCTCTTCTCCATCCCCGACCATCACCCGATGGCCTTCAAGGGCGGCACCTCCCTTTCTAAGGTCTACGGAATCATCGACCGGTTTTCGGAAGATGTCGACATCACCCTCGACTACCGGGCTTTCGGCGATCCTTTCGATCCCTTCGCTCCGGGCGTCAGCAGGTCTCAAATCCGTCGCTTCAGCAAGCGACTCAAATCCTTCGTAACAGCCTACACCCGTGGTGTCGTCGGACCCGCTCTGAAGGCTGCGGCCGAAGGGCTCGCGACGTCCGGCCGGCACGGCGTCCGGATCAGCGACAACGGCGAGAGTGTATGGTTTGCCTACCCGTCAACGGTCGAAAGCAGGGTCGGCTACCTCGCAAGCGAGGTCTTTCTCGAGTTCGGCGGCCGCAACGTCATCGATCCCAACGAGCAGCACGAGGTCGCTCCCGAAATCGCCGCCCTGACCAACGACCTCGACTACCCCGCCGCCACGGTGACGGTCCTCTCTCCTGCACGAACCTTCTGGGAGAAGGCCACATTGATCCATGTCGAATGCCACAGACGCAGGCTTTCGCACGGTCCGGAAAGGCTCTCCCGGCACTGGTTCGACCTCGCCTTTCTCGCGCGTCACCACACCGGCCGGACGGCGCTCTCCGACCGCGCACTCCTGGAGGATGTCGTCCGGCACAAGACGGTCTTCTTCGATGCTGGCTACGCCAACTACGACCATTGCCTGGACGGCCGTTTGAGGCTCATTCCCGACGAAGACCAACTCGCCAGTCTCAAAATTGACTACGAGGCCATGCGCACCGCCGGCATCGTTCGCGATGACGTGCTGGAATTCGATGCTTTGATCGAAAGCATTCGGGATGTTGAAACCGAAGCGAATCGTTGGCCCTGACCTGCGCCGAACACGGCCCACCAGGTTGTCCGCCGAGCGATTTTGAGCCACAGTCAACTGTGTCGGGGGGACCCCTATGGGCGATCCCGGATTGGATCATGACGGTACTCGTGGACACCCGTGCCGATCTCACGCTCAAAGCCGCCCGGCGGGTGGCCTGGGAAGGCGAAGGGGTCGAACTCGGCGCCAGGGCGCTCGCGGCAATGGCCCACGGCCGGGATCGGCTGGAACGCATTCTCGACCATGACCCGGAGGTCACGATCTATGGTGTGACAACGGGTCCGGGTCAGCTCGCCGGGACGAAACTCACGCCTGAACAACGCGAGCAGTGGGCCGGCATGTCGCCAGTTGGAGCGGCGGTATCCTGGGGCGATCCGCTGCCCGAACGCGTCGTACGCGCCATCGTTCTGGCGCGGCTGGCCAACTTCGTGGAGGGCCATGCGGGGGTATCGCCGGAGATTGCCCGGGGTGTTGCCGCCATGCTGGACCAGGACAGGATGCCCGGGGTCCCGGCACAGGGCCAGGGCGGGGCGGGCGAGATCCTTTCGCTGAGCCACCTGTTCAGCGGTCTGGCGGAGAAGGCGAAGCCCGCGATCAAGGATGTGCTGTGCCTGATCAACGGGTCGCCGTCCGCCACCGGCCTTGTCACCGATGCCGCGCTGGTCGCCGACAACCGGTGCGATCTGGCGGCGCGGATCTTTGCGCTGTCCTTTGAAGCGTTCAACGCGCCGCTCGACCATCTCGACGCCGCACTCGGCGAGTACTGGAACAACCCCCACGACCGCTGGGCGCTGGCGCGCCTTCGCGAACTGGTGGGAGACGGTCACGGCGGGAAACGGCGCCCGTATCAGGCCCCCGTGAGTTACCGCATCGTTCCGCGGATGCTGGGCCAGGCCCGGCGCGCGGCGACCATGGCCGCCGAGGTCGCCGCGGAGTCGCTCCAGGCCGTGACGGACAACCCGGTATGGGTTGACGATGTCGACGAGGACCATCCCTTTGGCCGTTTCATATCGACCGGCGGCTACCACAACCCCCACGCGGTGCTCGCCATGGACGCCCTGACCGCCGCATGTGCCAATCTCTGCGTTCTTGCCGAACGCCAGGGCGCGAAGCTCCTGGACGGCGCCGTCTCGTTGCTTCCCCATCAACTGATCGTTCCCGAAGCCGGCGACGACGTTTCTCGCTCCTACATGGGATGTTTGCCGATGGCCCAGACCGGCTACGAGGAAGAAGCCCGCCTCTACGCCCAGGCCACGCTGCTACCCGGCAGTGAATCGGGAGGATTCGGACAGAACGACGTGGCGAGCCCCGTTTTTCTGGCATGGACCAAGCAGGACCGCGCCGGCCGGTGTCTCGACATGGCGCTTGCCACTCTCGTGCCGATCGCCCTGCGCGCCTTCGACGTCACCGACCGGCCCGTTCCGCCGCCACTGGCCGGACTCGAGGCCACGGTCCGGGAGATCGTGCCGGATCTGGTACAGCGCAGGGCGTTCGGCCCGGTGGTGGCCTCGATCGTCGCGGCCTTGCGCCGCGAGGTCTATCCGGCGTAACGCGAAGCGAGGGCGGCTTCGATCTCGCTCCGGGGCCCGAGACCAGCCCCTTATGGTAATTCGGTTTCGGAAAGTTTCCGCGCCCACTCCCACCAACGCTTGAGGCAGCCGCTCGCGATCCCGTCCGGTAATCCGTTGGCCGCCGGGGTGGTCAGAGCACGGAGTTGCAATTCGCCCTCGGTGAGAATGGGGCGGTCGTCGAGATAACCGTTTTCGATCAGATAGCGCTTGAGTGCCCGGGCGCTGCTACTCCGAAGACCTCGCAAACGCGGGTCCTTTTTCTCGCCAAGCGCAGCGACGAGCCGTTCCGGATCGCCATCCAGTTCCCGTGCGATGGAAACCACGTCATCAAGGAACCGCTCGGTCAGGGCGCCGCTGTCTCCGAGAGCGTCGCGGCCGACAGACCGGCCCTTTCCCAGTTTCCACAACTCACAAAAGACCTCGAGCAAGTCCAAACGCAACGGAATCTCCGGCGGAGCGCCCGAACGGGAGTCCAGCCTTTCGGCAAGCGGAGTCCCTGAAACCGTTCTCCACTGTCCCGCCCGCTCGATTCCGTTCGACAGAAGAACGTGCAACAGGTCCAGATGGTCCCACAGGACGTAAAAGAAATGCTGCTCCGCATAACCGAGCGCCGGACGGAATGCCGGCACGCGGAGAGCCGCTCCATATTCCTCGGGAGACAGCCCGTTGGGTGCCGGGACCGTCGGTCCCGGATCAACGTGCAGCGCACGCGGCCCGCCCACGCTGACCGCGTTCGTACGTATCCGGCCCAAATCGATCGAGGCAGCGATCCCGCAATCCTCCTTGCCGAGTGCATCCTGAATTCGGTCGACGTCGAGAGGGTCGCTGGTGAAATAAAAGATCTGGCGGTCCTGGTCTCTTGCGACGCGCCCGAGACTTCGCACGATGGCCTCGAATCGCCTGGGGTCGCTTTGGTCGAGCGCTTCGTCGAGAAACAGAGGCAAGACCGTTCCCTGCTCCACCTGCTCGGCAAACGCAATCCGTGCCGCCAGCAGCAACTGGGCCCGCGTACCGTCCGAGAGTTCATCGAGTTCCCGTCCTTCTCCGCTGCGCAACTCAACAGCAAGAAGGCGGGGCGTCCCTTCGTCCTTGCCCAGCCGCAGTTCATAGTTGTGATAAGTGAACCCGGAGAAATGGTCGCGGGCGCGTTCGAAGACGTGGGGCATCCGGGTCTGCTCGTATTCCTCTTCGACAGCGTCGATGAGATATCCCCCTGCCTTCGCGTACAACGCCTCGTCGCGGAGGTCCCGCAATCTCGCGCGGGCTTCCTCGCGAACGGCGATGAGGTCCTGCATGCCGCTGCCCCTCTTCGCTTCGTTGATACGGGCAGTGATCTCGGCGATCTCGCTCCTCAGTCCGCTCGCTCTCATCGCCAGGCTCGTCATGCCCTCCTTGAGCGGAACCAGCGACAGACCGTCGCACTCAGCCAATTCGGGTTCGCCGGCTTTTTCAAGCTCCGCGCAATCGAGACCGATCTGGCCCTCAAGACGTGCCTTTTCGCTGTTCAGTTCGCGATAGCGCTGCAATGAATCGAGTAGCAAAATGAGGCCACTCAGGTCGCCTTCCTTCAGCGCCGCCTCGGAGAAGATCTTTCTGATCGAACCGAGAGCCCCTTCGCGGGCGGCGGAATTTTCCTCGAGTTGACCCGTCACGGCCCTCTCTTCGGTGATCGCCCGCACCAGCCGCGAGTTTCTGTCCGCGAGATTGTTGAGGCGCGCCCGGGCCGTTGCGGCGCTTGTCGGCCGCGGTTCGCCATGATGTTCCAGAACACCGGCCAACTCCGCCAGAAGAGCGGCATGCCGCTCTTCAAGCCCGCCCACCTTGCCCGCTGCGGCCTGGTCGTCGCCACGGGCCAGGCGGTGTTGATCAACCGCCCGCGCGAAATCCACTAGTTCCGCATCATGCGGAAGCGTGTCAAGGCCGAGTCTACCTTTCAGTTCCTGTCTGCGGGCATTGAGGGTGCGTCGATGTTCCGACAGACCCTCCAGTTCGTTTTCCAGCGCTTGTCGTTCCACGCCACGGTCACGCGCCCGCTGCAAGGCCGCCAGGAGGTCCCCGATTTCGCCCTCCAGGGTGCGCATTCGTGACTCCACGGATGGAATTTCCCATTCGTCGGGCTCTTCAAGGCCCAGCTTTTCGAATGCGGCCCGTGCGGCATTTCTTCCGGCTCTGGAAATCTTTCGATTGCCCAAGACCAACACCGGCAAGGCGATCGCGACGCCCGCGGCCGCGAGCAGGATCAGCGACGGATCTACAAACGCGGCCAGTCCGGTGCTTGCCGAAAGCACGACGAGGGCCGACAGGAGCCAGGGCCACCGGGCGCGAACCCTGATGGCCGAGCTGTCGGGCTCGGACACGCGCAGCCAGGAACGCAGAGCTTCCGTCGCGTCCCGGAGCGTCTCGATATCCCGCCGGCCGTCTCTCGGTGCATCGATGCGGCCGAGTAGACGCAGTCTTTCCTGGACAGCGCCGACCCTGATAGCATGTACTTGGCTTGAGCGCAGGAACTCGAACAATTCTCCTTGTTCGGGCAAAGTCAGCACCACCTTGTCGACATCGCTCCCGCCCATTGCGTGCAACGCCGCGGCAAGCCTGCCTCGGGTAACGCTGCGTTCGCTTTTTGCCGCCGCGAGTACCACTTCGATACGTTCCAATTCGTCCGCATTTTCGCGCCAAGCCGCGAGGCCGGCCTGTTCCAGGAGGTTGGCAAGTCCGGACTCCCGGCGCGCCTCGCGCGCTTCACCCAACTCTCTTTCCAGGGAACGGGCCCTTTCGGCGAACCTGTCCACCTGAGCCTGCTGCCGCTCGATCTCTTCGACCTCCTTGCCGGTCAGGTTCGCCAAGGCGCCGGGCAAGGCCTTGATTCTCTCCACGATGCCGACAAGTTCCTCCCGGCGGCGCGCAAGTCCGATGGCACGTTCAACAAGAGTGAGCCGGTGGGTGGCGGTTTCCGCGTCATGGAGTTCCGTCTTCAGTTCTTCAAGTTGATCCGCCCGCCGCCAGAGGTCGGCGTGCCTTCCCACCGCCTCCTGGACATTTTCCGCCGCCTTGTTGAAGTCATTCCGTTCGCGGCGGCTGCGTTGGGGGGTCGCACCGGTGAACAGGTCCGAGGCGATCCTGTCCAAATCGAATCCGCCGGACATCTGCCGCCGAATTTCCGAGGCGATGTCGGCGGTGCCGTCCCGAGACGGATCGATCAGATCCCGGAGGTTCAGAAAAAAACAGCGGGAGTTGTGGGATGGGGGCAGGTTTGGAGAAACGTTGTTTTCGCCGCCTCGTTGCCAGCGTGTACGCGCCCCCTCGCGCTCTCCCCACCACGTTTCTCCGTCCAGTTCGAATTCGCCCGTTACCGACGTCGGCCGCGAGGAACCGCGGTCTTCCCAGTACAATCCCTCGACCGCGCGACAGATGCTCGACTTGCCGATCCCGTTCGGACCGAACACGACGTGGAAGCCCGCTCCCGCCGCTTCGATTTCAAAGGGTTGGCTGATTCCGGGCAGCCGATTTATGGCAAGCCGCTTCAGTTTCACGACGGATCGCTTTTCTCGCGGCCGGAGAGCATTGCGTTCAACGCCGCCTTCCCCGAACGGAACAGAAGATCGCGCAGGGCATCGTCCGACAGCGGGTCCGTCGCATTGCGATGATCCTGAACGGGCAACCAGACGTCCTCTCGGGCGGTTTCGCTCAACTCCGCGCGCGCCTTGTCGAGCAGCGCCCTTGACCGGTCATCGTCGTGCCTGAGTATCAGAAGCCGCTGCGCCATCAGAGCGGCCGGATCATCTCCCGACGCGATTTCCGCCAGGTCCAGCCGCAACTCCATTGAGTCGATGATCTTGTTGAAGAAAACGGCCGTGCCGCCGACGACGCGCCCCATGGAGTTCCACTCGCCGCCGGCAATCCACTGTCGGACTTGCTCATAACACCCACTTGTCCCCGTTAGTTGCACACGCAGACCGAGCGCACGGGGAAGGGGCGCGTCTTCCAGAAGTTGGTGGACAAGTTTCTCCGCTTCGCTCAACAATCTGTCATGCACATCCTCGACATGCTCAAGCCCTTCCACCGACACGGCCACATGCTCCCATCGTAGAGGCGCAAGGGGAATCTGCTTCAGGTCCATGCCGCCATCATTGAACACCGTCAGGAGCCAGGGACCATGAGGGCCGGCTTCTGACGGGTCGAGCCCGACAAGGGAACCGAGATAACCGCATGGCCGGGTTCCCGTTGACGGGGACAGCCGCTCAAGTGAAGGCTTGTGGATGTGACCCAGAAGCCAGGCGTCGTAGCCCGTATCATCAAGCTCGGCCTGTCTGACGGGCGCGTAGTGTCCCCCGGACGCGTCCAGATCCGCGTGCAGCAGACCAATCCTGGGAACAGGAGGCGACGGCGTCTGAAGCGGTTGCCTGAGCAACTCCGCCACCGGACTCTCACGCACATGCCTTTCACCGAAAGACCAGCCCACCACCTGGGCAACGGGAGACCGGTCCTTCCATATCATTCTCGCTTCCCACCGGCCGCCGGCACCCAGCAGGGTGAACCCGTCGATCAGGGCCGCGAGCCGCGGCAATGCCTCGACATCATGGTTGCCGGCAACCGCGATGACCTCGATTCCAGCGTCCAGCAGCCGCCGAACGCTTTCCTCAAGCGGCAACATTGCCTCGATCCTGGCATTGGTGCTTTCGACCACGTCACCGGCAAACAGGACCGCATCAAGCTGCTGTTCGATGGCGAAATCAACCGAAAGCCGGAGCGCCGTTGCGGGAGTAAGTTCTCCCAGGTCCACACCCCAGGATGAAATCCCGCCGGGCACACCCGAGCAGGCTGTGCCGAGGTGAACGTCACCGATTGCGAGAATGGAAGCGCCTTCGTTCATTTTGCTGACCTGACAACCCGCCGGTGTTGCGTCTCACGAACAGGTTTACAACGATGCGCGGAAATTTGCGCCGTGCGCACGGCGCGATGACGAGCAGTGACGTGCACCACGCGAGCAAGAGCAACGCAGCCGATGACGAAAAAGACCCGCAGATTTGGAAACTTGTTTACGAGACACAGCACTAGCGCTTGGAAAATATACATTTGGGCCGAGTTGATTGCAATGGAACCGTCGGCGCCGTAGGCAGATCCGGCCCTGAAGCGCGGATTCAGGTGAGTTGGGCTTTGCTCTGGTTTCCAAGTGGTGCATCACAGCCATTTCGGAGACGTTTCGTTCAGCAGCGATCTGCCGCGAACGGTAAGGTCTCGTCCATCACTTCTTCTACTTAGCGGCGACCATGGACTGCTCATCGTCAGCGGCTACCGGCCGAACGAGATTGAGCTGCCGAGCTGGGAGAAGACCAAGCGGCTACAAAAGCGGCCACAGTATAGGTCAATATTTAACTGGCAGACAAGATAACCTTCTGTTATTGCTATAGTATGGACGATATGGAGAAGGACATGAAGACGGTCATACCGGCGGCCTCACGCAAAGCAGAGGACCGCAGGGAAACCACATGGAGCCTCTGCTGATCGCAGAAGGCTCAAGGCACCGCACCGGGTTGACCGACTTCGCCGTTGAACTGGCCGCGCGATCCGCAGGCTTCACCCGCAGCCTGCCGCCAGGTGTACACCCGGCGCTTGGGACGCTGGTCCGCGCGACGAACTGCTACTATAGCAACCTGATTGAGGGACACGACACTCATCCCGTCGATATCGAGCGCGCGCTGAAGGGCGACTACAGCGCCGAGCCGGAAAAGCGCGGTCTCCAGCTCGAGGCGAAGGCCCATATCGCAGTACAGGAATGGATCGACGGCGGCGGGATCGAGGGCCGCACGGCCACCGCCGCCGGCCTGATGGAAATCCACCGCCGATTCTGTGAGCGACTCCCCGAAGAACTGCTGTGGGTCGAAGAGCCGGACACAAGAGAGCGCCTTCGGGTCGATCCTGGTGCGCTACGCGAACGACATGTGCAGGTCGGCCGGCACATCCCGGTGAGTCCAGGCGCGGTGCCGCGTTTCCTGGATCGGTTCGAAGCTGCCTACAGCAATCTTGGCAAAGCCGACACGATCCTGGCTTCCGCCGCCGCGCATCACCGTCTGCTGTGGATTCACCCGTTCCTCGACGGCAATGGGCGCGTCGCTCGCCTGATGTCCTACGCCATGCTGCGGGACGTCCTCGATACTGGCGGTGTCTGGTCCATCGCACGGGGCCTCGCGCGCAATGTCGAAAACTACAAGATGTTACTTGCCGCTTGCGACGGGCCTCGCCGCAACGACCTCGATGGGCGAGGCGACTTGAGCGAAGAGGCGTTGGCGAAATTCACTCGGTTCTTTCTCCAAGTGTGCATCGATCAGGTGAAATTCATGGAGAACCTGATGGCCCCGGACCGGCTGCGGACCCGAATCCTGATCTGGGTCGAAGAGGAAGTGCGGGTCGGCGCCCTGCCGCCGAAATCCGGCGCCGTGCTCGAGGCGGTCCTATTCCGGGGAGAACTGCCGCGTGGCGATGTTGCTGCAATCCTGGGGACCAGGGAGCGACAGGCACGCCGGGTGACCGCCGTACTGCTGGAGGGCGAAATATTGGTGTCGGAAAGTTCGCGTGCACCTCTGCGATTGGCTTTCCCGGCAAGGCATGCCTCGCGTTGGATGCCCGGATTATTTCCTGAAAACCCTGAGTGACCTAAATTATGGAAACTTCCATGAGGTTTACGAAGATGCGCGGGATGCGGTGTTCGAGGCGTCGGCGGGGTGAGCGCTACGGCATTTTCCAGGTTCAGCGCAGATTGGCCCTACCTTCAAGATCGGCGCAGCGCTCGATGAGCGCATCGAACGGTTCGGCATCGCCCAACAGCATGCCGTCGGAAACCATCCTGTCGTAGTCCTCAGCGAGCGCGTCCCGAGCGAAGCCGTCCGGGACCAGTTGCAGCCCGCCCGAAACCGCGGTCTCATAATTGATCCACTCGCCCGCAACGTCCTTCTCGCGAAAGAACGCCGCCTTGTGGCGAGCCACCGACAGCGCGAGCGCACGGTCGGCAAGGGCGTTGCTGGCGTATCCGGCCGCGTCCAACCGCGCGACGTCGTGCCAGTGGCGGGACAGTCGCTCACCCCGGCGGCGCTGCTGACGGCAGAACACGTGTATGGCCGTCGCCTTTTCCCAGAATGTACGTTCAGCCAGCATGACCGACGGAGAAGCCGTTGGAAGAACGATGCCAGGGAGATGAGGCGCCGCGACACACGCCACCGGACGCTTTTCGTGCGGCTCGCCGGTCCCGCGTGCGCCAAACTCAACCATGACTTCAGGCCTGACGAACCCAGGGTCGTCGAACAACGACTCATAACGAACGAGCAGCCGATCTCCGGAGGCGCGGACCTCGGCTGAAAAGCCCGCACGCCCAAGGCCCTCGCCAACCGCCGGGAGGCATTCGCCCCGGACCCATTCGGCGAGACGCGAGCGGATGGCCCTGCTCCAGCGTTGCTCCTGGCTTCGCGTCCGTGGCAGCGCCTCGGCGCCCGCGCCGGTCACAAGGTCCGGTGCGAAGGCGCGGATGTCGTAGGTAACATCGATATCCTCCGAGAAGCGGCGAATTACTCGGTAGGCCTTCGCCAGCGACGTGCCGCCCTTGAACACGATGTCGGCGCCGAACGGCAAGTCGAACAGGACGTGCAACGTCTGCACGACCCAGATATCCTTCTCCAGGAGGAAGGCCCGCAACCCGCTCGCTTCCTGCGCTGCTCTCATTGCCTCCCGTCTGTCGCGGGCCGCCAACGACTGGAACGATGACTCAGCCATGCGCGACAAGGGTACTCACCGGCTCCGCCATCCAATGCGGCATGGTCGCCCGCGCCTCGGCAAGCTCGTCGATATCCTCGCGAGAGAGGCCCGGCAGAGCAGTTTGTAACCCCTCTTGGATCTCGGCCCGGCCAAGCCAGGCCAAGGCCCGGATGACGTCGCCGGCCCTGCGGCGGGGAGCCGTGAGCTGCCAGCGCGGCGCATGGCGCAGTTCTACTTCCAGACTTCCGAACCGCAAGCGGCGATCGGGGCCGGATGTGAGATAGACCGATCGTACCGGGATCTGGGTTGTGAGGCCGAGAACATGCGCCGCGGCACCGCCGCAGGGGACGATGGTCTCGCCCCACATGGCCGCGAGTGCCTCAATACCCTTCTCGACGCTGGGCGCGCACGGCCCAAACCGGGTTTCGACGGGTTTCATGTAGATCCCTTGGCAGATCCGCATAAGCCTCCCGGAACGCGCGAGGCGAGAGAGAGCCTGATCGACCGCCGAGCGGCCGCCGAGATGAAGCAGGGGGCCGGCACAGATCGGCGTGCCCTCCGGAAGAGAGCCGGCGTGCTCCATGATTCGTTTGGACAGGCTTGGCATGTGGTTCCTCGCAGCGACTGGATGTCAGAAATATAATGCCAAAACTGACAAACTGCAATGGTCTTGCACTCAGTAGGACGTGTAGACGTTGGTTCCGACTCTCAGGAACTTCTTCTTCCCGGCAGTGTGACTAGGGAGATCCTTCATGGCGCCCGGCCTCCGCAAGACTGATCCTGGCGTTTACCTGTTGTGCGCCAGGGGCGGCGGCAAACCATGCCTGAGCGGCGCGAAAACCGTCTCTCAGTTTCCCCGGGACGGCGTCCAGATAGGGGGGCATCTCCGACGCTCTGTACAACCCGCCCAGAGAGGGAGGCGGCATCCTTCTCTTTTGCAAGGCTTGCCGCGTCACCTTGAGCCGCGCGGCGACGTCCGCCAGGCTGACGAGGTCCGGCTTCACCTCTCGAAGCTTCGTCCCCTTGGGAAGGCCCGTCATGGCTTGCTTCACCGTCTCGGAAATCACGGCCTCCGGATCCTTCCCGGCACGCGTAAACCCCAATCCGATCAGGCCCGACGCACCAAGACCAACGGCCGCATCATCGCACCCGGCTTCGTAGAGGGCATCGAGAATCGCTCCCTCGTCCGTCCCCTCCGGAAGCGCACACACCAGATCGAACTCGAACGCCTTCTCAGTCATGATCGCTGTCCCCCTTCACCACACAGCCATCAGCCTTCCTGAGTAACTCGCGTGCGTGAGCCCGCGGGCTGCGCGGTGTGCTCCAGACCGACATCCGACAGAAGACTCCGGAACGGCAGGCATCCCGTGCGTTCGCCGGACAGAGCACGTAACCCCAGGCATGCGCGCTACGCCCCTTGGCTTCCTCGACGGTCCATCCCACAGCTTCCAGCGCCTTGAGTGCAGTCTCGACCTCCTTGTTAGGATGCCGTTTCCTTCTCACACATAGTCCTTTCAAACACGGTTGTCAATTGACAACCGCCGGAGGGTCTCACTCGGCCAGAAGGGCTGAGGCGGAACATCAGTCGATGCGCACGCTCAGATGCGGATGTCGTAAAGACGAGCGAGATTGAGGGAGAGATACTCGTTCCCGACGAAGTCCGCTCGTCATTGGGAACCGCCTCGCTTTGGATATCGGCGACCTGCCGCGCCTGATCGCAACGTTGACTGCGTCGTTGGGATTGTGCTCGACGCCACCCGTGACTACGCCACGCCCTTGACGGAAGCGCGGCTGTTTTCGTGGCACGCCGTCCTGTTCCTGACCGAGGCACAGCACGCGCCGGATTCGCGTCGGCGACTGAGCCGCTCTGGCTGGGCTAGCTTGCTTGACATGGAGGTCACACTGGGTTAAATATTGGGATCATTATACTTGACAATAAAATGGGACTAGTTAGTATAGCTAATGAGGATCATCGCCAAGAGGGCACTCCGAGAGTTCTGGGAGCGCCACCCAGATGCGGAAGAACCGCTTCTCGCTTGGTATAGGGAAGTGGAGCAAGCGGATTGGGATACGCCGGGCATGCTCAAGAAGAAGTACGGCAGCGCCAGCATCGTTGGCGACAACCGAGTGATCTTCAACATCAAGGGTAACGCCTACCGGCTCGTGGTGAAGATCAATTATCGATATCGCGTCGTCTATGTGCGCTTCGTAGGCACACATGCAGAGTATGACGCGGTAGACGTAGAGGAGGTATGAGATGGCCAATATCAAGCCAATTCGGTCCGAAAAGGACTACGAGGCGGCGTTGGCCCGGGTCTCTGAGCTCATGGATGCCGAGCCCGACAGCCCGGAGGGCAACGAGCTCGATGTCCTAGTCGACCTCGTTGAGCTGTATGAAAGCAAGAACGTGCCGATGGGATATCCGAATCCGATTGCCGCGATCGAGTTTCGCATGGAACAGGCAAATCTACGCCTCCGTGACCTCGTCTCGTTCATCGGAAGCCGCGCAAAGGTCTCCGAAGTCCTCTCCGGTAAACGCGCGATTACCATGGGGATGGCGCGCGCACTCCATGAACATCTCGGCATTCCGGCGGACGTGCTGCTGCGCGAACCGGACGTCGACCTCGACGAACCGCTAGCCGACATCGAGTGGAGCCGGTTCCCCGTCAAGTCGATGGCAAAGTTAGGCTGGATTCCGGACGGGCCCAATCTAATGGGACGTGCCGAGCAGATCATGCAAGACCTGATCAGTCGTGCAGGGGGACTGGATATCGCTGGCGCTACGCTCTACCGGAAGAACGACCGCGTGCGTGCGAATGCCAAAATGGACCCCTATGCGCTCAAGGCGTGGTGCTGGCAGGTCCTTGCAAGAGCGAACGAGGATCGTCCGAAGGCAGACTATGAGCGTGGCACCGTTACTTTGGACTCCCTGACGAAGGTCGCGCGGCTAAGCTGGTCCGAAGACGGCCCGCGGCTGGCGAAAGAATTGCTGGCCAAGAATGGCATTGCGCTGGTGACCGAAAGGCACTTGCCGAAGACGTATCTCGACGGGGCGGCACTCCGGCTCGGCGATGGCAGGCCGGTGATCGGACTCACTTTGCGCTACGACAGAATCGACAATTTCTGGTTCTGCTTGCTGCATGAGTTGGCGCATGTGGGCCAACACATGGACACCGACAGGGGTGAAGCCTTCGTCGATGACCTCACGCTGCGCAAGCGCGACGGGAGACAGGAAGACCCGAGGGAGGCACAGGCAGACGAATGGGCGGAAGAGGCGCTCATCCCGCGGACGGCTTGGGAAGCGAGCGCAGTACGGGAACGGCCGACGGCTATGGCCGTGATGAATCTCGCCAACGTACTGCAAGTTCACCCGGCGGTCGTTGCGGGCAAGGTTCGATACGAACGGCAGAACTACCGGCTGCTGTCGCAATTCGTTGGGACTGGCGAGGTCCGGCGCCAGTTCGGCATGGCGGCGTGAGGTGGCGAACCGATGGACCTCTACAGCGGGCTAACCTCTAGATTGCCCCCGCTCACGCTAGGCCGACCTTATCGCTGGTATTACGTCCAGCCGCGGTTCCGGGCGTTCCTTGAAAGCCTAGCGATCACCGGGGATCAGGCGAAGGATGGACGGATCAAGCATCGGAGCATTGTCTCCTGCCTGAACCGCGCCTACTGGAACAGTCGCGACGATACCACCCACCGAATCCTCATCGGATCCTGGGGCAAGTTCACCCGCGTCCGTCCGCCGCGTGATGTCGATATTCTATTTGTCCTGCCGACAGAGGTGTACTGACGCTTCCAGCAACACACGGGAAATCGGCAGTCGCAGCTCTTGCAGGAAGTGACGAGACGGCTTCAGGCCACGTATCCACAGACTGATATCCGAGGCGATGGGCAGGTCGTCGTCGTGCCGTTCAATACGTACAAAGTCGAGGTCGCTCCGGGCTTCCCGTGCCAAGGGGGTGGTTACCTCATTTGTGACGCCAATGATGGCGGACGCTACAAGCATGTCGATCCAGAAGCGGAGATCGCCGTGCTCCATGCCGTCGATACAGAGCTGAACGGTAACGTGCGGAAACTCACGCGGATTCTCAAACAGTGGTAGCGCCACTGCAACGTGCCAATTAAGTCGTTTCAGATCGAAGCACTCACAATGGAACTGTTGCCGTACTTGAGCTACGGCGGCAACGATGAATTCTGGTTCGACTGGTTGGTGCGAGACGCCTTCGGTCACATGATCAGGCGTGCCAACGGTTGGTTCGCCATGCCGGTCACTGGCGAAGTGATCCAACTTGGCGATGAATGGCTCGGCAAGGCTTTGAGCGCCCACGCGCGAGCACTTAGAGCCTGTGTATATGAAGAAGGAAATTGGGAAGCTCTGGCGGGTGACGAGTGGCAGAAGATCTTCGGCACGATGATCCCAACGATGATCAGCTGAGCGGGGTGCGAGCGGCACTCGTTCGTGAGTGCATGCGGGAAGAGGCAAACTGCCTCGATACCTCAACGAGCTTTTTCATTTGACTGCGCTGTCTACGCTGGATGCGGAGCGCCCTCTGGATCGGTGCAGTGGCCGCGAGCGCGGTTGCGGCTTCCCACATTCTGCGCGGCGATCCCTCGTACCGGTTGCTCATGGCGGCGACGGCGCTCGCGGCCGTAATCCTACCCGGCATTGGCCGGGCTGTACGCATCGACGCTGCGATCCGCGACTATGCCTCCGCTGCGGCCGCGTTCAAGAACCTCCAAGGAGAGCTCAGGCGGGCGGCACAGGTCTGGTCACCGAAGCCCTTTCCTGAATTCGAGGCAGAAGCGCGCAAACTGTTTCGGGCGATGAATGACGCGCGCAAGCCGTCTCTCACGCCCCCCGAGTTATGCTTTCGCCTCGCGCGGCGGAAGGTTAAGCAGGGCCATTATGCGTATGACGAAGATCCGAAGTGAGTGATGGAGCAGGCCACCACATGTAGCATGTCCTCGCTTCGTCAGAGGAACGAAGGCTCAACGGCTCACGGCTTTAACGGTAGGCGCCGAAAATCGCCGCGCTAAGGAAATAAGTGAGGCGTGACTTGAAAAGAATAGGAACTATAGAGCAGGAGAGGCTCAACAACATTCCTGCAAAATGTCAGGCCCAGCACGAGTTCTGTTTTCATTTGCATGACCTCATGACACGACTCTTAGTTCAAATGGAACTCAAAAAGGTCAAACACATCAGGCTTGAGATCGGATCCGAAGAGGACCGTCAGCTTCTTGAAAGCGGGATTCACATCCTGGACTTCCTAAACAAGTCCGGCCGTGGCGATCTTGAGCGTCGCGCGGTGATAAATCACCTTTGCATTGCCCTCTATGCGGATATGCTCCACTTCATATACGAGGGATTGAGAGCGCTCGAAAAGCGAAAAGTCTCCGTGGCGTTTACTCTATTTCGGAAACCCTTCAAGGAAGGAATGCTGATTGCGGCGCAGATGGGTGCTGATGAAGAAGTCTTTTTTGATCGAATGAAGTTCGATGCGAAGAACCTTTTGAGTCGACAGCGGTTAGACAAAGCGGGAATCCGGTTACTTCTGGACTCCGCCTTGAAGGCCTGTCGCCACTCTAGCTTACTCAGTGCTGAAAGGATATACGACACTGTATTCGATCGGAAGAACGATGCAGGCTTGGCCGTATTGTTCGACAAGGCAGCACATTTAGTGACCGAATTCTCGTCGATACAAACCGAGAACTATAACCTTAACTTCATATTCAAAAACCCGGAAGACAACGATGTGTACGAGAACGGCACATATAGAGAACTAGCGACACTCCTCTTCTTCCTCAATCTTCTGCAGATCGAGCTGTACTCGAGAATGCGTGAATCTAGTAAGAAATATCAAGACTGGATGATCTTCACATCCACTGGGGCGTTTGAAACATTGTTTATGGCCGGACGGTCACGAATGACAAATTTTGTGAATCGACATTTTGCCGAATTTCTAGAGTGCCCGTCTGCCAAGCAAGAATAAAACTGAAGAAAACGGACGCTCCGCGGTTCTTCATCGGGGAAACACTGGATTGCGATCATTGCTTTACCAGTCAACATTTTCCGGTCGGCTGGCTGTTATCAAGAATCGACTTAGGCCAGTTTGATACCTGAGTAGTAGCCGCCCGCCTCACTGCCACGTCCGCAACTCCGGATAAACCTCCGTCGCGAACAGTTCCATGCTCCGCCGGGTCTCCTCATGGGTCATGAAGCCCGCCTGGTTCATCATGAGCAGGTGGCCGACGCCGCAGCGGTCGTGCAGGTACTTGACCTTCTCGATCACCTTTTTTGGGGTGCCGGCGATGATCACGCCCTGTTCGATCAGGTCCTCGTAGGTGCGGTTGTAGCGCGCGTTGCCCTTGGGATCGAAGAATCGCGTAAGGCCCTGGGGCGGGGCGAACCCCGGCGGTGCGAAAAATCCCACGGGGCGGCGACGGTTGAGGTACCAGAGCAGCTTGCGCCCGCCCTCCTCCGCCTTCTTGTCGGTCTCGCCGGTGAAGGTCAGGGCGCAGTACGCGAACTTGTCCGTACCCGGCTCCGGATAGTTCATCTCCTCGCAGCGCTTCCGATAGGCGCCGAAGATGGCGTCGGTCTGATCGTAGGACGCCAGCACGGTGGCCAGCGTGTATTGGTGGTCCGCGACCCAGGGCACGGCCGCCGGATTGCTGCCGGTGATCCAGATGGGGGGATGGGGCTGCTGGTAGGGCCGGGGCCACGGGTTGACGTAGCGGTAGTGGTAGTGCTTGCCCTCCCAGTTGAACACGTCCTGGGTCTTCCACGCCTTGATGATCAAGTCGTGGGCCTCCTGCATCCGCTCGCGGGTGTCGGAGGGGTTGGTGTTGGCGGGATGGATCTCGGTTCCCACGCCCCGGACGAACCCGGCGATGAGGCGGCCACCCGACATGACGTCCAGCATGGCCGCGTCTTCCGCCACCTGGATGGGGCTTCGGTGCGCCAGCGGGAAGCCCAGAACCAGCAGCTTGGCGCGCTTGGTGCGGCGCACCAGGGTGGCGGCGGTGATGGAGACGTTGGCCGCCATGCAGGTGGCGGTGGCGTGATGCTCGTTGAGCATGATCTCCAGGCCCAGCTCGTCGGCGTACTCGTACTCGTCGAGGTAGCGGTTGTAGAGATCGTGGGCGATCTTGGGGTCGCAGTAACGGCTGGGCAACGTCACGCGCATGGCCCCGTGCCGTTCCTCCACGTCGTCCGGCAGAAAGGGATAAGGCATTTCGGTGAAATGATACGCCAGCATTTCCCGGTCCTCCTGTTCTTCTAGCTTTCCAGGAACTTCGTGACCGCCCGCGCCAGGGCTTCCGGCTGCTCCCACTGCGGGTAGTGGCCCGCGCCCGGTATCGCGGTGAAGCCGGCGCCCGGGATGGCCTGCTGGAGCGCCCGTCCGTAGTCCGGGGTCACGACCCGGTCGCTCTCTCCCCAGAACACGTGGGTCGGGATCCGCACCCGCGCCAGACGCCGCAAGAGCTTGGGATTGTACATGAAGGGACGCCAAGCGAACTTCAGCACCGACTGGCGGTTGCGCAGCAGCGCGAGCAGCTCCTCGCCCTCCACACCCTCCATGCCCGGCCACCTCAGCACCTTCGCCGCTGCCGCGTCGTGCCACGCCAGCTCGGCGACCTCCTCGGCCGTGTACACGTAGACGTCCTGCACGTCGCGCACGGTGGGAGCCGAGACTTTGATGCCCACCGAATCGATCAACGCCAGTCGCCGGATGTGCTGCTGCGAGCGCACCGCCATCTCCGCCGCCACCCATCCGCCGAACCCGTGGCCGACGACATCAACGGGACCCGCGTCCAGGCCCTCGATGAGATCCAGCCCGAGGAAGGTCAGGTCTTCCATGTCCTCGATCCAGTCGGGCAGCTCGGACCGGTTAACCCCCGGTAGCGACGGCACCACCGCCCGGAAACGTCCGGCCATGGCGTCGTCGAAAGGCGGCACCTGCGTATCGAGCTGGTCCCCGTAGAGGATCACCAGCGGGTTCCCCTCTCCCAGCCGGCGAACTCCCAGCTTTACGCCATCGACCTCCATGGTCTCGGAAACCCACGTCATGAACCCTGCTCCTCCCCCACGTGCCGCTTGATGAAGTCGATGGCCAATGCGTTGAACTCGTCCGGATGCTCAGCGTGGGAGCAGTGCCGCGACTGGTCGAATACCTTCACCTCGGATCCGGGTATCTCGCCCTGGAGATCGGTGGCATAGGTCGGGAACCGCAACGGGTCCTGCGCCCCCGCCACGATCAGCACCGGGCAACGGATGCTGCCGTAGTCGGGCCGTACCGGACGGAACCCCCGAGGCTGTCCCGAGGGCGCCAGACGGGCGGCCGCGCAGGCTTCCCACACGCCCGATTCCAGGCTGGCCTTCCAGCGCTCCTCCACCACGTCGTCGGCCCACCACCGCTCGTTGTAGAAGCAAACGCGCAGGATCTCGCGCATCTGCTCCCGGTCGCCCGTGTAGCCGGTGAGCACCTTGCGTTCGTCGTTGTCCGGCGCCTTGCCGCCGCCGCTGACCGCGATCACCGAGGCCACCTCGAAGCGCGGGTCCGTCGCCATCTGCAGACAGAAACCGCCGCCGAAGGAATTGCCCATGAGATGCACCGGCCCCAGACACATTGTTCTGATGAACGCGTCGATATGCTTGAGGCGGAAGCCCAGGGGGTCGGTGAAGCTGTAGACGAGTTCGGTGCGGCCGAAGCCGGCCAGGTCCGGCGCGTAGACGTGGAAGTGTTCCCCGAGCTGCGCGATGTTGTAGCGCCAACTGAACTCAGCCCGGCCGCCGAACTCGCCGCTGTGGATCAGCAATACCGTGGGGCCGCGGCCGACCCCTGCTTCGAGGTAATGGGTGCGGATCTGGCCCACCTGCACGTAGTGGCGGCTCACGCCTTGCGGTAGATTGCTCACGGACCCCTGCGTAGCCCAAAGGCCCATACCTGTCAAATTGAACGGGTGCGGGGCGCGGGTGCGGACCCCTCCCCCTCCCCTCCTGGATCCCGGCCCCGGACTTGATCCGGGGCCGGGATGACGTTGTGGGGGTGCGGGATGACGTTCTTGGGGGTCCGGGATGACCCCATCCGCGTCCTGGATGACGCTCTGGGGTCGGGACGACGGATGGGGAGACGCCCCGGCGTGACGCTACCCCTGCCCCGATGCTTCGGACTCGCAGCCTGCCTACGTATGTGTTAGTGTCACTTTCTGTCTCGCGCGAGACAAAATTGCCTTGGAACGCAGGGAGGCCGTATGCACTGGGGTATGGAAAACAGAATGGCGCGCATCATCAAACCGGAGGACGGGCGCTGCGTGATGTTGGCCGTGGATCACGGCTATTTCCTGGGCCCGACGAGCGGGCTGGAGCAACCGCGGGAGACCATCGAGCCGCTGCTGCCTCACGCCGACGCCATCATGCTCACCCGCGGCGTGCTGCGGAACGCGGTGGACGGCAAGATGCAGGCGCCGGTGGTGCTGCGCGTGTCCGGCGGCACCAGCATCCTGAAGGAGCTCTCCAACGAGGACATCACCGTATCCATCGAGGACGCCATCCGGCTCAACGTGTCGGCCATGGCGTTGTCGATCTTCGTGGGCTCCGAGTTCGAGAAGGAGACCCTGGTGAGCATGGCCAAGCTGGTGGACGAGGGCGAGCGGTACGGTATTCCCGTGCTCGCCGTCACCGCGGTGGGCAAGGACATGGCCCGGGACGAGCGCTATCTGGGGCTGGCGTGCCGCATCGCCGCCGAAATGGGCGCGCACATCGTCAAGACCTACTACTGCGAGAACTTCGAGAACGTGGTCAACAGTTGCCCCATTCCGGTGATCGTGGCGGGCGGCAAGAAGACCCCGGAGATGGAGGCCCTGGAACTCACCCGCAACGCCGTGGAGCATGGCGCCGTGGGCGTCGACATGGGCCGGAACATCTTCCAGTCCGACAGCCCCGCGGGGATGATCCAGGCGGTGCGGGCCATCGTTCACGGCGGCGCCTCCACCGAGGAAGCCTACCGGATCTACGAATCGTCGAAACCGGCGGCGGAACGGGCGGCGGGCTAGCCGACCTGCCCGTCTTGCCGACGGTTTGAGCGGCACAGGCCATCCACGGCCTGTGCCACCCTTCCCGAGCGCGACTTTACAACCTGCCAGCCTTCAGGAACGAGCCATGCGCGTCGCCATGTACTACAGCAACGATGACGTTCGTTTGGAGGAACTGCCTGTTCCCAAGGCGGGGCCGGGCGAGTTGCTGCTCCGGGTCCAGGCGAGCGGCATCTGCGGCACCGACGTCATGGAATGGTACCGGCGCAAGCAGGCGCCGGTGGTGCTCGGTCACGAGGTCACCGGCGAGGTCGCCGACGTGGGTGCCGGAGTGAAGGGTTTCGCGCCCGGCGACCGCATCGTCACCACTCACCACGTGCCCTGCAACGAATGTCACCACTGCCGCTCGGGGCACGCCTCGGTGTGTCAGCTCATGCGGCAGACCCACTTCGATCCCGGGGGCTTTGCCGAATACCTGCGGCTGCCCAAGGTCAACGTGGATTCCGGCACTTTCCTTCTTCCCGACTCGCTTTCCTTCGTACAAGGCTCCTTCATCGAGCCGCTGGGCTGTGTAGTCCGGGCGCAGAACCACGCCCACGCGCCGCTCCAGGAAACCGTGCTGGTCATCGGCACCGGCATCGCCGGTCTGCTCAACGTCCAGGTGGCACGGAGCCGCGGCGCCAAGACGCTGGCGGCTACCGATATCAACGAGGAACGCCTGCGCCTGGCGCGGTCCCTGGGCGCGCACCACACGTTCCACGCTACCGACGACGTGCCGGCTCGCCTGCGGGAAGTCTGCGGCGGACGGCTGGCGGACCTGGTGATCGTGTGCACCGGAGCGGCTCCGGCGATCCGGCAGGCGTTCCAAAGCGTGGAGCGCGGCGGGAAGCTGCTGTTCTTCGCCTCCCCGCCCCAGGGGCACGTGGTGCCCGTGCCGCTATACGAGATGTGGCGCGACGAAATCGGCCTCGTCACCTCTTACGGCGCGAGTCCACAGGATTTGAGGGATGCGGTGGAGTTGTTGACCAGCGGAAACGTCAATGTGGATGAGCTCGTCACCCACCGGTTGACTTTGGCCGAGACGGGAAAAGGCTTTCAGCTCGTGGCCGATGCGCGGGAGTCTCTCAAGGTCATTATCGAGCCGCAAAGAGGCTGAGCCCAAAGGACTCAACTCGACGAGAGAACCGGAAACGACGCGATTGAGGGGACATGCCAAGATGAGTTTCTGGGGGCATGGAATGAACACGCGAGCAGTTGAAGTGTGTCCGTTGGCACAGGAAGTAAGTTTCACGGACGACGAGTTCATCGTGTCACTGGCAGACGGGCGAACCATCACGGTGCCCTTGCTGTGGTTTCCGCGTCTGGCTGGCGCGACGACGGCACAAATGCGGAACTACGAGATCCTTGGGGACGGTGAAGGCATACATTGGCCCGAGATCGACGAAGACCTGAGTGTCGAAGGGTTGCTGTTCGGCGTACACTGAGGTGGTCACGGTTTTTTGGACAGGATGGCGGCCGCAACGACCTCCCTGTCACTTCAGTTACAGCCAATCCAGGGGAGCCGCTATACTATCCGCCTCAGTGCAGAAGCAAGGCGGTACGGGCAGCCAACGACCGTGTTGGTCCGCGAAGCCATCCAACCTTGGTGGCGAAAAGGAAAACGGGCGATGGCGACGCCACAGCCCACTACGCCCGAACGGTTGCCGACGGTTCCGCCGATCTGAACTCAGATTTGGAAGAGCGGCAGTGGAACAACTTGTAGATGGGTAGCTTACTCGATCTCGGTTGTCTCCGGCTGTACTTCCCTGACCTTCCCCGCGGCTATCTCCCGCAGGGCCACGACGATCTCGCGGTTGTCGGAGTCTACCAGGGGCTTGGCGCCCTTGAGGAGCTGTTTGGTCCGCTGGGAGCCCAGCATGACCAGCTTGAAGCGGTTGGTAACCTCATTCAGACAATCTTCGACGGTAATTCGTGCCACGGTAAATTCTCCCACTGCGTGAACGTCGGCGGGCCGTTACGCCATACTCTGCTGTTCCAGAAGGGCTTCCTGCTCCGACGTCTCGATCTCGAAGCCGAGGTCCTCGATCATCCGATGGGCGTCGGTGGCGGCCTGCCCCGACGTCGTCAGGTAGCCGTTGACGAAAATGGAGTTGGCCGGGTAGAGGCTCAGCGGCTGCAGGGTGCGCAGGTTGACCTCCCGGCCGCCGGCCACGCGGATTTCCTTGCTCGGATTGACGAAACGGAACAGGCACAGGACCTTGAGACAGTACTGCGGCGTCAGGTTCGAGCGCCCCTCCATCGGGGTTCCCGGGATGGCGTGCAGAAAATTGACCGGGATGGAGTCCACGTCCAGCTCCCGCAGCGACACCGCCAAGTCCATGACGTCTTCATTCTGTTCGCCGAGCCCGATAATGCCCCCGCAACAGGTGGACAACCCCGCGGCCTTGACGCTTTCCAGGGTCGCCACGCGGTCGTCATAGGTGTGGGTCGAGACGACCTCCGGGTGGTAGCGGCTGCTGGTGTTGAGGTTGTGGTTGATGCGTTCGACGCCGGCATCCTTGAGGATCCGCGCCTTGGACTCCGTGAGCAGCCCCATGCACGCGCAGATGTTGATGGGAACCCGGCGCTTGATCTCGGCCACCGCCTCGGCCATCTTCTCCGTTTCCTTGACGGTCGGGCCGCGCCCGCTGTTGACCAGGCAGAAGCGCATGGCGCCCGCCTCCCTGGCCTTGACGGCGGCGTCGACGAGCACCTCCTTGGCGACGAACGGGTACTTGTCGATCTCGGCGTCGGAAACCGACGATTGGGAGCAATAGCCGCAATCCTCGGGACAGAGCCCGCTCTTGGCGTTCATCAGCACGTGGATCTGCACCTTTTTGCCGTAGTAGTGGTAGCGGACACGGAACGCGGCCTCGATCAGTTCCGGCAGCCGTTCGTCGGCGCCGTCGATGACCGACTTCATTTCTCCGGGCGACAGGAGTTGCCCGGCGAGGGATTTCTCCGCGAGCGCAGCGTACCTCGGTTCCACGTTGTTCATGGGGCTTTCGTGTAACATGAGGGGTCCGATCTTGCAACCAAACGGCCGCGCCGCGCGGCGCGGTTATCCGATGAACAGGTTGAAGATCTGACCCCGCTGATTCGACACCGTTTTGGGCATCAGCAGCCGCGGCTCGGGCGCCAGGGCGCTCTGCGCGACCTCCCAGTTAGTCTGCGGCAGCGGGTCCAGCGCCCGGATCTCGTCCAGCGTCAGGTACACCGCCCGGTCCACCTCCCGCTCGTCCGGCCTGGGCTCCGCGGTAAGTCCCCGGAGCAGCAATACGACGTACAGGCTGTTGCCGGAGTCGGCATCGAACCGGCTGCGGACCCCCAGCACCCCCTGGACCTCCGCCTCCACTCCCGCTTCCTCGGCCACCTCCCGGACCACCGCGTCCTCGATGGTTTCGTCCGGCTCGATGAAGCCGCCGGGCACCTGCCAGTTGCCGTGCCCGCGGCGTGACGCGCGCCGGACGAACAGCAGCCGTCCGTCGCGGACCACCGCCCCGCCCACGCCGATGTTGTAACCCGTGTTGTAGCGTTCCGGTATCGCCATCTCGTCCTCTCCGTCGTCCTGTCTGCGTGCTTCAGTTCCGGGACCCTGTGGTGTTATACCTTGCGGCATGAACACCCGTCCAGCAGCCCTCGATCCGGGCCGCCCGCGCGAGCAGGGGAGGCGCATGAATGGTTGACGCACTGGGCTGGCGGCGGAAATTCGCGGTCATCGCCCCATCCACGAATACCTCGGTGCAGCCCGAGTTCGACGACATGAGACCGCACGGTGTGACCAATCACTTCGGGCGTATCTGGATTCCCGACGATCCCATCCACGACGACGCGGATTTCGAGCAATTGATGGAGAACATCCGCGCCGAGGTGGACAACGCCATCGATCGGGTGATGACGTGCCGGCCCGACTATCTGATCATGGGCATGTCCTCCGAAACCTTCTGGGACGGCGCCGAGGGAAGCCGGCGGCTGTTGGAGGCGGTGCAGCAGCGGGCGGGGGTCGGGGTCGCCATGGGCTCCTATGCCTGCGAGGCGGCGTTCGAGGCCTACGGCGGCATCCGGCGCATCGGGGTGATCACGCCGTACATGCCCGTGGGAGACGCCCAGGTGGTGCGCTTCTTCACCGACTGCGGCTACGAGGTGGTGCGCCTCAAGGGGCTCAAGTGCGACAGTCCGGTGCAGATCGCCCATGTCCAGGCGGACACGCTGGAGGCGGCGATCCGGGAGGTGGACGGCGACGACGTGGACGCGGTGGTGCAGGTGGGCACGAACCTGGCCATGGCGCGGCTGGCGGACGAGGCGGAACGCCGGCTCGGCAAGCCGGTCATCGCCATCAACACGGCCATCTACTGGTACGCGTTACGGCAGAACGGGCTTGCGGACAGGCTCGACGGCTTCGGCAGCCTGCTGGCAAAATTCTAGGCGATTGGAACGCGGGGCAGAAGGGGAGGCACTGGATTGCCCGAACGAGGCATGTAGGGGCGACCGGCCGGTCGCCCCTACCGGAGATCCTCCCGCCGACATGTTCTGCGGCCTGACTGTGAGAAGGAACAGCTCATGGGACTGACGGTCTATCGTGTCCCCCAGTGGGAGTCGGAGCCCGGCCTGAGACACGGTTTCCTGGGCCGGGGCGGCGGCAACAGCCACGGAGCTTATGCCGGCCTCAACGTCTCCTTCGGAGTAGGCGACGACCCCCAGGCCGTCAAGGACAACTACTGTGACATGAAACGGACCGTGGGCATGGCCGGCACCCGCATGGTCACCATGGGGCAACGGCACGGCGATACCGTCCTCGACGTCGCCGAACCGTGCAAGGACGCGGGCGATGGCGACGCCATGGTCACCGACGCGCCGGGCGTGTTCCTCGGCGTGCTGACGGCGGACTGCGTGCCCATCACCTGCTGGACCCGTAGCGCCCAACGAAGGCTGGCCGCGGTGATCCACGCGGGCTGGCGCGGCACCCTGGCCGGGCTGGCCGCGAAGACGGTGCGGCACATCGAGAGCCGCTATGGAGTACCGCCGCGGGAGTTGTGGTGCGCCCTGGGTCCGGCCATCGGGCCGTGCTGCTACGAGATCGGCCCCGACGTCTCCGGCCCTCTGCTACGGCAGTGGGGCGACCACGCGGTGGCCTCGTTGCAACAAAGAGACGGCAAGACCTACCTCGACTTGAGACGGTTGAATGCCGCGTTGCTGGGGGCGGCGGGAGTACCGGAGGAACGCATCGCTTCGCCCGGCCCCTGCACCGCGTGCAACCCGGCGGAGTTTTTCTCCTACCGTCGCGAAACGCGGAACGGCGACGGCGCCACCGGCCGCCAGGCGAGTTTCATCGGGTGGGCGGAAACACCTTGAACAGCGACGCATGAGGAATCGAATGCTCGGAACCCGAAAACAGCCAGGAAATGGCACCCACAAATGAAAAGCCCTGGCTGACACATTGGCCAGCCAGGGCTCGGTGTACTGCCGGAATTGACCAGACCCTCAATTCCGAATGGCTCGAGAGCCTAGGTCTCAGTCACCTCGCAGCTACATAAATCACACATATTTTAACCACCTCCTTTCTCTGCTGGCCCCTATCCTAAGGGAGGAGGGTGCATTTGTCAAAACCTTTGTCATCGCTTACGACGTCTGTCCTTCCGAAAGCCGCTTCACGGCGAACCCCGCGGCGTTCCGTACCCGGACGTCCCCATCGTCCGCGGCGGCCCTCCTTAGGGCGTCCAGCGCTTCCGTCCCGACCTTGGGGGCCTTCGCGAGAGTGGTGATCACGGCCACTCGGACCAGCGGTTCCGGGTCCTGAATGGCCGTCAGCAAAGCGTCCGGCAGACCGGCCCCGGCCTCCCCGATATCCCGCAGGCAGTAGACCGCCATTCGTCGCTGGGTGGCCGAACCGTGGCTCAACAGACCCTCCAGACGAGCCCCGACCTCCGGATAGCGCTTCCCGAGGTCCGTAAGCAGTAGTTGCGTGGCCCACCGAAGGTCCTGGTCGCCGCTCCCGAGTCCCCAGGCAAGCACTTCGATACAGGGCGCGGACGGGCGGGTGATCTGCCCCAAGGCATAGGCGACAGGCCACCGCGGCGCGGTACGCAGCCGTTCGGCGAGCACCTCGGCGACTCCCGGCTCCTCGGCCGCCAGGGCCACCAGCCCCTCCACGGCGCGGCGGATCGACGCCTTGTCCGTTTCTTCCAGCGCGTCGAGCAGCGGCGCCATGCGCGGGTCCGGCCTTTCGTGTTGCATGGGCAGGGAGGTTGCCTCAATCCGTTTCGGATCGACCAACCAGATCCCGCAGGCGGGCGGGGTAGTCCGTGATGATGCCGTCGACGCCGAGGGCCAGGAGCTCCTTCATCTCGTCCACCTCGTTGACGGTCCAGACGTGGACCTCGACGCCGAGCCCGTGGGCCGCCGCCACCGACGCCGGAGTGACGAGCTCCATGCCCTGGTAACGCCGCGGGATCTGGAGGGCCTGGCCGCCAACGTCGGGAGGCGGTTCCTTGCCCGTCCACAACGCCGTCACGACGGCGCGGATCTCGCCCGTGGAGAATCCCGTGGCGACGGACAGTCCCCGGTCACGCATGACCGAGCGCGCGGCGCCCATCATCGCGTCGTTCTCGGCCGCCAGCAACACCTGCTGTGCCTTGCCGAACTCCTCGATGAGATCGAACAGCGTCTCGGTGGCCGCCGCCGACAACTCCTTGATCTCCAGCGTTGCCTTGGCCCGGGGAAAGCCCGAGAAGAACTCCCGCACGGTGGGAACCCGGATCCCCAGGCCCCGGAACGGATAGGTGGCGCCGCCGTCGGCGGTGAAGCGGAAACCGGCGTCAAGCCGCTTCATCTCAGCCAGGTCCATTTCCCGCACCGAACCCTCACCATCGGTGGTCCGCTGGACGGTTTCGTCGTGGATGATGACGATCTCGCCGTCGCGGGTGGCGTGGACATCCAGCTCGATGAAGGTCGCACCCTCCTCCAGGGCGCGGCTGAAGGATTCCAAGGTGTTCTCCGGCATGGTGCCGGCGGCGCCGCGATGCCCCGCGATTCGCGGCGGCGGATCCGAGAAAAACGGGTATGCGGATGATCCGGTCATGGGTCGGGTAGCCTGGAAGAAGGACGGAATCCGGGGCAATCCTTGAATTTTTGCTCCGTGGAGCCTATGATCCACAGGGTTTTCATATGGTGAATGGACCCACCGACATTGATAGCCGCGGCGACCTTCCCGGGTCAAGAGACGGAGCCGTGCACGCGGCCGGCAGGCCGTATCACGACACCGCAAGGCCCGGGGGACGGAACCGGCATGGACCACCGGAAGGCGGCAGGTAAGGGGCGTTGATGGCTGTAGAGGATCGGCTTCTCAGACTGAAGGAACTGGACCGCCGCGCGGAGCTCGGCGGCGGCGAGGTGCGCATTCGCCGGCAGCACAAGGAGGGCAAGCTGCTGGCTCGGGAACGCATCGAAATCCTTCTGGACCAGGGCAGCTTCGTGGAGCTGGACCGGCTGCGGACCCACGAGTGCACGGATTTCGACATGCAGGATCAGAAGATCCCGGGCGATGCCGTGGTCACGGGCTCCGGCACCATCGACGGCCGCAACGTCTTCGTCTACGCCCAGGACTTCACCGTCTTCGGGGGCAGCCTTAGCGGGGTGGTGGCGGACAAGATCTGCAAGGTCCAGGAGCTGGCCATGCAGAACGGCGCTCCCATCGTGGGCATCAACGATTCCGGGGGCGCGCGCATCCAGGAAGGCGTCGTCAGCCTGGACGGCTATGCCCGCATCTTCGCCAACAATGTCACGGCTTCGGGCGTCGTCCCCCAGATTTCCGCCATCATGGGACCCTGCGCCGGGGGCGCCGTCTACTCGCCGGCCATCACCGACTTCATCTTCATGACGCGGAACACGGGGTACATGTTCATCACCGGGCCGGACGTCATCAAGACCGTGACCCACGAGGAGGTCACCAAGGAAGAGCTGGGCGGCGCCGAGACCCATACCCGGAAAAGCGGCGTGGCGCATTTCTCAGCGGACAACGACAAGGACTGCCTGCTCATGATGCGTGAGCTCATGAGCTTCCTGCCCAGCAACAACCTGGAAGAGCCGCCGTTTCATCCCACCGAGGACGACCCCCACCGGCGCGACCAGCGGCTGCAGCACGTGGTGCCGGAGAACCCCAACCTTCCCTACGACATGAAGGATCTGATCGGCGCCGTGGTGGACCAGGGCTACTTCTACGAGGTCCACAAGGAGTTCGCTCTCAACATGGTGGTGGCGTTCGCGCGGCTGGGGGGACGGACGGTGGGAATCATCGCCAACCAGCCGGCCCATCTGGCGGGATGTCTCGACATCAACGCCTCGGTGAAGGCCGCGCGGTTCGTGCGGTTCTGCGACTGCTTCAACATCCCGGTGATCACGTTCGTGGACGTACCCGGCTTCCTTCCCGGCACCGGGCAGGAGTACGACGGCATCATCCGCCACGGAGCGAAGCTGCTGTTCGCTTATGCCGAGGCCACGGTGCCGAAGATCACGATCATTACCCGGAAGGCCTACGGCGGCGGTTACATCGTCATGGCCAGCAAGTTCCTGCGGGGCGACGTCAACCTGGCCTACCCGGCCTCCGAGATCGCGGTGATGGGACCGGAAGGGGCCATCAACATCGTCTTCCGCAACGAGCTCAAGGAAGCGAAGGACGAGAAGAAGACCCGGCAGAAGCTGGTGGACGACTACCGGAGGATGTTCGCCAACCCGTTCCGGTCCGCCGAGCTCGGCAACCTCGACGCCATCATCGTGCCCGAGGACACGCGCCCCACGCTCATTCGCTTGTTGGAGATGCTGAAGAAGAAGCGGGACAACAGCCTGCCCAGAAAACACGGCAACATCCCGCTCTAAGGCCGCGGCGAGTAGCGGAGTCGTCCGAAGATGTTCAAACGGATCCTGGTGGCCAACCGCGGCGAGATCGCCGTCCGCATCATACGGGCGTGCCGCGAGCTGGATATCCAGAGCGTCGCGGTCTACTCCGAGGCCGACCGCGAGGCGCTTCACGTCAAGTACGCCGACTACTCCTATCCGGTGGGACCGGCCCCTTCCGCGGAGAGCTATCTCCGCATCGACCGGATCATCGACGCCGCCGGGAAGAGCCGTGCCGATGCCATCCACCCGGGCTACGGCTTTCTCGCCGAGAACGCATCGTTCGCCCGGGCCTGCGAGGAAGCCGGCATCGTCTTTCTGGGACCCTCGCCGGAGGTCATCAAGCAGATGGGCGACAAGGTCAATGCCCGGGCGCTGATGAAAAAGGCGGGGCTGCCGGTGATTCCGGGCTCCGAGGACATCCTCAGCTCCGAGGAGGAGGTGCTGGAGACCGCCGAGGCCATCGGCTACCCCTGCGTCCTCAAGGCCGTGGCAGGCGGCGGCGGCAAGGGGCTGCGGCTGGTGGAGTCCAGCGATGAAATACGCTCGGCCTATCGTGCGGCGCGCTCCGAGGCGGCCTCGTCCTTCGGCGACTCCCGCCTCTACGTCGAGAAATACCTCGAGCGCTGCCGCCACATCGAGGTCCAGCTCCTGGCCGACATCTACGGCAAGGTGCTGCACCTGTCCACCCGGGAGTGCTCCATCCAGCGGCGCCACCAGAAGATCATCGAGGAATGTCCCGCGCCGACCATCGATACCCGGATGCAGAAAGCCATGGGCAAGACCGCAGCGCAGGGAGCGAAGGCGCTCGGCTACACCGGCGTCGGCACCATGGAGTTCCTGGTGGACCGCCACAAGAACTTCTACTTCCTGGAGATGAACACCCGCCTGCAGGTGGAGCATGCCGTTACCGAGCGGGTGGTGGGCATCGACCTGGTGAAGGCGCAGATCAACGTGGCCGCGGGAACGCCCCTGCCCTGGTCGCAGCGCCAGATCCGTACCACCGGGCATGCCATCGAATGCCGCATCTACGCCGAGGACCCGGAGACCGACTTCATGCCGTCTCCGGGAAAGATCGAGGGATTGCGGTTGCCGGAGGGATTCGGCATCCGCAACGACTGCGGCGTCTACGAGGGCGCGGAGATCCCGATCCACTACGACCCCATGATCGCCAAGCTGATCGTGTGGGGCGAAGACCGGGCGGAGGCCATACGGCGCCTCAAGCGGGCCCTGCGCGAGTACCAGGTCCGCGGCGTCAAGACCAACATCCCCTTTCATCAGTGGATGCTGCGCCACCCCCAGTTCATCGAGGCCGACGTCTACACCGGGTTCGTGGACGAGCAGCGCGGCTTCATGGCCATGGAGCAGGTCTATCCGGACCGTCACGTGGCGCTGGCCTCAGCGGCCATCGTGGCCCTCCACCGGGAGCAGGAACGGGCGCTCCAGATGGTGGAGAAAGGGGCGGCGGAGAAGTCGGAATGGCGCGAGGTCGGCCGCCGGGAGGGGCTGCAGCTCCACTCCGGCGGGTCGGGCCCAAGACGCGCGTGGTAAAGTCATGGCATTCATCGCGAAGCTCGGCGGCCAGACTTCCGTGGTGCGCATCACCGAAACCGAGAAGTCCCTCTACAAGGTGGTGGTGGACGGGCACGAGTTCATGGTGGACGGGAGGCGGACCGGCCGCAACAACTACTCGCTGCTGATCGACAACCGGTCCTTCGAGGTGGACGTGGACACCACCGAGGACGAGTACCGCGTGCTGCTGGACGGCCGGACCTACCGCATCAGCATGTCCGACGAGCGGCAGGTCCGGGTGGGCGGCCGGCAGTCCGGGATCGAAGTGTCCGGCCGGCAGGAGGTCAAGATCCCCATGCCCGGCAAGGTGGTGGCCGTGCTGGTGAACGAGGGCGACACCGTGGCCAAGGGACAGGGCTTGGTGATCGTCGAAGCCATGAAGATGGAGAACGAGGTGCGGGCGCCCGGCGACGGCGAGGTCAAGGAGCTCCGCGTCAAGACCGGGGAGTCGGTGGAATCCGGACAGGTGCTCGCGATCGTCGAATAAACGCCGGGCCATGCCGCCCGCTGGCCGACCCGACGCGTACCCCGCTAATCCTCGTCCTCCTCCTCGTCCTTTCCGTCCTTCCGCCGCATGAAATAGACCAGCACGATGGTGAGACCGTAGAGCGCCGTCAACGGCAGCGCCAGCAGCACCTGCGAGATCACGTCGGGCGGGGTGAGGACGGCGCCCAGCACGACCATGCCCAGAAAGGCGTAGGGGAACTGCCGCATCATCATCCGATGGTCGATGAGCCCCACCCGGGCCAGGAAGACCCCCGCCACCGGCAACTCGAAGACCACCCCGAAGGCCAGCATCAGCTTGGACGAGAACGACAGGTACTCGCTGACGCGGATCGCCGGACGGATGTCGAGCTGCCGGTACTGCTCCAGGAAGAAGCGGTAGCCGATGTCGAAGATGACGACGTAACAGAATCCCGCTCCCAGCAGGAAGAAGAACGTGCCGAAGAAGACGAACCCCTTGGCATAGCGTTGTTCGTGGCGGTAGAGGCCCGGAGCCACGAACTTCCAGGCGTGCCACAGCAGCACCGGCAGCGCCAGGAAGATCGCCCCCACGAACGCCACTTTCAACTTCGCGAAGAATGCCTCGGCCACACCCGTACCGATCACGGTGAGGCCGGAAGCTTCCAGCTTGAGCAGGGGCGCGGTCATGAACCGGATGAGATACTCGGCCGCGAGATAACAAACGACAAAGCCGGCCAGCACGGCCAGGGAGGATTTGATGAGTCGGGAGCGAAGTTCCTCGAGGTGAGCCGTCAGGGACATGCTGGCGTCGTTCGACAGCCGCTCCCCTTCCTCCTCTCCGCCCGCTCCTTCGTCCGCGTTCACTCTTTCTTGGTGGGATCGCCCGTTGGAGAAATGGTATTGGCGGGTTCGCCTTCTCCGGACGGCTCGGTAGTCGTGTTGTCAGTCTCCGGAGGCGTATCGATCTCGTCCGCCGCGGCCTGCACTTCCCGCTTCACGTCGTCCGTGGTGCGGCGGAACTCGGCGAGTCCCCGCCCCAGGGCGCGCGCCATCTCCGGCAGTTTCTTGGGCCCCAGGACTATCAGGGCCACCGCCAGGATCAAGAGCAGCTCCGGCATTCCGATACCAAACATTTCGACTCCCTGAGGGTAGGCTAAGGCATTTGCGGGAGCGAGTCAAAGAGTGCCATGCAGTGGGGCGAAGGGGCGGTTCGCGCTTTGACTCCGTCTGTTCCGCGGTGGTATGGTGCTCCGCAGCATGCCTCGTTCCGCCATCGTGGCCGACCCCGTGTTCTTGAAGCACCAACCCGGCCCTTATCATCCCGAGAGCCCACAACGTATCAAGACTCTCCTCGACCTCGCCGGCGAAGTCGTTGCCGGCAGCGCCGAGTTCGAGTTGCTGCCGCTTCGCGCGGCGGTACAGGAGGAGTTGGAGCTGTGTCACGGCGCGGGCTACATCGACCTGGTCCGCTCCACTTCCGAGCACAACCAGTTCGCGCTGGACGGGGACACCATCACCTGCCGGGACTCCTTCGGCGTGGCCCTGATGGCGGTGGGCGGGTTCCTGCAACTCCTGGATGCGGTGGCGGCGTCCGACTACGGCAACGGCTTCACCCTGGTCCGGCCGCCCGGGCATCACGCATTGCGCGACCGAGGCATGGGTTTTTGCCTGTTCAACACCGTGGCCATCGGCGCCCGGTATCTCCAGAAGGCGCACGGCGCCCGGCGGGTAGCGATCATCGACTGGGACGTGCACCACGGCAACGGCTCGCAGGACGCCTTCTACGACGATCCCTCGGTACTGTTCCTGTCGACGCACCAGTACCCCTACTATCCGGGGACCGGGGCCGCCGACGAGGTCGGCCGTGGCAAGGGCGAGGGATACACGGTCAACGTCCCGCTACCCGCGGGCTGCGGTGACGCCGAATACCTGGCGGTCTTCAGGGAGATCATCGTGCCGGCCATCGAACGCTACGACCCCGATTGGCTGCTGGTGTCGGCCGGCTTCGATTCGCACCGCGACGATCCCCTGGCGGCCATGAACGTCACCGAACGCGGCTTCGGCGTCATGGCGGACGCGCTGCTGGAGCTGGCCCGGAAACACACCGGCGGGAAGATCGCCTTCCTGCTGGAGGGCGGCTACGACCTCGCGGCGTTGCGCAACTCCGTGGCCACGGTGCTCGATCGCATGCAGTCGGAGGAGGCCGTCCAACTGGAAGCCGGCGGCGAACGCATTGCCGCGCGCATCCGGGACGTGCTTCAAATCCGCGAGAAGTATTGGTAGAGCAGCCTGACACAATTGGTAAAGAAGCCTGACACACGCCATGGGAAATCCTGACGGACGCAGAGTCGTCATTACCGGAATGGGGATGTTGACGCCCCTGGGCATCGGCGTGGACGCCAACTGGGACGCGATTCAAGCCGGGCGCTCGGGCATCGGCCCCCTCAACGGTTTCGATGACATCGAAGCCTTCTCCAGCCGGATCGGCGGCCAGGTCGACGATTTCAACCCCCAGGACTTCATCGACGCCAAGGAAGTCAAGAAGATGGACCTGTTCATGCAGTTCGCCCTGGCCGCGGCCCAACTGGCGGTGGAGGACAGCGGGTTCTCGGTCAGCGACGATGAGGCGTTTCGGGCCGGGTCCATCGTGGGGGTGGGGTTCTGCGGCATCGCCACCATCGAGCACTACCATGAAGTGTACATGAAGCAGGGCCCGCGCAGGATCTCCCCGTTCTTTATTCCCAAGGTCATCTCGAACCTGGCGCCGGGCCAGATCGCCATCCGCTACGGCCTGAAAGGGGTCAACTGGACCCCCACTTCAGCCTGCGCGTCCGGCAACAATGCGATGGGAGAGGCGTTCCATCTGATTCGCAACGGCCGGCAGGACGCCGTTATCGCGGGCGGCACCGAAGCGGCCACGACTCCGCTGGGCTTGGGCGGGTTCGCGGCCATGAAGGCGCTGTCCACGCGGAACGACGAGCCGGAGCGTGCCAGCCGGCCCTTTGACAAGGAGCGCGACGGTTTCGTCATGTCGGAAGGCTCGGGCATGCTGGTGCTGGAGGAACGCGAGCGCGCCCTGCGCCGGGGCGCCCGGATCTATGCCGAGATGATCGGCTACGGGACCAACGGCGATGCCTATCACATCACCTCCCCTGCCCCGGAAGGCGAAGGAGCCGCCCGCTGCATGGCGCTGACCCTCGAGGATGCCGGGGTCACGCCGGCGGACGTGGACTACATCAACGCCCACGGCACCTCGACCCCGTACAATGACGCCAACGAGACCACGGCCATCAAGACGGTCTTCGGCGACCAGGCGCACCGCATCCCGGTGAGCTCCACCAAGTCCATGACCGGCCATCTCCTGGGCGCGGCCGGGGCCGTGGAGGCCATCTACAGCGTGCTGGCGCTTCACCACGGCATGCTGCCGCCCACCATCAACTACGAGACGCCGGATCCCGACTGCGATCTCGACTACGTACCCAACGAGCCGCGGCAGGCGGCCATCGGGGTCGCCCTTTCCAATTCCTTTGGTTTCGGCGGCACCAACGCCTGCATCCTGCTCAGGAAGGCCTCATGACACAAACAGCACCGCGAAGCGCCATCATGGGTACGGGCTCCGCCGTCCCCGCCACGGTGGTCACCAACGATGACCTCGCCAAGATCGTCGACACCAGCGACGAGTGGATCACCACCCGCACGGGTATCAAGGAACGGCGCGTGCTGGAGGAGGACCAGGCCGCCTCGGACCTGGCGCGGCTCGCTTCGGAGCGGGCCCTGGAAAACGCCGGCCTCGAGGTCGGGGACCTGGATGCCATCATCGTGGGGACCTGTACGGCGGACTACCAGTTTCCCAGCCTCGCGTGCGTCCTGGAAGCCAAGCTGGGGGCCAAGGGCGTGTTCTCGTTCGACGTGAACGCCGCCTGCTCGGGTTTTCTGAACGCCCTTTCGGTAAGCGACATGTTCATCCGGTCCGGACGGATCCGCAAGGCCCTGGTGGTGGGCACCGACGTCCTGAGCCGTTTTCTCAACTGGCAGGACCGCAGCACCTGTATCCTGTTTGGTGACGGCGCCGGCGCCGCCGTCCTGGGGGTCAGCGACGACGACGATCGGGGTATCCTCAGCGCCCGCCTCCAGACCGACGGCTCGTATGCCGAAACCCTCTACGTACGGGCCGGCGGCTCCAAACGCCCGGCCACGCAGGAGACCGTGGAGAACCGGGAGCACTCGATCTTCATGAACGGCAAGGAAGTCTTCAAGGTAGCCGTCCGGTCCATGGAAGAGATCAGCCGCCGGGTCCTCGAGGAGGCCCAGCTCTGCGTGGACGACGTGTCCCTCGTGGTCCCGCACCAGGCCAATCGGAGGATCATCACCGCCCTGGCCGCCCGGCTCTGCATCCCCATGGAGAAGGTCATCGTCAACGTTCACAAGTACGGCAATACCTCGGCGGCCTCCATCCCCGTGGCGTTGGACGAGGTCCGGCGGGAGGGCCGCATCGCTGACGGCGATATCGTTCTGCTGAACGCCTTCGGCGCCGGCTTCGCCTGGGGCGCCGCCGTCATCCGTTTCTGACCGCCGCGCGCCTGACGTATTCCACGCCTCTCACGTGATCCCAGCCGAAGCCTTCGCCCTCGCTTGCGGGCTCTTCACCGCCATCAACCTGATCCTGCTGAAAAAGGGGCTGGCGCACGGCAACCCGATCACCGCCACCGTCATCTCCCTGGCCATCAACGTGCTGGCCTTCTGGAGCTTCGTCTTGGCGGTGCTCCCGCTGGACCAGATCCTCCGTCCGGAGCTGTTGATCTTCGTGCTGGTGGGCCTGATCCAGCCCGGCGGCACCCGTTACCTGGCCTACCTGAGCGTGGAGAAGGTCGGGGTGGCGGTGACGGCGCCGCTCCGGGCCACCACGCCGCTGTTCTCGTCGCTGATGGCCATCGCCGTGCTGGGGGAGCAGCTCACTCCCGCGGTGGGCGGGGGAACGGCGTTGGTGGTGTGCGGCATCACCCTGCTCAGCATGCGGGAGGAGAAGACCGGCGCGTGGATGAACATTTTCGTCACCCTGCCGCTGTTGAGCGCCTTCGTCGCCGGCTCCACCCAGGTCATCCGCAAGATCGGCCTGGCGCAGATCACCCTGCCGATCCTGGCGGCGGCGGTCACCACCGGCACGTCCTTTGTCGCCGTGGCCGTGTCCCTGTCCGTCACTCGGAATTGGTCCAACGTCACTTTCAACCGCCAGTCCCTGGGCTACTTCGTCATGGCCGGCTGTGCCGTCACCCTGGGCGTCGCCAGCGTGTACATGTCCCTTTACCTGTCGGACGTGGTCATCGTCGCGCCGCTGGCGAGTCTCAGCCCGCTCTACAGCCTGGTGCTGTCCGCGGTGTTCCTGCGGGAGGTGGAGGTCATCACTGTGCGGAAAGTGGTGGCCGCGGGACTCATCGTGCTGGGAGTGGTGCTCATCACCGCCATCCGGTGAATGTCCGTGTCGGATTACGCTTCGCTAATCCGACCTACGCGGGACCGGTTCCGTCGCATTCGTCGGGAGGCGGTTGAAAATTCGCGCCCGCCGGGTCAGATTGCGGCTACAAAGGAGGCCCACATGAAACAGGTATTACGCGAGCACATACCCGCCAACAGCGGCTGGTCCGGGGACCTCAAGAAGGGTCAGATCATCCGCATCATCGCCATGTCCACGGTGGACTTCCTGGTGCTGGACCGGCACAACCTGCGGGAACGGTTCGATCAGGCCCGCAGCAAGGTCTACAACGGGAAGATCTTCCTGAGCACCGGCGACAAGCTGATGTCCCGGGACAACCAGCATTTCATGACCATCGTGGCGGATACCTTCGAGGAAGGGACCCACGACCTGCAGAAAGGCATGTGCAGCGGACGCCGTTTCCAGTTGGCCAAGGAGGAAGGGCGGCTGCGGGAGTACTACCACCGGGACTACGGGGACGACGAGATCCCGGACCACGGCTGCTGGGAGAACCTGTCCAAGGCGCTGGCGCCCTACGACATCGCGCCCGAGGACATCCCGAGCCCGTTCAACATCTTCCAGCACATGATCATCGACGGCAAGACCGGGCTGATGCAGCACACGGCCATCCGGCCGGCGGCTCCGACCCATGTCGACATGAAAGCGGAGCGGGATCTGCTGGCAGCCTTCAGCGCGTGTCCGGACATGCCGGTGGGCGGCAAACCGGTGGACGTGGAGATTTACGAGGAGGATTGAGGGCATCCGCCGCCCTCCCGCCCCGCCTGGACCCCGGGTCAAGCCCGGGGTGACGGGGAGATGTGCCGGGGTAACGGGTCAAGCACGGGACGACGGGCGGGGTGCCGGATGACCGGTGGGGTCGGATGACGGGTGGGGTGCCGGATGACGGGCGGAGGGAGGCTATTCGAATCCCATGCGGCGGCCCCAGTTGGCGGGGTCGTTGAGGAAGTCGACGAGCTGGTTCTTGCTGTCTTCCGAAAAGAATTCGGTCTCTTCGCCTGCGCTCAGGACGTCGTCCCAGTTGGCCAGGGTGTGGAGGCTGATGTCGTGGTCGGCGAGGTTCTTCTTTCCCTCGTGCAGGTCCAGATCATCCGAGCTGTACTCGAAAACACAGAGACAGTGCGTGATCCGGGCCTTCTGCGCGCGCACCCCGATGTTGAAGCGGAGCTTGCTGAACCCGTCGGTCACCAGGTCTTCGACCAGCGTGACCCGCTGTCCCTCCTCGAGAACCCCTTCGATCTGGTTGGTCTGCCCGTAGCCCTTGGGATTCTTGCGGATGTAGATCATGGGCTTCCGCAGGTAGTGGGACACGAAGGCGGCATAGGGAATGCCCGCGGTCTCGCCGCCGGCCACCACATCCATGTTGTCGAGCCCGATGTCGCGGCGCGCGATCTGGGCCAACGCTTCAAGGATTTCGTCCCGCGCCTCGGGGAAGGAAAGCAGCCGCCGGCAGTCGATGTAGACCGGCGAGACCCGCCCCGAGACGAACACGAACGGCCGCTCGTCGTACACCTGAATGGATTGTGTGCTCAGCAGCAACTCGGCGATTCTTTTTCCGGTCTCTGACATGGATGCGGTTCCTCAAGGTCGAATGGCGGTTCACTCGCCGGGCACTTCCGGAGCCCGGCCGGTGAGGCTTATTAGCACGACCGATGATGCTTTGCCAGCCGTTGTTTCCGTCGGTGCTTTCCTGTTACCATGCATTCCTTTCCGAATGGATCGAGTCGCTGGATGGAAGCCCCCGAGATCAATAAAGACAGGCTGTTGCGCGACCTCAACGCGGTCTCGCGCATCGGTTTGGGCGAGGGCGGTTCGGTCACGCGGCTGGTGTTCTCGGTCCATGAGCTGCGATCCCGGCAGTTGCTGGTCCACCTGATGAACCAGGCCGGCCTCGACGTGCACGTGGACGCGGCCGGCAACATCTTCGGACGGCTCCCGGCGGCGCAGGAAGGACCCGCGGTGCTGGCCGGGTCGCACCTCGATTCCGTTATCCAGGGAGGGAGATACGACGGCCCGGTGGGGGTCATCGGCGCCCTCGAAGCCGTCCGGACGATCAAGGAAAGCGGCGTGCGGTTGCCGGCGCCGCTGGAGAGCGTCTGTTTCGTGGGCGAGGAATCAAGCCGTTTCGGCTTTTCGACCCTGGGCAGCAGCCTGGTGGCGGGCGACGTCACCATGGATGACTTCGTCAACGCGGTGGACGCCGGCGGCACGCGGCTGGAAGACGTGCTGTCGAGCTTCGGCATCTACCGGGAGAACCTCGCGTCCCTGAAGCGCGACCCGAAGACCATCAAGGCCTACTTCGAGCTCCACATCGAGCAGGGTCCCGTGCTCGAATCCAGGAAGAAGAAGATCGGCGTCGTGACCGCCATCGCCGCCCCCAGCCGATTCAGGGTCGTCTTCCGGGGCCAGGCGGACCACAGCGGCACCACGCCCATGGAAATGCGCAAGGACGCGCTGGTTGCGGCAGGATACCTCATCACCTACATCGACGAGGTCTGCCGGGAGCACGCCGCCGAGGACAAGGGCCGGGTGGTGGGCACGGTGGGCGCCATCAAGGTGGAGCCGGGGGTCATCAACGCGATCCCGGGACGGACGGAGTTGCAAGTGGACGTGCGCAGCATCACCGCCTCCTCCAAGCGCAAGGTGACCGGACTGATCAAGAAGCGGGCGCGGCGAATCGCCCGGGAGCGGGGCCTGAAGGTCGAGGTCCTGACGATTCGGGACGAGGAGCCGGTGGCGCTGCACCCGCGAGCGATCTCGCTCATCCGTACGACCTGCGAGGAACGGGAGATCCCCTTCGAGGTCATGCCGTCGGGAGCCGGCCACGACGCCATGCAGATGGCCAAGATCACCCCCACCGGCATGATCTTCATTCCCAGCACCAACGGGGTGAGTCACAACCCCACGGAATGGACCGATCCCGAGGACATCTGCCTCGGCACCCAGCTTCTGGTGGAGACCCTGCTTCGAGCCGCCCATGCAGAAATCTAAGGCAACCAAGAAAACCCAAGTGCTCAGCGGTCCACAGATCAAAAGAGTTCTGGCGGGCTTTGCCAAGCGGATCTCCGAGGAGTACGCCGACTCCGGTTCGCTGGCCTTCGTGGGCATACGGACCCGCGGCCCGACCCTGGCCCGGCGGGTCGCCGGGGTGCTGAAGGAAAGGCACGACTTGCCGGTTCCCGTGGGCGAGCTCGACGCCACGCTCTATCGCGACGACCTGAACACGTTGCTGCCGAAGGGACGCATCGACGCCACCCATATACCCTTCGAGGTGAACGACAAGACCGTGATCCTGTTCGATGACGTGCTGCATACGGGGCGCACGGTGCGCGCCGCCGTGGATCACCTCATGGCATTGGGGCGGCCCAGGGCCATTTTTCTCGCCGTGATGGTGGACCGCGGCGGACGGGAGCTTCCCGTCGAAGCCCGTTTCGTGGGCAAGCAGGTCGAGATGTCCAAGGGCGGAGACGTGCGCGTGAGGCTCGCGGAAATCGACCAAGTGGATGAAGTCATCAGGGTCTGACGGCAAATAGCCAAAACCGCTTGACAAGGTGCGCCAATACTCGTAAGAGGCAGGGTTTAATCGCTTTTGTCCCCATCTCTGCGCCCATCGGAATCCATGAGCAAAACACAACCAATACCTATCGAAGACACACCCGACCCTTCTCTTGCCGCGTCCGTGAAGGGTGTCTACAACCGCCACCGCATCGGTATCAACTTCTGCCTGTCCGTGGTCCTGGCCCTGTTGACGTGGGAGTTCATCGACTTCATCTTCGACGATCCCGACTTCTTCACCGGCCCGGTGGCAATGGTGATGGAACTCGGCGTGCTGATCTACGAGCCGCGGTTCTGGGAGCACATCGAATACAGCGGCACCGAGCTGATCTACGGCTTCAGCCTCGCCATGATCCTGGGCGTCGTCATCGGCGCGGTGGTGGCTTTCAGCCGGACCATGGACGAGATGTTCTCGCCCATCCTGGTGGGCCTCTACGCCACACCGCGTTCGGTGGCGGCGCCGCTGTTCATCATCTGGCTGGGCCTCGGCATCGCCTCCAAGGTCGGCGTCATCACCCTCGCCTCGGTGTTTCCCGTGATCATCAACACCCAGGCCGGCATCAAGAACGTGCAGGGTGAGTTCCGCATGCTGGGTCGGGCCTTCAACATCCCCTTCTGGTCCATGCTGACCAAGATCATCATACCGGGATCGCTGCCGTTCCTGATTGCGGGGCTGAGGCTGGGCTACTCCCGGTCGGTGGTCACCATCATGGTAGCCGAGTTGTTCGGTGCCGAGGCGGGCATCGGTTACATGATCGACCACGCCACACAGACGTTCCACGTGGCCGAAATGATGGTGGGCATCTCGCTCTTGACCATCATGGGCATCGCGGGCAACGAGATCCTGAAGTTCGTTGAGCGCTGGGCCACGCCTTACAGACAGACTTTAGTCTGAGTCGAGAGAGCCGGAGCAGACCCATGGAAGCCTTGTCAAGCATCTATCAGTCGCAACGAAAATGGCTGAACGCCATCTTCGGCATCGCCATCGTGGCGTTGTTCTGGTCGTTCGCCGACTGGCAGGTCAACAGCGAGTTGTTCTTCGTGGGCCCGTGGCGGGTCGTTACCTACACCTACGGCCTCTTCGCCAGCGGCGAGATCCTTGACGATCTACGCATCAGCGGAATTGAGTTCTTCTGGGGATTCAGCGTGGCCGCGTTCGCGGGCATCGCCCTCGGTATGATCTTCGGGATCAGCCGGGTATTCCGCGAATTCTTCGATCCCTGGCTCAGCGCGGTCTATGCCACACCGTCCGTGGCCCTGGCGCCGCTCATCATCATCTGGTTCGGCGTGGACCTCACGGCCAAGATCGTCATCGTCCTCATCACCGCGGTCGTCCCCATCGTCCTCAACACCTACACGGGGGTTCTGAGCGTCGGCAAGGAGTTCCAGACCCTGGCCAACTCGTTCTGCATTCCCAAGAATCAGGTCCTCTACAAGATCCTCATTCCGGGTTCACTCCCCTACATCGTTACGGGGCTGCGCCTCGGCATCTCCCGCGGGATCGTGGGAGTCGTCGTGGGAGAGTATTTCGGCGCGTATGCGGGACTCGGCTATCAACTGTTCTATGGACTGGATACCTTCAACATGCCGCTCATGATGTCGTGCGCGGCCATGCTGGCCGGGACCGGCGTGGTGCTCAATCAGGTGATTCTCATGGTCGAGCACCGGATGGCGCCCTGGCGTGATTCCCAACTACAGGAGTAGTCCGTGTCGTCATCGATTCAGGTAGAGCAAATCCACAAGACCTTCGTGAAACCCACCGGGGAGACGGTCCATGCCGTGGGCGGCGTCGACATGGATCTCCGGCCCGGGACGTTCTATTCGTTCGTGGGACCCAGCGGTTGCGGCAAGACGACGTTGCTGCACATGATCCACGGGCTGCTGCCCCCTACCAAGGGCCGAGTCGTATTGGACGGCGTGGAAGTGACCGGTCCGACGCCCGACAAGGCCGTGGTGTTCCAGCAGGCCCTGCTGCTGCCCTGGCGCAACGTCACCGACAATATCAAGTTCGGCATCGAGAACGACCGCACGAAGTCCGCCACGGAGAGACTGGAGATCTGCGACAAGTATACGCAGATCGTCGGGTTGCGGGGCTTCGAGAGCCACTACCCTCACGAATTGTCCGGCGGCATGCAGCAGCGGGTGAACCTCGCCCGCGCGCTGGCGGTCGATCCGGAAATCCTGCTCATGGACGAACCCTTCGCCTCCCTGGACGCGCAGACGCGGCTTCTTATGCAGGAAGAGCTCCAGCGGATGATTGATTGGAAGAACTCGGGCAAGATTGTCGTGTTCGTGACCCACGACATCGAGGAGGCCGTGTTTCTTTCCGACGTCGTGTTCTGCTTCAGCTTCAGGCCGGGGACAATCATGAAGGAGATCAAGGTGCCCTTCCCGACGCCCCGGACCCTCCGAGTCAAGGAAGAGCCCGAGTTCCTGCAGATCAAACACGACATCTGGGAGCTTTTGGCGGACGAGGCGCGCAAGGCCATGGAGGAGTAAGGAGGAGGGGTGATCAAGCATGACCACACCCACACCCTATGGAACGGCAGAAAAGCGGAGTTCTGGGCTGAATCTCACGTACAAGGAGGGGAGCCAATGAAACATGAACTTGTCGCAAGAAGAGTCGCCAGGCCACCGAGGCGGGCATCCAAGCCTACCTTGATTCGGCGATCTGGACCAAGTCTCTTCCGGCGGACGCCAAGATCCCGCCCATCAGGGAGATCATGTTCCCCGAGTTCTACGAGAAGGCCCTGGCCTGGTACAACAACAAGGGCTGGATGAAAAAATAGCAAAGGAGGACTACGCATGAAACATAAGCGCATTGCAAAAGGAATCGCCGCGGCCTTTCTGGGAGCCAGCCTGTTATGGGGCGGCCAGGTGCTCGCACAGGAGGATCTTCGAATCCCGGTTGCGATGACCAGCACCACCACCGCCCTGGTGGAGCAGACGGCCATCTACAAGGGCTTCTTCAAGGACATCGGCTACAACGCCAGAGTCTACTCGGTATCGGGTGGTGAGAACGCCGCCGTCCTCGCCCTGGAACGGGGCCAGCTCCCCTTCTTCGGCTCGGACGACAATATCCCCCTGGCCATTCGAAAGGGCAGCAACATTCGAGTCATCGGCAGCGAGATGAACGTGTTGCCGTACTGGCTCGTGGCCGGGAGACACGTGAAGTCCTACAAAGACCTGCCGCGGCCGGTGAAGGTCGGGATCAGCTCTCCCACCTCGGGTAACGTCTACGTGTCCCTCAAGCTGCTCGAGGCGGCCGGCATCCCGACGAAGGATGCCCGCCTGGTCAAGGTCGGCGGATCGTCGGCACGGTTGGCGGGCGTCAAGGGCGGCAAGATCGACGTGGGCTCGCTGACTTTCGGCATGATGCTGCGGGCCAAGAAAGCAAACTTGCAGATCCTTGGTGCGGCGAACCAGTTCGTCAAGGAATACGCATTCCTTCAACTCGCCATGAACAAGAACTACATCAAGGACAACCCGGACAAGGCCGAGGCCATGTTCGGCACCCTGATCCGCGGGTGTGCCTTCGTGAACGACCCCAAGAACAAGGAAGAGGTGATGCACGTCATCACGAAGGTCATGCGCAACCCCGACGACATCGGCAAGGAGATGTACGAGATCGAGGTGGCCGGAGGGTCCATCCCCAACCGGTGCCAGATCACCGAGTCAGCTATCAAGGCGTACATCGAGTCGGCCGTCTGGAGCAAGTCCATCGCGGCGGATCTCAAGATTCCGCCGGCGAAAGACATCATGTTCCCCGAGTTCTATAACAGGGCCCTGGCCTGGTACAACAACAAGGGGTGGATGAAGAAGTAGGCCCGACGGCCCGCATTTTCACCACAACGGCGAAAGGGATCCTTTTGATGTCGCGGGACATCGGGAGGGTCCCTTTTTTCTTTCCGGAGGGGTTGTCTTCGCCGTTCGTCCGTTCCGGCGAGGTTACACGAGCATTTGGAGGGCGGCCGCGGCGTAGACCCTGGCCGCTCGCCGTACCTGCTCCAGCGGCACCACCTCGGCGTCGGTGTGCGCGAACGCCAGGTCTCCGGGCCCGAACATGACGGTCTCGACGCCCTGCTCGTTCAGGTAGCCCGCGTCCAGCGCCGCCGGGAACCACAACGGCGGCCCCGTCTCCCCCGCCAGCTCGCGCGCCGCGGCGAGGGCCACGGCCACCTCACTGTCTTCCGACACCTCGGCGGGATACATGAAGTTGCCCTGGGCGACCTCCACCTGCCAGGGCTCCAGGTCCGCCAGGGCACGGGCGATGGCGGCCAGGGCCTCCGCCGGGTCCTCGCCCGGCATGAGACGCCGGTCGAGCGTCAGCCGGCAATGGTCCTGGATCGTATGCAGGATGTCCGGGCCGCTCTCGATGTGGGTGGCCACCAGGCTGGCCTCGCCCAGCGACGGGTGGGCGATGCCGTCCACCAGACCGTCCAGGCGCTCCAGCACCGCGCGCGCTCCGTCCACCGCATTGACCCCGGCCCATGGCGTGCTGCTGTGGCAGGACTTGCCGCGCACCACCACCTCCACGTCGATCCTGCCCTTGTTGCCGAGACAGACCCGGTTGGTGGTGCCCAGCCCGACGATGCCGTGGCGGGCCGCAAGACCGTCCTGTTCCAGCATGTACCGGGCCGCATCGTGCCGTCCGGTTTCCCCGGCCGTGCTCACCGCCAGCGACAGCGGACGCGCCAGCTCCCGGCCGGATCGCCGCACCGCGGCCGCCGCCGCCAGCATGGCCGCCAGCGCCGCCTTCTGCTCGCAGCCGCCCCGGCCCCACAGGCAAGGCCCCTGCAGCCCGTAGGACTCCCCAGGCACCACCTTTCCCGAGAACGGCTCCGGCATGGAGCCCGCCGGGAAGGTCATGGCGTAACCCATGAAGAGCAGTCCCTCCGCCGGATCCGCCTCGGCCGGGCCAAGCCGCCACAGCAGATTGCCCATGCCGTCGGTCCGCGGCGTCACCCCGGTGAGCGTTTGGAGCCGCGGCGCGACCACGTCCGCGACGAAGCCCGTCACCGCCGGATCCGCCTCCATGCGCTCCTTGTGCTCCGATGGGACCCGCAGCAGCTCGGTGAACAGCGCATCCAGCCCGGCATCGTCGACGTGCTCGTCGGCAATGCCGAAGGCTTCGCGGACATCCACGGTCATGGGGCCCCCGGTTCGAATATTTCCACCCGGATCGCCTGCCCCCGTCCGGATTCCGGGCAGGCGCTGACGGCCACCAGGCAGTCCATCTCGGCGCGGAAGTCCACGCAGGCCTCCTCCTTCGGGCGCACGAAAGTGTCGAACAGGGCGCCGGTGTCCGGGTCGATGCGCATGGTCTGAAAGATATTGAACGGGCTCGGGATGTCCGCCGGAGCTATGTTCCACGGCCGGACGGCCTCGGACAGGTTCTCGTAGCATCCGTGGGTGGGAAGGTCCTCGGGCCGCTTGGGATTGGGGTCCACCCCCTCGATGAAGATCCGTTGGGACAGTCCCGCGGCTACCAGCTCGAAACGCTTGCGGCTGCACATGCCCTTCTGCAGGTCGTGCCGCCCTTCCTCGAACGTGTCCGCCACGATGGTCAGCATCGGATCGTTGTGCTTGGACAGAAGCTGGTCCCCCGTGCTGATGAAGAGCTTGGCCTGATTGGTCTTGGTCCTGGCCTGATCGAAGCGCTCGGTGAGGTCGTGCAGGTTGAAGGCGACGAAGTCCACCACCGACCTCCCCGCCACCCGGATGCACTGCCCCTTCTTCACCGTAGAGGCCCACCCGGAGTTCTTCGGTACCGTCACGCTGCTAAGGACGTCTTCGGGCATGTGTCACCTCAAGCCGGTACGCGTCTTCAAGCGAAAGGTACGGTGCCCACCCTTCAGTATCTTCGAGCAGCTCGACATCCACTTCGGCGATGTAGTTTCCCTCGTGAATGAGCTTCGTCCGTTTTCTCTTACTCATTGCGCCTCCGCCTGAACCCGGGCCACCAACTTCCTCTCCATATCCAAGTTACACGCCGCCGACCCTGACGCGCAAGGACCAGAACTGTCCAACGCGGCATGATGCTGAAGGAGGAGGGTGAATCCAAGGCGAAGTGATGCTGAAGCCGGCGTGTCGTAGAACATGGAGGGATGAATGTGACACTACAGACGCGGCGGCTACGCAGCATTGAGCAGGTTCGGGCCTTCGTCGAAGGCAACGAGGCTGTGGACTACGGGCACCGGGATCGGGAGAGCGCCTACGGCTTTGTCGGCGAACTGCTTGGCCGGCTCCGCTACACGACGTTGGGCAAGCGCGACAAGGGCATCGTGCGCCGCTTTCTGGCCAAGGCGACCGGGATTTCGGCGGTGCAGATCGACCGCCTGATCCGGCAATGGCGGGAGAGCGGCAGGATCGAGGATCGGCGCGGGGGCAACCGCGGTCGGCCGTTCGAGCGCCGGTACACGGGAGTGGACATCCGGCTTTTGGCGGAGGTGGACGAGGCGTTCGGGCAGATGTCGGGGCTGGCCACTTGCGAGTTGCTGCGCCGGCAGCACGAGGTGTTCGGGGACGAGCGTTTCGAGCGGCTGGCGGGGATCTCGAACAGCCACGTCTACAACCTCCGGGCGTCGAAGACGTACGTGACCAAGCGCACGGTGTGGACGAAGACGCGTGCGGCGACGGTGGGCATCGCGCTGCGCCAGGCGCCGGACCCGCAGGGGAAGCCGGGGCACCTGCGCGTGGACACGGTCCACCAGGGCGACCGGAACGGCGTGAAGGGCCTGTACCTGGTCAACCTCGTTGACGAGGTCACGCAGTACGAATACGTGGGGGCCGTGCGGGGCATCTCGGAGAGGTTCCTGGTACCGCTGCTTGAAGCCGTGCTGTCGCTGTTCCCGTTCACGGTGGCCGCATTCCACGCGGACAACGGGTCCGAGTACATCAACCACCGCGTAGCGGCGCTGCTGAACAAGCTGCACATCCGGAAGTTCACCAAGTCGCGGGCGCGGCACTCGAACGACAACGCGCTGGTGGAGGGCAAGAACGCCCACGTCGTGCGCAAGTGGTTCGGCCACGACCACATCCCGCAACGCTGCGCCGGGATCGTCAACGAGTTCGCGCTGCGCGAGCTGTCGCCGTTCCTGAACTTCCACCGCCCGTGCCTGTTCGCCACCGAGGACCGCGACCACGGCAAGGTGCGCCGCAAGTACCGGCGGGAGGACGTGAGGACGCCCTACGAGAAGCTGAAGTCCCTCCCGGACGCAAAGAGCCACCTCAAGGACAACACCCGCTTCGACGAACTGGACCGGATCGCCTACGCCATGAGCGACCTCGACGCCGTCCGGCGAGTCAACGACACCCGCCGGGACCTGTTCCACGCCATCGACCTCGCTCCGCCCCATGCCGCCTGATGGCGCGTTCGTGGCCGATTGCCTGCCGCCCGGCCGAGGCGTTTGTGCTGCCCCTCTACCGTGTGACCATCGAGTCGGCACCGGCCCCCTCGTATAAACCGTGACTCCAAGGTATGGGGGGAAGTCTTTGCAAGACCCTCGGAAGCGGGTCGGCGCACCTCACCACCCCCCAACGCGGGGGCGCTACCGCGCTACACCGGGACACCGATTGACAGAAAAGCCGACAACAGCCAACATACCGCCTCAACCCAAGACACGCTGCTGACTAGACTCGCTCGCTAGTCCTCGTTCAGCATCATGTTCTCATTGGACAACGCTGGACCGGGCCAGCCGCTGAGGACTGGAGACGCAAAGCCACGCCGCAGAGGTTCTCGGTCATCTTGGGTGGCGACCCGAAGCTTTGCGCTTGCGTTGGATGAACGCTTCTGCTAACCGGAATTCAGGTGGTATTTTACCAAGGAGACACGCCATGTTTACCGATAAGGTCGAGTTCAAGGACTTCGAGAAGATGGATCCGGAGTACCAGGATCTGCTGAAGCGGGTGCTTGCGATCCAGTGCGACTGCGAGATCGGCGGGCCGCATCTCTACATCGAAGACATGCTTCCCAACGCGCCGTCGAAGCTGGACCAGCTCGTGGTGGCCCGTACCGCGGCCGAAGAGGTGGACCACTACCGGAAGATGGCTCGGCTGGCGGGAGACATCGGCGAGGACGTGTCCTACGTGTTGAGCTGGCCGAACCAGAAGCGGTACGTGGAGGCCTTTCGCGGCAAGATCACCGCTTGGGAAGACTTCGCCGTCTTCGGTTTCCTGATCGACCGGGTGGGCGCCTACCAACTCGAAGAGTTCGAGGAATGCAGCTACGTCCCGCTTGCCGAGATCCTTCCCACCATGGAGCAGGAAGAGATCGGCCACATCGACTTCGGCACCAATCTGACCCGGGAGATGGCGGGCAAGGGAGACGAGTCGAAGGAACGGGTCCAAAAGTCGATCGACTACTGGTACGTCAAGGGCCTGGACATGTTCGGCCGGAACGAGTCGAAACGGTCCGAGCGGTACCGCTACTGGGGTCTCAAGAGGCGCACCAACGTCCAGCAGCGGGAGCAGTACACCGCGGAGGTGAACGGCCTCATCGAGGACATGGGTCTCGAGATCCCCGACCCCAACGAGGGCCGGCTCTACACCTGAGGCTTTATCGAGATGGCGCAGGCACCCAATACCGTCGTGCTGGACGAGCACCTGAAGGACTGCATCGCCGCGGTCCACGGCGCCGTCAGTCGGGCAATACCCAACATCAAGGACGAGAAGATCGTGGACCAGGCCCTCCAGGACTGCAAGGAGGTCCTGGACATGGTCATGGAGGGGAAGGTATCCGAGTGGCTGGAGTAGCCGCGCCGGAAACCCTGCCTCTTACGCCATCCCTTTCGAGCTCACGTCATAGCCCGGCGTAGCCGGGCCCCCATTACCCTTACCGGAGGTTCGCACCCTTGGACATTGTCGTCTGCGGCAAGATCATTCCTGCCAGCACCGTGACCGTCGAGATCGACCCTGCCACCAGGCGGATGATCCGCAAGGGGGTCACCCACGAGCTGGACCCGGCCGCGGCCAGCGCCGTGGAAGAGGCCCTGCGGCTGATGGAGCAGGTGGGCGGCACGGTGACGCTGGTGACCATGGGGTTCAACGAGATCACCATCGGCATACGGACGGCGCTGGCCATGGGGGCCACTTCCGCCGTGCATATCTTCGACGATGCGCTGGCGGGGTCGGACGCGCTGGCGACCGCCAAGGCCCTGGCCGCGGCCATCCGGAAAAAACCCTTCGACCTCATCATCTGCGGCACCGAGAGCAGCGACAGCTACTCCGGCATCGTGCCCGGGCAGGTCGCGCGGCTGCTGGGTGTCCCGCCGGTCACCTTCGCCAACGAGATGACCGTGGAGGGATCGACCCTATCCATCAAACGCCAGAGCGAAACCGGCTACGACGTGGTGGAGGCCGACCTCCCGGCGCTGGTGACAGTCACCAGCGGCATCAACGAGCCGCGCTACCCGCAGCTCAAGGGCATCATGTCGGCCAAGCGGAAAGAGATCCTGCAGTACGCCGTCGAGGACCTCGGCCTCACGCCGGACGACGTGGGCGAGCCGGGAGCCCGGGAAAAGGTTCTGGAGATCGGCAGGCCGCCGAAGCGCGACGCCGGTGAGGTGGTGGAGGACGAGGGCGAGGGGGGCAAGCGGATCGCCGATTTCCTGGCCGAGGCCAAGGTTCTATAGATGTCTGATATCATTTGGGTCTATGGCGAGGTCGTGGATGACGTCGTCACCTCCACGACGCTGGAGATGGTAACGAAGGCTGCCCAAGTGGGCACCGCCGAGGTGATCCTGCTCGGTCCGGCTCCGGACAACGCCGTGGACCTGCTGGGCGAGCACGGCGCGAGCAAGGTCTATCGGTCGGTGGACCCGGTCTTTCGCGACTACCTGACTCTGCCGGCGGCGGCAGTGATGGAAACCCTTATCCGCCAGCACCAGCCGGCGGCGGTCCTGTTCGCGTCAAGCTACGGCGGCCGCGACGTGGCCGCAGCCATAAGCGCGAGCCTCGACTGCGGCGCCATCACGGACGTGGCGGACTTCACCCTGACCAACGGAACCATAGAGGCCAAGATCCCCGCCCTGGGGGCCAGCTACTGGAACACCTCCACCCTGGTGCACGACGACGTGAAGATCCTGCTGGTAAGGCCCAAGGCCTTCGAGCCCGCCCCGAACCCCAAGACCCCGGTGGTGGAGGAGATCGCCGCCACGGACGACGCCGATCTTTGCAAGGTCTGGGTCAAGGACAGAATCACCGCCAAGGCCGAGGGCCCGCAGTTGGACGGCGCCAAGGTCATCGTATCAGGCGGACGCGGCTTGGCCGGAGCCGAGAACTTCGACATGTTGCGTGAGTTGGCGGACTTGCTGGGCGGCGCCGTGGGAGCCACCCGTGCCGTGGTAGACTCGGGCTGGGTGCCCTACTCCCTCCAGATCGGCCAGACCGGCAAGACCGTCAAACCCGATCTCTACATCGCCTGCGGCATCTCCGGAGCCGTCCAACATCTGGCCGGCATGAAAGACTCCAAACTGATCATCGCGGTCAACAAGGATGCCGACGCGCCCATTTTCCAAATGTGCGATCTCGGTATCGTGGGCGATGTCTTCAAGGTCGTCCCCCAGTTGATCGAAGAGATCAAGGCGCGCAAGTAGACACGCTGCCCTATGTCAAACCAAAGCCAAAATGTCCCCTTTGAGCAAAGTTAAAATGTCCCCTTGTGGGTAGGAGGATGCGGGGTTGGGTGGGGCACGGGCGTACGTTGGTGCTCCAACGGCGCCGTGGGGTGGCCTGTGGACAACCCGGCCATCCCTCCTCTAACCGCCGGTTGACCACAGGCTTGACGCTCTCGCGCGGAAGGGCGGCAGGAACGGTCACGACAAGACCGAAGGGATGGCGTGGACGAGAGCGAGATGGAGGAGCCCGGTTCGGCTTGCACAGGGGTGATGACCGCGGTGGGGTGGCGGTGTGTGCTGCCGGCTGACCCACCCACAGGGGGCTGTGGATGATCAGGGGTTGTGTCACCCGCGCCTTTGGGACGCCGCAGAGCTGCAACCGCTCACGCTCTTGCAGTGCCCCCTCCAAGGAACTCTCCCAGGCCGCGGTGCGGAAAATCCCCTGCGCCGACCGGTCCGGCCCGTGGGGGGGGTTACAAGGGCGCTGGTGGGGCAGGAGTGGAGCGGTGGCGTCTCCAGCGGTTCCAGGGGTGGTCTGGGGAGGGTTTGTACTTGGGGCGTTTGCGCTGGAGCACACGGGCGGTGTCGACGGTTCGGTGGAGGCTCTTCTCGTCGTCCAGAGGAATCGGCGCCTGGCCTTCGGCGAGGATGCGGTAGTCGAGGGTCTTGCCCTGACACAACAGGGTGACGTGACCGTCGAAGGCCTCGCACACGGTGACGGGGCTGGAGCGCAGGCGGTAGCCCTTGCCCTGGTTCAAGACCTGGTATTCCCTGTTGCGGTATCTCAGGGCGAGGTTGCGGCTCAGCTTGCGGATGGAGTGGTGGCTCAGGATGAGGTCTACGGAGGCGGCGTCGTGCAGCACCCGGCGGTGGGCGTCCTGGGGGTGGTGCGGGGGCACGGCGAAGCGGCGGTTATGGTCGGCCATGAACTCGGGCAGGAAGGCGTTGGCTTCCTGCATGGAGTCGATGCCGCCAAGGCGCAACTCCTTGACCAGGCGGTCCTGGAGGGTCTCGTTGGCCCGTTCCACGCGGCCCTTGGCCTGGGGGGTGTTGGCGTGGATGGGCTGGATGTCCAGGGTTTGGAGCGCCCGGGTGAACTGAGTCAGTTCGCCCTCGCAGTCCTGTTGATTGACCCGGAAGATGCCGTGCTTGTCCGAATAGACGGCCACCGGCCGGCCGTACTGGTCCAGATACCCCCGCAGGGTCCTCATGTAGGCTTCGGTGGTCTCGGCCTCGACCAAACGCAGGGCCATGAGCCGACTGGTGGCGTCGTCGATGAACACGATCAGGGTGCAGTAAGGTCCCCGCTCCTCGAACCACCGGTGCGGCGACCCGTCGACCTGCACCAACTCGCCCACAGCCGTCCGCCGGGGACGGCTCTGGTGCACCCGCATCCCCCGGCGCTTCCTCGACCGCCACAGCCCCTCCGCCGCCATCCACTTGCGCAACGTCTCCACCGACACCCCATAGCCATGGACTTCGGTCAGCTTCTCATGGGCCAGCGTCGGCCCAAAGTCCCAGTAGCGCTCCCGCACCACCCCAAGGATCTCGGCCCGCACCTCCGGCGCTATGGCATTGTTCGCCTTCCGCCCACGATGCCCCGAAATCAGCCCCCTCGCCCCAAGCTCCCGGTAACGCCGCAAAAGCCGCTTCACCTGCCGCACGCTCAGCCCCATCCGCTCCCCAGCTTCCCGTTGCCGCAGACGCTTCCCCGCTACCTCCCGGATCACCTCCAGCCGGTCCACCTCTCTCATGGTCATCCCCTCTTCTGTCTTCAACAATCCCTTGCCCCCCTTCCTTCCAGTAAAGGGGACATCTTAGCTTTGTTCAAAAGGGGACATTATCGCTTTGCTCCAACATAGACACGCTGCCCTATTGACAAACGGGACCAATCCGTAGTATTTACGGGTCGTTCTGCTGACACACCAGCTAATCCCCCTCGGGATCGAGCCGTAACCGGCCCCGGGGGGTTTCTACATCCGCGTTCTTCCGAATACGACGTCGCTGGTTGCTCGCCTCATCAGACGGCACGAAACCGTCGACGAGAACGTCACGGATCGACGATCCTGTCGATCACAGTGTTCGGAGGGTCCCTGGAAATCGCGTGATTTCAACGCGTTGGCTTGGCGGATGGCATGGCACGGTGTTTGCGTTCTCAGGATCTCAAGAGAATCATCCTTCGAATGAGGAACCAACGATGAAATCACTCACGCTTCTCGACGTAGTCAACGCGGTAGGCGAGTATGCCAGGACTCCCAACGAGCTGAAGGCCGTCGTCATCCACCTCGTCAACAGCGGCAAGGTCCAACTGGCCGGCGACCTCGCCGGTTGCAAGATCGATTTCGGCCCGAACGCCGCGCGGCAGCCCGCCATTGTGGGGTCCCAAACCGTGCTGCCCCAACAGGCGCTCGATCAAGCAGGCTAGTGGCGTTTACCCTATGAATCGGCAGCAGGCAGTGCCGTACTTTCCGGCACCGGCAAAGCGTTGCGACTCCTAGGCTCCCCCTCTCCGGCGACAGATCATTCCAGGACTCCAGTTCTTGCGGCAAATGCCGCGAGAACCTATAGTTCGCTTCGACTCATCCGTGGTCTGAATCGCTTCCCGGACACATGCGTCTCGACAGAAAACAACCGCCGCAATGCGACACGTACTGTATTCGCAGCAGTTCAACCGATCAGTCCTGGACGGCCTGTTTCGGCGAGCGGACGAATTCCGCGGGCGGATGGCCGTCCCTTCCGAAAAGCTCGCGCTGACTCAACTCCATCGAGGGAAGACCCTGTTCAGCGTCTTCTACGAGCCGTCCACCCGCACGCGGATGTCCTTCGGCGCGGCTGCCCAGCACCTCGGCATGAGCGTGGTGGCCACGGAGAACGCACGCGAATTTTCGTCGGCCATCAAGGGCGAAAGCCTCGAGGACACCATCCGGGTCCTGTGCGAATACTATCCGGACGTGATCGCGCTGCGGCACTACGAGATCGGGGCCGCGGAGCGCGCCGCCCAATACAGCTCGGTGCCCATCATCAACGCCGGCGACGGTGCCGGGCAACACCCCACCCAGGCGTTGCTGGATCTCTACACCATCCACCAGGCTCTCGGCACCATCGACGGCCTGACGGTGACCATCGGCGGGGACCTGGCCAATGGCCGGACGGCGCGTTCCCTGGCCTACCTGCTGGCGAAGTTCGACGGGATTCGCATCCTGTTCATCGCTCCGGAGCCGCTCAAAATGGGCTCCGACATCAAGGAACACCTCGATGAGAAGGGCGTGGCCTTCACCGAGGAGTCGAGCCTGGAGGCCGCCCTTCCGCAGAGCGACGTGGTGTACTGGACCCGGGTCCAGAAGGAACGCCTGGGCCCCGCGTCGGCTTACGAAGAGCTGCATTCCCAGTTCGTCATCGGACCGGCGCAGCTCGACCTCATGAAGCCCCACGCCGTGCTTATGCACCCGCTGCCGCGCCTGGCCGAGATCCCCCAGGAAGTCGACGCCGATCCGCGAGCCTGGTACTTCCGGCAGGCGGGCAACGGCATGTTCATCAGGATGTCGCTGCTGGAATGGATTTTCGAAGGCGACTGAACGAACCCTGACCCTCCGCAATGTTTTACGAGAAGATACTGGCGCCGCTGCTGTTTCGCGTCGACGCGGAGACCGCACACAACGGCGCCTTGAACCTGCTGCGTCGGGCGAACTCGCGGCCGTGGCTGCAGGGGCTCCTGGCCGGCCGCGGCGCCGCGCCGGAGCCGCGCCTCGAGCAGACCCTGTGCGGGATGCGCTTCGGGAATCCCATCGGCCTGGCGGCGGGCTTCGACAAGAACGGCATCGCGGCGCCCGCACTGGCGGCGCTCGGCTTCGGTTTCGTCACGGTCGGCTCCGTGACTCCCCGCGCCGGTCAACCCGGCAACCCGCGGCCGCGTCTGTTCCGGGACGTCCCGAACCGGGCGCTGTGGAACCGTCTCGGGTTCAACAACCGCGGCGCGGACACCCTGGCAGCGTTGCTGGAAGGCCAGCCCGGGTTGCCGGTCCCCCTGGGGATCAGCCTCGGCAAGGCGCTGCAAACGCCCATCGACGACGCCTTCCAGGACTACGCCTATTCCCTGGAGAAGCTCTATCCGTACGCGGACTTCTTCGAGATCTGCATCAGCTCTCCCAACACGCTGCATCTGCGGGAGCTGCAAGAAGGCAGCCGGCTGGACAGGTTGCTAACCAGCCTAGTGAAGAAGGCCGACGATCTGGCACGGTCCGCCGGCATGGCGCGGCGAAAGCCTCTCTGGCCGAAGTTCGCCTCGGACATGCCGCCCATTCTCCGCGACATCGCAGTGGCCGTGTGCCGCGAGCTGCTGGATCCCGGAATCGATGCCGTCATCATCGGCAACACCACCGTCGATCCCGCTGTCAACCCGGATCCGGAGAAGGGTGGATACAGCGGCTGCCCGCTCTTTCCCAAGGCGCTGGATCAGGTTCGCGGCGCCGCTGCCCGCCTGAACGGCGGCCTTACGCTGGTCGGCAACGGCGGCATCTTCGACGGCGGCGACGCCTACACCATGATGACGGAGAGCGGCTGCCCGCTGGTGCAGGTCCACAGCGCCTTTCCGTACCGAGGACCGATGATCGCCAGGAGGATGCAGGAGGAACTCCTGCAGGTCATGGACCGGAATGGGGTGCGGCACGTGTCGGAGATCGCGGGTGGTGCGGGGACGCCGAACGCCGATCTTCAGCCGTCCGGATCCTCGAAGTAGAGACCCCATAGCGTGGGGCTATGATCCGTAGGCATCCGGATCGTAGGCCCGGGGATCGAAGTCGTCGAATGCGCCTGCCTCCGCCTCATGCACGGCGTGTTCCAGATCCGCCTTCAAGGCGTAGAATTGACGCGCGCCATCCCGCTCCATCAGCAGCCGGATCCCCGCCCGCACCACCTCGCTCAGATTGGCATACGCACCGGATTTAATCTGACCCTTGGCATAGGCTTCCATTGGTCCGGTAAGGTGGACGTTCGGCATTTGGCGATCCTCCTTATGTCCAATAATATCAGCTACTGACATAATGACTAGCTAGAACGGCGGCCGGTCCAGGCTGCGGTACTGGATGGCTTCGGCGATGTGCGGCGGCAGGATCTCTTCGGCGCCTGCGAGGTCGGCGATGGTGCGGCTGACCTTTAGGATCCGGACGTAGGCGCGGGCGCTCAATCCGAGCCTCTTGATGGCGGTCTCCAGAAGCTGCTCCCCCGCCGCATCCGTTCGGCAGTAACGCCGGACGTCGCGAGCGCTCATACGCGCGTTGGCATGGAAACCGGTTTGCTCGAAGCGCTCCACCTGGATCCTCCTCGCCTGGTTGACTCGCTCGCGGATGGCCGCGGAGGGCTCGCCCGGCACCCGTGACGCCAGCGCCTCGTACTCCACCGCCGGGACTTCCACCTGGATGTCGATGCGATCGAGCAGCGGCCCGGACACCCGGGAGCGGTAACGGGTGATCTGCATGGGGGTGCAGCGGCATTCCTTCTGCGGATCCGAGAAGAAACCGCAGGGACAGGGATTCATGGCCGCCACCAGCATGAAGGCGGCCGGATAGTCGATGGAGCCGGCGGCCCGGACAACGGTGATACGGCCGTCCTCCAGGGGCTGGCGCAGAACCTCGAGGACGTTGCGGCGGAACTCCGGCGCCTCGTCGAGAAACAGCACACCGTTGTGGGCCAGGGAAACCTCCCCGGGCTTCGGTACCGTGCCGCCGCCCACCAGCCCCGCATCGGAGATGGTGTGGTGCGGCGCCCGGAACGGCCGCACCGCCACCAGCGCCCGGCCGTCCAGCACCCCCGTCACGCTGTGGATCTTGGTGGTCTCGAGGGCCTCCGCCAGGGTGAGATCCGGCAGGACCGTAGAGAGCCGCTTGGCCAGCATGGTCTTCCCGGAGCCCGGAGGCCCCATCATAAGGACATTGTGGCCGCCCGCGGCCGCCACCTCCAGCGCCCGCTTGACGTGTGGCTGTCCGCGAACGTCGCTGAAGTCGGCATCGTGGACGGCGTGTTGGCGAAACAGCCGGGCGAGGTCGACCCGGACGGGCTCGATCTCCCGCTCTCCGTTCAGGAACTCCACGACCTCCGCAAGACTCTCCACGCCGAAGACGTCGATGTCCTGAACCACGGCGGCTTCGGGGCTGTTGGCGCAGGGCAGGATCAGGCCCTTCAGCCCCTGCCGCCTCACCGCCGCCGCGATGGGCAGCGCGCCGCGGACGGGCTTGACGGCGCCGTCCAGAGAAAGCTCCCCCACCAGCAGATAGTCGGCGAGGCGGGACGGCTGGACGACGCCCTGGGCCGCCACGATGCCCATGGCCATGGGCAGGTCGTAGCCGGACCCTTCTTTCTTGACGTCGGCGGGTGCGAGGTTGACGGTGATCCTCCGCGGCGGGAACGGGTAACCGCAGTTCCTCAAGGCCGCGCGTACGCGCACCTTGCTCTCGCGCACGGCGGCCTCGGGCAGACCGACCATGACCAGCTTCGGCAGGCCCGCCGCGATATCGACTTCCACGGCCACCTGGAGCGCGTCGATGCCGTGAAGCGACGCGCCGTAGATCCTCGCAAGCATGTCTGGATACTAGTCGGCATTCGGCTCCGGAACTTTAGCCTGCCGCTGACGCAAAGGATGCAACTGCCTAAAATCATTGACGTGGTGAGCGCCGCACCGCCGGCCGATCCCGATCATCGGAAACCCGAACTTGCCAGCACAAACAAATCTTGCTAGGAGGTATCATGGACAGTATGAAGATGCTGGAATGACCAGGAAGCCCAGGCGGACGTCTGGGCTTTTTTTGTACCATTCGCTCCGAGGTGAAGGATGCTCGACCAGGAAATCCTGCCCATTGGGCTCACGTTCGATGACGTGCTGTTGGTCCCGGCGGAATCGTCGATTCTGCCGCGCGACACGGATGTTTCCACCCGATTGACCGAGCACATTCAGCTCAACATTCCTCTCTTGAGCGCCGCCATGGATACCGTCACCGAGGCCCGCACCGCCATCGCCATGGCACAGGAGGGCGGCTTGGGCTTCATCCACCGCAACATGTCCGTGGAAGCGCAGGCCAAGGAGGTGGAAAAGGTCAAGAAGTTCGAGAGCGGCATGATCTCGGATCCCGTGACCGTAAGCCCTCATCAGAAGATCGCCGAGGCCCGGGAGTTGATGGACCAGCACGGGATCTCGGGCCTGCCGGTGACGCAGCGCGACCGGCTGGTGGGAATCCTGACCAACCGCGACCTCCGCTTCGAGAAGAACCCGGATCGCTGCGTCGACGAGTTGATGACCAAGGAGAATCTGGTCACGGTACCGGACGGCGTCGACTTGGACGAGGCCCAGGAGATCCTGCACCGCCACCGGATCGAAAAACTGCTGGTGGTGGACGAGCACTACCGGCTCAAGGGCCTGATCACGGTCAAGGACATCGAGAAGAAGACCCGGCACCCGCTGGCCTGCAAGGACGATCACGGACACCTGCGTGTGGGTGCCGCGGTAGGCGTGGGGCCGGACCGGGAGGAGCGCGTGGAGGCTCTGGTACGTTCCGGCGTCGACGTGATCGCGGTGGACACCGCCCACGGACACTCCCGCAAGGTGCTGGAGACGGTGGCACAAATCCGCAGCGGCTATCCCGAGCTGGAGCTCATCGCCGGCAACGTGGCCACGGCCCAGGGAACCCAGGCGCTGATCGACGCCGGGGCCAACGGCGTCAAGGTGGGCGTGGGACCGGGCTCCATCTGCACCACCCGGGTGGTGTCGGGGGTAGGCGTCCCACAGCTCAGCGCCATCGCCGACTGCGCCCGGGTGGGTGCCCGCACCGGGGTCCCGCTGGTGTCCGACGGCGGCATCAAGTATTCCGGCGACATCACCAAGGCCCTGGCGGCCGGCGCCAGCGCGGTGATGATCGGCACGCTGTTCGGGGGCTGCGAGGAAAGCCCCGGAGAAACGGTGCTCTACCAGGGCCGGACCTACAAGGTCTACCGCGGCATGGGTTCCATCGGCGCCATGCGGGAAGGCAGCAGGGACCGCTACGCCCAGGACGACATCGAGGATGAGGCAAAGCTGGTCCCGGAAGGGGTCGAAGGCCAGGTCCCCTACCGCGGCCCCCTGGCGGCGAACGTCTATCAGCTCATCGGCGGGGTCCGCGCCGGCATGGGCTACGTCGGCTGCAGCACCATCGAGGAGCTGCAGAACAAGCCCCGGTTCATGCAGGTCACGGCCGCCGGCCTCACCGAAGGACACGTCCACGACGTCTTCATCACCAACGAAGCACCCAACTATCGAAGAGAATGATCGTCATTCTTGACTTCGGATCGCAGTACACCCAGCTCATCGCGCGCCGTGTACGCGAAGCGCGTGTCTACTGCGAGATACACCCCTTCGATACCCCCGTGGAACGGCTGGCGCGCCTCGAGCCCGCCGGCGTCATCCTGTCCGGCGGACCCGCCAGCGTCTATGGCAGCGGGGCACCCACGGTGGGACCGGAGCTGTTCCGGCTGCCGGTACCCTTTCTGGGCATCTGCTACGGCATGGGCATCATCAACCAGGCCATGGGGGGCGGCGTGGCCGAGGCCTCCGAGCGCGAATACGGTCTCGCCGACCTCACCATCGACGACGCCACGGACCTGTTTGCCGGTCTCGACCCGGACGCCGGCCAAAGCGTGTGGATGAGCCATGGCGACCGGATGACGTCCCTGCCCGAACACTGGTCGGCGATCGCGCATACCGGCAATTCCCCCATCGCCGCCTTTGCCGACGGCCGGCGACGATTCTACGGCCTCCAGTTTCATCCCGAGGTGGTTCACACCCGGCACGGCCGGACCATGCTGGAGAATTTCCTGTTCCGCGTCTGCCGGTGCGCGGCCGATTGGGACATGGAGCACTTCGCCACGGCCGCGGTGGAGAAGATCCGCCGGCAGGTGGGCGACAGCCGGGTGCTGTGCGGCCTGAGCGGCGGCGTCGACTCGTCGGTGGCCGCCACCCTGGTACACCGCGCCATCGGCGACCGGCTGGTCTGCGTCTTCGTCGACAACGGGCTGCTGCGGCAGGGCGAGGTGGAGGCCGTGTCCCAGGTCATGGGGGAACGTTTCGGCGCGGGCTTTCGCTGCGTGGACGCGTCCCAACGGTTTCTCGACGTGCTGGAAGGGGTCGAGGACCCGGAGGAGAAGCGCAAACGCATCGGCAACCTCTTCATCCGCGTGTTCGAGGAGGAGACCGGAAACCTCGGCGACTTCCCGTTCCTGTGCCAGGGGACCCTCTATCCCGACGTCATCGAGTCCGTGCCCCATGCCGGCCCGTCCGCGCTCATCAAGAGCCACCACAACGTCGGCGGTCTCCCGAAGAACATGAAGTTCGAGCTGGTGGAGCCCCTGCGGGATCTCTTCAAGGACGAGGTCCGGGTGCTGGGACGGGAGCTGGGCCTGCCGGACCGGTGGATCCAGCGCCAGCCGTTTCCGGGGCCCGGGCTGGCCATCCGCATCCTCGGCGACGTGACCGAGGAACGGCTCGGGGTCCTGCGGGCCGCCGACGCCATCGTGGTGGAGGAGGTCCGCAACGCCGGGCTCTACGAGCGCATCTGGCAGTCCTTCGCCATCCTCCTGCCCATCCGCACCGTGGGCGTCATGGGTGACGAGCGGACCTACGAGAACGTCGCGGCCGTGAGGGCGGTGGACAGCCAGGACGGCATGACCGCCGACTGGGTCCCGCTGCCCTCCGAGCTCCTCGGCCGCATCTCCAACCGCATCATCAACGAGGTGCGCGGCATCAACCGGGTGGTCTACGACATCTCGTCCAAGCCGCCCGCCACCATCGAATGGGAGTGATCAAAGGAGCACGATCCCGGTCGTTGACAACCACGACAAATCGCGTGACCCTTGGGCTGCCGAGGATGTAGTTTCATGAGCCGGAACAGCTTCGTACACCTTCACTGCCATACCCAGTACAGCCTGCTCGACGGCGCCAACAAGATCGACCCGCTGGTCGAGCGGGCCAAGAGTCTGGGGCAGCCGGCCATCGCCATGACCGATCACGGCAACATGTTCGGCGCGGTGGAGTTCTACCGGAAGGCGGTGGCCGCCGGCATCAAGCCGATCCTGGGTTGCGAGGTCTACGTGGCCCCGGGCAGCCGTTACGAGCGTCAGGGGATCGACCGCGGCAACCGGGAATACAACCACCATCTGATCCTGCTGGCGATGAACGACGAAGGCTACCGCAACCTTTGCCGGCTGGTCACACAGGGCTTCACCGAGGGCTTCTACTACAAGCCGCGGATCGACAAGGAGCTGTTGCAAGAGCACAACGCCGGCATCATCGCCTTGAGCGGCTGTCTCAGCGGCGAGATGGCCAAGGCCCTGACCCTGGGCTCCATGGAACAGGCCAGAAAGGTGGCGGAGGCCTACCGGGCCATCTTCGACGACCGCTACTATCTCGAGGCCCAGGACAACAAGCTGCCGCTGCAGGAAAAGGTCAACGCCGGGATCCTGGAGCTCGGCAAGGAGCTGTCCCTGCCCATCGTGGCCACCAACGACTGCCACTACCTGGATCCCGAGGACGCCCAGGCCCACGACATCCTGCTGTGCATCCAGACCGGCAAGGCTCACAACGACGCCAACCGGATGAAGATGGACACCGAGGAGCTCTTCCTCAAGTCCACCGACCAGATGCTCGCCGGGTTCGCGCACCTGCCGGACGCCGTGGACCAGAGCGTGGCCATCGCGGAACGCTGCGACGTGGAGATCGAGTTCGGCAAGTACCACTTTCCGCAGTACGAGGCGCCGAACGCCGAGAGCCTCGATGACTACCTGGACGCCTGCGCGCACGCGGGCCTCGACGAACGGCTCAAGGACGAGGTCGACGTCGACCGCGCCACTTATCAGACCCGGCTCGACTACGAGCTCGGCGTCATCAAGAGCATGCAGTTCCCGGGCTACTTCCTCATCGTCGCGGACTTCATCAACTATGCGAAGGACAAGGGCATCCCGGTGGGCCCGGGACGCGGCTCCGCCGCCGGCAGCCTGGTGGCCTACGCCCTGCGCATCACCGACCTGGACCCGATACGGCACAACCTGCTGTTCGAGCGCTTCCTGAACCCGGAACGGCGTTCCATGCCGGACATCGACGTGGACTTCTGCATCCGCGGCCGGGACCAGGTGATCCAGTACGTGAAGGACAAGTACGGCGCCGACAAGGTGGCCCAGATCACCACTTTCGGGACCCTCAAGGCCAAGGCGGCCATCCGCGACGTGGGACGCGCCCTGGGGCTCTCGTTCGCCGAGACCGACGCCATCGCCAAGCTGGTGCCGGCTTCCCGGCAAGGCTTCGACTGTCCGCTGAGTGAAGCCCTCAAGCAGGAGCCGCGGCTGAACCAGCTCGCGGACGACGACCCGCGCGTCGCCAACCTCATCAACCACGCGTTGCGCCTGGAGGGCCTCACCCGGCACTCGTCGACCCACGCCGCGGGGGTGGTGATCTCCAACCGTCCGCTGATGGACCACCTGCCCCTGTACGTGGACCGGGACGGCGGCATCGTCACCCAGTACGACATGTCGAGCGTGGAGAAGATCGGCCTGGTCAAGTTCGACTTCCTGGGGCTCAAGACCCTGACCCTCATCCACGATTGCCTGGACCTGATCCGGCAAAGCCGCGGCACGGCCCCGGACCTTCAGGGCATGCTGCTGGACGACGAGGAGACCTACCGCCTGGTGGGCAGCGGCAACACCACCGGCATCTTCCAGTTGGAAAGCACGGGCATCCGGGAGATGAGCGTGCGCATCAAGCCCAACTGCTTCGAGGACCTGGTGGCCATTCTCGCCCTCTATCGCCCGGGGCCGCTGGATAGCGGCATGGCGGAAGAGTACATCAAGCGGAAGAGCGGCAAGGAGCAGACCTCCTATCTGCACCCGGCCCTCCACCCCATCCTGAAGGACACCTACGGCGTCATCGTGTACCAGGAACAGGTCATGGAGATCGCGCAGAACATGGCCAACTACAGCCTCGGGGACGCCGACATCCTGCGCCGGGCCATGGGCAAGAAGGACCCCGAGGAAATGGCCAGCCAGAGGCAGCGGTTCACCGAGGGGGCCCGTGGCAACGACATCCGGGAGGAACACGCCACCGCCATCTTCGACCAGATGGAAACCTTCGCGCGGTACGGCTTCAACAAGTCCCATTCCGCCGCCTACGCCCTGATCTCCTACCATACGGCCTACCTGAAGACGCACTACCCGGTGGAATTCATGGCGGCCCTCATGAGCTCGGAAATGGGCGACACCGACAAGGTGATCAAGAACCTCGCCGAGTGCCGCGAGCAGGGCATTGAAGTGCTGCCGCCGGATGTCAACGAGGGCGGCGCCGAATTCACGGTGGTCGGGGACCGTATCCGCTTCGGCCTTTCGGCGGTCAAGAACGTCGGCGAAAAGGCCGTCGAGACGATCAAGGACACCCGCGACACGACCGGTCCGTTCGAGTCGCTGTTCGACTTCTGCCGGCGCGTGGACCTCAAGGTGGTCAACCGGCGGGTAGTGGAAAGCCTCATCAAGTGCGGCGCCCTCGATTCCACCGGCGTCTACCGTGCCCGCCTCATGGCCTCGCTGGACGACGCCTTGAAGGCCGGCCAGTCGTCCCAGCGGGACCGGGACAGCTCCCAATTCGGCATGTTCGACCTGCTGGAGGCGGCGCCCAAAGACCCCATGGACGCCTATGAGTCCGTCGAGGAATGGACCGGTAGCCAGCTTCTCGCCTTCGAGAAGGAAACCCTGGGCTTCTACATCACGGGGCATCCGCTGGATCGATTCGAGGAATCCCTGAAGCGCCTCCGGGTATTGCCCGCGAAACAGGTCCGGGGACATGGCAACAACGGCGATGTGACCATGGTGGGGGTGGTGACGGCGCTGAAGCTCAAGAACACCAAGAAGGGGGACCGGTACGCCAACTTCAATCTCGAGGACAAGACCGGGTTCGTGGATACGATCGCGTGGCCCGACACCTACCGGGAGGCCGCCGATTGCATCGGGCGTGACGATCCCATCCGCGTCAAGGGCAGGCTCGATGTCGGAGAAGAGCGCGTTACCCTGATCGTCAACGACATCGTTCGGTTGGAGGAAGCCTGTGCGCAGGCCATCACCGCCCCTTCGAACACGACTCCCCGGGAAGTTCACTTCTACCTGAAAGAGGTGAACCGGGAGGAGCTGCAAACGTTCCACGACCTCATCGCACGGGAACAGGGGCCGTCCTCGGTCTATCTGCACATCACCACCGCCGCCCAGGAGCCCAAGGTCGTCGGACCCGCCACCTTCCGCATCAACCCGTCGAAAACACTGCTGGATACCGTGCACCGCAAGTTCGGCGCCCGGATCACGGCGAGAAGGAGCGGATAGCCTGAACGAGGAACCCTACCATTCGGACGGGCAGCCCGAGCGCGCGGTGCTGGTGGGCGTGGAAACGCCCGCCACGGGCGAAGACGTTCCGCTGGAGGACAGTCTGGAGGAGCTCCGGGGACTCGTCGGCAGCGCGGGCGCCCAGGTCATCGGCGTGTTCAGCCAGAACTCCGGGAGGGTCCATACCGCGACCCTGATGGGCTCCGGCAAGGTCGAGGAGGTGCGCGCATTCGCCGAGGAGCAGCGGCCGGACCTCGTGATCTTCGACAACGACCTCACGCCGGCCCAGCAACGGAACCTGGAATCAGCCCTGAACCTGCGGGTCGTCGACCGCACCCAGCTCATCCTGGACATCTTCGCGCAACGCGCCCAGAGCCGCGAAGGCAAGCTGCAGGTGGAGCTGGCCCAACTGGAATACCTGCTGCCGCGGCTGACCCGGCTCTGGTCCCACTTGTCCCGAATAGCCGGCGGCATCGGCACGCGCGGTCCGGGCGAGACCCAGCTCGAGGTGGACCGCAGGCGCATCCGGGAACGCATCGGCCGGCTCAAGCGGCGGCTGGACGGGGTCGCCAAGACCCGGCGGCTGCAGCGCAAGGAACGCGAAGCCATCCCGTACCCCACCGTGGCGCTGGTGGGCTATACCAATTCCGGCAAGTCCACCCTGATGAACCGCCTCACACGGGCGGGAGTGCTCGTGGAGGACAAGCTCTTCGCCACCCTCGACCCGCGCACGCGGGCGCTGCGGCTTCCCAACGGGGAACGGGTGATGCTGGTGGACACCGTCGGCTTCATCAACAAGATCCCCCACACCCTCATGGACGCTTTCAAGGCCACCCTGGAGGAGATTCACAAGGCCGACCTGCTGTTGTGCGTGATGGACCCGACGAATCCGCTGGCCGAACAGCAGCTCGACATCGTCGAGTCGGTGCTGGACGACATCGGCGCGGCCGAGACCCCCCGGCTCATCGTGCCCAACAAGACCGACGTGGCCGAGAGTCTGCCCATCTACCCGCTGAACGGCCACGAGGGCCTTTGCCCGATCTCCGCCCGCACCGGGGCCGGCATCGAGAACCTGCTGGAAACCATCGGCAATTTGCTGGACCGGGGAAAGCAGCGAATCCAGTTGACGCTGCCGCAATCCGAGACGGTTATCATCCCGTTCCTGCGGGCCCGGGCACGGGTGCTCGCCGAAGAGTACGACGCGGAAGAGGTGCGGATCACCGCGCTGGTGACGGCGAAAGTCTCGGGGCAGCTCAGGAAGCTGGCGGCCGCCAACGGCACGGAACTCCCGTCTCGCGCCGCCGCGCCCGCCTCCGTATCGCGTAGGTCGGATTAGCGAAGCGTAATCCGACACCAACGTGCGGCGCCTGTCGGGTTGCGCCTTCGGCTGACCCGACCTACGGGGAAAAGGGGCCGCCGCCCCCCACCCGCCATTGACAGAGACCCCTTGCGTTGGTAATAAAATCAGACCTTTGCGAATGTGCATCGAGGCACGTAGCTCAGTGGGAGAGCGCTTCCTTGACGCGGAAGAGGTCGGCGGTTCAATCCCGCCCGTGCCTACCATTCCCCGCGGTTGCCTGCCCTTAAGAACAGTCGCTCTTTGCCGACTATAACAGGATAGGATGAAGAAGATTCGCGTAACCGTACCAGGGGGCGAGACCCTCGAGGCCGCTCCCGGCACCCGAGCCGCAGACATCGGGACGCTTCCGTCCGACGGAAGGCGTATCGTGGCGGCCGCCGTCGACGGGGCGGCGGTGGATCTGGCCCGGCCGGTGGTGGACGACTGCGCCGTCGAATGGATTCCCCTCGACAGCCCCGAGGGCGTCGACATCCTGCGTCACTCCACGGCCCACCTGATGGCCCAGGCGGTCCAAAGCCTGTTCCCCGGGACCCAGGTGACCATCGGCCCCACCACCCGGGAAGGCTTCTACTACGACTTCAAGCGCGACAAGCCGTTCACGCCCGAGGAGATCGAGAAGGTCGAGGAACGGATGCGCGAGCTGGCGCAGCAGGATCTGTCCATCGCCCGCGAGGAGTTGCCCAAGGCCGAGGCCATCGAGCTGTTCCGGAGCATGGGGGAGGACTACAAGGTCGAGATTCTCGACGGGATTCCCGAAGAAACCGTATCCCTCTATCGGCAGGGGGAGTGGGTCGATCTGTGCCGCGGACCTCACCTGCCCAGCACCGGTTTCATCCAGGCCTTCAAGCTCACCTCGGTGGCGGGAGCCTACTGGCGCGGAGACGAGCGGAACGAGATGCTCCAGCGCATTTACGGCACCGCGTTCCCGTCCCGGAAAGAGTTGAAGCAACACCTCGCGCTTTTGGAAGAGGCACGCAAGCGGGACCACCGCAAGCTCGGCAAGGAGTTGGACCTCTTCAGCTTTCATCCCGCGGCCCCGGCAAGCCCGTTCTTTCATCCCAAGGGAGCCCTCGTCTACAACACCCTGGTGGACTACATACGCAGCCTGTACCGGCGCTACGGCTACGACGAGGTGATCACGCCCCAGATCTTCGACGCCGGCCTGTGGCACCGGTCGGGGCACTACGATCACTACAAGGACAACATGTACTTCACCCACATCGACGAGCGCGAGTTCGGCGTGAAACCCATGAACTGCCCGGGCCACACGTTCATCTACGCCTCGAAGAAGCGCTCCTATCGGGACCTGCCGCTGCGGTTGGCCGATTTCGGGCGCCTGCACCGTTACGAGAAGTCCGGCGTCACCGCCGGGCTCACGCGGGTGCGCAGCTTCTCACAGGACGACGCCCATATCTTCTGCACTCCGTCGCAGATCGAGGAGGAGATCGCCTGCCTGCTTGACATGCTTCGCGAGGTGTATCATAGGTTCAACTTCGAAGACCTCGAGGTCTTCCTCTCCACCAGACCGGACCAATACATCGGAGCCCTGGAGACCTGGGAACGGGCCGAGGCTGCCTTGGCCGCATCGCTGGAGAAACGGAACGTAGCCTATGAGATCAGTGAAGGCGACGGCGCCTTTTACGGCCCGAAGATCGATTTCGTCGTCAAGGACGCGATGAAGCGCGGCTGGCAGCTCGGCACGGTTCAGCTCGACTTCTCCATGCCCGAACGGTTCGACCTCGGCTACGTCTCGCCCACCGGAGCGGAGGAGCGGCCGGTGATGATTCACAGGGCCATTCTCGGCTCCATCGAACGCTTCATGGCGCTGCTGATCGAGCATACCGGGGGGGCATTCCCCTTGTGGCTGGCCCCGGTGCAGTCGCGTATCGCGACGGTCACGGATCAACAGAAACCGTACGCCGCCACCGTTTGCGACAGGCTGCTGGCGGCCGGATGGCGCGTGGAGCTGGACGACCGTAACGAGAAGCTGGGCTTCAAGATCCGGGAAGCCCAATTGGCCAAGATACCGTACGCGCTGGTGATCGGCGACAAGGAAGTGCAGAATGGAACTCTGTCGGCAAGGAAACGAGGCGGGGAAAACCTGCCGGCCATGTCGGTAGAGGCTTTCCTCGACAAGCTCCGGGAGGACGTGGGTCAGGAAACGGAGCCCGTCCAATGAAACTGGATACACGTATCTTTTCAGGAGGTGCTTTATAGCGCGGCCCACGAGAATCAACCAGCAGATCCGAGCGCGCGAGGTCCGGGTCATCGACGACGCCGACAACGAACAGCTCGGAGTCATGCCCTTGCACGAAGCCCTGAGCATCGCGGAGCAGAAGGAGGTCGACCTGGTGGAAGTAGCTCCGGACGCACAGCCTCCCGTGTGCCGCTTGCTGGACTACGGCAAGTTTCGCTACCTGCAGAAAAAGAAGACCCAGGAAGCGAAACGCAACGCTACCTTCGTCGCGGTCAAGGAAGTCAAGATGGGAGCCCGGACCAACGAGCACGACCGGGAGTTCAAGGTGAGAAACATCCGGCGCTTCCTCGAACGGGGACAACGCGTCAAGGTGTCGGTTTTCTTTCGAGGCCGCGAGATCACCCACCCCGAGCTCGGCAGAGCCATGCTCAACGGAGTCTTCGAAGTAGTTCAGGATCTGGCGAAGCTGGACGTCTCGCCGAAGCTGGAGGGGCGGAGCATGGCCATGCTTCTGACACCGAAGACCAGCGCATGATGCACGAATTGCAAAAGGGACAAGGAAACAAGGATGCCTAAGATCAAGACGAAGAGGGGGGCCGCCAAGCGGTTCAAGGTCAGCAAGACCGGCAAGGTCATGAGACGGCGCGGCTTCACGAGCCATATTCTGTCCACCAAGAGCCGCAAGCGGAAACGCCGGCTGAGACAGGCAGAGTCGGTGTCGAGTTCCGAAACGAAGACCATGCGGCGTCTCATCCCCTACCTGTAGGGAAAGGCGGCGACTCACGTCCCGGGGACAGGCGCCGGGATCCACCGATTTCAGAACCCGTTCAGAAGAGTAGAGAGTGACGGGACAGGACACCAGGGCGCGCCGTGCCCGGCAGCGCCCCTGTTGATATTTGTTCAAGGAGCACGCGAGATGCCTAGAGTCAAAGGCGGGCCGGCCTCACGCCGGCGCCGAAGAAAGATCATGAAACTGGCCAAGGGGTACGTCGGAGGTCGCCGAAGACTGTACCGCGTGGCCAGAGAGACCGTTGAGCGCGGACTGGTCTACGCCTACCGGGACCGGCGGGTACGCAAACGAACGTTCCGGGGCTTGTGGAACATCCGCATCAGCGCCGGCGCCCGGGTCAACGGGCTGTCCTACAGCAGGCTGATTCATGGATTGAAGTTGGCCGGCGTGGAGCTGGACCGCAAGATCCTGGCCGATCTCGCGGCATCGGACGCCGGCATGTTCGACCAGATCGCCCAGCGCGCCAAGCAATCCCTCGATTCCGATCGTGGGACTGCCCCGGACCCCGATCCGGGGCCAGCCTCGGACTCTGATCCGGAGCCTGCCCCAGACCCCGATCCGGGCGCCTGACACCCCGCCCTTCCCATGATCGAGACCCTCGAGAAGCTCCATGAGGAAGTTGCCGGACGCCTTGAGCAGTGCGCCTCGGAACAGGAACTCGAGCAGATCCGCATCGACTACCTGGGCCGGAAGGGCGGGAGACTCACGGGCCTGTTGCGCGGGCTCAGGGAGCTGCCGGCCGAAGAGCGGCCGCGCGCCGGCCAGGAACTGAACCGGCGGCGTGCCGAGCTCGAGGCGCTGCTCGAAGCGCGCCTCAAGGGTCTCCGGGAAAGCCGGGAAGACCTGTCGGACCGGGGTCCCCGCATCGACGTCACCCTGCCCGGCAACCGTGTGGAACGGGGCCGCGTGCATCCACTCACCCGGGTCACGGACGAGATCATCGACGTCTTCACCGGCATGGGATTCGGGATCGCCCGGGGGCCGGACGTCGAGGACGACTACCACAACTTCGAGGCACTGAACATTCCCAGGGATCATCCGGCCCGGGACATGCAGGACACCTTCTTCGTGTCGGACGACCACGTGCTCCGCACCCATACCTCGCCGGTGCAGATCCGCGTCATGGAGCAGCGCCGTCCGCCCTTGCAGATCATCGCGCCCGGCGCCGTGTATCGTCACGACGACGACGCCACCCACTCGCCCGTGTTCCACCAGGTCGAAGGCTTCATGGTGGACCACGACATCACCTTCGGGGATCTGAAAGGCGTCCTGACTCACTTCCTGGAACAGATCTTCCAGGAAGAGGTGCGCGTACGCTTCCGTCCAAGCTTCTTCCCGTTCACCGAGCCCAGCGCCGAGGTGGACATCGGCTGCATCCTGTGCCGCGGAACCATGCGGACCGGAGGTCCGCATGGCGAGGACGCCGGCAACTGCCGCGTGTGCCGGGGGTCGGGGTGGCTGGAGATCCTCGGGTCGGGGATGATCGACCCCAACGTCTTCGGCTTCGTCGGTTACGATGCCGAGACCTTCTCGGGCTTTGCGTTCGGCATGGGCGTGGAGCGCATCGCCATGCTCAAATACGGGATGGACGACATCCGGATGTTCTTCCAGAACGATATCCGCTTTCTGAGACAGTTCCCGGCCTAGTGCCCTGGATCCAACCATGAAGCTCACCTTCAACTGGCTGATGGAGCTGGTGGAGCTCCCCGAAGCTGTGGGGTCTTTCGGGCCCGACGAGCTGGCCGAACGGCTGACCCACGCAGGCCTCGAGGTGGAAGCGGTGCGGCCGCTGTCCGGCGACACCGGCGCGGTCATCGTCGAGGTGAGGGACGTCCAGCCCCATCCCGATGCCGACCGGCTGTCCGTGTGCGAGGTCCACGGCGACGGCGAGCCGGTGCGCATCGTGTGCGGCGCCCCCAACGTCCGTCCGAACATGAAGACGGCGCTTCTGCGGGTGGGCTCCGTGCTGCCGTCGGGTCAGGCCATCGAGCGCCGCCCCATTCGCGGAGTCCCGTCGGAGGGCATGCTCTGCTCCGAGAAGGAGCTGGAGCTTTCCGACGATCACCACGGCATCATGGACCTGCCCGCGGACGCCCCCACGGGCGCATCGCTGCACGATTACCTGGGCCTGAACGACTGGATGGTGGAGGTGAGCGTCACGCCCAACCGGGGCGACTGTCTCAGCGTCCTGGGCCTGGCGCGGGAGATCGCCGCCCTTACGGGAGGGAAACTCCGGGTCCCCGCCATCCCCGATCACCTCCGCGACCACCCGCCAACGATACCCGTATCGGTGGAGATCGTGGACCCGGTGCTGTGCCCACGCTACTCGGCCCGGCTCATCCACGGGCTCCGGCCGGCGCCGTCGCCGCCGTGGCTCCGCTTCCGGCTCGAGGCCTGCGGCATCCGCTCCATCAACCACATCGTGGACGTCACCAACTACGTCATGCTCGAAGCAGGCCAGCCCCTGCACGCCTTCGACGCGCGGCGCATCGCCAGCCGGCGCATCGTGGTACGCACCGCCGGCGAGTCGAGCGCGTTGACCACTCTGGACGGATCGGAACGGGCGCTCCATCCCGACGACCTGCTGATCTGTGACGGCGACACGCCGGCGGCCCTCGCCGGAGTCATGGGAGGCGCCGGCTCGGAGGTGACCGGGGAGACGGAATCCGTGCTGCTGGAAAGCGCCCACTTCGACCCCTTGACCATCCGGCGGACGGCCAAACGCATGGGGATGCATACCGAGGCCTCTCATCGATTCGAGAGGGGCGTGGATCCGGAAGGGACGCGCTACGCCATGGACCGGGCGGTGGCGCTGTGGGAGGCAATGGGCGAGGCCCAGGTGGTCTCGGGGTTCGCCGACGCGTATCCCGGCGCCCGCAAGCCCGCCGACATCACGCTCCGTTACGCCAGCGTCAAGCGCGTCCTCGGGATAGAGTTGCCGCCGGAGCGGATCCGCGGCATCATCGAATCCCTGGGAATCGAGTTGAAGCGGTCTTCCGGGCAAGACCTCGTGGTGTCGCCGCCGTCGTTCCGTTTCGACCTCACCCGTGAGGCGGACATCGTCGAGGAACTGGCGCGGATCCACGGCTACGACAACATTCCGGCCACGTTGCCGGCAGTGCGGATGGGTGCCGGCCAGGGGGACGCGCTGCTGCGCTGGATGCGGAAGACCCGGTCGCTGCTGAACACCGCGGGTTTGAGCGAGGTGGTGACCCTGCCCTTCTGCTCCCCGAAGATGAACCAGACCCTTCCCGGCCTCTGGGGCGAAAACGGCAAACCCGTACGCGTCACCAACCCGCTACGCCAGGAAACGGACGAGATGCGCCTCGGCCTGCTGCCCGGGCTGATCGAGAACCTGCACGACCATGCCGAGCGCCGAAGCGAGAGCGCCATGATCTTCGAGCTCAACAAGGTCTTCTCGCTCGGCGGCGACGGCGCGTTCACCGAACGGATGAACGTCGCCGGACTGATCCACGGCCGCCGCCCGCGGCGCGGCCTCAAGGTCGAAAGCCGAGCCTTCGTGTTCGCCGACATGAAGGGAATCGTCGAGGATCTGCTGGAAGGCACCGGCTGCGCCGATTCCCGTTGGACCGCCGAAGACCGCCCGCCCATCCTGCACCCGGGACGGTTCGCCACGGTCTCCTCCGGGGGCGCCCGGATGGGTTACGTTGGCGAGATAAGTCCGCGAGTTCGCGAGGAATTAGACCTGCCCCCCTTCTTCCTTTTCGAGCTTGACTTCGAGGCGCTCGTTCACTATGCTCGGCCAGATTTCAAGGTGCGTCCCATTCCCCGTTTCCCATCGGTCGAACGGGACCTCGCCATCGTCGTGGCGGAAGACTTCCCGAGCCAGACAGTGATCGACTGGGTGAGAGAGCTGGATCGGGCTCTCATCGAGCGAGTGGATATTTTCGACGAATACACCGGCGCTCCCATCAGCGAAGGAAAGAAGAGCCTGGCGTACAAGGTCTTTTACCGATCGCCGGAGAGAACCCTCACCGATCACGAGGTCAATGCCGTGCATGAGGATCTGACCCGGAGACTTTGTGCCGCGTTCGACGCTACATTGCGGTAGCGGACCCTGACCGGCAGGCGACCCGGAGGAGGGTAACGATGACCAAGGCCGATATCATCAATCGGATCTACGAGAGGGTTGGCTTCTCCAAGAAAGAGGCCACCGACGTCGTCGAGGCCACGTTCGAGATCATCAAGGGCCAACTCGAGAAAGGCGACAAGGTCAAGATCTCGGGATTCGGAAACTTCGTCATCCACGGCAAGCAGCCCCGCAAGGGCCGCAATCCTCAGACCGGTGAGGAGATCACCATCGCGGGCCGCAAGGTGCTCACCTTCAAGCCGAGCCAGACCCTGAAGAAGAACATGAACTCGGAGCCTGCCGAGCTCCCGGACACGGACAAGCTCACCATTTCATGATACCATCGGAATCATGGCCGTCGTCATTCCCGACAAGCTCTATTTCAAGATCGGCGAAGTCAGCGCCCTGCTGGACGTACAGCCGTACGTGCTGCGCTACTGGGAAACCGAGTTCGACGTCCTGAAACCCAACAAGGCTCCGTCCCGCCACCGGCTCTACCGACGCGAGGACGTCGAGCTGCTCCTGGATATCAAACGGCTGTTGTACACCGAGGGCTACACCATCGAAGGCGCGCGCAAGAAGCTCAAGCAGCGGAACACGCCGAGCGACGAGACGGCGGCGAAAACCGAGCACAAGGAAGTCCTCCTCAAGATCAAGAACGATCTCATCTCGCTCCGGGACCTTATTTCCTGACGGGCCCGTACCCTATCCGTCCTTCCACGCCACCGGCGCCGGACTCTTCCGGTGGTCCAAGAATTGACCCGCTGCCGGTTGGGTGTTAAGAGTTTTCAGTTAGTGTCGGGGCGTAGCGCAGCCTGGTAGCGCACACGCTTGGGGTGCGTGTGGTCGCTGGTTCAAATCCAGTCGCCCCGACCATTTTTCTTACCGGGACCATGGCAGCCTGTCATCGGCGGCCGTCAGCTCAGATCGAATGGCCGTGAGTTCCAACAACCGCAGCGTCGCAGGATTCGAGGGTGCCAGGGAGCAAATGGTCCGGAGCCAGTTGCTCGACCGTGGCGTCAACGACCCCCGCGTCATCCATGCCATGCGCAAGGTGCCGCGCCACCTTTTCGTGGAGCCGGCGCTGGTCAACCGCGCCTACGATGACGACCCGCTGCCCATCGGCGGCAAGCAGACCATTTCCCAGCCCTACATCGTGGGTTACATGTTGCAGGCCCTCAAGCTCACGGGCACCGAGCGGGTGCTGGAGATCGGCACGGGGTCCGCCTACCAGACGGCGCTGCTTGCGGAGTTGTGCGCGAATGTCTTCTCCGTGGAGAAACTCCGCGAGCTGGCCGTGCAGGCGCGGGCGCGCCTCGATGAGCTAAGCTGTTACAACGTGGCGATCCACATGGGAGACGGGACCCTGGGATGGTCGGAACACGCCCCCTACGACGCCATCGTCGTGGCGGCGGGCGCGCCGAAGGTACCGGAGCCGCTGGCCCAACAACTCGCCCCCGGGGGAAGGCTCATCATTCCCATCGGCGACCACCAGTCCCAGACCCTCAAACTCAGGTACCGAACCCCCACCGGCCTTGAAGAAACGGACCTCGGCGGATGTCGGTTCGTGAAGCTTCTGGGGAGGTACGGTTGGCCGGGCTAGTGTCCAGGACCCTGGGCGTTCGCGCCCTCGGGCTGCTCCAAATCCTCGTCATCGCTTCCCTGGCCGGTTGCACTTACGTCGACAACCGGGATGCCGCCAGCCGTGCGCCCAGGAAGGCTCCCAAGAGAACCGGCATCTACCATGTCGTCAAGAAGGGCGAGAACCTCTATCGCATCGGCAAGGCCTACGGCATCGATCACGTCACGCTGGCCCGTACCAACCGCGTTTCGGATGCGCGCGAAATCCGGATCGGGCGCCGGCTGTTCGTTCCCGACGCAACGCGCCCGCTGCCGGTCCGAATCATCACCCCCATCAAGGAACCCGCGCCGTCCCGCCCCAGAGTCGCGCCCAAGCCGGCTCCTTCTGCGGCGACCTCGGCCAAAAAGACCGCCCCCGCGAAGACCCCCCGTGCCAAGACCGCTCGCGCAAAGACGCCTCCCCGCAAGGCCGTTACCGGAGGGCAAACCCGCAACCGGGCCGGTCCGTCCAAGGCCTACGCGGCCAAGACCCGGGGCAAGGGGCGACCGCCGGCAAAGCCGTCGAAACGAGGTTTCGCCTGGCCCGTGAAGGGCAAGATCACAGCCCGATTCAATCCTCGACACGACAGCCTGAATGACGGCATCGATATCACCGCACCGTCCGGCTCCCCGGTCCGTGCAACCCTGGCGGGACAGGTGATCTACAGCGATCACCTGCGCGGCTACGGCAACCTCATCATCGTGCGCCACCGAAGCGGCTTCGCGTCGGTCTATGCGCACAATCGCAAGAACTACGTGCGGCAGGGACAGAAGGTCACCCGCAGGCAGGTCATAGCCGAGGTCGGCAACACGGGCCGGGCCACCACCCCGCGCCTCCACTTCGAGATCCGCCGGAACAATGTCGCCCGGGACCCGCTTTCCTATTTACCTTGACTGTGTTAGCTGAAGCCGCATGACGAGCAGCATCGACGACATTCGCGCCATTATTCGCGACATCCCCGACTTCCCCAAGCCCGGGATCGTGTTCAAGGACATCACTCCGCTGCTGGGCGACGGACCGCTGTTCCGCAAGACCATCGACCTCTTTGCCGAGCGCTACGAGGACTCTCCCGTGGACACCATCGTGGGCGTCGAATCCCGGGGATTCATCATCGGCGCGGCCCTGGCCTATCGGTTGGGGAAGGGCATGTGCGTGATCCGGAAACCCGGGAAGCTCCCCTACGACACCTTGAAGACCACTTACGAGCTGGAATACGGCACCGACACCCTCGAAGTGCACAGCGACGCCCTGGCGCCCGGCGCCCAGGTGCTGCTGGTGGACGACCTCGTCGCCACCGGGGGAACGGCCACCGCCGCGGCCACCCTCGTGGAGAAGCTCGGCGCCACCGTCTTCGAGCACGCCTGCATCATCGAGCTCGGCTTCCTCAAGCCCCGGGAAAAGCTCGACCAGGAACTCTTCTCGCTCATCCGCTACGACTCCGAATAGTCCCGTCCCGACACCAATGCAAGAGCGTAGTCCCGGACACCCCAAATTGTCATCCCGGACGCCCAAGGTGTCATCCCGGACTTGATCCGGGATCCAGGCGGCCCCTCCTCCCGTCATCCCGGGCTTGACCCGGGATCCAGGAGGGGCGGCGCGGGGAGGAGGTGACCACCGTCTACCTTGACGCCGGGAGCTCGATTGCGATAGAAGTGAAAGGTTACGGAACCATACTCCCTTGTACCAAGGGAGTTGCACAAGCGAGACAGAACCCCGCGAGCCCCGGAAGGGAGACAAGTCATGTCCAAGAAAAGCGGAGAGGTCAACCAGAATGCCATGATCACCACGGATCCGTTCCCCGCCTCCAGAAAGGTCCACGTCTCCGGGGCAGGAACCCACGGGGTCCAGGTCGCCATGCGCGAGATCAGCCACGGCCCCACGGGCGCCAACGGGCATGGCAGCAACGTCAACGGAGGGGTCACCGAACGCCCGCGCCTGCGGGTCTATGACACCTCGGGTCCCTACACCGATCCCGCGGCTGAACCCGACGTGCGGCAAGGGCTCCAGCCGCTCCGACAGGACTGGATCGTCGCACGGGGCGACACGATGGAAACCGAGTCCCATTACCGCCCCAACGGCAACGGCGCCGACGGCGCCCGCTTCCCCGAAATCGCTCGAAGGCCCATGTTGCGGGCCAAACCCGGCGGCAACGTGAGCCAGATGCACTACGCGCGCCGGGGCATCGTCACGCCCGAGATGGAATACATCGCCGTCCGCGAAAACATCGGCCGCGAAGCCGCGCTCAACGGCGAAGGCGACGGCCACCATGCCGGCAACAATTTCGGCGCGTCGATCCCGCCGTTCGTAACCCCGGAGTTCGTTCGGGACGAAGTAGCCAGGGGACGGGCCATCATCCCCTGCAACATCAACCATCCCGAAACCGAGCCCATGATCATCGGCCGGAACTTTCTGGTGAAGATCAACGCCAACATCGGCAACTCGGCGGTCACCTCCTCCATCGAGGAAGAGGTGGAGAAGATGATCTGGGCCACGCGCTGGGGCGGGGACACGGTCATGGATCTGTCCACCGGCGACAACATCCACGAGACCCGCGAGTGGATCCTGCGGAACTCCCCGGTGCCCATCGGCACCGTACCCATCTACCAGGCACTGGAGAAGGTCAACGGCAAGGCGGAAGAGCTGACCTGGGAGACCTATCGGGACACGCTCATCGAACAGGCCGAGCAGGGCGTGGACTATTTCACGATCCACGCCGGCGTGCTGCTGCGCTACATCCCATTGACGGCCAGGCGCAAGACCGGCATCGTCTCCCGCGGGGGCTCCATCCTCGCCAAGTGGTGTCTCTCGCACCACCAGGAAAGTTTCCTGTACACCCGCTTCGCCGACATCTGCGAGATCATGAAGGCCTACGACGTCGCCTTCTCCCTGGGTGACGGACTTCGCCCTGGCAGCATCGCCGACGCCAATGACGAAGCCCAGATGGGCGAGCTGGCCACCCTGGGCGAGCTCACCAAGACCGCCTGGGAGCACGACGTCCAGGTGATGATCGAGGGTCCCGGCCATGTGCCCATGCACCTGATCCAGGAGAACATGACCAAGCAGCTCGAGCTGTGCCACGAGGCGCCGTTCTATACCCTGGGACCCCTGACCACCGACATCGCACCCGGCTACGACCACATCACCAGCGCCATCGGCGCCGCCATGATCGGCTGGTACGGCACCGCCATGCTTTGCTACGTCACCCCCAAGGAACACCTGGGACTGCCCAACAAGAAGGACGTCAAGGACGGCGTCATCACCTACAAGGTCGCCGCCCACGCCGCCGACCTGGCCAAGGGACATCCCGGCGCCCAGATCCGCGACGACGCCCTCAGCGACGCCCGCTTCGAGTTCCGCTGGGAAGACCAGTTCAATCTGAGCCTCGACCCCGACACCGCCCAGGAGTTCCACGACGAGACCCTGCCCGCCCAAGGCGCCAAGGTCGCGCACTTCTGCTCCATGTGCGGCCCCCACTTCTGCTCCATGAAGATCACCCAGGACGTCCGCGACTACGCCGCCGGCAAAGGCCTCGCCGCCGAGCAGGCACTGACCGCGGGCATGCAGGAGAAGGCCGAGGAGTTCAAGAAGTCCGGCAGCGAGATCTACCAGGCGGTGGAGACGGACGAGAAGGGGGCGCCGTAAGGCGGCAGCGAGCCCGCGGCATCAACTCATCCTGCCACGGAGGCAGCCCGCCACCATCAGTGGTGGGCGCCTCTTTCAGAAAAGCCTGCCCCCGTTGGGCACCGGGCGGTTGGGCTCGATCATCACCACCTCGCCGTCGGCATCGGGAAATCCCAGCACGAGGATCTCGGACCGGAACGGCCCGATCTGTTTGGGCGGGAAGTTGACCACGGCGGCAACCTGCCGGCCCACCAGTTCCTCCGCGGTGTAGTGGCGGGTGACCTGGGCTGAGCTCTTGCGCTCGCCGATCTCGGGGCCGAAATCCACGTAGAGCTTGTAGGCGGGTTTGCGCGCCTCGGGGAACGGTTCGACCCGAGTGATGGTGCCGACGCGGACGTCGACCTTCAGGAAGTCGTCGAAACTGATCGCGGACATGCGCTCAGAGCAGCGCCTTGAGCGCGGCCTCCTCGAAGCCGGCCACCTTGCGCTTGCCCTTGATGGTCACCGGGCGTCTCAGCAGGTTCTGGTCGGTGAGCATCAACTGGATCGCTTCCTCTCTGGTGGGAGGGTTGTCCTTCATCTTCCGCTCGCGGTACAGCGGGGTCCGCGTGTTGAGAAAATCCTTCACCGGCCCGCTGCCGATGATGGCTTCCAGCTCATTCTCGGTCAACGGCTGCTTGCCGTACTCCCTCTCCTCCAGCTCCGCCCCCTGTGATTGCAAGAAACTTCTTGCCTTGCGACAGGTCGTTCACGTGTTCTTGTAATAGAATCGCAGCTTGGCCATGCCTTGATCCTCGGTGGTCGTGTCAGCGGACGTACTTGCTCACGTCGACCCGTTTCATGGCTTCCAGGGGCACCTCGTTACGGATCGGGAATTCTCCTTCCAGCGGCCGGGTGGCGTCCACGACGGCGACGCTGTCCCCGAGCCAGCCGCGGAAGTTCTGGACCTCCCGGATGACGTCGAGATCCCGGTCCCAGTGGGTGCGGGTGCCCACCGCCCATAGCACCTCGCGCTCGTTGAACACATCCACGTCGTCATCCACCACCACGCACAGCTTGAGGTTCGGCATGTCGGCGAAGGCCTGCATGGCTGCCTTCTTGGGTTCGTTGGGGAACTTCTTGTCGATGGAGATGTAGCAGATCACCCGGCCGCAGCCCGAGGGCGGCAGGTGGATGGCCTTGAGGCCCTGGATGTTGCGCTTGATGGAGTTGTAGACGCTGCCTTCCTTGGTGATGCCGCCCAGGTTCCAGTGGTCCTTCTGACCGGCCCAGATGTCCTGGAGGATGGGGTTCTTGCGGTGGGTGATGGCGGTGACCTCCACGATGGGCACGTCCATGGTCACCTGGTAGTAGCCCAGCACCTCGCCGAAGGGGTTCTGGGACCGCCGCACGTTGGGCGGTACCTCGCCCTCGATGATGATCTCGGCGTCCGCGGGCACCAGGAAGTCCTCACCCCAGGTGACCGACGGCGTCAGCCGCAACGGCTCGCGCATGAACGCCGCGGCGCTCTGGTAGTCGTCGTTGCCGTAGGGGGTCATGCAGCAGGACGAGAAGTAGAAGGCCGGGTGGTGTCCCAGCACGATGATCACCGGCGCCCGTTGGTCCTTGGCCTCGTTCTCGGTGACGATGGCTTCCAGGTGATGGTGCTTGTGGGCCGAGAAGCTCATGGTCCGGCCGTCGTAATACAGGTTCTTGGTGAATGTGATGTCGTAGAAGGGCGCCGACTCCCCCTTCATGACGCAGGCCATGGTCCAGTAGGGGCCAATGTCGAGGTCGTGGTGCATGGGGATGGGAAAACGCGCCAGATCCACCTCCGACCCCTTCAACACCACCTGCTGACACAGCGCGCTGTCAGGCGCGATCACCTCCGTGTCGCCTTTCTCCTTCTCCAGACGCGAGACCTCAAGGCTCAACTCCATGTTCGACGTCAGGTCGCCCATGCCGATGCCGTCGGCGCAGAACTGCCGGCTGACCCAGGGGTTGTAGAAGAGCGGGAACGGCGACGGCTTCCCTTCCAGCGTCGTCACGTTCTCGAACAGCACCATCTTCTCCAGCCCGCGGTCGTCGAGGTGCTTGAGGAAAGCGATGGTCTCGCACTTGTTGGGGTCGATGGGGTCCTTCACCCGGATCAGGTCGCCCGGGCGCCTGCTCTCTTCTTCCGCGATGAATTCCTGGAGGTCTCTCATGGTCTCTACTCCCTGACTGGTGATTTGCTTCGGATACAGGACACTTAGACAATGGCGGCCACGAGCGCAAGGTTTTGTCCGGGACGATCCCAAGGCGCCGCATCAGCCGTAGGTCGGATTAGCGAAGCGTAATCCGACATGGGCCTGCCGCGGTACCATGTCGGATTACGCCTTCGGCTAATCCGACCTACAGGGAGAAGATGGGGTTTGTCGGTTGTTCTGTTACCCTTGTTCCCCGGACAGGCAGGCCGTCATCCACTCCAGGTAGCTCTCGCTCCCCTGGACGATGGGGACCGCGATGATCTCGGGGACGTCGTAGCCGTGGAGCGCCTGGACCCTCTCCTTGAGCCGGTCGAAGAGGTCGGCCCGGGTCTTGACGATGAGGAGGTCCTCGGTGTCGCGCTCCACCCGGCCCTCCCAGGTATAGGTGGACTCCACGCCGGGTATGCGGTTGACGCAGGCCGCCAGCTTCTCCTGCACCAGAGCGCCCGCCAGGCGCTGGGCCTCCTCTCCCGCTGGCGCCGTGACATAGACGACGAGGAATTCACTCATGTGATGGCTCCCGATTCCTTGAGATTCACGCCGCTCCGGGGTCCGTTTGCGCGCCCAACCTTTGTATGTTTTATTTCGTGTTTTGGATAGTTTGACCCTGTCAGCCCGGCAGCCTGTCGGACTCCCGCTACCGCGGGACCTGGTGTCCAGCGCATTCCCGAAGACAGATTTGAGAAAGGGGTAGAGACCCGAATGGAGACAATCGATTTTGCCAAGGGCGAAGGAATCGTACCGGTCGTCGTGCAGGATCACGAGACCCTGGACGTCCTCATGCTCGCGTACATGAACGAAGAGGCCTGGGATCTCACGCGGAAGACCGGCAAGGCCCACTACTACAGCCGCTCCCGGGACAAGCTGTGGCTCAAGGGCGAGGAGTCAGGCCACATCCAGGAGGTCAAGGACATCCTGGTGGACTGCGACAACGACACGCTGATCCTCAAGATCGTCCAGCACGGCGGCGGCGCCTGCCATATGGGTTACCGCACCTGCTTCTTTCGCCACGATGCCGGCGCCGATTGGGAGGTCTGCGCGGAGAAGGTCTTCGACCCCGAGGAGGTCTACAACAAGTGAATCAACTCAAGCTGGGGCTTCCCAAGGGGAGCCTGGAGAATTCCACCATCGAACTGTTCCGCAAGTCCGGATGGAAGATCACCGGGATGAACCGGAGCTACTTCCCTTCCATCGACGATGATTCCCTGCATTGCAGCGTCGTGCGCGCGCAGGAGATGTCCCGGTACGTGGAGGACGGGACCCTGGACGCCGGCATCACCGGAAAGGACTGGATCCAGGAGAACGACTCGCAGGTCGAGTACATCACGGAGCTGATCTACGCCAAGACGAGCTTCCGGCCGACACGCTGGGTGCTCGCCGTGCCCCACGACTCGCCGGTGCAGAAGATCGAGGACCTCAAGGGCAAGAAGGTCGCCACCGAGATGGTCAATTTCACGCGGCGGCTGTTCGAGGCGCATAACACGCCGGTGGATGTGGAGTTCTCCTGGGGCGCCACCGAGGCCAAGGCCGCCGAAGGTCTGGCCGACGCCATCGTCGAGGTGACCGAGACCGGAGGCACCATCCGGGCTCACGGCCTCCGCATCGTGGCCGACCTGCTGGAATCCGCGCCCCAGCTCATCGCCAACAAGACCGCCTGGCAGGACCCCTGGAAACGCGCCAAGATCGAGCAGATCAGCATGCTGCTCCAGGGCGCCCTGGCCGCCGAGCACAAGGTCGGCATCAAGATGAACGTCATGGAGGCCGACCTCGACAAGATCATCGACCTGATCCCAAGCGTGACCGCCCCGACCGTCGCGACCCTCTACCAGACCCCCGCCCTGGGCGGCAAGAAGTGGTTCTCGATCGAGAGCATCATCGCCGAGGAAGTGGTACGCGAGCTCATCCCCGAACTGACCCGCAACGGCGCCGTGGGGATTGTGGAGTACCCGCTGAACAAGGTGGTCTGACGGGGAACACTCGGACAAGGAGCGATTCGAGTGCGGCAAAGGGACTTCATGAGGCTGATGGCAAGCGTCAGGCAGGCGGGCGCCATTCGCCGAGGACGCCTCAAACCTGGACGCGCGACGGAGTTTCATCCGGAAGCAGTGCGTGACCTTCTCGCTGAGCTACGGAAAGAGTCCGCAGGTGTTGGCCAAGACCTTGACGCGCCCATGCATCAGACACCCGGGCGACGCCAACCCTGAAGTGGCTGAAGATTCATCCCATTTGACCCGACCCACGGTACAGAATAGATTTATGAGCGGGGGTAGACGCTCATGTCACGCAACGTGTTTCTGAGCTTCACCATGGAAGACAGGGACTTGGTCAAACTCTTTCGCGGTCAGGCGGAGAGCAAGCACTCGTCCTTGGTATTCCATGACTATCCGGTCAAAGAAGTGTTCGAGTACGCTTGGAAAGCGAACGTAGAGCGACTGATTCGATCCTGTAGTGTCATGATCTGTTTGATCGGCGAAACTACCCATCAAAGCAAAGCCGTCGATTGGGAAGTCAGGAAGAGCGCGGAGCTAGGCAAGCAGATCCTGGCGGTGGCCATCGAGTCACCAACGCCAACAGTTCCGCCTTCTCTCGCAGAACTCAACGTGGGTCCCCTGCCGTGGGATATGGACAGGATAGTGGGTGAGTTGGATGGCATCGGAACCGACCACAGTGGAACAAGAGCTTTTCGGCGACGATCAACCGGTATCGCCGAGCGACACCGACGTCTCAATACTGTTTGAACAATACAAACTCTTCGTCGGCACCTCAGAAGCCCTGGTTTCTCGCCGGCAGCAAGTCAACACCTTCTTTCTCTCCGTCAATTCCATCATCCTGGCGGCAACCGGCCTCCTCATACGCGAGGGAACAGCAAACAGTATCACCGGGCCTGCACTCGTGGTGCTCGGTCTAAGTGGGATCATCCTTTGTTTGGCGTGGAGACGAATGATCAAATCGTTCGGCCAACTGAACCATAGGAAATTCGAGGTAATACTCGCGCTTGAGAACAGACTGCCCGCCCGCGTTTTTACTGCAGAATGGGCTGCTCTGGGACGAGGTGCAGACCCGTCGAAGTATAAACCGTTTACCAGTACTGAATCCTGGCCGCCGTGGACATTTGGAATACTTGAAACGTTGGTATTCGTTGCTGGGATCGTCTTGTGGTTTTGCACACGGTAAGCGATGTTCTTAGAATAGGCATGGAATCGATGTCATAATTGACAAACGGGACGGCAAGTTACAATGAGCACACATCAGATCCACGTTTTCATCAGCCACTCCTGGTCCTACTCAGGTCACTATGACACTTTGGCGGATTGGATATTCGAGCAGAACTGGAGTTCAGGCCAGGCATCACTTGTTTTTCACGATTATTCCGTCCCGAAGGATGACCCGATCCACGATGCGCCATCCGACCGAGCGCTCCAAAACGCGATTTTCAATCAGATATCGAGGTGTCACGTCGTAGTAATCCCTTTGGGGATGTATGCGAACTACAGTAAGTGGATCAAGAAAGAAATCGCCGGCGCAAACTCATACGCCAAACCCATTCTCGGCGTAGACCCGTGGGGGCAGCAACGCAGTTCTTCTGTGGTAGCCAACGCCGCGAAGGAGACGGTTGGCTGGAATAGCAAGAGTGTTGTCGGTGGTATCTGGCGCTTGTATCGCGGTTGAAGGCTAACCCGCTGATCGCGCCAGGCTAAGACCTCTTCAAGAACTCAATGGCACGAGCCGCCTCAGGATCATTCACCGGGTCCACTTTCTCAGCGACCCTTACAACCTCCTCCAACTCAATGACATCATCGGCGGCACGGTCCGTACCAGAGCCGAAACTAGCTCTCGCGGTGACGCGGAATTCAGCGACCCTTACAATCTCCCCGGCAACTGACCTACTACCCTTATTTGGCCGAAGACGTTCTCAGATCTTCGTAACCAGAGATACAATTTCCCTGGCAGCCCGTGATGGAAATGGCCGGTCGGCGGTCAAGTGTCTGGATCCCGGGTCAAGCCCGGGATGACGATACGGGGGTAGTGTCTCGTTTTGAGACACTACCCGATTCGGGCATTGGCCTAAAACCCCTCCATCTGCCGGTCCTCGATCTCTTCCTTGCCCTTGTCGTCGATGGAGTAGACGCCGTCTTCGGTGGAGATGAGCTCGGGGTCGTAGTAGAGCTTCGAGATTTCGAGGCCATCCTCGTATTCCACCATGCTGATGGCGTCCCAGGGGCAGATCTTCTTGTCGAGCCGGTCCTCGGAGTCGGTGCCGACGAGCAGGAGGTCGCTCTTCTTGGGCTCCTGCTCCTTCTCCAGGGGCTTCTTGTTGCTGTCGTAGAAGCGGTTGGCGTACTCGAAGAAGACCTCGCCGGTGTTCTTGTGCTCGTGGATCTTGGTGAGGTCGTCGCTGTAGCACATCTGGCAGCCGATGCACTTCTCGTTGTCCACCCAGACGCGGTAGGGCTTGAGGCCGCCTCCGGGCATCTCCTCGTAGAGGAGGTTGATGCAGTCGTCCACCGGGCAGTGCACCTCGCACAGGGGCGACCCGGCGCAACTCGTGCAGTTCTCGTTCATCACGGCCAGAAGCGCCGTTCCTTTTCTCTTCTTGGCTTCAGCCATCGACCTTCACCTTCATCCTAGCCTTGTACCGGAAATAGAAGAACAACCCCAAAGTCAACAACAGGAACACCCAATAGTAGCGAATCACCCCGATCATGGCCCATTCGAGCCAGTAGACGAAATTCTGTGACCGGCCGCTCAGCCGGGCCAGGGCGTCCTGGGCTCCCGAATAATCGCGCAGCTCCTTGCGTACCCGGGCCAAGCCGTAAAGGGCGCCGTCATCCTCCGGGCGGAGGGCCAGAGACCTCTCGAAGTCGGTCTTGGCCGCCTGCCAATTGCCCTGATCCACATAAGCCCAGCCCCGGTTGCTGGCCGCCTGGGCGAAGTCCGGGTTCAACTCCAGCGCGCGCGAGAAGCTCCCGACCGCCTGCTCCAGGTCGCCATTCCGCTTGAGCGCCACGCCCAGGTTGTTGTGAACCTCGGGGACCTCAGGTTTGAGCGACGTCACCTTGCGGTACGACGCTATCGCCGTGTCCAACTCGCCGGCCACTTCCATGTAGAGCCATGCGAGCAAAGTCAGCGCTTCGGCATCGTCCGGAGCCAGCGCCACGGCCTTTCTCACGTGGGACAGGGCCGTTTCCCTCTCGCCGTGCTTCAAAGCCGCCAGACCCGTCATCAGCCGGAGTTGCGGCTCTTCCGGGTATTGCTTGAGCAGCGTGCTGAACTTATCCCAGGCATCCGCGACTCTTCCCGCTGCCAAGTCGCTTCGGCCCGTCCGCCACAGCTCTTCGTCGACCAACGCGGTTCGCGCTTCCGCGTAAATGCTCAGGACCGCAACCGCAATCAGGACCGCCAGGAACCGCAGCCCCCGACCTCTACTTCCACATCGTGTCAGAGATTTCGTCCTCTCGGCCCTCATCGATCAGCCTGTCGTTCTTCATTGCCTGCCACAGGCCGACCCAGGTAAAGAACAGGACGAGAATCAGCATGCCCACGATGGGAATGTTGTCGGGTTTGGTTACGATCTCCATGAAATACTGCAGGCCGGACAATTCTTCCATACAAACTCGACCACCTTTAGCGAATTGAAACCCCTGCGTAACTCACGGCTTCCGGAGGTTCCGAGAGGTCTCGAAGTACGAGTAAGAGTTATTGGAAAATCACCTGCTTGTCAATGTACGGGCGGTGGACGGCAACCGGTCGGCGGGCCGTGCGGCGCCCCTGACCTCTCTGGCCAGAGGCCCGGCCTTGGGTTATAGTTTGTCCTGCGTATGCGGAGGCTTGGCGTCATCATTCTGGCCGCGGGCCAGGGCAGGCGGATGAGATCCGCCGCCCCGAAGGTGCTGCATCTTCTGGGCGGCAAGCCGCTGTTGTCGCACGTTCTGGAGGCCTGCGCGGTGCTGGAGCCGGACAGGGTGCTCGTGGTGGTGGGCCACGGCGTGGACCGCATCCGGAAGGCCTTTCCCGGAACGGACCCGGCCGACTGGGTGCTGCAGCCCGAGCAATTGGGCACCGGTCACGCGGCCCGGTGCGGAACCGAAGCCCTGGGCGATTTTGCCGGCGACGTGCTCGTTCTCAACGGCGACGTGCCGCTTCTCTCCCGCCGGAGCCTCCGCGGGATGCTGGCGGCGCACCGGTCGGGGGCCCGCGACCTGACCCTGGCCGTGGCCACGCTGCCGGACCCCTCCGGGTACGGCCGGATCCTGCGCGGCCCGAACGGGGACATTGTCGGTGTGGTGGAGGAACGGGACGCCACCGAGGCGGAGCGAGCCGTCCGGGAGATCAACGTCGGCCTCTATCTGGCGTCGGCGGACTTTCTCCGCGCGGCCCTGGCGGCCCTCGACAACCGCAACGACCAGGGAGAGTACTATCTCCCGGACATCGCCGCCTTCGCCGCCGAACGGCAGGCCCGCATCGGCAGCGTGGCCATCGACGACCCACGCGAATTCCGGGGCGTGAACAACAGAGAGGAGCTCGCCTGGATGGAAAAGACACTGCAGAAAGACATTAATCGCCAATGGATGGAGCGGGGCGTGACCCTCAAGGATCCGGACAGCACCTACATCGACGCCGAGGCCACCATCGGCGCAGACACCGTCATCGGCCCCAACAGCCACCTGCTGGGACGCACCGTGGTGGGAGCCCGCTGCCGCATCGACGGCAGCGCCTACCTCACCGACGTGCGCCTCGCCGACGAGGTCCATCTGCGCTTCTCGGTGGTGCTGGACGACTGCGACGTCGAGGACGGCGTCAGCGTGGGCCCCTTCGCCCACCTGCGTCCCGGCACCGTGCTCAAGCCCAACGTCCATATCGGCAACTTCGTGGAGGTCAAGAACTCCTCCGTGGGCGAGTCCACCAAGGCCAGCCACCTGAGCTACATCGGCGACACCCAACTCGGCCGGGACTCCAACATCGGCGCGGGCACCATCACCTGCAACTACGACGGCTTCACCAAGAGCCGCACCACCATCGGCGACCGCGTCCAGGTGGGCAGCAACACCCAGCTCGTGGCGCCCGTGGTGGTCGGCGACGACGCCTATATCGGCGCCGGGTCCACCATCACCAAGGACGTGCCCGCCGGCGCCCTGGCCCTCAGCCGCACGCCCCAACGGCACATCGACGGCTGGGTGGACGGCTACCGGGCGCGGAAGAGCAAGTAGCGGCAGGCACGGCAGACCTGAGGGTCAACAGAAGGATCCATCGGACAGGACGTCAACCATCCATGTGTGGAATCGTGGGATATATCGGCGGCCGTGACGCCGCCCCGGTGCTCATCGACAGCCTCAGGAAGCTGGAATACCGGGGTTACGACTCGGCGGGCATCGCCGTCCTGAACGGGCGGCGGGTCTCGCGGCGCCGTTCCCAGGGCAAGCTCGCCAGGCTCGAGACCCGGCTGGCCCGGGCCCCCGTGTACGGGCACGCCGGCATCGGCCACACCCGCTGGGCCACCCACGGCGGCCCCTCCGAGGCCAACGCCCACCCGCACCGGGCCGGGAGCACGGTGGTGGTGCACAACGGCATCATCGAAAACTACCTCGATCTCAAGGGAGCCCTGCTGGGACGCGGCGCGGAGCTGACCTCGGATACCGACACCGAGCTCGTGGCCCATCTCGTGGAAGAGAAGGTCATCGGGGGAACGGACCTGCTGGAGGCGGTGCGCGAGACCGTCCGAGAGATTGACGGTTCCTACGCCCTGGTGTTCCTGAGCCGGCGCGAGCCCCACCGGCTCATCGTCGCCAAGAACGCCTCGCCCATCGTCATCGGCGCGGGCAGTGGAGAAACCTTCATCGCCTCGGACGTCCCGGCGCTGCTGGATTACACCCGGGAGGTGGCCTTTCTGGAAGACGGCGAGGTCGCCGAGGTGCGGGCGGACGGCTTCCGCATCCTCGACTCCGACGCGTGCATGGTCGCACGGCCCACCCGACGGATCACGTGGGACGCCGTGGCCGCGCAAAAGGGCGGCTACCGGCACTTCATGCTGAAGGAGATCCACGAGCAGCCCCAGGCCGTCACCGACACCCTGCGCGGCCGCGTGTCCCTCGAATCCGGCGTCAACCTGGCCGAGCTCGATCTTACCGAGGAACAACTGGCGCGCACCCGGAAGATCCACCTGGTGGGCTGCGGCACCGCCTGGCACGCGGCGCTGGTGGGCAAGTTCCTGATCGAGGAGCTGGCCCGAATCCCCGCCGAGGTGGACTACGGGTCGGAGTTCCGGCACCGCACCCCGCTTCTCGGCCCGGACTCGCTCCTGCTGCTGGTGAGCCAGTCGGGAGAGACCGCCGACACCCTGGCGGCTCTTGAAGTAGGCCGCCAACAGGGCGCCGTGGTCCTGTCGGTCTGCAACGTCGTGGACTCGTCCCTGGCGCGGAAGTCCGACGGCGTCTTCTACACCCACGCCGGACCGGAGATCAGCGTGGCCAGCACCAAGGCCTTCACCACCCAGCTCACCGCCCTCTACCTGCTGGCGGTAAGGCTGGGGCGGCTGAACGGACAGCTCGAGCCCGATGCGGCCACCCGGCTGCTGGAGGACGCCGCGCGCCTGCCCGGTTGGATCGAGGCGGCGCTGAAGCTGGAGGAACGCGTGGCCGAGCTGGCCCACGGCATGAGCCACGCCGACGACGTCCTCTACCTGGGCCGGGGCATCAACTACCCCATCGCCCTGGAGGGCGCCCTCAAGCTGAAGGAGATCTCATACATCCACGCCGAGGGCTATCCGGCGGGCGAGATGAAGCACGGGCCCATCGCCCTGATCGACGAGAGCATGCCGGTGGTGATGATGCTGCCCAGGGACCACTACTACCCGAAGACGCTCGGCAACCTGAGGGAGGTCGAAGCCCGCGGCGGCAACGCCATCATCGTCACCGACGAGCCCGACGAGAGCATGGCGTCGAACTCGACGCTCGTCGTTCCCAAGGTCCCCTACCACCTGGCGCCGGTGGTGTTGACCATCCCCTTGCAGCTCCTGGCCTATCACATCGCCGTCCACCGGGGCACGGACGTGGACCAGCCGCGCAACCTCGCCAAGAGCGTGACCGTGGAATAGGCCGTCAGCCCTGGAAGCCCCTGGCCACCACGTAGATCTCCGACGACCCCTTTCGCGTGGCCCCGGACCGGACCCGCTGCACGGTCTGGAAACGGCCCGACATCTCCTCCACCAGAGCCTCGACGCCGGCTCCCGTGAAGGTCTTGAACAGGAATGCGCCGCGGGGTTTCAGAACGGACCGGGCGATCTCGTAAGCCTTGCGGGCGAGATCCAGGGCGCGCTGGTGATCCGCGTCACGGATGCCCGAGAGACGCGGCGCCATGTCCGAGAGGACGCAGTCCGACGCGCCTCCCAGGAGATCGGTGATCCGCTCCGCCGCATCCTCCGCCAGCAGGTCCAGCTCGTACGCCTGTACGTTTCGGCCGGACAGGGGCTGGATGGATTGCAGATCGAAGCCCAGGACCCGACCCTTCGGACCGGCAAGCTCGGCCGCCACCTGGAGCCACCCGCCCGGCGCCGCCCCCAGGTCCACCACGGCGTGGCCGGCCCGGATTAACCGGAACCGTTGGTTGATCTCCAGCAGCTTGTACGCCGCCCGCGAGCGGTAGCCCTCGCGCTTGGCCTTCCGAAAGAACCCGTCTTGAGGTCGATACGGCATGTAGGCACTGCCAATGCGGCGCAACGTCCCTTCGTAGCTTACCTTCCCGTCACCTCGGGCCACCTCTCCGTCATCCCGGGCTTGACCCGGGATCCAGGCGCATTGTGAAGGGAGCCCGTTTCCTCAAAATTATATCATTCGTACTAAAATTGTTATGGAAAGCCACGCTTTAGCCCTCCCTGGCTCCGTCTTGACACGCGATACGGTGTGGTGATATTCGCGGGCATATGTTCAAGGTTATCGGTAAGGTTGTCGGTCTTTCGGTAACGGTGCTTGTCATGAGTTCTTTGCCGTGGGGAGAGCGAACCGAAGCGGCAGACCTCAGTTCAGGCGAGGTGGAGGCGAGCTTCGACACCACACTCTCCTACGGCGTCACCATCCGTGCCCAGCAGCCGGACACGGATCTCACTGAAGGCCTGTCCGCCGTCAACCGAAACGACGGCGCTTCCAACTACCGGCGCGGCATCGTCAGCAACGCCGCCAAGTTCACCAGCGACCTCGATCTCGGCTACCGCAACTTCGGGCTCTTTCTCCGCGCCACCGGCTTCTTCGACGCCGAAAACGAGAACGGTTCCCGGGCGCGCACGCCGCTGTCCTCGGAGGCGAAGAAAGCGGCGGGGAAGGACATCGACCTGCTCGATGCCTACGTGACCGGATCGTTCGACGCGGGTGACGCGGCTATCGACCTTCGGGTCGGCAAGCACGTGCTCAACTGGGGTGAGAGCACGTTCATACAGAGCGGCATCAACGCCATCAATCCCTTTGACGTGAGCAAGCTCAGGGTTCCCGGCGCCGAGCTGCGGGAGGCGTTGGTGCCGGTTCCGCTGGTCTCGGCGGCGGTGGAGCTGCCCTGGAACCTGTCGCTGGAGGGCTTCTACCAACTCGACTGGCAAAAGACGGTCATCGACCCGGTGGGCACCTACTTCTCCGTCACCGACTACGTCGGCCCGGGCGCGAAAAAGGCCGTGATCCCGGTGGATGCCAGCATCGGCGATCGCGGACACGGCTTCGGGCCTCGCTCGGCCGACACGTGTCCCAGCTTCTCAACCCTCACCGATGCAATCAACTGTGATCTAGGCACAGCGTTGCTACCCGCTCAGCCTGTGTTTGACCCCGCCTTCCTGAACGTGTCCCGCGCCAAGGACGGCGAGCCCCCCGACTCGGGCCAGTGGGGGGTGGCCATGCGCTTCCTCGCCGAGGAGTTGAACAACACCGAGTTCGGCTTCTACTTCATGAACTATCACAGCCGCCTGCCCACGATTAGCTCGCACCACGGCACGCCCGCAGGGCTGGGGGGTGGTCTTGCGGCGGCCGGGGCGGTGGGCGCCCGCACGTCTAGCGTGACCCAGGCGGTAACCGCCGCGGTCACTGCGAAGATCACGGATGCCGTCGTGCCGGATCCTACGGAACGGCAGGCGGCGATCGCCAAAGAGGTAGCGAAGCAGGTAGGCGGCATCGCTAAGCTTCTAGCCATCGACCGCTACGCGAAGACCGGCTACTATAGGATCGAGTATGCCGACGACATCCAGCTCTACGGCCTGAGCTTCAACTCCCAGCTCGGGACCTCTGGCTGGGCGCTGCAGGGCGAGTACTCCTTGCGCGTTGACGCGCCGCTGCAGAGGAAAGAAGAAAACCTGATCGCGGACGGTCTCTACCCGATCATAAGCTCTCTCGTACTTTCCAGTTGCGCCGCCAACCCCTCCGGCGATAGCTGTCCAAGGGGTCCCGATGGGAACCTGTTATCTGGAACGTTTTTCGAAGAACGCCGGACCCAATACATCAACAACTACAACCCCCAGAAGATCAACGGCTTCGTCCGCAACAACATCAGCCAGATCCAGGCCACGGCCACGAAGGCGTTCGGGCCGGCTCTGGGAGCCGACGGTTGGGTTTTCCTTACCGAGGCGGCGTTGATGCGGGTGCACGACATGCCGCAGGAAGAGATCGAGAGCTCCGCCCTGGGAGAGCCGGCCGACGCCACTTCCTACGGGTACCGGATGGCTGTTCGCTTCGACTACAACAATGCGCTCGCCTCGGCGAACGTGTTCCCGTACGCGCAGTTCCGGCACGACGTGAGCGGCAACAGCCCGGGGCCGGGCCGGCCGTTCGTGAAGGGGTTGACGGGGTTGACCTTCGGACTCCGGGCCGACTATCTCAGCCGCTGGCAAGGCGACCTCTCCTACACGATGTTCGGCGGCAGCAGAAACAAGTTGAGGGACCGTGACTTCATCACGGCCACGGTCAAGTACTCATTCTGAACGGCATGAACATGAAAGCACTCGCTCTTCGAATCGCCGCTGTCGCGGCCCTGGCGCTGGCCCTGGCCGGCACGGCGGCCGCGGAGATTCCCGCCGACGAGATCGCTCGGCTGGGCAAGGACCTGACCCCTCTCGGGGGCGAGCGGGCCGGCAATGCCGACGGCACCATCCCGGAGTGGACCGGGGGCATCACCAAGCCTCCCGAGGGCTACCAGCTCGGCGAGCACCACCGCGACCCGTACGCGGGCGACCAGCCGCTCTTCGTCATCGACAAGTCCAACCTCGACAAGTACCGGGACAAGCTCTCCACCGGGCACCAGCGCATGCTGGAGACCTACCCGACGTACAAGCTGACGGTCTACCCGACCCGGCGCAGCGCCTCGGTGCCGCAGCGCATCTACGACGCCACCCGGAAGATCGCCGCCGTGACGAGGCTCGTGGACGACGGCAACGGCGTCGACGGCGCCGTCATCGGCGTCCCGTTCCCAATACCCAAGAACGGTCTGGAAGTGATCTGGAACCATCTCCTGCGCTATCGGGGCGAGGCGGTGTCCTGCACCCTGGGCCAGGCTGCCGTGACCCGGGGCGGCGACTACACGCTGGTCAAGTACTCTGTCGACGTCAACGTCCGCTACTCGCTGCCGGGCATGACCGTGGAACGGCTCGGCAACACCATGATCCTGTTCAAGCAGCGGGTGACCGCGCCGGCGCGGCTTGCCGGAGGCATCGTGCTGGTCCACGAGACCATGAACCAGGCCCGGGAGCCGCGCAGCGCCTGGACCTACAACCCGGGTCAACGCCGCGTGCGGCGCGCACCCGGCATCGCCTACGACAACCCCGGCACCACCTCGGACGGGCTGCGCACCGCGGACCAGTTCGACATGTTCAACGGAGCGGTGGACCGCTATGACTGGAAGCTCGTCGGCAAACGCGAAATGTACGTGCCCTACAACGCCTACCGGGTCCACAGCGACAAGCTCTCCTTCGGCGACATCATCCGGCCGCTGCACGTCAACCCCGAGCACCTGCGCTACGAGCTTCACCGGGTCTGGATCGTCGACGCGACGGTGAAGGAAGGCGCGAGCCACATCTACAAGCGGCGGACCTTCTACATCGACGAGGATTCCTGGCAGATCGTGCTGGTGGACATCTACGACAACCGCGACCAGCTCTGGCGGGTGTCCGAGGGTCACGTGATCAACTTCTACGAAAAGCCGCTGACGTGGCCGACCCTGGAGATCCACCACGATCTGCAGGCCGGACGCTACCTGGCCCTAGGACTCGACAACGAATTTCCCATGTGCACCTACGACATCGCTTACAAGGCCAGGGACTTCAAGCCGTCATCCCTGCGACGCGCGGGGAGGCGGTGACATCCGCCGGCCCCACACGTCATTCCCGCGAAACACGTCCCCGACCCCGATCGGGGAGCGGGAATCCAGGGGCGGCGGAGGGGTGAAAGGCTACGCCTTCCCCGACCCGCCTGGATTCCCGCGCAAGAACCTCTGGAGTTGGGCGGCCCTCCTGCCGGCCCTGATCCTCTGTCTCGCCGCGCAGGCCTCCGGTGACGCCAAACCGGCAGTGGAGGCGCCTCTGGCCGTCAAGTCCCTGCTGACGGACACGGCCGCGGCCGGCCCGCGTGTCGTGGCGGTGGGCCAGCGCGGGCACATCCTGTTCTCCGACGACAGTGGCGGGAGCTGGGAGCAGGCACGGGTCCCGACTCGGGCGCTGCTGACCGCGGTGCACATGCATGACGAGAAGACAGGCTGGGCCGTCGGGCACGATGCGGTGATCCTCCGTACCGACGACGGCGGCGCCACCTGGAGACTGGTGCACCGCGCGCCGGAAGAGGAGCGTCCCCTGCTGGACGTGTGGTTCCGCGACGAGGTGACGGGCTTCGCGGTGGGAGCCTACGGCTATTTCCTGGCCACCCGGGACGGCGGCAAGACCTGGGCGTCCCGCGCCGTCAGCAAGGACGACTTCCACCTGAACGAGATCGTGCCCGCGGGAGCGCGGCGGCTGTTCATGGCGGCGGAAGCGGGGGTAGCGTACCGTAGCGACGACGGCGGCGAGAGTTGGCGCGAGCTGCCTTCTCCCTACGCCGGCTCGTGGTACGGCGCCCTGGTCCTCGACGGGGACCGTATCCTGCTGCACGGGCTCCGGGGACATCTTTTCCGCTCCGAGGACGCGGGCGAGAGCTGGACGCGGGTGGCCACCGGCACCACCGCCACCCTCACCGACGCCGTTCGTTTGCCGGACGGAGGGGTGCTCCTGACCGGCCTGGAAGGCATCCTGCTCACCAGCCGGGACGGGGGCCGCAGCGTTTCGGGCACCCGGCTGCCGTCGCGCCAGGGCATCACCTCGGCGCTGCCGCTGGCCGACGGCAGCGTGCTGCTCACCGGCGAGTTCGGCGTCCGGCGCCTGCCTCAACCCTGGTAGCGCCTCATGCCGGACCAACCGCCCATGCCGGACGAACCCGACACTTCCTCACCGAACCCGTTCACGACCCGCATCGAGCGGTGCCTGTTCACCCGGCGCAGGCTCGTGATCGCCGCCTTCGTCCTCGTCACTCTGGTCATGGGCTGGTTCGCCGCGCAGTTGCGGGTGGACGCCGGGTTCTTCAAGCTGGTGCCCCTCAAGCACGAGTACATGCAGACCTTCCTCAAGCACCGGGACGAGTTCGGCGGCGCCGACCGGGTGGTGATCGCGCTCATGGCGCGCGACGGCGACATGTTCACCCCCGAGTTCTTCACCGTGTTGAAACAGGTCACCGACGCGATGTTCTTCCTGCCCGGGATCGACCGCACCCAGGTCTACTCCATCCTTACCCCCAACGTGCGCTACATCGAGGTGGTAGAAGATGGCGTGACTTCCGGCAACGTGTTGCCGGCGGGCTTCCAGCCCACCGAGGCGGGCCTCGCACGGGTGCGCGAGAACGCCATCAAGGCCGGGATCGTAGGCCGGCTGGTGGCCAACGATTTCACCGGCGCCATCGTGAGCGGCAGGCTGCAGGAGTTCCACCCCAATACCGGTGAGCGGCTCGACTTCATCGAAGTGGCGCACCAGCTCGAGGAGATCCGCGTGAAGGGGCAAGAGAACGCCGACGTGGACGTGCACGTCATCGGGTTCGCCAAGCTGGTGGGAGACGTTGCCGCGGGCGCGGTCCGGGTCGTTGCCTTCTTCGGCATCACGTTCCTGATTACGGCCCTGTTCGTGTACCTCTACACCCGGTCGGTGCGTCTCACGATACCGCCGCTGGTGTGCTCGCTGGTGGCGGTGGTGTGGCAGCTCGGCACGGTCACCGCCCTGGGCTTCGGCATCGATCCCATGTCCATCCTGGTGCCGTTCCTGGTGTTCGCGGTGGGGGTCAGCCACGGGGTGCAGATGGTCAGCGCTGTGCGCGCCGAGATGGTGGCGGGCGCCGCCGGCCTGGACGCCGCCCGGGCCAGCTTCCGGCGCCTGCTGCTGCCCGGGGCGGTGGCGCTCGCCTCGGACTCGGTGGGCTTCATCGCCATCTCGTTCATCGAGGTGCAGGTCATCCGGGAAACCGCCATCACCGCCAGCCTGGGTATCGTGGCCATCATCCTCACCAATCTGGCGCTGCTGCCGGTGCTGCTCTCGTATTTCCGCATGAGCGACGCGCAGCGGCTGACGGCCGCAGAGCGCGACAACGTCCTGCAGCCGTTGTGGTCACGGGTCGCGCGGCTGGCGCGCCGGGGCCCCGCGGCGGTAACCGTGGCGCTGGCGGCATTGCTGGTGGCGGCGGGAGCGCACTACGCGGTCCAGGTCAAGGTGGGCGACAGCCATCAGGGCGTACCGGAACTGCGGGCGGAGTCCGTGTACAACCAGGACATCGCCGTCATCACCGATCGCTTCAAGATCGGCGTCGACGTGCTCACGGTGTTCGCCGAGACGGTGCCCGACGGCTGCATCGACTACGAGGTGCTCACCACCCTGGACGAGTTCGGCTGGCACGTGCGCAACCTGGACGGCGTCCAGTCCGTGCTCAGTCTCGCCGCCGTCGCCCGCAACATCAACGCCGGCTGGAACGAAGGCAACCTCAAGTGGCGCACGCTGCCGCGGAACCGGTACAGCCTGGTGCAGTCGGTCTCCCCGGTGCCCACCAGCAGCGGCCTCATCAACAACGATTGCAGCGTGCTCCCGGTGCTGATCTACACCACCGACCACAAGGCCGAAACCATCCAGCGCATCGTCGACGCGGTGAAGGACTTTCAGCGCGACAACACCCTGGACCGCATCACCTTCCGGCTCGCCGGCGGCAACGTCGGCGTCATGGCCGCCACCAACGAGGAGGTGGACGCGTCCCAGTTCCCGATCCTCGGCTACGTCTTCGCCGGGGTGATCCTGCTGTGTCTGATCTCGTTCCGCTCGGTGGCGGCCACCGTGTGCATCATCGTGCCGCTGGCCGCGGTGTCGCTGCTGGCCTACGGGCTCATGGCGATCCTCGAGATCGGGCTCAAGATCTCGACCCTGCCGGTGGTGGCCCTGGGGGTGGGCATCGGGGTGGACTACGCCATCTACATCTACGGCCGGCTCCGCACGCACCTCGATCAGGGGCTCGACTTCGCCGCCGCCTACGAGCGCACGCTCAACATCACCGGCGCCGGCGTGGTGCTCACCGGCCTCACCCTGGCCGCGGGCGTGGCCACCTGGATCGTCGCCCCGCTCAAGTTCCAGGCCGACATGGGCACGGTGCTGATGTTCATGTTCCTGGTGAACATGATCGCCGCCGTGCTGCTGCTGCCGGCCCTGGGCGCTTGGCTCGTGCGCCCGAAGCCGGCAAAGACGCTAAGCGGCGAATGACGCCTGCACTTCCTTCTCGAAGGCCAGCAGCTTCCGGACGCTGGCGCGGGTCTGCATGCGCTCGAAATGGGCCCGGGTGTTGGGGTAAGGCGACAGATCCACGTCGAACTGGGTGCTGCGGCGCACGCACCAGAAGAAATGCGCGTCCGGCGCGGTGAAGTGGTCGAAGAAATACTCGCGCCCGTCCAGCAGACCCTCGGCGATCCCGTACACCTCGTCCAGAAATTCACGCGCCAGTCGGGACACGCTCTCTTCGGTTTCCGCCACGTCGCAGACCTTGGCCGGCGAATTGATGCGGCTGATATACGGGTGGATGCCCGACGCGCACCAGGACATGATGGACACCGCTTTGAGCTCGTCCCAGGGATCCGCCGGCAGCAGCCTGGCCTCCGGAAAGCGGCGCGCGATCCAGAGCTGGATGGCGACGTTCTCGGACAGCGCCTGACCGTCCACCACCAGCAACGGCACCTTGTGCTTGGGATTCAGCTTCATGTACTCGTCGGTCCGGTTCTGCCCCGCCCGGAAGTTGAGGCGCTTGACCTCGAAGTCCGCGCCGGCCTCGGTCAGCGTGATGTAGGGCGCCAACGCGCACGTGGTGGGGGCGTAATACAGCTCGATGTTCATGGTTACCTCCAGGAATGATGCCTCGTCATTCGGGACTCTGCCTGATCTTGCCAGCCAGTTGTGTGATGCAGGGGAGCGAATTACATATTCCGCGTCGAAGCGCAAGACCGCTCCGGTAGAGTTGACTAGATAGTATCCTACGTGATACTAGCTAGTCAGAGTTGGGAAATGGGGAGAACAAGAAGAGGCGGTTACATTTTCTTCACGGCCAAGGGAGATCACAGCCCTCGACACGTGCACATATACCGGGACGTCGCGATGGTGGCGAAGTTCGACCTGGAGGGCTGGGCGGCGATCGCTGGCAAAATCGACCGCCGGCTCAGGCAGATCCTCGAACAACTGAGAGAGGAGCAACGGCTATGACGATCAAGCGTGTGACGGTAAACAATCGCCGACGGTGTTTCGAGATAGAGACTCGAAAGGGAGTCTTTGCTTTTCCTTTCGTGAAACTCGACCTCGTACCCTCGAACGCCAACCGGGTGAAGGAGGTGTATGTGGACCGCGAGCTGGGAAAGGAGGCGATCACGTATGTCCTGGAGTCCGGGGAGGAAGACAGCGTGCACGTGGATGACTTCCTGCACTACAACAAGGACCCTGATTACATGCGGGACATGGCACTGTACAAGCTTACGGTAAAGGCGCGCAATCTGCTCAAGGAGTCGCGGCTGCCGAAGCGAGAGCTTGCGCGCAGACTCACCACGTCACCCGCTCAAGTCTATCGGCTCCTCGACCAGACCAACTACAAGAAAACCATCGATCAGATGGTGCGCCTGCTGGCCTGCCTCGACTACACGCTCGATTTCGTAATCAGGAAGGATGAGAAGTCCGCTGCGTGACGTTGGAAACGCTCGCGGCGTGCGATTCTGCAGCCGTGAGAAAGTGTGGTGCCGGAGGGGGGACTCGAACCCCCACAGGGTTGCCCCTACTGGATTTTGAGTCCAGCGCGTCTACCAGTTCCACCACTCCGGCATGAAGAAGAATTGACTAGCCCATGGGGGGAGAGAGGTCAAGGTCGGTGCGTTGCCGAACGCCGCCGACGATTCATTCCAGTGGTATCCCTTGCTCCACGAGCATGATGGGGATGCCGTCGCGGATGGCGTAGAGGTACCGGCCGTCCTCGCGAACGAGCCCGCCGCTGATGGGCTCGGTGACCTTCTCGCCCGCGCGGTTGACCAACTGCCCGGCTTCGATCTTCCGGTTGAGGCTCGCCACGAGGGCCTCGTCGGCCAGCGACACTGCCTCGCGGGTCTCGGGGCATGCCAGGATGTCGAGTAGTTGCTGATCGATCACGAATGATCTCCCGTGCTCCAGTAAAGCGTTTCGGATACGGAACTCAATATCCCTCCCGGCCCGACGGGTGTCAATCGGACCTGCGATGGCGTCCCCGCCCCCTTCCTCCGCCTGGACCCCGGATCAAGTCCGGGGTGACGTGTTCGAGCGGTCGCGGCCAACCTCACAATCGGAGCCTTGCCGCCGGACCCCGTTCCTCGTCACCGCGGACATCTCAGCGTGACCCCGCACTCCGAAACGTGACCCAGCCTCCCGAAACGTGACCCAGCCTCCCGAAACGTAACCCCCGGACTCCCGAAACGTCACCCCGGACTTGATCCGGGGTCCAGCCGGGGAGGCGCGGCGGCCCGGTTGATGCAACCTGACCTCTTGGCTATGTTGCCGTCTGGAGGTGGAGCCATGAACGGGACCTTTCGCGAGTACATCGAACTGTTGCGGGCCAATGACGAACTGCTGGACATACGCAAGCCGGTGGATCTGCGGGACGTGGCGGCGCTCACGGCCCAGAGCGACCGGGCGCTGCTGTTCGAGAATCCCGTGGGGTACTCTATCCCGGTGGCCTGCGGCCTGCTCCAGAAACGGGAACGCCTGGGCCTTGCCCTGGACGCCCCCTACCCTGAGATTCACAAGCGGTTCCAGTGGGCCATGTCCAACTCCATCGAGCCCGTGATGGTGGAGAAGGCCCCGGTCAAGGAGTTCATGCAACTGGGCAACGACGTCGACCTGTTCAAGCTGCCGGTGCCCATCTTCTCCACGCTGGACGGCGCGCCCATGATCACGGCCGCGGTGGTGATCTCCGAAGACCCCGAGTACGGCATGAACGCCGGCTGCTACCGCCTGATGCTCAAGGAACGCAACGTCACCGGCATCGACATCGTCACGCCCAACAACCTCCACAACTTCACCAAGCGGGCACTGGCGGAAAACCGCCCGCTGCCCATCTCCATGTCCATCGGCGTGCACCCGCGGGAGCTGATGGGAGCGCTCTTCAAGGCATCCCTGGGGACCAACGAGCTGGGCTTCGCCGGCGGCCTCGGCGGGCGCCCGGTGGAGCTGACGCCGGGGGTCACCGGGCCGGTGCCGTTCATCGCGGGCGCCGAGATCGTCCTGGAAGGAGAGATCCCGCCCGAGGGCTGGGTGCATCCCGAGGGCCCCTTCGGCGAGTTCTCACGGCTGGTGGGAGGCACCCACCGCAACCCCAACGTCCACGTGAAGTCCGTGATGCACCGGCGCGACCCCATCTACTACGCATTGCACATGCCCTGGGAGAACCTGTGGATGAGCGCGCCCATTTACGAGGCGGCAGCCTGGCGCGTCCTGGCGGAGACCGGCGTTCAGGTCACCGCCATCAACGTGACGCCGGGGGGCTGCTGCCACTGGCACATCGTGGCGTCCATCAAGAAGAGCCCCGGCGACGGCAAGAACGCCATCGCCGCGCTCCTCTCCATCGCGGACATCAAGTACGTGGTGGTGACCGACGACGACATCGACATCTTCGACCCCCAGGAAGTGGAGTGGGCCGTGGCCACCCGCGTGCAGGCGGACCGGGATACCGTGATCCTGTCCAACGCACGCTCGAAGCCGCTGGATCCGTCCATCCCGCCGAGCGCCAACGGCGTCCCCACCACGGCCAAGATGGGCATCGACGCCACCATTCCCGAGAACGTGCCGCGCTACCGCTACAATCGGATCATCTACCACAACCAGGAGAAGGCGGTGCTGGACGACTACCTGGGCGAGTCCCCGGCCTCGCCGCAGCCCGCGGCGGCCGGCGACGACGCCGTCGAACGGCTGGCGGAACGCGCACTGGCCATGCTGGGCGAGAAGCGGCTGACCTTCAGCGACCTGCTGGACGTGTTCTCGGACGAGGCGTTCGCCACCGTAGTGGCACTGGTGGGACGGCTCAACGAGCGGAAACAGATCACCCTGGACGAAGAGGGAAAGTATATGCCGGTGGAGGACGACCCGGCGCGGTGAACCGGTGGGGCCTGCAAGGTGTAGGGCCGACCGGCCGGTCGCCCCTACCTGGAACAGCAACCAGCCCGCCTTGTCCGAGCCCGTCGAAAGGGGCCGGGTGCGCCGGACGGGTTCCGTCGCGGCGGTTCGGCTACTGGCCCAGCCGGTAGAAGCGGCGCGCGTTGTCTGCCAGGATGGCGGCCTTGTCCTCGTCGGTGAGGGTCGGGTTCTCGGCCACCTCGGCGATCTCGTGGCCGATGTCGCCGGGTCCGATCTCGTGCGGGAAGTCGCTGGCGAAGAGGAACCGCCCGTTGCCGGCCCGTTGGATCTGGTAGTCGAGACCGGTCTCCCCGCCCTCGCAGCCCACGAACACCCTGTCGAGGAGCCCGTATCGGCTCGGATGATGCTCGGGATCGGGGCCGTGGTAGCTGCCGTGGGAATTGAACTCCCCGAAATATTCGTGGCACCGGTCCATACGGTCCATCCAGAAGCTCAGCCACCCCGCGCCGCCTTCCAGGAAAGCCACCCGCAGTTTCGGGAACCGGTCGAAGACGCCGTGGTAGACCATGCCGGAGAACGCGATCATCAGGCTGAAGGGGTGGCCCAGTCCCGCGATGGGTACGAACGCCTCGAAGGTGTCGAGGCCCATGCCGTGGTGACATCCGCCGTGGACCGCCAGCCCGCAACCCAGCTTTTCGGCCTCCTCATAGACGCTCCAGTAGGTCTTGTGGCCCAGATCCATGGGCAGCCCGCGCGAGGGCAGCATGGCCCCGAGCATGCCCAGCTCCGTGACCGCCCGGCGCAGCTCCTTGACCGCTTCCTCCGGGTGCTGCAGCGGGATCAGCGCCATGCCCTTGAGCCGCGGATTGTCCTTGAGATACCGGTCGTGGAGCCAACTGTTGTAGGCATGGGCCACCGCGCAGGCCCAGTCCGGCTGGCTGATGTTGCCCATGGCGAGGCCCCAGGTGGGGTACAGCACGCTGCACTCGAACCCGGCCTCTTCCACGAAGGACCGCCAGTCCGACGGGGTCACGGGCTCGCCGCCCCCGAAGGCGCCCTCGCTGAGGTACTTGAGCCCCAGGTGATGGTGGTCCAGCGAGGGGAAAACGCGTGTCAGGATCCGTTTGCTCGCCTTGCTGCGATAGGGCTCTTCGATGTAATCGACGATGGACTCGTCCTCGATCACATGACCATCGGCATCGATGACAGGTAGGCTCATGGATTCGGCTCCTCAGTCCTGATGGACTCCGGTGATCTTCACGCTGGCGTGCTTCGACTTGTAACGGCGGTTGAGGGCGATGAGCACGCCGGTCAACCCTTCCACCACGTAGGCATTGCCCGCCGGGCCGGCATCCAGGCCGGTGGCGCCGATGCGCTCCAGTAACTCGATGACACGCTCCTTGGCATCCCTGTTGTCGCCGCACACCAGGACATCGCCGAGGGGCTCGTCCGGGGCGCTGAGGTCCAGCGCCGAGATGTTGTGCAGTGCGCCGATCACCGGGGTGCCGTCGCCCAGGATCTTCTGCGCCTCCAGGAGCGCTGAGCCGGCCTCGGGCACGAACGGCCTGCCCTTGAGCAGCGGGACCACCGCGTCGATGACGATCTTCCCCCGCAGCTCTTCGGCCAGGTCGCTCACCATCTTTTCCTGTCCTTCATAGGGAACCGAGATGACGGCCAGCTCCGCGTCCCGCACCGCGTCGGCGTTGAGCATGCCCTCGACGAGATCCTGACCCAGCCTCTCGTTCAGATCCTTGGCAGCGTCCGCGCCGCGTTGCGCGTCCCGCGAGCCGATGATGACCCGTACTCCGGGCCGCGCCAAGCGTCCCGCCAAGCCCATTCCCAGACTTCCGGTCCCTCCCACGATAGCGATTGAAATGGAATCTTGCATGTGAAGGCTCATAGCATGTTCGTGTCAGGTCCTACAAATTCGAGTCCCGCAACACCATCGGGGCCTGACCGAGGTCCAACCCTCCCGTCACCCCGGGCTTGACCCGGGGTCCAGGGAGGGGGGCTGGGCATGTCTACTCCACTCGCCCACCCCCCCTCCCCGCCTGGACCCCGGATCAAGTCCGGGGTGACGGAGAGTGGATACCTGTATCCCGGAGCGAGTCCGGGGTGACGGAGAGTGGGTGCCTGGTTTCCGGAGCAAATCCAGGATGACGGCTACCGGCCGCCACGGAAAAGGTCATCCGCTGCCGGCCGGATCAGCTCCTGGGCCGAGCCGTCGTGTTGCGGCAGCTCGCAGCCGCGGACGATGGCGGCGGGTACGTGGCTCGTCTTTCCCATGACCAGTTCCGCCGCCCCGGCGATCTGGTCGGCCACGGCCGTGACCGAGGCCTTGAGCTCGTATCCGTACGGGTCCGTCTGTCCACGGTAGTCGATCAGGGGACCGAAACCGGCCACGCCGATGGCCACGTCGGTGGTGCCGAGACGCCAGGGACGCCCGAACGTGTCGGTGATGACGACGCCCACTGCCGTTCCGGTAAGCCGTTGCACCTCTTCCCGGATGCGCCGGGCGGAGCCGTCCGGATCCTTCGGCAGCAGCAGGGCGTGGTGAACGCCGATATTGGACTGGTCGATGCCCGCGTTGGCGCACACGAAGCCGTGATGGGTCTCCACGATGATGGTGCTGCGGCCCTTCGCCACGATGCGGCGGCTTTCCCGGAGAATGAGCTCCAGCAGCCGGGGGTCTTTGTCATCGAGCTCGGCCGAGAGCCTCGACGCCTCAGCCGACGGGGTGACGCTGCGGAGGTCCGCGGCGCGGCCTTCCGACTTGGAGATGATCTTCTGCGCCAGCACCAGCACGTCCCCGTCCAGCAACGGGACCCCTTCGCGCGTGCAAGCCTCCACCACCAGCCGCCCCAGCGGGGCGCCGGACTTGATCTCCCCAAGCCCCTCCACGCCGATGATCTCGAGGCGACGCATTAACCCGTATATTTCATGAAGGGACGCGCAAAGAAGCTGCTGCCGTTGTCCTTCATGGCGGCGAGGCAATCACGAGTGCGCCCGCTCTCCAGCCGGCGGATGAGTTGCTGGAGGTCGGCGGGTTCGTCGATGTCCAGCGCGATGCGCGAATTCTCTACGACCTTTGCGGAGAGGCCGCGGGCGGCCGCCTCGTTGAGATGATAGCGGAAGCTGTCGTGACCGAACCGGAGCCGGAGCACGTCCGGCGGTGACAGCAGCAGTGCGTTGGTCCCCAGGCGGTCGTGCGAAGGCACCAGGACGGCGAAGGGTGCGCCGGGACCCGGGGGCGCGGCCCGGAGAACGGACTCGACGTCCTCGGCGCGCAAGAGCGGAACATCCCCGGGCACCACCAGCGCGGCGTCCATACCCGCATCTTTCATCACGTCGAGGGCGAAGTGGACCGCATCGGTCTCTCCCGTCTCCTGGCGTTCCCGGATGACCTCCACGTTCAGGGCCGAGACCCAGTCCGCCACCTCGGCGGCGCCGGTGACGACGTAGGTCCTGTCGAGCCCCCCGGCCCGGGTTACCTCGGCCAGCACGTCGTGGACCATGGCCTTCATCAACGCCGAGCGCTCGGGCAGGCTGAGCCGCGAGGCAAGCCGCTGCTTGGCTCCGTGAAACCCCTTGACCGGAATGAGCGCGCCAACCTTCATGATCGAAGAGAAATCCATAGCACCTGCCCGGCAAATTTTGAAATCTGGCACTGCCCAAACCGTCATCCCGGACTTGACCTGGAACCCAGGGGGTCCTGCTCCCCGCCACCCCGGACTTGACCTGGAACCCAGGGTCCCTCCTCCCCGCCACCCCGGACTTGATCCGGGGTCCAGGGTCCCTCCTCCCCGTCACCCCGGACTTGATCCGGGGTCCAGGGGGTGGGGCCGCGGCGGTCTGACTGTTACGCCCGCCCCCCCATCCGCTCCTGGATCCCGGATCAAGTCCGGGATGACGGGGGAAGGAGCTGCAGCAGCTTCCGGGCCAGCCTTTTCTTGTCGTCCAGGGTGTCCATGCGGATGGGGGTTGCCAACACGGCGACGCCGAGCTTTTCGATGGCCGGTTGCAGTTCCCGGTCTTCCGTGTCGATGACCGTCACGTCCACGAAATCCCGGTAGGCCCCGGCGAGCCCCACCGCCGACGCCTCTACACCCAGCGTGGCCATGAGCTTGTGCGCCGGGCCGCTGAAGGAACGCCCATGCACCACGGGACTCACGGCCACCACCTTGGCAGGGGTCTCCCGCAGCGCCTTCCGGACGCCGGGCACCGCAAGGATGGGGCCGATGCTGGTGGCCGGGTTGCTGGGGCATACCACCACCAGGGCGGCGTCACGGAGGACTTCCAGCAACCCCGGCGACGGGCGGCAGTGCTCGATGCCCCGGTAGCGCAGGCTCAGGACCTCCGGCTGCCAGCGCGCCTTGACGAAGTATTCCTGAAAGGAGATCTCCCCTTCCGGGGTCGAGAGCCGCGTCTCCACCCGCTGGTCGGACATGGGCAGCACGGTGGACCTCACTCCCAGCGCCCGGCACAGCGTGGCGGTGACCCGTGAAAGCGGCTCCCCCTCGGCCAGAAGACGGGTGCGGGTCACGTGGGTGGCCAGATCCCGGTCGCCCAGCCGAAACCAGGTCTCGTTGCCGAGCCGTTGGAGCTGGTCGAGCACGGTGAAGGTATCGTCCCGGATACCCCACCCCTTGGCGGGGTCGATGAGGCCGGCGAGGGTGTAGACGATGGTGTCGACGTCGGGGGATACGTGGAGGCCGTGCACCACCGAGTCGTCGGCCGTATTGCACACCACCAGCAGGTCTTCGGGCGCCGTCTCCTCGTGGAAGCCCAGAACGAGCTTTGCCCCGCCCGTGCCTCCCGTGAGGAGGGCTATCATTGTCCTACAGGCCGGCCGCCGGCTGGTCCGGAGCGCTCTCGGATGGCGCGAACTCAGTCGCGGGAAGATCGGGCTCGTCGCCCCACGTCCTGAGAATCGTGTAGCCGGTGGAGCGCTCGGCGGGCACCCGGTCGATCCCGCGGATCAGCGAGCGGAACTCGTGGGGCCAGATCATCTGCCCCTCGGTGGAGCCCGCCAGCCGCGAGATGCTCTCTTCCATGAGCGTGCCGCCGAAGTCGTTGGCGCCGGACCGCAGGCAGAGCTGCGACATCCGCCGGCCCATCTTCACCCAGGACACCTGGACGTTGGGGATGGTGTCGTTCAACAGCACCCGCGCCAGCGCGTGGACCCGGATATCCTCCTCCTCCGTGGGGCCGGGCCGCGCCAGGCCTTGCTGGAACAGCGCGGTATTCTCGTGCACGAACCCCAGCGGGACGAACTCGGTGATGCCGCCGGTCTCCTTCTGGATGTCCCGGAGCAGCAGCATGTGGTTGACCCAGTGACCGCCGTTCTCCCGGTGTCCGTACATCATGGTGGAAGTGGTGAAGATGCCCGCCCGATGGGCGGCCTTGATCACCCGGATCCATTGCTCGGTGCTGACCTTGTTCTTCGACAGCACCATCCGCACCTCGTCGTCGAGGATCTCCGCGGCCGTGCCCGGCACGCTGTCGAGACCGGCTTCGCGCAACATGAGGAGGTAGTCGTCCAGGGCCAGGCCGGTGAGCTCCACCCCGTAGGTGATCTCCATGGGCGAGTAGGCGTGGATGTGGATGCCGGGAACACGGGAACGGATGGCGTGCAACAGGTCACGGTAATAGTAGGGCGTCATCCCGCGCGGCAGCCCGCCCTGCATGCAGATCTCCGTGGCGCCGCGGTTCCAGGCGTCCTCGGCCTTGTCCGCCACTTCATCCAGCGAGTTGTCCCAGCTTCCGGGCTTGTTGGGGCCGGTGTGGAACGCGCAGAACTTGCAGCCGACGTAGCACACGTTGGTGAAGTTGATGTTGCGGCACACCACGTAGGTGACGCGGTCGCCCACCTTGGCCTCCCGCATCAGATCGGCCGTGACCGCGAGGGCGGCGAGCTCGTCGCCGGTGACCTCCGACAGCGCCAGCCCTTCGTCCCGCGTGATCTCTCGGCCGGCGAGGGCGCGTTCCAGGATTCGTGCGACTCGAGCTTCGATGCGGGGCAGCAGGCCGTTCAGCCGTTCGCCCCCGTCGTCATAGTCGAACATCGCTTCGATGTGGCTCATGGTATCCTCCAGCGGCGACGAGGCCGTCCTCGCCGCACAACCTCTCTACGTAGGGCACCAGTTCGGGCGCGATGAACCGCTCCGCGCGGGAGATATATTCCGGGTAGATGGGAAGCCGGGGCCTCAACGTGAACCCCGCGGCCGCGGTCCGGTCCGCAAGCTCCACCAGCTCGGGCCAGGGAGCCTCGGGGTTGATGAAGTCCCGGGTCACGGGCGACACGCCGCCCCAGTCGTTGATGCCCGCGCTGAGGTACCGTTCATAGCATCCCGGGGTCAGGTTGGGCGGCGCCTGGATATTCATGTCTCCGCCCAGAATCAGACGCGCCAGGGCGATGGTCCTGGACTCCTCGTCGTAGTCGGGCTGCGGATGATCACGCATGGGAATCTCGGGCTTCACGCGGAAGTTCTGCACGATCACTTCCTGGATGTGGCCGTAGCGTTGCTGTAACTCGCGGAGGGCGTAGAGCGACGCGATCCGCTCCTCCCAGGTCTCGCCGATGCCGATCAGGATCCCGGTGGTGAACGGGATGCACAACCGGCCCCCCTCCGCCAGGGTCCGCAGCCGGGCCGACGGCTTCTTGTCGGGAGCGTCGGCATGGGGGCCGCCCGGTTCCATGAGGCGCTCGCTGACGTTCTCCAGCATGAGCCCCATGCTCACGTTGACCTGCCTGAGCCGCTCCAGGTCCGCCCGTGCCATAAGCCCGGGGTTGGCGTGCGGCAGCAACCCGGTCTCTTCCAGCACGACGCGACAGGCATCGTACAGATATTCCAGCGTCCGGCGGTAACCGCCCTGCCTCAGAAACTCCCGCATCTCGGGGTAGATGGCCTCCGGCTTGTCCCCCAGGCTGAACAGCACCTCGGTGCAGCCCATCATCCCGGCCCGCCGCACCGTCTCGAGCACCTCGTCCAGGGACAGGGTGCGGGCGCCCTCCTCTCCGGGAGCCTTGCGAAACGTGCAATAGCCGCAGAAGTCGCGACAGAGATTGGTCAGCGGAATGAAGACCTTGGGGGAAAAGGTGACGGCCCGGCCCTTGTGACGGTCGCGCAACTCCGCGGCCGTTCGAAGAAGCGCCGTGAACTCATCTCCCTCGACGCTGGACAGCAGAAGGGCGTCGCCCGGCGCTAAGGCCTCCCCATCGAGGCATTCCTTCAGGAGTCGCGGGAGTCGGCGCGTCGTCATTGTTGGCTCAAAATGGTTTGAATAACGGATAAGGGGTTTCAGGTCAACTAGGAGGCTGTCCGGGTTTGAGGTATGGAAGGGTCTTGCATTTTTGCGGCAGATGAAGGAATCTTCTTGCAAGTGTCAACCCCGTCTCCGCCGCAACGGAGACAAGGAGTCCGTCCATGTCAGATGACCCACAAGATGACAGTAAGCCTCCGTCGCGTATACCGCCCTTGAAGGCTCCCATCGTCCTCCTCTGCTTCCCCAAAGTCTCGTTTTGTCCACCTGGACGCATGTGCCCCTAGACTGAACTGAACGTCCGTGGGAACTTTCCGCGCCCGGCATGCCCGGGGGCGGGATCCTTCAGTGCCCTTTTGCGTCCCGGCACATTCCGGACGGGAGATCTATTGATGCTTGACAGCATATGGTTGGGTGCAACGGTCATCTTCTTGTTGATCCTAGCGAACGGCTTCTTCGCCGCCGCGGAGATCGCCGTGATCGCCACGCGCAGGACGCGTACCGACCACGTTGAAGGCAAGGGCGCGCGCTCGGCGGCGGCCCTGAACCGGCTCAAGGAGGAGCCCGACCGGTTTCTGGCCACGGTCCAGATCGGCATCACTTTCGTCGGCACCCTGGCCTCCGCCATCGGAGGCGCCGGGGCCATCCAGCTCCTGGAGCCGCGGATCCAATCGCTGCCTATCCCCTATGTCCAGACCTGGGGCAACTACGCCGCCATCCTCATCGTGGTCCTGCCCATCGCCTATCTGAGCCTGGTCCTGGGCGAGCTGGTGCCCAAGTCCCTGGCGCTGCGCTTTTCCGAGCGCATCGCGTTCTTCGTGGCGCTTCCCATCGACGCCATCTCCAGGAGCACCTCCTTCCTGGTGCAGATCCTGACCCGCTCCAGCAACGGGGTGCTGCGGATCTTCGGCGGCAAGGACACCGGCACCGCCAGCTTCATTTCCGAGGAAGAGGTCAAATCGCTGATCCGGGAAGGCACCGCCAAGGGGATTTTCGACGAAACCGAGAAGGAACTGATCCACAGCGTCTTCGATTTCGTGGACACGCCGGTGAGGGCCGTGATGATTCCCCGGACCGAGATTAGCGCCGTCGACATCGAAACCGAGCCGGCCGACCTTCTGCGTAACTTCGTCGAGAGCGGCTTTTCACGGTTGCCGGTGTACGAGAACGACATGGATCAGATCCTGGGCATCCTGTACAACAAGGACATCCTGCGGGCGATGCAGGCCAACGAGCCCATCGACCTGCGCAACATGATGCATCCGCCCTTCTTCGTGCCCAGCTCGCTGCCCATCAGCCAGCTCCTGAAGGACCTGCAGCGGCGCCGGATGGCCTTGGCCATGGTCGTGAACGAATACGGCGAGGTGGAAGGGCTGGCGACCCTGGAGGACATCATCGAGGAGATCGTCGGCGAGATCCGCGACGAGTACGACGCCGAGGAGCGGGGGCCGGTGGAGCGGCTGCCGGACGGCTCGCTGATCGTATCCGGCTCCGCCCTGCTCAAGGACCTGCAGTCGGACTACGACCTGCCCTTCGAGGAGTCCGTAGACTACCATACCCTGGCCGGGTTCGTGGTCGCGAAGCTGAAGCGGATTCCCAGGGGCGGTGAGAAGATCGAAACCGACGGCCACCGGCTCACCATCGTCGACGTGGAGGGCCGAAGGGTCGTCAAGATCCGGGTGGAGGAAAACCGCCGCCTGAACACCGCCGTCCAGTAGCGCGCCGGAACGCTGGCGGTACCGCCAGCCCGGAGACGGCGGCTACGACGCCCTTTGGATCAGGCCGCGGCCCTGCAGCAGGGCTTCGGTTTCCCTCAGCAGCGCCTGGATCTCCCGGGGTCTTCCCACCGTCACCCGGATCATGTTCCGAAGCTCGGGGGCGTCGAAGAAGCGCACCAGGATGCCCCTCTCCCTGAGCCCGTCGTGCAACCACCGGATGCTGTCGCTGCCCAGCCGGGCCATGACGAAGTTGGCCTGGGACGCGTGCACGTCGAAGCCCAGCTTGCGCAGACCCCGGATCAGCCTCCCGCGGGTGCGCTGGATCCGCGCCACATTCCGCCTCATCCATTCCACATCTTCCAGGGCCGCCACCGCCGCGGCGAGGCTCACACGGCAGAGGTTGTAGGAGTCCTTGACCTTGACCATGTTGCGCACGATGTCCTCGCTGCCGAAGGCCAGCCCCACGCGCATGCCGGCCAGCGAGAAGGCCTTGGAGAAGGTGCGCAGCACCACCAGGTTGGGGAAACGGTTGACCAGCGCGATGGCGCTCTCGTCGCTGTCGGCGAAGTCAATGTAGGCCTCGTCCACGATCAGGAGGCCCGCCACGGAACGCGCCAGGCGGGCGATTTCGCTTACCGGCTCCAGGGTGCCCGAAGGGGCATTGGGATTGCACAGGATGGTGACCTTGCTCGACTGGGAGTAGAGCGGCGCCGGAATGGTGAAGTCATCGGGATAGGGAACGGGCAAGCTCCGCCCGTCCTGTATGGCGATCAGCGTTTCGTACAGGGTATAGGTGGGGACCGGATAGGACACGCAATCGCCCTCGCCCACGTAACAGCGCATCAGGATGGACAGCAGCTCGTCCGAACCGTTGCCGGCCAGGACGTTCTCCGGCCGAACATTGTAGAGAACGGCCGCGCGTTTCCGCAGCTCCAAGGCCATCGGATCGGGATAGAGGCGCAGGGACGAGGTGATTTCCTTGCGCACCGCGGCCAGGGCTCTGGGGGACGGCGGATAGGGATTCTCGTTGGTGTTGAGCTTGATGAGGTCGGTCCGCTTGGGCTGTTCCCCAGGCGTGTAACCCGCCAGATCTTCGATGTTTTCTCTCAGGAGGGACTGCATCCTAGAATTCTAGCGAGGCCCCGCGGCCATTGCAAATGACGCCGTAGGCGTCATCCCGGGCTTGACCTGGGATACAGGTGGGGTGGGGCGGGGCGGGGCGGCGGCTTCGCGGCCGCTCGTGCCGATCCGCAGTGAGGGGAGTAACAGTGGATCAGGGGATCAACTTCACCAGGGTGACCGTCAGGCCGACGATCCCGGCCGCCATGAGCCAGAGGTGCCGATAGATTTCGGCCTTGAACTCGGCAATGTCGGTCTTGAGCGCGGCAACGTCGCCCTTGAGTTCGGCTTTGACCTCGGCAATGTCGGTCTTGAGCGCGGCAATGTCGCCCTTGAGTTCGGCTTTGACCTCGGCAATGTCGGTCTTGAGCGCGGCAATGTCGCCCTTGAGTTCGGCTTTGACCTCGGCAATGTCGGTCTTGAGCGCGGCAATGTCGCCCTTGAGTTCGGCTTTGACCTCGGCAATGTCGCCCTTGAGTTCGGCCTTGAACTCGGCAATGTCGGTCTTCAACGCGGCAGTGTCGCTCTTGGTAGCCACATCGCCGCCAATCGCGTCACCCACGGTGGCAACGACGGCCTCAGCCTGGGTGTCGTCAAACCCCGCTTCCTTGAGCGCCTTTACGGCCTTGTGGGTATCGAACGCGAGCGTGCTCATAAACGCCGGTCATAATATCAGCCGTCGCGTGTCGTGTCCATTGTAAACCGATTGTTTTAATTCATCGGTTTTCGTCGCCTCGAACGGCTCCCGCGTTACGCAGCGTCCGCCACCTCCGACGACGACACCGTCAGGCCGGCGCCGTCGTGGTCCACCACCACGCGGCTGTGATCCTTGACCTCGCCGGCCAGGAGCTTCCGGGCCAGCGCGGTTTCCAGTTCCTTCTGGATCAGCCGTTTGAGCGGCCGGGCGCCGTAGGCGGGGTCATAGCCGGTGTCCGCGAAGTGGTCCTTGGCCTTTTGGGTGAGCTCCAGGCGGATGTGGCGCTCGCCCAGGCGCTCGCGCAGATGGCCGAGCTGGATCTCCACGATCTCCCGGAGATCGCCGCGGGTGAGGCCGTGGAACACCACGATGTCGTCGACCCGGTTCAGGAACTCCGGCCGGAACTCCCGCCGCAGCAGGTCCAGCACCTCCCGCTTCATGGCCTCGTAGCCGCTGTCGTCGTTGCGGCCGCTGTAGTTCAGGATGAGTTGGCTGCCGGTGTTGGAGGTCATGATCACCACGGTGTTCTTGAAGTCCACGGTGCGGCCATGGCCGTCGGTCAGGCGCCCGTCGTCGAGGATCTGCAGCATGACGTTGAAGACGTCGGGATGGGCCTTCTCGACCTCGTCGAACAGGATCACCGAGTAGGGATGGCGGCGCACCGCCTCGGTGAGCTGCCCGCCCTCGTCGTAGCCCACGTATCCCGGCGGGGCGCCCAGGAGCCGCGCCACGGTGTGCTTCTCCATGTACTCGGACATGTCGAGGCGGACCATGTTGGCCTCGTCATCGAACAGGAACTCCGCCAGCGCCCGTCCCAGCTCGGTCTTGCCCACACCCGTGGGGCCCAGGAAGATGAACGAGCCGATGGGCCGGTTGGGGTCCTTGAGCCCCGACCGGGCGCGCACCACCGCATCGGCCACGGCCGCCACGGCCTCGTCCTGGCCGATGAGCCGCTTGTGCAGATGCTCGCCCAGGCGCAGCAGCTTCTCCCGCTCGCCCTCCAAGAGCCTCGACACCGGTACGCCGGTCCAGCGCGACACCACCTCGGCGATGTCGTCCTCGTCCACCTCCTCCTTGAGCAGCACCCCGCCGTCCTCGGTCTTGAGGCTGTCCTCCTGCTTGGCGAGCTCTTGATCGAGCTGGCTCAGCTTGCCGTACTTGAGCTCGGCCACGCGGTTGAGGTCGTACTCGCGCTCCGCCTGCTCCATCGCCCGGCGGGTCTCGTCGATCTCCTCCTTGAGCTTGCGCAGGCGCGCGATGGACGCCTTCTCCATCTCCCAGCGCGCCTTGAGCTTGTTGGCCTCCTCCTTGAAATTGGCGAGCTCGTTCTCGAGCTTGGCCAGACGCTCCCGCGACGCGCCGTCGCTCTCCTTGCGCAGGGCCTCGCGTTCGATCTCCAGTTGCATGACCTGCCGGGAGGCCTGGTCCAGTTCCGTCGGCATGGAGTCGATCTCCGTGCGCAGCTTGGAGGCCGCTTCGTCCACCAGGTCGATGGCCTTGTCCGGCAGGAAGCGGTCGCTGATGTAGCGGTGCGACAGCGCCGCCGCGGTCACCAGCGCGCCGTCCTTGATGCGCACCCCGTGGTGCAGCTCGTAGCGCTCCCGCAGCCCCCGCAGGATGGAGATGGTGTCCTCCACCGTGGGCTGGTCCACGGTCACCGGCTGGAACCGCCGCTCCAGCGCCCGGTCCTTCTCGACGTACTTGCGGTACTCGTCCAGGGTGGTGGCGCCGATGCAGTGAAGCTCGCCCCGGGCCAGCATGGGCTTCAGCAGGTTGCTGGCGTCCATGGCCCCCTCCGCGGCACCGGCCCCCACCACCGTGTGAAGCTCGTCGATGAACAGGATGACCTCGCCCGAAGACTCCTGCACCTCCTTGAGGACGGCCTTGAGGCGTTCCTCGAACTCGCCGCGGTACTTGGCGCCGGCAATGAGTTGCCCCATGTCCAGCACCACGATGCGCTTGTGCTTGAGCCCCTCGGGCACGTCGCCCGCCACGATGCGCAGCGCCAGCCCTTCCACGATGGCGGTCTTGCCCACGCCGGGGTCGCCGATGAGCACGGGATTGTTCTTGGTGCGGCGCGACAGCACCTGCACCACCCGGCGGATCTCCTCGTCCCGGCCGATGACGGGATCGAGCTTGCCCTGGGACGCGAGCTGCGTCAGTTCCCGGCCGTAACGTTCCAGCGCCTGGTAGGTGCCCTCCGGGTTCTGGCTGGTGACGCGCTGGTGGCCGCGCACCTTCTGGAGCGCCTCCAGCAGCGTGTCGCGGCTCACTCCCTGGGCGCGGAGGACCTGGCTCGCCTTGCCCCCTTCTTCGAGAATGGCCAGCAGCAGGTGCTCGACGCTGATGTAGTCGTCCTTGAGGCCTCGCGCCTCGTCCTCGGCCCGGGTGAACAGACGCGACAAGCGCTGGGTGACGTACGCCTGATCCGGGCTGGCCGCCGCTCCCGCGCCGGTCACTTGCGGGATGCGGTCGAGCTCCTGGTCAAGGCCCTTCTTGACCGCCGCCACCGCGACGCCGGTCTGGGCCAGCAGCGCGGTAACAATGCCGTCGGCCGGCTCCAGCAGGGCGGCGAACAGATGCTCGACGTCCACCCCCTGGTGGTTGCGCCGCGACGCCAGGGCCTGGGCCTGGCGCAGCGCTTCCTGTGACTTGTCGGTCAAACGATTGATGTCCATGAATTCCTCCGGTTTCCCGTCCGCGAGGGAACCCTTAGAAAAATCTAGGTACGGTTTCGGCAATGTCAACGTGGCTTGCCGTATGCGACCACATGAGCCGCAGACCCGTAGGTCGGATTAGCCGAAGGCGTAATCCGACATGCGCCGCCAGCCTGTGTCGGATTACGCCTTCGTCTAATCCGACCTACGGGGACACCCGTTTTGTTCCCTGTTTCCGCGGGGTATCCGGTTCCTGGTTCCGGCATGGTATCATCTACGCCGACAGCGCATCCGAAACAAAAGCAATGGCCGATTTCATCGAACGCAAGCTGGAGGAGCTCAGGAGCCGGAACCTCTACCGGCAGTTGCAGGTCGTCGACGGCGAGCAGGACGCCACCGTCCGCCTCAACGGGCGGGAAGTGTTGAACCTCTCCTCCAACAACTACTTGGGGCTCGCCAACCATCCCGCCCTGAAGACCGCGGCCAGGGAAGCGCTGGACCGTTACGGCTGCGGCTCGGGTGCGTCCCGGCTGATCTCGGGCAACATGACCCCGCACGAGGAGTTGGAGCGGCGCATCGCGCGCTTCAAGGGGACCGAAGCGGCGCTGGTGTTCAACAGCGGCTACCAGGCCAACCTGGGAATCATCGCCACATTGGTGGAAAAGGACGACATGGTCCTCAGCGACCAGTTGAACCATGCCAGCATCATCGACGGCTGCCGGCTTTCGCGGGCGGCGGTGTCGGTGTACCGCCACGGCGACATGGATCACCTGGAGAGCCTGCTGAAGGATGCACCATCCAAAGCACGGAAGCTCATCGTCACCGAGTCGATTTTCAGCATGGACGGGGACATCGCGCCGCTGCGGGAGATGGTGGAGCTGGCCGAGCGCTACGACGCCATGGTGATGGTGGACGAGGCCCACGCCACCGGGGTGCGGGGACCCAACGGCGCCGGCGTGGTGGCGGAGCTGGGCCTCGGAGACAGGGTCCTGGTGCAGATGGGCACCCTGGGAAAGGCCCTGGGAGCCTTCGGCGCCTATGTTGCCGGCAGTGCCAGCCTGAAGGAACTGCTCATCAACCGCGCGCGCAGCTTCATCTTCACCACCTCGCTGCCGCCGGTGGTGCTGGCCATGGCCGGCGCGGCCGTGGATCTCGTGGAGAAGGAGCCCGCGCGGCAATGCGCGTTGCAACGCAACACCGGGCAACTTCGAGACGGCCTTCAGCGTCTCGGCTACACGGTAGGCGGCAGCACCCAGATCATTCCAATCGCGGTGGGAGAAGAGCAGCCGTGCATGCAACTCGCGGGGCGGCTCCTGGAGTCGGGCCTCTACGTCCAGGGCATCCGTCCGCCCACGGTGCCGCCGGGCACGTCGCGGCTGCGGGTCACCACCATGGCGACCCACACCGCGGAACAGATGGAACAGGCACTCGACGCCTTCGAGCAGGCCAGCCGAGAGTCTGTCCGGCCAGGGAACTCCAATCAATTGGCAACTGGGGCCGCCAGAAAGACGTAGGTCGGATTAGCGAAGCGTAATCCGACACGGGACGGCGCGGCCGCTCCCCACGAGCGGAAGAGAGCATGAGTCACAGCAACAAGTACCAGACCCTGAAGCGCATGGACCACACGCACCTGTGGCACCCCTTCACGCAGATGCAGGAGTGGATGGGAGAAGATCCCTGCATCATCGCCGAGGGCGAGGGCAGCTACCTCATCGACGTGAACGGCAACCGCTACCTCGACGGGGTTTCCTCGCTGTGGTGCAACCTGTTCGGCCACCGCCGCCCGGAGCTGGACCAGGCCCTCAAGGCGCAGACCGACCGTATCGCGCACTCGACCTTTCTCGGGCTGTCCCACGTGCCCGGCATCGAGCTAGCCGCGCGGCTCACGGCGATTGTACCGGCGGGCCTCACCCGCGTGTTCTATTCGGACAGCGGCGCCACCGCCGTGGAGGTGGCGCTCAAGCTGGCGGTGCAGTACTGGCAGCTCCTCGGCCGGACCCAAAAAACCCGGTTCGCGCGGCTGGAGGAGTCCTATCACGGGGATACGGTCGGAGCCATGAGCGTGGGCTACAGCGAGCTGTTTCACCATTACCACCGCGACCTGCTGTTTCCCACTCTGGCGGTGAAGCCTCCCTACGCCTACCAGCGGGAGCAGGGGCTGAGCGAGGCCGAGGCCATGGAGCGGTCGGTCGAAGAGGCGCGCGACACGGTAACCCGGGAAAAGGATCATCTGGCGGCCTTCATCATGGAGCCCGTCATGCAGGGGGCGGCCGGCATGTGGCCCCAGCCTGCCGGCTACGTCAGCGCGATCCGGGACATCTGCAAGGACAACGACGTCCTGTTCATCGCCGATGAGGTGGCCACGGGCTTCGGCCACACCGGACGGATGTGGGCCTGCGAGCACGACGGCGTCAGCCCGGACCTCATGTGCGTCGGCAAGGGCATCACCGGCGGCTATCTGCCGCTGGCCGCCACCTTCGCCACCGAGGAGATTTTCTCCGCGTTTCTGGGGGACTACAGGGAATTCAAGAGCTTCTTCCATGGCCACACCTACACCGGCAACCCGCTGGGCTGCGCCGTGGCGCTGGCGAGCCTCGACATCTTCGCAGAGGAAGCGCTGATGGAGAAGGTGCCGCTCAAGATCGCCCGGCTGGAAGACCGGCTCCGGAAGGACATCCTCACCCTCGCCCACGTGCGGGAGCTGCGCCAGCGCGGTTTCATGACGGGCATCGAGCTGGTGAAGGACAAGGAGCGCGGGGAACGCTATGACCCCGGGGTGCGGATCGCCAACCAGGTGGTGCTGGAAGCACGGCGGCGGGGGGTCATCGTCCGCCCGCTGGGAGACACGCTGATCATGCTGCCGCCCCTCACCATCAGCGACACCGAATTGGAGACCCTGGTGAACGTGGTGCGGGACTCCATCCAGCGGGTCACGGAAGACTCATGAGCCGCGGCTTCTTCATTACCGGCACCGACACCGGCGTGGGCAAGACCCTGGTCGCATGCGGCCTCGCCGCGGCGTTCAAGGACGCGGGGTTCAAGGTCGGGGTGATGAAACCGGCGGAGTCCGGTTGCCGGAACGAGAAGGGGCACCTGGTGCCCCAGGACGCCACCTTCCTCAAGGCCGCGGCCGGCAGCGACGAGTCCATCGAGCGGATCTGTCCCTACCGGCTCGGGGTTCCCGTTGCCCCAAGCGTCGCCGCCGCCCACGCCAGCATCCAGATCCGGCCGGACTTCCTGGTGCGACTGTGCCGCGACATGGGCGCCGACCACGATCTCATGCTGGTGGAAGGGGCCGGCGGCCTGCTTGTTCCGTTGCTTTCCAACTACACCTACGCGGACCTGGCCCGGGAGTTGGGGCTCGCGGTCCTGGTGGTGGTGGGCAACCGGCTCGGCGCCATCAATCACGCCCTCCTGACCCTCGAGCACGCCGCGTGCATGAACCTGAAGGTCTACGGCTACATCCTGAACGATATCGAAAGCGAGAGCACGCCGGCCACGGCCACCAACGCGGCGACCCTTGAGGAAATGACCCGCGTGCCGTGCGTCGGGAAGATCCCGTTCCTGCGGCCGCAGGGCGGGGGCGCGAGCGCGCCGGAGGCGCGGGCGGACCTGGGAAGCCTGATCGAGCGGCACGTCCAGCTCGATTACCTGAAGCAGATCATGTGAGCGGCGCTACCTGGGAGCGAGGGCATCCTGCCCTCGCCGAGGGCGGGACGCCCTCGATCCCGACCAGCGGCTACCGTGCGCTGTCGATGAAACAGCGGGTGACCTCGTCGTAGACAGCCTTCAACGGGACCTTCTTCGACGCGGCGACCTTCCGCGCCTCGTCGTATTCCGGCGTCGCCCTCTTCCCCCCTCCGGGCTCCTCGGCCACCTTCACCGTGAGAACGCCGAAACGAGTCTTGAGCTTCAACGTGCTGCGCTGCAACACCAGCCGGTCCACCATGTAACAACGGACCCCCAGTGTCGATGTCTCCCGCAGCACGACCTCGGCCAGCGTGTCCCGGAGCGCCGGCTCGGCGACGATGCGCAAAAGCGTACCCGGCCGGTTCTTCTTCATCTGGACGGGCGAAAGCGTCACGTCGCGGGCGCCGGCGGCAAACAGGCGGTCCAGCACGTAGTCGTAGATCTCCGGATTCATGTCGTCGATCTGGGTCTCCATGACCAGCATGCGTTCATGACCCAGGGCCGGCGCGCTCTCCCCCAGCACCACCCGCAAGACATTGGGCCGGTCGGGGAACTCCAGCGTACCCGCGCCGTAGCCCGTCCGCTCGATGCGCATGGCCGGAGCCTCGCCCCGCTGCGTGACAAGGGCCGCAAGGATGGCGGCGCCCGTGGGCGTGACGTTCTCCGCCGCAAGGCCGGCGTCCTCTACGGGAAACCCACTCAGCAACTCCAAGGTCGCCGGAGCCGGCACCGGCAGCACCCCGTGCAGCGAAGGGGTCAGGCCACGGCCCAACGGCACCGTGGAACAGGCAAAGTCATCAATCTCCAGGTGACACGTGGCCACGGCCGCCGCTACGACATCCACGATGGAGTCCACCGCTCCGACTTCGTGGAAATGGACGTCGTCCGGTGAAACCCCGTGGATCTTCCCCTCGGCCTCTGCCAGCTTCGAGAAGACGGTAATGCTTCGGGCCTTCACCTCCGCGGACAGTCCGCTCCGCTCGATGAGTCTGCGGATGCCGGACCAACTCCGCCTCGGCTGGCCCCCTCCGGCAATGACCTGGAACCGGACCGCCCGAATGCCGTTGACGGTCTTCTTGCTGACGCGGATCCGGAAGTCGACGCCCGGCAGCTTCCCCAGGTCCTCCCGAAGCCGCTTGCGCGGCACCCCCAGATCCAGCAAGGCCGCAACCGTCATGTCTCCGCTGATTCCGGAGATGAGATCGAAGTACGCGGTTCTCATGCTGAAGGCAGGCGTACGAAACTCATCGGTGCCGTGTCAAGCGCAACTACCTGGGAGCGAGGGCGTCCCGCCCTCGCCGAGGGCAAGATGCCCTCGCTCCGGTGCCCGCGCCGCACATTTACTTGCAGGTTGAGGAGTGCTACCCTTTAAGGCCTGCAAGAGACGTGGGGCCGTAGCTCAGCTGGGAGAGCGCTAGGTTCGCAATCTAGAGGTCGTGGGTTCGATCCCCATCGGCTCCACCATTTCTTCGTTTCACGCGCACGGGCGCCAGCCAAACCGCACCAGGTAGTCGACGCCGAGGCTCCTAAGCCGGCCGACCTGCCAGATGTGACGATTCCGATCACCCTTTTCCCACAGGCTGTGAATTACCGCGGCTATCGTCATCCACATGGGGTGAGCCGCCCGAATCCGATGCCGGCAAGCTGATCACCAGCAGGCAGTTCCCGGCCGCCTCGGCCGCCTCGGTCAGGGCCTGAGCAAAGGTGAACTGGGTCTCGAAACTGCCCGCGGGCAAGTCGCTCTGATCGTGGAGCTGGCGCGCGTAGGCAACCTACTCGTCGATAAGGACGATGCACGGGCCGTATTCGTTGAACAGCTCCCGCAGAACGTCGCCCGGACTGGTGGCGTTCTCATCGTCAGCCTAGCGCTTCAGGCTGTCCGTGAGATAGGTACGGCGGAAAAACTCCGCCGGGTCCCTGTACTCCGCGGTCCCCTCGCCCAGGTGCACCTGCCACAGGTCGGCGGCGAACTCGGCCTGCTGGTAGCGGCCGCTGGCCACATCCGCATGGGGCGTGATCACCTCTCGCCACGGCTTCAGGCCGGCCATCGGTCGCCTCAGTTCATTTCTCGTCTAATCGGGATGTGGCTGCGATTGGTTCTGCAGTCTGTGCGGCAGCCCGATCAGCCTGGTTTTGGTGGAAGGTGAATCAGCCGGAATGCGGCCAGTCGATTTCAAGTCTGTGTTTCAGATCGTTCAGAAACGCGTAACTGAGTCGCTTTTCTTTTTGGAGTCGGCCCACGACGATGCCCGGGGCGATGCCCTGCTCGTCGGCGAAGCCCCCAACTATCCGCTCCGAGATTCGTTGCGGCAGCGCTTCGACAAAACCATCCCAGGCCCTCTCAGGGATGAGAAAGTTCGCGGCCCAGCGGTTGGCCGCATCTTCCTTTGGATCATCCGACCCACGAAACTCGAAGAAGATGTCCTTCTTGCCGTGAAGGAGGATATGGGCCGCTTCGTGGAAGAAAGTAAACCACAGAACGTCGTCGGTCTTGTAGCGGAGGCTTAGCTGGAGGAGTGCTTTGTTCTTGGTCAACCAGCGGGTGAACCCGTAGACATGGGTCTTGGGCAACTCGGGCACCAGCACAACCACGACACCAGCTTCTGCACAGAGGCGGCAGACTTCAGCCCACACATTTGGCGGGCTTTGCCGCGTCAAGATCCGGATTTTCGAAAGCGACTGCTTGAACCGCGACATATCATAGCTCTTGCAAACACATTCCCGCGCGTCCAGTTCGCCCGCCCTCAGCCAGACACTGAGATCCCCCAATTCGCTCTTCAGCCCGGCGGCCTCGCGCGCGGCTCCGGTCAGGCCGGCATAGGCAGTTCGCCACTGTGCTTCCGAGGCCACACCAAAAAACCGGAGCAGATTCTCGACCCTCTCGCGCTTTTCGGATGATGGCGGCACCAACCCCAACTCGACGATCTTCCTGTACGAGAAAGACTTGAGCCACTGGGTCTGCGTCTCAATGCGGCGTTGTTCTTTCAACCGCGCCAACCGCTCGCGGTAGTTCGCCTCCGCGTTGTTCCAGAAAGAAGCCGGGACTCCCGTTACTTTTTCAAGTTGCAGGGATGTCTCGGCAGTAATGGCCGCCACCCCCTTTATGATCTCATTGATGGTCTTGACTGGCCGTCCCATGCGCAGGGCTAATTCCTTCTGCGTCAGCTCCAACACCTGGATGGTTTCGAGCAGGGTCTCGCCCGGCGGGACGGCGTAGTCGGGATTGAATTCTTGCTTACTCATGGGTATCGGCAATCTCGATAATCATGACCTTGGTAATTGCCCGTAGGTCGGTTCCGCGAACAATTCCCCTTGTTGCGCACCGCCGTGAATGGCGAGCAACCTCTCCATTGCCGCCGCGTGGGTCTCCAGCCCACCGTCCGCCAGGATGTGGGCGACTGGGACACCGCGGGCCGTGAGCGCCTGTGCCACCAGCAGGGTCCGGTGGCAGTTCAACGGCTCTTTCTCGGCACACATGAGTGCCACGGGTCGACCACCGGCGTTCTGGACAACCCGATCCAATCCCCGCTGAAACGACGGGGTCGCCGCGACTCGGTCGTAGCGGATGCGCCCGTTCTCGTAGCAGGACGGATCATCCGAGCGCCCGCCCAACTCCAGCCCGAGGAACACGTACTCAATCCCGCATGCGGCGAGGTTGCGTGCCAGCGCCTCGCGGTTGAACTGCGGATTGAATCGGCTGTGCGGTGCCGACCGGACGTCCGTCACCTTGGCAACGTGGTGGCGCCGTAACAAAGCCACGAATGCCTCCAGGGCGTGTGTGGAGTGGCCGATGGTGAGAGTCATTGCCATCTATTCCGCCGCCCAGATGACGAGGCGGAGCTCGTCCTCGCCGATCAGCGTGTACTCGGGCGAATGCCCCGACAACTCCCGGCTTTCCCGGAGAATGATCGGCACGCCGTCCCCCCGCCGGTCCATCAAGTGCACGCGGCCGAGGCCGGTGGGCGCGGGACAGCGCGCCAGCAGTGACACGATCAACTCGTTCCGGTTGGCCTGTCGCAAATGCAGTGTGTCTGGGGTGAGGGTACTCGCCAGCGCCCCGGGGACGTAGAGCTTGAGACGATCCCCGAACAGGTGCAACCGTACACGCGAACCCGCCACCGAATAGTCCCGGTGCGCGACCGCATTCACCAGCGCCTCGAACACTGCCCGCTCGCTGAACTGTGGACGCTCTACGCGCGCGGTGAACTTCGTGGCACGCACCAGCATGTTCCTGCGCACGAAATGCAGCGCCTCGACCACCTGCTCGTCGAGGGATCCACCGATGTCGCGGGCGTCTGTCTGGTAATTCACGTCGGTGCGCTCGCCGGCGTAGCTGACCGCCTGCACGTAGGCGTGAGGCAGCCACCGCTGCGGCTCGCGCGTGCACAGCGTGCACAGCAGGACGCCGGCGAGTGTAAGCCGTGCCGCTCCGTCATCGTCATCGGCTACGAGGCGGAGCTTGTGCGCCGTATTCCCGGTGGCGCCCTCCTCAATGGAGTCTTCGCGGAGAAATCGGCGCGTCAGCGAGTAGTCCAGATCGTCCAGGCCGGTGCCGGGTACCGGCAATTCGTCGAAGCGTGTCATGCCGCTCTGGCTGCGCTGCTGAAACAGCCGGGCGAGAACTTCGGGAGACATTTCACGCTTTGAACGTCCAAGCCTGCGAAAATAGCCGCCGGGGCTCTTGTGCACGAACAGACTTCGCGGGATGTTTACGCAAATGACCGGCACGGGCCGGCCATCGGCATCATCCAGATCGAGCCGGTGGATGTCCGGGTCCACGGCTGGCTTCACCGAGTCGTTACAGATTCCGCGGACCCAACCTTTAACAGCATCCAGACCATCAAGGGGAATGCCGAGCACCTGTCTGGTATTGTCGTCCACTCCCAGGATCACCATCCCGCCCTTCGCGTTGGCGAAGGCGGCCAGTTCGTCCGCGAAGTCGTCCGGGCGTGGGCTGATGACGCGGGTTTCCTCCAACAGGACACGCTTCATCTTCAGAGCCGAGTCCTCGCCAAGCCGGATGCGTTGCATCAGTTCGGTATCGGTCACGCCGGATTTCCCCTGTTGAAACAGCCTTGCCGCGTTCAGCACCGGTCACGAGACCCTCAACGCCCGGCGAACGCCTGTCAGGAGGCTGGTTCAACGGGTGGCCAGTTCTCGCCTCAGGTCAGCAAATGCCGCCTCTTCGAGATCAAGGCGGTCCTCAATGATCCGTTCGATCCACGCATCCATACTCTTCTCACGGTGCAAACGAGCGAAAAATGCGGCTCGCGTGGCAAGGGGTTCAGGTAATGGGATGCTCGCAGTTTTGGCCTTCCCGGTCCGAACAGGTTTTCCCCAGGCTGCGTCATCATCCGCCTGGGCAACAACGAGTTTGTCAATTTCTCGCTCCGTTAAGGGTGTCGTCTTTTTTCGCGCACCTCGGGCTGGTCACCGTAGCGGATGGCGTCGAGCAGCAGTTCCCGCAACGGCCGCCCCTCGAACTCCAGTTTCCCGAGCACGTCGAAGACCTGGCCGCCCAAGGCCTGCCGCGCCTGCACCAGCTTCTCCAAAAGCTTCCGATAGACGTCCCCCTCCCGTGTCTCGTCCGCCACGAGGTTCCAGAGGTGGCACACTTCGGTCTGGCCAATGCGGTGAATGCGGCCGAACCGCTGCTCCAGGCGGTTGGGGTTCCACGCCTGTACGTCCTCGTTGCGCGAGAGCTTGTCAAGGCGGGCGATGATGAGAGGGGTCTCCAGAAACCAGTTGCCGGTGCGGGCTGCTTCGAGCAGGGACGGCCAAGCTCCACGATATCAAGTCGGGGCTCGTCGTGGCGGTAGAGCAACTCGTTAGCCAGGTCGCCGGTGGGGGTTTTGTAGGTGAGTTCCAGGGCGGCGGAGCCGAACCACTGGACGCTGACCACGGTGACGAGGCTGTCGGTGAGAATACCGCGTAGGGTGGTGTTGGGTTGGAGGTCTTCGAGTTTCATGGGGTGGGGGTCGCTTCCGGCAATTCTGCGTATTTGCACTCTCATGTATCGGGTGACCTCGTCGCTCATAGCATTGGGATGGGGAGTAAGGCTATTTGGCAGCGCTGCGGAGGTGGATGGTGGCGGTTGCTTGAGGCACGGGCGGAGGGACCGAGGGCGTTCCGCCCCCGACGAGGGCAGGATGCCCTCGTTCCCAGGGGGGTCTACGGGTGCTCGCCGTGGTCGGAAGTTTCATGTATCGTGGCTTCGGATCAACGGAGCTATTCCAAGGACGACCAGGAGGAATTCCATGAGCAACAACCTTCGAGGCAGGTACGCCATCGCGGGAGTTGGGCACAGCGCGCTCGGCAAGGTGCCGGAGATGGGGCCCATCGGGATGTTTGCGGTGGCGGCGAGGAACGCCATTGCGGACGCGGGGCTGACCAAGGAGGACGTGGACGGTCTCGTCACGCGGGGGCCGGACGACGTCTATTGCCATCATCAGCGGGTGGGGGCGGCGCTGGGGCTCAACGTGACCTACAGCACCTCGACGGACAACGGCGGGGCGAGTCAGGTGCTGGGAGTGGCGATGGCCTGCATGGCCATCGACGCGGGGTTGTGCAACACGGTCATCGTTGGGTTTGGGCGGGACACGTGGTCAAGGACACACCGGAACGAGACGGCGCGGAAGCGGGTGAACATCGGCATTCAGAACCAGGGGGAGTTCGGGCCGGAATTCGGCTGGTTCGGCGCTCCGTCCAACTACGCGGTCTCCGCCAGGCGGCACATGAAACTCTACGGCACCACCAAGGAGCAACTGGGCCACATCGCGGTGGCGTTCCGCGACCATGCGAGCCGTAACCCCAACGCCTTCTTCCAGAAGCCCCTGACCATCGAGGAGTACCTGAACGCCCGGATGATCGTCGATCCGCTTTGCCTCTACGACTGCAGCATCTACATCGACGGCGCCGCCGCCGTGGTGGTGACCTCGGCGGAGCGGGCCAGGGACCTGAAGAAACCTCCGGCCTATGTCATGGGTTTCGGCTTCGGGAACCGTCTCAGCGGCTGGTTCGAGGAGAGCAACATGCTCACCACCGGAGCCAAGGAGGCGGGCGAGGCAGCCTACCGCATGGCCGGCATCGGCCCCGAGGACGTGGACACGGCCCAACTCTACGACTGTTTCACACAGATGGTGCTGCTCCAGCTCGAGGACTACGGCTTCTGCAAGAAGGGCGAGGGCGGCCCCTTCGCGGGCTCCGGAGCCCTGTTGCTCGACGGCGCCATGCCCACCAACACCTCGGGCGGGCAGCTTTCGGAGGGGCACACCGAGGGGATGCTGCAGATCGTGGAAGGCGTCCGGCAGATCCGGCACGAGCACGGACCGGACCGGCAGGTGAAGGACGCCGAGGTGGCGCTGGTGAGCGGCCACGGCGGCAATACCGCCTGCCAGTCGGCGATGATCCTTGCAAGGGACGCATCATGAGCGAGTACGCCAAACCGTTACCGTATCCCACGGTGGAGTCCGAGCCCTTCTGGGAGGGCTGCAAACGCCACGAGCTGCTGTTGCCGCAATGCCGCCAATGCGCGGGGTACTGGTTTCCACCGGCCGCGACCTGCCCGCATTGCTGGAGCACGGAGTGGGACTGGCGGAAGGCCTCGGGCCGCGGCAGGATCTACTCGTTCGGGGTCTATCACCGGGTGTACCACCCGGGTTTCGAAAGCGACTTGCCTTATGTGTTTGCCGTCATTCAACTGGAGGAAGGGCCCCGGCTGGTGAGCAACGTGATCAACGAGTCGCCGGAAAAGCTCCAGTGCGACACTCCTGTGGAGGTGGTGTTCGAGGACGTCACCGACGACGTGACGCTCTACAAGTTCACGCCCGCGGGCTAGCGGCCTGCAGCACAGGAACCGCCAGCGATCCACCGCTGGCGGCCGGTCCCGGAACCAAGTTCGTGGAGGCTACCGCGACGCCTCGGTGAGGGTGCGGATGAGTTCGTCCGCCTGTGGGTTCTGGGCCTTTCTTCGGATCAGGATGTCCGTGGGCGTGATCTTGGCGTCCCCGTAGTAGGTCTGATTGTCGCCGTCGTTGACGATCACGCCCCCGCCCTCGAGGGTGAGGCCGGCGTACAGACCCTTGACGCGGGCGAACGAGAAGATGTCGAAGAGCTCGGCTTTGGCGCCGATGCCCTCCGGACCCACGCCGATGCTCGCGTCGGCGCCGAGTTGGAACTTGTTGCCCAGGAACCTTCTCAAGCCCGTGTCCGTCATGATCATGAGAATGACCTGCCCGCCGGCGATACCGAACTGGAGCCCGAAGGATCCGGCAAGGACGTCGTAGAAAGCCGGGTGGCTCCAACTGCCGTCCCTGTCCTGGGCCAGGAGCACGCCGTTGCCGCCGTACCCGCCCAGGAAAAACCCTCCCCGGACCCACGTCGGCATGATCAGAAGTCCCTTCGCGTAACGCACGTTCTGGCGGAACCACGTCATTCGGGGATCCTTCTGAAAGTCCCGGAACGCGAACTGGGCTTTGGTCACCCTCTGGGCCAAATCCTCCTTGTCCGCCGCACCGGACGGAACCGTGAACAACGCGGTGAACAGGATCAGGACGGCGAGCGATACCCAGCGCTTTTTCATCGAATGCCTCGCTTCCATCGGTGAGTGGCAGGCCGTGAACCATCCTCGTCTCGACTGCCGTTTCGGCCTGCCCCGGCTCTCAAAGCAGTTCCACCGTTCCGTTTAAAGATAACATGGCGGACGGGGATAGAGAAAGACGGAGAGCAAACGCAAATCCGTCCGAGCGGCCCCCACAGCCCGGCGGAAGGTCCGAACCAGCGCGGGCGCGCCGCTTCAGAACTCCATCCCGATGCCGGCCGCCCGGGCCTTGTCGTGCGCCAGCCGCGCCAGGGCCATGTATCCTACGCCCTGATCGCTGTTCTGCTTGAACAGGGTGATGTCCCGGTCGCTCCGGCGTCCGTCAGCCTTCCCCGTCACCAGTGCGCTCAGGTCCTTGACGTCGTCCCAGGCGATCACGCCGTTTTGGACGGGCTCCAGCAGGTCGCCCTGCTCGTCCTGGATCCCTTGCTGCACGAGGGTCGCGACGATGATGTCCGCCCGCGCCAGCACCTCGTCGTCCAGTTCCCGGCGCGGACGGCTGACCAGCCCTTCCATGAGCAGTTCCTTGTTGCTGCCCACGATGGAGGTGACATGCACTCCCTCCTCCAGCCACCGCCCGAAGACCACGGGCATGTTGCTGCCGGTGGCGCAGACGATGATGTCCACGTTCCTGGCCGCGTCCTCGGCCTGTTCGACGGGTTTCAGCTCCGCGTCCACGTAAGGCTGCATGGCTTCGCAGAAGGCGCGGCGGTTGTCCGCGCTGCGGCTGTAGACGCGCACTTCCCGGATGGGGCGGATGGCGCACATCGCCTCCAGGTGGCGCCGTGCCTGACGGCCGGTGCCGACGAGCCCCATCACGCTGGCATCCTCCCGGGCCATGCGCCGGGTGCCGACGGCGCTGGTGATGGCGGTCTCGGTGGCGAACTCGTCTTCTGCCGTGTGCCGCCGGTAGAAGGGCGGACAGCCGGCGATGATGGCCAGCAACGCGCCGGTCTCGCTGTCGTAGCTGACGTAGACGCGCTTTCCCACCGCCCCGTAGCTCTGGTCCTCGGCCGTATAGTTGTGGCGCTCGTAGTGGACGAAGGTCCCGGCCACCCCGAGGGGCACGCATCCGCCGGAATGAACGGTGATGCGACGGTCATTCGCCAGCATCCGCTGGCGCGGCAGGCTGAAAATGGGATGGTCCTCCTGCGAGGCGAAGCCCTTCTCGACCGCGTCCACCGCTTCGGTGATGGAGATAAGCCCGGTGAGTTCCTCGGCCTTGATGAACAGTGCCATGGCGTATGGCTCCGCGGTGCTACCGGTGGGCCCGGGTGAACCCCAGCGCCCGCTCGCACACGTTCTCGGTGGTCTGGTCCGGCGGCATGACGTTCCAGAACTCCCCGTTGGGCAGGCACTCGCGCAGGTAGTGGGCCCCCGAGGTGGCGTGGGACGGATCGTCTCCCGGCATGATCACGGCCGGCGCCTTGATCCCCATGACCTCTTCGGCCGCCGCGCCGGTGGCGGTCTCCCGGTCGAAGAGACTGGGGCCGCTGGTGGCGATGATGCCCATGTAGCGCTCCGGGTCCTGGGCCGCAAACTGCTCGGCGAACGCGCGGTCCCGTGCGACCACCGAGGCCCAGGGACCGGACTCGGGGTCGGTCCAGAAAGTCGTCCCCTTGGACGCCCGCTCCACGACACCGTTGAGGCCGTTTCCCCGCACGAAGCTCAGGTGGTTGGCGAAGCGCGCCTCGCTCGCGGCCTTCCAGCGGTATCCCCCCACCGGCCAGTGCAGGATCAGGCCGCGGGTGGTCTCCGGAAAGTTGACGCCGAAGGAAAGGGCCACCGAACAGCCCATGCAGCCGCCCATGACGAAGGCCGAATCGATCCCGAGATGGTCCAGAAGCGCTTTGCCCTCGCTGGCGTAGGTGGTCCAGGTGAGCCGTTCCACGCGCCCGCCGGACTGGCCCGACTCGCGCCGGTCGTAGGCGATCACCTGATGCTCCGAAGCCAGCTTCGCCAGGGCGTCGATGCCGGTCCAGGCACTGGCCACGCGCCACTTCTCGATGGTGGAATCGAAACCTCCGGGCGCCAACATCAAGAGCGGTGTTCCGGAGCCGTAGGTTTCGTAGTAGATCTCGATACCGTCGATGTCGGCAGTCGGCATGAAGTTCCTCCAAAATGGCCCATCAGCGCATGCAGACCGCGCGCGGACAGGGCTTTCATGATGTTTCCCCACGATTAGCCCAACCGCATGAACCAGTCAAATTCACGGGTGCCGTGGGCCGCCGCCCGGGAGCGGTCATTGACCCGGTTCGGTATCGGGTCCTATAATTCCCCTCCAATCTCGAGCGGCCGGCCGTTCCGGCACCACGGAGGAAACCATGTTGATCGATTGGCATTCACACCACACGGCGCCGGAGGTGGTGGACGCGTTTCGGCAGAAGGCCGGGAAGTCACCGAAGGTCGACGCTTACGATTCAGGCAACTTCGAGAAGAGACTCACCGAGCTGGACCAGGCGGGGATCGACTTCCAACTCGTGTGTCAGGGAGCCAGCGAGGATGCGGACCCGCTCGAGGCGGCGGACGCCATCGAGATGGCGCGCCTGTCCAACGACGTGCTGGCGGAACGCATCGCCGGCCATACGGACCGGTTCGGGGGTATCACCGCCCTGTCGCTCAAGAACGTGGAGGACTCGGTAGAGGAGATCGAACGCATGGCCTCCCGGGGCTTCAAGGCGGTGCTCATCTACCCGCGGGTGGACGGCGAGATGAAGGTGGACCTGCCGGAGCTCGATCCCGTTTTCGCCAAGGTGTCCGAGTTGGGCCTGCCGCTGTTCCTGCACGGCAGCGGCGGCGCCAAGGACCCCACCCTCCAGCGCCTGGAGGACGGCGGCGCCGGTGTCGCCTATAGTGTGCTGTCGGATGCCAGCGTCAACGAGTGCGTCATGCGCATGATCGCCGGCGGCGTCTTCGACCGTCACCCTGACCTCAAGGTGGTGATACGCAGCGGCGGCGGCGGCATCCCCCTGCTGGTCCAGAGGATGTCCTGGAAGCATAGCGGGCCGGACGGCGACAAGCGTTACTCCGACATCTTCCTGGAGCACTTCCTCATCGACACGGCCAGCGTCAAGCCCAGCGCGCTGCCCTTTCTCACCGACGTGATGGGGTCCGGCGGCGTGGTCTTCGGCTCGGACTACTGCGGCGGGCTGGGCCCTCTCAAAAGGGCGCTGGCGGTGGTGGACGAGCAGGAGAACGCGGCGGAGGTCCGCTCCTGGACCGAGCGGAATTCACGCAAGATGCTGGGAATCTAGTGTCCTACGTTGCGGTGGACGCCTGTAGGGGCGACCGGCCGGTCGCCCCTACGCTCGCGGGGTCGATCAGCCCTTAACCTGGGCGGCAAAGACTTCGAGGGTGCGCAGAAAGCTCGGGTGCGACAGCGTCGCCATGTCCAGGACGATATGCTCCACACCGGCTTCCTCGAACTCCGCGATGCGATCCCGGATCAATGAAGGGTTCCCGTTGAACGGCGTATTGCCGGCCCGGCCCGCGTAAGGGCCTGCCGGCTCCGAGACCCCCTCAATGAGCAGGTTGGCGCGCAGGGACATGCCCGGGACCCTGGCGAGATTCCGCCGCTCGCACAGCCCGGCCATGTAAGCCCTTCCCTCCTTCATCTCCTGGGCGCTCAGGCCGATGGGGTGCCACCCGTCGCCCAGCTCCACCGCCCGCCGCATGGCCCGCTTGCTCCTGCCGCCGATCCAGATCGGCGGGCCCGGCTGCTGCACGGGTCTCGGCGAAGTGTAAACCTTGTCGAAGTTGAGGTACCGGCCGCTGAAGCTCGTCTGATCGTGGGTCCAGACCTCACGGATGATGCGCAGGTATTCGTCGCTGATTTCGCCGCGGTCCTCGAAACCCGCTCCCAGGGCGTTGAACTCCCCCTCCATATACCCGGCCGCGGCCCCGAAGATGACTCTCCCGCCGGAGAGAACGTCGATGCTCGCGAGCATCTTGGCCATGACGAGGGGATTCCGGTAGGCGAGGACCACGATGCTGCTGCCGAGCTGCGCCCGCCGCGACACCGCGGCCAGAAAGCTGAACACCGTGAACGCCTCCAGCATGTGCTCGCGATAGATCAACTGCGCGTCGCGGACGCCTTCCGGGATCACGACGTGGTCCGTGACCCAGATGGAATCGAATCCCAGCCGCTCGATCTCCGTCACCGCCTCGACCAGCTCGGCGCGCCCGGTCTCCCGGCCGTAATGGGTGAGACATACCCCGAACTTCATAAATCCCCCTTAGCCCCCAAATTTCATGAAGTCGCTTGAGGCAAGAACGAATCTTTCGATGAACCCACGACCCCGGCAGAACCGTCTTCTGATTTCCGGGACGCCGCCCTCGCTGCTGGGCACCAGCCCCTGCACCGGCACCGACTCACCCTACTCCGCCCGCGTGGTGAGCTCGATCTTGTAGCCGTTGGGATCCTCGACGAACGCGATCACCCCGCCGCCGTGCTTCATGGGACCCGCATCGCGAGTGATCTTGACTCCCTTCTTCCGCAGGTCGTCGCAGGTGGCGTACACGTCGGGCACCCCGATGGCGATATGGCCGAAGCCGTCGCCGACGTCGTACTCATGGGTGTCCCAGTTATAGGTCAGCTCGATGACGGCGGTGTCGTCCTCGGAACCGTAACCCACGAAGGTGTTGGTGAAGCGGCCGGACTCGTAGTCCTTTTTCTTCAAGACCTCCATCCCCAATCCGTCGCAATAGAATTTGAGGCTTTCGTCCAGGTGCTTGACCCGGATCATGGTGTGAACGATTCTCATGGGACTCTCCTTTCTCACGGTCCCTCGCAGATTTGCGAGGGGTCGGTCACCACGTCCCGGATCTCCCAGCCCTTCGAACGCGTGAAGCTCACGTGGCTGAAGTCGCAGGGCTTCAGGTGAAACGTACGATACTGATTCAGCGGTGTCCGGCTGATCCGGCACAATACCGATAGAATGGGAAAGCTGTGGCTGACCACGATGATCGTGTCCTCATCGCCGTGGCTCTCGACAATGCGATTGAGCGCGGACCAGACCCGGCGGTCCACGTCGATCAGCCGCTCGCCTCCCGGCAGCACCACGGCCACGGGTTGCGAGCGCCACTGCTCGATGAGTCCCGCGAACCTCTCCCGCACCTCGACGAACGTGAGCCCTTCCATCTCGCCATGGTCGAGCTCACGCAGGTCGGGCTCGATCCTGACCGCGACGTCATGGGGCTCGCCGACGATCTCGGCGGTCTGCCGGGCTCGCCGCAGGTCGCTCGAGTAGACCGCATCGATACGGCGGCCACTCAGATGCGCGGCGACTTCGCCGGCCTGCCGGTGACCGACCTCGTTGAGCTCGATGTCCGAGCTCCCCTGGCATCGGCCTTCCCGGTTCCAGCGGGTCTCGCCGTGACGTAACAGGAAGATCTGCATGGCACCGGGTGGCGCGTCAGATGAACTCCGGATGGATCTCTATCGCGGCATTGGCCTTCAGGTTCTCGATCAACCGCCTCAACGCGCGCTGCCGTTTCTCCTCCCGTATCTGCCGTATCAGTTCTTCTTTCTCGTCGGCCAGACCCGCGGGATCGGCCTCGACGGTCTTCCGGAGCACCATGACGTACACCGAATCGCCCTGAGCGTAGGCGGTCTCCGCCACGGGTTTCAGCCTGGACAACGTAAGGCGCCCGAGGGGCAACGGGAGGTTCCCGATCTCCGGGATCTGCGCCTGTTTGCGCGGGAAGAGGCCGGTGTCCTCCACGGTGAGTCCCTGCTCCGCGGCAACCTTGCCAAGATCCGGGGATTCCTTGAGCGTCGCCACCAGGGCGTCGGCCTTCTCCCGGGCCAGCTCTCCGGCCTTCCTTCGGGTGAGGGTCTCCCGTATCTTTTCCTTCACCTCTTCCAGGGGCGGGACCGTGGGCTCGATCCTCTCGGCTCCCTCCAGGAGGTGCAACGCGTCGGGCGTCGCGATGATGGGACCTACTTGACCCGGCTTGAGAGAGAGGGCCGCCCGGTAGAAATCCGCCACGTCGCCGATCTCATCGAGCCTTTCCCCTTGGCTGAACCGCCGTGTCTCCGACGGCTCGATCCCGCGCTGCAAGACCACCTCCGCCAGCGGCGCGCCGTCGAGGCCCCTCTCGCGGTCTTCCTCCGCGGCCCGTGCCGCCCTGGCGCCGCCTCGCTCACGCTTGAGAGCCTTGACGATATCTTCCCGCACTTCCGCGAGCTCCATGACCTCGTCTTCCTGCTTCTCCACCGCCTTCAGCAGATGCAGCCCGAAAGAGCTTTCGGCGATGTCGCTGACTTCGCCTTCCTTGAGGTCGAACAGCGCCTTGTCCAGCGCCTCCACCAGTTGGCCCCGGGCGACGAAGCCCATGTCTCCGCCCTCGGCCGCGGTGTCGTCCTTTGAGTGCTTTTTGGCAAGCTCGGCAAAATCGGCGCCCGCCCGCGCTTCCTTCAGGACGTCCTCCAGTTGTTTCCGCGCCTCTGCCCGGTCTTCGGGCGAGGCCCCTTCCGGCGTCGGGATGAAGATCTGGCTGAACTTCACGGCCTCACGCCTGTGGAACCGGCGGTCACGGTAGACGTCGTAGTAGGCTTGAATGTCCCCGTCCGAGACCGCAACATCGACGGCGAAGTCATCGACCCGGTACGCGACGTATCTTGTCTTGACCTTGAGGGGCTCTCGCAGCAACGCCGCATTCTTGTCGTAGTAGTCCTTCAGCTCGCCGTCCTTGATCTCGATGCCCTCGACGAAGTCGCCGGTCTTGAGGCGAACGAAGTCCAGCGCGATCTCCTCGTTGTCCAGCAGATAGCGCTGTTCGATCTCCGAGGCGGTGACCGGGATCGAGTGCTGGATCAGATCCTGGAGCTTCTGGATCACCAGCCCCTGACGCTGTTGAACCTCGAACTCCCCCGGAGTCATTCCCTGCCGGCGGAGCGTCTGTTCGTAGACGTTCTTGTCGAATCCGTCCGCCGCCTGGAAAGCGGGGTTGCGGGCGATTCCGTCAACCAGCTCCTCATCGGTGACCCGAAGCCCCAGCTCTTGCGCTGCCTGCAACAGAAGCCTTTGCTGGATGAGCTCCTCCAGCAACTGGCCCCTGAGATTGAGCGCCTCGATGTCGGCCGGGGTGAGCCGTCCTCCGGCCAGTTGCTGATAGGTCTGGATCATGCGGTAGTAGTGCCTCTCGAGCTCGCTGTAGGTGATCCTGTCCCCGTTCACCTCGGCGATGGTGACGACCTGGTTCTGACCGCCCTGGGGGCCCACGCCGACCATGACGAACGCCAGCACACCGACTCCGAGCAAGAGCAGCACGATCCACGACCGTTTTCTTTTCCGTATCACGTCAAGCATTTTCGAAAGGCTCCTCGGGTGATCTGTATCCGTTTGGCAAACCCGTTCGCAAACCCGCCGGGCGCCGCGTTCGTGACGAGGCCGGGGGCTCGGGGTAGCACGGCGCCACTCGCCCCGAAATCGGCCGGCATGCGAACCGGGGGTCATTATAGGTACCCGTGGTGATGATGTGAAGGGGGGGGTCTTTACCCGAGCCGCAAAAACCCGCTGTACTCTTTCCTTTTGTTGTACCATGAATGCAGTTCTGATATCTTTTATTAGAGTTTTCCTTTACGCTCGTGGCATGAGAGGGGTTGCATGAGGTTTCTCGACAAGGTCTATGGCCTGTTTTCGAATGATCTGGCCATTGATCTGGGCACGGCGAACACGCTCATCTACATCAAGAACGAGGGCGTGGTTTGCAACGAGCCGTCCGTGGTGGCGGTGCAGAAGAACGGACGGGGAGAGAAGAGGATCCTTTCCGTCGGCTCCGCGGCCAAGAAGATGCTGGGCCGCACCCCCGGCAGCATCGTCGCGATTCGTCCGTTGAGGGATGGCGTCATCGCCGATTTCGAGACCACCGAGGCAATGCTCGAGTATTTCATCAAGCAGGTTCACCACCGCCGCTCGCTGGTGCGACCCCGGGTCATCGTCGGGGTACCCTTCGGCATCACGGAAGTGGAGAAACGCGCGGTTCGCGAATCCGCTGAATCGGCGGGAGCCCGTGAGGTCTACCTGATCGAGCAACCGATGGCCGCGGCCATCGGTTCCGGACTGCCCATCACCGAGCCCACGGGCAACATGATCGTGGACATCGGCGGGGGAACCACCGAGGTTGCCGTCATCTCGCTGGCGGGTATCGTCTACTCGAAATCCATCCGCGTGGGGGGCGACAAGCAGGATGAAGCCATCGTTCAGTTCATCAAGCGTCGCCACAACCTGATGATCGGTGAACGGACCGCGGAGTTGATCAAGATCACCATCGGGTCGGCCTATCCCGGCGACGAAATCCGCACCATGGAGATCAAGGGCCGGGATCTGGTGGCGGGGGTGCCCAAGACCGTGCTGATCTCCGACGAGGAAATCCGTGATTGTCTGCTGGAGCCCATCAACCAGATCATGGATGCCGTTCGTGTCTCGTTGGAGCGTACCCCCCCGGAGTTGGCCTCGGACATCGTGGACCGTGGCATCGTGCTGGCCGGCGGGGGGTCGTTGCTCAGAAACCTGGATTCACTGATCAGCGAGGAAACCGGACTGCCGGTGACCCTTGCGACCGATCCCTTGACCTCGGTGGTGATGGGAGCCGGCAAGGCGCTGGACGAGATCGACCTGCTCAAGGATGTAACGATCAACTGAAAGGAAACGAGAGACACGTGGCCAGGACAAGGAGAACTGCGTACCCGCCCCGGTCATCGCAGCAATCCTCCAGATCCCGCCAGCCGGATGCCCGCGCAAACAAGGCGGGTTTTCTGGCCACGTCCGTCTTGCGCCGGCACCGGATTCCGATCAACTGTCTGTTGGCGCTGGCGCTGGCCTTCTACGTGGTCACCGTCTCCTCCACCAGCCCGAATCAACCCGATCCGGTAACCCGGCTTCTCTCGCACTCCGTGAGACCGCTCCAGAAGGCGCTCCACGCGGTGGGTGCGGTGATGCGCAATCTGCAGCTCAACTACGTTGCCTTCAAGGACCTCTGGAACGAGAACGAGAGCCTGAAGGAGCAGATCGCCGCGCTCAAGGCCGAACGCAACCGGCTCTTCGAGGCGAAGCTCGCCAACGATCGCTTGATGGAGCTGCTGGAGATCAGGACGCGGATCTTGAGGGAATCGGTGGCGGCGACGGTGATCAGCAACAGCGCCAGCAGTTGGTTCCGGACCATTACCGTGGACAAGGGTTCGGCTTCAGGCATCCATCAGGGCATGGCGGTCATTACACCGAGAGGAGTGGTCGGCAAGGTCGTATCCGTGGACGAGAACACCACCAAGGTGCTGCTGTTGACGGATCACAAGAGCGGGCTCGACATCATCACCCAACGAACGCGGGTGCGCGGCATCGTCTCCGGGTCGGTGAACGGAGAACCCATCGTCAAGTACATGGGCCGGAACGAGGACGTCCGTCCCGGCGACAGGCTCATCACGTCCGGGTTGGATGGAACCTTTCCGAAAGGGCTCCTGGTCGGAACCATCGTCGACATCGCAGGCGAGGCTCCGGGGCTCTTCCAGCGGGTCCGCGTCTCACTGGCCGTGGACCCGTTGGTGATGGAAGAGGTGCTTTTCATCTCCGACAAGCCCCGACCCGCGCTTTCGTCCACGATGAAAGAGACCCCTGAGCCGGCATCGTCCGCTACACCATGAATGTGTCGCTGGTCTTCTTCGGCATCGGCCTGATCTTCGTTGTCCTGCAGGCCACCGTCCTGCATCTCGCAAGCTGGACTCCCATCATCCCCGACCTGACCCTGATCCTCTGCGTCTATTGGGCGTTGAACCGCCCTCGGGTGGAGGCCGTCTGGGCAGCATTTCTGCTGGGGTACGCCATTGACATCCTGTCGAGCCCTCAACCCGGCGTGAACGCCGTGGCCTTCTCCGCGGTCTTCCTGATCGTATACCTGGTTTTCCGCTACATCTGGGCCAAGGGCCCTCTGATGAGCGCCGTGACCGTGTTCGTGGCCGTATGGCTGAAGGTCGGCACGCTGATATTCATTTCCCCGCTGTTCGAGTTGTCCGCCGCGAACTGGATGGTCATCGCCGAAGCCATCTTCCACGAGGCCCTCTTCTCCGCAGCCATCGCCCCGCTGCTGTTCATCATGCTTCGCTCGATCCAGACGCGTATGGAAACGGTGCGCAAATCGCCTTCGTACGTCAATGCTTCCTCATAGACCGAACTCGCGAACCCTACCCGAGTTTCGACGGCGCATACGCCTCTTCGCGCTCTTCATGCTCGTGGTCTTCGCCTTCCTGACGTACCGGCTCTGGGTGCTCCAGATCCTGCAGGGCAAGCGCTACACCGTCATGTCCGAGCACAACCGGATCCGCCTGGAACGCATTCCCGCTGTCCGGGGCATGGTGTTCGACCGCAAGAACCGCCTGCTGATCAACAGCCGGCCATCCTTCGACGTCCAGTACGTCCCCGGCGAAACGGGAGCACAGGAGAACACCCTGCGGCGCCTCGCCAAGATGGTGGATGGTGACGGGCAGCGTTTCCTGGAAGCGGTTCGGCGCGGCAAGGCAGGGAAAGGCGTCACCCTCATTCGCGACGCGGACTGGCCGTTGGTGGTAGCCGTCGAGACGCATCAGCTCGATCTCCCGGGAGTCCGGGTCAGCGTCAGGGCGCGGCGCAGCTATCTGACCGACGACGTGACGGCGCACGTGCTCGGCTACCTGGGAGAGATAAACGCCGGTCAACTGCAGCAACTGCGCAGAAAGGGATACCGGCGCGGGGACGAGATCGGGCAGGCGGGCCTGGAGAAAAGCTGGGAGCGGCATCTGGCCGGCCGCAGCGGCGGCGAGAAGGTGGAGGTGGACGCCACCGGCCAGAAGATCCGGGTGATCGACCGCCTCAAGGCCACCCCGGGGCACAACGTCGTGCTGACCCTCGACAAGGAGCTCCAGCAGGTGGCCTACGACGCGTTGAAGGGCAAGGAAGGCGCTGTCGTCGTCCTGGGGGTGAATACCGGCGCCGTCCTTGCGCTGGTGAGCTCGCCGGCGTTCGACCCCAACTCGTTCGCACGCGGTATGACCTCCGGGGAATGGCGCCAACTGACCGACGATAAGGAGACCCCGCTGCACAACAGGGCGTTGCAGGGGCAGTTTCCGCCGGGCTCCGCCTTCAAGATCCTACCCGCGTTGGCTGCATTGCAGGAAGGGGTCATCTCTCCCGATCAACCCCTGTTGTGCAACGGTTCGTACAAGGTGGGCGACCGTGTCCTCCGAGACTGGCGGAAATACGGGCATGGCCACATCGCGATGCACGAGGCCCTGGTGCAATCGTGCGACATCTATTTTTACCAGGTTTCCCAGCGCCTTGGCGTCGACAAGATCGCCAGGTATGCGCGCCGTTTCGGCTTCGGCTCACCCACCGGCATTTCGCTCGAGGGCGAAGGTCCGGGGCTGGTTCCCGACAGGGCGTGGAAGAAACGGCGTTTCGGAACCCCCTGGTACCCGGGCGAGACCCCGCTGGTAGCCATCGGGCAGGGTTTCCTCTCCGTGACCCCCCTGCAGATGGCCAGCATGATGGCCACCGTGGCCAACGGCGGGACCGTGTATCGGCCCTGGTTCGTCAAACGGGTGCTGTCGCCTGACGGCGAGGTCATGGAAGAATACGGCCCGGTCCGGAACGCCACCGTGAGTCTCAAGAAAGAAGATTGGGACATGGTACGGCGGGCGCTGTTCGACGTGGTCCACGGCAGGAGGGGCACGGGCAGAAGGGCGCGTTCGGACATCGTTGAGATCGTCGGCAAGACCGGCACCGCCCAGGTGGTGGAGATGCGCGGAGAAGCGGTGAAGAGCGAGGACCTGCCGTACGAGGTACGGGATCACGCGTGGTTCGTGGCCTACGCTCCGGCCCAGGACCCCGAGATCGCGGTTGCCACCCTGGTGGAGCACGGCGGGCACGGCGGCGCCGCGGCCGCCCCCATCGCCAAGCGGGTGATCGAGGCCTACTATCTCCTCGAAGACGATGAAGTGGAAGACGACGAGGTGACCGATCGACAGGTCGCTATCGTGACCGGCACGAAACCGCCGCGGGCAGGCCATGCAAATTGATCGACGGCTCGTGACCAGCTTCGACTGGCCCTTGTTCATCATCGCCATCGGGCTGGCACTGATGGGCATCATGACCATCTACAGCGCCACCTGCAGCGTCAACGAAGAGTGCTCGCGTTACCTGGCCACCAGACAATCCTATTGGCTCGTCATCGGCGTGGCGCTGATGGTGGCGACATTTTCCGTGGACTACCAGCGATGGAACCGCTGGGCCTACCCCATCTACGTCGCGGTGGTCATCCTCCTGGCCCTGGTGCTGATCATCGGCATCGCCAGCGGCGGCTCCCAGCGATGGCTTGACCTGAGATTCTTCGCGCTCCAGCCCTCGGAGCTGGCCAAGCTCACGCTCGTGCTCGTGCTGGCCAAGACGCTGTGCTACTACGAGCCGGGATATTCCCTGATGGACCTCGGGGTGCCTCTCCTGCTGAGCGCGCCGGTGCTGGCGCTGGTGGTGCTGCAACCGGACCTGGGGACCGCCGTGGTGATCTTTCTCATCGCCATGGCCGTGGTCGTCATGTCCGGACTGCGCGTGCGGTCCCTGCTGTACTTCACCCTCGCGGCCATTGCCGCCCTGCCCATCGGCTGGCAGTTCCTGAAACCGTATCAGAGAACCCGCATCTGGACCTTCATGAATCCGGAGTCGGACCCGCTCGGCGCCGGCTATCACGTCGTTCAGTCCAAGATCGCCATCGGCTCGGGCCGTCTTTGGGGCAAAGGGTATCTGCAAGGCAGCCAGAACCGGCTGGAGTTCCTCCCGGAGCAACATACCGATTTCGTCTTCGCCGTGTTTGCCGAGGAGTGGGGTTTCTCGGGCTGCGCGCTGTTGCTGGCCGGTTACGCGTTGCTGATCCTGCTCTCGCTCAGGGTGATACGACGGGCACAGGACCGTTTCGGAGTGCTGTTGGCCACGGGGATGACGGCTATCCTGTTCTGGCAGTTCACCATCAATATCGGCATGGTGACCGGACTCCTGCCCGTGGTGGGGATCCCGTTGCCGCTCATCAGTTACGGCGGATCCTCGCTGGTGACCACCCTGGTGGCCGTGGGCGTGCTCATCAGCGTGAGCATGCGGCGCTACACGGCTGATCCGGGCTAGCCGAGGGCCTTGTCGATCTCGCTCACCAGCCTGGTTTTGGGAGCCGCGCCCACGATCTGCCCCGTAAGGCCCCCTTCCTTGAAGATCATGAGGTTCGGAATGCCGCGGACGCCGTAGCGGGTGGGTGTCTCGGGGTTCTCGTCGACGTTGATCTTCACCACCTTGAGCCTGCCGTCATACTCCTGGGCCAGCTCTTCCAGCACCGGCGCAATGGACTTGCACGGGCCGCACCAGGGAGCCCAGAAATCCACCAGCACCGGTACGGGCGCCTGGATCACTTCCGTTTCGAACTCATTGTCCGCGACGTGGGAAATGGCCATGGGTACGTGTCTCCCTTCCGATCCGTTGTTCTCCGGCGGCCAAGCCGCCGCCGATGGATTTCCTGTGGTTTCGCGGATCCGCCCAGGCCGGCGCGGGAGTGGAATCCCGGGATGCCCGTGGACTCAGATTCCGGAGAGAAAGTTCAACAGGGTACGGACACCGAAGCCCGTTCCCCCCTTGGGGCACGTGATGCGGTCCTTGCCGGCGAACGCGGGACCCGCGATGTCCAGGTGCGCCCAGGGAACGTCGCCGGCGAATTCCTGCAGAAACAACGCTGCCGTGATGGCCCCGGCCGAGCCGCCCCCGACGTTCTTGATGTCGGCGACGTGGCTCTTGATATCCTCGCGGTACTCGGCGGCGAGAGGCAACTGCCAAAGACTCTCGCCCGCATCCCGGCCACAGGCCATGAGCTTCTCGGCGAGCTCTCCATCGTTGCTGAACAGCCCCGCCAACTCGTTGCCCAGGGCCACGATACAGGCCCCCGTGAGGGTGGCCAGATTGATCATGCAGTCCGGTTTCTCCCGGGCCGCCAGAACCAGGGCATCGGCGAGAATGAGGCGGCCCTCGGCGTCCGTGTTCATCACCTCGACGGTCTTGCCGTTGAGATACCGGATAACATCCCCCGGTTTCTGCGCGCCGCCGTCCGGCAGGTTGTCCGTGGCCGGCACCAGTCCCAGCACCTCCACATCCGGCGCCAGCTCCGGAAGCACGCTCATCACGCCGATGACCGCCGCGCCGCCCGCCATGTCCAGCTTCATGGTTTCCATGGAACGCGGCGGCTTGAGCGAAAGTCCACCGGAATCGAACGTGATTCCCTTGCCGATGAGGGCCACCTTCCGCGCGGCTTTCCCCTTGGGCTTGTAGCGCATGTGGAGGAAACGCGGTTCCTCCCGGCTGCCCTGGTTGACCGCCAGAAGACCCGCCAATTTCATCTGTTCGATCTTTCGTTTGCCCCACACCTCCACCTTGAGCCCCTCGCCGCGGCAATGAGCCGCCGCCTGCTCCGACAGGTAGGTGGCGGTGGCCGTGGAGGCCGGCTCGTTCACCAGATCCCGGGCCAGACAGACCGCCGACACCGCGGCCTTGGCCTTCCGCACCGCCTGGGTCAACGCGGCGCTTCGCCCGGACGCGGTCCGTCCCAGGATCAGCGTGCGCAGCCGCCCCCCTTGATGGTCGTTGGACCGGTACTTGTTGAAACGATAGGCACTGAGAAGGGCTCCCTCGGCCACCGCGCCCACGAGGGCACCCGTCTGTCGGTCCGGGGGCAGCATGAATACCGCCTCGTCGGCCCAGACCCGTCCGGCCTCCTTGGCGGTGACGGCGCCGGCCACGCGCCAGGCATGCGGCTCCTCCTCCTCCTCATGCTTTCCCAGGCCCACCAGCAGCACGTGGCCCGCGGGCATGGCGCCGTGGGTCGCCAGCAGCAGGGAGCTGCCGCGCTTGCCGGCAAAGCTGCTCTTCTTCACCAGCGCGCCGAGCTTTCCCTTGAGCTGACGGTCGAGGCGCTTTACCTGGGTCCCGTCGAGGCCCTTGTCGGTGACGGGTATTGCCAGCAGGGCCGTCTGGACCCGCGCCGGGGCAATCTCTCTGATCTTGATTACCATGGACATCGGTCAGAAGCCGCGACTGCGAATGAGGGTCAAGAACTCCGCGCGGGTTTTCTCCTGCGTCCGGAAAGCCCCCAGCAGAGCGCTCGTGATGATGGTGGAGTTCTGTTTCTGCACGCCGCGCATGCGCATGCACATGTGCTCGGCTTCCATCACCACCGCGGCCCCAAGAGGATTGATGCGTTCCATGATGGTTTGAGCGATCTGGCTGGTCAGCCTCTCCTGAACTTGCAGGCGGTGTGCGTAGGCATCCACCAGCCGCGCCAGCTTGGAGACTCCCACGATCTTGTGGCGCGGGATGTAGGCCACGTGGGCCTTGCCATGAAACGGCAGCATGTGATGCTCGCAGAGGGAAAAGAAGTCGATGTCCTTCTCGACGATCATCTCCTGATAGTCCTCGGTGAACAGGGCGCCGTTGATGATGGTATCGGGGTCCTGGCGATAGCCGTCGGTGAGAAAGGTCAACGCGGCGGCCACCCGCGCCGGCGTCTTTTCGAGACCTTCTCTCCCGGGGTCTTCCCCTATGGCCGCAAGGATGGCTCGAACGTGCGCTTCCAGGGAATCCGGCTGTGTCTCCGTGGTGTCGATGGACCTTTGAACGGACATCGGGGCAACGTAACATCTGCCCGAAAACGGGTCAAATCGACCTCCGGAACTGTTGGAGCAAAGCGATAATGTCCCCTTTTGAACAAAGCTAAGATGTCCCCTTTACTGGAAGGAAGGGGGGCAAGGGATTGTTGAAGACAGAAGAGGGGATGACCATGAGAGAGGTGGACCGGCTGGAGGTGATCCGGGAGGTAGCGGGGAAGCGTCTGCGGCAACGGGAAGCTGGGGAGCGGATGGGGCTGAGCGTGCGGCAGGTGAAGCGGCTTTTGCGGCGTTACCGGGAGCTTGGGGCGAGGGGGCTGATTTCGGGGCATCGTGGGCGGAAGGCGAACAATGCCATAGCGCCGGAGGTGCGGGCAGAGATCCTTGGGGTGGTGCGGGAGCGCTACTGGGACTTTGGGCCGACGCTGGCCCATGAGAAGCTGACCGAAGTCCATAGCTATGGGGTGTCGGTGGAGACGTTGCGCAAGTGGATGGCGGCGGAAGGGCTGTGGCGGTCGAGGAAGCGCCGGGGGATGCGGGTGCATCAGAGCCGTCCCCGGCGGACGGCGCTAGGCGAGTTGGTGCAGGTCGACGGGTCGCCGCACCGGTGGTTCGAGGAGCGGGGGCCTTACTGCACCCTGATCGTGTTCATCGACGACGCCACCAGTCGGCTCATGGCCCTGCGTTTGGTCGAGGCCGAGACCACCGAAGCCTACATGAGGACCCTGCGGGGGTATCTGGACCAGTACGGCCGGCCGGTGGCCGTCTATTCGGACAAGCACGGCATCTTCCGGGTCAATCAACAGGACTGCGAGGGCGAACTGACTCAGTTCACCCGGGCGCTCCAAACCCTGGACATCCAGCCCATCCACGCCAACACCCCCCAGGCCAAGGGCCGCGTGGAACGGGCCAACGAGACCCTCCAGGACCGCCTGGTCAAGGAGTTGCGCCTTGGCGGCATCGACTCCATGCAGGAAGCCAACGCCTTCCTGCCCGAGTTCATGGCCGACCATAACCGCCGCTTCGCCGTGCCCCCGCACCACCCCCAGGACGCCCACCGCCGGGTGCTGCACGACGCCGCCTCCGTAGACCTCATCCTGAGCCACCACTCCATCCGCAAGCTGAGCCGCAACCTCACCCTGAGATACCGCAACAGGGAATACCAGGTCTTGAACCAGGGCAAGGGCTACCGCCTGCGCTCCAGCCCCGTCACCGTGTGCGAGGCCTTCGACGGTCACGTCACCCTGTTGTGTCAGGGCAAGACCCTCGACTACCGCATCCTCGCCGAAGGCCAGGCGCCGATTCCCCTGGACGACGAGAAGAGCCTCCACCGAACCGTCGACACCGCCCGTGTGCTCCAGCGCAAACGCCCCAAGTACAAACCCTCCCCAGACCACCCCTGGAACCGCTGGAGACGCCACCGCTCCACTCCTGCCCCACCAGCGCCCTTGTAACCCCCCCCACGGGCCGGACCGGTCGGCGCAGGGGATTTTCGCACCGCGGCCTGGGAGAGTTCCTTGGAGGGGGCACTGCAAGAGCGTGAGCGGTTGCAGCTCTGCGGCGTCCCAAAGGCGCGGGTGACACAACCCTTGATCATCCACAGCCCCCTGTGGGTGGGTCAGCCGGCAGCACATCGCCACCCCACCGCGGTCATCACCCCTGTGCAAGCCGAACCGGGCTCCTCCATCTCGCTCTCGTCCACGCCATCCCTTCGGTCTTGTCGTGACCGTTCCTGCCGCCCTTCCGCGCGAGAGCGTCAAGCCTGTGGTCAACCGGCGGTTAGAGGAGGGATGGCCGGGTTGTCCACAGGCCACCCCACGGCGCCGTTGGAGCACCAACGTACGCCCGTGCCCCACCCAACCCCGCATCCTCCTACCCACAAGGGGACATTTTAACTTTGCTCAAAGGGGACATTTTGGCTTTGGTTTGACAATCGACCTCCGGAACCCATGTCCGGAATTGTGATCGACCCTCGAACCCCTTAGAATGGGGGGATGGCTCACATACCCGACATCGCAACCGAGGACGGCGCCTCCCATCTCGTCACGTTGGAAGAGATCAGCCGGTTCGTCGACGAGGCCGAGGACCTGCAAGGGTGCCTCAACAGCATTGCCGGTATCGTGGCCAAGCGCATGCAGACCGAGGTGTGCTCGGTCTACCTCCTCGATGCCGAAAGCAGGAGGTTGACGCTCAGCGCAACCAAGGGCCTGGATCCGGTGGCTGTGGGACACGTTTCCATGACCATCGGCGAGGGACTGGCGGGTCTGGTGGTGGAGACACGGGAGCCGGTGATGGTCATGGACGCCCCGTCCCATCCACGCTTCCTGTATTTCCCCGAGACCGGCGAAGAACGGTACCATTCCTTCTTCGGCGTTCCCGTCAACGCCCAGAGGGCACCCATCGGCGTGCTGGTGGTGCAGACCTCCCGTCCTCGCGAGTTCACACAAGACGAGGTCCGGCTCCTCAAGGCCATCTCGGCCCAGGTTTCCACCACCATCGTAAACGCCCGGCTGGTGGACTCGCTCAAGGACAAGGAACGTGAGCGCAAGCAGTTCCGTCAACGAATGGTCAACGCGCTGCGGCGGCTCAGATCGTACGAGGGACGGGGCAAGGAACGCACCAGCGAGCCCCCGAGAAAGTTCCGCAGCCGTCTGACCGGGCTGGCGGCCTGCCCGGGCTTTGCCTACGGCAAGGCCCACATCATGCACCGGCGCATGGACCTGGCCGCCATCGAGAAGACTCGGACCACCGAGCCACAAGTCGAAATTGAGCGTTTTCGTTCCGCCCGGGAACGCGCCATCGCCCAGGTGGAAGATATCAAGACCCGAATGATAGCCCTCATCTCCGACGAGGCGGGCGCCATATTCGACGTGCACCGGCTGCTGCTGAACGACCCGGAGTTGCGGAACGAGATCGAGAGCCTGGTTCGGGAAGAGCAACTGACCGCGTACTATGCCGTCAGCAGCGTCTTCCGCAAGCATATGCAGACCGTCAGCGAAGTCGACGATCGCTACCTGAAGGAGCGTACGGCGGACATCCGCGACGTCGCCCAGAGATTGCTGGACAATCTTGACGGCTCCAACGACACGCGGCTCGTGGTCCCGGAGGGGGCCGCCATCCTGGTCGCGGAGGATCTTTCTCCGGCGGACCTCGCCGTCTTCGAGGGCGATGGCTTTCAGGGTATCGTGCTGGCCACGGGCGGCGTCACCTCCCACGCGTCACTGCTGGCCAAGTCCTTCGAGATCCCTACCGTGGTGGCGGCGGAGGGGCTGCTGGAGAGCGTCCGGAAAGAGGATTCGTTGATCGTCGACGGAAACTCCGGGGTGGTCTTCATCAACCCCAACAAGGAGATCATCGGCGAGTACGACCGGCTGGAGCGCCACTATCTCGCCGTCAATCGGGAGCTCGACGAGATGCGGGATCTGCCTGCCGAGACCACCGACGGCCATCGGGTCCGGCTGCACGCCAACATGGGACTGCTTACGGACATACGGTTCGCGCAGAATCATGGCGCCGAGGGCATCGGCCTCTACCGCACCGAGATTCCGTTTCTCGCGTATCACGACTTTCCCACCGAGGCGCAGCAGTTCGCCCTCTATCAGAAGGTGGTGGAAGGCATGGGCGGCAAGCCGGTCACCATCCGCACCCTCGACATCGGCGCGGACAAGTATCCCCCTTACGTGAGCGCCGTCCGCTCCGAGCCCAATCCCTTTCTCGGGTGGCGTTCCATCCGCGTTTCCCTGGAGGCGTCCGACACCTTCAAGATGCAGCTCCGGGCCATCCTGCGCGCGGGCGCGCTGGGGCCGGTGCGCCTGTTGATCCCCATGGTCTCGAGTCTTGAGGAGGTCCTTCGGGTCAAGGCCATCCTGCGGGAGGTCCAGACGGAACTGGTGTGGCGCCGCCTCGCTTTCGATGGGGACATGGAACTGGGAATCATGGTCGAGGTACCCGCCGCCGTACAGATGGCGGGTCGGTTGATGGAGGAGGTGGATTTCGTCAGCATCGGCACCAACGACCTGATCCAGTACCTGTTGGCCGTGGACCGCGGGAATCGCAAGGTGGCGTCCCTCTACGAGCCCTTTCACCCGGCGGTCCTGTCCGCGCTCCAACAGGTCATCGACGCCGCCAAGGACAAGGGCAAGCGCGTCGCGATGTGCGGGGAGATGGCCGGGGACCCGTTGTCGACCCTGTTGTTGATGGGCATGGGCCTCGAAGAATTCAGCATGGAGTCCCTGTCCATCCCCGTGGTCCGAAAGCTGGTGCGCTCGGCCAGCTATGAGCGGGCGGCCGCCATCGGGCAGGCGGCCCTCCAGATGGACACGGTCGATGAGATCAAACGCTATCTCTTCAGCGAAATGCGCGCCCTCGGTCTGGTGGAGCTGCTCGAGCACTACCGCTAGTGTGGTGTCTCACAAATACGGTTATGAAGCTGCGAGGGCATTTTTGTCGTCGGCAAGGCGCGATGACGAGCAGTGGCGTGCACCACGCGAGGAAGAGCAACGCAGCCGACGGCCAAAAGGACCCGCAGATTCGTAACCGTATTTGTGAGACACCACACTAGTCTTGCGTCCTTCGACTTCGTTCCGCGACGCCGGTTCGAGCGCCGCGGCCACAGGGAGCCGCCAACCGGATGACGCCTTTCTCCGGCCTGTTGACACTCCGCCTGGGCCGGACGCCTTCCCCACGCTACCCAAATAGCCGTAGCCATTGGGTTCTTTGCCCGTTCCACCAACTGGCACGGGCGTTGCCCTCTTGTGCGGCCATGAAGGAGTCACCATCCGGCACCAAGCCTGCAACCGTTCCGGCGGTGGGAGAAAACAACTCCAGGGAACACGTCATCGCTGCCTGCCTCCCCCTTGTCGAGCGCATGGCCCGCCAACTCCACCGCCGTGTTCCGTCAAGCATCGATCTGGAATCCCTGGTGCACTCCGGCGTCGTCGGCCTGCTGGAGGCATTGGAGCGATACGATCCCGGGCGGGGAGTCTCGTTCCACGTCTACGCCAGGCACCGCATCTACGGCGAGATGATCCAGTGCCTGCGCTCCCTGGATTGGGTAAGCCGTTCGATCCGGGCCTGGGGACGCCGCGTGACCGTCGCGCGCAAGCAACTCTGGCAGCACCTGGGCCGCGAGGCCACTTCGGAAGAGCTGGCCGGAAGGCTGGAACTGTCGTTGGAAACCTACCACAAGATCAACTACCAGGTCAGCGAACAAAAGTGCCTGAGCCTTGATGACCCCTCTTGCGGGCCGAGCGTCCTTCTGGACCGGGACAGCTCGGGACGGAGGCACCATGAGGATCCGGTGGACTACGTCGAGCGCCGGGACCTGGTGGACAAGCTGAAGCGGGCAGTGGCGATGCTGCCGGAGCGCGAACGTCTGGTGGTGACCCTGCGCCACCATCAGGAGCTCAAGTTCCGGGAGATCGGTGAAGGAATGGGAGTGACGGAAGCGAGGATCTGCCAGATCTACGTGCAAGCGCGCAGGCGGCTACGGCAGGCGCTCGCCGATTGAGACGCCGTCAACGGTCGGCGCGTATGGCCGCGATCTCGTCCTCGATCACCTGCAGCCTCGGTGAGTCCGGCTCATAGTGCTGCGCGGCCCGCTCCAGGGAATCGATGGCCTTGGTGGTCTGGTCGCGCAGCAGGTACGACTGCGCCAGATAATAGTGCGCCTTTCCGGGCTGGTTCAGCTTGCGGTAGGCATAACCCAGCCTTCGGGAGGCTTCCGGCCAATACGGAGCGACCTGGCGCACCCTGAGATACGAACGCGCGGCCTGCCGGAAGCGCGACTCCTTCTCGAAAAGCTGACCTCTGTACAGGTGGGTGATGGGATCGTCGGGCTTGCGCTTCAACATGCGCTCGAAGGCCGCGTGGGCCTTGGAAAACTCTTCAGTGTGGATGTACGCCCGCCCCAGGTCCCGGTCGAGGTTCGGGATGGCCGGCTTCAACCGCGCCGCCCGCTCGAGCATATCCCGAGCGCGCGCCCAGCGGCTGGTGGCGGCATAACCGATGCCTAGCGAATACGACGACATGGCCGCTTCCGGACGTTTCTCGTAGGACTTCCTCAACCGCTCCACCACCGCCTCCGGCTCTTTCCGCAATTCGATCATCAGCTTGACGCGCCGGATGTCGTCAACCTCCCTGAAGCGCGGGCGCGTGAGACCAAGCGCCCGGATCGAGGCCTCCAGATTGGTGATCCGTTTATCGGTCAAGGGGTGTGTCAACAGGTAGGCGGGTCTTCCCACCGGGTTCAGTATCCGCTCACGATACAGCCGGTTCATGAAGTCCACCGCGGCCCCGGGATTATAGCCGGCGCGCGCCAGGTAGCCGACGCCGAGGTTGTCGGCCTGTTCCTCCATCTGCCGGCTGAACTCCAATTGCCGGGTCATGGCGACGGCGGGGCCGGCAAGGGCCACGGGCCCCAGGACGGGCGCCAGGAACACTCCAAGCACACCCACCAGTATCGTGGCGTCGGAAGCGGAGGACAGGCTGGCGAAGTGCCGCGCGTTCACGTGAACGATCTCATGGGCGACCACCGAGGCCAGCTCGTCCGAGGTCTGCACCCGTTGAATCAGGCCCGAGTGCAGGAAGATGCTGCCCCCCGGCACCGCAAACGCGTTCATCGAGCCATCCTGGATGACGAAAAAGCGGTAAGGGTATCGGTTGTTGCCTACGGCCTCGAGGATCCGGCGGCCCATGCCGTCGACGTAGAGCTCGACCTCGGGGTCCTCGATAAACTTGAGACGGCTCCGGGCTTCCCGCCGGAACTCGCGGCTGATGCGGATCTCCTCTTGCTGGGAAAGGGCGTGGACGAGGGGTACACGGAGAAACGCCGTGGCAAAGCACAAGACCACCAGCACCACGGCGCAGCAGTGGAAGGCTCTCCGCATACCACAAGCCTATCTGACGCCCCGGATCGGGTCAATACGGCACGGGCGGGCGGCAGGGGCGACCCGTACCATGGACATCTCCAGGGATTTCCATGGTACGGGCCACCCGGTCTCATTCGAGCCCCAGCCAGACGAACAGGTCGCCGGTGGGAAAGGGAAGATGGAGCATCATGTCGAAGATGCCGGCGAAGAACAGGTAGGCCGCCGCCGTCAAGATGATGGTGATGGGCCAACGCTCCCGGGCGCCGACCTTGAGGTAGAGAAAGGTCGCCACCAGGGACGACAGCACGAACCCCAGCAGCCATATGGAGAGGAAGAAACCCACCACCCAGGCGCTGATGGCCGCAGTTCGCCGGCGCGTTTCCTGCGGGGAGATTTCCTCGACCTCCTCCACGCCCTCCTCTCCGTGCACCACCACCCTGGTTGTCTTCATGATCTCCTTCACGAAAACCACCGCGCTGATGACGAAGGCCGGAAGCCCGACGACCACCGGGAACAGGGCGGCGCGCTCCTCGTAGGCGCCGAAGCCGAAGAAACACTCGCGCAGAACGTAGGCGAACACCGCAACGAAGCAGAAGGCGAAGATGCCATTGGCCGTGCGCTCGTTGCGTGTGATCACTTCCACGGTCTTGGTGATGCCGGGCACCTCGAACGCGGCTTCGTGCCGCTCGGCGCGCTTCCGTTCCCGGTAGGCCTGAAACATGGGGTAGCACATTCCCGCGACAATGAGCGCGGTGATGACCAGCACCCCCGGCCGCAGCATGAATCCGGCGCCGTAAACCTTGGTGGCGATGAAGAGGTTGTTCTCCGCGATGCCGCCGAGAACGAGTCCCAGCAGCAGCGGCGGCCGCTGCCAGTCGAACCGGACCATGAGCCACCCCACCGCGCCGAATATCACCACCATCACCATATCGCCGAAGGCGTTGTTGACGGCAAAGCCCCCCAGATAGATCAGCAGCAGGAGAAACGGAATGAGGAAGGTTCCTTTGACGAAAGTGATCTTTGCGAGCTGATTCAAGAACAGCAGGCACACGGCGACGGTGATGATGTTGGAGACGACGATGATCCAGACGAACGAGAACGTGAGGTTCAGGTGCTTGGCCGGATCGAGCAGGTCCGGTCCCGGCACGATGCCCTGGATGATGAAGGCCCCCAGCAGGATGGCCATGGAAACGCTGCCCGGGACGCCGAACGCGATGGTCGGAACCAGGGAGCCCCCCTCCTTGGAGTTGTTGGCCGCGCCGGGCCCCAAGACACCTTCAATGGCGCCCTTGCCGAATCGGCTCTTGTCTCCCGGCGAGCTCTGCACCGCGTGCGCATAGGCCACCCATTGGGCCGGCCCCCCGCCGAGTCCAGGGATGAGGCCGATGTAGGAGCCGATGGCGCTACAGGCCAATACCAGCCTCCAGTGCCGGAAGGTATCCATGACACCCTGCATGACGCCGCCCAGCTTTCCGGTGGATTGACGCGCGATGCTCGTCCCCTGCACCGACAGGTCGATGATCTCGGGAATGGCGAACAGGCCCACCGTCACCGACACAAGGGACAGGCCGTCCCACAGGAAAAGCGCGGCATCCTCCCCGATGAGGGGATCGAAGGTAAAGCGCGGCACGCTCTCGATGGGATCCAGACCGATGGTGGCCAGGACGAGTCCGAAGGCGCCGGTGCACAACCCCTTGAGCATGTTGCCGCCGCTCAGAGACGCCACGAAGGTGATCCCCAGAAGCGCCAGCATGAAGAATTCCGAGGAGCCGATGGAAAGCACCAGAGGTTGCACGATGGGAATGGCCAGGGCCAGGGCGAAGGCGCCGAAGACGGCGCCCACCAGCGAGCTCATGAGCGCGGCTCCCAGGGCGCGGCCGGCTTCCCCCTTCTTCGCCATGGGATGGCCGTCGACGATGGTGGCTGCGGTGATGCCCTCGCCCGGAACGCCGAAGAGGATCGACGTGATATCCCCGGTGGTGGCGGTAACCGCGTTGGAGCCAAGAAGAAACGCAAACGCCGTGGTGGGGTCCATCTTGTAGATAAACGGCAGCATCAGGGCGAGGGTCGTGGCGCCTCCGAGTCCGGGCAGGAGGCCCACAACGAAACCGATGGCAATGCCGATCAGCATGAACAGGAACGGATCATTCCCCGCGGGCGAAAACGGCAGGATGCTGATCAGGCCGGTGTAGAATGCGTTAAGATAGTCCATACGGTTGATCTCTGAACGTCAGGTGTTCGAACGAACGGGAAAGCCCTCACCCGGGAAGGACCGTTTGGCGGTAACGTCTTGATATGTATCGGAAGAAGGTCCGTTTTGAACGTGCCTTTATCGCTCAAAAACCGCGTACCTGTCAAGCGATGGACGGCGACTGTCAGCGCAGTGCGATCAGGGCGGGTGACGCCCGCCAGCTCACCCTTGTTTTGCCGCCAGCGATTCGTAGCTCGTGCCCTCGCCGTTGTCCTGGCTCACCGGAAGACCCATGCCTTCCCAGCCTTCGACCACCACCTGCCCAGAGGGGTCGCGCATGCCGCCGAAGCCGCCGCGCACGCTGGCCACGTCCTGGTAGCCCTGTTGCTCCAGGAGGTTCGCCGCACTGTTGGACCGCGGACCCGCCTTGCAACCCAGCAACAGCTTCCGGTCCTTGCCGAAATGGCTCTCCACCACCTCGACGAAGTCCGGGTTGTAAACCATGCCTTGCGCCGGATCCTGGAACGCGATGGGGATGTTGACTGCTCCCTCGGGATGGCCGGCGGTGAACTCCTCCACCGTGCGCACGTCGATGTACACGGCCTGGGCGTCCTGCTGTAGCGCGTCGTAGGCTTCCTGCGGCGAAATGTCTTTCACGGTCTTTCCCCTAGTGTCCTGTCCGGTTAATTCGCATGGCAATCTGCTGGTCTTTTTCGCCGTCGGCGGCGTTGCTCTTCCTCGCGTGGTAACGGCCACTGCTCGTCATCGCGCCTTGCCGACAACGAAAAATCCTGCGCATCTTACCATGCGAATTAACCGGACAGGACACTAGCATGTTGAACGGGTCCTTCTCACAAAGACGCCGGCAACGGCGCTCGTGTCCTGTCGTTCAGTACGACACGGGCCTCACATGCCCATCACGTTGTAACCCGCATCGACGTGGATGGTTTCCCCGGTCACGCCGCTCCCCAGGTCACTCACGAGATAGACCGCCGTCCTGCCGATCTCGGCGGGCTCGACGTTGCGCTTGAGGGGCGCCCGCTCGCCGGCAAGGCGCAGCATGTCCCGGAACCCGGCGATGCCGGCGGCCGCCAGGGTTTTCACCGGGCCGGCCGAGATGGCATTGACCCGTATCCCCTCCGGACCGAGATCGTAGGCCAGATAACGGACGCTGGCCTCCAGCGCCGCTTTCGCCACCCCCATGACGTTGTAGTTGGGGACCACCTTCTCGGAGCCCATATAGGTCAGCGTCACCACCGCGCCGTCGCGCCCCTTCATGAGCCTGGCGGCGTGGCGCGTCAGCACCACCAGCGAATAGCTGCTGATGTCCAGCGCCGTGTGAAACCCCTCCCGTCCGGTCTGCACGTAGGGTTGGGACAGGTCTTCCTTCCTGGCGTAGGCGATGGCGTGTATCAGGATGTCGAGGGCGCCCCATTCGCGGCCGACGGTCTCGAAGACCGCTTCGATCTCCTCGTCCCGGGTGACGTCGCACGGCAGGACGAGGGTGGAACCGATGCCCTCGGCCAGGGGCCGGACGCGCTTTTCCAGAATTTCCCCGGCGTAGGTGAAAGCCAACTCCGCCCCCTGGGCATGCAGCTCCCGCGCCACCGCCCAGGCAATGCTCCGGTCATTGGCCACGCCGAAGATCAACGCCTTCTTGCCTGCAAGGATTCCCGACATTCCCGACTCCCGCTCGCATGCGCTCCGAGGCTGAATCCGCCGGAGCGCTTCGCTTGTATGGCGCTACTTCAATCCCCGTTGCCAGAGGTACTCGGTCTCGCCCAGATTCTTCCCCACCCATCGCCCCAGCACAAAGAAGAGATCGCTCAGCCGGTTGACATAACGCAGCGGCCACTCGCCGACGTTCTCGATCCGTGACAACCCGAGGATCTCCCGCTCGGCCCGCCGGCACACCGTGCGGCACTGGTGGAGCTGCGCGCTGATGCGTCCTCCACCCGGCAGGATGAACGACTTGAGCGGCTCCAGCTCTTCTTGACACTCATCGATGACCCGCTCAATCCGGGTCACCTCCTCCTCCCCCATGCGGTGCATGCCGTCGTAGGTGAAATCCTCGGGGGTCGCCAACTCACTGCCCAGGTCGAAAAGCTCCTGCTGGATCTCCTGGAGCATGGCGTCGAGCCGGAGGTGCAGCTCGCGCTGCCCCTTCCCTTCCTCGTTCCAGGCGCGCACCAAGCCCACCACCGCGTTCAACTCATCGACCGTGCCGTAGGCTTCGATTCGGGCGGCGTCCTTGGAAACCCGCTTCCCGCCCACCAGCGCGGTCATGCCGTCGTCGCCGGTGCGCGTATACACGCGGGTGATCCTGATAGCCATTTCCGAGGCCCTCGTTCATGACAGAAAGACGCGAACAAGCGTATAGGGTTCGGGGAAAGAAAGCCAATCATCACCGGCAAACCAAGTGGCTGCACGGTCTGTTTTGTTCAAGCATCGAAGATGATAGGAAAAAAGAGTGATGCCGATGATGTCCCGCTGCCACAGACCCCTCCTCCAGGTATGCCTCGTATTGCTGGGCTTGGCGGCCCTGTCCGGCTGCATCCGAGAGGAGGAAATGAAGCTCGTCTACGCCCAGCGCTGCGCGAGCTGCCACGGCCCTGCGGGCAGGGGGGACGGCCCCATCGCCAAGGCGCTCTCGGCCAACGTGCCGGATTTCCGCCACACCGTGGACAACCGGGACGTGTTCGAAATCCGCCGGATCATCAAGGAGGGCAAGGGCATCATGCCCGCCTTCCAGCCCGCCCTGGAGAAATACCAGATCCAGGACATGGTGCGCATGGTGCGGGTGCTGAGCATGGAAGGGCGTGACGTGGAGTGGTGGGAGAAGTTCGAGCCTCTCGTCTGGGCTCACTGCTCGGTACCCTGGCAGGCCGTTTACGATCTCGACGCCGCCGCGAAGAAGGACAAGCGGTCGTAGAGCCGGTGCCACACGCCGACACCGGAACCCTTGCCAACACTACGTGACCGTGTAGTGACCGTGTAGGTCGGATTAGCGAAGCGTAATCCGACAAAGGACCCCGCCACCCCTGTCGGGTTACGCCTTCGGCTAACCCGACCTACATACGATCCGACAAAGATCTCTTACGCGGCGGCCCCCGCGGGTGCCGGTCCGAGCGGCGACATCGGCTTCTTGGGCCGGATGCTGAGGGCGAACGCCGCGGCCATGAGTCCCATAAAGCCGCCGGCGAAGAACGCCATCTCGTAGTTCCCCACGTAGTCGTACAGCAGGCCGCCGGCGTTGGCCATGGCGAACCCGCCTATCTGGTGCGCCAGAAAGATCCAGCCGTAGATCCGGCCGATGGACTGCTTGCCGAAGGTCTGGCCGGCGAGGGTGACCACCGGGGGAACCGTGGCGAACCAGTCGAGTCCGTAGATGACGGTAAAGATGAGGAGTCCGCTGGTGTTGTCGACCAGCGTCAGATAGAACAGCGCCACTCCCCGTAGCGTGAACACCGCGGCAATCAGCTTTCGGGGATCGACACGGTCCGCCAACCAGCCGGCGAACAGCGTCCCGGCAATGTTCATGGTTCCCATGAGGGCGAACGCAAAGCTGACGGTGCCGCGGTCGAATCCCTGCTCCAGGGCATGGGGAATCAGATGCATGCCGATGAGGCCGTTGGCGGTGCCGCCACAGATGGAGAACACCCCGCACAGGAGCCAGAAGGTGGGCATCTTGATGGCGTCCCGGATGCCCATGACCGGTCCCGCGGGCGTTGCCGGCGGCATGGCCCCGCCGTCACGGGTAAGCTGGATCTTTTCGTCTCGGGGCCCCTCCTCGTAGGGCTCCAGGCCGACGTCCGCGGGTTTGTCGCGCATGAGCAGCCAGACCAGCACGACCGCCGTGGCCGCACAGGTAACCAGCACGTAAGAACCCTGGCGCCAGCCGATGTATGCGATGATCAGCAGCATGAACGGGGCGAAGACGATCTGTCCCGAAGAGCTGCCGCTGCTCAGAATGCCCACCGCGAGCCCGCGTCGGGAGTTGAACCAGCGATGCGCCACCGAAGCCGAGAGCACCCCGGACATGCCGCCGGCCCCCAACCCCACCAAGACGCCCCAGGTCAGCCAGAAATGCCACAGCTCGGACACGAGAGTCGTGCCCAGCAGACCCGCCGACAGCAGGGTCAGCGAGGTCATCATGACCCGGCGCGGCCCGTACTTGTCCAGAATCCAGCCCACCACCGGAGCGGCGGCGCCGTAGAGCAGGAGATTGATGGAACCCCCAAAGGTGATGGCGGATCGAGCCCATCCAAACTCCGCTTCGAGCGGAAGGATCAGCACGGTGGGAACCACACGGATGCCGGCCCCGTTGAAACTAGCGAAGAAAGTCACGGCCACGACGATCCACGCGTAATGAAAGGGCAACGGGATGGGTGGACGCGGCGTGGTATCCGGGCTGGCGGGTTGATTCATCCAATCTCGCTTTCCGTGGGAGCGGGGAAACAGGGATGCCTCTGAAGGCCGATCCCGGATCCCCGTTCCTGTTCCCTGCTACTTCGGCAACGCGTCGCGCATGGCCTCAGTGTACTTGGCGTAGCTCTTCACGTAGTTCTCCAGGTCCGCCTGTGCCGCCTTGGAGTCGCCGGGGACGATGGGGCTCTTGGACTTGGCCAGGAACTCCCGGTATTCCGGATCGTTCATGGTCTTGACGAACAGGTCCTCCAGGATCTTCATCCTGTCAGCGGGCAGGCCCGGCGGCGCCACGATGCTGCGGCCCACGTAGAGGCGGAGATTGATCCCCTTCTCAATCGCGGTCGGGGTATCGGGAGCGTTCACCGGCCGCTGGTCGTGCAGGTGGAGAACGGGCCTCACGTCGCCCGACTTGATGTAGGTGGCGGTGGTGGGGTGATCGATGGGCTGCAGATAGACGTCGAAGTCATTCCGGATCATGGACGGTATGCCCTCGCTGGTGCCGCGGTACCCCGACACCACGTCCATATGGATGCCGAGCTCCTTGGCTGTGACGAAGGTCGGAATCCAACGCGCCACGCCGATGCCTTCCACACCCCACTTGACCCGTTTCGCCTTCTGGAGGTCTTCAAGAGTATGAAACTTGGAGTTCTTGCCTACGATGAGACTGTAGGGCTCGGCTCCAACCCGTGCGATATAGGTGAACTTGGTGACGTCGTAGCCGGTCTTTGCGACTCCGCTGATCAACTGCTTCCCGAGCATGCCGTCGGTGAACAGGTGCCCCAGCGTGTATCCGTCGGGCTTGGCCCTGTACATGGCCACCGTGCCGATCACCAGTCCGCCGCCCGTGATGTTCTTCACCACGAGATGGACACCCTTGGGCAGGTATTTCCGCATGGTCCTGCCGATGCCTCGGGCCAGCCGGTCGAAACCGCCACCGGGAGATCCCGCGACGATGATGATGATATTCTTCTTCGGAAATTCCGCTGCCGAAACGGCGGCCGATTGCGCAAAGGCCACCAGAGTCAACAACAACGCGATGGCAACCCACTTTCTCATGACGGTCCTCCTGTTCGTAAGCGCCGTATCTACCCGATTTTTCGGGGTTCCCTAAGAAACACCATCGGGAGGCGTGTTGTCAAACCGAGATGCTTCAGACGCCAACACGCAGGTGTTGCAACGAAAATCGATGATGGCATAGTGCCCTGAGCGAGTCACGCCCGCCGGGGCCAGGAGGAAGCCTATGGAGATCCGCAAGCTCATCACCATCGTCGAGGAGACCCGGCGGGAACTCGGCCGGCCGGTCGAACCTGCGTCGCGTCAGGCCGCGGCGATCGCGGTGATCGCCAACCCCTATGCCGGGGCCTATGACGAGGAGCTCGAAGAGTTGCAGAAGGCGGGGGCGGAGCTCGGCGGCCTTCTGGTTCAACGCGCGATCGATGCGCTGGGGATCGACGGGGCGGCCGTCCACAGCTACGGCAAGGCGGCGATCGTCGGCGAAAAAGGCGAGAAGGAGCATGCCGCGGCGGTGATGCATCCCCGGCTTGGCCGCCCGGTGCGCGAGATCGTCGGCCCGGCGAGCTCGGTCATGCCCTCGACCAAGAAGGTCGGCGGCCCGGGGACGGTCATCGATTGCCCGCTGCACCACAAGGACGACGTCTGGAAGTTCAGCCATTTCGACGCGATGCAGGTCTCGGTCGCCGACGCCCCGCGCGCCGACGAGATCATGGTCGTCCTGGCGGTCAGCGATTCGGGCCGGCCGTTCCACCGGGTCGGCGAGGATCTGGCCGCCGCCGACGTGATGTCCAAGAACAAATAGATGACCCACATCGCCTCTTCATTGCGACAATTGCTTCGGCGCCGACACGGCGGCGGAGTAAACCGGCCGGCGAGGAGGCGTTTCAGATTCACACCCCAAGCTGCGACAAGCGGAGGCCGAGGCAATGCGCTCCATGGTCGTCGACATTCACGCTCATTTCACCCCGCCCGAGTGGATCCGGGCCATGCGCCGTGACGGCGCGCGGCACGGGTGCCATATCGAGGAAGACGACTCCGGCGGACTGTCGCTTCGGGTGGGAGAAGGCCGTCCCGCGGCGCTGCAACCATTCCTCTCGGACCTTCCGGCCCGTCTGGAGGCCATGCGGGAGCGGGGCCTGGACCGGCAGGTGCTGTCGCCGCCCATGACCATCGTGACCTACCAACTGGAGGGCGTTCACGGACAGGCGGTGTCACGGCTGTTCAACGAGACCAACGCCGAGGCGGCGCGCGGGACGCCGGGACTGGTCCCCGTGGCCACGGTTCCCATGCAGTCGGGCCGGGAGGCGGTGGAGGAGCTCCGCTACGCGGTTGAGCGGCTGAGCATCCGGATGGTGGAGATCGGCACCCACATCAACGGCGTAAACCTCGATGACGAGGCGTTCCGGCCGTTCTTCGAATGCGCGGCCGACCTGGGCGTGCTGGTGCAGCTTCATCCCCACCGCGTCGCGGCCGCGGACCGGTTGAACCGGTACTACATGAACAATCTGGTGGGCAATCCCATGGACACCGCCATTGCCGCCGCGTCGTTGATCCTGGGCGGCGTGCTCGAGCGCTATCCCTCCCTCAACATCTGTCTGGTGCACGGCGGCGGCGCCCTCCCCTATCTTCTCGGCCGAGTGGTCCACGGCCACGGAGCGGTTGCCGCGGCCCGCACTGTGCCCGGCGACCCGGAAACGTACTTTCGGCGCTTCTACTTCGACACCATCCTGCACGACTCGCGCATGCTCGCCTTCCTGCGCGAGCTGGCGGGCGAGGAACGGCTCCTGCTGGGCACCGACTACCCCTACGACATGGGGGAGACGGACCCGTTGGGACTGCTGGAGCAGGCGGGATTGGGCGGCTGCGACGCGGTTTGCGGCGGGAACGCGGCGAGGCTGCTGGGCCTGGAATCCGGATCAAGTCCGGGATGACGGAAAACGCTGCCTTGATCCGGAATCGAGGAGGCGGGCCTCTCCTCCCGTCACCCCGGGCTTGACCCGGGGTCCAGGGTGGGGCATGGGGGAGGCCACGGTACGGTGCAGCTAAATGTAACCGCTACACGGCATTGAAACGGCGTGCAGCGGCTTGACGCCTGGACCCCGGGTCAAGCCCGGGGTGACGGGAGGATGGCCCGGGACGGGAGGATGGCCTGGGACGGGAGGATGGTCCGGATGACGTTGGGTGGTCCAGGTGACGGCAAGATGGTCCGGGTGACGTTGGATGGCCGGGGGTGACGGAGAAGGGTCCGGGATGCCGGAGTGGGGGATGCGGTCCTACTCGACCCGATTCTCAATGGCTGGCAGCGAGCGCAGGTAGACGGCGATGGCGGTGAGGTCTTCGTCGCTCATGTGCTCGTAGCCGTGGACGATGACCCGCTCCATCAGGCCCTGGACGTTGTCGCCGTCGGGCTTGTAGCTGCTCTTCAGCAACTCCACCATGTCCTCCACCGACCAGTCGCCTACACCGGTCGCCTTGTGCGGCGTGATGTTGGGCGCGGTTTCGCCCTCGGGTCCGTCGGCAGTGCCCGCCATCAGAAGCTCCTGCTGCGACCCACCCGCCCAATCCCGGGGAGTATGGCACTCGCCGCAGTGGGTGACCGCCCGCACGAGATAGGCGCCCCTGTTCCATTGGACGGACTTGTCGGGGTCCGGGGTCCACGGGCCCTCCTTGAAATAGCGCCACTTCCAGCCCGCCAGCAGGAAACGCCAGCCGAAGGGGGTCGTCAGCTCAGGCGCCCGGTTCTCCCTGCGCACGGGCTTGACCGTGGACAGGTAGGCCTTGATGGCCAGGATGTCCTCGTCGGTCATGTTCGTGAAAGAGGTGTAGGGGAAGGCAGGGAAGAGGTGCCGGCCCTGGCGGCCGAGGCCGCTTCGCATGGCCCTGAGGAAGTCTTCGTCGCTCCAATGGCCGATGCCGGTCTCCGGGTCCGGCGTGATGTTGGTGCTGTAGATGACGCCGAAAGGAACCTTGATGGCGTAGCCGCCGGCGAGCTCGGGGCCCTTGTTGTCGTAGTCGGTGTGACAGGCGATGCACAGGCCGGCCCGGACGAGGTATTTCCCGCGCGCCACGGGGCCGTCGTCGGCACCGGCCGGGGACATCCACAAGAACACACTTAGCGCCAGCGCCACCCCGGCGGCCGCGTATCCCCTCCTGCTGCGAGCCACGGGCATGTCCGGCAGGCTCCTCTCCGCGATCACCCGTTGCGGCACACGATGAGCTCTCGCGGGCAATCATGCATCTTGTCCAGCCCAGTGTCGGTCACGCGCATCATCTCGCCGAACTGGACCCCGCGCAACCCGTCTTCGGTGACTACGTTGGGCTGAATCACCAGGCACATGTTCGTCTCGAAGCGGAAGTCGGGCGGGGTGCCACGGGTAGTCTTCCGCGTCCGCAGGATCGGCGGCAACTGGCTGGCGCCGTGGACCACGTCGTCATAGACCGTGAAGCCACGTTCATGGACCACGTCCGCGGCTTCCAGCACTTCCTCCGTTCCGGCGCCCGCCTTGATGACCCCGGCGATGCGGTCGAAGGCCTCCATGGCCGCGTCGTGGAGCCGCTGGTACTCCGGGGTGGGGCCCTCGCCGATGGTGAAGGTGCGCAGGACCTGTCCGGTGTAGCCGGCGTAGTTGGTGCTGATCTCGGTGACCAGCACGTCACCCTTCTGCAGGATACGATTGGACAGGTGCTGCTGCGGTACGCCCCCCTTGGGGTCGTGCATGGAGGTGGTGATCATGAAGTGAATGCCGTTGATGCCACCCTTGCCCAGGTAGACGTCCTCCACGATCCGGGCCAGCTCGTGCTCGGGAATGCCGGGCCGCGCCCGCTCGGCCAGGGCCGCCACCGAGTCATCGCTCATGGCCGAGGCCTGGCGCAGCCGCTCGATCTCCTCGGCGCTCTTGACCTGCCGCTGGTCGCGCATCTCGGCGCTGAAATCCAGCCACCGGACTCCGGGCAGCGCCTCGGTCAACCGCAAGTAGTGCCGGTAAGGGACGTTGCCGCAGAGGCCCACCGAACCCTTCTCCAGGCCCCGTTCCTTCAGGTTCTCCAGCACCCGGGGCACCGAATCCACCGAGCCCGTGGGGCTGGAGCCGCCGAAACGGACGTCGTCGATGATCGCTATGCGTCTGGCGTTGGGCAGGTGATTGGACAACTGCACGAACAGCGTGGGCTCTCCCTGGCGCGGATAGATGAAGTAGGCCTCGGAGGTGGTGAGCCAGTTGCACAGGTAGTGGATGTCCGGCGCCGTCCGGCTGCCGTAGAACACCACGGCTTCGAGGCCCAGGCGGTCCATACGCGCTTGCACCGCCGTGTGGCGCCGCTCGTACTCGGCGTCGGAAAAACTGAGGTAGTTGGGATCACAAGCCATGCGTCTTCTCCATTCGCTCCCGTCCACGATGATGTCCCTGCCCGGCCCCGGTCCGGATCTTGTTCCGGGCCGATCAGGCCGGCGCCGTGCGGCTCAGGCGGTCGCCAGTCCGGGCCGCGGCGGCCCCAGCCGGGCCGGCGCGTCCTTGGCGATGGCCAGCGACATGACCACGGCCAGCACGGCCAGCACCGCGCCGGTGAGGAAAGACGGGCCATAGTCGCCGAACACGTCGTAGGCGATGCCGCTGCCCTGGGCCATGGCGGCGCCGCCCAGTTGGTGGGCCAGAAAGATCAGGCCGTAGATGCTGCCCACCGAGTTCTTGCCGAAGGTGTTGCCGGCGATGGCCACCACCGGCGGCACCGTCGCGAACCAGTCCAGGCCGTAGATCACCGCGAAGACGAACATGCCGGCGGGGCCGGTGACCGACGGCAGGATGAACAGCGCCACCGCCCGCAACGCGTAGATACCGGCCAGCACCTTGCGCGGGTCCATACGGTCGCAGAGCCACCCGGCCCCCATGGTGCCGACGAAGTTCAGGCCGGCCATGATCCCCACGGTTATGCTGGCCACCTGGTTGCTGAGGCCGATGTCCTGGGCGTGAGGGATCATGTTCGCCCCGATGAGGCCGTTGGAGGTCCCGCCGCAGATGGCGTAAGCGCCGGCCAGGAGCCAGAAGGTGCGCGTCCGGACCGCGTCCCGCACCGCGGTGTTGGTCACCGGCGCCACGCCGCCGGGTCTCGCGGCCGCGGCCGCGTTGGCCTCCGACTCGCCCAGCGCCTCCTCTCCCACCTCGGCGGGATCGTTGCGCATGAGCCACCACACCAGCAGGAAGGCCACCACCGCCACACCCGAAAGGGTCATGGCGGCGAAGCGCCAGCCCCAAGCCACGATCAGGCTCAGCACCACCGGGATGAAGATGAGCTGCCCGGTAGAGCCGGCACTGTTCAGCAGGCCCAGCACCACGCCGCGGTGGCGCACGAACCAGCGATGGGCGACGCTGGCGGCCAGCACCGACGAGATGCCGCCCGCGCCGGTGCCGACGATCAGGCCCCACACCAGCAGGAACTCCCCGAGCCGGTTGATGTACGCGGTGGCCCCCGCCCCCACCGCCAACAGCGTCAGCGCCACGAGCATCACCACCCGCGGTCCCCGGCGGTCCTGGACGCGACCGGCGAAGGGGCCGATGGCTCCATAGAGCACCAGGTTGATGGATACGGCGGCGTTGATGGCTCCGCGGCTCCAGCCGAACTCTGCTTCCAGCGGACGCACGAAGGTCTGCGGCGCGGCGCGGATGCCCGCGGCCAGAAGCGATGCCGTGAACGTCGTCGCCACCACGACCCAGCCGTAGAAGAACCGGACGTTGAGCGGTTTGCGGCGCCGCGGGTAGGGCGTGTCAGAATTTATCATATGATAGATTGATTCTTGTCATATGGTCGCCTCGTGATGTCTCGCGGGCGGCCACGGACGAGGCGGCCCGTCCCTACGGGCGCGGCCCCAGGGCCTCGACGGCGCTCTCGTAGTCCTCGAGCCGGGGCAGCAACAGCGGGTTGTCCACCCCGGCCTCGCGGTATTCGTCGATGCGCCGGCGGCACTCCGGGGCATCCCCCAGCAGGTAGAAGGCCTCCACCATGGCATCCGTGATCAGGTGCACGGCGGCCTTCTCACCCTGGCTCTCGGTTGTGGCGCGCAGCGACGGCAGGATGCCGGGGTCGAAACCGCCACGCTCCAGCAGGACCTCGCCGACGAAGGGCTCGGCCAGGAGCCGCACCATCCGTTCCTTGAGGGCCGGCATCATCCGCGCGGGATCGTCGGTCAGCCGCACGATCAGCATGCAGGCGACGTCGATGGACGACGGATCGCGGCCGGCTTCCCTGGCCGCGGCCACGATCTGCTGAACCGCGTACCGGACGTAGCTCGCCGGCACGTAGGCGTTGAGAAGCACGCCGTCGGCCACCGCGCCCGCCAGCCGCAGCGCCTTGGGGCCGATGGCGGCCAGGTAGATCGGGAGGCTTTCCTGCACCGGCCTGACCGCCAGCCGCACGGCCTTCAGGTCCCAATAGACGCCCGCGCCGTTGACGCGCTCGCCGGCCAGGAGCTGCCTGAGTTGCCCGACCGTCTCCCTCATGGTGTCCAGCGGCCGCTCGTAGGGCATGCCCATGCGGCCCTCGATCATCCACTTGTCGCTTCGGCCCAGCCCGAGGAGGAAGCGCCCCCCGGAAATCCGGTCCAGGGTCGCCGCGCTCATGCCCATCAGCGCGGGGTTGCGCGTATATGGGTTGGTGACGCCGAGACCGAGCCGTATCCGCCGGGTGGCCGCGGCGAGGAATCCCAGCAGCGAGAAGGTCTCCTCGTGAAAGTAGCGCTCGGTCACCCACAGGGAGTCGAAGCCGGCCTCTTCCGCAACAAGAGCGTAGTTCCTCAGCTCATCGCCGCTGTCGATGCCATGGTAGAGAACCATGCCCAACCGTGATGTGGGGCCCGTCAAATACCGGTTCCCGCCCGCTTGAGCCTCGGGTCCAGGACGTCCCGCAGGGCGTCCCCCAGGAGGTTGATCCCCAGCACCGTCACGAAGATGGACAGGCCGGGAAATAGCGCCAGCCACCATGCCGTGCTGATGTAGATCCGGCCGTCGGCGAGCATGGTGCCCCAGGTGGGGATCTCAGGGGGCACGCCCAGGCCCAGGAAGCTCAGGCTGGCCTCGGAGATGATGGAGGAGGCCATGGCGAAGGTGCCGATGACCAGCGACACCTGGATAAGGTTGGGGATGATGTGACGCCCGATGATCTGGGCGTCGCTGGCTCCCAGCGACTTGGCCGAGATGACGAACTCACGGGTCTTGAGCGAAAGGCTCTGCCCCCGCGTCACCCGGCAGTACTGGATCCAGCGCTGGGCCACCAGCGCCAGGATGAGGTTGAACAGGCCCTGGCCGAGGAACGCCATGATGCTCAGTGCCAGCAGCAGCGGCGGGAAGGCCCACACCACCTCCACGAACTTCTGGATGGTGAAGTCGATGTTGCCGCCGAAGTAGCCGGAGGTGGCCCCCAGCACCACCCCGACGACGCCGGAGATGAACACCACGGCAAAGGCGATCAGCAGTGAAACCCGGGCGCCGAAGACGATGCGGCTCAGGATGTCCCGGCCGAGGTTGTCGGTGCCGAGGAAATGGGGTCCCCAGAACCACTGGGGCGCCCACAGCATGCTCTCCAGGCTCTGATGGTTGGGATCGTAGGGCGCCACCAGCGGCCCGAGGGCGCCCGCGATGATGAAGATCACCACGATGGAGCCGCCGACGTAGACCTTCGTCCGCATCCACCGGCGCCACCAGGCGCGGCCGGACGGTTTGGCCCCGGTATAGGGCGCGCCGATATTAATACCGGATTCTTGGGTCGATGACTGCATAGAGCACGTCGATCAGGAAGTTGATGGCAACGAATGCCGCCGTATACACCAGCACCACCCCGGTCACCAGCGGATGGTCCCGTGCGTTAAGGGCGATGATCAGCAGGCTCCCGCTGCCGGGCCACGAGAAAACCGTCTCCACGATAATCGAGCCGCTCAGCAGCGTGCCGAGCTCCAGCCCCACCACGGTGATCACCGGAATGAGGGCATTGCGCACCACGTGGCGCCACAGCACCTTGCGCTCCTCCAGGCCCTTGGCACGGGCCGTGGTCACGTAATCCTCGTGCATGACCTCCAGCACCGACGAACGGGTCACCCGCATGAGGATCCCGAGCATGTTGGAGCCCAGGGCCAGGGCCGGCAAGAACACGTGCTCCGCGCCGTCGCGCACCCCGGCCCAGTTCCCCTGGATGGCGCTGTCGAGCATATAGAAGCCCGTGACGCGCGGGCCGGCGATGCCGTAGGTATCCCGTCCCGCGGACGGCAAAATGTTCAGTATCCCGGCGAACAGCAGGATGAGCATGATGCCGAACCAGAAGCTGGGCATGCTGATGCCGAACAGGCCGAAGGTGGTGCCGGTGTTGTCCACCCACGAGTTCGGCTTGGCCGCCGCCCAAACCCCCAGGGGAATGGCGAAGATGACCGCGATAATGACCGAGGCGGCGGCCAGCTCCAGGGTCGCCGGGATCCGGCTGACGATCACGTCCAGCACCGGCTCGTCGTACTTGAAGGACCGCCCTAAGTTGCCCTGGGCCGCGGACATGAAAAACTTGACGTACTGGACGTAGATGGGCTGGTCGAGGCCCCACCGTTTTTTGGCCTGCTCGATGTCTTCGGCGGTGCTGTCCTCGCCCAGCAGCATGAGCGTCGGGTCGCCGGGTGCGGCCTGGATCAGCAGGAAGACGAGCATGCTGATCAGGACCATGACCGGGATCGTCCCGACGAGGCGGCGCAGCAGATAGGTTCCCATGGCAGGTGTCTCGAAACCTTACCGTCTATGCTATAGGCCGGTTGATTTCAAGGACCAACGGTCGTCTTGTGCATGAGACAGGTCTGTCGGCAACGCGAGCCGTGAGGGTCATCCGGGGGCGTCGAGGGCCGTCAAAAACAGCGTGGGAGTGTGTTATGGAAGGGACCAACAGCCCACGTCTGTGCGATCACGAAAGGACAGCATCCATGGCAAAGGACCTGCGCGCGTTCATCGAACAACTCGCGGCCAAGTCACCGGACCAGATCCACATGGTCACCCGGCGAGTGGACCGCGGGTTCGACATCACCTCCATCGCCGAGCGGCTGGGTGAGGATGGACGGTTCCCCGCGCTGATCTTCACCGACGTGGAAGGCTCGTCCATGCCGCTGGTCATCAACCTGACGGCGACCTACGAGCGGCTGGCCCTGGCCCTGGACACCAGCGTAGCGGACATGGCCCGGGTCTACGGCGAGCGGCAGGCCCGCCCGATCCAGGCGGAAACCGTCGCGGACGGCCCGGTGAAGGAGGTGGTGCTCAAGGGAGACGCGGTGGATCTGTCAGCCCTGCCCATCCCCTTCCACAACGAGCTCGACGCCGGGCCCTACATCACCGGCGGCGTCATGATCCTCAAGGATCCCGATACCGGGGCCCAGAATGCCGGGCTCTATCGTCATCAACTCCACGACGCCCGCACGCTCGGAGTCTATATCCAGGGCAGCCATCACGGCGGCTACATCTACCGGCGAAATTCGGAGCGGGGCGAGCCCACCGAGTTCGCCCTGGTGGTCGGACACTACCCCACCTTCATGCTCGGGGCGGTGTCGCGGCTGCCGGGCATCGGCGGCGAGTTCGCCGAGGCCGGCGCGCTGTTGCAGGAACCCATCGCGCTGGTCGAGGCCGAGACCGTGGATCTCATGGTCCCGGCCCACGCCGAGATCGTCATCGAGGGGCGGCTCCTGCCGGACGAGACCCGGCTCGAAGGCCCCTTCGGCGAGTGGACCGGCTACTACGTCAGCGTGGGCGCCCAGCCGGTGATGCACGTGTCGGCCATGACCATGCGCCGGGACCCCATCTACTACGACGTCTTTCCCGCGGGCCAGGAGCACCTGGTGCTGGGCAGCCTGCCGCGCATGGGCACCATCTACCGGCGGGTCCGGGAGGCCGTCCCCGGCGTCGTCAACGTCAACGTGCCGGCCCACGCGCGCACCCACTGCTACATCTCCATCCGCAAGACCCGGGATTCGGAGGTCAAGCGGGCGGCGCTGGCCGCCATCGCCACCGAGCCCGAGAACCTCCGCTGCGTGGTGGTGGTGGACGACGACATCAACGTGTTCAACGAGCCCGAGGTGACCTGGGCGGTGGGCACCCGCATGCGCCCGGACAAGGACGTGCTCACGATCCCGGACTGGAACGGCCCCGGCGACCTGCTGCCGTCCAACTGGAACTATACGGTGGACGGCACCCACGAGCCCGTCATGGGCGCGGTCATGATCCTGGATGCCACCAAGCCGGCGCCGCCGGTGCAATACCCGGAGCGGGCGCGGCCGCCCCAGGACAAAGTGCGGGAGGTGCGGCTGGAGGGGTTGCTGGAGCCCTTCGACCCCTCGCTGCTCAGTAGGGCACTCACTCGCAAAAGACCTTGACCGGCAATCAAATGAGTGCAAGAATTTTTCACGCGCCGAACAGCGGAGCGGTTTCGCATCACCCTCGAAGACGCCATGAGTCTCACGACATTCGACACTCTGAAATTCGCGCAACGCCTTGAGGCGGCGGGGCTTAAACGCAAGCAGGCCGTCGCCTTCGCGGAAGCGCAGAAAGATGCCTTCGCGGAAGCCATCGAAACGCAGTTGGCTACCAAAGGCGATACCCAGCGGCTCGAAAGAGCGCCGATGCTGCTGAATTGGATGATCGGTTTCAACCTGGCCTTCACCATCGCCGTCGTCTGGAAGATCTTTTCCTGAACAGGTTCTCGTCAAATAGAAAGGAGCCCCTTATGCAAACCTTGAAATCGTTGAGCAAAGCGTGCCTTGTCGTGCTCGTGGCCGGGGCCTTGGCGCTGGCGGTGACGCCGGCAACGGCCCAGGACAAGTATCCCAGCAAACCCATCACCATCCTGGTGGGCTTCACGGTGGGCGGCGCCATGGACACGGCCGCGCGGCTCCAGGGCGACGCCATGTCGAAGATGCTGGGCGTACCCGTGCTGATCCGCAACGTTCCGGGAGCCGGCGGCAGGAACTCCGTGACGATCCTGAACCGGTCCAAGCCCGACGGCTACACCATGGCGGCCATCAACCTGCCCGGGCAGGCCGTCAACCAGGTGGCCCGCGGGATGAAACCCGACCTCCGGAGCTTCACCTGGATCGGACGCCAGGTGTCCAACCCGTACTTCCTCCAGGCCACCACCAAGAAGGGCATGGATCACTGGACGAACTTCAAGCAGATGACGACGGCCAAGAAGCCCATCAGGGCGGGCATCACCGGGACCGGCGGAAACACCTTTCCCATCTCCGTCATCACCGCCAACTTGGTGGGCTTTCCGGTGGAATTCATCGCCGGTTTCAAGGGACCCGAGTTGATCACGGGCATCATCCGGGGCGACATCACCATCACGAACCTGCCCCTGACCAAGCGCTGGGTCACGGCGGTCCAATCGGGCGAGGCCAAGGCCATCGCCGTCTACCTGCCGAAACGGCATCCGAAGTTCCCGAAGATCCCGACAGGGGTGGAGCAGGGTTTCCCGGAACTCGGGTCGGCTTCACTGGTGGGGCAGAACCTCTACGCGCTGCCGCCCAAGACCCCGGCCAAGATTTCCTCCGTGCTGGAGGCCGCCCTGGTGAAGGTCAACAACGACGCGGCGCTGAAGGAAAGGATCCAAGCCAACGGCAACATCGTGGCCCCGCTGAGCGCAGGCAACACCTCGAAGCTCATCGGAGACATGATCACCCTGGTGGGAAACAACTCCGCGCTGCTGAAGAAATATATCAAGTGACCCCTACCGGCCATGTCGCGGCGCGGTCCCGCGCGGGCGGGACCGTGCCGCGACGTTTCCTTCCAGGTTTCCTGCTTCCCTTCTCCCGTCCCGCGAGAGCCACGTGGCGCAGAGCGAACCCAATCGTGACACAGGACACCCGCGTTCATGTTTGAGGGATTCGGGGGCGCGCTGGCCACCATCGCCGAGCCGCACGTCATTCTGACGCTTTGCGTCGGCAGCATCATCGGCCTGATCTTCGGCGCGGTCCCCGGGCTGGGCGGCATTCTGGCCATGTCGATGCTGCTGCCGTTCACCTTCACCTGGGACCCCATCACCGCGGTGTATCTGTTCTCCGGCATCATGGGGGCGAGCTCCTTCGGCGGCTCCATCAGCGCCATCCTGCTCAACACGCCCGGCACCCCGGTGAACGCCGCCACCTGCTTCGACGGCTACCCCATGGCCAAGCGCGGCGAGGCAGCCCGGGCCCTGGGGCTGTCGGCCGGGGCGTGCCTTCTGGGTGCGCTGTTCGGCCTGCTGATCCTGGCGCTCCTGATCCAGGTCATGCGCCCGCTGGTGCTGGCCTTCGGCCACCCGGAGATCTTCTGGCTGGTGGTGTTCGGGCTGGTCACCACCGCCACCGTCAGCCAGGGCTCGCTGCTGAACGGCCTCATCGCCGGCGGGGTCGGCATCCTGCTGTCCCTGGTGGGGCTCAACGAGCCCACCGGCCTCATCCGTTACACCATGGGCAGCGAGTACCTGTGGGACGGCATTCCCCTGATACCGTTCTTTGTCGGGCTGTTCGCCATCGGCGAGCTCATCAACTACTCGGCCCAGGGCGGCACCATCGCACGGGACGACATCCAGGCCAGCATCCGGGGCGCGTGGCAGGGCGTGATGGAGAACTTCCGTTACTCCGTGTGCCTGTTGCGCAGCTCGTCCATCGGCACGCTGGTGGGGATCATACCCGGCGTGGGCGGCGAGACCGCCAACCTCATCGCCTACACCGTGGCCGTGCAGTCATCCAAGGACCCGGGCTCCTTCGGCAAGGGCAATCCCGAGGGCGTTATCGCCAGCGAGGCGGCCAACGATTCCAAGGACGGCGGCGCGCTGCTGACGACCCTGAGCTTCGGCATCCCCGGAAGCCTCGCCATGGCCCTGCTCCTGAGCATCTTCATCATGCACGGGATCTCGCCCGGACCGCAGTTGATCGTGGAGCAGCCGATTTTCATCTGGACCCTGCTCAACGGCTACGTGGTGTCCAACGCCTTCGCCAGCATCTTCGGCCTCTTCGCCGCCCGCTACCTGGCCATCATCACCCGGGTGCCGGTCCATTATCTCTCGGCCATCATCGCGGTGGTGTCACTGGCGGGCACCTATATCCTGCGGGAGAACATCTGGGACGTAGTGCTGGTGGTGCTGCTGGGTGTGCTGGGGTTCGGCATGCGCCGGGCGGGAATCCCGGTGCTGCCCCTGGTCATCGGCTTCGTGCTGGGCAGTCTGGCCGAGAAGTCGTTCCTGCTCACCGTGCGTATCCACGACGGCAGCTATATGGGGTTTTTCGACAGCATCATCTCCTGGATCCTCATCCTTACGATGGTGGTGGTTCCGGTGGTGACGCGGCTACGGACCCGCTGACGCCAAGTCCATGAAGCGCGTCAATTACACCTACGTGATCGTCAACCTGCTCTACCTGGCGGTAGTGCTGGTGGTGGTGATCCCTTCCCTGGGCTTCGAAGGACAGGGAGGGCTCGTACCGCTGGTGCTGGGAGTTCCCACCCTGGCGTTGATCCTGTTCAGCCTGGGGCGCGAGCTGCTTCACCCGAGCGCGGCCCCGGACGACTCCGTGGAGGTGGCGCCGTGGGCCAAGGCAGCCCCGGTGGTGGCGTGGCTGGGGGTCTTCTGCGCGCTCGTCATCCTCATCGGCTTCCAGCCCACCATCCCCATCTACATGGTCCTGTTCCTGCGCAGCTTCGGCAAGATCTCCTGGCAGAGGTGCGCCGTTGCGGCCTTGTCGGTCTGGGTGCTGGTGTACGCAAGCCTGGAGCTCGTGTTGCACCGGACGTTGTTCGAAGGCGTTCTCTTCGGCGCCATCCTGCCGCTGCTCTAGGAAAACGTCGATCAATGGGAGTAAACCTCTCTGAGGCCCCATGAGGAAACGTAGGGGCGGGTTTCAAACCCGCCCGTGCCCGGGCCACTGCCTGGCTCGGAGCAGCCGCAGCAAAGACCCATGCGTCCGGAATTCATCGCCCTCGCCGCCGCCGTCCTCTACTCCGGAGGCTCCATCACCGCGCGCATGGGGATGCAACACTCCAGCCCCCTGACCGCGGCCTGCGTCCTGCTTTGCCTGCGTAGCGTTGTGTTCTGGGTCGGCGTCTACCTGACCGGCGGGATTCCCCACGTCGAATGGCTGCCGCTACTGCTCTTCGTCGGGCTAGGTGTCCTGCAGACCGCCACGAGTCTCCTCCAGTTGACCGGCATTCACCGGCTGGGCGCCGCCCGGGCCGAGCCCCTGCGCAACACCTACCCGCTGTGGAGCGCGGTCATCGCCATCGCGCTACTGGGGGAGCATGCGAGCCCGGGAATTCTCGCCGGGACCGTGTTGGTGGTGGGCGGCATCGCGCTGATCTCCTGGCAACCGGCGAACTCGGGCCTGCGCTTTCACTGGTGGGAGGCGATCTTCCCGCTGCTGGCCGCCCTGTTCGCCGGCATCGCGTTCCCGATCCGGCGCATCGCCTTCGACATCTCCAACGAACCCCTCTATTTCGCCGCCATCCTCTCCATCGTCTCTTTCGTCTCCCTGGGCCCCTACGTGGCCGTCCGTCTCCGGACCGAGTCGCTCGTCCTCAACCGCGGCGCCGTCCCCCCGTTCATCCTGTCGGGCTTCTTCGAATCGGCGGGCTCGCTCCTGTCGCTCATCGCCCTGAGCCTCGGCCGCGTCGTCGTGGTGTCACCCATCGTCGCCTCCACCCCGTTGTGGACCCTGATCCTGATCGTGGTCTTCCTGCGCGGTATCGAGCGCATCAACGCCCGCACCGTCACCGGCACCTTCGCGGTAATGACCGGCACCATCTCCATCATCCTGAGCCGGTGAATGCCGAACGTCATCCGGGCCCTCCCCTCCGGACGTCCCAAGCGTCATCCCGGACTTGATCCGGGATCCAGAGGGGGACGGGAGGGGCCTGGCAAGCAGCTTAGGCAAATGAACGGCCGGCGGCACCGGAAATACAGTCCAGCGGTTCGATGCCTGGACCCCGGGTCAAGCCCGGGGTGACGGAGAGAGGTGCGGGGTGACGGAGAGAGGTGCGGACGACGGGAGGTCGCCGGTATGTCCGTTCTCATCCCGCGGGGAGGAATCCCTCCAGGTACGCCTGGATGACGGTGTTGTACCAAGGCGTGTTGCGGCGGCGGTCGTGGAAACCCACGTGGCCGCCGTCGTCGGTGAGCATCAGGGTGACGTTGGGCGGGGTGTCGCGGGCGACGTCCTCGTAGGGCGCGGCGGGTATCCAGGGATCGTTCCGTGCGTGAAGAAGCAGCAGCGGGGTGTCGATGCGATCCAGCAATCCGGTGACCGAGCAGCGCGTGTAGTAGTCGTCGGCGTCCGCAAAGCCGTGGTGAGGCGCAGTGAAAGCGTTGTCGAACTCGTAGATGCTGCGGGCGTCCTGGACGGCCGCGCGTTGCCGTGGGGAAATCTCGGAGGCGCCGCCGATGACCGCCCCCTTCATGCGCGCCAGCAGCCACCGGTGATAGAGCACATTGCGGGGGTGCATCAGCCTGCGAATCACCGCTGCCAGGTCGAGAGGCGTGGACACCGTTACCGCACAGAGGGGCGGGACCGCACACGCAAGTCGCGCCAGATAGTGCAGGACTACGGTGCCGCCGAGAGAGAACCCGATCAGCACGACACCGTGGCGGGCCTCCTCGATTTCCAACGCTGACAGGACCGCTTCGACGTTGTCTCCGGAGCCGGCGCAATAGCTTCGACGGCAGGTCTCCCGCGACGGGCCCGCGCCCCGAAGGTTGAGGCGCATGACCGGATATCCGAGGGTGAGGAAGGAGCGCGTCGCCTCAAACATGTAGGAGCTGCCCTGGCACCCGGTCAGGCCGTGCACCAGGATCACCAGCGGGCGGTCCGTGGCGTCGTTGGGGCGATGCAATACGGCAAGCAACGCGTCGCCGCCGGACTCCGGCAGAGGAAAGCTCAAGCGTTCCGCGGGCCAGGCGGACAAGTCTTCGCTGGCGGGAAAGAAATAGTAGCGGAGGGTCTGCAGGTCGCCGCCCAGCCACGGGAAGCGGGGCGCGAAGCCGGCATGCCCTAGACCGGCCAAGGGCCTCTGACCATCATCGAAACGTCGGTTCAACCCCGTCACCGATCACATTCACAGCGGACAGGCGCGGCGCATCACTGACCACCCCACTTGTCTCGTTCTCTGATCCGCCTTACTCAAAGATGCCGCTCCGCCAACATACGGTCGTGCAACACGCGCATGACTTCAATGCCGTAACGGGTCGCTCGGTAATAGACCACATGCCGCACAACACGATATCGTCTGTAGTTCTGCCGGATGTGATCGCAAGCTGCCCCAGCCTTCGGGCTTCGCGCGAGAAACTCAAATGCCTCAGTCAAAGTGTCAATATAACGCTGGGCCTGACCTGCGCCCCACTGGGTAAGCGAGTATAGCCAAACGCCTTCCATATCTTGCCTGGCTTTCGGTGCGAGCCTATACTCAGCCCTTTCGTTTGCCATGCTTTGCGATCATTTCTTGTTTGAACAAGTCACCATCAAAAGGCCGAGGTTCGCCGCTTTCCTCCGCTTCAACAAGCGCAGCGCGGATTTCTTCAAGTTCGGCTTTGCCGGCTTGGTCGCGGCGGATCAAATCGCGGATATATTCGCTGTCATTGGTGAACTCACCTGCTGCAATCTGCGCCTTGATCCAGTTGTCCTGCTGGTCGGTAACGGTGATCGTTTTGCGTGTCGTACCCATGAAACGGCCTCCCGGGAATATGAATAAATCATACTATTGAAGTAGCATGGGCACGCCCCACCGCTTTGTCAAACCGTTTTAGCTAACTGTTTCTTGGGAACCAGGACGGTGAGGCGTCAGCCCCTGGTGACGCCCAAACCCGGGCCTTCCGGGACCCCGAGCTTTCCGTCCACCACCTTGATGCCGGTGAACGGGTCGCCGGTGAGGCCCTCGCACTCGCCGATCTCGCAGAACTGGGACACTCCGGGGGAGCTGAGCGCGAGGTGCAGCAGCGCCGCGTCCCCGACCATGCATGCCGCGATGTTGCTGAGGCCGCACTCGGTTCCCGTGAGGGCGCACATGTCGGTGATCTGCCGGGCCTGCTGCATGCCGCCGGCCTTGAGGATGCCGGTGTTGATGGAATCGCAGGCGTTGTCCCGGATGAGCCGGAAGGCCTCATGCACCGACGGCGCCGACTGGTCGGCTTCGATCTTGATGCTCGACTGGGCCTTCACCTCGGCCAGAGCGTCGTAGTGATGCCGGGACACCGGCTGCTCGAACACCGCCACCCCGAGCTCGGCCATGCCCGCCGCCATGCGGATGGCGGATTTCGCGTCGAAGGCCTCGTTGGCGTCCACCTTGATGTAGATGTCCGGCCCCACCGCATCGCGCACGGCGGTCACACGCGCCAAGTCCAGCCCCACCTCGCCTTTGACCTTGAGCTTGAGCGCCCGGTAGCCCTGGTCCACCAGCTCGCGGCACTCCCGGGCCATCTCCAGCGGTTGCCCGACGCTCACCATCTTGATGACCGTGATCTCCGTCCGCACCAGCCCTCCGAGAAGCACGTAGAGCGGCGCCCCGTAGCACTTGCCCAGCAGGTCGTACAAGGCGATCTCCACGCCGCCCTTGGCCCGCCGGTTGTCCACCATCCGGTAGTTGATGAGCGCGCTCAGCCGGGCCAGATCCTCGATGGATTGCCCCACCAGCAGCGGACGCATGATCTCCTCGATGGCGTATCGCGCCGAGCCCACCGTCTCCCCGGTCCTGGGGAATACGTCGATGTAGCCGTAGCCCGTGTGTCCCTCTTCCGACTCCACGCTCACCAGGTACCCGTTTGACGCGTAGAACTGGTTAGTGGCCGTGATGAGGGGCTTCTTGTACGGGAGCTCAAGCGTCTCGATCTGCAGGTCCGTGATCTTCATGATCGCACTCCTTCGACTGGGAACCCGGATGCTTCTGTTGTCCTTACGTCTACAAATCTACGCGTCCGTGGTAAGGCGGACACGGGCGGGTTTGAAACCCGCCCCTACAAGTCCTCGCGCCCCGCCGGCGGCGAGGAGTCCCGTCGCTCCGCGCGTCGAATCAGCGTATCCACCGCCAGCACCCCCTGTCCTTCCGGCAGGACCATGAGGGGGTTGAACTCGATTTCATCCACTTCGTCGCGAAAGTCCAGCGCCAGCCGGGACAGCGCCACGATGGTTTCCGCCAGGGCGGATACGTCGGCCTTGGGCTTCCCCCTGGCCCCCGTGAGCAACGGGTAGGTGCGAATCTCCCGGATCATGTCATGGGCTTCCGCCACACCCAGCGGCGGCAGCCGGAACGACACGTCCTTCAGCACCTCGGTGTAGATGCCGCCCAGGCCGAAGGCGAGGCAGATGCCCAGGTCCGGCGTGCGTGACGTGCCGATGATGACCTCGGCCACCCCCTCCACCATCTTCTGCACCAGCACCCCGTCGATGCGGGCGCCGGGCGCGTTCGTCCCCACGTCCTCCAGCAGCCGGTCGTGCGCCGAGGCCACTTCCTCCGGGGTGCCCAGGTTCAGCCGCACGCCGTCCACCTCGGTCTTGTGGGGCAGGTCCGCGGACTCGACCTTCAGGGCGACGGGAAACCCCATGCCGGCGGCAGCTTCGACCGCCTCCTCTCGGGAGCGCGCCAGGTGCTCGGGCGCCATCGGGATGCTGTAGGCCCGAAGCAGCCGCCGCACCGTGGCGTGAGAGCTGTCGCCCCCGGCAACGAGCCGGCGCAGCGCCTCGGTCTTCGCGGGGTCCACAACGGGCGGTGCGGCCACGCCGGTGGCGCCACCCGTGCGACGCCGCGACAATCCGAGGACATCGCGCACGGCGCGCAGCGACTTCTCGTACTCCAGCAGCAGGGGCACGTTCAGCTCGTTGAAGAACTCGAACCAGGACCGGTCGAGCTGCTCGCTCGCCCTGGACAGGAACACGAACGGCTTGCCGCCGCGCCGGAGCACGGCCGCCGACTCCCGGTACAACTGCGTCAGGCGGTCGCTGGGGCTCTTGGGCAGGTTCAGGCGGCAACAGACCACCGCGAAGTTGTCGTCGCGCATGAAGGTTTCCAGGCATTCGAGATATCCGGGCCGATCCGCCCAGTGCAGCTCCTCGATGTCCAATGGGTTGCCGTTGAAGCCCTCCTTGTCGAAGTAGGTGCGCAGCGCCTCGTAGGTGGCACCCGTGGGCTCGGGCAGGTCCACGCCGTTGCGCTCGCAGATATCGGCGAGGAAACTGCAATCGCCGCCGGAGATGGTGACGATACCCACGCCGCCGGAGCCGGGCATACGGTATGGCTCCGGGGTCCCCACGGCCAAGGCGGCGACTTCCAGCATCTGATCCAGGTTGTCCACCGGGATGACGCCCTTCTGCCGGAACAGCCCGTCCCACACCGCGCCGGAGGTGGCCATGTTGCCCGAGTGGGAGGTGACCGCGCGGCCGCCCTTCTGCGATCTCCCGAGCCGCAGCGCGATCACCACCTTCTCCCGTTCCCGGGCCAGGTCCAGCAGCCCCGCCATCTCCTCGGGACGGCTCATGGACTCGATGACGGCGACGATGACCCGGGTGCCGTCGTCGTCCACCGCGGCCCGCAGGTAATCGGTGAAACCCGCGCCCACTTGATTGCCCGGAGCGATGGCATAGCGAAATCCCAGGCAACGGTCGGCGGCGGTGTTGAGGAAGAGGTTGAGCAGGCCGGCGCTGCTGAACACCGCGCTCACGGGTCCGGTGGTGAGGCGTTCGGGGAGCGGCGACGACCACAGCGCGGCGCCGGATTCGAGGGCCAGATAGCCCAGGGTGTTGGGGCCGGCCAGCGCGATGCCGTGTTCGCGCACGATCCGGGTCAGCTCCGCCTGATACTGCCGGCCCGTGTCGTCGAACTCGCCGAAGCCCGTGGCCACGGTGAGCGCGGCGCGCACGCCCTTGGCGGCGCATTCCTCCATGACCTGAACCGTGCCGTCGCGCGGAATCGCAATCACCGCCAGGTCCACGTCACCCGGCACCGCGCCCACCGAAGGGTAGCACGGCAGATCGAAGAGCTGCTCGTAGCGCGGGTTGACCGGGTAGATGCGCTCCTTCGGATAGCCGAACCGAAACAGGTTGCGCATGAGCGCCGCCGCGTGGGGCGCGCGCTCCGAAGCCCCGATCAGGGCGATGTTCCGGGGCTTCAGCAGGGCCGTCAGGCCGTCAGGGTTGGGAGCAGCATCCATGGTTGTCCTCTAAGAATCCCTCATGGCCCTTTGGGGGCCACACCAGGGCACCCCCTCTCCGTCATTCCCGCGAAAGCGGGAATCCAGGCGGGGTGGAGCGGGGAAACGCCGCTGTAGCACCCCTCCACCACCCCTGGATTCCCGCTCCCCGATCGGGGTCGGGGACAAGCTTCGCGGGAATGACGGATTGGCCTTTCGCACCTTGAAGTTGGCCTTTTGACACACCCGCTTTCGCAGGAATGACGGAGAGGGCGGCTCAACTACCGCTCTTTCGCATCGCCGCGGCGCGGACCGCGCGCATGATGTTGGGGTAGCCGCCGCAACGGCACAGGTTACCGGACAGGAAATCGCGAATCTGGTCGTCGGTGGGGTCGCCGTGCTCTTCCAGCAGCGCCTTGGAGGCCATGATGAAGCCGGGGGTGCAGTAGCCGCACTGGGCGGCGTCGTGCTCGAGAAAAGCCTGCTGGATCGGGTGCAGCGCGTCTTCGCCGGCCAGCCCCTCGACGGTCTCCACGGAGCGGCCGTCCAGGCGTGCGGCGAGCAGGAAGCACGCGCTCACCGGCCTCCCGTCCAGAAGCACGGTGCAGCTCCCGCAGGCCCCCACGCCGCAGGACTCCCGGACGCTCCAGAGCTTGAGCCCGTCGCGCAGGACCTCCAGCAGGGTGTCGGCGTCGTTGACTTGCAGCTCCCGCTGCTGCCCGTTGACCGTCATGCTGATGACACGTTCCATGGACCCCTTACTTTCCGCCGTTCGTCTTCCTGCTGTCGTCGCTGTCGTAGGTCGGATTAGCGAAGCGTAATCCGACATCCCCACCAGACTGCGCCAGGTCGGATTACGCTTCGCTAATCCGACCTACGCTCGTTTACTGCGGGCGCAGGCGGTTTTGAAACCCGCCCCTACGACTTCCCACCGTTCACCTTCCCCGCCGCCTTAAGGGCCTGGTGGATCCTTTCCGCGGTCAGCGGGATGTCGCGCACGCGCACGCCCACGGCGTCCTCCAGCGCGTTGGCCACGGCCGCGGCCACGGTCAGGGCGCCGGTCTCGCCGATGCCCTTGGCGCCGAAGGGGCCGTCCTTGTGGGGCACCTCCACCACGATGGGGTGACACTCCGGCGGAACGTCCTTGATGGAGGCGATCTGGTAGTCCAGCAACGACCCGTTGAGAAGCTGACCGTCCTGGAACACCATCTGCTCGAACAGCGTCAGCCCGAGGTGCATGGTGGCCGCTCCCACCAGTTGCTGCTCACAGTACTTGGGGTTGATGGCGGTGCCGGCGTCGCCCGCGGCGTGGAACTGCAGCACCTCCAGGCGGCCGGTCTCGGTATCCACCTCCACCTCCACGGCGCTGGCCGACGCGAACCAGTACTCGGTGCACTTCTCCGACAGGCCGGTCTCGGGATCCGTGGGTGTCACCACGGGCTGGCACAGGCCCTCACCCACAATGGTGGTGCCAAGGCTTCCGAACTTGGCCATGAATGCCTCGGTGACGGTCATGCCCCGTTCCTCGGCTCCGCGCACGAACACCCGGCCGTCGACCGCCTCCAGGTCGGCAGGGTCGATCTCCAGCTTCCCGGCCACGGCCTCGAACAGCTCCGCCTTGACCTTGGCCGCGGCCGTACGCACGGCGTTGCCCATGTGGTAGGTGGAGCGGCTTCCCGCGCTGATGGTGTCGTACGGCGTGACGTCGGTATCCGGCTGCACCACGTGGACCCGGTCGTGGGAAATCCCCAGCTCCTCGGCCGCGATCTGCGCCAGCGCGCTCTCCGAGCCCTGGCCCATCTCCACCGTGCTGCTCAGGATGTTGGCGCTGCCGTCGGCGTTGAGGATGACGATGGCGCCGGAGATGGACGGCGTGAGCACCGCCTTCACCCCGCAGGCGATGCCCTTGCCGCGGCGCTTGGTGCCCGAGGCGGGCTCCCTGGGTTGATCCCATCCCACGGCCTCCGCCGCCCGCTGCACCGACTCCTTCAGGCCGCAGGCATGGATCGGCGTTCCGGTGACGAAGAGATCCCCCTCCTCCAGCGCGTGCTCCAGGCGGAACTCCACCGGGTCCCGGCCCAGGCCCCGGGCGACGATGTCCATCTGGGAGTCGTAGGCCCAGATCACCTGCGGCACCCCGAAGCCGCGAAACGGCCCGGCCGGAGGCTTGTTGGTGTAGATGCAGTAGGAGTCGATGGACACGTTGGGGATCTTGTACGGCCCGGCGGAGGTATACCCCGACTTGTGAACGATCCGCGGGCCGATCTCGGCAAAGGCGCCGGTGTCCCAGTAGACCTCGCACTTGCGCGCGGTCATGGCCGAGCCCTTGACCGCGGTCTTGAGCTTCACCACGACGCCGTGCTTGGTGACCGTGTGGAATTCCTCCTCGCGGCTCAGGCTGTACTTCACCGGCCGGCCTGTCTTCATGGCGAGCAGCGTCACCAGCGGCTCGAGCTTGTTGTAGAGCTTGGCCCCGTAGCCGCCGCCAAGGTAGGGCACGCGCACGCGGATGCGGTTCATGGGCACGCCCAGCATGCGCGCCAGCTCGCCCCGGACGAAGGACGGCGACTGGCTGGCGGTGTGGATGTTGATGCGCCCGCCTTCGTCGACGTACGCCAGCGAGACGTGAGCCTCCATGGGCACATGCTGGGCCGGCGGCGCCGTGAAGACGTCCTCGAAGACGCGGTCCGCCTCGGCAAAGGCCTGGTCCACGTCGCCCTTGCGCAGTTTGTAGTGGTAGCAGATGTTGGAGCGCTCGGCGGCCTTGACGTGGGCCAGGTCCGCGAACGCCCCGGACGGGCGAAGCTCCTCGTGGATGATGGGGGCGTCCGGCTTGATGGCGTCGAGCACGTCCAGCACCACCGGCAGCGGCTCGTACTCCACCTCCACCTGTTCCAGCGCCGCTTCCGCCGCGCGCCGGCTCTCCGCGGCCACCGCCACCACCTGTTCGCCCTCGTGGCGCACCCGGTCAATGGCCAGCACCGGCTGGTCCGCGAACGCCGGCCCGTGGTAGGGCGTGATGCCCGGCATGGCGGCGATGTCCGCGCCCGTGAGCACCGAGGCCACCCCGGGGCTGGCCTCGGCCCCGGACTTGTCGATACGGACGATGCGCGCATGCGGGTGGGGGCTTCGCAGCACCGCCACATGCAACAGCCCCGGCGGCTCCAGATTGCCCGTGTGCAATGCCCGGCCCGTCACCTTCTGGACAGCGTCCCGGCGATCAACCGACGTACCGACGATGGAATAATCCGCCACGCATTCACCTTACGAAGACGTTGACCCCGCCAGCCCCCGCAACGTTCGCTTGACGAACACCCGGGTCATCTCGCGCTTGTAGTCCGCGCTGCCGCGCAGGTCCGAAACCGGGGAGAGCTGTTCATCTACGGCGTCGCAGACCGCGTCCCAAAGCTCCTCGGAACAGCGCTCCTGGCGAAACCGGTCCAGGCCGGAGGCCAGAAGCGGCGCTTCCGCCACACCGCTGAGGCCAACTCGAAGCTCACCGACACTGTCGTCCTCGAGGGACAGCAGCGTCGCCACCCCGATGCACGGCCAGTCGTTGGCCGACAGCGAGCTGAACCGCGAGTAGACCGTGCGGGCCGCTTCCGGAGCCCGCGGCACCCGCACCTCCACCAGGATCTCTCCCGGCTCCAGCACCGTCTCGTACATGCCGCGGTAGAAGTCCTTGAGGGCCACGACCCGTGTGCCCTGGTCCCCGGCTAGCACCACCTCGGCCCCAAGAGCCAGCAGCACCGGCGGCGGGTCCAGCCGGTAGTCCGCGTGGGCCAGATTGCCACCCACGGACGCGGTCTCCCGAATACGCACGTTGCCCACGTGACTGAACGCCTGGACCAGGGCCGGCGCGCGCCGCTGCACCAGAGGCGACCGCTCCACCGACCGATGGGTGGCCAGCGCGCCGATGCTCAGGCCGCCGCCGGTCTCCGTGATGCGGTCCAGACCCGGAATCGACTGCAGGTCCACCAGATGGGAGAACCGCAGCGCCCGCTGCTTCATCAGGATCACCAGCGTCGTGCCGCCCGCGATGGGCCGCGCCTCATCGCCGTGGTCCAGCAGCATACGGCTGGCTTCGGCCACGGAAGCGGGGGTCAGGAGATCAAAAGCGGGAATGGTCATGACGGTTCGGATGCCCGTCGGCAGGCAACGCCGGTTTTATAGCGTTTGCAGTTGTCCTTGACAACGCCGGGGGCGGCTTCGGCGCTGCGGCCGGCCCCGATCAAACCGGCTACGACTCCATGAACCTGACCTGCAACCTGTCGAAGCGCTTGAAGTCGTCATCATGTTTCAGGATCGTGGCAATACCGTGCTCTCTGCACAGAGCGGCGATCTGGGCGTCGAAGATCAAGTTGCCACGGCCGTTTGCTTGACGGGCCACAGCTTCAAGATGATCGAGGTATCCGGCCTCCAGCCGCACCACGATGCAGGTCAGCGCCGTAATCAGGCTCTTGACGAAATCGAAGGCCCCTTTCACTCACGCTCTTAGCAGTCGCCATCGTCGTCATGTCGCTCCGCCGCTTCCGGCAAGAACAAGTTCAACCATTGTTCTCTCATGCCACTGTCTCGTGTAGGCCGTATGCAGCGAGGACCTTGGACGGTGGCCGACGTCGTCAAGGAGCCCTTCCAGGGAGACAAGACGCTCGCGTAACCCAACCCGGACGCCGAAACGAAGGCTTGCCTTGTCCGGCCCGCACAAAACCCAAGCGTCATCTCGGTTGAGAGCGTGCGCCCAAAGTGACGCCTCGCCGACATCCAACGCGATGTCATCCAGTCGAATCGCCAATTCAGCTTGCTGTCTTACTCCGACGGTATGGACCGCCTTGAGAGAGGCGCGCAACACCCTCGAATCGATCTGCTGCTCCAGGCGTCGCATCTGGAATCCTGTCTGTGTTTCGGTCACGCAATCTTCAACAGTCTCAACACGATAGCCGCCTGACAGTGCAGGCCATGCTGCTATCCGGTGTGCCTCCAGGATGACATTGGTGTCGACGAGCACGGGTCCCGAGTGTCGGGCCATGAGATCTCACAATTCGACCGGGCTCTCGACCTCATGAGCCGTGAAAATCTGGCTAAGGTCCTCGACAGTCGCATCGAGAAGATCAGCCGCGCGCCGGACCGAAACCAGGCCCTTGTCGATGGCAAGGGCGAGCACGTCCGCAAACGGTTTCGAGAACAGGGGAGGCAGGGGTGCGTCCACGACATCGTGTCCATTGTTTCGCAACGCCGGTTCGGGCAATGAACGCGCCGCCTCCGCCGACAGATCTCCTAGGACGACCAAGCGCCATCTGAGGGCCGAGGATGTGACGTGAAGTTCATCGGCTACCGAGTTCAACCGAAGGATCAGGTCGTCCTCAGCCAAGTGTGACCAACCGCCGAATGACTCCAATGCCGGAACCGGCATGAGCACCGCCGCAACGAAGTTGTTGGCGAGTTGCTCCACGCGATTGCCGCCGGTCTCCCTGGCTTCTTCGGAGTGCTCGGGCGGCATGGTGTCCCATGTGAGGATGTGGAACAACTCGTGGGCCAAATCGAAGTGGCGCCGTCCGGCGACTTCACGGCGCGCGATCAGTACCGCATCCAGTTCCGGCAGACGGCAGGCCGCGCCCGAAATACCGTCCGATGCATCGACCATGAGGACCAGAATGCCAAGTTCTCCTTCCATGACCTCGGCCAAGCGCACTGCCGGTACCGGACCCAGTTCGAATTCACTGACGAATCGTTCGGCGACCTGCATCGCATCCTCGAAACGCGAGTGGCGGGTGAGACCGAGTGTCCGGCGCAAAAGCGGTGCATCACGTCCAACCTGCGGAGCCAGCGCCCGGAACGCAGCGATCCAGCGCCCCGCATCGTGTTCATATGCTGCGAGTTGCCCTGCGTCGACGCCCGATTGCCGCCATGAAAAGCTCCCTTCGCCTGCCAGCAGAAAGGGATCAGTGAAATATTCCAGCGGTGCGTCGAGTGTCTCGACAGCGAGCAACAGTTCCTCCGCTGTCACGCGCCGTACGCCGGTCTCGATGGCCGAAACGGTCTGGCGGTCCTTGAAGCCGAACAGGCGTGCAAGGCTTTCCTGAGAAAGTTTGCGCTCTTCGCGCAAGGCCTTGATTCTGGACCCGATGTGGTATGTGCTCATCAGAGCCTTGATATATCCTTGCACCTTAATAATTGCAAGTATTTATTGCGAAGTTAAATCCTTGAACCTGTTTCATAAGTGCCCACGTATCCTCAATCCGTTGACGGCGAGCATGTCCTTGCCCACCGGATAGCTCTCGCCGGTTCGGCACAGCACCAAGGCCGGCAGCCGGGCCGTCCGCAGGAGGGGGTGAACGGCTAGAGGCTGCCGGAAGTCCCTCGGCCCGGGAAGCTCTTTCCATTTGGCATCTGCCAACGTCAGCCCGCCGTCCTTCTCGATGACGAAATCCACTTCACGGGACTGATCCCGGTAGAACCAAATGGATGCTTCAGGGGTTGTTGCCGAGAGATACTTGCGAAGCTCGGCGAACACCAATGTCTCCCAGATGGAGCCGATCAGGTAACTGTCCGTCACGGAGGCTTGGTTGAGACCGAGCAGAAAACACAGAAGCCCAACGTCGTTGAAATAGAGCTTGGGCGTCTTGGTGAGGCGCTTTCCCAAATTGGTGAAGTAGGGCTCAAGCAACGTGATCTGATTGGACGCCTGGAGAACGCTCAGCCACTCCGTGGCGGTCTTGTTGCTGATCCCGACCTCCTTCGCCAACTCGGTCTTGTTCAGGAGCTGTCCGCTGCGCACGGCGCTCGCCCGCATGAACCGGTCGAAGTCTCTGAGCGAAGACACGTTCAAGAGTTGCCTCACGTCGCGCTCCAGGTAGGTCGCCTGGTAGCTCCTGAAGTAGTCTGCCGGTCTGAGGTCGGGGTCCTTCCAGAGTTGGGGCATGAAGCCCCGGACCAGGACCCCGGCGATGCCCTCGCGTTGCTCGCGATCATGGAACACGTCACCGAGTTCCTCGGTTGAAAGACCTTCGAGCTCCAGTACGCCGCAACGTCCCGCCAGCGAATCCGATACCTCCTTCATGAGGCTGAACTTCTGCGAGCCGGTGAGGATGAACTGCCCGTTGGCGTCCCGGTTCCTGTCGATCTCCACCTTGAGATAGCGGAAGAGTTTCGGGGCATACTGGACTTCATCCACCAGTAGCGGCGCGGGATGTCGCAGGAGGAACGACCCCGGGTCTTCCTCGGCTAGTTGTGCTTGTTGGGGAAGGTCCAGGCTGACGTAGTGGTAATGGGGAAACAACCGCGTGAGCAAGGTGGTCTTGCCTGCCTGGCGGGCCCCCGTGACAACCACCGCGGGAAAGTGGGAGGCCAAGCGTAACACCGCAGGTGCAATTTCTCTCTGGAATTCCATAACTCGACAAATTAGGAAGTCTAACCCGCGATATACAGGCGTCACCTTATCAATATTGCCAATTAGTTTGCAAGCCACGAAACTCCGCGATCCCCGACCTTGCGGCGTCTCGGGAGCGCTGTCAGAATGAGCCCCTGATGACGATCGGGATTCTGGCTTATGGTTCGTTGATCCCCAATCCCGGAGCAGAGATCGGGGCGGTGACGGCGGGTCGCGTTACAGGAGTGGAAACCCCATTCAGGATCGAGTTCTCCCGCAGCAGCCGGGTGCGTGACGGCGCGCCGACGCTGGTCCCCGTCGACAAAGGGGGCGGCAAGGTCTCAGGCGTGGTCATCGTGCTGAGGGAGTCCGTCACCGAGACCGCGGCCCAGGACATGCTTTACCGGCGGGAGCGAAACCGGGTTGGCAGCGGCGACGTCTACGCGGATGTAGACCGGACGAATATCGACAGCGCCTTCCTGGGGCGGCTGGACCATTTCGTGGGGCTCCGGGTGGTGTTTCACGCGGCATTGAGGGCGAACATCGATGAGCCGAGGCCCGAGATGCTGGCGCGCCTGGCCATCGCCAGCGCCGCGGCGCCCTCCGGAGCGGTCGCACGGGACGGCATCAGCTACCTCAGGGCCGCAAAGCAGAGCGGCATCGTGACGCCACTCATGGCCGAGTACGAACGGGAGATCCTCCGTCAGACGGGCGGCCGCAGCCTGGAGAAAGCCCTTGCCATCGCCCGCAGGGGATAGTGCGATCCTTTGCGAGATCGCCTCAATCGGTGCACTCACTTACCGCCAGATAACTCGTCTCCCGGCTCACGCGGGACATCTGGCGGCCTGTCGAGATAGCGCGTCAGATCGCCCTTGACCGCATCCGCTCCGCGCTCTTGAAGAAAGGCTTCAGCGGCGATGCTGAGCCTGCCTTCCCGCTGCGACTGTGACTGCCGAATGACTATCTGAACGTCACGCCCCAGCGCCGTTAGCAGGCGCAACAGGCGCTCAATGGAATACTCGCGAAAGCTTCCCCGCAGGAGTCGCGAAACATCGGGTTGAGATAGTCCGAGCAGCTTCGCTGCCTCGACCTGTTTGAGGCCGCGCCGGCGAATGATCTCATCAATGCGGGTGACGAGTTCCGCCTTCAACAAGTGAGCGTCGGGATCGGGCTGACCGAGGTCCGTGAAAACGTTATCGCTGCCGCGTTCGACCTTCGTATCTTTGGTGTCCATCGATCTACTCTTTGTCATAGGGGGGTCCCTGTAGTGCTGCTCCGCCGCCTTCAGCCTGCGTGTGACGGCTGCTTGGATAGTCCGGCACCAGTCTACGTTGTCAACAGGTATAACGCCGCCTTACAGGATGTCCACCGTGCTACGAGGAAGGCGGTGCCAGACGACTCTGACCCCATTCTCGTGTATTGCTTTGGAGGTTGCGGAAAGCTATCTTGATCTCGGCAAAGTGGTTGAATTTCAGCGAAGTGGCTGAACGGATCAGGCAGGGCCAGAGAAGGTCGGCCATGGCAAACCTCAACTGGACCCACGCCCGCTATCAGGTGGGCGCGAGTTCCATCATTGAGACCTCCGAAGCGCACGTCATCGACATGCGCGCTCGGACGGAATGCTCATCATCAATCGACGACTGCAAACCGGGCGCGGCGCAACTCGCGTGGGCCGGGGATAGGGGTCCATGAAACGCGTCGCCGCCACGCTCTTTCTCCTGTCGCTTGCCGGCGGGGTGCTCTACTACCTCGGCATCGGGCCGTTTGACAGCGGTGCTGCCAAGGGTCAGGCGCCGCAGCGCCGCGGCGGCGCCCGTGCGGTCACGGTCAAGGCCGCGGCGGTGCGGGTGGCCGACGTCGAGGCCAAGCTCAGCTACGTGGGCTCGCTGGCCGCCAGCGCGGCGGTGACCATCGCGCCGAAGACCTCCGGCAGGGTGGCGAAGCTGTTCGTGACCGTGGGCAACCAGGTCAAGGAACGCCAGCTTCTGGCGCGTCTGGACAAGGAGGAGCTCACGGAGGAGCTGCGTGAGGCGCAGGCATCCCTGCGGGTGGCCCAGGCCACTCTCAAGGGCCGGCAAGCCGAGCTCAAGAACCTCAAGCGGCGGCGACAGAACGTCAAGGTCCTCGCACGCAGGGATCTGGTGTCCCGTGAAGAGGTCGAGAACCTCGAGACCCAGGTCCTGTCCGCCGAATCCCAGGTCGACCTCACCAAGGCCCAGATGCTTCAGATGGCCGCGCGCCGGGACAACGCCCGTATTCGTCTGGCGCACGCCGAGATCCGCTCGCCGTTCGCGGGCTATGTGAGCCGCCGATGGGTGGACCGGGGCGCCCTCGTGAGTCCCAGCACCCCCCTGTTCGAGGTCGTCGACATCCAACGGGTCAAGGTCGGCATTAACGTGGTGGAGGGAGACTACCGCAAGGTTTCTCTCGGACAGCCGGTGGCCGTCAAGGTCGATGCCTACCCGGACAAGCGGTTCGACGGCACAGTCACGCGCATCTCGCCGATCCTCGACCCGCAGACGCGCACGGGCGAGGTCGAGATCGGGCTCGACAACTCCGATGGCGATCTCAAGCCCGGCATGTTCGCGCGCGCAACCATCGTCGTGGAGCGGAAACGCGGGGTTCTGGTGGTTCCGGAAGGCTCGCCGGTGAAGACCACGGCGGGGTACGGCGTGTTCAAAATCACGGACGACGGCAGCAAGGTCGAGCGCGTGAAGGTGACGCCCGGTCTCGGCAGCGACGGCTGGGTGGAGGTGACGGGGGACCTGCGAAAGGGTGACCGGGTGGTCACCGTGGGCAGCAGTCTCGTGCGGGACGGCCAGCGGGTCAGGATCGCCGGTGACGGTCCACGTCGGGGCTCCGGCCGCGGGCGGCGGGCGGGCGGAAGAGAACGGCGGGGCCGGCGCGCCTCGCAACGGCAGGGAGGCTGACGCATGAACCTCACGGCGCTCTGCATCCGACGCCCGGTGGCCACCTACATGGCCGCCCTGATCGTGATCATCCTCGGGGTGATATCGTTTCTCAAGATCCCCGTGGATCTCATGCCCGAGATTACCTTCCCCACCGTCACCGTCTCCACCAACTATGCCAATGTGGGGCCGCTGGAGATGGAGACGCTGGTGACCGAGCCCGTGGAGAAGGCGGTGAGCTCCGTGGAGGGCGTCGAGGACATCACGTCCGTGTCCGTCGAGGGCCGCAGCCAGGTCCGGGTGAGCTTCGGCTGGAGCAAGGACCTGGAGGTGGCGGTCAGCGACGTGCGCGCGAAGATCGATCGTATCCGGGACGATATTCCCGCGGGGGCCGAGGCCCCGGTGGTCTCGAAATATGACGTCAACGCGTCGCCGATCATGTTCATCGGCGTGTCGGGGAAGATGGACCCGGTGGCGCTACGGACCTTCGTGGACCGGGAAGTCCGGTACCGACTGGAGCGAGTCGCCGGCGTGGCCGCGGCGGACATCCGCGGCGGACTGGAACGCGAGATTCACGTCAATCTGTCCCTGGACCGGCTCAAGGCTTTCGAGCTTTCGACGGACCAGGTGATCCGGGCGCTGCGGGCGGGCAACATCAACCTGCCTGCCGGCAACCTGAACCGGGCGCACCTGGAGGTATCGGTACGGACCCTGGGTGAGTTCAACGACCTGGATCAGTTGCGCAACACGGTGGTGGCGAACCGCGGCGGGACTCCCATCTACGTCAAGGATCTCGGCCAAGTGGAGGACTCCTTCAAGGAGCTGGACCACGCGGTGCGGATCCATGGATCCCACGCCGTGGTCATCTCACTGCGGCGTCAGCCGTCGGCCAACACCATCGCGGTGGCGGACCGCGTGACGCAGGAGATTCAGACCATCAATCAGGAGCTCCCCGACGTCAACGTCTACGTGCTGCGCGAGAACGCGCGCTACATCCGCAACGCGGTGAACAACGTGACCATGGCCGCGGTCTGGGGCAGCATGCTGGCCCTGATTGTGCTGCTGTTCTTCCTGCGCAGCATACGCAGCACGGTGGTCATCGCCACTGCCATCCCCATCTCCATCGTCGCCACCTTCTCGCTGATGTTTTTCCAGGGCTTCAGCATCAACATCATCTCCTTCGGCGGGCTCGCCCTGGGCATCGGGCTGCTGCTGGACAACTCCGTGGTGGTGCTGGAGAACATCTACCGGCACCACGAGGCCGGCGGCGATCGCCGGGAGGCGGTGCTCCGGGGCACCCGCGAGGTGGTGGGGGCCATCACCGCGTCCACGTTGACCACCGTGGTGGTCTTTCTGCCCTTGATCTTCGTGCCCGGCTCGGCGGGCATTCTCTTTCGACAGCTCGCGTGGGTGGTGTTTTTCTCCCTGGGGGCGTCCCTGCTCGTCGCCGTGACCGTCGTCCCGGTCATGGCGCACCAGCTCCTGGGCCGGCCGGGGCATGCGGGCCCCGGGTGGTTCCTGTCGCGTCTCTTCCGCGCGGGCCAGAAGTCCCAAACGGGTCTGGACGGCGCCTACCAGGGATTGCTGCAGTGGAGCCTCGGCCATCGCGTCACAGTGCTGGCGGCGGCGGCCGTTTTCCTCGCCGGCAGTCTTTTCCTCTACCCCGGCATCGACAGGGAGTTCATGCCCCGCGCCGACGAGGGCAACGTGACCATCCGGGCAGAGACCGAGGCAGGCTCGAAGATGGAGGAGACCGACCGTGCGTTCACGCAGCTCGAGGCGATCACGAAGGAGGAGGTCACCGAGCCCTACCGGAACTTCACCCACTTCGGCCGGTTCGGCTGGCGCGCCCGGGGCAAGAACCAGGGTCACATCCACGTGTGGCTGGAGCCCAGGGCCACCCGGGACCGGTCCGACCAGGATATCGTCAAGGCCCTGCGGCGGCGGGTCGGTGAAGTGCCGGGGGTGCGCGCCCGTGTCCGTGCGAGCTCGGGGCTGTGGATCTTCCGGCGGCTCGGCTTCACCGACAACGACAACCTGGACGTGAAGGTGCGCGGTCACGACCTCGACGAGATACAGCGCATCGCTCGACGGGTCAAGACGGCCATGGAAGGGGTTGAGGGGGTTGAGGGGGTGCGCATCAGCCGGCAGCAGGGACAGCCGGAGATGGGTATCCACGTGGACCGGGAGCGGGCGGCGAGCCTCGGCATACCGGTGGAGACCATCGCCCGCGGCCTGCAGGCGAGCCTGGGCGGCACCCGGGCGACCTTCTATCGCGAGGGCGGCAACGAGTACGATGTCATCGTTCGGCTGGGCGAGGACGATCGCAAGGAGCTCGGCGGGCTGTTGGACCAAACCGTTTCGGACAGCTCGGGCCGCGTCCTGTCGCTCAAGAACCTGGTGCGGCTGGAAGAACGCCGCGGACCCATGTCGGTTCAACGCCTCAATCAGGAACGCGTGGTGTCCATCTCCGGCGAGGTCGCGGGACGGGACATGACAGCGGCGGTAGCCGACGTTCAGGCGGCCCTGGACAAGATGGCGCTGCCGCAGGGAGTGCTCGTCCAGGTCGGCGGGGACTTCGAGGAGCAGCAGAAGGCGTTTGCGGAGCTCCAGATCGGCCTGCTGCTGGCTTTGCTGATGGTCTACATGGTCATGGCGGCCCAGTTCGAGCGCCTGATCGATCCGCTGGTGATCATGTTCGCGGTTCCTTTCGCGGCCGTCGGCGTTCTCACGGCGCTCCACGCCACCGGGACGACCTTCAACGTCAACTCCTATATCGGCATCATCCTGCTGGTGGGCATCGTCGTGAACAACGCCATCGTCCTGGTGGACTACATCAACCTCAAGATACGGGAGGAAGGCCTGAGCATCGCCGATGCCGTGGTCTACGCCGGCCGTACCCGCCTCCGGCCCATCCTCATGACGACCCTGACCACGGCCCTGGCCTTGGTCCCGCTGGCAATGGCGTTGGGCGAAGGGGGCGAGATTCAGGCGCCCATGGCCCGGGTGGTGATCGGCGGCCTCATCACCTCCATGCTGGTCACGCTGGTGCTGATTCCGGTGCTCTACGCGTCCGTCAAGGAATACGCGTTGCGCTGGGCCACCGCCCCTGAACCGGAGGAGATCAAGCGCAGCGCCTAGGAGCCCGTCTCAGGCGGCAGCGCCGTGCGGGCGCGCCCCACAGCACCGATTCGGGTAATCCGTATGCCGTAGGTCGGATTAGCGAAGCGTAATCCTTAATGCAACAGTATTGCGGCTAACCCGACCTACGGGGGAACAAGCCTACCTGCCTCCGGTCAGCTTCTGGTCCACATGCCACATGGCCAGACAGTCGTCCTCGTTGTAGCGGACGGCCTTCTCGGCCAAGGCGCGGTCGCCGGTGTCGATGGAGTCCCAGTAGCAGAGCAGCGCCTCGTAGGCGCCGAATCCCTGCTGGCGCCAGTTGAACCCCAGGGCCGGGGCGACGCTCTTGATGGAAAACCGCGGCACCGGCAGGTAGACGGCGTCCTGGATGCATCGTTTCAGGTCGACGCAGGAGCCGATCAGGCGCGCCAATCGTGCCTCCAGACGCGGCCAACGGCGCATGACGGCCCTCATCTGCCGCACCTCGTAGTCGGTCCAGTGGTACAGCCGCGCGGCTTCGACGTCGTCGCCGACGTAGTCGATGAACGCTTCGAAGATCTCGGCTTCGTCCTCGGGGCCGCGGGCGAGGAACTTGACGAACTGGTCCCGGGTGCCGTCCCAGCAGCCGATGAGGTAGACGTGGGGCGGCATGGTCGGATGCATGTCGTCGGAGGTCTCGAAGTCGAAGTAGAGGAGCCGGCTGGCCCGGGGGATCCGTAGCTCGCGGCCGGGCCTGGAAACGGGTTTGCCGGTCCGGTAGCTCTGGGCCACGTGGTAGGCGGTAGCGCCGTGGTGCGGTCCCAGGATGTCATTGATTTCTTCGGGCGAGCGGCTCCACAGCTTGTCCACACTGTGGATTCCCGCGGCTCTGAGCTTCGCGCGCTCGGGCGCCCGCACCCCCGCCAGCAGCACCAGGGCCCGGCGCTCGTGCACCAGCTTGTTGCCGTACACACGCCAGGGCGAGTCGGTGACGTCGGGGGGCCTTCCGGGCTCGGGCTGCTCCACCGCGCCGTCTCGAAGCTCTATCCAGCGCGACACGACGTCGTCGATCTGGTTCCCGGAGCCCGAGACGTCCACGGGACGGACCTCGTCCCGCAGCGCAACGGTGACCTGTCGGGGCGTGTAGCCCTGGACGGCGCCGACGGTGCGGTTGTAGAGGGCGGCCTGGAGCGTGAAGGCATCCCTGAGCTTCCGTGCCCGCTTTATCTCGATGACTCGATAGTGGTATGGGCCGAGGTCCGAGCCGTGGCTGTCGTCGCGCACCAGAAGGTCGCCCCGGCCGTAGACATCGCGGCCGAGATCCCACAGTTGCGGTTGATGAATGGCGGGAACGCCCTCCAGCATGGCCCGGAGGGTCCGGGCCAGGGCCTCGTAGCCGAAGTCGGGCTTGATCGCCAGGGCATGGGGATAGTGCGCGGCCACCCAGGCGTCCTCGTGCTCGACGCCGCGGCGGTAGCGCATCTGCTGGTAGCGGCCGACTTCGTTCACCGCCTCGCTCCGGGGTACATGGTGTTGGCACCAGACCCAGAACGGGTCTCGCGGCACCTTGTCCACCAGCGACGGGCGGAACCGGGGCCTGCCGTGGATCCTTTCGCCGGAGGTGGCGCGGTCAAGCAGCGTGCGCAGCCGCACCTCCTGCCCCTCAAGCGGCAGCGTTAGCTGAATGCGGGCTTCTCCTTGGGATAGTGCGCTTCCATGGCGGAGCGGTAGCGCTCCATGAGGATGCGGTTGAGCTCCAGCGGCGGCTGCTGATCGTCAGGCAGCAGCGGGCGGTACTCCACGTCGCCGATCTCTTCCTTGAAGGTTTCCTTGGCCCGGGCCACCAATTGCGGGTCCATCAGCAAGTCGACGGCCGAGGCCGCCATGGTCTTGGCGCCGGCAACCGCTCCCTTGTGGGCCACGGAGGTGGCCAGGGAGACGCCCGCGCCCCAGTGGTGGTAGGCGATGCCCGGAATGTTGGAGGGGAAGTTCACCACACCCGATGGCACCACCCAGCAGACGTCTCCGGAGTCGTTGGCGGACACCGATTGCACCGCTTCCCGTAGCTGGGCCACCTGTGTGGGCATTCCCGTGGCCTTGACGTTGACCTTGGTCTGGACATCGGTGATGAGCTTCTGCTCGGCCTCGGACCACTGCGGCATGCCCACGGCCTCGATATTCTTCTGGATCACCTCCGCCAGGGTACGGTTGCACCGGGTGGGGGCCACCGCGCTCAGCACGTTCACCGAGTAGGTGGTGTCGGTCATGGTGGCCGCGCCCTGCGCGACGCGCTTGGCCTTTTCGAACAGCGCGCGGGCCTTCTCCGCGGTGGCCTCGCGGAAGAACCACCAGATGGTCGAGGTGTTGGGGATTACGTTGGGCTGATCGCCGCCGTTGGTGATGACCCGGTGGCTGCGCTGGGAAGGCTCCAGATGCTCCCGCAGCTTGTCCCAGCCGATATCCATCAGCACCACCGCGTCCAGCGCGTCCCGGGCGGTCCAGGGCGAGGTGGCCGCGTGGGCGCTCTCGCCCTTGAAGGTGAACTCCGCGGAGATGAGGGCGTACTGCCGCAGGCCGTAAACGGTGCCCAGGTTGGACCCGATGTGGTCGTGCAGGGCCACGTCCACGTCCTTGAAGTAGCCGTCGCGGACGAAATAGGGCCGGCTCACGAGCTGCTCCTCGGCCGGAGCGCCGTAGATCCGCAGCGTTCCCTCGATGTCGAACTGCTCCATGGTCTTCTTGACCGCCACCGCCGCGCCGATCATCACCGCCGCGTTGACGTTGTGCCCCTCGGTATGCCCCGGCGCGCCGTCGACGATGGGCCGCTGCTCGGCCACGCCCGCCATCTGCGAGCTCGAGGGCGTGGCGTCGAACTCCGTGTGGAGCGCCACCACCGGCGTCCCCGACCCATAGGTGGCGATGAAGGCCGTGGGCATCCCCGAGATGTTCCGCTCGATCTCGAAGCCCGCCTGCTCCAGGATCTCGGTCATGAGCCCGGAGGTGCGGTACTCCTGCATCCCCAGCTCGGCGAAGTAGAAGATATTGTCCCCGAGGAGCGCGATGTTGTTCCGGTTCTCCTCGACCGCGTCGATGACGAACTGCTTCTGCTTCGAGTCGTGCATGGTTCCCTCCTGGGCTCGTCGCGGCACATCTCTATGCCGTCGGCGATCATATTACAAGGCGCTTGGCGAGTCGAGGGGAACCGTTTGGCCTTGCCTGCGAATCACGTGGCCGCTTCAGGGCCGCGAATGGTGGATGCCGATGCGGTTCAGACCGACCCCCAAGCCTGGATCCCGGGTCAAGCCCGGGATGACGGGAGGTCGCCCTTACGTCCGATCGTCACCCCGGACCCCATACCATCATCCCGAACCCCAGACCATCACCCCGGACCCCAGATTGTCATCCCGGACTTGATCCGGGATCCAGAGCAGAAGCTGAATCGACCCGAATGGTTTTCAACCACTTGCGCCTTCCGTTCCTCGTCCCAAACGCCCTGCCGTGCCCTCTTCTGCGCCCTGCGAAAGGACCCTGTACGGCCTTGCCCGGCCTTCCCCGACGGTATAAGGTCACCTTCCATGTCGACCAACCAAGCCGTCATCAGGGGCGCCGCCACGATGCTCGCCCACACTCCGAGCTTGGTGCGGTACGGCTCGAAGCCGTTCCGGGAGGCCAAGGCGCGGCCGGAGTTCCTCGGGGACCTCTCGCGCGGCCTGTGGAGCTACCACGACGCCTGCCGCTACCTGCCCAATCAGGTGTTCATCGGAAGCCAGTCCCCCGACCGCCTGTGGGAAGTGGAGCAGCCCTGGTTCGACAAGCTCGCCGAGGCAGACAACGGCGTGCCGCCCTTCGGCCGCATCATGGAGGAACGGCGTTTCCTCGCCCTGCTGGCCTGCGCGGACCCGTTCAAGCACGTGTTGCTGCGGGAACGGTTCTGGGAGGAGATGAGCCCCGGGCTGTCGGCCTCGCCGCTGACCGCGCCCCTGGCCTCCCGAACGCCCCCGCAGATGACTGACACGCAACTGGAGGCCGAGCTGGCCGCGGCCGACTGCCTGCCGCTGTTCGCCGGAGGCGAAGGCGCACCCGTGGGGGTGGTGAAGACGGGCCACTCCGAGGACGAATCGCTGTCAGCTCCGGTGCTCCTGGAGAATCTCTCCTGCAAGGTTTCGGGCGCCCTGGCCGTGCACGAACTGCTGCACCACGTGGAAGGCCTCGGCCTGAGCGACGTCGACCTCGTGCTGAGCTGCTCGGAAGAAGCCGTGGGCGACCGCTACCAGCGCGGCGGCGGCAACATGGCCAAGGCCATCGCCGAGTTCGCGGGATGCGACCTCAGTACCGGCATCGACATCAAGGACTTCTGCGCCGCGCCCATTCCCGCCATGGTCATCGGCGCGTCGCTGGTGGAGAGCGGTGTCTTCAAGAACGTCGTCGTGGTGGGCGGCGGGTCGCTTCCCAAGCTCGGGATGAAGTCCCTCTACCAGTTGGAGCAGGGCATCCCGGTGCTGGAGGACGCGCTGGCGGCGGTGGCCGTGTGGATCGGGCGCGACGACGGCAAAAGCCCCGTGGTGAACCTTGCAGGAGTCGGACGCCATCCCATCAAGGCCGGCACCGGCCTGGACAAGCAGTTCAGAGAGCTTGTCTTGGAGCCGCTACGGCAGTTAGAATGGGGCATCGACCGGCTCGACCGGGTGGTGACCGAGTTGCACAATCCGGACATCATGGTGTCGGCCAAGGCCGGCGACGTGGCCGCGCGCAACTACAAGATGATGGCCGCCATGCTGGCCGTGGCCAAGGAGATCGACCGGAGCGACATCGCCGGCTTCGCGCGTGCCAAGGGGGTGTGCGGCTACGCCCCCACCCAGGGGCACATCGCCTCCGGCTTCGTCTACATGCCCCACGCGCTCCGGGAAATGGCCGCCGGCGCCATCCGGAATTGCCTGCTGGTGGCTCGCGCGAGCCTGTTCCTCGGCCAGATGACCGAGCTCACGGACGGAATGTCGGTGTTGATCGAACGAAACGGGGAATAAAGGCAAGCGGTAACACCTTGAGATAACTCACTTTCTAAACGCGAGACTGTTAGTACAAGATTTGACCCCACAGAAAGCAAGGAGAAATCCCATGACCGCAGAACCCATCGCCCTCAACGGCAAGAAGCTGATCATCCTCGGAGAGCGGGACGGCGTCCCCGCCCCGGTCATCGAGCAGGCCATCACGGGACTGGGAGGCGAGGTCGCGTACTCCGCCACCCAGTGCTTCGTCTGAACAGCCGCTGGGGCCATGGACCTTGAGGATCAAGGTCGAATCAAAGAACTCGCTGAAGCATTCGGAAAGGACGGCATCGTTGTGCTGCTCGGCGCCCCCACCACCGAGAGCAGCCAAGTGCAGTTCGAGACCGTCACCACCGGCGACCCCTCCTACGCCGGCCCCCTTGCAGGCGTGGAGCTCGGCCTCCAGGCCTACCACGTCTTCGAGCCCAACGTGAAAGCCGCCATCGACCCCGACCAGTACGCGGAAAACATCGAGATCCTGGAGATGGGACTGGAGGCGGACGCGATCGTGGATGCGTTGGCGGGGATGCGGGCGGGGTAGACGTAAAGCTTGCCCGGACTTCGCGGACGTTATAAGGTCCCTTCCATACTGCCAGATCGACCCGTCATTAGGGGCGCCGCCACGGTTCCGGGAGCTTGTTCTGGAGCCGCTGCGGCGGCTAGAATGGCTACAGCCATGAACTATCGAGAGATCATCACCATCGAGGCGGGAAAGCGCGGTGGCAAACCATGTATCCGGGGGCTTCGCATTACCGTCTACGATGTTCTCGAATACTTGGCATCAGGCATGACCGAGGATCAAATTCTCTCCGATTTCCCGGATCTCGAGCGTGCCGACATCCGCGCCTGCTTAGCATTCGCCGCTGACCGAGAGCGCCGATTCGTTTCAGTGCCATCAGAGTGAGGCTGTTGTTCGACCAGAATCTGTCTCCGGGATTGCCTCGAAGAATGGCAGGCATTTATCCGGATTCCATACCCTTCGGCGTCCTACCTGGCCATTGCGTAGTTTGGTACCCTATCTGTCAGACGCTGCTTGAGCCTTGGCCCTAGACCTTTCAGTATCCTCATGAACCACGGCGAGATCGTCAGCTTTCTCTGGAGCGTCGCGGATCTGATCCGCGACAGCTTCAAGCGCGGGAAATACCAGGACGTTATCCTGCCGCTAACCGTGCTGCGCCGGCTCGACTGCGTGCTGGCAGACACCAAGGAGGCCGTGCTGAAGCGGCAGGCGGAGTTGAGCAAGCGCGGACTGCAGGACCTGGACCGGGCGCTTCGCGCCGCCTCGGGTTTCGCCTTCTACAACACCTCGCGTTACGACTTCGACAAGCTGCTAGGCGACGCGCCGCAGGTCGCGGCAAACCTCCGGAACTACATCGCCGGCTTCAGCGAGAACATGCGGAACGTGCTGGAGCGGTTCGACTTCGACAACACCATCAGCAAGCTCGAAGAGGCAGGCCTGCTGTTCCAGGTGCTGGAGCGCTTCAAGAACGTGGATCTGCACCCCGACCGGATCGACAACGCGACCATGGGGACGATCTTCGAGGAACTGATCCGTAAGTTCAACGAGGCCCTGGACGAGAACCCCGGCGAGCACTTCACGCCACGGGACGTTGTCCACCTGATGGTGGACCTCATGCTTGTGGGTGACGAAGACCTCATCGCCGGCCCTGGTATTGTGCGCAGCGTGTATGACCCCTGCTGCGGCTCGGGCGGCATGCTCACAATCACGAAGGAACACATAGCGGGTGGACTGCGCGGCAACGGCAGCTCGGGAGAGACAGCACGGGTTCGGCCCGCGATCAATCCACAGGCGGAAATCCACCTTTTTGGCCAGGAAGTGAACCCGGAGACCTGGGCGGTCTCGAAATCCGACATCTATATGAAGGATCCGACCGGTCGCGATGCCGACAACATCGCTTTCGGAAGCACGCTCTCCAACGATCGCCATGCCGGCCAGACCTTCGATTACCTGATTGCCAACCCGCCCTACGGCAAGGACTGGAAACGCGACCAGGAGACAGTCGAAGCGGAGCACCAACGCGGCGCTGCCGGACGCTTCGGACCGGGGCTTCCGCGCATCAGCGACGCCCAGATCCTGTTCCTGCTGCACATGCTCGCCCATGCAAGGCCGCCCGACCAAGGCGGCGCGCGCATTGCCATCATCATGAACGGCTCGCCGCTCTTCACCGGCGACGCTGGTAGCGGCGAGAGCGAGATCCGCCGCTTCGTTTTCGAGAACGACCTGCTGGAAGCCCTCATCGCCCTGCCCGAGCAGCTCTTCTACAACACGGGGATCGCCACCTACGTGTGGCTCCTGACCAACCGCAAGGCGCCTGAGCGCCAGGGCAAGGTGCATCTGATTGACGCTACGTCGTTCTGGTCACCCATGCGCCGGAGCCTCGGCGACAAGCGACGCGAAATCCCACCGGACAAGGCCATAGACGTGCTGACCCTGCTGGCCGACTACAAAGACGGCGATACACGAACGCGTATCGAGGGCAATGAGGATGAGGACGCAATCGTCAGCCGCATCTTCCCCACCACCCAATTCGGCTTCCGCAAGATCACCGTCGAACGCCCGTTGCGGCTCAACTTCCAGGCCAGCCCCGAACGCATCGCCCGCCTGGAGGATCAGAAGGGATTTCAGAATCTGGCGAAGTCCAGGAAGCGAGGCGAGGCGAGGGCCAAGGAAGAGGCTGGGGGCCGTGCCCGGCAGCAAGCCATCCTTGCCATGCTGAAAGGGATGCCCGACACCCTTCAAAAAGACCGGGATGCGTTTCTCGCCGCGCTCACGGGCGCGGCCGCAGAGGCTCAGATCAAGCTGCCCGCTCCGATGAAGAAGGCGATCCTCACCGCGCTAGCCGAACGCGACGAGACGGCGACCATTTGCTGCGGCGCCGATGGCGAGCCCGAGCCGGACCCGGACCTGCGGGACACCGAACGCGTGCCTCTCCCGCAAGGGGAAGATCCCGTGGACGCCGCGAAGGTGCCGGCCAGTGTCCGCGCGTTCTTCGGGCGCGAGGTCAAACCCCACGTCCCCGACGCCTGGATCGACACATCCAAGCGCGACCACAGGGACGGACGAGTCGGCCTGGTCGGGTACGAGATCAACTTCAACCGCTATTTCTACCGGTACAAACCGCCTCGGCCCGTCGCGGACGTCGAGGCGGACATCCAAACCATCGAGAACGACATCCTGGAGATGTTGAAGGACATGCGGGCCGGATAATGGCTACAAAACATCGGCATCGATCCCGAGAGTGCCGACATTCTGTCAATCAAGGGACTGCCTGCCGAAGAACCTACTGTGACACCAAAGCACGGCTGTTGGTTTTCAGTTGCCGACCGTGAATCTTTCCGATATAATGTCGGCAACTATGATAGACTTGCCGACAATTTAAAATGACAGCCACCACCAAACTTGACAGAGACCGGCTTCAGACGGCCGGCCTCGGAGTCTTCTTTCGTCCGAGTCAAATCGATGAGTTGGGGATTAGCTATGACCAACTGGGCCAGTTGATCAAAGCGGGTACAGTTGAGCGGGTCCAGCGCGGCCTTTACAGACTTGCCAGCGCCGAACCTACTGAACATGCTACCGTAGCCGCCGTTTGCGCCCGTGTCCCCAGTGCCGTCGTTTGCCTGCTTACGGCACTCACAATATACGAGATCGGCACCCAGCTTCCACACCAGGTTTGGATCGCGATTCACCACAAGGCGAGACCTCCCCGGCTCCCACAGTTCCGAACCCGCCTGGTCCGGTTCAGCGGGGCAGCCTGGACTTATGGGGTGCGCGACACCGTGTTCGAGGGTGTTCCAGCGCGCATCACGTCGCCAGCTCGCACGATCGTCGATTGCTTCCGATTTGAACACCTCATTGGACGGGAAACCGCGGTTGAGGCTCTGCGCGACGCCCTCCGGGAACAAAAGGTTACGGTGGATTCTCTGTACCGAACACTGGAGGAACTACCTTCGCGCCGGCTGAGCGCCGCGCTGGAGGTTGGCATCGAATGAGTAAAGATGTCGCGGCGTCAATCAGAGCCCGCCTGTACAACAAGTCGAAACAAAGTGGTGTGGAGTTCCAACTCCTCCTCGCTCGCTACGCCTGCGAAAGGTTTCTCTACCGTCTCGGTATGTCGCTGGTACGCGACCGATGCATCCTAAAGGGAGCGACTCTACTGGCCGTTTGGATGGAGGAACCCTACCGAGGAACTCGCGACGTCGATTTGTTGGCCTTGGGTTGGAACGACGAGACATCCGTCCGAGAAATTGTGACCGCCATTTGCACGGTTGCCTGCCCGGAGGATGGCTTGATCTTTGACCTCGACAGCATGCGAGTCTCCTCCATCCGCCCCGGACAACCCTATCAGGGCCAGCGCGTCAAGATGGTCTGCCGCCTGGGACAAGCGAGAATCCCTACCCAGGTCGACTTCGGCTTCGGCGATGTGATCACACCCGGTCCGCAGGAGGCGGAAATGCGGACGCTGATCGAAGGCATGCCGGCACCCTCCCTGCGGGTATATCCACTAGCGACGAGCATCGCCGAAAAGGTCGAGGCGATGATGCGACTGGGGAAACGTAACAGCCGCATGAAGGATTTCCACGACATCTGGGCGCTCTCGGAGGCCTTTGGCTTCAACGGCGGTGAATTGCGCGAAGCAATCCGGAGCTGTCTTGAGCGGCGTGGCACCGCATCGACTGCGGACACCCCGGATGCCCTGACCCCCGCATTCTACTCCGACACGAAACAGGACGATCTGTGGAACCACTATCGGCAAGAGAAGGCATTTCTGACACCACCACCCGAGGCGTTTTCAGTCATTGGAGACCGAATGCTGAGATTTCTTGCACCCGTCCTTGAAAGCATCCTCGTACGCGCACCCTTTGAGTGGCATTGGCCGGCCGGCGGCCCATGGCGGATGGGATCGAACGGCCACAATGAAGAACGGAGCCGTGTGTGAGGACGGGAAGCGAGGAGACAGCATAACGTGACTCGGCGGCAGGTGAAAATAGCAAATGCGGCGTTGACGGAGCGGGTGAAGCCTTATCCTGCTTACAAGGAATCAGGAGTTGAATGGCTGGGAGAGATTCCAGCACACTGGGAGGTGAAGCGCGCTGACTCACTTCTCCGGTATGAGAAGATCCAAGTAGAACCTTCGAGAATCTCCGAGCATTCTGTGTTCCACTACTCTATTCCGTCAATACAAGAGACCGGCGACGGTGTATTCGAATCCCCGTCGGAAATCGATAGTGCGAAGCTTCGCATCTTTGGCCAACGGCTTCTGATTTCAAAATTGAATCCCCGTAAGGGGGTTGTTGTCATAGCAAACGAGAAGGAGAGCCCGACCATCTGTTCCACCGAATTCGTGCCACTCGACGTGGGATCCTGCAACATGCAATGGGCTTACTTCCTCCTTGCGTCAGAGTCGACGCGCCAGCGTCTTTCCGCCGTTGTCCGTTCCGCCACCCGTAGTCATCAACGCGCTGAGGTTGATGATGTGCTGAAGATGTGGCACATGGTGCCGCCTCCAAGTGAACAAACCGTGATAGCGAACTTTCTATGCTGCGAGACGGCGAAGATTGATGCGCTGGTGGCGAAGAAGGAGCGGCTGATCGAGTTGCTCCTAGAGAAACGCACAGCCCTCATCACGCAGGCGGTCACCAAGGGGCTCGACCCTGACGTCCGGATGACGGATTCCGGGGTCGAGTGGCTGGGAGAGATTCCGGCGCATTGGGAGGTGAAGCGCACAAAAAACATCGCACGACTGGAATCCGGGCACACGCCTAGCCGACAGAATGCGGAGTACTGGAAGGATTGTCGGATCCCTTGGTTTACTCTAGCCGATGTCTGGCAGATCCGTGATGGAGGGAAAGAATACGTCATCGACACTCAAGAAAGAGTTAGCGAGCTGGGACTCGCTCACTCTTCAGCTCGGCTACTGCCGAAAGACACCGTTATCCTGTCTCGAACCGCCTCGGTGGGGTTCTCTGCGATCATGGGCGTCGATATGGCTACAAGCCAGGATTATGTAAACTGGGTATGCCATAGAGATCTTCGACCGGAGTACCTCTTGTACGTGTTTCGATCGATGGACCAAGAGTTTCAACGCCTCACGATGGGCTCAACCCACCGAACTATCTATATGCCTGTTGTCGGACAATTCTCCGGGCCACTACCGCCGGTTCAGGAACAGCGTGAAATCGTTGAATTCATCCGCGTTGAGACGACCAAGATCGATGGCCTCGTAGCCAAGGTCCGCGAAGCCATCGAACACCTCAAAGAACTCCGGACCGCCCTCATCTCAGCGGCCGTGACCGGCAAGATCGACGTTAGGCACGATGCGAACCCGACATCGGGGGCCGCCTCATGAACAAAGCCGTCTCCGAACGCGCCTTCGAGGAAACCATCGAGGCAGCCCTCCTGCGCCACGGGCCGGACGAGGCCCCGGGCGAGCCGGCCGGCGTCGCCGAGGAACCCGCGCCCTTCGACGATCCCTGGATGCAGCCCGGCGGTTATCATCGACGCGGGTCCGAGGACTACGACCGGGAGCTTGGCCTCTTGCCGGGCGACGTTCTGGACTTCGTTCTGGCCACGCAGCCGAAGGAATGGGAGAAGCTGTCCCAGCACTACGGCGCGCGGGTGAAGGAGCGATTTCTCAAGCGCCTGTCGTCCGAGATCGAGCGCCGCGGGGCGCTGAGCGTCCTGCGGGGCGGCGTGAAGGACATGGGCTGCACGTTCCGGCTTGCCTTCTTCCGGCCGGCGAGCGGGCTGAACCAGGAAACCCGCCGGCTCTATGCGGCGAACTTCTTCGCGGTCGCGCGCCAGGTCCGGTACAGCACGAAGAACGAGAAGAGCCTCGATCTGGTGCTGTTTCTGAACGGCATTCCGCTGTTCACCGCCGAGCTCAAGAACCCGCTGAGCGGCCAGACCGTCGAGGACGCCATCCGCCAGTACAAGAACGACCGCGACCCGCGGGGCGAGCCGCTGCTGGCCTATGGCCGGTGCCTCGCGCACTTCGCCGTGGATACGGACTTGGTCTACGTCACCACCCATCTGGCCGGCGCCAAGACGCGGTTTCTCCCCTTCAACCGGGGCAAGTTCGGCGGCGCAGGGAACCCGCCCGTGCCGCCGACGCAAACCGGCTACGCGACCGGCTATCTCTGGGAAGAGACCTGGGCGCGGGACAGCGTCCTGGACTTGGTGCGCCAGGTCATCCATGAGGTTGAGGAGGAAGACCAAAAGGGGCGCAAGACTGGTAAACGGTTCCTCATCTTTCCGCGCTATCAGCAGCTCGACAGCGTGCGCCGGCTCGTGGCGGACGCCCGTGCCTTGGGGGCGGGACAGGGCTACCTCATCCAGCACTCGGCCGGGAGCGGCAAGAGCTTCACCATCGCCTGGCTGGCCCACCAGCTTTCCACGCTGCACGACGCAGATGACCGCCGGGTCTTCGACACCATCGTGGTCATCACCGACCGCCGGGTGCTCGACCGCCAGCTCCAGGCCACGGTGCGGCAGTTCGAGCAGACCCTGGGGGTGGTGGAGAACATCGACACCACCTCGCGCCAGCTCAAGGACGCGCTGGAGTCGGGCAAGACCATCATCGTCACCACGCTCCAGAAATTCCCGGTCATCGCCCAGGAGATCGGCGAGCTCCCCGGCAAGCGCTTCGGCCTGATCGTGGACGAGGCCCATTCGTCCCAGTCCGGGGAGAGCACCAAGAGCCTCAAGGCGGTGCTGTCGCCGACCTCGCTCCAGCAGGCGGAGAGCGAGGAAGCCGAGGCCGAAACGCCCGAGGAGGAACTCGAGAACACGATCCTGGCGGAGATGGAAAAGCGCGGACAAATGCCCAACCTCTCCACTTTCGCCTTCACCGCCACCCCCAAGCCGAAGACTCTGGAACTCTTCGGGAACAAGCGCGAAGACGGTTCATTCGCGCCATTTCACCTCTACAGCATGCGCCAAGCCATCGAGGAGGGGTTCATCCTCGACGTGCTGGTGAGCTACACCACCTACAAGGCCTACTGGCGGCTCCTGAAGACGGTCGAAGACGACCCGCGCTACGACAAGCAAAAGGCCGCCTACCTGCTGAAATCCTTCGTAGACCTCAGCTCCCACGCCATCGACGCGAAGGTGCGCATCATGGTGGAGCACTTCGCCGAACGGGTGCAGAACCAGATCGGCGGCAGGGCCAAGGCCATGATCGTCACCCGCTCACGCCTGCATGCCGTGCGCTACAAGCTGGCGGTGGACCGCTACCTCGCCGAGCGCGGCTATCCGTTCAAGGCGCTGGTGGCGTTCTCCGGCACGGTGGCCGACGGCGGGCAGCCCTACACCGAGGCGGGCATGAACGGGTTGCCGGAGACGCAGACCGCCAGGACGTTCGAGGCGCCGGACTACCGCTTTCTGATCGTCGCCAACAAGTTCCAGACCGGGTTCGACCAGCCGCTGCTACAGGCCATGTACGTGGACAAGAAGCTCGGCGGCGTGAACGCCGTTCAGACGCTCTCGCGCCTCAACCGCACCCACCCGGAGAAACCCGGCACCATGGTCCTCGACTTCGCCAACGAGGCCGAGGACATCAAGTCCGCCTTCGAGCCCTACTACGAGACCACAATACTGTCCGAAGCGACCGACCCCAATCTGCTCTACGAAATCCAGACCCGCCTGGGCGCGTTCCCGGTCTTTGTGGATGCCGATGTGGCCGCCTTCGCCAACCCCTACTTCGACCGCAAGGTCACCCAGGACCGCCTATACGCGGTGTTGGCGCCTGTGGTCGAGCGTTTCCGCGAGCTCTACGAGGACGAACGCCAGGAGTTCAGGAGTCAGCTCACCGACTACGTACGGCTCTACGCGTTCCTGGCCCAGGTGCTGACCTTCGCCGACACGGATCTGGAGAAGCTCTACGTCTTCGCGCGACACCTGCGCCGCCTGCTGCCGGCCGACCGGGCGGAACTGCCCATCGAGGTACAGCAGAACATCGACATGGAGTCGTACCGGATCCAGGAAACCGCTAGCGGCAGGATCGCGCTCGAGCGCAAGGCCGGGATACTCGACCCCATGGAGGCCAAGGACACCCGCGGAGCGGCGGCGGAAGAGATGGAGACACTCTCACGCATCATCGCCGAGCTGAACGAGCGGTTCGGCGTCCAGCTCGGCCCGGAACACCGGGTCACACTCGGCCAGATGATGGACAAGCTCACCGACGACCCGGCCCTCGACGCCGCGTCGCGGGTGAACACGCGCGAAAACGTCCGGTTGACCTTCGATCACAAGGTCGAGCAGGTGATCCAGGAGATCGTCGATTCCAACTTCGACCTGTACAAACGCATCACCGACGATCCCGCCTTCGGCGAGGTCATCAAAAACCTCCTCTTTGACCAGTACCTGCGCAACCACCGAAGCGCCGAGGAACTGATCAAACAGGGCGAATCCAAGACCCTGGAGTTCAAGTCCACCCTCCGCTGGAACCTGAAGGAAGACCGCAAGGACGACAAGCAGATCACCCATGCCGCCCTCAAGACCATCGCGGCCTTCCTCAACACCGAAGGAGGCGACCTCCTGCTAGGCGTGGCTGACGACGGCGCCGTCGTAGGCATCGAACGCGACTGCCTCGACAACGATGACAAGTTCATGCTCCACTTGGCGCAGGTAGTGCGGAACGGACTCGGCGCCCGCGCCAGCACCTGCATCGACCCCAAGGTCCAGATCGTGGAGGGAAAGAGCGTGTGTGTGGTGAGCTGCCAGCGGAGCCCGGAGCCTGTGTCATTGAGATGGAAGGGAGTCGAGACCGAAAAGGGTGGGGATTTCTTCGTCCGCAGCGGTCCAGGGACGGTTAAGCTGTCGGCTGAGGACACCAAAGAATATGTAAAGACCAGATTTGGGGTGGTCGGGCTGGATCAACGAGTCAGCGAGCCAACCCCAGCCGAGGGAGTCGCGCCGTTGGCCGACCTTCTCCAGGAATTGGACGACGATAGAAGCGAACGGAAGTGATTCCAAGGAGGCTTATCATGGCGAAAAACATCGAAGGACCGCTCTACTACGAACGCATGGGCCGCACGGGGCCGGTCATGGCGTTTGTCCATCCCAACCCCATGGATCAGTCGTGCTGGATCTTCCAGATGGCGCATCTGTCGACGTGGTACCGGTGCATCGCCATCGACATTCCGGGGTATGGCCGGTCGCCGAAGGCCGGGGCCGGGCTGACCATGGACGACATGGCGGAGGCGTGCTGGGAGGCCATCGACGACGCCTTGCCGGGTGAGACCGCCATCCTGGTGGGCTGCTCGGTGGGATCGTCCTTAAGCCCGTACATGTGTAACCAGCGTCCCGACCGGACCGCGGCGATGATCCTGTCGGGAACGGGCTACACGCCCGAGAAGGCGTTCGCGAAGCGGCGCATCGCCGCCTACGGCGCCAAGGGCATCGGCTATCGCTGGGCGTACACCTTCGAGGACCTGAGCCCGGCATTTCGCGCGACGCCAATGGCGCATTTCTTCGCCAACCTCTTCGCGGAACGCAACGAATTCGCGGACGTGGAGACGATCCTCCACCAGTTCCGGGCAATGCAGGCACCGGAACCCGAGGGCCATCACTCCGGCATCGCCTGTCCGGTCACCATCCTCACCGGCAGCGAGGATAATTCCCATCCCACCGCGGCCGCACTGCAGGAACGGATACCGGGTTGCGAGTTGAAGGTGCTGCCCGGCGCCGGGCATGCCTGCCAGATCGAGCAGCCCTGGCTGTTCAACCGCTTCATGCTCGAGTTCCTCAACAAGCACAGCCTGTTCCCGGGGACGCCCAAACCGGCCGTCGCCAGCTTCTGATCCGGGAGTCGGTTCGTCGAAGCGCGGGGCGCGGCCGAGCGAAGCACGAAGGGCGGCAACAGTCCACGCGGCATGTCCGTTCCCCGGCTCCGAAGGAGCTCGGATGGACTGCCGTACGGCACTGTGATAGCCTTCCTGTTACTCCATCACAGTACCCATCCACCCCATTGGAGGCCTCGGACATGCTTGAAGCGCCGGCAAGGCATCGCCCCGGAACATCCACCAAAACGTTGATCGTCACGCTGTTCGCGGCATTGTTGCTGGGCATTTCCTCCGCCCACGCGGCCAAGAACACCCTCCAGCGGGGCAACGGCGCGGAGCCGGAAACCCTGGACGTGCACAAGTCGTCGGGAGTTCCCGCCGCCAATATCCACCGCGACCTCCACGAGGGGCTGGTGGCCGAGGCGGCGGACGGGTCCCATGGGCCGGGGGTGGCGGAGAGCTGGACCCTGAGCAACGACGGCAAGGTGTACACCTTCCGCCTCCGGAAGAACGCCAAGTGGTCCAACGGCGATCCGGTGACGGCCCACGATTTCGTCTTCGCGTTGAGACGGGGCGTGGATCCGGCGGTGGGCTCCGGCTACGCCTTCATCCTCTGGCCCATCGCCAACGCCGAGGAAATCACCAAGGGCAAGATCAAGGAGCTGGACCGGCTCGGGGCGGAGGCCGTGGACGCGCACACCCTGAAGGTGACGCTGAAGGCGCCGACGCCTTACTTCATCGGCTTGCTCACGCACCATCAGGCGTACCCGGTCCACCGCAAGACGATCGAGCGCCATGGCGACAAGTGGACCCGGGCCGGCAACCTGGTCTCCAACGGCGCCTACCGTCTGGCCGAGTGGGTGCCCCAGAGCCACATCCGCCTGGAGCGCAACCCCCACTACTGGAACGCCGCCAACGTGCGCATCGACGCGGTGCTCTTTCACCCCACCGAGGACAAGAGCACCGAGCTCAAGCGGTTCCGGAGCGGCGAGATCGACGTCACCGATGACGTGCCCAGCGATCAGATCGCGTGGGTAGAGAAGAACCTCGCTGCGCAGTTCCGCAACACCGCGTATCTCGGCACCTACTACTACGCCCTGAACTTGACCAAGGCGCCGTTCCGCGACCGGCCCGGGCTTCGCAACGCCCTCGCCATGACCATCGATCGGAAGATCCTCACCGGCAAGGTCACCAAGGGCGGCGAGGTCCCCGCCTACGCATGGGTGCCGCCGGGCGTCAACCAGTACGCCGGCGCGAAGGTGCCGTGGGCGGGCCTCTCCAAGGCCGAGCGACTGGCCCGGGCCAGGAAGCTCTACGCCGAAGCGGGGTACTCCAGGGACAACCCGCTGAAGGTGCAGATCCTGTACAACACGAGCGACAATCACAAGCGCATCGCCATCGCCATCGCGGGCATGTGGAAACAGGCTCTCGGCGTCCGGACCGAGCTGTTCAACCAGGAATGGAAGGTTTACCTGACCACCCGGCGCGCCATGCAGTTCCAGGTGCTCCGGGCGGGCTGGATCGGGGACTACAACGACGCCAACACCTTCCTGGAGCTGCTCAAGGGCGACGTCGGCACCATGAACCCCGCGGGTTATACCAACTCGGAGTACGATGCCCTCATGCGCAAGGCGGAGAGGGAAACAGACCTGGAGGCCCGGGCGCGGCTGATGCAGAAGGCGGAGAGCATTCTGCTGAAGGATCTCCCCATCATCCCCATCTACCACTACACGACCCAGCACCTGGTGAGCCCCCGGGTCAAGGGGTGGAAGGACAACGTCATGGACGTGCATCCGACCCGGCACCTGTCGCTCGCGCCTTGATGCTCAGTGTCCTTGCACTGGTGTTTCGCGCAGAAGGCCCGCCAGAACTCGTGGACCTCCCTTGTGGACCTATGTGATACGGCGGTTGGCGTCGGCCGTGCCGACGCTGTTCATCATCATCGCCATCGCCTTCTTCATGATCCGGTTGGCGCCGGGCGGACCCTTCGACCGGGAACGCGTGGTCCCGCCTGAAATTTCCGCCAACCTGAACCGCGTCTACCATCTCGACGAACCCCTGCCGCAACAGTTCCTCCGCTACCTCAAGGGCCTTGCGCGCGGGGATTTCGGGCCGTCCTTCAAGTACCGCGACTTCACCGTCACCGAGCTGATCGCCACCGGCTTTCCGGTGTCTCTCAAGATCGGCCTGCTGGCCATGGTGGTGGCGGTGTTCCTCGGAGTCGGTCTGGGCGCCTGGGCGGCGCAGCGCCGCAACTCCCTGGCGGACCATGTAGTGATGGGCGCCGCCATGACCGGAATCGCGGTCCCCAACTTCGTGGTCGCTCCGCTGCTGTCACTGGTCATCGGCGTCTACCTGAACCTGCTGCCGGTGGGTGGATGGGGCGACGGCGGCGTGCGCCATCTGCTGCTGCCGGTGATCTCCCTGGCACTGCCGCAGGTGGCCTACATCGCGCGGCTGTCCCGGGGCAGCATGATCGAGGTGCTGGCCAGCGACTTCATCCGCACCGGCCGGGCCAAGGGCCTGACACAACGGCGCATCGTCTTTCGCCACGCCCTCAAGAACGCGCTGACTCCGGTGGTCTCCTACCTCGGGCCGGCCACCGCCGCCATCGTCACCGGCTCGGTGGTCATCGAGCAGATCTTCGGTATCCCCGGCCTCGGCCGCTACTTCGTCCAGGGAGCCCTCAACCGCGACTACACCCTGGTGATGGGAGTCGTGGTCACCTACGGCGCTCTCATCATCGTCCTGAATCTCGTGGTCGATTTGCTTTACGGCGTTCTGGACCCGAGGGTGCGCCATGACTGACGCGCCGATGGACACCAAGCGTCGCCAATCCGCCGCCACCGGCCGCAGCCCCTGGCACGACGCCGCCGCGCACCTCGGGCGGAACCGCCCCGCCATGGCCGGGCTGGCCACGCTCGGCGTCCTCGCCATCCTCTCGGTGGCCGTCCCGATGCTCGCGCCCTACCCCATCGACGAGATCTTCTGGGACGCCATCGGCACCGGCCCCTCCCTTGCCGGCGGACACCTGTTCGGCACCGACGCCAACGGACGGGACTTGCTGCTGCGTACGCTCTACGCCGGGCGCATCTCCCTGTCGGTGGGGCTCGCCGCCTCGGTGGTCAGCGTTCTCGTGGGCGTCGCCTGGGGCACAATCTCGGGCTATTTCGGCGGGGTCGCCGACTCCCTCATGATGCGCTTCGTGGACATCCTCTACGCCCTGCCCTTCATGTTCTTCGTCATCCTGCTGATGGTCTACTTCGGCCGCCATGTCGTGCTGATCTTCGTCGCCATCGGCATGGTGGAATGGCTCGACATGGCGCGCATCGTCCGCGGCGAGACCCTCTCGATCAAACGCCGGGAGTTCGTCGAGGCGGCCCGGGCCATGGGGGCGCCGTCCATGGGGATCGTCCTGCGGCACGTGATCCCCAACGTCGTGGGACCGGTGGCGGTGTTCGCCACCCTCACCGTCCCCCGGGCCATCCTGTTCGAGAGCTTCCTGAGCTTCCTCGGCCTCGGCATCCAGGAGCCCATGACGAGCTGGGGAGTGCTGATCAGCGACGGCGCCTCACAGATGGAGTCCCAGCCCTGGACTCTGATCTTCCCGGCCACCTTCCTCGCGGCCACCCTTTTCAGCCTCAACTTCCTGGGCGACGGCCTGCGCGACGCGCTCGACCCCAAGGCACGTTAGCCGTCGGAAGCACGGCCGGAGCCTACCCCAAACCCCCTTGACGGCTACCCGCGTCGGTGTATGATGGCCGCAGTCGAGTTCACAGGGTGTTCTGTGTCTAGTGCCGGGTCATTACAAGGAGGACGCATCATGGCTTCATCTCGTGACACGAGATCGACCGTCGCCTCACCGGAACCTGCATCTTCGGACTTCACCGGCGTGATCGACGGCACTTTGCAGCGGCGGACGCTGCTCAAGATGATGGCTGCGGGCGCGGGCGCGCTCGCATGGCCGGCGGGCATGGTATATGGCCAGAGCGGGGAGAAGGTGCTCCGGATCGCCATGACCTTGTCGGACATTCCGGTGACCACCGGGCAGGCCAGCGGCGGGGCGGAGGGCGGCCGGTTCATCAACCGGTCCATCTACGACGCGCTGTTGACGTGGGATCTGTCCCAGGGCGATAAACCTTCCGCACTGCTTCCCAATCTTGCCGCGAGTTGGTCCGTGGACCCCAAGGACCGGAACCGCTGGACCTTCAAGCTGCGCAACGACGTCAAGTTCCACGACGGCAGTCGGTTCACGGCACACGACGTTCTGTGGAACTTCGAAAAGTCGATGAACCCGAATGCGGCGCACTACGACCGGCTTCAGGCCAGGAATGCCGCCAATTGGCTCGTCAGCGTGAAGAAGGCCAGGGCCGTGGACGACTTCACCCTGGAAATCACGACGAAAAGACCCAACGGCACCTTGCTCTACGAGATGGTCAACATCTTCTACTCCAGTCCGCGACAGTGGGAGAAGCTCGGCCGCGACTGGACGAAGTTCGCGTTCGAGCCGTCCGGCACGGGACCCTACAAGCTGGTGCTGCTGGTTCCGCGCAACCGCGCCGAACTGGTGCGCAACGGCGACTACTGGAACAAGAGCATGGTCCCGCAGCATGATCGGATGGTCTTGCGGCCCATGCCGGACGCCAACACGCGGGTCTCGGCGCTGCTCTCCGGGCAGGTGGACCTGGTGGAGGCGCTGCCGCCCGACGCCGTTTCCACGGTGAAGGGCGCCGGCATGCAGGTGACCACCAACGTCTATCCGCATATCTGGCCGTACATGGTCAGTCACTTGAAGAGCTCGCCGTTCGGCGACATCCGCATTCGCAAGGCCGCCAACCTGGCCATCGACCGCGAAACCCTGGTGAAGTTCCTGGGCGGCCTGGCCGTGCCGGCACAAGGAATGGTGACCCCGGACCATCCGTGGTTCGGCAATCCCACGTTCAAGGTCAAGTACGACCCGGACGGGGCGCGGAAGCTGATGGCGGAGGCGGGATACAGCAAGAGCAAGCCCGTCAACGTCAAGGTGATGATGTCCGCGGCGGGTTCCGGCCAGATGCAGCCGCTGCCCATGAACGAGTTCATCCAGGAGAACTTCCGCGACGTCGGCATCAACATGTCCCTCGAGACCACGGACTGGGAGGCGCTACGGTCGCGGCGGTTCGCGGGAGCCGAGGGGGCGCTCAACAAGGGCGTCGACGCCATCAACTACAGTTGGTCGATACAGTACCCGGTATTCGGCCTCATCGGCCAGACCTATCACGACGAGAACCGCGTCAAGGGTTACAACTGGGGTCACTTCGCCGACGCCAAGGCGGACCAGCTCGCCCTGAACGCGCTGGACGCGTTCGAGACCAAGGAACAGGACCGCCGCCTCGGCGAGCTGCATTCCTACCTGGTGGACAACGCGGTGTGGGTCTGGGTGGTCCACGACATGAATCCCCGCGGGCTGGCCGCTCACGTCAAGGGTTTCATACAGGCGCAGAGCTGGTTCCAGGATTTCACGCGGATCCGCATCGAGAAGTAGCCTTGGAGCCTGTCCGAGTAAGCAGATCGTAGCGAGAGGCAGGGAAATGGAGGCCATTTCCCTGCCTCTCAGTAGATTCCCGGACAGTTCCTGGGGACGCATAACCAATGCTCTGGTATGTCCTGCGGCGGTTGGCCTACGTACTGCCGATTCTGCTCGGCGTATCCATCGTCTGCTTTTCCCTGCTGCACCTGGCGCCCGGCGATCCGATAACGGCAGTCATGCCGGAGTTCGCCTCCGACCAGCTCATCGAGCAGATCAAGCGGTCCTACGGCTTCGACAAGCCGGTGCCGGTCCAGTATCTGCTCTGGCTTTTCAACGTGCTGAGCGGCGATCTGGGGCTGTCACTGGTGGCCAACCGGCCGGTGTGGGACGACCTGGTCCCCGCCATGGTCAATACGTTCCAGCTCGCCGCCTTCGGCATCGGCCTGAGCCTCCTGTGCGGCATCGGCCTGGGCCTTCTGGCGGGCTACACCCGCCGGCTGGTGACCGACCGGGCCATCACCACCACGGCCATCATCGGCGTATCGGTGCCCCACTACTGGGTCGGGCTGGTGCTGATCGCCATCGTCGCCGTGATCCTGGGCCTCCTGCCGGCCATGGGCAAGGCGCCCCCCAGCGGCGGCTTCGGTCTGAACGACATTCGCCACATGATCCTGCCGGGCGTGACCCTGGCGCTGATCCCCACGGGCATCATCGCCCGCAGCGTGCGCGCCACCGTCATCGACGTCCGCAAGCAGGAATTCGTCCAGACGCTGCAGGCCAACGGATTGCCGCCGTGGCGGACGTTTCTTCACGTGATCAAGAACTCCTCCCCCACCGTGCTGGCGATCATCGGCATCCAGTTGGGCCATCTGGTGGGGGGGTCGATCCTGGTGGAGACGGTCTTTGCCTGGCCCGGCACCGGCTATCTCCTGAACACCGCCATTGCGACGCGTGATCTCCCGGTGCTTCAGGGCACCATCCTCGTGCTGGCGACCTTCTTCGTGATGTTGAACTTCCTGGTGGATCTGGCGCAGCCGTTCCTCGATCCGCGCATGACCCGCCAGTGAAGGTACAGGTGTACAGGTGAGGGCATGAGCACACCCGCAGCGTATGTCGGCGAGGCGCCGGTACCGGTCATCGCGCCGCACGGGCGCGTCCAGCGCACCTACTGGCAGGCGGCGCGCCGGCGGCTGCTGCGCGATCCGGTGTCCATGGGCTGCCTGACCATCCTCTCCCTGATCATCGCGGCGGCAATCTTCGCGCCCTGGATCACGCCCCATGAACCCTATACCTCCAGCATCGTCAACCGGCTGAAGCCGATCCTGAGCCCGAGTTTCATCCTCGGTACGGACGAGCTCGGCCGCGACATGTTCACCCGACTGATTTACGGCGGCCGCATCTCGCTCCTCATGGGTTTGTTGCCTATCCTGATCGCGACCCTCGCGGGCAGCGTCCTCGGGGTCGTCGCCGGTTACGTCGGCGGCAAGACCAACATGGTGATCATGCGGGTGGCGGACGTCTTCTTCGCGTTCCCGTCGGTGCTGCTGGCGGTAGGGCTGGCCGGCGCCCTGGGCGCGGGCGTGGTGAACGTCCTGATATCCCTCTCGCTGGTGTTCATCCCGCCCATCACCCGGGTGGCCGAGGCGGCCACCACCCAGATCCGCGCCCAGGACTTCGTCGAGGCGGCCCGCGCCACCGGCGCCTCCGCGCCGCGGATCATCACGGGCCACGTGCTCACCAACGTCACGAGCCCCATCCTCACCTATGCGTCGAGCCTCATCGGACTCTCCATCGTCCTGGCCTCGGGCCTGTCTTTCCTCGGCCTCGGCATCTCGCCGCCCCTGGCCGACTGGGGGCTCATGCTGAACACGCTGCGCCAGTCCATCTTCCTGGCGCCGATGAACGCGGTGCTGCCGGGGGTGATGATCCTCATCGCTTCGGTCTGCTTCAACCTTCTGAGCGACGGCCTGCGCACGGCCATGGACGTGAAAACGTGAGCGCGCTGCCGGCAACTGCGAATCGCCTGGACCCGCCCGAGACGGTGGATCCCGAGGCTTGGGAGCGACCGTTCCTGAGCGTCGACGGGCTCCGGAAGTACTTTCGGCTGCGGGGCGGCTGGTGGGGCGTCGGCGGCGCCTACGTGCAGGCGGTGGACGGCATCAGCTTTACGGTGGCCGCGGGAGAAACCCTCGGGGTGGTGGGGGAGTCGGGCTGCGGCAAGTCCACCACCGCCCGCCTGCTCATGCGGCTGATCGATCCGGACGAGGGCGAGATCCTGCTGGACGGACGCGACGTGGGCGGCCGGGACGGCATGTCCCTGCGCACGCTTCGGCGTCAGGTGCAGATGGTGTTCCAGGACAGCTACTCATCGCTCAACCCGCGGCATACGATGGCCGAAGAGGTGAGCTTCGGCCTCACCGCCCAGGGCGTCAAGCGGGCGGAGGCGCGCCGGCGGGCCAGCGAGGTGCTGGAATTCGTGGGCCTCGAACCCGCCATCTTCGCCGACCGCTATCCCCATGAGCTGTCCGGCGGCCAGCGCCAGCGGGTCAACGTGGCGCGGGCCCTGGCGCTGAATCCGCGGTTGTTGCTTCTCGATGAAGCGGTGTCGTCGCTGGACAAGTCGGTGGAGGCGCAGGTGCTGAACCTGCTCATCGAGATCAAGGAACGCCTGGGCCTGACCTACGTATTCATATCTCACGACCTCAACGTGGTCCGGTTCATCAGCGACCGGGTGCTGGTGATGTACCTGGGCAAGGTGGTGGAGATCGGGCCGGTGGCAAGCGTTTACGGCGCTCCCGGACATCCCTACACGCGCGCGCTCATCGCCTCGCGCCTCAGCATGGACCCGCGCCGGCGCATCCAGGCGCCTCCCGTGGCGGGCGATCTTCCGAGCCCCATCAACCCGCCGTCGGGGTGTCGGTTCCGCACGCGCTGCCCGATGGCGGAAGCGGTGTGCGCGGACCGGGACCCGAGCCTGGATGCCTTCGGCGCGGGAAGCACCCACTTGGCTGCCTGCCACGCGCTGGTGCCGGACAGCGGACACAGTCAGTCGCCGGCCCGCGGGATCGAGCCGTCTGGTATCACGGAGGTACGACCGACGTGACGACTGCCGACTTCGCACCCGCGGAAGTGAACGACCGGCCTTTCCTGTCCGTGCGCGATCTTTTTGTGGAGTTCATGAGCGAAGGCACGGCGCTCCGGGCCATCAACGGCGTCGATTTCCACCTGCGCCTGGGCGAGACGCTGTGTCTGCTGGGCGAATCCGGGTCGGGCAAGACAGTCACCATGCGCTCCCTGGTGCGGCTGCTGCCGCCCACGGCTCGGGTTGCCGGCAAGGTGCTGCTGGACGATATCGACGTCCTGGCATTGGACCGGGACCGCCTGCGCGCCATACGCGGCACCAAGGTCTCGATGATATTCCAGGAGCCCATGACGGCGCTGGATCCGGTGTTCACCGTCGGCAATCAGATCGCGGAGGTGGTGGTCTCGCACGAAGGGGTTTCCTGGGCCGCCGGCCGCGCCCGCGCCCTGGAGATGCTGGACCTGGTCCAGGTGCCGTCGGCGCGCCGCCGGCTGGAAGCCTATCCGCACGAGCTTTCCGGGGGCCTTCGGCAACGGGTCATGATCGCCCTCGCCCTCTCCTGCAAACCCAAGCTGCTGCTGGCCGACGAGCCCACCACGGCGCTGGACGCCACGGTGCAGATCCAGATCCTGCTGTTGCTGCGGGAGCTGCAGCGCGAGCTCGGGATGGCGACGATCTTCGTCACCCACGATCTCGGCGTGGCGTGCGAGATAGCCGACCGGGTGGCGGTGATGTACGCCGGCCGCTTCGTGGAGACCGGCACCATCGCCGAGGTCATCGACTCGCCGCTGCACCCCTACACCATCGGGCTGCTCAATTCCACGGTCCATGCCGGCAGTACGAGGGGGCAGCTCGCGCCCATACCCGGAGCGCCGCCCGACCTGCTGGACATGCCGCCGGGATGCGCCTTCGCGCCCCGTTGCCCCAGGGTGGCCGCCGTCTGCCGCCAGCGGGTGCCGGACCTGGAAGAGCTGGCGCCGGGCCGGCTGGCTCGATGCCCCCGGACGGGCAACTTGGATTGTTGAACAAATCCGGCTAGTGACCCAGAAAACCAGGAACGGAGGACGTCATGGCGCACAACGTTGAAGGGCCGCTCTACTACGAGCGCATGGGACGCAAGGGACCGGTCATGGCCTTTATCCACCCCAACCCCATGGACCAATCCTGCTGGATTTTTCAGATGGCGCACCTTTCCACGTGGTATCGGTGTATTAGTATCGACATTCCGGGTTACGGGCGGTCACCCAAGGGAGACGCCGGGCTTGGCATGGACGACATGGCCGAAGCCTGCTGGGAAGCCGTCGACGACGCCCTGCCGGGGGAAACCGCCATACTCGTGGGCTGCTCCACCGGATCGGCCATCAGCCCGTTCATGTATCACCAGCGTCCGGACCGGACCGCGGCCATGATACTGACGGGCACCGGCTACACGCCCGGCAAGGAGTTCGCGCAGCGGCGGATCGACGCCTACACGGCTGAAGGGGTCGATTATCGCTGGAGGTACACGTTCGAGGACCTGAGCCCGGCATTCCGCGCTACGCCACTAGCGCATTTCTTCGCGAACCTGTTCGCCGAACGCAACCAGTTCGCCGATGTCGAGACCATCATTCACCAGTTCAGGGCGCTGCAAACACCCGAGCCCGAGGGACATCACGCGCGCATCGCCTGCCCGGTCATCATCCTGACCGGCAGCGAGGACGGCGCCCATCCAACCGCCTTTGCGCTCCACGAGCGCATACCCGGCTGTGAGCTGAGAGTCCTGCCCGGCGCCGGTCACGCCTGCCAGATCGAGCAGCCCTGGCTCTTCGATCGCTTCATGATCGAGTTTCTCGACAAGCACGGCCTGTTCCCGGGCGACCCCAAACCGCTGACGGGCGGCTTTTGAACGGGGGACGTCAACACCGGGTTTGACCTCCTTGGCCGCGGGACCTTATTCTTTCAGGCATGTTTCTGCTTCGACCCTACCTGAAACGCGCCCACGCGCGCAGTGAGAAGCGCTGGGCAAGAGCGGTTGAACGGTGCGTGACGGTGGACCATCTCCGTCAGGTGATGGAGCAGCGCGTGCCGCCCATCGTCAGGGAATACTATCGCGGCGGCGCCGACGACGAGATCACCCTCCGGGACAATGTCGAAGCGTTTCGAAGGGAACGGTTCAAGCCGAGGTCCGGGGTGCGGCTTCAGTCGGTGGAGATGCGCACCGAGATACTCGGGCACGAGATCGACCTGCCGGTGATCGCGGGACCCATCGGCAGCCCCAGGATGATCTGGCCCCGCGGCGAGGCCGTTGCGGCCAAGGCCGTCGGTGAGGCCGGGACCATATGCACGCTCTCGACGCTGACGGGAACGGATCTGGAGGAAATCAGGGCCGCCTCGAAAGGGCCGTGCTGGTTCCAGCTCTATCTCATCGGCGGAGAAGAGATCGCGGCGCGCGGCCTGGAGCGGGCGAAAACCGCGGGTTATTCCGCGCTTGTTCTCACCATCGACACCGCCGTCCCGGGCAACCGCGCACACCATGAATGGATGGGCGCTTCGCGGGCCATCAACGGCACCCCGATCGAAAAACTGAGTTTTGCGCCCCAGATGATGCGGTATCTCTCGTGGCTGAAGAGCTACTACGCGGACGGCGGGATGATGCAGTTCCGCAACGTGATCCGGAACGATGGAACGCCCATGCCGTACACCGACATCGGGACACAACTGCGTGCTTCCGCCGTCACCTGGGAGCATCTGCCATGGGTACGGGGAATCTGGGGCGAGGACAGGCCGGTCATCATCAAGGGCGTGCAATGCGTCGAGGACGCCCACTTGGCGGTGGAGCATGGAGCCGACGCCATCGTCGTCTCCAACCACGGGGGACGGCAGATGGACCGCGTCTACCCGACCCTTTACATGTTGAAGGAGATAGCGCCCGCTCTGAAGGGCTCCGGCGTCAAGATCCTCCTGGACGGCGGCATCCGATCCGGGGCAGATGTCGTCATCGCGTTGGCACATGGAGCCGATGCCGTGCTCGCCGGACGGGCTTACGTCTACGGGCTCGGCGCGGGCGGCGAGGCCGGTGTCCGCAAGGCGTTCGCCATACTGCAGAAAGAAATCGAGGACACCATGCGGCTCCTGGGTTGCGGCTCGATCCACGACCTGAAGGCCGAGAACCACCTACTTCCACACCCATTTGCCGAGAGCCTGCCTTGAGCCGCCTCCGATCGCCTGGACAGAGGCCGCTCGATCGTCACTCCCCCCGCCGCCCACCATTGCCGGGGTTGTCTCCCACAAGGCACCGCCCGGTCCATATTCGTGAACTGGCGGTCTACCATTTCGCGAACTGCTCCAACACGCCACTTCGCGAATCGGCAATCGTTCTTTTTTCTGCGCAATTTGATCGCAGATACGCCAGTATTGTAATATATCAGTCTGCGCTTCGTTGTATGAAGTCGTCAGCCATTCTGTTAAAATCCCGTGCACTTCGCGTAATGGTGGGTCAGGTGCATGAAGGGAACCGTTTATGGGTAGACCAAAGGAGTTCGACGAACACGAGGCCCTGATGAAGGCGATGAGGCTCTTCTGGGTGCATGGGTACAAGGCAACGTCCATACAGGATCTCGTGGACGGTATGGGGATCGGCCGGGGCAGCCTCTACGGGACCTTTGGCGGAAAACGTTCCCTGTTCATGAGGGCGTTGCGCCACTACGACCAGGAGCGCGCGAAACTGTTCAAGGATCTTTCGACATCGAAACCGCCACGCCAGGCGGTGCTGAAGCCGTTCGAGTCCGTCGCAGAGACAGTGCTGGACCAGGGTTCCCGCGATGGTTGTTTCCTGGTCAACACGGCCCTGGAACTCTCGCCGCACGATACCGAGATCGAGTCCGTCGTGGCCGACGGATTTGCCGACGCGGAGGCGTTCTTCCGCGCCACGATTGAACGGGGACAGGACTCCAGAGAGATCTCGAACACCGTGGACGCGACTTCCACGGCACATACCCTTCACACCCTGTTGCTTGGCCTGCTGGTGCTCGCGCGCAGCCGGCCCGAGCGGGTATTGTTGCGCTCCATCGTCAAGCAGGCGGGTGAGTTGATACCTGAACCCGGTTAGTTCCGGCGACGGCCGAACGGACCGGCGCCTTCAAGAACGTGCCGTCTCTCCCACCGCGTCCCTGATCAGATCCTCCGGCAAATCGTCAAAGGAAGTGTAATTCAGAGCGTAGAGCCGCGCGTACAAGCCTTTTCGCGCAGTCAGCTCCTGATGGGTCCCGGTCTCGACGATCCGGCCGTCCTGCAGCACGATGATGCGGTCGGCGTCCCGCACCGTGGCGAGCCGATGGGCGATAACGATGCCGGTACGGCCCTCCAGCAGCGCGCCGAGACCGATCTGGATCTGCCGCTCGGTGTAGGAATCGATGTTGGCCGTGGCCTCGTCCAGAACCAGTACCCTGGCATCCGCCACCAGCGCGCGGGCGAAACTCAGAAGTTGGCGCTGTCCCAGGGACAAATTCCCGCCGCCCTGATCGAGCACCGTATCGTAACCGTCGGGCCAGCGCATGATGAATTCATGGGCGCCGACGATCCTCGCCGCCCGCTCAATGTCCTGATCGGCGGCGTCGGAGGTGCGGAAGCGGATGTTGTCCCGGATCGTGCCGGTGAACAGGAACGGATCCTGCAGCACCATGGCGAGATGCTTGCCCAAAGCCGCGGACGAGTAGTCCCGCACGTCGTGCCCGTCGAGCAGAATGGCGCCTTCCCACACGTCATAGAAACGGTGCAGCAACGCCGTGGTGCTCGTCTTGCCGGAACCGGTAGGCCCCACGAGCGCCACCGTCTCCCCCGGCTCGATGGTGAAGCTGATGTTCTTCAGCACCGGCTGGTTCTTCTCGTAGCCGAAGGTGACGTCGCGGAACTCGATCTTTCCTTCGATGGTCTCGGGCGAAATGGCGTCGGGGCTGTCCTGGACCGCCAGCGGCACGTCCAGCACCTCGAAGATGCGCTGACCGGAAGCCATGGCGCGTTGCATGATGCTGTACTGGATGGTCAGGGAACGGATCGGGTCGAAGAACCGCTGCACGTAGAACAGAAATGCCACCATCACACCGACGTCCAGGGCGTCGTCCAGCACCAGCGAGCCGCCCACCACGATGACGACCCCGAGGGCGGCTCCGGTCAGCGTATCCACGATGGGCACCATAACCTGCGCGTATTGCGCCGACCGCAGGTGGGCGTTCAGGTTTTCCGTCGCCTTCTCGCCGTAGAGATCGAAGTTGACGGCCTCCCGCCGCATCCCCTGCACGGTACGGACCGCGTGAATGCCCTCGGCCAGGGCGCCGTTGGCGATGGAATTGGTCTCCCGGGCACGGCGAAAGGCAACCCGGGCCCGCGGCAGCCACACCAGGCGGACGAAGAAGAGGACGGGCACCACCGACAGCGTCAACAGGCCGAGATTGAAGTCCAGCCACAGCATGATGACGACGATGCCGAAGAGCAGCAGGAGGTCGCCGAAGGCCGTAATGGAGTTCTCCAGGAACTCCTGAAGCGCGTACACGTCCCCTTGCAGCCGCGACATCATGCGGCCGACCTCCGTCTTGTCCATGAAGGCCAGGGCGACGTATTGCAGATGGGCGAACATGGCGCGGCGCAGGTCGAAGATAACCTGTTCGCCGGTGCGGCTCACCAGCCAGTCCTGCATAAAGTTCGCGGCGTAGTTCACCACGATCACCGCCGCGAAGATGACGGCGGCGACCCACAGCAAGGCGGTGTCGCCACCCGCGGGAACGATGGCGTGGTCGATGGCGTAACGGATGACCAGAGGGATGGCCAACTGCGCGCCGGTAAAGAACAACAGGGCGCCGACGGCGGCATAAAGGCGCCGCCTGTAGGGATAGACATAGGTCAGGAAGCGCCGAACCACGTGCTGGTCGAAGGCGGCGCCGAACATCTCCTCGTCGCGGTTGATCTGCGAACCCACCACGGCCCGCGGCGGACGCGTCCGGCCCTCCCAGGCCCGAGTGTAGGTCATCCCCCTGTTCCCTCCCTGACCCCGGCATCCGCCGCAAGGTCGACAATATCCTGGAGGGGGCCGTCGAGGGTCTGCAGGGCGAACAGCGCCGCGTATCTCCCGCGCAGAGCCACCAGCGCGTCATGGGTGCCGCGTTCCACGATGCGCCCGTCCTCGATGAAGATGATCTCGTCGGCGTGGCGCAGCGCCCCGAGGCGATGGGAGACGATGAGGGTCGCGCAGTTCGCCGTATGTTCCTTGAGCGCTTCGCGAATACGCTGCTCGGTACCCGCGTCGATGGCAGCCATGGAGTCGTCGAGCACCAGCACCCCCGGCCGCAGCAACGCGGTCCGGGCGATGGCCACCCGCTGCTTCTGCCCGCCGGACAACGACACCCCGCGCTCCCCCACCAAGGTCTCGTAACGGTCCGGCAACTGGTCGACGAACCCGTCGATCTGGGCGGTGGCGGCGGAGCCCTGAACGGCGGCGTCATCGGCCCACGGATCACCGTAGGCGATGTTGTTCTCGAGCGAAGATGTGAACAGGAACGTATCCTGCTGGACCACGCGCACGGTCCTGCGCAGGGAATCGAGGGTGACTTCGCGAATGTCCTGGCCGTCCACCATGATGCGTCCGCCGGTGACGTCGTAGTAACGCGGAAGCAGATGGGCGATGGTGGACTTGCCGCTGCCCGGAGGGCCGACGATCCCGAGGGTCTTGCCCCGTTCCACCCGGAACGATACCCCCCGCAGCACCGGAGGCGCGCCTTCACCGGCATAGGCGAAGGAGACGTCCTCGAAATCGAGGACGCCGTCGGTGATCTCCAGGGGCCTGACGTCTTCGCCGTCGCGTATGGGCGGCTCCAGATCCAGCACCGCGAACAGCCGCGCGCCGCAGGTGGACGCCCGGGCGAAGGAGTTCACCACCATGCCGAGTTGACGCACGGGCTGCTGAAGGATGGTCATGAAGGCGAGAAACTCGGTCAGCGTCCCCACGGTCATGTAACCGTTGATGACCCGCATTCCCCCGACCCACAACACCAGGCCCATGGCCACGAAGAACGCGAAGTTCATGGAGGTGGCGGAGGAGACCCGCGTGCGGATGCGTCGGGCGGCCAGAGCGAGAGCGTGATCCGAGGCGACCTGGTACTTGTCCAGCTCGTGGGGCTCCGCGCCGAACGCCCGCACCACCCGGATGCCGGTGAGGTTCTCGTCCATGATCTGGCCGAGCACAGCCATTCTTTCCTGCAGCTCGAACCACATCTTCCGCAGCCGAAGCCTTACGGTGGCGGAACGCAACGCCACGAACGGGACGAAGCTGAGGCTCAGAAACCCGAGGAACACGTCCGTGGACACCAGCACGTAGGCGCCCACCCCGATGAGGACGGCGAACAGCAACACCCGTAGCGGCCCGGTGTTCATGAAGGAGCGCACCCCTTCCAGGTCCAGCATCCCGCGGGTGATGAGCTCCCCGGTATGGACATGGTCGTGGAAGGAGAAGTTCAGATGCTGCAGCTTGTCGTAGAAGCCCAGCCGCAGCCTGTACGCCAGATGGTGGCCCAGCGTCTCGCCGCAATAGTTGTGAGTCAACGTGAAGAGCCCGCGCAGGACCGAGGCGCCCAGGAGCATCAACGCCGTTCCGTAAAGGGCCTCCCGCGCCCCATCCGCGGATACCGACGCGCTGCCCAGCAGCAAGACGGCGCCGTCCACCGCGTCCCCCAGAAATTGGGGGATCATGATCTGAAAGACCGCCGCCACCAGAATCGCGGCCGCGGCCAGGACCAACCGCAGCCGCTGCGTCGCCGCCAGCTTGAAGATCCGCCACAGGACCGTCGCGTCGTCACCGGCGTCGCGGTCCTTCTCGATGGTCATGCCGGCATAGGTGCGAGCGTATACGTACTTCCCCGGCCGGGAGTCCGATCCGTTGCCGGAAGCCGCGTCATTTGCCGGCGTGTGGTTAGTTGCCATCTGTCAGGGTTCGGGGAATAGGCTCCATCCGCGAGCCTGCGGCACATGTCCGTGCACGATCAATGTATGTTAATAGTTCCTGAGCGGCCTTGGGTCAATCTTTGGTCGCGTGCCTCACTCGTGGGGCTTCGCAGCCGGCGCCTTCCGTACGCGCGGCATGCCGGGCCCGCATGTCTACAAGATCCGGTCCGCCACCATCATCACCACCGCGAGAACGATCACGCCGATGACGACGTGCTGAAGCCTTCTCGGGGGCATCCGTTTGCACAGGCTGGCGCCGTAGTGGACCCCGGCCAGGGACGCCGCGGACATGAACACGGCGGCCGTGAGATCGACGTCCGTGGCGCCCTGCCCCCGGCCGATAAACGCGTAGAGAGTGGCCATCACGGTCATCAGGAGAAGCGCGACCAGGATCGACGTGCCGACATAACGGGATGTCTCCCGGTAGAACAGCAGCAGTGAGGGGATGATCAGGACGCCGCCCCCGATGGACGTCATTCCCATGACCGCGCCCACCAGAAACAGGCATGGGAACTTCACCACGGTGCCCCGTCTGGAAGAGAGGAAACGGGTGTCCACTCGCTCGTAGTCGAACAGCAGCGCCACCAGCGCGAAGCAGATGGACGCCATGACCATGTAGCTGACCACGTCCTGAAGCGTCTCGACCCCGCTCGGGGAGAGCGACACCCGGCTCCATTTCACCGCCAAAGACCCGACGATGACACCGGGTACGGCAGCCAGAAAGAACCGGATGCCTACGTCCACGTTGACGGTTCCCTGCCGGTAGTGCCGGACGGCGGCCCAGATCTTCGTGAGAACGCCGTAAAGGCCGGCAGTCCCCACCGCCGCAATCGGCTGCATCCCGACGAAGAGCAGCAGAAACGGAACCGTCAGGACCCCGCCGCCGATGCCGGTAAGACCGATGAGAAAGCCCAGTACGACTCCGGACACGAGATAAAGGATGATGTCGGACAGGAGGATGTCGGGCATAGTGGTTCCTGCCCACTGACAAAAGTGCAGGAGTTTGTCTCGGCGGGAACGGGGGGCGAACTCTCTTCCCTCTTATTGCATTCTTCGCCGGTGCTGTCCAGGGAACGCCGCAGGGGGCCGCCTTGGGACGGCGCGTTGACAGCATCCACGGATCTGTCGTAGCGTCGGGTCCCATCGGCAGCCACGAGGAGGAGGATACGCCACGACAACGACAGACAACTCGTACGTGATCGGCGTGGATATCGGCGGCACGTTCACCGACCTCGTGGTGTTGAGCGCCGCCGGAGGGATCCATCACTCGAAAGCTCCCACCACCCCCTGGGACTTCGCCGCCGGCGTGTGGGATGCCATCGGTGAGGCCGCCAAGTCGCTGGAACTGGAGCCTGCCGCGCTTCTGGCCCGCGCCACGATGGTCAAGCACGGCAGCACTATCGCCACCAACGCGCTCATCACCCGCAGCGGCGACCCGGTGGGTTTCATCACCACCAAGGGTTTTGAAGACACGCCCTACATCATGCGAGCGGTGGGCCGGGTGGACGGGTTGCCGGAAGAAGAGGTGCGACATGTCACGGTCATCACCAAGCCGGAGCCCCTGGTAGCGAAGGGGTGCAGTCTCGGGGTCGCCGAACGGGTGGACTACACGGGTCAGGTCCTGGTTCCCCTGGACGCGGCGGGGGTGGCGGAGGCGGTGCGTCACCTGGTGGAGGAAAAGGGCATCAAGGCCATCGCCGTGAGCCTGTTGCAGAGTTGGGCCAACCCCGTCCACGAGAATGCCGTCAAGGAGGCCGTCCACCACCTCTATCCCGATGGCGACATCTATTGGTCCTTCGGCAATGAGCTCGCCCAGGTCGTGGGGGAATACGCCCGCGCCAACACCGCCATCATCAACACCTACGTGGGGCGGAGCGTAAGACGCTACCTGGAAAGGCTGGAGACCATGCTGCGTGAGCAAGGTCTCACCGGACGAATACTCAACATGCAGGGGAACGGCGGCGTGGTTCACAGAGACCACGTAACGCCCATCGGCAACTTCCAGTCGGGGCCGGCAGGCGGCATGATGGCATCCTCCTACATGGGGGGCGTCCTGGGGCACTCCCACATCATTACCACCGACATGGGAGGCACCAGCTTCGACGTCGGGCTCATCGCCGACGGATACTGGCGCTACGCCACCGAGCCCGTCATCGAGCGGTTCCGGGTGCTCCAGCCCATCATCGACGTGGAGTCCATCGGCGCGGGGGGAGGAACCATCGCGCGGGTCGACCCCGATACCGGCGGACTGCTGGTGGGCCCCAAGAGCGCCGGCGCCAGCCCGGGCCCCGTTTGCTACGACCAGGGCGGGGAAGAGGTCACCGTCGCGGATGCCGATCTGGTGCTGGGGATCCTCGATCCCGGGTACTTCCTGGGCGGACGGAAGGTGTTGAATCTGGAGAAGGCGCGGGACCGCATCCGGGAACGGATCGCCCGTCCCCTGGGAATGGACGTCACCGAGGCGGCGGCGGGGATCTACGAGATCGTCAACAACAAGATGGCGGACCTGATCCGCAGGAAAGTGATCACCGCGGGCTACTTTCCGGAGGAGTTCGTCCTCTACGCATTCGGCGGAGCCGGCGCAAGTCACGTAGCCGGGTACGCGGCCGAGCTCGGGGTCGAGAAGCTCTACATCTTCCCCACATCGTCGGTGTTGTCGGCTTTCGGGATCGCCGCCGCGGACGTGATCCATACTCGCGTGGCCACCTGTTACTATCGCTTCCCCGTGGACCCAGACGGCCTCAACGAAAGGCTGGCAGGGATCCAGGGACAACTCCGGGAGACGCTGACGGCAGAGGGATTTCCTGAAACGGGAATGAGCTTCCGGTGGTTCTTCACCATGCGGTACCGGAGGCAGACCACGGGAGTGGAGATCCCGGTGCCGTGGCAACGGTTTTCTCCGGAACGGATGGAGCAGTTGAAGGGCATCTTCGAGAAAAAGTACGAGGACCTCTACGGCACGGGCGCCGGCTATGCCACGGCCGGCATCGAGATAAGCGCCATCCGGGGGGACGCGGTGGGAGCGGTCTTGAAGCCGCCGGTGCCGCCGCATGCGCCGGGTAGCCCGGATGCCTCGGGCGCCCTGAAAGGCAGCCGAGAGGTGTTCTTCACGCGGCCGGAGCGAGGCGTGGTGGAGACACCCGTTTACGAGTACGAGAGACTGACGGCCGGAAACGCCGTCCCCGGACCGGCCATCATCGAGTCCCCGTCGACCACGGCCCTGGTGCCCGGGGAGTGGCGGGTCACGGTGGACGCCTACAAGAACCTGGTGATGGAGGTTCACTAAGAGACCCGATCAACCTTGGTGGTGCATTCCATGGATCCGGTAAGATATCAGGTGTTCCGTCACCGCCTCTGGGCCATCGGCGAAGAAGGCCGGGTGGCCATTCAGCGGGTGACCGCTTCACCCATCGTCTCACAGGGCGGCGAGTGCATGTGCTCGTTCTACAATCCCCAAGGGGTGATGACCCTTGCCTGCTCCGGCCACCTCCGCTTTGCCGCCGCCACCTCCGACGCCATCAAGAAGCTCATCGAGTGGGATGCCGAGAGCCCCGGTTTCCACCCCGGAGACCAGATCTTCTTCAACGACCCGTACGTCGCCGGCGCCCACACCTACGACATGATGGTGATCAAGCCGATCTTCTTCGAAGACGAGTTGATCGCCTGGACCGCCTCGAGCATGCACACTGCGGACGTCGGCGGCCTGCTACGCGGCTCGGCCACCGAGATCTTCCACGAAGGTATCCGGATACTGGGCCTCAAGGTGGTGGAAAAGGAGGAGTTCAGGGGCGACGTCTTCCGCTGCCTGACCGAGCAGTGCCGCGACCCGCAGTACGTGGGACTCGATCTGAAAGCCATGATCGCCGCCAACAACGTCTGCTCGCGCAGGTATCTGGAGCTGGTGCGCAAGTTCGGCAGGGAGTTCGTGCTGGAGGCCGGAGAAAAGCTCATTCAGGATTCGGAGGACATGGCCCGGGCCAAGCTGCGGGACCTGCCCAACGGCACCTGGGTGTCACGGGCATACGGCAGCGCCATCGACCGGAAGGAGCAGGGCGTCCGGATCTACAAGATCGTGTGCGCCATGACCAAGGAAGGGGACGAGCTGTCGTTCGACTTCACCGGCTCGAGTCCCCAGACGGAGGACTATCTCAACGCCACCCTGGCCGGCACCATGTCGCACGTTTCCCTGATACTGACCAACCACCTCTTTTGGGACGTGCCCTGGAGTGACGGCAAGCTCCGGCCGGTGAAGGTGCACGTGCCGGAGGGCACGATTCTCAACTGCCGCTACCCCGCGGCCACCGGTTACGCGCCCGGGGTCGGCAACATTCTGGTGGCGGCGATGACCGAGTGTGTCGCCAAGATGCGCTTCAGCGGGGGAGCGAGAGAGGATATCAACGCGCCGTGGCACGTCTGCTGGTACACCGGAGGGCCGGCCTATTTCTACGGCGGGCACAACCGCGAAGGGCTGGTCACGCCTCAGGGGATCTACGACCTTCACGGCGGCGGGCTCGGCGCGGTCCCCACCCGCGACGGGGTCCATACGGGGGGTCACGTGAATATCCCGTCGGCCGGCATCAGCGACGTCGAGCGCACCGAGATGCAGTACCCCTTCGTCTACTTCACGCGCAACCACAACCGCGACGGCGGCGGGTTCGGCAAGTTCGAAGGCGGCATGGGGAGCTTTCGCGTCTACATGATCTACGGCTCCCAGGACTCCAGCGTCGATTACCGGCCCTACGCCGGCGTACCCCAGGGGAACGGGCTTTTCGGAGGCTACTCCACGGGAACCGGTGGTCTGGCCGCGGTGTTCGCCACCGACGGCTCGGAGGTGCTGGCGCGGATGAAGGACGGTAAATACCCCACGCGGCCCGAACAGGTCGAGGAGGAAGGATGGGGCAAGGGGGTCTACCCGCCGGGGCTTCCCGGCAGGGTGGCGTTGCCGGAGTTCACCATCGTGTCGGACTTCGTGAACGGCGGCGCGGGCTATGGCGACCCGCTGGATCGGGACCCCGCGCTGGTGGTGGACGCCGTTGAGGCGCGGACTGTCTCCCTGCGCGTGGCCGAGGAGATCTACGGCGTCGTGCTGGATTCGGACCTGTCCCTGGACAGCAAGGCTACCGACGCCCTCAGGCAGGAGTTCCGCAAGGCGCGGTTACGCGAAGGAAAGCCGTACGCCGGGGTGACCTCCGCGCTCCCGGAAGACTCGTGGGACGGCTCGGGATGGCAGCGGGTGTTGCAGTTCCACGAGTACCTGGAGTTGGCTGGCCGGGGAGCCGTCACGGCCATAAAGTGCACCCGCTGCGGGCATCCTTTCTGTGGGCTGGAGGACAACTACAAGCGGTACGCCCTGCGGCGGGTGCGAGACCTCCGGGAGCTGGCGGGCCGGGCACTGCCTCCGGGTGACGCCTACATCGGCGTGTATCACGAATATTGTTGCCCGGGATGCGCGACGCTGCTTCAGGTGGATACCTTTTGCCCGGCCCTGGAAGACTCCGACGATCCGTTGTGGGACTTTCGCTGGGCGGGGGCGTGAGATGAGCGACAAGTTGAGCGGCAAGTATGCCATCGTGGGCATAGGCCAGAGCCCCATCGGCGAGGTGCCGGGCATGAACAGCTTGAGCCTCCTGGCGCTGGCCATGAAGAATGCCATCGAGGACGCGGGCCTTGCCAAGGGGGAGGTTGACGGCCTGATCTCCCGAGGAACCGAGCGCCTTCACACTCACCACCAGCACATGGGACGGATCCTGGGCCTGGACGCCTCCTTCAGCACCAGCCTGGACAACGGCGGCGCCAGCCAATGCCTGGCCGTGGCGCTGGCGTGCATGGCCATCGACGCCGGGCTCTGCCACACCGTGGTATGCGGTTACGGACGCGATACCTGGTCCCGCACCAGGTCACCGCAGGCCAGGATGCAGGTCTCCATGCTGCCCGACGAGCTCTTGGCCAAGGAGTTCGGACCGGAGTTCGGCCTCTTCGGGGCGGTGGCGGACTACGCCTTCGCCGCCAGCCGCCATACCCACCTCTACGGCACGACGAAAGAGCAGTTGGGCAGCATCGCCGTCACGTTGCGAAAACACGCATCGAAGAACCCCGCGGCGCAAAAACGCGAGCCCTTGACCATGGAGCAATACCTCAATGCCCGGCTCATCGTCGCCCCCCTGGGTCTCTATGAATGCAGCCTGCTGAGCGACGGCGCCGGCGCCGTGGTGGTGACGTCCAGCGAGCGGGCCAAAGACCTCAAGCGGGCGCCGGTCCATATCCTGGGGTTCGGATCCCACAACAATCTGAGGGGATGGCACTACGACGACTACATGGTGGAAACTGCGGCCAAGAAAAGCGCCGCCACCGCTTACCGCATGGCGGGAGTCGAACCGCGGGATGTGGACACAGCCCAGCTTTATGACTGCTTCACCTACACGCTCATGGTCCAGCTCGAAGACTACGGCTTTTGCAAGAAGGGCGAGGGCGGCCCCTTCGCCGCCTCGGGCGCCCTGGACCTCGACGGCGCTTTGCCGACCAACACGTCCGGCGGTCAGCTCTCCGAAGGCCACATCGAAGGCATGCTCCAGATACCAGAAGCCGTGAGGCAGCTTCGTCACGAGTATCCTTCGGAACGTCAAGTCAAGGACGCCGAGGTGGCGCTGGTCAGCGGCCACGGCGGCATGGTGGTGTGCCATTCGACCCTGATCCTGGGGAGTTCCACGTCGTGACGGGTTACGCCAAGCCGCTTCCCGTTCCCACGGCGGAATCCCGTCCCTTTTGGGAAGGGTGCCGCAATCACGAGTTTCTGCTACCCAACTGCCGGCGTTGCCACAGTTACTGGTTTCCTCCGACGATCCTTTGTCCGGAGTGCCTGAGCACGGAATGGGACTGGGTCAAGGCCAGCGGCCGGGGTAGGGTGTATTCCTTCGGCGTCTACCATCGACTCTATCACCCGGGATTCAGGAGGACGTCCCGTACGTTCTGGCCGTGGTGAGCCTCGACGAAGGCCCGCGGGTCATCGGCAGCCTCGTGGATTGCGCCCCTGAAGACGTGGAGTGCGAGATCCCGATAGAGGTGGTCTTCGAGGACGTGACCGACGAGGTGACGCTGTTCAAGTTCAGGAAGGTTGCGGCAGGCAAGAGGTAAGGGTAACGTAGGCATGTAGCGCGACCGGCATTCTCCGGCAAGTACACACTGCCGACCGTATCACGCTATCGCAGCATCGGGCCAAAAGCATCTAGCAATAACTCAGAGGAGGGACATCAATGAGCCAGAGAGGTTTTTTCGGAAAGCTAATGTTGTTGTTCGTATCGGGGCTCCTGCCGTTGGTCATGGGGACGGCGGTGCCGGCAGGCGCGGAGACGATCCTCAAGGTGGCAACCATGTCCGGCGGGCCCGGAACCCCTGTGCCCGATCTTCTGGTGCGCTTTGCCAAGGGCGTCGAACAGCGGACCGGGGGCGAGATCAAGGTCCGGATTTACTGGGCGAACTCGCTGGTTCACGCCAAGGAGGCCCTGGAAGCAGTCCAGATAGGGACCGTCGATATCGGGCACATCGCGGTAGCGTACTTTTCGGACAAGCTGCGGCTGATCACCGTGGCAACGCTGCCCTTTTCCGTGAACGATCCGGTAAAGGCGCGCAACAACATGCTACGCGTGATCGACAAGGTTCCCGCGGTCAGCAAGGAATGGGAACGTTTCAACCATGTCGCCGTGTCCGTGTTCTCGACCGGCAGTTTCCATTTGCCCAGTCGGGTGCTCATCAGAAATCTTGCAGATTTGCAGGGTAAGAAGGTCGGCGGATTCGGCCGCATCGTGCCCAAGCTCCTGCACGCCGCGGGCGCGGTCCCGGTGAGCATCACGGGAGGGGAGATGTATCAGGCGCTGCAGCGGGGGACCATCGATGCGCGCGTGCTTTCGTATGAAGCCACCAAGCGCTTCAAGCTCTATGAGGTCACCAAGTACATCAGCGAGGTGAACCTGGGACCGATTGCGGGCGTGAATCTCATCACCATAAACCGTGCTCGTTGGGAAAGCCTCTCGCCCGAACAGCGCAAGATCATTTTGGAAGTCGGAAAGGAAGCGGGGGCGTGGGAAGCACAGGCCATGAAGGACGGAGAGGTAAGTTTCAAGCAGGAACTCGTGCGTAATGGCATGAAGGTCGTCAAGTTCTCCGAGGATGACCGGAACAAGTGGAAAAACTCTCCCGCGGTCAAGCAGATCACCAAGGATTGGGTGGAGCAAAGAGAGGCGCAGGGCCTTCCCGGAAAGCGCGTGCTCTCCTTGTACCAAGCTGATTGAACTTCTACGCTTGTTGCAACGCCGGCTTGGCTCGTGGATTACGGCGTATTCGATCATCTGGACCGCGGCGATCTGCCGCTGAGGGATTACTACGAGGCGCGTCTGACGCTGATAGAGGCGTACGAGCGGGAGGGCTTCTACGCCTACCATCTGGCGGAGCACCACTCGACGCCCTTGGGCATGGCGCCGTCCCCCAGCGTTTTCCTGTCCGCCGTCGCCCAGCGCACCCGGCGGCTTCGTTTCGGACCGTTGGTCTACGCCCTTCCGCTCCACCACCCGCTACGGCTCATCGAGGAGATCTGCATGCTCGATCAGATGAGCGGCGGCAGGCTGGACATCGGCTTCGGCCGCGGCTCCTCCCCCATCGAGCTTGCGGTGTACGGGCAAGACCCTGCAGACGCGCAACGCATCTACGCGGAGGGCCTCGACCTCATCCTGCAAGGGCTGACGCAAAAGACCCTCGACTTCGAGGGCGAGTTCTTCAACTTCAAGGACGTGCCCATGGAGCTGGAGCCGTTGCAGAAGCCCCACCCGCCGCTCTGGTACGGCGTCCACTCGCCGGAAAGCGCCGGGCGGGCCGCCCGCCGGGGGCTCCACATCGTGAGCCTGGACCCGGCGGTTCCCACGCGCAGCTTCACCGACCGGTTCCGGGAGGTCTGGACGGAAGTTCACGGGGACGGTGGGGCTGCGTTGCCCAAGATCGGCCTGGGCCGCTTCGTGGTGGTGGCCGAAGATGACGAAACGGCTCTTCGCATCGCCCGCCGGGCGTACCCCGTCTGGCACCGGAGCTTCAATCACCTGTTCCGGCTCAGGGGAAGCGCCCCGAAGCATCAGCGGCCGCCCGACTTCGACGGCGTCATCGCGTCGGGTCAGGGGATCGCCGGCAGTCCGGGCACGGTCCGAACCTTCCTGCAGTCCCAACTCGACACGGCCGGCGCCAACTATCTCATCGGCCAGTTCGCCTTCGGCGACATCTCCCTCGACGAGGCCCTTCGTTCCGTGGATCTCTTTTCCGAACAGGTGGTGCCCGGCCTGGACTAGGCAGGGGCGACCGCCGGTCGCCCCTACAGGTTGGCGGTACGATCTGCCGTACGGGCGACCCGCGGTCGCCCTCGGCCACGGCCACCGGCGGGCCGGCCCCTACGTCAGAACACGATCTCCCAGCACTCGTCGAGTGAGCTGACTCCAACCAGCTCGGGCTCGCTGACGTGCTGGAGCTGCCGGCGGTTCCCCTGGGGCAGGACACACTTGCGGAACCCGAGTTTGCCCGCCTCGGCCACCCGCGCCTCGGCCCGGGTGACGGTGCGGATCTCTCCCGCCAGACCCACCTCGCCGACGAAGGCCATATAGGGGTCGACGGCACGGTCCAGAGAGCTCGAGGCCGCCCCCACCGCGATACCCAGGTCCACGGCGGGCTCCGACACGCTCACGCCGCCGGCCACGTTGATGAACACATCCTTGTCGAAGAAGTTCATCCCCTTGCGCTTTTCCAGGATGGCGAGGATCAGGGCCACGCGGTTGGTGTCGACGCCGATGCACGTGCGCCTGGGCAGGGTGAGAAAGGACCGGGTGACCAGCGTCTGGATCTCCACCAGGATCGGGCGAGTTCCCTCCATGCTCGGGACCACCACCGAACCCGACCCTCCCAGAGGCCGTTCGGAAAGAAAGATCTGCGAAGGGTTGGACACCTCGCGGAGGCCGGCTTCCTGCATCTCGAACACGCCGATCTCGTTGGTGGAGCCGAAGCGGTTCTTGACCGTCCGCAGGATGCGGAAGCTGTGGCCGCGCTCGCCCTCGAAGTAAAGCACCGTGTCCACCATGTGCTCGAGGATGCGTGGGCCGGCGATGGCGCCGTCCTTGGTCACATGACCCACGAGGAAGGTGCCGATGCCGCTCTTCTTGGCCAGGGAAATCAATGCGCTCGAGCACTCCCGGACCTGCCCGATGCTCCCCGGAGCGGAAGGGATGGCGGAAGTGTGAACCGTCTGTATCGAATCCACCACCAGCACCGCGGGCTTGACGGCCCTGACCTGTTCGAGGATGCGCTCCAGGGATGTCTCGCTCAGCACCAGCAGGTTCGAAGACGCCAGGGAGATGCGCCGGCCCCGCATCTTGACCTGCTGCTCCGACTCCTCGCCGGAGACGTAGAGGCAGGGCGGGCCGTCGTGGCTGAGGGCCGCCACCGCCTGGAGCAGCAGCGTCGACTTGCCGATACCCGGGTCGCCGCCGATGAGCACCGCGGAGCCGTCCACCAGGCCTCCCCCCAGCACCCGGTCGAACTCCTCGATGCCCGAGCGCAGGCGGCTGTCCGTGTCCGTGGTGACGGCGTGGATAGGTGAAGGCGCACGCGCGGGGCCGGCGTCCCCATCCCCGCGCGTGTTGGACGGGACCGTGACCGCTTCTTCCACCAGCGAATTCCACTGGGCGCAGTCCGGACACCGGCCCAGCCACTTGGGAGACTGAAAACCGCAGTTCTGACACTCGTAGATCACCCTGGCCCGTGCCATGCCTCACCCCCTCAGTTTCCCAGGAGCCTGTATCGAAAGACAGCGCGGTGCGGGCACGGGCGGGTTTGAAACCCGCCCGTGGACCCTCGTGTTGCTACAGCGCAGGTTCCTGGCGATTCATCATAGGGTGGTCGCAAAAGGAATGCCACTGTGGCTCCGATCGCTTGACCGGTGGACCCGAGATGGACTCCCAAGTGTCAAGACTGTTAACATGAACGTGCCGTATGGCTTTCTACCTGCACATCGACATGGACTCTTTTTACGTGTCCGTGGAGCGCGTCCTGGACCCTTCACTGGAAGGCAAGCCGGTGATGGTGGGCGGCGGCAGCGGCCGCGGGGTGGTCACCTCGGCGTCCTACGAAGCCCGTCAATACGGGGTCCGGTCCGCCATGCCTGGATTCCAGGCCCGCCGGCTCTGCCCCGACGGCATCTTCGTTCCCGGCCGGCGCGGGGTGTACAGCGAATTTTCCAGGAAGGTGTTCGACCTGCTCCGCACCTTTTCCCCCGACGTCCGGGCCTTCTCCATCGACGAGGGACTGGTCAACCTCACCGGCACGGAACGGTTGATGGGCCATCCCATCCGCACCGCCAACGAGATCATCGACCGCATCAAGGAGGATCTGGGGTTGCCGTCGTCCGGCGGCCTCGCCTCCCACCCGACCCTGGCCAAGATTGCCGCCACCGCGGTCAAACCCCGGGGCCTGCTCTACGTGCCTCCGGGGTCGGAAGAGCGTTTCCTGGGGCCCCTCGACGTCTCGGCCATCCCTGGCGTCGGCCCCAAGACCCATCGTGAGCTGGTGGACCGGGGCATTGCCACCGTCGCCCAACTCCTCGCTCAGCCCCGGCTGGGGCGGCGCTACCTGAACCTGGACCGCCCGGCGGAGAGCGGACGCGCGCACGAACATTCGGTCGGGAGCGAGACCACGCTGGCGCAACCCCTCAAGGATCCGGCGGCCATGGAGCGGGTGCTGGGCGGGCTCGTGGGAGACGTGGCCGCCAGACTGCGCCGCCAGGAGGGCCGCGCCCGGCGCGTCACCGTCAAGATCCGTTATTCCGATTTCAAGACCATCACCCGGTCGCGGACCCTGAAGGCGCCGACGTGCTTCGACGTGGACCTCTTCAAGGTCGCGCGGGAATTGCTCGCGCGGAACCTCGCGCCGGACAGGCCGGTGCGCCTCCTGGGAATCAGCACCAGCGGCATCACCACGGAGGGATGGCAGGACACCATCTTCGACTACCGCGAGCGGGCATCCAAGGACCAACTCTACAAGGGCATCGACCGCCTGCGGCACAAGTACGGCGAGGGCGCCGTCACGCTGGGCGCCGGGAAGAACCGCTCGCGCTGAGCTTGTCATGGACCCCGCGATGACCGACACCGCTACAGCGCACCCTTTCCTCACCGCCTGCCGCCGCGGCAAGACCCCCTACACGCCGGTGTGGCTCATGCGCCAGGCCGGGCGCTACATGAAAGACTACCGTGACGTGAGGGCCAAGGTCAGCTTTCTCGAGCTGTGCAAGACCCCGGAACTGGTGGCCGAGGTCACCGTGACACCGGTGGAGCGCCTCAACGTGGACGCCGCCATTCTCTTCGCCGACATCCTGCTCCTGCTGGAGCCCATGGGGGTGGGTCTCGAGTACGCCACGGGCGGCCCGGTGATTCAGCGGCCGGTGAGGACGGGCGGCGACGTCGACGGACTGCGGGATCCGGTGCCGGAGGAATCCCTGTCGTACGTCTACGCGGCTGTCCGCAGCACCCGAGCGGCCCTGGCCGGACGCGTGCCCCTGATCGGATTCTGCGGCGCCCCTTTCACGCTGGCGTCCTATCTGATCGAAGGCGGCGCCTCGCGGAACTACATCCACACCAAGCGGCTGTATCACACCGACCCCGGCGCCTGGAACGCGCTCATGGAGCGGCTGGTGACCTCCACCCTTTCCTATGTCAACGCGCAGATCGACGCCGGCATCGACGTCCTCCAGGTCTTCGATAGCTGGGTAGGCTGTCTTGCGCCCGATGACTATCGCGAATACGTCCTGCCGCACATGCAGCGGCTGATGGCGGGGGTGACACCCGGCGTTCCGGTCATCCACTTCGGCACCGGCACCTGCGGCCTGCTGGAACTCATGCGGGAGGCGGGCAGCGACGTGATGGGAGTGGACTGGCGCGTGGACCTGGACGAGGCATGGAGCCGCGTGGGCCATGACGTGGCCATCCAGGGCAATCTCGATCCCGTGGCCCTGTTCGCGCCCCCGGCCGAGATCCGCCGTCGGGTCGGCGACATCCTCCGGCGGGTGCAAGGCCGCCCGGGCCACATCTTCAACCTCGGCCACGGCATTCTCCCGGAAACCCCCGTGGACCACGTCAGAGCCATGGTGGACGCGGTCCATGAGCTGAGCGCATAGACAGAAACTTCTGTTAACTCAGTTGGTTGTGGATACGCCTACCAAGTACAAGGTATGACCCTAAGCCAAGCGGTAGACATGACCAAAGACATCATCGTCATCGGCGGGGGCATATCCGGCTTAGCCGCGGCACACCGGCTGACAGAGTTGGGCCGCACCGGGTCCACGGCATACCGGGTGACACTGCTGGAAGCCTCCAACCACCTCGGAGGCGTCATCGCCACCGAGCATGCCGACAATCTCCTGCTGGAGCTCGGTCCGGATTCCTACATCACGGACAAGCCCGCCGCGCTACGCCTTTGTGAGCGCCTGGGCCTCGCTGATCGCCTCATTGCGCCGCAACAAGGGGGTTTGAAACTCTACACCGTTCACCGGGGCGCGCTGGAGCCGCTTCCCGAGGGGTTCCTGTTGATGGCTCCGACGCGGGTGGCGTCGGTGCTGCGTAGCCCGCTGTTCTCCTGGAGCGGCAAGCTGCGCATGGCGCTGGAACCGCTGATATTCCGGCGCTCCCATGACGGCGACGAGAGCCTTGCATCGTTCGTGCGACGACGGCTGGGCCGGGAAGTCCTGGAGCGTGTCGCGCAACCGCTCATCGGCGGCATCTACGCATCGGACCCGGAAGCCCTCAGCCTGGCCGCCACCATGCCCCGGTTCCCGGAGATGGAACGCAGCCACGGCAGCGTGATCGTCGGGAGCCGGCGGGCGCAGAGACGCCGGGCACAGGCCGCGGACGAGACCGGGGCGCGCTGGAGCCTGTTCGTCAGCATCGACGGCGGCATGGAAGTGCTCGTGCGCCGCATCGAGGAGGCGCTGGGTCCCGGCGTGGTCCGCCTTGGCGAGACGGTCCGGGAGCTGTCCTGGGACCCGGATGGCCGCCGCTGGCGAGTGGACACCAACGGCGCTGGGCTGGAGGCGGACGCCGTCATCTGTACCCTGCCAGCCTTCGCCGCGGCGGGAGCCCTGACAGCACTGGATCCGGAGTTGGCCGGGGAGCTGCGGGCGATTCCCTTCTCGTCCACTGCCACCGTAAACCTCGCATACCGCCGCAGCGATATTGCCCACCCCCTCGACGGCTATGGGTTCGTGGTCCCGCACGTGGAGCGCCGGAAGATCATGGCTTGCACCTTCAGCAGCGTGAAATACGCCGGCAGGGCTCCCGAAGAAATCGCCCTGCTGCGCTGTTTCGCCGGCGGCGCCTTGCAACCGGATCTGCTCGACCAATCAGACGAGGCCCTGGAAGCCCAGGTCCGCGAGGACCTGGAGGCGCTCCTCGGCATAGCCGGAACCCCCACGCTCTGCCGCACCACCCGCTACCCCGACTGCATGCCCCAGTACAATGTCGGCCACCTGGACCGGGTGGTGAGAATCGAGACCCGGTTACAGCAGTTCCCCACTCTCGCCCTGGCCGGCAAGAGCTACCGCGGCGTCGGCATCGCCGACTGCATCGCCAGCGGCGAGGTGGCCGCGGAAGGGATGGTAGAACACCTCTCGCGGGGTGCGTGAGGGGCGGAACCCTACTATCTCTACTGTCTGTCCTGTCCGTCTGAGTTACCTCATCGGTAACCCGGTCGTTATCCGGGACCACAGCATTGGTTCCAAATTCAGTCCCAATTAAATTTTTGCCAAAAAAACTATTGCCAAAATTTCTTTTGTCATCTATGCTGAGGTTCTGTTGGGAGTTGCAAACAGGAGACTTGTGAATGCGCAACATAACGGGACAGGCTGTCATCGGTGACGATCTCTACGGGAGAGAGTATGAAGTGACCCGACTTTGGGAAATGCTGGAACAGGGCGAGCATATACTGATGCTTGCTCCCAGACGGGTGGGCAAGACGAGCCTAATGCTTGAGCTTCGTCGTTCACCTCGCGAGAATTGGGACGTCTTCTATGTCGATGTCGAGGCCGGCAAGGGACCAGCGGACTGCGTTGCGGCGATTCTCGCTGCGCTGGCGGCGGATCCCCGATACCGGAGCCGATTCGAGGCGATTCCGTTCCCCAACGCGATCAAGGACGTCCTCGGCCGTCTGTCCGTCAGCGCCGACATCGGTGCACTACGCGTCGAACTCGGTAACGCCATCGGAGGAGATTGGGACCGCACAGCGGACCAACTCCAGACACGCCTGACGAGTCTCCCGGACGCCGGACGCCATCTTCTCATCATTGTGGATGAGCTACCATTCCTTCTCTCGAGGATGCTTCGAGCCGGAGGGCAGGAACGAGACACCGAGTTGCTATTGTCGCGCCTTCGGCACTGGCGTCAGGCGCCGGAACTGCGCGGAAAGGTCCACACCCTTGTTGGTGGATCGATCGGCCACGAAGGAGTGCTGAGGAGGGCCGGCCTTTCAGGCACCGTCAACGACCTCACGCCGTTTCGACTGGATTCGTGGGACAAGGCCACGGCGGTCAAATTTCTGAGTTCACTGGGACACGACTACAACTTCGACCTTGGAGACGGGTCTGTTGAGCAAATCCTGGATTTGCTGGGCGATCCTGTTCCATATCATGTGCAGCTATTCTTTTCGGCGCTTCGCGATGCCTGCCGAGGCGACCCGCTAGACGTCTCGCCACACTTGATTGAAGAGTGTTTCGCAAACCGGTTGGCAGGGCCGAGCGGCACTGTTCACCTGGATCATTACGCGACGCGCCTCGACTTCGCGTTTGACGGGGACGAGCACCAAACCGCGCTCGACGTCCTGGGTCGTGCCTGCCGGCAAGAAAAGGGAGTTAGCCTCGCAGACCTCGATGACTTGCGACAACAGGGTGAACCCAACCTTCGGTCGGTGTTGCGTGACCTCGAGACCGATGGCTACCTCAGACGACATCCAGACGAAACTTTACGATTTCGCTCAAATCTCTTGCGACAGTGGTGGATGAAATATCAAGGAAGGGCGATCGCGCCATGACTCGTCGACGTCTCTACAACCCCGCACAACTGACTCCCGAAGAGTTAAAGGCGTCATTCGTTGCCCGGGAAGACACCCTGGCAGAGATGCTCCGCTTGATCGGCGAACAAAGGCCCGGACACCCTTGCCAGCACATTATGCTCATCGGCCCGCGGGGCATGGGGAAGACCACTCTCGGCCTGCGTTTACTCCACGAAATACTAGAGACACCTGCCCTCGTTGCGGCTTGGCAGCCCGTTGCATTCCACGAGGAGAGCTACGGGATCAGCAACCTGGCGGATTTCTGGCTTACCGCTCTGAACCACCTGTCTCGCGCCACCGCGGATGCCCGGTGGGCGGACCGAGCGGTAGCACTGGCAAGAGACGAACGAGACGACCGCCGGCTGGCAGCGTACGCGCTGGCAGCCCTGATAGACTACTGCCAGACGAGCGGAAAGCGATTGATCCTGTTCGTAGAGAACATCGACATCATCTTCAAGCAATTGGGTGACGAGCGCCAAATCCATGAGTTGCGCGCCGCCCTTATCGAACGTCCAGAGATCCTGCTGATCGGCTCCGCCAACACCGTTTTCGAAACCATTTACAGCCACGGCGAGCCGCTCTACGAGTTCTTCCGCCTCTTCATTCTCAAGGGACTCGGGCCGGAAGATACCCGGCGAATACTCGCGACCCTCGCGAAGGATGAAGGCAGGCCGGAAGTCATAGAAATCCCTGACCGCGAGGCCAGCAGACTGGAAACCATCCGCCGAATGACTGGCGGCAACCCGCGGTTGGTCGTGCTTGCGTGTCAGATACTGATCGAGTCGCCTCTAGGCTCCTCCTTCGAAGATCTGGAGCGACTCATCGACGAACAGACGCCCTATTTCAAGGCACGGATCGAGGAATTGCCAATCCAGGCCCGCAAGGTATTCCACTGTCTCGCCGAGGGCTGGCGGCCGATGCAAGCCAGGGAGGTAGCCGACGCCGCGAAACTTAGCTCCTCCCACGCTAGCGCCCAACTCAAGCAACTCATGGAGAAGGGTTATGCAAGGGAGGTCGCTCTGCCGGACGCGAAGCGGACATTGTACGAGGTCGGTGACCGGTTCTACAACATCTACTACGTGCTGCGTTTCTCACGCACCGGTCGTGACCGTCTTGAGCGGCTCATCGCTTTCCTTCACGACCTTTTCGGTCCCATCGGCATGCGAACGATGTATTCGGCGGCGCTGGAAGGTTTGCGCACTGGTTTGTATGGGGGAGAACCTTTTAGTTTGCTGGGCATCTTGGCCGGATATGTGGCCAAGGACGAAGACTTCACAGGACGAGACGACTGGCTGCGGCAAGCGCTCGCCTTGGCCAGAGACACGTTGGGTCCGAACGATCCAGTCCTCGCCGAGATCCGTGAGTCATTTGCCGCGTATGATCCTGCGACTTCAGACCGTTTGACCGAGTTGCTGAGCCGTAGCGGCGCACTGGCCGAAACTGGACGTTTTCAGGAAGCAGAGTCACTGTGCCGCGCGGCGATCGAAGAAAGGCCGAATGATGCCTGGGCCTGGACGCACCTTGGCTTGATATTGGTAGAAGCAGGACGGCATCAGGACGGCATCGCGGCCTTCGACCGGGTTCTGCCGGATCTCGTTCCCGACGACAAGTCAGCATCGCGTCTATTGGCTGGCGCGGCGTTGGTAGGCAAGACCGAAGCTCTCTTTCTATTGAAGCGGTATGCGGAACTTGTCGCAGTCGTAAAGTGGTTTGAAGAGAACGTAGTCCCAGACGACTCGGAAGACTTGCTGCACTTGGCTGCATGCGCATACGACTTAACCAGCAAGGCTTTCGCGAAACTGGACCAGCATGAAGAGGCTATGGTCGCTTGGGAACGAGTTGCCGAGTATGTCCAAACCGATGCTCCACCGGAGCGCCGACACATGGCCGCAAAGTCACTCTATGCTAAGGGTTTTGCTCTCTATGAATTGGATCGACATGAGGAGGCCACGGTCACCTGGGAACGAGTTGCCGAGTACGTTCACGTCGAAGATGCACTGAATTTGCGAGAAACCGCCGCCGCAGCGCTATGTGCCACGAGTCTTACTCTAAACAAACTGGAAGACCCCGACGAACCTAGCCGTGCCTGCGAGCGTGCCAAGGAGTATGTTCGCCTGGATGACCCCTCCCATCTGCGGTACGTAGCCGCCACAGCGCTGCTAGCCAGATACCAAGTTCTACTGCACCTACAAAGGTATGACGAATCGAACGCCGTCCGGCGTTTGGCCTCAGACTATGTTCGCCCAGATGATCCACCGGATGTACGGGAGCCCATCGCGGCACTCCTGGCGACAGTGGCCAGTATGCTGAACGTTTCGGAAAGATATGCCGAGGCAGAAGCGGGATGTAAGGAAGCTACAAGACTCGATCCAACACATCGTGAATCATGGCAGGTTCTGGCAGAGGCCATCCTTGGTCAGAACGATTCGGACCGTTTTGCAGAGGCCGAGGACTCCGCCAGATGCGCGGTCAAATTGGCACCGGACAGCGCGGTCGCTGTCCACACGCTCGGCGGTGTTCTGGCTCTTCGCAGCAACTGGACGGCGGCCCTGGATGCGTTTGAGCACGCTCTCCGCATAGGTGGTTTTGAATTCCAGAGCAAGAACCGTCCGCCTTTGCCGGTGTCTTTGTGCCACGCCATCGCTGCCGGCTATGCACCACGAGTGAGGCGGATCATGGAAGAATTCGGTCTGGTCGAATCGATGGAACCCCTTTGGCATGCGGTACGGTTGGAACTAGGTGAAGACCTCGAACCCCTGCCCGCGGAGATCATGGATGCCGTGACCGACATCCGGCGAGAGTTTGCCAGGGATCCCGACATTTCTTCAGGAGCTACGTAAGGCTCGTCTCAATTCGGACAGACTCAGCCCCTTCTCTGGATCCCGGATCAAGTCCGGGATGACGATTCGGGCGTTGGCAGCTACTTTCCTGGCAATGACGATTCGGGTATTGACGCGTCGACTACTTGTCGTCACCCTTCGCCGATCCTCTGCTTGCTCAGCGTCGGCTCGTAGAGCATCTGGATGACGACGCCGTCGGGGTCGGCGCAGTAGAAGGAGGCGCTGCCGTCGCGGTGGCGCTTGAAGGGTTTGATGATGGTGACCTGTCTGGCGCGGAACTCGCCTTCCAGCTCTCGGACGCGGTCGATATCGGAAACGATGAAGCCCAGGTGGTCGAGGGATGAGGTGGCGGCGGACGGGGTTTGGCCACCGGGGGTTTCGTGCAGAGCCAGATTGTCAGAGCCGGAGCTGAGGTAGGCGTTCTGGGGGTCGGGCTGCCACACGACCTCCATGCCCAGGATGTCCTGGTAGAAGGCTTTGGAACGCTCGACGTCCTTGACGTTGAGGGCGATGTGACGCATTCCCATCAGGCCGCTGAGCGCCTTGGGCATGATTCCGTCCTTGTGGGGTTGATACGAGGCCAGCGGGTCGCCGGCCTCGTCAGCAATTGCTAGCCGTTGAGGGCGTCCTGGATGGCGCGGGCCGTGTTGAGCCGGGCCAGATGGGAGCGGAACTCCCCGGACGCGTGGATGTCGTCCAGGGCATCGGCGCCGTCCGTCACCTGGGCCGCGGCCGAGGCGATGATGTCAGCCGTCAGCGTCTTGCCCCTGAGCTGGTCCTCCACCGCGGTGGCCCGGAAGGGCGTGGCCGCAAGGCCGGTGACGCCGATGCCGGCGTCGGCACAGGTGTCGCCGTCCATCCGCAGGCATACCGCGATGCCGACGATGGCGAAGCCCGAGGCCTTCTGCTTGACCTTCCGATAGGCGGCGCGGGTGCCGGCGGCGGGCACCGGAACACTCACGCCCGCCAGGATTTCCGCGGGCTCAATGGCAGTGGTCAGGGGACCCAGGAAGAAGTCCCCGGCGGCCACCGAGCGCGAGCCGTCCTTGCTCGTCAACGTCACCTCGGCGCCCAGGGCCAGCAGCGCCGCGGGCCAGTCCGCGGCCGGGTCCCCGTGGACCACGCTGCCGCCGATGGTGCCGCGGTTGCGCACCTGGGGGTCGCCGATGCTGCCGGCGGTCATGGCGAGCAGCGGGCAGTTGTCATTCACCTCGCTGGAGGTCTCCACCTGGTGATGCGTCACCAGGGCGCCGATGCGAAGCGCGCCGCCGTCCAGTTGAATCTGACGCAGGGAGTCCAGCCGCTTGAGGTCGATGACCACCGAGGGCTGAGCCAGCCGCAGCTTCATCATCGGCAGCAGGCTGTGTCCGCCGGCCATCACCTTGGCGTTTTCGCCGGCATCCGCCAGGCTGGCGGCCGCGGCCTCGAGGCTGTCCGGAACGATATAGTCGAAGGCTGCAGGTATCATGATCGGCTCTCGCTATCTGGTTACTTCGTACCACCCTGGCACAGGCGCCAGATCTTCTCGGGCTTGAGCGGCATGTCGATATGGGTGACGCCGAACGGGGCCAGCGCATCCACCACGGCGTTGACGATGGAAGGCGTGGAGCCGATGGTCCCGGCTTCGCCCACTCCCTTCACCCCCATGGGATTCACCGGCGACGGCGTTTCCGTGCGGGCGAATTCCAGCGGCGGCAGGTCTTCCGCCCGGGGCACGGCGTAGTCCATGAGGCTGCCGGTGAGGAGCTGACCGTCCTCGTCGTAGACCACCTCTTCGAGAAGCGCCTGTCCCAGCCCCTGGGCGATGCCGCCCTGCACCTGACCGTCCACGATCATCGGGTTGATGACCTTGCCGCAATCGTCCACTGCCACGTACTTGATGATTTTGACGTCGCCGCTCTGGGTGTCCACTTCCACCACGCAGATGTGCGTGCCGAAGGGGAACGTGAAATTCGACGGCTCGAAGACGGAGGTCGCCTGGAGCCCCGGCTCCATGCCCGCGGGCAGCTTGGTCGCCACGTGCGCCTGCAGCGCGATTTCCTGGATGGTGATGCCCTTGTCGGGCACGCCCTTGACCGTGAACTTGCCGTCCTCGAATTCCAGGTCCTCGGCGCTGCACTCCAGCACGTTGGCGGCGATGGCCTCGGCCTTCTCCTTGACCGTTTGTGTCGCCATATACACCGCGGTGCCGCCCACGGAGATGCCGCGGCTCCCGAAGGTGCCGATGCCGTTGGGCACCACGGCCGTATCGCCATGAAGCACGGCAATGTCCTCGATGGGAACGCCCAGCTCGTCCGAGACGATCTGCGCGAAGGTCGTTTCCTCGCCCTGGCCGTGGGGCGACACGCCCGTCAGCACCGTGGTCTTGCCGGTGAAGTCCAGCCGCACCGTACCGCTCTCCCATCCCCCCGCCGGCAGCGCCGCGGAAGGACCCATGGCGCAGATCTCGACGTAGGTGGAGAAGCCGATGCCGAGGTAGCGCCCTTCCTCCCTCAGCCGCTTCTGCTCGGCGCGGAGGTCGTCGTAGCCCACGATCTCCAGCGCCTTGTCCAGCGCCCCCTGGTAGTTGCCGCTGTCATAGGCGAGACCGGTGGCCACCGGGAGCGGGAAATCGGTGGGCTGGGCAAAGTTCTTCCGGCGCAGCTCCACCGGATCCATGTCCAACTCCCGTGCGATGAGGTCAAGGGTGCGCTCGATCACCAGGGTGGCCTCGGGTCTTCCGGCGCCGCGATAGGCGTCGGTGGCGACCTTGTTGGTGAAGCCGCCAGTGGAAGTGAACTTCAGGGTCGGGATCTTGTAGCACCCGCTGATCATCAGGCCGGTGAGCGGCGGCAATCCCGGGGTGAGGAGCTGGAGATACGCGCCGGTATCCAGCAGGCTGTCGTAGGTGACGCCCAGGATCGTGCCGTCCCTCTTCACCGCCGCTTCCACCGTGCCCACCTGTCCGCGGCCGTGGATCGTCGCCTGCATGTTCTCGCGGCGCCCTTCGATCCACTTCACCGTAGCCTTGAGCTTCATCGCGAGGTGGGCCAGCAGGGCCTCCTCGCGGTAGACGTTCAGCTTGCATCCGAAGCCGCCGCCCACCTCCGGGGCGATGATCCGGATGCGATGTTCCGGGAACCCCAGCACGAGCGCCAGCATGGCCCGGAGAAGATGGGGTATCTGGGTCGAACTCCAGACGGTCAACTGATTCTCCCCCGGAAAATACCGCGCTACCACACCGCGGGTCTCCACCGGAATCGGCGCGAGCCGCTGGTGGATGATCTTCTGCTTGATGATGACGTCGGCCTCGGCGCGGGCCTTGTCCATGTCCCCGGTGCCGCACTCGAAGGTGAAGGCCTGGTTGTCGGGCCATTGGGAATGGACGACGGGGGAACCCGGCTGCAGCGCCTTCTCCAGGTCCGACACCGCCGGCAACGGCTCGTAGTCCACCTCGATGAGGTCGAGGGCGTCCCGGGCCGTGTAGGAGTCCTCGGCCACCACCGCGACCACCGGCTCTCCCACGTAGCGCACGGCATCCTGGGCCAGCACCGGGTGCGGCGGGGTGCGCAGCGTCGGATTGGCGGCGGCGCAAGGGACCGATCCCACGCTGTCGCCGATGTCCGCGCCGGTCACTACGCTGACCACGCCGGGCAGCGCCACGGCGGCTTCCTTGTTGATGCCGTTGATGCGGGCGTGGGCGTGAGGACTCCGCAGGAGGGCCACGTGCAGCACATCCGCCATCCGGAGATCGTCCACGTAGTGCGAGAGACCCTGCACCAGGCGCGGGTCTTCACGCCTCTTTACCTTGGTTCCTACAAGCTTGCTTACCGGCATGGCTTACGTCCCAGCTTTCATTTGTTCCGCGGCCTGCTGGACCGCGTCGACGATATGCTTGTACCCGGTACAGCGGCAGATATTGCCTTCGAGCCCGTGGCGGATCTCCTCTTCCGAGGGGCTCGGATTTTCCTGGAGGAGCTGCCGCGTCGCCATGATCATCCCGGGCGTGCAGAAGCCGCACTGGAGGCCGTGGCAGTCCCAGAAGGCCTGCTGTATCGGATGGAGCCCTTCCTCGGTGGCGAGCGATTCGATGGTCTGAACCTCGCAACCGTCCGCCTGGACCGCCAGCAGGGTGCAGGATTTCACCGCCGCGCCGTCCACCATGACCGTGCAGGCGCCGCACAGGCTGGTCTCGCAACCGATGTGCGTCCCCGTCAGAGCGAGCACATCCCGCAGATAGTGCACCAGCAACAGACGCGGCTCCACTTCGGGCGTCCGGCTGACACCGTTGACTCGCACTTCAATCGTGGTTTTTTTACTCATCTTCCCTCATCCTCGCTGGCGTCAGAGTATACCCGGTCCGGCGATCAGGTCAACAATAAATCACGCGCCTGCGTAGGGTCGGCATCTGACGATTTCGGCGACGTCCCGGGCGGCTGGCCCTGCTTGAATCCCGCTTGACGGTCCGACACCACCTGTGACAGATTTCACGGTTTGCCGCCAAGTACTGTGGCGGGCCCGCGGGTTTGAAGCCAGGATCCGGCCCAGCCGCGACCCTATGAAACAAAGACTGGGAGGAACTTCATGAAGATATTCATAACGGGCGCCGGCATGCTCGGATGCCATACGGCCAGGGAGCTTACGCAGGCAGGACACTCGGTTCACATCTACGACGTGAGCCCCGACCCCGCTTACGTCGCAGCCATTGCCGGGAAGCGGCGCGTGACGACGGTGCGCGGCGACCTCCTGGATCTGCCCAATTTGCTGCGGGCTCTGTCCGGGGCCAGGCCGGACGTGTTGGTGCACACCGCCGGATTCATCGGCGGCCAGGTCGAAAGCCCGCCCTACCGTGGCTTCCAGACCAACACCGTGGGGTCTGTGAACGTCTTCGAGGCCTGCCAGATCTCCCGGATCAAACGGCTGGTGCACCTCAGCACCTTCGGCGTGTACGACTGGAGCAAGATCCGCAAGGGCCCGGTGAAGGAGGACGCCCCGCGCTGGGGCAACCGCTTCTACCCCGCCACCAAGGTGGCCAACGAGGTGCTGCTGGACGCGTACGAAAACTACTACGGCATGGAGTGCGTCCGCATCCGGCCCACCGGGGTCTACGGGCCCGGGCACTATCGCGGCGGCTCCGGCGGCGGCATCGCCATGAACGATCTGGTGCGCGCGTGCCTGGGCGACGCGCCCATCGAGCTCGAGGACCGGCACGTGGGGCCCAACGACTTCGTCTACGCCGCCGACGTCGGCCGCGGCATCGCCCTGGCCTGCACGGCCAAGGACGCACCCGGCAAAGCCTTCCACGTCGGCGCCGGCCAGAACTACGGCCCCGCGGACTTCCTCCGGGCACTGCGCAGGCTGCTGCCGGGCCGAGCCGTCGAGCTGGCCCCGGGAGCCGGCAAGAAGAAGGCGCGCCCCCGCGTGGACCTGTCCGCGTCCGAGCGCATCCTCGGCTACAAGCCGCAGTATTCCCTGGAGAAGGGGATCGAGGACTACATGGAGGTGGTGCGGCGTCACGGCTTCTGGCATTGAGGCCGTGACGGCTACCAGCGGCGATCTCCGGCGTAGGTCGGGTTAGCCGAAGGCGTAACCCGACACCGCCCCGCGAGGCGTGTCGGATTACGCTTCGCTAATCCGACCTACGTCGGATCGGTAGCCGCCCGGGGCTTGAAGTCTCGGAGAATCCCGTCGACGTCGACGCCGAGGTCCCGTCCTTCGCGGATCACGCCTTCCTTCTGGCTGCCCCAGCTCTGGACGAACATGTTCTCCAGAAACTCCCGGTTGCCGGCGTCCTCGGCAAAGCGCGCGAGCTTTTTCATGACCATGTCTTCGTGGCCTTCCTCGTCGTCCACGATGTCCTTGGCGAGTTGCCGCACCACCGGATCGGGAGTCACGTCCCGCAGGTGCTGCATGAATACCACCGCGGATTTCTCGGCAATGTTGCAGAGCCGGAACGCCCGCACGTCGCCGGTGAGGAACTGCCCAAAATAGCCGTCGTAGGCATCGGCGGGAACGTCGTCGGCCGCGTCGCGGCCGTCAAGATAGTCCGTGATCAGCGCGTAGTGCTTGTACTCGTCGGCCGCCTGCTCGGCCACGTGAGCGCGCTCGTGAGGTTCCAGCTCGCCGTACTGCAGCAGCGCCCTGGTGAACGCCACCCCATGGGCCAGTTCCTTCTTGGCCTGCCGCTGCATCAGGGCAACGAACTCCGGAGTCCGCGGATCCAGCTCCGCCAGCGCCTTGCGGATGGCGATGACAGGCCCCTCCAACTCATCGTGGTATCGGCTCCACAGCGATTCAACGAATTCCCTTCCGGTCATGGCGATGATCCCTCCGAACAAAAACTGCCTCAAACTAACGGCCGGGGTCCAAGCTGTCAATTGACGGACCCGGACGTAGTCCGGGTCCGTCACCCCGGACTTGATCCGGGGTCCAGGAGCGCGGGGCGATCAGGCGTACGTGGCACGAACCGGCCAGGCATGCACGGGAAGCGGCAATGGAAGTGGCCGGGCGGCGCTCAAATGCCTGGATGCCGGGTCAAGCCCGGCATGACGGAGGGTTGCCCCAGGGGCCTTTGCCGGGGACGGCCGGGCTGTTACAAGAGACCAGGGATCATGCTCTGTGCGGACCCACGCGAGCTTGATCGGAAAGGAGACTGGACATGGCGGACGACGCGCGCAAGGCTTTCGAAGACGTATCGCTCGGGGCTGTGAACAAGGCCTATGACATCATCGCCGAGCTCGACCCGGAATACTCCCGGCACCTGACGGGGCTGTTCGTGGACGGGACCTTCGGGCGCCAAGGCGCCCTCGACAGAAAGACCAAGGAGCTGATCATGGTGGGCATCACCTGCGCTCTGAACCGGCCCCGCGGTGTGCGGCTTCACAGCGAGCGGGCGCTCAAGCTCGGCGCGACGCCGCGGCAGGTGCTGGAGGCGGTGGAGGTGTCGGCGATACCCGGCGGCATGCCGGGACTTTGGCTCGGGGCCGAGACGCTGGACGAGATCCTTCGCGAGCAGGGCATGGAATTCAAATGAGCCCGGCCGTGGGTCCCCTGCACGGGGTCCGGGTGCTGGACCTGTCACGGGTTCTGGCCGGCCCCTATTGCAGCATGTTTCTGGGCGACCTGGGCGCCGAGGTCGTCAAGATCGAGCAACCGGGCAGGGGGGACGACACGCGGAGCTGGGGGCCGCCGTTCCAGGGAGGCGAGAGCGCCTACTTCCTGTGCGTCAACCGCAACAAGCGGAGCGTGACCCTGGATCTCAGGACCCCGGACGGCATCGAGCTGCTGCGGCGGCTGGCCCTCGAGGCGGACGTGCTGATGGAGAACTTCCGGCCCGGGACGCTGGCGGGCTGGGGCCTGTCCGAGGCGGAGATCCGGCGGCAGAATCCCCGCCTCATCTACGCGTCGCTTTCCGCCTTCGGCTCCAGCGGTCCCCTGAAGGATCGGCCGGGGTACGATCTGGCCGTGCAGGCCTGGGGCGGTTTGATGAGCATCACCGGCGCCGCCGACGGCGAGCCGTCGAAGGTGGGCGTGGCCATCATCGACATCGTGGCCGGCCTCATGCTGGGCAAGGCCATCGCCGCGGCGCTCTACGCGCGGGAGAAAACCGGCGAAGGGCAGCGGATCGAAACCTCGCTCATGGAGGCGGAAGTGGCCAGCCTGATCAACGCCGGGAGCAACTACCTCGTGACCGGGCAGGTGCCCGGCCGCTGGGGCAACGCGCACCCCAACATCGTGCCGTACCAGAGCTTCGCCACCGCCGACGGCCACCTCGTCGTCGCCGTGGCCAACGAGGCCATCTGGGCGCGGTTCTGCGACGGCGCGGGCCAACCGGAGTTGGCGGCAGATCCCCGGTTCGACACCAATGCCCACCGGGTGGAGAATCGGGACGCGCTCCTTGGAATCCTGGGTGACATGTTCCGCGCACGCCCCGCCCGGGAATGGATCGAGCTCCTGAATCGCGCGGGAGTGCCCTGCTCCCCGGTCCAGGACATACGGCAGGTGTTCGACTCCCCCCAGGTCCTGGCGACGGACATGCTTCGGGAGATCGACCATCCCACCGCCGGGAAGGTGCGCATGGCCGGACTGCCCGTGAAGTTCTCCGGCACGCCGGCGTCCATCCGCCTCGCGCCGCCGCTCCTGGGAGAGCACAACGACCTGGTGCTGAGGGATTGGCTGGAGCTGGACGATGCCGCCGTCGCCGAGCTCCGCAGCAAGGGTACGCTCGGTTAGCGACTTTCAATGGGGCGGCCAACACCGAGGCAAGGAAATCCAACATGCGACAGGGAATGACCTTTGAGGAGTTTCGGCCGGGCGACGTCCACAAGACCGCCCGGCGCACCGTCACCGAGACCGACGTGGTCCAGTTCGTCAATCTGTCCGGTCTGATAGAACCCCTCTTCAATGATGCCGAGTACATGCGGGACGAGACCGAGTACGGCGAACGCATCGCTCCGGGCAGTCTGACCTTCGCTCTGGCCGAGGGCCTGACCACCCAGACCGGAATGATCCACGGTACGGGTCTGGCGTTCGTGGGGCTGCAGGGGATGCGGCTGTTCCGGCCGGTCAAGGTCGGGGACACCATAGGGGTCGAGATCGAGGTGCTCGACAACCGCCGGACCAAATCCCGCAACGCGGGCATCGTCCGCTGCCGTCACGTGGTCAAGAACCAGCGCGGCGAAACCGTGATGGACTATACGGTGGAACGCTTGATTCGCGGCAAGGAGGAGTGAGGGGCGGGTTTCAAACCCGCCCGTGCCCGCACAGCGCAAAACGCGGGCGGGTTTGAAACCCGCCCCTACGGAGCCCGGTCGTCGCCGGCGGGCTTCTCGGGAAAGAGTACCTTTCTGAGCTGCACGATGAGCTTCGGATCCAGCTCGAACAGGCCCTTGACCGTCTTCTCGATCTCCGCGCCGCCCAATGGGCGGACTTCCAGCCCCCGGCTGTTGGCCTCGGCGACGAACGCCGGATCCGCCACGGTGTCGGCAAACGCCTTGCGGAGCACGGCCACCACCGCGTCAGGGGTCCCGGGAGGAAGCGAATAGGCGCGTGCGATCTTCGCCGGGTCGTGTACCCCGTACATGATGAGGACGCGGGAATCCTGGGACTTGGCCAGATCCAGCGCATTGGGGACCGAGGGCAAGTCCGGATGGGGCTTGGTCATGGCCTGGAGCACGACCTTCGCGTCTCTGGCCGCCAGCATCTTCTTCCATGCCTTCTTGACCGCCTGCCAATACCAGCAACCCCCCTCCACTTCCCGATTCCCGGCGGCCAGACGCACATTCACCGGGCCGTTGTATCCGTCGATGAGCTTTGTGGGGAGGCCCAGGGCGGCACCGAAGACGCGTGACATGCCGGCGGCGGCGTCGTTCCGGCCGATGCCTCCCAGCTTGACGGGTTTCTTGGCGCCGGTCCAGGCCGTCAGGTCGCCGATGCCGCTCGCCTTGGCCAGGACGCAGACGGGATGCAGGGTGGCTATCGCGCCCACCCAGGCGAACCGCCGTGTGTCAAGCTGCACTTCCTTGCTGCCGAATATCTGTTTGTGGATGAGCCCGCCCGGCCAGTTGCCCACCGTTCGGCCGTCGGGCTTGGCTTCGCGGTAGAGGTACTCGGCCGCGACACTGCCGCCGCCGCCGACCATGTTCCTGACCGCGACACCGGGACGGCCCGGGAGATGACGGCCGATGTGCCGGGCCAGGACCCGGGTGTCGTTGTCGAAGACGCTCCCCGCGCCGGCACCCACCACGAATGTCAGGGCGCGCTGCTGCGCTGAAGCGCCGCCGCCGAGAACCGGCGCGAAGATCAGTGACAGGGCTGCGGCGAGGATACGGCTGGAAAGCATCGGCGCGGTGATCCGTCTCGCGCGCTGTTTCATGAAGCGCGTTCAGGGATGCACGGGATTGCTTCGGTTCAAGCCCCGTTCAACCTTGGCATGACCTCCTTGTGGAAGAGGTTCAGGGAATCGATCACCTTGCCGTGGGCGAGGTTGCCGATATGGAACATCCCCATGAAGTGCTCGGCGCCGATCTGGCTCATCTGCTGGTTGACCTGCCGCGCCACGGTGTCGGGGCTGCCGGCGATGACGAACCCGGTCTCGAGCAGCTCCTCCCAGCTCATGGGATGGAAATTCACCCGCGCCTCGTTGCCTTCGCGGAAGTAGCTGGAGGACCTGGCGCTGACCATGGCTTCCTTCACTTTCCGCTGGTCGACGGCGATCTCCGTCTTGGCTTCGTTGAAGCCGCGGTTCCACAACGTGAAGAAATACCTCAACGGCGGCTCCGCTATGGCCCGGGCCTGTTCGTCGGTCTCGCCCACGTGGATGTGACGGCAGAGGACGAACTTGTCGGGTCCGCTCTCCCACCCGTCCTCCTTCGCCACGCGGCGGTAGTAGTTGAAAGTGTCCTCGATCTGGTCGTTGGTCTGGTACACCTGCGCGATGGGGATCCTGCGCTTGACGCACCATTCGATGGACTCGGCGCTGCGGGCCGCCACCCAGATGGGCGGGTGCGGTTGCTGCACCGGCCGCGGCCAGATGGCGCAGTTCTCGAACTGGAAGAACTCGCCCTCGTAGCTCCAGACCGGTTCGGTCCAGGCCCTCATGATGACGTCGAAGGCTTCCCCGAACCGCCCCCGGGACTCCTGGGGCTTGACGTTGTACCACAGATACTCCGAGGGGATGCCCCGGACGAATCCCGCGATGAGGCGCCCCCCGGACAGGCAGTCGAGCATGGCGTACTCTTCGGCCACGCGCACGGGGTGCTGGCGTAGCGGCAGGATGTTGCCGAGGACGCCGATCTTGATGCGTTCGGTCTTCTGGCTCAAGGCCGCGGCGATGAGGTTGGGCGAGGGCATGGTGCCGTAGGCACTGTAGTGATGCTCGTTGAAGACCACGCCCTCGAAGCCGAGCTCCTCGCAATAGGCCATCTCTTCCAGGTGTTCCCGATAGTTGCGTGAGCCGATCGGCGGATCGAAATAGCTGCTCGGTACGGGGGTACCCGGGACGTCCTCGGGGACTTCCGGATAGGCCAGCAGGTCGAAGTTGTATACTTTCATGAGGACCGATTCTCCTTTGCGCGCTGCCTTGTCACCGGGCGGTGGGCCCCGTAACCGAGGGGATAACCTAGTCTTATCCCCCGGCCACTGTCAATCCAGGAACCTGACCAAGGCGCGGGACTATCCCCGTGAACATCTCGATGAGCATTCCCGCCGGGAACGGAAGGCTTAACGAGTACTCGAAGACCGTGTAGAACGCCGCCCAGCCGAGCAGTGTCAGCAAGATGCTGATGAACCATTTCTCCCCGGCTCCCACCTTGAGGAAGAGGAACGTGCAGAGCGGAACCGAGATGGAGAAGCCGAGCAGCCAGATGGAAACGAAAAAGCCGAGAATCCAGCCCACGATGTCCAGTGTGCGCCGTACGACTTCCGGATTCGCGCCTGCGGACAGCACGCGCGCTTTCCGCTCCCTCAGGAATCCGGTGACGTCGATCTCGAGTTGCGCCAGCGCGAGCACGATCCCGGGAAAGCCGATGACCCAGGGGAACAGGCTGGCGCGGAAACCCCATTCCCTGGCCTCCCACACGCCCCAGCCGAAACCAGCCAGGATCACCAGCGTGAAGATCACGTGCCAGACGGAGAGAGGCATGGGCGCTCCGTCGACCTCCATCCCCGGTACGATAACGGGCACGGGCGCGTCTCCGGTGGATGCCCGTTTGGCGGCGCGCGCGCGCTGGTAAACCGGGTAGAGGATGCCCGCCAGGATGATCGCTCCGATGGTCAGCACTCCCGGGAAGCCGACCCACCCCCAACCGTAGTTGTCGGTGGCGAGGAAGAGGTTCTTTTCCGCCAGCGAACCCAGCACCAGTCCCAGCAGGAGCGGCGGGCGCGGCCAGTCGAGCTGCACCATGACCCAGCCCACCAGACCGAAGGCCAGCACCACGATGAGATCCTCGAACGCGTTGTTCTGGGCGAAGCCGCCCAGGTAGACGAGCACCAGCAGGAACGGCAGGACCAGGCTGCCCCGCACCTCGGTGATACGCGCCAGTTGCTTCAGAAAGATGAAACAGACGGAAACCGTGATGATGTTCGAGATGACGACGATCCACACGAACGAGAACGTGAGATCGAGGTGCCCTCCCCGACTGGCCGGCTCCAGCATCGGCGGTCCCGGCACAAGACCCTGGATGATGAACGCCCCCAGCAGGATGGCCATGGTGACGCTGCCCGGGACACCGAAAGCGATGGTGGGCACCAGGGCGCCGCCAAGGTTCGAGTTGTTGGCCGCGCCCGGACCCAGCACGCCTTCCACCGCCCCCTTGCCGAAGCGCTCCTTGTCCGGGGAGGTCTGCACCGCGTGGGCGTAGGCGACCCACTGCGAAACCGCGCCGCCCATTCCCGGAATGATCCCGATGTAGGTTCCGATGGCGCTGCAGCGCAGCACCAGGGCCCAGTGGCGGAAGGTGTCCTTGACCCCCTCCATGACGCCGCCAAGCCCCTCCACCTTGTCGTCCGCTATGCTCGAGCCCTTGACCGACAGATCGATGATCTCCGGAATCGCGAACAGTCCAAGGGTAACGGGAACCAGCTTGATGCCGTCCCAGAGATAGAGGTTGTCGAAGGTGAAACGCTCGATGCCGGATATCGGATCGAGCCCCACGGTGGCGATCATGAGCCCCACGGCCGCTGCGGTGAGACCCCGGATGACGGCGGTGCCGCTGAGGGACGCCAGAAAGGTGACTCCCAGCAACGCCAGCATGAAGAATTCCGGCGACCCGATGGCGAGCACCAGCGGACGGACGATGGGGATGGCCAGGGCCAGCGCAAAGGCCCCGAAGACGGCGCCCACCAGCGAGCTCATGAGCGATGCCCCCAGGGCGCGTCCGGCCTCGCCCTTCTTGGCCATGGGGTGGCCGTCGACGATGGTGGACGCGGTGATGGCTTCGCCCGGGATGCCGAACAGTATGGAAGTGATATCTCCGGTGGTGGCCGTGACCGCGGACATGCCCAGCAGGAAGGCGAAGGCTTCCAACGCCTCCATCTTGAAGATGAACGGCAGCATCAGCGCCAGCGTGACGGGTCCACCGAGCCCGGGCAGGATGCCCACGGCAAACCCGATCACGATGCCCACCATCATGAGCGTGAAGGTGGAAGCCGTGAAAACTTGTGCTAGGCCTCCCACAAAGGCCTGAAGCATTTCACCCATGATCCCTGACTTTCAGTGAAGAGAGGTGAGCCCGGAAAGGAAGTGACCGGGAAGCCGATCCGGATCGATCAGAAGAATATCGCGCTCAGGAAGACGCCGCACGCCTTCCGGCGGCGTGCTTGACGGCTGTCCGCCAAGGCCAGCCGATCCGACACACACGGACGGAGACGTTTCCCGGCTCACGCCGAGCGCCGCCGGGAAACGGTCTCCTCCATCCGATGCGTAACTACTTCTTCGGCAACAGGGTCTCCTTCAACAAGGACAGTGTGGCGGCGTCCATGTCGTAGAGCCCCTTCATCTTCTGCGCAACCCAGTTGCCGTCTTTCGGGTTCAACTCCAGCTTCGACTTGTTGGCGTTGGCAATCAGTTCAGGATCCTTCAAGGTATCCATGAACGCCTTCTGGAGCGTCTTGACCCGGTCCGCGGGCACTCCGGGCGGCAGGCTGTAGGGCCGCGACAGGGCGCGGTAGACGTCAGCGGCCACCCCCAACAGCTTTTTGCCGGTGTCATCCTTGACCAAGTCGAACGCCACCCCCACGTCCTGGAGGTCGGGGTGCTTCTCGGGGCCCACTTGGAGGATGGGCTTGACGTTGCCGCTTTCGATACCCCCGCTCCAGGTCGGCTTGATGGACTGCCACGCCCAGCAGCCGCCGTCGATCTCGCCCTTTTCCGCCGCCAGCCGTATGATCGCGGTACCGCCGTAACCCTCGATGATCTGTATCGGCAGGTCCGTCGAGGCCTGGATCAGCTTGGGCACGTCATCGGTGGTCGAGCCCGGACCGGTGGCGCCGATCTTGATCGGCCTCTTGGAGTTGAGCCAGTCCTTGACGTTGTTGATGCCGCTGGCCTTGGTGAGCGCACAGGTGTTGTCGTCGGTAGACGGGGCACCCAGCCAGTTGAACTTGCGCCCGTCGAACTTGATACCCTTCTTGCCGAGCACGTGCTGCAGCACCAGCGGGCCGATCCAGTTGCCGATGGTCAGGCCGTCCGGTTTGGCCTTGGCGTAGATGTAGTTGGCGGCGATCATGCTGCCGGCGCCGGTCCGGTTCTGAACCACGGTTCTGGGGTTCCCGGGGACATTTTTGCCGAAGTGGCGGGCAATCAGCCGGGTATAGGTATCGAAACCACCGCCCGGAGAGAAGCCGACCACGAAACGAATGGTCTTGCCCTTGAAGAAATCGTCCGCTCCCATGGAGAGAGCCGGAACCAACGCAAGGACAAGCGCCGAAAGCATGACGATACGGAGAAATCGACTGACCATAACGAGCCTCCTAAGCTTTTGTCTTCACTCTCTTGAGACACATACTGGCACCAAACTTACTCTTGTTTCACAAATCCGAGCTAAAGAAAAGGGCAGGTCGGAGAAATTCACCACCCCATGACAGCGAAGTCTCTCCGGGGGGTTGACGCTGGCACCGCAATGCATTAACTTTAGCGAACGCTCGTTTGAATCCCCATAAGAAACAAGGAGTAACGGAGATGACGCGGATATCCACATTCGACGACTGGATCGACTGCTTCAAGGAATGGCAGAAGGACATCGGCTATGACGCCGACCTGCTGGGGGACTACAAGTTCGAGACCAAGCTCGGCGACGTACACGCCGACGACATCGAATTCGGCGACTACCAGGGCCAATCCAAATGGGAGCGGGTGGGCCAGATACCGAACCAGTCCATCCGGGACGCCTTGCTCACCCTCATCGTCTACCAGGGCGACACCGAGTTCGCCTCGGTCGAGCAGCAGAAGAACCTGCTGGACAACGCCCCCACCGAGTATGACCGTAAGGCGTTGATACGGGTCAACAGCGACGAGATGCGGCACGGGTGGCAGATGTGCTACCTGCTGGTGAAATATTTCGGCGATACCGGCAAGCTCGAGGCGCGGAAGCTGCTGGAACGCCGGGCCAACGAGCAGAAGCGGCTGCTGGGGTCCTTCAACGAGCCGGTCAACAACTGGCTCGACTTCTTCACCTACACCCAGTTCGTGGACCGGGACGGCAAGTTCCAGCTCACCATGCTCAGCCACTCGGCCTTCGCGCCGCTGGCGCGCAGCGTCTCGGCCATGCTCAAGGAAGAGTTCTTCCACATATTCACCGGGAACACGGGCCTCACCCGCATCGTCAGGGCCAACCGTATACCGCTCCCCATCATCCAGAAGTACTTCAACAAGTGGCTGTCCACGGCCTACGACCTCTTCGGCACCGACCACTCCTCGTCGGCCCAGTGGGCCTACGTCTGGGGCATCAAGGGCCGCTTCGACGAGGCCACCGCCGGGAGACCCGCGGACAAGGAAAAACTCAACGAGCTGTCCCGCATGCACTATCTCAACGAATGCCGGGGGCTGGTGGACAATCTCAACAACTTCATACCCGAGGGCGAGCCCAAGCTCGGTATCCCGGACGTAAAGTTCAACCGCTCCATCGGCGACCACACGGACATGCGCTACAGCGTCGACGGTGATTTGCTCTCCGAGACGGAATATGAGAAACATCTTTCCGAGGCGCTTCCCGGCGCCGAGGACGAGCGTGTCCTGAACGAGATCTTCAAGGACAAGGACTGGGTTCTTCAGATGAACTAGTTAGCGGCCTCGTCGCGATCTTTCCCCATGCGAGCAAGGAGAACCCAGTGAATCGATTCTGCCTCGTCTGTCAGAATGTCGACTGCAAGAGTCGGGGCTCCGAGGAGTTGATGAAGGAGCTGCAGGAGCGGGTGGCGGCCAAGGGTCTGGATGACGTGGAGGTCCGTTCCTACATGTGCTTCGGCGCCTGCCAGGAAGGCCCCAACATGGTCGTCTATCCGGACAAGTGCTGGTACGCCAGCGTAAAGACCGAGGACGTTGACGATATCGTCGCCCATCTGGCCGGCGGACCCAAGGTGGAGCGCCTGGACAAGATCGACCCCTCACTCAAGGATCTCATCTACCAGTTGCTCGACACCGGAGTCTTCTAGTGTCCTGTCCCACGAACAAGTTTACGCATCTGCTTGTCCTTCTTGCCGTCGGCTGCGTTGCTCCTCCTCCCGTGGTATTGGCCACTGCTCGTCGTCGCGCCTTGCCGACGACAAGAACTCCTGCGCATCTGCGCAAACCTGTTCGTGGGACAGGACACTAGCCGTCATGGAAGGCATCCTGTTCCCGCGGGGCGTGGCCGAGGAGCCCGAAGGGCTTGACGCCTACCGCTCGAGAGGCGGTTACCAGGCCGTCGGCCGCCTCGGGGAGCTGTCCCCTCAAGACGTCATCGCCAAAGTGGAAGCCTCGGGCCTGCGCGGCCGGGGCGGCGCCGGATTTCCCACGGGCAGGAAGCTGGCCCTGACGCTGGAGTCCCCCGAAACGCCCCGCTACGTGGTCATGAACGGCGGAGAGGATGAGCCCGGGAGCAAGAAGGACCGCGTGCTCATGGAGCATGTCCCCCATCTTGTCCTCGAAGGGATCATTCTCTCGGCCTACGCGGTGCAGGCTGAAAAGGCCTACCTCTACATCAACCACGGCTATGAGGCGGCCACACGCTCGGTGGAGAACGCCATGCGTGAAGCCCGGGAGGCGGGCTACTGGGGCGAGAACATCGCCGGCTCCGGTTTCAGCCTCCAGATCGAGAGGGTGGCCGCGCCGTCGAACTATGTCGCCGGAGAGGATACCGCGGCCCTGGAAGTCATCGAAGGGAAAGACCCCCTGCCCCGGCCAAAGCCGCCATTCCCGGTGACCGCCGGCCTGTTCGGCAAGCCCAGCATGGTCAGCAACGTCGAGACCTTCGCCAACGTCGCGCCCATCGTCGCCAAGGGACCGGAATGGTACCGCTCCTTCGGCACCGAAGAGAGCCCCGGCACCATGATCTTCTCGCTGGGGGACGAGATGGAGCGGCCCGGCGTCTACGAGCTGCCCCTGGGGACCCCCCTGCGCCACCTCGTGGAGGAGTGCGGCGGCGGCCTGAAGAGCGGCAAGCGCATCAAGGCGATCCTGCCGGGAGGCCCATCATCCGGTTTTCTGCTGCCCGACAGCCTCGACCTCCCGCTCGATCACGACTCCTTGCGCCAGGCGGGCTCGTCCATCGGATGCGGCGTCGTCAAGGTCCTGACCGAAGATGATTCGGTGTTGGATGAAGTGGTACGTATCGCGGATTTCTTCGCCCAGGAATCCTGCGGCCAATGCCCGGCCTGCCGCATGGAAACGAACATGCTGGCGGCGCTGCTCAAGAAGGTTCAGCAAGGCCAGGGAAACGATGCGCTGATGGAGCAGTTCGGGAAGGTGATCGCCTTCAACAAGGGGAAAGGGTTCTGCAGCCTGATCAATATGCCCGGCCCGCCCATCGAGAGCGCCGTCCGGCTCTTCCCCGAAGAGTTTCGCGGCGCATGACCGGCGGTAGGCCTGACGGCCGTTGCTTCACAGATTGAGGTTCTTCTTCGGCACGTTGAAGACCACGCCGTCAGCGTTCCTCACCAGACACATGTCGTTGCTCCACTCCTGGATCACTTCGACCTCATCTCCCGGAGAGAAGGCCGCTTCCTCGATTCCGGCATTCGTGGTGGACTGATATTTGCAGGTAAACGCTTCCTTGACACTGGCCATCCCTGGCCCCTCCCTTCTCTTTGATCGTGTGTCAGCTTCAGTCCCGCCAACTGCCGCGGCGGGTCGGATGACGCAACGCTTCTTCCAGGCTCTTCAGGAATTCCGTCCGGGGAACCTCCCTGGCGCCCAGGCTAAGCATATGGGAGGTTGTAACCTGCGCATCGATGAAATGGAAGTCCCAGCCCGCGAGCCGGGCCACCAGCCGCGCCAGCGCCACCTTGGAGGCGTCCGTCTCGCGGTGGAACATCGACTCGCCGAAGAACCCCCTGCCCAGGGCAATGCCGTAGATCCCTCCCACGAGGTCCTCTCCGAGCCAGCTTTCCACGGAATGGGCCACTCCCGCGTCGTGTAGCCGCACGTAGGCCCTTTCCATCTCCGGCGTGATCCAGGTGCCGTCCTGACCGTGCCGCTCCGCGGCTGCGCAAGCCCCGATCACGCCCCGAAAATCCTGATCGAAGGTGACTCGGAATCTCTCCTGGCTCAAGACGCGCCGCAGCCGCCTGGATACGTGGAAGTCGTCGAGGTCGAGGACGCACCGGGGGTCCGGCGACCACCACAAAATTGGCTGGCCTTCGCTGTACCAGGGGAAGATCCCCATGGAATACGCCAGCAGCAGACGCGCGCTGCCAAGATCGCCCCCCACCGCCAGCAACCCGCCGGGTTCCGCCTCGTGCGGGGATGGAAAAGCAAGCTCGCGGTTCAGGCGATACACAGGCATGGATGGAACTATGGTGCAGATTCGAGGCAGTGGATGCAAGGAACCGGTGTTTGGCCATTGGCCTGTGTCATTGGGTCCCCTATCCCCGTCACCCCGGACTTGATCCGGGGTCCAGAGGAGCGGCTGACCTGTAGCAAATTCTCATCTGCCTTGCGTGGCGCTCGAAAAACGCATAGCGATTCCGTGCTTGCGACTTCGGAACGCAATCGTGCTATATTCCCCGGACCGGGAGACCGTCATGTTCAAGAGAATCGACCATGTAGCGCTCCATGTCGCGGACCTGGATCGCACCATCGCCTTCTACGAGGAAAACTTCGGCTTCCGGAAGTATTTCCAGCACGAGGCCACGGCGGGGATGCAAATCGCCTACCTCAAGCTGGGAGACACCGTCCTGGAGCTGACCCACAGGAGCGAGGGTTCCATGACCGGCTTTCATTTCTGCCTGGAGACCGACGACTTCGATGAAACGGTGGCGGATCTGCAACGGCGCGGCGTACCGCTCCTGCGGGCGCCCCACGGCACCGCGGCGCGAGAGCCGCGCGAGGAAGGCTGGCGCCGGGTCGTCTTCGGCGGCCCCGACGGCGAGCAGATCGAACTGCGCGGTTAGCCGGTGACGGGCGCGACGCTTGCCCTGAACGATCATGGCCGACCAGGAACCTCAGACCATCAAGCTGGATTGTCCGTGCTGCGGAGCGATCCTGTTCGTGGACCCCGCGCTGGCGGTGGTGTTACGGCACGAGCTGCCGCCGCCACGACACAAGGCGCCGGAGCTCAAGGACGCCGGCCGCATGCTTCGGGAAGAAGCCACGCAGCGCGACCAGAAATACCGCAACATCCTCGATGCGGAAAAGGGCAAGGGCAAGGTGCTGGACCGCAAGTTCCAGGAGCTGCTCAAGAAGGCCAAGGACGAGCCCATCGAGAAACCCCTCAAGGACATCGACCTGGACTAGCAGCCTGTAGCGGCCTGTAACAACGTTGGCCGCCGTTCCGCCCGCACCCCGTCACGACGGCCTGACCGCTCTCGGCTCGTAGCCGTACACCAGTTCGAGCAACTGCTTGACCATCCGGGCCGTGGCTCCCCAGATGTCCCATTCATCATACTGAAAGTGGTAGATGGGCTCCGACCTCCTGGACAGGCGATAGTCCAGGGTGAGGGCGTCCTGCTTCAACAGGGCGGCCACCGGCACGGAGAATACCACGGCCGTTTCCCGGGGATCGGGACGAAACTCGTACGGATAGGGAATCAACCCCACGAAAGGGGTCACGAGGAAGTTGTAGCCCGCCACCACCTGGTCGAGCTGGCCCAGGATACGCACGTGGCCGGGATCGACGCCGATCTCTTCGTGGGTCTCTCGCAACGCCGTGGCCACCGCGCCGTCGTCTTCCGGATCGACGCTCCCGCCGGGAAACGCCACCTGACCGCTGTGGGAGCTCAGGTTGTCCGCCCGTAGCGTGAGGATCAGATAGTCCCCGTCCGGGCGCTCCTGAATCGGCGCCAGGACGGCGGCCGACCGGAAGTCGTCTCCGGCAATGGCCTTCGGTGACCTGGTCCTGAGGATCTCGAATCTGTTTCGGCCAGCGACCACGTCAGTAGAATGTATGGGACGGAAGACAAGGCAAGAGCGCCCTGTGGCGCACGGCACTAGTATTTGCGAGAGCTTGGCCGCCAGTTCCTGGCCCGTTCCTTCGCCTCCACGATCTCCATCTGTGTCATGTACTCTTCAAGTTGGCCAAGTACCCAAGTGAGTTGGCTATCGGGCTTTTGCGCGACGAAGAGACTGAGTCACTTGTAGGCTTCAACTTTGTTCTCCGGCACTCCGCGGCCCAATCTGTACATCATGCCGAGGTTGTGCTGCGCCATGGCATGGCCCTGTTCCGCGGCTTTCCGGTACCACGCCGCTGCGGCCGCGCTGTCGCGCGGCACCCCGTTGCCCTTGCTATACAGATACCCGAGGCTGTTCTGCGCCCCGGCATGACCGCGGTCCGCGGCCGGGCGGAACTCGTTGAGCGCCGATCCGAAGTTTTTGGCGCGATACGCGGCGCGGCCTTCCAAGAAGCCGGCAAGTGCAGGGGTTGCGACAAGGGCAAAGACCCCCAATGCAAGGAACCACACCGTCACCGCTCGCCGAGACGGGCAAAACGTGGACCTATCGTTCCGTGGTGACTGAAAGGCGAGATAGAATGACATGACTATCCTCCTACCGGTCTCATCCCCTTCGTCTCCCCTCGGGAAGGGGAAAGGCTGCGAACCGACCCTCTCGATGAGGGGCCACAGTGTTGAAGACCCGATCCTAGCTGTCCCTCTTCAGCGCCTCCGGAAAGTAGCGGGACGGGCACCAGACCTTCGCGTCGAAGTTGGTGCATCCGAGAATTCTCAGCTCCCGCATGATCCGGATGTAGTCCTGTGATTCGATAAAGCCCTCCCACGCCTGGAGGGAGTCGAACTCGATCATGATCGCGACCTGGGGGCTGACCTCCAGGGGGTTGCGGAGATTGCGGATCTCCCTGACGCCGGGGGCCGCCAGCGTCATCGGCAGCCAGTCGTTCTTGGCCTTGTTGCTGTAGATCGTCAGGTTGGCCTTCTGGTCCGGCAGGTCCCACTGAACGATATAGTAAACCATGGCTCGTACCTCTTTGTGCTTCAACCCGTTGTTCGGACCCCTACAACTCCAACCCTACATGAGTGTCCTGACGAGACCGCCGTCGATCAGGAGCGTGTTCCCGGTGATGTAGCTCGCGCGGTCGGACCCAAGAAAGACCACCAGGTCCGCAACTTCCTCGGACTGCCCGAAACGGCCCAGGGCAATCTCTGCCTTGCTCTGTTTCTGAACCTCTTCGAGCGGCAGGTTGAGCCGTTTGGACCGGGCCACGTTCAGGCTGTGATGGCGCTCTGTGTCGATGCGTCCGGGCAACACGGTATTGATGAGGATGTTGTCGGGCGCCAGTTCGCGGGAAAGCGTCTTGGCCCAACCCACCACACCCGTGCGGAACGTGTTGGACAGGATCAGTCCGGGGATGGGCTCCTTGATGCCGTAGGACGTGATGTTGATGATGCGTCCCGCCCCCGCCTTCTTCATGTGCGGCACCGCCTCGCGCGTCAGCCTTACCGTGCCCATGAGACTCAGGTTGTACGCCCCGATCCAGTCGTCCTCGCTCAATGCATCGAACGTCCCGAACGGAGGGCCGCCGGCGTTGTTCACCACCACGTCCACCCGCCCGAAGGCCTCGACACTCTTGGCCACGAAGTTCCGGATATCGTCGTACTTGGACATGTCCGCCACGGTGGCGAGGACGTCGCCCCCCGTCGCCTTCCGAATCTCGTCCGCGGTACGTTCCAGCGCGTCACCGCCTCTGGCGCAGATGCTGACCTTCGCGCCTTCCGCCGCGAAACCCCGTGCGATGGCCCGTCCCATCCCCTGACTCGCGCCGCCCACCAGCGCCACCTTGCCTGACAATCCCAGATCCATTCAAACTCCTCGTGCGCAACCCGTCGGGCTCCCCCGAAAACGGCGGGCCCTGGGCGCGGCCATCACTTCTGCGTCCAATAGATGTTGTCGTCGAACTCCGAGTCCAGCCGCATCAGGTAGAGCGCCAACATGCCGTGAGCACCCAGCGGCCGCAACTGGCGCGGGTCCCGGGTCTTGATGGCCGCGATTTCCTCCGCGTTCAGGTCATAGTCGGCCAACGCCCGGTCCAGGTCCACTCGCGCCTGGCCCAGGGCGGCTGGCTTCATCTTCAGGTCAAACAGAAACCGGTTCAGGTGGTAGCGGCTCATCAGACCCTCCAGCTCACGAACCCCCACCCCGTGGCAACGTGGTCGGGCATGTAGAAAGTCGCGGAGGCCCGGGTATCGCCCACCGCCCCGACCGTGACCATCCAGTTCAGGAACTCGGAGTTTCCCGACTGCCGCAACTGCTCCAATGTCAGGTCCGCCAGCGCGGGACCCTGTCCGGCCCGCATCCGGTCGAGCAGTCCCTCGTCGAAGCTCGTGTCGATCTCCCCGATCCGGGGCGAGCCCGGGAAGTGCGACAGCCCGCCGGTAGCCAGCATGGCCACCCGTTCGGGCGCCGCGTCCGCCACCTGCCGGATCAGGCTCCCCAGCCCATAGCACCGCGCGGGCGTCGGCAGCGGGTCGATCCAGGTGTTGACGAAGATGGGCAGGATGGGGATCTCGGACTCCGGCAAAAGAAAATGCAGGGGCACCATTTGCGTGTGTTGGAGCTCGATGTCCTCGCCGAAGGACAGGTCCAGTCCGGCCGCGACCCCGGCCTCGAGGATCGCTCGGCCCAGCTCAGGGTGATTCCGGTAGTGGAATTCGTAACGGGTGAACCGGCCGTGGACCTCGTCCGCCAGCGTGACGAAAAACGTCGGTATGTTGTCGAAGAAGAAGTTCACGAATTGATCGTTGGCGACCACGATCAGCACGTCGGGCCTGGCGGCCTCGAGGTCAGAGCGAAGCACGGAAAGGGCGTTCTCCGCGTCCTGCCGCAACTTCTGCTGCGTCTCCAGGGAAGGTCTGGTCCCGGCCGCCTGCGGCGCCATCCGGTAGTGCAGCGTCATGAACTCTTCCCACTCGGCGCCCGGGTCGAGCAGCATGTTGGGAGCGTGGCTCGCGGCCAGCGCGGCGACAAACGGCATGGTTCGGTCCTTTCTAAAGTCTGGGCAAAAGATGGTATAGTCCGAGGTGACAAATTTCAACCAAGTTCCCAGGTTTCAACCTGGTATTTCAACCGAGTCCGCCCACAAGGGTGTACCCGTGTAAGCGATAGGCTGCGGTACGGCGAGGATGAGGACGGTCGTATGAGACTAGCGTTGTGCGGTACGTTGATGTTCTTTGGGTTGGCGGCGTTCGTCTCACCGTCCATGGCATACGACTGGAGGCCCGGCACCACCGTGTTCGAGTACCGCGAACCCTCGGGCGACGGGTCGGACCGCCAACCCGGCTCCACCATCATCGGGAACCCCCGCATACACGTCGCGAAATCCAAGGATACCCTCCTCGACATCGCGCGTCTCCATCACCTGGGGTACCGGGAGATCGTGCATGCGAACCCCGGCGTGGACCCCTGGCTGCCCGGCGCCGCGTCGCACATCAACATTCCCGCCCAATGGATACTCCCCGGCGGCCCACGGGAAGGCTTGGTTCTGAACATCGCCGAGATGAGGCTGTACTACTACTTGCCCGGCTCCAGGGTCATGACCTTTCCGTTGGGGGTCAGCGTGGACGGCCAGGAAACACCGGCCGGCAAGTTCCGAATCGGGCAGAAGCGCACCAACCCGACCTGGTACGTGCCGGTTTCGATTCAGAAGGAGATGAAGCACCCGCGCAAGGTGGTCCCGCCGGGCCCCGACAATCCACTGGGCAAATACTGGATGCGGCTGTCCAGGACCACCTACGGCATCCACGGCACCAACAACCCCTGGGCCATCGGCCGGCGCGTGACCCACGGTTGCATCCGGCTGTATCCCGAGGACATCGCGTACCTGTATCCGCGGGTGCCGAAAGACACGCCCGTGCGGGTGATCTACCAGCACGCCAAGGTCGGCCTGAGCGGAGGAAAGGCCTACTTTCAGATCTACCGGGACGGCACGGCGAGTGACAGCGAGCTCATGGCGGACCTGATTCGACAGGTCCTGGAGTTGAAACTGAATGCCGATCTACGGCAGGTGAGAGAGCTGCTGCTGGAGCTGCCGGACGGCGCCATGACACCCCTGCCGCTGAGGGAAGCGAAGCCCGCCGTCATCAACACCGCCGCCCATACCGCTTCCTGAAACGGCCGGCACGCGGCCGGATCACGTCCGGTACTTCTCGTCCAGGGCGTACTTCTCCTCGAGTCCCACGATCTCGTGAAACTCGTCGAACGGCAGCAGCCGGTCCATGAGGGCCTCCCCCGTGCCGGTCTCCCTGAGGTTGGAATAGTAGTTCTTGAGGGCCATGGCCGCGGAGTAGAGCGGGCCCACGGGCCAGACGATCAGCGCGTAGCCGAGCTCGCCGAGCTCCGCCGGCGTCATGAGCGGCGTAGTTCCCCGCTCGATCATGTTGGCCACCAGCGGTCCCGGAACGTTGCGGGCGATCTCCCGCATCTCCTCGCGGCTCTCCGGCGCTTCGATGAACACCGCGTCGGCGCCGTTTTCCTTGAAGGCGATGCCGCGCCGGATGGCCTCGTCGACGCCGAGGGCCTGGCGCGCGTCGGTCCGGGCCACGATGAACAAGTCCCCGTCCCTCCGCGCCGCCACCGCGGCATTGAGCTTCTTGAGATACTCGTCCAGGGGCACCACCTGCTTGCCCCTCATGTGGCCGCAGCGCTTGGGCCAGACCTGGTCCTCCAGGAACATGCCCGCCGCTCCCGCCCGTGACAGCTCGGTGACGGTCCGGACCACGTTCACCGCGTTCCCGTAGCCGGTGTCCGAGTCCACGATGACCGGCGTCGGCACCGCGCCGCAGATGCGGTAGATGGTGCTGAGCATCTCGGTCTGCGTGAGGATGCCGAAGTCGGGCTCCCCCAACAGCGTCGCGGAGATACCGTAGCCGGTGGTGAAGATGACGTCGAAGCCGGCGCGGTGGGCAATGCGGGCGCTCAGGGCATCGAATACCCCGGGCATGACCAGGGTTCCGTTCCGGTCGAGAGCTTCCTTGACTCTGCTCATTTGGGCCTCCAGCTTGATTGGTTCGACAAAAGGCCCGACGTCAGCGGACGTGGAGCTTTACTCCGCGGGAATCTCCACGATCACGTCACCGAGCACCTTGGCGACGCATCCCAGACGGTCGGCAGGATCCGACTCCAGCATGGACAGCGTCAACTCCTCGTTGTCGTCCGCGGGGCTCAGGTTGTTCTCTCCGGCCACGATCCTCACCTTGTCGGTGCCGCAGATGGCCTCGGTGCAGTCGTGGGGAAGCTTGACGCCGTTGCGGATCGCCGCCACCAGGATGGTGGTGCCGTCGTCGACCTCGAAGCTCTGTCCCAGTGGCATGAAAGTGACTCTAGGCATGGCGGGTTTGTAGGAGACGCTCGGCGGGATGTCAAGTTGTCCGACACTCTCCACGGGACCCATGTCGGATTACGCTTCGCTAATCCGACCTACGGGAAAGCGGTTGGCCGAAAGGCACAAACCAGGTCGTCCCCGTAGGTCGGGTTAGCCGAAGGCGTAACCCGACACCCACTCCCGGGCTCAAATATCCACCACCATCCCGTCCTCCGCGGTCTCGACCGGCAACGACCGGCGCCGGGCCAGCATCTCCTCTCCCATGTGCGTCAGGATCAGCCGCTTGCACTCCAGGCGTTCCCGGTGCGCGGCGATCTCCCCGTAGCTCATGTGCGAGGGGGACGGGACGTCGTAGTGGCAGCACTCGCAGATGAACAGGTCGGCGCCCCGGCTGTGGGCGATGAACTGGTCCGTCCAACTCGAATCGCCGGAGAAGAGCACGGTGCGGCCGGCCACCGTGACCCTGAGCCCGAGGGAGACGGCGTCGGTCTGGTGCGGGACCCGGAAGGCCCGCACCTCGGCGCCGGCCACAGTGGTGACGCTGTCCGGTTCCAGCACCGTAAAGACCGCGAACGGCAGCTCTTTCTCACCGTACATGAGCCTCATGAGATCACGCACGCGCGCCTCGGTGCCCGGCGGGCCGGCCACCTCGAGCGGACGGCTCCGGGGCTTGTCGTACAGGTAGTGGATGAAGAAGAAGGGCAAGCCGCCGAAATGGTCGCCGTGAAGGTGGCTCAGGATCACCGCATCGAGGTCCGCCGGGTCCAGGCCCGCGCGCCTGAGGGCCGGCAGCGTCGATGGGCCGCAGTCGAGGAGATAGCGGCGCGGGCGGGCCTCAAGCAGGTAGGCGGTCTGGTTTCTCCCGCCGCTCCCGAAGGCATCTCCCGATCCGAGAAAATGGACTCTCACGCGGCCGACATTAGCAGCGCCGGGTTGACCTTGGCAACGCGTGCCGGGTCTGCCAAAGTCCTGGGAGCCTGTCCATTTCCATGCCTCGTAGTGATTCGCTTTACCCGGACAGGCTCCTGGGCGGATCGCCCTGTCCCGCGCGGAACGGACGGATGTTCCATGAAGGTCGTTCTCGGTCCCTATCACCCACAACTGGAAGACGCCCTGGCGGACGAGGTCCGGACGCGGCGGGAGCAGGACCCGCTCGCCCCGCTCCTGCTGGTGGTGCCCTCGGACACCCTGCGCCGGCGCGTGAAGACCCTGCTGGCGGAGGAGCACGGCCTTCACCTGCTGAACTTCCACGTCCTCACCTTCTTCCAGCTCAGCCTGAACCTGTTCCACGAAATGCACGGTCCGGCGGCGCCGACACTGAGGGACGGGACCTTCATGGAAGAAGCCCTGAAACGCTTGATCCCGGTCCGCGGACGGTTCGCCCGGATGACCGAGAGCGAAGGCGCCTGCTCCGCGCTTTGGCAGAGCCTGCGGGACCTCAAGGACGGCATGGTCGAGCCCGAGCCCGCCCTGGAGGCATTGCGGGAGGGACTCTTCGGCCACGGGGACCGCAACGCGCTCGGTGAACTCTTCGAACTGTACCGGGAGGTGAAGCGCCGTTTCCCCGAGTGGCAGGCCCGGGACTATCAGGATCTCGACGCGGCGGTGGCGCGGCAGGCGCATGTCTCGGCCCATCTCGGGCAGTTCGAACGCATCTACTACTACGGCTTCTACGACCTGACCCAGAGCCAGTTGGAGCTTTTTCGGAGCGTTGCCGGCAACTTCCCCGTGACACTGTTCTATCCCCTGGCCCAAGGGCACCCGGACTGGTCTTTCGCCCAGGACTTCTACGACCGTTACCTCCGTGGGCTCGCCGGGACGGACGAGGTCGTGGACCTGCTCGACGGCAGCGTGAAACCCGGCACCACTCCGGGCGGCCGCGCGCCGGATCCGCCCTCGCCCGCGGACCGGCCGCCACGCCGCGAGACCATCAGTTGCGCGGGACCCCGGGACGAGGTCCTCACCGTGGCCAAACACGTGCTCCGGCTGGTGGAAGAGGAGGGGTTCGACCTCCAACGCGTGGGTGTCGTGGCGCGCACCCTGGACGCCTACCTGCCGTGGATCCGGGAGATCTTTCCCGAGCACGGCATCCCTTTCAATACACCGGCCCGGGAACCCTTGTCCGGGTTCAACCGCGTCCGGGCGGTGCTGACGCTGCTGGACCTGCCGGTCCGGGACTATCCGCGGGCCGCCGTCATCGATCTCGTAGGGTCCCACGACTTCAACTTCGAGACCATCCCCGGCGCAGGGGCCGAACCCAGGCCCGAGCTTTGGGACGTGGCCACACGGGCATTGCGTATCACCCGCGGCATGGCCGAATGGCGCCGCCTGGAGCGTCATGCCGGCCAAGGCCTCAAACTGAGCCTCATGGATGACGAGGAGGGCCGGCCCCTGCACATCGCCCCGGAGCAGCTCGCGCTGTTGCTGAAAACCGTCGAGGCCTTGAACGAGCACCTGAGCACGCTGCCCGAAGAGGGCACATGGTCGGACCTGGGCGCCCGCTGGCGCGCGGTCATCGACCGGTTCCTCAACCCCGGCCGGGACGAAGCCGCCGAGGCGGTGGCACAGGCCATCGACGAAACCTTCGACGGGCTGGCGGCCCTGGAGGCGATCTACCCGAAGGTGTCACTCGAGTCGTTCGTCCAGGCGTTACGCAAGAGCCTGGACCGGGCCTCGGTGCCGCTGGCGCCGGAGGTGGTGCAAGGCGTCCAGGTCATGGACGCCGGCTCGGCCCGCGGCATCCCCTTCCAGGCGCTCTTCCTCATGGGCATGAACGAGGGCGTGTTCCCGCGCACCATCCGCGAGGATCCGTTCCTGCGGGACCACGCGCGGCGCGTGCTGGAAACGGACCTGGGCTACAAGATTTCCTCGAAGCTGGCGGGCTACGACGAGGAGAAGCTGCTGTTCGCGCTGCTCTCGGGCTCGGTCTCCGACCGCCTCTTCTCGGGCTCGGTCTCCGACCGCCTTTATTGCAGCTACCAACGCTCGGACGCGGCCGGCCGGCCGCTCGCCCCTTCCTGGTACCTCCGTGATGTGAACGCCACCGCCGGCGGGGACGGCCCCGGCATGGAGACCTGGCGGATCCCCAAGAGCGTTCTCGGCAAGCAACACGTACCGCCGTTCGACGACACCCGGTGGCTTCTGCCGGAAGAGCTGGCGGTGCGGCGGGCGCTGAGCGGTGAGGACCCCGCCCCGCTGGTCCGCATGAGCCGCGCCTCGACGGAAGGCTTCGAAAGAAGCGCCGCGGCTGTCCGCGCGCTGGAGGACGGCGCCGGTGCGCCAGGGCCGTTGGACGGCATCACCGGCCCCCTCGAAGACGTGTGGAACGAGATCCTGGAACGCGGCGTCTCTCCCACCACGCTGGAGGCCTACGGTCGCTGCCCTTTCCAGTATTTCGCCCGCCGCGTGCTCCGGTTGGAACGCCTGGAGCGCCCGGAAGCGGCGGCGCCGGTCCAGGCCCTCGAATGGGGGCGGATCTGTCACGAGATCCTGCAGCGGTTCTACCAGGACCCCGACCGTGCGTGGGGGGACGACTGGGCCGGATGGCTCGACAGCGCCGCCAACGAGATCCTGTCCCAATTCGAGGAACATTCGCCCACCGGTTACCCGGCGGCATGGGAAGTGGCCAGGGAAGAGCTGGTCGACACGCTGCGAGAGGCCGTACGGGCGGACCTGGACGAGATGGCCCAATCGGGTTTCCGCCCCGGAGAGCTCGAAATCGACCTCAGCGCGCCACTCGATACGGATTGGCCGGAGGATCTCCAGGGCCTGCCGGTTCACGGCCGCCTGGACCGCGTCGACTACCATGAGCCCGACAACCGCTATCGCGTCATCGACTACAAGTACAAGACCGGCCGTGGACCCAGCACCGAGGACAACAATCCGCTGCTCGCGGCGATTCGGGGGCAGAAACTGCAACTGCCCCTCTACGTGCTGCTGGCCGCCGACTACGCGAACGCCCGAGGTCCCGCCACTCCCACCGCCGTCGAAGCAGCCTGGTACTTCCTTGCCGGCCGCTGGAAGGAAGGCCCGCTGGCCCCTCGCGGCTTCTCCGGAGGAGTGATGCGGGAATCCTCGGGCGAGCGCATCCGCGACGCGGTGGCGCGGCTCCTGCGGGGCATCCGTTCCGGCGAATTCTTCATCGTGCCCGGCGCATACTGCCGTTTTTGCGAGGTATCGGAGATCTGCCGCAAGGACCACTTCCCTTCCTCCACCCGGGCCGGGCGGCATCCCGCCGCGGAGGCGTTGGCGCGGATGCGGAAACGAAAGGCCGTGCCGGAGACCTGAGCTCTCATGATCTCCCCTCCCGCAGATGACCTGGAGCGCCGGCAGGCCACCACCACCTTCGACCGCAACGTGGTGGTGACCGCGGGCGCGGGGACCGGCAAGACCACCCTGCTGGTGGAACGGTGCGTGAACCTGCTGATGCGCCCGTCGGAGCCGGTGCGGATGACGGAGCTCGTGGCCCTCACCTTCACCAACAAGGCCGCCAACGAGATGAAGGCGCGCCTGCGGGACCGCCTGGAACTGCTGGCCGGACCCGAGACCACCGAGACGGCGGCGGAACCCGGGGAGACCGGGGCCCTCCGCGAGCGATACCTCATCACGTCCGACGAAATCCACGGCCGCGCCCAGGCAGCGCTGCAGCACCTCGAACAAGCCCAGATCGGCACCATCCACAGCTTCGCCGCCTCGCTGCTCAGGCTCTACCCGTTGGAGACCGGACTGGACCCGCAGTTCCAGGAAGACGAACGCCGGCTCCGGGAAAGGCACTTCGACACCTGGTGGGGGCTATGGCTCGACGACGAGTTGTCGGGCACGGGCCCCAGGACCGCGGAGTGGAAACAGCTCCTCGGCCGCTTCCCGCTGGACCGGCTCCGCGAGCTGGCGCTGGCGCTCTGCGCCGACAACGTGGACCTCGACGGGTTGGGGACCGCGGGTGCACCGGATGATCCGCCCGGCCCCCTCGCAGAGTGGTTGCGCGAGCTGGAAGAGACCGCGACGGATCTCATCGCCCGCCATCCGCAGCAACGGCGCATCGAGCAAGCCCTGGCGGTGGCCCGGAAGGTCATACGGACAGCTCGGGCCGGGGGCCCGCCGGTCGATGACGAAGAGTCAAGCCTCCTGCGGGGCTTGGGCGCGGCCCCGAAGGGCTGGGCCCGGGAGGATTTCAAACGGGCCCGGGACCTCGTGACGGACGCGCGGGCGCTCGCGCAGGTGGACCCCGCGGAGATCGACCGGCTGTGCGTCCTGCTGGCGCCGTTCGCCCGTCAGTGCCGTGAGGAGTTCGCCCGCAACGGCCTGGTGACCTTCGACGGGCTGTTGGTGCGGGCGCGGGATCTGTTGCGTGACCACCCGCGCATCCGGGAGGAGCTGAAGGAGCGCTTCAAGGCCATCCTGGTGGACGAATTCCAGGACACCGATCCGCTGCAGTACGAGATCCTCCTGTGGCTGTGCGAGGAGCGCTCCCGGCGAGCCGCGAGCTGGCGCGGCATCCAACTCGCACCCGGCAAGCTGTTCGTGGTGGGGGATCCCAAGCAATCCATCTACGGGTTCCGGGGCGCCGACATCGCCGCCTATCTGAATGTCGTCAAGGAGGTGATCCAGGCCCAGAACGGCGTCGAGTACCGGCTGACCGCGAACTTCCGCAGCGACGCCCGGATCCTGGATGTCGTCAACGGTGTCTTCGAGCCCCTGATTCGGGAGCAACCCGGCCTCCAGCCCGAGTACATCGCCCTGCAGCCGGGTCCCGGCCATGCCGGCGAACCGCCCGCTCGTCCCGAGCATGGCGGAGCGGCGGCGGAGCAAGGTCGAAGGCCGGTGGCGGTGCGCCGGGTGACCAGCGCGGGCGGATCACCGACCGTGGACGCGGCGCGCCGGTTGGAGGCGGAATCGCTGGCACGCTGGCTTGAGGAGGAGGTGCTGGGCCGGACCTTCATCGACGATCGGGCCGGCAACCGCGTGAGGGCGGAACCCGGTCACGTGGCCTTTCTCATGCGCGCCCTGACCAACGTACAGGTCTACCTGGAAGCGCTGCGCCGGCGCGGCATCGGTTACGTGGTGGAAGGCGAGCGGGACTTCTATGCCGCCCAGGAGGTCATCGACGCCGTCAACCTGCTCCGGGCGTTGGACAACCCCCACGACCGGCTGGCGCTGGTGGGGGTGCTGCGCTCGCCCGTGGGCGGCCACGACGATGCCGAGATCTTTGCGCTCAGCCGGCAACACCTGCTGGACTATCGCCTCGTGGCGGGCCCCCGGTGGGTGGATCTGCCCCGAAGCGTGATGGACCTCTATCGGCGGCTCTTCGGGCTGCACCGCGAGGTGCGCTTCCTGGAGGCCGGAAAAGCGGTGGAGCGCGTTTTCAAGGAACTGCCGCTGTCGGTGCTGGCGGCCGGCAGAAGATCGGGCCAGCAGGCCGTCGCCAATCTGGAGAAGGTGCGCCTCTTGGCCCAGGAGGCAGGCGCCGGCGGCAGCGGCACGCTCAAGGACGTGGTGGCCGAGCTGGAACGCCGGGTCCGGGAAGTGGAGGACGAGTCCGAGAACCCCCTGGAGGAGGAGACCCTGGACGCCGTGCGGGTCATGAGCATTCACCGGGCCAAGGGCCTGGAATTCCCCCTGGTGGTGCTGGTGGACGCCATGGCCGGCGTGAACAGGCGGCCGGGTCCGCCGGTGGAAGTCCAGCGGGATTGGGCCACGGGTCTCACGGGCATCCGCATCGACGACCTGTGGAGCCTGCCCGGCGTCTTTCTCCAGGCGAAACGGCGTGAGCGGGAGGCGTACGAGCAGCGCCGCCTGCTGTACGTAGCCATGACCCGGCCTCGTGAGCAACTCGTCGTCTCCTTCGCCGAGAGACCACAGCCGGACGGCGACAGCATGGTCTCCATGATCGACGACGCCATCGGCGGCGACCTGGCCCATGCCGTCCCGCCGGCCGTGGCCTGCGGCACCGGAGAAATGGCGGTCGAGGTGGTGGAGGAAGATCCGGGGGCGGACGCGCACGGCGACCGTCTGCCGACGCCGCCGCCGGACACCGCCGACTGGTCCTGGTACGAAGACCTGTGGAGCCGCCGCCTCAGCGACTACGAGGTTCGTCGCCAAAGCCCGCTCTTCCTGACGCCAACCGGGCTCAAGGCCGCGGGGGAGGCGGCCGAGGTCCCGCCCCGCGACGGCGGCCTCGAACGCGACACCGCGCTCGTTCTGGGCGCGCTGGCCCACCGGGTGCTCGAACACTGGGACTTTCAGACCACGCGGACCAGGGAAGACCTCGAAGAAGCCGTCACCCGCCACGCCCCGGAGTTGCCGGCGGCGCAGCACCGGGTGGTGGCCCGGGAGATGACGGCCATCTGGAACACCCTGACGGGCTCCCCGGTCTACGAGGAGCTGCGGAGCGCCCGTATCCTGGGCCGGGAGGTCCCCTTCGTTCTGCCCTGGGACGGTCGGATCATGGAGGGCGTCATCGATCTGGTCTACGAGCACGACGGACGGCTGTATGTGGCCGACTACAAGACCGACCAAGTGACCGCCGGGAAAATCCCCGAGGTCATGCACGGCTACCGCCACCAGGCGCGGATCTACACGGAGGCCGTGACCCGTAGCCTGAACCGGGACGTGGCCGCGTTCCGGCTGATTCTGCTGCGTCTGGGACGCGCCGTAGACGTGCCTGCCGAAATCGGCGGCGGGGAGCCATGAGAAGCGAGCCCCATTTCACCGCCGAGAAGATGCTGTCCCGACTGAGGGTCAAGCCCGGCGCCTTCGGCAAGGTGGCGCTGGTCCCCGGCCCCCGGGACCGGGCCGTGAAGCTCAGGCGCGCGCTGGAGAACCCCCGCAAGACCCTCGCCTTCCAGGACTACGAGATGCACACGGGCACCCTGGGCGACCACCGGGTCACCGTGGGCAACGGCGGGCGCTACTCCGCGGACACCGCCATCACCACGGAACTGCTGTGCGCCGACGGGGTCGAGACCCTGGTGCGGGTGGGGAGCTGCGGCTCGCTCCAGGACACGGTGAAGCTCGGGGACATCGTCATCGCCACCGGCGCCGTTCGCGGCGACGGCGCCAGCCCCCGCTATGTGCCCGAGGACTTTGTCACCCTTGCCCACCCGGGGGTGGTGGAAGCCCTCGCGCGTGCCGCCGACAGCCTCGGGGTACCGGTGCACCAGGGCAGGGTGTTCACCACCGATGCGCTGTTCCGGGAGACGCCTGAGCTACTGTCCGAGCTGGAGCGGCAGCAGGTCACGGCCATCGACATGGTGACGGCCGCCTTCCTCACGGTAGCGCAGGTCCGGAACGCCCGGGCCGGCGCCATCCTGGCGGTCTCGGATGAATGCCTCACCGGCAAGCTGGGATTCCGCGATCCGTCGTTCCTTCAGGCCGAGGAACGGATCATGGAGATCGCCCTCAAGGCGGTGGAACGGCTCTGAACGGCGTGTCTGGCGAACGCCGGGGTTTCGTACTAGAAGGGCGTGGAAGAGGCGATCGATTATCATGGCAGCGCGTTCGAAAGGTTCTCGGGACGAGATCATCCGATGGGGCGAGAGGCTGTTCGAGCGCCATCTGGTAAGTGGATGGGGCGGCAACCTCAGTTGCCGTTCCGGCAGGAGCCGTTACCTGATCACCGGAGGGCACGCGGCGCTGGGCTTCCTCGGCGCGAATGACATCGTGGAGATCGACGCCAGGGGCAAAGCCGTCCGTCCCGGCCGGCAGCCTTCCAGCGAAACTCCGCTGCACCTGGCCGTATACGAGGCCACCGATGCCAGCGCGGTGGCCCACGTTCATCCGCCGGAGATCATCGCCTATTGCCGGGGCCGGAGCGAATTCGTACCCTTGAGCTTCGAGGAAGAGTATAGTCTGGGCCGGGTGCCGGTGATTCCCCAGCATACGCCTACGGTGACGGACCCGGCGGCGGTGGCGGAGGAGCTACGCCTCCACCCGGTGGTGATCCTGCAGGGCCACGGCACCGTGGCCCGCGGCCGCGACCTCAAGGAGGCGTTCCTGATCACCGATCTTTTGGCGGAAGCCGTGCACTGCCGGCTGGTGATGACTGACGAACCGAAAACGCCGGCCTGAGCGCCGATCCAAACCGTCGCGTTCCAAAAAGGAGGAAAGACCATGAGACCGAATCGTTTCTCCATGCTCCGAACTGCCATCGGCATCGCCCTCATCGCCTTGACCGCTACCGCGGCTTCGGCCGCGGATTTCTACAAGGGCAAGACGGTGCGCATCATCGTGGGCTCCTCTCCCGGCGGCGGATTCGACACCTACGCGCGGCTTGTGGGCCGGCACATCGGCAAGCACATACCGGGAGCCCCGAGGACCCTGGTAACCACCATGCCGGGCGCCGGCAATCTCATCGCGGCCAACTTCATGTACAACAAGGCCAAGCCGGACGGCCTCACCGTCGGCCACTGGGTCGGCGGGCTGGTGCTGGCGCAGGCCCTGGGGCTCAAGGGAGTCAAGTTCGACGCCCGGAAGTTCGAGTGGATCGGCGTCCCCAAGCCCAGCTACATCGCGTGCGTGGTGGCCAAGGACAGCGGCATCACCAACATGGACGACTGGATGGCGTCCAAGAAGCGGTTGAAGATGGGAGGCATGGCGCCGGGAAGCTCCATTTCCGACATCCCCCGGCTGATCGAGAGGCTGACGGGCGTCCCCCTCCACCTGATCGAGGGGTATGGTGGTGCCGCCAACATCCGGCTCGCCGTCGCGGGACGAGAGGTTTACGGCGGCTGCTGGAGTCCGGACGTCATCCTCAGGTACTGGCCGAGGAAGATACCCGCGGGAGAGCTGAACTTCGTGGTGCAGGCCGGTGTCGGCAAGCACCGCAAGCTCCCCAACGTGCCCAACGTCATCGACTACATCAAGTCTGATGACGGGCGGCAACTGTTCCGCGTCGCGAGCCACAACACCCAGCAGATCCTGCGCGCCTTCTCCCTGCCGCCGGGTACGCCGAAAGACCGCGTCGAGCTCCTGCGCAACGCCTTCATGGCCACCATGAGGGATCCGGAGCTTCTGGCCCAGGCGAACAAGGCCACGCTGGTGATCGATCCCATTCCCGGCGCGAAGGTGGCGAAGGCGGTGAACGAGTTCTTCGAGCTCAAGCCGGAGTTGGCGGCCAGGTTGAAGCAGATCCTGGTCCCGAATCGGTGACGGGCGTCGCGGAACACATGACCAGCGGCCAAGGGCGCTCATGATCGTCGAGGTCCACTGTCATCCGTTCGGACCGCCCTCCTACCGGGATCTGCGCGACAAGATCCGCAGTGTTCCGGATCTGGTGGGCTTTCGCCGCAACCATCCCGAGCTGTACCACGCCCGTGACACCGAGCCGCTGGTGGACTACGTGGACGAGCTGATCGCGGACATGGACCGATATGGCGTGGAGAAAGCGCTCATCATGTCCACCGGCAGCAGCGACAGCCCCGATGAGAAGGACGAGAAGACCGCGGCGGCCATCGCAAAGCATCCGGATAGACTGTTCGGACTGGCGAGCCTGGGGGAAGACTATTCAGGCAACGGCGTTTGGGAGAATGCTCCGGCACTCCGGGTAGCGGCGGCCGACCAGATCGCCGACCGCATCGAGCGGCTGGGATTCAAGGGCATCGGCGAATCCCACGGCGGTCCCTTCACGACGGAGATCCATCCCGTCAAGATCGCCGACGACCTGCGGCCCATCATGGAGGCGCTGGCGGTCTACCGGGTGCCGCTGCTGATCGCCACGGGCTGGACCCAGTTTCCCGGGCGAATGTACTATGCCGACCCCATCTACGTGGACGAGATCGCCGGACGTTACCCCGAGGTCCCCATCGTCCTGACCAAGATGGGCCGTGGCATCCAGCATTATTTCGAGTCGGCGCTGATCGTTGCCATGCGCAACCCCAACGTGTATTTCGATACGACTTTCACCACGGCCGAGCACTTGCGCAGGGCCGTGGAGACCATCGGCGCCGGCCGCATCATGTTCGGCACCGACTGGTCGCCCACCTGGCGGTGCGTCGAGGTGCCGGAGCCGCTGTACCCTGCGAGGCTGAAAGTCGTCACGGAATCCGGTATCTCGGAAGAGGACGCGCAGCAGGTGCTGTGGAAGACCGCGGTAGAGCTCTATGGTCTATAAGGAACAGGCGACGAATTTTCGTTAGCCAAGGAGGACTCAATCATGCGTTTGGACGGGAAGGTCGCGATCGTCACGGGCGGCGGTATCGGCATCGGCCGTGCCTACTCCAAGGGACTGGCGCGGGAAGGCGCCAAGGTCGCCGTGGCCGACATCCAGGTGGAGGCCGCCACGCAGGTGGCGGCGGAGATCAACAAGGACGGGGGCGAGGCAATACCCGTGGCGGTGGACGTCAGCTCGCCGGAAAAGACCCGTGAGATGGCGGATGCGGTGCTGAAGGCCTATGGACGCATCGACATCCTGGTGAACAACGCCGGCCTGTACACCGCGCTCAAGAAGAAGTCCTTCATGGAGATCCCCGAGGACGAGTGGGACCGGGTCATGGCGGTGAACGTCAAGGGCCTGTTCCTGTGCGTGCAGGCGGTCTACCCGGCCATGAAGGAGCAGGGCAAGGGCAAGATCATCAACATCTCCTCGGGGACCATCCTGGGCGGGACGCCGATGTTCCTCCACTACGTGTCGTCCAAGGCCGGCGTATTGGGATTCACCCGGGCACTGGCGCGGGAGATAGGAACCGACAACATCTGCGTCAACGCCATCATGCCCGGCCTCACCATATCCGGCGACAACCAGCAGGGCGTCACCACCCCCCAGCAATTGGAGAACCGGCGCCGCAGCCGGGCGTTCCAGCGGGACCAATACCCGGACGACCTGGTGGGCACCGTGATCTTCCTGTCGTCCGACGACAGCGACTTCGTCACCGGTCAGTCCATCAGTGTGGACGGCGGCCAGCATATGCACTGACGCGGGCGTGAACGTTACGCGCCCCTCCGTCATTCCCGCGAAGCTTGTCCCCGACCCCGATCGGGGAGCGGGAATCCAGGCGGGGTGAGGCGGGGAAACACAGCCATGACGAGTCTTGAACTGGCCAGCTACCGCGTGCGCGAGATCCGCCTCGGCCGGGAAACGCGCTCTGCCTCCGGCGTCCTGGAGGTGGACGTCGGGGGGCTGGCCGACTTCGTCCGAGAGGACGCCCGGGTGCGTTCCGCGAGCTTCGACGTGGTACGCCCCGGCGAGAAGGCGCGGGTCACCGGCATTCGCGACGTGGTGGAGCCGCGGATCAAGACCGCCGGGACCGGGCAGGTGTTTCCGGGAATCCTGGGGCCGGTGGCTCCCGTGGGCCAGGGGCGCACTAACCGGCTTTCGGGCATGGCGGTGGTCACGGCCGCGGCCTACGAAGGCACCGTCCGCACCGGCACCACCTCCCAACGCAGCGCGATCCTGGACATGTGGGGTCCGGGCGCCGACATGACCCCGTTCGCTTCCCTGGTCAACCTGGTGCTGACCCTGGACCTGGAAGACGGGCTGTCCGCCTACGAGGCGCATCAGGCCATCCAGCGCGCCGAGTTCGGCGTGGCCCTACGGCTCGCCGAAACCACCGCGGACCTCGAACCGGACGACGTGGAGATCCATGACCCGGACGCCGATGGAGCGGATCTCCCGTGCGCCGTGCTCATCATCGGCTGTTTCACGGAACCCGACAACAAGCCGTCCAACGTGGCCTACTACGGCCTCCCGGTTCAAGAGTCGCTGTCCACCATCATCCACCCCAACGAGCTCACCGACGGCGCCATCACCCCCGGCACCATCCGCACCGTCAGCTATCATCCCATCACCTGGAACTGGCAGAACCAGCCCCTGGCCCTGGAGCTCTTGCGCGATAAACGGTTCCGTTTCGCGGGCGTCATCCTGGAGCGCATCGGCTTCGAGACATCCCGCGAAAAGGAGATCGCCGCCCACAACGCCGTCCGCGTCGCCGCTTCCCTGGGCGCCGACGCCGCGCTGATCACCCGCACGGGCTCGGGCAACGCCTTCATCGAGGTCATGCTGACGATACGTGGCTGCGAGGAGAGGGGAATCAAGACCGTCCTCGTGACCTACGAGTACGGCGGCAAGGACGGCACCGAAGCTCCTTTGCTCTACTACGAGAAGGCGGCGGACGCCGTGATCAGTACCGGCAACCGCGACACGGTGGTGGAACTGCCGGCGGCGGACCGGGTGGTGGGCGCCTATGACCGGCTCCAGCTCATCAACTATCCCGGAGCGCCTTACGTGTCCGCCGGCGACCCCTTGACGCTTGAAGCAAAGGACGTCATCGCCGGCGGCGTCGACATCTGGGGCGGGCGCGACCGGCTCTGCCGGCCGTACTAGCGGCCTGCCCCGTTCCCTACTCCGGATACAACGGCGCCCTGTACTCGGTTCCCGGCACCACGACGCCGCCGGCCGGCCGTTCGCCTTCCTTCAGGTGGGCGAAACGGTCGCTGAACGCCGGCGGCAGCGGCCGCCCTCCGGGTGTGCCGAGCCAGAGACGCAGCAGGTTGCGCCTGCGTTCGGCCTCGGGGTAGTCCTCGAATTCGGTCCGAGAATGGGCCGTGACGTGGTTGTGCAGTATCTGCACGTCGCCCTGCAGGAACTCCATGTCGTACGACAGCTCATTGCACAGATCGGCAAACAGGGTCAGCGCCTCCTTGAGGGCCTCCGTGTGGCGCGGCAACTGCTCGAACCGCTGGGCCGAGCGGATGTAGGTGCCGCCCGCGCTGACGGTCAGATAGTCCTCGTAGAAGTTGAATATCGGGAGCTGCCACCACGGATCCTTGCCTTCCGGGACCTCGCCGCGCCGGTCACGGTAGATGGTGGCGGCCAGCTCCGCCACCAGCTCGGGGCGGCGTTTCAGCATCTCGTTGTAGACGTTGAGGGTGCTCGTGAACCGGCTGTCGCCGCCGGACTTGGCCGGGTGCAGGCACATCAGGACGACCAGGTCGCAGGCATCGCAGTGAAACGGCAGCATGTCGTGGGTCTGGTAACCGCGATGCTTCGGGTTCTTGAGGGTCCCGCCGAGATCGGCCACGTGGCCGAGGAGATGCCCCTTGGAGTTCTGTGACACGGGGTCGCCCATGAAGAGCCCGATTCCCCAGAAGGCGATGGCGGACTGCATGCGGCTGTAGCGTTCCACCGGAACGCCGCGTATGAGCGCCAGGCCGCGGCCGTCAACGACGTCGGCGGCGATGCCATCAAGCCTGTCTCCCAGAGTCTGGAGCACGAAGTCCTCCCGGGTGATGTCCAGGATGTCGAGCCCGCGCTCCTCCACCCGGGCCACCGCCGCGTCCAGCTCCGCGATATCGCTCTCGGTCAGCGGGTGTATCCAGCTCTGGTCGGTGGCCAGATCGTCCGCGGTCCAGGCCGCGGGGTCCACCACGGGCTGATTCAGCACGGCCGGTTGTCTAACTATCTTCAGCATGGGTCTTCCTCCAAAGCTCCTGCAGCCCGATTCGCCCTCTCGGAAGGGTGCCCTTCAACCTTCCCTACTCCGGATACAGCGGCGCGCTGTAGACGGTTCCCGGCACGACGATGCCGCCGCCCGGCCTTTCCCCGTCGTTAAGATGGCCGTAACGGTCGCGGTACCTCGGCGGCAGCGGCCGTCCCTCGGGAGTGGCGAGCCACAGGCGCATGAGACTGCGCTTGCGCTCGGGCTCGGGGTAGTCCTCGAACTCGGTGCGCGAATGGCACGTGACGTGGTTGTGCAGGATCTGCACGTCTCCCTGAACGAATTCCATATCGTACGACAGCTCGTTGCAGAGATCGCTGCAAAGTGTCAGCGCCTCCTTGAGGGCCTCCGAGTGGCGTGGCAGTTCCTCGAAACGCTGCGCCGAGCGGACGTACGTGCCTCCCACGTTCACGGTCAGGTAGCCGTCGCAGAAGTTGAACACCGGAAGCTGCCACCACGGCTCCTTGCCCTCGGGGATCTCGCCGCGCCGGTCACGGTAGATGGGCTCGGCCAGCTCCGCCACCAACTCGGGGCGACGCTTCAGCATCTCGTTGTAGACGTTAAGGGCGCTGGTGAAGCGGCTCAAGCCCCCAGACTTGGCCGGGTGCATGCACATCAGCACCACCACGTCGCTGGAATCGCAGTGAAACGGCAGCATGTCGTGGGTCAGGTAGCCGCGGTGCTTCGGGTTCTGGAGGGTGCCGCCGAGATCGGCCACGTGGCCCAGGAGGTGTCCCTTGGCGTTCTGGGACACGGGCAGGCCGAGGAAGAGGCCCAATCCCCAGAAGGCGATGGCGGACTGCACACGGCTGTAGCGATCCACCGGCACGCCCCGTATGAGCGCGAGGCCGCGACCGTGGACGACGTCGGCGGCGATCTCATCGAGCCTGTCTCCCAGGTTCGGGAGCACGAAGTCGTCCCGGGTGATGTCCATGATTTCGAGCCCGCGCTCCTCCACTCGCGCCACGGCCGCGTCCAACTCCGCGATATCGCTCTCGGTCAGCGGGTGAATCCAGCCCTGGTCGGCATCCAGGTCTTCAGCGGTCCAGGCCGCGGGGTCCACCACGGGCTGATTCAGCACGGCCGGTTGTCTGACCATTTTCAGCATGGGTCTTCCCTCCGAACTTCGCCCGGTGTTTTTCTCACAGACTCTCGACCTTGGCAATGCGGCACGGCAGCCCGCGCGTGTCCGCCGATCCGGTCACCGGATCCCACGGCCCATCATAGCGCATGGCGGCGTTGATGTTCACCTCCAGCGCGCCGCGGTGCGGGCCTTCGGCTTCCGGGTACCACCAGCCCATGCCGGTGCGCGCCACCCCCGGCAGGGTCCCTTCGGTGACGCGGACCTTCAGGCGGCAGCGGCCCGGGCCGCCGGCAGTCTCCACCCATACCCAGTCGTCGTGGGCGATTCGGTACCGCCTGGCCGTCTCCGGGTGCAGTTGAAGCCAGGGATCGGGCGAGACCTTGCGCGCCCAGCCCTGGTCGCGGAACCGTGAATGGTGGTAGGTGCGCTCCCGCACCCCGGTGAGCAGTGTCAGCGGGTAGGCGTCGCGCACCGCGGGCGTCTCCCGCTCCGCCCGGGTCGGCGTGTAGTCGGGCAGCGGGTCGAGCCCGAGCTCGGCGAGCCGCTCGGAATAGAGCTCCACCTTGCCGGTACTGGTCTTGAAGCCGGCCTTCTCGAAATCGCCGTAGGTAAACGGGAAGTTCGCGTATCCCTTCTCGCGCATTTGCTCCACGGTGACGCCGCAGTCACCCAGCAGGAACTCGTTGAACTCCCGCTTGGTCTCCCAGGGAATGAACCGCCGCGCTTCGGCGACGCCCCGGGTGTCGATGCGCCGGGCCAGATCGCGGGCGATGCGGAAGTCGCCGCGGGCCTCCCCCTGGGGCTCCACCACCGGCTGGATCAGGCTCAGACACGGCCCGGAGCCCTCCAGCGAGACTTCCTCGTCCTCCAGCCCGGTGGTCTTGGGCAGCACGATGTCCGCGTATTCCGCGGTAGGGTTCATCATGTGGGTGGCCACCGCGAAAAAGTCCAGGGACTTGAGCGCCGCCAGGGTCTTCTGCGTGTCGGGATAGGTGATCACGATGTTCACGCCGCTGACGTACATGGCGCGCACCGGGTAAGGCTTGCCGGTGAGCACCGCTTCGATCACCGAGGGATTGTGGCACGACGTCTGCCAGCCCTCGGGCCCCGCCCACAGCGGGAAGCGGTCCGCGCCGATGGTCTGCTTCTCCACCTCCAGGGGCAGACGGAACTCTGGCTTGTGCAGCACCTCGATGTAGTTGGTGAACCCCGCCGGCCGCTTCACGCGCCGGTTGCCGCCCTCGCGGTCCAGGTTGCCGCTGATGGCCACCAGGCAGTGGAACGCCCGGAACGTCTGAACCCCCGCGCTGAAGGCGTCGATGCCGTGCCCGCTCACGAAACAGGACGGGCCGTCGGCATAGAGCTCCGCGGCCCGCTCGATGTCCGCCCGCGGCACCCCGGTGAGCTCCGCCGCCCGCTCCGCCGGGTACTGCGCCGCCCGCTCGGCCAACGCGTCGAAGCCGTGGCACCAGCGCTCGACGAAGTCCTGGTCGTAACGCCGGTGCTCCACCAGCCAGTGGATCATCGCCAGCCCGATGGCGGCATCCGTTCCTGGCCGGGGCCGCAGCCACAGGTCCGCCATGGAGGACGCCGGTGTTTCGCCCGGGTCGATGACGATGACGCTCGCGCCCTTTGCCTTGGCGCGCTTGAGCGCCTGCCACTGCGGCGGGTCCGCCGCATACGGATTGCGCCCCACGACGAGCGCGCAGCGGGTGTTGTCGATATCCTCGCCCTTGCCGATGGCCAGCCCCGTGATCCGGTCGCTCAACGCCCTGCACCCGCCGCACAGGTCCTGGTTCATCATCCAGTTGGGCGAACCGAAGGCGCGCAGCAACAGCGCCAGCGCCACCCCGCGGCTGAAGTGCGCGTTGCTCACCGCACCGCAGAGCGCCTTCGGGCCATACCGCTCCCGCACCGCCAGCATCGCGTCCGCCATCTCGTCCAGCGCCTCGTCCCACGAAACACGCTGCCACTGTCCCCCGCCCCGCGGCCCCGTGCGCTTCATGGGGTACAGCACCCGGTCCGGATGATAGGTCAGCTCCGGCAACCCTCGTATCCCCTTTACGCAGAACGCCCCGAGCGACGCCGGATGCTCCGGGTTGGGCGACACCCGCGTCACGCGCCCGTCCTCCACCGTCACCAGCGACCCGCAATGGGCGCTGCACTCCCAGCAGGTGCTGGGGATGATGGTTTTGGTGGTGTTCATGGCGTTGCTAGTGTCCTGTCCGGTTAATTCGCATGATAATCTGCTGGTCCTTTTCGCCGTCGGCTGCGTTGCTCTTCCTCGCGTGGGGCACGCCACTGCTCGTCATCGCGCCTTGCCGACAACGAATAATCCTGCACATCTTATCATGCGAATTGACCGGACAGGACACTAGTTCCAGAGAAATCTCAATGTACCTGACTGACGACCTTTGGGTACGTGCACTACAGTTTCACAACTACATCGTGGCCGAACGTCAAACCCGCGACCTCGGTAGCAGCCTTGATGAGGCCGATTTTCTGCCGATTGCTGATGTTCGTTCCGACAAACCAGTCTCCCGGTAACTTCTCGTATTCACTGTGAAGATCAGGCCTCCCGGGGTACAGGTCTTCTATTCGCCGAGCGATGTAATGGCGTGTTCGGCCGTGAAATGCCTCCTGATCGGAACAGCGTTTAAGAAAACCAGGGTCTCTCTTGGCGAGTTCGCTCAAGACGACGATCATGGCCTCCTTGGCATTCCTGTTCGGCAATTCCTTACCCTGCAGGAACACCGTGTAGTCCGTCAAGGGCATCGGTGGCTTCGGGCCCTTCCGCTTCCCTGGCGGAGACGCTAGAGCTTTCTTGGGAGTGGGTTCCCGACTAGGCCATGCCCACGCTCCGGCTGTCGACTCCAAGGGCTTGAGGCTTGCCAAGAAATCGGCGATGTCGGCGCCGAGCGGTCGAAACCCTGCCTTTGACTCGACAGCCTCTGAAAGCAAGTCCCTTAGTAACTCGTCTTCTCTTTCTACGAGTTCCCTCCACGCTTCCGGTATAGTCTGGCGTGCAACCAACCGGCGATTCTTGTCTCGATACGCTTCACGAGCCTCATCCAATGACTTGCCGGAAACGACTCTCTCCCGGCCAAGATATTGCTGCAAGATTCCGGCTGCTTCGTCACTGGTGCGCTCGAACAAGTCAAGCTTGAAGACGCGCCGATCTTCATAGCTCCCCTGTTCCGCTGGCAGATAAAAGCTCCACGTTTGCCCATCTGTTAGGACTACGAATGGGACCCCCGAATGGAAAGCGTACTCCAGTGCCTGTCGAACCCCGTCCTCAATCTTCCCTTGCTGCTTTACTTCGACAAAACATTTTGGCTTTGAGGGGGGGTCACAGAGTGCGAAGTCGACCCTACCTTCTCCGGTCGCAAACTCCGGCCAGACAATCGTCGTGTCGTAGACCTCCCAACTCAGCTCGCTCAAGACACGAAGGACGACCCCTTGAGAGATGGACTGCTCATTGGGAAAGCGGCCCTCTCTGAGTTTCTGACTAATGTCTGCCAATGTTGCGTCAATTTCCATAGTCATTTGCTCGATCGCGGCTAGCCGTGTCGTCACCCGTGCTCGTCCCTTCTCTTGCCGGGTTCTTCCCCATCGTCATGCGCCTCGGCAATCCTCCGTCGCGAAACCCTCTCGACCGCGAAAGTCACGGACAATGCTAGTGCTTGTCGTTGCCTCTTTCAAGCTCGTCTGTGTATCGGGAATGGTCCACTAGTCATCGGCACGGCGAGCCCTAACACTAAGGCATAGTGGCGTTTGACGCTAATAGCAGCAAACGCTATGCTGTCCCGTGGTCAAAAGTTACCGCGACAAGGACACGAGGCCATAGCGGACCGTCGGCGTGTAGCGAGATTTTTCGCTAAGCATCCAACGACGGGCGCAGCAAAAGCTGATGATCCTGAACAACGCCCGCGACCTCAATGATCATCGGGTGCCCCCGGGTAATCGGTTGGAAGCGCTCGCCGGTGACCGGAAGGGCCAGTACAGTATCCGCGTCAACGATCAATGGCGACTGTGCTTTGTCTGGCGACAGCGCGATGCTTACCAAGTGGAGCTGGTAGACTACCACTATGAAATTTGGAATGAGGACAATGCCAGAGTCTTACTATCCACGTAAAGCCAAGCGCCCTCCCATTCATCCGGGGGAAATACTCAACGAAGAATTTCTTCGGCCTCTAGGCGTCACACAGTATCGTCTTGCCAAGGCGATCGAAGTCGACGCGCGTCGGATTCATGCCATCGTTCATGGCCAGCGCGCTATTACGGCCGAAACGGCACTATTGCTGTCTCGCTTCTTTCAGAACTCGGCGGAATTCTGGATGGGGCTGCAGAGCCAATATGAGTTGGAGCTGGAGCAGGACCGACTTGCGGAAAAGTTGGCGGGCGTGGCTGCGTACCGTCCCACGCATGGCGCTCACACGTCGGCGGGGTGAGGGATGACGGGCCGTCAACGTCCTCGCACAAAGACTTCGGTTTCGAACTCGGAACAAGTCACCGAACGGCTCAACGCCGTATACGGCGACGATGAGGCCGTGTCGGCGTTGGACAGGGCGCTTGGCGCCTTGCAATTCCTCTCGTTGCCCACCGATGACACGTGGGACCAGCTCGGAGACCAGCGAAGCAAACCCAACCGACGGGGCCAATCCCTAGACCGCGCTCGGTCTTAGACCTCCGTCGTCCAGGACATGACTCATGGTCATAGACTTTCAACATCACTACGTGCCCGAACACCTTGCGCGCAAGAAAGGCCTCTACTCCGACAAAGTCGCCGTGGCCACGGAGGGCGGAGTGCCGCGGATGACCCTTCACGCCAAGCTCTATGACGCGGAGGCGCAGCTTCGGGACATGGACGAGGCTGGGGTGGACGTGTCGGTGGTGTCCTGCCATCTGGGTTGGGACGGGAGTCTCGACGATTGCAGGGTCATCAATGACAGCTACGCGGAGCTGGAGCGGGAGTATGGCGGGCGGTTCGTCGGGCTGGCGCATGCGCCCGTCCTCGAGGGGGACGAAGCGCTGGATGAGCTGGAGCGGGCGATCCTGGAGCGCGGGCTCCACGGCGTGACCATCACCTCACAGGTGGGCGGTCTCTTTCTGGACTCGCCGGAGCTGGACAGGTTCTACGAGCGGGTCGCGCGGCTCGACGTTCCGATATTCGTGCACCCGGCGCTGGTGCCCAAGGGGTATGACTCCATTCAGGGCTACGATCTGCCGCGCATCATCGGCCGGGAGATCGATCTCACCATCGCGACCATACGGCTGATTGCCGGCGGGGTGCTGGACCGCCATCCGGAGATCGACTTCGTCATCGGACACTTCGGCGGCGGCATCGCGGCGTTCAAGGATCGGCTGGTGGCCATGGCGCACCGGTTCGGTACGTTGAAGCACTCGTTCGAGGAGTACCTGGACCGGCTCTATTTCGATATCTCCGGGTTCGAGGGAGGCATCACGGCCTTCCGTTGCGGGCTGCTCGGTATCCGCCCGGAACGGCTTGTGTTCGCCACGGACTATCCGCAGAACTTCACCGGCGTGAGTACGGTGACCGGCAAGGGCAACCAGGCCATCCGTGAATACATCGAGGCGGTCAGGAATCTGGAGCTTGACGAGCAGGTCAAGGAGGATATCCTGGGCGGCACGGCCGCGCGGCTGCTGAAGCTGGATTGTTGAACCCGCTTTCTCTGAATGGAAGTCCCATGAAATCGCTTGGACTCATTCTACTGGCTGTGCTCCTCGGCGCGCCGCTCGCCGTTCCGGCCCAGGCCGGCGAGGTGGTGGAGGTAGTCCTGGTCGACCGCCTGGACGACCAGCGGGGCTTTTGCCTGGACATCCTCGGGTACAAGCAGCGGGCCAAGCTCGACAAGGGGCTCCAGGGGCACAGTTGCTACAGCTACCAGGGTCAGATCGGCGTGGACCAGGGGTTCGACAGCGATGCGATCAAGGCGGGGCGGTTTCACATGCCCGGCTTCGACGTTTGCATGACTGCGGGTGCGGCCCAGGCAGGCGCGCGGCTGGGGCTGGGGAAATGTGACGGATCGCCGGCGCAGGGCTTCTCGATGACGGCCAAGGGCGAGATCGTTTCCAAGAGCGCGCCGAAGCTGTGCGTGACGGTGGCGGGCGGTGAATCGAGGCAGGGAGGAGGCGGCCGCCCGGTGCATCTCATACGGCGCCTGACCCTGGAGGCTTGTGACGCGGGCCGGTCCAAATACCAGCTCTGGCGCGTGCGCACCAAAGCCGACTAGCCGCACAACGACGAAGGGCGGGTTTCAAACCCGCCCTTCCCCTAACCCATCTTTAACACGGGTTTTTAAATATGGTTATTATTCGGGGGGTTAGCGGGGAATAATTTGGCGTGTGGCACTACATTTCGACAGTTTAAGGTATTCAGACGATCAATTTGGTGACACCGCCAGGGGCGGGATGGAGATCGAGAGCGCTGTAGATCTTGAGTTGGTGTTGCTCAGCCCGGGTGGCCTTGCGGACGTGGAGGGTACGACCGTCCTTTCGGCGGAAGGAGGCGGTGACACGGTGCTGGCCTTCGAGGATACGGCGCAGAGTGGTCCAACTGGCGTTCTCTCCATGCTCGGCGAGGCGCCTGCGGATGGTCTGGACCAGTTGGTAGGCGATGACGGTGATGAACAGGTGTCCGTCGGAGCGGTTCTGGGTTTTGTGGAAGATGGGGCGGAGGCCGAGTTCGGACTTGAGAGAGCGGAACACGGCTTCCAGATCGGTGAGCATGGTGTAAGTGCGCCACAAGGTCTGTGGATCCCAGTCGTGGACATTGGAGCGCAGACAGTAGACACCCGGATGGGTGAGCATGGAGCCGGCAAGGGGCTTGGGCTTCCAGGTGACGGCCACTGCCTTGCCGCTGTGCGGGTCGGCGACGACATCCACGGTGTAATGCTGCCCGGCGCCGCGGCAGCGCTCCTGGATCCGCCCGATCCGCTGCCAGACAGAGTCGAGCCCCTTGCGGGTACGGGGCCGGGACAGCCCCTCGTGGAGCTTCCGCAACTCGCTCTCGAAGCGCTCGGCGAAGCGTCTGGCGATCCCTTCCTCCTTTTTGGCGCGCTCCTCGGAATAACAGTACAGCCGCACCTCGCCTCGGTCCTCATCCACCTCCTTGTGCAGATGAACCTTGTGGTGAGACCGGGTCTCGATGGCCGTGGACCGTTCGGGGTCGAAGCGGCGGGTGCGTTGGCGGCTGACCACCAGATAACGGTAGCCGTTGTCACGCAACCAGGCCACGTTGTCCTCGGTGGCAATCCCCGCATCCATCACCACCAGGGCATCGCCGGGCGCCTGCAGGGCCTTGAGCATCGGCTCCAGCGTCTTGTCTTCGTCGGCCCTGCCGGCAAACACTTCGGAGCGGCGCACGAAACCCGAACCGTCCAGCACCAGCCCCAGGGTCAGCAGCGCACAGTCACTGCGCTGCTCTTTCGAGTGCCCGCGCTGTGCCTTGGGCTGGTCTTTGGCCTCGCCTTCGAAAAACGTGTTGGTAAGGTCGTACAGCGTCACCGTGTGACCCAGCCCGAACAACTCCGTCACCTGCTCGAACAGGTGCTTCTCGATGGCCTCCCGATGCGCCATCAGCGCATCCGAGACACGGTAAAGACGCATCAGGCTCATGGCCTCGAAGTCCACCTCCAGCAACTCCCCCAGCCCGCTGCGCTCGCACAGCCAGCGCCAACTCGCCCTCTCCGACCCCGGCTGCGCCATCCGCCCGATGATCGACCCCACCGCCACCGCCCGTTGCCGGCCGTTGAACCCCAGTCCCTCCAGCAACCCCCTTAGACCCAGCCTCTCCATCGCCCACAGCCCCACATGCTCCACCCCCACCGTCCGCGGCCGCGCCAACTCCAGCGACTCCACGTCCACCGTTTGCAGGTCCGTGCCACCCGCCGTTACCTCAGCCCCGCGCTGCACCAGTTGCATGGCTATCCGTTGTGCTTCCCGTTCAACCTCTTCCGGACAGTCCAGCTCTATCAGCACCTCCTGCCGCTCCAGCAACTGCTCGATCCGACTGCACAACACCGCCCAATGCTCCGTCGCTACCGCAAAGTCACTGCCGAGATTGAGCAGCGTGCGCTGACGCACCCGCTCCCCGCTACGCTCGGAACGCACCAGTCGGTAGGAGTGGTAGACCTTGCCGCCTTCGGCACTGCGCGTCCTGGTGCGCCGGATGAACATGGAGGGAGGATAGCAGAGGGGGAGGGAGAATGCAAGAGAAACTTAACAAGTATGGCACTACATTGCGCCACCCAAAACCTCAACTCAATGAAATCAATACCTTAGCTCACTCCCCACCCCCCAATTTACCAAAATCCCCCACTCTTGTGTTAAAGATGGGCTAACTAACGGTTAGCCCCGGCCGCGCGGAGGGGGCGAACTCGCCGATACCTACCCCAGCCCGAACAGCGTCTTCGGGTTATGGTCGATGATCTTCTCGTACTGGGGCGCGGTGATGCTCCCGAGTTCCTTGAGGTTGCGCAGAGCCTCGATCTCGGTGGACTGGTCGTTGTGGCCGTAGTCCGTGCCGATGACGATGTTGTCCTCGCCGGAATACCTGAAGATGTAGTCCACGTCGTCGTCGGTCTGGCATGACACGTACTGCCGGTACTCCTTGAGCGGGTTGTCCGGAAAGTCCTTGTTCTGGGCGCCCCAGCGGCGCTGCAGGTCCTTCACGACGTAGGGCACCCAGAGCGCCGCGGCCTCGGCCCAGTGGAACCGCAGCTTGGGAAACATCTGAGGGATCTCACCCATGATCACGGAGTGGAACGCGCCGATGATGGGGATGCGGAACTTCCAGAAGCTGCCGCCGCCGTTGTACTGGGACACGAGGTCCTCTTCCTGCGGGTTGCCGTTTCCGACGTGCACGCCCACGGCCATGTCGAGCTCGCTCATCTTCTCGTACAGGGGATAGAAGTAGGGATCGGTCAGCAGCCGGTGTCCCTCGATGCCGCGCATGAAGACCCCGCAGGCGCCGTTCTGCTTGCAGAACTGCAGCTCCTCCAGAGACGCGCTCATGTCCAGCAGCGGCAGCACGCAGATCCAACGCAGCCGTCCCTTGCCTTGCTGGTGGAGGTCCGCCAGCCAGCGGTTGTAGCCCTTGCAGATGGGGATTTCCCACTCGGGTTTTTCGGATATCTGTTCGATGAAGATCGTCGGATAGAGCACCTGGATGTCGATGCCGAGCTCGTCCATGTGTTTGAGCCGCGCGTCCACGTTCTCCATCTCGCGGGTTTCCTGGGGCGTGAACATCACGCGGCCGGTACGGTCGGCGACCTTGTCGAGCTCGTGGGCGGTCATGACGATCCGCACCAGACCGCGGATCTTTCCGTCAATGAACCAGTATTCGCCTCCCTGGTCGCCGCTCGGCTTGACGACGACGGGCCGATATTTCTGGTCGGCCTCATCCATGTAGTCCCAGGTACGTTCGGATTCGACCACGTGGGCATCGGCATCGATAGTCGGCATAGTCAGTACCTCCTGAAAATGATTGAGGTTCGCGGGTGCGTCATCCGTAGCCTGATTACCACCTTTTCCAAGGCGGAGCCAGCGGAAACGGCGGCCCCCGATCCCTTGACAAACCACACCCCGGCAACTACTCACCAAACAAGCAAGACAGGCCACTGGAATCGATGCTCGGGCCGACACCCTCTGAGAGAAAAGGAACCGCCATGCCAACGAAATCCCGGGCCGCAGTCCTGGTCGAATCGCGCAAGCCCCTGGTGGTGGACGAGGTCACGCTCCCGGATCCCGCACCCGATCAGGTTCTTGTGAAGCTCTTCGCCAGCGGCATCTGCCACTCCCAGCTCCATCAGATCCACCGCACGCCGGAGGAGCAGCGATCCAAGCTGCCGGCGCTGCTGGGGCACGAGTCCACCGGCGTGGTGGTGGCCAAGGGCCGCGACGTCACCCACGTGAAGGAAGGCGACCGGGTCTTCACCACCTGGGTCGACCGCAACGCCCCCGTGTCGCCGCTGCCGCCCGTGTCCCATGCCCTCAACATGCGGCCGCCCATCCCGGCTGTCTGGCGCGGCGAATCCATCTGGGCCTCGGCGTCCACCTGGGCAGATCACCTGGTGGCCTCCGAACGAGTGGTGCTTCCCCTGGACGACGACGTGGACACGGAGGTGACCTCCATCATCGGCTGCGCGGTCACCACCGGTTCGGGAGCCATCATCAACACGCTGAAAGTGCGTCCGGGGCAATCGGTGGCCGTCTACGGCGTGGGCGGCATCGGCATGTGCGCCGTCTCGGCCGCCGCGGTGGTGGACGCCTACCCGCTGATCGCGGTGGACCTGGACGACGAGAAGCTGGAGTTCGCCAAGGGCTTCGGCGCCACCCACTGCATCAACGCCGGCAAGGTGGACCCCGTCGAGGCCATCACCGAGCTCACCGGCGGCGGCGCGGACTACGCCCTGGACGCGGTGGGGCATCCCACCACCCAGGAGCAGATCCTGCGCTCCGTGCGCACCGGGGCTCCCGGGCTTGAGCGCGGCGGGACCGCCCTTCTGATCGGCCTGCCGCCGCCGGGCGCAACGCCGCTGATCAACACCAATCTTTTCGCCGGAGGACGCTACTTCACCCGCACCCACGCCGGCGACTGCCTCCCGGACCGCGATTTCCCGACCTTCGTCCGCTGGTACCGGGAAGGCAAGCTGAAGCTCGATGATCTGGTGACGCGCCGCTACTCCCTGGACCAGGTCAACGAGGCCGTGGCCGACCTGGAAGAGGGAAAGATCCTGGGCCGGGCGATCTTCACGTATGCGTAGGCACCATGTCGGGTTACGCCTTCGGCCAACCCGACCTACGTGAGAGGAGCACCCTGAAGGCGTAGGTCGGATTAGCGAAGCGTAATCCGACATCCCGCGAAAACGGCATGACAAGTCACAGACCACTTTCGGAGGACGACCGATGTATATCGACTGCGACACCCATTATTTCCCGGTGAAGTTCCTGGAAGGCATCAGCGACCAATACCCCGAGTCGCCGCGGGTCGTGCGTAAGGGCGACGAGGTCAAGTCCGTGCTGCCGGACGGCACCCTCATCAAGAACCAGGCCCCCAAGGGGCGCTGGGACCTGGACGTACGGGTGCAACAGGCCGACTTCGAGGGGTTCGACAAGCACGTCCTCATACCCGAGAACCGGGAGCTGCTGTACACCTGGGACCGGGACCTGGGGTGTGAGCTGGCCCGGCGCTACAACGACGCGGTGGCCCAGGACTTGGCGGAATGCGCCCATCCCGAGCGTTACATCGGCGTCGGCTGGGTGTTCCTGCCGGACGTGGAAGAGTCCTGCAAGGAGCTCGACCGCATGGTGAACCAGCTCGGCATCAAGGCCGTGAAGTTCATGGGCGGCTTCGAGGACGCCAACCTGGGGGCGGAGCGGCTGTGGCCGGTCTACGACAAGGTGTGCCAGCTCGACATCCCCATCCTGGTGCACGACACCGCGTCGGACCGCCAGGATCATCCCAACCCGGCCCTGGTGGGCATCGAGCAGCTCTATCTGGAGGCCGACAACAACGCCCTGCCCTTTCTGCTGGCGTTTCCCTTCCGCTACATCGTGGACATGGGAAGCCTGATCCTGCGCGGCGCCCTCAAGGAGTTCCCCGACCTCCGCATCTGTTTCGTGGAGGGCTCGGCCGCCTTCGTGCCCTGGCTGATGAACCGCCTGGACATGGACCCCAACGGCCGCAAGAAGCTCGGCAAGGACCCCAGCGAGTTCTTCAGCCAGATCTGGGTGTCGGCCTTCGCCGCGGAGACTTCCATCCGCTACGCCTGCGACTTCTGGAAGGACCACAACCTCACGGTGGGTAGCGACTACCCGCACAACGATCCTTCCGGCACCTGGAAGGAAGGCACGGTCCGGATGGTCCGCGAGCTCGAAGGCATCTCCGACGACGACAAGGAAAAGATCCTGGGCGGCAACGCCATGCGGCTGTTCGCCATGTAGCCGGGAACGCCGAACGGAGATGAAAGAACAGGCCATCCGGCGGCACACGTTTCCGCTGTCTGTCCGGCAGTTTATCCGGAAGTCATTTGACAACCCGAAGCTCCTGCGATAATAACATACTTAACTTATCAGAAAAGGAGGAAAACCATGGCACTTCACATTGGGGAGGAAGCTCCCAACTTCACCGCCGAGACCACCGAAGGAACCATCGACTTCCACGATTGGATCGGTGACGGCTGGGCGATCCTGTTCTCGCATCCCAAGGACTTCACGCCGGTATGCACCACCGAGCTCGGCTACATGGCCGGCCTCAAGTCGGAGTTCGGAAAGCGTAACTGCAAGGTCATCGGCCTGAGCATTGATCCGGTCACCGATCACCGGGAGTGGGCCAAGGACATCGAGGAGACCCAGGGCCACGCGGTGAACTACCCCATCGTCGGCGACTCCGACATGAAGGTGGCCAAGCTCTACGACATGCTCCATCCCGAGGCCAGCGGACCCTCCGAGGGCCGCACCGCCGCCGACAACGCCACCGTGCGCTCGGTGTTCGTCGTCGGGCCGGACAAGAAGATCAAGCTGATGCTCACCTATCCCATGACCACCGGCCGCAACTTCGACGAGGTCCTGCGGGTGGTGGATTCCATGCAGCTCACCGCCAAACACCAGGTGGCCACGCCCGTCAACTGGAAAGCAGGCGACGACGTCATCATCGTGCCCTCGGTTTCGAACGAGCAGGCCAAAGAGAAGTATCCCGACGGCTGGAAGACCCTGAAGCCCTATCTCAGGCTGGTCGCCCCGCCGAAGTAGCCGGCTATCCGCGGGCGGCCGCTTCCGGGTGAAGGAGGCGCTGCCCGCGGCCGCTCATGCGCCCGCTTCGCCGAGAGAGCGCGTGAATCCCGCAGCGGTTCGCCATCGCCGGCACGCCGCAAGAGTGTACGCGGGGAGCTGGCCGGAGCCGGCATCTCCCAAGTGCTGCTGACTCCCCCCAACCGCAACTTCGACGAGGTCATGGAACTCTGTGGGCGCAAGGTCATACCGGCCTGCGCCGACGCTGCCTGATTGGACGAACCTGGCAGCACGAAAGGAAAGGCCCATGCCGGAGCTGGATCCCACAACCCTCACCATCGCGGGCGTGGCCCCGCGCATCGCCGCCCGCGAGGTCTCGCCGGTGGAGCTGATCGCCTGCTACCTGGAGCGGGTCAAGCGCCTCAACCCCGCGCTCAACGCCTACAGCACCGTCATGGAGGACGAGGCCCTGGCGGCGGCGCGGGAGGCGGAGCAGGAGATCAACCGCGGGAACTATCGCGGCCCACTCCACGGTATCCCGGTGTCCATCAAGGACAACTTGGCCGTGAAGGGCTACCCCACCACAGCCGGAAGCCAGATCCTCAAGGACTGGAAGCCCGACTTCGACGCCACCGTGGTCGCCCGGCTGCGTGAGGCCGGGGCGATCGTCCTCGGCAAGAACAACATGCACGAGTGGGCCGGCGGCGGCACCACCATGAATCCCTATTTCGGCACCACCTACAACCCCTGGGACACCAGCCGGGTGCCGGGCGGTTCCAGCGGCGGCTCGGCGGCCGCGGTGGCCGCCGACCTGTGTCTGGCATCGATCGGGACGGACAACGCCGGCTCGGTGAGGAACCCCGCCGCCTGGTGCGGCACCGTGGGCCTCAAGGCCACCTACGGCCGGGTGAGCCGCTTCGGCGGCGTCGCCGGCACCGGCGGCTTCTCGTCCGATCATTTCGGCCCCTTCACCAAGACCGTGGAGGACTGCGCCCTGGTGCTGGCGGCCATCGCCGGCGAGGACCCCAACGACCCCCTGAGCTCTCCCGAATCCGTACCCGACTACCGGGAAGGCATGGGCGGCGCGGTCGCCGGCATGAAGGTAGGCGTCGTCGACAGCTACTTCGACGAGCTGATGGTGGACGAGGTCGCCAAGGCGTTCCGGGACGCCCTCGCCGCGCTTGAATCCCTGGGCATGCAGGTGAAGGAGGTCACCATCCCCCACATGGACGCCGTCCCCGCCGTCCAGACCGCCACAAGCCGGTGCGAGAACCTCGTGGCCCATGAGCCCTACCTGCGCAAGCAGCCCCGGGACTACAGCCCCGAGCTGCTGTACCGGAACATCGCCTCCCTCACCGTCCCCGCCTCGAGCTACGTCACCTCCCAGCGAGTGCGGCGTGTCATCTGCCGCGAGTTTGAGGAAGCCCTCCAGGACGTGCAAGTGATCGTAGCACCCACGGTGGGGATCGCCGCGCCCACCATCGAAGAGTGCAAGCAGGGCTTCGCCGAAATCGACGGCCGCCGCATCCCCTTCCGCCACCCCAGCGGCAGCATCGGCACCCGCTGCACCATCCCGTTCAACGTCACCGGCCTCCCGGCCCTGAGCCTATGCTGCGGGTTCACAGCCGGCGGGCTACCGTTGGGGCTGCAGATAGTCGGGCCATGTTTCCAGGAAGGTTTGGTGTTTCAGGTGGCGCACGGCTATGAACAGGCGGCGGGGTGGTATGAGAGGAAGCCGGGGTTGGAGTAGTAAGAGAACAGAGAAAGGACGTGGACCGTTGTTCCTAGGGGGCCACGTCTAGTTCGACTTGTTTGCCATTAGGATACCCACACAAGGGAAGGTGACCTCTTCGGATTCGGTATTGCTCTTGACCACACGAAATCGGACCCTGCACTTACTTTCAAACGTCCTTATTGAGAACCGTATAATATAGTGACATCCGATAAGAACGAGTGTATAGTAGTTGGCATGGGAAATCCACTTGGAGTACGGCGGGACTTTGAAGCATTGGAACGGCGGCGGATGGAGGCGGGGAGGCTGTTGAAGCGAGGGCTGTCGGAGGCGGAGGTGGCGCGTCGGGTGGGAGTGCACCGCCAGTCGGTGAATCGATGGGCGTGGCAGTTGGCCGAGAGCGGCAGAGCGGGGCTCCGGACGCAAGCCGCGACTGAGCCCGGCGGATCTGAAGAAGATCGAGGGCGGTTTGAAACGGGGACCCGAAGCGCTGGGGTACGATACGAGGCTGTGGACCGCAAGGCGAGTGGCCCACTTGATTGGGGAAGCCTGCGGAGTGACATACCATCCGGGCCATGTTTGGCGGATATTGCGGCAGTTGGGGTGGAGTTGCCAGCGGCCGACGGGACGTGCCTTGGAACGAGATGAAGAGGCGATCCGGCAGTGGAAGAAGAAGCGCTGGCCGGAGATTAAAAAAGAGCCCGAAACGAGGGTCGAACCATAGTGTTCGTGGACGAAAGCGGGCTGAGCGAGCGGCCGAATCGGTATCGCACGTGGTCGCCCCGAGGACAGACACCGGTGCTGCAATATCACTTCAACTGGAAGAGTCTGTCGGCCATCGCCGGAGTCACCTGGTGGCGCTTCTACTTTCGACTGTATCCGGGAGCCATCAAGAGCCCCCAGATCATCGACTTCCTGAAGCACTTGATACGTCATGTTTCCGGGCCGCTGCTGGTAGTGTGGGACGGACTGCCCAGCCACCGGAGCCGGTTGGTTCGGGACTTTGTTGCCACCACCGAGGGCGCGTTGGTGCTGGAACGGTTGCCGGCCTATGCCCCGGAACTGAATCCCGTCGAATACCTCTGGGGATACTGGAAGCATCATGAACTGCCCAACTTCTGTGCCAAGGACTTCGCTCAACTCAGCCACCATGCTCGTCGCGCCCTTTGCCGAATGCGCCGCCGGCCTCGTCTCGTTACCGCCTTCTGGAAACAGTCCAGCCTTTTCTGATGTCACTATATTATACGAGGCTCAATAGGTCAAACACTAACTCCCAGGTGAGCACATTCAAGGGGGGCAGGTCATCGGCATATCACCGCGCGCTCTTGCAAACCGCGTTGCGAGTAATCCCTGTCAATGGCAACCCAAAAACGGCACAGTTTCGAATCGAAAGACCGTGCCGAGACCTCCGATCCGACATATTCGCGTACATACTCCCCACTACGTCGACTTCTCGCTCTGTGCTTGCCCGCCCGCCCCGCGAAGATTGGCGACTTTGCCCAGAAGATCGAACCAGAAAGGCGCCCCCAGACTGACGGCTGCCGTTGTAGTCAGCCATCCAAGCACCCTCTTCAACCAATCCAGCCAGCCGCCCTCACGCTCGCCCCACCCGATCGGAAACGATTCCAGGTTCTCAAGGTTGATCGGCTCAAGTTTGGACACATCCCGCTCCTCCGCCGCGACCTGGGCCTGTGCCGCGATCTGAGTCCTCAACGCGTCGTTCCGCCACAGCTCTTCTGCCATATGGACAGAACTGGCATTCGTTGCGACTGTGACCGTCGCCCCGATGATGAAGATAAATAACTTCGCGCGCCGTCTGTACCATCCAGACACCCTGCTCATGCCTTCGTCAAACCATCCGGCAAGTCTGTCCTTGAGGGCATTGACTGCATCATCGCTGTCGTCGATCATCGCGCCAAGTATGTCCTTCACTGGGTGACCATCTGTGATCTTTTCGACCATCGCCCTAGCTTCATCGGAGGTATGTGCCACATAGGATTTGCCGTTGTCTTCTCTAGCAATGACCTCCAGCAATACCCTGCTGAGCGTTTCCGGCGCAATGTAAGACGGTAGCCTATTCTTCTTGGCCAAATTCTTTATCAGCGGATGTTCATACACCTTTTTCGCATAGTCATTACCGATCAGGTTCTCAACGCCTGCGCGCAGGTTTTTTGAGCGCATTGCGCACACGCTAGCAATCCACTCCTGCACTGCCGATGCGACCAAACTCAACACCACATAGAAAAATACGAGCCCAAGAGTCACATCAATGATTGGATGATCGAACACGGCAGTCACGGCCTCCCTTACTTGCTTCCAGTTGCTCGAAATCTGTCAGTCTAACGTTTCTACGAAAACGTAGGGAAGACGTTCAGCCCACACCGGTCACCACCCCGAACACCCGATGTATCCGCCCATGAACTGCTCCGCGCTGCCATAGCGGTGGCAGTCCTTCGCCCCCCGAAACACTGGCCGTCGGATGGCTCCTCCCACCGTTTACAAGTTCGATCACAAAACGGTTTGATGCGAAATCCTTTTCGTGGGTACACCGTCTACTCTGACCAACGAAACTCTGCTGACTCGCCTTCCTCTAGGAGACAGTCCTTATCTAGATTCTGAACGTAGATGATAAGATGCTTGCAATCGTAGCGTGCAGACGGCGCAATTAAGCCGTCACATCCCAAATAATTCAGGCCGTCAGAAACTTCTTGAGTGCGGGAATAGTCTCGACTTTGGTAGTCTTCCTGTCTTACGCCGAGCTGTTCAAGCTCCTCAAAATTCAGCTCCACAACACGCTTTAGTCGAACTCCCAGCTTCCAAATGAGTGCCCGCCTGTCGGGTCTCTGCTCGAACAGCGACCAGAACGCTTCGAATTCTGCAGCGGCCCCCTCCGCTGCAAATGACGTATTCAGGACTTCAAACTGACAATCCGGACTGTTCCAACGGCCGCGCTTACCGCTACTACCTTGGATGGGGCTCCTGTCCGCCCACACCACTCGATTGACAACTCCCTCGAACCGCTTTTGGCGGCAACCCTCTAGATGTTCGAGTAAATAGGGGTCGCGCTCCAGCATTTACGGATAGTCCCAAACCTACGTGTACGTGGGATCAGCCATCGCCTGAATGGCTTCCAGTACCTCTTCAATTCGCCCTTCCTGGATCAAGTCAGCAGGTCGAAGGCCGCTGAAGTACCTGTGCCTGGAATACAACCAAGCTCGCGCCGTTTGCGGGTCGGAATAGAATTCCGACAGTCGGTCCACTATATACTCTAGGTCAACGAGAAGGCTCTCCTTGACCGGCCTGGGATACGCGCGCCCTTGGTTCCACCGCGAAACTGTCTCAGGAGTAGTCCCGAGCATATTCGCCACGTCGACCGCCCGAATGGCTGCTCGGCTCTTTAAGAGCTCAAGTTTTTCCGCCACGACGTTCTTTTCTGCGACCAAATTTGCCATTGCCAACCTTCCATGTTCTCGTGATGCGCGAACACTCACTCAACCGCGCATCGCACGACGCAAAGGTATCTGCGAAAACGACACGACGGGACCCTCTTGTACAAATCTCCCCAAGCCTACACGAAGGCGTTCCAATACCTTCCTATTGTCACTCATTCGCCTTGCCAAATGCTCTTGAGAATCGAACGACAGTGACTCCGCGAAAACTGCTGCATCTGTCGCGGGGCGAAGTGTTTCCTCAAGAAAGTGCTGTGCGCGCATCTCTTCGGGAACGATGCTGAGGCGTCGGATTTCGCCCGAACGCTGGACCAGACTGTGCCGAACCGGATTGTCCACCATGTCTTTGAGGCCCTTTGGACAGCATGACTTCTCCATACAACCAAACCGCGATTTCGACCCACGTGCTCCAAAGAACGCTATTGCCTCCTTTCTCTTCAGATGAATGCCCAGAGGAGTCACGTAAATTCTTGTAGGCCACGTGAACCCTGGGTTGCTGGAACTCGCGGGCCTCGTCCATGAACCCGCGCTGAACCCCTCCTTCTGTGTAACTCCGTGGCAAATTCCTCCGACCGCACCGAACGCCAAGGCGCTGAGGCCACGTAGCCCACCCATCATGTCTCCAATGAGCGGCACGCCAAGTAAGTGAAATTCGGCAGCCCCTTTCACCAAGTTCCTGACCGCCGCATGGGTTAGGGTGTTGCTTTGGGAAACCTTAATCCACAGGGAGTCAATGGGCAGGTCCTTCAGCATTTCCAGAATAGTGTGCCGTTCCTCTGTCGACCGAAATGCGTCATACGAAACTGATAGGGAATAGAAAATTGGCACGTTTCTGGCACCCGCTCCATCGAGGTAGTGCCGTAAGTATCCTGTGGATCGCCTGTCAATTTCCAACCAAGGGCTGTTGACGCTTTCGATGTAGTGGGTCGGGGTGAGAACCGCAGTGTAGCGCTTTTCCACAACAAACTGAGCAATCGAGTCTACGATCCGACAGGCATCTACATCAGCGAAATCATCTGGTCCGTGCGGCCGATCCAAAGCCCAAGGCAACGCAGACAGACGCTGGTTGAAGCGGCCTATCGACCCCAGCTCCTGGGTTTTTGGATCAAGGATCGCGTCTCGGTTTCGCTCAACTATCAAGTGACGCAACTCGGAATGCCGGTGCCCATACAGGGGATCGAATACCACCCCATGGAGGCCGACCGAGCGACCTGCTACCGCGTCGGCAATTGCTCGATGGTCAACGTACAATGGACGGAGATACCATCCCAGTGACTCAGGCGCGGCTCTGACCACCCAAGGAGAAGGTGCCTGTGATTTCGCCATCTTGGTCCTCCACGTTGCGTTCGCTTGACGTTTCAGTAGACGCCAGTATAGACATCGGCATTGATGTTGTCAATGACATTCATGGGTAGTGCGTCAGTCTGAACTTGACAGCCGAGAGGGGTCAAGGGACTCGAGAACGACAGGGAGAGGTTGACGTAACGACCGGGGGAAGGCCGTTGACCCGTCCTGTGGTGCAGGCATCACCCAAAATGGGTTAAACAAGCGGAAATGCGAGGGAAATCCGAGGAGAAAACGATGCTGATGTAGGACCTGTTGACCCGGCGAGCCGCGGCCCGGTAGGCTGGGTGTAAAGTAGAATGGGATGGCGACAATAGAAGAGATCCGAAAGGATCGGGAATGGCCGGATGATGGCGGGGCATTCGCTGCCGCACCGAGATGGGTCACGCCGCGGATGAAATGCTACGTACCGAAAGTCTTCGCCGACCTCTTGGCACTGATCGCGCGAGACGTTGTGGAGTTCAACGATCTGTAGGCCTTCTTGCGTCACGACCGTAAGTTTGACACCGAGTTGGGGAACCGCCTTGGAGGTGCACCGCCAAGTTTCGAGATTTATCGAATCGAGCCGGCTCCCAGGGCGAAGATGGTCACGCTCGAGGATCGTGGCAACTTAATCGCGGTTACCCGTGCGAACGGAGACGTGGAGACAATCCAGTTGGAATGGGACGCCGAGGCAATCGCTTGCCACTTGCTACTCAACAAGCGTCGCGTAGAGGCTTGGGAAATCAGCCAGCGAATCCTGGATCCTCTGTTTTGCGGCCATGAGACAGATCCCTGAACCTGCTGAAGTCTTGCAAACCCTCTCTTGACCTGGGAAACCAGCGAGGGATTCCTCAAGCTGCCTGAGCCCGGCATAGGCGGTCGAAAGGAAAGGCCATTTGCCCGGGGAAATACGCTCATTATCAAACCACAGCATCTGTGCAGATTCCTCCGCTGAGATTGCTCATCGCACTTGTAACGCAATAGAGTTATCCAGCATTCCGCAGATGGCATTCAAATTAAAGTCCACCATACGCGAGATCCAGCAGCAGGGGAAAGTTGTTTCCTTTCCGGCTATCCGACAGTCCACATACCGCAGTTGCGCAACCTTATTGAGAACCGTATAATATAGTGACATCCGATAAGAACGAGTGTATAGTAGTTGGCATGGGAAATCCACTTGGAGTACGGCGGGACTTTGAAGCATTGGAACGGCGGCGGATGGAGGCGGGGAGGCTGTTGAAGCGAGGGCTGTCGGAGGCGGAGGTGGCGCGTCGGGTGGGAGTGCACCGCCAGTCGGTGAATCGATGGGCGTGGCAGTTGGCCGAGAGCGGCAGAGCGGGGCTCCGGACGCAAGCCGCGACTGAGCCCGGCGGATCTGAAGAAGATCGAGGGCGGTTTGAAACGGGGACCCGAAGCGCTGGGGTACGATACGAGGCTGTGGACCGCAAGGCGAGTGGCCCACTTGATTGGGGAAGCCTGCGGAGTGACATACCATCCGGGCCATGTTTGGCGGATATTGCGGCAGTTGGGGTGGAGTTGCCAGCGGCCGACGGGACGTGCCTTGGAACGAGATGAAGAGGCGATCCGGCAGTGGAAGAAGAAGCGCTGGCCGGAGATTAAAAAAAAGCCCGAAACGAGGGTCGAACCATAGTGTTCGTGGACGAAAGCGGGCTGAGCGAGCGGCCGAATCGGTATCGCACGTGGTCGCCCCGAGGACAGACACCGGTGCTGCAATATCACTTCAACTGGAAGAGTCTGTCGGCCATCGCCGGAGTCACCTGGTGGCGCTTCTACTTTCGACTGTATCCGGGAGCCATCAAGAGCCCCCAGATCATCGACTTCCTGAAGCACTTGATACGTCATGTTTCCGGGCCGCTGCTGGTAGTGTGGGACGGACTGCCCAGCCACCGGAGCCGGTTGGTTCGGGACTTTGTTGCCACCACCGAGGGCGCGTTGGTGCTGGAACGGTTGCCGGCCTATGCCCCGGAACTGAATCCCGTCGAATACCTCTGGGGATACTGGAAGCATCATGAACTGCCCAACTTCTGTGCCAAGGACTTCGCTCAACTCAGCCACCATGCTCGTCGCGCCCTTTGCCGAATGCGCCGCCGGCCTCGTCTCGTTACCGCCTTCTGGAAACAGTCCAGCCTTTTCTGATGTCACTATATTATACGAGGCTCAATAGGCTCGCGGGCTCTCGCTGCGGGGAGAGCCGCCCGATGATGAGGATACGCCTCTGCCTCCGTCAAGTCCAGATTCCGGCGCGCTACGCGAGGTGTTAGTGGCAATCGAAAACTGCACACTTTGAGGTAGGACGCTCGGGGGCGGAGAACCTGGCGTTGATGCGCCGGATCGATGAGATGTTTCTGAAGTACCCGTCCCAGAGCGAACTAGTCGTCAGGCAGAGTCGCGAAGGCGAAGGAATTGGACGGGCACGCGCTGATTGACGCCGTTGTTGTATTCACACCGCTTGCGATACGCTTACGGTGATCGCGACGGGTGAAAGAAAACAACGGAACTTCAAGGGCTTAGGTGTATCCTGTCTATTTGTGTCCAGTATGATCTTCAACCCGAATCTCGCCGCTTGCGAGATGCCTGGATCTCAGCGTCAATCTCGTCCATCGACAGCTTGTCGAGACCGCGTGCCTCGGCGTCGCGTTGAAGGTCGGCGAGCGCAGCGTTGGCCCGGCATTGACGGATATCCCGAAGTGACCGCTCGAACGAGTCCGCGTCCGTCGAGGTGAGAATGGCCACAGGCTTGCCGTTGCTGGTCACCACGAAGTCTTTCTCCTGTCTGAGGTCCCGTCAGAGTTGCGACGTACGACCGCGGAGGTCTCGCACCGAAATGAACTTCATTGCGCCTCCTAACGGATCACAATTATGTCCCATATTATAGTCCAAGTTGCGCCAATCCGTTCAATGAATTCGCGAAGAACCGGGTTCACAGATCCCGGTCCCGCAGGTCCCTGCGCTTCACCACCAGTCCGCCCGTGAGCCCGATGCAGACGATCGCTGTAACTACCAGTATCCACGGAGCGCCGATCACCGCGGCGATGGCGCCGGAGTTTGCCTCGCCGCGCAAGGTCAACGGCGGCTGCTTTGCCCAGGCCGCTGTTGGCACCGGTCACTAGGCAGGTCCTGCCGTCAATCCGCACATCGTCCGGAACCGGGCTGACTTCCGAGTGCTTCGGTTGCCTGAGATCCCGGATGGCGGCGACCAGCGCGCCGAAAGCCGTGCGGTCCCCCATGAGTCTGGATTTTCTCTCCACGGCATATGCTCCTTCAGCCTGATCTGTTCCCACCCCCTGCAATCCAGTTTGTTCATTCGAAGGGGATCTCATGTTTCTTACGATAGCTGGAGAAGTTTTTTTCGATGATCTCCTCACTCAACCCGAAACCGCTCAAACGATAGGAATGCCGGCCAAAACGGTTTTGCGGATTTGCCTCGACATAGTTCCCTGCCCTCTCTTACAAGCGAGCTGCAAAAAGCCGACAACCGAGATCACAGATCCCGATCCCGCAAATCCGGCCGCCTCACCACCAGCCCCGCGGTGATACCGATGCATACTGCCGCGGTCACCACCAGGGTCCAGGGGGCGCCGATGAGGGCAGCGATGGCGCCGGACTGGGCCTCGCCGAGGGAGGGAGCGCCCACGCCCAGTATCCGCTGGAAGCTCGCGGCGCGTCCTCTCAGGTGGTCCGGGGTGCGGGCCTGGATCACGACCTGGCGCACCACGGCTTGCAGGGCATCGAAAAACCCCACCAGGAACAGGATCGCCACCGACCCGAGAAACCAGGTCGAGAACGCCAGCCCGAAGAGGCAGGCGGCGTAGGCCATGACGCTGAACGCGACGAACAGGCCCTTGTATGAGAGGTTCCCCAGCCACATGACCGCGGCCACGCCGGGGAGCGAACCCAGGGCCGGCGCGGCCAGCAGGATGCCCAGGCCTTCCGGGCCGAGGCCCATGGCCACGGCGAAGATCGGCAGCAGCGCCCGGTAGCTGCCGAAGAAGACCGCCGCGAACTCGGTCACCAGCAGGACGACGATCAGCGAGTTGCGCCGGATGAAGGCGATCCCTTCGAGCAGGCTCTTCACCGGGGACTGCTCCCGGTCCAGCGGCCCGGACTCGTAGCGCATACAGACCATGATCGGGACGGACACGATATAGATCAGGCAGGCCACGCCGTAGGTCCATCCGGAGCCGGCGGCGCCGATCAGGACGCCGCCCACCGCCGGGCCGACGAGCTGGGACAGCTTGCGGACGGACGCGATCTGCGCGAAGGCGTTGACCAGCAGCTCCCGCGGCACGAGCCCGGGGACCATGGCGGTCCGCGCCGGTCCGGCCGCGGTGGTGAGGGTCGCGTTCACGAATGCCGCCAGGTAGAGATGCCACACCCGGATGAGCCCGGTGAGGGCCAGCGTTCCCAGGGACAGGGTGATCAGGGCATTCACGCCCTGGACGAGGATGACGTACCGCCGCCGGTCGATACGGTCGGCCACGACCCCTCCGGCCAGTTGGAATACGAACGTGGCCAAGCCGCGGACCAGACCGGTGAGACCGGTCAACAGGGGGGAGCCGGTGAGATCGTAGACCAGCCAGAGCTCGATGGTGCGCTGGAGCTGATAGCTGACCGAGGTTCCGAAAAGGGCGATATAGAGCAGCCGGAAGTCACGAACGTCCAGCGCGGACAGGGTGCGGCCGCGTTTCGTGGACCGGCGGAAGCGCCATCTCAAGGGGCGGGCTCCGGGAGCCTACCGGCCGTTGGCGCCGCCGCCCCGGCTCGCGGCGTGAGGGCCGTACAGGTCGGTCTCCATGAGCTCCGCGGCGGCGGCGCCGGCGTCGGTGAGGCGCAGGGTGCAACGCGACTCCAGCATCCACGCGTAGTAGCCTTCGGGCACGTCCTCGGACGGGCCGTGGTGCATCACGCCCTTGGGCACGCAGGTCAGCGTGCCCGGCTCGTCCACGCCGCCCCAGGCCCCGGGGCCCTCGAAGTAGTAGATCAGCTCGTCGTAGTCCACGTTGTTGTGGATGGGCGGACGACGCCGGTGGCGGGCGCTCAGATTGTAGAACAACTCGTCCCGGCCGGGCGACGCGATGAATTGCACGGGGGGACCGTTCTCGTCGGTCGGGACATCCCGGAGATTCAACTTCCACACCGGGCTGGGGCCGTCGGCAAGGGCCTGCGTGGCCAGCGGGTTCGTGGGCTTGACGTACCGCGTGACGCCGTCGAAGGACTTGAGCAGCAGCACCGTCTCCACGTCCTGGGCTTCGTCTTCGCCGATCACCGCACGCCGGAGGCCTGCGCCGAAGGTTGGCGACGGATCGAAGCGAACCGCTCCGGGGGTCTCGACGATCACCGACAGGCTCGACCCCGTCAGCGGGCGGACACGATAAGGGATACCGCGAGGAATCACCACGAAGTCACCCGACGCCCCGGTGAGCGTGCCGTATGCGGTGCGGAACTCCAGCTCTCCCTCGTGGACGAAGTGCACCTCGTCGGCCTCGACGTTGGACAGTACGAAGGGCATGGGGTGGGTGCGGCCGGACACGCTGAGTTGCACGCCCGTGCGCCCGGACTCGATCGGCACGGGCAGCGCTTCCGCATCGTCCCGGTCCGGCAGCGCCACGGCGCCGACGTTGAGCCGGTGCGGCACGTGGGGGCCCGTGACCGAAATAAAGTCGGGGCTGTGGTGGGTGCGGGTGACGTTCACGCCCGTCCCCGCGAAGCCTTCCCTGCCCCAGTGCTCCCGGTACTCCGTGCTTTCCTTCGCCATGGCCGTTCCTCCCGAATGGATGTCCACAAGGGGCGCCGCCGACCGGCGCCGAAGACCCGCCACGACAATAACACCGCGGCCGGACAACTGGAACCCTGGGCGCGCGAGTATCCGCGCCTGGGCGGAAGCCGGCAGAAGGAATCGTCATTTGGCGCTTCCACGCCTGGATCCCGGGTCAAGCCCGGGATGACGGAGAAGGTGGCCCGGATCACGGAGACGTGGCCCGGGATGACCGAGGCGTGGCCCGGGATGACCGAGGCGTGGCCCGGACGTCTCCGGCGTCGTCCCGGCACCCCTCAACGTCATCCCGGGCTTGACCCGGGATCCAGGCATTGTGATGCCGACCGGCGAGTTCCAGTAGCGCCTCCCTTCGGCTTCCCGTTCATTTATCCGCTGCGCGCGACCGTACACGACTCCGTTTCCCGTCCCGCGCGCCTTGCCATCTGCCCTGCGACTGGGCTAAGAGAAGCCTCAGACACACGGACGAAGGGCATTCTCAAGAACACAGCCGGGAGTACGAATCCATGGACTACTTCGAACCCAAGACCGTGAGCGAGGCGCTTTCGCTGTTGGACCAGCACGGCGACCAGGCGGAGGTCATCGCCGGCGGCACCGACGTGATGGTGGACATCAAGTACAAGGACGAGCCGGGATGCCTGGTGAACATCAAACAGATCCCGGACCTGGCCGCCATCAGCGAGAGCAACGGCGGCGTCCGCATCGGCCCGCTGGCCACCATCCACGACCTCGAGGAGAGCGACCTCGTGCGCGAGCGGCTGCCGCTCCTGTGGCAGTCGGCGCATCAGTTCGCCTCGCTGCAGATCCGCAACACCGCTACCATCGGCGGCAACATCTGCCGGGCCTCTCCTTCCGGCGAGACCCTCGCGCCGCTGCTGGTGCTCGATGCCCAGGCCGAGCTGACCTTCTCCGACGGCGCCCGCACCGAGCCCTTCAGCGCGTTCTTTCGCGGCCCCGGCGCCACCAGCCTCGGCTCCAAGGGTCTGCTGACGGGCATCACGGTCCCCTTCCCCGCGGCCGGAAGCCATGCCGCGTACCTCAAGCACGCGGTGCGCGGTCCCATGGACATCGCCATGGTGGGGGTGGCCGTCATGGCAACGCCCAACGCGGACAAGACCGCCCTGGACGACGTCCGCATCGGCCTGGGGGCGGTGGCGCCCACGCCCATTCGCGCCACCAAGACAGAGGCAATGGTTAGCGGCAAGACGCTCGACGCGGCTCTCTTGAAGGAAGCCGGTGCGAGCGCGGCTTCCGAATCGAGCCCGATCACCGACCAGCGCAGCAGCGGCGAGTACCGCGGCTGGATCGTGGACGCCCTGACACGCCGGGGGCTGGCACAGTGCTGGCAAGCGATGACAGGCAAGGAGGTGGCATGATGAGCCTGGAGATTACACTGACGGTCAACGGCAAGACCCAAACGGCCGAGCTGGAGCCGGCCGCCGCGCTGGTGGACTTCCTGCGAGACACCCTGGGCTACAAGGGCGTCAAGCTCTGCTGCAACACCGGGGAGTGCGGCGCCTGCACCATCCTCATGGACGGCAAGCCGGTGAACTCCTGCGTGGTGCTGGGAGCGGATGCGGCGGGAGCCGACCTGGTCACGGTGGAGGGCATCGCCGACGGCGACGAGTTGCACCCGGTGCAGCAGGCTTTCATCGACACCGGCGCGGTGCAGTGCGGCTACTGCACGCCGGGTTTCATCATCTCCATCAAGGCGCTGCTGGACCGCTCGAAGAACCCCACGGCCGAGGAGATCGAGGAGGCCATCTCCGGCAACATCTGCCGGTGCACAGGCTACACGAAGATCTTCGACGCCGTGGAATTGGCCACCAAGCAGATCGAGGGAAGGAGTTAGGACCCATGGCAAAGGCTGAATACACGGTCCTGGGAACCGACATGCCCCGCATGGGCGGGGTGGAAAGAGTGGTCGGAAAGGGCATCTACGGCATCGACCTGAACCTCCCCGACGCCCTGAGCGGCGGCGTGCTCCGGAGCGAGCATGCCCATGCGAAGATCGTCAGCATCGACACCAGCGAGGCCAAGGCCATCCCCGGCGTGCGCGCGGTGGTGACGGCGGCGGACGCACCGGACGTGCGCTACGGCCGGTCCTACATCGACCGCTACATCCTCGCCAAGGACAAGGTCCGCTACATGGGCGACCCGGTGGCGGCGGTGGCGGCGGACAGCCAGGCGCTGGTGAAGGAAGCCCTCAAGAAGATCAAGGTCACCTACGAGCCGCTGCCGGTGGTGGTGGATCCGGAAGAGACCATGAAGGAGTCGGCGCCGACCATCCACGAGGACATGCCGCTGCCGAAGAACCTGCCGGAAGGCGTCAAGGTCAAGAACGTCTGCGGCTACGTGGCGGTGAACATCGGCGACGCCGAGAAGGCCATGGCAGAAGCCGACGTGGTGGTGGACGAGGTCTACGAGACCAAGATGATCCACCCGCAGTACCTGGAGCCGCGCATCGCCGCGGCCCGGCCCGAGGAGGACGGCCGCCTCACCGTCTGGGCCAACGCCCAGGCGCCGTTCCCTGTACGCACCGAGGTCGCCAACCTGACCGGCCTGCCCCTGAACAGTGTGCGCGTCATCTCCACCGACATCGGCGGCGGCTTCGGCGGCAAGGGCAGCGGGGTCACCTCCAGCGCCGGACTGGAACCCATCTGCGCGCTCCTGGCGCTCACCGCCAAGCAGCCGGTGATGATCGTCCTCGACAAGGCCGAGGAGACCATCTCGACCACCATCCGCTCGGGCTGCAAGATCTGGATCAAGAGCGGCGCCAAGAAGGACGGCACGCTGGTAGCCCGCCAGGGCAAGGTCGTGTACGACGCCGGCGGCTACTCGGGCTTCGGCAACCAGGCCGGGGGCCGCTGCACCCAGATGGTGGGCGGCTGGTACCGTCTGCCCAACATCCACATGGACGGCTTCACCGTCTACACCAACAAGCAGGTATGCGGTCCGGTGCGCGGTCCGGGCGGCCCCCAGGCCACCTTCGCCATGGAATCCCACATGGACTCCCTTGCCGCCAAGCTGGGCATGGACCCCATCGAGTTCCGCCTGAAGAACGTACCCGAGAAGGGCGACGGCATCGTCGGCGTCCCCAAGCTGCGTGACAGCTCGCTGGCGGAGACCCTGCGCATCGCCAAGGAGAAGATCGGCTGGGGCAAGGTCAAGCTCGAGAAGAACCAGGGCATCGGGTTCGCCACCGGCGCGTGGATCGAGGGTTCGGGGCCAGGCGGCGGCGCGGTGGTGAAGGTCAATGAGGACGGTTCGGCCACGGTGCACATCGGCAAGGTGGACTACGGCACCGCCCCGCGGTTCGGCATTCCCATGATCGTCGCCGAGGTGTTGGGCATACCCACCGACGACGTCACCGTGCTGAACGTGGACACGGATGCGAGTCCCTGGGACGCGGGCACGGTGGGCAGCCGTTCGATGCTGGTGGCGGGCAACGCCGTCAAGCTGGCGGCCGAGGACGCCCGGAACCAGATCCTGCGCATGGCCGCGGGCCAGCTCGAAGCGAGCCCGGAGGACCTGGAGATCGTGGACAAACAGATCCAAGTCAAGGGCGCGCCGTCCCGGTCGGTGTCGCTGGCGTCGGTCTGCAACGCGGGGCACAACGAGATCGGCGACGTCATCGGCCGGGGCTACTTCGACTCCAAGGCCTCCCAGGCCGACGAGCGGGAGCGCGGCAGCTCCCAGCCCTTTACCACCCACGCGGCCCTGGTGGAGGTGGACGCCGACACCGGCAACGTGAAGATACTGAAGTACGTGGCCGTGCATGACGTGGGCTTCGTGGTCCACCCCAAGGCGGTGGAAGGTCAGATCGAAGGCGCCGCGGCCATGAGCCTGGGCCAGGCGCTGTGCGAGCAGGTGGTCCACGACAGCCAGGGCCACACCCTGAACCCGACGTTCGTCGACTACCTGATGCCGACCATCAACATGCTGCCGCGCATCGAGGCCATCACCGTGTCGGGCTATCCCGGCGCCGGCCCTTACGGCACCAAGGGAGCGGGCGAGATCGGCTCCGTTCCGCCCATGGCCTGCATCGCCAACGCCATCTGCAACGCCACCGGCGTGCGCGTCCGCAAGCTCCCGCTGAGCCCCGAGAACGTGCTGCGGGCGCTCCGGGAAGCCGGGAAATAGGACCGAACCGAACGGGCGGCCTGTCGGACTTGACAATGAACCACGGTCAAGCGACAGGCCGTCCGGCGGGTGAATCCGCTTGCCTTCGATCGGGAGCCTGAAGCGCCGGCTGTCGGGACTGTACTACGGCTGGCGGATGATAGCGCTGACGGCCCTCATCCGGACCATCGGCGGCGGACTCCACAGCTTCGGTTTCACGGTCTACTTCCTTCCCATCCAAAAAGAGTTGGGTATCAGCAATGCGGCCACGTCGCTGGCCTTCTCCCTGGCCCGGGCCGAGGGCGCCATCGAGGGTCCACTGGCGGGCTACCTCATCGACCGTTTCGGCCCCAAGCCCGTGATACTGACCGCGGCGCTGATGTGCGGCACCGGCTATCTTCTCTTCTCCACTGTCGAAAGCTACGCGAGCTTCCTGATCATCTATGTCGGGGTCATCTCCCTGACCTTCACGGCAGGCTTCGTGCACGCTCCGGCGGTGCTCGCCGTCAACTGGTTCGTGCGCTACCGCGCACGTGCGCTGACCTGCCTGAGCGCCGCCATGCCCGTCGGCGGAACCGTTATCACCTTCCTGCTCGTCATGGCCGTCCACTTCTGGGGTTGGCGAACGGCCGCGGCCCTTGCGGGATGTGGGTTGCTATTCGTGGCCGCGCCGCTGGCCTTGAAGATTCGCCGGTCGCCCGAGAGCATGGGCCTGCAACTCGACACCGGGACGGCGTCGTCCCCTGCGCCGCCGCCCGGGACCGGAGAGGACGGGTCGCGGAATCACGGCACGGAGCCGCATGGAGAGTCCGACTACGAGCTTGGCCGGGCCATGCGTACCCCGGTCTACTGGCTCTTCGTGCTGTGGATGACCACGCGGAGCGCCGCCTACACGATCGTCCTCGTGTATTTTATCCCGCTCATGGAGTGGAAGGGTTTGACGTTCTTGGGCGCGGGAATGGTCCTGTCGTGGTTCAACTTCATGAATATCGTGGCCCACTTCATCATGGGATGGATCGCCGACCAGACCAACAAGATGCGACTCGTGGCCTGGTGCATGGTGCTTTCCCTCGTCGCGACCCTCATCCTGATGTGGAGCGACACGGTGTGGGGGTTGCTGCTGTTCGCCGCGCTGTTCACCGTGCTGGACGCTTCGATACCGGTCATATGGGCGGCGGTGGGAGACTATTTCGGGCGCCGCCGCTTCGGCACCATTCGCGGGAACATGAGCTTCTTCTACATGTGGGGAAGCGTCCTGGGTCCATACCTGGCCGGCACCATCGTCGACCACTTCAACAGCCACGCCTATGTGCTATGGCTGCTTCTGGGCCTGGTTGGGGCTGCCGGAGTTACGACGGCCCTGCTGATCAGACCCTGGACCCGAGGGGTCGGGCGTGCCGACTGATGCGGCGCGCCACAACGTCCGGGAGGTTACATGACCCTCATCATCGACAATCCGACCGTAGAGAAGGTGCTCAAACCATCAGAGGTAAACGATGCATTGGAGTTGGCGGCGCTGGAACTGGCAACCGGCGGCGCAATCAATTCGCCGCCGTATCGGGTCTTTACGCCAAGGGACCCCGACGACTACCGTGATCACCCCAGGTTTCCCGAAGGGGGAGGAAACCCGACGCACCACTCCTATACCTCGTTGAGCGGCGCCATCTCCAAACTGGATGCGACAACGGACCGCATCGATTCCGATATCATTACCTATTTCGAGCAAGACGGAAGAACGCTTCAAAGGCGGGTGCCGGGCCGCAAGGATGGAAAGTTCTGCGGCCTCATCTATCTCTACAGCTCTCGTACCGGCGAACTCCTGGCCATCATTCACGATGGTTATCTTCAGAAGTTCCGGGTGGCGGGCACCGGAGCGGTGGGAGCGAAATACCTGGCTCGCAAGGATTCGCGTACGGTGGGGCTTGTCGGAACGGGTTGGCAGGCCCAGGGCGCGGTTCATTGTTTCGCTGCCCTCGGCAACTTGAAAACGATCAAGGTGTATAGCCCCACTCCCGGCAAGAAAGAGACATTCGCGGACCAGATGTCCAAGGAGGCCGGAATAGAAATCATTCCGGTTCCTTCCGCCCGCGAGGCGGTTCGGGACGCGGATATCGTCTATATGGCGACCAACTCCAAGGACCCGGTGGTGATGGCGGACTGGCTGGAGCCCGGTCAATTCGTCAGCAACGTCTCGGACGTCGAGCTGGAGGTCGCCGGCTGGGAACGCTGCGACGTGCTGACGATGAACCGCCACGGCAGGCGCTGGATGAGGTATGCCATCGGCGGCGCCGAAGCGATCCCCGAGCATGGAAAGGATCAGTACACGCGGCCGACGCGCATCGAGTGGGACAAGCTGCCGTTGTTGGGCGACGTCATTGCCGGAAACCATCCCGGCCGGACGTCCGACAGCCAGATCACGGGCCTCGTCCTGCGCGGAGACGGCGTGCAGTTTACCGCGGTCAGCCATCTTATCTATAGTCACTGCAAGGAAATGGGGCTGGGAACTGAAATTCCCAGCGAGCTGTTCCTGCAGGACGAAAAGTACATACCCTGATCCTGATCGCGGAGCGTGCGGCCAGATGCTGGGACAGGTTGATGAAGAGCCGGTGCCCGTCAAGCGGACTTGATCGGTCAGAAAAAACTGACTATATTAGTCATTATGACAACAGTCTCCATTTCAGAGCTGAAGGCGAATCTCTCACGTTATGTCCGCCAAGTCCGTCGCGGTGGCGAGATTCAGGTTCTCGATCGCGGCACGCCGGTGGCAAGACTTGTGCCGGCCGTCGAGGACAACCGGCACGACGTTCGAGAGCGTCTGATTCGCCAAGGGCTTCTGAAGCCGGGTAAGGGCAACACAGCTACCATTCTGGACGAGCCTCCTCTCGTGCTGGCCTCGAGCATTTCGGAGGCTTTGGCGGAGGACCGGAACGATCGGTTGTGAGGTACTGGGATGCATCGGCGCTCGTCCCGTTGTTCATTGCTGAACCCGAGAGCGACCGGGTGCGCGGGTGGTTGGCTGAAGACGACCACGTGATTACGTGGGCGTGGACCCGGACCGAAATCATCAGCGCAATTGAACGTCGAACCAGGGACGGGTCGTTGTCGCGGACCCAGCGTCGCGAGGTGCTCGGACGTTTCGAGACCCTCGCCGACAACTGGGACGAAGTGACCGACATACTTGCCGTACGTCTCCGCGCGCACAGGTTGCTGGCCCGTCACCCATTGCGCGCCGCCGATGCGGGCCAGCTCGGCGCCGCGCTTCTGGTGCAGGAGCAACTGGCCGAGCCCCTGACGTTTGTCTGTCCGGACACGAGGCTCGCATCGGCAGCGGAGCTGGAGGGTTTCCGAGTACTCCCATGAACCGGCAGAAGCGCATCGCCATCTACACCCGGCTCCAGGAACGCGACCCGAGCCCCTCCACCGAGCTCGACTGGATCGACCCGTTCGAGTTGCTCATCGCCGTGGTGCTGTCGGCCCAGGCCACCGACGTCAGCGTCAACAAGGCCACCGCCAAGCTGTTCCCGGTGGCCAACACTCCCGAAAAAATCCTTCGCCTCGGCACCGCCCGCCTCAAGCGCTACATCCGCACCATCGGCCTCTTCAACAGCAAAGCCGACAACATCATCAAGACCTGCCGGATCCTCATCGACGAGCACGGCGGCGAGGTGCCCCGCACCCGGGAGGCCCTGGAAAAGCTGCCCGGCGTGGGACGGAAGACCGCCAACGTCATCCTCAACACGGCCTTCGGCGAGCCCACCATCGCGGTGGACACCCACATCTTCCGCGTCGCCAACCGAACGCGCATGGCCAAAGGAAAGAACCCCCTGGAGGTGGAAACCCGCCTCACCCGTCTGACGCCTCCGGAGTTCCGCAAGGACGCCCACCACTGGCTCATCCTGCACGGCCGCTACGTCTGCAAGGCCCGCAAACCCGAGTGTCCGACCTGCGTCATCGCTGACCTGTGCGAGTTCCGGGACAAGACGCCCGAGCCATCACCTTCGTGACCCGGCCGCCAAGGCTTGGGGACAATGCGGTTGCCCTGGAGGTGCTGACACCCTCCTTTCGTCATTCCCGCGAAAGCGGGAATCCAGGTGGCGTGGGGCGGCGGCACCGAAACCGTAGCGCCCACCACCCCGCCTGGATTCCCGCTTTCGCGGGAATGACGAGTTCGGGGGTCTGTGCCTCGCTGGGATGGCGTTTTGACACAGCCTGTTTCGCGGGAATGACGGAGGGGGAGGAATGACGGAGGGAGCGGATTAGAGACAATACTTTTACTCACCGGATGACTTCAGCAGCGCGCAGGTCCGCCAGTTCCGCCTCGGTGAGGCCCAGCAGGCCGCCGAGGACCTCGTCGGTGTGCTGCCCGATGGCGGGCGCGTCGTCGCGGATGGACGCTGGGGTCCGGGACATGTGGATCCATGGCGCCAGCAGCGTGGTGGGTCCCGCGTTGGGATGGTCGCGTTGGATGAAGGCGTTCCGCTCCTTGATGTGGGGGTCCTTCAGGACCTCCTCCGTCGACAGCACGGGCGCGCCGAAGTAGCCGAGATCGCGCACGGCGTCCCACAACTCCTGCCGGGTGCGGGTGCGCGCCCAGTCCTTCACGAGCTGGTCCAGCTCGTCCTTGTGCTCCCGCCGAGCGTCGGCGTCGGCGAAGCGCGGGTCCGTCGCCAACTCGGGTTGCCCCATCCTCTCCGTGAGCCGGCGCCAACCGCCGTCTTCCAGGTGGGGAATCCGCAGCGTGAAGTAGCCGTCGGCCACCTGCATGGGGGTGTTGCCGACCATGTTGCCGGTGAAGTGCTCGTGCATGGAGCTGACCATGAAGCCCAGCACCGCCTCCTGCATGGACACCACGATCCGCTGGCCTTCGCCGGTGCGCTCGCGCGCGTGGAGCGCCGCCAGGATACCCACGGTCATGCTGACGCCGGCGGCCTCGTCGCCGATGCCCAGAGACTTCGTGCCTTCGGCGCCGGCGTACTCCCAGGCGGTGTGGGTCCAGCCGGTCATGCTGTTGTTGGTGGCGGCGGTGTTGCCGTAGTCGGCGTAGGGACCCGATTCGCCGTACCCGCGCGAGCAGGCGTAGATGAGACGCGGGTTGATGTCCTTGATGGAATCGTAGTCGAGGCCGAAACGCTCCATGGTGCCCTTCTGGTAGTTCTCCACCAGGACGTCCGCCCGGGCGATGAGATCCCGCGCAAGCTGGACGCCGCGTTCGGTCTTGAGGTTCAGGACTACGCTCTTCTTGTTGACGTTGATCCACAGGAACTCGTAGCCGTCCTTGCCTGCGTCCGGCGCCATCCAGGAGCGGCGGAAGTTGTCGCCCTGGGGCGGCTCGATCTTGATGATCTCGGCTCCCAGGTGCCCCAGCAGCATGGTGCAGAAGGGTCCGTTCAAGGCGTGGGTGAAGTCCACCACGCGGATGTCATTCAGGGGGCCAGGCATGGGTTGCTCCTCTCCGTGGTCAGCCGGCCGGATCATGGGGCCAGCGCGCCAATCGGGATGACGGCGATGCCGTCGTTACGGACATAGCCATAGCCGGAACTTACGATCACGCCGAGCATTTGGGGTTCGCCGGCGGCGGCCCGGTCCACGCGTTCCCGGAACTTCGACAATGACGCCGCCGCGGCGTCCACTTGTCCCGCGCCGAGTTTCACCTCGAAGGCGCACCAGTCTCCTTGACGGTTCTGCACCAAGGCGTCGACTTCGAGGTCGGTGTTGTCGCGGTAGTAATAGACGTTCGCGTCGCACACACGGGAATAAACGGACAGATCCCGATACACCATGGATTCGAACAATAGACCCAGGAAATTGAGGTCCGCCAACAACCGTGACGGCGTTGCACCGAGGGCCGCTACGGCCAACGACGGATCGACGAAGTGGCGTTTCGGCGAGCGCCGCAGCAGGGACCTGGAGCGAAGCCGCGGCGACCACGCCGGCTGCTCTTCGTACACCATCAACCGCCGCAGAGCAGCGAGGTAACTGCGCACGGTGTCCTCGTCCAACGGGCCGTCGCCCCCGCCGGCGTCCGCGGCGATGGTGCGCCCGCTGACCGGTGTGGCCACGTTTCGCGCGAGCGATTGCAGTACGCGGGCGACGTTGTCCGGATTCCGGGAAACGCCATCAACCCGGGCAATGTCGACTCGACGGATTTCCTCCAGATAGTCGATGCGGGCTGTCATGCACGCCTGGTCCGACAGGTTCAGGTCGCCCGGCCAACCGCCTCGGCTCAGGTGCGCGACGAGATCCGCCACCGTGGTGCTTTGGCGCGAGCAACCCTCGAAACGACCGCGCATCAGGTCTGACAGGGACACTTGGCCGGTGGAAAATCCCGCTTCGAAGGAGCTCATGGTGCGCAATCTGATGCGGGATATTCGGCCTGCGCCGGTGTGGCGGGTGATGTCATCGGCGGGCACTGCCGAGCCGGTCAGTATGAACTGTCCGGGGCTGCGACGCCGATCCACATCCCGCCGGACATGGTTCCAGATGGCAGGCTCAATCTGCCACTCGTCGATCAGTCGTGGCCTGTCTCCGGCCAGCACCAGCGAGGGATCGATCGACATGGCCCGACGAGCGTTCTCGTCGACGTCGAGTTGCACCTCGCTGGCGGCCTGCTGACGGGCGGTTTCAGTTTTGCCGCACGCTCTCGGACCCTCAATGAGCACGGCCCCGGCGGCCCCCAGCCGATCGCCAAGCTCCTTGTCTGCGATTCGCGGTATGTACATTTCGTTCTCGCCCCACTCAACATTTGCAATACAGATAACCAGGCATCCGCAACGTATTGGACCAGGTACTTGTAACGCATGTAGACGGCGATTTGCAACGCCTACGGCCCGCCCTTTGCAAGACTGAGGACCGTATCCCAAATGGCATTCGGTCCTCACCGCCACTGGCGCTAACCCGCCAATGTGCCATGCGTTCTCCTTGCCGCCTCCTTTTCACCTTTCCCGTGAGATCGAGAGCGGCCCAAGCGCGCTCCTGGATTGACATGACTCCCGGTAATCGCCTACCCTTGCCGCCAAAATCGAAGAGAGAGGTGCCGCCGTGACCATACCCACCACCCCCCTGGATCCCGAGCAACAACCCGCGCTTGTGCGCATCGACACCTACGCCGACTGGCGCAACCGCGAGGGCGTCCCGCTCGTGGGCGGAATCTACATCGAGGACATGAAAGCCGTGGAGGTGGGCTCGTGGCCGCGCAAGGGAGACGGCGTCAAGGGCGCGCTGTGCTACCTCGACGGCGACAACGGCGGCGACGAGCACATCGTCGAGCTGGCGCCCGGAGGCTACACGGCGCCGTTGCGGCACATGTACACCGAAGCCATCTACGTCGTGTCGGGCCACGGCTCCTGCTCGGTGTGGCGCGAGGGCGGCGAGAAGCAGACCTTCGAGTGGGGACCCGGGAGCTATTTCGTGCCCCCCACCAACGCCTGGCACCAGTTCTTCAACGCCAGCCTGTCGCAACCGGCGCGCTGGTTCTCGGTCACCGACCTGCCGCAGCTTTTTCGGCAGTGGAACAGCGAGCACTTCATCTTCGACAACAACTACGACTTCGACGACCGCTACCAGGGTGAGCCCGACTACTTCAACGCCGAAGCCAAGCTGTACCGCGGCCGGGTGTGGGAGACCAACTTCATCCCGGACATCCGCAAGCTGCCGCTCTACGAGTGGAAGAGCCGGGGAGGAGGCGGCACCAACGCGTTCATGGTCATGGGCTCGGGGTTGATGGAATCCCACGTGTCCCGCTTCGAATCCGGCTACTACAAGAAGTCCCATCGCCACGGCCCGGGAGCGCACCTCTACATCATCGAGGGCGCGGGCTACGTGCTGGCCCAGCGGGGCGACGAGGAGCGCGTCCGCTGCGACTGGAAGGAAGGCAGCCTCTATCTCTCCGGCGCCGGGCAGGGCCTGTGGCTGCACCAGCACTTCAACGTGGGCGAGACGCCCGCCACCTACCTGGTGATGAACCAGGGTCTGTCGCGCAAGTACGCCGTCAACCGCTGGCAGGCCCAGGAGTCCACGGTGCTCCGCACCGGCGAGGTCAGCGGCAAGAAGGGCGGCTACCAGTTGGAGTACGAGGACGAGGACCCCGAGATTCACCGCATCTTCGAGGAAGAGTTGCGGCAGCGCGGCCTCACCTGCCGGATGAAGAACATGGTGCCGTGGTGCACCGGCGAGTCCGGAGCCGAGGCCGTCAAGGTCCTGTTCCCGGACGAGCACGGCAACATGCCGGGCGAGCAGGGCAACCTCCCCGACGAGGAAGGCGGCTTCATCGACTGAAGCGGCAAGCCATGCACGACATCGGGGACGACCACGATCACGACGGGGCGACACTGGAGGAAGAGGAAGACCATCCTCTCTGGAAGCTCGACACCATCACCCTGACCAGCGTCGGCATCGACGTGGGCACGGCCACGTCCCAGATCCTGTTCTCGCGCCTGGTGCTGCGGCGGTTGGGCCGGGAGCTGTCCAGCCGCTTCGTGGTCACGGACCGGAAGACCCTCTATCTCTCCCCCATTCGCTTCACTCCCTACACCGCCAACCGCGAACGCATCGACGACGTGGCCCTGGGAGGGCTCGTGGACGCGGCCTACGAGGAGGCGGGGCTCACTCCCGCGAACGTCAACACCGGGGCCATCATTCTCACGGGCGAAGCGATCCGCCGGGACAACGCCCGGGCCATCGCGGACCTGTTCGCAGCCCAACGGGGGGACTTCGTCTGCGCCACGGCCGGACACAACTTCGAGGCCCTGCTGGCCGCCCACGGCTCCGGCGCCGTGGCCTATTCCGGGGAGCAGAGGTGCCGCGTCCTCAACATCGACATCGGCGGCGGCACCACCAAGCTGGCCCTGGCCGAAAACGGACGGGTTCTCGGCACCGCGGCCTTCCACGTGGGCGGCCGCCTGCTGGCCACCGACGGTGACGGGACCATCACGGTGCTGGAGCCCGGCGGCAAGACCCTCGCCGGCCACGCGGGCCTGGACTGGAACGTGGGAGACCGGGTGGGCGACGACGATGTCGAGCGGCTGGCCGACCATTTGGCCCACGTGGTTCTGACCCTCGCCACGGGCGACGGCGCGACCCCCGAGCTGGAGCGGCTCTGGCTGAGTCCTCCCCTGGACGCACACGGCGGCTGTGACGCGGTGGTCTTCTCCGGCGGCGTCGGCGAATACGTGTACGGCCACGAGCGCGAGTCCTACGGCGACCTCGGGGCGCCGCTGGGCAAGGCGCTACGGCGCCGCATCGACGACGGCGAGCTGCCCGGAAGCCTGGTGACCGCCCGTGAGTGCATCCGGGCCACGGTCATGGGTGCGGCGCAGCACACCGTGCAGGTGTCCGGCAACACCATCTACCGCTCCGAAGGCGACCTGCTGCCCCGCAAGAACCTCCAGGTGCTGCGTCCGCCGGTGGACCTGGAGGCCGACATCGACCCGGCAGCCATGGCGCAGACCATCCGGAACCACTTCCGGGCCTTCGACCTGGTGGAGGGGGAGGCCGAGGTAGCGTTGGTGTTCCTGTGGCAGGGGCCGCCCGCCGCCTTTCGCATCGCAGCGTTCTGCCGAGGGTTGATGGAAGGGTTGCCGCAGACCGTGGCGCGGGAACGGCCGGTCTACCTGGTGTTCGATCACGACATGGCGAGCCTGGTGGGCACCATTCTCAAGCAGGACTTCGGGCTCCAGGGCGACGTGCTCGCCCTCGACGGCGTCACCCTGCGGGATTTCGACTTCATCGACCTGGGCAGGGTGCTGGAGCCGTCGGGCACCGTTCCGGTCACCATCAAGTCGCTGGTGTTCCAGTTCTAGGGAGGTGGCCGGGGCCACGGGGCAAGGCGCTTCTGGACCCCGGGTCAAGCCCGGGGTGACGGAGAGGTGGCCCGGGATGACGCCAGAGGCGCCCCGCACGACCCTGGAGGCGCCCCGCATGACCCTGGAGGCGCCCCGCATGACCCTGGAGGCGTCCCGCAGACCCTGGAGGCGCCCCGCATGACCCTGAAGGCGCCCCGCATAAACCTGGGGCGCCCCGCATAAACCTGGGGCGCCCCGCATGACCCTGAAGGCGCCCGGGATCTCTAAATCGTCACCCCGGGCTTGACCCGGGGTCCAGAAGGGGTGGGGCCGGGGAGGCACGGGAAAGCAACCATGGCAGAAATTCTTCTGGAAAAGACCGGCAGGGTGGCGTCCGTGATCATAGACCGGCCGCCCCTGAACGTCCTCAACCTGGCGTTGCTGCGCAAGCTGCGGCGGGTCCTCGACGAATTGGACCGGGACGGCGGTGTGGATCTCGTGGAGATCAGGGGCGCGGGCGAACGTGCCTTTTCGGCCGGCGTGGACGTGAAGGACCACACGCGGGCGCAGGTCCCCGAGATGCTCGACCTGGTGCATGGCGTGATCCGGAAGCTTCTGAGCCTCCGGCAGCCGACCGTCGCCGTGGTTGACGGCGTCTGCCTGGGCGGAGGCTGCGAGCTGGCTTCGTCCTGCGACCTGGTGCTTGCCACCGAGGACAGCGCATTCGCTACGCCGGAGATCACCGTGGGCTGTTTTCCGCCGGTGGCGCTGGCGCGGTTCTCCTCACAGATCGGCTACCACCGGGCCGCCGAAATGATCCTCACCGGCCGCCGCCTGTCGGCCCGGGAAGCCGAATCCATCGGGCTGGTGAACCGGGTGGTGCCGCGGGATCAACTCGGTGACGCGCTGGATGCGCTTCGGAATGAGCTGCTGGACAAGAGCCGCGCGGTGCTGCGCATCACCCTCAAAGGCCTGCGGGAGATCGGCCTCAAGGAGCTCTCCGCCGCTCTCGCCCGCTCCGAGGAAATCTACCTCAACGAGCTGCTGGAGACCGAGGACGTCGAGGAAGGCGTCCAGGCGTTCGTGGAGAAACGCAAGCCGAAGTGGCTGCACCGCTAGCGGTGTCCGTCAATCGGGATCGCCGTGTCGAAGCATCCAGATCCAGGCGGGCTGCGCCACGACGCCATCCGGTAACGTGCCGAGAATGCCGTCACGGGTGAGGGTTAGCAAGCGCATGCCGGCATCGGGGAACTGCTGCCCTGCCGCCGTTAGGGCGCGAAGCTCGCGTTCCGCGGTGCCCGGGTCGGACGCATCGGCGCAGACCTGAATCAATTCCCGGCGTCCGTCCGCCTCGCGGGCCAGAAAGTCCACCTCGTATCCCTGTCGGGTGCGAACATAGGTCACATCAAGCCGTCGCCGCTCCAGCTCGATGAGCACCGCGGTTTCAAGCGCATGGCCGATGTTGGCGCGGCCCGTGCGGTCGAACACCGGAATCAAACCTGCATCCACGGGATACGCCTTGCGTGGATTCACCATGCGCTGGCGCTCGGAATTCGACTCCATCCAGACGACACGGACGAGAAAGCAGTCTTCAAGGTGGCTGAGGAACTGGTGCACCGTGTCTCTGGCGATGGCGATGCCTTGGGACCTGAGCGCGGCGTGGAATTTCTCGACGCTGAACGACCCGCCGGCATTCCCGAGCAACTGGCGCACCAGCCAACGGAGGCCCGTGACATTGCCGACTCCGTGACGTTCCACCACGTCGCGAAGCACCGCCACATCCACGTAGTCGCGCAGCAATTGATGCCGCGGCGCCGTGTCCAGCCCCTGGGCTTCCGGGAAGCCGCCGGCAACCAGCCAAGCCGCGAATTCCTGTTCCAGGCGCATGCGCTCGCCGCGGGGCATGACATCCGTCCGTTCCGGAATCTCCATGCCCTGATGGCGGAGCGTCTCGTCGAACCCGAACGGGTGCATAAGCACCTGCCATGCCCGGCCGCGCAACGCCGTGGCGATCTCGCGAGACAGCAGCGCCGCCGAAGCACCGGTCACGAACACCTGTACGGCTTCCGCATCCAGCAATCGGCGCACGAACCGCTCCCAGCCGGGCACCAACTGGATCTCGTCGAAGCACCACATAACGGGCGGAGCGCCCGGTTCCGCCGTTGAATGGCGCTGGTATTCGTCAAGGAGCAAATCCAGATGGCGGGCCTCCAGGCCCGTGAGCCGCTCGTCCTCGAACGAAACGTAGGGTGCCCGGGACAGAGCCGCGCCCATCGTCATGAACTCCTGCCGTAATTGGTGCAGAAAGGTGGTCTTGCCGGCGCGGCGCATACCGACCACCGCCGTCGCCTTGCCGGGAAACCGAGTCAGTCCGTACACGCGGCGCGGGGTGTGGGAGGGAGGCGATGCCTGCAATGACCCGGCAAGCTGTTCGGCCAGCACTTGACGGAAGGTTGTTGGGAGGGCTTCCAAGACACCTATTCTCCTTTTGAAAAGGAGAATATAACAGACCTCTCTCCTTTTCAAAAGGAGAAAATCGACATCATTCCTCGTTCTCTGAAGGAGAAAATCGTTTCACGATCAGGCGGGTCGGCTGGACAATGCCCGGTGCACGGCTTCCACGATCCGTTTTTTGTCCGGGACGAAAAAACTCTCCAGCGGCGGGGCGCACGGGACCGGCGCGTTGGGCGCGGCGACCCGAAGGATCGGGCTGTCGAGGTAGTAAAGCGCTTCCTCCTGCACCCGGGCGGCGACCTCCGCACCCACCCCTCCCTGCTCCACCGCCTCGTGTACCACGATCAGCCGTGAGGTCTTCTTGACCGACTCCACCAGGGTCTCGATGTCCAGCGGTACGAGGCCGCGGAGATCGACGACCTCCACGGAGATCCCCTCGTCCGCCAGCGCATCCGCCGCCTCCAGCGCCGGCACCACCATCCTGGAGAGGGCCGCCACGGTCACGTCGATACCCGATCGAAGCACGGATGCCTTGCCCATGGGCAGGCTGCTCCCGCCCTCGGGCACCTCTGCCCGGGAGAAGTAGAGGCCCCGATGCTCCACGAACAGCACCGGGTTGTCGTCCCGGATGGCGTCTCTCATGAGGCTTTCCGCATCGGCCGGGTTCGACGGCATGACGACCTTCAGTCCGGGGACGTGGAGGAACCACGATTCCAGGCTTTGCGAATGATGCGCGCCCATGTTGCCCTGCACGCCGCACTGGACCCGGACCGTGAGGGGCACTTTCAGTTGTCCTCCCGACATGTAATGGAGCTTGGCCGCGTGGTTCACGAGCTGGTCCATGGCCAGCGTGATGAAATCCACGAACATGATCTCCACCACCGGGCGCAGGCCCGACAGAGCCGCGCCGATGGCCACGCCCATGACGGTGCCTTCGCTGATGGGCGTGTTCACCACCCGATGCCCGCCCAGCTCCTCGGCGATCCCCTGGGTGACCCCGAAGGGACCTCCCAACGCCACGTCCTCGCCGAAGACATAGACGGAAGCGTCCTGTCTCATCTCGGCCAGCAATCCCGAGCGGATCGCTTCCAGATAGCTCAGTTCCGGCATATCCACCTCACGCGCATACCTGGGTCGCGGTCTCCTCGGCCTCGGGCCAGGGAGACGAAAGAGCGAACTCCGCGGCCTCTTCCACGAGGGCGCGGGCGTCGCTCTCTGCGCTCTCGAAATCCTCGGGCGCCGCAGCCCGTCGCCGCTTCAGGACCCTTGTGAACCGCGCGATGGGATCCTTCTTCTTCCAGTCGGCCAACTGGGACAGCTCCCGGTACTTGCCGGGGTCGCCCTCGTAGTGTCCCCGGAGACGATAGGTCAGGCACTCGACGAAGGTCGGGCCCTTGCCGGCGCGGGCGTTGCGGACGGCCTTGCCCATGGCCTCGCGCACCACCAGGATGTCGTTGCCGTCCATCGTTGCGCTGGGGATGCCGTAGGTCTGAGCGTGCCGGGCCAGCCGCTCCACACGGGTGTGGGCGGACAGCGGCGTGAACTCGGCATAGCCGTTGTTCTCGCACACGAAGATCACGGGAAGCTGCCACAGGCTGGCGATGTTCAGGGACTCGTGGAAGTGACCGCTCTGGCCGGCGCCGTCGCCGAAGAACACCACCGCCACCCGCTCCGCGCCCTTCTCCCGGGCGGCGAATGCCGCGCCGAGGGCCAGCGACACCGTACCGCCCACCACACCGGTCGCGGTGACGAAACCCGACTCCGCCGCCACCACGTGCATGGACCCGCCCTTGCCGCGGCAATAGCCGGTGGCGCGCCCCGCCAACTCGGCCATGAGCCGGTTCAGGTCCGCACCCTTGGCGATGGCGTGCCCGTGGGAACGGTGCCCGCCGAAGACCGAGTCATCGGCGTCGAGCATGCTGCAGACTCCCACCGCCACGGCTTCCTGCCCGATGCCGAGGTGGAGCAGGCCGACGATCTCCCGAGCGGCGTAGAGCGCCGACACCTTCTCCTCGAAGGCGCGGATCACCCACATGCGCCGCAGCAGCGACACCAACTCCCGGTTGCCGTCGCGAACCGTCGCGCGGCTGGATCTCCCCTTCCGCGCCGTGTTCCCCTGCTTCGCTGTCGTCATGCGCGATCTCCCCCCACTTCTTTCCCGTGTTGGCCCAACCGCGTCTTGGGCCCGTCCAGCGCCAGCCGGCGAAAACGCGCCCGGTCGACCTTGAACGCGTTGGCATCGGTGGCCGGCCACCTGTAGAACGCGTCCGGCACCTTGTAGCGCGGCAGGGTCTGCCCGAGCCAGGCCGCCAGCGCCTCGCCGTCGGGACACCCGTCGCGGGGCTGCACGAACGCCACGCAACGCTGCCCGAACTCTTCGTCCGGGATGGGCACCACCACCGCCTGCTCGACGCCGTCGTGATCGGTCAGGGCGCGCTCGATCTCCTCCGGGTGGATGGTCTCGCCGCCGGAGAAGAACCGGTTGTCGCGGCGGCCGATGACCGTCAGGTAACCGTCTTCGTCCACGCGCCCGAGGTCGCCGGTGGCGAACCAGCCGTCCTCGGTGACGGGGCGCCTCAGGCCATCGCCGTCGACATAACCCATGAACAAGGTCTCCCCGGCCAACTGGATCTCCCCCTCTTCCCCGATCCGGAGCTTGCGGTGCGGCAGCAGCTTCCCGGAGGTGAGCCGCTGGACCGTGGTGGATTCCGGCCCCGTGGTGGCCACCTGCGAGGCCATCTCGGTGCAGCCGTAGCTGGCGAACACCGGCAGGCCGCGGGCACCGGCGCGCTCCAACAGCTTCAGCGGCACCGGGCTGCCGCCCAGGATGATGTAGCGGAGCGCAGGGTAGCGCACCGACCCGGGCTGCTGCAACAGCCGGTGCAGTTGGGTCACCACCACCGACAGGTGCGTGACCTGGTAACGGCTCAGCACCGCGTCCAGGGTCTCCCCTCCATCCGGCATCACCACGGTCGCCCCCGCCAGAAGACAGCGGAAGAGAATGCCGAGCCCGCCCACGTGATAGAGCGGCAGGTCCAGCAGCCAGCGGTCGCCCGGAGCCAGCGGCAGGTTCCGGTTGGAGCCGAGCGCGTTGTAGTAGTGGTTGCCGTAGGAGTGGAGCACCGCCTTGGGGGCGCCGGTGCTGCCGGAGGTGAAGACGATGGTGGCGGGGCTGTCGAGAGGCATGGCGGAGCCGTGGGCATCCTCTTCCGGGGGCGCTCCGGCCCCGGTCCGGTCGCCATCTCCGGCGACCCCGAGGTCGTGGCTCTGGATGACCTGCAAGTCATGGCCCTCCATGATCTGCGCGTCGCCCGCCATGTCGCCGGACCCCTGCTGCTCCGGCGCCCGCACCACCAGCTTGCGGCAGTCGACGCGGCGCAGAAGGTTCGCCACCGTGCGGTTCGGGAGTCTTGTGTTCATGGGGCAGCACACCGCCCCCAGGCGCAGGACCGCCAGCAACCAGACAAGGTAGTCCGGGCTGTTGGGCGCCAGGATGGCCACGCGCTCGCCGGGCCGGCATCCGGCCCGTTCCAGGGCCTCCGTCACTCGCCCTACGCGCCGTTGAAACTCCCCGAAGGAGACGGCACGGGCGCCGCTGACCACCGCGGGCCGGTCGCCGTGGCGCTCGGCCGCTTCTTCGAGGGAACACCGGATCTCAGTCATGCGGAATCTCGCTCAGCCTCGACCCGTCGATGCGATGCCCACGGGCCATGGCGTCGCTCCACCCGATGGCTCCGGAGCGGAACGGAAGGCGCGGCTCCACCACGTCCGTGGCAAGCCACCGATAGGTATCGAGACCCGCGGGCACCACGTCTCCCGTGGAGGCCCAGGCGAACGCCGCCAGCGCCAGCAGCCCGACGCCGCTCTCGAAGCAACTGCTCACCACGGGGCGGATGTTCAGCGCCGACGCCTTGGCCACCCATTCCCGGGCTCGCGCGATACCGCCCAGGAGAGTCGGCTTCAACACCACGGCGCCCACCTCGCGCCGTCCTTCGAGGTCGTCCGGCCGAAGCTCCAGGAGACTCTCGTCCAGGGCCAACGGAATGCCGGTGGCATCGAACAGCTCCCGCAAATACGCGGGGTCGCGCAAGGGTTCCTCCAGATACTCGACGGCGCCGCCGCCGATCTCACGGCCGAACGCTACCGCCTGCTCCAGGTTCCAGCTCCGGTTGGCGTCCAGCCTGAGGCTCACGGCGTCGCCGATCACGGAAAGCACCGCCCGAGTGAGTTCGACGTCTTCCGCCACCGGCCCGCTCCCCACCTTGAGCTTGACCGCCCTGCAACCCCCGTCCCGGAGCCGCCGGGCATCGGTGAGCACCTGCCCGCGCGAACCCGCCAGCAGCCCGTTGACCGGAACCGCACCCTCGAAGCAGGCCAACTCGGCCGCTGCCTTGTCCTCCATCCGTCGCGACAGACCTGCGAGCGCCGTCTCCAACGCAAAGCGCACGGAGGGCGACACGGCGTCCCACGGGCCGACTCCCAGCCACGATTCAAGGTCATCGCCCCGCGGATCGAACCCTGTTCCGCGCAAGCGTACCGTCCATGCCGTCAACTCCGCCTCGGCCTTCTCGACAGTCTCGCGGCTGAACCCCGGCAACGGCGCTGCGTCGCCCCAACCCGACACACCGGAATCGGACTCGATCCGGACCAGGATGCCGGCGCGCTCGTGAATCACTTCACCCGCCAGCCGTAGCGGCGCCGCCAGCGGCAGGCGATAGCGAAAGATCCGGCAGCGCGAGAGGGTCCCGGCGTCCGGACTATCCGAGGGCTTTCTTATGGTATGCTGGAGTTTCATGCACCGGGTTGCCTTGTACCCCTTTGATATCACTACCCCGCGGGCATTTTGAACTCCCGCGGGGAAGCAAACGCCCATGTCGGAATCCGTCTCCAGCCAATTCCGCACGTTCGCCGGCCAATGCCGCGAGTCCTCGCCGCTCTACCAGCGACTCGCCACGGGTACCGCGGAAGATCCGGAGATCCTGGGCCTGGCCGCTCAAGCCCGAAAGGACGAGAGGGTGGCTAATTTGTTGTTTGCGGCGGTGCAGTTCCTCCTCCTGAAGGGAACGTCGCACCCCCTGGCCTCGTTCTACAAGAACAGCTCCGCGCCGTTGGGTGACCCCTACCCCGATTTCCGTGCATTCTGTCTTGAGCATGCCGCCACGATCGTGGAGCTCATTTCGACCCGGGCGGTCCAGACGAACGAGGTGAGGCGATCCGCATTGCTACTGCCCGCTTTTGTTCTCGTCTCCCGCCAGGCATCGGGCCGGCCGCTGCACCTTGTGGAGATAGGTGCGGCAGCCGGCTTGAACCTGCTCTGGGACCGCTACGGCTACGACTACGGAGACGACCTGCGGTCGGGAGACTTGAACTCGCCCGTCCAGATCAACTGTTCCCTGCGCGGGCGGTTCACCCCACCCGTTCCGGCGGCACTGCCCGAGGTGGACCGTCGTATCGGGGTAGATTTGTTCCCCATCGACGCCGGCGACCGGCAGGAGACGCTATGGCTTCGGTCGTTGATCTGGCCGGGGGACAGCGAGCGGACAAGTCTGCTTGAGAACGCCTTAGCCTTGGCGCGACGAGAGAAGCCCGAGATTATCGCCGGCGACGGAGTGACGCTGCTGCCCGAGTTGCTGGCGGAAGTTCCCAGGGAAGCAGCCTTGTGCATCGTCCGTGTCTTCACCAACCTCTCGCCCGAGGCTCGCGAGCAGTTCACCGCTGCGCTGGCGCACTACGGGGCGCAACGGAACTTGTGGGTCATCTCAACCAGAAGAGGCGCCCGCGACAGTGAGTCCGTACTGGCCCTGGTTTCGTACAGGAACGGCGTGAGGAGCGAGGCCCGTCTGGCGAACTGCGAGAACCATGGCCGGTGGATTGAATGGTTGGTCGAGAGCTAATGCACTGAGTGACAGACCGTTCCTGCCGTTCAAACCTGTATCCCGGATCAAGTCCGGGATGACGGTTGGGGTGTCTCACAGAACCCAACCCACCGAGAACACGGCGCTGTACAGCAACAGCAGCTTGGCGGTGTAGGCGAGGACGGGGTTCAGGAGTGGGCCTTCGGTGACGAAGAGACGGCGGAAGGCCGGAAGGGCCACGACCACCACGGCTACGGTGGCGACCGAGTAGGGGTGCCGGCCCGAGGCGAGGTAGAGCAGAAGCGGGAGCAGGCAGGCCACCACCACGGCGGCGATGTATTCGGCGCGGGCGAAGCCCGGCCCGAATCGCACCGCCAGCGTCCGCTTGCCGGTCCGGCGGTCTTCCTCCGCGTCGCGGAGGTTGTTGACCGCGAGGATGGCGACGGACAGGAGCCCGGGCGCCAGCCCGGCCACCACCACCGTGGCGTTGACGGTCAGGGCCTGCACGTAGTAGGTGCCGGCCACCGCTACCGGCCCGAAAAATATCAGCACGAAGAGGTCGCCCAGGCCCATGTAGCCCAGGGGGCGGGGTCCGCCGGTGTAGAGCATCCCGCACGCCACCGAAAAGACGCCGATGAAGACGGCCGGCCATCCGCCGCGCCAGATGAGGTAGAGGCCACCCAGCAACGTGAGCAGCAGCACCACGACAATGCCACATTTCATCATCCCGGGGGTCACCAATCCTGCTTGCGTGACCCGCAACGGGCCCTGGCGGGCCTCGGTGTCGGCGCCCTTCTGGTAGTCGAAGAGATCGTTGGCGAAGTTGGTGGCGACCTGGATCAGCACCGAGCACGCCAGCGCCACGAGCGCCGCGGGTGCGTGAAAGCCGCCGTCGCCGAAGGCCATGGCGGTGCCGATGACCACGGGGGCGATGGATGCCCAGAGGGTCTTGGGTCTCGCCGCCAGGAACCAGACGGAGAGGGCGCCTGGCGGCTCGGGGCGGGTGTCCTGTCTCACCGGATCCCCTCGTGGCTTCCCATTGGCTCAGGGGCGCTTGGGGAACTTGGAGAAGTCCGGCTTGCGCTTCTCGACGAAGGCGTTTCGGCCTTCCTGGCCCTCTTCAGTCATGTAGAAGAGCATGGTGGCGTTGCCCGCCAGCTCCTGCAGGCCGGCCTGGCCGTCGCAGTCCGCGTTGAACGCCGCCTTGAGGCAGCGGATGGCGATGGGTGAGTTGGCCAGGATCTCGCGGCACCACTGGACCGTTTCCTCCTCAAGCCGCTCGTACGGCACCACCGCGTTCACCAGCCCCATGTCGAGGGCCTGTTGAGCATTGTACTGGCGGCACAGGTACCAGATCTCCCGGGCCTTCTTCTGTCCCACGATTCGCGACAGATAGGTGGCGCCGTAGCCGCCGTCGAAGGAGCCCACCCGGGGGCCGGTCTGCCCGAAGATGGCGTTGTCCGCGGCGATGGTGAGGTCGCACATGACGTGAAGCACATGGCCGCCGCCCACGGCATAACCCGCCACCATGGCGATGACGGGCATGGGACAACTGCGCATCTGGCGCTGAAAATCCAGCACGTTCAACCGGTGCACGCCGGACGCGTCCTTGTACCCGGAATCTCCCCGCACCTTCTGGTCACCCCCGGAGCAGAAAGCCTCCTTGCCCTCGCCGGTAAGGATGGCCACCCCGATGGTCTGATCGTTCCGCGCGTCGTCCAGCGCCCGGATCATCTCCTCCACCGTCAGCGGCCGAAAGGCGTTGCGAACCTCCGGGCGGTTGATGGTGATCTTCGCGATGCCGTCGGCCTTGTGATACTTGATGTCGGTGTATTGTCCCGCCTCGGTCCATTCGATTGCAGCCATGGTCAAACCTCGATGTTCCTCCCGGCGTATTCCCGGCGCGGGCGGGTTTGAAACTCGCACCTACATCTCGTCATCAGACCCTGCCGACAACGGGAACTCCCACGCATCTTCGTACACGAACTTGATATACAGGACACTAGAGTCCCGGTAGGGACACCAGAAACTCCCGCAACCTGCGGGAGAAGGCCTCGGGGTTCTCGAAATGCGTGTTGTGGCCCGCGTCCGGGATGGTGGCGAGCCTGCCCTTTTCGGAGAGGCTTACCATATCCTGCATGGTTTTTCTGTAGCGGGAGTCGAGCTCGCCGGCTATCGCCAGCCACGGAAGCCCCAGCCCAGAGACCTGCGCCCACAGGGAGGGTTGGGAGCCCGTGCCCATGAGACGAAGGGATCGGGCGAGGCCGGCCGGATCGTTGTGCCTCCTCCGCTCCATCAATGCAGCGAAGCGTGCCTCGTTCCGGCGGATGGAGTGGAACAACGGTTGCCGGTACCAGTCTTCCAGAAAGGCATCGAGCCCCTGCCCTTCCAGCTCGCACGCCTTGGATTCGTCCCACTCCCGCCGAGCCTCGCGTTCAAGCTCCGACGCCAGCCCTGGAGAGCCGGATTCCACGACCAGGGCGCGGCATCGGTCCGGATGGGTCAAGGCGAGGTAAAGGGCCAGCCGCCCGCCCATGGAATAACCCACCGGGACGCACGTTTCGACACTCAGGTCGTCCAGCACCGCCAGCAAGGCAAGTGCCACCTGCGGCATCGGATAGAGGCCGGCAGGGCATCCGGCACTCGACCCGTGGCCCGGGAGATCGACCAGTATGCACCGGCAGTCCGGCAACGCCTCCACCGTCTCCAGCCAGTCCCGGCCCGAGCCCATGAAACCGTGGAGGAGCAGCAGCGCCGGGTCGGCGCCTTGGCTGCTGTTACGGAACTCGTGGTGGAGTCGATACGGATCGGGCAATGCTGTGTCCTTCGAATCGTCGTTCCTGTCAATCGTCATTCCGGGCTTGACCCGGAATCCAGGCGGCGAGCCTCCGGCCGCCGTTTCCATCGCCGGCGGCCGTTCGTCGGCTGCGGCGCGTTGCCGTGCCGCCTTCCCCCCTCCTGGACCCCGGGTCAAGTACGGGATGGCGGGGGAGGCCGCCTGGTCCCCAGGTCGAGTACGGGGTGACGGAATCAAATCCTGGACCCCGGGTCAAGCCCGGGGTGACGGAGGGGCCGATCAAGTCCGGGATGACGAGGAAATGAGGCCTTCCAGCGCGGCATTCCGTAAACTCACGTGAAGGTCGTAGTTATCCTGGCGCCCGGTTTGTACCTCGATGACGGTGGCGCCGCCCCGGCCCCGGGCCTGCACATAGGCATCGACGAACTCGTCAGCCGTGGCCGGTCTGGCGTAGTCGAGCTCGAACAACGCGGCGGCATGCTCGAAGGTCATGCCGTGGGGGGCGCCGAAGTAGCGCTCGAAGACTTCGGAGAAGCCGGCGATGGGAAGGAACGAGAAGATCCCTCCGCCGTCGTTGTTCAACACGACGATGACAAACGGGGTATCGAGCGTCCGCAACAGCCTCAGGGAGTTGAGGTCGTGCAGAAACGCCACGTCACCGATCATGAGCGTGACGCGCCGTCCCAGACCCCGCGCAAATCCCGTGGCCGTGGCGATAGTCCCGTCCACCCCGCTGGCGCCCCGGTTGGCCCCCACCACCACCGGCTCCGATCCGGGACAACCGAAGGTATCCATGTCGCGGACCGGCATGCTGGAGGCCAGATACAACCCTTCTGCGGCTCCGATATGGCGCGAGACCAGCCAGGCCACCTTGGGCTCGCTCAGTGGCTGGCCCTCGGAGAGGATCTCGTCGAGGCGCCGCCCCACATGTTCGGACGCCCTTCGCCAACTCGTTAGCCAGTGGACGCCGCCTGCGCCCTCGGTTCTCCCGGCGGCCGCCGCTTCCACCGGATTGCCAGCCCCTCCGGAATTCCCGACCATCGCCCTTAGGGCCTCGCAGAACTCCGCCACCGGGAGCTGGAATCGCCGCGTGGACCGGTGAATGGGGTCCTGGCGGTCCAGGTGTTCATCCACCACGACGTAGTCCTTGGGCCGCACGGCCTCCAGGTGATCCGGTAGCCGTCTCGAGGTCAAGCGACCGCCGACGTGTATGACCGCCTCAACGGGATGCCGCTGCATGAACTCTTCGGAGCCGAGCAGGACGTCATGGTAGGGCACCGAGGTCCCGGGCCTGCTGTCCAGCCGGAGCCCCGAGGTTACGTCGGGGAGTAGCGGCCAGCCCAGTGCCTCGGCAAGATCGGCCACCGCCGCGCGCGCCGCCGGGTCGGCCAACCGGCCGGCCACCAGGAGGCCGCGAGGGCGGCGCGCAACCAGCGCCGCTACCTCCGCCAGCGGTTGCGGCGTGGCCCGTGCCGGCGCGCTCTCGTAACGGGTGTAGGCATGATCCGAATCGCGCCACGCGCGTACCGGTTCCAGATACGCGTCGAAATCCTCCTCCTGCTCCGTGGGGGCGAGGGGTTCGCGAAACATGCAGTTGATGTGGACGGCGCCGCCGGACGGCCCGCGGCAGCGGCTCACCGCCTGGTCCACGGTGGTGAGCACCACTGCCGGATCGATGCTGGTGGAAGGACACGGGAGGCTCGCCGACCACTCCGCGTAGCCGCCGAAAAACTTGACCTGGTCCATGGTCTGGTTGGCACCGGCGTCCTGCAACTCCGGCGGACGGTCGCCGCTCAGGACCAGCAGCGGAATCCGCTCCAGGGATGCCTCCACCACCGCCGGCCACACGTTGGCCAAGGCGCTGCCCGAGGTAGTGAGGACCACGGCCGGCACCCCGGTCACGCGCCCGTACCCCAGCGCATGGAAGGCCGCCCCGCGCTCGTCGTAGTGGACGATGCTCCAGGCGCCGTTGTGACGCCCGACGGCCACCGCCAGGGGCGCACTGCGGGAACCTGGAGCCACACAAAAGGTGTCGATGCCGTTACGCACCAACTCATCGATCAGCAGCGTCGCCCACAGATGGTTGAGGTTGGGGGCTTGAATCATCGCGGAAGGTTGAGCGCCTGGGTGAAGTGGCTGATCTTGTAGTCCAGCTCTTCCCACTCGTCTCCGGGTACCGACCCGGCCACGATTCCCGCTCCGGCGAACACCGAAAGCGTCGAACCCTCCACCAGCCCGGAGCGGATTCCCACGGCGAACTCGGCGTCATCACGCCCGACCCAGCCCACGGGACCCGCGTACCAGCCCCGATCGAAGGGTTCCCTCTCCCCGATCACGCGGACCGCCCGGCCGGTGGGGTAGCCGCCGACGGCCGGGGTCGGGTGCAGCGCCTTCAACAAATCGGCGTCGCCGACGCCGTCACGAAGCACGCCCTCGAAAGTGCTCATGAGGTGCTGGCACTGGTGCAGCTTGACTACCGACGGGTCGGCAGCAGCGTTCAGCGAACCGCACAGCGGGGCGAGGCTTTCCCGGATTCCCCGGACGACGAAATCCTGCTCCCGCCGCTCCTTCTCGCTGCCCATGAGGTCCCGTTCCAGTTGCCGGTCCAGGGACACGCCGTCGCCACGTGTCCGCGTGCCCGCGATGGCATCGCACAGGACCCTCCGCCCCTCCCGGCGGTACAACCGTTCCGGCGACACTCCGAGAAACCCCCGCCCGGCCCCCGGCACGAAACAAAAGCGATAGCAGCGCTCCGCCTCCGGCACCAACGCTTGAAGGCAACCAACGGGATCGAGATCAACCGGGAACCCGAAGATCGTCTTGCGGGCCAGGACGACCTTGCCCACGGAACCCTCGGAAACGAGCTCGAGGGTCCGGTCTACGGCAGCGTCCCATCCGGCCCTGTCGGGCAGGTCCTCCCGGCCGGTCGCCACCGGGTGGCTCCCAGCGGCCTCGGAGCCCGGGAAGACCAGCGCATCAACCTCCTTCATCAAGGTGTCGACGGTGGCGGACGAATGCAGCCACTGGCAAGCAAGTACGCTGTCCGACCCTCTCTGGCTCAGCTCGAATCGCGGAAGCACGAACCGGTAGCCGCCGAAGTCAACCCAAGACTCATCCGCGGCGCTCCTTCCATTGAAGCGCATGCCGCCGAAGTATCTCGCCACGGTCTCGCCGGCTTCCAGGCGTCGGTGTACCTGCCCGAACAGCAAGTCGACACCGTCGGACTCTCCGCCTGCTACCAAGTCCGCAGCCCCGACGCCGGCCACTTCACGTTCGCCGTCCCTGTCCGCCCAGTACATCTTTACGGAATGAGGCGTTTGCGCCCGCAGCCACGCCAAGGCGTCCGTGCGGGGGACCACGGTCTCCACGCGGGCAATGCCGGGCGATCCGCTTCGGGAGCAATCCCGGCGGATCAGCTCCCGGAACCTCGCCGAAAAATCATCCGTTCCCACCTTCACCGGTACACCCGAGTTCACTCCAGAATGATTCATGAGCCCTGCCAAACGACGTTATCAGATCGGGCTAAAAGCAGCGAGGGGAGCCGGATAGGCCGGATCCGGGAGCTACAACATTTCCCTCTATTGCGAAAGCCGGACACAATCCATTACGAATGTACAGATAGTTGTTGCTGCAAGGAGGTCCTATGAGTCGACTGGAACGCGCCGCTCTCATCCTCGACGCTGCCGAGCAATGGAAGCAGCGATGTCTGCTCGACGGCGGCTCAGTGTTCACGGACGAGCGGCTTTGGACACGGGAATGCTTCGAGCAACTCCGTACCCACTTCGTCGAGCGTCCTGACAAGGGAACCGACTCGTTCGAGGAGAAGCTGCGGCGCCAACTCGAACCCGCGCCCCCGGAGGCGAAGCGTCTGTGGGCGGAAATGACGTGGCTGTACTACTTGATCGTGGAGCACATAAAACGGGTAACGAAGCTCGACAGAATCAGGACGGTTTGGGAGTGGTCAAGAGAGCCCCTGCCTGAAGATCACTGGGCCTTAGGTGATGTTCTGGACAGCGGACTTGTCGAGCCGGGCATAGCCTATTTGTCGCATCAGTGGCGTGAATTCGGCTTCATAATCACCATGATGCATGACTGGTGCTCACACGTCCCTGACAATCGCAAACTGCTGCTGAGTGATCCTTGGAGCTTTGCGGAATGGGTCGACGGCCAGAAAGACAGCCGCCGCCGTCAATTTCGACATGCCGTCTTGTTCCTGCTATTCCCGGACGCGTTCGAGCCGATCATGTCGGTAGGCCACAAGAAGGCCATCGTCAAAGCCTTTTCGGACAAAACCGGGGAGACGCCTGATGTAGAAAACATGGACATCATCAACCTCGACAAGGCGTTGCGGGCGGTAGTGAAACGACTTCAAGACGAGCGTCCTGGTGAGGAAGTATTGTTCTACCATGCGCCCTTGAAGGACCGTTGGAAAGACGGTCTGCCACCACAAAACGACAAAGACAAGCGGCCGAGCGATGAGGAGTGGTACCGGGACCGTTTCGGCACCGCGGACGTGTGGGGCATCGAGGCGGGCCAGGGTGCACGCTTATGGGGGGATTTCCACGAACATGGTATCGCGGTCATCGGATACGACGAACTCGGTGACCTTGGCGAATTCGACTCCAGGGAGGCCATCCACAACGCGTTGATCGAGAACGGCCGCGGAAAAAACCCAAGCAACCACTCACTCGCCACCTGGGAATTCGTGCATGAGATGAAGATCGGTGACATTCTCGTCGCGAAGAAAGGACGCTCTGTCATTCTCGGATGGGGAATGGTGACCGGTGCTTACATGTACGCCCCCGAGCGAGCGGAATATCGGAACCTCCGGAGGGTTGAGTGGCATCCTTGCGATACCCCGATCAGCCTGAACGACTTGATCACCACCAAGACGTTGACTCGGTTCACTCCCTACAAGAAGTGGCTGCGGGATGCCTTCGAATTGATCGATGCCGCCAGCGGACCTGGTCGCGGCCCGAATTTCAACCTCGAAGAAATGGGAATTCCCGTCGGTTCTGTCCTGGTGTCCACAAGAACCAGTGAGGAAGCGACTGTTGTCCCGAACAATAGAGTCACTTTCCGCAACGAGAACATATCTCTGACGGCCGCGACCACGAAGGCCGTGGGATACCACACCAATCCTTGCCCGCGCTGGACATTCGAGGGCCGGAATCTGAGCGATGTCTATGACGAGAAGTACCGCAAGAAGCCTCGAATCTACGACATCACCACCGCACTCACCGACCTGTTCGTCGAAGAATCACAGCTTCATCGCATTCTCGACTCCATGGCACTGCGGAAGAACCTGATCCTCCAGGGACCGCCGGGGGTCGGCAAGACCTTCATCGCGCGACGGATCGCGTGGTGCCTGATCGGGTACCAGGATCCGCGTTTCATCGAGATGGTGCAGTTCCATCAATCCTACGCTTATGAGGACTTTGTTCAAGGCTGGCGACCGACGGAGACCGGCGGCTTCACGCTCCGGAACGGTGTGTTCTTCGAGTTCTGCGAACGCGCGGAGCAGCAGCCGGAGACGCACTTTGTCTTCATCATCGACGAGATCAACCGAGGCAATCTGTCGCGGATCTTCGGGGAGCTGCTAATGCTCATCGAAGCGGACAAGCGTGGCCCGGAGCACGCCATCGCGCTGACCTACGGAGCTTCCGGAGAACGCTTCAACGTGCCTGACAACGTGCACCTCCTGGGACTCATGAATACCGCAGACCGATCTCTGGCGATTGTGGATTACGCGCTGCGCCGCCGGTTCGCGTTCGAGACACTTCAGCCTGCCTTCGGCACCAGACAATTCCGGGAATACCTGCTCGAGGCGGACGTCGACCGCGCCCTCGTGGACCGAATCGACCGCAACCTGTCGGCACTCAACGAACGCATCCGTGACGACAAAGACCTGGGCCCCGGCTTCCAGATCGGACACAGCTACTTCGTGCCCGAGGAGTCGGCGGACGAGCAGTGGTACCTGGGCATCGTCGATACCCAGATCGCGCCCTTGCTGCGCGAGTACTGGTTCGACCGGCCCGAGCAGGTGGACAGGCTGGTCGAGGAGTTGTGTCGCGGTGAATGAAGGGAAAATCCCCATCACCAACATCTACTACCTCCTGTGCTACGCCTGGAGCCATGTCGAGGAGGGGGACGTGGTGCGGCTGGAGGAACTGGGAGGACTGGAGAGAGTCCACGATCTCCTGGGGAAGGTACTGGCCGAGGGAACCTTCCGGCTGATCCGCCGGGGCATCGATCGCGGCTACCGGGAAGTGCGCGAGGACCTCGCCGGCATCCGCGGGAAGATCGCCGTGGGCGAGACGGCGAAGCGGGCACTGCGCGCCCGTGGACAGGTGACTTGTGAGTTCGAGGAGTTGTCCCATGACGTGCTGCACAACCGCATCCTGCGCTCGACCCTCGGAACCCTCCTGCGAATCCGGGACCTGCACTCCGACGTGCGTGCCGAGGTCCGAAATGCCTATACGAAGCTCGCCGACGTAAGTGTGGTGCGGTTGAATCGCCGGCTGTTCCAGCAGGTACAACTCGACCGAAACCGCCGCTACTATCGATTCCTGTTGTCCGTGTGCTGGCTCATTCATGAGCAGTTGCTGGTCGACGAACAGTCCGGAGAGGCGAGGTTCACCGACTTCAGCGAAGAGCGGATGGAAAGATTGTACGAGGACTTCATCATCGAGTTCTATCGCCGCGAGCAGGATCGCTACCGGGTCAACCATCGCGGGCGCACCATCACGTGGCAGGACGAAGGCACGCCTGACCACCAACGCTCCAGGCTTCCGCGAATGGAAGCCGACGTCATCCTCGAAGCGCCGGATCGGCGGATCATCATGGATGCCAAGTATTACCGGGAGTCCCTGGGCGGCCGTTACGGCGGAAAGCTGCACTCAAACAACCTCTACCAACTCCTGGCCTACCTGCGAAATCGTGAGGCGACCGAGCCGCCCGGTCCCAAGCACGAGGGGGTCTTGCTCTACCCGGTGGTCGGCACGCCGCTGGCGGCGGATGTCTGTCTGGAAGGCTTCTCGATCCGAGCCCGTAGCATCGACCTCGCCCGGGACTGGCGCGCCATCCACGAGGACATGCTGACCATGATCGCGTAGGAGCCTACGCTGCGGCCGCCGCTACCCTCGCTGCGATTCGACTACTCGGACAGGCTCCCAGTTACCCGCCTCGTAGCAGCGTCCGTCAGTGTGTATAAGGGAACCCGATGGTGATCCTGCTCGCACCCAGGGGATCGGTGTGCGACCCCCAACGTCTCGACTGAAGGGAGAACGACCATGCGCATCATGTTTCTCAACAAGGCGCCGAAGAATTCGGCGAAATACGACGTCACCTCGGTGGAGAAGCTGCTCAACAGCTATGCCTCGGAAGGGACGAAGGTCGAGGTGCATTTTCCGGACGACTTCGCCGGTTCGGCGGTCGAAGACGTAACCGGGAACCAGAACATGCTCAATGGGCTCGATCACATGATGGAGACGCCCTCGCTGATCCGGAAGATCTGCTGGGCGGCGGAGAATGGCTTTGATGCGGTGATCCAGTCGAACACCTTCGATCCCGGGGTCGACGGCGGCAGGCTGGTGGTCAAGATTCCGGTGATCGGCCCGTTGCGCACCACCATCCATGCCGCCGCCGTGCTTGCGGATCGCATCGGGATCACGGTGCCGCTGCCCTCGCACGTCGCCTACACCTGGCGGCTGCTGCGGACCATCGGGATGGACCATATGGTAACCGACATCCGCGCGCTGGACATCTACGGCGCCGACATCAAGGAGCGGCATGCGGAAATCACCGAAACCGCCATCGGGCTGATCCGGGGTCTGGTCGAGGAGACCGGCGCCGAATGCGTGGTGCCGCTGGGCGGTGCGCTGATCCCCTACGTCGTGGATCCCGCGGCGTTGCAGGAAGGCGCGGGCGTGCCGGTGCTCAACACGAAGTCGGTGTCGATCCGTTTCGCGGAAATGTGCGTCGCCCTTGGCATGAGCCACAGTCCGTTGACCTATCCGAGGGCGGACCTCAGCTACAAGGACCTCGTGGCGGAGGTCTAGCCTGTTCGCTTGGACGAGGCATGTAGGGACGACCGGCCGGTCGCCCCTACGGGATCGCCCCGCCGACACTCCTGCGGCCCAGGCTCCTAGGCGCTGTACTTCTCGACCTTCTTCCAGTCGATGGCGGCACCGAACCCCGGGGCGTCCGTGGGCAGGATGCCGCCTTCGCTGAAATCGAAATCGCCTACAAACGCATCGTCCCCCAGCTTCTGGAAGAAATGGGTTTCCGTGGGCCAGGGCGACAGGCTGGGGACGGCGGCGCGCAGGTGAATGCGGGCCAGCGACCCGATCCGGGACTCCGAGTCGGTGCCGATGACCACCGGCAAGCCGGCCGCGTCGGCAAGCGCGATGACCTTGAGCGAGTCCGTAATGCCGGTGCGGCGGAGCTTCACGCTGACGGCCCCGACGGCGTTGATCTTGATGAGGTGGTGCACCGCGCCCACCGTGTCGCAGGTCTGGTCGCCGAGGAGGGCGATGGGCAGGTCGGCGGCCATGCGCAGCGGGTCGCGGAAGGTGCAGGGCTCTTCGAGAAAGGCGATGCCGTACTGGGCGAGGTCGGGCAGGATCGTGCGCGCTTCGGTCTCGGTATAGGCGCCGTTGGAGTCGGCCCACATGACGACGTCGTCACCGACCGCGGCGCGGATGTCGCCGATCATGGACACGTCCTCGCGGGAGCGCTTCCAGGTCTTGATCTTCAGCGCGGAGAAGCCGCGCACCTCGATGGCTTCCACTGCCTGTTTCGTCATCGCTTCCGAGGTATTGCCGTGGGCGATCCAGCCCACCGGCACCCGCGCCGGCTTGCCGCCGCCGAGGAGACGCCACACGGGCTGCCCGAGCAGCTTGCCGCGCAGGTCCCAGAGAGCCACGTCGATGAGCGCATGGGCGGTCCGCGCGCCCTTGACCTTGGCGATCCGGGCGTGGATGTCGTTATGGGCGAAGGGATCCGCACGTTCGAGCAAGGGGGCGAAGAAGGTCCGGATGGCGTATGCCAATAGTTTCGGATCCTCTCCCGAATGCGAGGGGCGGGCGACGGATTCGGCGATGCCCTCGGCGCCGCTTCGGGTCACGAGCCGCAGGATGATGTAGGCGCCGCTGTCCTCCCGCACCGAGCGGAACTGCACGGCGTTGCGGTAGGGAAGCTCAAGGCAATAGGTCTCGATACGTTCGATGGTATCGTCGGACCGTAGTGCGGCCTCCTCGCCGTTCGGGCGAGCCGATGCGGACTGTTGCGAAATGCTCTCTTTGGCCATCAGTCTTCCTCGTCTTTGCCGCGGGTCAGCCTCTCGATTGCGAGCAGCGCGAACACCAGCGCGAGCTGTATCACGACGACCACGGACAGGGTGCTCATCATGCCTTCTTCGTAATAGTAAAGCAGGGCCACCGTCATGGTCTCGGTGCCGCCCCGGTATAGCAGCAGTGGAATGGTCAGGTCTCGGGCCGCGAGCGCGAACTTCGCGGACTCTACTGATGTGCCGCGGCGAAGTCAACATGAGCGCGGTTCGGGCCGAATGTTTTAATTGTATCGAGCAACGAGGCTGCGGGGCGGTGGTCTGATTGAGGGCAATTCTTGCCAAATTTTGCCAAAAACCGCTATCTTCGGCCCATGAGCACGATGAACATATCGCTTCCCGAGGCGCTCAAGTCCTTCGTGGACGATCAGGTCATCGCACGCGGCTACAGCACTTCAAGCGAGTATGTCGGCGAACTGATCCGCAAGGATCAGGATGGTCAGCGCTTGCGCGACCTGCTTCTCGAAGGTGCGGCCTCTCCACAGGCGGTCGCGGCCGATGCAGACTACTTCAACCGGCTCCGTGGTCAGGTCCGCGAAGCCGGCCGGCGGTGAGCGGGAAACCGGTTGTCCTGCGCGAGCGGGCACGGCGCGATATCAAAGAGGCGGGCTAGGGCTGATCCGGAAGGCGCGCAGGCGCTGACCTGAGTAGCGGCGGAGGCGGCCCCTGTCGGCGTACGCGCCGCCATGCTCAAGCCCACCGAGGCGAAGTCAATCGGTCATCGCTCGTGGCGCGGGTTGCTCGTAGCCTGGATTTCCCGGATCCTGTCGGGCCAGGTGGAGCGGATATACGCGAGAATGTCCCAGATCGCGTCGTCGGTCAGGTCCTCAGCGGCTCCGGTCATGCCGCTTTCGATTTCGGGCAGGCCGCGTGCCTCGAACAGGGCCTTGCCGCCGAGTTTGGTGTAGTCGAAGAGATACTGGTTGTCGTGATGCCAGGTATGGCCGGTCTCGTCATGCGGCGGCGCCGGCCTGATTCCGTCCTTGCCGGGTCTCCGCCAGTTCGGCTGGCCTTCCAGTCTGGCCCCGTGACAGGAAGCGCAGTGCTTGGCGTATAGCGCCCGCCCTTTGCGGAGATCGCGGTTCTCAAGCTCATGGTCCGCGAATGCCAGAGCGGGAAGCAATAGCACCAGGGATACCAGGATGTGCCTCACAGAACCTCGACCCATGTCAGTCATGTCCACCCTGTTGATTCATTATCTGGATCTTTCCAGGTACCTGAGACCCCGAACGCAAACGGGCGGCCGGTAGTCTTTGCATCTACCGGCCGCCCGTTCGTTTCAAGAACATACGAACTCAGGGCACTAGTTCGCGGCGAGCTCCTTCTTGATGTTGTCGATGAACTTGGTGAGCATCTGGTCGGCCTTCTTGCGGATGATGGGCTGGCCGAACTCACCGATCTTGCCGAGGATGTTGACGTCGGTCTCCACCGTCAGCTCGGTCTCGCCGGCGTTGATCTCCTTGAGCTCCATGGTGGACTTGCCGCGCATGGCGCCGGCCACGCGCCGGTCCTCGGCCTCGGCCCGGAGTTCCGCGCGCCAGTCATCCTGATTCTTTTCCTCCAGGACGATCTTGCCCTGCAGGCTCAGAGAAATGGGTCCCACCCGCACCTTCAACGTGCCCTGGTAGGTGTCGCCGTCCAACTGCTCCACCGCCTCGACTCCGGGCAGGCAGGTGGCGACCCTGGGAATGTCCATGAGGAGCTGCCACAGGGCCTCGCGGCCCGAGGGCACCGTCGCACTTTGACTGAACTTCACTCTATCTTCCCCTTCCCCTTCGGATCAGGCCGCGTTGGCGATGGCGCTTTCCAGCGCCCGCCTGACGAATACGGCGGCCATCTGCGTCTTATAGGATCCCGAACCGCGGAAATCGCTGACCGGATCGGTGTGTTCCTTGGCCTTTTCACCGGCTTCGCGCAGGCCCTCGGGCTTCACGGGCTGGCCCCTGAGCACGGCCTCGGAAGCCGTGGCGCGGACAGGCGTGGTGTTGACGCTGCCCATGGCGATGCGGACGTCCTGGATCGTGGTCTTGGCGGCGTCGAGGGTGACGACCGCGGCCGCGCTGACGGTGGCGTAGTCGTCCGCGGAACGCGGCAGGAACTTGAGATAGGCCGCGCCGCTGCTGGCCGCCATGAGCGGCACGTTCACGCCGGTGACGATCTCCTCCGGCTCCAGCACCGTTTCATAGTAGTCGCTGAAGAAATCCTCGGCCGCCACCGTGCGGGTGCCGCCGGCGGAGCTCAGCTCGAAGCTGGCGCCCAGGGCGATGAAGGACGGCGGGGGATCCTGGTTGGGGTCGGCGTGGGCCAGACCGCCGCCCACCGTGGCCATGGTGCGCACGCGCTGCGTGGCCACGTGGTGATAGGTTGCGCCCAGCATCGGCAGCTTGCCCTGCACCACCGCCGACGCGTCCAGCGCCGCGTGGGACACGAGGCCGCCGATGTGCACGCTGCCGTTGTTTTCCGACACGTCGCTCAGCCCCGCCACATTGCGCAGGCTGATGACACAGCTCGGCTGCAGGAGCTGCTGTTTCATCATGATGACCAGCGCCGTGCCGCCGGCGATGAGCTTGCCGTCGGAGCCGAGTTCCTTGAGGTCGGCGTAGGCCTCTTCGAGGCTTCCGGGAGTACGGTAGTCAAATGCGATCATTCCTCAACCCCTTACTTGGCGAACTCGTGCGCCTTCTCGATGGACTCGATGATCTTGTAGTAGCCGGTGCAACGGCACAGGTTCCCCATCATCCAATCCTTGATTTCTTCCTCGTTGGGCCTGGGGTTGCGGTCCAGCAACGCCTTGGCCGCCACCACCTGGCCCGGGGTGCAGATGCCGCACTGGAAGCCGCCGTAGCGGATGAAGCTCTGCTGCACCGGGTGAAGCTCGCCGTTCTGGGCCAAGCCCTCCACCGTGGTCACATCGTGTCCGTCGGCGAATACCGCTAGGGCGATACACGAGCTGACCATCTCTCCGTCGATGAGCACCGTGCACGCGCCGCACACGCCGACGCTGCAGCCTTCCTTGGTCCCCGTGAGGCCCAGATCGTACCGGAGCAGGTCCACCAGCAACCGGTTGGTGGGTACCTCCACTTCATGCTCCGTTCCGTTGACGCGAAACTTGATCTTCTTGTCCATGAAAATCCGTCTCCGATCGTGAGATTGTTAGTTGGCAGGGTCTGTGATGACACCCGGACGCCCGCCTTTTTATAAGAAGATTTGAAACAAAGTGCAATCCCGGCTCAGGCCCCTTCCACCGGCTTGTCCATGAAGCGGCCGATGCGCGCCGCGAGCTCTTCGAGCCGCCTGCTGCCGCCCCGGTCGAGCAGCACCGACTGCGAGCCGGACAGGAGCAGACGAAGTGAGCGGGCAGGAAACCATTTCTGCCCCGCCGTGGAACCGGCCACGGCGAAACCGCTGTACACCTGGTCGTCGGCCACCCTCAGGGCGCGGACCTCGTCGAACTCTACCGTTAACCGGCGCCGCATCAGCAGGCTGCTGCGGGTCATGTACACCTTGCCGGCGCGCCGGTCGATTCGTATCACCCGCTTGAGGGTCAGCAGAAACAACGCCATCCCGAACAGCACCACGTTCATGGCCGGGAAGTACCACAGGTTCCCCACCGCGCTGTCAAGTCCCTGGGTCCGGATGGCGAGGAATACCGGCACTGACAGCAGCAGGAGAAAAGAAGCGATGCCGAGGCACAGAAGAGCCGGGAACCGTCCGCCGCGCCAGACCAGGCTGATCTCGCCGTCGGCCGAAGGTTCCGCGCGGAATCCGAGGCGGTTGCCGATGGATTCGAAGTGTCGTGGATCCCCTGTCATTCGCGCCGCCCGCGGGGTCGATCCGCAGCGATTATTTCTCCGGCTTGACCCCGTGCTTCCGCAGTTCCCGGTCGGAGCGGTCGCGGATGTCCCGCCGGCTTCCCTGGGCCTGGGCGCGAATCTTCTCGTTACAGGGCTCGCAGATGCCGCCGCTGAGCGGGGCGACCTTGGCGCACACCATGCAGCGTTCCTGTGGCCAGTTTTCCATAAGCGCGGAGCTTATCCGAAAACGCTCTGTGATCCAACAAATCGAAAGGCGTGTCCATGAGGCTGCACCAGGACCTCGGCATCAGTCAGAAGTCGGCGTGGCACATAGCCCGCGCCTTTATGAGACCTGTCGAAGTTCGACGTGTCCGAAAACCAACCCGTTAAAGGGCTGGAGTCATGGGGAAGGTGTTGGGTAAAGTTGACCTCGTTTTAAGGCAACCTGCTGAAGGAGCCTACCCCGTTTTTTCTGCTGGCTAGGTCGGTAGGCTTGGTAGTCCGCAAAGGCATGGGCGGAATTGTTGTTCAGAGGATCATCGATACAAGGTATATCCTGTTCGCGGAACTCTCCCACGGTCAGCCCATAGACGGCCACGGTCTTGAAGGAGTACGACAGATAGGATTTCTCGGCGGTTGTCAGAGTCGACCGATCAACAGACAACTTATTGTCGTCTTTTGCTGTCGGCCAGAAAGGCTGGCTGGACGGCTTCCCGTCGTCAATAAAGTCTGGATGTATTTGCCTGAACAGCAGTTCATTGTCGTCAGACAACTCGGTACTCACCAGAAGATCTACCCCTTTACTCGTCTGTCAAGTTGTACGAGAAAATCCTCTGCAAGAGCCGGGAATCGGATAGCCTCGAACTCGTCCGAGCCGTCTATCTCAATGCCGCAGAATTCTGGAGCCCCGTCCTTGTCAATTTCAACGGAATAACCCCATCCATTAACTTCAAATTCGAAAAGGATACCGCCTTCGGGAGTAGGGAAGATTGAGAATGCTTTTGCCAGCAAGGGGCGTTCTGTAATAAGGCTCCCCGCAGCGGTGACGGCAGATTTGGAAGGTCGAAAGCCCTCACCGTCATGCCAACCATCTTCAAGTTGTCGAAGGTAAAATAGACGCCCGTGGCAGCGAGCTATTGCATGCACCACCTTTTCTAACTCGGCCTTCTGACGGACGATCTTGTCTAGGAGAACACGGTTTTGTTGTTCGAGTGATGTGGGGGTCTCGTAATCCTGGGCGAGGTGCGAAATTGCCAGAGCTTGAGCGCTCATCTCCATCACCTCTGAGTGGATTCACTTCTTTTTTCGTATTCTTCGAGAATGTCGCTATTCGAAATAACGACACCCCTTGCCTCTGGAATATAGTTCTGCGCCCAAGCCCCATCTTTCCAATGGGTTATCGCGATAAGTTGTGCGCCGGTTCTGTCAGAGAGTGCGTTAAGAGCTTCATCGAGGAGTTCCTTTTCCGTCCCCTTTTTCAGGTTCGCAGGATACGCAATCTCGGTAACAGGATCTGCGCCGAATTGCTTAACATGATGGTACAGATCGGGATGTACTGGTCCATAGTCCCAAGCCTCGAAGTTTCCCTCAATCAATGGGACTCCGTATCTGCCCAAGTGAAACATGTGGGCGATGTAAATGAGTTTCTGCAATTCTAAGTTAGACTTGGTCCAATTGGATTTCTTAGCCAAGTAACCCGCAGCCCGGAGAACATTGATCGCCACGGAAGTCCTCCTGGTCAGAAAAGCCTTGATTTACCAGGGCTTTTGCCTATAATTACGGATTTTATCATACATTTTTGCACGTCTCAATAAGAAACCCTGTTTGTTAAGCCTTGACTTGGAAATCCGAACCCGCTCTAAAGTCGCATTGGCACGGCGTGCGCGCGACGCCTGTGTGTGGCATGGGCACTATTCGATATGATTCCCAATCGAGTCATGGCAAGATCTCGATCTGCGCCGGGCTCTCCAGAATCATCTCCAATCCGTACTTGGGATCGTCCTTGATCCGTCCGGTGAGCTCCACTTCCTTCCCTTGGAACTGTTTCGGGTCCGCGTTCTCGCGCAGGAAGGCATCCACCACGGAAGAGAAGATGACCGCGGTGAAAGCGGATCGGGAGGGGCCGAAGTCCAGAAAGTAGGTGTTGCTCTTGGACGAGTGCCCCACGCGGTGAACCCGGCCCCGGACCCGCGCAAGCACACCCGCCAGCTCCTGGAGCCGCTCCACTTCCATGACGTCCACCACTGGCAGGTCGGCCGCGGCCGATAGATCCGTGGCAGAAGCCGAGGCGCCGGCCGGAGACTCCATGCAAGGCGCCGGCGCGGCCCAACGCCCGTACAGTAGATGGACGAAAAAACCGAAAAGGAACGCCCCCAGCAGAAGAGCCGCCAATGGAGCGGAAAGCCGCTGCAAGAATCCTGACACCATGTTCCGACTCGACTCCCACACCACAGGGTAAGGAATCGGCACGACGCACAGGATCTTTAGCGACGGGCGGAGGATTCGGTGCTTCCGGGAACCACTGCGGCCTGCCCGTTCACGGGCGGCACATATCCAGGATCAGCCTTTCCATCACCGCCTGGGGCCGGTGGCCGGACGACTTGAGGCGGGTATCGGTCTGCTGGATCAACCGGAGAAATCCCTTGAGCTCGGGAAGAGTGAACCTCTCCGCCCGCTGCAAGGTGAGGTAGTTGGCGTAGGGGCTCTTGGTGGGAAGACCCTCGGTATCGGCGGGAACCCTTTGCTGGAACTCGGTGTAGGACATGCGCTGGCGCCAGACCCGGGCCAGCTCATGGTCCAGTAGCTGGCGGGCGCTCAGCAGGCGGCGTACCTGGCTGGCGATGGCGCCCAGCACCCGCAGCGGATACTCGCCGTCGGCCATGAGGCGCCTCAGAAAGCCCAGGGCCTGGAGCGCATCCCTTTGCGCCAGGGAATCCGTCAGGTCGAACACCCAGCTCTCGGACTGGTCGGTGAAGATCTCCTCCACGTCGGAAACGCCCACGGTCTCCGCGTCGCCGACGTACAGCAGCAGCTTCTCGATCTCCTGGTGGACGGCCCAGAGCTCGTTGCCGCACCGGGCCAACACCGCCTCCCGGGCCTGTGGATCGATCCGCTTGCGCGCCCGCCGAAGGCGCTGATCGAGAAAGGCGGCGAGGGACTCGCGGCGGATGCGCCCGCTCCGGTCCCGTTCCACAGACAGGTCGACGACGCAACCCTGGCCGCTCAACTTCTTGTAGCCGCGACCGCGCTTGTCCACGTGGGGGGCCAGCAGCAGCAGGCGGGAGCCGTCCGGCAGCCCCCGCTCCAGGAGTTGCAGGATCCGGCCCTGCTCGTCGGCCTTGGGGTTTCCGGGAACGAGGTTCTGCTCGCGGCAGTATTGCCAGACGGCCTGAATCTCCCGGGCATGCGCCCGGTAATCCTTGAGGGTGCCCGCCAGTTCCGACGCATCGGACGCGTCCAGCCACTGCTCGCGCGTCCACCCCTCTGATCGCAGCAACGCCATGAACGCGCGCCCGCTGTCGTCGCGCTGCCCCTCCTCCCAGAGAGTCAGCGACTTGTCCAGCAGGTCCACCTTCCGCTCGGCGGGGGCGAACCAGGGAACGTACTCCACCACCACCGTGCAGACGGACACAAAAAGCGACGGGGTCATGAGGGCGGCTTCGACCTCGTCCCACGACGCGGACCGGCCGTCGAATGTCGAGATGGCGAGGGCGCGGTCCGAATCAGGTGTGACGAGGTTCAGAATGGCGCGACTCGCTCCGCGGACGCGGAACTCGTCGCCATGGAGCAGGATGATTGCCGGTCCCTGCCCTTCGCGGAGGCCCTTCAGGAGCGTTTCCAGGTCTTGCGCCATCCATCAACTCCGCGGAAGGGCCGTCAGCGTTTCGACACCCACATCTGGTTCTTCTCGCTCCAGGTGTAGTCCGACTTCCAGATGTTCAGACCCACCGTGAAGTCCCCGCCCGACCGCGAGAGAAAGACCTTCTGGGTCGAATGCGGAACATCCACCCTGGCCACCAGCATGACCTGCCTGCGCAAGGCCCCCTTCACCAGAACGCGGTCTCCCACCTCCATGGCGGTACGCTGTCCTTTGACTCGTTTCACACGTGGGAAGTTAACATCACGTACCGGGCCGCGCAATTTCAGGGCGCCACCGACCCGACGAGGCCTACGGGTTGACAACGGTACGGCGCTTCTCTATGAGGATATGGCGTTTTTTGAACGCTTGTCTCCAGAGATATCGACAGAGAGCGGGAGAGATCCGCGAAGGATCCACCGGAAGCGGAGAGGAGGTCGTCGATGCGCTTCGTCACCTACAGTTTTCGCAGCAAGACCCGGCTGGGGATGATGATGGAGGAGGATCAGATCGTCGATCTCCGGGAGGTCAGCAAGCGCTACCTGCCGGGCAGCACCGCCTCGTATCTGGACAGCATGCAGACCTTCATCGAGGCCGGCGCCAAGGCCGTCACGACGGCAAGGAAGGCGGCCCGGTATGTCGAGGGACTGGACTCCAAGGGTATCCGGAGACTCGCCCAGGCGGGGATCCTGGTGAAGCGCAATCGCACCCGGCTGCTGTCGCCGATCCCCGCTCCGCGAAAGAACGTCATCTGCCTGGGGGTCAACTATCAGGAGCATATCGACGAGGGCGTGCGCGCCCGGGGAGTCCAGCTCAACACGCCCGAGGTGCCGGTGTTCTTCACCAAGCCGGCCACCGCGGTCATCGGCGACCAGGGCCGGGTGCTGGCCCATTCGGCCACCAGCAAGATCGACTGGGAGGTCGAGTTGGCGGTGGTCATCGGCCGGAAGGGGCGCAATATCCCCCGCGCCAAGGCCAACGACTACATCTTCGGTTACACCGTCTGCCTGGACATGACCGCCCGGGACCTGCAGCGCCGGCACCTCCAGTGGTGGAAGGGCAAGTCCCTGGACACCTTTTGTCCGCTGGGACCCTCCATCGTGCACAAAAGCGCCATGCCCGATCCGAAGGCGGTCCGGCTCCAGTGCCGCGTCAACGGCGAGACCATGCAGGACGGCAACACGCGCGACATGATCTTCGATATCCCGGCGACCATCGAGTCGCTGTCCGACGGCCTGACCCTGGAGCCCGGCGACATCATCAGCACGGGAACACCCTCGGGGGTTGGCTTCGCCCGGACTCCGCCCATCTTCCTCCACCCCGGCGACAAGGTGGAAGGGGAAGTGGAGGGCATCGGCGTCCTGGAGGTCAAGATCGCGGCCGCGCGCTAGGAGCCTGTCCGGGTAGGGGCGACCGGCCGGTCGCCCCTGCGTGGGTCCCGCCGGGTTGGCGGGTGTGCCCAGGCCGCTGGCGTCCCGCTCGGAAATATGCGGTAATGTAGCTGTAGGGGCGGGTTTCAAACCCGCCCGCGCCCGCACGACTCGGGCCGCGGGGATTTCCTGGTGGTCATCCGTATCAACGGCAAGGACAGCGAAGTGGCGCCGGACTTGAGCGTCGCCCAACTCCTGGAGGACCTGGAGATCCGGCCCGGACGCGTGGTGGTCGAGCTCAATGCCGAGGTGCTCTCGCGGGACACACACGGCGACACGCGCCTGAAACAGGGCGACGAGGTGGAGATCGTTCAGTTCGTCGGCGGTGGATAGAGTCATGACCGAACCCACACCCCAAGTCTTGGAGGCGGCATCGTCCGATTGCCTGCGGCTGGCCGGCAAAGAGTACCGGTCGCGGCTGATCGTCGGCACCGGCAAGTACCGCGACTTCGAGGAGACCCGCAAGGCCATCGAGATGTCCGGAGCGGAGATCGTCACGGTGGCGGTCCGGCGGGTCAATATCGTGGACCGGGACCAGGAAAACCTGCTCGACTATCTGGACCCCAAGAAGTTCACCATCCTGCCCAACACCGCGGGCTGCTACACGCCCGACGAAGCCGTGCGCACCTGCCGTCTGGCCCGGGAGGCAGGGGTCGGCAGCCTGGTCAAGCTCGAGGTCATCGGCGACGACAAGACCCTCTACCCGGACACGCCGGGGACCCTGGAAGCCGCACGCCTGCTGGTGGAGGACGGCTTCACCGTGCTGCCGTACATCAGCGACGACGTGGTCACCGCCAAGAAGCTCGAAGACATGGGCTGCGCCGCGGTCATGCCCCTGGCCGCGCCCATCGGCTCGGGCCTGGGCATCCGCAATCCCTACAACATCCGCATCATCCAGGAGAACGTGTCCATCCCGGTGATCGTGGACGCCGGCGTGGGCACGGCGTCGGACGCGGCCATCGTCATGGAGATGGGCTGCGACGGTGTCCTCATGAACACGGCCATCGCCGGCGCCAAGGACCCCATCCTCATGGCCGACGCCATGAAGCAGGCCGTCGAGGCCGGCCGAAAGGCGTTCCTGGCAGGCCGCATCCCCAGGAAGCTCTACGCCACCGCCTCGAGTCCCATCGAAGGCCTCCTCCACTGACCGAAGGCCGCAAGCGACCTCCAGGCAGCCGACCCTTGAGACCCGTCGATTTCGACCTGTATCTCGTCACCGACCGCAAGACCACCTGGGGCCGCGATCTCCTGTGGCTGCTGGAGCAGGCCCTGGAAGGCGGCGTCCGGGCCGTCCAGCTCCGGGAGAAGGACCTCGGGGGAGCAGCCCTGCTGGAGTTGGCCCGGAACGTGAAGCGGTTGTGTGACCGCTACGGCGCCGAGCTCTTCATCAACGACCGGGTGGACGTGGCGCTGGCCGCGGACGCCGCCGGCGTGCACTTGGCGGCCAACTCCATGCCCGTGGAATCCGCCCGGAAACTTCTCGGCCCGGACCGGAAGATCGGCGTCTCTACACATTCGGCGGCGAAAGTCCACGCAGCCTCGGAGGCCGGCGCCGACTTCGTCCTGTTCGGACCCGTCTACGCCACCACCTCCAAGCTGCCCTTCGGCAATCCCCAGGGACCCGCCTCGCTCAAGGCCATCACCGACTCCACGTCGGTTCCGGTCTTCGCCATCGGCGGCATCAAGCAGCACCACCTCCCCGAGATCAAGGCCCACGGCACCGCCCGCATCGCCCTCATCTCCGCCATCTCCGAAGCCCCCGACCCCAAGGCCGCCGCCCGGGACATGCTGGCTGCACTGCGGGCCTGACCTGCGCCCCGCGGATGGCGCCTGCTCGCCCGGCGGTTCAAGTTCTGGATGCCGGGTCAAGCCCGGCCTAACGTGCAAGGGAGCGTCCGCACGCCGTCCGTCACCCCACAGCGGCCCGGACAACGGAGCCGTCATCCCGGGCACCACAACGTCATCCCAGGCTTGACCCGGGACATCCCGAACCACCTCCACGTCACCCCGGGCTTGACCCGGGGTCCAGAGGCTGGGGCGAGGAGGGGCCACTCCCCCGCATTTGAGTGTCCTCCGCCATTTGATATATGGTACACGGTCACGGGCATGGGGTGCCCGGCACCCCTTCCACTACCCGCGAACCCGCAGGAGGCGCTACATGAGAGATTGGGAAAAGATCGTCCCGGAGTACGACCGCAAGATCTACGAGAAGGCCGGATACAACGGCAAGCAGGCCTTTGGACAGCGGCCGGCGTTGCTGATCATCGACGTCATCACGGCCTTTACCGGGACCAAGCCGATGGAAACCCTGGACGCCATCGACGAGTTCCCGTCGAGCTGCGGCAAGGCCGCGTGGCAGGCGCTGCCGCACATCCGGAAGCTGCTGGTGGCGTGCCGCAAGAGCAAGGTGCCGGTGATCTATTCCACCAGCGATCCCGACTTCAAGGCGGTCTTCGGAAACGCCACCAAGCGCGCCGCGGAGCCCACCACCGCGAGCGCCCTAGCGGTGCAGTTCCCGCAGATGATCCGTCCCCGCAAGGACGAGTACGTGGTGCACAAGGCCCGCGCCAGCGCGTTCTTCGGCACCCACCTGATCACCTACCTGACGCGCAAGAACATCGACTCGCTGATCGTCACCGGCGCCTCCACCTCCGGCTGCGTCCGCTCCACGGTCATCGACGGCTATTCCAACGGCTTCTCCATATTCGTGGTGGAGGAAGGCACATTCGACCGCTCGCCGTTCTCGCACCTCGTGAACCTCTACGAGATGAACAGCAAGTACGCGACCGTGGTGACCCGGGCCGAGGCCCTGGCGCACGTGGAGTCGATGCAAGCCGGCCCGCAGCTCCGGATGGCACAACGGTAGGGAGACCAGCCACACGGGCACAGCGCCTCGGCCCCAGCCGCGGCGGGCGCTCGGAAAGCAGGGAGATATTCAATGAGAGATCTCGGACTCAAGGACAAAGTGGTTCTGATCACCGGCGGCGCCGGCGTGCTGGGCACCGCCTTTTCGCAGGGCTTCACCGATCACGGCGCCAAGCTGGCCATCAATGACCTCAAGGAAGAGAAAGCCCTCGAGTGCATCGACAAGCTCACCGGGGATGTAACAGCGATTCCCGCCCCCGGCGACGTCTCAGACGACGCCGACGTGGCCCGCATGGTGGCCGGGGTGGTGGAGCGCTTTGGCACCATCGACGTGGTGGTCAACGCCGCGGCGGTACAGATCTACCCGCCCAAGAGCATCACCGAGATGGAGCCCGGCGAATGGGACTTCGTGCTGGACATCTGCCTCAAGGCCGCCTACCTGAGCACGCGCCACGTGGCGCCGGTGATGAAGCGCCAGGGCGGCGGCAAGATCGTCAACATCGCCTCCATCGCCGGACACCGGGGCATCGCCGGCGGCGCCGCCTACAGCGCCGCCAAGGGCGGCGTCGTCATGCTCACGCGGCAGATGGCCGTGGAACTCGGCCGCGACAACATCAACGTCAACTCCGTCAGCCCGGGTTTCACCCCCAACCGCCTGACCACCATCTACGAGTACGAGGCCCTCACGAAAGGCGAGGGGAAGGGACCCGAGCCCTCCATCACCGCCGGGGAGTTCACCCCGCCGGCCCTGGGCCGCAAGGGCGAGATCGAAGACTTCGTCGGCCCGGTGGTGTTCCTGGCCTCCCGCTGGGCCGACTACATCACCGGCGCGGATCTGCCGGTGGAGGGAGGGAGGATGGCGGCGCGGTGAGGCCCGCGTCGATGAGCCGCACGGCATGCCGATAGAGGAGTCGAACAGAGATCGATATGGGTTTCTGGCATACCGGTTATATTGAGCACCACGAAGTCAACGGCCTCAATTTCGATCCGCGTGACGCCCCGTCTCCCGAGTTCCACTGCACGCATTGCGACAAACTGTTCGGTTCGGACGAAGGACTACGCAAACATCTGTTCGAAGACCATCCCCAGCACCGCCCTCGTTTGGTTCTGCAGGGTCGGGAGATTGGTACAGGCACGGTGCGAATCACCGAACCGGTTGCGGCGGATGACGTGGGGGTAAGTCAGTGTGACCGAGCGGCTTTGAACGGCACGGAGACGTCCGTCGCCGATGTTCCGCGCGGGCTCGCGCGCCTGATGTTTGGCGTATGCAACGTTAAACTGTACAACGGCGGCGCCTTAGCCGAATTCCGCCTGGATTTTCAAATCGCGTCGGCTGGGGACCTCAAGGGAATCGAGGACGAATTCACGAGGATGGCGCGGGGAAAGAGGCTCGACCGACGGGCGATTGACGACTTCATTACAGCGACAAAACGATTCGGCTCCGCCATCGGATACAGCGACGGAATATGCGCGTACCTATACGGCGTACTCGCGAAAGAGAAGCATACAGATTCTTCGCTTCCTTACGACCAGTATGTCAGCCGGTTCAACAAGGCCGCCTACGAACTGGCCGATTATCCGCGGCCGCTGGCGCGGACCATACGCGGCTTGATCGCTTTTCATTTCAACCACTTCGCAGAAGCTCGGCGTTTGGCCCACGGTACGCGTCTTGGCCGAGCCGCCGAGAGATATGTGGTGTGGTTGACCGGCGTGGCGTCGGCGGTCAGATCCGCAATCAAACCGCGTGCAACTGCCCTCGAGCTGGACGCTCTGTTGACGGACTGGACGACAGAGCAGATTCTCGATTGGACCGTCCGAGCCTCTGACGATCCGCCGCGCGATACAAAAGAGATGGCGTCAACCCTGAACCACTGCCCCGCGGACTATGATCGCACAAAATTGCATGTGCTCCTGAGTGAAACATATTTGGCAAACATGGACTGCAACCCCGCATGCCGACACGCGAAGGAGTTGAGAAACCGACCTGGATTCGACAGGTGGGCGGAATCCACGATCGAGAAGTGCAAGTGTCATTGACCAGCAAGGTGGGCCGATAATGGAAGGCAACAGAAGACCTGTGTCGAGACGAAAGGTCCCCCCAATCGAAACCATGGGCCAACTGATTCATGGACTTTATGCGGATACGTTCAAGCGCAAGAAACTGACGAGAAAGGACGTGACCGCCTTGAACCGTCCTTACACGTTCAGCGCAGACGAAAGACAAGCGCTTCTCCGTCAGGCTGGAGTAGACCGGACCCTGGATAAGACACTTCGCTTATTGTTGTTCGGCCTTGATGTCGACTCGTCGGTCGTGACCGTGCAGCTTGGCGACTTTGTTCGAGATGTCCTGGAAGGTCATCCTGCATTCGGAAAGGGAGCGTTGACAGGTTCGGAACGTTCCGAAATCCGGATAGTGGCGTCGCGAGACTATCTCGCACTGTCTTGGGATGACAGCAAAAAGTTGACAAAGAGGGAAGCGGAGCTATGCAGGCGGAACGCATTACACTGCGCTCTACTGTACTTCCGGATGATGCGCGAAATGTCCCTTGATCAGGTTCGCCGCTACCTGATGGACTACCTCTGGAAACGTGCCGCTTCGCGATGCACAACCGATACGGCGAGACTTCGAGCGCTCGCGGAGACTCGCGACCCCTCGGTGGCGGCGGTTGTCTGCACCCTCTTTGAGAAGCAAGCAACCGAACAGGACCAACGCGTCGATATTGCCCTAAGGAGAGCCGAGCACGCGGAAAACAAGGCACGGGACCTGGATAATTCCCTGAAGGAAGCCCTAGCGACATTGGAGAAAAAGCAAACCGAAGCAACAGAATTGCAGACGCAACTCGAACAGGAACGCCAAGCCCACACCGACAGCAAGGTTCGCCTACGGGACGGGTACGAGAAGTTGCGTGGCCGATTGATCGGACGTTTGAAGGCCGAACTGTCCTTGCTGGACGACGGCCTCGACGCACTGCGCCGGGACCCGCCCAAGGTTCACGTGATGCTCGATCACGCCGAACGCGCCACTGACGACTTGAGGTCCGAATTGGATCGATTGCTTGGAGACCGAGGAAACTAGGATGGACGTGCTTGGATTCGACTTTGGTACGACAAACAGCTTGATTTCCATCACCCGCAAAGACGGGCCGGTCAACTTTCTTGATGAAGATGGGGAGCGTCCCATACCGTCGATAGTCTGTTACGAAGGCACGGAGACGATAGTTGGTCAAAAGGCCAAGGAACGGCTTGCGGTCGCCGGGCTGGGCGTGCACGGGAACATTGTTCGGTCACCGAAGATGTACCTAGGCCAAGAAAGCGTCTTCGTCGCAGGCGTAGAGAAGAGTCCGGTGAGTATGGTAGCTGACATCGTTCGATATGTGTTACGTGAAGCGCGAAGACAACCGCGGGCACAAGACACCGGGATTGAACGGATTTCCGCTGCGGTTGTCACAATCCCTATTGATATGCCGGGTTACAAGCGACGTGCGCTTCGAGACGCTTTCAGACTTGCCGATCTCCGAATCGTCCAGTTTGTCCATGAGCCTCTCGCTGCGCTTTATGGTTGGTTCCGGACCGGTAATCTTCACGAAATGCTGCACCGTTACGAGGGGAAGCTTATCCTGGTGGCGGACTGGGTGGGGGAACGCTGGATCTGACTCTTTGCCGTCTTGCCGGCGATATGGTCGTGCAGTTGAAAAACGGCGGCACGGACGAGGTCGGAGGCGACCGTTTCGATGACGCCATTATGAATTGTATCGTGGGTACAGTCGAGAGGTCCCGTGGATACGAGAGCGCCGTGACCAGGTACCCTGGTGCTGAACCACGCCTGAGATACCGGTGTGAGGAGGCGAAGATCGCGTTGTCGGGGCGGTCCTCAACGGAAATATACGTCAGCGGATTCTTTTGCGGGACTGAAGAAGAGGATTTCGAATCGCGGCTGGAGAGAAGTGACCTTGAAAACATCGTCCGGCCATTGCTCGACAAGGGCTTCGAACGGATCAGCCACATCTTGGAAGACGCCGGGTATTCGCCGGAGCAGGTGGCGCTCTGTATAGCAACAGGTGGAATGTCCAATATGCCCGCCGTCAGAAGTAGGCTCCACGAACTGTTCGGCCCTGCGCGGGTCGCGATTCCTGACAATGCCGCCACTCTGATTGCGGAAGGCGCAGCGTGGATTGCGGCAGACGAGGCGCGGCTCCAACTGGCTAAGAATATTGAACTATTGTTGGCGCGTGACTCGCACCTTGCGGTTGTCAAGGCTGGGGCCAGAATGCCAAAGGAAAGCGAAGAGCTAAGGGAGCCGCTTCATCTCTACTGCACGGACCCTCGTGACGGCGTGGCCAAGATCCAGATTTGCGCACCACGGCGTCCAGGGTCAAACGTACTGCGTAGTGAACCACGTGTTCCAGTCGAAAACCTGACGGTGAAAGTGGACGCAAAAGCTCAAGCTTTCCAGGAGCGTTTGGAACTAGATGTCCTGATCAATGACGACCTCATCATGACCGCCCATGCCCGTTCGCTGAACTCGAAGGACGAGAGCCGTTGCGAAGTTCATGACCTCGAATTCGGGCTCAGTGTTCGCACCAACGAGATCGACGAGGAGCGCCGGGAGTCGCCGGATGACGTTCCAGATGCCGAAAATCCGGGACCACCTCATGCATCTCTGCACGCCGTGCCATCCACGACCGTCGCCGTACGCGCCAACGTGGCGGCTCGCGAGGACCTCTCTCTCGTCCCCGGCGAGCTTCTCTATCAACATGACCCCAATTACTTTGATGTGCGGCGTAATCCGCCGGAGGAACAGGTACGCGAACACCTCTACTACAAGCCGTGTTCATCGTGCGGCCGAGCGTCCAACGATCCGGCGTGTCGGTGTGACAGCCCCTGACAATAGTTCAATGATCATCCGTTCCCTACGATCCCCGGTACATGCAGCGGACTTGGTAGGCCGGGCGCAACGCCAACCTCTCCGATTTCTGGGACCACCTCAGCTTGCCGACACGCGGCGCCAACTGATACATTGACTGTCAACCTCTGACGCACCTGCTATCGCATCCTCCTTTGGCCACCCTAGCTCAGTTGGTAGAGCAACTGATTCGTAATCAGTAGGTCGCCGGTTCGAGTCCGGCGGGTGGCTCCAGTCTTTTCAGGTACTTAGTAGGTATGTTCGGAAAGGAAGAAAACGGCGTGTCACCAGGATGTCACCAAGTGCGGTGCACCTTGGTGGGAGAGGTGCCATCAGCCGTTGACCGGAGGGGCGATATGTTTCATGAATGCGATCCCCAGATGGTTCTCGACTATCTTCGCTGCGGTCGTATTGGAAAGCGAAATCATGAATGCGTGATGGACTGACAAAATTGCGTCCTGAAGGTCGTCGTCGCTCTCCAGATCCCGGATCATCAGACCCATTGCCCTCAAATCTTCAGCGTGGATGTGGCGGTTGTGTTCTTTGTGGGCGGCGACGTTGGTCAACTCCTTAGCAACATGTTCCGCCGACTTCGGCTTGTCCTTGAACATCCCTTCAGTCAACGTGTTCTGCGCGATATCGCGCGAAAGACTAATCGCCTGTTCTGCGCGCGTGATGAGGGTGGGCGCAATCTTAGAAAGAATTGGCGTCCATACCTGGATCATGTTCGGTTGCTTAGTGACGTCATTGAATGCCCGCCTAAACTCGTCGAGCAATGTTACGGCAGGGATGTCACCAAACTGTGGGTCGACAGGCCCAAGATTACTGTGCTTCCCCATCCAGATCTCTCTGCCGATAAGAGCGAGCAGTGTGCCGCCCGACATCGCCAATTGCGGGACGAACACCCTAATATTTTCGCCAAACATTGAGCGAATATAGTGGATGAGAGACTCGGTGGCAGAAACGTAGCCGCCGGGACTATGGACGAGTAAATCTAGTCCCAGGTTCCTATCGAGCCCATGAAAACAGGACATGAAGCCCGCTTTGTCTTCATCTGTGATTTGCGTGATGTTGAAGAACTGATCGCCTGTCTTCTGAAGCCAGCCAGAGTAGTAACAGACGACGTTGCGACCGGTTAGGTCGAAGAGTTTTGCGAGATACTGCCGACGGACCTGATCATGCTGACCTGCGGCTGCGTTGATTTCGTTGAGGATCTGATTCCAGTTGCCCATCTTCCCTCCGCGGTAGTCGTGTCCCGTCTGCAACAAAGCTGGGCACGTACGAGCTCATCCCTGGAATGGACAGATTGTCACTAGCTCCCGACGGCGACAACAAGGGACCCATGACGACCAACATCTCGTCGACGGACGCTTCCTTTTGTTTTTTTCGGGCCATGTTGATGCTCCCCTTCGCCAAATGGCCTTTGCTCCGCTCCCCTCTAGGGATATGGTCTGGAAACCTCCTTTCAGGAACCGAAGCTAGCACGTCACATACACAACATCAACATGTTGTGGTCGGCTTCTTCGTGGAGTACGGGGTTGAGGTAGAGCACCTTCGCGGCCCAGCCGTTCGGCTTCGCGGTTCGGATGCACACCGCGCAATACTGCTGGTACGGCGTCACGGTCGGGCGGCCGCACTCGCATAGCTTCGGTGCGCTCATGCTTCACCCCCCAAGGCCGACGGCTTCAAGGGCGACGGGTAGGGCCATGCCGGCCGCCGTCAGCTTCGCCACCACCTGCGACCTCGAAACCATGTCCAAGGCGTAGGAGTCGAACTTCAGCCGCACGTCGGTTTCCAGCTTCCCCGTCAGTTCGTGCTCGACCATCCGGGCGAGCGGCTGGACAGCGTACATGTGCCAGCGCCGGACGCCCTCACGTTGCGCCGTGCCGTCGCTGTCCAGGAGCGGAAGCTGGGGGGCAACGGAGAAGACGGAAACTATGCCGGAAATGGACTTCAAATTCTTCTCCATGGACGAGATGGCCAAGGCGGTGCAGGCCGAGACGGTGTGACCCGTTCGCTCAACCGGTGATCCCGTCAAGCTTCGGGTAGCAGAGGTTTGTGATCGACGGAGCCCTCAGTAGTACTTCGTCTCCAAGTCCACCTCGCCCCAACTCTCCGCCTCCATCATCATCGACCAGCGTGCATAGAACTGCCGGAGGCGCTTGCCGCCGCCGAAGGCGCCGGACTTTTCCTCGTGTCCGAGGTGGGCTTGGAGGTTCTGGGGGTAGCGGCGGGCGATGACGCCGCGGGCGGTGCCGGTGCACTGCTCCCAGTTGTTCATGTCATCCTGTTCGAGGTTGCCGCTGGGGCCGAAGGTCTGGGTGAGGTGCCGGCGCATGGCGGTCTTGACTTCCGGGGGCGCTTCCTTGTCGACGACGCAGTAGGACCAGATCTCGGTTTTATCCGGACCACGGGGGTGCCAGACGCGGATCATGTGGCGGATGAAGTTCGGCGAGACGTTGGGGAAGACGGTGGTGACCAGCCCGGCTTGTTGGGCGAGGTCGCGGCCGATGCGCTGGACGGTCTCGTCGAAGTGATCGAGCAGGTAGTCCCGGATGATGCCTCCGGCAACTCTTGTGAACCCGATGTCGTCGGAATAGGGGCGGGGTTCCTCGTTGGTGCGGGGGTAGGCCAGTTCGTCGACGGGCACCTCGCGCACCGACATGTGAGTAATGGTGTGGTGGCCGTCGTCGCCGAAGAAGTTGTCGGCGGCGTACTTCCAGTTGGCATTCATGACCCACTTGTGCACGCCGCCGATGATCTCGGTGCCGCCGGCGCGCCGGTCGAACATGACCCCCAGCTCCTGCTCCTGGCCTCCGAGATACTCCAGCAGGGGCGGCGCCTTGGGGTCGAAGGTGGCGAAGATCAGGCCCCTGTACACGTCCAATTGGGCCACTTCCACGAGGCCCCACTGTTTCATGTCCAGCTCGCCGCTGTAGATCTCCTTCATGCCTGGCACGCCGATGAGCTTGCCGTCGTTGCTGTAGCACCAGCCGTGGTAGGTGCACATGAACGACGTGGCGTTGCCCTGGTCGGCGCGGCACACCCGGTTGCCCCGGTGGCGGCACATGTTCAGGAACGCCCGGATGGTGCCGTCCGCGCCCCGGCACAAGAGCACCGGGTCCTCCCCCATGTAGGTGGCGAGGAAATCGTTGGGATTGGGGATCTGGGTCTCGTGGCCCAGGAAAAGCCAGCAGCGCGCGAAGATCCGCTCCAGCTCCTGCTGGTAGATGTCCCGGGAGACGAAGATCCGGCGGTCCAGCAACCCTTGTCGGGTATCCACGAGATCATTCAATTCGTTCAATTGATTCATCGCGTTACCTGCCTCCCTTGGGGTGTGGCGCCGAGGTGCCTAGAAGAAGATGCTCAGGTTGGGCGACTGCAGCACCGCCTGGTCCAGCACGATGGTCCGGCGGGCGATCTTCCACTCGTCGCCGACTCTTCGGAGCACGTCGTCCCGCTCGCCGACGAACACGTCCTGGCTGTGCTCGAGCTGGGTCCGGTACACCATGAAGTAGGAGCGGACCCGCAGTTCGGAATCGGTTTCGCCGGATTCCACCTGCACGTTGGTGACCAGGTGGCGCGTGCGGGACGGCGGCACTTCCGACCAGGCCATGCCGGTTGCCAGACGGGCCACCCGGGTGCGCAGTGTTTCCTTGGTCTCCTCGAAGAGCGCCAGCTCGCCGGGCTTGGAGACGGTGTCCGCGAGATCGCTGCTCTCCCACGGGTTCGTTCGTTCCGGCATCCAGTAGACGATGTCGTCGGTGAAGAGGTCCAGCCACGCCTCGAACGCGCGGTCGTCCAGAAGCCGCGCCTCACGGACGAGGAAGTCCTGGATCTCATGCCAAAGATCGTGGTCGTTCACGTTGCCTCCGCCTTCCCTGTTGTCCCGTGCGCAGGAGCTTGCGGGGCCGTCACCAGTACCGGGTCTTCAGGTCGACATCGGTCCAGCCCTCGGCGTTCATCATCATCTCCCAGCGGGAGTAGAAAGCCCGCAGCCGCCTGCCGCCGCCGATGGGCGGGCAGCGGTCCTCGTGTCCGAGATGGGCCTGGATGTTCTGAGGGTACCGCCTGGCCACCACCCCGCGCGCGGTGTCGGTGCACTGGATCCAGTTGTTCATGTCGTCTTGCTCCAGGTTCCCGGCCGGGCCGAAGGTCTGGGTGAGGTGCAGCCGCATGGCGGTCTTCACCGCCGGGGGCGCGTCCTTGTCCACCACGCAATACGACCAGATCTCGGTCTTGTCCGGGCCCTTGGGGTGCCACAACCGGATCATGTGCCGGCTGAAGTTGGGAGACACGTTGGGGAATACGGTGGTGACCAGCCCGGGGCGTTCCGCCATGTCGGGGCCGATGCGCTCAATCAACTCGTCGAAGTGCTCGTGGTGGTAGTCCCGTATGAGGCCTTCGGCGACTCGGGAGAGCCCGCGGTCGGTATCGGGGCGCGCATCGTCGTTGGTTTGCGGGTAGTATCGAACATCCACGGGAACCTGGCGCACCGACGCGTGGGTGACCGTGTGGTGGCCGTCGTCGCCGAAGAAGTTGTCCGCGGCGTACTTCCAGTTGGCGTTCATGACCCACTTGTGCACGCCGCCGATGACCTCGGTGCCGCCGGCGCGCCGGTCGAACATGAAGCTCAGCTCCCGATCCTGGCCGCCGAGGTACTCCAGCAGCGGCGGCGCCTTGGGGTCGAAGGTGGCGAAGACCAAGCCGCGGTAGGTGTCGAGCTGGGCCACTTCCACCAAGCCCCACTGCGTCATGTCCAGCTCGCCGCTGTAGATCTCCTTCATGCCCGGGACGCCGATGAGCTTGCCGTCGTTGCTGTAGCACCAGCCGTGGTAGGTGCACATCAACGAGCTGGCGTTCCCTTGGTCCGCCCGGCACACACGGTTGCCCCGGTGGCGGCACATGTTCAGGAACGCTCGCACCTTCCCGTCCCCGCCTCGCCAGAGCAGCACGGGATCCTCCCCCATGTAGGTGGCGAGGAAGTCGTTGGGATTGGGGATCTGCGTCTCGTGTCCCAGGAAGAGCCAGCAGCGCGCGAAGACGCGCTCCAGCTCCTGCTCGTAGATGTCCTGGGAGACGAACACCTGGCGTTTCAGCAACCCTTGTTCGGCATCAACGAATTCATTCATGTGATTCATCCCATTGGCCTAGACTGTTCGGCTCGCACTCGTCGTTCGAGCTCATGTCGGGTAATTCCGTGGCGATTATATAGGGTTCCGGCGGATGACTGTCAACTTTCCGCGGTCGAAAGTATACAGCTTGACACTGTTCAGGGCCGCGACATACGCTTTCGAGCCGGACGGAGCCGCGCCATCCAACATGGAAAGGGTTGCAGAAAAGTGAAGACCGATGCGCCTCCCTTGTCGGGAGTACGCGTTCTCGACTTCGGGCACGTGCTGGCGGCGCCGTTCTGCACGCGGCTTCTGGCTGACCTGGGGGCGGACGTGGTGCGGGTCGAGAGCAGCAAGCATCCGGACTTCCCGTGGCCGTCGTCCTACCGGCACCCGGACGGCCGCCACGCCTCCTATCTGAACACCAACCGGAACAAGCGCTCGGTGGCCATCGACCTGAAGCACCCCGCCGGCCGTGATGTCGCGCGGCGTCTGGCAGTGGCCGCCGATGTCGTGGTGGAGAATTTCAGCGCGGGAGTCATGACCCGGCTGGGATTGGGGTACGAATCGCTCAAGGCGGCCAACCCACGGCTGATCTTCGCCAGCATGTCAGGCTACGGCAACAGCGGTCCGCGCCGCGACTGGACCAGCATGAACATGAACCTCCAGGGATACGCGGGACTCATGCAGGTCACCGGCGCCGAGGGGGACCCGCCCACGGCCATCTCGAATTCCTGGAACGACTACATCGGCGGGCTCCACACCTGCTACGCCATCATCGGCGCCCTGACCGAGCGTGAGAACACAGGTGAAGGCATCCACCTGGATATGGGGCAGTTCGAGTGCAGCGTGTCCATGATCGCGCCGCTTCTCCTGTTCAGCGCGGTAAAGCAAAGGAGCCCGGAGAGGATGGGCAATCGCTCGGCCCGTTTTGCGCCCCAGGGAGTGTATCGCTGCGCGGGACAGGACGAGTGGTGCGCCGTGAGCGTTCACGATGGCGGGCAGTGGCGGGCCCTGGCGGAGGTTATCGGGGATGCGGAGCTGGCCACCGCGGACCGCTTCGCCACGTTGCAAGGAAGGACGCGCCATCACGACGAACTCGACGAGCGCATCGAGGCGTGGACCAGCCGGCTGCCGAGTCCCGAGGTGGAGGCGCGCGTGAAGGAGGCGGGGGTGCCGGCGGCGCGCATGCGCAGGGTCCAGGACCTGGTGGAGGACGGAGAGCCGTCCGGAGCTTACAAGAGGATGGCGGAGTCAAGGGTGGGCTCGATGCTGACGACGGCGCTGCCCATCGATTTCTCCGGGTGTTCCCTGCCGGCCGCGAACTCGGCTCCCGAACTGGGCCAACACACCCGCGAAGTGCTGCGCGATTGGCTACAACTCTCCGACGGCGAAATGGCGGCGATCGATGCCGAGGGAGCCCTGGTGTGAGCGACTCCGCCGAATCGATCATCAGCGACGAGCTGCGGCGTTGCATCGGCCAAAAAGGCCCGGTGCGTTCCCTGGAGCCCTTGAGCGCCTCGGACGTCCGCCGTTACATCGACGCCACGGGCGACGCCAATCCTCTTTGGCTGGACGACGAGTTCGCCCGCTCGGCCGGCTACCAGGGGCGTCTCCTGCCGCCCATTCTGGTGGGCTGGACGCCCTTCAGCCTCAAGGAGCCGGAGGAAGGGAAAGGGTCCTCGATCGATGTGCGGCGGCAGCTTCCCGTCCCGGCCGTCTATACCAACGTGCGCAACGCCGGCAGCGAGACCGAGTGGCTGAAGCCCGTCCACCTGGGCGAGCCGCTTTCCTGTCAGAGCCGTATCGTCGACATCGCAGCCCGTGAGGGGAAGATGGGCATGGGAATCTACGTCACGCAGATGGAGGAGGTGCGCAACGGAGACGGCGATCTGGTGTTCACGCGTCGCCACACCGTGGCGCTGTTTCCCGAGCAGACGGTCAAGGAGTGAGCTTGCGCATCATTGATCTCGGAGCCCTGGCCGGCGCCTACGCCACCCGTCTCCTCGCGGAGTCGGGCCATGACGTGATCCGCATCGATCCTGTGGGTGGGGATGCAGTGCGCTGGACCGGCCCGTTCCTGGGAGACGCGCCGGACATCGAACAGGGAGCCTTTCACCATTTCCTGAACGCCGGCAAGCGGAGTCTTTCCCTCAACCTGGAGTCCCCTGGAGGGTCGCGGGTATTCCTCGAATTGCTGCGGACGGCCACCGCCGTGGTGACAAGCCGGCCGCTGCCCATGAACGACGAGACAATGAGAGCGGACCTCGTATGGACCGACGTGGAGGAGGAAGAGGACGAGCTGTGCGCTTATGCCCGCTCGGGCCTGCTCTCCCTGACCGGACAGCGCGACGGCCGCCCCACGCTGCTGGGCGGCCACATGATCTACCTGGCCACCGGCATCCAGGCGGCGGTCGGCACCGCCGCCGCGCTTCACGTGCTCCAAGGCAGCGGGCAGGGACAGCGCGTCCGGGTCTCCATGCAGGACTGCCTGGAAACCTTCGTCGAACAGGCCATGGTCGAGTACACCTTCTCCGGCACCCGGACCGAGCGGCGGGGCAACCGCGGCACCATCACCGCCATCTCGGGGGCGCTGCCCTGCAAGGACGGCCACTGGGTGGTGAGCCAGATCAACCGGCCCGGCCGGTGGGAGAAGTTCATGGAGTGGGTCCGGGACCCCGAACTGATGGCGGATCCATCCCTGGCGTCGGACGACGCACAACGCGAAAAGAAGGACTTCATCATGGACCGGGTGCATGCCTGGTCGAAACGGTTCACGAAGTCGGAGATCGTCGAGGAGGGGCAACGGCGCCGCTTCCCCTGCTCGCCGGTATCGACACCGCTGGATCTGACCGAGGACCCGCAACTCGTCGCGCGCGGATACCTCACCGAAACCGCTGTTCCAGGTTTCGGAAACATCCTGTTCCCGCGCGGCCCCGTCGCCCGAGTCCGGGGACAGGAGATGGCGCCGGCCCCCACTCTCGGACAGCACAACGCCGAGATCCTGGCCGAACTCGGCTACTCCGAGGCGGACCAACAAGCGCTGGCGGAGATCGGAGCCGTCCGATGACGATGGCCCAACTGCAAATATTCTTCGAAGACGTTCAGCCGGGCACGGAAGTGGTGAACCGTGAGCACGGCCCCTTGACCATCATCGACACCGTCCGCTGGGCCGGACTCCAGGAAAACACCCAACAACTCCACTACGACCGCGACTGGGTGCGAGAGCACGCCGGCCTCCGTACCTTCATCGCCAGCGGCGCCTACCGGCAGGCCCTGCTGATGCGCATGCTGACGGACTGGGCCGGCCCCCGGGGCCGCCTGCGAAAGCTCAGCGTACGGCACACCTACTCCACCTTCGAGGGAGACACCCTGCGCTTCGCCGCGCGTGCCGCGGAGAAGAGCGGTGACCCCGCGAACCCGTGGATCCGCTGTGAGGTCGAAGGAACGAACCAGGACGGGCGGCGGACCCTCGTAGGTCAGTGCACCGTTGTCCTTCCCTGCCGGAATTGAAAGGATCGGCACGTCCATGATTATCCCCGGAATGATCCCCAGCGAGGCGAAAGCCTATGTGGAGGAACACTATCGGAAGGTAGCCCAACGGTGGCGTGAACGGGTGACCGGCTCGCCCTTCATGATCCAACTCGTGGAAGGACGTCTGCCGCGCGCCGCGCTACGAACGTTCTTCAAGAACTGGGCCTCGTACACCATCGAGATCAACACGTTGGAGGCCGCATCCTATCACAAGCACATCGCCTTCTTCCGCAGGAACCGCGACCTCATGGCGCCCATGGCCCGGAAGCTGGCCGATGAGCTGCTCCATCCCGAGCCGCCGGGGCACATCCATGTCGTTCTGGAGACCGCCAAGGCCCTGGGAATCGAGGAAGACGAGGTTTATCTGGACCCAATGCTGGCCGAGTTCCGGGCCAAGATCGACTTCAAGCGAACGATCCTCTGGGAAGGAACGGTTGCCGAGTTCTATGCCGCCGGAGCCACCGAGGAACAGACCGGATACTGGTCGGCCGAGTTCTTCAAAGCCCTCACCACCCACTATGGCCTCACCCCCGAGCAGGCGGTCTACTTTTCCACCCACGAGGAGGCCGACCTGAAAGAGCATGACGACGGCGTCATGGGCCACGGAAGCTTCCGGCGCCTGGTGTTGCAACGACTGCTGCAAGACGGCATCGAGGTGCGCGCCGGCTACGACCTCGAGTATTGCGGGCTCACCGCGGTGGACCTCCACGGCGACATCCTCAACGCCAGCCTGGCGGCGGCAGACTGACGCCGGGCACCCGAAAAATACCAGCCTCCCAGGACCATGATGATGTCACCGACGAGATAGAGAAATTCGCATTCCACCGAACGGAGGAAAGCCAGCAGGGACCCGGCGCTGCAGCCGCGAAATCCCAGGTGGATGTCGAAAAGCCAGACCGGAGCTGATGCAGCAGCTTGTCGATGATCTCGTAATCCATGAACTCCAGCGGGCGGTGCTTCAGGTAAATTTCCATCCCTTGCGTTTTTAGTGCCGCGATAGCAAGAGATTTAATGCGAGCTTAACCTGTCGAGGGTATAGGTCGTTGCATGCAGAGCTCGACTCCGGAAATACCTTCCACGGAACGGCCCGAGAACGTGTCTCCGGGCCTGTCGCCGCGCGACGTGGCGCTGGAGAACATCGTCATAATGACGGGCCTGGGCCGTTACGACGATGTGCGGCAGCTACTGGCCGACGTTCACCCGGCCGACATCGCCGAGTTGCTGGACCACCTCGACGAACCGCGGGTCCGGCAACGGGTGTTCCGCCTGCTGCCCCCGGAAGCGGCCTCGGCGGTATTGAGCCTCGTCTCGCCGGCGGTGCGCGACGAGTTGGTAAAGAGCCTCTCGGACCGGGAGCTGGCCGGACTGGTGGAGGATCTCGATACCGACGATGCCGCCGACCTGCTCAACACCCTGCCCGAGGAGCGCACCCCCACGGTGCTGGCGGAAATGCCGTCGGAGCTGGCGGAGGAGATCGGCGACCTGCTGGTTCATCCCCCGGACACCGCCGGCGGCATCATGCAGACGGAGTACGTGTCCGTGCCGCAGTACGCCACCGTGGAGCAGGCCATCGGGCTCATCCGGCGGGCTCACGACGAGGTGCCCGAGGTCCACGACGTCTTCGTGGTGAACGTGGAGCGACACGTCACCGGCATCCTCCCCCTCAGCTACCTGGTGCTGGCGAGCCCGGATGAAGCCGTGGCCAGCATCATGGACCGGCCGGTGATCTCGGTGCCGGTGGAGATGCCGCAGGACGAGGTCGCCCGCGTCTTGCAGAAGTATGACTTCGTCTCCGTTCCCGTGGTGGACGGGGAGGACCGGCTGGTGGGCCGCGTCACCATCGACGACGTGGTGGACGTCATCGAGGAGGAGGCCAGCAAGGACATCTACGCCATCGCGGGCGTGGAGGGCGAGTCCATCGACCTGGCGCAGGACTCGGTGTTCAAGCGCTTCGGCGAACGCTTTGCGTGGGTGGTGACCACGGTGGTGCTGGGGCTCGTGGTGGCCCTGGTGATCTCCAAGGTCTTCGTGACCACCTTCGAGAAGATGGCCCTCCTGGCCGCGTTCCTGCCGGTCATCATCGCCACCGCCGGCGCCGTGGGCCTCCAGTCCTCCACCCTGGTGGTGCGGGCCATCGCCCTGGGCACCCTGTCCTTCCAGCGCATCCTCTCCGTCATCGCCTACGAGGCCGCCACCGGCCTGGCCCTGGGGGCAAGCTGCGGCCTCATCACCGCCGTGGCCAGCTACCTCATCAACATGGGCACACCGGACATCTTCAAGCTGTCCCTCGCCGTGCTCGTCGGCATGGTCATCTCCGTCACCGCCGCCGCCTGCGTGGGAACCGTGCAACCCATCATCTTCTACAAGCTCAAACGCGACCCCGCCGTCGCCGCCGGCCCCCTGGTGACGGCCTTCAACGACCTGCTCGGCACCACCCTCTACCTGGTGGTGGCGACGGCGTTGCAGGCGTAGGCTCGTCCCTGACGCCGATCGGAACTCTTCGAAGAAACATCCACTCAGACATGGAACCCGAGCGCCTTGGCGACGGTCCGCTGCCGATGGTCGAGCGCCGCCGCACCCGGTAACAGGCCGACCTTGCGCTGGGTAGAGAATACCGGCTCGTTCCCGGCAAAGGGGTTTCCGGCGGTCACTTTACCCTTCCCCTTCCAAGGATCAGTGCCAAAGTCTTCTTGCCGCATGTGGTCATGCCAGACAGCATGGCCGGCGCGGGCTACCGCAGCGTGCACCCTTTACGTTCCCGGCGCAGGCAGGCCAGGTTGTGATGGAAGGCCGCGGCCTGCGCACGGGCGAAACCGGCGCGGCCGGGGCCGTTTGCCCGACTCCGCTGATACCGCGCCCAGTCGCCGTCGTTCCCTTCCCGCCAGTAGCCGTCGAGGATCTGCGCCGGCAACGGCTTCAACTCCGGCATGGTGTTGTAACGCGCGCCGGGCGGCCCGTCGCGGCCGGACAACCGGCGGCGTTCGCCGAGGAAGCCGTGGAAGGAATAGAACGCATCGGAACTGGGCAGGAACGCAAGCTCGTAGTCGACGGTCCCAATCGGGTCGGTGATGTCGTCGGCGGACATCATCGGCCGCTCGCCGAATCCCATCATGAATGCCCTCGCGTCGGAGTCCAGGAACCGCACCGCGCGCCGCACCGTTCGCGCCGGGACGTGCGGATAGAGCTCGTTCGAACGGATGGCGACGTCGACGTCGAACCGTCCGTCCGGGCCGAGCTCCACCGACTCTCCCACCAGGTAAGTGCGCAGGTAGTTGTGCTGTTGCAGAGTGAGCGCGACGGGACGCCCGGCCGCGTCCAGCACCACGAATGCGGCGGTGTAGTGGTCAAGCTGATGCCAGTCGTCCAGATCCGCCACCAGCCGGAGCGGGATGGCCACGGCCAGGGACAATGCCGCGGGCAGACCGCTCACCCGGAACACCAGGTGGTAGGTGACGACGGTGAACTCCTCCGCCGCCCGGCCGGGTTCCCGCGGCGCCCAGATCCCGGTGCGCTCGACCGCGGCGTAGGCGACCGGGCGCGGCTTGGCAGTGCCCGGCAGGTGCGTGAACTCGGCCCGGACGTCGTCACGATAGCGGTTCAGGTCCACCGGCGCCGGACCGTCGATGCGGATGCCGTCGCCGGTCACCAGGTAACCGTGGGCGATGTAGTCCCGGTAGAAATCGATGGGCCCCTCGTGGCCGGCGGGAAGGTGGAAGCGCGGCGCGTGGCGGCGGGCCAACGCCCGGTCGGCCGGGCCGGCGGCTCCGGCAGGCGGATTCGCCGCGAAATACTCGGCGAAACCCGGATACTGCGAGAAGTTCCGGTCCGCCACCGAGACCCCGGCGCAAGCGCCCAGCAGCAGGAGTCCGGCGAAGCAGCCGGCCAAGTGTTTTCGAAAGACCATGAGTTGTCGGCAAGACGCGATGACCGCAGGGAAATGGATCAAGCCCGTCCTTTCCCACCTTCACACCAGGACCATTCAAGGAAATGGCGCTCGGAGTGTCAAGGTGCTCTCCGACAGTCTTGGTCGTGCACGGCTCACGCACGGTGGCAGCGGAGTCTGGGCTAAGGTTTCCGCAACGATCGCCGATATGTATTTGTATGCGGACACCAACTTGACCGACCGCTCCAGTATTGACATTCCCCCCGTTTCCTGGTGCCATGTGTTGGTGCCGTGGCATCCAGGCGGGAACACATCCGGAGACGATGCGATGAGCCTGATTGTCACAGAAATCTACGATGCCCTGATCGAAGCCGGGGCCACGGAACGGAAGGCCAGGGCCGCCGCCGCAGCGATCCCGATGGTGGAGAACCTCGCTACCAAGCAAGACCTTGCCGAGTTCAAGGCTGCTACCAGGCAGGACCTTGCCGAGGTCAAGGCCGAACTCAAGCAAGACCTTGCCGAGCTCAAGGCTGCCACCAAGCAAGACCTTGCCGAACTCAGGACCGAGCTCAAGGAAGACATCGCCGAGCTCAGGGCCGAAGTCAAGGAAGAAATCGCCGAGCTCAGGACCGAAGTCAAGGAAGACATCAGCGTGCTCAGGGCCGAGTTCAAGGAAGACATCAGCGTGCTGAAGCGCGATGTCGCGGTTCTGAAGCTGGCGGTGTTCAGCTTTTTCCCAACCATTGTGGCGCTACTGGTCAAGCTGGTCTTCTTTCCCTGAAGACACGGGGAAGCCTGACTAACGCTTGCGTTGCGTGGGGCCGCCTGTGCGCAGCTCCCGCTTCAAACCGCCCGCGTCCAGCTTCGCCCGGAAGAGATACGCGATCAAGGATCCGTACCTCGTATCGCTGGCGAAACGAACCGGAACCGACGGCATCTCATCGAAGACGCGCGCCATCCGGAGTCGCACCACGGTGTGGTCGCGGTCTCGCCCGCCGCCGTCTTTCCGCTTGAATCCCGCCTTCTTTTCGAGCCACATGCGGCAGTCGACCGTGGGTCCGGCAAAGGGCGAGTACCGGCTCGCCTGAAGCCGTCCGGTTCCGTCCTCCTCCCCCACAAGCTCGCGGAGACGGCGGCCGTCAAAAACGGGAATGCGCAGCTTGCATCCCTGGCCGGCATCGAAACGGGTAAGCACCGCGAGGAAGGCGCCGGCGGGATCAAGCGCTCCCCTGAGTTGGGAGGAAGGCACCCGCGACTTCCTGCGGGGCTTCATGCGCACAAGCTTCGGCGTGCCTTCGTCGAAGCCAAGCTCCACCCGGCGCTTCTTCCACCATCGCTTGTTCCGGTATCCTGCCCGGACCGGCACGACGTCTCCTGAAACCAGCGCGCCATCCGAATACGCCGTCGTCTTCCAGCGCGTAAGCGCCTTCACCAGGCCGGTGGTCTTAAAACGCGCCCGCACGGCATACGCCGTCGCATGGAGATCATACGCCGCTGCTTCGAAGTCGTACGATGCCGCATCGAAATTGACGCCGAGACCGAGATTGGCGGCGTGGACGCCGCCGAAGTACACCCTGTAGGCAAGTTGCAGCCGCCCCTCTCCCGCGGCGGGTGTCGATGTGAAGAGAACCCCCGCGAGCGCGCCCAGGCACACGCCGTACAACGCGATCCGCGCCCTTGGCCATGCTTCGGGACTCGCCAACTCCATATGTCGAAGTAAACCAACTCAACACCTGTTGGGCAACCAATGGCCTCGACAGACACCGTATTTTCATCTTGGAGTCAACGACCCTTTCGGGTAATTTAGTAGTGAGTCCACGGGTTGGTGAGAGAACAGATACTGGAGGGACTATGAAACGAATCATCGCATGCTTCGTGGCGGCGCTTATCGCGCCCCTGATGATTGTCTCGTACGCCGGCACCGGCGTGCCCAACCCGCTCCGCATCGGCAGTGAAGGAGCGTATCCGCCATTCAACTTCATCGACGAGTCGGGTCGGCTCAAGGGCTTCGACATCGACATTGCACGGGCGCTCTGCGAGCGGATGGCGGTGGAGTGCAAGCTGGTCGCCCAGGACTGGGACGGTATCATTCCGGCGCTTCTGGCCGGGAAGTACGATGCCATCGTGGCGAGCATGTCGATTACCGAAAAGCGCAAGAAAGTGGTCAGCTTCACCGACAAGTACTACAGCAACAAGGTGCGCTTCGTGGCCGCCAAGGGCGCGGGCTTCGATCCCGGGAATCTGGCCGGCAAGACCATCGGCGCCCAGCGCGCCACGGTGGCCGCGAGCTGGCTGGAGGAGAAGGCCGGCGACGCGAAGATCAAGCTGTACGACACCCAGACCAACGCTTATCTCGATCTTGCCGCCCGCAGGCTCGACGCCATATTCGCCGACGGCCTGGTGCTGCACGAATGGCTACGCACCAAGGAAGGCGCCGGTTTCACTCTGGTGGGCGACGCCTACAACCTGGACGAGGGCATCGGCATCGCGGTGCGTAAGGAAGATGACGCGCTGCGGCAACAACTCAACGCCGCGCTGGCGGCCATTCTCGCCGACGGCACGTACGCCAAGATCAACGCACGGTACTTCCCCTTCAGCATTTACTAGGAGCCTGACCGAGTAAACGCACTGTAGCGCCCATTTCCATGCCTCGTCGTAGATTCGCTTTGCTCGGACAGGCTCCCGGCGGCCTGCGGCCCGTGAGGAAGGGCGCCACCGCCGGCGGCAAGAGGCGGCACGGATGAACGGGCACCCGGTGCTGCTCGGCTTCGGCGCCCAGCTTGCCGCGGGTACGCTGGTGACCGCCGGGCTGGCCGTCGCCTCCCTCACGGGCGGCCTGCTCCTGGGCATCGCGGGCGCCGCGGCGCGGATGTCCCGCCGGCGGCTGCTGCGTGCAGCCGCCCAGGCCTACACCACCGCGGTCCGCGGCGTGCCGGAACTGCTGGTGGTCCTGATCGTCTACTTCGGAGCCTCCGCCGCCATCGGGCGCGTGGCCGGACTGTTCGGCGCCACCGGCTTCTTCGAGTTGAACCCCTTCCTTGCGGGTGTGTCGGCCCTGAGCCTCACCTTCGGCGCCTATGCCACCGAGGTGCTGCGCGGCGCGTTTCTGGCCGTGCCGCCAGGGCAAGCCGAAACCGCCTATGCCCTCGGCCTCAGCCGGCTGCGCACGTTTCGCCACGTCCTGCTGCCGCAGGTGTGGCGCTCGGCGCTGCCCGGGCTGGGCAATCTGTTCCTGGTGCTGCTCAAGGATACGTCCCTGGTGTCCGTGGTCGGCCTGGACGAGCTGATGCGCAAGAGCGCCATCGCCGTCAGCTACACCAGGGAGCCGTTCACCTTCTACCTGGCCGCGGCGCTCATCTACCTCGCCATGACCGCGTTCTCCATGGCGGCCATACAGGCCCTGGAGCGGCGCGCGGGCCGCGGGCTGGAGCCGTCGGTGTGATGGCGGAGCTGTGGGGCATGGTCGCGGAGAACATTCCGCATCTGCTCGCAGGGGCCGGCCTCACGGTGCAACTCGTGACCCTGGCGATGGCGGCGGGCACCGTGCTGGCCTTGCCGCTGGCGGTCATGCGGACGTCGCGGCGCGCGTGGCTCCGGGCTCCGGCCTACGGGTACGTATTCTTCTTCCGGGGCACGCCCCTGCTGGTCCAGATCTTTCTGGTGTACTACGGGCTGGCGCAGTTCGCGGCGGTGCGCGACAGCTTCCTGTGGCCGGTCCTGGGCGAGCCGTACTGGTGCGCGGTGATCGCCTTCGGCCTGAATACGGCCGCCTACACGGCCGAGATCATCCGCGGCGGCATGCTGGCGGTGCCTCGCGGGGAGCGGGAGGCGGCGCGGGCGCTGGGGCTGTCTAGCTGGCAGGAGCTGCGGCTCATCGTCCTGCCCCGCGCCGTGCCGTCGGCGCTGCCGGCGTACGGTAACGAAGTGATCCTGATGCTCAAGGGCAGCGCCCTGGCCAGCACCATCACGCTGCTCGACCTCACCGGCGTGGCCCGCACCCTCATCGCCCGCACCTATCTGGCGGTGGAACTGTTCGCCCTGGCCGGGCTGATCTACCTCCTCCTGAACCTGTTCATCGTGCGCGGCGTGCGCCTGCTGGAGCGGCGCTGGGCACTGCCCCATCAGTCCCTCGAGACCGTGCCGGCCACGCGCCACGGAGACCTGCTCTCATGAGACCCAGGGGCTGCTGGACAAGCCTTCCTGTCCGATGCTTATCGTGAACGGCAAGGACGACCTGCAGACACCCATCAAGGACCTCTATCTGCTGCTGGAACACGGCGATCCCAAGACCGCTCGGGTGTTCCCCGGAGGCCACATGGGACAGACCTCGGAGACCCTTCCCACCATCGTTCGCTGGCTCCGCAGGGAGTTGGAAGCGTAGCCTTTTTGGGCTTGCAAAATTGCGCCGAGCGCATTAAGAGTTAGCCTTTACAGCCATCGTACCTCTCAGGCGGAATTCTCCGCGGCCGCACGGTTTCGGTGGCCTAGTCAGCAGGATACATTCGTACGAGCGTTCATTAAAAGCCGAGGAGCGGAACATGTTGATAAAGAAGGAGAGGATCGACACCTTTGACGACTGGGTGGATGCATTCCATCAGTGGCATGACGACATCGGCTATCCCACGGATCTGATCGGAGGCGACTATACCTTCGAGACGAAGCTCGATGACGTGGAGAGCAACGAGATCGAGTTCGGCGAGTACGCCGGCCGGCCCAAGTGGGAGAAGGTGACGGACATCCCCGACCAGCGTATTCAGGACGCGCTGGCCCATTTGATCGAGTTTCAGGGTGACACGGAGTTCGCCTCGGTGGAGCAGCAGACCAACCTGATCGAGCGGGCGCCCACGGAGGTGGACCTGAAGAACCTGATCCGCATCAACCGGGAAGAGATGCGGCACGGCTGGCAGATGGCGTACGTGCTGGTGACCCAGTTCGGCGACTCCGGCAAGCGCCAGTCCCAACGGCTGCTGGAACGGCGGGCGTCCGAGGGAACGCGTCTGCTGGACTCCTTCAACCAGCCCGTGCGGAACTGGCTGGATTTCTTCACCTACACGAGCTTCATCGACCGCGACGGCAAGTACCAGTTGAACATGCTCAGCCGCAGCGCCTTCGCCCCGCTGGGCCGCAGCACCCTGCCCATGCTGAAGGAGGAAGCGTACCACCTGGCCCAGGGGAACATCGGCCTGATGCGCATCGTCAAGGCCGGCAAGATCCCCATGACCACCATGCAGAAGTACTTCAACAAATGGGTCTCCACCGCCTACGACCTGTTCGGACAGGACGAATCCAGCTCTGCCCACTGGGCCTACGTCTGGGGCTTGAAGGGGCGCTACGACGAGCACCTGTTCGACGAGCCGGCAGACATGGAACGGCTGAACGAGCTGTCACGCGCGACCTTCTTCAAGGAGGTCGCCGCCCTCGTGGACGCATTGAATCACAACATCCCCGGGGATCAGCCCAGGCTGACGATTCCCAGCGACAAGTTCCGGCGTTACATCGGCAATTACGCCGGCCAGCCCTACGGCGTGACCGGCGAGTTGCTCTCTGAAGAGGACTACCAGAAGCACCTGGCGGAGGTCCTTCCCTTGGAGGCCGACGACGAGTACGTCATCGGCCTGGAAAAGGAAGGCGGCTGGATTCTCGACCCGCGGTAACCGGCAACCAGGTGATCGGGCGATGGCCCGGGCTTACGATTCGACCTCGATCCCGTAGGCCCGGGCCATCACCACGATGGGATGCACCGGCTTTCTGCCGGTGGCCTGCTGAACCTGAATCGCCGACAACGGACAGTCGGTGGTCGTACAGGCGTCCTCGGGCCGCATGAACTTGAACAGCGGCCTGCCCACCTGCATTGACGCCTCGAAGTTCTCTTTCCTGACGCTCCAGCTTCCGTCGTGCCCGCTGCAGCACTGCATGCGGGAGACCTCCGAGTCGGGGATAAGCTGCATCAATTCCTGGGCCTTGAAGCCGATGTCCTGCGCCTTGAGATGGCAGGGCTGGTGGTAGCGGATCTTCCCGACCTCCTCGGAAAAATTGAGGTCCAGCTTGCCGCGCTCGTGGACCTTCACGAGATACTCCGACAGATCCAGGGTGTTCTCCGCGACCCGTTTCGTGTCATCGGTGGGCAGCATGCGCGGGTAGTCCTGCTTGAGCATGTAGCTGCAGCTCGCGCTGGGCACGACGATCTTGTAACCCCGGCGCACGACCTCGCTCAGGCTCGCGACGTTGGCCTTGATCTTCTTCTCCGCCTCGTCCAACAGTCCCACGTCGGTGAACGGCAGGCCGCAGCACTGCTGCTCCGGAACGACGCACTCGATGCCGTTCTTTTCCAGTACGCCCACCGCCGCCTTGCCGATCTCGGGTTCGTTGTAGTTGACGGTGCAGGTGTAGAACAGCGCCGCCTTTTCCTCGCCGTTGTCCTTGGGGGCGGCGGGACGCCGGCGGACCCACTTGGCGAAGGTTTGCCCATGATACGTGGGCAGCAACCGGTCCCGGTGGACCCCCATATACCTTTCCATCAGGCGGCGCAGAAAGGGGGTCCGGTTGGCCCAGTTCACGAGGGGCGCCACCCAGCTCGCCCACCGTCCCACCCTGTCGGTGTCGCCCATCATGCGGTCGGTGAAACTCACCCCTTCGTTCCTGGCTTCGACGAGACTGGCCCGCATCATGGTCCTCGGGAAATCGACGTCCCATTCGTGGGGCGGGACATACGGGCAGATGGGATCACAGAGCTTGCACTGGTAGCACTGGTCCACGACCAGCTTCATCTGATCATCCTTCAGGGAGCTCGCGTCACCGAAGTTCTCATCCATCATCTGGAACAGGCTCACGAAGGACGGACAGAGCGTGTGGCACAGCGTGCAGCCGTAGCAGATGTCGAACACCCTCTCCAATTCCGTCCGCAGGGTGCCCTTGTCCCAGAACGCCGGTGATTTGGGATCAAAGCTCATCGGTTGGCTTCCTCCTCGGTGGTCTTCGCTCGAAGTGGTGTGAAACGTGATCTTAAGGTTTTCGTTCACGAAAAGTAAGGGCGACCTATCCACGCGGCTGCCGGCTGATGAAGCGGCCCAACAGCGGTACGGCGAATGAATACCTCCCATGGCGGTTCTTGAAGACCAAGCCCTGGGATGCCAGCGCCACAAGCATCTGATTGACATGGCTGCTGCTGAACGACTTGTCCAAGGATCGTTTGGACTCCTCGACCACCTCCTGGACCGTAAATTCATCATCGCAGCTCTCAAGCCGAGAAATCACGAACAACAACTCACGTTGCCGATCGGTCGCGCGAGCCCATCGTCCAGCGAAAAAGTCCGTGTCAAGTTTCTGTTCGATCTCTTCAGTGGGCACAACCGCCCGTTCTCCTCGATCAATCCGCTGAATGAATGCATCGTACACTTCCCTGCAAACGAACTGGATGAAGTAAGGGTACCCGCCGGATGTATCGACGATCGTTCTGACGGAACCGTCGCTAAGCTCAAGGGGACACTCGGCGTCTTCGACGGGTTTGCGGATCGCGTCCTCACTTTCGCTCTTGGACAGGCGTTGCAGAAACACGACCCTGAACATTCTCTCCGAAAAGGTCCTTGCGTCCACGAGTTTGGGGAACAAGGTCGGAAGACCGGTAAGGACGAGCATCAAAGGAAATCCTCTTCTTTGCAGGGACTGAAAGGCATCGAGCAGGAGGGATAACGGATACTGTTCCTTCGCCGATTGGTCGGCGAGGTTCTGCGCCTCATCGTAGGCGAAAATGATCCCGGGCACGTTCTGCCCCTTCGACAGCGCTCTCCAGACGATCTCCAGGACACCCTTTAGCTTGTCGAGAGGCAGGCCCGGCAAGCTACTGTAGAGACCCATAAGAGTTGGGTAGTTGAGGGTGCGTTGGATTCGCTCGGAGTCGGGAGCGAATCCGGCGTGGGGCACCTCCAATGTTTCCACTACGACACCTGATGTGATCACGGACAGATCCGTGCAGAGCCGGATTGCAATGTTGTCCTCGCTTACGCTCGTGGATTCCGATAGATCGGTGCCGACCCAAATCCACCCTTGGTTCACCGCCAAGGGCTTGAACGAGTCGAGCAGTACGGTCTTTCCGACTCCTCGAAGTCCCGTCAGAACCATGTTTTCTAGAATAGTGGTTTGCTGAAGCAACCTCAGGAACTCCTCGCGCTCTGCCTGCCGGCCGGCTAGGTAAGGAGGCTTGTGGCCTGCGCCTGGACGAAATGGGTTTGAGAACTCAGCCATAGCAAGATTTACTCCGATCAATTAGATGAACTAAATTTAGATTAATAACTAAATTTAGTCAACACCATAATCCATTATAAAGAGGACGTCAAAGCGGAACATAGGTTGCAAAATCCGCGTCGGCGACATGCCCCCGCCTCATGACATCGAAACAAGGGGACGTGTGCAGTTTCAGGCCACAAGCGCTAAACCCGGGGTCACGAGTCGAGCTGCTGCTTCAAAATCCGGAAGATCAGCCCATAAAATCTGCAACAGGACGGCAGGGATGACGTCAGGAACTCGCGGATCGAACGCACGGAAAGCCGCGTGTCCACGTGACTGACGACCTTCAGGATGGCGACGTGGACACGGCCGGGGTCCGGTAGCGCGTCCGCCAGCCGCAGGCTCTCCGTCGAGGGGATCAGCGGATCCGTGTCCCCGTGCCCGATGAGAAGGCGGGCCTTCACCTGTGAGACCACCGGACGCAGGGACAGGCTCTCCAGATAGTCCCGCACGGCGGGTTCCGTGGCCTCCATCAGGACCGCGACCCGTGCCGGATCCCGGTTACGGATGAGCTCGTAAACCGCGCGTCCACCCTCCGTGAGTTGGTCCGGCGAGAACGCCGGCGCCTCCGCTTCCGTGGCGTTGGCCTCCCGTTCAATGGCGTCGAGCAGGCCGGACAACAACGTCCGATCTTTCCCTTCCGGCATGTGGGCCAGGACGTTCTTGACGAACACGTATCGCGCGTAGGCCTCCGGCGGCTGGACGTGCCGGTGGCCACGATATTCATCCCGGCCCGTGGTCAAATAACGGACCACGTTGACGGTGTCGTAGTAGCCGCCGAAGGACACCACGAACTTCACCCGTTCCCGGATGGACGGGTCTGCCGCCGCCTTCAGGACCGGACCCGCCGCAAAGCTGATGCCGAACAGACCCGAACGGGTGTCATCCACCTCATCCATCGAGAGCAGAAAGCGAAAGGCCGCCACGATGTCGTCGGACTCCTCCATCTCCAGCCGAAGGGACTTGAGGCCGTTGAGCTCGGGCACCAGGACGGCGAACCCGCAGGCGGCCAGTTCGTTGGCCAGCGCCACCAGACGCGGGTCGTCCTTGCCGGTCTCGAGCACCCCGTGGGTGATGAGGAGGCCGGCATGCGGCCGTCCATCCTGCACGGTATAGAGATCGGCGGCCATGCGGGCAGCGATGGTCAAGGTACGCACGGCAGGCCTGCGTCGGCGCCAACCGCGCAGAAGCTTCCCGAAACCCTCGCCGGCCAACAGATGAAGCAGCAGCGTCAGGCTCAGGACGGCAATCCGAACGTAGGAAAGGATGAACAAGGGCGGGTTCCCGCCGGTGTGGTGTATCGTGGCGGCGACCCGCGAGACCCGACAGGCTGCCGCGGCCGGCGCCATTGCCGGCCACGGCAGCCCTGTCGATCATCCCGCGGGCTCACCCGGGCAACGCCGCTAGTGATGCGCGGCTTCGCCCTCCAGGGCGAGGTTGACGTGGTGATGGGACTTGGACACCGGGCCGATGCCCTTGGCGATGGTGGTCCAGTGCTCACCCTCGTCGTCGCTGTAGAAGACGTCGCCGTCCGTGGTGCCGGCGAAGATGGCATAGCCGCCATTCCACGCGTCCATGCACATCCCCTCGATGTTGGCGCGGATGTGCTCGGGCAGACCCTCGCCCAGGATGTCCCAGGTCTCGCCGCCGTCACGGCTGCGCGCCACCCGGGCGTCCGCGGTGTGCAGCTTGCGCCAGGTTCCGGGGCCGGTCTTGGCGCCGGCCACGAACAGCAGCTTGGAATCCTGCGGGTGGACGAAGAACGGGTCCACGTAGCCGATGCGGAAATCCCGCGGCGTCATGCTCTTCCAGGTAGCGCCGCCGTCGCCGCTCACGCAGAAGCCCGCGGTCACCTCCGGTCCGCAGTTGGTGGTGGGCGCCGTGCTGTAGAGCTTGTCCGGGTCATTGGACGGGACGAACACGCGGTGCGCGTCCGGGTTGATGTTGGCGATGGTGGTCCAGGTCTCGCCGCCGTCCGTCGTGCGCAGGAAGCCGCCCACTTCCACCGCCACGTGAATGATGTTGGGGTCGGTGGGATGGAACGTGATGCTCTTGGCGTGGGCCTGATGCGGCGGTCCCGGGAAAGTCCACTTCTCGACGCCCGGCACCTGACGCAGCCCAGGCAGATCGGCCCAACTCTTACCGAGATCATCGCTGTAATAGAGGTGCGCGGGCTGCGTGCCGGCGTAGACCCTGGGCTTGCCGTTCACCATCTGGGTCGCCAGCGAGTAGATCTCCTTGTCGCCGATGTCGCCGTCCCGCTTCTCCCAGGTACGGCCCTGATCGGTGCTGGCGAAGATCTCGCAGCCGTAGGTGCCGACGAACAACGTTTGCGTCGCCGGCTCGAAGATGACGGAGCTGGCGTGCTTTCCGGGCAGGTGCACGGCATCGCGCTCCCACGAGCCGCTCTCTTTGTGAAAGGAGAAAACACCTTCCACCGTGCCCACCAGCAGCTTGTCGCAGGCGGTCTCGCCTTGGGTCAACAACTGGCCTCCAGGGGATAGACAGACGAACATGAGCAGTCCTCCTTTGTGCTAGCGGTATGTCGATTTGCTTGTCGTATCGTGTCCTTTTCGCGTGGTGCGGGCACGGGCGGGTTTGAAACCCGCCCCTACCCGCGCCTCGCCCGTTTATCCTACTGAAGGCGCCGCCACCCCGTCAAGATACGCGGGGTTGAATTTCCCCGCGCCTTGTTATTAGCTCTGTCAGCAAACGGAACCGCCGGACCAGGACATCGAGGCGTTCCGGTGTCGAAATCACGGGAAGTAAATCTCAAGGAGGGAAGCATGTACACGACCGACCAATACGAGGGAATGCTGGCGGAGACCATCACCATCCAGGGCCACAACGGCGACACCATCAACGCCTACTACGCCCGCCCGCTGGGCAAGGGCCCGTTCCCGGGCGTGGTGGCGATCCACCATCTGCCCGGCTGGGACGAGTGGTACCGTGAGGCGACGCGCAAGCTGGCGCACCACGGTTTTGCCACTATCTCGCCCGACCTCTATCACCGGGCCGGCCCCGGCACGCCGGAGGACGTAGCCGCCAAGATACGGGCCGACGGCGGCGTGGCCGACGACCAGGTGGTGGGCGACCTGACGGGCGCCATGAACTATCTGCGCTCGATGCCCTACCACAACGGCAAGGTCGGCATCTGGGGGACCTGCTCGGGCGGACGCCACGCCTTTCTTACCGCCTGCCGCGCCCAGGGCTTCGACGCGGTGGTGGAGTGTTGGGGCGGCCGCGTGGTGGCGAGCGGGGACGACCTGAACGCGAAGCAGCCCGTCGCACCCTTTGACTACACCGCGGACCTTTCGTGTCCGATCCTGGGGATCTTCGGCAACGACGACAAGAGCCCCTCGCCGGAGCAGGTGGACCAGCACGAGGCCGAGCTCAAGAAGCAGGGCAAGGACTACGAGTTCCATCGCTACGACGGCGCCGGCCACGGCTTCTTCTACCACGACCGCCCCAACTACCGTCAGGAGCAGGCCGTGGACGGCTGGAAGAAGCTCCTCGGTTTCTTCGGGACGCAACTCGCATAGGCGGGTGCTATCGGGTGATCCGGAGCGCGTCTCACGCGCCTCCGGGCCTCACCCCGGCCATTTCCGAAGGACACGAAAGGAGACCATCATGTGCACGATGATCGCCAAAAAGGTCACCATGGAGGGCAGCGGCAAGAACTCGGAGGAGTGGTTCCGGGTCAATCAGGCCAACGTCGCCTACGACCACCCGTACCACGTCTTCAGAGAGCATTCGCTCAACATCGACTTCGTCAACGAAGCCGAGGGACCGGGTGCCCGCGTGGCCGTGGAACTGAGCGTCGAGTCGGCCCGGAACCTGGTGGATACCATCCTCAATGTGCTGAACGAGGCCGAGCGGGGCGGTTGGGTTGACGAGGAGGAAGGGCCGGAAGTCCACATGCCCGAGGTGAAAAGCTCCGGAACCCTGTAGGTCGGATTAGCGAAGCGTAATCCGACACGGTGCCAGTCCGTTGTCGGGTTACGCCTTCGGCGAACCCGACCTACCGCACGGTTCACCGACAATGTTTCTCGGGGTCAGCCTTCAACCCGGTGGGGCACACGGAAGGCTGACCCCCCCAAAAAAACTCTCACTACTACGCTTGCGCCGGAACGGCGGCGATCTCGCTCACCGGCACGCCATAGAAATCAGCGGCATTCCGGCACAGGATGCGGTGCTTGTTCTCCTCGGTGAGGTCGTCGCGGTTGCGCAGCTTTTCCACCGAGTGGGGCCAGTCCGTGTCCCAGTGGGGGTTATCCGAAGAGTAGAGCAGGCAGCGGTCGCCGATGTGCCGGATGGCGTCGGGGATGGTGAGCTCCTCACACTCCACGCCAAAGTAGCACCGGCCGCTACGCACGTACTCGCTGGGCGCGCGCGTGCACAGGGGCGCCTCCACGTCGCCCCGCTTCTCCCACTCCTCGTCCAGCCGGTCCATCCAGTAAGGCACCCAGCCGGCGCCCGACTCCAGGAACCCCACCCGAAGTTTGGGATAGCGCTCCAGCACGCCGCCGAAGATGAGCTGGGTCATGGCGATCATCTGCTCGAACGGATGGGTCACGGCGTGGACCGCGAGGAACTTGTCGAAACGGTCGGTGCCGGCCGCGTCGCGCGGCTGGCTGTGAACCGCGATGGGCACGTCCAGCCGCTCCACCGCGGCGTAGAACGGGTCCAACTCCCGATCCGACAGCTTGCGCCACGCCACGTAGGTAGGCACCTGCACCGCCACCATGCCCTGCTCCACCAGCCGCTCCAACTCCTCCACCGCGCTCTCGACTTCCTGAAGCCCGACGATGCCCACGCCCTTGATGCGGTCCGGCGAGGCGCTGCAGAACTCGTGGAGCCACTGGTTGTACGCCGTCGCCAGCACCCGGGCCCGGGCCGGGTCGCGCACGTTGCCGATGCTCAGCCCGGCCGTGGGGAACAGCACCGCGGTGTCGATGCCCTCGGCATCGATGTCCGCCAGCTCCCGCTCGGGATCCGCCACCCGGTGACCCATGCGCCCCAGATCCCGGTCCCAGCCGTCCTGGGGGAACAGCTCTCGTGCCGAGCTGTAGGGCTCCGGGATCCGTTCCCGGTAGGCGGTCATGGGTTCCGTCAGGTGCCCGTCCGCGTCAATGACAGGATATCCGATCATTCCATGCTCTCCTTGCGGTCCGTTATGCGCCAAGCGTCCGTCTGACTAGACCGATCGTGGCGACGGCAAGGGCGACCGCGGGTCGCCCCTACGGGATTCGTTTCCCGTCGTGGCTACGGTAGGGGCGACCGGCGGTCGCCCAACAGGATCCACCGCCGCGCCGGCTCCTACAGCCCGTAGAACTCCCGCGGATTGTCGTCCACGATCTTCGTGTGCATGTCCGTGCTGATGCCGCCGTTCTCCCTGAGCGAGGTGAGCGCCTCGAGCTCCGTGGAGGAGTCCGCGTGTCCGTAGTCCGTGCCGATCATCAACGCGCTGTCGCCGGCATGCTGCAACAGGTACGGCACGTCGTCGCCGATCTGGCAGGTCACGTACAGGCTGTACTCCTGCAGGAGATCGTCCGGAAGCTTGTTGTCCACCGTGTCCATCCGGCGGCGCAGCTCGTAGACCACCCACGGTATCCATGACGCCGCGGTCTCGATGAAGCCGAACCGGAGCTTGGGAAAGGTCTTGGGCAGACCGGAGCTCACCAGCCGGAAGAAGGCGCCGACGTTGAAGATACGGTACTGGTTGAAGAAGTCGCGGGTGCCGTCGGGGTTGGCCAGCATGTCCACCAGGTGGGCATTGCCGTTGGACTGGTGCAGCCCGATGCACAGGTCCAGCTTCGAAGCCTCTTCGTAGATCGGGAAGAAGTAGGGGTCATCCACGCTACGGGGACCCTCCATCGGCCGCATGAAGACGCCGCAGGCGCCGTTCTCCTTGGCGAAGCGCAACTGGTCCATGGCATCCGGCATGCTGAGAAAAGGCAGCACGCACATCCAGCGCAGCCGCCCCTTGCCTTCCTTCCAGATGTCCGCCATCCAGCGGTTGTAGGCTCCGCAAAGGGCCACGTCCACTTCCGGCCGTTCGGTGCACTGGTCCAGGAAGATGCTCGTGTAGAGGACCTGCACGTCGATGCCCAGCTCATCCATGTGCTGCAACCGCGCCCCCACGTCGGCTACGTCCCGGGTCGCCATACTGGTCGTCATCTGCCTGCCGACCCGCTTCGAACGCTCTACCAACGCCTCCTCGGTAAAGGCGAACCGGAACAGCCCCCGGATCTTCCCGTCGATGACCCAGTTCTGCCGCTGCGTCCCGTCATTCGGATCGAAAAGGGCTGGCCGGTACTTCTGCTCCGAGGCCGTAAGATAATCCCACGTACGCGGGCTCTCGACTACGTGCGCGTCAGCGTCTACCCATCCCATTGGATGTTCTCCTTCCGTGGATACCGTGAAATACGTTTCGAGATTATCCGGGTTGGAGCGAGGCAGTCAACCGGATTCGTGGCGTGACCGCCTGCCGAGCGAGGCGCTGCCGGGACGGCGGACCTGCCATGGCCCCACCTGGATTCCCGCTTCCGCGGGAATGACGGGTTCGGGGCCTTCCAGCGATCCTCCACGGCGAGTAACGTTCGGTGCGCAGTTTCTCATCCACTCACCGTACCTTCAAGGGCCAACACACATTGCCTTTCCGCATTGACCTGCCACCCGAATCTTGTCATGCAAGAACACACTCATGAAGGAGGAAACCATGGCCAGCGTCGTGGACGCGGACACGCACATTATCGAGCATCCGGGGATGTGGGAGCTGTTCGACCCTGAGCTTTACCAGCGACGGCCGGTGCTGGCGTCGACCACGGAAGACAGCGTCTACGGACAAAACAATCAGGTTTGGCTCATCGACGGCACGGCGGTGCCGAAACGTTTCGGCAAGGGCAGCGCGCTGGTGGCGGTGGGCGGCTCGGATAGGGAGAATGCCCGGACCGACATCGCGGCGTCGGTGCGGTATGTCACGGACCCGGTGGCGCGGGTGCGGGACATGGACAAGCGCGGGGTGGATGCGGAGGTGGTGTACCCTACCCTCTTGCTGGGTTACCTCGACGTGGACGTGGCCCTGGAGGTGGCCATCTGCCAGGCCTACAACCGCTATCTTGGAGAAGCCTGGAAGACCGCCGGAGACCGGCTGCGCTGGGTGGTGGTGCCGCCGCTCCGGGACATGGACGCCTCCGTCCGGGAGATCGAGACGGCCAGGGACCACGGCGCGGTGGGGGTGTTCTTCCGCGGCGTCGAGGGCGACCGATCGCTGGCGGAATCGTATTTCTTCCCCGTGTACGAGGCGGCCAACCGGCTCGGCATGGCCATCTGCATCCACACCGGGGCGGGCGCCCCGGAGATCACCAAGGTGTTCGACCGGAACTTCAGCCACAACCTTCCCCACGTGCGCTCGCTGCCGCTGTTCGCGTTTCGCGACCTGGTGGCCCACAAGATCCCGGAGCGCTTTCCGGATCTGCGCTTCGGTTTCATTGAGGCTTCCGCCTCCTGGGTGCCCTACGTGCTGCACCACTTGCAGCGGGCCAGCGGCGCCCGGCTCAACGCTGGCGGCGATGCCGACGCCAGCCTCGATTGGGGACCCAACCTGTTCCGTGACTACCGGCTCTACGTGGCCGCGGAAGCCGACGAGGACCTGCCCTACCTGCTCACCCACATCGGCGAGGACCACATCATCATGGGGTCCGACTACGGACACCAGGACCAGTCCCGGGAGGACGGCATGGTGGCGGTCATGCGGCGCAAGGAGAACGTCTCGCCAAGTGTGGTGGAGAAGATACTCTGCGACAATCCGCGCCGGTTCTACGGGCTCGGCTGATGCAGGGCGATCGGCCGGTCAGGGGGGCGACCGGCGGTCGCCCCAGGGCGGGCACCACGCGAGGAAGACCCCGGATCAAGCCCGTGGTGACGTACGCAGCCGACGGCAAGAAAGACCAGCAAATTGTCGGAGGAATTTGCGGGAAACGACAACAGGATAGTCATACCCCTCCACGGTCGAGCCGTCGTCGGGCTGGATTCTCGGGGTCTTCGGCCCATCGGGCCGGGTTCTCCGCGATGTATTGGCGAATGCGGTTCAGCACGGCTTCGTGCCGGATGACGTGCTCGTAGTAGTTACGCTGCCACACCGATGCGCCAGACGTGCCGCGGAATGCGTTGATGCGCCTGGCCGATGCCGATTTGAAACCGGCCATTATTGCACCCACAGACCTTGGTCCGGGTCCTGTAGGGGCGACCCGCCGGTCGCCCCTATCCGGCACACCCACGCCGGCGGTCAACGACCGCTGATCAGGGCGCGACCGGCGGTTGCACTCGCCACCAACGTCGGCGATTGCCAAAATCCCGTGAAAATGATTCGGCATGACAACCCAGGCGTCTAGTTCGATTTCGGCACGGATCCGAGCGGATTTGAGCCATTCATCCTCAACTATCCGGCCTGCCTCGTTCAAACCCATTTGATGATTCACGACTTTCCCGAACAAGATTCTTCGGTCGACCGTGCAAATGGTGAGAAAATACGCCCCGACCTGTGAATAGTCATACCCTTCCAGACGCATCGAACGGCGTCTGCGCCTTTCCGGATCGTAGCGCTCTTTCATGAACTACCTCACCTGGGGCGGTCTCCGGGCGTTATGCCGCTATCCCGGGTCCATGGTCGTACGTTGCCTTTTCACGCAATTGCCATGCCGGATTCCGCATCTGGCCCCGGGCAGGGGCGACCGCGGGTCGCCCCTACAGCAATCAGAGATCATGGCCGTTCACCTCCGTACCCATCGCCGATCCGGGTCCTTATGGTCTAAACCCGCCATCACCCACATGCCTCGGACCTGGTCCCGTAGGGGCGACCCGCCGGTCGCCCCCTTATCCAGCGTCCCGTTTGGGTCGCGAAAGATTGAACCCTTGAGATTTACGCGCCCCCGCAATATGGTCAGCAGCATGCATGGAGGACGCCAATGAGCAGCAAGGACATCACCTTCGTCGACACCACCCTGCGCGACGGGCACCAGAGCCTGTGGGCGGAGAACATGACCACGGGCATGATGCTTTCCGTGGCCGAGCAGATGGACCGGGCGGGGTTCGAGGCCATGGAGCTGATCTCCGGGTCGCACCTGAAGAAGTGCGTGCGGGAGCTCAAGGAGGATCCGTGGGAGCGGGTCCGGCTGATGGCGCAGCACATAACCGAGACGCCGCTTCGGGTCATCGCGGGCCGCGTCAACACCTTCGAGTTCAACCCGTTGTGCATGTACCGCCTGTTCATGGAGCGCATGGCCGCCAACGGCATCCGGGAAGCGCGCATCTCCGAGGAGTGGAACGACCTCGCCGGATGGAAGCGCAAGGTGGACGTCTCGCGTGAAGTGGGCATCAAGCCCATCATCAACATGATCTACTCGGTGTCTCCCAAGCACACCGATGAATACTTTGCCCGGAAGACGCGCGAGGCGGCCTCCCTGGAGGTGCCGCTCATCTGTCTCAAGGACCCCGGCGGCCTGCTCACGCCGGAGCGTATGCGCACGCTGGTGCCGGTGATGTTCGAGAACTGCAACGGCATCCCCATTGAGCTTCACACCCATTGCACCACCGGCCTCGGCCCGCTGTGCTGCCTGGAGGCCATGGACCTGGGGATCCGCAGCGTCAATACCGCGGTGCCGCCGCTGGCGGACAGCTCCTCCAACCCCAATGTCTTCAACGTGGCGCGCAACGCCCGCGCCCTGGGCTACAACCCGCTCGTGGACGAGGCCGTGCTGGAGCCCGTGGCCAAGCAACTCACCACCATCGCCAAGCGCGAGGGCTTCCCCATCGGCAAGCCCGTGGAATACGACTACGCCCAGTACCAGCACCAGGTTCCCGGCGGCATGCTGTCCAACCTCCAGCATCAGCTCGACAAGGTGCGGTTCGGGGACCGGTTCCCGATGGCCCTGGAAGAGTCCATCCGGGTGCGGGCCGAGTTCGGCTATCCCATCATGGTGACGCCGCTGTCCCAGTTCGTGGGCAGCCAGGCGGCGCTCAACGTCATCGTGGGGGACCGCTACAAGGAGGTCACCGACCAGGTGATCCGCTATGCCCTGGGACGGGCCGGCGAGGAAGGCGGCCGGCTCATGGACCCCAACATCAAGGACAAGATCCTCGACCGGCCCCGGGCCAGGGAGATCGCGGCCCAGGAGCCGGAGGAGACGCCCCTTTCCGAGATGCGCGCCAAGCTCGGAGGCGACGGGGTCTCGGACGAGGAACTGCTGCTGCGATGGCTGCTGAGCGAGGCCGAGATCGCCGAGATGCGCGCAGCCGCGCCGCCCCGGGCCTACGTGAGCACCAGCCCGCCGGTCGTGGCGCTGGTGGAGCAACTCACCAAGAGAGCCGACCTGGGGCACGTCCACGTGGCCAAGGGCGACGTCGCCGTGACGCTGAACCGGGCAGATTGAATCAGGAGGATACGACCATCGCCGCTCATCGCTTGACCCGCCTGCCGGCGTGGCAGAGCCTCGCCGACCACTACGACAAGATCAAGGACGTGCACCTGCGCGCGCTGTTCGCCGAGGACGAGAGCCGCGGCGAGCGGTTCACCGTCGAGGACGCCGGCCTCTATCTCGACTACTCCAAGAACCGCATCACCGACGAGACCCTGGGCCTGCTGCTGGAGCTAGGGCATGCCACCGGCCTGAGGGCGCGCATCGACGCCATGTTCGGCGGCGACCGGATCAACGTCACCGAGGGACGGCCGGTGCTGCACGTGGCGCTGCGGGCGCCCCGCGGCCAGAGTATCCTTGTGGACGGCCAGGACGTGGTGCCCGACGTGCACGCCGTGCTGGACCGGATGGCGTCTTTCGCGGACCGGGTCCGCTCCGGCGAATGGAAGGGTTATACCGGCAAACCCATCCGCAACGTGGTCAATATCGGCATCGGCGGCTCGGACCTGGGGCCGGTGATGGCCTACGAGGCGCTCCGGCACTACAGCGACCGGTCGCTCGACCTGGGCTTCGTCTCCAATGTGGACGCCACCGACTTCGCCGAGACCACTCAGGGGCTGGACCCGGCCGAGACCCTGTTCATCGTCAGCTCCAAGACCTTCACCACCCTCGAGACCCTGAAGAACGCCCACACGGCGAGGGAGTGGTGCCTCGCCGCGCTCAAGGACGAGGCCGCCGTGGCCAGCCACTTCGTCGCGGTGTCCACCAACCACGAGGAAGTACAACGGTTCGGCATCGACACCGACAACATGTTCGGCTTCTGGGACTGGGTCGGAGGCCGCTACTCCTACGATTCCGCCATCGGCCTGTCGCTGATGATCGCCGTCGGCCCGGCCCACTTCCGAGCCATGCTCGACGGCCTTCACGCCATGGACGAGCACTTCCGCACCGCGCCCTTCGAGCGCAACCTGCCGGTGCTGCTGGGCCTGCTGGGCATCTGGTACAACAACTTCTTCGGCGCCGAGACCCATTCGATCCTGCCCTACGACCAGTACCTCTGGCGGCTGAGCGCCTACTGCCAACAACTCGACATGGAGAGCAACGGCAAGCACGTGACGCTGGACGGCGAGGCCGTGGACTACCAGACCGGCCCGATCATCTGGGGACAGCCCGGCACCAACGGCCAGCACGCCTACTACCAGTTGATCCATCAGGGCACGAAGCTCATCCCCTGCGACTTCATCGGCTTCTGCCAGACCCTCAATCCCCTGGGGAACCACCACGATCTCCTGATGGCCAACCTGTTCGCCCAGACCGAGGCCCTGGCCTTCGGCAAGACCGGGGAGGAAGCCGCCGCCGAGGGCATGCCGGCCGTCCAGGTGCCGCACCGGACCTTCGAGGGCAACCGCCCAACCAACACGATCCTGGCGAATCAACTGACCCCGGAGACCCTGGGCAAGATCATCGGCCTCTACGAGCACAAGGTCTTCGTCCAGGGCTCCATCTGGGGCATCAACTCCTTCGACCAGTGGGGCGTGGAACTCGGCAAGGCCTTGGCCCAGCGGATCGTGCCGGAGCTGGAAAGCGAGGCTGCGCCGGAGTTGGATCACGACAGCTCCACCAACGCGCTGATCCGGCGCTACCGCCGGTTGCGGGGTTAAGCGGATGTTAGGACAGTGACGATAGCCGAGTTCTCAGCATGAAACTCCCCCTGCCCGCGATCCGCCATGATAAGGCTGGATTCATGGCCCTTGCGCATCTTCACGCCCACGCCCAGGACTGCTTCCTTGATGACGTAGAGATCGACATGGAGGGGACGGATTGGCTTGACGCTGACATGTGCGCCGTATTTGGGGCAATACTGTATCGGTTGGAAAACGAGCTAAACACGGTCCGTTTGGTCAATATTCGCCCGGCCGTCAAAAATATTCTGTCAAAAAACGGTTTCCTGAGCCATTACGGCCGGACCAAAATTCCCGATCACTGGGGAACAACCGTTTCCTACAAACGATTCGACGCCGACGACGATCGTTACTTTGCGAGTTACATCGAGGATGAGTTCATCCAGCGCTCGGAGATGCCGGAGATGTCCACGGGCCTTCAAAAAAAGTTCCGCGAGAGCATTTTCGAGATATTCAGCAACGCGGTCCTGCATTCTCGCACAAAACTGGGTATCTTCAGTTGCGGGCAATTTTTCCCGAGCCGGTCTAAACTCGACTTCTGTGTTGCCGATCTAGGTATAGGTATACGGCGCAACGTCCGCCGCCATACCGGAGACGACATGGCGCCGGAAGAAGCCATCGAATGGGCTACCCGAGCAAACAACACGACAAAACGGGGAGATGTCCCGGGCGGTTTAGGCTTGAAATTGCTCTGCGAATTCATTGACTTGAACGGCGGCTCCCTTCAGATTGTATCTGACGCGGGCTATTGGAGGCGGAAAGGTCGCAAGAATAAAACGGCACGACTCCAGCACGCGTTACCTGGTACGGTCGTAAGCGTCGAAATCAATACCGCGGACCGCAATTCTTACAAGCTCTCCTCCGAACCCGAAACAGATGACATTTTCTAAGGTTTCACCGATGAACAAAACCGTTGTGATATCCGTATTCGGAGTGATCGGAAGCCCTTTGTGTGTGGCTTCGGGCGACGGGCAAAAGGTGCACGACCGGCTCGCTGCTACTCTCAGGCAGAACCGCCACGTCGTCCTCTCGTTCCTCAACGTTTCGACGCTGACGTCAGCCTTTCTTAACACGGCGGTAGGCCAATTGTACGGCGAATTCGACGAGACTCACATTCGAGAATTGCTGAAGGTCGAAGACATGGAGGCGGAGGACAGGGCTCTCCTGAAGCGCGTCGTTGACACCGCCAAGCTGTACTTCAAAGACCCTGAGAGATTCAACCGTGCGGTTCGTGAGACGATTGAGGGTGACGAAGACGCTTGAGGGTGGACGAAGACGATGGCCAGTGATGCTTTACACTTGAAGGAATACCGTTTCACGTCGGACGATGAACTATTTCTGGACGCCAATGTTTGGCTGCTGATCCATGGACCGCAAAAGCCCGGTCGTGATGCGAGAAAGGACAACTACTCCACGGCATTCCGGCGCATGCTGGAAGCGGGAAGCCACATCTATATTGACGTGGTCGTGCTGTCGGAGATCATCAACCGCTGGGCTAGATTCCACTACCAGGAATCGGATTGCGCGCCCAGAATGAGTTTCAAGGAGTTCCGCAACAGTGATGCCTTCAAATTGGTCGCCCCGGACATTGCCGCGGATACCCGGCGCATACTGATGCAATGTTCGCGCATGGAAAGTTGCTTCACTGCACTGGACATGGACACCTTGACTGCCGAATATGGGAACGGCGGCATTGACTTCAATGATCAAGTAATCGGTGAGGCGTGCAAGAGAAATGGCCTGAAGCTTGTCACTGACGACGGCGACTTTGCTGCACAAGGAGTACCTATTCTGACGGCTAACAGGCGGTTATTGAACTGACTTTACAGGGGTTGGAGGGCTACATCGTACCTTAGCAGCCATCGACCTTGCACCAATACCGGATCATACATTAAACCCCTTTCAATGTCCGTACACCGGGAAAGCCGTCTCATATCCTTTTCACGACCGACGCACGAGCAAATGCGGGCCGTTGCAGACGATCTCGGCATCGATCTGTCCGACGACGAGCTGGCCGGTTATCTGGACCGGATGGACGGCTTCGCCCGCGCCTATGCGCTGGTGGACGAGGCACCCGACCCGCTGCCGGGGGTTGGGCACCGGCGCTCACCCGGGCGCCGCCCGAGGCCGGCCGAGAACCGCCACAACGCCTGGTTCGTGAAGGCGTCGATCCGGGAAGAGTACCGCGGCCGGCTCGCGGGCAAGACCCTGGCCGTGAAGGACTCCATCTGCGTGGCCGGCCTGCCGATGATGAACGGCGCCTCGTTCCTGGAGGGCACCGTGGCCGACGTTGACGCCACCGTCGTCACCCGGGCGCTCCACGCGGGCGCCGAGATCGTGGGCAAGACCAACTGTGAGTATCTTTCCCTCTCGGGCGGAAGCCACACCTGCGCCAACGGACCGGTCATCAATCCGCACAAGGAGGGCTACTCGGCCGGCGGCTCGTCGTCCGGGAGCGCCGTGGCCGTAGCCGTGGGCGACGCGGGCATGGCCCTGGGTTGCGACCAGGCCGGTTCCATCCGGGTGCCCGCGGCCTGGTGCGGCATCGTGGGGCTCAAGCCCAGCCACGGGCTCGTCCCATACACCGGCATACTCGGTGTGGACCCGGCCGTGGACCACTGCGGCCCCATGACACGCGACGTGGACAACAATGCCCTCCTGCTGGAAGCGCTCGCCGGACGCGACGGCATGGACCCGCGCCAGCCAAGCTCCTGGCTACCGGTGAAATACACCAGGGCGCGCAGGGCCGGCGCCAAGGGGTTGCGCGTGGCCGTGGTGAAAGAAGGCTTCGGGCACCGCAACGCCGAAGCCGAAGTCGATGAACGGGTCCGCGCCGCCGCCGGCACCCTTCCCTCCCTGGGAATCCATGTCGAGGAAGTATCGGTCCCCGTTCACAAACAAGCCTGGCTGCTCGCCCAACCCATCTACGTCGAAGGCCTCGCCCACTCCATGGGCGAATGCGGCATCATGCCCGACGCCGAAGGTCTCGGGTCGTCCGGCCTGGCCGAGCGATTCGCCGCCTGGCGCCCGCGCTGGCGCGAGCTGCCCGAGAACCTCCTGGCGCTGATCCTGTTCGGCGGCTTCGTGCGTAGCCGCCACCCCGGACGCTACTACGTCAAGGCGCAGCACCTGCGCCGCACCATCCGCCGGGCCTACGACGAGGTACTCTCCGACTACGACCTGCTGCTCATGCCCACCACCCCCATGGCGGCCACCCCCCTGCCCGCGCCCGACGCCAGCCCCGCCGAGCGCTCCCGGCGCGCTAGCGAGATGCTGGCCAACACCGGCCCCTTCAACGTCACCGGCCATCCCGCCATCACCCTGCCGTGCGGCGCCACCGATGACGGCCGGCCCGTGGGAATGATGCTGGTGGGGCGGCACTTCGACGAGATAAGCCTCTATCGGGCGGGGTATGCGTTTGAGGGGGCGGGCTGATGCGCCAAGCAGGCACCAAGCCATATATGAAATATGGCTTTCGCCGATCCAAAGGCAAACACCTCGTTCCCGTCGTTGGACTGATCCAATCGGTGGGCAAGACAGCGCTACCGCTCCGTCCGATGACGTGCTGTCTCTTCGACCGCCAACGCCATCGCGGCGTCCGCGTCAAGGCCGGATCGCGCCCGTACCTTGGCGACGACCTCCCAAGCCGTGTTCGAGGTCCAGATACCCCTCATTTCCAGGCTCTCTTCAATAATTGAGGACATGGAACGACCCTGGCGTGCCGCCGCCTTCTTCAGCGCGCGGTGCGTCCGGTCCGTAAGCGTAATGGTGAGACGGGGCATGGTTTCACACGCTCCTTCCGTAACGTTTGAGCCGACGGGCAAGGGGTCCAAATCGTCGAATATCATGTTGCTGTTTTCAGTTCCGAATGACGAGCCAGGACATCAAAGTCGGCATCTCTGTGGAGTACAGGCGTGTTGGCGCGGATAGCAACGGCACCGATAAGGCAATCGATCAACTTGCGAACGGTCTCCCCTCCTTGGCGGCAGGTGCGGTAGAGAGTTGCAGCATCGTCGTAGTGGGCAGGTTCCGTTGGCAACACCGTCGCAAGCGCAAGCAAACGCCGGAGTGACTGTAGATGTCGCTCGTCGCGCGCTCCGGCAAGCACCTCCATCCGGATCGCATCGCAGATCGCGATCTCGTCATCGAGTAGCTCGTCGACGCGACTACACGTCGCCGAGCCGGTATTGCGAAGAAACTCGACCCACGCGGAAGTGTCGATCAGGATCACGAACGGCTGGTCCGCATGGCGTCGAGGTCGCCCTCCCATCCCGACCCACGAAGACGCCGAGCCTCGTCGACGCCGAAGGGTTCTGCCGCAAGGGCTCGGAGCGCAAAGTTCACGGCTTCACGCTTGGTGCTCAGGCGATAGCGGCGCATGACCTCCGCACACGCCTCGTCGTCGATGTTGATATTGGTGCGTGACATACACCTAAGATACACCACACGAACAGCGTAGGCAAGGGAGCGCTCCAAGTAAATATCCTACGGCTCCCGCGTTGCCTCGCACGGAAAGCCGTAGTCCAGCTAAGTGCGCGGCACAAATCCGATGACCATCTCTGGTTTAGCTGCTTCCATGAAGTGGCGCATATTCTGCTCCACAGCAAAAGGAGGATCTTTGTTCACGAGGCTACCGGAAACAACGGCGAACTGGAGGCAGAGGCCGATGAGTGGGCATCCAACATTCTGGTCCCTCAACGTGCGTGGGAACAATTTGTTGCCACATCACCGCGCAGTGAGCGCAGCGTTCGGGCATTTGCTGATAAGCACGGAATTGCTTCCGGCATCGTCGTCGGCATGCTTCAGCACAAGGGGCTTCTCCCCTGGACGTACCTGAACGGCCTGAAGGTCAGGTTGACCTGGGAGGCCAAAGGGTAGTACCCCGATGGGAATTGAGGTGGCCCCGGTTGCAAGGAGTCGTGATGCGATCAAAGCATATCATGCGCTACATGGTACTCGGCAATATGTTCGCGCTGGGCCTCGCACTCGTTCTGGCTGCATCCACGGACGCTTTCGCCGTACAGTGGCGGGGAATGACCGAGGCGGAAAACAGGATCGTGTTCTTGGGGCGTCACTTGGAAGATCTCCGGGCGCTGCATCACTACCATCCCTTCGACGAAACCAAAACCTCGCATGAACACTATCGGGCTCAATGGAAAGCCGGCTCCCGCGGTCTTCCGGTCTTCGGGGTTGACCTGCTTATACTGCCTCCCGGCCGCCACTTCTCCGCCAGCCGGCGGCCAAGTCTCGATCGGCATGCAAAGGGTCTCGCGTGGTTCAAGGACAAGCCTTTCTCGACCGTTGAGACCGGCACCGCGGGGACAGCGCTGGGGCTGGCCGATTTTCTGATTTTCACGGCGGACAAGCATCGATGCGGAGTGTTTCTTCTCTACTTCGATGACGGTACGTTCAGCGACCCCGACAATCTCGGCAACACTCGTGTGAATGGTCTCTACTGCCCGGTTTCCGGTCAGGTGGATGCCGGAACCCTTGAGTCCCTTCTCTCCAGGGTGGGCGTCCGAGGCATCGCCGTTCCGAAAGTGGAAGAGCCACAGGCCGTCCGTCGCCCGGCACCACAGCGCCCCTCGACGGACTCTCTCGCCACACTCGTGGCGACCGGCGACATCAAGGGGTTGCGCAGGATCGCGGCCAAGGACTTCGATCCGGATACGACAATTTCCTTTCAGCATCCGCGTTTTGCGGGCGGCCGCGTCATACACAGGCCGATCCTCGTGGCTGCGGCCCTTTTCGGTCAGACGGAGATGGTGGTGTTTCTGCTGAACAAGGGCGCTTCCACCCGTGGACCTTCGTCCGGAGCGATCTGTGCGGCCATTGCCAGGAGGCACCCCGATATTGTCGATGTGCTCATCAAGAAGGACCCGGAACTGAAGGATTACAATCGCTGTGGCCGAAGCAGAACTGTGTCAGCGATCAATTTGGCGCGGCGGCTCAATCTTCACGACATTGTCGACAAGCTTCTCGAAACGAATTCCCGATGACGCGGTCGCTGACGCGTCCCGGAGCCCGTATCCGCAGACTGGAAAGCCCCTTCCGAGGCGGAGTCTCTCCTGCGTATTGGCCTTGATCAGCCTCGTTGCGGCTGTGGCACTAGAAGGCTGTCGCGACACCACGGCCAAGCGCCAGATTCATGCGCAGCCCCCGGCATGGGGCCATGCGCTGTCATATGACGGCGCAAAGATGATCGTTCTGAACGATCACGAGGGCGGCACATTTGTCGACGTCGTGGAAACCTCTTCAGGTCGATCTTTCGGGCTCTTGTCGCATTCCTTCACTCAAGCCGTTTGGGGCGAAAGCAGCGACATTGCTTACGCGGTCGCCAAGGACAAGAAAATATACCGGCTGTCACTCGGCCCCAATGTCGAACGAACCGACAAGGTTGCAATTACCGGACCGGGAGCCATCCCGGCAGACGAAGGGCCCAGTGTCTTCCGTTTTCCTTCGCCCACAGATCCCTTTCTCGTCGCGAGAACTTCGCGAGGCCATCAGCCACTCTATCGCTGCGATTTGAGCCTGGACTCCGGCGAACAGAACATCAAGACCCGATGCCGGGTCTTGATCGAAGACGGTCGGGGCGTCCTGAACTGGCTCATGACGGCGAAGGGCCATGTCGTCGCGAGGATCAAAGGATCGCCTGCCGGGCAGCTCGTGTTCCAATCCCTGACGTCGTCGGGGGAATGGGCCTCGCTGTTCGACTATTCCCCGGTTTACACCGAGTTGGTTCCCATCGGATCCGTGCAACAGGATGGTGCGGTGTGGGCACTCTCCAACCGGCAGCGCGAGAGGGTCGCGCTGGTCCGGCTGAATGTCGAGACGGGAGAGGAAGAGGTTTTCTTCGAGCACGATCGCTATGATCTGACGAAGGCGATAATCCTTTTCGACAAGGACGGCAAGGGCACGCCTTTACTGGTTTCCTACAACCCGGGCTACCAGGTCGTCGTGCACTTTCATGACGGGCTCGAGGCCGCATACGAGGCGCTGCACGAGAAAGTCGGCAAACCATCTCGCATGGACTTGGCAAGTATTGACATGATGGCGAAATCCGCCGTCGTCGAGGTAGCGAACCCGAAACTACATCGTAGCTGGTACTTTCTCGATATCGAGAAGAATACGTCCCGGGAATTGTCAGGCAGCTCTCTCGCGTCGTATCGCCATCCGCCGTCTCCCTCTCGACCGGTGACGTTTCCAGCGCGCGACGGACTGCAGCTCTACGGTTATCTGACGTTGCCGCAGGATCCCGAGGCCCCTCGTCCCTCCCCGATGATCCTCATGCTTCATGGCGGCCCGTGGCTCCGGTATTTCTGGCCAAGCCCCGCGGTGGTTCAGTTCCTTGCCAGCAAGGGCTACGCGGTGCTCAGGCTCAACTATCGCGGATCCCGCGGGTATGAAAAAAGGTTTTTCGAGGCGGGGAACGGGACCTTGTTCGGGAGCATGCAGCACGACGTCCTGGATGCCGCCGAATGGGCCATAGCAAACGGGCACGCCACGCGCGATGGGATCGTACTGTTTGGAGGTAGTTTCGGCGGATTTCTGACACTCGTGATGCTGGCGCACCACCCTGACAGCTTCAGGGCAGGAATCGCAATCAACGCCATAACCGATGCAGTCGATTTCTGGAAAACCGACTGGCTCCATCCCTTCAACCGCGTGGTTTGGCGTGAATTCCTCGGGAGCCGTGATGTGCCCGTGTTGGCGTTAGCCGAAATTTCGCCGATCAACAATACCGATCGAATCGTCGCACCGGTCCAGTTGATCGCGGGATCACGCGATAAGCGCGTTCCGGTGTCCCAATCCCAGGAGATGTTCCATCTGCTGAAGGAAGGGGGCAAATCGGTGGAATTCGTCGAATTCGACCATGCCAGTCATAGCATCCCAGAGTCACATGTCGTCGCCTCAATTGAGGCATTTCTTGAGGAACACCTGAGCCGCAAACCGGGGACCCGGTAGCGGCATACCCTGAAGTTGGCGTCTATGACACAGCCTGTTTCGCGGGAACGACAATTTGGGGGTCGGCGCGCTCGTCCCGACCGGAGTCGAAGGGCGACATGCAGAGGTCTTTATGAACTACAGAAATCTCGGCAGCACCGGCCTCAAGGTAAGCGTCGTCGGACTCGGTTGCGGCGGTCCCAGCCGGCTCGGACAACGTGCCGGAAAGAGTCAGGACCATTCCGTCAACCTCGTGCGCAAGGCGCTGGACCTCGGCGTGAACCTGCTCGACACCGCGGAGACCTATGGCACCGAAGAGATCGTCGGCGCGGCGCTACGCGACGTTCCACGGGACCGCGTAGTGGTGTCCGCCAAAAAGACGCTGCCGGAGCCGGGCGATCCGGATCCGGCGGGCACCATCCGGTCGGGACTCGACGCGAGCCTGAAACGACTGGGCACGGACTACGTGGACATCTACCATCTCCATGGGGTGGGCGACGCGGGCTACGACTTCGCCGCGAGCGTGCTGGCGCCTGTGGTCTCAGACTTGCGGGAGGCGGGCAAGATTCGCGCCGTGGGCATTACCGAAGAGTTCCCCGCGAACCCGCGTCACGAGATGCTTCAGCGAGGCCTGCACGACCCCTGGTGGGACGTGGTCATGGTCGGCTTCAATCTGCTGAACCCGTCGGCGCGCCGAAACGTGTTCCCTCTCACCCTCGAAAAGGGTGTGGGCACCCTGGTCATGTTCGCCGTCCGGCGCGCGTTGAGCCAGCCGGCGCAGCTCGAGAAGCTGCTGCGGGAGATGGAGCAACGCGCCATCCTGGAACCCGGCGCCGACCTGGGGTTCCTGACGGACAACGGCTGCGCGGAAACCCTCACCGAGGCGGCCTACCGTTTCTGCGTGCACGAGCCGGGGGCCGATGTGGTGCTGACGGGGACCGGGGACGAGAGGCACCTTGAGGCCAACATCGCCGCGGCGCTCAAGCCGCCGCTTCCGGCAGAGGCGTTGGAACGGCTCGAAGCGCTGTTCGGCAACGTGGACTCGGTCACCGGCAACTGAACACGACGGCTGTACATCGCCGGCCCACCCCTGGATTCCCGCTTTCGCGGGAATGACGTTTCGGGTTACTGCCGCCTCTTTCGTGGCCAGCCTTTTGACGCAGCCTGCTTCGCGGGAATGACGTTTTCGGACCGTAGGTCGGATTGGCGAAGCGTAATCCGACACAAGGCGGCGGTACCGTGTCGGGTTACGCCTTCGGCTAACCCCGGCTAACCCGACCTACGACAGAGCAGGAGATTCCGATCAGCCGAAGCGCCCGGTGATGTAGTCCTCGGTCAGGGGGTGGATGGGGTTGGTGAAGATCTGGTCCGTGGGGCCGACCTCCAGGAGGTCTCCCAGGTGGAAGTAGGCGGTCCGTTGCGATACCCGGGCGGCCTGCTGCATGGAGTGGGTGACGATGGCGATGGTGTAGTCGCGTCCCAGCTCGTTGATCAGATCCTCTACCTTGGCGGTGGCGATGGGGTCGAGGGCCGAGCAGGGCTCGTCCATGAGGATCACCTCCGGGCTCACCGCGATGGTGCGGGCGATGCACAGCCGCTGCTGCTGGCCGCCGGAGAGACCGGTACCCGGGTCGTCGAGCCGGTCGTTCACCTCTTCCCACAAGCCGGCGCGTTTGAGGCTGCTTTCGACGATCCCATCGAGCTCGGACTTGGACCCCGCCAGTCCGTGAATGCGCACGCCGTAGGCGATGTTGTCGAAGATCGACTTGGGGAAGGGGTTGGGCTTCTGGAACACCATGCCCACCTGGGCTCGTAGCGGCACGACGTCCATCTCCTTGTCGTAGATGTCCTGGCCGTCGAGCTTGATCTCACCGGTCATGCGGCAACCGTCGATGGTGTCGTTCATCCGGTTGAGCGCGCGCAGGATGGTGGACTTGCCACACCCGGATGGCCCGATCATCGCGAGCACCTGTTCGCGGCCGATATCCAGGCTCACGTTCTTGATGGCATGGTTGTCGCCGTAATAGACATTGACGTTGCGACAGGTCATGCGCGGGTCGTCCGCGAACGGCGTGCCCACGGTCTCACGGCTTTCCCGCCGCTCGTCGACGTCGTCCGTCCCGGCTGCCCGGAACTCCAGCGCACCTGTTTCCATGACTGTTACACCCGCCCGGTCGGCCATAATCGGCGTCTCCTGAACTGTTTCCACGCCGGCACCTCTTTGGTGCCAGCTTACCAGCGTCTTTCAAAGCGCCGCCGCAGCACGACGGCCATGGCGTTCATCGCGATGAGAAAGGCCAGCAGCACCATGATCGCCGCGGACGCCCGCTCCACGAAAGCGCGCTCAGGGCTGTCCAACCAAAGAAAGATCTGCACGGGCAACGCGGTCGCCGGATCCGTCACGCCCTGTGGAACGTCCACTACGAACGCAACCATCCCGATCATCAGCAGAGGCGCGGTCTCACCCAGGGCTCGGGCCATGCCGATGATCGCCCCTGTCAACATGCCCGGCATGGCCAGGGGCAACACGTGGTGAGCGATCATCTGCATCTTGGACGAGCCCACCCCCAGGGCCGCCTCTCGTATTGACGGCGGGACAGACTTGAGCGCCGCGCGGCCGGCGATGATGATGGTGGGAAGCGTCATCAGGGTAAGAACCAGTCCCCCCACCAGGGGCGCGGAGCGCGGCAGACCGAACAGATTGATGAACACCGCCAGACCGAGCAGGCCGAAGACGATGGACGGCACCGCCGCCAGGTTGTTGATGTTCACCTCGATCAGGCCGGTGAAGCGGTTCCTGGGGGCAATCTCCTCCAGATAGACGGCGGTGGCCGCGCCGAGGGGGAACGACAACGACAACGTCACCATAAGGGTGAAGAACGACCCCATGGCCGCGCCCCAGATGCCGGCAAGCTCCGGCTCCCGGGAGTCCCCCGCCGTGAAGAAGGTGACGTTGAAACGCGACTCGACCCGCCCCTCGGCCACGAGGCGATCGAACCACTCGATCTGCTTGTCCGACAGCCGCCGGTCCGCCTCCGGGCGCGTCCGGTCGACGTTTCCCTTGTGAAGCATGTCGTAGTCGTCGTCGGCGGGCACCCACAACTCGGTTTTGACGCCTACCAGCGAGGGATCCTCCAGGGTCATACGGCGAAGCTCGAAGACGGCTCCTCGACTGACCAGCTTGGCGACGTCCCGCCGGTCCCGTCTCCCCTTCACCTCGGGAAAGAGCGAACGCACCGACGCCTTGACCACGGCGCCGTAGTCGGCCGACCCGAGGGTCTCGGGATCACCGGTGCCTTGGGGGTCGATCACCTGTGGATCCAAAAAGACCGGCACCTTGACATGGGTCTGCCAGAAGGCAGGGTAGCCGGTGGCGATGATGTTGACGAACATCACCACCAGAAACGCAAGCCCCAGGAGCACCGCGGCGCGACCGAAATTCTTGAAGCGCCGTTCGGCCCGATTCCGGCGGGCAAGGGTGCCGCGCACGCATTCGATGGCGCTTTTCGAACGTGTTTCCATGCCTATTCGTACTGCTCCCGGTATTTGCGCACCACCTGCAAGGCGACGACGTTCAAGCCCAGAGTGACGATGAAAAGCACCAGGCCCAACGCGAAGGCGGCCAACGTCTTGGGACTGTCGAACTCCTGATCGCCGGTCAGCAGGGTCACGATCTGCACCGTGACGGTGGTCACCGCCCGGAGCGGATTGGCCGTGAGGTTCGCGGCCAGTCCGGCAGCCATGACAACGATCATCGTTTCCCCGATGGCGCGCGAGACCGCCAGCAGAATGCCCCCGACGATGCCCGGGAGAGCGGCCGGGATGACCACCTTCCTGATGGTCTCGGACTGGGTCGAGCCCAGGGCATAGGCGCCGTCACGCATGACCTGCGGCACCGCATTGATCACGTCATCGGAGAGTGAGGAGACGAACGGAATGATCATCACTCCCATGACCAGCCCCGCGGCCAGGGCACTCTCGGACGCGACGTCGAGGCCGACGCTCTCGCCCAATCCGCGGATGAACGGCGCCACCGTCAGGGCCGCGAAGAATCCGTAGACCACGGTGGGGATACCCGCCAGCACCTCGAGCAAGGGTTTGACCACCGCCCGCACCCCTGGCCGGGCGTACTCGGCGAGATAGATGGCCGACATCAAGCCCACCGGAACGGCAACCAGCATGGCGATGAAGGAGATGAGCAGCGTGCCGGCAAACAGCGGGATGGCGCCGAAGGCTCCCGATGCACCCACCTGGTCGGCTCGAATGGCCATCTGCGGGCTCCACTCGGTGCCGAAGATGAACTCGGTCAACGGCACCGCCTGGAAGAAGCGCAGCGACTCGAACAGCACCGACAGCACGATCCCCACGGTGGTGAGGATGGCGATGGTGGAGCTCGCCATCAGAAATCCCAGGATGGTACGCTCCACCGCGTTGCGCGTGCGCTTGCCGGGTTTGATGGTGCGCCAGGCGATGGCGCCACAGAACGCGCCGAGCGCCAGCACGGCCACGGTGATGGCGATGGCGCCGTAGCCCTGCAACCGGACATAACGGTCCGCGGCGGCCAACATGGCCGGGCTCCTCTGAGAGGCGATGTTGCCCGACGCCAGGTTCCTGATGTCGTTGATGACCAGATTGAGCCGCTCCGGCGGCAGAGTCTGGATCTCCTGCGGCAGGTCCGCGACCACGATCCGGGTGACGATGGGACCCTTCAGCGCCACTCCGACGGTCAGCAGCAAGAGCGCCGGGACCGCGGCCCACAGGGCGGTGTAGAGGCCGTGGTAGCCGGGAAGGGAGTGCAGATTGCGGACCGCCCCCTGGGCGAGGGAAATGGAGCGTCGCCAGCCCAGGTAGTAGCTTACGGAACTCAAGCCCAGCAACGCCAGAATCAAACTTGGGGAGCCCATAGCCTCGGGGAAACCCTTTGCCGTTTCGCCGACCACCCTAAGCGGCCGGGTTAAAAGTCCGGCTGCGGCGGATCACTCTCGTCGCAGCCGGGACTCCGGTGTCCCGCGTGACGCGGGACGTGACGTTACAGAGGCGTTACAGAGCCAGGTTCTTCAGGTTTTTCACGTCCGAAGAAAACTGCGCACGCTCTTTCTTGGGCATGGGGATCAGGCCCTTGTCGGACAGATAACCGTCGTCGCCCCAGGCCTTCTCACTGGTGTACTCGGCCAGGAATTCCCTCATGCCCGCGATCACGTCCAGATGGGCCTTCTTGATGTAGACGTACAGCGGACGCGAGACCGGATAGCTGCCGTCGGCGATGGTCTCGAACTCGGGCTTGACGCCATTGATGGCCGCGCCCTGGAGTTTGTCGGTGTTCTGGTCGAGAAAGCTGAAGCCGAAGATTCCGAACGCGTTGGCATTGGCATCCAGCTTCTGCACGATCAGGTTGTCGTTCTCGCCCGCCTCGACGAAAACGCCGTCCTCACGCATGGCGCGGCAAGCGGCCCGTCTGGGCTTCTTGGACATCGTCTTGATGGCGGAGAACTTCTTGCATCCCGCGTCCATCACCAACTCGACGAACGCGTCCCGCGTTCCGGACGTCGGCGGAGGGCCCAGCACCTCGATCTTCACGGCGGGGAGCTTCGGGTTGACATCCTTCCACATCTTGTAGGGGTTGGCCTTGCGCTGGCTGCCGTCGGCATTGGCCGGCACTTCCTTGGCCAGGCCGAGAAAGAGATCACGCGGGGTGAGGCTCAGCGCCTTGCTCTTCTTCGAATTGGCCACCGCGATGCCGTCGTAGCCGACCTTGAGCTCGACGATCTCCTTGACGCCGTTCTTGGCGCAACGCTCGACCTCGCTCTTCTTGATGCGCCGCGAAGAATTGGTCAGATCGGGATGCTCCACGCCGACGCCGGCGCAGAAGAGCTTCAGACCGCCACCCGAGCCCGTGGACTCGACCTTGGGGGTCTTGAACTTGGTGGTCTTGCCGAACTGCTCGGCGACCACCGTGGTAAACGGATAAACCGTGGACGATCCCACGATCTGTATGTAGTCGCGCTGCTGCGCCGCGGCCGAGGTCGCCAGACCCGCCACGACCAGTGTAATCACGGCCGCCTTCAACACACTTTTCCGATACATACGCCTCCCTTTGGTTGAACCTTTGTCGCTGAGCAGAATCACCGAACATGCAGCCGCATGATCCTGCCGGTGTTGGCGGCATTCCAACCGACGGCGATTATCAGCCTATTACGGCAACATCACAGAGGAATTAAACGATTGTTACGATCAGGTTACGCAGGCAGAGGGCATGTGGGCGTCACCCACGGACTTGATCCGGCTGGCGCCACCAGGAGATGTCCTGTAGACTCGCGGGATCCGGTTCCAATTCGATCCGCTGACTCAAGGAAGGAAGCGAATGTTTCGCCAGTTGTTTGCCACGACCGCATTCCTGCTGTTTGCAGGCTTGGCCGCCGTTGCGGGGGCTGAACAGGCCTCCGGACAACGCTCGGTGGAAGAGGTCGAGAAGATCGTCCGCGAGTATCTCCTCAAGAACCCGGAAGTGATCTTCGAGGCCGTGGACCGCCACCGAGCGAAACAACGGCAGCAACAGGCCCAACGCGACCGGGCCGCTCTCCGACAACACCGGCAGAAGCTCCTGGCGGACCCGGATTCGTTCGTGGGCGGCAATCCCGGCGGTGACGTGACGCTGGTGGAGTTCTTCGACTACCGTTGTGGCTACTGCAAGCGGTTTGCGCCGACCCTTTTTAGCATCACCAAGCAGGACCCGAAGCTGCGAGTCGTCTTCAAGGAGTTCCCGGTGCTGGGTCCGGACTCGTTCCGGGCCGCTCAGGCGGCGCTGGCGGCGCGGAATCAGGGCTACTACTTGGCGTTTCACCAAGCCTTGATGGGTGCCAGGGGCACGCTCACCGACGACGCCATCATGACCATGGCGCGCTCCATGGGCCTGGACACCGACCGGCTCAAGAAAGACATGGAGACGCCGAAGGTCCTCAACGTCCTCGGCAACAATCGCCGACTGGCTGAGGCGTTACGCATCGACGGCACCCCGACGCTGATCGTCGGAGACGAGATCGTGAGGGGCGCCATTCCTCTGGAGCAGCTTGCGGCGATGATCGCCAAGGCCAGGGGCAAAGGCTCCTGACCCGCGGTCACTTCACGACGAGCCGGCGCACGCGCTCCGGCTCGTGTCCGGTTCCCCCTTGACGGAGACACTCAAGAAGATACGCGTGGTACTGGTACGACCCAAGGGGTCCGGCAATATCGGCTCCGTGGCCCGGGCCATGAAGAACACCGGCCTCCGGGACCTGGCGCTGGTGGGCGGGGGGCGCACCGAAAGCCTGTCGGCCCGCGCCATGGCGGTGCATGCCCGGGACATCCTCGACCGCGCGCGGCGGTTCGAGACCATCCGCGAAGCCGTCTCCGACTGCGGCCTGGTGGTGGGGACCACCTGTCGCAAGGGATTGTACCGCGACCACGTCGAGCTCCCGCGCGAAGCAGCGCAAGACCTGGTGGCAGCCGTCCGGGGTGATGACGCCAGGCCGGCGGCGCTCCTGTTCGGCCCGGAGGATCATGGGCTCAGCAACGTCGACCTCAAGTATTGCCAGCGCCTCATCACCATTCCGAGCCACCCGGAGCAACCGTCCCTGAACCTGGCCCAGGCCGTCATGGTGTGCCTGTACGAGATCTACCTGGCCGCCGCCGCCGGACCGCTACGGGAAGAGCGCATCGAGCGGGCGGGCGCGGAGGCGGTCGAAGCCCTGTTCGACCGCATGAAGGAGACCCTCCTCAAGGTCGGCTTCCTCGACCCGCAGAACCCCGAACACATCCTGCTCGCTCTACGCCGCGTCCTCGGCCGCGCCGGCCTCGAGGAGCGGGACGTCAAGATCCTCAGCGGACTGTTCCGGCAAGTCGAGTGGTACACCCAGGGAGGCTGGGAAGTGGCGGAAGAGAAACGGCGGCAGGGGATCAAGCTGCGTTAGTCCGGCCAAGCCCGTCAAATGCTTCGCTCCGTCCTGATTTCTTCCAGCTCTTCCAGCGTCCGCGGCCAATCCTTCTTCAGCAGCCGTGACAGTGACCGGTCGGCCAGGAGCCGTCCTCCCGTCTGGCACCGGGCGCAGTAGTTGCATTCGTTGGCCGCATAACGGATTCGCTGAACACGAGCGCCGCACTCGGGGCACGGCTCCCGGTAGCGCCCGTGCACGGCCATCCCCGGACGGAACGCGGTGACCTTCTCGGGGAAGTCATCCCCGGTTTCCTTTTGAAGCCGCAGACACCAGTCTCGAAGCACCTCCCGCACGGCAGCGAACAGCGATTCGATCTCCGCCTCATCCATATGCCTTGTCTGTTTCATGGGGGACAGACGGGCGCGATGCAGGATTTCGTCGGAGTAGGCGTTGCCGATGCCGCTGAACAAACGCGGATCGGTGAGGGAGCGTTTGACCGTGTGATTCTCGCTCGCAAGCACCCGCCGGAAATCCTCCAGACCGCATTCCAGCACCTCGATGCCGCCGGGATCGTGCCGGCTCAAGTTCCCGGCGCCGCGCACGACATGCAACGAAGCCCGCTTGATGGAGCCGGCCTCGGTGAGGACCAGGGTGCCGGACGACAGGTCGAAAGCCGCCAGGCCCAGTTTGCCCGGGACACGAGCCCGGGGCGGGCGCCAGCGAAAACGCCCGGCGATCATAAGGTGGAAGACCAGGAAGAGGTCGCCCTCCAGCTCGAAGACGATCCGCTTGCCCAGCCGGCGGAGCCCCAGGACCTTCCGGTTCTCGGCCTCCGGTATCGGCGGGTCCACGGACCGGAGCAGGAACGGACTCGCGAGGCGGACCTTCTCGAGGGTCTCGCCTACGACCCGAGGCTCCAGGGCATGGAGGTAGAGCAGGACGTCCGGCAGTTCGGGCATGCTGCCTCTCGATGTGGCGCGGGCGGTTTTGAAAACCGCCCCTACTACGGCAGACCCAGGACCCGCTTGGCGGTGACGCTGCGCTGGATCTCGCTGGTGCCGGCGTAGATGGAGATGCGCCGCACCTCGCGCCACAGCACCGAGACGTCCACCGGACCCTCCGGCGTGTCCAGCGCCCCGGTATCCGCACCGTGCTCACCGGCCGCGTCCAGCAAGAGGTCCGCGATGCGCTGCACGATATCGGTGGAGACAATCTTGATGAAGGACGAGTCGGCGCCGATCTCCTTGCCCGCCCGGGCGATCTGGACCGCGTGGGCGAAGACCGCCGACTGCGCGAGCACATCCAGCTCGGCCTGGGTCAGCCGGTCCTGGAACACCGGATCGTCGGCGGCGCCCGTGGCCCGGGCCACCTTCCTCACCCGCTCCAGCATGTCCAGGGCCAGTTGCGGATTGGCGTTGCCGAGCCGTTCCGAATCCAGCAGCGCCTTGGCCACGCGCCAGCCGTCGTTCAGCTTCCCCACCACGTTGCTGAGCGGCACCCGCACGTTGTCGAAGAACTCCTCGGCAAACTCCTCGTCGTCGGCCAGCGTCTTGATGGGGCGGATGGTGATCCCCGGCGTCTTGAGGTCGATCAGCACCATGGAGATGCCCAACTGCTTGCGCGGCGCATCCGGGTCGGTGCGGATCAGCGCGTACATCCAGTCGGCGTGGTGGGCCCCGGTGGTCCAGATCTTGTGGCCGTTGATGACCAGCTCGTCGCCGTCGACCTCGCCCCGGGTGCGCAGGCTGGCCAGATCGGAGCCCGATCCGGGCTCGGAATAGCCCTGCGCCCACAGCACCTCGCCCGAGAGCATCCTGGGCAGGTGCGCGGCCTTCTGCTCCTCGGTGCCGTGGCGTATCAGGATCGGCCCGATGTGCCCCACCGCCTGCCGCGACAGCACCGGCGCCTCGGCGCGGCCGAACTCTTCCTGAAGGATCAACTGCTGGTTGAGGGTGGCGTCCATGCCGCCGTACTGCTTCGGCCAGTTGGGGGCGATCCAGCCACGGTCGTAGAGCTTGCGTTGCCACGGCCGGATCATCTCCGGCGGCGGCCGGGTAGACCAGCCCTTCAACTCCGGCGGCAGGTTCTCCTCGAGCCAGCTTCGGACTTCCAGCCGAAACGCCGCGTCTTCCTTGGTGTCCGCGATGAAGCTGATGGTGCTCATGGGGCGCACCCTACCAGATCCGGCCACGGCGTGCGAGATCGGCCTAGGGTTCGCCACCCATCATGGCCGGTGCCACGTAGGTCGGATTAGCCGAAGGCGTAATCCGACATAGGAACGTGCTTTGATGTTGGATTACTGCCGTGATGTCGGATTACGCCTTCGGCTAATCCGACCTACAAGGGAATCGGCGGTGGCGTTGACAGAGCACCAGCGACTAACGGCACACCGCAAAGTTGCCACGGCCGCGAACGCTGGCCTATACTCCATCACTGCCATGAGCACCGACACAAGCACCGAAAAGGTTGCGACACTGCTGAATCCCACGAGCGTCGCCATCCTGGGGGCCCGGGAAAACCCCTCCGGATGGACGGCGCGCATCTTCGCCAACCTGATCCGTTTCGATTTCGACGGGCCGGTGTACCCGGTGAATCCCAACCACGAGCGCATGTGGGGCGTGGAGTGTTTTCCCGACCTGTGCTCCCTGCCCGCGGTTCCGGACCACCTTGTGGTCATGCGGGCCGCGGCCAGCGTTCCCGGCATCCTGCGGGAGGCCGCGGCCATGGGCACCCGCAGCGCCACCCTGTACGCCACCGGCTTCTCCGAAAGCGGCACCCCGGACGGCCGCGCGCTGGAGGCGGAACTGCGCAAGGCCATCGAGGAAACCGGCCTCGCCATTTCCGGGCCCAACTGTCTCGGCAACCTGTCGGCCCGAGCCCGCCTGCTGACCCTGCCGGACGACCGGGTACAGGAACTTGTCACCGGCCCCGTGGCCATGGTGGGTCAGAGCGGCACCACCACCCCCAGCATCGCCCGGACCCTCATGGACCGGGGCATCGACGTGAGCTACGTAATCACCAGCGGCAACGAGGTCGGGCTCGCCACCGCGGACTACATCCGTTACTTCGTCACCGATCCCGAGGTCCGCCTGATCTTCTGTCTGGTGGAGGCAGTGCGCCGGTCCGAGGACTTTCTCGCCGCGTGCCGCGCCGCCCGTGACGCCGGCAAGCCGGTGGTGGTGCTCAAGATGGGCGTATCCGAGGGCGGGCGGCGTGCCGCCCTGTCTCACACCGGTTCCCTGGCGGGCCGGGTGGAAGCCTTCGATGCCGTCGCCGGTCCCGCCGGCGTCATCCGCGTGCAGAGCGCCGACGGCGCGGTGGACGTCATCGACTTACTGCTGCACGCGAGCGAGCCCCGCGGCGAGGGCATGGGGGTGCTGGTGTATTCGGGCGGCGTGCGCGGCCTGGCCGAGGACGCCGCCGACCGGCACCGGGTGACGCTGCCGGAGTTCGCGCCGGAAACCCGCGCGCGCATCCGCGAGCTGCTGGGCGAGCGCCAGCCGGTGAGCAATCCCCTGGACGCCAACGGCTATCTCAACCGCCCGCTGGAAGACGTGTTGAAGGTGGTGGACGCCATCTATAACGACCCCGGCGTGGACATGGTGGTATTTCAGGAAGACCTGCCGCCCCACGAGGGCGCCAACGACGCCAACCGCCGGCGCGCCGCGCGGGTGCTGGCAACCCTGGAGGCCATCGACAACCGGTTCCTCGGACCCGGCCGGAAACCCTTCGCCCTCACCTCCCCGGCATCCTACGACCTGACGGAGTTCAGCCGGGCCGCACGGCGCCGCTTCCCCCACGTGCCGTGCCTCAATGAGCCCGAGCGGGCGTTTCGCGCCATCCGCGCGGTATTGGACTACCGGCGGAATGCCCGGGAGGCCGAGGCCGTGACGGCGCAGCCCCTGGCGGCTTCCCTGACAACCCGCATCGAAACGCTCCGGCGACGGGCCGGGGATGCGGCCACCGCCTTTCCGCTCACCGAGCCGGAATCCAAGGAGCTGGTGGGCGCCTTCGGGATTCCGCTGATCGAGGAAGGACTGGCGCGCACCGAGGAGAAAGCTCAGGACATCGCCGAGCGCATCGGCTATCCGGTGGTGGTCAAGGGAGTCGCCGCGGACCTCACGCACAAGAGCGACGCCGGGGCCGTGCGCGTCAACCTGGCCGATGCGGCGGCCGTGCAACAGGCCTGCCGCGACATTACGGACAACGTCGCGGCTCACGATCCGAGCATCCAACTGAACGGATGGCTGGTGGCAAGGATGGCCCCGGCCGGGTTGGAACTGGTGCTGGGCATGCAGCGGGACCCTGAAATGGGCGCCGTGGTCATGTTCGGCGCGGGCGGGGTGTGGCTGGAACTCGTGAAGGATGTGGCCTTCGGGCCGCCCGGGTTGAGCCGCGTCGGCGCCGCCCGGCTCATCGACTCCACCCGCGTCGGGCGGCTGCTGGACGGATACCGCGGCCAGGGACCCTACGACCGCGATGCCGTCATCGACGCCCTGGTAGCCCTGGGCCGGTTGGCGGCCGCGGCCGGAGACGTCATCGAAAGCCTGGACATCAACCCCTTCCTGGTGTTGCCCAAGGGCGCCGGAGGGCTGGCCCTGGACGCGCTGGCGTTGGTCGGACCGGTGGCGCCCCCGCCCTGATCCCGGACGTTCTAAGCGTCATCCCAGACTTGATCCGGGATCCAGAGGCGAGGCACAAGGTAACCGGACGGAAGGCAGCGTCGGGAACGGACCGGCGGCGGCTCGACGCCTGGACCCCGGGTCAAGCCCGGGGTGACGGAGAGGTGGCTCGGAATGACGATTCGGGCCGCACCAGCACCGCGTCACCCCGGACGCCGCCAGCGTCACCCCGGACTTGATCCGGGGTCCAGAGAAGGGACGCCTGGATTCCGGGTCGGAACTACGGAGAGGAAATATCATGGAACTCGTCCTCGATGAGGCACAGACGATTCTTCGGGAAAGCGCGGACAAGCTCATCGAGCGGCACGCGGGTCCGGACCGTTTCCGGGAGTTGCGTACGACCGAGCATGGCTTCGACCCGGCTCGGCTCGCGGTGGTGGCGGAGGCCGGATGGCTGTCGCTGCTGGTGCCGGAAGAACGGGACGGCCTGGGCCTCGGCACCACCGAGGCGGTTCTGGTGCTCGAATCGGCCGGCCGGGGACTCATGACCGAGCCCATCGCGGCGGTCATGGCGGCGGCGCGCGCCGTCGCCTCCGGACCCGAGGCCATGGGCGCGACCCTGGAAGGGCTCGTGACCGGTGATTCCATCATCCTTCCCGCGCTGCACGACCCGTCCGCTGACGACCCCGCCGGCGGACGCGTGCAGGCCGCCGCCGCGGGCAACGGCTTCAAGCTCACCGGACGCGCCGGCACGGTTCCGGGCGCGACCGCGGCCGACGGTTTCATCGTCAACGCCCGGAGCGGCGACGGCGCCGTCGTCTGTCTGGTGCCGCGCGAGGCCGACGGACTGAAGATCCTGCAACGCAGGCGCGTGGACGGCACCGGACACGCGGCCATGGCCCTGACCGACGTCGCCGTCCCGGCGGACGCGGTGATCGCGAGGGGCGCGCAAGGCACGGAGGTTGCGGCCGCCACACTCGACCTGGTGCTCCTGGGAACGTCGGCCGAGATGCTGGGCATCATGGAGCAGGGGCTGGCGCTGGCGCTGGACTACCTGGGAACGCGGGAGCAGTTCGGCCGGCCCATCGGCTCCTTTCAGGCGCTGCAGCACCGGGCGGTCAACGACCACGTCGACATCGAGCTCACCCGCTCGCTGCTCTATCAGGTATGCGCGGCCATGGACGACGGGCGCGGCAACCGCGCCATGGTGGCCGCGGTCAAGGCCCGGGCCTCGGATGCGGTGCTCTCGGTGACCAAGTCCATGGTGCAGATGCACGGCGCCATCGGCTTCACCGACGAGTACAACGCGAGCCTCTACCTTCGGCGGGCGATGGCCCTATCGGCCCAGCACGGCAATGCCGCCTGGCACCGCAAGCGCTACGCGCGATTGTCGTCGCGGGCGGCGTGAAAAGGAGCGACCCATGGCCAATGACACGCCTTTCAGACGCACCATCCGGTGGCCCGACGACAAGCTCCTCTGCTGCACGTTCAGCATCGCCCTGGAGGCTTTCCGGAAGACCGGCCGCTTCAAGATGGACCCGCGCATCGACGTGAACTTCAGCTCCCTCTCCCACGCCGAGTACGGCGGCACCGCCGGGATCTGGCGGATCCTGGAGATTCTGGAGCGGCAAAAGGTCCGGGGCATGGTCCTGGTGAATTCGCTGGCGGCCGAGAAATGGCCGGACGCGGTCCGCGCATTGCACGAAGCCGGCCACGAGATCGCCGGCCACGGCACCACCAACGAGGTCAGCATGGTGGAGCTCAGCCCGGACGAGCAGAAGCAGGAGATAGACTCCTGCACCCGTATCCTGGAAGACATCACCGGGACGCGGCCCGTGGGCTGGTTCGGGCCGGGCGGGCATCATACCGACGTCACCCTGGGGCTCCTGGCCGAAGCCGGCTACCTGTGGTCCGGGGATCCGTCCGATGACGACATTCCCCATGTCGAAACGGTCAACGATCGCCGCATCTGCGTCATCCCCAAGACCTGGTACGCCAACGACTGGCGCGCCTGGGGCAACGGACTGGGCAACCCCGGCACCTTCTTCGCCGGGTTCAAGGACGGATTCGATTTCGTCTACGAGGAGGCCAGGCAGGGCCGGCCGGGCATGATTGACGCCTGCGCCCACGCGGAGCTGGGCGGGCGGCCGTATCTCGCCGCCGGGTTCGAGCGGATCATCGAATACGTCAACCGGCACCGCGGCGAGATCTGGCAACCCACCTATCGGGAGATCGCCGAGTACTGCCTGGAAACGTGATCGGGCGCTTCGCGGGCCAGGGCGGGTTTGAAACCCGCCCCTACAACCGCACGCCCGAACACATGTGCAGCCCGGGTAGGTCGGATTAGCGAAGCGTAATCCGACACGATGTGACGGTGCAGTGTCGGGTTACGCCTTCGGCTAACCCGACCTACAGAATTCAGATCCCCTCTTCCCTCACCTTCAAAAGGAACGGCAGCGGCAGGGCGATGGCGACGGCCATGGCGATCCAGGCCATCTCGTAGGACTGTGTCTGGTCCGCGATGAAGCCGAAGATCGGGGGCAGCACCACGACGCCCACGAACACCACGGTGTTGGTCATGCCGATGGCGACGCCGGCCACGCCGGGACCGACGATCTTGGAGACCAGCGCGAGATAGAGTCCCTGCCAGCTCATGGTGCCGAGGCCGAGAAGCGATACCACCACGGCCACGAGCCACGCCGGCATCCCGGGCGACAGGAAGGCGGTGGCAAGGCCGGCGCCGGCGCCGAGAACCCCCAACATCACCAGCACCGGCACGCGCCGCCCGAAGAAAAGCCTGTCGCTGACGATACCGAAGCCGATGCGGCCGGCCCCCGCGAAGATCTGACCCACCGCCAGCAGTTGGGCGGCGAAGACCAGGCGGTAGAACATGTCCTCGGTGAGATAGAGCTCGATGTAGCTCACGTAGCACCACTGGCATCCGGCCAGGACCGCCGCGTAAATCGTCACGGCCCAGATATCAGTACGATGGACGATTTCCTTGAGCCCGCCCGCGGGTGCGGCGGCGCCCGCCACCCGAGGGCGGTCGGGCTCCCTGTAGCAGAGAAGCACCAACACCCCCGTGACGATGGTGACCACACCTACGAGCGACAACGCCCACCGCCAGCCGAAGGCCAGGCCCAGGGCCGGCAGCGCAAGCGCCCCGATGGTGCCGCCCACGGGAATCCCGGTTTGCCGGATGCCCATGGCCGTGCCCCGCTCCCGATCCGGGAACCATCCGGCCACGGCCTTGCTGCCGGCCGGGGTGCCCGTAGCCACCGGCACCCCCAGGAGCAGGAACACCACCAGCAACCCGAGAAAGCCGTCGGTGAAGTGCACGGCCAGCACCAGCACGCCGCAGGACGCGGTGCCGTACCCGATGATGCGCCGTTCGCCGTAGCGGTCGGCCGCCTTGCCGGCGGCGAGCACCGCGGCCACCACCCCGACGTTGACCATGGAAATGAGGATGCCAACCTCGGTGAGACTCAGGCCAAGCTCTTCCTGTATCAGGGGCACCACGGTCGGGATGCCCATGTGGATGGTCGCCAGCGCCGTCTGCGCCAGCGTGGCGATGGCAAGGTAGAACCAGCGCCTGGGTGCAGGTGAGGGTAGTGTCACGTTCGGTGATGAGGACAGCGTTACATTCCTTACAGCGCAGCGGCAACGTGTGGGAAAGCGTCTCTACCGGGAGGGGAGTGCGGCGAGATTTGCGTCTACCCTGCCGAAGGGATAGTTTGGTTCCTTGAACACTTGCTGTCCTGCGTCACGAACTCATGAAACCGGAAACGAACCTGCTGCGTGAGCTGCCCTCGGTGGACCGCGTCATGACGCACCCTGCCGCGGCGCCGTTGCTGGAGCGGTTCAGCCGGCCGTTCGTGACCGAGACCCTGCGCGACCTCATCGACGAATTGAGGCAGGTCATCAGATCGGGCCATGACCTTCCGCCCGGCCGGCTGCAGGACGAATCTATCATAACGGACCTGGAAAAGAAGCTCGCTCAGGCCTCCCACCCTGGCATGGTCCGGGTGGTGAACGCTTCCGGAACCATCCTCCACACCAACCTGGGGCGGGCACTGCTTTCGGAGGCCGCGGCCGAGGCCGTGGGGCTCGTCGCGCGTCACCCCGTGAACCTGGAGTTCGACCTCCACCGGGGCAAGCGGGGCCAGCGCGAGGCGGGTATCGAATCGCTGCTCCGGGAGCTCACCGGGGCCGAGGCCGCGGCGGTGGTCAACAACAACGCGGCGGCGGTGCTGCTGGGGCTCAACTCCATGGCCGAAGGCAAGCACGTCATCGTCTCCCGCGGCGAGCTCATCGAGATCGGCGGCTCGTTCCGGATCCCGGAGGTCATGGCCAAGAGCGGCGCCTTGCTCCGGGAGGTGGGCACCACCAACCGCACCCACCCGCGGGACTACGCCGAGGCCATCGACGAGAACACCGGACTGCTGCTCAAGGTGCACACCAGCAACTACCGGGTGGTGGGCTTCTCCGCGGAGGTGGAGCTCAACGAGCTGGTGGCCATCGGCCGGGAGCGCGGCGTGCCGGTGATGGAGGACCTGGGCAGCGGCGCCCTGGTGGATCTCGGGAATCTGGGGCTGCCCCGGGAGCCGCTGGTGGCGGAGCGCGTGGCCATGGGAGCGGACGTTGTCACCTTCAGCGGCGACAAGATCCTGGGCGGACCCCAGGCGGGGCTCGTGGCCGGCAGCAAGAGCTGGATCGACCTCATGAACCGCAACCCCCTCAAGCGCGCCCTGCGCTGCGACAAGCTCACTCTGGCCGCCCTGGAAGCCACCCTCCGGAGCTACGTCCAGTCCCCTGACCTGCTCCACGAGATCCCGACCCTGCGGGCCTTCAGCCGGGCCGTCGACGAGATCGAGGAAGGGGGCAGGAAGATGCTTCCGCGTCTCCGGGAACGTTTGGGGCCGGACTACGAGCTTGAGCTGGTGGACTCCACCTGCCAGATCGGCAGCGGCGCCCTCCCCACCGAGGAGATCCCGAGCAAGGGAATCGCCATCCACAGCGGCAAAATGAGCGCCGACGAGGTGGCGCACGTGTTTCGCCGCGCCGATCCGCCCATCATCGGACGTATCAAGAGCGATCGCTTCATCCTCGACCTCAGGAGCGCCGGCGACCCCGAGTCGCTGGTGCCCAACCTCCGGGACCGGCCGCGGTCGCTCTGAAGCGGGCCGCACCGGTAACACCATGCCCTACATCATCGGAACCGCCGGACACATCGACCACGGCAAGACGAGCCTGATCAAGGCCCTCACCGGCAAGGACACCGACCGCCTCAAGGAAGAGAAGGAACGCGGCATCTCCATCGACCTGGGGTTCGCCCATCTGGCGCTGCCGGACGGCACCGAGGCGGGCGTCGTCGACGTGCCCGGTCACGAGCGCTTCATTCGCAACATGCTGGCCGGCGCCCATGGCATCGATGTGGTGCTCTTTACCGTGGCCGCGGACGACGGCGTCATGCCGCAGACCGAGGAGCACCTGGACATCGTCCATCTCCTGGGGGTGCGCACGGCCCTGTTCGTCATCACCAAGGTGGACCTGGTGTCCGAGGCCCGGGTGCGGGAGGTCGAGGAGGAGATCGAGATCCTGACCTTCGAGACCGCCCTGGAAGGGTCGCCGGTGGTGCACTTCTCGGCGGTTTCCGGGGAAGGCCTGGAGCAGGTGCGGAACGGCATCTTCGACTTGCTGGGGGTCATCGACCGGCCGGCTCCCAGCGGCTTCTTCCGGCTGCCGGTGGACCGGGTGTTCGTGCTCCAGGGCCACGGGGTGATCGTCACCGGCACGGCGCTGGCCGGGGAGGTGCGCACCGGCGAACACGTCCACGCGGTACCCGGGGGCCAGAAGTTCCGCGTGCGCAGCATTCAGGTCCACGGCCAGTCGGTCGAGGCCGCGGGCTGGGGCCAGCGCGTGGCCCTGAACCTGACGGGCCAGGAGCGCGGCGCCCTGGAACGCGGCCACATGATCTGCCACGAGGAGCTCACCCTGGTGTCGACGCGGTTCGACGCGCACCTGGAGGTGCGGCCCGCGGCCGCCAAGGGGATCAGGAACCACCAGCGCGTGCGGATTCACCTTGGGACCGCCGAGCGCATGGGCAAGCTGGTCCTGCTCGGCGACACCGAGAAAGTGGAGCCCAAGGACACGGCCTACTGCCAGGTGCTGCTGACGGAACCGCTGCTGGTGATGCGGGGCGACCATTTCATCGTGCGCGACGAGACCGCGCAAAGGACCCTGGGCGGCGGCGAGATCGTCGACCCCCGGGCGCCGCGGCACCGGCGGCGGGAGAAGGATATCGAGCAGCGGCTGCGGACGCTGCACCAGGGCGACACGCCGGCGATGATCCGGGGCTTCCTCGACGGCGACCCGAGCCTGGCCACGGGGGTCGACTCCATCTGCCAGTTCCTCAACCTGAAGCGGGAGGAGACGCGTGGATGGCTGGAGCGGACCGAGGGGCTGCGTTCCTTCGATTCCGAGCGGGAGCGGGTCTACACGACCGAGGACAAGTGGAACGGCTTCAGGGACAGGCTCCGCTCGACCCTGGAGGCGTTCCACGGCAGCCATCCCCTGGCGCCGGGCATGGACCTGGAGGAGGTTCGGGGCCGGCTCGCCGCGAGCGTGTCGGTGAGGCTTTTCCGGGACCTGACCGACCTCCTGGCGGCCGAGGGCGCGTGCGTCCGGGACGGCAACCACGTCCGCCTGCCGGACCATCGCGTGGAGCTCGGGGCACAGGAGAAGTCGCTGTCCGGCAAAATCACGGCCGCATTGGCCAAGACCCCGCTCGCCCCGCCCTACCTGAAGGAGGTCGAAAAGGCCCTGGGGGTGGAGCGCCCCAGACTCAACGAGGTGATCCGGGTCATGGAGCGGCAGGGGGAGATCGTCCGGGTGACCACCGAGCTCTATTACCTGAAGGATTCCATTGACAGGATCAAGAGCGATTTATATAGCTACTTCGAGAACCATGAGGAGATGAGCGCGGCCACCTTCAGGGATATCCTGCAGTCGAGCCGCAAGTACACCATCCCCGTTCTGGAGCACTTCGACCGCACCGGCGTCACCATGCGGGTCGGCGACGTAAGGAAGCTCAAGACGGGAAGAACTTGAGAGCTAACCTCCGAGACACCCGATCCGAAGGAGCCCTAAATGGACATGGAACCCATCCGACTGACCCAGGAAGTCAAGGCCGCGGGTTGAGCTGCCAAGCTCGGCCCTGCCGACCTGGTGCAGGTCCTGCACCAACTTCCCAAGTTCGCATCCCCTGAGCTGCTCGTAGGCACGGAGACGGCCGACGACGCCGGCGTGTACCAGTTGCGTCCCGACCTGGCCATCGTCAACACCGTGGACTTCTTCACGCCCATCGTTGACGACCCGTACATGTTCGGCCAGATCGCCGCCGTCAACTCCCTGAGCGACGTGTATGCCATGGGCGGGGAGCCCGTCACGGCTCTCAACATCGTCTGCTTCCCCAAGGGAAAGATGGATATTCAGGTCCTTGGCGAGGTGCTGCGGGGCGGCGCGGACAAGGTCATAGAGTCCGGCGCGGTGATAGTGGGCGGCCACTCCATTATCGACGAGGAGATCAAGTACGGCTTGGCGGTGACGGGCACCGTCCACCCCGACCGCATCCTGCGGAACATCGGCGCCCGGGAGGGTGACGTGCTGATCCTCACCAAGCCCCTGGGAACCGGCATCGCCACCACCGCCCTCAAGCGAGGCAACGCATCCGAGGCCAGCATCGAGCAGGCGGTGGCGTCCATGGCCACCCTCAACAAGTACGCCGCCGATGTGATGAATGACTACGACGTCCATGCCTGCTCCGACATCACCGGCTACGGCCTGCTGGGGCACGGACTGGAGATGACCAGCGACGGCACCGTCAGCATCGTCTTCGAAGCCGCACGGCTGCCCGTGTTTCAAGACGTGGCCCGGCTCGCCGAGGCCGGCGGCAACCTCACCGGCGGCTGCAAACGCAACCGCGAATACCTCGACGACAAGACCGTCATCGAAGACACCGTCTCCGAGGCCCTCGCCGAGGTCGCCCTCGACCCCCAGACCTCCGGCGGCCTGCTCATCGCCGTGGCCGAAAAGGACGGCGACGCGCTGGTCAAGGCGCTCGTGGACCGCGATGTCCCCGCAGCGGCCATCGTCGGGTATGTTACCGGGCGGGAGGAACACGGGGTGCGGTTGGCGTGACCGAGGCGCCGGTAATCCGTAGCCTGACTTCGCGAAGTACTCCTCGGGGAGCTCTACGGGTGGAGTTGGATCGGCAGGTCTTCCTGGAATGAAGTCCGCCCATTCAATTGTTTCGTTGGGGTTCTCGGCCACCAGGTTCATGTAAGTTACTCACCCGTCGGATAGACAACATCAGCCCGTAGAGCCTGGGCAGCGAAACTCAGTGCCGCCAGAACGCCCTCCCTGGTCAACCGGGGATGAGCTTCGAGAATTTGATCTACCGTCTCACCTGCCGAGAGTTTTTCCAGGATCAACTCCACCGTGATGCGCGTTCCGGCAACGACGGGCTTTCCCATCATGACCGCCGGATCCGATTGAATTCGTTCCACACCCATGTTCCGTCTCCTCAGAGTTTGTTCGAGACTCCATCAATCTCCGCATTTGGGTGCATTAGGATTAGACCATCCTGAGTGGTCCCTGACCAACTGTTGTAGATTTCTGCCTGGACATCGAATACCAACGGCACAACGCCTGCAATAGACCCTCCAAACCCGCAAAGCTTCGTGAACAACTGCCTCTACCTTATCGAGGTCCGAAAGAAAATTGACAGTTCTCTTTGAGCATCTTGCCGAACAGACTCCATGAACCGAAGTCGTCAAGCGGCAATGGGGAGAACCGATCTCAGGCTCTGGAAATGGCAGAGGACGACCATTATCGTACCTTTGTGTGCGATTTCAAGGTCCTATCGTTGACAGTACGTTGACAGTTTGCCCGCCGACAGCCTGACTATTGACTCAATTGACAATATGGCCATATACTAATGATATGGCCATAACAACAATAAAGTCGACGTATTCGCTGGATGTCGACTCGGTGCGCGCGCTGGAGGCATTGGCGCAACGCTGGAATGTGTCAAAATCCGAAGTGTTGCGGCGTGCCATTCGGATTGCAGCAATGGAAAGGGAGTCGGGTAAGGATGCGACGCTCGGCGCTCTCGACCGATTGCAGACCTCCCTGCGCGAGCGCAAGGTCGATGTCACTCGGTGGGCGCTGGATCTGAAGGCCGAGCGCCGCGCGGCCGCGCGGCGGCTCGATTCCAAGGCCCGATGATCCATCTGGACACAAGCTATCTGATCCGTGCGCTCGACCCGGGGTCGCCTGAAGACCGCAGGCTGCGTGGCTGGATCAGGGATGGCGAAACACTGGGAATGAGCGCGGTGGCCTGGACAGAATTCCTGTGCGGGCCCCTCGCCCCATCGGAGTTGGAACTGGCTGCGGAGATCGTCGGAGTGCGCCGTGAATTCACGCCGGATCACGCTGCGATTGCCGCCCGCTTGTTCAATGAGTCCGGAAGGCGACGCGGGTCATTGCTCGACTGCATGATTGCCGCGTCGGCAATTGCCGACGGCGCACCCGTCGCCACCGCGAATGAAGCGGACTTTCGCCGGTTCGAGGATGTCGGCCTGACTATGACAGTTGACGACGGGTAGCCGGATGATACCCGGTCAAGTCATTACCGAAGGGGCCGGCGCTGGTTGGGGCGATGTTGGAGCGTAGATTGAGTGCAGCGAGATCTATCATTCCGAGAACTCCCGTGGGCTAAGAACGACGCGGTTCGGCTGACGTGGCGTCCGCGCTGTTCAGGTGATCAGGACAGCCCGGAAATCGTTGACGTTGGTACGCGTTGGACCGGTCACCACCAAATCACCGAGTTGCCGGAAAAACCCGTAGCTGTCGTGTCGGGCGAGCATGTCCCGCGGGTCCATTCCGGCGGCACGGGCGCGTGCCAGGGTATCGGGGCCGATGAAGGCGCCAGCCGCGTCCGCGGAACCGTCGATGCCATCGGTGTCGCAGGCTATGGCGTGAACATTGGGTGCGCTGTCGAGCGCCACGGCCAGTGCCAGCAGGTATTCGCAGTTGGGGCCGCCGCTTCCATCCGTGGTGTTGACCGCGACCGTCGCTTCGCCGCCTGAAATCAGCACACCGGGAGCGTGCTGCCGCGCCAGCTCCGCGTGGGCTGCACCGATGCCGCGCGCCTCGCCCTGAAGATCAGCGCCGAGATTCACTACATCGAGATCCATTGTACGTGCTTTGGTTGCGGCAGCGGCAAGCGCGTCCGCGGGACGCGCGACGAGCACGTAATCGGTCCGGGCGAGGCAGGGGTCGCCGGGTTTCACGGTTTCCCACCTGCCCTGCTCCAGTGCGGTTCGAGCGACATACGGCAGCACGATTCCGTAACGATCCGCAACCGCGAGCGCCGCGGCGCACGAGGTGGGGTCCCCCGACGTCGGGCCGGAACCGATGACCGCCGGATCGTCCCCGGGCACGTCCGAAATGGCGAGGGTCACGACACGGGCCGGCGCGGCCGCGGCGGCGAGGCGGCCTCCCTTGATGGCGGAGAGATGCTTGCGCAGGCAGTTCATCTCGCCAATTGGAGCGCCGGCCTCCAGCAACGCCTGGTTGATGGCCCGTTTGTCAGTAAGGCCGAGGCCCGCTTGCGGTTCGACCAGCAGCGCCGACGCCCCGCCTGACAGAAGGAACAGCAGCAAATCATCGGAACCCAAACCCGCGGCGGCCGAGAGAAAGCGCGACGCCGCGTCTTGCCCCGCTTCGTCGGGCAACGGATGGCTGGCCTCTACCACCTCGATGCGCCGGCAATCGACCCCGTGACCATATCGGGTCACCGCGATGCCTTCGATATCGTTGGGCCAGCACTGCTCGACGGCGCGAGCCATGGAAGCGGCCGCCTTGCCCGCTGCCAGCACCAGAGTGCGGCCCGGCGGCGGTGAAGGCAGATGCGGCGGCACGACGTTTTCCGGGTCCGCTGCAGCGACCGCAGCCTCGAACAGGCTGCGGAGAAGATCTCGTTCGTCCATCCCGGTCATCGCCGCACGGTCCCGCGCCGGGCAATGACGACTCCCGCGAAAACGGCAATGGCGCCCAACGCCTGCTGCGCGCCGATACGCTCGTCAAACAGGAGCCAGGCAACGGTGGCGGCGACGATCGGTTGCACCAGGAGACTGACGGAAACGAACGACGCCGGCAGATGCGCCAGGGCCCAGGCGATCAGGCCCTGGCCGAGCACTTGCGGCCCGGCCGCCAGCGCAACCAGCACGGCCCACCCGGCAGGGGTCGTGACAGCCAGGGTGCCGTCACTCAGGATCGCGACCGGCAGAGTGACCATTGCACTGACCGGCACCGCGTAGATCATGATCGTGATCGTGGAAAAGCGCTGCCGCAGGCGCTCGATGGTCAACTGGTAGGAGGCATAGAACATGGCCGTCACCACACCCAGCAGGTCGCCCACCAGGTGGGTGCGGCTGAGGGCCAGACTCGCTCCCGAAAGCACGACCACGCCGGCCATTGCCGCCGCCAGGCCGAGCATGAACGTTCGGGTCACCCGCGTGCGGAACAGGAGCCATCCGCCCAGAACGACGAACACCGGCGTCACGTTCAGGAGCAGGCTGGCATTGGCCACCGTCGTCATGTGAATCGAATAGTGCCATACCGACATATCGCCGGCGAGAAAGGCGCCCGCCATCGCCATTTGGAGATAGACCCTCGAACCGCCGGGCGTCGCATGGCCGGCGCGTCGGTCTCCACCCGGCACGGCCAGCGTAATGACCCAGTAGAGAGGTATCGCCAGCAGGAAACGGTAGAACGCCGTCTGGCTCGGACCCAATTCGCTCAGGCGTACAAGAATCGGAGCGAAGGCTGTGGCAATGGCGCCGACAAGCAACGCCAGTATCGCCAGCCGCTCGGTACGAAGTGCCGCCGCACGCGAAGCAGCCGCGTGATCCATGGAACAACTCTATCGCGAGATTGTGTGCGGTGTGAGGCTGGAAGGATATAGTCGTCGGGGAGAGGGCGAATGCCCCCTCCCCGACTCGCGTCAATGGTAGACCCGAGGAAGGCCTACTTCTTCTTCCGCAACAGTAGGGCCCCCAGCGCCTCCTTGGCCTCCTTGGGCATGCCCAGTATCTGGGCGACGTAGCCCTCGATCTCCTTGCCGGTGACCGGATCGATGATGAGCTTGACGTCCTTGGCCTCCTTGAGGAACTGCGGATCCTTCATCGTCTTCTGGAGCGCGTCCCGGAGCATCTGAACGCGATCGGCAGGGATTCCCGGCGGGCCCGAGAGCGGGCGCTGGAACTCATACTGGTTGACCCAGCCCCTGTATGTCGCGACCGCCTGCTTGCCTCCCCGCTTCTCGATCAAGTCCGGAATGATCAGCGCGTCCTTGAGCTCCGGGTCGGGGATCCTCCGGTGCGTGAGCACGGCGTGCAGCTTGTCGTCTCCCTTGGCGTCCAGCATCGCCCGGGCCGTAACCCGAATGGATTCCCAGCCCCAGCAGGCGCCCGCGACCTCCTTGGACTGCATGGCGATCCGCGACCTGGCGGTTCCGGCATAACCCGATATCACGTCGAAATTCGTTCCGATGGTCTTGTTGAGGAGCTTCGGCAGGTCGACCCCGGTGGAGCCCGCCCGTGTACCGCCGACCTTGATGGACTTGTTGGGATCGGTGATGTCCTTCAAGGTCCTCACCCCGGACCAGCCCATGAACACACATGCCGGGATGCCCTTGACCGGAGCGCCGATCCAGGTCAGTTCCTTCGACTTGATCTGAACCTTCGGATCGCCGAGAGCCTCAAACGTCACGTAGCCGCTGTTCCAGACGCCGAGCACGGTGCCGTCGGGCTTTGCCCGCTTCTGGATGTAGTTGGCGGCGATGAGGCTTCCGGCGCCGGTCATGTTCTGCACGATGAAACTGGGGTTTCCCGGAATATATTTGCCCATGTGGCGTACGATCTGGCGCGTGTACGTGTCGTACCCACCGCCAGGTGAGTAGCCGACGACAACCCGGATGGTCTTGTCCTTGAAGAAGTCATCCGCGGCGACGACATTACCTGCCGTCAGACCAAGAGCCGCCACGAGAGCGACCGCTAATCCTGCGTTTTTGAACATATGAACCCCCTTAGTTATTATTTGTTCCGGAGCAAACCAGATATTTTACACATCCATCAGACCAAAAGCCAACCCTATTTTCGGTTGCGGATCACCCGTACCGGCGGCCACTGTTTCCGGCCACTGCTTTGTGCTAATGGCTTCATGCAAGCCCCACGGAACTCCCAAAGCAGTTCAAGAATTTCGGAGGTTCTCCATGCCCACGCTGACCGTCGGCGACGCCGACATCTACTACGAGGTTCAAGGAGACGGGCCTCCTTTCGTCTTCATCGCGGAAACGGCTTGCGACGGGGACGTGTGGAACATGTTCCAGGTGCCCGAGTTCTCGAGCGACCATCGCACCATCATCACGGACTTTCGCGGCACTGGCAGGTCCACCCGGACCCCCATGCGCTACACCACCCGCATGTTCGCGGACGACATCGCCGCGGTCATGGACCACCTCGACGCCACCCAGGCCATCGTGTGCGGCCATTCCATGGGTGGCAGGGTCGCGCAGTTGCTGGCCCTGGAACACCCCGAGCGGGTGAAGAAGCTCATCCTCGCCTCCTCCGGCGCGGCCCATCCCGGCGCCCACGGCATTCCCCTGAGGATCGCCACGCAGATGGTGGAGATGGGCTACGAGAAATACGTGCGCGACCACACCATCGAGGTAGGCTGGACCGAGCAGTACCAGAAGGACCACCCGCAAGAGATCGAGAACTGCCTCAAGGTACGCATGCCCAATCTGTCCTCGGTGGAGTGCTATTTCAGGCACGTCATCGCGCGCCAGGAGCACGACACCCGCCATCGCCTCAAGGACATCGCCGTGCCGACCCTGGTACTGGTGGGCGAGGACGACCACGCGGTGGTCAGCGACATGTCACACCGGAAGGGCGCGGAGATCCTGACCGAGGGCATTCCCGACGCCAGGCTGATGGTCCTGCCGGGAGAGCGGCACAGCTATTTCTTCTCGAACCCGGACGCCTCGCACAAGGCGATCCGGGAGTTCATCAAGGACTGAGAGCCCTCTGCCCGGACGAGGCATGCAGGGGCGACCGGCCGGTCGCCCCTACCGGAGATCGTCCCGGCGCATTCTCTGTGGCGCAGGCTCCTGGCCAATGTTGGGGACCGACGGCTTGAGGGTCGTCCGTCACGCGTGGCGGGCCGCCAGCTCGTCCAGGCGTCCTTCGAGCCAGCGGGTGCTGACCTTGCCGCTGACGTAGTCCGGCTCGTCCATGACCGCGGCCAGGAACGGGATGGTGGTGTCGATGCCGGCGGCGGCGAACTGGGTGAGGGCCAGCTTCATGCGCGCCACCGCCTGCTCGCGGTCGTCGCCGTGGACGATGAGCTTGGCCAGCAGCGAGTCGTAGAACGGCGGGACACGATAGCCCGGGAAGCACTGGGTGTCCACCCGGATGCCCGGCCCCTGGGGCGGCCGCCACTCGGTCAGGGTCCCGGGACACGGCCTGAACCCCTGCCAGGGCGCCTCGGCGGTGACACGGCACTCGATGGCGTGTCCGGTGAAGCGAACGTCTTCCTGCGAGAACGACAGCCGTTCGCCGCCGGCCACGCGAATCTGCTCCCGCACGAGATCCAGGCCCGTGATCATCTCGGTAACCGGATGCTCCACCTGGATGCGGGTGTTCATCTCGAGGAAGAAGAAGTCCTGCCGGTCCTCGTCGTAGATGAACTCCACGGTGCCCGCGTTCTCGTACTTGATCTCCTTGGCGACCTTGTGTCCGGCCTCGCGGATGCGCTCCCTGAGCTCCACCGGGATGCACGCCGCCGGCGCCTCCTCGACCACCTTCTGATAGCGCCGTTGCAGCGAGCAGTCCCGTTCGCCCACGTGCACCACGTTGCCGAAGCGGTCGCCGATGACCTGCACCTCGATGTGCCGGGCATTGGGGATGTAGCGCTCCATGTACAACGTGGGGTCGCCGAAGGCCGCCCGGGCCTCCGCTGCCGCGGTCCCGAAGGCGGTCTGAAGCTCGCCGTCCTCCCGGACGATCTTGATCCCCTTGCCGCCGCCGCCGGCCGCCGCCTTCAAGAGCACCGGATAACCCACCTCCGCGGCAACCCCCGCCGCATCCTCGACGTCGCGGACGTTGTCGGAGCCGGGGACCAGGGGGACGCCGAACGCCCCGACGGTGGCCCGGGCCAGCAGCTTGTTGCCCATCTGCCGGATGCTGTCGGCCCGCGGCCCGACGAACGTGATCCCGTGCTTGGCGCAGGCCTCGGCCAACTCCGATTTCTCGGCGAGGAAACCGTAGCCCGGGTGCAGGGCATCGCAACCGGTGCCCAGGGCCGTGGCCACCAGCGCGTCGACCTTGAGGTAGCTCTCGGTGGACCGGGCCGGACCGATGCACACGGTCCGGTTCGCGAGCCGCGTCGGCATGCTGTCCCGGTCGGCCTCGGAAACCACGGCCACCGACTCGATACCCAGGGACTGACAGGCTCTGATGATGCGGACCGCTATCTCGCCCCGGTTTGCGACCAGGAGACGGCTAACGGCCATGAGGCAGGCTCTGGCTCTCAGTTTCCATCAGGCCGCACCAGGAAAAGGGTCTGGCCGTGCTCAACGAACTGGCCGCTTTCCACGCAGACCTCGTCGATGGTTCCGTCGGCACCGGAGCTCACGGCGTTGAAGACCTTCATGACCTCCACGAGGCCCACCGTGGTCTCGGCATCCACGTGATCGCCGAGCTTGATGAACGGCGGCGCGCCGGGCTCCGGCGTGGAGTAGAAGGTGCCGACCATGGGCGCAGTGATGGGAACGGTGCCTTCCTTGACGGTCACCGGCTGGGAAGCCGGGGCGCTCTCGGCCGCGGGGGCCGGGGCCGCCGGCGCTTCGGCCGAAGCCGGCGCTGCGGGTGCGGCCTGAGCCACGCTGACCGTTGCGGGCATGGCGGGAACTCCGGACTTGCTGACCGTGAGCTTCAGATCACCAATTTCAAGGTCGAGATAGTCGAAGTTCGATTTCTCCACCAGGTCCAATATCTGTAGTACTTCATCCTCGGTCAATTGAGTGTCCCTCTCTTCCTGTTCCGCTGAATTGTCGTGTCCTGCCGTGGTGGCATGAAGACGCGAAAGCCCTGAATGCGCGGCTATTCTTAACAAGAATCCGAATCGGGCGTCAACCGGGATCCGGGCCTGCCCATTGCTTGCCGACGGCCGTCGACGAAGTCTGTGTCAACGAACTTCCACATCGCCCGAACTGGTCCACGAAACCGTGGAACCGCCGGCGGTCGAACGAACGGGCGAGTGCACAAACTTGAGGGCGGCAACCTGGGCAATTGAATACGCGTCCAAGAGGCGATGCCGCCTCCTCCGGCGATCTGAGCCAATGCGCCGGTCCATGACCCTATCGTTGCCTGCAACAACCCCTCTCCAGACCTCCGGTCCACCGTTCCGGACCATATATACCTTGTCAGTCGAGCAATACATCGGCGAAACTGAACCCTAGACTCTCATATTGAGACGTACTATTCTGACCGCTCACCGGCGCCGAACGCCGAACAAACACCAGGAGGAATGTCATGGGAGACACAATCACGTTCAAGAGGCCCGACGGCAACGAAGCATCCGGCTATTGCGCTTCGGCCGGCGACAGCGCGCCGGGCATGGTGGTGATCCAGGAGTGGTGGGGCGTGAACGATCAGATCAAGGGCGTGGCCGACCGGCTGGCGGGCCTGGGATACACGTCTCTGGTGCCCGACCTCTACCGCGGCAAAGTGACCGTCGAAGCGGAAGAAGCCAGCCACATGATGCAGAACCTCGACTTCGCGGATGCCAACACGGACGTGTGCAGCGCGGTGGAGCACCTGAAGCAGAGCTGTCCCAAGGTGGGGGTCATCGGTTTCTGCATGGGCGGCGCCCTGACCGTGCTGGCGGCGGTGTACTCCAAGGCCGCGGATGCGGCGTGCTGCTGGTACGGCGTTCCCCCCGAGGAAGCGGCCGACACGCGCACCATCTCGATTCCCTTCCAGGGCCATTTCGCGCTGGAGGATGGATTCTTCACCCCGGACAAGGTGGATGCCCTGGAAGCGCGCCTCAAGGAGGGCAACGTCACGCACGAGATTTACCGCTACCAGGCGCAGCATGCGTTCGGTAACGAAACCGGGGCAGCCTACAACGCTGACGCCGCCAACCTGGCGTGGGAACGGAGCACCGAGTTTCTGGCCCGACACCTCAAGTAACCGGCTTTTCCGCTGTTGACGGGGCTGCACGGGCGGCCTGTATCCGAATGCCGGATGCAGGCCGCCTCGTTTCCCCTCACGACGAACAGGAGACCCCATGGCAAGTTTCCCGATCATCGATGCCGACGGTCACGTGCAGGAGAAGTTCGCGCCCTGGGAGGAACTGCTGGAGGGGCCCTACAAGAAGAAGGCGCCCCGGGTGGTCAAGGCCGACGGCCGCGAACAACTGCTCATGGAGGGGCGCATCTGGGCCAAGCCCTCGGGGGTGGGCTGCGGCATCGGCGCCGTGCCCCACAACCGCTCGCCGCAGCCCACCACGGGCATGTGGGACCCGGTCCAGCGGCTCAAGGACATGGACCTGGAGCAGATCGAGATCTCGGTCAACTTCGGCACCACCGTGTTCCTGAGCCTGCCGTTCCTTGAAGACAAGGATTACGCCTGCGCCATCGCCAAGGCCTACAACGACTGGCTCCACGAGTACTGCCGCCACGCGCCCGGGCGGCTCAAGGGCGTGGCATTGGTGCCCATGCAGGATCCGGTGGAGGCCGCGGCCGAGCTGCGGCGCTGCGTCAAGGACCTCGGCTTCGTGGCCGTGGCCACCTCGGCCCACTCCGCCGGGCGCAATCTCGACCATCCGGACTTCGATCCGTTCTACGCCACGGCCGAGGAGCTGGGGGTTCCGGTGTGCGTCCACGTGGGCTCGGGCCGGCCGGCCGCCGCCGCCGACCGCTTCGACAACGCACTGTTCGTGCACGCCACCACCCATCCCTTCGAGCAGATGATCGGCGTCATGTGCATCATCGGGGGCGGCGTCCTGGAAAAATTCCCGAAGCTCAAGGTGGCGTTCCTCGAAGCGGGCGCCGGCTGGGTGCCTTTCTGGATGGAGCGGCTGGACGAGCACTACGAATACATGCAGGCGGCCGTGCCGCTCCTGACCATGCCCCCCAGCGAGTACATCCGGCAGCGGGACGTCTTCTTCTCCTTCGAACCCGACGAGACCACCCTGCCCTACGTCATGGACTTCATCGGCGACGACCGGCTGGTGTTCGCCTCGGACTACAACCACGGCGACTGCAAGTTCCCCAACGTTGTGAAGGAGGTCCTGGCCCGGGACGACATCGCGGCCGGCTCGCTGCCCAAGATCATGGGAGAGAACGCGCGGCGGCTCTACAACCTCGCGCCGAGCTGAACCCTGACAAGACACCGGACAAAGACGGAGACAAACCATGATCCCCAAGACCATCGACTCGGACGCCCACGTCATCGAAATCCCCTTCACCTGGGAGTTCATGACCGAGGCCGAACGCAGGTACGCGCCCTTCTCGGTCGCGCAGGACGGCGGCACCGAGTACTGGGTGGTGGATAGCCGGCTGCATCCCAAGAACAACAACATCGGCGCCAACACCTCCGCCGACCAGCGCGAGTTGCGCGACCTCGACGCCAGGCTGAAGCACATGGACGAGCTCGAGGTGGACGTACAGGTGCTCTACCCCACGTTGATGCTGCGCCCCTACACCCAGAGCCGGCTCACCGAGCTGGCCATGTGCAAGAGCTACAACCGCTGGCTGGCCGAAGTCTGGAAGAAGGGCCGGGGCCGGCTGCGGTGGGCGGCCATGCCTCCCCTGCTCTCCATGGACGTGCTGCGGGACGAGCTGTGCTTCGCCAAGGACAACGGCGCCTGCGGCATCTTCATGCGCGGGGTCGAGTACGAGAAGCGCCTGAGCCATCCCGACCTGTTTCCGCTGTACGAGATCGCCACGGAGCTGGACCTCCCCATCTGCACCCACGCCGGCACCAACAGCAACGCCATACACGACCTCTACGAGGGCGAGGCCGGGTTCTCACGCTTCAAGCTGCCGGTGGTGGGCACGTTCCACTCGCTGCTCATGGACGGAACGCCGGCGCTGTTTCCCAAGCTGCGCTGGGGCTTCGTCGAGGTAAGCGCCCAGTGGGTGCCCTACGCCCTGAACGATCTCCGGCTCCGGCTCCAGAAGCTGGGACGGCCCATTCCCGACAACATCATGGCCGAGAACCGGATGTACGTGGCCTGCCAGACCACCGACGACCTGCCGGTGATCCTCAAGGACGCGGGCGAAGACAACCTCGTCATCGGCACCGACTACGGCCACAACGACACCTCAAGCCAGATCGAGGCGCTGCGCATGCTCCGCAGTGACGGCTCGGTGCCGGCCGGAATCGTCGACAAGATCCTCGGTGACAACGCGCGCGCTCTCTACGGCTTGTGAGGGTGATTCCACCCAAGTAGTAAATCGTCTTTGAAGCGGCGGCGGGTCGGGAGTCGTGCAGCATGGCTAAAATGAGCGGCGGCGAAGCCCTGGTAAAGGCGCTTGTAAGCGAAGGCGTCGAGGTCGTGTTCGGCATCCCGGGCATACAGATGTACGGAATCATCGCCGCGATGCGGGACGAGCCGAATATCCGCATGATCTCGACCCGACACGAACAGGCCACCACCCATGGACCTGGCGGAACTCATTCCCCTTGCGCTGGAACGCAAGGCACCGGTGGTCATCGACGTCCCCTTCGGAGACATGCCGATACCACGCGCCCCGCAGATCGCGCCTCTCTATGCGCTGCCCTGGACCATGCCTCAGAAAGGCCGGATAGATTCTTGAGGTACCTGTCCGGGTAATCCGGATCTGTTCTCGCCGTAGGTCGGGTTAGTTAGTTAGCCGAAGGCGTGACCCGACACGGCAAAGGCTGTCGGATTACGCTTCGCTAGTCCGACCTACGGTCTACTCGGACAGGCTTCTGGAGGGCCGTCGCGCGCGGCTCATTCCCACGGTGGTGGGTTACCCCACTCCTCGTAGTAGGTAGTCTCGGAGGTGGGACGGCGCGTGGTGGTGCCGAACCGGCCTTCGGGATAGCCGAGCGGGATGCAGCAGTGGACCTCGGCTTCCGGCGGGATCTTGAACAGCTCGTGGAGCCGGTCGGTCACCTGGGGATGCAGCGTGGTCAGCACCGATCCGATGCCCAAGGCCCGGGCGGCCAGCATCAGGTTCTGCACCGCGGGGAGGACGGAGCTGGCCTGCCCCCGAGTCATGGAAACGGCCAGCACCACCAGCGGAGCGTCCTTCATCGCGTCCGCCAGGCGCATGGCCGAGAGATGCAGGTCCCCCTCGGGAAGGCCTTCGGGACTCCAGCCGGTGGGCCGCTTCGCCCACCACGCCTCGCGATACAGCTCCCCGAACCTGCGGATCCTGTCCCGGTCCCGCACCGCCAGAAACCGCGCGCTCTGCGAATTGCGCGAACTGGGTGCCTTGGACGCCGCATCCATCAGCGTCTTGAGGTCTTCATCGCTGACGGGAGCCGGCCTGAGCCTGCGGATGGCCCGCTGGGTGAACATGGCCTCCCCCAGGCTCATGCCGAGTTGCGCAGGCGGTTCGAGCTTTACCATCGCCATTGTATGTGTCTCTCTTCCATTCCCTGCCCCTCCCCCGCCCCGGCCCCTCTGGATCCCGGATCAAGTCCGGGATGACGTTTTACACGTCCCGGACGACGTTTTACGCGTCCAGGATGACGTTTTACGCGTCCAGGATGACGGGGAGGTGAGCTTCCGAGCCAAGGCACTACCGCCCCGTGAGCTCCCGAGCGCGGTTCAGCACCGCGAAAGATCGCGGCGCGCCGGGCATGAGGTACCGGAAACCCTCCTCCACCAGGCGCTCGATGTTGTCGGCGCTGGGATGGGGATGGCCGCAGGGAACCCCGTGCTCCTTGCAGATGTCCAAGATCCGGTTAATGTGGTCGGCCACCACCGGGTGGTCGTAGTCCCGCGGGTGGCCCAGCTCCTGGCTCAGGTCGCCTTCGCCGATCAGCACCACGCCGATGCCCGGGACTTCCTTGAGCATGGCCGGCAGGTTCTCGATGGCGCGCACCTCCTCGCACTGGATCACCACCAGGATCTCGCCGTCCGGCGCCAGCGGCCACACGTCCGCGCGCTTGTAGTACTCCTGCTGGGTGAGCCCCCAGTATCGTGCCGCCCGGGTGGGCGCGTCGCCGCGGATGCCCGGAGGATCGTAAAGCGGAGCAGACGACAGCCGCGGGTAGCGGCAGGCGGACACGGCGTTACGCGCCTCCTCCACCGAGCTGACGTGTGGAAAGATGATCCCGTAGACGCCGATGTCGAGCACCTGCTTGGCCAGCCACTGATTCATCTCGTTGCCGTTGGGAGGGATGCGCACCGTGGGCGTCACCGCGGGACCCAGGGTGCCGCGGTCCACCAACTGCCGCCGGTCCAGCATGTACTGCAACGCGTGCCGCAACCCGGGAATATCCAGGGGCGCGTGCTCCATCTCGAAGGCCACGCCGTCGAGCCGGGAACCCGCCATGGCAATGGCGGCCTCGACGTCGTTGGAGGTGAAGCTCACGAAGGCGGTCTTGCCTTCCTCCAGCGCTTTGATGACACCGTTGAGACGCGGGATTTCCGCCATGAGTCACTCCTTGGAAAGGTTGGCTCCCGGTGCCCCCCTCCGTCATTTCCACCTCCCCCTCCGTCATTCCCGCGAAAGCGGGAATCCAGGGGTGGTGGGGGTGGGAAACGCCGCTGTAACGCCCCTCCACCACCCCTGGATTCCCGCCCCGTATCAAGTACGGGGCAGGCTTTTCGCGGGAATGACGATTTCGGGGGTCGTTGCCTCTCCCGGATTGAGTCTTGGCACACCCTGTTCCGCGGGAATGACGCCAAGGTGGCCAGTGTCTGCTTTTGGTCCTTTGGAGGAACCGGTCGGGTTAAGCCTATAGCCTGTCCTCCCGGGCTTTGCTAGTGTAGTTTCCCTTGGAGCCAGGACAGGCTCCCTGGACCACACGCAGACTGTTTGGGGGTACGCTCGTGATCATCGACGCTCATGCACACTACACCACGGCGCCGGCAAAGCTTCAGTCGTTTCGCGCCCGGCAGATCGTCGATCAGGGGCGGCCGTCGCCCGCCAAGCTCAACATCAGCGATGAGGAGCTCGAGCAGTCCATGCGCTCGCAGTTCAAGCGAATGGCCGACACCGGCATCGACCGGCTACTGTTCTCGCCCCAGGCCTCGGCCATGGGCCACCACTTCGGATCGGAGCTCATCAGCCGCTACTGGAGCGAGGCCTGCAACGACCTTATCCGCCGCATCGCCAAGCTGTGGCCGGACAAGGTCTCGCCTGTGTGCCAGCTTCCCCAGTCGCCGGGAGTCAGCCCCAAGAGCTGGGTGGAAGAGCTCGAGCGCCGCGTCAAGGAACAGGGCTTCATCGCCTGCAACATCAACCCCGATCTGTGCAGCGGCCGGGAGCCGTGGACACCGTCTCTGGGGGACGAGTGGTGGTATCCTCTGTGGGAGAAGATGGTGGAGCTCGACATACCGGGAACCATCCATGCCAGTGCGTCCCTGAACCCGGCCTTCCACACCACGAGCTCGTACTACATCGGCCAGCACCACAACGGCGCGGTGGAGTTGTTGAGCTCCCGCGTGTTCCAGGACTTCCCCAAGCTCAAGCTCGTCATTCCCCACGGCGGCGGCGCGGTGCCCTACCAGTGGAACCGCCACCGCGGCATGCACGTGAGGGAGGACCTGGAGCCGTTCGAGGAGGCGGCCCGCCGGGTATATTGGGACATGGCCATCTACGATGCCGAGGGCATGGAGCTGCTGATCAAGCGGGTCGGATCGGACCGCGTGCTGTTCGCCACCGAGATGTTCGGCGCGGTGAACGCCACCGATCCCCAGACCGGCCGCAATTTCGAGGAGGTGGTGCCGATCTTCGAGTCCGTCCCGGGCCTGAGCGACGAGGACCGCTACAACATCACCGAGGGCAACGCCAAGCGGCTCTACGGGTTGCCGTAAGCGGGCGGCCCTACGGAGACATTCATGATCGACTTCTTCTTCCCCACCAACGTCATGGGCTCCCAGGCGCTTCGGCTCGTGGCCGAAGCCCAGCAGGGCGGCGGCGACGTATTCGACATCGCTCGGCTGTGCCGTGATCTGGACCCCAACGACAGGAAAGGATGGGAACGGGCCTGGCTCGATCTGGCCCGAAGGACCGAGGACAACGCCAGGGAGGCTTTGTCCAAAGGGCACGAACATACGGCCATGCAGTTCTTCTTCCAGGCCAACCAGTACTTCCGCATGTCCGACGTGTTCCTGACCATTGCCGAGAACGACACCAAGGCGGAGCGGTTCAAGCTGTCGCAGGCCAGCTTCCGGGAGGCCGCGGCGCTGCACAAGCCGCCTATGGAGGTCATCAGCGTCCGCTGCGGCGACGAAGAATACGACGGCTACTTCTGCCACCCCAAGTACCCGGCGTCCGGCAAGTGGCCCGCCGTCTTCCTCATCGGCGGCGCCGACGCGTTCGCCGAGGAGATCTACTTCAGCGGCCGGCAGGTGCTGGAGCACGGCTGGGCGCTGCTGCTCGTTGACACGCCCGGACGGGGCTCGTCCATGTACGTCAAGGGGATCCCGACCCGGGCCGACTACGAGGTGCCCACCAAGGCGTGTATCGACTACCTGGTGTCCCGGCCGGAAGTGGACCCCGAGCGCATCGGCCTCATCGGCATCAGCATGGCCGGCTACTACGCGCCCCGGGCCGCGGCCTTCGATGAGCGCATCAAGGCGCTGGTGGGCTGGAGCGGCTGCTACAGCATTCTGGATGACCTCTACCTCTTCTGCGAGCACCTCCAGCCGGTTGTGCAACGGCTGCTGGGCGGCGTGAGCGACGAAGTGGCCCGGGAGCGGCTCAAGGACTTCACCATGGAAGGCGCCGCCCAGAACATCACCTGCCCGACGCTGATCACCCACGGCGCCGACGACCGGCTGATGAACGTCGAAGGCGCCAGGCGGCTGTATGACGAAATCGGGAGCGCGGACAAGACCCTCAAGATCTACGACGACGCGCGCAGCGGCGGCGCCATCCATTGCAGCCACGACTACTGGGGGCACAACGTGCCCTACATGCTGGATTGGATGCAGGACCGGCTGTAAGCGCCCTGACTGTAAGGGCCCTGAGATGGTACGGGCTGGCGTCAGCACGAGCTTGTTTCAACAGAAAAATCAACTACTTGCGGGCAAAGCAAGAGAATACAAGATCTGACCCCATCTGAAGGAGGAATCATGGCCAAAGGATCGGTTGTTTCAATACAGATCGCCACGGACGCCAAGGGCGCCATGGAGAGCCTATCGGAAGTCCAAGCGGTGGAAGGCAAGGGCCTCGAAGGAGACCGTTACTGCAATCAGGTGGGCAGCTACTCGCACAACCCCGGTCCGGACCGCGAGGTGACGCTCATCGAGGCGGAAGCGCTCGAGGCCATGGAGCGGGACTACGGCACCACGCTGGACCCCAAGGACAGCCGCCGCAACATCACCACGCGCGGGGTTCCGCTGAATCACCTGCTACAGGGGCGGGAGTTCACGATCGGAACCGTGAGGATGCGGGGGCTGCGCGTGTGCGAGCCCTGTGTCAACCTCGTAAAGCTTACGGGCAAGAATGTGCTGCAGGGGCTGGTGCACCGGGGCGGCCTGCGCGCCCAGGTACTCAACAGCGGCACGATACGCGTGGGTGACACCGTGGAATGGGATACGGAAGGCGCTTATGCGCCTGACCTCCCGGGGACGACGAAGAGATCCGCCGCAGGGTAGCGTTCGGGGGTGAGACCCTGCTCATAGGCGTAGTCGAGGAATGCCTCGACCGTGCGGCCGTCCTCCTCGATAGAGTAGCTCCAGGGGTCTCTCGGGTGTCCGGGGCCGCCGCACAGGACCTCGGCCTGCTCCGGGGCGAGCGACTCCCACCACTCCTCCTCCTCGGTTGCCAGGATGTATCGTGAGCGCGGCTCGCCGCCGCGGTTCCCAACCGTCCTGGCGCGAAGAAACGCGTCGTAAAGCGCCTGGCACAGGTCCTCGTGCCGCTCAGCCACGTCCTGCCACAGGGCGATGGTGTGCATGATGGGAAAACAGCCGGTGCGCGCGAAGTAGTCCACTTCGAGTTGCCGCGTGTCCTCGCCCAACAGGCGCCGCACGCCGGCCGCCTCCCCCGCCGAAGCGCTCGGGGTGGAGGCCTCGATCATGGCGTCGATGTCGCCCCGCGCCAGCAGCTCCTCGAGACTCTCGCCGGAACGTACCACCTCCACGTCGAGGCTGTTGCGCACCTCGTCGCGCAGCGGCACGTCCACCGTCACCACCCAGGTGATGTCGTTCAGGTCGACTCCGTAATCGTGCTGCAGCAGCGCCCGTGCCCACAGGCCGGCGCTCAGGTTGAGGCGCCGCACGCCGACCCGCCGCCCGGCCAGATCCCCCGGCGACTCGATGCCCGCCGGGCCCCGGCAGAAGATGTAGGGATGGCGGAAGCGGCGGTAGTGAAAGACGGGAATGGCCACGAGCGGAACGCCCTGGGAGCGCGCGGTCACGAACGGCGCCATGCCCATCTCGCAGATGTCGAAGGCCTTGTCGTCGAGCATGCGCAGGGTGCGCGGATACTGGTAGTCGCTCAGGATCCCGGTGGGAGGAAACGGATCGGGTACGATCTCGATGTCGTATCCCGCCACCTTGACGCGCCCGTCCAGCAGCGGACGGGTCCGCTTGTATTCGCCGCACGATAGGGTCAATCGAGGCTGCATGGTTTCGGGCCGGATATCGGATACCTTCCCACGGGGAGCCCGTCACAGGTCTACCAGATCAACCCGCCCGGGGCGAGGTATCCCGTGGTCATTTCACGCCCAGCCACGGGTAGGTCGGATTAGCGAAGCGTAATCCGACATGCCGGTAGGATGTCGGGTTACGCCTTCGGCTAACCCGACCTACAGCGTGCAGTGGTCCTGCGAGGTATCCCGAGGGATGTGGTTCGGCGAGACAAGGCGTGGTAGATTCGACGGATCACGCACAAGGGGGAACGTCGCCATGGCCAAGACACTGAAGACCGCCGATTCCTGGGAACCGCCTGCCAGCCTGTCCAAGGAGGAGCTGGTCAAGATCTCCGACGGTATCCTTGGAGAGCCGGACATTCCCTACACCGAGACCGAGGACGTCTTCCGCATCCACGCCAACGGCATGGACTGGGATATCGGCTGCATGGTGTACGAGCCCACGGACCCGGCCAAGATCCCCACCGGGCCGGACGGGAACAAGCTCGGCATCTTCATGATTCACGGCGGCGCCAGCGACTGGCGTTCCATCGAGCGGCTGGCACAGACCTTCGCCGGCAAGCGCGGCTACAAGGTGTGCAACATGACCTACCCCGGCCGCCTCTACCTTCCGGACCCGAGCCGCGACTGGCCCGGCGACACCTTCCACGACGACGGCGGCGTGCGTACGCCCATCTGGCTGGACGGCGAGTTCATCGGCAGGGATGAGTACGAGGTGGTCGACGACGCCGCCCTGCGGGAGATCTACGGCTCCCGGAAGTACGCCAGGGCCAAGAAGGGAAGTAATTTCTACTATCGCATGGCGGCCTGGCCGGTGGCATTCGAGGAAGGCATGCTGGACATCTGCCGCCGGCACCTGCCGGTGGGCGAGTACTCGGTGTTCACCCACGGCCACTCCACCGGCGGACCCTTCAGCCACTACCTGCTGCAGCGCATCGAGAACGGCAAGGGGCTCATCGGCATCGAGAACTCGCCGTTCGCGTTCATCTTCCGCAAGATGAGCGGCCACGACTGGCCCACCCCTTTCGATCACGTGCTGATCCGGAACTGGCGCGAGTTGGCGCGCTACAAGGGCGCCGAAGTGGCGATGCAGGAAGGAGCGAAACCGCTCTTCAGGCTGGCGTGGTTGATGGAGGAAATCTTCGAGATGTGGGAGCAGGCCAAGCGCTTCCCCCAGTTCAAGGCCGAGAACTGGCTGCACAGCGACAGCCATCCGTGTCTCACCGAAGCCGCCAAGGTCACGGCCGAGCGCCTCAAGATGAACGCCGATGAGACCCAGGCCCTGGTGGACCGCTACCTGGCCTACGGCCGCCCCCTCCCCGGCCCGGACGCCAAGCCGATCCCGCCGCTCCTCTACGGCATCAACAAGTTCAGCCGGGACCACACGCCCGAGAAGTACAACAGCATCGTCAAGACCGAATACGCGGCCATGAACCCGGCCCCGAAGGTGCGGGTCGTCGAGATCGGCACCGGCATCCATTCCTACTGGAAGACCGAGGACGGCCTGCCCCTGGGCGTCTGCCCGGTGATCACCAAGGTCTGGCACGACGCCGTGATGAACGGGTACTACGAGGTGTGATGACATCACGCCTCGCCGACGACAAAAAATCCCGCGCATCTTTTCATGCGAATTAACCGGACCGGACCGGACACCAGTTCGCCCTTTTCCATCTACGGCTAACCGTATTTATCTGCCAAAAAAGTGAACGACAGCTATTTGATTGGTCTAGTTCACTGTTTTTTGATAATATGTGGTGAACGCAGCACAGAACGATATGGCAATCACCAAACCGACAAAGGACCGCATCCAGGCCCTGAAACGGGATTACGATACCTTGCGCCAAGGCAAGGAATCACTGCTGTCGATGATCGACGAAGTGGAGATACCGGAGAGCGTGTACAACTCCAACGCGATCGAAAATTCAACCCTTACCCTGGAGGAGACAGAGAGAATCCTGTTGGAGCAGATGCTGTCCCGGAACGTGTCCGTGCGGGAAGTCTTCGAGGCGAAAAACCTGGCCCGTGTCACGGAATACAAGCACGTCAGAGCTAAAGACAGCGAACTGAACAAAGACCTTATACTACGATTGCATCAGATGCTCATAGGCGGCATCGATGACGCCATCGCAGGCCGCTTTCGCCGACAGGGGGAGTATGTGCGGGTGGGCACTCATATCGCGCCTGCGCCCGAGCATGTAGAGCTTATGATGGATAGTATCCTCATCGGGTATTCCAGCGACCTCGGCTCCTATTTCCTCGACAAGATTGCCCGATTTCACTTGGATTTCGAGAGCATCCACCCCTTTTGCGACGGCAACGGCCGCATGGGGCGGGTCCTTGTCAATTTTCAACTCCTGCAACTCGGCCTGCCGCGCCTCATCGTTCGCAACTCGGAGAAGCAGAGGTACTATCGAGCGTTCAGGGACTATGAGGATGGAAAAACGACCAAGACGATGGAGGGCATTCTGTCACTGGCTCTCGTAGAGTCGCTGCACAAGAGGCTGAGCTATTTGAAGGGGGCGACAACTATCCGACTGTCGGATTATATCAAGCAGAATGGGCTTTCAGCGCCAGCCGTCACCAACGCGGCCCGCCGCCAGACCATTCCCGCTTTTCGCGAAAAGGGGGTGTGGAAAACCGGGGAGACAGTGTTCGGCACGGTTCAAGGCAAGGTCATTTACCGTGCGGATGTCAATGCGCCGACAACCGATGAATGGACCGAGTCGTAATGATCGTTCTGGACCTGGATCAAGAACATCGGGCTCGACTGGGATCACCGTGACCCTCCACAGCCCGCTCGCGCTCTCCGTGAATCCCAGCGACGGGTCGTTTCGCGGCCACGGGGTCGCAGACTGGATGCGGAGTTTCCATTTTTCGACCGAGAACGGAATTTCCAACTCCATTTCGCCGAACCTGGACGCCATGATATCGGGCCCTACGGCACCAGCAGTTCCGCCAGCAGACGGAACTCATGCTCCCGCGGTGACCTCGTCCTCCACACCAAGCCAATGGTGCGGCTGGGCTCGGGTTTCCGGAAGGGCCGGATGACGATGGACGAGGGAGTGCGGCATTCCACCTCCAGGGCGATCCGCGGCAGTAGGGTGATGCCGATGCCGCCCGCTACCATCTGCACCAGCGTGTTGAGGCTGCCGGCGCGGAAGTCCCCGACCTCGCCCGCGCCGCCGGTCTGACATACCTTCAGGGCCTGCGCCCGCAGGCAGTGGCCGTCGTCCAGCAGCAGCACCTGCTCGCCGGCGAGGTCGGCTTCGGTCAGGCGCTTGCGCGCGGCGAACCGGTGTCCGGCCGGCACCGCCACCACGAAGGGGTCCGCGCCCAGCGGCAGGGTGGCCACGTCTCCCAGGTCCGCCTCCAACGCCAGCAGCAGCAGGTCCAGCTTCCCTTCCCTCAACAGCGCCAGCAGCCGGTGCGTGAAGTCCTCGTGCAGCAGGATGCGGAGGTCCGGATGCCGCTTGCGGATGGCCGGCAGCGCCTTGGGGAGCAGATAGGGCGCCACCGTGGGGATGACCCCCAGCCGCAGCGTGGCCGATAGCGGCCGGGTCAGGCTGCGAGCCGTGTCCGCGAGCTCGCCGGCTTGAGTCAGGATGCTCCGGGCCAGGGGCAGCAGCGTCTCCCCCTCCGGGGTGAGCAGGACCCTGCGCCGGCTGCGCTCGAAGAGTTGCACGTCCAACTGTCCCTCCAACTCCTTGAGCTGGACGCTCAGACCCGGCTGGGTAACGAAGCACGCCTCGGCCGCGGCCCGGAAGCTCAGGCGCTCGGCCACGGCCACGAAGTATTCGAGCTGCCGCAGGGTGACCTCCATGATAAGTTTAAGTTATCATAATGCGAATAATTATCAAATTTATTTCTCGAACTTATCGACTATACTGAAAGACAGAACAGCGGTTTATTCAGGAGAAAGGAGATCCCCATGTCCCGGAAACAATGCCCCGTGATGACCACCAGCGCGGGCGCGCCCGTGTCCGACAATCAGAACGCCCTCACCGCCGGAGAGCGCGGCCCGATCCTGCTGCAGGACTACCAGCTCATCGAGAAGCTCGCCCATCAGAACCGCGAGCGCATCCCCGAGCGGGTGGTGCACGCCAAGGGCTGGGGCGCGTACGGGACGTTCACCGTCAATCACGACATCTCGCGTTACACCCGGGCCAGGGGCCTCCAGCCCGGCGCGAAGTGCGATGTGCTGGTCCGGTTCTCCACCGTGGCCGGTGAGCTCGGGGCGGCGGACGCCGAGCGCGACGTGCGCGGCTTCGCGGTGAAGTTCTACACCGAGGAAGGCAACTGGGATCTGGTGGGAAACAACACGCCCGTGTTCTTCATCCGGGACCCCCTTAAGTTCCCGGACTTCATTCGCACTCAGAAACGGCATCCCAAGACGCACCTGCGGAGCCCCGTGGCCATGTGGGACTTCTGGTCGCAGTCCCCGGAGTCGCTGCACCAGATCACCATCCTGATGTCGGACCGCGGCTGCCCCACGGCGCCCATGTACATGAACGGCTACGGGTCCCACACCTTCAGCTTCATCAACGCGGACAACGAGCGCTTCTGGGTGAAGTTCCACTTCAAGAACCGGCAGGGGCACCGGCACCACACCAATGCGGAGAGCGCCGAGGTCATCGGCCGGACCCGGGAGTCCTACCAGGAAGCCCTGTTCGGGGCCATCGAGGAGGGCGCGTACCCGAAGTGGGACCTCAAGGTGCAGATCATGCCGGAAGAGGACGCGGAAAGGACACCGTACAACCCGTTCGACCTCACCAAGGTCTGGCCCCACGGCGACTACCCGTTGATCGACGTCGGCGTGATGGAGCTGAACCGCAACCCGGAGAACTACTTCGCCGAGGTGGAGCAGGCGGCCTTCTCCCCTTCGAACGTCGTTCCGGGCATCGGCTTCTCGCCGGACAAGGTGCTGCAGGCGCGGATCTTCTCCTACGCCGACGCGCACCGCTACCGGCTGGGCACCCACTACGAGGCGCTGCCCGTGAACGCGCCCAAGTGCCCGGTGCACCACTACCACAAGGACGGCCCCATGCGGTTCTTCGAACCCCGGCACGGCAATACCGACGCCTACTACGAGCCCAACAGCTTCGGCGGACCGGTGCAGGACAAGCGCTATGCCGAGCCGCCGCTCAAGGTCTCGGGTGACGCCTCCCGCTACGACCACCGGGCGGGCAACGACGACTACACCCAGGCGGGGGACCTGTTCCGGCTGTTCGACGACGGGCAGAAGCGGCGTCTCTTCAGCAACATCGCCGAGGCGATGGATGGAGTCCCGCGGAGGATCATCGAAAAGCAGCTCGAGCACTTCGCCAAGGCCGACCCGGCCTACGCGGCGGGCGTGCGAGACGCGCTGGGGTGGCCCGACGCCGCGTGAGAGCGGCAAGACGGCCCCTACCATCGGCAACGCATGACGAATACAGGGGCGGGTTCCAACCCCCGCCCCTGTTGCCGTGGCTAGCCGCCCTTGAGAGCGGCCAGCCGCGCCACCGCCTGTTCGTGATAGAGCCGGTCGACGGCGTCCCTGGAGGGTTTCTTGAGGGCGCGCTCGAACAGACCGCGCGCCTCCTCCCGGTTCCGTTCCTCGTCCATCAGCAACAATCCGAAGGCGTATTCGATGCACACCACCTTGGCGTCGGGCATCAGATCGAGGGTGCGGCCGTAGTGTGCGCGGGCCTTCTTCTCCGTGGCGCCGTAGAGGAACCCCGCCATGCCGCCCGCGGCGTTGACGATTTCCGCGTGCCAGGTCGCCATGCTCAGATGGCCGGCCGCCTTGTCCGGGTCCAGCCGTAGCGCCTCTTCGACGGACTCGCGCACTCTCGTGGCATATCCCCCGGTGACCGCCTGCAGGAACCCGACGGTCTGGCCGTACCGGCCCGTGGTGTGGGCCAGTTGGATGTGCGCCTCCGGATTTGCCGGATCGAGCCGGACCGCCTCCCGCGCCAACTCCATGGCACGTTCGAACAGGGCCTTCTTCTCCTCCCCCTTGGCGAAGAAGTGCCCCTGTATCGCCAGTGATTGAGCCGCCAGCGCATAGCTCTCGGAGGTCTTTAACGCCGCGCCGAGCTCGGCCGCCTCGACGAACCGGCCTTCGGCGTACACCGCCCGCACCTGCTCCACCGATTGGGCGCCGGCGGTGCACGTCAGCAGGAGCACACAGACAAGGGCCACACAGGTCAGGAATGCAGCTTTGATCATGGAATATGACGAACACCCGTGGGCAACACAGATAACCGCCGCGCCATCAGAGGCTGTCGGGAAAGACGGTGAAGCCTTCGGCATGGCCCGCCTCACGCAACCGTCGGTCAAACACGACGAGGCCATTTCCTGCGGTTAGCCCATGACACCATTGAATGGCCGACGTATCCCAGAACTTCACCAGCCCTCTTCCCGTTCGCGAGACACCGCTGCCCGTACTGTCGCATCGGCATCTACGGGGCGCGGCCAATCCCAAAAGTCCGCCGGCAGAGGGGCCTTGGGACGTCTAAGCAGTCCTTTTCTTTCCATCTCGTTCCAGTGCTCGGCGAGCGACGACGGACCGGCGATGGGCACCAAGCGCGCGATTGGACGACCACGCTCAGTAATCAACACTTCTTCACCCGCCTTCACTTGGCGCAGGTACGCGCTCAACGATGTCTTGAGCCCCGATACTGTGGCAATCTCCATAATCTTGACCCATATGGTCAAACTTATCTGGCTCTTAGTCAAATATGATACCTAAGGGCAACCCTCGCGGCTCATCCCACTGTATCCGCGCGGACCCTCGCCCCGCTCTCCGCTGATCGCGCGATGGCATGGATGACGCGTTCGAACCGCAGGGCGGCGGCGAAATCGGGATAGGCCGGCGCGTCGTCCGCGATGGCGTTCAGGAAGTTGGCCAACTCGATGGTCTTGAGATCGTTGAAGCCCAGTCCGTGGCCGGGAGCCGGACAGAAGTTGCCGTACGGCTCGTGCGCCGGCCCCGCCAGGATCGTCTTGAAACCTCGCTCGCCTTCCGGGCCGTCGTTCCGGTAGAGCTGAAGCTCGTTCATGCGTTCCTGGTCCTGCACCAGCATGCCGGCGTCGCCGTGAAGCTCCCACGCCAGATGATTCTTGCGGCCCCACGCGGCGCGCGACGACGAGATCATCCCGGTCACACCGCTCTCGAACGAGACCAGCGCGGACGCCACGTCCTCGTTCTCCACCGCGCGCCGCTCCCCGCCGTCGGGGGCCGGGCGCGTGGCGTAGTGGATGCGGCAGTCGGCAAGAACGCTCTCGATGGGTCCGAGCAGGCCGTCGGCCATGCTGACAAGATGACACATCATGTCTCCGAGCACGCCAAGGCCGGCCTCGGCCTTGGCCGACCGCCAGGTCCACGGCAAGTCCGGGTCGGCCTGGTAGTCCTCGTCGCACACGCCGCGAAAGAACAGCGGGCGGCCGATGGCCCCGGAACGGACCAGCGTCCGGGCATGCCGGTACAGGGGATTGCAGAGGTAGCCATAGCCGACGATGGTCTTGCCTCTGGCCTTCACGGCGACAGCGGCCATGCGCTCGGCTTCGTCCAGCGTCAAGGCCAGCGGCTTCTCGCAATAGACGTGCTTTCCCGCCTCGAGCGCGGCCAGCGCCATCTCGCAGTGGACCTTGTTCGGTGTCGTGATGGAGATGACGTCGACATCGGGATCGTCGATCACCACGCGCCAGTCGTCGGTGGCACTCTCGAAACCGCATCGCGCCGCATGACCTTCGGCGGCAGCCGCCTGCCGATCGCACACGCGCACCAAACGTGGCGACAGAGGCGTGTTGAACACCGCCCTGACCGAACGGTAGGCCAACGTGTGGCACTTGCCCATGAAGCCCGTGCCGATCAGACCGACACCGATGGTGCGCATGGTTTCCCTCCGACGCATGAATGGACAATCCGTTTCATTCAAATAGACTAATAGATGGTGGCTAGTGACCCAAATCAAGACCATATTTCTGTTTTCAACGTCTGAAATGTGTTTATATTCTGTCGTCGGCAAAATATCCCGTTCTCGGGACCACAACAACTCACTATGCGACCGGTAGGGGCATGACGTGAAAGGAGAAAACCATGACTTCGAGGTTTTTTGCATTGGCGGTCGCCGCTTTGACGGCGATTGGCTTGGCCGGGGCTCCGAATCTCGCCCCGGCAGCGGGCGAAAAGTTCGTGCTGATCAGCCACGCTCCGGACAGCGATAGCTGGTGGAACACCATCAAGAACGCAATCAACGTTGCGGGCGAGCAGATGGACGTGAAGGTCGACTATCGCAATCCACCCACCGGCGACCTGGCCGACATGGCCCGCATCGTCGAGCAGGCTTCGGCGGCCAACCCCGACGGCATCATCGTCACCATCGCCGACTTCGACGTGCTCAAGGGACCGATCACCGATGCCGTCGACAAGGGCATCCCGGTCATCACGATCAATTCGGGCACCCAGAAGCAATCGGAACAGCTTGGCGCCCTGTTGCACGTCGGACAGCCGGAATACGACGCCGGGTTCGGCGCCGGCAAGGCGGCCAAGAAGGCGGGTGTGAAGAAGTTTCTGTGCGTCAACCACTACATCACCAATCCGGCGTCCGTCGAGCGGTGCCAGGGCTATGCCGACGCCCTGGGCGTGAAGCTCGGCGCCCAGATGATCGACAGCGGCCAGGATCCGGCCGAAATCAAGAACAAGGTGATGGCGTATCTGAGCCGCAACCGCAATGCCAACGGCATCCTGACCCTGGGTCCGACTTCGGCCCACCCGACATTGGCCGCGCTGCAAGATCTGGGTCTCAAAGGCGAGGTCCACTTCGCGACCTTTGACCTCTCCGGCGAAATCGCCGCCGCCGTCAAGGACGGTACGATTGCGTTCGCCATCGACCAGCAGCCCTACCTCCAGGGCTATATGCCCGTGGTCATCCTGACGAACCTCGCTCGTTATGGCGTCCTGCCGTCGGGCCACATGAACTCGGGTCCGGGGTTCGTCACCAAGAAGAACATCGGCCTGGTCGAGAAGTACGCCGGCGAATACCGCTGATCCGGTTTCCACGGTTTCGGGCGACGGTGTGTCCGCCGCGGTCACGCGCCGCGGCGGGCACACCGCACGTTGATCGGGTGAGACGGGTGGCCTGTAACGGACAATTTGTCGGTTGACGGCCACCGAGGGGGGTCATGGCCGACGAACGCTTGAAAGAGCTGTCATCGTTCCGCCGCGCGATGATACGGCCCGAGCTGGGCGCCATCTGCGGCACCATCCTGGTCTTTGTCTTCTTTCTATTGGTCGCCGGCGATACCGGCATGTTCAGCCCGCAAGGCGCCATGAACTGGGGCGTCGTCTCGGCCCAGTTCGCGATTATCGCGGTCGGCGCGTGTTTGCTGATGATCGCGGGCGAGTTCGATCTTTCCGTCGGCTCGATGATCGGGTTCGCCGGCATTGTCATCGCCATCGTCTCGGTCCAGTGGGGCTATCCGGTCTGGCTCGGGATCGGTCTGGCCTTCGCCATCGCCACCGCGCTGGGCGCGCTGAACGGTTGGCTGGTGATCAAGACCGGCTTGCCGAGCTTCATCGTTACTCTCGCATTTCTCTACATCCTTCGCGGCCTGACGATCTTCCTGTCCATCGCCACGACCCGCAAGACCATCATCGGCGGCGTAAGGGAAGCCGCGCAGGGCGATTGGCTGGCGCCGCTGTTCGGCGGCAAGATCTTCAACGGCCTGTTCGTCTGGCTCGCCGATCAGGGGCTGATCGAAACCTTTACCCGCGGCCGGCGGGCCGGCGAGCCCATCGTCGACGGGATTCCGATGCTGATGGTTTGGGCCATCGTGCTGATCATCGCCGGGCATTGGGTGCTGACCCGCACGAAGTTCGGCAACTGGGTCTACGCCTCCGGCGGCGATGCCCAGGCCGCGCGCTACACCGGCGTTCCGGTGAACCGCGTCAAGATCCTGATGTTCATGCTCACGGCGTTCTGCGCAACCGTGTTGGCCACCTGCCAAGTGATGGAGTTCGGCTCGGCCGCGGCGGACCGCGGCCTGCTGAAGGAGTTCGAGGCCATCATCTGCGTCGTCATCGGCGGCGCCCTGCTCACCGGCGGATACGGCTCGGTGGTGGGCGCGGCGCTCGGAGCGTTGATCTTCGGCGTCGTTCAACAGGGCCTTTTCTTCACGGGCGTGGAAAGTAGCCTGTTCCGAGTCTTCCTCGGCCTCATTCTCTTGTTGGCGGTGATCCTGAACACGTACATCCGCCGCATGATCACGGGAGAGTAATGATGAGCGAACCCGTTTTCGAAATGCGCGACGTGAGCACCTCCGAAGACTCTCTGATCGAGCTGCAGGGGATCGAGAAGCACTTCGGGGCGGTCATCGCCTTGGCGGGGGTTTCGGTGTCGCTGTACGCGGGAGAGTGCCATTGCCTGCTCGGAGACAACGGCGCCGGGAAGTCCACGTTCATCAAGACCATGTCCGGGGTTCACAAGCCCACCAGCGGGCAGATTCTGATGGGCGGCCAACCCGTGACGTTCGAGAGCCCGCGCGACGCCATGCTGGCGGGTATCGCGACCGTTTATCAGGACCTGGCAATGATCCCGCTGATGTCGGTGACCCGCAATTTCTGGATGGGCCGTGAGCCCACCAAGGGGTGGGGGCCGTTCAAGTACATCGACTTCAAAAAGGCGAATGAAGTCACGATGACGCGAATGGCCGACATGGGCATTCGTCTGCGCGAGCCGAATCAGGCGGTGGGGACGCTGTCCGGCGGCGAGCGCCAGACCGTGGCCATCGCCCGCGCCGTCTATTTCGGCGCCAAGATCCTGATCCTGGACGAGCCCACGTCGGCGTTGGGTGTACGGCAGACGTCGAACGTCCTGGCGACCATCGATCGCGTCCGCAAGACCGGGATCGGCGTCGTCTTCATCACCCACAACGTGCGCCACGCCATGGCGGTGGGCGACCGATACACCGTCCTGAACCGCGGCACGACCCTCGGCACGGCGAAGCGCGGAGAGATCAAGGCCGACGAGCTTCAGGATATGATGGCAGGCGGCCAGGAATTGGCGCAGCTCGAGGGCTCCCTGGGCGGTACCGTGTGAAGCGGCCGCTGGACGTCATTTCCATCGGCCGATCGTCGGTGGACCTCTACGGCGGGCAGGTGGGCGGCCGCCTGGAAGACATGCGGTCGTTCCGCAAGTACATCGGCGGCTCGCCCACCAATGCCGCCGCCGGCGCCGCGCGGCTGGGCCTGAAATCCGCCGTGATCACGCGCGTCGGCGACGAGCACATGGGCCGCTTCATCCGCGAGCAGTTGCGGGCAGAAGGGGTGGATGTCCGCGGCGTCATCACAGATCCGCATCGCCTCACGGCGCTGGTGTTGCTCGGCATCCGGGATCAAGAGCGGTTCCCGTTGATCTTCTACCGCGAGAACTGCGCCGACATGGCGCTCTCGCCGGACGACATCGACCCCGACTTCATCGCCGAGGCGCGCTGCGTCCTTGCCTCCGGCACCCACCTGTCGCATCCCCGCACCGAGGCCGCGACCCTGCGGGCGCTGGATCTGGCGCGCGAGTCGGGCGCGAAGACCATCGTCGACCTCGACTACCGGCCGAACCTGTGGGGCCTCTCCGGGCACGGGGACGGCGAGAACCGGTTCATCGAATCGGCGGCCGTGACGGCCAAGCTGCAGGGCACCCTGGCGCGCTTCGACGTGATCGTCGGCACGGAAGAGGAGTTCCACATCGCCGGCGGCACGCCCGACACCCTCTCGGCTCTGGCCAACGTCCGCGACGTGTCGGAGGCGACACTGGTGTGCAAACGCGGCGCCGCGGGAGCCGCCGCCTTTGAGGGGCCGATCCCCGCGAGTCTCGATGAAGGCGTCAGCGGAGAGTCGTTCAGGGTGGCGGTGTTCAACGTCCTGGGAGCCGGCGACGGTTTCATGGCCGGACTCCTCAAGGGCTGGCTTTCGGGAGAGGACTGGGCCGAGACCCTGCGCATCGCCAATGCGTGCGGCGCACTGGCGGTGTCGCGCCACGGCTGCACGCCGGCGTATCCCAGCGCCGTCGAGCTGCGCGACTTCCTCGACAACGGGTCGTCGACGCCGGCCGTCCGCCACGATGCACGCCTGGAGCAGATCCACTGGGCCACGAACCGGCCCAAGGCGTGGCCGAGCATGCACGTCTTCGCCTTCGATCACCGCTCGCAACTCGAAGACATGGCAAGGGACTGCGGCGCCGCGGCGGACCGTATCGGCGCGTTCAAGAGCCTGTGCCTGGAGGCGGCACTGCGCGTCGCGGACGGGCGTGACGGCTACGGTATCCTGTGCGACGGCCGCCTGGGACGCAACGCGCTCTACGCCGCGGCGGGAACGGGACTGTGGATCGGGCGGCCGGTGGAGGAACCCGGGTCGCGTCCGCTACGGGTGGAGATCGGCGACGACTTCGGCTCGGCACTGGCAGAGTGGCCTGCCGAGCACGTGGTGAAGGCTCTCTGCTTCTACCGTCCGGACGATCCGGAGGACCTGCGCGCCGACCAGGAAGCGACGGTCAAACGGCTGGCCGAGGCCGCCCGCGCCCACGGGCTGGAGTTTCTGGTGGAGATCATTCCGTCGAAATACGGAGCGGTGAACGACTCGACGACGGCCGCAGTCATCGAGCGGCTCTACGCTATCGGCGTCTTTCCCGATTGGTGGAAGCTGGAGCCGATGGTCTCGGATGCGGCCTGGCGAAAGGCGTGCGCCGCCATCGACGCCCACGATCCGCATTGCCGGGGCATCGTCGTCCTGGGTCTGGACGCGCCCTTCGAGGACCTGCGAGCCAGCTTCCGGGCCGCGGCCAAGCATGAGATGGTGAAAGGGTTCGCCGTCGGGCGAACGATTTTCGGGGACGTCGCCCGGGCCTGGATGGCAGGGCAGATGGCCGACGATGAGGCCGTGGCGCGGATGGCCGACATCTTCTCGGCGCTTTGCGAAGCCTGGGATGAGGCGCGGGCCGGTGGCCTGTGATGTCATGGAGACTCTGATCATTTGCGGTCGTTTGAACAGGGCATCCTTCATCCGTCATTCCCGCGAAAGCGGGAATCCAGGAGGGGCGGGGAACCCCTCCACCACCCCTGGATTCCCGCTTTCGCGGGAATGACGGATTTGAGGTGTCGTTGCCCATTTCGTACCCAAATGGAGTTTTGGCACAGCCTGTTCCGCGGGAATGACAGATGAAGGGCGCCATTTGATGGCAAGATGCGCGAGGACTGACGATCCATGAGCACGATTCGACTGACGGCGGCCCAGGCCCTGGTGCGATATCTGAGCGCGCAAGTGAACGAGGACGGCGAGCGCTTCGTGGCGGGTGTCTGGGCGATCTTCGGGCACGGCAACGTTGCCGGCCTCGGCGAGGCCCTGTATCAAGCGGGCGACGCGCTTCCCACCTGGCGGGGCCATAACGAGCAGGGCATGGCCCACGCGGCCATCGCCTACGCCAAGGCCCACAACCGCAAACGGGCCATGGCGGTGACCTCATCCATCGGCCCCGGGGCAACCAACATGGTCACGGCCGCGGCACTGGCGCACGTGAACCGCCTGCCGGTGCTGTTCCTGCCCGGCGACGTCTTCGCCAACCGGATTCCCGACCCGGTGCTGCAACAGGTGGAGGACTTCTCGGACGGCACCGTCAGCGCCAACGACTGCTTCCGCCCGGTGAGCCGGTACTTCGATCGCATCGTTCGTCCCGAGCAGCTCCTGGCGGCCCTGCCGCGCGCCATGGCGACGCTCGTCGACCCGGCAGGATGCGGTCCCGTCACCCTCGCCCTGTGCCAGGACGTCCAGGCCGAGGCCTACGACTACCCCGAGGCGTTCTTCGAGCCGCGGGCCTGGGTCATGCGCCGGCAACGGCCGGACGCGGGAGAGCTGGCCCGCGCCGCCGAGGCCCTGCGCGCGGCCGAAGCGCCGCTGATCATCGCCGGCGGCGGCGTGCACTACTCCGACGCGTGCGAGGCCCTCGCCGCGTTCGCCGAGCGGCACGGCATCCCGGTGGCCGAGACCCAGGCCGGCAAGTCGGCACTGCCGTGGACACACCCGTGCAGCGTGGGCGCCATCGGCGTCACCGGGACCGAAAGCGCCAACGCCACCGCCCGAACCGCGGACCTGATCCTCGCGGTCGGCACCCGCTTGCAGGATTTCACCACCGGTTCCTGGAGCCTTTTCCAGAACCCGGAAGCGCGGTTGCTGACCATCAACGCGGCGGCCTTCGACGCGGCGAAACACGGCGCCATCGCCGTCGTGGGCGACGCGCGCACCACCCTGGAGGAGTTGGACGCCGTCCTCGGCGACCGTGTCTTCGCCCCGCCGGGCGAAGGGCTGAAGGCCGATTGGGACCGGGCCGCCGATGCCGCGACCGCCGCAACGAACGACAACGCGGCGCCGTCGGACGCCCAGGTCATCGGCGCGGTGCAGCGGACCCTGAGCGACAACGGCATCATTGTATGCGCGGCCGGCGGCTTGCCGGGCGAGCTGCACAAGCTCTGGCGCTCGCCCCGCCGGGGCGACTACCACCTCGAATACGGGTACTCGTGCATGGGGTACGAGATCGCCGGCGGGCTGGGCGTCAAGATGGCGCGCCCGGAAGCCGACGTGGTCGTGGTGGTGGGCGACGGCTCCTACATGATGATGAACTCGGAGCTGGCCACGAGCGTCATGCTGGGGTTGAAACTGACCGTCGTGGTCCTGGACAACCGGGGCTTCGGGTGCATCGACCGGCTGCAACGGGCCACCGGGGGCGCCAGCTTCAACAACCTGCTGGACACGGCCCGGCACCAGACGCCCTCGGCCATTGATTTCACCGCCCACGCCGCCTCCATGGGAGCCGCCGCGACCCACGTGGACAACGTCGCGGGCCTGGAAGCCGCCTTGATCGAGGCCAGGAACGCCGACCGGACCTCCGTCATCGTCATCGACACCGACCCCGCGCTTGGCACCCAGGCCGGCGGCCATTGGTGGGACGTGACCGTGCCCGAGGTCTCGGACCGGGCCGAGGTGGTCGCCGCGCGCGAGTCCTACGACGCGGCGCTCAGGAAGCGCCCGTGATCCGCTACGGGACCAACCCCATCGCGTGGTCCAACGACGACGACCGCACCCTGGGCGGCGACATAACGCTGGAACAGTGCCTGAGCGACGCCGGCCGGATCGGCTTCGAGGGAATCGAGAAGGGCCACAAGTTTCCTTCCGACGCCGCCACGCTGGAGGCGACCCTCAAACCCTACGGCCTGGCCTACGTGTCCGGGTGGCACTCGTTGAAGCTGCTCGAACGATCCGTTGAGGACGAGAAGGCGGCGATCCAGCCCCACCTCGACGTGCTGGCGGCGTTGGGATGCTCGGTGTGCGTCGCGTGCGAGACCACCGGCGCCGTACACGGCGAGAGGGATGCGCCGTTGGCCGATCGGCCGAAACTCGCGCCGTCCGGCTGGAGCGGCTTCTGCGCCGACGTCGAGGCCATCGCCCGGCACTGCCGCAACCAGGGCATCCACCTCGCCTACCATCACCACATGGGCACGGTGGTCGAGACCATGGAGGAGATCGAGGTGTTCATGGGGCATGCCGGGCCGAACACGAGGCTGCTGCTGGACACCGGGCACGCGACCTTCGCGGGCGGCGATCCGGTGGCTCTGGCAGAACGATACATGGACCGGATCGTCCACATCCACGCCAAGAACGTTCGTCCCGCCGTTCGCCGGAAAGCACTTGCGGAAGGACTGTCGTTCCTTCAGGCTGTCAGGCTCGGCGTCTTCACGGTGCCGGGCGACGACGAGGGCTGCGTGGACTTCCCGGCGGTGTTGCGAATCGCCGCCCGCCACCGCTACTCGGGGTGGCTCATCGCGGAGGCCGAGCAGGACCCGGCCCAACGCGATCCGGTATACTATCAGACGTTGGCACTGAAAACGCTCCGCGTCATGGCGCGGGAAGCGGGCTTGGACTGAATACGTCATTCCGGCGCCCCTCTCCGTCATTCCCGCGAAAGCAGGCCCCGGACCCCGATCCGGGGCCTGCTCCCGACCCCGATCGGGGAGCGAGAATCCAGGAGAGGCGGGGCTGGGAAAGTACAGGAGCACATCCAATGAGCAGTCTACTACGAAAGCCGTCCGGGACGACGGGCAAGATCGTCGACATAACGCCAGAGGACGCCGGGTGGCGGTACGTAGGGTTCGCCGTCTACGCGTTGAAGGCCGGCGAGACCGCCGGGGAGGCGACGGGGGAGCGCGAAGTCATTCTGGTCATGGTCGAAGGCAAGGCTCGCCTGGCGACCCCCGAAGCGGACTTCGGCGTCCAGGGCGAGCGCATGAGCGTGTTCGAGCAGACGAAGCCGCACGCCATCTATGTTCCGAACGGAACGTCCTGGTCGGCCGAGGCGGCCACGGACTGCACCATCGCGGTGTGCTCGGCGCCCGGCTCGGGCGGACACGCGGCCAAGGCCATCGATCCGGAAAGCATACCCGTCCTGGAACGCGGCAAGGGCGCCAACACGCGCTACGTGCACCCCATCGCCATGGATGACGCGGACATCGCCGACAGCCTGCTGATCACCGAGGTCTACACGCCCCAGGGGAACTGGTCGAGCTACCCGCCGCACCGTCACGACAGCGACGAGGGCTCGGACATGACCTATCTCGAGGAAACCTACTACCACCGCATCAACCCGCCCCAGGGATTCGGCTTTCAGCGGGTCTTCACGGAAGACGGCGAGTTGGACGAGACCATGGCCGTTTCCGACGGCGACACCGTTCTGGTGCCCCGCGGACATCATCCGTGCGGAGCGCCGTACGGGTACGACATGTACTATCTGAACGTCATGGCGGGCCCGAGGCGCCAGTGGCGTTTCAAGAATCATCCCGACCACGACTGGATCTATCAGCGAGACTCGAAGTGACGGACGGGCCCGTCAGACTGGGGCTCCTGGGAGCCGGCCGCATCGGACAGACCCACGCGCGGTCCATCGCGGACGCCGGAGGGGCGCGGCTGGTGGCCGTGGCGGATCCGATCGAGGCGGCCGTCGCATCGGTGGTTCGGATGACCGGCACTCGTGCCGCGTCAGCCGAGGAGGTGTTGGCCGATGCCGCCATCGAAGGGGTCCTCATCGCCACCCCCACCGACCTGCACGCCGATCTGATCGAAAGGGCCGCCGAGTCGGGGAAGGCGATCTTCTGCGAGAAGCCCATCGATCTCGATCTGTCGCGGGCCCAGCGGGCCGTTGCCGCCGCGGCCCGGTGCGGGGTGCCGCTGATGGTCGGGTTCAACCGCCGGTTCGACCCGTCGTTCCGTCGCCTGCGCGACGAAATCGCCGCCGGCCGCGTTGGAACGGTCGAGCTCGTGCAGATCACCTCGCGCGATCCCGCGCCACCGCCGATGGCGTACATCCAACGGTCCGGCGGCCTGTTCCGGGACATGATGATCCACGACCTCGACATGGCGCGTTACCTGGTGGGCGAACCCATCGTCGAGGTCACCGCCACGGGGTCGGCGATCATCGACAAGGCCGTCGGCGACGCAGGCGACGTCGACACCGCGGTCGCCGTCCTGCGTTCGGCGAGCGGCCGTCTGTGCGTGATCTCCAACTCGCGCCGCGCCACCTACGGCTACGACCAGCGCATCGAGGTCCACGGCTCCGAAGGCATGATCTCCGCCGGCAACCCCGTGGCCACCACGGTAACCCGCGCCGGCCGGTCGGGATTCGCCACCGACCCCCTCAACGACTTCTTCATGGAACGTTACGCCGACGCCTACCGGCAAGAGATCGCGACGTTCTGCGCCGTCGTCCGGGGCGGCGATGTATCATACCCGAACGGCCGGGACGGTCTGGCCGCCCTCGCCCTCGCCGACGCGGCGGCTCAGTCACTTGCTACGGGTCGTACGGTCAGGGTGCCGCACCTGGACAGCAGTTCGTGAAAGGGAAGCCAGCCCTTTCCAAGAATCCCGGAGAACACCCCAGCCGCCGGAAATGCCCCTCTTTCTTCCCTTGACGAGGACCGGTTCGTAAGGTAGTCACTTTGTAGTTACGGGCTATAAGGGAATTTTCGCATGAAGACAGCTATCGTACGAATCGGCAATTCCCGCGGCATCCGCATTCCCAAGCCGTTCCTCGATCAATGCCAACTCCGTGACGAAGTCGAGTTGGAGATACGGGACGACTGCCTGCTAATCCGCGGTGTGGCAGAGACCCGCAGCGGTTGGGATGACGCCTTTCGCCGCATGCGTGAGCACGACGACGACATGCTCGTGGATCAAGGCTCGCTACCGGCCACTCGATGGGACGTCACGGAGTGGGAATGGTAGCGGCCCGGTTCGAGGTGTGCCTGGTTCGACTCGATCCTTCCGAAGGGCACGAGATCCGAAAAACCCGTCCCTGCGTCGTCATATCACCAGATGAACTGAACCGGCACATTCGCACCGTTATCGTAGCTCCGATGACGACCAAGGGCGGATCCTTTCCCACCCGCATCCCTGTTCGGTTCCAAAGAAAAGAAGGACAGATCGTCCTGGACCAGATCCGCACCATTGATGAATCTCGGCTGGTGCGGCGTTTGGGGAAAATCAGCACAACAGCCGCGCAACGCGTCCTCAGAGTGCTGGCGGAGATGTTCGCGCCGTAGTCTATGTGGCGGACGTGATCCCCAGGAACAGGTCCTCGGGGACCACCTCATCCAAGTGCGAATCCGCCGGCAGCCCGCATTCCTGCCAATCCCAGAGCCAATACCGGTTGCCGGCTCGCGCCAGGATCTTCTCGGCGGGGGGATGGGTCGTGGCGGCCAGAGTCACCGCCCGGACCCGGTCCTTGATGTCGTCAAGTGCGGCGTGGCAGACCACCACGCCCCCGTGCAGGACCGCGATGTGGGAGCTGATGCGCTCGATGTCGCTGATGATGTGGCTTGACAGGAGAACGGTCTGTCCGCACTCGGCGTTCAACGCGATCAGCGTCCTCAGGAATTCCCGCCGGGCCGCCGGATCCAGGCTGGCCGCGGGCTCGTCGAGGACGAGCAGGTCGGGGCGATGCCCTACGGCGAGCAGGATCGCGACCTTCTGCTGGTCGCCCGGTGACAACTCGGCGATGCGGCGGTTGCCCAGGCTCCAATCGCGCCTAAGGCCGCCGATCAGGTCCTGGTCCCAAATTTCGTAGTGATGGGCGATGAAGTTGATGCAGTCATCCAGGTTCATCATTCCAAAGCTGGAAAAGAGGCTCGGAAAGCTTTGCGGCACGAATCCGATGCGCTTTCGCACCTGGGGTGGCGAATCCCAGGCCGGGGACCCGAACAGGGTGGCCTGCCCCCGTTCCGCCTTCATGAGGCCCAGGGCAACGCGCATCATGGTTGTCTTGCCGCTACCATTGCGCCCGACCAACCCGGTGATGGAACCGGGCTCCAGCTCGAGGTTGACCCCTCGGAGAACCGTCTTGCTGTAGAGTCCTGCGACCATGTCGTATCCGGCGACGATGTCGTTGAGGCAGAAAGGAGACGGGTTCATGTTTCCTCCCAGAGTTTTTCGATCTTGGCGATGAGTTCGCCGCGCGACATGCCGAGTTGCCTGGCCGTTTGGATCATTGCCGTGGCATCCGGCCCGATGGCTTCCGAAACGTCGAGCCCGACCTCGGTGACGACCATGCCGATGCCTCGCCGCCGCTCGACGATACCGGCCTGTTCCAGCAACGAGTAGGCCTTGGAAACGGTCATGGGGTTGATGTCCAACTCGGCGGCCATGGTGCGGACCGACGGCAGACACGCACCCGGGACGATCCGGCCCGCAGCCACCAACAACCGCGTCTGGTCGACGATCTGCCGGTAAAGGGGGACACCGGAGGCTGGGTTGAGCGAGTACAACGAAGGGTCCTACAGCACGTAGTTCGCGCGCGCCAAGCTGTGGCCAACCGCATAGATGGCTGCAATCGCGCAGCCGATGACCAGCAACACCAACAAGGGCATTCCCATGTCGAACCAACGCGATAGTTCCTCGCCCAAACGCCACAGCATGACTACGTTCACCAGGTGAACATGGGTCAAGAATCGGTTCGGGTACGTGCGGCGAAACGCGTAGGCGAGTCCCAACGCCAGGAACGCCAGAATCTGCGATTCGAGCAACGGATCGTATCGCGGCTCTGCACCGGTCAGCACGGACTGTATCGCCTCCACGGCCAGGAAGATCGCCAACAGGGGTAATGCCCCAGCCACGACCATGCGTCCGACAAGATACCGGGCGAGTCGTGGTCGAGTTTCCCCCGTACCCATCAACCACGGCGCTGGGAACTCGTGGACGTTCAGCAAGGCCAGTGGACACGCGATGATCATGCCTGCCGTAACAAACAGCCCATCATAGCGAAGGCCAGGTTCGCCCGGTTCCAGGAACGACAGATAGGGATAGTCGGAGAACAAACGGACCAGCATGTCCAGCGCAAACCCGACTAACGCCAGCCCACAGAGGCGCTTCACGAGCACGGAGGTGCCCCGGATTCCACCTGCGGGCGTTGGGCCGAGGGCCATGGATGAGCGGTGCCCTATGACGGGTGACTCCAGGCGGCGTTTCAAGATTGCCAACAGGGCCAGGGCAAATGCGACCGCTGGCGCCTGTACCGCAGGATCCGACATCTCTTCCCAATACACTGCCGTCCAACCCGCGCCCCAGGTAGAAAACCAAACGAGAAACAGCCACGGGACCCCCACGGCCATCAGCGCCACCGCCCATTCAGGCAGCCGCACAAGGCAATAGACCCCGCCCATGCCTACAAGCAACGCCGGCCCAAGGGCGGGCAGCGCGTTGCCCGCGTAGACTGACACCGCGGCGAACACCACAACGACGCCCACGACGATGGAGAGAGACAGGGCAAACAGGTGCCTGGGGAGGTAGGGAAGGAGAACAGCACATTCCCAATGGTGTAATTGGCGCGCCCAGGACCCCACCCAGACACCCGTTAATACAAGCCCGATCAAAAGCGGTCCGTTGGAGCCGGCTGTCAGAATCGAGAGCAGCAAGGCCAACCCGGTGAAGAACAAAAGGATGACCGAGAAGAGCCACGAAGGCGCGAAGAAAACGGGCGGGAGCCACCACCAACGCCCCAGGAAAAGCGACCGAAACGTGCCCACCCATGTAGTCATACAGCATCTCCGCTTGGAGTATTGTTGTAGTAATACACGGGTACATTAATTTGTCAATCGTTAGTAAACAGGCAAGAGTCCTGACGTAGTGCGGACGGGGGTTCTGAATGTGGATGTGCGTTGCGGAACGCCACCGGGGAAGCGACCCGAGGCTGCCGACCAACTCACGCGCTGGCCGCAGCCCTGGGCCCTGTTCCCCGGCGGTGCCGGTTTCAGTGGAGGGTTTTTGTGCCCGGACCTCTGAGGTGGGAGTTTCGGGTCCGTGTCTTCTTGAGCTCGAACATCAGCACGCGCTTCTGGAGCGGGTCGAAACGAATTCGCAGGGTGCGGCCGCCGATCTCCACGTCGGCCTCGCCTTCCTCGCCATGATCGAGCTTGTGCAGGGCCGAAAGCACGGAGAGGCCCACCAGCGAGGCATCCACCTCCACCCACTTCTTGGTCTCCCGGCCGCCAGCCACCGATTTCAGATGTCGTCTTGTGTCACTTGCCATCGTTGCCCTTCCTTCTCGTCAAAAGTCGCGTCATGACAGCGCTTGACGGGAAGTTATCAATTGACTACTATAATGTCAAGCTATTTTTCATTTGAGAACTATATACACGATGCCCCGGAAAAAAACAAGACTGCCGAAGACGGATCTCGCCCGCCGTCTCACCCTCGCCCTGGCGGATCGGAACCCGCTGGAGGTGGCGGCGCGGGCGGGGATCTCCAAGACCGCGGTGTACAACTACATAGCCGGAGACCGGGCGCCTCAGTCCGCCATCCTGCAGCGGCTGGCCTTGGTATGCGGGGTTTCCCTGGAGTGGCTGCTGGCCACCAGCGACCAGGTCCGGGACGTCTCCGGCCACGTGCCCGACGACCTTCCGGTGGTGGGCCGCGCCGGCGCGGGCCGCGGCGAGTTCTCGGAGGACGGATTCCCCGTGGGCGAGGGCTGGCGCCGGGTTTCGCGCCCCTACGACCTCAAGGACGCCAACGCCTTCGGTGTGGAGGTTCGCGGCGACTCCATGAGCCCACGCTACGAGGACAAGGAGACCGTGGTGTGCTCACCGGGCAAGGAGTGGCACTCCGGCGACTACTGCGTGGTGAAGACCGTGAGCGGCGAGTACCTGATCAAGCGGGTCAAGAAGGAGAACGGCAACCTGGTCCTCATCAGCATCGCCCACGGCTATGACCCCATCATCATGCCGGTCTCGGAGATCGCCGGCATCTACCGCATCGTCTGGAAGAAGGAGCGGTAACCGCCACCCCGTCGTTCCGGGCATGGTCGCCACCGGCGCCCTGATCTGTTAGTGTCCTGCCTGAGTTGGCGTCCGTCCCACACACACGCACGGAGAGAGGAAACCCTCATGGGAGACTACACCGAGATCCTTTACGAGAAACGCCGCGGTGGAGCGTTGATCACGCTCAACCGGCCGCAGGTCATGAACGCCATCAGCCCCACCGTCCAGCACGAGATGTCGGCGGCGCTGGATGAGGCGGTGGCCGACCCCGAGGTCCGGGCCATCATCATCACCGGCGCCGGACGCGCCTTTTCCGCGGGCATGGACCAGGGACCCAAACCCGGCCGGCGGCGCGATCTGGAGTGGCCGTACGGCGTTCCCGTGGGGCAGTCCGCGTCGGACTGGATCGACTCCTGGCGCGGCCGGGAGGGCAACGAGTTCCTGCGCCTGTGGGAGTTGGACAAGCCGGTCATCGGCGCCATCAACGGTTGGGCCATGGGCGCCGGCTCGTGGCTGGCGCTGTGCACCCATATCACCATCGCATCGGAGAACGCGGTCTTCGCGCAGCCCGAGGTGCGGCACGGCTCCAACACGAGCTTCCTCTGGACCATGTTGGCCGGGGTCAAGAACTCGCTGCGCTACGGCCTGGTGGGCGATCACATCGACGCGCAGGAGGCCTTGCGCATCGGCCTGGTCATCAAGGTGGTGCCCCACGACCGGCTGCTGGACGAGTGTTTCGAGCTGGTGGAGCGTATCGCCCTGGTGCCCCCGGAGACAGTGAAGATCAACCTGTCCATCGCCACCCTGGGCATGGAGATGATGGGCCTGCGCGACGCTCTCATGCTGGACTCGCAGCTCTCGGCGCCGGCCCACGTGATGCTGCGCGAGGAGCACCGCCGCCCGCTGAACGAGGCCCGGGAAAAGAACATCCGGGAGTACCTGCAACTGCGCGACGGCCCCTTCCAGCCCGAGCCCTTCGGACCCAGATCGAAGCCCAAGGAGTAGGTCCGGCGGCTTGCGGCTACCCCGGAACAAGAAACCACTGTCTCTCAAGGAGACCCCCATGGCCACCTATCAGAACCTTCTTTACGAGAAACAGCGCCGCGGCGTGCTCATTACCCTGAACCGTCCGGAACGGCGCAACGCCCTGAACGAGCCCTTGCTGGCGGAGCTCGACGCGGCCCTCGCCGAGGCCAAGGACGACCCCGAGGTGCGGGGCGTGATCCTCACCGGCGCAGGCGGCTGCTTCTCCGCCGGCGAGGACGTGTCCGGGGAAGGCGTCCCCGAAACCGTTTGGCCCCAGGCCCTGCCCGAGGGGGTGCCCCTCTACAAGGAGTTCGACGAGCTGCGGGACAAGGACCGCGAAGACATCCTGCGGCGGCGGCTCTACCGCTGGGAGTATCCCAAGCCCATCATCGGCGCCGTCAACGGCTGGTGCCTGGGCACCGCCTCGTGGCTGGCCCTCACCTGCCACCTGACCGTGGCCGCGGACGACGCGGTCTTCGGCCAGCCGCAGGTGCGGCAAGCCGCCGGCACGGACTTCATCTGGGTGCTGCTGGCGGGACCCAAGAACGCCCTGCGCTACGCCCTCACCGGCGACCACGTGGACGCGCAGGAGGCGCTCCGCATCGGCCTGGTGAACAACGTCGTGCCCAGGGACGAGCTCCTGGAGGAATGTTTCCGCATGGTGGAGCGCGTGGCCCTGGTGCCGCCGGAGACGGTCAAGATCAACCTCGCCATCGCCACCCAGGGCCTTGAGATGATGGGGCTCCACAAGGCATGGCTGCTCAACGCCGAGCTGAGCGCCATGGCGCGGCTTTCCAAGCGGGAAGAGTTCAACAAGCGCCTGGAGGACGCCCGGAAGCAGGGCGGCCTGCGCGCCTTCTTCGAGGCCCGCGACAAGCCGTTCCGGCCGGAGCCGTTCGGGCCAAGGGCGAAGTGAGAGGGCGGAGGCAGAGCGAAGTCCAGGACGGGGGACCGAAGGCCGGCTTCGCGAACATCCGACTCGGCGACCTCTCCCCAACCATGAAGTCTCCGGGCGCTCGGATGCTCTTTGGCGACGTTAACGCCCAATTCACGTATCTCGGGACAGCCGAGCCCATTGATGCGGAATACCGACAGTTCAAGCTGATTGTTGGGCTGGAACAACTTGGGTTTGACGCCCGTGCCCGTGAGACGACCCCCCTCGACCGCAAAGCGCGCAAGTAAGCCCGATGCCCTGATGTTCATCGATCCATGACATCCCGCAACCGCTCGAAACAGTAACCAACACTCCGTGGCAACGTCCCATTCCAGAGTTCGCTCCCGTTCAATCGCGCGCCGTCGAACAAACTGGCAAAGGCAACCTCCTTGGACGGTCCTACACTGACGGTAAGCATCACATCGCGATTCACAACCCAATCGAAGTCCACTTCGCCTTGTGGTGTCGCCTCGACATCCGGTCTTAGGGCGAAAATCGGGAACCTGTCGATGAGTTCCTGCGCAACCGTCACCGTGTCTCTGTCGAGCGCCCGGGCGCCTTCACCGTCCCAATTCTCCGTACCGGCTACCTCAAGCAGACCATAAACCCTGGTCTTTAGGTTCTCGCGCTCCATATCCTGCGGTGTTTCGGCCATCACTTCCGCCTCATGTCCAGGAAGGCGCTTGAAAAAGCTCTCAGCTACTTCACCGCCTCCGCCTCTTCCGCCTCTGCGATCTCCTCTTCGGTCAGGCCCAGCACCTCGCCCAGGACGTAGTCGTTGTGCGCGCCGATCCAGGGCGCCGGGAGCGCGGCGCTGGCCCTGGAGCGGGACGGGATGCCGGGCAGTCCGTGATGGGCAAAGCGGCCCCACGGCGGCTCGTCGATCTCCACGATGTGGCCGCGTTCGCGCAGGTGCAGGTCGTAGTAGAGGTCCTCGCCGGACATAGGGATGCCGGCGGCCACCCCGGCCTCCTGCAGGCGGCGGAAGGCCTGGCGGGCGGTCTGGGTGCGGGTCCACTCCGTGAGCTTCTGATCGAGCTCGTCGCGGTTCTGGCGCCGGCTGTCGCGGTCGGCGAAGCGCGCGTCATCGGCCCATGACCCCGCGCCGATGACTCCGGTCATGGCCCGCCACTCCCCCTCGGTCTCGCAGGCGATGATGATCCAGTCGTCGTTCCCGGCGCACGGGTAGCAGCCGTAGGGGGCGTAGATGTCGCCGAGGGTTTCACGGTATCCCAGCGTCTCCCATTCGTTGCCGTTGACCGTGTAGTCGAGGATGGCCGGGCCCATCATGGCGCCCTGGGCCTCGAGCATCGAGGCCTCGATGAACTGCCCTTCCCCGGTGCGCTCCTGATGCTCCACGGCCGCGGCCACGCCCAAGGCCATGGTGACGGCGCCCACGCGGTCCGGCCAGGCGATCTTGCAGCGCGCCCGCATGGGCGACTCGGGGTAGCCCCACAGGCGCATGAGCCCGGTGTAAGCCAGGAGCTGCCAGCCCCAGGCTACCCAGGAGCGTAGCGGCCCTTCACGACCCCAGCCGGGCATGGACACCTGGATCACGCCGGGGTTCAACTGGCGCAACGACCCGTAGTCGAACCCGAGCCGCTCCATGACCCCGACGCTGAAGTTTTCCACCACCACCTGGGACCGTTCCACCAGACGCCGGAACAGTTCCTTGCCCTGGTCATGCCGCAGGTTCAGGGTGCAGCCGAGCTTGGCCCGATTCATGTCGGCGTGGGTGGCGCCGCTTCGGCCCCGGGCCGCCACCGTGTTGGACTCGATCTTGAGCACCTCCATGCCGTAATAGCCGAGGATCTCGGTGCCCAGGGGGCCGGCGAACTGTTGTGTCAGATCGGCCATGCGGAGCCCCGACAGCATGCCGTCGCCGGGGTCCGCCTGCCAGGTAGCTGCGGGCGGACGCCCTTCGACTTCGCTCCGCTGCGCTTCGCTACGCTCAGGGCGAACGGAGGGAGGTTCCCTGCCCTGCTCCAGCTCGGCCAGCACCTCTTCCCGGTGCTGGTCCAGCAACGGCGCCGGACGGCGGACCCGCATGGGCGTTCCGGACAGGCGCATGGGAAAGCCCGGCGCACGGTAACGGCCGATGACCGGGTGCTCGATCTCCTGGAGCCAGTGGCGCGCGGCCACCTGCTCGCAGTCCACGAACTCGCCGACGGTGTTGAGCGGGGCGGCGGAGAGGTGACGGCGCTGGGCCTCGGCCACGAACTCGTCCGCGGTGAAGCCGCTGATGAACTCCGCCACCACCGCGGAGGCTTCGTCGCTCCGGGCGTCACGGTAGGCCACGTCCTCCCAGCGCGGCTCCGACAGGACCGTGCCGGGCATCCAGCTCTGGGTCAGCTCGCGCCACATGTGGGGCAGGTTGGCGGTGAAGTGGACGTAGCGGCCGTCCTTGCAGCGGTAGATGTTGGTCACCGCGCCGGCGTAGGTCTTGGCGCCGGGCCGGCGCCCCATGCGGTTCTCCAGAGTGTAGCGGGCGATGGAGCTGCTGTTGGTGAAGGTCAGGGCTTCCTGCAGCGAGACGTCCAGCCGCTGGCCCACGCCGCTGCGCCGCCGGTGCCGCACCCCGGCCACGGCCAGGGTCGCGGCCACGCATCCTGCCACCTGGTAGGCCGAGTGCGACGGCGCGGTGCACGGCCCGCGCTCGTTGTCCCCCTGGCTGTAGAGGAAGCCGCCGGCGCCGTTGGTGATGGCGTCGCTGCTCTTGTAGCGGCGGTAGGGTCCCGTGCGGCCGAAGGGCGTCATGGACACCGTCACCAGCGCGGGATGGGTCTCCTCCAGCCACGCGTCGGTGAAGCCCCAGGACTCCAGGAGGCCCAGCGGCGTGGCCTCGACGAAGACGTCGGCAGATCGCAGCAGCTTCGCGAACGTATCCTGGTCGCCGGCGGTGGAGAGGTCCAGCAACAGGCTGCGCTTGTTGGTGTTGGCGTGGATGAAGGGCAGGCTCCGCTCGATGTCCTCGACGCCTCCGGCGAAGGGCGGAAGCCGTCTTTCGGGGGCGCCGCCCGGCGGCTCCACCTTGATGACGTCGGCGCCGAGATCGGCCAGCAGCCGGCCCGCGTAGGCCCCGGGCACGTCTCCCAGCTCCACCACCCGAAGGTGCGCCAGCGCGGCGGGCGGCTCGGGGCCGTTCTCTAGATCGGGCATGGGGGTGCGGTGAAGCCTCGGTCCCTCGGGCTATACCTGGGATTCGAGAATCTCCAACCCGTCGAGCCGGTCGATAAGGTACAGGAGCCCGTCCTCGTCGTGGTAGACGTCGTTGCTCTGGACGCTGTTCTGTCCCTTGCCGGGCTCGGGCACGTAGTACCCCACCTCTTTGGGCTGATACGGGTTGGACACGTCCACCGCCCGCAGGCCGCCGCTGAACCAGGTGACGTAGAGGACGTTGCTGTAGACCTGCTCCGCCGGCTGATGCGCGCCGTAGCGATCCGTCGGCTCCTGCTCTACAGGCGGCATGAACGTCGCAATGGGCACGGGATGGGCTTCGTCGCTGATGTCCACGACCCACATGAAGGCGTAAGGCAAGGGCGCCGACTTCTGGGCTTCCTCGTCCACCACCACGAGGATCTCCCGGCCCATGAGCTTCTCCGGCATGGGCAGGGTCGTATGGGTGGGCGACGGGAAGGGAGGGCTCGTATCGAGATGGCTCACCAGCGTGGGCTTGCTCATGTCGGAAATGTCGAGGATCACGAAGCCGCCGTGCCAGTAGCTCACGTACAGGCGGTCGTCCCGGCGGATGGGATGATGACAGCGGTGCATGGTGCCCGGCCAGGTCGGTTCCTCGCCGCCGGCGACCCACTGCCCCGGCATCCACCAGCGGCCCACTTCCTGGGGCTTTGCCGGATCCGCCAGATCCAGGATCATGGCGATGTTGCCCACGTATCCTTCCATGACCGGCGAGAAGTAGGCGTAGCGGCCGTCGAAGGTGAACCGGTGGACGCCTTTGGCCGCGGCCTTGAAGAAGGACACCTCGCGGGGGTTGGACGGATCCGAGACGTCGAAGACCTTGAGGCCTCCCTGGGCGTCGTCGTTGTTCTCGTAGCGCTCGTGGTTGACGATCATGACGCCGTCCCGCACCGCGGCCTTGTGCGAGTGGATCCCCGGCGGCACATCGAGCTGGGCCACGAGCTTGGGATTCTTGGGGTCGCGCACGTCGATGACGGAAGTGCCGTGGGGCGGGTCCATGTGCCCCACGTAGGCAAAACCCTTGTCCACCTCGATCTTGCCGCCGCCGGGCAGGTCCATGCGGGCCACCTGCTTGATCCTGCTGGCCGTGCCGAAGCCGTTGCCTGTCGCCATCTCCACTCTCCTTTCGCTCTCAGGGGTCCCGTGTATCGACTCAAGGCCTACATGCCCGATTCGCGAGAAAATGGCAACGACGCCTATGTTTGGTGCGAGTGTGAGGATACGGCGCTGGAACGTTCGCGCCGTGAGGGGGTGAAGTCGAGTCGTGAGGCGCGCACGCCCCACGACTCGCGGGTTACGAAGGGCGACCGACCCTACGCCCCGTTATGCCGGGATGAGTTGCGCCAGCGGCTGCTAGCGACGGCCGCCGCCTCCTCCTCCTCCGAAGTCCCGGCGCTGGGGCCGAGCCTCGTTCACGGTGATGGTGCGTCCTTCGAGTTGGGTTTCATTGAGGGCGTTGACCGCGGCCTCGGCCTCTGACGAAGAGCCCATCTCGACGAAGCCGAAGCCCCGCGAGCGGCCCGTGAACTTGTCGATGATTACCTGAGCGGATTCGACGGCGCCGTGTGCCGAAAAAACTTCCTCAAGCTGCATGTCCGTCGTCGAGTATGGCAACCCGCCAACGTAGAGTTTTCTGCCTTCCATGTTCTCTCCTTCTGGACGTTATGGCCGTACACCCTATGCGCCAACTTCAAAGGGAGTCGAACATGGCAAGATTTTCTTCTGAACCACGATCCGGTCGGTCGGTCCTTCGAGTAGGCTTCGCAAGGTGAGACTTACGATGGTCTGTCCCATTGGGACGTAGTAATGTTAGCCCTTCGATCCGGGGGCGTCAAGTGGACCGAAGGGTGCGCGGGGGCCTGTATCGGGCGGCGGCGCCGTGCGGGCCGGGGCGGGTTTGAAACCCGCCCCTACACCGTCAATGTCCCGCGGCGCTCGTCTCAGATCTTGTAGAAATTCCGCGCGTTGTCCCCGAGGATCGCCTGTTTCTGCTCGTCCGTGAGCTCTTCCCGGTCGCGGATCTCGTCGATCTCCTCCATGCAGTTGTCCATGGTGATCTCGTGCGGGAAGTCGGAGCAGAACATGAAGACCTCGTGCCCGACCCGATTGACACAGTAGGACAGCACGTCCTCGTTGCCCTCGCATCCGATGAAGACCCGTCCGCTGCGGAAGTAATCGATGGGCGCCCGTTTGAGCTGCAGGCCGCCGTACTCCACCTCGCGGTTCAACCGGTCGAGCACCAGCGGGATCCAGGCCGTGCCCCCCTCGAGAAAGCCCACCCGCAGGTCGGGGAACCGGTCGAAAACCCCTTCCGACATCATCCCGGTTATGTGGATGGCCAAGGGGAACGGCATGCCCAGCGCGCGCGTGGCCGGAAACACCTTGAACGAGTTGAAGCCCAGGTCGCCGTAGCAACCGCCGTGAACCGCCAGGGCGCAATCGAGCTTTTCCGCCTCCTCGTAAATGGGCCAGAACTGATCGGAGCCGTAGTGCCGGTCGAGGCCGTTGGACGGAAGCATGGCGCACACCATGCCCAGGTCCTTGACCGCCCGGCGCAGCTCTTTCACCGCCGCCGGCACGTCCTGCACCGGGATCAGCGCAACCCCCTTGAAACGGTCGCTGACCTTCATGTACTTCTCGGCGAACCAGTCATTGTAGGCCTGCGCGTACGCCGCCGCCCACTCGGGAAAGTGCACCTGACCGTAGGAAAGGCCGGCCGTGGGATAGAGCACCGAGCACTCGATCCCGGTCTTTTCGAGGAACTCGAGCCAGCGCTCGGGTCCCACGGAGGCGTCGAAGATCCCCTCCGGCTCGATGATGCGGTTCCTCGGAGTGTGGAACTTGTCCAGGCTCGGCAGCATCTGGCGGAAGCTCAGCTTGCCCCGTCCCAGGTACTTCTCCTCCACGTACTCGCTGATCTCGTTCTCGCGCTCCATGATATGCCCGTCGGCATCTACGAATGCATGACCCATTTCTCTCTCCCCCTTTCGGATGTTTCGGGATCAACCTTCCTCGAAACGGTCTGACGATGAATCGAGCGTGTCCATGCCGGATACGGCAATAAGCCGACTCCTACATTAGTCGTTCGCCGATTCCCCTGTCAATGGGTTGGTAGTGTCGCGGTTTGACTGAGACACTACCGACGTTGACGCCCGCTCGCGGTGCACGTAGACTTCGGGCTTCATGGCTGGGTTCAGGTCGCTATTCCCGTTGTCGCTCCTCAGTGCCGCGCTCATCGCCTCCCCTTTCCTCTGGCCGATCCTCTTTCCTCTGACCTGGTTCGCTCTCGTCCCGTTTCTGACGGCGCTTGAGGGAGCCCGCGATTGGCGGCAGGCCCTCTGGGCAGGGGCGCTCACGGGGATGGCCACCATCGCCCTTGGGTTTCACTGGCTGGTCTACACCATTCACGTGTTCGGCGGCGTCAACTATGCCCTGGCCGCGATAGCGTTCATCCTCTTCGTGGCGTATTCCGCGATACCGTTCGTCGTGTTCGCAGGCCTGGTGCGGCTGTGCGGGGTGGGCCCCCTGGGGCTTTTCCCGCCGGTGTTCTGGGTTACCGTCGAGTTCTGGTTCCCCAACCTCTTTCCCTGGTATCTCGCCACCGGCCAGACCGCTTTTGCCTCCCTCAACCAGTCCGCAGACCTGGTAGGCCACTACGGCACGACGTTCGTGATGCTGTGGTCCGGCACCGCTCTCTACAAGATCCTTCGCGCGCGCCGGAGCAAGGGGACCGTGCGGTCGGCGGCCTGGACCGCGGCCGGCGCGTGCACGGTGCTCGTGGCGGCCCTGGTGTACGGGCAGGTGCGGCTGGGGCAGGTCACGGCCGCGGCCGACACCGCCCGAAAGCTGGATGTGGCGGTCATACAGGGGAACATCGACATCGAGCGGAAGGGCAAGGCCGCGTTTCTGAAAACCAACCAGCAAACCTACAAGGATCTCTCCGCGAGACACGCGGATGCGGACCTGGTCGTCTGGCCCGAGTCCGCCATGGAGAAATGGCTGCCGGAGGACGCCGGAAGGGTCCCGCCGGCGTTGCTGCCGGCGCGCCATCCGCACATGATCTTCGGCGCCGTCAGCTACCGGCGGGAGCACGGGAACCGTATCCGCAGGTACAACAGCGCGTTTGCGGTGGACCCTGACGGGGTCGTGCTGGGCCGCTACCACAAGCGGATCCTGCTGGCCTTCGGCGAGTACATTCCTCTGGCGTGGCTCATCGGGGGGGTTCCGGGCATGCCGCCCATCGGCGACGGCTTCACACCCGGCGAGATCGAGAGCGCCATCGCACTGCCGAAAGGTGCGCGGGTGGCGCCCCTCATCTGTTACGAGGACCTGATACCGGCGCTGTCCCGGCGCTTCGTCCGGGACGAGCGCGCCAACCTGCTGGTGAACCTCACCAACGATGCATGGTACGGCCGCACGGCGGCGCCGTGGCAGCATGCCCGTACGGCGCGTTGGCGCGCCCTCGAAACCCGCCGGGCCATGGTGCGCGCCACCAACACCGGGCTCACCACGGTCATCGATCCCGCCGGCCGCATGTCCGCGCCGGTGCCGCTCTTTTCGGAAGGGGTGTTGAAGGCCACCGTTTCCTTGATGGAGCTGGAAACGGTGTACGTGCGTTACGGTGACTGGTTCGCCTGGCTCATGACGCTGGTCACGGTGGCGGCAGTCGCGCGCGGAGGGTTGGCCCGAGTCCGCCGGTGAGCCGGCGGACGGGTGCCCGAGGGTACATCGGTCAAGGCAATCGGAAGCCGGTCAGCGCGTTCAGCATTTCATCCACGGTATCGGCGATGAGCAGCTTGTCGCGGTGCTTCTGCTTGAGAAACCCCTGCTCCACGGCGTGGTCGAGGAAACGGATCAGGTGACCGTAGTAGTCGCGGACATTCAGAACACCGCAGGGCTTGGCGTGAATTTTGAGCTGCAGCCACGTGATCATCTCCGCCAGTTCCTCCAGCGTGCCGTAGCCCCCCGGAAGCGAGATGAACCCGTCCGACAGCCGCGCCATCAGGGCCTTGCGCTCGTGCATCGAGGCCACCACCGTAAGCTCGGTGAGCCCCGGGTGCACCACCTCGTCCATCATCATGGCCTCGGGGATGACGCCGATGACCTCGCCGCCCTCCTCCAGGGCCGCATCGGCCACGCATCCCATCAGCCCGATGGAGGCGCCGCCGTAGACCACCCCGATGCCTCGTCGGGCCAGCTCACGGCCCAGTAACGTTGCCGTCCGTGCGTACTCGTCCAACGCGCCGATGCTGGACCCCGAAAAGACACAGATCCGTTTCATTCAAGCTCCCAGGATTAGCCGGTCATCCTTCGGTAGAGACGAGCTTCAGCCCCACGATGCCGGCGATGATAAGGCCGATGCACACCAGCCGTAGCGGGTCTCTGGACTCCGCGAACAGGATCATCCCGAGGATCACCGCGCCCACGGCGCCGATGCCGGTCCAGACCGCGTAAGCCGTTCCCACCGGCAGGGTCTTCACCGCCTGCGACAGGAGATAAAGGCTCACCCCCATGGCTAAGACCGTGACCACGGTTGGCAACAGTCGGGACAACCCGGCCGTATACTTGAGGCCGATGACCCACACCACTTCGAACACGCCGGCGATGCACAGGTAAGTCCAACCCATTACGCTCCTCCACGGGTCCACGGCGTCAACGTCGGGTTGCCCGCCACGGAAACCGTGGGGCGCCGGGAACCAAGTTTGCCACCCTGCCGGATATTATCAACAATACCGCGGTCATGCCCAATCCGACGCATTCCGAGCACTGCCGCGCCTGCAAGACCCGGTTGCATGAGCTCCTCATCGCGCTGTATCCGGACGCGTGCCGCAAGGACCACTCGTTCCCGTGGCCCAGCAGCCCCGAGGCGTACCGCGGCACCCGGATCGGGGAGGTCCTGCAGCGCATCCACGACGCGCTACGCGACTATAGAGGCTACGGAGACTTCATACGAACACCGCGGATACCGCCGTGCGACTACTATATAACAAGCCCGGGATTCATTCTGGAGTTCGACGAGCGCCAGCACTTCACCCGGCCCCGAGCCATCGCCCTGGGCCTCTATCCGGCGGACCTCCGCATGGGCTTCTCCACCGGAGAGTGGCGCCGGCTGTGCGAGGCGCTTGACGCGGAGGACCCGGACCCGCCGGACCGGGACGAGCGCCGGGCCTGGTACGATTGCCTCAGGGATCTCCTGCCGCTCGCACACGGGCTCGGACCCACCGTCCGCCTCTACGAGGGCGCCTTGCGCTGGTGCGAGCTGCGGCCGGATTCGCCGGCGGATGTCCGCACCTTCAAGTCTTTTCTCGAAGGAAGCCCCATAGTATAGAGGTCGGCATTGGCGTCCGTCGGACGGGACGCCGCACCCCAATGTCCTGTCTCATACATAGCGTTGTGAAGATGCGAGGGCATTTTGGTCGTCGGCAAGGCGCGATGACGAGCAGTGGCGGGCACCACGCGAGGAAGAGCAACGCAGCCGACGGCCAAAAGGACCCGCAGATTCACAACGCTATGTATGAGACAGGACATTAACGACGGAAGGAGTGAAGCGTGGCGGAAGACAACGACGCCGACAGACTCAAGGCCCGGGACCTCATCCGGGAGATCAAACGGGCCGGCATCCGTTTCATCGTGGCGCTGCCGGACCGCACCACCAGTGAGAACGTGCTGAAAACGATGATCAAGGACCCCGAGTTCCAGGTGGTGCAGGTGTGCAAGGAAGACGAGGGCGTGTCCATCTGCAGCGGGCTCTATGCCGCCGGGCACCGGTCGCTGCTGCTGATGCAGTACACGGGCCTGTTGGATTCCATCAACGCGGTCCGCGGCGTGGCCATGCAGGGGAAGAACCCGGTGTGCATGATGGTGGGGATGCTCCAGAAGGAGCCCGGAGTCCCGCCCACGCAGTCCAAACGTTACGGGCTTCGTATCGTCGAGCCGATCCTGGACGCCATGCAGGTGGAGCACCACCTCATCGAAGCGCCCGGCACGGAAGACAAGGTGGTGCCCACGGTGGAAGCGGCCTATACCGAGTTGAGACCGGTGGCCATGTTGATCGGACGGGAGCCTATCTGATGATGAAGCGAGACGAATGCCTCAAGGTGCTGGCGCGCCACCGCACCGACGAGATCGTGGTGGCGGTGTACAAGGCGGCCCAGGAATGGATCCACATCGCGCCCAGCGACCTCAACTACACCTTCACGGGCGCCATGGGACAGGGTTCGTCCCATGCCCTGGGACTGGCCCTGGGCCGGCCCGACAAGCGGGTGGTGGTGCTGGACGGCGACGGCAGCCTGCTCATGAACCTGGGCAGCCTCGTCACCATCGCCAACGCCGCCCCCAAAAACTTTATTCACTGCGTATGCGAGAACGGCACCTACGAGACCAACGGCGCCGTCCCCATCCCGCGCCACGAGAGCTTCACCTTCACCGGCCTCGCTCGCGAAGCCGGCTATGCCAACACCTACACCTTCGACAGTCTGGAGGACTGGGACCGGAACCTCGATACCCTCCTCAAGGAGGACGGCCCCATCATGGTGGACCTCAAGGTGGAGCCGGGGGAAGACTACCCGGAGAATTTTCCCCGCCTGTACAGCCCCGAGTACCGGGACCGCTTCCGCAAGGCGCTGGCGGAGTCGTAGGAGGCGGCGGTGTAGCCTCGCTCTCCGTGATCCCGGGCTTGACCCGGGATCACGTTGCGGCGTCCGGATTGATCACGTTCACGGGTGCGCCCTCGATGAATCGGATGATGTTGGTGAAGGCGCTCTGGTAGCGCTGGTGGAGGATCCGGTCCACGGCGTAGCCCCGATGGGAGGCCAGCACGACGTTGTCGAGGCCGCGTAGCGGATGGTCCGGCGGCAGCGGCTCCTCATCGTAGACGTCGAGACCGACCCCGCCCGGATGCCCCTGCCTGAGCGACTCGACCAGCGCTTCCTCGGAGATGATCGGGCCGCGCGCGGTGTTGATGAGCAACGCGCCGGGTTTCATGCGTCGGAGCTCGGGACCGCCGATGAGCCCGGTGGTCTCGACGTTCAGCCGGCAGTTCACCGAGACGATGTCCGACTCTTCGAGCAGCGTGCCGAGGGAAACCCGCCGCGCGCCTGCCTCATCGGCCCGCTCGTCTGTGAGGGTCTTGCCCGTGGCCAGGATGTCCATGTCGAAAGCCCGTCCGATGCGGGCCACCTTGCTGCCGATGCGGCCAAGGCCGATAACGCCTAGGGTCCTCCCCTCCAGCAGCATGCCCACCGCCGGCGGCCAGGCGCCCTCCCGCATGCCTTGGGCCACCGAAGGGATCTGTCTTGCCAGGGCCAGCAGCAACGCGAAAGTCAGCTCCACCGTGGAGGCGCCGGAGTCGTTGGGAGTGCACGACACGACGATGCCGCGGCGCGTGGCCTCCGTCAGATCCAGGTGCGGTACGCCGCGGCCGATCTGCGAGATGAAGCGCAGCGACGGCGCCAGCGCGAGCTCCCGCTCCCTGAACGGTGAGCGCTCGCGCATGAGCACCACCGCATGGGCCTCGCCCACGGCCGCCGACCACTCCTCATCGGTGGTGAGCTTGCGCTCCACCACCTTGATGTCCGCCATCCCGGCGGCCTCGTCGTAAGCCGGCACACCCGCACAGAACCCCTCGTAGTCGTCCAGCACCACCACGCGAAAACGATCCTCCGACATGACACCTCCCGTCCCGGAGCAATCCGATCCCATTTCCTACCGTCATTATTCCCGATAAGCTAATCAGGCTGATGCCTCGCCTTTCCGTCATCACGGACTTGATCCAGGGGTCCCTTCCCCGTCACCCCGGACTTGATCCGGGGTCCGGAGTCCAGGAGGGGGCTGGGGCAAGACTTTGTCTCCAACACCAATCCCGGAGGGATTCCATGAGCGAGTTGACCGAAGAGAAATGCGTGGCGTGCCGGGCGGATGCCCCGGTGGTCACCGACGAGGAAGTGCGCGAGCTCAAGCCGCAGATGCCGGAGTGGGCCATGATCGACGAGGACGGCATCCCCAGGCTGGACCGGCTCTTCAAGTTCAAAAACTTCGCTCAGGCGCTGGCCTTCACCGCCGCCGTCGGAGACATGGCCGAGGCGGAGGGTCACCACCCGAGGATCGTCACCGAATGGGGCCGTGTCCGCGTCACCTGGTGGACCCACAAGATCCGCAACCTCCACCGCAACGACTTCATCATGGCCGCCAAGACCGACCGGGCCCACGGCGAGGCCCGGTGACGGATGCCCGGCTCCGCGTAGGTCGGGTTAGCCGAAGGCGTAACCCGACACCGCGCCCCGCCGTGTGTCGGATTACGCTTCGCTAATCCGACCTACGTGGAGCCGGAGAGACTTCCCTCTGATTGACACGCGACGACATCTTGCCGTATTCACATGGCTACGAACGCCTATTCCGTGGAGGTATACTCATATGGCAGCCTATCCCATCCTTGATGCCGACTCGCACATCCGCGAAACCATCGATGATTACCGCTCGCGCGTACCGGAGGAGTTCCGCCGTATCCGCCAGGGGCTCTTTCCCAGCGACACCTGGGACCGCTTTCTCGGACGCATGGGCAAGCAGACCATCGGCACCGACGGCTACGTCGAGGACATGGACGTCGAGGGGATCAACCTCAGCGTCACCTATCCGACCATGGCCCTGAGCCTCTGCCTCGTGCCCCAGACCAATCTCCAGAAAGCGCTGGCGCGGGCCTGGAACGACTACATCGGTGAGATACAGCAGCAGAACCCGCGCATGAAGGGAATCGCCACCGTGTCCTTGAAGGACGTGCCCGCGGCGGTGGAGGAGCTCAACCGCGCGGTCACCAAGTGGCACCACCCGGGCGTGATGATCCACACCCACGGCCACAAGAAGAATCTCGGCGCCGAGGAGTTCTGGCCGATCTACGCCGAGGCCGAGCGCCTGGGCATCCCGGTCTGCTTCCACGGCAACTCCTGGGGCGCCGAGGGGCAGGAGCGCTGGGAAACCTTTCTCCAGGCCCACACCGTGAGTTTTTCCTTCGAGATCATGCAGGCGTTTCTCGGCGTCGTCACCTCGGGGCTGATGGAGCGTTTCCAAAACCTGAAGGTGGGGTTCTTCGAGGCCGGGTGCGGCTGGCTTCCCTACTGGCTCGACCGGATCGACGAGCACTACGAGAGGCGCAGCGAGGAAGCGCCGCTGCTCAAGGCAAAGCCCAGCGACTACGTCGCCAGCGGCCGGGTGTACGTGAGCTTCGACCCCGATGACCCCATGCTGCCCTACTGCATGGACCGCTACGGCGACGACATGTGGCTGTTCGCCGCCGACTACCCGCACTGGGACACCATCTGGCCCAACGCCACCAAGGAAGTCCGGAAACGGACCGACATCTCCGAGGACCAGAAGCGGAAGGTCTTCTTCGACAATTGCAACCGGTTCTACGGGCTGGGGCTGGAGGCGTAGACACGCCGGCGGCCCGCAACGGAAGGAACTGACGGGACGGACAGATCGCTATCGGCTTGCACCGTGCAGGCCCACGGCGAGGAGCAAGGCTTGAACGCGACCAAGAGATCGATTGTCATCGCGATCGTATTGCTACTGAGCGGCTGCGCCACCGCCAAGGGACCCGACTTCGAGGGGTGGAAGAGCCCCAAGGCGGGTCGTGGCGTCGTCTACCTCTATCGGCCGTGGTCCATGGTCGGCGGTATTCTCACAACGCGCGTTCAGGTGGACGGCAGGCAGAAACCGGATCTCAAGAACGGTGGCTACCAGGTTCACGAACTGCCGCCGGGCGTGCACACGATCGCAGCGGCAATGGGTAGTGTCCCCATTACAACCGATACGACCAAAGTCGACGTAAGTGTTGAAGCGGGTTCAGTCCTCTACGTGAGGTTTGAAGCCCGTAAGCGGCACGTCGGGGGCGGCAGCGTCGTGCGTGTCAACGAGCTCTCGTTGGTAAACAAGGTCACCGCACAAAGGGAGATTCCGGAAACGAAGCTCTCCATGTGAGGCCGGCGCGGCAGAACCACCAGCAACAGACGGTTTCCTTCATCACTTCACCGTCCCCCGATCACGATCCCTGCGCTGCCGCTTCAACCGGAGCGAGTATACGGCCCACGCGGCGAGCGCGCCGGCGCTTCCAGCCCAAGCTCATCCGCCACCGCCTTCTCGACAACCGTGCCCTTGAAGAACTCCGGGTTGTTGCGGGTGTGCAGGCGGGCGGCGTTGGTGAAGGTGAACTCCTTGAAATCCTGGTCGGTGACGAAGCCCTTCTCCACCATCTCATGCGCTTCGGGAATGACGTCCTTGAAGTCGGGCACGTCGAAATGCGTGAAGTCGGAACTGAAGATCGGCTGTAACCGGACGCCCATCCGGGAATCGAACGCCCACATGGTGGCGCGGTCGTCCGCTTCGCAGCCGAAGAAGAAGTTGCCGGAGAAAACCGCCCGGACGTCGTCCACGGAGTCGATGCCCGCGGCCTCGAAGTCGTCCACCACGTGCTCGGGGTTCGCAAGCTCGTCGAGGCTGCAGTTCGGCCGGAACGCGTCCAGGTTGTCCATGATGGCGTCGGCGTTGGCCTTGAGCCGTTCGTCGCCGTACCGGTGGATGAACCCCTTCAACTCCTCGACATCGGTCGTGCCCGGGTACTGCAGCCCGGCGCGGCGGCGCTTTTCCCAGTGCTCGATCAGGTCGAAGCACATCTGGCAGGCCCAGCTTATGCCGCCTTCCATGAACCCGAAGTTGAGGCTCGGGTAGCGCGCCACGAGACCGCCCAGGAACACGCCGCGAGCGAAGGCGTGGTTCGACTCGGCGAAGTGGCCGACATGGTTGTAGGTGAAGTTGCTGATGGAGGCGCGATCATGCCAGCGGCCGCTGCCCGAGTGCTGGGTCACGGCCACGCCCAGCTCGACACACCTCTTCCAGACGGGCTCGTAGTCATACGGGCTGTCGAGGGCGATGTTGTCGCAGTACCAGGCGGCCTTGCGCGGATCGATGCCCTCCGCCGCACCCGGGATCTTCCGCTCCTGGTTGCCCCGCAACATGACCGCCCTGAAACCGCGCTGCACCACCGCGTACTCCAGCTCCTCCAGGGCCTCGTCGGGGTTGTGCGCGGGGATGATGGCCACGGGTGCGAACCTCTCGCTATAGGGCCCGAACATTTCGGCCGTCATCATGTTGTAGGCCCGGACTCCGGCCCGGTGCAGGTCATCGTCCTGAATGCCGTTGACGCTCAGCCCGAAGCTTGGATAGATCATCGCGAAGTCGATGCCCAACTCGGGCAGCCGCTCGTTCAGCAGCGCCGGCAACAGCCCCGTGGCCTTGTCGAGCGTATCCGCGGTGACGCCCCACCAGATCGTGCGGCGCATGCGATCGTGCTGGCGCTCCTCCGCGGTGGCCCGGTACCACCCCTGATTCCGGCGCCACATTGCGCGAATCTGATCGACCGCTCCAGGTCCGCCCGCCTCGCTCAGGTATTCAAGAAAGACCGGAACCGGCTCGATCCAATGGCCGTCGCCGTCGATCACCGGGTGCTTCAGCCCATCATGTATCCGTGCTGCTCGATTCTCCATGGTCGCCGCTCCTGTCGCAGGGAGTTTCCCCTGCCATGTCGTTCAATGGATAAACCTATCACCTCTTGCCGGCTCAGGGTATGGTCGCGGTCTTCGGTCCCGTGACGGACTCGTCCCGCGTCGCGTGCAGCGTCCCGTCCACCGCGACGCGCACGAGCTCCGCCTGCCAGTGCAACAGGCCGCCACTCGCCATGATCTCGTCCCGGGTCCGAGGCCGCTGCCGGACGATGCCCTCGAGGGCGGCCCTGGGCGCCAGGGTCGACGGGGCTATATCCAACTCCTCGGCGACCTTCGTGCACGCGCCGCGCAGCGCGTCGAGCTCCCGCGGGTCGAAGGGCGGCAGTTTGGCGTCCACCCTCAGGCGAAACTCGGGCCACTCCGCGGGCGTCATGGCCGCGGCCCGGTCAAGCGCGTGCTTGAGCGCTCTCCGGCGTGAGCCGACGATGTCGCGGGGCAGTTTCGGTCCCTGGTCCAAGGGTTCACCGGGATGGGACTCGGCCCATTCGATCAGTTCCACCATCTTCTGGTTTTGGAGAACCTTGAAGGGCGGACGGTCGGCGCGGCGGGCGAGCATGTCGCGCCAGATCCAGAGCTCCCGAAGATAGGCCAGTCGGCGGTGTGTCAGCCGGCCCGCCCCTTTGATTCGCCAGGCCTCCTCGGGATCGCGTTCACGATCGCGCCCGGTGGCCTCCACCATCGCGCGGCAACTCTCCCGGTGCCACTCCACCCGTCCCCGCTCACGCAGCTCGCCGTTCAGGCAGTCGGAGAGCTCCTCCAGATAGCGCGTGTCGTTGACCGCGTAGCGCAACTGCGTCTGGCTGAGCGGCCGGCGCGACCAGTCGGACTTCTGCGAGCCCTTTTCGATGGTTACCTCAAGGAACTGCTGGATGAGGGCCGCAAGCCCGATCTGCTCGATGCCGAGCAATTGGGCCGCGATCATGGTGTCGAAAACCTCACCACGCGGCCTGAAGTCCTGCCAGGCGCGCATCAGGCGCAGGTCATAGTCGGCGCCGTGCAGGATCAGCCGCTTCGGGGCCAACACCTCGACGAGTCCCCCGAAGTCCAAATCAACGAACGGATCGACGACGAAATGCTCGTCTCCGACCGAGAGCTGGATCAGGCAGACCTTCTCGAAGTAGCTGTGGAGGCTGTCGGCCTCCATGTCCACCGCGACCGACTCGCCGTCCCCGATGCTCCGGATCAGTTTCTCCAGGGTGGCGGAATTGCAGACGTATAGGTAGTCCGGAGACTGTGGCGTACTCAATGAGTCAATCCCTCCTCGTCACGCGAAGCAACTCCCACAAGCCTCTGGGGCTGACAATTCGCAAGTCCTCGCCCGGTGCGGCTTCCAGAAGGTCCTTGTCTCCAGTCACGAGTACGTCCGCCCTTCCGCTGACGGCCGCGGCGGCTATCCAGCGATCGGCGGGATCCGTGGCGGGCCATGGCGCCGGTTCGACCGGCGCCACAACATCTGCATGCTCGCGAACGAAACCGATCACTTCGCTCACGTGCGTCTCCGGCATGGCAAGCTTGCCGGCAAGAATCCGTTCAAGTTCCTGGAGAACCGTCTCCCCGACGAGAAGTCGGTGTTCGGCAAGCACAATTTGCAGGATGTCATGGCAGAACCCGCGCGTGGCGAAGGCCGCCACCAGGACGTTGGTGTCCAGCAGGATCCTCACGAGACTTCTTTGAAGACATCCTCGTCGGTCAGCCAGCCGTGGGCCTCGGCGAACGGCGCGACACGGCGGCGCAATTGTTCAAGCCGTGCGATCGCGAGTTGCCGGCGCACGGCGTCGCGCACGAAGGCGCTCTTGCCCGTTCCCGTTCGTGCCGCTACCTCGCGCAACTCGGCGTCCAGCCGATCGTCTATACGGATGGTCAAAGTCGCCATGTACTACAACGTACTACAAAGGTAGCCTCGATAACAGCCCGTGCAGGGTGAACCCCGTTGCGCGGGGACTCTTCCAACGATACGCTGACAAAATTGAACGGCCCAAGGAGATCTCATGGCGAAACGTCCTCGTATCAAGTCCGAACGGCCGACGCTCCGGATGCTAGCGCAGGGCGAGAAGGAGATTGCCGAGGGGAAGGGTGTCGACCTGGAAACGGTGCTGGCAGAGGCCGACGCGTTGCTCGCGGCTGAAGACTTCTGACCTGTGAATTCCCTACCCGTAGACACCGGTCCCGACCTTGTGACCCGCGCCGCGGCCATTCACGCGCGTGTCCTGACCGTGGACACCCACGTGGACATTCCGCCGGATTTCGGCACGGAGACCTACGATGCCAGGGAGGCCAAGGCGGGCCGCGGGCAGATCGATCTCGTGGGTATGGAGCGTGGCGGGCTGGATGCGGTGTTCTTCATCGTCTACGTGGGACAAGGCGAGCGCAACGCGGCGGGGTATGCCCGGGCCATGGCCGACGCCTTTGACAAGTTCGCCGCCATCCGGCGCATGACCGACGTGCAGTATCCGGAGACCATCGCGCTGGCGCGCACGGTCGCGGACGTGCGGCGCATCCACGGCGAAGGGCGGCGCGCGGCGCTCATCGGGATCGAGAACGGCCATGCCCTGGGCCGGGACCTGGACATCCTCAAGACCTACTACGACTTCGGCGCGCGCTACCTGGGGTTGACCCACAACGGCCACAACGACCTGGGCGACTCCGCGGTGCCCATGTCCCGCCTGAAGGACCCGGCGACGGAGCACGGCGGCCTCACCGACTTCGGGCGCGCCGCGGTCGAGCGCGCCAACGACCTGGGCATCATGGTGGACATCTCCCACGCGGCCATGACCACCGCGATGGATGCCATCCACGCATCCCGGGCACCGGTGATCGCGTCCCACTCCAGCGTAAAGGGGGTCTACAACCACCCGCGTAACCTGTCCGACGAGGCGCTGACGGCGCTAAGGGACAACGGCGGGGTGGCTCAGATGGTGGCCTTTGATTACTACCTGCGGCCGGTGTCCGGCGATAGGCAGGCGGCATTTCGCGCCCTCAGGACGGAGATGGGGATCAAGGGTTTCGCCGACTTTGAGGGGCTGAGCGACGAGAAGCGCGACGCCTACCACGCCCGCCGGCAAGAGATCGACCTCAAGTGGCCCAAGGCCTCGGTCAAGGATTTCGCCGACCACATCGACTACGCGGTCAAGCTCATCGGCATCGACCACGTGGGCATGGCGTCGGACTTCAACGGCGGCGGCGGAATCGCCGGCTGGGACAACGCCCGCGACACCCTCAACGTCACCATCGAGCTGGTGCGCCGGGGCTACAGCGAGGAACAGATCGCGCAACTGTGGGGCGGCAACCTGCTGAGGGTGATGGAGGCGGTGGAGGCGGCGGCCCGGCGCCAAGAATAGGCTCGGACCGACAGGGGGGCACACGAGTCGCTAATGGTCGAAGACACGAACTGATGTCTGCCGCCCGGCACCGCCGCCTCAGCCCTTAGGCCCGAAGACCGGCAACAAGGCACCGCCCCTTTCGATAAAACGAACCTCTACGTCCATGCCGATCGAAACATCATCCGGCGCACAGCCCACGATGTTCGTGCCAAACATCGGGCCTTCCTCAAGCTCAATCAAGGCATAAACATAGGGTAGATCGGTTTTGAAAGCCGGATCGAAGGCCCGATGATGCACGTTGTATGCGAAAACCTTGCCGCGGCCCGACGCCTCGCGCCATTCGAGGCTGCCGTAAAAAGGTTGGTTGGCGTGATTGCGACAGTAGGCCGCCGGCCAATACCAGGTGCCGCACTCACGGCATTGCATCAGTACAAACTGTCGATTCTGGACCGCGTCCCAGAATGGCTTGTTGTCCTCATCGATATCGGGCTTTGGGTAGGACGCAGACATGATCATCGGCTCCACTCGATGCAAGTCTCAGTTGCTCAGGATCATGCAGGCATGGGTCGAGCACATCCCGGGCGAAAGGATCTCGCCACCGTGTCCCGTCACCATCCCGATTCTTGCGTTTTCTACCTGCCGCTCTCCTGCTTCGCCGCGGAGCTGCATGATGGCCTCCGCGACATGAGTTTGCTCGCCCAGATGATATGCGGACAGGAGTCCACCGCTTGTATTGATTGCGACCTCGCCCCCCGGACCGATGCGCCCCCCCTCGACAAAAGCACCACCCTCGCCCTTCTTGCACCATCCGTAGTCCTCTAGCTGGAATAGCACCTCGGCGGTAAAACAATCATAGAGCCCCGCGAAATCGAGATCCTTGAGGTCGATCTCCGCTTCACGGAAGGCGGTCTCCTTGGCGGTCTGTACGGCAAGACACGTGTAGTTGGCTTTGTCCCACCAGAGCTGCCCCATGGCCTCTCCCACCCCCGCGCCCGAAACATGGATGGGTTTGCGTGCCAGGTCCTTGGCCCGCTCAGCAGTTGTCAGGACGATGGCAAAACCACCGTCGCTCACGACGCAAGAGTCGAAGATGTTGTAGGGCCAGACGAGCGGTGGCGCGTCCATGTATTCGGACAGCGTCAGCGGCCGATCATGGAACTGCGCCAATGGGTTGGATTGGGCCCAACCGCGGATCGCCACGGAAATCTCGCCGAACTGCTCCTTTTTCGTGCCGAACTCATGCATGTGGCGCGCGGCAAAAAAAGTGTGGTGACTCATCGCCGCCAAATCGCCGAATGGCTTCCCCCAATAGCCCGCCCTTTCGATGACTCCGATGCTGGTATTGCCCGTTCGCCGTGCAACTCGGCTCCGCGAGTAATCTTTCGTTCCCGACGCGAGTACGACATAGTTGGCCATGCCGAGTTCGAGAAACTTGGTAGCCGCCAGAACGCCGACGATGCTCGCGGTGCCGCCACGGGCAACCTGGAAGAACATACGGCACGGCAGGCCGAGAACGCGTGGGAAGGCATCGGTGGGGGACGGAACGTCTCCCGCGCCGGGTGCGATCTTGAGATCAATCGCGCCGTCGACGTCGTTTACCGTAAGGCCGGCGTCCTCGATCGCGAGCCTGGCGGCCTCCGTCTGGAGCGTCCGAAAGCTTCGATCCTCGAACCGGCCCGCCAGCAGCCCGAGACCCACAATGGCAAACTTATCCTTGAGAGCGTCCGACATGATCCTTCCGCCAAACTTTCGGGTGCGCTGCGGCCTTCCTGTTACTCACGCTCTGGCTGGACCATCGCCCGGCCACTATACGGGCGGGGAAGATCGGCAGTCAATGACCTCGGATAGTGCATGTGAACGCGCTCGTTCGCTCGGAGTTCCTATCGTCGTCCTCAAGACGGGACGGAGTGAAGTGGGCGCCCGCGCCGCGCTCGCACATTCGGGCAGCCTGGCCGGCGACGACGCGCTGATCGACGCGGCGTTACGCCAGTCGGGCGCCATACGGGTCGAGAATCTAACCGAACTGGTGAGCCTGCTGGCGTTACAAAGCGGAGCCGACTTCGTGCTTGCCCGCTATTTGCCCCGGGCGGGCATATTCAAGGGTTACCTCCGACTTTTTGAAGAGTCGGATGGCCGCCTCGTACTCTACACAAGGACCGGCTTTGACACCCTTGCCATGCAGCAAGATAGTTTCCTCGAGGCTATTCCGATCTTGCCCGACGCGGAGCACGCCTTTGCGGTACTCGGCAAGCTTGCCCGATTTTATAGTGAGCGAGGACTGCCGCCGAGGATTCCGCCGCTCTGCCCGAGCTGCCGGAGAGGATGAAGGACCATGCGCGGATACTGACGGCGTCGGCAACCCGGGTTCTCACGGAGGAACGGGTCTTCTCCGTCCTCGCGGCGTGCGGGTTTGACACCCCACCCCTGAAGGTTCTCAACCGCGGAGACGATGCGCTCTCTGCCGCACAAGCATTGCCGCCACCCTACATCGTCAAGCTTTCGTCGGACCGGATCCTGCACCGGCGGCGCGCCGGAGGGGTCATCGCCGACGTTCGCTCGGCCGAGGAGATCCCGCCGGTGGTGGCGCGCTTCTTTGCCGATTTTGGTGACGACGCACGCGCGGTTGTCGTCGAGACGATGGTCGCAAAGGACATCGAGGTCTTTCTCGGGGCGCGGCGTGACCCCGTCAGCGGTCTCGGCATCGTCTTCGGACTTGGCGGCACTGTTGTCGAGGATGTCGGTGCGACAGCACTGCGCCTCAGCCCGCTCGGGGCGCGCGATGCCGAGGCACTGGTCCGCGAGTCACACGTCGCGTCCGCGCTGGAGCGTCTCGCGGGCGACTCGGCCGCACCCTTGATCCAGGAGCTCAAACGCCTGATCCTGGCCTTCGATGGCCTGTGCCAGGTCCTGGGCGGCGATCTTGTGGAGTTCGATATCAACCCGCTCGGCGTCGATCTGGAATCAAAAAGAGTGTGGGCACTGGATTCGAAGATCGTTCTTGAAAGCGATGAGGGAAACAAGCATGAACCAACCTGACACCGGGAAGGTCATGGCTCCGAGTCGTCTGGCTCACTTCATGACGCCAGAGCGCCGCCGGATGCTGATTTCCATCCTGTTCGTGATGATCGTGTGGGAGGTGATGGCAAGATTGTCATCCAAAGCGATCTCATCTTCGCTTCGCTGACCGATATCGCTTTGAACTCTTATGAAATGGGCCAGAGCGGGGAGCTCTGGAAGCATGTCCGGATCAGCGCCATCGAATTCGTACTCGGGTATAGTACCGCGGCGATCCTCGGAGTTTTACTCGGCATTCTGCTCGCACTCCACCGATCTTCGGCTCAGTATATCGAACCTTGGCTGGGTGCGCTCTACGCGACTCCGATGATCGCTCTTGCACCGATCTTCATTGTCCTGCTGGGAATCGGCATTTACTCCAAGATCACCATTATCTTTATCGAGGCCTTCTTCCCGATCACGATTAACACCTCCCTCGGAATTCGATCAACCGAACGAGATCTGATCGATGCCGCGGAGTCGTTCGGGGCCACCCCCAGCCAGGTCATCCGTACCGTTTGCTGCCGAATGCCTATCCATTCATTATCGCCGGAATGCGCATTGCAGTCGCGCGCGGCCTCGCCGGCGTGCTGATTTCAGAGATCTTCGGGTCCGAGGCGGGCGTCGGCAATATGATCTGGTTCTCGGCCGAAGAGTACAACATGCCGAAGCTATTCACCGGCGTGTTCCTGCTTGCCGGTACGTCGATCATCTTGATGGCAAGCCTGGCCCGCTTCGAACGCAGAGTCGCACCGTGGCGGAACTAGCCTGTGCCGCCGCGACGGCAGGCAGGTCCCGACCCACCGTCATCATTTAGGCCGGGTCGCGCGGAGCAACCCCCACAACCCCCTGGGGCTCACGATCCGTAGACCCACCACCGGGGCGGCTTCGAGAACGTCCTTTATGCCGAGCTTCTCAGCGAGAACCCGCTGGAGTTCTTCGAGAACCGTTTCGGCAACGAGAAGCTAGTGCTGCGCGAGCACGAGTCAGGATGTCATGACAGAATCCGCGGGTGGCGAAGATCGCGACCAGGACACTGGTGTCCAACTTGTGCCAGGGCCTTTCCTTGGAATCTGCCATCGTCTTCGTGTCGAACTCCGTCCTGTTTCGTGTCGCAAACCGGAGCAAGAATCTCGCCGTCCGGTGGACCGGGCGCGCTAATTCGAGGGGCAGCAAGACGCGCTCGGTGGCCCGCTCAGCCGCAAGTGCGTGCCCGGATCCGGGCGTCCCGGCCGGTCACTGTCGCCGTATGCCGCCACTGTCGCGAGCACTTATAGGTGTTCCGCAGGAAAGTCCATAGATGGGGCCGAATTACGGAGGGCACACAATAGGTGCCCGATGCTGCGCCGCGACGACAGTGCAGCCGCGGATAGCCGTCGAAGGGGCGCTTTTGGAGCACCTATCGGTGGCCAGTATCTCCGGCACGCCAGGAGCGCGCTGAACTGCGCAAGTTCAACGCGCTGATCAGCCTATCGCGGGCATTGGCGATCATGGCAGAGCCAGGATCAGGGATGCGTGGAGTGTGAGAACCAAAGCGCCGAAGGGCGTCCTCAACCCTCTTCCTAACCGCTCAATTGCTCGGGCGAAACAAACCGTTTCGTATCCCGCACCTAGCCGGACCGGCGCTTGAGCCGCAGCGCCCGCCGCGCACTTGCTGTCATCACTCACACTCCTCACGGCAACGGCGACAGGCCTCCTCGGACCGACTCGCTCCTGCTACGTCGGTGTTTCTGCGATTTACGCAGACTTCACACCCCAGCAGAGCAACCCCCTACTGATATCCATACGATGTGGGTCAGTCTTCGCTTTTTATCATTTCCAGGAGGTTTAGACCTGAGGGCATAACCGGCATGCCATCCGGTGTGCTCCCGCTCTCGAAAATCGAGTACCAGTATTCATTGGTTCGTTTGGTACCGAAGGCGGAAAGGGAGAGGTCCTTGTTTAACCAGAGTGAAAGGCTTTTCAGGGCGTCAACAAAATTCGTGACGTTCATCCAGCAAGCTTCAGGAATCTCACGTTGAAAAAGTGTCTTCTGGTCAATTGGTTTCCCGGTCATAACAAAGTAATTGTACACAATTTGTTGAATAAGACGTACCCAATTATGGACTACCTCTTCCTTTGACATACGGAAGGCGCGGAGGTGCGGTTCCGCAATGTACTTCCCTTTCTGGACATCGTTCTCTATGTGGCGCGTGCCTCGAGTGGGGTCGAACTGTTCAATGTAAATTCCATCGGCAAGAATGTTCATTAGCCTCACCGTCTGCTCGATCTCCAACTGCCGTGGATTTGCACCTTCCTGAAATCTGTAGTTAAACGGCGTTCTTAGTACGTCGCCAGAGACGAACATCTGGTAGAAGGTCTTCTCTATGGTGCTGTAGCTCAACGGTTTCTCTGTGCTTCGGCCGCCGTATTCAATATAGTCTCTGAGCTTATTGTCGGGGTGAGTGGTTATGGCATTACGCACCCGGTCGAGCACGTATCGCTTCATCTGGCGACTCTCCCCTTTGAAGTGGTTAATCAGGTCCAACTCAGAGAAATTTTCGTCGTCCTGGTCAAGCCCCTTATCTGTACGGTAGCGGTCGATCCTGTTGCTGAGTATTGAACTGCCCAGACTCCGTTGCACCGATTTGTCGAAAGCCACCTGACGCAACGTGGTTCCGGCATTGGTATTGGCTGTTAGAAGTACATCAATGTCGGGATCGATAAAAATCCTCACGGGAAGGCTGCGGGCGCCCAGCAGGACTTGAGCGGCAGCCTTGTGTTGGCCGTCGAAGATTTTAACCCTTACCCGGCTTCCCTGAGACGTGTCGATCCACCCCAAAGAAATATGGAGTTGTGGGAGTTTCTTGTGAAACTCCTCTAGCAGTTTCCTCAAATTGCTGCCGATTGCCCTTGGATTGATATAGTCATCGTGGTGCAAGTACTCGATTGGTAAGTTGACGAACGTGGAACGAAAGCCCGATATGTGATCTTCGTATACCGGAAAAGTCTTCACTGCATTCTGGCCCATTTCGGCAAAGGTCGTTTCAAAAAGTACCCCGTTTACCGTTACCGACAGTTGGTATTTGCTCCCTCCGCGCAGCAACAAGACGTCGCCCAGATTTGGCGACCGATTTTCCTCTGCTATCTGCTGTGCCAAGGAATCGAAAGAAGCCAGCAACCGGGCCACCCGCAGATCGCTGGCCTGCTTTGACCGATTACAGGAATGGTGGGTCAGGGCGAAGTTGTCTGGCCCGTCTCTTCCACCGGCGCTAATTGGTTCGATGTGGTCGATGTCGAGGCTGCTGGCCTGTAGGTCCAAATCAATGGGCAATCCACAGATAAAGCATTTCCCGTTCTGGGATTCGTGCAGCCTTTCGCGCAAAATGTTCCGTTGTTCGTTCGGTAGACGACTCAAGTATAGTGACGGCACCCTTCCCTCCTTGCTTGATATCCAGTTGACCAGGATCTCGATTTATTGGCCCAAGAAAGACAGAAACCGGTGAGCATTGAGTATCCTGATGCACCGGTGTTGCTCAGGAGGCAACAAACGCCCTCGGTCTCGAATTATCAGGTAATCGGCGGAGGCCTTCGCCGCACACTCCAGGATACGGTTGTCCACCTCGTTGACCTCGATCACATCCGGGAGGTGCCCTCGTTCAATGACGGTGGCGGCCTGTTCCAACGTAAGCCTCGGATACGCGGTCTTCGGCCCGGTCATACTTGCCGCCCAAAACCCCTGTGACCTCTTCCAGGATGAAGAAAGAAGAGTATAGCTCGAATTGTCGGCGGAGGGCCAGTTCTCGGACCAATCGCTCGTTCCCGGGGAAGTTCAGACCCGACACGACGACGTTCGTGTCCAAACTAGTAATCATTGTATCTCATGACTCTGCCTCATACACGCGAGGAGGCGGTCCGTCATCTGTGACGGGACGGAGTCTGTGTCGGCCGCTACCGCGTGCGGCGTCTGATGCGGGTGATGGGCCTACAGGGGTTCTACCAGGCGCCGCGGACCACCGCTCGGCATCCCCAGCACCAGGTGTACCCCTATCTTCTCAAGGGGCTCGCCATCGAGCGGCCCAATCAGGTCTGGACCGCGGGCCTGACCTACATCCCTGTCCAGAAAGGCTTCCTGTACTTGGTGGCGGTCATGGCCTGGGCTACCCGCCGGGTGCTCTCTTGGTGGCTTAGCAACACCCTCGATGCCCGGTTCTGCACAGAGGCCCTCACCGAAGCCCTGGAGCGCTACGGCCGGCCTCAGATCTTCAACACCGACCACGGCAGCCAGTTCACCAGCCTCGAGTTCACCGCCACCCTCAAAAACGCCGGTGTTGCCATCTCCATGGACGGCAGGGGCCGGTGCATGGACAACATCTCCATCGAGCGCCTCTGGCGCTCGCTCAAGCACGAGGCCGTCTACCTGCGCGAACTCTCGGACGGCTTCCATGCCCAACTGTTCATCGTCCGGTGGATAGAGTCCTACAACACCCAAAGGCCTCACTCCGCCCTGGATGGTTCTACCCCGGCCGAGGCCTACGACAACGAAATGCTGATGGAGTTGCAAGCCGAGCCCCGCCCCTCGCCCACCCCACTGCCGACTTCAACCGGAACACGAAGACGTGCTACACGGAACTCTGGCGGCATGACCGATTACCCCCGAATGCACCATAACTCAGCCGCCCATCTGTCCAAGAACATGCGACCACCTCAGACATCCCGTTGTCGCAGCGCTACGCGGGTAGCGACCGAGGCGGTCAGGCAAACACGGGGGAAGCCCGTCCACACGGCGATCGCCAGGGCACAGAGTTTGTGGTAGGCAGATACAGTGCCGCAGCGGACCTTCAACAGGGGACCAGGGGATCACGCAATCGGGTTTGGTCGAGGGGACACCAATGAACAAGTCCGACATTGCCGAGCGGATACCGGAACGGTTAGTTGTGAGCAAAGCACCACCCAAGGACCCCGTCGACGCCCTCCTCAAGACCAGCGGCGATGTCACCATGACGGGCGACGAACTTTGGATGCCACAGTTGTCGCCCCTTACTTCTAGGTACCGACCTGCCCGTCCCCGTCGCAGCCCACCTGGCGGCACAAGCCTGCCGGTCGCGGCGTCGCGCCTGTCGCAATTCAGGCCATTCAAGCGGCGCAAGCACGCGGTGAAAGACGACAATGCCCTGCGCGATGTTCATCTTTCGGGTTCCGGCACGTCCACCGTTCATGCCGTACTCCACCCGCTCATTGGGAACGTTTTTCCACGGTTATGGCCGCACGAACATAAACAATCCGAAAGTAAACATTTCTCACATCGAGTCAACGCCCACCATCTATTCGGGGACCGCACGCCTTGAACGAACAGCGAGCAAATAAATTGGGCGCGGATCTGAAAGACACGTTAGTGGACAAATGGACAGTCTGCGAATTAATTGATTTTGGAAAGTCGGCCGCTGTGTTCGCCGCCAGTTACGACGGACAGCCCGCAGCGCTCAAGATATTCGACGTCGAACTTGTTGAACGCTATGGAAGACTGACACAGCTCCACAGAATTGCGCGAGAGGTCTCCACCGCCGACCATAAACATCCTAATTTGGTCGAAATATACGATGGCGGCGAATGCTCAAGAACTGGACTCCTCTATGTGGCAATGGAGAGAGTTGACGCGCCCTCCCTCGACCGCGTTCTTGAGAATATTCCTCGCAACTGCATCCGCAGAATAATACGTAACGTAGCGCAAGCAGCACGATTTCTAGAGACGTTAAACATTGCCCATAGAGATATAAAGCCGGCAAATATCGCAGCGACACCCGATAAAGCAGTCTTGCTCGATCTAGGAGTTATTAGAGCCATCGCCAATCCCGGCGGAACCGACCATGGGGACGCAAAGATTTTTCTCGGTACGCTTCAATACAGCCCTCCCGAGTTTCTTCTACGTACTGAAGAAGATTCCATTGATGGCTGGCGTGCGGTCACCTTCTACCAATTGGGAGCCGTTCTTCACGACTTGATAGAACGAAACACAATCTTCTCTTACGCATTAGATCCCTATGCACGTCTAGTCAATGCAGTACAACAGGACACCCCTAACTTGACCGCTACCGATGTCCCGCCCGACCTGATTTCTTTAGCCCAAAGGTGCCTCGTAAAAAACCCCGCCGCCCGACTTGACCTCGTTTCCTGGGGCGACTTCGAAAGCATTCCTTTACAGTCATTGCCAAGTGAGTCAGCGAGGGAAAAGATACTTCAGAGGTTGGGTACGAGAGCGGCTCCACCTTCGCAGCCGGACGCCCAGTACGAGCGCTTAAGAATGCTACGTACGACGGCGGAGGAGGTAAGAGACATTATCCGTGGCGTTTGTGTGTCTGAAGCCCTTCTCCCGCCCCTCAGGGTCCAGGAGTTGCGCATGCAAGATACCGCAGCGCACTTTGCCATCACGTTCTCGCCAAGCCACCGGTTCGGACTCGACGTCTACTTTGCTTTAGACTTCAAGATAGTACTCGTCGATCAGGAGCCTCGCGCCGTAGTGGTAGACGCAACCGCGTGGCTAGACGTAAGACCGCCCGAGCCGACCGATAGCCAGACCCCCCTCGAGAGGGTTTTTGCAGGTTTCGTCCAACCGGCCACCATTGGCACTACAATTCTCAATTTCATTCTTCCGGCGTACGACAGGGCACTTACGTTGCAAGCCACTGCTGCTCAAGACCAGAGTCCAGTTCGCCTCACGTCCGGACTGGAGGAGCGGGAAACATGAACGATACGTGGTGGGTGGCCGAAGGTCAGTTGGACGATGACCAACAGCGGGTCGTGGCTCTTCCTCTCGACAAGGGGCACCTCGTCGTGGGTCCACCCGGTTCAGGAAAAACTAACTTGTTGGTTCTTAGGGCCAAATATCTGACCTTGGTAAAGAGAACGAATTTTCAGATTGTGGTGTTCACACGAGCGCTTCGCGAGTTCATTGTGGCAGGGGCCGACGCGTACGGTGTGCCGCAGGAGAAGATCGTCACATCTCACCAATTTTTCAGAGATGTTCTGCGACAGTATGGCGTAACGGTCGATTCTGCGGAGGATTTCGCCGAACAACGGATGCGGTTGGTTCAGCAAGTAACTGGTATTGTTCACAAACATGGTTTGCAAAACCTCTATGACGCAATATTACTGGACGAGGCACATGATTACCTTCCAGAGGAGGTCGAGCTGTTTGCGCGACTGAGTAAGACCTTGTTTGCCGTAGCAGACGGACGCCAAAAAATATACAGCGGCGAGGAGCCCTTCGGCGTACTGGAAAGGATCGTTGAAGGAAAGGTGGAATTGACACACCATTACCGAAACGGTCTAGGCATCTGCAGGTTTGCTGATGTCATTGGTCGCGACCGAGAGGATTTTCACCCAATTGAGGCGGGTTGCAACTATAACGAGGAGGACAGACCTTCTAGTGTACGCTTTGAACGGTGTGGATCGTTGGATGAGGAAATCGAGTCCGTTATTTCGAAATTGAGTGCGCAGATAGCCGCATACCCTGATGAGCGAATAGGAGTTATTTCTCCCAGCCGCGATGCGGCCATGCGAGTATGGGCCGCGATAGAACAGACGGAATTCGGTGCCGCAGCGAGCTTCCATGGAGAGAGTGAAATTGTTCGGTTCGCGGACGATGTTAGAATTTGCGTGTCCTCCCTGCACGCAGCGAAAGGTTTGGAATACCGGGTACTCCACGTATTAAGTTGTGAGAATTTCGCGCGCCGACCCCTGCCTCGATTTCTGGCGTTTACTGCGGTCACGCGGGCCAAAACGGCATTGTACATGTATTATTCGGGCGAGCTGTTGGGTTTTCTGGATCAGGCGATTGCGTCTTTGGAGCCAAAATCAGCGTTGCCGTCGATTGACGAGCTGTTTGGAGACGGTGGATAGAAATGTGGAACGCTAAGGTCGGGAGACAGCAGTTCACGGAGCTGCTTCAGCGGGGGTCGCCCGCGGAGTCCCTTCGCGCTCGCGAAGGTGGAGACCGGGATGGCTTGAAGATGGGGGATGTCCTGCTCATCTGGGCAAAGGAGCCAAGAAACGGAGAGTTGCCGGTAGCGTTGATGGTGCGCGACGCAGACGTCGACGACTTCTTTGCGTGGACGAACACGTACGTGCCAAACTGGAGTCCGATTTCGGCATACTTCAGAGTGTTTTCCGATGAGGAAGTGATTGGGAACGATGACCGAATCAGCCGCGAAGGAGAAAGACTTCTGGAAGCGGCGTCCATTGGCTTGGTTGTAACAGAGGCAATGGCACAGTCGAGTGAGGGGTATGATGTGGACCGTGTTTCTATGTCTGCGTGTATCGCGACTTTTTCGTATGCAGCTTCCCAAGGGATACGGCGCAAGGTCGATATGACGCAGCTGGCGCGGGGATGGTCGAATTGCAGAAGTATTACCGGACAGGCTCCGCTGCGAATTGAGGTTGAGAGTTTGTTGGTCCCGTGGGAGACCGTAATGGATATGATAAACGGTCCCGCGGAGGAGTCGGATCGCAGGTCGAAGCGCGGCGGGAATCGGTCGCTTGTTGCCGGCCTTAGGGAGGTAGTTGACAAGGGCGAAATCGGAGAAGCGACGTGGAAGCGGTTGACATCGGGTTTCCCAAATGCGCGGCAGGCAATTGAGCCAATGAAGGGTACGCAAGAGGACCGGGTGACTGTTCTGGAACACGTACTTGGGGACCGAGGGAACTGGGGATACCGATACAAGGAAGAGTACTCGTTTGTCGCCGGTTATTTGGGGAGCAGAATTTTCCCCGGCACTATCAAACATGCCGGTTTGATATTGAAACATCTGGAACGGTACCCTAGCGCGGTTGTTTGGCTCGGGTTGTTTGCCGGACTACACGGGAAGCGCGAATTATGTCTCAGTAGCCTTGGGCGGCACGTTTGGAGAGCGTTAACGGAGGAAGACTCGATTTTGTCCCGGCCACGCTGCGATATTGGAATCAGGGAGCTGCGTGTCTTGTTTGAAGGTGGGATGTTTGGGGCTCAATTCAGGACAGTAACACCTGGCAGATTGGTCGTGGAATTGCACCCGTGTGTAAATGCAGTAGTACGTTGGCCGGCGCACGATATGGCAAGGGAAGCACGTAGGCAGGGAGAACTGTTTGCAAGCCGGTCAAACGAGATAGGTGGAGTGGTCACCGACCTCAAGGAAGTACGGAAGGGTCTAGATGATGCCATTCGCAAGCTTGAACGCTGGGTTCATAGGTAGAACTAGAGGTCCAAGTTTGCAGATATGTTGGCGTTGATGCTGACTGAGGTGGCTACAGGCCATCTACCAGGCGCCCCGGACCACCACACGGCATCCCCCCAGCACCGGGTGTATCCCTATCTTCTCAAGGGCCTCGCCATCGAACGGCCCAATCAGGTCTGGACGGCGGACATCGAGCGCCACGAGGCGTTCTCGAACCTTGCGGTGGTGAGAGACCACCGCCGACAGCCTGTCGCAGCAGGCTGAAAGAAGCTGAGGGCAGCCCGACCCGAGGGACATCGGTGAAGGTGGAAGCAGTCCTGACAACGACGGGACGCGCCAGCACTGTCAGATGGCGTGGGTCCGGCAAGCGAGACGGAGAGGTGTACGCAAGGAACCAGCGGCGGAAAGCCCCTCAAGCACCACCAGCTCGAACCTGACAGATAAGGGCTGGGTTGCAACGCGCACCCGACTGGTCTGGCCAGTTGGGGAACTCCTGGGCCGGTTTATGTCGCCGGCAGGGAGGCCACGGTGAAGGACTGCGGCGTAGCCGTGGCGAGGTTGCAGGGGCATAGCTGGGCACCGACCCCGTTGAAGGGTTCGAGAGTGAACGTGGGAACCACTTCGTCGGTCCCTGCCAGCATGGCGGGGAAGACCTGTCGCCGGTTGATGCCGGCGGAGTGGGGCGGAGGACCCGTAGTAGTCCGAGCACGGGAAAGCCGTGTACATGGCGAAGGGGTCCAGTGTGCTCCCGGCTTCAATGCCCAACGAGGAGGACGCTGGTGAATACCGGTGCTTCATGGCTTGGTCCGATCGAGGCGGAGTCACGAGTACTCGCGATGCAGACGAAGCTGAACCTGACGGTATGAGCACATGGAGAGCCGGATGCGGTGAGAGTCGCACGTCCGGTTCGGAGGGCGGGCCGGAGAAACCCATCGCTCGAAAGACGACAGGGCGCTCCGGTCCGACCCCTACACCTACATCCCTGTCCAGAAGGGCTTCCTGTACCTGGTGGCGGTCATGGACTGGGCCACCCGCCGGGTGCTCTCCTGGCGGCTTAGCAACACCCTCGATGCCCGGTTCTGCACGGAGGCCCTGACCGAAGCTCTGGAACGCTACGGCCGGCCTCAGATCTTCAACACCGACCAGGGCAGCCAGTTCACCAGCCTGGAGTTCACCGCCACCCTCAAAGACGCCGGTGTGGCCATCTCCATGGACGGCAGGGGCCGGTGTATGGACAACATCTTCATCGAGCGCCTCTGGCGTTCGCTCAAGTACGAAGCCGTCTACCTGCACGAACTCTCCGACGGCTTCCAGGCCCAACGGGTCATCGCCCGTTGGATAGGGTTCTACAACACCCAAAGGCCTCACTCCGCCCTGGCCGACTCCACCCCGGCCGAGGCCTACGACAAAGGAATGCTGATGGAGATGCAGGCTGAGCCCCACCGCTCGCCCGCCCCTCCGCCGGCTCAACCGGAACGGCAGGACTGAGGTGGTCCTGGTTTCTTGGACAGGATGGCGGCCGAGATAAGGTGTATTCCGAGTCATCGATCATGCCAGCACCCTGTCCAACAAACCAGGACCACCTCAATCAATGCGTTACCGCGCCGATCGACACCGAACCCACTCGCCGAACAACAGCCTGACCAGTGTCACTCCGCCAACTCGGGCTCTCTCTCCCGCCGACAACCGGCCGGAGGAATTCGACGCTTCGCGCTGCTTGCCCAGAGCCCCGGACCGAGCCGCAAGCGGTTAGGTGTCGACTTTCACGGGACCGGTCCGACCGTAGAATCCGAGCCGCTCAGCATCGCTGAATGCGACGTCTGCTGTCTCGTAGTACGAGAACACCGCGATGATGCGCGCGCGGCCTCCTTCGACCGTCGTCACGCGATGCGCCGTATTCTTGCCCCTGAAGACATTGAGCGTGCCGGACGACAGCGACAGCGTCCGCGCGTGTTGGTCTTCGCCGACCAGAAGGCGCGCGACCCCCTCGTAGTTCGGGTCAGTGTCGCTCCGAAGCCCGCTGCGGTACTGGAATTCGCCGCCCGACACCGGGGCCTGCAAGAGCATGGTCGTGGTGAATTCGGCCCGGTCGAAATGCCAATTGAGGCGCTCCCCGGCCCGATAACACATGACATTGATCCGGCCCAGGGGATCCGCCATCGGGTATAGCCCAGGCTTGTCCATAGCCGCGGCCAGGAAGTCGATGAGCGGCTGCCATTCGTAAATCCGCGTGATCAGACTCCCGGGAACCTGGTCGCCGCAAATCGTGCGGTTGATCGTCGTGAACCGGCTGAACGCCGGGTGGACCGGCTCCAAATCCCCGATCTCGTCATCGAAGTAGATGTTGTGTTCGCGCGCGTGAACAAAGGCGCCGGAGTCGAACAGCGGCTCCAACTCTGCAACGCTGGCACAAAGGGCCTCCAGCCGTATCAGCCCGGTGAGGCTGAACATGCCGGCTTCGCGCAGCTCGTTCCGACAGCGGTCAACCAGGGCCTGTCCCCGCGCCTCCCCGAGCACGTCCAGCGGCCAGCGATCGAGATCGAGAACCTGCATCATGAATGCTCCGGCAATTCCCGGCCCGCGATCACCTGCGGGCGACGCGGGCCGGGAACCATGGGCGGGTGGTCTCCGCGGCACTCGGTAGCCTGTCAGCTCTTGCTGATCAGTTCTTTCATTTTCATCAGCACCGACTTGGGCATGCTGAGCAGTTCGTTGACGATCTCCTGCACCTGCTCACCACGCTTCGGCTTGAGATCCATCCCCGCCTTCTTTGCCAGCTTCACCAGGTCCGGATCCTTGTACGACTTCTCGTAGGCGTCGCGGAGCGCCTGAACGCGGTCCTTGGGCACTCCCGGCCCGAACGTCTGCACGATGCTGATGCGGTTCGTCGCGTTCAGCACCCGCAGCATGGCGATGTCACTCTCGCTCTTGCCCAACTCCTTGGCCAACAGTTCGGCGATCGGCACCCCCTTGGCGAGGCGGTGATCGATCTTCTGGTTGCCCGCGATGATCATTACCTTGCAGCACTTCGCGTCGCCTTCGAACATGCCAATCTCGGTGCTCTTGACCGTCTGGAAAGTCGTGCAGAAACCGTTGACCTCACCATTCTTGACCGCCAGACGCTGGGCCCCGCCGCTCGGATACCCCGTGACGGCCTTTAAGTTGGAGCCGAAGACCGCATTGAAGATCACCGGCTCAAGGTGGGAAAGGCCGCCCTTGCTGAAGGCTGAAAACGTGAGCCGCTTCTTCGTCTTCACCGCTTCGCTGAAATTGTTCACTCCCGCGTCGGTCCGTATGGCGCACATGGCCGACGAGTCGAACGCGCTGGCGACCCACTGGAACTTTCGGGCGTCGAAACGCACACCCCGTTCGCCACGGGCTTGCTGGGCCACGAGCGCGCTGCTGATGGCCGCGAGCACGGTGCCGTCCTGCGGCTCATTGTTGTAAACGGTGTTGGCCGCCAGCATGCTACCGCCGCCGGGCTTGTTCTGCACGATGATCCGGGGATGTCCGGGGATGTGGCGCGACAACACGTGCGAAATCAGCCGGGCGTTGGTATCCGTGGCGCCCCCCGGACCCAGCCCGACGACAATGCGGAAGGTCTTGCCCTTGTAGAACTCGGCCACCGATTCACCCCACACCGGCCCCGCAAACAGCACGAAACCCGCTATCAGAACGAGAACTCGCTGACACATAAGGCACCTCCTTTTCGGTGGTGCGATTAACCGACTATTCTCGCTCGCTTGTCAAGACGTGGTGAGCCAAGGCGCACGTGTCAGTAGTAGGCCAGACAACGGCTACCCGTGTGTCCCAAACGGGAATCCTCACTCAAACAGGTTCAGAATCGCGTCCAGAATCGGGTCCGTCAGGTAGGAGTCGAAGGAATAGAGGCCGAGGCCGTAGGCGATGCGGCCGCCGGGCAGGGGAAACGAGAGGGCCCGCTCCAGGCCGCCCCAGAAGAACAGGTAAACGCCAAGGCTGTACAGGATGCTGGTGCCCCAGGGCTCGTGGGCCTGGAACCGGAGGAAGACCAGGGGGATGACCAGCCCGCCCACCTTGAATCCCAGGAGCCACAGGCCCATCGCGAAGGCCACGGCCCAGACGGCGATCTCAAGCGTGCGCCGGCGCACCACGGCTGGTTCGAGAGGGGGTCCGGCCTCCGCCGCGGGCTCGGGTTCTTCCAGACCCTGCCCGGGTCCGGCCGGCCGGAGTCCGAGCCACAGGCTGTAGACGAGAAAGATCACCGCCAGGGCCAGCATCGGATAACCGATGGCGAGAGGGAAGAACCGCGTGCGGACCGGCCAGTCCTGCGCTTCCCACACCGCCCAGGCGAGGAGCACCACCAGCAACACGCCGATGACGATGTCAGTCCGGTTCCGCACCCGCCACCTCCTTGGGCTGAGCCCGCTTCGCCATCCAGTCCTGCAGCCCGGGCAGGAAGATCACGACAAGGGCAATCCCGAAGGTCACCATGACGATGGGCCTGAAAAAGAACCAGAGCCCGTAGATCTCGTACGAGATGAACAGGTTCCGCTCCACCAGGGGCCCGAGCACCAGACCCAGCACCAGCGGCGGACGGGGCCAGCCGTGGCTCACCATGATCACGCCGGCAACCCCGAACGCCAGGGTGGTGGTCATGGCGAAGTAGGAGTTGGTGTTGGCGAAACCCGCCAGGTAGATGAGCATGAACAGCGCGGGAATCAGCAGCGACCCGCGTATCTGGGTGATCTTCGCCAACTGGTTCAGGAACAGCAGGCAAAACGCGACGGTGATGATATTCGAGATGACGATGAGCCAGACGAACGAGAAGGTCAGGGCCAGATGCTCGGTCAGCATCTTCGGTCCGGGTTGCAGCCCCTGGATGATGAAGGCGCCCAGCAGGATGGCGGTGGTGGCACTGCCGGGCACGCCGAAGGCCACGGTGGGGATCATGGCCGCGCCGATGCCCGAGTTGTTGGCCGCCCCCGGTCCCAGGACGCCGCGGACGTCGCCCTTGCCGAAGCCGCTGCGGTCCCTGGAGCTCTGGACCGCGTGGGCGTAAGACACCCATTGGGACAGCGCCGCGCTCACACCCGGGACCAGGCCGAAAAAGGTGCCGATCATGCTGCAGCGCACGGTAATGCCGATGTGGATGAAGGTGTCCTTGATCCCCTGCCACACGCCCCCCAGCTTGCCCACCTTGGCTTCGGCGATGCTGGAGCCCTTGACCCACAACTCCACGATCTCCGGCACGGCGAACAGCCCCACGGCCGCGGCGATGAGGCCGAGCCCCTCCCAGAGGTTTATCAGGCCAAAGGTGTAGCGCTCGATGTTCTCCTGGTAGTCCAGGCCGACGGTGGAAAGCACCAGCCCCAGTCCCCCGGCCAGCACCCCCTTGAGCCTGTTGTTGCCGCTCAGCGCCGCGAGAAAGCAGATCCCCAGGATCGCCAGCGAGAAGAACTCCGGTGACTTGAAGGACAGTACCAGCGGGGTGACGATGGGAATGGCGGCGGCCAGGGAGAATGCACCGACGATGGCGCCCACGAGAGAGCTCATGAGCGCCGCGCCCAGCGCGCGGCCGGCCTCGCCCTTCTTTGCCATGGGATGCCCGTCGATGATGGTGGCGGTGGACACCACCTCCCCGGGCACGCCGAACAGGATCGAGGTGATGTCACCGGTGGTGCCGGTGACCGCGTACATCCCGAGCAGGAAGGCGAACGCCTGCACCGGGTCCATGCTGAAGATGAACGGCAGCATGAGGGCCACCGCGCCGGGGCTGCCGATGCCGGGCAGGATCCCGACGATGAACCCCAGGACAATACCCACCATCATCAGCAGGAACGTGGTCTGATCGAATACCTGGATGAGACCCGTGACGAAGGCTTCAAACATGGCGCTACGGTAACGAGAACGGTTGGTTTTGTGTCTTCAGGTTTGAGTCCGGGGAGCCCGGCCCGCGACCGCCCTGCGGCGGACGCGAACCGGTCCCCGGAACCACCCACGGTTGATTTGACGCGACGGTACGCCGCCGGTCTTCAGCCCTTCGCGATAAGCGCCTTCAACCTGTCCATGATGGACTTGGGAGTGTTGAGCAACTCGTCGACGATCTGGGCCACGTTGTCGCCCCGCCTGGGCTGCAGATCGCGTTTCTGCTTCTCCGCCAGCGCCTTGACCTGCGGATCGGTGTACGCCTTGGCGAATGCATCGCGCATGGCCTCGACACGGTCCTTCGGCACTCCGGGCGGGAGCGTGTGGACGATGCTGATCTGGTTGGTGGCGTTCATCGCCCTCAGCATGGCCAGCTCTTCAGCGCTCTTGCCCTGCTCCTTGGCCAACGCCTCGGCCGCGGGGACACCCTTCAGCAGACGGTGATCCTCCTTGGTCGCGCCCGCGATGATGAGGACCCGGCAACACTTCGCCGTACCCTCGAACATGGCGATCTCGGTGCTCTTGGCCGTCTGGAAAGTCGTGCAGAAACCGTTGACTTCACCGTTCTTCACCGCCAGACGCTGGGCGCCGCCGCTGGGGTATCCGGTAACGGCCTTGAAGTTGCTGCCGAACACGGCGTTGAAGATGATCGGCTCGAGATGGGAAAGGCCGCCCTTGTCGAAGCTCGACATGATGAGCTGCTTCTTGGTCTTCACCGCCTCGCTAAAGCTGCTCACGCCCGCATCCATCCGGATCGCGCACATGGAATTGGCCCGGAACGCGCTGGAGACCCAATTGAACTTTCTGCCATCGAACCTGATCCCCTCCACGCCGCGAGCCTGCTTCATCACGAGGCTGCTGCTGATGGCCGCCATCACCGTGCCGTCCCTGCGCTCGTTGTTGAACACCGTATTGGCCGCCAGCATGCTGCCGCCGCCCGACTTGTTCTGGACCACGATCCGCGGTCCCCCGGGAATATACTTGTGCAGAACCGGCGCGATCAGCCGAGTGGTGAGGTCGGTGGTGCCGCCCGGACCATAGCCGACCACAATGCGGATGGTCTTGCCCTTGTAGAAGTCCGCCACCGCGTCAGCCCATACCGGGCCCGCCAGGAGCAGCAACCCTGCCGTCAGAACGAGAACTCGTTTAACCATGCGATGCCTCCTCTCGCTTTTGATCGTGCGATTAACCGACTTTACGGCCAGCATGTCAAGGACCCCCCGGAAAAAACACCGGACAATCCGGACGATCACGCCGCCCCCTCCTCCTCCTTCAACATCTCCAGTGCCTGCTCCACCAACCGCCGCCGGAGCTGACGCTCCTCGTCCGCGCCAAGTGAGGGATCGCCGAACACGTGCGGAATCGCCCGTCCGGACAGGATCCGCTTGGCCCCGGTGTTCTCCGACACCGAAACGAGATTGGTCACGTGCACCGTCGGGATGCCGCCTCTTTCCAGTTCCTTTGCCATCGCTGCGCCGCAGCGAGTGCAGGTGCCTCAGGCAGAGGTGAGGATGACGCCGTCGACGCCGTCCTCCTCCAGCGATGCCGCGATGTCCCGGGCCATGCTGGCCGCGGTCTCGATGGGCGTGCCGTTGCCCGTGGTGGAATAGAAGCGTTCGTGCAGCGCCCCCAGGAATCCTTCCCGAACCGCCTCCCGCAGCACGTCCAGGGGAATGAGCCGGTTGGGGTCGTCGTTCACCGCGGCGGTGAAAAAGCCGCCGTGCACCGACTCGAACTCGTCCGCGGTGAGGTGCTCCTTGCTCTCCAGCCCGTAGACCCCGAAGTGAGTGGACAGGTACGACTTGATCCCATCCGGATTGCCCCGTGGCACGAGACCGCCGGTGGTGACCAGCGCCACCTTGGCGTACCTGAGGTCGCAGATCCCGGGCGCCGGCGCGACCTCCTCGAGGGCCGGCAGCGGGATCTCCGTTTCCATGGGACCACCGGCGAGCTTGGCCAGAAGCAGGTCCACGGCCCGCTCGGCGGCCCGCCTGGACGCGCGCGTGTTCCAACGGCCGCCGCGGATCAGGCCCTCCTCGCTGCCTGGCGCCACGGCCTCGCCGGTCAGGATCCTCGCGATCAGACCGGCCGAGCACTCGAGGGCGGCGCGCATGTCGCCCGACGACTCTCCGGTGCGGACCACCGGAAGCTCGCGCCGGATCAAGTCGGCGCCGGGGTTGGACAGCGCCATGGCGGTCAGGACCGGGACGCCGAGCTCGGCACTCGCCGCCCGGCACACCGCCGCGCAGGCTAGGCCGTAGCGGCCCGAGCCAAAGGCCGGGCCGGCGAACAGCAGGTCGGGCTTGGCCGCCGTCATCAGCTCCAGCAGCCGGGCTGTCGCCTCATCCTCGTTCTCGGAGAAGTGATCGTCGCCGCAGTAGACCGTCGTGACAATGCCGGCACTCTCCCCCAGTAACGTTTGCAACAGCCTGCCCGGCCCGGTCGCGCCTTCCAGATGGCCGGGCGCGAGACCGGCGCTTTCCTCGCCGCCGAGGCCGGCGAAGAACTGGTTCACGTAGTGGACGATTCGTTTCATCTTGCCTCCCTACCCCGCGCGGGCCATCAGCGTGGACCCGCCGATGGGATCGATGGCGCCGATGATGTTCTGCACCGGGATCTCCACCGTGCCGGCCACGTCCCCCTCGATGGCGCCGAGAAAGGCGTCGCCGCCGATGACCTGGTCCATGGACTCGTCGAGACGGACCTTCTCGGGGCAGTTGCCGACGCTGACCATGGCGTCCGCCTGGGGCGCAACGTCCACCATCCCCGGGCCGTCGTCGCCGGACTCCTCCTTGGCCACCAGCACCGTGCGCAGGCCCACCTCCTCGCAGGCCCTGCAGGCCAGCATCAGGTCCACGTCCGCCTGGCCGCCGCCGTCCTTGGTGATGACCACGGCCTCGGCCCCCACCACGTGCCTCAGCAGCCGCGCCGCGTGAAAGGCCGTGTCCGCCTTCTCCTCGTAGGTGGCGTGGTGGTTGGCCAACACCATGCCCGCGAACACGAGGTCGTCGTTGTGCCGGCGGTGAAGCTCGCGGATCATCGGATGGTTCAGGATGTCGTGGGTGGCGTTCTTGGTGGGCTTGGTATAGCCGTCGTTCACCAGCGCCCCGTCCAGCAGCTCGTTGGGATGCACCACGCTGGACACGATGTCCTTGGTGCTCTTGCCGTAGAACAGCTTCTGGCGGCCGATCCCGTGGGAATACGCGAAGGTGAGGTATCCGATACGCGGCAGGTCCCGCGACGCGCCCCGTCCCAGGTCCAGGGAGAAAGCTTCGGTGCGGGCCGGCTCGACCGACTTCGTCGTCTCGGCCAGGAACACCGCCGTCCGAAGCCCCGCGCGCATGAGGGCAAGGCCGAATTGACCGGGGTCGGATCCCTCCCGCGGGATGGGCAGGACCACCAGACCGGGCATGCGGCCGAACCGGCTCAACTCGCTGCCGCGGCCGCACATGTCGATGATGGCCTCCTCGGATCTCGGGAGGGAGCCGGACGTAACCACGGCCACGCCGTCCAGCGCATGAGTTCGGCCGAGGCCGCACTGGTACAAGGGTCCCAGGCTGCCGGGGAACGCGCCGCCGCGCTCCGGGTCCTTCCAGCGCGGCTCGACGATGTCCGCCACGTGGAGGACCCGAGTACGCTCCCCGGGCCGCACGATGCTCAGCTCCACATCGTCGATGAGCGGTTCCGTCAGCAACTCGGCGCGTAGCGCTTCGCGGTTGACAATGAGTTCGCCCTCCCGATATTCGGTGTTGGCGCCCCAGGAAAGGGACCGGACAGGGTAATGGGCCAGCTCGAAATCCACACGACCTCCTCAGCCGGAATCGGCTCGTCCGTCGAAGGCAAAACCCTGTGTACCAAACCCGGCGGTGCAGTGCGAGCACCGGCACGGCAGAGACCGTAGGTCGGATTAGCGAAGCGTAATCCGACATCAAAACAATCCGGCATGCCGGGACCGCAAGAACGACGAGTTGTCGGATTACGCTTCGCTAATCCGACCTACGGAAACACGGAACTTGGAGGGGTCATGAGAACAGGTGTGAGCGGCGGGTGGCGACGGTGACCGATCCGACCACGACTGACGAGGATCCACTGGAACCCGGCCTCGCCATCTGCGACCCGCACCACCACCTGTGGCGGCGTCCCAACAACCCTTACCTGCTGGACGACTTCCTGCGCGACGCCTCGGGCGGCTATCGCATCGTATCGAGCGTGGCCGTGGAATGCGGGGCCATGTACCGGGACGGCGGGCCGCCGGAGTTGCGGCCGGTTGGAGAAACGGAGTTTCTGGAGAGTATCGCGGCCGAGAATTCGCGGGCAGGCAACGACACCGCGGTGGCGGCCGCCATCGTGGCCTATGCCGACCTGACCCTCGCCGACGCCGTGGCCGCGGTCCTGGAAGCACACCTGGAGGCGAGCCCCACCCGCTTGCGCGGCATCCGCTATTCCACCATGTGGGACGCCTCGGACTCGTTCCGCAGCGTGCCACGGCCCGGCCTGCTCCGGGACAACGCCGTCCGCAAGGGCTTCGCATGCCTGCAACCCCTCGGGCTGAGCTTCGATGCCTGGCTCTATCACCCCCAGATACCGGAGCTGGTGGAGCTGGCGCGGGCTTTCCCCGACGTGCCCATCATTCTCGATCACATCGGCGGACCCCTGGGGCTGGGACCCTACGAGGGCCGGCGCAACGAGGTGTTCCAGGCCTGGAGCGCCGACATCACCGCGCTGTCCTCGTGCCCCAACGTGGTGTTGAAGCTGGGCGGCGTCGGCTCGCTGCGCTCGGGTTACGACTGGCACACGCGCGAGCCGAAGCCCGGCTCCGCCGAGCTGGCCGAGGCCATGCGGCCCTACTTCGAATTCTGCATCGAGAAGTTCGGCGCCGGCCGCTGTATGTTCGAAAGCAATTTCCCGGTGGACCGGGTATCCTATTCCTATGTGTCGGTGTGGAACGCCTTCAAGATCATGTCCCGGGGCTACTCCGACACGGAACGCGCGGCGCTGTTCCACGACACCGCCGCACAGGTTTACCGGCTCGTGTAGTGTCTAGAGCCTTCCGTCATCCCGGGCTTGACCCGGGATCCAGGGGAGGCGGGGTGGAGGCTAAGCTGATGAACAACGACACTGTCCTGTACGAGGTCAGAGAGCAGACGGCGTGGATCACGCTGAACCGGCCCGAGGCGATGAACGCCATCAACGAGGACATGCGGCAGCGCATGATGGATCTCTGCAACCGGGCGCAAGCAGACAAGGACGTCCAGGTGGTTCTCTTTCGGGGCGCCGGTGAAAAAGCATTTTCCGTGGGCGGCGACATCAAGGAGCGGGCCAGCCGCAACACCGAACCGGCAGCGGTCTCGGTCTCTCCGCTGGAGGCCCGGCAGGCAAAGCAGGCTCCGGGCGTCCATTCGCCCATCGACGCCGCGGCCTTGGTGCAGAAGCCTACCATCGCGCTGTTGCACGGCTACGTTGTCGGAGCCGGCCTGTTGATCGCCATGGCCTGCGACATCCGCATCGCCGCGGAGAACGCCCGGATGGGCGTGACCGAGGTTCGGCTCGGCTTCATGCCGGCATCGGGCGGGACGCAACGACTCGCCCGCCTCGTGGGCGCTGCCAAGGCTATGGAGATGTGCCTGTCCGGGGCGCTGGTGGACGCTCAGGAAGCGTACCGTATCGGGCTCGTCAACAAGCTGGTACCCGCGGACGAGCTGACCCGCGCCGGCGAGGAGATGGCGGCGTCCTTCGCCAAGGGCGCGCCACTGGCCCTCCGGTACATCAAGGAATCCGTCCGCAAGGGCGAGGGCCTGCCGCTGGACCAGGCGCTGCGCTTGGAGTCCGATCTCGCCGCCCTGGTCCTCACCACCGAAGACTGCAAGGAAGGGCCGCGGGCCTTCGTCGAAAAGCGGCCGCCGGTGTGGAAGGGCCGTTGATTGTGTGATCTGCCTACATCGTTTCAACGGTGGGGCCGGGGAACGAGAAGCCGCTACGGCCTGATGGACTCGGTCGCATAGGGAAAGGGCCATGCGGATGCCCCAATTGATTCTTGCCGTTGCCCTGGGAATGATTCTTGCGAACGTCACTCTTGGCACCGTCGCGTACTATGGATTCTATTTCTGGAGCCACATGCTTCTCTCAGAGTGGCCTTCGGCCTTTGGCTTGAAACCTCCCGTCGCATCTGATCCCCCCTTACTGTTTCCGCTGATCATTTGCGCCTTGGCGTGGTTGGTGCTCTGCGTGGCGCTTCGCGTGACCTCTCGTAGATCCGAAAGAACCGAAAGCGAAAAGTCCATTATCGAGCTGACCACCGCCGATGAGGCACGCGACGACTGTTGACGTTCACGTGGCCAAACTGACGCACTACCCGTTGATTCATACCCCGACTTCGGATACAGCACACGGCTAGCGGACACCTGTCCCGTACTACCCGTAAAGGAGCCGGCAAATGCTGAGAATTGATGCGGACGCACACGTCCTGGAAACCGAAGAGACCTGGGAATTCATGGACGGCGCCGACCACAAGTACCGTCCCGAGATCGTCGGCACCCTCAACGGCTCCGGAGCCATGGACGAGTACTGGCTGGTGGACGGGACGCTGCGGCTCAAGTCCCGCAACGTCGGCAAGGACACGCCGCTGGAGTCACGCGAGCTCCGGGACGTGGCGGTGCGGCTCAAGCACATGGACGAGCTCAAGGTGGACATCCAGGTCATCTTTCCCACCATCTTCATCATCCCGCTGACGCCCCGGCCCGAGATCGAGCTGGCGTTGTGCCGCAGCTACAACCGCTGGATGGGCGAGTGCTGGAAACAGTCCGACAACCGCCTGCGCTGGGTGGCGGTGGTGCCGCTGCTCGACACGGACCAGGTGTACGAGGAGGCCCGGCTGGCCAAGGAGAACGGCGCGGTGGGCATCTACATGCGCGGCTCCGAGGGCGAGCGGCTGCTGAGCGATCCCCACTTCTATCCGGTCTACGACGCCGCCAGCAGGCTCGACATCCCGGCGTGCATCCACTCCTCCAACGGCAGCTCCGTGCTTTACGACTACTACAAGTACGAGACCGTGGGCTTCTCGAAGTTCAAGCTAGTGGTGGTGGGGGCGTTCCACACCATCATCATGGACAAGATCCCGGAGCGGTTCCCGAATCTCAAGATGGCGTTCCTGGAGGTGGGCTCCCAGTGGCTGCCCTACGCGATGAGCGACCTGTACAAGCGCCACCACATGGCGGGCAAGGACTTCAACAAGAAGGAGTTGCTGGCCCAGAACCGGATCTGGGTCGGTTGCGAGACCAACGACGACCTGCCCTACGTCATCGACACCGCCGGCGAAGACCACCTGGTAGTGGGCACCGACTACGGCCACGCCGACAGCGCCACCGAGCTGCTGGCCCTGGACGGCGTCGCCGACGACCCGCGCCTGAGCCCGGAGGTCGCCGCCAAGATCACGGGCGGGAACGCGCGGGCGCTTTACCACCTTTGAGATCGGATTGGAGCGAACGGGGCTCCCCCTGCCGCTAGGGTCCTGCGTCACAAATACGCTTATGAAGATGCGAGGGCATTTTGGTTGTCGGCAAGGCGCGATGACGAGCAGTGGCGGGTACCACGCGAGGAAGACCCCGGGTCAAGCCCGGGGTGACGTACGCAGCCGACGGCCAAAAGGACCCGCAGATTCATAAGCGTATTTGTGACGCAGGACACTAGTGTAGGCGCTGCGGCTGGAATCCGACCTCGCCGCCTTGGTGCTTACCGCCGAGGACAGCAAGGAAGGGCCGCGCGCCTTCGTCAAGAAGCGCCCGCCGGCTTGGAAGGGGCGTTGATTCGTTCCCGGACTTCGGATAGAGCACACGGCTATCAGGCCGAGGACCGGCCTGTTTCAATGCAATCCCAAAAGCGGAGGAAACCGAAATGCTCAGAATCGATGCGGACGCACACGTTCTCGAAACCGAGGAGACCTGGGAGTTCATGGACGGCGCCGACCGCAAATACCGGCCCGAGATCGTCGGCTCCACCAACGGCTCCGGGTCCGGGGACGAGTACTGGCTGGTGGACGGAACCCTGCGCCTCAAGACCCGCAACGTGGGCAAGGACACGCCGCTGGAGTCCCGCGAACTGCGCGACGTGGCGGTGCGGCTCAAGCACATGGACGAGCTCAAGGTGGACATCCAGGTCATCTTTCCCACCATTTTCATCATCCCGCTGACGCCCCGGCCCGAGATCGAGCTGGCGCTGTGCCGCAGCTACAACCGCTGGATGGGAGAGTGCTGGAAACAGTCCGACAACCGCCTGCGCTGGGTGGCGGTGGTGCCGCTCCTCAGCCCGGACCAGGTGTACGAGGAAGCCCGGCTGGCCAAGGAGAACGGCGCGGTAGGCATCTACATGCGCGGCTCCGAGGGCGAACGGCTGCTGAACGATCCCTACTTCTATCCGGTGTACGACGCCGCCGGCAGGCTGGACATCCCGGTGTGCATCCACGCCTCCAACGGCAGCTCCATGCTGTTCGACTACTACAAGTACGAGCCCGTGGCCTTCTCGAAGTTCAAGCTGGTAGTGGTGGGGGCGTTCCACACCATCGTCGCGGGCGGGATCCCCGAGCGATTCCCGCAACTCAAGATGGGGTTCCTGGAGGTCAGCTCGCAGTGGCTGCCCTACGCGCTGACCGACCTGTACAAACGCCCGTACATAAAGGAGCAGGGGTTCAAACGGAACGAGCTGCTGGCAAAGAACCGGATCTGGGTCGGGTGCGAGACCACCGACGACCTTCCCTACGTCATCGAAACCGCCGGCGAGGACCACCTGGTGGTGGGCACCGACTACGGCCACGCGGACAGCGCCACCGAGCTGCTGGCCATAGACGGCGTTGCCAACGACCCGCGCCTGAGCCCGGAGGTCGCGGCGAAGATCACCGGGGGGAACGCGCGGGTGCTGTACAACCTCTGATGGTTGACAAGAAGGAGTTCTCCGATCTCGGCATCGGAGCATATGTGCCCATCAGGAGTCGCGAGAAACTCACAGTTTAAACCAGCCTGTTTTATGATTTAGCGAAACTGCTTATTTGCTGCACAGCAATTCGACTGCCATCTTGCATTATTGTTAATTTTTTGGTAGATTTGCTGTACAGCGTATCTGCCAATAACAATGCCAGCCCCTGCGGTCACAGAACGACGACTGGTCGACCAGTTCCTGGAATCTCTCCGGCATTTGCCCGGGGTGGATGTCCGGGTCGTACAAGTCTTCCTGCAGCCACCTCGGTCGCCCGGAGTCTCGTCAACTCCGCAATATGACGTCAAGTGTAATCTTCGGGTAGCGGGCAAGATCATCACCTTGTTGATTGAGGTGATGAAGGTTCTCTACCCTCGTGATGTTCGCCAGAGACTATGGCTAATCAAGGATTTCAGCCGCAGGCAGGCAAATGTACCGGAAGGACGAGAATCGGTCCCCGTTTTGGTCGCTGAGTCGATATCCCCGGGAGCCAGGGAAATACTGAAGAGCGAGCGAGTGGGCTACTATGACAGCGGTGGCAGCCTCTACGTTCCTGCCGAAGGCGTCCATCTCTATGTCGACAGGCCTCTCCCAAGGCCTTTGTCGAGATCCATAAGGTCTTTATTCTCAGGACGGCGGGCGCGGGTACTGCATGCGCTCCTTGTCCACCACGACGAATGGTACCAAGTCAAAGAACTCGCGCATCGCGCGCGGGTCTCGCCCGCCACGGCGTCGCAGGTGCTGTCCGAGTTGGAGAGATATGAGTGGGTGGTCTCTCGTGGCATGGGTCCGAACAAGGAGCGCCATTTGGTCGAACCTGCCGCCTTATTGGACGCGTGGGTCAAACAACATGCGGCGTCGCCGGCTCCGCCGATGCGGCGCTTCTTCGTACCTTCGGTTCGCGCAGAGGGACTGTTCGAAAAGATAGCTCATGTCTTTGCGGCGCACGATGCCGACTACGCAATCACTCATGAAGCAGCGGCCCAACGTTATGCTCCGTTCCTGTCGGCCGTCTCACGAGTCCGCTGCCGGCTCTTGGCCGGCCAAATCGCAGAACAAGCCCTCCGCGAACTCGATGCCCGCGTTGTCCGCGAGGGAATGAACTTGGCGGTGATTGAGGTCAAGTCGTTGGACGAATTATTGTTTCGCAATCAACTGGACGGAGTTTGGCTGGCCAGTCCGGTCCAGGTTTATCTCGATTTGGCGCACGGCGAAGGGCGCACCAAGGAACTAGCGGACCACCTGCGTCGTGAGCGGATTGGTTTTTGATGGCGAAGCCTCGGACATCCATCGTCTTCGACCTTCACCAAACCACCGCAGTTCAGGCCGAACTACTCGACGGCGCAGGGATCGCGACCGAGAAGATCAAACACGCCAACCTGGTAAGCTTCACTTGCTTGAAGGCATTTGCCTACGACGACCGCATCGAACGCAAGGACGCGCACGACCTGATTTACTGCATCGAGTGGGCGCCTGACGGTCTGGATCGAGTCGCGGAGATGTTCAACGAAGCCCTCACCGGCGAGCACCGTAAAGTCATTCAGGACGCCTTGGAGGTCCTTCGTGATCGCTTCGCGGGGGACAAGCAAGTCGAGGGCTACCAAAAAGACGGTCCGGTCGCGGTCGCTCGTTTCGAACTAGGCGAGGGTAACGATCCTGATCAACGTGAGGACCGGCTGCGACGACAACGCGAGGCGAGCGACATAATCGAGCAACTCTTGGGCAGGATCGACAACCAAGCGGTACGCTGCTGAAGGCTGGTCCTCGCTTACTTGTGTGGCGTCAGAACGCCCGAGCGTTGTACAACCTTTGAGTAGTGAGGTGTCCCCCTCCCTGTTCCGTCATCCGGCAAGGTAACCCATCGCACCGAACCCGATACCCATCAGCGCCGCGACGCCCAGGGTGCTCATGAGAGACTGGTGCCGCCAGAGGAGCATGACCGCGCTCACGGCGCCGACCGCCAGAACACGCCAGTCCAGGGAATACCAGTCCGGCACCAGGAGCTTGACCGGGCCGCTTTGCCGGGACGACAGCTGGGCAAACAGGACGTGCAGGCTGAACCAGATGGACAGGTTGAGAATGACACCCACCACCGCCGCCGTGATCGCCTCCAGGGCGCCCTTGAGCCGCGGCTGGGCCGTGAGTTGCTCGATATAGGGCGCGCCGGCGAATATCCACAGGAAGCAGGGTGCGAAGGTCACCCAGAGCGTGACCGCCGCGCCGGCGATGCCCATGCTCACCCCGCCCGCCCGGTATCCCGCGATATAGCCGACGAACTCCGTGACCAGGATCAGCGGCCCCGGGGTGGTTTCCGCCAGCCCCAGGCCGTCCATCATTTCACCGGCCGTCAACCAGCCTTTGTGGGTCACCACGTCCTGTGCCAGATAGGCCAGCACCGCGTAGGCTCCGCCGAACGTGACCACCGCGAGGCGGGAGAAGAAATTGCCGATGTGCACCAGGATGTCATAGCCGCCCAGGGCCATCAGCAGCAGCACCGGCGTCCACCAGACAGCCATCCACAACGCTACCGTCCTCGCCGTGCCGGCCATCGACCCGCCGCCTCGCCCGGTCCCGGTCTCTCCAGCGCTCTGGCCGCCCAGCAGGAAATATCCGGCCAAGCCGGATACCAGGATAATGACGGGGAACGGGACCGACAGGAAGAAAATCGCCACGAAGGCCAGGCCCGCGATGATCCAGTGCACGGCTGAGTGTAGCGCCCTCTTCGCTACCCTCAGCAGGGCCTCCAGCACGATGACCAGAACCGCGCCCTTGATCCCCAGAAACAGCGCGGCCACCACCGGCAGGTGGCCCCCCGCCGTGTAGAGCATCGCCAGCCCGAGCACCACCAGCGCGCCCGGGACCACGAACAGGAGGCCTGCCACCAACCCGCCGGGCACTCCGCGAAGCTGCCAACCCGAGTAGGTGGCGAGTTGCATGGCCTCGGGGCCGGGCAGCAGCATGCAGAAGCTGAGCGCGCCCAGGAACCTTGGCTCGTCGAGCCACCGTTCCTCCTCCACCAGGACACGGTGCATGAGCGCAATCTGCGCCGCCGGGCCGCCAAAGGAAAGGATCCCGATGCGCCAGAATACGGCGAACAGCCGGCGCCAAGTGACGCCTGATTCCCGGTGCACGTCGCCAGGTGCTACTCGGCCGCCTCGATCTTGTCCTGCGTCCTCAACTCGAAGTCGGAGGCATCGTGGCGTTCGCGAAGCTGCTGATCGAGCGGGCCGGAGGTCTTGTTGACGATCCGTCCGCGTTTCACCGCATCGCGCGCGGCGATCTCGTCGTACCAGCGCAAGAGGTTCGTGTACGTCTGTACGTCGAGGAACTCGGCGGCGTCGTAGAGGTGGCCGGTGGTGAGCACGCCGTACCACGGCCAGATCGCCATGTCGGCGATGGTGTAGGCATCGCCCGCCACGTAGTGGATCTCGGCCAGCCGCTTGTCGAGGACGTCAAGCTGGCGCTTCACCTCCATGGTGAAGCGGTCGATGGGATATTCCATCTTGTAGGGAGCATAGGCATAGAAATGGCCGAAGCCGCCGCCGAGATAGGGGGCGGAGCCCATCTGCCAGAACAGCCATGACAGGCACTCGGCACGTTCCGACGGGTCTTCCGGAACGAAGGCGTGGAACTTGTCGGCCAGGTAGAGGAGGATCGAGCCCGACTCGAACACCCGCGTCGGCTTGGGCGTTGAGTAGTCCACCAGCGCGGGGATCTTCGAGTTGGGATTGATGGCGACGAACCCCGACCCGAACTGGTCGCCCTCGCGGATGTCGATGATGTAGGCATCGTACTCCGCGCCGGTGTGTCCGGCCGCCAGCAACTCCTCCAGCATGATCGTTACCTTCACGCCGTTGGGCGTCGCCAGCGAATAGAGCTGGTGCGGATGCTTGCCGCGCGGCAACTCGGCTTCGTGCGTCGCGCCGGAGACGGGACGGTTGATGGAGGCGAACCGGCCGCCGTTCTCGCGCTCCCACTTCCAGACTTTCGGCGGTTCGTAGACAGCGTTATCACTCATGGTGTGGTCCTCAGCCCCCTCTTGCCTTCTTGATGCGGCGATACCAGCCCACGAAATCCGTCACCGCGGCGGGGATGTCGTATTCGGCGTCGAAGCCCAACTCCGTCTGGGCGCGGGTGATGTCCAGGAAGACCGACGACGTCTGTGCCGTGGTCACGCTCTCGTCGATGCTGAGCTTGGCGCCAGGGACCACCTGCTTGAAAATGTCGATGAGCTCCTGGTTGTCGTAGGGCTGGCCGACGCCGAGGTTGAACACGCGGCTCTTGATGCCCTCGGCCTGGAGGGTCAGGACCACGCCCCGGGCCGCGTCCTTGGAGTAGAGCCACTCCATGGTGCCCGGCGGGACCTTGTGCTCGACCCCGTCCACCGACTTCTCCACCATGGTGCGGAACATGGCGCTGGGACGGCCGCCGCCGCCGGGGATCCAGGGGCCGCACACGTTGGGGAAGCGCACGGCGCGGAAGTCGACGCCGTGGGAGCGCGCGTAGTTGTAACCCAGGTTCTCGCCGGCCTGCTTGGTGGCGGAGTAGAAGGAACTGGGCCGGGGCAGCGCCTCTTCCTTGCTGCGGTCGCCGTTGTCCTCGCCGCCGGCCACGCCCCGGGCCACCGCCGCGGTGCTGATCATCACCACCCGTTCCACGCCGTGCAGCCGGGCCGCCTCCAACACGTTGGCGGTGCCCATGATGTTCACCTGGATGGCACCGTAGGGGTTCTCCTGGGCGCCGGTGCCGAGATTGGGATAGGCGGCGGTGTGGACGATGCGCGTGATACCCTGTTCCTTGATCACCTTCCCGAGATCGAAGGGATTCAGCAGGTCGCCGCGGAACAGGGTGACCTTGTCCACCTCCACCACATCCGCCAGCGCGGCGTGGTTGGGTGCGATATCGAACAGGACAGGCTTCTCGCCCTGCTGCACGAGGATGCGCGCGATCTGGGAACCTACTAAACCCGCGCCCGTGATCATGGTCGTCATGAAGTGCCTCCGAGGATGGATTTCGCGGCGGGTGTGTCCCGCCCGCGTTGCAGAAGTCCTCATAACACAATGCACCCACGAGTGCATGGCGTGAGACGCGCCTCCCAGTCCCCCGCCCCTGGACCCCGGATCAAGTCCGGGGTGACGAAGGGGTGGGGTCCGGGATGACGGGGAGATGGGGTCGGTCATTCCATGCCCCGAATCCATTGTTCCCGCCCCATGTCAAGTAGGGGGTCGGAATCCAGCGAAGGAGGTGCGGGGCAGGACCCGCCGTGCGCCCCGCCGCACGGTGGACAAAGCGGCCAAAAACACGCATAAGAAGTAGCTGAACCAAAGGAAAAGAGGAGGATCAATAGTGAGTATAAGTGCGCCAACCCTAGAGAGTGCCGAGAAGGATCTCGCCACCGAGATCATCGTATCCGCGGACTCCCACATCATGGAGCCCACGGACCTGTGGACCAAGAACCTGCCGGCCAGCTTCAAGGGCAAGTATCCCGAGTTTCCGCCCCGGAACGCCATCGGCGAGAAGCCGGGCGGCTACAACCCCCAGGCGCGGGTCGAGGAGATGGCGGTGGACGGGGTGTCCGCCGAGGTGCTGTACCCGACACTGGGGCTGCGCCTGTTCGCCCTGGAGGACGCCGAGCTTCAGGAAGCCTGCTTCGAGCTCGCCAACGACTGGCTCATCGATTACTGCAAGGTGCATCCCGACAAGCTCGTGGGCGTGCCGTCGATCTCGCTCTACAACATCGACAACGCCATCAAGGAGCTGGAGCGCTGCAAGAAGGCCGGCCTGGTGGGTTGCCTGATCTGGCAGGTCCCGCCGCCGCACCTGCCCTTCACCAGCGACCACTACAACCCCTTCTGGGAGGCGGCCCAGGATCTCCAGATGCCCGTCAATCTCCACATCCTGACGGGGTTCAACTACAGCCGCTTCGAAAGAGAAGGCCTGGACGTCTACCGCATGACCGTCAACCAGAAGCTGGCGGATGCCGCCAACACGCTGTTCGAACTGGTGTTCGGCGGCGCCATGGCCAACTATCCGGACCTCAAGTTCGTCTACGTGGAGAACGAGATCTCGTGGATCCCGTTCTACCTCCACGAATGGGACAAGTACTTCAAGCGCCACGCCACCAAGGCGCCGTTGCCGTACATGAAGAAGCTCCCCAGCGAGTACTGCAACGAGCAGTTCTACGCCACCTTCTTCAGCGATCCCACCGGCGGCCGGCTGCTGGACTGGTGGGGCAGCGAGACCTGCATGTGGTCCAACGACTATCCGCACGCGGCGTCCACCTGGCCGCATTCCCGCCAGGTCATCGCCGACGAGCTGGGACACCTGCCCACGGATGTCTTCCGCAGGGTCGTGCGCGAGAACGTGCTGCGGCTCTACGACCTCAAGTTGGACGGCATCAACGCGTAACAAGCGAGATACAGATACGGGAGACCGCCGGGCGGGCTCCCACCGTTGACGACAGAACACGAAGTTTCGGAAAGGAGTTCACCATGGAAGCAGTCGCAGAGAAGCAAGAAGTCGAGAGGCCCAGGTCTTACAAGTACTCGCTGAAGACCCCCTACATGGAGCAGGGCCGGGTCACGCAGCTCGTGGCCGAGACCGACAACATGTGGATCCACACGAAGATCAACTCCGAGGGCGGCGAGAACGCGGTTCACTGCCACCTGGACGAGGACCATTCGTTCGTGGTGCTGGAAGGCCGGATGTCGGTGTTCGACGAGAAGGGCAACGAGTTGATGATCGAGAAGTACCAGGGAGTGATGATCCCCAAGGGCGCCTACTATCGCTACCTGAATACGGGCGACGGCAATCTCGTGATGCTGCGCATCGGATGCGGCATCGACGCCAAGCCCCAGAGGGGTGAAGATGCCCGCCTCCGCCCCGACGGCAAGCCGCTGCCGTCCAACTCGGAGGAGAACAAGACCCTTGCTCCCATCGAGATGCCCGGCAAGTTCTTCGCGGAATCCGCGGGATAGCCGCAGCATAGCCAAGCTTTCGTGACGTAGTCACCACGGCCGGCGCTTCAGGGACCCGCACGCGCGGGAGCCTTGAAGCGCTGAAGCCTTCCTGCCTGCAAGCTCCCGCCGTCGCGCGGGGGCACTCTGTCCCGCAAGCCAGAGCGCGGCCCAGGATACGGGCTGGTAGCATCTTCTCCGCCAAGCCATGCTGCACCACACCGGCCAGATCCTCTACAACATCCTGTTGCCGCTGTTGCTGATGGTGGGCCTCGGCACGCTGATCCAGCGGTATCAGCCGCTGAGCGTGGGAACCCTCGCCCGCGTCGCCATGTGGCTGCTGGTGCCGTCGTTCCTGCTGATCAAGATCTATGACAGCGACATTCCCTGGGGCGAGATCTGGCTCATTGCCCTGGTCTTCCTGATCGTTCTGGGCGCCCTGGGCCTGCTGCTGTTCGCCGGCGGCCGCGCCCTGGGCGCGCCCAACGAGACCGTTGCCGCCGCCATCCTCGGCAGCGTCGTCTCCAACGCCGGCAACTTCGGCATCCCGGTGGCCCACCTGCTCTACGTCGAGGGCGGCACGCTGTTCGGGGGCCAGGCGAATCCGGAGGCGGGCTTGCACGTCCAGGCGCTGGTGGTGATGCTCAGCAACCTGCTGATCTGGATCCTGGGCTACACGGTGCTGGCGGTGGCCAAGGGCGGCCGCGTGCGGGAGGCCCTGAGCTTCTTCAAGCTCCCCATGCCCTACGCGCTGGTGGCTGCCTTCGTGCTGAGGGAGATCCGCCTGCGTTCGTTCAACGGCGTCGACTTCCTGCCGGGCTGGGCCGGCTTTCCCCTGCGCTCGCTGTCCGGCGCCCTGGTGCCCATGATGCTCGTCGCCCTCGGGGCGCAACTCGCCAGGGGCGCCCGCTGGCGCCGCTGGCGGGAAGTGGTGCCCATCGCCTTCGTCAAGCTCCTGGCCCTACCCGCGCTCATCGGCGTCGCGGTCTACGCCTTCGGCCTGTGGCCCTGGCCCGGCGCCCAGCTCATCATCGGCGCCGCCGCCCCCACCGCCGTCAACACCCTCATCCTCACCCTCGAGCTTGACGGCGATGCCGAGCTCACCGGCGACGTGGTCTTCTGGACCACGGTCTTCTCCGGCGTCACCGTCGCGGGCGTGATTGCCGTGGTGACGACGCTGGGTGGGGCTTGACGCCTCTGCCCACCCCTCCGTCACCCCGGACTTGATCCGGGGTCCAGGCATTTGAACCACCGTCCCCCGCCCCGCCTCTGGATCCCGGATCAAGTCCGGGATGACGCTGTGGCGTGCGGGATGACGCTGTGGCGTGCGGGATGACGCTGTGGCGTGCGGGATGACGCTCCGGGCATTGGCGGTCTTTTCGTGATAAAGACGGATTCGGAGGATCGGCCCATATCCGTGCCAATGGCGGAAAGAGGAGCCGTCGCCCAATCTGACACCACAACACGGAGACCAAAGCCTTTCAGGAGGAACGGTATGAAGCTCGCAGACAAAGTCGCAGTCATCGTCGGCGGCGCCCGGGGCATCGGCGAGGCCATCGCCCACACCTTCGCGGGTGAAGGCGCAAAGATCGTCCTGGTGGACCTCGAGAAGATGAAACCCGAGCTCGACGGCGTGGTCCAGGCCATCCAGCAAAAGAGCGGCGAGGCCGCGGCGCTGACCGCCGACGCCACCGACTCGGCGCAGGTCGACAAAATGGTAGCCGACGTGGTGAACAAGTGGGGCCGGCTGGACATCCTGGTCAACAGCGTCGGCTTCCGCGGCCCCATGGTGCAGGTGCACGAAATCACCGAGGAAGAATGGGACGCGGTCCTCAACGTCAACCTGAAGGCGATCTTCCTCTGCTGCAAGGCCGCGCTGCCGGTCATGACGGAGCAGAAAGGCGGCAGCATCGTCAGCATCTCCGGCACCGCCGGTCGCGAGGGCATGGCGCTGCGCGGCTCCCTGTGCGCCGCCAAATGGGGCCTTCTGGGACTGACCCAGACCATCGCCAAGGAGGCCGGCCCCTCGGGCGTGCGCGCCAACGTCATCTGCCCCGGCGGCATGGACGAAGCCGACCTGCGGGACATGTACCGGGACCGCGCCAAGGGCCTCGGCGTCTCCTTCGAGGACCTGGAGAAGAGCGTCCTGGCACAGACCCCGCTGCGGAAGCACGCTCAGCACCAGGAAGTGGCCAGCGCCGCACTGTTCCTCGCCTCCAGCGACTCTTCCCATACAACCGGCGAGGCCTTGAATGTCTCCGGGGGGCGGTTGATGCACTGAGGACACCGGCGGGTTTCAAACTTGAACGGCGGTCTCGCTCGGACGTATCTGCGACTCGGCACGGTAGGCCCTGGCAGGGCTGCGAAAAATGCACGGATTGGCGCCGGGAAGGAAAGAGGAAACGCGGCGAAACCCCGCGGAAGGGCCACAAGGAAATTTTACGGCGACTGCAACCGCTGTCTATCACGAGTAGGACTGAATCAGCGATTTAATTACGTCGTAATGTGTGGTAGTCAACGCGATTCTGTGGGATATAGGCTGATTGGCAGCCGATTCTCCAAGGCTGACGGTTGTCAGGTAGGCGTCCTACTACCGAAAAGAGCCTAGATGCCTACAGTCACCCGAAGACCGCGATTACACAAGAGACGACAGAGATAACCACTGACGGCCACGCCAACCAAATGGTTCCGCACTATGGGTAAACCTCTAGCGCGAATATACGAAGCAAGTCCACGGCACTGCGAACCGATCACTGCGGAGAATCCCGGAGTCAAGTGTCCCAAGTGGAGCGCGTCTATCGCACAGGAGCTTCTCAAAACGGCGGAGCCTGTAGGGAAAACACTGCAGGCCACGCGAAACGGTATCGGGTTCGTAGCACAAAAGACTCGAACAACGAAGAGGTTTGGCACGGCTACCCTGAGGCATGGGACAAAATGGATCCGCAACTAAAGAAGCGGTGGCTTGATGCTGGCCTTGTGTCTCGCAAGGATTTGCGGACATACAGGACTCGGCGGCAGGTCCGAGATTCCTTCGGAGGACAGGTCGTTGGAGGCCGATAAAAAGTTTATCACTTTTGGCGACCACTCTTCTTTCGCTCTTCAGGTTCGGTTGGAGTCCGAGGAAGTGCGCGGGATTGCGCCCGAACGGAGCGTCAATTCTTGGGGTGAATGGCGTCTTTGGGTCGCTAAGGTCAATTTGTGTGCGCTTCAATTGGACACAAAAGACGGTTTGGCTGAGGTCCACGGGGTTCGATGGTTCCTGGCGCCATTGTTCCGATGGATTGTAGCGAACTGGATGCCACTTCTTCATGAAAAACGGCTTCCGCCTGGGGGACGTGTCGGGGATAGTCGACCACGTTCGGCTCGCGCCGCGTATTTGGCGATGTTGGAGAGCGCGGGGGACGATCTTGACCGTTTTCTTTGTTGGCAAGAATGGGCCGAACGCCACGCCCTTCGTGCCGCTTCCGAGGGCGGCATTCTTCCGGACGTCTTTTTTCAGCGAATGGAAGACGAAATTGAGTTCTCTTGGGGCGACAGGGTTCAACCGGGCGCGGACCCCGCAAGGTTTATCGTGGAGGATGGAATCGCTCGCGCACCGGTAGACGTCGTTGCGCGAACTTTTTACGATGCAGTGGAGTGGTTTTGCGCACAAGAGCAAGTGTGCGGATCTGAGTGGGAAACGGAATTGAGAAGACAATGGAGAGAGACGCGTGCCCTGCCAGCAGAAACGGCGCTGTCATGGTTCCTTGATTCCAGTCCAAAGCCCGGGTCGCTTACTAAGACGTTCAAAAAAGCGATCCGAGCCCACGCTGAGCTGCCGGAGTTGTCCGGTCGATGTTGGTTGGGCAACCTCGCCCCAGAAGTCGCGATGTTCGGTGACCTCGCGCCAGATATCTCAAAGGAAGCGGCGGCGAACTTGTTGGCGGAGTACTTCAACGCGAAGACTAATGGGGGCATGTCCGCATCGCTGGCGGAGAGATTCTCCGATGAGCCCGCTTGGTCGACATCCTCTCCGTGGCACAATGGGTACTCGTGCGCACTAGATGTGTTGGACGACCTCGATCCAAACCCCAAGTCAGCGACGACAAACATAGACGCTATACTTGACGCCCTGGGTGTGACGGTGAAGAATGTAGGTCTTGGGGAACAAGGCCCTCGTGGGGTGGCATTTGCAGGCAGAGACTTACAACCTACCATTCTTGTGAACGAAGACGACTCGAAGAACAAGTACCGCGGTAGACGTTTTACGTTGGCTCATGAACTGTGCCATATATTGTTCGATCGGAGTCGTGCACGTTCGTTGGCGCATAGCAGTACACCATGGGCTTCGCCATCGGTTGAACAACGAGCGAATGCTTTCGCGGCAATGTTGTTGATGCCGCCAAGCCGGGCTAGCCGTCCTCCAGCGGCTACGGGCTTGGCTGACTTGAAGCACGGTATTGGCCGGCTGGCAGACCGAATTCAGGTAAGCCGTGTCGCGCTGACACGGCATCTTTCAAACATGAACGAAGTAGGACCCCAAGAATTGGACTACTTGCTGGGAGAAAGAGCACGCGAAGTGTAGCCATCAAGAGCCGCGAGGTCTGACAAGTGCCGCTGCTGGTCCGTCCCTCCCCCACTTGCGCAATCGATTCGCTGTAAATCAAACGGTGAGCCGCCACAACGCTGGCTACCTGAATCGCTGTGTTGCGTGACCATTGGTAGTGGCCTCGTCCGGCTCGTTCACGTAGCGGTCAGGATGCTTTCCGAACTCATTCAACAGCCGGTTTGGTGGTATTCCGGCTTCAAGCCATGGTCAGATTTTGTCCATTTTCCGGGCGCACGCCACTGGCCGTCAGTTCTTGGGTCTATTGACAGTAAGGGCGGTCGACGGGTTGTTGGTCAGCCTATTTAAGATGGTTTCGATCGTATCCAGGGCAGTATCCGGTGGCATGGATTTCGCAAGCGCACCGAAGGCCCATCGAAGTGTGCCCACGGCCTGACGCGGCACGCCCTTGAGCGACAGCTTCGCATCGAGCTCGACCGCGTCTAGCTGACTCTTGCAGAAGTCGAGTTCGTCTAACTAACTCAAGGTGTGAGGTCGCGCCTTGAAACTGTTGGAGGGTCTCCCTGATTTGGGGAAGGCGCTCGCGCTGGCGTAGAAGCAGTTCGGCGGCGTCCTCTGCGCAGAGGTACCCGGAAGCGGCGAGGTCGCGCGCACGTTTTACCTGACTAATTGCCGTTCTAACGGCACGGAGCTTGTTTCGCTGCGATGACGCGCGACGACACTGGGAGTTTATTTCGTGGGCGATCGCGCCGATGTGGTTCTCAAGATTGCGGAGATGGGGGCCCGGCTCGAAGTAGTCGCGGCGACCGTTCGGAACTATGCGACTGTCGACTATATGGACTTCACCGATGCACCAACCGTTGAACCGTGTTTCGTGAAAGAGGTGTTCGAATATGTTGTCCCAGCCTATCTGGATGTTCCCGGCACGTGCGCGAAGGCCGCGAATGCCAAATCGTCGGGTATGGAGCCGATATACGGTGTATGGGCTATCCACAGAACAGCGGCAGGGTGGTCTTGGTCGACCTGAGGAACGACGCGTGTTTCCAACCGCTCGAACACGGCCGAATAGTCATCCGTTAGGGGGATGGCCTGTCCGAAAGGCCGAACGATCGGCGCGTGGTCTCCGTTGAGGCGAACGTCGAGCACAAAGTAGTCCGTGTGGGCGGCGAGGAAGTCGCGGATTTCGCATGCAAGCGGGAAGGAGTAGGTTAGGGGGACTGGGCAGACTTCGCCGATGTAGCTCCTAACGGCATCCTGGTTGAGAATGGTTGAAGCGGCGTGTCGGGTCACCCGGTCGACGGTCACTTGGAAGAATCGGTCCGGCCAGTCGTCGCCAGCAAGGGACTGGACAGTCGTGCTAGCTTCGACCGCATTTGGGCAGTTTGGTCAAGAGCTTGTGACGGGAACAGACGCAGCGGACCCCTCCGGACGAAACCTGCACGCCCTGAAGCGAGAGCTCCTGGGCGACCCGCAGGGCGCCGTGGGTGGGGTGATCCAGGGCGTGGGCGAGGATCGCGGCCTCCACCTCCTCGGAGACCCGGTTGGGATGCGGCCCCCGGGCACCCGGCAGCCGGTCGATGAGATCTTCCGCCCCGTAGGTCTGGTAGTTGCGTCGGATCTCGTAGACTGCTGGCGTGAGTAGCCCATTATGCGGCACGCCCTTGACACGTTACTCAACTCTTGGGCCAGCTCCAGCAAGCTCAGCTTCCGCCGGGTGGCCTTGTCTTTGGTGGTCATGGTGTTCTCCTGAAAGGTTGGTTGTCCATAAACACTGACCTGCTCCCCGTTTTGTCTCACCCATGAGTTAGTAACCGGTATGAAGATTCTGGTGCCGATGTTCAGCTGCGGTCTTCGTGATCGTGGCGTATGGTGCGACCATCCGGGACTGAGGCACCGGGAGCACGAAGGTGCGGGCAGGCCGATGTATACGATGAGCTGCGAGCTCGTGTTTAGTAGCTGGCCGCCTTTGCGACTCGCCCGGTTGCGCCGAGAGCGCGAATCCGTAGTTGTCGTGTTGCCCGCCGCTCCCGTCATCTTTGGACAGGAGGAGGCGAACATGAGACGAGTCATCGGCATCGACATCCATCGGACCTTCGGCGAGGTGGTGATCTGGGACAAGGGAGCCCTGCATCGGGCGGGCCGGGTGGACATGCCCCGCACGGGGCTGGAGGGTTTCGGCCGGAGCCTTCGGGCGACGGACGAAGTCGTGATCGAGGCGACAGGGAACTGCATGGCGGTGTCACGCGTGCTGACACCCTTGGTGAAGCGGGTGGTGTTCGCGAATCCCTTGCAGGTGAAGGCGATCGCCCATGCCCGTATCAAGACCGACAAGGTGGACGCGGGCACGCTCGCGAGCCTCTATGCGGCGGGCTATCTGCCCGAGGTGTGGACGCCGGACGCGGCCACTGAGCGGCTGCGCCGGCTGGTGGCCCGACGCTACCAGGTGGTACGGCACAGGACCCGGCTCAAGAACGAGGTGCACGCCATCCTGCATGCCCACCTGATCCCGAAGTGCCCGGCACGAACAGAGTGACCCGAAATCAGGTCCTTTTTTGTGCACACTATTGGGAGGCCACGCCGTGGAGCTTTTTCCAACGGCTCAAATTCGTACAGGTAGGAACCGGAATGCTCTATAAGCTCACCGTAACGTCAGGGACCTTCGACGGCCTCGAGCCTGTTCCCTTCACGGACTTCTCGAACTTCGGCCAGCGGGAAAGGGATCTCGAGAGCCTCATCGCGGCAAACATCCTCGACTTGCTGTTTGAAGACGCGCGCCTCATGCCCGTCTTCCGGGAACGTACCTTCCAAGCGGAGGCAGACATCTACGCGTTGGACGAGAGAGGAGATCTCTTCATTTTCGAACTGAAACGCGGTTCAGCCGGAGACGATGCACTCATCCAGGTACTTCGGTACGCCCAAGATGCCGGCCAATGGAACTTTGCCCAGCTCGAAGGCAAGTATCGTCGGTATACCGATGACAAGAGCGATCTCCTCTGCGCGCATCAGGAGGCGTTCTCTCTCGACAGGCCCCTGGATGCCAAGGAGATCAACACGCGGCAGCACCTTGTGATCATCGGCAACGCCGCTGACGAGAGCCTGATAAATGCGGTCGACTACTGGCGACGGCAGGGGATCTCTATCCAGTTTCTTCCCTACCGTGTCTACGAGTTGGCAGACGAGCAATACTTCGAATTCTTCGCTCTACCGTACGACAAGCACCGCAACCCCGGACAAGCGAAGGGCGTGCTGTTCGACACCAACCGCAGCTACAACGAAGAAGCGCTTTGGGAAATGATGGAGAATGAATACGTTGCAGCATACGGCGATGCCCAGCGGTTCATCGACTACCTCCACCCCGGAGACACCGTTTTCTTCTCCCATGTCGGCGCAGGAGTAGTCGCGGCAGCCAAGGTCGAGAACGCGCCGGTGCAAGCTCGCGATCCTGAAACGCGCTATCGGCGCGTCAAGTTCCTGACCCCTGTCCCCGCTCGGGGCGGCGATTTGAGGGCTATGCCACCCAGCATGGTTTCCGAGGTCACCGGCAGGACCTTCTTTTGGGCGAGAACCATCAAGGTGCCATATCTCACAGCGGAGGAAGCTGAACGCCTCGCCCGTGAACTCCGCCAATATCTTGAGGCAGACGCCTGACAACCTGCGTTTCCGCCAGCAGAAGGGACGGTCGCGGTTAGGACGCGCAGCTCAGGCTGATCGTCAACGGGGGAGGAGCATGGAGAAGACGGGGCGAAAGAATGCGGCCGGTGATTGGCTGCGGGGAGAACTCTTCTCCCGTGCAGCTTCGATCGGCATGTTTACATGGCTTTAGCGGGTTTCGGATTGGGATTTATGGTCCGAGGCTTTGCCGTGTTCGACAGGTGACCTGAAATTCTCACGGCGTGGGTCACGCTGGGTGTGATGGTTGTAGGGCTGGGTGCGGTGTACTCAATATGCCGTCACCTCGTCGCCACATGGGGTCGCGGACTGGCTGCGGAGCGTCAGGTCGGCGATCTCGTCGAACACCGTAGCACAGCGCGGCTGCGCATTCGCGCATGACGTCAAGGGAGCACTGCTGGGCGGGCGGGCAACGTCGATCATGTGGTGATGACACCAGCCGGGATCTGGGTGGTGGAAACCAAGGCGTGCTGGCTGAGCAAGCGGAGGTTTCCTGCGGCGTTACGCCAAGTGGGCGAGAATGTGTGCCGGGTTCGCCACCATCTCGGCACGTCTCTCCCCGTTCGCGGTGCGCTTGTTATCGCGGACCACTCCAAGGACTCGCTGGAACTGGAGCACGACTGGAACGGAGAGCCGGTCAAGGTCTTCGGTCCGAAGAAGTTCTGGAGTCTGCTGCGTCGCGAGCGCGAACATGAGCGCGCCAACGCCCAGCGCCCCGAGACGGCGATGACCGAAAGGATGGTGTGGAGTCTCGGCTCCACGCGATACGCAGAGCCGTAGCCGGTGTGTACAAGGGGACCCAGAAGCCGCGGTGGTTCAGATGGGCGGAGGTGGCGAACCGTGGCAATAGTAGGAAGCTCCGTCGGCCCACCGCGATGGAAAACCGACGTCGCACTCCGCTATACGGCCAAGGGTTTCTAGTACTGGTGGAGAAGGCGATGCCGCCGCCAACCCAGTTTTCTCGGAACCTGCTCTGCCAGGAAGACGGCTTTCCCTGGAGGGCAGCACCGGTTCTGGACGGTAGCGGAGTTATCCATCCCGCGGGCGTGGATGACTCGCGGCGATGGTGTGGTTTGGTAGTAAGGGGACGGCTCCTTTCCATCCCGATGACACTCCGTCCGGATTCCTCGGGGAGCCGCTTCGGTTCTCGGGTGTACGAGAAAGGCGAACATGCATTCGGTGAGGTAGACACCCGCCGGCAGTAGGGAGGGAACTGATGTTGCGCGGAGACGACAAGTACGAGCGTCCAATTGGGGTGCTGTTTGATCCCGAAGCAGGACACCGGATCGCCGGTCAGCTCAAACTGAGGAGGGGCAGCCTGTTCGACAGCAATGTCGTCAGCATCGCCGACGACAAGTTCGTCCATGTCGCCGACGGCGGTTCCCTGCACGGCATCTCGGAGGCCGGAAGGGTCTCGGTACTCGACTGCGTCGGGGGCGGGATGTTGGGCTCGACCGGCTTGGGTGATTTCACGATACATCACGGCGACGTGGCCTTCCGGTACGCGCTCTTTGGGAAGCGGCATGTTGCCATTGATGAGAAGTGCATGCGGGGCATCCAGTTCACGCTGGAGGGAGTGGAGTCGAGCGTATTCATGAACGACAGGTTTGAGAGATTCGGACGATTGCTTGATCCAGATGAATCGATCCTGAACGCCATCGAAAGGACGAGGCCCGATCACTTGAAAGGCAAATTCGTGAAGGGGAAGGCGATGGTGTCCTACTTCACGGGGGATTGGTATTTCCTGCCGCGATTCCGGACAGTCCTGGGGACCGTGCATGTCGGGCGGTCGATGCGGATTGATTTCTCTGGGCGCAGCATTGCGGACACGCCGCGCATTACGGTCGACTTCGACGACGATCCGACCACGCTGGAAGGCGCGTGGGAGAAAATGCGGGAGATCCGCCAGTTCTTCGGGTGGATGATGGGATACGCGCCAAGGTGGAAGGATGTGCTGGTATTCGTCTCGCCACCGGACGAAGACGGATACCGCGCGGACCCAGATGGTGATCTCGAAGTGTTCGGGCCGAATGAGTGGAACGAGGCGCCCGAAGGCGCGAGGCGAAGCGGAACCCTGATCGATGCGTCACAGTGTCCCGCCCACTTCATGGAGGTGATGGAGAAATGGCTGGAGCGGAACAGCGATGCGAAAAGGAAGAGCGCCAACGCGCGGTTCTTCAGCTGCTTCCCGGGAACATCGAGCCGCGCCATTGAAGACGGCATCGTATCGGCCGCCAACACTTTCGATCTGTTGCCGAACAAAGACAAGCCCGAGGCGCAGCCGCTGCCGGAAGATGTCATGAATATTCTCACGGATGCGAGCAGGAAGGCCAAGTGCAGCATGTCCCCCGGGACACAAAGGCAGGATGTCCTGAACGCGCTGGGGCGCATTCGAGGCAACAAGCGGCTTCGCGACATTGTGGAATACCGAGCAGAAATCGTACTGAATTATTTCGGCCGAGACAGCTTGAAGCAACTGGAGGAGGTCATCGCGCTGGCCGTGAAATGCCGCAACTATTACACGCACGGGCCTGGCGATCGCGACATCGACTATACGGCCGAGGTCGTCCTCTTCCTTACGGAAACCCTGGAGTTCATTTACGGCGCTTCGGAGCTTCTGCTTTCTGGATGGGATCCAGCCCGGTCGATGAGGGACGAAGGGCATCCGCTCGGCGATTACATCAAGTCCTACGACGCCAAGCGTTCGAGGGTTCTGCGTTGGTGATAGCAACACTAGAGGTCTTTCTCGCAGTTCGCCAAGTGGAGGTTTCTTTGTGATTGCCCCGGACATTGATTCATTGTTCGATCATCTCGCCAACTGGCGGCATCTGCCGTCCTATCGGCTCGAGCCGCGCACCGACGTCTTTTTCGGTCTGTTCCTGCCGCAAGCCCTCGACCGTCATCTGGCGCCACGCGGCGTCAGGATCGATCCGCGGCTAATGCCCGAGTTTCCGCTCGGCCAGAACGGCACCAAGCGGTCGGACAAGGCCGACTTCTTCGCGCTCTCCACGGACCGCAAACACGCCTTCCTCATCGAGTTGAAGACCGACATGGGCTCTCTCCGGCAACTCCAAGAAGACTATCTGGAAAGAGCGGTGAAGCGCGGCATGCCCAAGATCCTGTGCGACGTTCGAGGGATGGCGAAGGCTTCGAACCCGCGTTCCAGGAAGAAATACTTCCAACTGCTGCGAGCTATGGGTGGCCTCGGCCTCATGACGCTGCCTCAAGACCTCGAAGACAAAGCCCGCGAATCCCCACGCCGCGTGGTCTACGAATGCATCGACCGCACGGTCATTGCTTCCCCCGCGCCCTCGCTAAGTGTGATCCATGTCCTGCCAAAGGCCATTGATGGCAAGGACTGCGTCGATTTCGAGACCTTCGCGCGCGTCGTGGAAACCCGGGGCAGGATAGGCAAGCGGTTTGCAGAGTCTCTCCGAAACTGGACGAACTCGGAGATCCCACTCCTGGCGATGTGAACACATGCCTGCGTATCGAGTGCCGTCCTGTAGACAGGGGGATTTCAACTCTGTCCATATAGGCGGGCTCGTTCAACCCGGGGACGATCCAGGCGGTGGAAGCGTTAGGATGGGCAGCCGACGAAGACGGCGCGATGCCGAGGTAACTTCGATGTCGCCCGTCTGCCGGAGGGGTTTCGCTTCGGTCGGCCGGAGCGTAACGTTTGAGGGCCTCGGGGGGAACAACGCGCCGTGGTACAATCCCTTCTGTCTCGTGGGAGGGCTACATCGGCTTAGATCGAGACTACGAGCGAATGTCGGTTTCGGTGGTTGCGCACCCCCGCAACCACCGAGATTGACATCCCCGATGAGGGCGGGTCGGCCTTCCTGACTCCGTCCTTTTTCCAGTCTATTCAAGTATGGTCCCCAGGGGTCGCCGTGTAGCGCGACGTCCATCTCTCCCGGTTCGCGGCGGGCGTGAGCACGATGCGTTCGATCAGCCGCGGCTGGAGTTGGCGGCCCTTGCGCGGTCCTGCAGTTTGTTCAGCGCGCCGGCCAGTTGTGGCATAGTTGGGGTTGAAACGGTGGCACAGGCCGCAACTCGGACCGCCAAACTGTCCAAGAAAGTGAGGCCACCTCACAGTTGATCGGGAGACACCACGAAACATGACAATTCGGGCAGCTCTTTTCGACGAAAAGAAACGAACAGATGCAAGTGGAAGACAACAAAATGAGTTCCTTTTTTCATACCTGAACCGATCCGCGGACCGCGAGGCGACCGCGATTCGCGCTCGGCTCGAGATGTGGTTTGGGCGATTCCCAGTCGATGCCCGCAACGATGTTCGGGCTAGGTTTCGCAAAGACGATGATCGGGCGCATAAAGGAGCAGTTTTTGAATTGTTCATTCATGAGCTGCTCACCCACCTAGGCTGCACGGTAGAGGTGCATCCCAGTGTTCCCGGCAAGGGATCGCGGCCGGACTTTCTTGCTCTTCATGGGGATTGTTCCTTCTATGTCGAAACGACGTACATTGAGCCCAGTGGGAGCCCATTTGCTCGCCATCCTTTGGAAGAGGACGTTATGGCGAAAATCAACAGCCTGAATTCTGGGAATTTCAACATATTTGCCCAAGTAGAGGGGAAGCTATTACGGGCTCTGAGCCGGGAGCAGGTGGTCCAATCCTTCCGTGAGCTACTGGCTGCTCACGACCCGGATGAGGTCCAACGAATGATCGACGTGGCAGGCCCATTTGCGGCGCCCTGTCGAACTATTGGGTGTGGATCATGGCGCTTGCAAGGATGGCTTAAACCGATAGCTTCTGAAAAACGAGACGGCGGGAGGTCCGGACCTCTTGTCATAGGCCCCGCTCGTGTGGAAGCACTCGACATCTCTACTTCTGTTCGGAACGCGATAAGGGAGAAGGCCAAAAGGTATGGTCAACTCGACTCGCCGCTTGTGGTGGCGACAAATGTGAGTGACCCGTTTTTTGGTAGGGAGGATGAGATGGAGGCGTTGTTCGGCAAAGAGCACATCGTCTATTATGATGATCGTCCTGATCTATATGCGAAACTTGGTCGCGAGCCTGACGGAGTTTGGATTCGAGGCGGATACCAACCGCGCTATACTAGGCTTTCCGCTGTCTTGATGTTCCGTGACTGCGTTCCCTGGAACCTTCGCGAGGCAACTACCCGTCTCTACGTCAATCCATACGCCGGCGATATAAAACCACCAGAGATCCTGTATCGGTTGTCGCACGCGAGAGCGGACAAGAATGAAATCCTTTGGTTTGAAGGGGAGAACATCGGCCAGATAATAGAGGGATGACGACTGACCGAGGTGGGCACAATGTGTTGCAGGTCATCAGTAGTGGAGGATTTGTCGGACAGAGGCGCGCTAGGATGCGCGCAAACTGGAGTGAATCCGCTTACAGTATGCTTACGCAAAGGATCGAGCCGCTTAGCGATTCATAGTTCATGATCCCTATAAACCACAAATATATCAACTAGTTATGAGTGATTCCCGAGGTCGATACATGGTCGGCGTGGACGTCGGCGGCACCCATGGACGCGGACGCTATGACCGGGGCAAGCTGTACGACAAGCCCAAGAAGGACATCTGGCTCAGGCCCCTCGTCCGTACTGCCGGAGTAAGCGTTCGGCGGCCGGGTACGTCCGAGCCGTGATTGGAAGGTAGTTAAGCGTTGCACGATTCGATCGCGCCTTCAGGGACCCCGACGGTCCCCGTCTATCTCCTGGAGCTTCCGGAATCGGTCGTCAAAGATCCCCCGGTAGAGACCCGAATCGCGCAATTGCCTTACGACCAGCTCTCGTGGCGAGACTTCGAACGGCTTGTGTTCTGCTTGGCGCGCCGGAATCCTGACGTGGTGTACTGTGCGCCGTATGGGCGACCCGGTCAAGCTCAGGATGGCATCGACGTTTATGCCCGTCTGGCTGGCGGTGGACATATCTGTTGGCAGGCCAGGAATCGGAAGGACGTGGGGAAGTCCGACATCGAGAAGGCTGTCGACGACTTCCTCAAGGGCAAATGGGCTGCGTCGGCGGAGCGCTTCGTCTTTTGCGTGCGCGCAAGCCTTACAGACACCGCGCTGCAGGACACGATCGAGGCACAGGCCGCACGGCTTCTTGAAAAAGGCGTCGTGTTCGAAGGTGTCGACGGTACCCAGCTTAGCGAGAAGCTAAAGTCCCATCCAGAGGTCGTCGACGACTTTTTCGGTCGGAACTGGCTCGTTGCCTTTGCTGGCGAGGAGGTTGCGGCGAGCCTAAAACGGCCGCTGGAAGTACAACGCGTGATTGCGCTGCGGAGGCGTCTGGCGGAAATCTACAACGCACGGATCCAGCAGCTCGACCCGGGGTTGAACGTCGACCCGGGTCGGAGGGATGCGCGCGATATCCGCAAGCGCTTCGTCGTCCCCCATGTCGATCCAGCCAATGCGTTCCTCGAGTCGTCGCTTGAGCCAGAGGACTGGCCCACCGAAGCGCCCGGACAGGATGACGATGCCTGGGAGTTCGACGAGTACAGCGACCCCGGGAAACCTACCCGTTTTCGTAGTCCGCCGAGTGAATCGTCCGAGACGCCTTCTATTGCGTTCGACGACTGGCTGTTGCAGGGCGCCCGCGCGTTGCTGCTCTCGGGCGCACCCGGATTGGGCAAGAGTACGGCTCTGCGGTGCTTGGCGCTCGACTTGGTGCGCACTCCGGAACTGTTCCCCGCCGTCCATGACCGGCTCGGTACGCGCATACCATTGCTTATCCCTTTTGCACTCTGGAGCCGTCTCACGGCGAAGGAACAACGCGAAGTGGGGTTGGCGGAGGTAACCCGAGAGGCGTTCAGGGCGTTCGTTCCCCAGAGCGAACTGGAGGACTCCTTCATCGAAGCGCTATCCGACGAAAGACTGGTGCTGCTGATAGACGGTCTGGACGAGTACGGCGATGAGCAGGCCGCGCGGACGACGCTTGCCACGATCGAAACCTTCGTTCGCACGCACGACGTATTCACCATAGCGACCGCGCGCCCGGCCGGGTTGCGCCGCCTGGGCCCCATGAGCGGGCACTGGAACACTGCGCGACTGGTGGAGTTGCACCCGCGCCAACAACGCGACCTCGCGACCAAGCTCCTGAGCGAGGACGATAGCGCGGCGACTCCCGTCGCGCTTCGGGTCGAGCAGTTCTTCCAGCAACTGGAGCATAGCGGTCGGCTGCAGTCTCTGACAGGTAATCCGTTGCTGCTCCACGGGTTGCTCTCGGTGGCGGCACGCCAGATCCTCCTACCCAACACGCGATTTCAGTTGTTTGAGAAACTCATCGAAATCCTCCTGGAGGTGCATCCCAATCGGCGTGCGACGGCGGCCGCCGAGGTGAAACCACGGACCCGCATGTTCTCGACCGACGACGTTCGGAGCGAAGCTCTAGCCAAGCTGGCTTTCGAGGTTCAGGTACGGGGCGCGGACGCCGGGATCGATCGCAGCGATGCCCGGCGAGTCATCGAGGATTTCCTGGCTGATTCGGACGGCGGACCCGCATGGTCGAAGGAGCAGGCCCGACTCGGGGCGCGGGAATTGACTGACCTGGAAGCGGATACGTCAGGCCTCCTAGTGGAGCGTGGTCCGGAAGAACTTGCGTTCTGCCATGCCGCGTTTCGTGAACACCTTGCAGGGCTGGAACTCGCCACCTGGACGCTGGAAGACCAGGTCGAGTTCGTGTCCGGCCATGCGGGCGAACCACGCTGGCGCGGTACCATTCTTGCACTGCTCCAATCGCTGAAGCGCAGGGCTGACGTGGAGCGGATGCTCGAAGCGATACGGGACGAACACGAGGGGGAGCCGGACTCGACGGATCGGCGGTTGCTGCTCGCGGACGGCGCGTTCGCAACGGCGTCTGTCTCGGGGGCGGTCGGTCGGCAGGCGGCTCTTGACAGTCTGAGTCGGATCGAAACCGGGACGGATGACGCCGAAGGGCTCGAGTTGCTGGGCCTGGCGTTGGATGGTCCGCGCGCCGGCCCCATCGGCGAGGCGATCGTCACACGGCTTGCGAGGTGGTGGCCCGGGGTCACCGAGTGGCAAGCAGACTTTTACGCACAGCTCGGTCGGTGGCAGCCGACGGAGGAACTTGCCCAGACGCTGCAGCTCGTACTCCAGGGGGACAGCAACCAGTTGGCCGCCTCATTGAGTCTCGCAAGGGTCTTTGGAGGAATCCCCGAGGTTGGATGCCGGCTAATCGCACTCACTCACGAGTCCGTGAACCCTTGGGTGACGGCGGCGGCGCTCGATGCACTGAGCCGGGGCTGGCCGTCCGTCGATGGTTTGGACGACTGGTTGCACGAGGGTGAGCGTTCGCCGAGTGTTCAGATTCGAATGGTCACCGCCTTGGCATTGTACCGGCGTGGTCGGCGAGGTGATGAGGGGAGGGACTCGCTGCTGGGCGCTTTGGGCACCGGTTGGAGTAGGTTCACGGGCAGACTCCACGCGGAGATTATGGACGCGCTGGTCACGGACTGGGCGGACGACGGCGAATTGCAGGACGCCTGTTGGGCCGGCGTAGGCAGGCGGGGTCCGCCGAAATACCGCATCCGCCACGAAGACGCCCGATCGATGCTCATGAGACTCCATCGGGTAGATCCCCGCGTGCCCCGCTGGATACAGGAGGAAATAGAAACGCGTGACCACTTCCCGTTCAGGGGACCCGTGGACGCGCTGCTGGAGCCGATCCTGTCCGAACATGCGAACGTGCGTGCGGCCGTCGAGACCTGGTTCGAGGAGAAGAAATTCTCGGGTGTTGAGTACGAGGCGGCGGAGCTGGCGGCAATGCTCAGGAGCGATGCGGCCAAGCGGGAGATGCTAAGCCGGTTGGCCAAAAGAGGGCAATTTCGGTTCTGGCCGGTCTGGAGCTTGCTACATGGCTGGGGGATCGACGATCCCGAGGTTAGCGCTGCCCTGGAACCGCTCCCGCGGATTCCTCCCGAAGAAAGACAACACATTGCCCATCACGTTCCGGCGATCATCGGTTCGGTCGACGAGGGCTTTCGGCTGCTAATAGAGATCTGCGACCTCCCGGAGGTCTCGCGAACGGACTTCGTGATAGGAGGGTTCGCCGCCCTCGGCAACGAGATCGACGAGGGGGAGGCTGTGTCCGCGATCCTGCCTCATGTCAGGAAGTCTCCAGCCGTGTTCGGGGGTGAAGGCGGGCTAGTCGCCCGGTTTCACGCTGATCCGCGGGTGAGGGAGTTCGCATTGGAACGGCTGCGGGAGCCATCACCTCCTCTGGCGGCAATCGCAAGCGTCTACGGCAGCGACACGGAAATCGCACCGTTGATTCTGCAGCGTGCGGCTCCGCTTCCGACGGTGTTTCGCCGTTACATCGCGAGGAGAGCAAGCCAGCGGTTCGATGACGAGGCGTTGAGGCGAGTCTTACACGCGTGCGAGCTGGAGACGGACGAATATGCAATGGTTCAGGCGACGATCGGGCGTTCCTATGCAGCGCTCGCAGCGCCCGGCGAGACCCAAGCGAGGATCAAAGCCCTGCGCGCACAAGTTGACGCTGTCGGGCCTGACTTCGACCAGCGGCGCGTTGCGGCTTTCGCGGGCTTACTGGCGCTAGGGCGCGTCGATGTCTTCGCAGGTGCGAAGGATAAGGGCGACGACGAACTCCTTAGAATAGACCTCGTAGATCAGTTCAAGGACTACGCACCAGTTCTTGAATTGGCGGCGGACCGATGGGAGGAACTGGAAACGGCGACGGGGGAATTTCCGGTTAGTCGCCTTAGCCGATGGGGGGAACACCCTGCCGGCTTCTGGCGGTCGTTCGCACCCTACCTAAACCGCTCATCCCTCTTGAGGACGAGATTCCTCGAATACTGCGAGGACGAGGCCGTGGTGCTGGAGGCGGCCGGGCTGGTGGCGCTGTCACGGCTCAGACCCGGCAGTTCGCTGCTGCTGGATTGCTGTAAACGGGTTTTGACCGCAGAGTTCGACGCACAGAGATGGACTCCCCTCGATGCTGCCCGATCCACGGTCGTGGCGTCGAAATGTGTGGCTAAGCACTTCTCCGAAGATTCCTCCGCGGTGGCAGCGATCATAGTAGCCAGCGACAGTCTCCAGGCGCAGGGAGGCGCACTGGTCGGATTGGCATCCCACTGGCCGGATCAGGAGGTAATTGTGCGCGAGTACCGAAATCTCCTGGGAGGACACCAGTGGCCCAGATTGCTTGTCTGCGCCGACCTCTGGCTTCTGAGCGCACAAGGAACACGGGAACAGGTTGCTAGCGCCCTTGCATGGTTCGTAACTAGGCAGACGTCGAGTCCATGGGATTTCCCCGAGGATGCGTTGGACGCATTCCGTGCCCGATTGGAACGAGATCCCGAGGTTGAAGGGACTCTTTTGCAGCTCGCCATGGACAATGATGAGCCAAGTGTTCGGGCATCGACTGTCCGCCTGATGGCATCGATGTCGACAGGGCAAAGCCAGGACTTGGCAAAAGAGTTGCTTGCTGACGAGTGTCGGAGATCGGGGCCACCACGGTTCGCGCTGGACATTCTCACCAATCGCATCCGGCCGGCCAAGGAAGTCATGCGCGATGTGTTGAGGAGGTCCAACGGTTAGGTCGGCACAGTCGACCCGCCAGTCGGACCGACTGTTTCAACGGAGTGCATCCGCACATCGCTGCTGCCAGGACCAAGGCCGCTGGCTCATCGGGAACGATTCGCTTTTCAACGGCCGGTCGGCTAATCTGAGATGCCGTATCCACGGTGGCCGCAAGCGACGGAAGGACAAATGAGATGGCGACAGCCGCAAACCGCAGGAACACGGCAGTCAAGGAGGCGATGACCAAGAGCCAGCTCCTGGAAGCCCTGTACGAATCGACCGGGCTCCAAAGGAAGGACGTGGCCTCGGTGCTAGCCCAGCTCGGAGTGGTCATCGAGCGTCACGTCAAGAGACGCGCGGTGGGAACGTTCACGCTTCCCGGCCTGCTGAAGATCAAGGTGGTGCGCAAGCCCGCGACAAAAGCGCGCAAGATGATCTCGCCCTTTACCGGCCAGGAGATCACGGTGGCGGCGAAGCCCGCCTCGCGGGCGGTGAAGGTTCAACCCCTGAGCGGGCTCAAGCGCATGACGGAGTAGGCCCTCTGGGCCGGCGGGAAGGGAGCACGGTTGAGCCTTAGGATAGAGAGCGCGATGGTTGCCATTCGGGCGCTGTCGCGGCGTGCGTGGCCCCGATGCCTGCGGTGGTCGAAGATACACCCGGCATGGAACTCGCCGTCCCCTTGTGAGATCGGCTATCGCACCGAATCGACGCACCGACGCCATGGGGTGCCGGGAGACGCCGGGTTTGCGCAGCGGCGGTGGACACGTGGTGTTGACCATGTGTTGATTGTTCGTGAGCGGATCATCCGATCTTTCAGGGGGAGAGTTTTACTTCTTTATTTTCAGCTAGTTACGGGCGGCTGGCGGTAGGACTAAACCCTACACGGCCAAGTTTCAAACCTCCCTGTCAATCGACGACACCGATACGCAGGCTTGCGTTGCTATCGCCAGTAGTTAAGTTATTTCGATGAGTTAAAAGCAATCTGCGTCGCCGATCGCACCGGAGGGCGAGGAGCGGACGGTGGCGGACATCCTCCTTTCCGCCCTGGGTCGGGCATGCGGGCTGGATGCCGCTATGTGCGATGCGCTGTTGCCGGAAGAGCCGGTGCGGTGCTGTGTGATCTGACCGCGACTATCGGCGCCGGCGAATCAGCAACCGCCGTGGCGTTCGTCCTCGTGTTTGCTTCCAGGGCGGCCTCAGCCGCGGCCAGGTAGGTACGGCTTACAGGAACGGCATGGCATCTCGTGAGTCGTAGAAACCTGCGCCGGCCCCGTTGCACCAGTCGTTTCAAGTGGCCGTGTCCAACCCAGTAGGACCGGTGTACCTGAATCCCCCGCCCCTCGAGCTCCGCCACCGCGTCACCGAAGCGCATCAGCAGCACGGTGTGGCCCACGGTCGTGAAGACCTCCACGTAGTGGTCGCTCATCTTCAGGTAGACCACGTCTCGACCCAGCGCAGCGGGTAGCCGTCTGAAGAAGTTGGTCCTCGGCGTTTCCTGCAATCCTTCAACCCGCCCCGTGGGTCCCTCACCCGCCTTGGGTTCCCCTCCGGACGTGGCCTCCTCTACGCGCGGCAGCGTGTCTTCCCATCTCTGCCGCCGAGCCATGGCGTACAGCGCCACCGATGCGCACACCAGGAACGCGGCAAGCGCCAGCACGTAAGGGTCGCGCACTCTGTCGGGCATGAAGCCCACTCGAAACAGCCGGTCCACGCCGTAGACGAGCACCGTCGCCGATCCCGCCGAGAGGAGCGCCGACCCCACCAGCGAGAGTGCCCCGGCCGCGCGGGCACGAGGCCGTGAAAGACGGTCCGTCAGTATCCCGTAGAAGATACAGATGGGCACGCACAACAGTGCGCAGACCGCCAGGTAGGCTGACCGGCGCCACCACGAAAGTTCATCATTGTAGATGAAGCCTATTAGCGTGAGCAGCAGGACGTAGGCGACAACTGATATGAGCGCGCGTCGAACGATGGGCGATTCGAGTGCCGGCTGAAATGGCGGGGGTTCCTGGTTCTCCGTACGGTCGTCGGGGGTCCTTTCCGAACTAACCTCGCGTTCCACTTCTCTCCTCCGTTTCTGCGAAGCGCGTGCTTCGTTATGTCAGGTTCGTGTCAAAGCATCATTCTAACTAAAAGCTAACGCGCAAAAGGGGCAGAGTCAAGGCCGCCGGGGCCGCGAGTGATTCGTGCTGCGACGCGGCGCTACGTGTACGCAGCATCGGGGATGCACTGCCGGGGGCCTCTCACTGGCGAACCGGGTAGCCCTGGGAGAATTCGCGTACACGGATGCGCCAGCGGCGAATCGCGGACGTTGTTTGGCGAAAAGGAGGCCTGGTTTACGAGTGGAGCTATTGCGGCGGTGCAGTCGCAAATCAAGAATGGAATAAGAATGACGTGCGCACGAGAGGAGGTGCGAACGAAAGGCCGATGTGATCGTCGAAACTGGAATCCGCGGCGACCGTGCACGAACATCGAACGTATCGGGTGAAACGAGGTGGCACGTGACCATCAAATCGGAGCCGGACGTCGAGGTGTCAATGGCAATCGAAAACTGCACACTTTTGAGAAGAGCGTCGGTGCGGACGTGACGCTCTTCGGTTGGTTCGGCCCGCCCGCGGTTCGGACCAACCAGACTATACGTTCACGCGTTTCATGTCCCTGGTGCGGTTGCCGGCGGCGGCGCCGTAGGGGAGGATGGCGTCGAGCCGGTGCAGGTCCTCGTCCGTGAGCTCCACATCGACGGCCTTGACGTTCTCCTCCAGGTGCTTGCGGCTCTTGCTGCTGGGGATGGGGATGATGTCCGGGCCTTGGGCCATGAGCCATGCCAGCGCAAGTTGCGTGGTGGTGATGCCCTTCTCCCTGGCGACGGCGTCCACTTGGGCCAGCAACTCCAGGTTGCGCTCGATGTTGCCGGGTTGGAGGCGGGGCTGGTTGCGGCGGCCGTCGCGTTCGGAAAGCTCGTCCAGGCTACGGACGGCGCCGGCGAAGAAGCCGCGGCCCAGGGGCGAGTACGCCATGAGCCCCATGCTGAACTCGCGGCAGGCCTCGATGTTGCCCTGCTCGGGGTCCCGCGACCACAGCGAGTACTCGATCTGAAGCGAAACGACGGGATGCACCTTCTGAGCCCGGCGTATGGATGCGGCGCTGGCCTCGGAAAGGCCGATGTAGCGGGTCTTCCCCTGTTCCACGAGCCGGGCCATGGCGCCCACCGACTCCTCCACCGGAACCACGGGATCGATACGCGACATGCAGTAGACGTCCAGGCAGTCGATGCCCAGCCGCTGGAGGCTTTCCTCACAGGTTTGGATCAGGTATTCGGACGAGCTGCCGCCGTCGAGGCCGGTGCCGTCGGCGGACCGCGGGCTGCCGGACTTGGAGTGGATCACCACCTGGTCGCGTCTTCCCTTGATGGCCTTGCCGATGAGCACGTGGTTGTGCCCGTTGCCGTAGCTGGCCGAGGTGTCGAGGAAGTTGATGCCCAGCTCGAAGGCCCGGTGCAGCGTGGCGATGGACTCGTCGTCGTTGCCGGCTCCGTACATCCCGGACATGCTCAGGCAGCCGAGCCCCATGGGCGACACCTTGCAGTCGGTGGTGCCGAATTGGCGGTATTCCATATTGTTCTCCGTGCGGGTCAGCTCCGGCAGGCCGCCAACTCGGCGTAGTTGTGGAGGCCGAGTTGGCGTTTGCCCGATTCCAGGTCGAGCATCATTTCCAGCACCTTGTCGCACAGCGGCGTGGACAGGCCGAGCCGGGCGCTCTCGCGCACCACGTGTCCCAGCGTGAACGCCACCTCGAGCTTCGATCCCGCCAGCAGTTGCCGCAGCGGACCCTTGAGGTCGTCGGACCTCCAGGACTCGGCGTAGGCGTTCACCACGGCCGTGCGCGCTTCCGCGGGCTTGTCGGGATGAAGCTCGGGCGGGTTGTACTCGGCCAGGGAAATGAACCGGGCGCCGGCGACCGTGCCCACGGCGACCACTTCCCCCAGGAAATCCGCCAGCAGACGCCGGTCGTCGGGGCGGGCGCAGCTCTCCACCATCGACGTGTTCGCCAGCGAGCCGTAGTAGCCGAAGCAGGTATAGGTGAGCTTGCTCCACAACACTCCGAGGATGTTGTCCGTGATCTCGCTGGGGATCACGGCATCGAGCATGGCGTGGAGCTCTTCCAGCCGCGGGGTCGTGCGGCCGTGGGAATGGCCGATGTACAGGTGGCCCCGCGTGGCGGTGTGCACGTGTCCGGGGGCCGTACGCCGGCTGCCCATGCGAATGCCCATACCCACGGTCCGGTCCGCGCCCACCGCCTCCTCCAGAAGCGGGACGTTGATGCCGTTTTGCATCGACACGACTAGAGCGCCGTCGTTCAAATGCGACAGCGCCGTCGCCAGGGTATCGCCGGTGTAGTTGCAGCGGACGGCGATGAAGGCCGTATCGAAGGTTCCCTGGATCTCATCCGGGAAGACAACGGTGGCCTTTACGTTGAACGGGCCGTCGGGCACGTCCACCTGAAGGCCGTTCTCACGGATGGCGGCGACGTGCTCGCGGTCCACGTCCACGAAGATCACGTCCTGCCCGGCCCGGGCCAGACGTCCGCCGATGATCCCGCCGATGGGACCAACGCCCATGACAATCGCGCGCATGAATTTCTCCTGTCAGGATCGGGGCACGGGGATGTTGGCGGGTCGGGCACCGGGGGATGTCCCGGTCGGTGGTAGGCCTGCAGATGTCGGATTACGCTTCGCCAATCCGACCTACGGGTTACAGGCCATGGTTCTCCCGTTCCGCCAGTAATGCTCTGATCTTCCGGTGTCTCCCGTGGCTCCCGTAGGTCGGATTAGCGAAGCGTAATCCGACACTTACAGAAATCAAGGACTGACCCCCGCTTCCTAGTTGAAGTAGATGACCCCCTTGACGATCTCGTACTTCGCCATGGCCTGCAGCGCTTCGTTCACCTGCTCGAGCTTGTACTCGGCGCTGATCATCTCCTCGAACGGGAAGGTGTTCTTGCGCGAGGAGAGGAAGTCGATGGCCTGCAGCCAGTGGCGCGGCTCGCCGGAGCGGATGGTGTGCAGGATCATTTCCTGGGGCAGGTCCTGGACGCCGATGTTGGCCTTGCCGCCGGCGCCTATGTTGACGAAGGTGCCGCCGCCGCGCAGCAGGGTGATGCCCTCGGGCACCGCCATGTTGTTGGCCACCTGGATCACGATGTCGCCGCCGCGGCCGTCGGTGTGGTCGTGCACCCACTGGCGGCGGTCCTTGGGATCGGTGACCTCTTCGAGGTTCAGCACGGCGTCCGCGCCCATGCGCTTGGTGACTTCCAGGCGCGCGGCCGGCGCACCGATGACCAGCACCTGCTTGGCGCCGTGGTCCTTGGCCACTGCGGTGGCGAAGTTGCCCAGCGGCCCGCTGCCCTGGATCACCACGGTCTCGTGGCTCTTGATGGCCCCGAGCCGGTCGTAGCCGTGCATCACCGTGCGGTAGGCGCAGGCGGAGGCGGCCGCGGAGGCCGAGGTCACGTCCTCGGGCACCTTGATGATCTCGCAGGGCGGGGGCACGTACATGTACTCGGAGACGCTGCCCAGCAGGTATGGATACTGGTCGCTGCGGTTGTGTCCCCAGGAGGCGCGGCCCGGGCAGATGCACGGCTGGAGGGCGACGGTGCAGTAGTAGCAATGGCCGCAGGCGACGTAGCTCCACACGATGCGGTCGCCGGGCTTCACGGGGTTGCCCAGGATATCCGTGCGCTCGCCGTTGATCTCCTCGATGTAGCCGCAGGGCTCGTGCCCGGTGATGATGGGCAGAGAGTCGCCGCCGCCCAGAGGGCCGTGCCAGCGGTGCACGTCGGTGCCGCAGATGGTGGACGCCTCGATGCGCACCAGCAGCGCGCCGGGCTCCAGGTCGGGGATGGGCACCTTCTGTATTTCCAGGGGCTCGTTGTAGGATACCACCACGGCAGCGCGGCATTCGTTCATGACGTTCTCCTTCCTTGGCTGTCGGGCGTCCGGCTAGACGCGCACGCCCATTTCCGGTGAAACCGGGGCGCGGGCGGGTTTGAAACCCGCTCCTACGTTTTCTCATGGGGCTCGGAGGGTTTCCTGCGGCGAATCAGCATCTCCCAGAAAGGGGCAGAGCGTCGTGCACGCCCTGCCCCTTCAGATTCAGGAAAGCCGTACGGAATCGGCTATGCCTTGGCCGCGGCCTGCGCGTCCGCGGTTGCAGGCTTGTAGAACCGCTCCGCATTGCGATAGAGCATGGCGGCCTTGTCTTCGCCGGTCATCTCGTCGCTCTCCATCAGCTCGCCGAGGTCGTGTATGCAGCTCTGGGTGGTGACCTCATGGGGGAAGTCCGAGGAGTACAGGAACGGCCGGTGCCCGACGGTCTTGATGGCGAAGGGCAGCGTCAGCTCCTCGGCCTCGATGCCCAGGTAGAAGCGGTCCGCCTCGATGAGCTGCTTGATGATCTTGGCCGGGTCCTGGTCCTCGCCGATGCTGAACTCGCCGTCGGGGATGTGCTGGAAGTGCGTCTCGTGGGACGCGTGCAGCCGCTCCAGCAGCATCAGCAGCCAGGCCACGCCGCCTTCGAGGAAGGCGATGCGCACGTTGGGGAAGCGCTCGAAGATGCCGTTGTAGAGGATGTTGGCGCAGTTGAGGGCGATGCCCCAGGGGTGTCCCAAGGCGTGCACCGGGGTGTACATGTTCATGTGGTCGAGCCCGAAGCGGTCGTGACAGCCGCCGTGCACCGCGAGGCAGCAGCCCAGCCGGTCGGCCTCTTCATAGATGGGCCAGTAGACCTTGGCGCCCAGCGGCAGCGGCAGGCCGTTGGAAGGCATCATGGCGCCCATCATGCCCTGCTCGGTGACGATGCGGCGCAGCTCCTTGACCGCCTCCTCCGTGTCCTGCATGGGGATCAGGCCCATGGCGTTGAAGCGCGGATCGCGCTGCAGATACGTGTGGTACGTCCAGTCGTTGTACGCCTTGCAGGCGGCCACGGCGTAGTCGAGGCTGACGATCTTGCCGTAGCCCAGCCCCTGGGTCGGATACATCACCGTCCAGTCGATGCCCACGTCGTCCAGGAACTGCAGCCAACCCTCGGGACCTACCTTGGCGCGTCCGTCCCGGAGCGGCGGCGTCTCCACCGCGCGGCCGTCGTGCAGATGGTCGATGGGCGGGAAGATGATCCCTTTCTTGGCGGCGATGTCCCGGTACGGCCCGTCCAAGTGCTCGAGGATTCCCGTGTTGTCCTCCAGGATGTGGCCGTCGCCATCGATAATGCGTGTATTGAGTTGACCGGACATGATTTCTGTACCTCCTGCGTAGAATGGAGCCTGAGTTGCGGGCTCGACGATGCGTGTGCTCGTTTCGGACCTTATACCGTTCCTGGACTCTCTACATCAAGGGATCCGCGAACTTTTCTACCGCCGCCGGAAGGCCGGGACCGCGGCATTTCGTCCGGAAAGCGCCGTCGCTTGCGCCCGCGAATCGCCGTTACAGGACCTGGTACGTCCACACCTGATGATAGACCTCGGGCTCCCCCTTTGGCATGGGCTGGTACTTCTCCCCCTCCTCCACCAGCCGCCATTTCCCCTCGGCCTCCAGCGACGACTGCTTCTCCCGGAAGCCGTCCTGCTCGTAGATGTCGGGCCGGAGCGAGAACACGATGTGGCCGCCGGGACGAGCGACGCGCACCAGCTCGTCGAACGAACCGGGCGGAGCGTGCCCCACCGTGAAGACGCCCACGCTGATGACCCCATCGAAGGAGCCCGGCGGGAAGTCCAGCGGGGAACCCATCGCCATCCGGTGGAACTCCCTGTAGACGTGTTTGCGGGCGGCCTCGTCCAGCATACCCTGGGACAGGTCCATGGCTACCAGATACTCAAAGCCGACCTCGTGCAGCAACTCCCCCACGATGCCCGTGCCGGCGCCCGCATCCAGGACACGGGCGTGCCTGGGCACCCGTTTGGCAAAGGCATCCACGGCCTTCCGCGGGCTCAACCAGCCGAAGTCGGTGTGCAGGTCCTTATCGTAAGACCCGGCCCACTCGTCGTACCGCTCCTCCAGCTCGGTGTTGTTCTTCGAGGAATAGATCCACTGGATGGCGTTTTCCGGTTTTTTGCTCATGCCGGGAGTCTAAGCGGGCGTAGGCTCCATGGTCAAGCAGCACGGGTGATACGGGCAGGGGCGGGTTTGAAACCCGCCCCTGCAACGCGTGTCCTGGGCTTGTCGAAGGAGGTTTTTCCCTACGGTGCGCTCTCCGGCGCCCGCCGGTGGTGCGTGGCCTGCTCGTAGGCGTAGGCGAGCCGGATCATGCGGCCGTCGTCATAGGGCCGTCCGAGGAAGCTGATGCCGGCGGGCAGGCCGTCGGTCGTGAATCCCGCGGGCACCGTCACCGTGGGCACGTATACCAGGAACGTGTTCAGGTGCGGCGCGCCCTTGTGGTTCACGTATGGCGGCTTGACGCCGTCGGCGATGAGCGTGGGCTGGTGTTCCACGGCCTTGTGGACGATGGCGTCGAGGCGGTGCTCGGCCATGGTCTTGAGCAGGTGGATCATGAGGTGGTCCCGAGCCAGCAGGTACTGGTAGTGGTCGGCGGGGTCGGCGGTAGCCTTCAGGCGCACCTGCACCCGCTCCGACAGCTTGGCGAACTCGGGCGATTGCATGGCCTCCTCGCGCGTCCGGTACGGCGGGTTGGCGCTCCGGGCCATGTAGATCCCGAAGGCCGTCTCGCCGGCGGTGGGGTTGGCGCAACGCTTGGCCAGCAACTCGTTGAGCCGCGCCAACTCCACCGGGTCCACCACCTCGGCGCCGGCGGCGCGAAGCTCCTCCACCGCATTGTCGAGGACCCCGGTGATGCTCTTGAAATCGTCTGCCTCCGGGTCGGTGTTGTAGCCCATGGGTGTCCGCAGGATGCCGATCCTGGCTCCGCGCAGGCCGTCCGCGTCCAGGAAGTCGGTGTAGCTCGACGGCGCGTGCCCCACCCCTCTGGAGGTAATCGGATCGTCCCCGTCATAGCCCACCATAACGTCCAGCAGCGTGGCCATGTCCCGAACCGTGCGGGCCATGGGGCCCAGGGAGCCGGCCTCCTGCGGCCAGCCGGAGTAGACGCCGCTGCGGCTCACCAAACCGGCGGTGGGGCGCATGCCGGCGATGCAGTTCCAGGTGGAGGGCCGGCGTATGGAGGCCAGCCCCTCCTGGCCGATCCCAACGGTGCCGAAATTGGCGGAAACGGCGGCGCCGGACCCGCCCGACGACCCGCCCACGGTGCGTTCGACATCGTAGGGATTCCGGGTGGACCCGAACAGCGAGCCGTGGGTGTCGCCGGCACCCAGCTCGCCCAGGGTGGTCTTGGCCAACACGATGGCGCCGGCTTCCTTGAGCTTCTCCACCACCCGGCAGTCCCGGTCCGGGTAGTAGTCCTTGAAGACCAGGGAGCCCAGGGTGGTGGGCGTCCCCTTCAGGTCCGCCTGGTCCTTGATGAGCACCGGGATGCCGTGGAGCGGACCCGCCTTGCCCGAACTCTTGAACGCGGCGTCCAGGCGGTCCGCCTCCTCCAGCGCCGCCGGGTTCACCGTGATGATGGAGTTGATTCGGGGGCCGCCCCGGTCATAGGCCTCGATGCGGTCGATATACATCTGCACCAGTTGACGCGCCGTGAGGCCCCCGGCGGCATACGCGGCGTGGATGTCGTCAATGGTGGCTTCGGGCAACGTGAACGAGTCTTGGGTCGGGCTCATACGGTCCTCCGTCGGCAGTGTCTCAGTTTGAACCCTACCCCTACCCCAACTCCAACTCCATGAACAGCGCGCCTTCCAGGGGATTTCGGTGTAAGGGGCGATCTCGGTGAAACCCATCGAGCGATACAAGGCGATGGCTGCCTGCATGACAGAAAGCGTGTCGAGCCGCATGGCGCGGTAACCCATCTCCCGTGCCGTTCGGACGATCTGCTCCGCACACTTTCGCCCCAGACCCTTGCCGCGAAAACCAGGGCGCAGAAAGAGGCGCTTCATCTCGCAGATTCCGCCGCCCAGATCCCTGAGGGCGACGCAGCCCGCGGTCCGCTCTCCCTGGCGTAAGAGAAGGAATCTTCCCCCCGGCGAGCCGTAGACGCGCTCCAGAGTCTCAAGCTCCTCCTCGAACCCCTGAAAGCACAGGTCCACTTCGATCTCGACTTCGTACTCGCGCAGCAAGGCCCTCGCCTCCCGGTAGTCTTCTTCTGTGGCTGCGGTGATGAACTCCGGCATCGATGTTGTCTCCTCGGAACTGAGACGCTACCGACCTTTATGCCAATTGGTCAGAACTTTCCCAAACGTGTATCACTATCTCGTTGTACATGGGTGCGTTCGTCGCATTCCTTCCTCACAATGGAGTGCGCTCTGCCAATGGAGGACGATCATGGCTGAGGACCCGAGAAGCGGCTTCACCGAGGTACAGGGCATCCGGTTGCACTACCGGGAGTGGGGCGACCCCGGCGCCCCGGACCTGCTGCTGGTCCATGGCTGGACCAACTACAGCCTCGGCTGGGCGGGAGTGGCGGAGCATTTCGCCGGCCGTTACCACGTGGTGGCGCCGGACCTCCGGGGCCACGGCGAGTCCGACAAGCCCGTGACCGGCTACCGCTTGCGGGACTTCGCCGAAGACGTGCACCAATTTATCGGCAACCTCGGGCTCGAGCGCCCGGCCTACGCCGGCCATTCCTGGGGCGGCAACATCGGCACCATCCTGGCGTCGGACCATCCCGAGGACATCTCCCGTGCCTTCCTGGAAGACCCGGTGTACTGGCGCATGCAGCACGCCTTCGTGACCGCCCTGCCCGGCGGTCTGGCCCGGCTGGAGCGGCCGGAAGACGAGATCCGCGCCGAGGCCCGGGAGCGCGGGCTCACGCCCGAGCAGGAGGACTGGGAGGTCTACCGCAACCGCCACTTCTCGGCCCACGCCCTGACGCGGCTCCTGACCGACAACCGGGACTGGGCGCTGGCGTCCGAGGAGCGGCTACGGCGCATCCAGGTGCCGACGCTGATCCTGGTGGGCGATGCCACGGTCTCGCCGCAGCCCGGGGCCATTCTCGCCCAGGAGCTCGGCCATCTCCGGACCATCGCCTCGCCGCAGGTCGTATTCGAGTTCTGGGAAGGGGTCGGGCACATGATGCGCGGCACCCGGCCCGACGCCTACAACGAGCGGCTTGACCGGTGGCTGGCGGGAAGCTGAACTAGCGGGGTTCCTTGCCCGACTCGACATCACCGACGACCCGGATCTGGTCAAACCCGACCCTGCTCATCGCCGGGCTCAGCGGCCTCCTCGCGTCCCTCGACACCTCGGTCAACATCGCGTTCCCGGCCATTACCGAGGCGTTCGGCATCAACCTCATGTCCATTCAGTGGGTTGTGGTGAGCTACGTGCTGACGCACGCCAGCCTGCTGTTGGGCTGCGGCCGGCTGGCGGATATCTTCGGCCACTGGCGCATCCTCACCATCGGCCTCCTGATCAGCGCCGTCGCGTTCGTCGTATGCGGCTCCGCCCAGACCTTCGCGTGGCTGCTCATGGGGCGAATACTCCAGGGGGTGGGCGTGGCGCTGGTGTTCGGCGCGGCCCCGGCTCTGGTGACGCTGACCGTCAGCGGCGACGAACGCGGACGGGCGCTGGGTTTCTATCAGATGAACACGGCCACGGGGTACGCCCTAGGCCCGCTGTTGGGCGGCGTGCTGGTGGACGCCTTCGGCTGGCGCGGCGTCTACCTTTACCGGGCGCTTCCCGCGCTGCTCATCGCCTGGTTCACCTCCGGCCGCGTCCGATCCGGACAACGACCGGCCTCCAGCGAGCGGTTCGATCTTCTGGGCGCCGCGACCCTGACCCTGGCGGCCAGCGCGCTGCTCCTCGCCATGACCCGGAGCCGCGACCTCGGCTGGACGGCGCCGGAGGTGATCGTGCTCGCGCTGGCCGGAGCGGCCAGCCTGGCGGTCTTCCTCGTAACCGAGAAACGGGTGGCCGCGCCCGTCATCAACATCGACCTGTTCCGCTGGCCGGCCTTCACCCTCGCCAACCTGCTCACCCTGGCGGCCAACGCCACCCGGTTCCCCATCGGCCTGCTGGTTCCCTACTATGCCGTGAACGTCCTCGGTTACCGGGGGATTCTGGTTGGCCTGCTCCTTTTTGCGCCCGCGGTGATGACAATCTTTGCCGCCGCGTTCGCCGGCCGGTTGTCCGACCGCATCGGCACCGCCGGGCTGAGTTCCGCGGGCCTGGCCGTCCAGGCCGTGGGCCTGTGGCTGGCCAGCGGCCTCGACGCGGGCTCGGACTATCCCACCGCGGCCCTGTCCCTGGCCATGGTGGGACTCGGCCTGGGCACGTTCCAGGTGCCCAACATGAGCTTCGTGATGGGCGCCATCCTCCGCGAGCACCAGGGCGTCGCCGGCAGCATCAACCAGATGATGCGCACCGCCGGCATCGTCTTCGGCGTCACCGGAGCCAGCCTCCTGTTCGAGCGCTGGCGCGTCTCCCACACGGATCTGGGAGAGGTGGGCGCCTTCGTGGCCGCGTTCCAGCTCGTGTTCCTGACCGCGGCGGTGCTCTGCGCCTTGGCCGCGGCGGCGTCGCTGTTCCGCCGCAGGGGGAATCGGCAGGGCCGCAAGGAGCAGGACAAGGCGGAGGCGAAATCCTCGGACTCGTAGGCGTCCCCGACAAAATCTGATAGCATTTCGCGGTCGGGGAAATTACCCGGAAATTCATTCCAACGGAGGTCACAGCCCAATGAGCATTGAACGAATCAGACCACAGGTTTGGAACAGCCGCGCCGTGGTGCACGGCGATCTGGTATACCTGTCCGGCCTGGTGGCCGACGACAAGTCCCTGTCCACAAAAGGCCAGACGGAACAGGTACTGGCCAAGATCGACGATGTCCTCGCCGCCGCCGGCACCAACAAGTCCCGCATCCTCACATCCACCGTCTATCTCGCCGACATCGACGCCAAGGACGAGATGAACGAGGCCTGGATGGCCTGGATCGACAAGGACAATCTCCCGGCCCGGGCCGCCATCGGCGTGGCGCTCACCCCGGGCACCCAGGTGGAGATCATGGTCTGCGCGGCGAAGTAGCAGTACCCCTGCCGTCCCGGGCTTGACCCGGGATACGGGGGCGAGGATGGGAGCCATCGTCAGGCTCAGGGACAGGTGTCGCGCCGCAGAAGATGCTTGTGTTTCTCGTTCTGGTACACCTTACCCTTGACGAGTCTTTTGAAGTCGTCGTGCAGCTTCTTGTCGTGGGAGACCAGCACGTCGACCCTGGCGACGAGCGCAAGCGCGACTATGTGCGCGTCATCGGACGATAAATCAGTCAGTTCGGCCTCCTTGGCGACGACTTCTTCCTCCGCCAATTCCTTCACCCTACCCGCCTGAGAGTACTCGACAAACCGCTTTCTCATGTGTCCATAGGAATCAAGCTCGGCCTTCATCCTTCGGGTTGGCGCGTAGACGAGTTTTCCCTGTGTCCTGAGCCAGTCCCTGAGGGGCCGCATGCCGGTGTTGTCCGCGTCAAGAAAGTCGCTGTAGCTGTTTGCATCCAGAATCACGCACATGTCTCAATCCGCCAATCCCAGCAAGCGATCCGCCTCGTTCAGAAAGAAATCACGGTAGTGTTGGGGAACGCCGACCATATTGGCGTGCGCGTCAAATCCGATGTTGTGAGTCTCTACGTGATTGCCGACAGACTCCAGGTATATCAGGGAGACATCTTCCGGCTTGATCCTGCCTCGTTTTATCTCGATGCGAACACGGTCAATCATATGATCGCTGTGGGTTTCGACCACGAATGACGTGTTCTGCGCCCGATAAACGCCCACGAGCAGGGAGGCGAGTTCGGCCTGCCCTCTTGGGTGCAAATGGACTTCCGGTTGTTGCAACAGAAAGGTGGCGCGCCGACTAGTCAGTATCCGAACCACGATAGGAAGGACTTGGCTTACCCCATAGCCGACATTCATCAAGTTCGCCCTCGGCCCATTGACCTTGACTTGCAACTGGAAGGGATCGCCCCTGGAACCGCCAAGTTTGCGTATTGCGATGTCGGAAAACAAACCAGAGGCTTGCCCAAAGTCTATGAGTTGTCGCCTCAGACCATTCCATTCGGTCGTTCTCAAGATGCTCAAATTCATCAGCGCCACTGGAATTTCGCTACCGTCCGGAGCCTCCGCTTCCCTCAGGGGATCATAGGTGCGTTTCGGCTTGGAACGAACGGGCCCAATGCTGTGAGTTGACAGGGGCAAAGACAAACGAACTGGCGCGTCGAAGATGGATCCAGTTTCATCCCACGTAGCGAACAGCTCATTGATGGAATGCGCGGCCAACTCTTGCCTGACTTGCCTAACGAAGACTTTGTTCTTTTTCGCCACATATCTCCGAAACTGTCTGGCACCGTCATCCGGATCCGCCGGTGAACTGGACAGCGCGAGGCGTACAGCATGGTCGAAGTCAAACGGGTGCCAGTGGAGCCAAGGACTGTTCATCTGGACCTGAAACTTGTTTTGGCGAGAAAAACTGATTTTGGATGATAGGTCGTGATCTGCGCGCTGAGAAAACCCGATCTCCCCATCATCAAAGACCCACGACGCTCTGTGAATTACCGGCTCAGATCCTCTTTCTTTCTGCGCGAGAGTCAGCAAATAACCAAGTTTCTGTTGGTCTCCATATTGCGTAACAAGTCCCAGTTGAAACTCTGGCCTTTTGGGCCGTGATCTCCGGACAATGTCCGCAAAGGCACCCATTTGGTAGGGCTCCGCGTTAAAGTCGATGTCAGGCCGACGTCGGGAATCGAGAAAATCTGAGAACGCTTGCAGACAACCAAGGAGGGTTGTTTTTCCCGTGCTGTTCTCTCCGACGAGAAATGTGAGCGGGCGTATGTTGAACTCATGTTCACCGTCGAAACAGCGGACATCGCGTAAGAGAAACTTGCGAATCGCAGTCATGCTGTTACCCGTCGTGAGGCTTGGACCGCTCTAGGCGCTCCGCCAACCACAGCTTGATAATGGATTGACGGGTGACTCCGAGCCTACTAGCCTCTCGATCCAGGGATTCGACCATCCACAGTGGGAAATCCACGTTCACGCGTCGTTGTTCCCGCGCGGGACGGCGAGCGGCAGGCAAATCGAGAGCAGCGGTTACGTCCTTGCCGGCGTTAAAGTCGACATCAAACTTCTTTGCTTTCATATGTGGCATCCTCCTCCGTGGAGAACGGCGATATAGTATAATAAATATACCTTTTGATACATTTCACAATAGCAAAGCCCTCACGCCGGCCACCCGGGTAGCGATCAGGGCGTTCGCAGCAAAGTAAGCGGCGCTTCTTCCGGCGCAATGCACTCTGGCGAGTCGTTCACAGGCGAGTTGACGGCCCGCGAGACGCAGTATCCGACCATCAACTCGGCGGGATAGGGCTTCAGCCGTTGCGCCAGGGCCGCGGGGTCCGTGGCCGCGGGATCTAGCCACTTGGCTTCGTCTTCCGGGCGTAGGATGACCGGCATCCGGTTGTGCACCGGCTCGAGAAGCCTGTTCGGGCTCGTGGTGACGATGGTGAACGAATAGAGCGGGGCGCCGTCGGGCTGGAGCCGGCGGTCCCAGAGGCCGGCGAAGGCGAACGGCTCGCCGCTCTTGAGCGTGAAGCGCATGGGCGTCCGGAAACGGCCCTCCCGGCGCCATTCGTAGAAGCCGTCGGCCGGCACCAGGCAGCGCCGCCGCGGCAGCAGGCCGCGGAAGGCGGGCCGCTGAGCGAGGGTCTCCGCCCGGGCGTTGATGATCGGCTTGGCGGCCTCCTTCGCATGATACGGGACGAGCCCCCAGCGCATCAGCCGCAGCGAGCGGGTATCCGGCGTATTCGGATTCACGCCCACCACCGGCGCGTCCTGGCTCGGCGCAAGGTTGTACCGGGGCGCCAGATCGAAGTCCGGATCCTCGATGCCGAAGCGGTCCACGAGGTCGTGAAGCTTTCTCGTCTGCGTGTATCGTCCACACATGCCGTCAGTCCCGGGTTACCACAGCGACAAAGCGGCTTTAAGGCCGGCGTCCACCGCGCCCATGACCGCGTTCGGCAACGTACCGATACGGCGCGACAACTTTGCCCGATCAAGCGTCGTCACCTGGTGACATAGCGCTGTACCGTCCTTGCTCAACCCTGCGACGCCTTTGGGCACGGCGACGGCTGTCGGTCCGCGCTGCCCTTGGGAGAGGGATGTCGACAATGGGACGACGATGATGGACTGCCAGCCGGGTGCCTGGTTGAAACCGTCGTGAGAAACCACGACGACGGGCCGCCGGCCTTGCTGCTCCGAACCGGACCGAGGCGCCAAGGTCGCCCAGTAAACCTCCCCGCGTTTCAACTGTCGCCCCGCTCGATATCAAGAAGATGATCCACCGCGGCGCTTTCCAACTCGGGATCCAGATCGGCAGGTGTGCCGGCAGCCGCCCGGGCGTAGTTGGCGATGGCATCGTGCAGAGCCTCTTTCTCCCGTTCGGCCAGCCATGCTTCGATAGCTTCACGGACCAGGGCCGTCGTGGGCTGCCGTGAGCGTTTCGCCTCGGCCTTTAGACGTGCGTGAATGTCTGTTGGAAGGGGAACGTGTAAATTGTGACGGGGTACGAGCATGGCCTGTAGTATGTCATTAATTTATGGCCGGTACAATGACACTGCCGATGTCCGGCTCTATTCTTGCCTCATCCGTGGTGCGGCCCGCCATCCCACACTCCCGCTTGCGACCAAATGCGCAACAGGGATCAGAACACCGACATTCTGACCCCTGCTGCACTTTCTCTTCGGAACGTCTCAACGCAAGGCGTTCAGCAGCGCCCGGACTGTTCGTCCGGCCCCGCTCGCGCGAGGTTGCCAAGCTTGGCCAAGGGCGTTAATAGCTAAGGATTCCACCAGGAGGAATCCACGTGATCATCGACTGCGACACCCACATCATGCCCAGCGACGCCTTTGACGACATGCCCGAAGAGTTTCGCGACAAGGCGCCGATCCCGCGGTACAGCGAGGAGGGGCTGCTCATCGACATCGACTTTCCCGGCGGGCCGCCCGAAGTCCCTGGCGTCACGCCGCTGGGTGCGCCGGGTTCCGGCGCGAGCATGAAGGGGTTGGTGGATCTCCAGGTGCGGCTCGACGAGATGCCCGTGCTGGGGGTGGACCGACAGTTCATCCTGCCGCAGTTCTCCGGTTGGTGGACGTACATGATCGAGCCGGCGCTGGCGTCGGCCATCGCCCGCTCCTACAACCTGTCCAACCTGCGCTTGATGGAGCACTACGGCGACCGCATCATCGGCGTGGCCCTCGTGCAGCTCCAGGACGTGCCCGCGGCCATCCGCGAGATGGAGTGGGCGCAGAAGGAAGGGTTCTGCGCCGTGGTGCTGGACAAGGTCTTCCCGGTTCAGGACCATCCCTACGGCGAGAGCCTGGGAAGCCACAAGGAACTGTGGCCCTTCTTCGCACGAGCGGAGGAGATGGAGATGCCCATCTATCTCCACAACATCCAGCACGGCCACCGCATCAGCAACCTCCCCAACTTCCAAAAGGACGGCCTCTACTTCTTCGCCCCTCAGGAGGGGCAGATAAGCCTGGTATCACTGGTGACCAGCGGCCTGCTGGACGATTTCCCCGGCCTGCAGGTCATCTTCACCGAAGCCGGGACGGGCTTCATCAAACCGCTGGTGGACCGGCTGGACGCGGCCTTCAACGGGCCTCCGGTGGACTACGACGGGGACGCCGACTCCGACGTCATTCGGGGAGTCAACGCCAAGTTGCGGCGCCACCGGGCGTTCTACGGACCCGAGGTGTTCCTGGAGAAAAACAAGAAACCGGCCAGCCACTACTTCCGCAACAACTTCTACTTCACCATCGAGACCGAGGAAGCCGCGCTGCCCGACGCCATCGAGTTCCTGGGACCCGAGCGCTTCCTGTTCGCCACCGACTACCCCCACGACGACCCCGGCGGCAGCATGAAGTTCCGGGACGTGCAGCTCCTGTCCATCAATCAGAACATCTCGGACGAGACCAAGGAGCTCATCCGCCACGGCAACGCCGAGCGGCTGTTCAAGCTGAACGAGTGAGACTACAACCGGCCGCGACGGCTGAAACTCGGTTCACCAAAAGGGCTTATTTGGGGCGGGTAATGTCCAGGCCTACAAGGGTTGACTCGTATATGAAGCGGCACATAAAATGCTCCCCCAATTGGGGTACCGGACCTTTCCTCATCTGGGCACGGATGTTAACCTGGACGTACGTGGAGGTAATCAATGGTTGAGAAGAGAGCGTCACGACTGGGCAACGTGTTCATGTCGGGAAGCGCAATGGACACCGACTTTCTCTTTGCGGCTCCATCCCTTTGGTCCGGGATGGCAAGGATGCTTGATATCTACGGACAGTTCGACAGCTACAACGCCAGCGAAACCGAGGAAACGGCAGATGCCAAAGCCCTGTATTCTGACTTCAGGATGATCGGCCAGGACCTGAAGCACGCCATGGAATCCCTGTCCACCGACAAGGACGCTCGGCTGGACCATCGTCAACTTACCTTCGCCTTTATGGATCTAGCGACCCCCGTAAGTGATGCAGGGCAATAAAGAGAGCTCGCCTCCCGAGATCAAGCCCAAGCCTTCTGAGGCTGCTACTTTCACAATCGTAGCCTCGCAGCAAACCACGGTCGAGTTCCGGGGACCATTACCACCACCCGAGATCCTACAAGCGTACAACAAGGCCCTGCCAAACGGTGCGGAGCGTATTGTGGCTATGGCGGAAAGGCAATCCGCACATCGTCAGGAGCTTGAGAAGACCGTGGTCAAGGGAAATGCTGCAGTTCAGAAGATCGGTGTCTTTGCATCCCTTTTTATCACCCTAGCCGCTGTGAGCCTGGGCTCTTTGCTGATCTATAACGACAAAGACGCATCCGGATTGGCTGTAATCATCGCTAGTCTCGCAAGCCTTGTCGGCGTGTTCGTTTACGGCAGGCGTTCCCAGGAACGGGAAAGGGCCCAGAAGGCGAAGCTGTTTGACGATGACTGCTAGCCTATCTAGCGGGTGTTGAACCGACCAAATGAACCAGGGGTCCGAACCGCAACCGCTCGTACCCCTTCTCTGTTTCCCTCAGCCCTCGTCGTCGGCAAGTCCGTATGCTTCCCGGGCTTGCTCCCGCGACACGTACCCATCCTCGATGTCCTGCCGCACCAACTCGGCGGGGCGTTCCCTGGGATCGCCGTAACCGCCGCCCCCGCTACGGAAGATCGCAAGCCTGGCGCCGGCCCGGAGCGACCGGCTTTCCAGGATGTCGACTTCGGACGGGTCCTCGTCCGGGTTCTGGATCGTGGTCCTGGAAGTGGGCGGGCCGCCGCCGCCGTTGAGGCCCCATGAGGCCTGTCGATGGTTTGAAGAGCGTACCGTGAGCATGCAATCGGTCAGGAACTCGTACTCGCGGACAAACCCGGTGCCGCCGCGCCAGCGCCCGGCGCCGGCCGAGTCCTGCCAGATCTCGTAACGGCGGACGGCAACGGGATATTCGGTCTCGAGGATCTCGACCGGCGTGCCGGGGGCGAAATGATTGACCGGCATCACGATGGCCGCGCCGTCATGGTCGCTGGTGCCGCCCAGCGAGGTGATCAGGATCTCATACTGGACGGTCGGGCGACCTGAGCGGCTTTCCTTGTAGCCGACGGCAATGGCGCCGGTGCCGAGGCCCGAAGGCGCCACCGCCCGATGGGGGTTGAACCGTCCGATGGCGGCGAGAACGCAGTTGTAGACGAGGTGCGACGTCGGAAAGTAATGGTTGACGGTTGCCGGGAATTCCGGGCTCATCACGAGTCCCGGCGGCAAGTTGAACTCGATGGCCTCGAATGCGCCCGCGTTCATCGGGATGCTCGGATCCGATGCCGCCAGGACCGCTTGCGTCGAAACCGCCCGGGCCGTGACCCGCGTCGTGTTCACGGGTCCGGGGGCCTGGGGGTCGCTGCCGGAGAAATCGAGCGTCAACCGCTCCCCGGCCTTGATGGCCCGGACGTGGATACGTACCGGCTTCGACCGGTCCACGCCGTTGTGATCGAGGAACCCTTCCGCCTCGAACTCCCCGTCCGGCCAGGACGCGATCTCGCTCCGGACCCGGGCGGTGGTGCGCGTCAGCAGTTCATCGATGGTGCTCAACAGGGTGTCCGCGCCATATTCGCGCAGCAGCGCCTGGAACCGGGTGGCCCCGAGTCTTGTTGCCCCCACCTGTCCGCGCAGGTCGCCGAGCACCACGTCCGGAGTACGGCTGTTGTTGCGAAGAATCGCCTCCACCTCCGGAAGGACGCCTTGGGCCGTCATGAACCGCACCGGCGGCAGCAGGATGCCGTCGTGGAAGATCTCGCGCGCTGCCGCGCCGCTCGAGCCCGGCACCAGACCGCCGACGTCGGCCTTGTGGGCCACGCTCACTCCGAAAGCGACCACCCTGCCTTCGTGAAATGCCGGAGTCGCCACCATCATGTCGGGCACGTGGCTGTTGCCCGCCTTGTAGGGATCGTTGGAAACGAACGAATCTCCTTCGCTCATCCCCCCCGCCGGATAACGTTCCAGGATGCTGGCCACCGACTGTGAATACAGCAGGGAATGGTATTGCAGGCCGCCGCCGACCATGATCACACGTCCCGTGCCATCGGTCAGCCCGGCGGTACCGTCCTGGGATTCGCGCAGGATCGGCGAGTAGCCGCTGTGGAACAGCGCGTGCGCCATGGATGCGGTGATCTCCCGCAGCCGGCTCAGCACGACTTCGGTGGTGATCGGGTCAAGATTCATGGTTCTCTCCCCTCTCGATGACGAGGTTGCCGAAGGTGTCGACGGTGGCATGCTGTGACTCGGGCAGCACCGTCGTCGCGTCGAGCTGTTCGATCACGGCAGGCCCGTCGATCCGGTTGCCGGCCAACAGCCGGCCGCGGTCAAGCACCACGGCCTCTTGGAACTCTCCGCGCTTCAGGTCGAAGAGCGGTCTCCGGCCGATGATGGCGTTTTCGACGCTGCGGTCCCCGGATTCCACGGGCGGCGGCGTGAGCCGCGGCACCGCGATCTCTGCAAGGAGCCGGAACGTCACGACTTCCGCGTCCTCGTCTTTGGCGGTCACCCCGTACACCGCGCCGTGGCGCTCGTCGAAGCGCGCCTTGAGCTCGGCCTTGTCCGCGTCCACGATCTCCCGGTCCGGGCAGTCCACGGAAAGCTCGTACCCCTGATGCAGATAGCGCATGTCCACCTGGCGCCGGAAAACCACCTCCGAGAGGTCGAAGTGCTCCGCCTCGATGTCCTCCATCGCCCGGCGGCGCAACTCCTCGAAACGCTGGTTCATGCGCGCGGGATCGTAACCGCTCACCAAGCCGAGATCCGATTGCAGGTAGAGGTGTCTCACCTGGGTCTGGAGCAGTCCCAAGGCGCTGTTGAGGCCGGGATTCGGCGGCACCAGGACCGCGGGTAACCGGAGCTCCTCGGCCAGCAGGCCGGCGTGCAGCGGACCGGCGCCGCCGAAGGCGACCAGGACGAAGTCGCGCGGATCGACGCCGCGATATTGCAGCGCAAGCCTGAGCTCGACGGCCATGTTGTTGTTGACGATCTTGAGAATCCCGGCCGCCGCCTGCACCACGTCGAGGCCGAGCGGTTCGGCCAGACCCGTCCGAATCACCGCCTCCGCCCGGATCCGGTCCAGCCGCAGCCGCCCGCCGAGGGCGCTGCTGTCCCCGAGGGCGCCCAGCAGCAGGTTGGCGTCGGTCACCGTCGACAGCTCGCCGCCCCTGCCGTAACAGGCCGGTCCCGGGTCGGCTCCCGCGCTCCGGGGCCCGACCTTCATCAGGCCGTCCTTCCCGATCCAGGCGATGGTGCCACCGCCCGCGCCCAGGGTGTGGACCGCCAGCATCGGGGTCGCGAGATCCTGTCCCGCGATCCGGCCCGCGGTGGTTTCCTCGGACCGCCCGTCGCGGATCACGCTGATATCGGTCGATGTGCCGCCCATGTCGAAGGTGACGAGATTCCTGCGTCCCAGGACCGCGGCCAGCTCGATGCCGGACACGACCCCGGCCGCCGGGCCCGAGAGCAGCGTCTGGTTGGGAAAGCGGGCGCCGACGTTCATGCGCATCAGGCCGCCGTTGGACTGCATGAGGAAGATCTGCGGCGTCACGATGCCGGCCGCGCGCAGCCTTTCCAACAGCCGCAGCAGGTAGGTTTCCATGGACCGACCCACGAAGGCATCGATGACGGTGGTCGAAAGGCGCGGATATTCGCGGATGGTGGGCAGAATCCGTGACGATACCGACACGCGCCACTCCGGCGCCATCTCGGCGATGAGCGCCGCGGTCCGCTCCTCGTGCTCGGGGTTTCGGAAACTGAAGAGGAAGTTGATGGCGACCGCCTCGACGTCCTTCTCCTTCAGCCGTGCAATCGCTCGTCTGGCGTCGTCCTCGTCAAGCGGTGTCTGCACGTTGCCGAGATAATCGAGGCGCTCGGTGATCTCTTCGGTGAGCGATTGCGGCGCCAACAGGGGCGGTTTGACGTAGTAGGGATCCGCCAGATCCTCCGGCGCCGGCTGCGACCAGCCGCGCCCTTCATAGACCGCCCGGAAGCCCCGGGTGATCAGCAGGCCCGTGCGCGCGCCCCTGTTTTCCAGAAGGGCGTTGGTCGCCACGGTGGTGCCGTGGACCAGAAACTCGATCCCGCCCGGGTCGACCCCGGACTGGAACAGTTCATCCAGGGCATCCATCACCGCGGCCGACGGATCATCCGGCCTTGAGGGCACCTTGGCAATCCGCCGTTCGCCGGTGTCGGGATCGAACGCGATCAGATCGGTGAAGGAGCCTCCGGTATCGATGCCGACCATCCACGATGCCATGGCAATCCTCGAGGAAGTTATTTGCCAGCGTGCAACACAGCGTCCTTCGACTTCGCTTCGCTACGCCTCAAGCACCTGTAGCCGGCAACGACGTAGGTCGGATTAGCGAAGCGTAATCCGACATGCAACGGTGCGGATGCCGGGTTACCCCTTCGGCTGACCCGACCTACCTCGGAGTCGGAAGCCGTACATCTCCTTGGTAGCGAAGCGAAGTCGAAGGCCGCCATGACCATTGATCGGAGTTTCGTCAACGCGAAAGGTCCACCACCACGCGGCCGCGGATCCCGCCCTTGAGGATGCTTTCGATGTGGGGGTCCAGCTCGTCCAGTGAGGAGTCGGTGGTGACGGCGTCCAGGTTGGGCAGCTTCCACTCACCGGCCATCTTCCGCCACAGGGTGGCGCGGATGTCCGCGGGGCAGTCCGGGGTAGCCACGCCGATGAGGCGCACGTCCCGGAGGATGAATGGGAAGACGCTGGTCGGGAGCTCCACGGAGGCCACGTTGCCACAGCAGGTGACCACGCCGCCGTACATGGCGGACTTGATGGCAGTGGCGAGGATGTTGCCGCCGACGGTGTCCACGGCGCCGGCCCACACGCTCTTCAACAAGGGCCGCCCCGACTGGTCGTCCGCCGCCTCCCGGGAAATGACGTCGGCCGCGCCCAGGCCCATGAGGAAATCCTTTTCCGACTCCTTGCCGGTGGATGCCACCACCCGGTAGCCGGCGTGGGCCAGGATGCCCACCGCCAGACAGCCCACGCCGCCGGTGGCGCCGGTTACCAGCACGTCCCCAGAGTCCGGCGTGACCCCGCCTTCCTGGAGCCGCAGCACTGAAAGGGCCGCAGTGAAGCCGGCCGTGCCGTACACCATGCTTTCCTTGAGGCTCAGCCCGTCCGGCCGTTTCACCGCCCAGGCAGCCGGCACCCGCACGTACTCGGCAAAGCCGCCGTCGGTGTTGGCGCCCAGGTCGAACCCGGTGAGCACCACCTCGTCGCCCTTGGCGAAGTCGCCGGCGCCGCTCTCCACCACCGTGCCCGCGGCGTCGATGCCGGGGGTGTGGGGAAAGTTGCGGGTGACGCCCTTGTTGCCGGAGGCCGACAGCGCGTCCTTGTAGTTGAGGGACGAGTAGGCCACCGAGACCAGCAGGTCGCCGTCCGGCAGGTCGTCCGCCGTCCTTTGGCTGATGGCGCGGGAGAAGGTCTTGTCCTCGTTCTCGCTGACGACCATGGCTCGGAAACGCGTCGGGTCTGACATGATGAAATCCTTTCGTGGGTGCAGGCGCATGCGGGGCGACCACCGGTCGCCCCTACCGGTCGTCATGCCGTGGCGACAAGGTCCGCGCATCGCGAAAGCGATTCGCAGGGTGCGGGCCGGCTAGTCTCGCGCCTCGCAAAACACTAGCTCGCGCCGGCACGCTCCTGCAGATGGCGCCATACCTTGGGCGGCGTCAGCGGCAAATCGCAGATGCGCACGTCCACGGCGTCGTCCACGGCCGCGGCGATGGCGGACGCGGCCGGCAGCACGCCGCCCTCGCCCATGCCCTTGGCGCCGAACGGCCCAGGGCCGTTGCCGCTTTCCACCAGCTCCGAGATGAACTGCTCCGGCATATCGTGGAAGGCCGGCACGCGGTAGTCCACGAGGTTGGGGTTCAGAAGCTGGCCGTCCTCGTAGACCATCTCCTCCAGCAGCGTGTGTCCCAAGCCGAACATCACGCCGCCTTCATCCTGCCCCTCGGCCTGCAATGGGTTGATGGCCCGTCCCACGTCGGCCAGGGAGACAAACTTGAGGATGCGGATGACACCGGTGTCCGGGTCCACCTCCAGCTCCACGCCGCCCCAACCCACCTCCCAGAAGGTGGTGGGGGAACCCAGCACCGCGGTCTTGCTCTTCTTGTCGCGGTAGACGCCCCGGCCGACGATCTCGGTGGCGGAGCTACCGAAGTACTCGGCGATGACGTCGCCGTAGGGCACTCCGCGTCCCTTGGCGCCGCGTACCCGGCCGCCCTTGAGCGCGAGGCTGTCGGCCTTCTCGCCCATGACCTTGGCCGCGGCCCGCAGCAACTGCTTCTTCACGTCCTGGGCCGCCCTCTGGGTCGCCAAGCCCATGACCGTCATGGAACTGCTGGCGCTGGTGGACACGTCGAAGGGGGTGACGTCGGTATCCAACTGGGCCACGGACACCTGCTCCAGCTTGATGCCCAGCTCCTCCGCCACCACCTGGCTCAAGGCCGTACGGCAGCCCTGGCCCACCTCCACGCTGCCGGTGAGCAGCACGGCGCTGCCGTCCGACGACATCTTCACGGAGGCGCCGGCCACCTTGTAGGTGCCGCCGGCGTCCTTCAGGCAAACGCTCAACCCCTTGCCCACGTTGGGCCGCGAGGCCTTCTTCCAGTCCAGCGCACGGGCCACCCTGCGCAGCCCCTGCTTCAGGTCGCAGTCCACGGGGGTGTCGCCGGGGGTGTAGGGCTCGCCCTTCTCCAGCAGGTTCTTGAGCCGGAAGTCGAGCGGGTCCATACCCAGCCGCTTGGCGATCATGTCCATCTGCGACTCGTAGGCCCAGGCCACCTGGACCGCGCCGAAGCCGCGGAAGGCCCCGGCCGGCACGGTGTTGCTGTAGACGCCGTGGGCATCGATCTTCACGTTGGCGACGCGGTACGGCCCCACCGCGCGGTAGCCGGCCTTCTGGGTCACCCGGGGTCCGGCGTCGGCGTAGGCGCCGGTGTCCATGTAGACTTCCAGTTCCCGGGCCACCAGCTCGCCCTTCTTGCTGACCCCGGTCTTGATGCGGATGCGCGCGGGATGGCGCGTCACGGTCTTGAAGCTCTCGGTGACGCTCATGGCCAGCTTGACCGGGCGGCGGTTCCGCACCGAAAGCGCCGCGGCGATGGGGTCGGCCTTGACGTACAGCTTGCCGCCGTAGCCGCCGCCGACGTAGGGCACCACCACGCGCACCCGGTTGAGCGGCAGCTTGAAGATCCCCCCCAGGTGTCCCCGCAGCGTGAACGGGTCCTGGCACGAGCTCCACACCGTCAACCGCTCGCCGTCGTAGTGGGCGAGGCAGATGTGGGGCTCCAGCGAGTAGTGCTGCACCCGGTTGAAGCGGAAAACGTCCTCGTAGACGTGGTCGGACCGCGCGAAGCCGTCCTCGACGTTGCCCCGTGCGTAGCCGAAGTGGTAGCACACGTTGGTGCCCTTGAACCGGTCCGGCGCGCCGTATTTGGAGCCGCGCAGCTCGGCCTTGGGGACGTCGCCCTCATGCACCTGCGGAGCGCCGGGCGCCAGGGCGTCGTCCACCGTGTCCACGAACGGCAGCTCCTCGTACTCGACGTCGATGAGCCCCAAGGCCTCCTCGGCCACCAGCTCGTCCGCGGACAGCACCGCGGCCACCGGGTCGCCGACGTAGCGGACCTTGTCCACCGCCACCACCGCCTGGTCCTTGTAAGTGGCGCCGTATTTGTAATTGAGTCCTGCGAGCTCGTCCCGGGTCAGGACGTCGATGACCCCGGGCAAAGCCCTGGCCTTGCCGGCCTCGACCTTGAGAATCCGGGCATGGGGCAAGGGGCTCCTCAGGATCTTCGCATACGCCATTCCCGGAAGCTCGATGTCCCCGGTATAAAAAGCCGAGCCCGAGACCTTCTCCACCGCATCGAGGCGCACCGCGGGGCGCCCGGCCACTGATAGTCTTTGTTTTTTCATGGTGTCTCCGCACACCTTCTTATCGGAAGTTCCGGGGGCAGGCAATGTGTGCCCTGTCAGCCATCGGGATATTCGCCGTCGCCCCCGGGACATCCCCTCGGCACCCGGGACTTGATCCGGGGTCCAGAGGGAGAGCCGCCTGGACCCCGGGTCAAGCCCGGGGTGACGGCTGTGCAGGGGTAGTGGCGGCGCGGGGGTGCCGGCTAGCGCCGCTCCGCCTCCTCCCTCATTGTCTCCAGCCGGACCCGTAGGACCCGTAGGTCGGATTAGCCGAAGGCGTAATCCGACTCCCAGCCGCCCCGTGCCGGATTACGCCTTCGGCTAATCCGACCTACGAGGGAGGGTCCGCTCCGCGTCCTCCTTCAGGGTCTCCAGCTCGGTCCAGCGCTCAACAGCGGCATCGAGGGTTGCCTTGGCGGCCTTGATCTCGTCCAGGACCGGCTGGACGTTGGCGAAGGGCTGCGCGTAGAAGTCCGGCTGGTGGGTCTTGTCCTCCAGCTCGGCCACGGCCTGCTCCATGGCCTCGATGCGCTCCGGTAGCCCGTCCAGCTCCAGTTGCAACTTGTAGCTGAGCTTGGTGGGGCGCGACCTGGTCTCGCGCCGGTCGCGGGCCGGCTCCTGGGCGGCCTTCCGGTTGGGGTCGTCGGTGACGTTCAGGGCCTTGCCGCGTCTGGCCCAGTCGCTGTAGCCGCCGGCGTAGGGCTGGATGCGGCCGGAATCCTCGAAGACCAGCGTGCTGGTGATGCAGTTGTCGAGGAAGCTGCGGTCGTGGCTCACCACCAGCAGCGTGCCCCGGTAGGCCACGAGCTGCTCTTCCAGCACCTCCAGGGTTTCGATGTCGAGGTCGTTGGTGGGCTCGTCGAGGATCAGCAGGTTCGCCGGCTGCGTGAGCAGCCGGGCCAGGATGACGCGGTTGCACTCGCCGCCGGACAGCGCGGCCACCGGGCTATTAGCCCGCTTGGGGCTGAAGAGGAAGCCCTTGAGATAGCCGATGACGTGACGCGGCCGGCCGTTCACAAAGACGTGGTCGCGGCCGTCGGCGACGGTATCGGCCACGGTCTTGTCGGGGTCGAGCTCCCGCCGCAGTTGGTCGAAATAGCCGATCTCGAGGTTGGCGCCCGGCTCCACGCTTCCGGAGTTGGGCGTGATCTCCCCCACCAGGATGCGCAGCAGCGTGCTCTTGCCGACGCCGTTGTTGCCGATGAGCCCGATGCGGTCGCCGCGCATGATGCGGAGCGACAGGTCCCGGATCAGCGGCTCGGCGCCGTAGTCGTGGGTGACGTTTCGCAGCTCCACCACCTTGCGGCCGGACTGGCCGCCATGCTGCACGTGGATGCGCGCATGGCCCTGGGGCTTCAGGCGCTGGGCCGCCTCCTCCCGCATGGCCATGAGGGCGCGCACGCGGCCCTCGTTGCGCGTCCGGCGGGCCTTGATGCCGCGCCGGATCCACTCCTCCTCCTGGGCCAGCCGCTTGTCGAACAAGGCATTGTGCCGGGCGTCTTCCGCCAGGGTCTGCTCCTTGAGCTTGAGGTAGTTGTCGTAGCTCCCGGGCCAGCTCGTGAGCCGGGTGCGGTCCAGCTCCACGATGCGGGTGGCGAGCCGCCGCAGAAAGGCGCGGTCGTGGGTGATGAACAGGACGCTGCCCGCGTAGTTGTAGACCCGGTCCTCGAGCCACTGGATCGTGCTCAGGTCGAGATGGTTGGTGGGCTCGTCGAGCAGCAGCAGCTCGGCGTTGCCGACGATGGCCCGGGCCAGCCCCACCCGGCGCTGCCAGCCGCCGGACAGCTCCTCCAGCCGCCGGTCCGCCGGCAGGTCCAACTCGCTCAGCACCGTCTCCACCCGCTGGTCCACGTGCCAGCCGCCGTGGGCGTCGATCTCCCGATGCAACACCTCCAGCTCCAGCAGGCCCTTGCGGTCCAGAGTCTCCCTGGACTGCCGCCCGTAGCGATCGATGAGGGCCTGGAGGTCCGCCAGCCCGGTGGTGACGTACTCTCTTACCGTTTGCCGGAGCTCTTCAGGAAGCGCCTGCTCCAGCTCGCTGATACGGATGCGGCTCTGGGTGTGGATCTCGCCGTCGTCGGGTTCGAGCCGGCCGGTGATGAGGCGGAGCAAAGAGGTCTTGCCCGCGCCGTTGCGGCCAATCAGGCACACCCGCTCCCCCGGCTCGATGGCGAGGTCGGCATGCGCCAGCAACCGCTGGTCGCCCAACTGCAGGGATACGTCTTCGAAGCTTACGAGGGGCATGGTTCGTTATGGGGCACCGGCGCCCGCTCAAGCCGGTGCCGCCGCTCCAACCCTACTTGCGGCCGCGGGTGGCACGGGCGCCCGGCGGCCGGTAGGGCACTTTCTTCTTGACCGCCTCGTCCACCGTCTCCGGCGTGATCAGCACGGTGGCCCTGATATTGAGGGCGCCGGCGTTGGCGATGTTGAGCGAGACGGCCGTCGCCGTGGCGTCATCGGGAAGATCGGCGATGATGTAGAGGTCCGTGTCGCCGAAGGCGTAGTAAAGCCCCTCGACGCTGCCGCCCATCGCCTCGATGGTCTGGGTCAATGCCTGACGCCGCCGGCTGCCGCCCTCCTTCAACAGGCCCACGAGACCCTTGCCGGTGTACGTGGTGTGGAACATGTATTTGCCCATGGGTTTACCTCCAGACGTAGTATTTTGGGATGATGGGTGATGTACCGTGTTTTTTCAAGCCGGCAACTCCAGCTAGCGAATGCACCGGATCTCGATGCCCGCAAAGTCGAGTCGTTGCCACATGCGATAGGAGGTCAGTACCGGGTATTGTTCGGACCAGCCGATCGCCAGGACCGACAGCGGCATCCTTACTCTCGGGCGGCGTCCGCGCGCCGATCCGCGATGAACTGGTCAACCACGCTCCCGCGCCCTTTGCGCTTGCTTTTCGCGATCAGCCGCAGCCGCTCCAGGGCCTTGTCGATGGTCTGGAACCTGAGGACCCCGTCGTCCAGCGAAACCAGGAGTTCCTGGCCACCGCGAAGTCCAAGAGCCTTCCGGAACCCGGCGGGCACCACCACCCGGCCAGCAGGGTCAATGCGGACTCGTCTCGACTGACGGGCTCCGCCATCCGAGGCCCCCGGTGTGCGCAGGTCCGTGGTATCCGTGTTCTTTTTTGGCATATGTATCCCGCCGGCCCGGCGCTATCCCGGATCACTGGCTCGCGATGAAGGCCCGCAGCGTCTCGTTGAACTCCGCGGGGTGCTCGCGGTACGAGAAATGGCCGGCCTGGTTGATGATATGCATCTGGGTGCGGCGCTCGCTTCCCGCCATGAGCTCCATCAGGCGCATGCCCTGGTCGAGGGTCGCGGTGGGATCGTTGTAGCCCCACACCAGCAGCGTAGGCCGTTGAAAGCCGCGGTCCCGTAGCCAGCCCAGGGTCTCCTCCTTCTGCCGCGCGTGCCGGGCCAGGAAGAGGTTGGTCTTGAGCCCCTGCATCTCCATCTTGTCCACCGCCTCCTTGTACTTGGGCAGTTGGGCGATGGCGGTGCAGGCGTCGAGCCAGTCATCCGTGATGTGGTCGTGGTTGTAGGAGTAGCGCTCCAGCACCCAGCGCTGGCTCTCCCGTCCCAGCCGCGGCTCCGGGGCGTTGGCGTGCACGATGTCGTTTCGCCCGACTCCGGGGGCCAGGGTGTTGGTGTCCACCGGGATCACGGACTTGATCAGGTCGGCCCGTTCCAGGGTCATGCGCGCCACCAGGTAGGCGCCGCGGGAATGCCCCACGAGATGGACGTTGCCGAGCTTCAGGGTCTCCAGGAAGCTCAGGGCGTGCCGCACCACCGCGGCCATGGTGTAGTCGTCGTCGCTCTTGGGATTGTCGGTCAGCCCCTGGCCGAGCTTGTCCACCGCGAAGACGTGGAACCACTGCGCCAGCCCGTCGAAGTTCAGGCCCCAGTCGAGGCTGCAGTCGGCCGCGTCGTTGGAGCCGAAATTGCCGCCGTGAAACAGCACCAGCGGCTCGCCGCTGCCCTTCTCGAAGTAGCGCGTCCGGATGCCATCCACGTCCACGAACTTTTCGTTTGCCTGGTCCATGTCAGTCCTCCTCGAAGGTCACACTGTAGCCTATTGCACCGGGAAGGTTAACACGGGGCCGGGTGGCGCTGTTTCCCGGCGGGTCCCCCTTTTCCGTAGGTCGGATTAGCCGAAGGCGTAATCCGACGCCGCATTGGAGTTGGAGCCCTGTGTCGGATTACGCCTACGGCTAATCCGACCTACGGGGATAGGCAGAGATACGGGGCATGGATACGTGGATTGGCGGCGTGGAACCGCCCGGACAGCCGTCGGGGGCACGCTTGGAAATCAACCGGCAATCGGATAAGGGAGAGTGAGCCGAAAGGCGCAAACTCCAAGGAGGCAAGCAATGGCGAAACCGAACGGCGACGAACATCCCATGTTGAGGGACGGGTTGGGGAGGCTGAGGGGCAGAGTGGCCATCATCACCGGGGCCAACAGCGGAATCGGACGGGCCACTTCCCGGCTGTTCGCGCGCGAGGGGGCCAGCGTCCTGTGCTGTGACATCCAGGAGACCATGACGCCGCGGGTGGACGAGCTCATCATCGGCGAGGGCGGCGAGGCCACCTTCCTGAACGTGAACGTGACCGCGGCCGGCGGTCCCGAGGAGATGGTCCAGACGGCCATCGGACGGTACGGGGGCGTGGACATCCTCTACAACAACGCCGGCGGCGGGATACGCAAGCAGGCTCACGAGTTCACGGACGAAGAGTGGAACTTCATCATGGACCTCAACCTGAACGCCATCCAGAGGAGCGTCCGGGCGGTGATCCCCCACATGCTCGAGAAGGGCAGCGGCAACATCGTCAGCACCGCGTCCACCTTCGGACTGGTGGCGTCGGCGAACTATCCGGCCTACTGCGCCACCAAGGCGGCGGTCATCAGCCTGACCCGGCAGATGGCGCTGGATTACGGCCCCAAGGGCATCCGCGTGAACTGCATCTGTCCCGGCGCCACCGAGACGCCGCGCTTCCGCGGGCACCCCCCGGTACCTTCGCTGCAGGCCGCCACCCCCGAGCAGCGCAAGCGCATGGCCGACAGCAACAAGGCCCTGCTGCGAATGGCGCGGCCGGAGGAGATGGCCTACGGCGTCCTGTTCCTGGTGTCCGACGAGGCCTCCTTCGTCACGGGCCACGCCCTGGTGGTGGACGGCGGCCAGACCATCGCCGTGTGAGGGCGGCACCAAATTGGCACGGCGTCCTTTGACTTCGCTCGGCTACGCTCGGGACGAACGGAAAACGTCGTACCGGAGTTTCCTCAGGGATCAGGAGGACAGGCCTTGTATTGCTGGCGTGGAACCATAGGGGTAGTGAAGCCGACGTTTCGGCCCGGTTCGCTTGAGACCTTCACGCGGCTCCTGCCGGATGGGGTGTGTGTGGTGCCGCGTTACGTCGGCGTCCGCGCCGGCACGGAGGCGGAGTTCGACGAGGCCATCGCCGTGGCCGAATCCAGGGTGGCCGAGCTGGCCGAGTTCGGAGTGGACTTGGTGGTGATCCAGGGAGTGCCGCCGATCATGCTCCGGGGCTACCGCTTCGACGGCGAGTTGACCGAGCGGCTCACCCGGCAGTACGCGGTGCCGGTGCTCACCGCGACCACCGCGCAGGTGGAGGCCTTCCGCGCGCTGGGGGTGCGCACGATGGTGATCCTCTCCTACATCCAGGGCGCCATGAACGCGAAGTTCGCCGCCTTCATCGAGCAGGCCGGATTCACGGTGACCGGCATTGGGGAGATCGAGGGCGTGGCCTTCGCCGACGTCGGCCAAATCCCGGTCGAGGAGATCTACCGCCAAGCCAAGAATGCCTTCGTCGAGCACGGCGGGGAGTGCGTCTACCTCTTGGGCGCGGGCTGGGACTGCCTGCCCGCGATCGAGTACCTGGAGGAGGATCTCGGGGTACCCGTGGTCACCAATCTCAACGCCGAGGTGTGGGCGACCCAGAAGCGCCTCCGGATTCGCGAGCCCGTCGAAGGTTTCGGGCGCCTGCTGCGGACGCTGCCGTGACCTGAGCCGGCGGGCGCGAACGCGCCCTTCGACTTCGCTACGCTACGCCTCCTGGGCTCGCCGAAGGGCTCAGGACGAACGGAAAGGACCCCTGGAGAAGGGAGACGGGACATGGGAGAGATACTCGGCCTGGGCATCACGCACTACCCTGGACTCGGGTTTCAGGGCAACATGACCCGCCGCATCAAGATGTGCCTGGAGGACCCGGCGCTGCCGGACCGGCTGCGCAACATCGACAACTGGCCGGCGCCCATGCGTGAGCAGTGGGGCGCGGACGACGGCCAGAGCCACTCCGACGCGCACCGCCAGGACCTGATCGACCGCTTCCGCATCGCCCGACGCGCGCTGGACGAGTTCCAGCCCGACCTGTGCGTGCTGTGGGGCGACGACCAATACGAGAACTACCACGAAGACTGCGTGCCGGCCTTCTCCATCCTGGCCTATGAATCCGTGGACGCGCAGCCGTGGACCCACAGCCGCCGGGGCGCCAACGTCTGGGACGAGCCCGACGACAAGACCTTCACAATCCAGGGCCATCAGGAAGGCGGGAAGTATCTGGCATCGAGCCTGCTGGACAACGGCTTCGACGTGGCCTACTCCTACAAGCCGCTCCACCGCGGGCTGGGCCACGCCTTCGTCAACTCCATCCTGTACCTTGACTGGGACCGCCAGGGGTTTCCCTACCCTTTGGTGCCTTTCACGGTGAACAGCTACGGCCGCAAGCTCGTGGGCAGCCGGGGCATTCCGCTGACGCCCTCGGCAGCGCAAAACATCGCGGACCAGTTCGACCCGCCGGGCCCCCAGCCCTGGCGCTGCTTCGACATCGGCGCAGCCACGGCCCGCGCCTTCCTGGAGAGTCCGTGGCGGGTGGCCCTCATCGCCTCGTCGAGCTGGTCCCATTCGTTCCTCACCGCCAAGCACTCGTTCATGTATCCGGACGTGGAATCGGACAAGCGCTACTTCCAGGCGCTCCGGGACGGCGACTGGGACACCTGGCGCAAGACCAACCTGCCGGAAGCCGAGGACCGCGGCCACCACGAGCTGCTCAACTGGTTCGCTCTGGCCGGCGCCATGGCCGAGGTCGGCCGCAAGCCCGACGACATCGTGTTCCTGGAATCGTGGATCTCCAACTCGGACAAGGTGTTCGCGCTATTCCGCCCGCCGGAGAATGCCGCTTAACCTTTTCGACCTTCCCGATCCGCTCCCGGACGCCGAGGAGTTTACCGACCTCATTCCCGACCGGGGCGTGAAGATCGAGCGCATCGTCTCCCACGGCCAGACCTCGCCCGCCGGCGAGTGGTACGACCAGGAACGGGATGAGTGGGTGGTCCTGATCCAGGGTGAGGCCGTGCTGGAATACGAGAACGGGGAGAAGCTGCGGCTGGGCGCCGGGGATCACGTGCTGATACCGGCCCATTGCCGCCACCGCGTCGACTTCACCAGCCGGACGCCCCCGTGCATCTGGCTCGCGGTGTTCGGGAAGATGTCATAGGCATCATCCGCCACACTGGCTTCCGCTATCCCCGCGACTGAAAGAGGAAGAACACTCCCGCCACCACCAGCACGGCGGCCAGTCCGTCCTTGACGGTTACGGTTTCATCCCCTCTCAGGATCAGCCGCGCCAGCGAGAATGTGATCAGCGCCTGCACGTTCCAGATGGGGGCGACGATGATGGCCGGGGCATGCGCCACCGCGAGATAGGTCAGGATGGAGCCCACGCCCTGGAACAAACCGGACAGGAGGAGGAAGAAGTAGCTGTCGCCGGAGATCCATATCCCTTCCCTCCATTCAATGCGCAGCACGCGGCCGAACAGAAAGATGAGGAGCAGTCCGGTGACGTGGGTGATCAGCGCTCCCGGAACGGCGGTGCCGCCGGCAAGCATCGCCACCTTCTTGAGGATCGGCCCGAAGCCGAAGAACACGATGGACAGCAGCGGGTTGAGGAACGCTCTGTAGCTCACGGGCCGTCCGGAGCCTCCATCGTCGGGGGTCCCGCGGGTAATGATCAGCAGCCCCGTGACGATCAGGACGACGCCGATGAGGATGAGCGGGGTCGCGGTCTCGCCCAACAGAACGATGGCATAGACCGCGGTGAGCAGCGGCGCGGAGTTGGAGATGGACTGGGCCTTGGAGGCGCCGATCTCGTCGATGCCCTTGAGCACGAAGGTGCGGCCCAGGAAGCTTCCCACCAGGCCGACGGAGACGAAGACCCCGGCCGCGGTCCAGGGCATGCGGAGCGTCGCCTCGCCGAACGGAAGCACCATGATCAGCAACAGGGTCAGCACCGAGCCCACCTGCTGCAACAGCACCGCGGCGCTGACGTTGGAGTGCCTGAGCCCGCGCTTGACCAGCACCGGAGAGGTGCCCCAGAACAGCGCGGCCGCCAGCGCGTAGGCGATGCCGGTTTCCATGGCTAGACAAGCCGCCGGATCAGGTCGGCAAGCCCCACGAACCGGTACTGGAGGTTGCCGTCACGCCGCTGGTACGACCTGTCCGTATCCGACGTGACGACGAAATTCTCGCCGTCGGGGTAGGCCTTGCGGAAGGTGTGAAGGTTGCGCGGATCGAAGCCGTCGGCGCGCCACTTGCACTCGATGGCGACCGGCTTCCCTCGGCGAAGGGTAACGAAATCCACCTCGTGGCCGCGCTTGTCGCGCCAGTAGTGCAGGTCCCGCTTCTGCCGGCGGCCGAGGTACTCGTTCAGCACGTAGTGTTCCCAAAGAGCGCCGCGATCCTCGTTGCGCAACCCCTCCCATCCCTTGAAGAGACAGACGAACCCGGTGTCGAATCCATAGACCTTCGGCGCCGCGACGATCTCGGTGGCGCGCCGCGTGCTGTAGGGCCGGATGACCTGGATGACGAGGGTGTCCTCCAGGATCTGGAGATAGTTGGCGATGGTCATGCGGCTGACCTCGCAGGCAGCCGCAAACCGTGTGGCTTCGAACATTCCTCCGCTCCGGGCGAACATCAGCTCGACAAACCGCAGGAAGGACCACCGGCGCCCGACCTGGAACAGCTCCTGAATGTCCCTGGCCCAGTAGGACTCGATCCAGTCCTGGAACCCACGCTCGGGCACCTCCTCGGCCAGGTAGAACGGCGGAAGACCGCCGAACCGGAAGCGGTGATCGATTCCCAGTCCACCGAACTCCTGCTCGTCCTGCGCCAGCATCGGAGTCAACCAGAGGTCCCGCTTTCGGTCGGTGAGCGTGTCACGGAATCTTCGGGACGCTCCCAGCGACGAGGAGCCGGTTGCGATGATCTTCGTTTCCGGATGGTAGTCCGCGGCGATCTTCAGCAACTCCGACGGATTGGGCAGACGATGGACCTCGTCCAGGACGACCCTGTGACGTTCCACGTCGCGGAGAAAGCCTTCCGGGTCCTCCAACGCCCGGCGCGTGCTCGGAAGCTCGCAATCGAGATACTCGACGCCCGGCAGGGATTGACAAAGAAAGGTCTTCCCTGCCCTGCGGACGCCCGCGAGCCAAACCACGGACTTCGCCTTCCAAAGATCCTCAATAGTCTTTATCCAGTGGTGTCGCTGAACCATATGCAAAGTGTGATTGCATATAGTGCTACCAAATGCAAACGGGTTGGCGTTTGGTACGCGACCCACATGCATCCGCGTTCGACGTTCGGCTTGCAACGTTCCCCGCACGTGTCATGGTAGGGGATAAGGAATCGATTGGGACACATCGACAGGACCTCGCGAAAGGAGAGACGGCGATGCTCTGGGGACTGATCGGCAAGAAGACGCAGATGCCGGATGCGGCCACAGCACTGCCCGGCAGGCAGGAGACCATGCCGGTGCCGGCGACGCACTTCGTGAACGGCCATCCGCTGGAGCCGCCCTACCCCGAGGGCATGGAGAAGGCGGTGTTCGGGCTGGGCTGTTTCTGGGGGGCGGAGCGCTGTTTCTGGCAGCTCGACGGCGTCTACACCACGGCGGTGGGCTACGCCGGGGGAACGACGCCCAATCCCACCTACGAGGAAGTGTGCACGGGCATGACCGGGCACAACGAGGTGGTTCTGGTGGTGTTCGACCCCGAGGCGGTGCGCTACGACGAGCTTCTCAAGGTGTTCTGGGAGGCTCACGACCCGACCCAGGGCATGCGCCAGGGCAATGACGTGGGCACGCAGTACCGATCCGGGATCTACACTTACGGCAGCAGCCAGAAGGAGACCGCCGAAGCCTCGCGCGAGCGCTTTCAGGAGGAGATATCAAAGGCAGGGTACAGCGGTATCACCACCGAGGTCCTGGAGGCGGGAGAGTTCTACTTCGCGGAAGACTATCACCAGCAGTATCTCGCCAAGAACCCCTGGGGATATTGCGGGTTGGGCGGTGTCGGTGTGAGCTGCCCGGTAACCCCGTAGGTCGGATTAGCGAAGCGTAATCCGACAAAGAGCCGCGTGGAATCGGGTTACGGCATCATGCCGCGCCGAGTCGGGTTACGCCTTCGGCTAACCCGACCTACGCTTACTTGCCAACGGCCCGGACCCGAGGGCTACTCGCTCAGCAGGCGCTGAATCTCGCTTTCCATCTCGTCGTAGCCGCCCTCGCCGAAGCGCGTGTACTGGATCACGCCCTTCTTGTCGATGATGTGCAGCGTGGGCCAGTAGCGCGTGCCGTAGCGCTTCCAGGTCGCGAAATCGTTGTCCTGCGCTACCGGAAACTTGATTCCCAGCTCCTTGCAGGCGTTTCGAACATTGTCCAACGAGTGTTCGTGGGAAAACTCCGGCGAATGAATGCCGACCACGACGAGGCCCTGGGGTCCGTATTTTTCGTGCCATCCCACCAACGATGGGAGTGTATTCAAACAGTTGTATCAGCCGTAGGTCCAGAACTCGATGAGGACCACCTTCCCCCTGAGATCCTTCAACCTGAGCGGCTCCGAGTTGACCCAGGTATCGTTGGTGAACTCCGGCGCCGCCTTGCCCACCAGCGAGGCCGACCCGCTGCCGAACGCCCACAGGAGCGCGAGGCCGACGAGGAGCGCGAGCAAGAGCGCCCGCCACTTGGAATACTTCATGTGATTCATCCTCCAACGTCATTATGCCCGCGTTGCCGGGCCGGGGCAATGGGTGTTAGGACTCACCCATGCTGTACGACTACGTTGCCTTTCCCGACCGCCCGCCGCTCCGCTGGCCCCAGGGCGCCCGGGTGGCGCTGATCTTCACCATCAACATCGAATACTGGGAGATGACCCGCGACAGCGCCGAGCCGCTCTATCCCGGCGGTCCCGCGACCATCCCGCACCCGCTTCCGGGCAACGTTCCCGACTACGCCAACTGGACCTGGCGCGAGTACGGGCAGCGGGTCGGGGTCTGGCGCATCATCGACGTGTTCGACAGGGCCGGCGTGCCCGCCACCTGCACCATGAACGCGCTCACCGGCATCGAGCGGCGCCGCATCATCGACGCCGCCAACGAGCGCGGCTGGGAGATCCTGGCCCACAACTACGCCCAGAACGACGTGCTGACCTACTACGCAAACCAGCCGGACAAGGAGCGCGAGGTCATCCGCCGGACCCTGGACGCCTACGCCGAGGCGGTGGGACGGCCGGCCCGGGGCTGGCTGTCGTCGTCGCTCCGGAGCACCCACGAGACGCCCCACATCCTGAAGGAGCTGGGGCTGCTGTTCCAGGCGGACTACCTGAACGACGACCAGCCCTACCTGCTCGACACCCGCCACGGCCCGCTGGTGTGCATCCCCTACTCCAACGACGTCAACGACTTCGCGGTCTTCTCCCGCGGCGGCCGGACCACCTCCCAAGCGATGGAGCTGTTCAAGGAGCAGTTCGACCAGCTCTATCTGGAGGGCGCCGCCAGCGGCCGGATCATGAACGTCGGCATGCACCCCCACGTCATGGGGCAGGCCTACGCCATCCGCGCCCTGCGCGAGTTCGTGGACTACGTCAAAACCTTCGACGGGGTATGGTATCCCAAGCGCGAGGAGATGGCCGAGTGGTACCTGGAGAACAGGGCATAGGGAGGTTTCATGAAACCGTATCGTGTGGCTTTGATTCAGCAGCAGACCCGGGTGATCGTGGAGCCGACGGAGCGTAACGCGATCATCGACGAGAATCTCGATCGCATCTTCGAGCTGCTGGACTGGACCGCGCTGCGTCTCGGTGACGTGAAGCTGGCGGTGTTCTCGGAGTACAGCGTCATCGGGCAGTACCGGCCGCGCTCGGTGGACGAGTGGCTGGCCCTGGCCGAGACCATTCCCGGCGACGTCACGGACAAGATCGGCCGGAAGGCCCGGGAGCGCGGCTGCTACATCGTCGGCAATCTCTACGAGCGCGACGACGACTGGCCCGGCCGCCTCTTCAACACGAGCTTCATCGTCGACCCCGACGGCAACATCATCCTCAAGTACCGGAAGAACAACGGCCCCAACAACCTCAACACCACCTACACCGGGCCGGGCGACGTCTACACCGAGTACACGGAACGTTACGGCGAGGACTCGATGTTCCCGGTGGCGGATACCGACATCGGCCGGCTGGGGTGCCTGACCTGCACCGACGTGGTGTTCCCGGAGATGGCCCGCTGCCTGGCGCTGCGCGGCGCCGAAGTGCTGGTCCACCCCACCGCCGAGCCCTACGCGCCGGAAGGCGAAGCCTGGGACGTGCTCCGGCGCGCCCGGGCCTACGAGAACCTGTGCTACTTCCTCTCGGTCAACGCCGGCGCCTTCGTGGGCTCCAACCGCCCCACCGGCGGCTATCGCGGCATGACCCAGGTCATCGACTACATGGGACACGTGCAGTCCGCGGCCACGGGTCCCGGCGAGGCGGTGGTCACCGGCACCGTGGACATCGACAACCTGCGCTGGGAGCGCACGCGCATGGCCGACTCGGGCCACGTGTGGAACTTCCTGGTGGAGCTGCGCAGCGACCTCTACACCCCGGTGTATGCCAAGGCCAAGCGCTGGCCCAATGACGGCTGGAGCGGCCGCAAGCTGCAGGACACGGTGGAGACCCGCGCCGAGGCCCGCAAGATCATCGAGCGGCTGGTGCGGGAGGGCCGCCTGGTCAAGCCGGAATGAGCAAGGTTTCGGTGTCGTCGCGCGAGACCGACGTGGCGGTCGTGGGCTACGGCGGCGCCGGCGCCACCGCCGCCATCACGGCCGCCGGCCTCGGGGCCAAGGTCCTGATCGTGGAGAAGGCGGCTTCGGGCGGCGGCAACACCCGGCTGTCGGCCGGCTCGGTGCGCACCTTCGGGGCGGTGGAACGGGCGGTGGAACACATCACCTTCCTGTGCGGCGGCGCCACCGACCCGGAAGTCATCGAGACGCTGGTGCGCGAGAGCCATGACAACGAACCTTGGCTGCGCTCGCTCGGAGGCGAGGTGGTGATCGATCCGCTCCAGCCCACGCCCTCTAGCTATCCCATCTATCCCACGGGTGCCGCCTCACCGGAGCAACCGGGGGCGGACGGCGTCGGCCCGCGGCTCCGGGTGAAGGGCGAGACCACGGCCAACGGCCGCGACCTGTGGGAGTTGCTGGCGCGGAACGTCGAGGAGCGCTGCATCCCGGTGCTCTTCGAGTGTCCCGCCGTCCGGCTGCTCCGAGACGGCGACGGCGCGGTCACCGGGCTCGTGGCGCGCCGCGGTGGCGAGGAGATCTCTATCCGGGCGCGCAAGGCGGTGATCCTCACCTGCGGCGGCTATGAATGGGACCCCGACATGCAACTCCAGTTCCTGGGGCAACGATTCTGGTCCCTGGGTGCCCCCGGTCACACCGGGGACGGCATCCGCATGGCCGCGGACGTGGGCGCGTCCCTGTGGCACATGAACGCCGTGGCCGCGGGCTTCGGCTACCGGGTGGACGGCTTCGACGGCGCCGTCATCCACGCCATGCCGGGTCCGGGGTTCATCTACGTGGACCGGAACGCGCGCCGCTTCGTGGACGAGACCGCCATGGACGCCCACGCCGTGGGCACGCTGGTGACCGAGCTGGACCTGGAAACCATGGAGCGCCCCCGGGTGCCCTCCTTCGTGGTGTTCGACGAAGAGACCCGCACGGCCGGGCCGGTGGCCAACACCGGCCGGGGCGCGGTGGCCGAACGTTATCGGTGGAGCGACGACAACGCCGCCGAGGTGGCCAAGGGCTGGATCAAGACGGGGGCCACCCCGGCGGCGTTGGCGGCCGCGCTAGGGCTCGATGCGGCCGCGCTGGAACAGACCGTCCGTGCATACAACGAGGCCTGCGCCCAGGGGCGGGATGAAGGATTCGGGCGATCCGCCGACACGCTGAGACCGCTGGAGCGCCCGCCATTCTACGGCGCCGCGCTATGGCCCAGCCTGTTCAACACCCAGGGCGGCCCCCGGCGCAACGCCCGCGCCCAGGTGCTGAACGCCTGGGGCCGCCCCATCAAGGGCCTGTACGGCGCCGGCGAGCTGGGCTCCATGTGGTCCCAGAACTACCCGGGCGCCAGCAACCTCACGGAGGTGCTGGCCTTCGGCCGTATCGCCGGCCGCAACGCGGCGGAGGAGACCCCGCGTGTCTGACGTCACCCCGGACTTGATCCGGGGCCAGAGGCCTGGGTGGGGGATGTCCGCTCCACTTGCCCGTCCCCTCACCCCTCCTGGACCCCGGATCAAGTCCGGGATGACGATTCGGGGTCCGGGATGACATGAGGGGACGAAAATCAGATGTACGAGACAATTTCCCGTCATTTCGGGCTCGACCCGGAATCCAGGCGGGGCGGGGAAAGCACCGTGGTCGCCCAGCGCTCATGCGGTGTGATTTCTACCTGACGGATGTTGGAAGGGAGTCGCAATGGAACCCATAGAATTCGTCGACACGACGCTACGGGACGGACACCAGAGCTTGTGGGCGGAGTCCATGCGCACGGGCATGATGCTGGCGGTGGGCGACCGCATGGACCGGGCCGGGTTCAAGGGCATGGAGCTGATGTCGAGCTCGCACATCAAGAAGTGTGTGCGGGAGCTGCACGAGGACCCCTGGGAACGGATACGACTGGTTGCCGGACGGATCCGGGAAACGCCGCTCAGGGTCATCATCGGTAGCCGCAACGGATTCGAGCTGACGCCGGAGTCCATCCAACGGATCTTTCTGGAGCGGATGGCGGCCAACGGCGTCCGCCAGGGCCGCATCTCCGACGAGTGGAACGATGTCGCGGGTTGGCGCAAGACGGTGCGCATCGCCACGGAGGCGGGGCTCGAGCCCATCCTGAACATCATCTACTCGGTGTCGCCCAAGCACACCGACGCTTACTTCGCGGAGCGGGCGCGGCAGGCGGCGACGGTGCCGGTGGCGCGGATCTGCTTCAAGGACCCCGGCGGCCTGCTGACGCCGGACCGCACCCGTGCCCTGGTGCCGCTCATCCAGGAGAACATCGGCAACATCCCGCTGGAGTTCCACACCCACTGCACCACCGGGCTGGGCCCGCTGTGCGCCCTGGAGGCCATCAAGCAGGGGGTGCGCATCATCAACACCGCGCTGCCGCCGCTGGCCAACGGGTCGTCCAACCCGTCGCTGTTCAACGTGGCGGCCAACGCCCGGAGCCTGGGCTACGCCACGGCGGTGGACGAGGAGGTGCTGCGGCCGGTGTCGGAGTACTTCACCGAGGTGGCACGACGGGAGGGGTTCCCGATAGGCGCGCCCGTGGAGTACGACTACAGCCAGTATCTGCATCAGGTGCCCGGCGGCATGATCTCCAACCTGCGCCACCAGCTCGCGCGGGTGGGCCTCGGCGACCACATGGAAGGGGCCCTGGAGGAAGTGGTGCGGGTGCGGGAGGAGCTGGGCTATCCCATCATGGTGACGCCGCTGTCCCAGTTCGTGGGAAGCCAGGCGGCCATCAACATGATTGTCGGGGAGCGCTACAAGGAAATCACCGATCAGGTGATCCTCTATGCCCTGGGACGCTGGGGCCGGGAAGGCAGCGAGTCGATGGACGCCGACGTCAAGGACAGGATCCTCGCCTGCCCCCGGGCCCGGGAGCTGGCCGCGTGGGAGCCGCCGGAGCCCACGGTCCGGGAGCTGCACGCGAAGTACGGCGGCAGCGGGGTGTCGGACGAGGAGCTGTTGCTGCGGTACTTCCTGACTCGGGAGGAGATCGACACCATGCGCGCCGCCGGCAGGCCCAGGGACTATCCGTTTCAGGCAGAGCCCGTGACGCGGCTGGTGGAGGGGTTCACCCGGCGAGGGGACTACGCGCACATCCAGGTTCGAAGTGAGGGATTCGCGCTCAATCTTTCACGGAGACCCGGCGCCGGCTAGGGTCTGGCCTGCCCGGACGGCGCAAGACAGCCATTGAAGGACGCGGCCATGCTGCGCAACAGGTTGAAGTACATCTCGGGTCCGGCTTTGATGGCGACACCCGCGGGATCGATCGTACCGCCCCGGGCCTGTGTGCCTTCCGTAATGACGCGGATAAGGCGCGGGTCGTACCGGGGCTCGGCGAACACGCAGACCACCCCGAGCTCGCGCACCTTGCGGCGGAGCTCCCTGACGCGCCGGACGCCGGGCGACCGGTTGGAGCTGACCACGGCCGAGCCCACCGCGTTCAGTCCGAAGCGCTCCTCGAAGTACTGATAGGAATCGTGGAACACGATGAAGGGTTTGTCGCGGGTCGCGGCCAACTCCGCCTCGAGCTGCGCGGTCAACTCGTCCAGCCGGGCGATCAGGGCGTCCGTGTTGGCCTCATACTTCGCGGCGTTGGCCGGATCGGCCTCGGACAGGGTGCGGGCGATGGCCAGTCCCATCAGCCCGGCATTCACCGGGTCGAGCCAAACGTGCATGTCGAAAGGATCGTCGTCGTGGCCGTGTCCGTGGCCATGTCCGTGGCCATGTCCATGATCGCGCTCGTCACCCTCGAACGCTCCCCCCTTGCGGAGCGGCTTGCGGACCAGACCCGGCACCTCCGCCAACTCGACCACGCGGGCCTTGCGGCCAAGCCTTTGGATCGGGCCGGCCAGAGTTGTCTCGATCAACTCGCCGACCATGAAGATGACACGGGCATCGCCGATAACCCCGGCATCGGACGGCCGCATGCGGTAGGTGTGTGGCGATGCGGCCCCCTTCATGATCAGGTAGGGTTTGCCCACGCCGGCCATCACCGCGCTCACCAGCGAATGCACCGGCTTGAACGTGGCGACGACCTCATCGGCGGCCCCAGCCGGCGCCGGGCCGGCAACGGCCCAGCCAAGGAGCGCCGCCGCGGCCAACCCGAGGAACCTTGTGGTGGAACGACATCCGGTCATGACAACCTCTTGAGCTTGGCGTGGGTTTCTGTAAAAACTAGCCCCGAAGCTCAACCCGATCAACCACAACCCCCCGACGTTTCAAATTGATGACCTTGGAAAACGCACAGCCTGCTGGTCCCAGCCTGCTCGTCAACGCTCGTGACATCGGGGTGCGGCGCGGCGAACGCTGGATCATCCGGCACGTGGACCTGAAGGTGGCTCGCGGCGAGCTGGTCTTCCTGATCGGCGCCAACGGCGCCGGCAAATCCACCTGCGCGAAGGCCGTCCTCGGGTTGATCGACATCACCGAGGGCCACGTGGCGCGGGCGCCGTCGCTGGAGGTGGGCTATATCCCGCAAAGATTGCCGGTGAGCCCGACGCTGCCTCTGACCCTGCGCCGCCTGATGACGCTGACCGGCCGTTTCGCCGCTCACAAGATCGACGCCGCCCTCGCCGCCGTTGGACTCGAACGGCTCGGCGACCCGCCGGTCACGACCCTGTCGGGCGGCGAGTTCCAGCGGCTGCTGATGGCGCGGGCGCTGATTCACCGGCCCGACCTGCTGGTCCTCGACGAGCCGGCGCAAAGCGTCGATGTGGCCGGCACGGACATCGTGCATGAGCTGATCGAAGGGATCCGCCGCGACCTCGGCTGCGGCGTCCTGATGATCTCCCATGACCTCAAGAAGGCCATGGACACGGGCGACGACCTGGTGGTCCTGGTGCCTCACGAACATGACGACCCGCCTTTCGGCATCGGCGGCCCCAAGCCGTCCACCGGGAGCCGCGGGGACGCGTCGCCGGGCTGAGCGATGCTGGACGATTTCTTCACGCGCGCGCTGCTGGCCGGTGTCGGGTTGGCGCTCGTCACCGGACCGACGGGGTGTTTCGTGGTCTGGCGGCGGCTGGCCTACTTCGGCGAGACCATCGCGCACTCGGCTCTGCTCGGCGTTGCTTTGGCCATCGTGCTCGACCTCGACCTCGCCATCGGGATCTTCGCCACGGCCTCGGCGGTGGTGCTGATCATGTTCTTTCTCGAACGGAGCGACACCCTGCCCACGGACACCATGCTCGGCCTGCTTGCCCATGGAGGGCTCTCCCTCGGCCTGGTGGTGCTGGCCTTCTTTCCGAGCATGCGGTTCGACCTGCACGCGCTGCTCTTCGGCGACATTCTGGCCGTGACGCGCACGGACCTCGTCGTCATCTGGGCGGGCGGCGCCGGCGCCCTGGCGGTGCTGTGGTGGATCTGGCGCCCGCTGCTGGCCGCCACCGTGAGCGCCGATCTCGCCACCGTGGCAGGGCTGCGGCCGGAACGCGCGCGGCTGGTGTTCGGTATCCTGGTGGCGGCGATCATATCGGTGGCCGTCAAGATCGTCGGAATCCTGCTGATCGTCGCGTTGCTGGTGATACCGCCGGCGACAGTCCGGCGCTTCGCCTCGAGCCCCGAGAGAATGGCCGGCGCCGCGGCCGTGGCGGGCATTGCCGCGATCGCGGGCGGACTGCTCGCCTCGGCAACGTTCGACACGCCGTCGGGCCCCTCCATCGTCACGGTCGCGCTGGCACTGTTCGTGGTAACGCGCCTGCGCCGCCCGCGGCCGAAGGGAAGCGCCCGCAGCTCCTAGCCTCGCCTGCTCAGTAGCCGCGCCAGCAGCGTGATGAAGAAGAGCGCCACGGCCACCAGCACGATGGCGCCGCCCGCGGCGATGTCCAGTTGATACGCCAGCACCAGCCCGGTCACCCCTGAAAGCGATCCGACCACCGCCGCCAGCAGCACCTGCCACCGAAAATTCAGCGCCCAAAGAGCCGCGATAGCCGCCGGCACCACCAGCAGGGCCTGGATGAGCAACAGGCCCACCAGCCGCACACCGATGACCACGGTGAGGGCGAGCACCACCAGCAGCAGCACGTTGAGCGCCAGAACCTTGTGGCCGTAGGCCGCCGCCACTTCCTCGTCGAACGCGATCAGCAGATGCTCCTTGAAGGTCAGCAGCATGACCGCCATGATCACGGCGCTCGCACAGGCAAGGACCACGAGTTCCCCGGTGGATATGGCCAGCACGTTGCCGAAAAGGTAGCTGAAGAGGTCCTGCTGATAGCCGCTCTTCATGCTGAAGAGCACGATCCCCAGCGCCATGGAGCCCGAGAAGAAGACGCCGATCACCGTGTCTTCGCTGATGTAATCGCTCTGGCTGACCAGGGCGATCCCCAGGGCCACGGCGACGGCGAACCCGGCTCCGGTCAGGAGTGGGTTCCAGCCCGCCAGGATGCCGATGGCGACGCCCCCGATGGCCGAATGGGAGATGCCGACACCGATGAAGGCCAGGCGCCGCAACACCACGAAAAAGCCCAGGATCCCGCACAGCAGGCCCACCAGGACCGCCGCCGCCAGGGCGCGCTGCATGAATGCAAAGTCGAGCATGAGAAAGGTTACGGAAGGACCGCCAACGGGTGATGGAAGTGCCGGGCGCGTCCAGCGCGGTCACGTCTCAACGTGGCCCTCGTGATGCGCCAACTCGCCGGCCAGGAAGTCGAACTCGCAACAGTAGGCCTCACGAATCGCGTGGCTGTGGATCACGTCCTCGGCGTTGCCGTGGATATGCATGCGGTGGTTGATGCAAATCAGCTCATCGGTCTCGCCGGCCAGGGCCACGAGATCGTGAGACACCGCCACGATGGTCAGGGTCAGATCGCGTATGAGCTTCCGTAGCAGCGCATAGAACTCGTGCTCCGCGGGGAGATCGAGGCCCACCGTGGGCTCGTCGAGCACCAGCAGACGGGTGCTGGCGCAAAGTGCCTGCGCCAGCATGACCCGGCGTTGCTCGCCTCCGGACAGGCGCCCGACGGGACGGTCTCTCCGGTCCAGCATGCCCACGAGCGAAAGGCTGTCGGCCACCCGCTGCCAATCCTTTCGGCCCGGGAACCGCACGGGCCCCAGGTGCCGCAGCCGCCCCATCATCACCACGTCACCGACGGTGGCGGGGAAATTTTCCGCGATGCTCTGCCGCTGCGGCACGTAACCGATGGCATGGGAGCCGTTACGGCCGGGCGCGCAGCCGAACACCTCGACTCGGCCGCTCATGATCGGCACGAGGCCAACGATCGTCCGCAAGAGCGTGGTCTTGCCCGCCCCGTTGGGGCCTACGATCCCCACGAACCCGCCTTCGTGCACGTCGAAGTTGATGTCGTGCAACACGCTGCGTCCGGCCAACTCCACCGACACGCCGCTCAATCCCACTACGACCTTTTCGTTGCGCTCGGTCAATTCCGTTTTCCCCCCAAGGCCTGCGCGAAAGCGCGCGCATTGAACAGCATCAGCTTCTCATAGCTGGAACGCGCCGGATCGCCGGAGTCCCCCAAGGGGTCCACGATCACCGTCCCGGCGCCAAATTCGTTGGCGATGGTCTGCGCGATGCGCGGACTCAGTTGCGGCTCCACCAGAATGCTCCGGATCCCCGCCGCGCGGGCGCCGCGCACCAAGCCGGCGACTTCCCTCGGCGTCGGCTCCTCACCGGCAAACTCCTGCACCACGCCGACCTCCTCCAGATTGTACCGTGCGGAAAAATAGTCCCACGAGTTGTGAAAAGCAACGAATTTTCGGCCCTTCGCTCTGGCGAGCTGCCGCCGAATGCGGATGTCCAACGTGGTCAACCGCTCCTGGAAGTCTTTCGTGCGCCGCCGATAGTGTTCCTTGCCGGCCGGGTCCGCTTCGATGAGGTGCCCCATCACCACGGGAACCACCGCATCCCTGATCCGTATAGGGTCCAGCCAGAAGTGCGCACCGAAGCCCTCTCCTTTCTCCGAGGCATGCCGCTCGCCGTGGTCATGGTCATGATCCGCCTTGAGCGGCTTCAGGTTCGGCGCCGTGATCAGGGTTACCGCCTCGAGCGAACCGGGAGCCGCCCCCAGGAGCTTGTCGGACCAACCGTCAAAACCCCCGCCGACGCCGATAAAGTACCGGGCTCGTTGCAGCTTCACCATGTCACTCGGGACCGGCTCGAACGTGTGGGGGCTTGCGCCCGGCGGCACCAACGCATCTACCCGGACACGCTCGCCTCCCACCTCTTCAACGATGTAGGCAATCGGAAGCACACTGGTCACCACACCGACGGGCCGCCCGCCTCCGAGCGCCGGATGCGCGCCGATCCAACAGGTCGCGGCGATCGTGAGCAAAAGACTGCCCAGTCTGGTCATATCGGAATACTCCTGACACGAGAGGTCATATTGAGAACGTATTCTCATATTACCCTCGTGTCAAGCACGGTGCCGGCCGGCCTAGGGGAGCTGTCCCGTGGTCTCCCGCCAGCTCTCACGAAGACCCTTGCGCACGAAGCTCCGGAGCAGCAGCAGGACCAACGCCACGGCCGACAGCGCCTTGAGCGCGAATATCACGTCGGAGTCCTGCCCCAGGTCGCCGAAGGGAACCACATGGATGGCGCCGGCGAGGGTCGCGTCCACCAGCAGGCCCGCGGCCAGGCTCACGAGCACGATGACGCAGAGGTAGACACCGAGGTGACGGCGGCCCAGGAGCCGCCCGACCACGGACATGGTGGCGACGTTGGTGGCGGGCCCCACCAGCAGGAACACCAGTGCCGCGCCCGGGGAGAGCCCCTTGGCCACCAGTGCCGCGGCGATGGGAGTGGACGCGCTGGCGCAGAGGTACAAGGGCAAGCCGACGACGATCATGGCCAGCATCGGCACGAGCCCCGAGCCCCACCCGGGCACCCGGGCAAAGAAGTCGTCGGGCAGAAGTCCCGCCAGAATGCCGGTCAGCAGCATGCCGGCAAGAAGCGACAGGGCGATATCGTCGAGCACCAGGCTGAGACCATAGTGCAGGGAATGGAGGAAACGGCGCCCGCCCGGGGCAACCGCACCGCCGGGCGCACAAGCCTCGTCGCACGAATCCACGGGCGCCGCCTCGGCGTCCGCACACGTATCGTGGCATGATACCTGGGCCGCCGCAGCCCCGTCCGCGTCCTCCTTGACGCCCATGGAGACGATGCCCGCGATCAGCGCCGTCGCCACCGCCACAACGGGACGGACCACCGCCATGACCGGGCCCATCAGGCCGTAGGTCAGCGCCACCGAATCCACCCCGGTCTCGGGAGTCGAGATCAGGAACGACAGCAGCGGCGCCCGGCTGGCCCCCTGCCTTTGCAACGATGCCGCCGCCGGCAGGACACCGCACGAGCACAGGGGAATCGGCGCGCCCAAAAGCGCGGCCAGACCCACCGAACGGAAGTCGTTACGGCCCAGGTGACGCGCGATGAGGTCCGCCGGCAGATAGACGTGCAGCAACCCGGCGACGAAGAACCCGAAGAGGAGGTACACGGAGGCCTCGTAAAAGACCCCCAGAGTCTCCCATACGATACCGCTCAACAGCGATTCCATCACTCAGACTCCAGCGGCGCCGGATCCGCGGAAAGGGGGAATGGGAAGATCCGTCAGGCGGCGGGATCCTTTTTGAGCGCCCGCAGGTCCTCCAGCAGCACGTCCGGATTCGGAGCGGAGCCGATGTAGGCAAAACGCATGTGGCCGTCGGCATCCGCCACCACGGTAAGCGTCGTGTGCTCGATGAGCCCACGGGCCAGCCGCCGCACGCTCACCCCGAACGCCTGCCACACGGGCGCCAGCTCTTGCGCCCCGCCCGTGAGCCACGACCAGTGGGCGCCTTCCGCCTGGTGTCGCCGGCTGTAGGCCTTGAGCACCTTCGGCGTATCGACCTCCGGGTCGGTCGTAATGGAGAGGAAGCGGATGGCTTTGGCCTCCGCCGGATTCATGTGCTCCCGAACGATCTTGAGGCTCGCGGTCAGCAGCGCACAGACGTCCGGGCACGACGTGTACATGAAGTTGAGCACCACGGGCTTGCCTCGGAGTTTCCTGAACTCCAGGCGCTTGCCGTTCTGATCGGTGAGAACGAAGTTGTCGAGGACGACGTTGAGCTCGCGTCTTTCCGCGAACTTGACCTTGAGGATGGACTCGTGGGCCGGCGCCTCCGTCCCCGGCACGAGCAGGGCTGCCAGCGCCAACGCGGCAACGCCCAGCGTCCTCGAAAGAACCGCCCTCATGCACTCCATCCCTTCATGGGCTCGGCTTCATACGCCCCATTTCTTGGCTACCGTCTCCTTGTACTCCTGCTTGAACGCGTTCACCGGCGGGAATTGATCGATCCACTGGTACGGCCGGCAGGCGTCGATGAGCACGCGATCGGTCACGTAGCCCTTGGTTACCCGGTCCGTGGGGGAGATGACCGGCTCGCACACCGAGGCCCACACGTTCTTCACGATGTCGATGCCTTCGCGCGGGTCGCAGCGGGTGGACATGGCCCAGATGACCTCGCCGGGATTGGTGATGTCCACGTCGTCGTCCACCACCACCACCATCTTGCCGCCGTAGGCGCCAGCTCGGGAACCCGCGGCCACCAGCAGCGCCTGCTTGGCGTGGCCGGTGTAGCGCTGCTTGATGGAGATGACGGTGAACGGCCCGGTCTGGCCGCCATAGACGAAGCCCCAGACCCCGGTCACGTCCGGAATCCCGGCTTTCTCCAACTGTTCCCAGAGCGTGATGGCGCCCAGGGGGATCGGCAGGTAGCTGTTGGGCGGCCGCACCGGCGGCGCGCCGAGGATGATGGGATCGTCGCGGTAGTAGACCCGCTTGACGGTCATCAGCGGGACGTCGCCCTCGGTGGCGTCGGTGTAGTACCCCGGCCACTCGCCGAACGGGCCCTCCTTAGGCAACTGCTCCGGCGGCAGCGGCGGGATCTCCCCTTCCAGCACCACCTCGCCGTTGGCGGGGATGGGCAGGCCGGTGACCGCGCCGCGGACCACCGGGATGGGACTGCCCTGCATCCATCCGGCGAACTCGTACTCGTTCACCGACGGCGGCAGCGGCATCTGGGACGACAGCATCACGGCGGGCTCCTGCCCCAGCGTGATGGCCACGGGCAGCGACTCGCCCCGGGCATGGGCCCGCTCCATGGCCAGCCGACCGTGCTTGCCCTTGTTCATCTTGACCGAGACCTTGTTCTTCTCCTGGATCATCACCCGGTAGGTGCCGATGTTGATGCCGCCGGACTCGGGGTCCTTGGTGATGACGCCGCAACCGGTGCCGATGTAGCGGCCGCCGTCGAGGTCGTGCCACAGCGGCGTGGGGAACCGGGTCAGATCCACATCATCCTCTTCCATCTGGTTCTCGAACACCGGCCCGCCTTCCACCTGCTCGTAGGGCAGCGGCTGGAATTCCAGCGACCGGTTGCGCCAGGCGTGGAGGAAGTCCACCCCCTTGACGTCGGTCGGCAGCCCCATGGCCACCGCCGAGCGCGCGCAGGTGCGGAACAGGTTGGAGACGATGCGAAAGCCCTTGGGAAACCCCGCGAATCCGTCGAACAGAAGCGCCTGCGACTCCACGTCGCCCATGTACTCGGTGAGCGCCCCCACCTCCGTGTCGAGGTCCGCGCCCTCGATGTGCTTGACCTCGCCCATGCCCTCCAGTCGCTCGATGTAGCTACGCATGTCGGTTACCGGTTGCATTCAATTCTCCTCGTCTTTCCCGTTATGTTTTCGCGATATACTGCTGTTTGGAGCCGTACCACAGTATCCAAGAGATATCGAGTCCGCTCGTCTGCTTGGCAATGTTATCGAATTGCGATAACATCGAAACATGATCATTGCCTTTGGCAACGCTTTGGCGAAGGATCTGTTCTACGACAAGCAAAGCAAGGCGACTCGCCTGTTTCCTCCGGAGCTGCGCCGGATCGCCAGACGAAAGCTGCTGTATCTCCACGACGCAGCAGAGTTGAGAGATCTGAGAGTGCCTCCAGGCAACCGGCTCGAAAGAATGAAAGGCAAGTGGAAGGAATTCCACTCCATCAGGATCAACGACCAATGGCGATTGGCATTCCAATGGAGCAGAGGCCATGCCCGTGGCGTACAAATCATAGACTATCACTAACAAGGTACGACATTGGAAGGAGGCAGGATATTGGATACGCAACCGGAGAACCCGTTTCACCCGGGCGAGATGCTGCTCGAGGAGTTTCTGAAGCCCATGGGAATGAGCCAAGCCGCTTTCGCGCAGAAGATCGGCTGGAGCCGGGCTCGGCTGAATGAACTGATTCGAGGAAAGCGAGGCATAACCGTAGAGTCGGCGCTCGACCTTGCCGAAGCCCTCGGCACCTCCGCGAAGCTTTGGATGAACTTGCAGGCCACTTATGAACTGGCCAAGGCCGTGGCGGCGAGACGGACAGCGTAAAGCCGCCCCCTGACTCACCGCTTCACTGCGAGCCGCCCATACCCGCCCCCCGGCTCCCGGGTCCGCTCCGGTCACTGCACGTAGATCTTCTTGGCGGCTTCCAGGCCGAGGACGACCTCGGCGTCCCCTACCTTGAGGCTGATGGTGCCCAGGGACGGCGCCACCTCGACGACGTCGATCGTCGAGCCGGGACGGATCATGTGATCGTACAGGAACGAGAGCAGCCTGGCGTCGCGCTCTCCGGTCTCCGTGATGCAGCGAAAGATCACCTCGGTGCCCGATTCCGCCGTATTCAGGGGGCTCCACTCCCGGCGCGGGGACGGCTGTCCCTTTATGGGGATGGGGTTCCCGTGGGGGCAGGTGGAGGGATTGTCGAGGATCGCGCTCAGGCGCTCCTCCACTACCGGCGAGATCGCATGCTCCAGGTGGTGCGCCTCCTGATGGGCGGTGACCCAGTCCAGCCCCAGCAGGTCCGTCAGCAGGCGTTCGGTGAGAAAATGACGACGCAGGATGGCCTCGGCCACCTCGCGGCCCTTGGGCGTCAAATAGATGTTCTTGCGGCGCTCCACCCGGACGAACTCTTCCTTCTCGAGCCGCCGCAGGGCGCTGAACATGGTGGAGGGCGTCACGCCGATGTCTTCCGCCACCCGGGCGGCGATGACCTGGTCGCTCTCCTCGGCAAGGCTGTAGATGGCCTTGAGGTAGTCTTCGGTCGCTTCCGAGCGTTTCACGGCCATTTTGGTCTGCTCTCGATGACGCTGGCCACGGCCCTCACGCTTCGCCCGCGGTGCCGCCGTCCTTGTAGATCTGTTGGGCCAGATAGTTCTGGGGGCCGACCTCCTGCATCAGGTGAAGCTGCGCCTCGATCCAATCCACATGACCCTCCTCGTCCGCGAGAATCTGCTCCAGGAGCTCGCGGCTCACGTGGTCTCCGGCTTCGTTGCAGGTGGCGATGCTGTCGTGGAGCACCTTGATGGCCGCCTCTTCCAGCCCGTGATCGTTCTCCAACTGTTCGCTGACCGTCTTGCCTACCATGATCTTGTCGTAACCGGCCACGTTGGGGACGCCGTCCAGCATCAGGATGCGGTTGATGACCTGGTCCGCGTGCTCCATCTCCTCGATGGACTCCTTGAAGATGAACTGGTCCAGGACCTGATAGCCCCAGTTGCGGCACATCCGCGAGTGCATGAAGTATTGGTTGATGCCGGTGAGCTCTTTCCGCAGCACATCGTTGAGCGCCTTGAGCACTCTGGGGTCGCCCTTCATGTAATCTGTTCCTCCGTCAACGGATTCCTCTTCTCCGACCGAGGGGGCCGGTCCTGGGAGCATAGTCGAAGCCGGTAGCTTTTGAAAACGACTACGGCCCTACGGAATGCCCACGCGGTCGAAGACCTTGATGGCCGTCGCCCGGTTCTCGGCGACCTTGATCATGTCGAGCTTGTCGGCCTTGAACCTGCCCCAGGACTCCAGCAAGCCGGACCAGGGCACGCCGGCCTTCACGGGATATTCGAAGTTCTGCTCCGCGTACATCTTTTGCGCCAGGTCGTCGCTCAGGAATTCCAGCAGCTTGATGGCGTTCTCTTTCCGTGCCGAGTGCTTGGTGACGCCGGCGCCGCTGATGTTCATGTGCGCGCCGCGGCCGTCCTGGTTGGGGAAGAAAAGGAACACGGATTCCGCCCACGCGATCTGCTTCTCGTTGGTGAGCATCTTGCCCATGTAGTAGGAGTTCCCCAGGGAGATGTCGCACTCGCCCGCGAAGATGGCCTTGACCTGCGCCCGGTCGTTACCCTGAGGCTTGCGCGCCAGATTGGCCTTCAACCCCTTGGCCCACTCCTCCGCCTTCGCCTCTCCGTGATGAGCTATGAGCGAGGCGAGCAACGCCACGTTGTAGGCGTTTTGCGAGGACCGGATGCAGATGCGGCCCTTCCACTTGGGATCGACAAGGGCCTCGTAGGTGGAAAGATCGCCCGGCTTCACCCGCTCTCGGGATGCGTAGACGATGCGCGCCCGTCTCGTGAGCGCATACCACAGACCCGACGGGTCCCGGTCCCACGACGGAACATTCGTGGTCAGCTTCTTCGTCTTCACCGGTTGCAGGACACCCGCTTCGACGGCATCGTTGATCCGCCCTATGTCCACCGTCAAAACCACATCGGCCGGACTGTTCTTCCCTTCCTTCTGCAGGCGCGTGATCATCCCTTTGGGCGCGAACACGACGTTGGTCTTGATCCCCGTCTGGTGGGTGAAAGCGTTCAGCATTGGCTTGATGAGGAACGGCTGCCGGTAGGAATATATGTTGACTTCACCGTTGGCTCCGGCGCTCGCAACGATCCCCATGGACAAGCAAAGGACCGTCGCCACGGACACCAGAATTTTTGCCCCTATCGCTCTTTTTGCCATTGTTGTGGCCTCCTTCCATGAGATAGTTTCCGTCTCCATACTTCATTAGTCCCGGTAATGCAATACCTGAAGTTAGGTTGACCTAATTTTTTCTATTGCCTACAAACAGGGTTCCTGACGGTCACGGCGACCCGGTCCATCGATCGCCCGCACCGCCGGCCTTGTATTCATCGCGATCAACTTCTAATGTCCTGAGACTGGGATTGGTGACGTTATGTACCTGGATCGACGACTGCTGACCCACACCCGCGGGGTGCGCGGGCGCATCGCCACGGCCGCCGTGCTCGGCCTGTGCGCCGTGGCCGCCGGCATCTCGCGGCTGGCCTTCTCCGGGCTGATCATCGCCGGGGTCCTCACCGGCGCTGCCTTCTTGTCGCTTGTCCCCTACCTGGCGGCCGTCGCCGGCTTCATCGCCCTGCGCGCGCTGTTCCAGTACCTGCGGGACATGGTGAGCCAGGAGACCGCCGCCCGGGTGAAGGAAGGGCTGCACGACAAGCTCTACCGGCACGCCCTCGACCTGGGCCCCGGACACTTCAACCAGGAGCGGACGGGCGACGTGCTGGTGTCGCTGGGCGAGGGGGTGGAGCGGCTCCAGGTCTTCTACGGCCAGTTCCTGCCGCAGATGGTGGTGGCCGGGGTGGCGCCGGTGCTGATCTTCTTTCTGATGGCGTCCTTCGACCTGGTCATCGGGCTCATCTTCGTGGTCTTCGCCCTGCTGACGCTGGTGGTGACGCCGCTGTTCATGCTCTTCACCGAAGAGAGCAGCCGGCGCCGGCGCACCTCCTACGGCGCCTTCAACGCCGACTTCCTCGACAGCATCCAGGGCATCGCCACCCTCAAGATCTTCGGCCGGAGCCGCAGCCAGGGAGAGCACCTCGCTGACCGTGCGCGCCATCTCTACCGCACCACCATGGGCGTCCTGGCGACCAACATGGTCTCCGTCGGCGTCACCACGTTCGGCATCCTGGGGGGCACCGCCTGCGCCCTGGCCTGGGGCGCCCTCAAGGTCAGCGCCGGCGAACTGGAGGTGCGCTCGCTTATCGTGATCCTGATCATGGGCGCGGAGATCTTCCGTCCCATGCGGGAGCTGACGATCCTCTACCACCAGGGCATCAACGCCATGGCCGCGGCCGAGGGCATCTTCGAGCTGCTGGAGGCCCCGGTGACGGTGCGCGAGCCGGCGGAGGGCGAGGCAGCGGCCGGGGCCTCCTTCGAGCCCGAAATCCGCTTCGAGGACGTAGGCTTTGCCTACCAGGAGGGCAGCCGGCCCGCGGTGCGCGACGTCTCCCTGGAGCTTCGCGCGGGCGAGAAGCTTGGCGTCGTGGGCCCGAGCGGCGCGGGCAAGTCCACCCTGGTCTCGCTGATGCTGCGCTTCGCCGACCCCCAGCAGGGCCGCGTCCTCCTGGGCGGCCGGGACATCCGCACCATCCCCCTCCACGTCCTGCGCCGGCACATCGCCGTGGTGGCCCAGGACATGTACCTCTTCTACGGCACCATCGCCGACAACCTGCGCATGGCCAAACCCGAGGCCACCCCGGAGGAGATCGAGGCGGCGGCCCGGGCGGCCAACATCCACGAGTTCATCGCCGGGCTCCCCGAGGGGTACGACACCGTCGTGGGCGAGCGGGGCGTACGGCTCTCCGGCGGCGAGCGCCAGCGCATCGCCATCGCCCGCGCCATCCTGAAGGACGCCCCGATCCTGGTGCTGGACGAGGCGCTGTCGAGCGTGGACGCCCAGAGCGAGGCGGTGATCAACGAGGCGCTGCGCAAGCTCATGGAGGGGCGCACCACCCTGATCATCGCCCACCGGCTGTCGAGCGTCATCCACGCCGACCGCATCCTGGTGCTGGAACGGGGTAAGGTGGTGGAGACCGGCGGCCACGGGGAGCTGCTCAAGAGCGGCGGCACCTACGCCCGGCTCATGGCCGCCCAGGCCCAGGCGGGCGACGCCGAGGCGTTGGCGGAGCTCGAGGCCCCGGCCACGGCCGCGGCGGCCGAGCCCGAGGAAGCTGCCGCGGCGCCCGCCGCCCGGACCGTGAACGCCCAGGCGCCGCTGTCGGCCTTCACGGTGCTGCGGCGGCTGGCGGAGCTGGTGCGGCCTTTCCTCCGCAAGCTCGCGGTCTCGTTCTCGGCCGGGGTGCTCTTCCAGGCCTCGGTGGTGGGGGTCGGCGCGGCCAGCGCGCTCCTGGTGGGGCAGCTCATCCGCGGCGAGGACATTGCATTCCAGTTGATCCTGCTGGGGTCCATGGTGGGGCTCGCGTCCGTGCTTTCCTGGGCCGACTGCTGGCTGCCCCACGACCTCGCCTACCAACTCCTGGCGGAGATGCGCGTCGACTTCTACGACACCCTGGACCCGCTGGCTCCAGCCTATCTGGCCCGGCGCCGCTCCGGCGACCTGGTGAGCATCGCCGGCGCCGACGTGGAGACGGTGGAGCTCTTCTTCGCCCATACCATTACCCCGGCCTTCATCGCCGTAGTGATTCCGGCCGGCATTCTGATGGTGCTGGGCGCGGTGGGCTGGCCGCTGATGCTGGCGCTGGCCCCGTTTCTGGTGCTGCTGGCGGCGTCGCCGTTCCTGGCGCAGAAGCGCTCCGACCGGCTCGGCGGCGCCGTCCGCCGGGAGCTGGGGCATATGAACGCCCACCTGGTGGACAGCATCCAGGGCATGCGCGAGGTGGTTTCCTTCGGCCACGAGAAGCAACAGGTGGCCGCGGTCCTGGCCAACAGCCTGCGGCTGGCCAAGGTCCAGCTCGCGTTCCACAAGGACCAGGCGCTTCAGGCCAGCTTCAACGAGGCGGTGACCGGCCTCGGCACCCTGGCGGTGCTGAGCACCGGGGTCTGGCTCGTGGGCCAGCTCGAGATGGAACGGGCGCTGCTGCCGCTGGCCATCGTGCTGGCGCTGCTGGCCTTCGGACCGGTGACCGACGTCGCCCGCACGGTCAAGGAACTGATGGAGACGCTGGAGTCGGGCCGCCGCGTGTTCGAGGTCAAGGACGAGCCCGTGCCGGTGCGCGACGGCGCCGGCGTGCCGGCCCTCACGGCCAACGGCAACACCCCGCCGGCTATCCGCTTCGACCACGTGAACTTCGGCTACGACGCCGGCAACGGCCTCGCCCTCCGGGACGTATGCCTCGACGTGGAGCCGGGCCAGACCGTGGCGCTGGTGGGTCCCTCGGGGGCCGGCAAGACCACCTGCGCGCACCTCCTGCTGCGCTTCTGGGACCCGGCCACCGGCGCGGTGCGGCTGGCGGACCGGGATCTCCGGGACTTCACCCTGGACCACCTGCGGGCACAGGTCTCGCTGGTGTCCCAGGACACCTACCTGTTCAACACCTCTCTCAGGGACAATATCCGCCTGGGCCGGCCCGACGCATCCCAGGAGGAGGTGGAGGAAGCCGCCGGCCTGGCTCACATCCATCGGTTCATCAGCCGCCTGCCCGAGGGCTACGACACGGTCGTGGGCGAGCGCGGGGTGCAGCTCTCCGGCGGCCAGCGGCAACGCATCGCCATCGCCCGGGCGCTGCTCAAGGACGCCCCCGTGCTGATACTCGACGAGGCCACCTCGCATCTCGACGCCATCAACGAGGAGCTGATCCACCAGGCCGTGGACCGGCTGGTGCAGGGCCGCACCACGCTGGTCATCGCCCACCGGCTGTCCACCATCCGCGAAGCCGACCGGATCGTGGTGCTGGACTCCGGCGGCATCGCCGAACATGGCACCCACGACGACCTGCTCCGGGCCAACGGCCTCTACGCCAACCTGGTGATGACCCAGCTCGTCAGCGCCAACGAGCCGGCGCGGATGGCGGAGGGCTAGTGTCCTGTCCGGTTAACAGCCCCTGGATTCCCGCTTTCGCGGGAATGACGGAGGGGGTGCGTAGACTATTTCGGACCCATGACGGTGCCGCGAGCACGGCCGTGATCCTGGGGCTGCTGCTCGGGATGATGGCGGCGTTTCCCGCCCAGCTCTCGGCGGCCTCCCTGCGCGTGGTCACCACCGTGGCGCCGATTACCAGCATCGTGGAGAACGTGGCCGGGAATCGCGCGCAGGTGACCGGCATCGTGCCGGAGGGGGTGAACTCCCACACGTTCCGGCCGGCCCCTTCGATTGCCCGGACCATGGCGAGGGCTGATCTCATCATCCTGAATGGCCTCAACCTGGAGATCCCCACGCTCAAGCTGGCCCGCGCCAACAAGCGGCCGGATACGCCCATCCTGCTGCTGGCCGACCACACCGTCGCCGAACAGGACTACGTCTTCGACTTCAGCTTCCCCGAGGACCAGGGGTATCCCAACCCGCACTTGTGGCCCGATCCGGTGCACGTGATGAACTACGCGCGTCTGGTGCGCGACGCCCTGATAGACGCGGACCCCGTGGGCAGGGCCGTGTACGAGGCCAACACGGAGCGTTGCCTGAAGCAGCTCCGGGCGCTCCACCAGGCCACCGCCGCGGCCGTGGCTACCGTACCGCCGGGGAACCGCCGTCTCCTCACCTATCACGACTCGTGGCCCTACTTCGCGAAACGTTACGGCTTCACCGTCGTCGGCGCGGTGCAGCCCTCCAGCTTCGCGGAGCCAAGTCCGCGGGAAGTGGCCCGGCTCATCGATCAGTTGAAGCGGGAGCGGTTGCCGGCGGTGTTCGGGTCGGCGTTGTTTCCCAGTCCTGTGCTCCAGCAGATCGCCCGGGAAGCGAAGACGAAGTTCATCGGCAGCCTGCGGGACGACGACCTCCCCGGTGATGCCGGCGACCCCGTCCATTCCTACACCGGCATGATGCTCGCCAACATCCGCACCATCGTCACCGCGCTGGGCGGCTCGGCCGATGCCCTGAAGGCCGTGGACCCGGCGCCGGTGGCCGGCCATCATGCGCGCTACCGGTAGGCACATCGAAGGCCGCCCGTCCGACACGAAAATGGTACTGCCAGTCGAATAGTGGTACGTTCTTCGCATTCGCAGCAGAGGAAAGGACGGTATCCGATGATCAACGTGGACTACCCCATTATCGACGGCGACGGGCATGTGGTGGAGCCGGACAAGGAGGTGGCCCAGTATCTGCCGGAACGGTTCCGGCGCATCCCGGGCAACCGCGATTACTCCCTGTTTCCGCAGGATTCCTGGGCGTTCGGGGTGGTGGACCCGCACAAACAGGACGTCCCGGACGCGGCCATGTGGCTGAGCTTTCTGGACGAGGCCGGCATCAGCGCCACCGTGCTGTATCCCAGCAACGCCGCGGCCGTGGGCATGGTCCGCCGGGTGGAGTGGTCGGTGGACCTGGCGCGGGCGTACAACGACTGGCTTCACGACAAGTTCCTGCGCCAGAGTGACCGCCTCCTCGGGGTGGCCCTGCTGCCGGTGCACGACATCGCCGCCTGCGTGACGGAACTGCGCCGCTGCGTGGGCGAGCTCGGCTTCGTGGGGGCGATCCTGCCGTCCATCTCGTCTCCCCTGATGGCCTACGGCAACCCGGAGTTCGACCCCATCTTCGCCACGGCCCACGAGCTCGACACCATGATCGCGGTCCATGGCGGCTTCGTGGGGGCGCACAACTTCGCCGATCCGCTGCGCACCTACCGGGAGGTCCGCTCCCTCAAGCACGTGATCCCGCTCATGAGCCATGCCACCAGCATGATCTCCCAGGGGGTGTTCGACCGCTACCCGAACCTCCGGGTGGCCTATCTGGAGGCGGGCTGCGGCTGGGTGCCGTACCTGATGGACGTGCTCGACGAACAGTTCGAGCGCAAGGGCGCCGACGACCTCAAGCGCAAGCCCAGCGAGTACCTGATGGACCCCAACGTCTATTTCTCCTTCGAGATCGAGGAAAGGACCCTGCCGTTCTTCATCCAGCTCCTCGGGGATGAGAAGCTGGTCTGGCCGTCGGACTATCCGCACGAAAGGGTGCGGGCGGAGTTCTTCGACGACCTGCCGGCCTTCTTCGCCCGCGAGGACGTCTCGGCCGACTCCAAGCGCCGGATCCTGTCGGAGAATCCCAAGCGGCTGTACAAGATCCAGTGACTTCCGGAAAGCACACCGACAGGGTCCACCACGTACACGGCAGGCTTCACAGTCACCGGCATGCCGAAGGCCGCGAATGGAGTGAGCAGGGGCAACCCATCGTGGAGCTGACCGATGTCTCCAGCGGCTATCGGCAGACCCTCGGCATCGCCCACGTCAACCTGAAGCTCTGGCCGGCGCAGTTCCTGGCCGTCGTGGGGCCCAACGGCGGCGGCAAGACCACGCTGCTCCGCACCATCCTGGGGCACATCCGGCCCAGGGAAGGCCGGGTGACGGTCAACGGCTCTTCCCTGGGATCGGTGGGCTACGTGCCGCAACTGGAACAGATCGACCTGAGCTTTCCGATCACGGTGGAAGAGGTGGTGCTCCTGGGCCTGTCCCGGCACCGGCACTGGTTCCGCCGCACCGGCGCCGAAGACCGGGACCGCGCGCACGAGATCATGCAGCGGCTCAACCTGCTGGAGCTGGGGGACCGCCAGATCCGGGAACTTTCCGGGGGGCAACAGCAGGCTGCGTTCATCGCCCGGGCCTTGCTGGGGGAGCCGGAGCTGATCCTGCTCGACGAGCCCACGTCCGGCCTGGACATCCGTTCCCGCGACGAGGTGGTCCATTTCCTCCACGAGATCAACCACTCGGGCGTCGCCATCCTCATCACCAGCCACGACCTCAACTGGGTGGCCGCCCACCTGCCGTGGGTGGTGTGCCTGAACCAACGCGTCATTGCCGAAGGGGACCCTCTCGAGGTCTTCACCCCCGTGGTCCTGGGGGAGACCTACAAAGGGGAGATGGTCGTATATCATCACGGCGACATGATCGTGGTGGGAGAACGGCCCCACTCTCCCAACGGAGAATGACGCCCCCATGGGCTCTTTGACGACTCCCGAACACCGGGCACCCCCGCGCCGGCCCGGCAGCCGCCCGCATGCCCTCCGCCACTGCCATGGAGACATGATGTGACGGGTTTGTTGGAGCCCTTCGCCTACGAGTTCTTCCGCAACGGCATGATCGCCGCCATCATCGTGGGGGCGGTGTGCGGCTACGTCGGCGTGTACGTGGTGCTCCGGCGCATGAGCTACATCGGCCACGGCCTGGCCCACGCGCTCTTCGGCGGCGCGGTCCTGAGCACCATCGTCGGCGTCAACTTCTTCATCGGCGCCGGCGCCTGGGCGCTGCTCAGCGCGGTGCTGATCCACCTCATCAGCCACCGCCGGCTGGTGGGCGCCGACGCCGCCATCGGGGTGGTGACGACGTCGAGCTTCGCCCTGGGGGTGGCCGTGGTCTCCACCTACCGGAAGTTCACCCTGGACTTCGAGGCCGCCCTCTTCGGCAGCCTGCTCGGCATCACGCCGGTGGATCTCTGGGTCATCGCGCTGACCTCCGTCGCGGTGGTGTTCGTCATGATCGTCATCCGCCACCAGCTCCTGTTCTCGACCTTCGACCCGGAGGTGGCGCCGGTCTACGGCATCTCCACCAACCGCACCGAGCTGATCTTCATCCTGCTCCTGGCCGCCACCATCGTGGCATCCACGCGCATCCTCGGCGTCACCCTGGTGTCCGCGGCCGTGGTCATCCCGCCCGTCATTGCCCGTTACCTGACCCAGCGGTTTCAGACCCTCCTGACCGTGGCGCCGGTGATCGGGGCCGTTTGCGCGGCATCGGGCATGTACCTTAGCTACTTCATCGATATCTCCTCGGGCGCCATGATCGTGCTCACCTTCGCGCTGGTCTTTTTCCTGGTGGGCGGCCGCCGGTGGCTCCGCGGGTCCCGCTAGCGGACGCCGCCTGCACTTGGCGCACGTTCATGCTTTAATGGGGAGTGTTGCGCGGCCGGTTGATCATGAACCCTTTGAACGACAAGAAACGTCTTTGCGCACGGGCGGGTTGGTTAGCCGCGGCCGCGATTGCCGTTGTGCTTTGGGCCGGTTTCACCTGGGCAGGGACCGACGAAGTAGACACGGCCCGGCGCCACGATCTGGTTTCGCGCTACCTCAGGGCGGTGTACGCGCAGGACTACGCCAAAGCCTACGAGTACATCTCGCAACGGGATCGCCGGGCCAAGAGCGAGGCGGCGTATCTGAGAGAGAATCCTTCCCTCACGGGCGCCTCCGCGGAGCTGACCCGCGGTCTCGCGGACCGGATCGAAGTGGGACCCCTGCCGGCCGCGACCCGGGGCGACAGCGCCACCGTTCGTTTCACCATAAGCCTTCCCGACGCCAATTCCCCAGAGCTGCAGAAGCTCTTCGCCGGTTTCGATCCCGATGTCCTGAACGCCCTGACGGCGGAGAGGCGCCGTCAAATCCTCGATACCGTCGACCAAATGGGCCGCGCCGGCCGCCTTCCCACCATCACCGGTGAAGAGTCGCTGGACCTCCTCAGGGAGGACGGCCGGTGGACCGTCTTCCTGAACTGGAGCGACGCCGTCAAGGTGTTCTTTCACGCCGAGGTCAAGGAAGGGCTGCCGTGGGCCTTCGAACCGCTCCAGGAGATGGTGCTGGCCCGGCCCGGCGAGACCCTGCATGCGGCCTACCGGGCACGGAATCTCTCGGACCGAACCGTCACCGCCAAGGCGCGCCACGTGGACACCCCGAAGGAAGCGGCCGCCAGGTATCTCAAAGTCATACAGTGCTTCTGCTTTCTGCGGGAAACCTTGAAACCCGGCCAGGAAAAGGAGCTTTCGCTGGTGTTTCGGGTGGACTGGGACGTCCCCCGGGAGATTCGGGAGTTCCATGTCACGTACCAGTTCTACCCGAGCGACAGGTTTCCCAATGGCGCCGGCGAGGCCCGGGCCCAGGCGGACGGTACCCTGGAGGTTCGGGTCAAGGACCACCGGAACGCCATCGACGACTTCCGGAGCGTCGACCTGAGCTTGGGCAAGCTGCGGCTCGCGCCGTATCCGGGGCTTAAATCGTCCGAACCCGGGTGGTTGGAGCTGGCCCCGCGGCTCGACCGGATGGACCTGACCCGCTACAGGGACGGGACTTCCGCGGCGACGGTGTACCGGGGCGCACTCCGGCCGCGGCGTTTTGCGGCCGTCGACCTGCAGGTCACCGGAATCCGCGGAATTCTCCGGAAGACCGGCGCGCCGGACCAGGTCAAGAACGCCGTGGGCCCCATCCGCCTCGATTTCGAGCTCAAGCCGGCGGCGACCACGGTGGTGATCCTGGATCTGGAGTTGATCGACCTAAGCGACCATCCCGGGCGCGGGTACGAACTCCTCGTCAAGGGTTACGAGCTTTACGAAGATGACAGACTGCTGCAAAGGATTCCGCCCGGTTAGTGTTGTATCGGGTTGATCGCATGCTCATTCGCTGGTCTTTTTCGCAGTCGGCCGCGTTGCTCTTTCTCCGTCTCGAACATCGCGCGGCTCCGGGAAGCGCGCGGCGCGGCACGGAGTTCGGACCATGACGCAGAGACGCTTCACGGTCCAGGTAGCCATCGGCGTGGTGTTGTCCATCGTGCTCGTCGGCCTGGTCATCCACCAACTCCAAACGGCCCCGGCGACCCGCGGCCAACCCGCCCTCGAGCAACTGGCGCGGTACGGCGCGGCCCCGGACTTCTCTCTGGTCGAACGCAGCGGCAGGCCCGTGTCCGCCCAGGACCTCCAGGGGCGCGTATGGATCGCCGACTTCATCTACACGAAGTGCAAGGACACCTGTCCGCTTCAAAGCCGTGCCATGGCCGCGCTGCAAGCGGACCTGAAGGCCTACGGAGACCTCCGTTCGGTGTCCATCACCGTGGATCCGCTCACGGATTCCGCCGCCCTGTTGTTCCAATACGCGGAACGGTACGGCGCCCACCCCGAACGCTGGCTGTTCCTTACCGGCGAGCCGAAGGAGATCCGGCGCATCGTGCAGGAGGGTTTTCGCCTGAGCGCCGCTCCGGTGGACGGAGCGACCCCCGATCCCGTGGTCTTCCATAGCGGCCGCTTCGTGCTGGTGGACCGTAACGGCGACATCCGCGGCTACTACGACAGCAACGATCCACGGGCCTTGAAACGTCTGCGGGAGAACGCCCGGAGCCTCCTGGCCGGGAAGGCGTAGGGCACGGACGTCGCAGACGCCGGCGGGCATGGCTTTTCTTGTCTTGGCACCGGCAGGTCTGTTAGATTTCACGGTAGTGACGAGCGCCGGGAGTTTACGGGTCGCTGAAGATCTCAGGGAGAAACGATGGGTAAAGTATCCAGGAAAAAAGGGGGGCGGGGACCCCGGCAGCAGACGCCGGCAGCCGCGCCGCCGAGCCCGAACTGGCCGGTTCTGGCCCTGGCCGTGGTCGGGCTGGTGCTGGCGGGGTATTTGACCGGCACCACGTGGTCGGGGGAAAAGGCTGCCTTCTGCGAGGCCGGGGCCGACTGCGACATCGTGTTGCACAGCCAATGGTCCACCCTCCTCGGCCTGCCGACCTCGCTCTGGGGATTTCTCGTCTACGCCGTGCTCGCGGGCGCGGCTCTCGTGAAGCGCCGGAGCAAGCGCTGGAAGGTGCTGGCCGCGGTCTCCCTGTTCGGCGTGGCCTACAGCGTGTATCTCACGGCCATCTCCGTGTTCCGGCTGGAGGCCGCCTGTCCGTACTGCCTGACGTCCCTGGGGCTGCTCGCGGCCATCTTCGTCGTCACCCTGTTCCAGATCCCGCAAGTAAGCCGGCGCCTGGCATGGAAGCCCTGGCTGGGTGCGAGCTTCACGGCGGCCGCGGTCGCGGTGCTGGCGGTTCACCTGGTGTTCTACTCCGGCGCCACCGTGGTGGCGTCGGGCAACGAGGATCCCTGGATGAAGGGACTGGCCACGCACCTGGAGGAGAGCGGCGTCAAGATGTACGGGGCGTTCTGGTGTCCCGCGTGCGCAAGCCAGAAGGAACTGTTCGGGGCGTCCGCCCACCGCATCCCTTACGTCGAATGCAGCCCCGCCGGACGCAACGGCCCGACGTCGTCCAAATGTCAGGCGGCCGGCATCCGTTCCTATCCCACGTGGATCATCAACGGCCAGCGTCACACCGGCGTGTTGACCCCGGCGAGCCTGGCGGACCGCGCCGCCTTCGCCGGAATCACGCCCACGGGGAAGGACGGCGGCTGATGCGGCGGCTTTGGACGGGCCTCGCGGCCTTGCTGCTCATGGCGGCGACCCCGGCCTTGAGCGACCCCGGAAGCTACCCGGAGTACGCCAAGGTCCAGCCGTCCGACAAGATCGCGGTCCGGTACATCCGGGTCGAGGAACTGGTCCAACACATCCTCGACCGCACGCCGCTGATCATCGTGGACGTCCGCCAACCACGAGACTATGCCGCGAACCATATCACCGGAGCACGGTCCATACCCTTCGGCGCCTTCTACCGCGGCACCGACCTCGTGCCGCGGGAGGGACTGCTCGTCCTCTATTGAGCGTGCCCACGCCACCTGGCCAGGTTGGCCTATGAGATTCTCTACAAGCAGGGCCATCGCAACATGAGGGTGTTGTACGAGGGGCTTCCGGGTTGGACCGACAAGGGCTATCCCATGGAGAGCTCCTGAGCGCCCGGTCACCGGCGCTCGAACTGTTTCCGGCCCCAGAGATTGTCCCACGTCTCGTCCGTGATGGTGCCCACCACGTCCCGGGTCTTCTCCATGTCCTTGGCCACCGCGGGCCGCGCGGCAACGGTCTCGAACCAGCGGCTCAGATGGGGGTGATCCGCCATGTTCTGGCCCTGCCGCTCGTGCAGACGGATCCAGGGGAACACCGCCATGTCGGCAATGGAGTAGTCGCCGGCCAGGTACTCGTGCTCGGACAGCCGTTTGTCCAGCACCCGGTAGATGCGCGCGCCTTCGCTGGTGTAGCGCTCGATGGCATAGGGGATCTTCTCGCGCGCATAGGCGCGGAAGTGGTGCGCCTGGCCGAGCATGGGGCCCACCCCGCCCACCTGGAACATCAGCCATTCCAGCACCTCGGTGCGGGCGCGGGTTTCCGACGGCAGAAATTTCCCCGTCTTCTCCGCCAGGTAGATCAGGATGGCGCCGGATTCGAACACCGGCATCGGCTGCCCGCCGGGACCGTCCCGGTCCAGGATGACGGGAATCTTGTTGTTGGGGCTTATCTTGAGGAACTCCGGGTCGAACTGTTCTCCTTTCCGGAGATCGACCCAGTGAAGCCGGTAGGCGACTCCGGTTTCCTCCAGCATGATGTGGATCTTCTGCCCGTTGGGCGTCGCGCTGGTGTAAAGCTCGATCATGGCCGTCCTCCTCGAAGGTGATGGGTGTGCGAGCAGGCCCGTGTGGTGTCTCAAACTAGCCGCAACCCGACCCGGTCCGCAAGGCGGCCGCGGCCGGCTTTACCGGGTGGATGTTTTTGGCTAGGGTCGGCTTTCGTGTCGAAGCTCATCACCCTGACCACCGACTTCGGTTACCGCGACCCTTTCGTCGGCATCATGAAAGGCGTGGTGGCCGCCATCAACCCGGCGGCCACGGTCATCGACCTGACCCACGGCGTGGAGCCCCAGGACGTCACCGGCGGCGCGCTGGCGCTGGCGTCCGCGGTGAACTTCTTTCCCGCCGGCGCGATTCACGTGGCGGTGGTGGACCCCGGTGTCGGCGGCGACCGGCGCCCCATCCTCATCGAAACCGACCGGGCCTGCTACGTGGGACCGGACAACGGGCTCATGAGCCTGGCGGCGGACCGGCAACGGCTGATCCGCATTATCCACCTCTCGAAACCCGAATATCACCTGCAGCCGGCCAGCATGACGTTCCACGGCCGGGACGTCTTCGCGCCCGTGGCCGCCCACCTCTCCCTCGGCGTTCCGCCGGACAAGCTTGGCGAGCCGGTGGAGGCGTTCGCGTCCCTGAACGTTCCGGCCGCGGAAAAGCAGGGGAGGGACCGCATCGCCGGCGAGGTGGTCTACATCGATGGCTTCGGCAACCTGACGACCAACATCCGGCGCGAGGACCTGCGGCCGTTCGACCCGGAGAGCGTTTCGGTCCGTATCGGCGACAGCCTGATCCGTGGTCTCTCGGCCAACTACGCCTCGGCCGGAACCGGCAACTTTCTGGCCCTCATCAATAGCTGGGGGTTGCTGGAGATAGCCCGGTGCGACGGCAGCGCCCGGGCCGGCCTGGACGCCGGGGTGGGCGCCCCGGTGCTGCTGGACAGCGGCGGCGCAGCGGTTGGTGCGAAATAGGCCGGCCGGTCAAGCCCCCGTTCCATGGCTTCAACCCGAGGGATCCGCTCTGCAAGCGCTGCGATGCGAAGGGGCTGCATGTTATGGTATCCCCTCAAAGATGATGGCCGATCCGCATCCGACCCGTCAGGGATGCGGGGCTCAAGGGAAAGGCCCGAAACGTGAGCACGGAAGACGAACGGCTAAGCTGGGATCAGTACTTCATGACCATCACGCGGCAGGTGGCGGAACGTTCCACCTGCACCCGCGCCAAGGTCGGCGCCGTGATCGTCCGGGACCGGAGCATCCTCGCTACGGGCTACAACGGCTCGCCGGCGGGCATGCCTCATTGCACGGAGGCGGGTTGTCTCATCTATGAATCGAAGACCCCCAACGGAGAGATCGAGCAGAACTGCTTTCGCACCATTCACGCGGAGATCAACGCCATCGCCCAGGCCGCCAAGAACGGCGCCAGCATCAAGGAAGCCTCCATCTACATCACCCACACCCCCTGCATCCACTGTCTCAAGGTCCTCGTCAACACCGGGATCCGCGACATCTTCTACGAAAAACCCTACAAGCTCGATACCGTAGGAGACATCATCGAGCACACCGGGGTCAAGCTGCATCCGGTGGGCATGCCCTGATACTTGATGTGAAAAAGGTAGGGGCCGCGCATGGCGACCCCTACCTGCAGGTTTTCATCCCGCCTACACGTTTTGGGCGAGAATGAAGGCGATGATCAGGGCGTAGATGCCCAGCGCTTCGATGAGGGCCAGGGACAGGATCAACGGGGTGAAGATCTTGTCCGCCGAGTTGGGGTTGCGGCCGATGCTTTCCATGGCGGAGGCCCCGACCCGGCCTTGCCCGAGCGCGCAACCGAAGGCGGCAATGGCGATGCCGAGGCCGGCACCCAGCGCAATGATACCCGGGACCATGCTGGCCGAGCTCCCGCCCGCAGCTTCAGCCGCGGCAGCGATCCCGGACAGGATCAGCAGGAACAGTCCCGTCAGAACAACGGCTGTCATTTGCTTCATCTGTTTTCTCCTTTCCGGCGCTACGGACGTGTTGGCCAACCTCTCCTCATCATCCTCTCCACGGGCCGCCGCGGCGCTCAATGATCATGGCTCAGGGCCAAGGATGCATAGATCATGCTCAACAAGGTGAAAACGAAGGCCTGAATGACCGACACCAGGGCCCCCAACAGGTAGAACAGCACCGGGATCACCACGTAGGTGAGACCGGTGAATATCTCCACCACCAGGTGGTCGGCGAACATGTTGAAGGCCAGCCGCAGGCCCAACGTGAGCGGCCGGAACATGTGGGAAAAAATCTCGATCGCAAAGAACAGCGGAGCGATCACCAGAATCGGCCCCGTGAACTGCTTGAGGTAGCTGCCGCCGTGCTCCCGGAGGCCGAAGTAGTGGTAGGCGCCGAAGGAGATGAGTCCCAGGCCCAGGGTAACGTTGAGATTGCTCGTGGGGGGCGAAAACCCCGGCACCAGGCCGATGAAATTGGAAAGCAGGATGAAGATGAAGAAGGTACCGTAGAGCGAAAGGTACTGTCGCCCCTTGTGGCCGATGATGCTGTCGCTCAAGCCCGTCACGAACTCGATCAGCAGCTCGAAGACGTTCACCAGCGTAATGCGGTCGCTGGGAATCACCGCGTCATGAGTGTCCAGCAGCCGGCGCCGGACGCCCAGGGCGAGAAGGACCAGCAACACCATGGACACCACCGAGAAGAAGATCTGCAAGGGCACCACGCCCTGCAAGGCCGCCGGCAACAGGTCGTACCATGTAAACGGATGATGTCCCATCTTACCTACCGAACTTCGTATCGTAGAGCCGATCCCACAATATCGCCAGGATCAGGCAGTTGACCCCAACCGCGAAAGACACCGCGTCCGGAGCGATCCGGGTCAGCAGAACCCAGGAAGCGCCGAGCAGGAAGCCGAACTTCAGGATCAGCAACGCCACGCCTGCCCGGACCCTGCCCTTGCTCGCGAGCGGTGTGATGACCCACCGGACGCCCACCGCCAGAAGCAGAAAGTTGACGCCCATGAACAGGCCGCCCAGCAACAGACCGCCCGGCTCGACCCACTCCAGCGGCACCAGCGCCATCGACGCCAGCACCAGGAGCCCGTGCCAGAGCTCCACCCGAAACACCGGCAGACCTTGAGCTTCCCAACTCATTTGTGTTCCGCCGAGAACTGCCGCAACAAAAGCGCCAGCCGGTAGAAGGCGATGGCAAGCCCCAGCAGCCCCAACACCAGCACCATCCACGGGGAGGTGCCGAGGTACTGATCCGCGTAGTAACCGAGGACCAGACCGGCTCCGACCGTTGAGGGGAATTCAAAGCCGACCGCCGTATACTTGGCGGCGCGAAAGAGAATGGGACTCTTTGGCGGCGGGCCGTCTCCGCTTTCGTTGCTCACTGGGGAGAATTTTTTAACATGCACTCCGCCGCCGGTCAATGCCGCGCCGTCTCCTCGTCCGCCCAGTCGCCAAACGCCGCCACCGTGGCCGCGATATCGTCCTCGCCGTGGGCCAGCGACACGAACAGCGCTTCGAAGGGTGAAGGTGGAAGGTAGACACCGCGCGCGAGCATGCCGTGAAAGAATCGCGCGAAGCGATCGCGATCACTGGCCCGGGCCTGGTCCGGTGTGGCAACCCGATCCGGTCCCAGGAACAGGGTCAACATGGAGCCCACCCGGTTGACCGTGCCGTTGACGCCACGGGAAAGGACCCCCTTCAGCCCCTCCTCCAGCATTCGCCCCCTCTCCTCCAGCTCCTGGTACACGCCCGGTGCTTCCAGGGCCTCGAGGGTGGCCATTCCGGCCGTGACCGTAATCGGGTTTCCGGAAAGGGTGCCGGCCTGGTAGACGGGCCCCACGGGTGCCAGGCAGCTCATGATGTCGCGGCGCCCGCCGAAAGCCCCGACCGGCAAGCCGCCGCCCAGGATCTTCCCCAGGCAAGTGAGATCCGGGGTCACGCCGTACCGTTCCTGCGCTCCGCCCCGGGCCACGCGGAAACCCGTGATCACCTCGTCGAAGATCAGCACCGCGCCGGAGCGGTGCGTCAACCCCCGCAACGACTCCAGGAAGCCCGGAGCGGGCGGAATCACCCCCATGTTGCCGCATACGGGCTCGACGATGACCGCGGCCAGGTCCTCGCCGTGCTCGACCATGACACTGCGCGCGGAGTCCAGGTCATTGAAGCGGGCGATCAGGGTCTCGCCCGTGAAGCTCTCCGGGATACCCACGCTGTCCGGAAGGGACAGGCTCTCCACCCCCGAGCCCGCCTTGGCCAGCAATGCGTCCACGTGCCCGTGATAACAGCCGTCGAATTTCAAGACCTTCCTTCGACCCGTGTAGCCGCGCGAGAGCCGGACGGCGCTCATGGTGGCTTCGGTACCCGAGTTCACCAGCCGCAACTGCTCGATGCCCTTCATCCGGGCGATGACGAGCTCGGCCAACTCCAACTCACGCCTTGTCGGCGCGCCGAAGCCGGTACCCTCGGGCACGGCTTTCAAAAGTGCTTCCACCACTGCCCGGGGCGCGTGTCCCAGGATCAACGGGCCCCAGGCGCAGACGTAGTCGATGTAACCTCGCCCGTCTTCGTCGAAGACCCGCGCCCCGTCACCGCGTGCGATGTACAAAGGCTCGCCGCCTACGGCGTTCCACGCTCGCACCGGGCTGTTGACGCCTCCGGGCACCACCTTTTTCGAGCGGCCGAACAGCCCGGAAGACGCTTGAATGACGCTACCCATCGCACACTCCCCCGCAAACCGACGCTTCGCGGGTGTGAATCTCTCGAATTTTATTGCGGAAAATCAACGAGCATTTTTTCTTCTTGCAATGCGCCGGGAAAACCATTAAGACAGCCCCTTTCTTGTTCACAAACCAGTAGCTCGACGGGCTCAAACCTTGCTGCGATAACGGGGGTCCTCAGCGGCAAAGAGCGATATCGTCTTGTCTGAAACAGGGATCGGACCGACAAGAGTTTTCCACACCTGTTGACAACTTTGTTGATAACTTACGCTCTCGAACAAGGCAAGAATAGATGAAACCGCTCCCGCGCGAGATAAAGGAAAGTCTCAAGGAAAGGCTCGGCTTACACAACTTCGATACCTGGATCAAACCGTTACAACTGACTGAGGTCAACGATACCGCAGTCACCCTCGGAGTTCCCAGCCCGCTCTTTCGCGACTGGCTCACGAATAACTACCTGGAGGCCATCACGGAAGAGTTTTCACGCCTCTACAACAGGTCCATGAGCGTTGTGCTATGGGTCAACCCGCCGCTCCGGAGCGAGGGCGAAAAAACCGCGCCGGTGCGGAACCTGCGAGAAGCCGAAGCGTCGACACTGATCCCGCGCTACACCTTCGAGAACTTCGTCGTCGGTACCAGCAATCAGTTCGCGCACGCCGCCTGTCTCGCCGTCGCCAACAAGCCGGCGGATCACTACAATCCGCTCTTCATCTACGGGGGCGTCGGGCTCGGGAAGACCCACCTGGTCAACGCCGTCGGACACCTCTTGCTTGAGCGGAACCCGGGCCAGAAAGTCATCTACACGACCTTCGAGGCGTTCATGAACCGGCTCATCGGCTCCCTTCGCCGTGACCGGATGAACGAGTTCAAAAGCCACTTCCGAAGCATCGACGTGTTGATCCTGGACGACATCCAGTTCATCGCCGGCAAGGAACGGACACAGGAAGAGTTCTTTCATACCTTCAATTCGCTGTACGAGTACCACAAGCAGATCATCATCACCTCGGACCGTTTCCCCAAGGAAATACCCGACCTGGAGGATCGGCTCCGCAACCGTTTCGAGTGGGGCCTCACCGCTGATATCCAACCTCCGGATATCGAGACCCGGATCGCCATCCTGATCAAGAAAGCCGAGGAGGAGGATATCGATCTCCCACAGGATGTCGCGAATTTTCTTGCGACCAACATCTGGTCCAACGTTCGCGAGTTGGAGGGCGCCCTCACCCGCCTCGGCGCTTTTGCGTCGCTGACCAACGTAGACATCACCATCGACCTCGCCAGGGAAGTCTTGCGCGACACCCTCAAGGACAACGAAAAACAGGTCACCGTGCGTAACATCCAGAAGGCCATCTGCGACCATTTCGACCTCAAGATCAGCGACCTCAAGTCCAAACGCCGCACCAAGAATCTGGCCCTGGCCCGTCAGATGGCCATGTATCTGTGCCGCAGGTTCACCGCCACCTCCTATCCGGCCATCGGCGCCGAGTTCGGCGGCAGAGACCATTCCACGGTCATTCACGCGTCCAAGACTATCGCCAGGAAGGCCGTGGATGACCCCAGCATCAAGGCCACCGTGGACCGGCTGGTCCGCCAACTCAAGAACTAGCCCCTGTGCGGCACGGGCTCCTGGTGGAAACGCTGTGGAAAACCCGGTGCCGCCTGTTGAGAATTGGCAGGGTACGCCGGGTGCCGGACGGCGCCGTGTGGAAAGCGCGCGTTACCGCGTTTTTTTTTCCACAGAAAAGATGGTTTAATACCCGCAGGTTCGGGTATCTATCCCGATATCCACAGGCCCTACTACTACTCTTGGTTCTTTAAATCCAAATAGGAAAATTAGCAGGGACGCGCGATCCAGGAGGACAAATGGAGATCAGAGCGAAGCGGGAAGAGTTTCTGAGCGCGTTGTATTGGACTCAGAGCACGGTGGAGCGCCGCAACACCATGCCGATACTGGCCAATGTGCTGGTCGAGACGCATGCCAACCGGATCCGTCTCACCGCCACGGACCTGGAGGTGGGCGTTCGCGCCAGTCTCAACGGAGAGATCATAACCGCCGGCCGCGTAACCGTGGACGCCAGGAAACTCTACGAGATTGTCCGGGAGCTTTCGGAGGAGACGCTGGAGCTGCAGCGCCTCGACAACGACCGGGTGGAGATACGGAGCGGCAAATCCGTGTTCAAGATGGTCGGGCTCGATGCGGAGGAGTTTCCGGCCTTTGCGAAGACCTCGGAGGAGACAAGAAAAGAGTGTCCGGCGGACGTGCTGAAGGAGATGATCGACAAGACGATCTTTTCCGTTTCAACGGACGAGACCCGGTCCAACCTGAACGGGGCGCTGCTGCACGAGTTGGACCAGACGAGAGTGCGGATGGTCACCACCGACGGCCACCGGCTGTCCCTGGTGGAACGAGAGATCGGGCCGCTGGGTATGGACAAGGGCGTGATCATACCGCGCAAGGGTCTGGCCGAGCTCAGGAAGCTGCTGGAGGGCTCCGGTGAAGATCCGGTGTCCATCGGCTTCGCCGACAACATGTTCTTTGTGTGGAAGGGGGATGTGGAGATGGCCATCCGTCTCATCGACGGCGATTTCCCCGACTACGACAAGGTCATCCCCAGCGACAACACGAGCGAGGCCAACGTAGCGCAACACACTCTTTTCAGGGCCTTGCGGCGCGTGTCGCTCTTGTCGAGCGACCGGTACCGCGGCGTAAGAATCGAGTTCAAGGTCGGAAGCATGGCCATCACGGCCAACAATCCGGACCTGGGCGAAGCGGCGGAGGAGCTGGAGGTGGACTACCAGGGCGCGCGTCTCGCCATTGGTTACAACGCGCAGTATCTGCTCGACATCCTGGGCGTCCTGGATCAGCAGGATCAGGTGGGGCTGGCCCTCAAGGATGACCAGAGCCCAACGGTGGTGAAGCGGACCGGTGATGACAAACTGCTCTACGTGGTCATGCCCATGAGGATCTAGTTGGCGGAGAAATCGCACACCGAAAGAAGCGTCAAGACGGTAGCGTGCTTCGTCATCACCGTGAGTGACACCCGCGATGAGACCACGGACCGAAGCGGCGCCGCCATAAAGGCATTGCTGGAAGAAAAGGGTCACACGGTGGCGGACTATGAGATCGTCAAGGACGAGCCCGGCGATATCCGGTCCCTCATCGTCAAGGCGCTGGCCGTCGACGCGGTGGATGTGGTGATCCTGAACGGGGGTACCGGCATAGCCCCGCGGGACGGGACCTACGAGGTCGTAAGCAGCGTATTGGACAAGCGGATCGACGGTTTCGGGGAACTGTTCCGTTTTCTGAGCTATCAGGACATCGGCTCGGCGGCGATGCTGAGCCGCGCCATAGCGGGTACGGCGGGATCGCGGGTGGTGGTCTCCCTGCCCGGTTCGAGCGGAGCGGTGGAATTGGCCATGACCGGTCTGCTGCTACCGCAGTTGGGCCACATGGTCGCACAAGCCCGAGGAATATGAGGGTAAAAGTCAAACTCTTCGCGATGCTGCGGGAGCGGGCGGGAACGGCGGATGCTTTTCACGAAGTCCCCGAGGGTGCCACGGTGAAGGAACTTTGGGACAAGCTCCGGCATGACTACGGGGGCCTCTCGGGCATCGAGTTGAAGCTCCTCTACGCCGTCAACAGCGAATACGTGGGGTTGCAGCACCAGCTCTCGGACGGTGACGAGGTAGCCATCATCCCGCCGGTGAGTGGAGGATGACGTGTACCGCCTCACGGAACAACCCATTGATGTGAACGAGCTGCTGGCCTTCGTGGGCGATCCCGGAGCCGGCGCGGTGACGACGTTCATCGGGACCACCCGGGACAACAATGAAGGCCGCTCCATCCTGTCGCTGGACTACGAGGCCTATCCCGGCATGGCAGAGCAGGAGATGGCCAAGCTCGGGGAGGAAGCGGGGAACAAGTGGCGGATCACCGGCATCGCCATCGTCCACCGTATCGGCAACGTGCCCATCGGGGAGGCGAGTGTGATCATCGCGGTATCGGCGCCGCACCGCGACGACGCCTTCAAGGCCTGCCGCTATGCCATCGACGAGTTGAAGAAGCGCGTGCCGATCTGGAAAAAGGAACTCTACGAGGGCGGCGAGATCTGGATCGGCAGTCAGACCGGCGAGAGGTTCGTCGAAGCCGGCCGCTCCTAACCCTCTTCGATACGGAAGATCGCCTCCGCGGGCAGGTTCTCCAGTAGACAGGTCACGGCGTCGTCGAGATATTCGCTGCTCTTGGACTCCACCGTCAATTTTACCCTGTAGTCCGCATTGTCCAGCACCGGGTAGGAACCCAGCATGATCTCGGGAAAGCGTTGCAGCAGGTCGTTCAACGTCGCGGCGATGACGCCCTCTCCGTCCGTGATGTAGATGTTCTTGAGATGGAACGGCTCCTCACGGAAACGTTCCTTGATGGCGTTGAAGCGATCCTGCAGGATGCGCGGCACCCCGGCGAAGATATAGACGTTGTTCATCCGGATGACCGGAGCGAACAAGGCCCGGTCGCCCACGAGCTCGGCCCCATCCGGTACCATGGCCATGCGGAGCCGCGCCGCGTTGAGCTCGGCGCCGTAGCGCTCGGAAAGACGCCTTTCCAGACGCGGATGGATCACCGCCGCCACTCCGAACCCATGGGCAATGCCTTCGATGGTCACGTCATCGTGGGTCGGGCCGACGCCGCCGGTGGTGAACACGAGGTCCCACTGGGCGGAGAAGCGGGCGGCCGTCCGGCCAATGAGCTCTCGCTCGTCCGGTATCACGGTCACCCGCTGCACATCGACGCCAAGCAGACGCAACTCGCGGCACAGGAAGGTCGAGTTGATGTCCTGGGTCTTTCCGGACAGGACCTCGTTGCCGATGATGATGATGCCGGCCGTCTTGGACATGGTGAGGCATTTTATGACATGGAACGTGGGGGGGACAACCCCGACCCGCCGGGAGCCTTACAACAGGAGGGTTTCGAGACATGAGCCAGACCGAGAAATACCTGATCGACGTCGCCTACCCCTATTGGGAGACCGAAGCCGAGATCGCCAGGCGGTTCTTCCGCGCCGCGCCGACGCGGGAACAGCATGTCTATTGGCTCAAGGCGCAGCTCTGGAAGGAGTTGCACCCGGTGGACGGCTATTTCAGCGGCCTTCACCGGGAGCTGGCCAATCTCGTGGAGATGTTCCCGGAGGTGGACCGGACCGTCGATCGGCATCACTACCACGGGCTCATGGAGCAGATGGTTCAGGAGTTCAACCACTACGTGCTCCAGGCCGACATCCTCGAATACCTGCTCGGCCGCAAGATCAGCGCGGACGACACCATCCAGTTGCCGGAAGAGAAGGCCCTTGGCGACCTCCGGCGGAGCCTCGTGTCGGGATCAGCCGTGGAAAAGGCGGCGGTGCTGGTGACGGAGGGCGGCGGGGCGCGCCTTTTCCGCGAGGGCCGCAAGCTCAAGGGGAGCGTCCTCGAGCGCAAGATCGCCGCGGCCATGGAGGTCGTTTACCAGGATGAGAGAAACCACTCCCGGATGGCGGCCCGGGAGGCGGCGGGGGCCGTGCGCAACAAACGGAACCTCCAGGCCATGAAACGGGCTATCCAACGGGTCAGCCTGCAGCGTGTCCGGATGAGAAACGAGATGTTTCAGTTCCCGCTTGCGACCGACGACATCAAACGGTGTCTGGGCAAGTTCCACAGACCGGTGTGATCCGGGCGCGGCAAGAGGAAAAAGGGACGCGAGGGCGGAGGCTCTCAGAGTCTACCCGGCGGGTGGCCCTTCGGGCCGGCGCAGACTCCGCGCTTCGAGGCGCGGATGAAATCCAGCAGCTCCCGGACGTCCTCGGATGATTCTCCGGCGGTTCCCTCGAGCTCTTTCACCGCCGTGGCCAGGTTCCGCCGTTTCCGGAAGAGAATCTGAAAGGCTTTCTTCAGGGCACGTATTCTGGGTTCATCGAAACCGGCCCGGCGCAGGCCCACCACGTTCAATCCGCGCACGGTGTGCTGCCAGTCGATGATGGAGAACGGCGGCACGTCCCGGCTGGTGGCGCTCAATCCGCGCATGATCGCCAATGGCCCCACCCGGACGAACTGGTGTACCGCGCAGCTTGCCGAGAGGACGGCGCGGTCGCCGACCTCGACGTAGCCTCCCAATACCGCATTGTTCGTGAGGATGATGCGGTCACCGAGCCGGCAGTTGTGCGCCACGTGGCAATTGGCCATCAGGAAGTTGTCGTCGCCGATGAGGGTGGCGGATTCCACCTTCGTGCCCCGGTGCACCTGGACGCCCTCGCGAAAGACGTTGCGGTGGCCGATTCGGAGATAGGACCGCGCCCCGCGGTAAGAAACGTCCTGCGGCGCGTCCCCCAACACCGCACCGCTATGCACCCGGTTCCCTTCTCCGATCTCCGTCCAGCCCATGACGACCGCATGGGGCATGAGACGGGTCCCCGCGCCGATCTTCACGGGCCCGTCGATCACGGCATAGGGTCCGAGCTCGGCCTCGGGATGGATTTCGGCCCGTGGATCCACCACGGCTGTGGGATGTATCGACATGGTTGATTTCCGGACGTGCAGATCCCTAGTGGCGCGCGCAACTCGGCTCGAACGGCGTGATCGTCCACAATACGGCAGTCTCGGGTACGGGGTCCTGTTTCATTGGCGGTCGGGTTCGTCGGCGGACTCGTCTTCCACATCCTCGCCGACGATGCGGTACTTGCCGTCTGCCCAGGCGCCGAGGTCGACGATGTGGCAGCGTCGGGAGCAAAAGGGCCGGCAGGGATTACCGGTCCACGGGGTGTCGGTATGGCAAACAGGGCACTTGACGGAGGTCGTCATCATGTTCCAGGGATTAGGGGGGCGCCCCGCGCTGCCGTAGTTCCCGGCGTCGCGTGGCCCCACCCCTTTGAGTAACAGTTCGGCGAGGGTTTTTCAAAACATCGAGTCAAAGAAGGGCGACGAAAGGAGGTTGAGAGCGCGTCCATACAAGGGCATACTAAGCATCACTTCACGGAGCACCTGCTCGGCCCCTCGGCGGGCCTGATCCGGCTGCGGGTCAGATCGGGGTCTTCACCCAACGGAAGCAGTGGGAGCGAGAAGAGGATGAGCGATTTGTTGCCGATAATCATTCTGGCGGGCGGCAACGATTCACTGGAAACGATACCCGACGGATTCGCGGCCGACGACATGTTGCGCGGGTTCAAGGGTGCGGTCAGGTTGCCGTCCGGGCGGTGTATCGCCGGCGAGTTGATTCAGCGGGTGTCCGACAGCGGCCGTTTCGAAACCCCCATTCTCGTCGGGCCGCGGCGGATTTACCACGACCTGGTGGACTGCGAGATCTCGGACACCAGCGGCGACCTCCCCGCCACCGTCTCAGGATTGACCCGCGTGCTGACCGAGCGCTATGCGGACCGGCCCGTCGCCGTTTCCGCCTGCGATATCCTTCCCACCGCGTCGGACCTCCGTGAGCTCCTGGACGAGTCCTATCGGCCGCACGCGGACAGCGGGTTCTGGTGGCAGATGATCGCGGCCGAGCCCGCGGAGATGGGTGCCAGTCGCTGGAAGCCCAGCTATCGGATGCGGCCTTCGCCCAACGAGCCGCTGCTGAACCTGTATCCGGGGCATCTGCTGATCCTCCGCCCCAGCGCGGTCCGCCTCGACTGGTTCAACCGGTTCCTGATGCTGGCCTATCGCTTTCGCAACCGCAGCATCTACGAGCGCGTGATCCGCATCACGCTCGGGGCCATGGGCCTCTGGCTGGCGGACGACCTCAGGAGTGTCGGCTCGTTTCGGTGTCCGGGGCGCATTGTCGGGGCACCTTACGGAATCTTCAGGACGCATTGGAGGTACTCTCAGGAACGGCTTACGGTTCCCGGACTCGCCGCCGAGCTGACCCGCCAGATCATGGTGCCGGGCCGCACGCCGGGGACCGCGCATCCCGCAGCGATGGTGGTCACCCGGATACGCTCCTTTGCCAAGGACATCGATACCCGGCAGGAGCTCGAGGAGATCCTGCGTTGAGGCCGCCGATCCGGCCCGGCGCTTTCAGGACCGCGCGCCGGCGTCCACCCGCGCGAGCCATTCGTTGAAGAACGCCGGGCCATGACACAGCAGGGAGGGTCCGAACCGGCGAGCGGACTCCCGGAGTTGCGCCACCGAGATCCCCGGTGTCGTCTCGATCTCGAGTGCGTGGCCGATGAACCACCGTTCCAGCCCGCCGGGCGTTACCTCCGGATGAAACTGGAGCGCCAGCCCACGGGCGCCCCAGAGAAAGGCCTGGTTCTCGCATACGGAGGTGGCGGCCAGGTGGACGGCGCCCCGCGGCATGTCGAAGGTGTCTCCATGCCAGTGGAGCACCGGCGTGTTGTCGGGCGCCAGGTGACGCAGGGCCGAAACGCCGCCGGCTTCGGTCAGGGACAGGGGGGCCCAGCCGATCTCCTTGCGTTCGGCGCCGAACACGCGCTCGCCCAGGGCCCGGGCCATGAGCTGGGCGCCCAGGCAGATGCCCAGGGTCGGCTGGTCGGCGCCGAGGCGCCGCTCCAGTATCCGGAGCTCGTCCGCCAGGAAGGGGTACTGCGTTTCGTCGCCCGCGCCGATGGGGCCGCCGAGGACGATGAGCAGATCGGCGCGCCGGACGTCGGCGCGGCTGAGATCGTCCACGCCCGCCTCGACGTAGTCGATCCGGTAGCCCGTCCGGGCAAGCGGTGCGGCAAACGAGCCCAGGTCTTCGAAAGCGACGTGCCGGATGACCACCACGCGTCTCTGCTCGGTGGATTTGGAATGCACCATCGGGGCAACCTTCAACATGGAACCTTTCCGCGGGGTCCTGGAACCTAGCGCGGCAAAGGCTTAAGCTCAACCGGCACCCAAGGCCGGGGAGATGACTATGGAAGACGGTACCGGGCCCGGACCCCTCACCCTGCGCAGGCACTCGCGTCTGTCTGCGCCGAAGGGTCCGGTGGTCCTTCTCATACTCGATGGAGTCGGCGTCGGCGCGAGGGACGAGTTCGACGCCGTGGAACTGGCGCGCACGCCGAACCTCGATCTGCTGCTCCGGACGGGTCTGCGGACATCCCTCAGGGCTCACGGAACCGCGGTGGGGCTCCCGTCGGATGCCGACATCGGCAACTCCGAGGTGGGACACAACATCATGGGCGCGGGCCGGGTCTTCGACCAGGGCGCCAAGTGTGTCGACCGCTCCATCGACACCGGAGCGCTGTGGGACGGCTACTGGAAGACCCTGGTGCAGGGAGTCGCGTCCAGTGGCGGCGCCTTGCACTTCATGGGGCTGCTGTCGGACGGCAACGTCCACTCCCACGAGACCCACCTGCACGCGCTGATCCGCCGTGCCGACTACGAGGGCCTGCCGCGGGTCTACGTGCACGCCCTGCTTGACGGCCGGGATGTTCCCGACCGCACCGCGACCGTCTACCTCGAGCGCCTGGAAGCGCTGCTCGGGTCAATACGGGACCAGGGCGGACGCGACTACCGCGTGGCCTCCGGGGGCGGCAGGATGGTGGTGACCATGGACCGGTACGAGGCGGACTGGAGCATCGTGGCCCGGGGCTGGAGCGCCCACGTCCATGGTGAGGCCGACGGCTTCCCCAGCGCGGCGGCGGCGGTCGAGCACTTCCGCGCGCGGGAGCCCGGCATCAGCGACCAGGTGGTGCCCGCGTTTACCGTGCGGCAGCCGGACGGCGGGCCGGTGGCCACCATCGAGGACGGGGACGGGGTGATCTTCTTCAACTTCCGCGGCGACCGCGCCATGGAGATGTCCAGGGCCCTCACCGCGGGCGCGCGGTTCGACCGCTTCGACCGGGGCCGGGTGCCGGACGTGTCGTTCGCCGGCATGATGCTCTACGACGGCGACCTGGGCGTACCCGAGCACTATCTGGTGGCGCCCCCCGAGATCCGCAGCACCCTGGGTGAATATCTCGCGGCGTCCGGCGTGCCCCAGTTCGCCTGCGCGGAAACCCAGAAGTTCGGCCACGTCACCTACTTCTGGAACGGCAACCGGTCGGGCAAGTTCGACGACGCCCTGGAAGAGTACGTCGAGATCGGTTCCGACAAGGTGCCCTTCGAGCAGCGGCCGTGGATGCGCTCCGCGGAAACGGCCGACGCGGTGGTGCGTGCCGTCGCACAGGGACGCTACTCCTTCATCCGCGCCAATTTCGCCGGCGGTGACATGGTGGGCCACACCGGAAACCTGGAAGCCACCGTCACCGCCCTGGAAGCCATCGACGTGGCCATCGGCCGGATCCTCGCGGCCGTGGTCGGCGCCCAGGGCTGCCTTGTGGTCACCGCCGACCACGGCAACTCCGAGGACATGGTGGAGCGGGACAAGGACGGCGCGCCGCGCTACGCGGACGGCAAGCCCGTCTTCCGCACCGCCCACTCCATCAATCCCGTGCCGTTCGTGATCCGGGACTTCTCCGGGCGGCGCTACCACCTTGCACCGCCCCCCGACGCGGGTCTTGCCAACCTGGCGGCCACCCTGCTGGAGCTTTTGGGCTATGGCCCCCCCAAGGAATTCGCCCCGAGCCTGCTCCAGGCGACGGCCGGCGGCCGATAGTCCCCGTGCGGAAACCGCCTCTCCCCGTCATTCCGAGCCCGCTCCCCGCAAACCGGGCCACCTCCCGCGAAGCCGGGCTGCCTCCCATGCTGGTTGACCCCCGTTCGCCCCCCGGAGTAGAGTGAGGTCATGCCTGCCCAAGGTGACAAGCCCGGAGGGCCGGGGACCCGGGTTTCCAATGGAGGTCTGAAGAAGAGCCGGGTCGTCCTTCTGGACGGCTACTCCCTCGCGTTTCGCGCCTTCTTTGCCCTGCCGGAAACCCTGGGCACGAGCTCCGGGCAGGTGACCAACGCCGTCTTCGGCTTCACCTCGATGCTCATCAAGCTGGAGGGTGAGGAACGTCCGGACGCGGTCATCGCGTGCATGGACAAGGGCGCGCCGCAGTTCCGCCTGGACCAGTACCCGGAGTACAAGGCGGGCCGGAGCGAGACCCCGCAGACCCTGCGGCAGCAGATTCCCCTCATCCGCGAGGTGCTGGAGGCGTTGCGCATCCCGGTGGTGGAGCTGGAGGGCTACGAGGCCGACGATCTGCTGGCCACGCTGGCCCGGCGCGGCCGGGAGGCGGGGCACCACATGGTGGTGGTCAGCGGCGACCGCGACTGCCTCCAGCTTGTGAACGACGACGTCACCGTGCTGATGACCCGCCGGGGCGTCACCGACATGATCCGCTACGATCCGGCGATGGTGGTGGAGCGCTACGGCGTCGGCCCGGACCGCTGGACCGACTTCGCCGCCCTCAAGGGCGAGCAGGCCGACAACCTCCCCGGCGTTCCCGGGGTGGGCGACAAGACCGCGGCCGCGCTCCTGAAGAAGTACGGCGACATCGAGGGCATCATCGAGCACGCGGCCGAGCTCACACCCAAGATCCGCAAGGGCATCGAGACGTGCGCCGACCAGGCGAAGCTCAACCGGACCCTGGGGCGGCTGCTGGACGACGTGCCGTTGGAGACCGATGGCGACCCGTTCGTGCGCCAGGCATGGGATCCCGAGACGGTGCGCACGCTGTTCACCTCCCTGGAGTTCAAGACGCTGTACCAGCGGCTCCTGGCGCTGGCCTCCGACGTCACCCCGCCGGAGGAGGAAGTGATCCGGCCGTCGTCCATCTCCCGGTGGACCTCCGGCGCGGATCTCCCCGCGGCCGAGTCCGTGGCGGTGGCCTGGGACGACGGCATGGCGGCGCTCTGCGCGCGGCCCGGCGAGGTGGGTGTGCTGCCCTTCGAGGTGGCCGCGGGTCCGGCCGGGGTGCTGGCGTCCGAGGACGTCGCCAAGGTGGTCTACGAGGCCAAGCCGCTGTGCGGCGCCATGATCCGGAACGGAGCGCGGTTGCGGGGCGTGCGTTGCGATCTCAAGATCGCGGCGTATCTGCTGGAACCCGGCGCCAGCGGCGGCTACGCGCTGGAGGAGATCGTGCGCCGCTACCTGGACGCGGCGCTGGACGGCGAGGCGGCGGACGCGGAGGGCCCGGACGGCGGGGTCCAGGGCGACCTCTTGAACCCCGGCGACGGGGATCGGGAACAGGCGGGACGACGCCGCAGTCTGGCGGCCGCGGCGGTGGCGGTCCAGGCCGCGGCTCCGGTGCTGGAGGCGCGCCTCAAGGAGGCCGGGAGCTGGGAGCTGGCCCGGACGCTGGAGTTCCCCCTGACCGAAGTGCTGGCCCGCATGGAGCATGCGGGGATCCTGGTGGACGATGCCTATCTCGGGGGCCTCAACCAGGAGCTGGGGGAGCGCATGACCTCGCTCCAGGCCAGGGTCCAGGAGCATGCCGGCGAGGCCTTCAACGTGAACTCCCACCCGCAGTTGGCGCATATCCTGTTCGACAAGCTCGGGCTTCCCAAGACCAAGAAGATCAAGACCGGCTACTCCACCGACGCCGCGGAGCTGGGCAAGCTGGCCGGCCGCCATCCGATTATCGACGCGCTGCTGGAGTACCGCGAGGTGGCCAAGCTCAAGACCGGGTTCACCGACTCCCTGCTGAGCCTGGTAAATCCGCGGACGGGGCGGATCCACACCACCTACGAACAGGCGGCGGCCGCCACCGGCCGGCTGTCGTCCTCGGCGCCGAATCTCCAGAACATCCCCATCCGGGCGGATCTCGGACGGCAGATCCGGCGCGCCTTCGTGGCGCCGCCGGACAGCGTGCTGGTGTCCGCGGACTATTCGCAGATCGAGTTGCGGGTGCTGGCGCATCTGTCCCAGGACGAGAGCTTCCTGGCGGCCTTCGCCCAGGGCCATGACTTCCACGCCGCCACCGCGGCCAAGGTGTTCGGGGTGGACCTGACGGATGTCACTTCCGACATGCGCGGCCGCGTCAAGCAGTTCTCCTACGGCATCGCCTACGGCATGTCCGCGTTCGGGGTGTCGCAGCGGCTGGGCATCGAGGTGGGCGAGGCGCGGGAATTCATCGACGCCTATTACGCCCAGTTTCCGGCGGTCAGGGCGTTCCTGGACGCGCAGGTGGACAAGGCGAAGATCGACGGCTTCACCACCACGATGTTCGGTCGCCGCCGCTATCTGCCGGAGCTCCAGTCCGCCAACTACCGCATGCGGGCGGTGGGGGAGCGCATGGCCCTCAACGCCCCGATCCAGGGAACCGCGGCCGACATCATGAAACGGGCGATGATCGCGATGGACCGGGCGCTCCTGGAGGAGCCGGTGGCGCGCATGCTGCTCACGGTCCATGACGAGCTGGTGTTCGAGGTGCCCCGGGCCTCGCTGGACCGGGCCACGAGCCTGGTGACGGAGTGCATGGAATACGCCGCCGACTTACGCTGTGGGCTGGTGGTGGACATCCACACCGGGGACAACTGGGCGGACGCTCATGCGTAGTGCATTCGGCATACTCGGACAGGTTCCTGGGCGAGAGGCCATGGAAGGAAGAAATCGGGCCGTCCGCGGGAGGTGTTCATGAACGGTTGGTTGCAAGAATTTCCCACCTTGGACCAGGCCTCGTTGCGCACCGTCAAGAAGGCGTTCGATGAGGGCTACCGGTCGTTTTCCAGGAGTTACGGCGACGCTATCGAGGGCCTTTTCGATCCGCTGCTGTATTTACTGGTGTGGTTTGAACGGTTTCTGCTCGCCACCCCCTGGTGGATGGTGATCATCGCGCTGGTCGGTGTGTGCTATCTGGCCGGCCGCAGCAGGCGGCTCGCCATCGTGGTGGCCGTGGCGATGTTCCTCATCGGCTACCTGGGCATGTGGGAAGACACCATGCGCACCCTGGCGATCATCTTCGTCTCCACGATGCTCGCCATCGCCATCGGCATTCCGGTGGGCGTCTGGATGTCGCGCTCGGACCGGGTGCAGGCGGTGATCACGCCGGTGCTCGACATCATGCAGACCATGCCGATCTTCGTTTACCTGATCCCGGTGGTGATGCTGTTCGGACTGGGGAAAATCCCCGGACTGATCGCCGTGGTGATCTATGCCGTGCCGCCGGTCATCCGGCTCACCAACCTGGGCATTCGGCTGGTGGACAAGGAGGTGCTGGAGGCCGCGGACGCCTTCGGCACGGACACCTGGCGGCGGCTGTTCGACATCCAGATGCCGCTGGCGCTCCCCAACATCATGGCCGGCGTCAACCAGACCATCATGATGGCCCTTTCCATGGTGGTGATCGCGTCGATGATCGGCGTGAAGGGCCTGGGTCAGCCCGTGCTGCAGGCGGTGACCAACCAGTATTTCGCCCTCGGGCTGTTCAACGGTGCGGCCGTGGTGGCGCTGGCCATCGTGTTCGACCGGATCACCCAGAGCTACGGCAGGCGCATACAAAACAGCAGGCAGACCTCATGATGACAAACTCTTCCAATATCGAAATTCGCTCCCTGTACAAGGTCTTCGGCGACGATCCCGGGTCGGTGATGCCCTACGTGCGGGACGGCGTGGACAAGCAGGAGCTGATGGAATCCCACGGCCACGTGCTGGGCCTGCGCGACATCACCCTGACCGTTGAGCCCGGCAGCATCCAGGTGATGATGGGGCTCAGCGGCTGCGGCAAGTCGACCCTGGTCCGGCACGTCAACCGGCTCATCGATCCGACCGAAGGCACGGTCCTGGTGGACGGGCAGGACGTGCTGACACTGGACCACGGGGCGCTGCAGGATCTGCGGCGGCACAAGGTCAGCATGGTGTTTCAGCGCTTCGCGCTGTTCCCCCACCGGACGATCCTGGAGAACGTCAAGTACGGTCTGCAGATGCAGGGCGTGGCGCGGGCGGAATGCGATGAACGGGCCGAGGGGTGGATCGAGCGGGTCGGGCTCTCGGGCTACGAGGCGTCCTTTCCGCACCAGCTCTCGGGCGGGATGCAGCAACGCGTGGGCCTGGCCCGGGCCCTGGCCACCGATGCCGAGATCCTGTTGATGGACGAGGCCTTCAGCGCCCTGGATCCGCTGATCCGCGCGGACATGCAGACGCTGCTGCTGGGGTTGCAGCACGAGTTGAACCGGACGATCCTTTTCGTCACCCACGATCTCGAGGAGGCCATCACTCTGGGCGACCGCATCGCCATCTTGCGTGACGGCGAGGTGGTCCAGAACGGCGACTCCCAGGAGATCGTGCTCCAGCCCACCGACGACTACATCTCCAACTTCACCCGCAACATCAACCGGGGCCGGGTGATCCGCGTCGGTTCCATCATGGAGCCCACCCAGCCGAGAGTGCAGGGGGAGGGTAGTCAGGATTGCCGCATTCCTTCCAGCATGCTGCTGGAGGAGGCCTTGCCCCGCGTGGTGGAGTCGCCCAACGACAACGCCCCGGTGGTGGACGTCAAGGGCAGGACCGTGGGCGCCATCTCCGTGGGCCGGATGGTCCACGCCCTGTCCGGCGGCCGGTTGATGGGCGCGGCGTAGGGCCAAAGCCCACAGGTGTCATTCCGAGCTTGACCCGCGTCGCCCCGGACAGCCCGCGTCGCCCCGGACAGCCTGCGTCACGCCGACCGGCCCGCGTCACACCGGACGGCCTGCGTCACACCGGACTTGATCCAGGGTCCAGGGGGGTGGGGTGGTGGTGGGGTTGGAGCGGGCGACCGGAATCGAACCGGCGACGTCCAGCTTGGGAAGCTGGCATTCTACCGCTGAATTACGCCCGCTCTGGGTTACGTCTTATTTTATCGCGAAAATGAAGTCAATCTGCCCGGCGGGCCGTTACGAGACAGGCACCTGGTGGAACGCAACGCTAGTCGGTGCCCGCCGTCGGCTGTTTCCCACCGCCCGCGCCCTTCACGTCGGCGGACGGGAACAGGTAGATGATCTCGCCGTCCTTGGCCAGGCCGTGTTCTTCCCGGGCCACTTTCTCCAGGTATCGATCGTCTTTCCTTAGCCGGTAGATCTTCTCGCGCAACAGTTCGTTTTCCCGTTGCAGCGCCTGGGACCGTTCCTCGAGGGACCGTCGGTCCTCGGCCAAACGCCAGTAGTGCACGAGACCCCACTCGCCGAAAACAAGAAAGGACAGCATCAGGACCAGGACGAGCACCAGGCCGTAGTTCAGAGCGCGCTGCGATAGTTTCAGCGAGGACATGTGACGTTACCATCATGGGTGATCCGGGCTCCGAGTGCAAACGACCGGATGTTCCGGAAGACGAATACCGCGATTGGACCAACGGGACCGGGGTTCGGAGGCGTTTGCCGGAACATGGCAACGCGCTCCGTAGGCAAATATCTGCTACGAAAGGGAGGTACGGATCGGAGGGAGCGATGAAGATCAAGGGTGTGGTTGCGCGAGAGGTGTTGGACTCGCGGGGAAATCCCACCGTCGAGGTGGAGGTGGCGCTGAGCAATGGAGCTCTGGGCCGGGCCACCGTGCCTTCCGGAGCCTCCACCGGCGAGCACGAGGCGGTCGAGCTGCGGGACGGCGGTACCCGTTTCATGGGCAAGGGGGTGCAGCGGGCCGTGGCCCACGTCAAGCGCAACCTGGCGCGGCGGGTCGTGGGGCTGGACGCCCGGAATCAACGCAAGCTGGATCGGTGCATGATCGACCTGGACCGCACGCCGGACAAGGGACGGCTGGGCGCCAACGCGATTCTCGGGGTCTCCCTGGCCGCGGCCCGGGCCCAGGCGGCGGCGGACAAGGTCCCCTTGTACCGGTATCTCGGCGGGGAGGACGCGCGCACCCTGCCGGTGCCCATGCTGAACGTGGTCAACGGGGGAGCCCATGCGGACAACAACGTCGACGTGCAGGAGTTCATGGTCATACCCTGGGGCTTTACTTCGTTTTCCGCGGCCTTGAGAGCGGGCGCGGAGATTTACGGGACCCTCAAGAGCGTGTTGACGCGGAAGGGCTACAGCACCAGCGTGGGCGACGAGGGCGGGTTTGCGCCGAGGCTCAGGAACAATGAGGAGGCCATCGAGCTGCTGCTGGAGGCGGTGGTCAAGGCGGGCTATCGGGTAGGCTCCCAGGTGGTGCTGGGGCTCGACGTGGCCGCCAGCGAGTTTCATGCCCGGGGCTCCTACGTGTTCAAGAAGTCGCGGGGCGCCAGGATGAGCAGCGCGGCGCTCGTGGCCCTCTACGAGAAGTGGGTCCGTGACTACCCTATCGTCTCCATCGAGGATGCCCTGGGCGAGGATGACTGGGAGGGATGGGAGCTGCTGACCGCCGCCCTGGGAGAGAAGGTCCAGCTCGTCGGCGACGACCTCTTCGTCACCAACCCGCGGCGGTTGGAGGAGGGTATCCGGCGCGGGGTCGCCAATTCCATCCTCGTGAAGGTCAATCAGATCGGGACCCTGAGCGAAACCCTCGAGACCATCCGGCTTGCCCGCGCCTCCGGTTACACCACGGTCATCTCCCACCGTTCGGGCGAGACCGAGGACACCACCATCGCCGATCTCGCCGTGGCCACCGGCGCCGGCCAGATCAAGACCGGAGCCCCGTGCCGCGGCGAGCGGACGGCCAAGTACAACCAGCTCCTGCGCATCGAGCAGGAGTTGGGGCGGCGCGCCCGCTACGCCGGCAGGAAGGCCTTCGCCGGGGCGGCTAAAGCCGCTACCTCAAGTCGGGTTGGCCTTGGACCGCAGGATAGATAACGGACGACGTGATCGTCGGCCGGCAGGTTGTTGCCGGTCATGCCTGCAACAAAGTCTCTATTTCGAAGGTCTGCAATTGCTGCTTGACACCGTCGAAAGTGTCGCGTCCGGCCACACGCGAGATATGGGGCATCCCCCGCCGTCGTCGAAAGATTACATATTGCAGCATGCGGCCTCCGAGAAACTGAAGCCCGATGTGGCTGCCGTCCTCTTTGTCCCAGACCGCGCGCAGATTGCCGTTGTCTGCGAGTACGACTTCGGCTTTGCCACGGAAAGGCCCTGATTTTACAAATGACCAGAAATCCGTCTCGGACGCTTCGTTCACCGTGAACCCGTCGAGCTCGGCATCACTACGTAGCGCCTCGATGCGGTCGCGGTATGCTTCGTATACGCCTGACGGCGGAGTTCCCTGTTCAGCAAATTCGGTCATCGACGGTTTCCACTCGTAATATTCCTATCGGCTGCTGCTTTCGTTTCCTAAGCGCATGGCAGATGTAAGGATCATCTTACCACGTCACACGTCTTTCCTCGCGAAAATCATATCTCACGAAAATCATATGGAACCGGCCACTACAGCGCGCCGCCGCTAAAGCCGCGTCGCGAGCCAGGCCGGGGTGAAACGCAGGGCGTAGGCGTTGAGCGCGGTCATGGTGTCGGTGAGCAGAAGCAGGCCGACGGCGATCAGGAGCAGGCCGGCGCCGACGTGGATGGCGGTCAGCCAGGAACCGATGGCGCGGGAGAACTTGAAGAACTGGTTCATGGCCAGGGCGCTGAGAAGGAACGGCAGCGCCAGCCCGGCCGCGTAGGCCGAGAGCAGCAGGACGCCCCGCTGGACGTCGCTGGCGGTGCCGGCCAGGGTCAGGATGGCGCCCAGGATCGGCCCCACGCAGGGGATCCACGCCACCGCGAAGGTGAGTCCCACCATCACCGACCCGAGATAGCCGGCCGGCTTGCTGTGCAGATTGAACTGCGCGTAGCGCTCCAGGGCAGCGACCTTGAAGAGCCCGGTCAGGTAGACGCCCACCAACAGGATGAACAGGCCTCCGGCGATGCGGACGACGTCCTGATAGCTGATCAGGAGGCGGCCCAGCAGGCTTGCCGACGCACCGAGGGCGACGAAGGCGATGGAAAACCCGCACACGAACGCCAGGGCGTTGCCCATCACACGGACGCTGCCGGAAGCGCCCTCCCGGATTTCCTGAAGCGACATGCCCGAAATGAACGACAGGTACGAGGGGATCAAAGGCAATACGCAAGGACTCAGAAACGAGAGTCCCCCGGCGGTGAAGGCTACGAACAGGCTGACGTCGTTCATGAGGGTTCCTGAATCCCTTCCCCTAAAGTCCTCACGAGCCAGCGATGAGCGTGGCTCACGAGATCTTCCCCGGGATGATCGTCCAGCAGCCACCGGCCCCGTTCGCCGGCCTCCAGGTAGTCGGCTCCGAGGTCCCGGGCAAAGTCGCGGACGGCACGGCTCGGGGCCACCTGGTCCGCCGCGCCGCCGAGGACCAGGGCAGGGAACCGGACTGCCGGAACCTCGAGGTCGGGGCTGCGTTCGAACAGCGCGCGAACCATTTGCGGCGCCTCCGGAGTCAGCGCCGCGGTGATCTGCCGGGCCCGCGCCTCGGGGACGGCATTGAGCCATAGCTGGCGGAAGTCCGCCGGGCGGATGCGTATGGGCCGGCGCATCATCAGCAACGCCAGATACCGCAGCCGAAGCAGGCGCATGGCCTTGGGCAACTCGTCCAGGTGGGCGGTGATTTCCGGCGCAACCAGCACTCCGGCGGAGATATCGCGTCCGGCGGCGGCCAACGCAATGCGCACGCCCATCCCATGCCCCAACAGAACCGGTGGAAAAGGGGCCTCGGCCAGCACGGCGCGCAAGTCGGCCACGGCGTCCCGCGGCGTCCCCCCCGGTTTCGTGCTGCCGGTGCGCTCCTTCAGGTTGAGCGACCAGCATTCCCATCCCAGATTGGAAAGGCGTGTCGCCCACTCGTGCCAACACCAGCCGCCGACCCACAGGTCGTGTACCATGATGATGCGCGGCCGAAACTTGTCCCGTTCCGGCGGATAGACGTCGACGACCAGTGGTCCGATGTGCGTGCGCATCGTTGGTTCCGAAACTTTCGGGCTCCTGCTATTGAGATAGAATGCGCGCGGCCGGGAAACAAGCCCGAGCGCCGAAAACGGCAAGACCCCTCGGTCGGAGGTGACCGAAGGGTCTTGCTTCAGGCGGCGGTGAAACCGCGTGATACGGTTGGTTGGATGCAGGCCGTCTTGGACAATCGGGTGCCGAATACCCTCAGGCTATTTCTTCCTTGCAGTAGCCTTCTTCTTGGCCGGGGCTTTTTTGGCCGGAGCCTTCTTCGCTGGGGCCCTTTTAACAGAAGCTTTTTTGGCCGGAGCTTTTCTCGCCGCAGCCTTTTTGGCTGGTGCCTTTCTTGCTGCCGCCTTCTTCGCTGGGGCCTTTTTAGCCGCAGCCTTCTTGGCCGGGGCCTTTTTGGCCGCAGCCTTCTTGGCCGGGGCCTTTTTGGCCGGCGTCTTTTTCACTGGAGCCTTCTTTTTGGGGGCTTTTTTAGCCGGAACCTTTTTGGCTGGAGCCTTCTTTTTGGCTGCTGCCATGAATATCTCCTTTCAGGGGGACCTGATGGCTGAAGTATTGATTCAGGGGTTACCCGAAATCAGGAACTAATGATAGTTGCAATCGCCAAACGCTCTCCCGGTGCCGGCCCACGGTACGTTTCGCAGTCTCGCTAAGCGGTCCCACCATGGTCGAATTCCTCGGCAAGGGCGGCCTCTTCATCGTGCCGATACTGCTCTGCTCGATCGTGGCCCTGGCCATTTTCGTGGAGCGGCTCTTCAGCCTGAGACGGCACCGGGTGGTGCCGTCGGATCTGGTGCGAAGGGTCGAAGCACGGGTCGCGGACAAGGACTTCGCCGGCGCCTTGGAGTTGCTGCGTCAGAGCCGCGCCGCCATCGCCCGGGTGCTCGAGGTGGGGCTGCGCGTGGCCGGGCAACGCCGCGACCTCGTCAAGGACCATCTGGAGGAGGTCGGTCGTCAGGAAGCGGCCGGACTGGAGCGGTTCGTGGACACCCTTGGGACCATCGCCGGGGTCAGCACGCTGCTCGGTCTTCTGGGAACCATCTCGGGCATGATCAGGATCTTCGCGGTGATCTCCACCCAGACCGCGGTCAACCCCGGGACGCTCGCGGGCGGCATATCCGAGGCGCTGATCACCACCCTGGTCGGGTTGAGCGTGGCCATTCCCACCATCGTCATGCACCGCTACCTGCTGAACAAGGCCAACAACCTGATCCTGGAGATGGAGCGGCTGTCTACCCGTTTCATGGACCTTGTGTGCGACGGCGTGAAGGACTGACGTGGACTTCCGGCCCCGCCAAAGACCCGCCAGCGGGTTCCTCGACATGACGCCGTTCCTGGATACGATCTTCAATCTGCTGATCTTCTTCGCCTTGTCCATGAATTTCCTGGCCAATCCCGGGATCACCGTGGACCTGCCCGACGCGTCGGCGCGGGAGGTCACGCGCAAGGACGACGACATCCGCATTCTCATCACGCCGCAGAGCGTCATCCATCTGGACGGCGCTCCGGTCACGCTTGAAACGCTGGGCTTGCGGCTGGGCAAGATGGCCGGCGAACGCCGGGACCCGCGGGTGTTGATAAGGGCCGACCGCCATGTTCCCCACGGCCTGGTGGTGGCGGTGATGGATGCCGCGCGGTCCGCCGGCCTGGACCGTCTCGCAATCATGACCCGCCGCAAGGAGTAGGCGATCCGTTACACCGGCATCAGGCCGTGCTTCTTGGCGGGCCGGGTCTCTTTCTTTTCGCGCAGCAGCGCCAGCGTCCGGGTGAGCCGGGCTCTGGTCTCCGCCGGTTGGATGGCGGCCTGGGAGAATTGTTTGGAGAGGGCCTCGAAGGGGCCGTTGAAGCGTTCGGCGAACTCGGCCATCTTCTCGCGGCGGGTGCGCTCGGGGTCGTCGGACGCCGCGATCTCACGCCGGTAAAGCACGTTGACCGCACCGCCGCCCCCCATGACCGCCAGCTCCACCCCGGGCCAGAGCCAGAGCTGATCGGCCCCCATCTCCCGCGTGCACATGGCCTGCTTGGCGCCGCCGTAGCCCTTGCGCAGCACGATGGTGATCTTGGGCACCGTGGCCTCGGCATAGGCATAGAGCATCTTGGCGCCGTGCCGGATGATGCCCTTTTCCTCCTGCTGCCGCCCCGGGAAGAACCCGGGCACGTCCATCAGCGTGACGATGGGGATGTTGAAGGCGTCGCAGAAACGGATGAAGCGCGCGGCCTTGTCCGAGGCGTCCACGTCCAGGCTGCCGGCCAGGAACATGGGCTGGTTGGCGACGAAACCCACCGGGTAGCCGTTGAGCCGGCCGAACCCGGTGACCAGGTTGCGGGCGAACCGGCTCTTGAGCTCCAGGAAGTCCCCGTCGTCGACGATGGCCTTGATGACCTTGACGATGTCGTAGGCCTTGCGCTTGTCGTCGGGGACCAGCTTCTCGATGCCGTCGAGCCGCCGCTCGGGGTCGTCGCCGGTGTCCTTGCGCGGGAGCGGCGCGTTGCAGTTGGCGGGCAGGAAGGCCAGCAGCGAGCGGATCTGGGCGAGGCAGGCCTCGTCGTCCGCGCTCACCAGGTCCGCCACCCCCGAGACCTCCGAATGGATACGGACGCCCCCCAGCTCCTCCATGGTCACCTCTTCCCCCAGCACCTCCTTGATCACCGGCGGCCCGGTGATGAACATCTGGCTGGTGCCCCGGACCATGAGGATGAAGTCGGTCAGCGCCGGCGAGTAGGACGCCACGCCGATGCACGGCCCCATGACCGCCGAGATCTGCGGCACCGCGCCGGAGGCGATGCTGTTCTCGAAGAAGATCCGGCCGATGGCGGCGGTGACGCTCAGCCCCTCCTGTATCCGCGCGCCCACCGAGTCGTAGAGGCCGATGCACGGCATCCCCAGCGAGCGGGCGGTGCGGATGCCGTTGGCGATCTTTTCGGCGTGGGCGCTGCCCACGGCTCCGGCCAGCACCGTGCGGTCCTGGGCGAACAGATACACCGGCCGCCCGTCGATGCGGGCGAAGCCGCATACGACGCCATCGGTGGGCCGGCGCCGCTCCGCCATGCCGAAATCCGTGCACTGGGTCTCGGCCAGCATGAACTCTTCGGTGAAGCTGCCGGCGTCGACGAGCTTGTCGATCCGTTCCCGGGCGGTGAGCTTGCCTTCGCCGTGCTGCTTGTCGATGGCCCGGGGGTCGCCTTCCAGCACCCGCGCCTCGAGCTCGGCGAGCCGGCTTTCCGGGGACTGGGCCTCCGGCGTGTCTTTCTCCGGGGTGGTCGTCTCGTCAGCCATCAACGTCCCCCGTGCGGGTGTGTCTCCGTCAGATGATCCCCATGCCCCTGAGCACCGAGAGCATGATGGCGGCGGCGATGACCGAGCCGATCTGGCCCCCGGCGTTGGCGCTCATGGCATGCATCAGCAGGTGGTTCTTCTTGTTGTACCGCTGTCCCACGCTCTGCACCACCCGGGCGGCCATGGGAAAGGCCGAGATGCCGGCGGCGCCGATGAGCGGGTTGATCTTGCCCCGGGTGAGGAAGCACATGAGCTTGCCGAACAGAACCCCCATCACCGTATCCAGGCCGATGGCCACCAGCCCGAGGGCCAGCACCATCAGGGTCTCCACCCGCAGGAACCGCTCCGCGGCCATGGTGCCGCCGATGGACAGCCCCAGCAGCAGTGTCACGATATTGGCGATCTCGTTCTCCGAGGCCAGCTTGAGCCGCTCCACCACGCCGCACTCGCGCAGCAGGTTGCCGAGCATCAGCATGCCGATCAACGGCGTCCCCAGGGGCGCGATGATGGACGCCACCACCGTGACGATGATGGGGAAGAGGATGCGGGTGGTCTTGGACACCGGCGCCTGCTGCACCATCCCCATGACGATCTGCTTCTCCCGGGCCGTGGTCAGGACCCGCATGATCGGCGGCTGGATCAGCGGCACCAGCGACATGTAGGAGTAGGCGGCCACCGACACCGCCCCCAACAGGTGGGGCGCGTAGCGCGAGCTGACGTAGATGGCGGTGGGCCCATCGCAGGCGCCGATGACGGCGATGGCCACGGCATCCAGCTTGTCGAAGCCCAGGCCCAGGGCTAGCAGCAGCGTCAGGAAGATGCCGAACTGGCCGGCCGCGCCCAGCATGATGATCTTCGGATTGGAGAACAGCGGGCCGAAGTCGGTCATGGCGCCGATGCCGAGGAAGATCAGCACCGGGAAGATCTCCGTCCGGATGCCGAAGTCGTAGAAGAACCGCAGCGTTCCCCCCTCGGCCATGAGCTCGGCCTGGGGGATGTTGACGAGGATGGCGCCGAACCCGATGGGCACCAGCAACAGCGGCTCGAACCCTTTCCGGATACCCAGGTAGAGCAGCACCCCCGCGATGCCCATCATGAGCACCTGGCCGAGCCCCAGGTGCGTAACGCCGTCAAGCAGCCCCAAGGCGCCGGAAAGAATCGCGGATACCATATTGTATAGAGTGTATAGAGTTTAGGAGGGAAAGATCTTCCTGATCAGGAGGATCAGAAGGCTCAACAGCCACAGCACCAGCAAGGTGCCGACGCTGCCCACCAGCGCAACCGTGAAACCGAATTCCCAGGTACCCATGCCAACCGTGCCGGGTGAAAGCCGTCCGTAGCCCCGGGGGCTACTCGATCTCGGCGAGCTCCTCCCCCGCCTCCACCGACTGCCCGACCTCGACGTTGATCGCCTTGACCGTGCCGTTGGCCGGCGCCACCACGGGAATCTCCATCTTCATGGCCTCCATCACGATGACCACGTCGTCCTCTTCCACGGCCTGGCCGGGATTCGCCTCGATTCTCAGTATCTTTCCAACCATGGGAGCTGTGATGGAGGTTGCCAATGGATCTTTCTCCTTGCGCGTGAAATTCGTCGTGGAATACTCGAATGCTGGGCGGTCCGGGATTGTCCCTTTATCAGACTTTTCTCGGGACAAGTCAAACGAGTCGCCTGCGTGCGTCACCGGGCGCGTTTGCCCCTGTCAAACCAAAGCCAAAATGTCCCCTTGTGGGTAGGAGGATGCGGGGTTGGGTGGGGCACGGGCGTACGTTGGTGCTCCAACGGCGCCGTGGGGTGGCGGTGTGCTGCCGGCTGACCCACCCACAGGGGGCTGTGGATGATCAAGGGTTGTGTGCGTTTGCCCCTTGACTTTTCGCCAAAAACTTGTTCGAATCCCCCAATCACGATGGCATAGCCGCACGCAGCCACGTACGTGAGAGGCCAAGGAGGCAATCAAGAACCCGATGGGGTTAAGATGGCTGGGCCATTGCTGAAAAATCTACAAAAACTTGTTGCAGTCTCGAATTTATGGTGATATACGCACTGGAATATGGTAGTGGAAGTCCGATATCGCCGGTGGTCCGGATCGGTCGGGAAGGGTGGCGGGTCAAGCCACGGTTCCAAGCTGGCTCAAGAGAGAGGCGATAAAAAAATGAGAAAAGGAGATGTTGGAAACATGTCAAACGCAGGTCGCAGATTTATTTTGTTTTGCTTGGTTGCCGTGCTCTCGATGGCAATGTACGGGTGCGGTGGCGGCAGTAGTACTCTTACTCCCGCGCCCACGCCGCCTCCGGCTGTTACCCCAGACCCCACCCCGGACCAGTTGAAGGAGGCTAGGGATGCGGCTGCTGGGGCTGCTGAGTTGGCGATGAAGGCAGCCATGGCAGCGAGGGCAGCGTTCAATCGCATTGACAATCCTGAACACCAGGATGTCGACGTTCCGAACTTCACGCGGGCGAGCGATGCCGCGGATGACGCCGACGCGGCATACATGGACGCCAGCGCCGCGAACACGGCCGCCATGGCCGCAGACGTCACAGTTGAGGCGGCGCAACAGGCCGCGCGGGACGCAGTGGCGGCGAAGGACGAGGCCGAAGCGGCTCAGGCCGGCGCTGAAATGTATTCCGATCCCATCGTTGCCTACGTGGTCGAGGCGGACGCTCTGTCCGACGCCCAAGGTGCGGCGATGGTGGCGGCCGGCGAGGCCCGGATGAAGGCCACGGCGGCCCAGGGACATGCCGATAAGGTTGCCGAGATCTTGGGTGCTAGCGCCATGGCGGCGACAACGGCTCAGGGACACGCAACTGACGCAGACAACGCGGCAACGATGGCCGAGACGGCGGCCAACATGGCTGCCGGGCGCATGCACGGAATGTCCGAGGACGCGAAGGGTGACCAGGAAACGGCCGAAATGCGGCGGGACGCGGCTGACGACAGCCTCGTGCTCGTGGCCGAGCTGGAGAGAGAGGCACAAATAGCGTCGGATGCGTCTTCCAAGCAGCAAGAGGAGAGGGATATAGCCGATGCCCAGGACGCGGCGAAAGCGGCTGCGGGCGAAGCGATGGGTCACTATGAAGCGGCGATGGGCAAGGCGGTAGATGCCAGGACGCAAGCGACCAACGCACGAGCCTCTGCGGACAGGGCTGCTAGGGCCAGGACGGATGCCACCAACGCGGACACCCAGGCAACGGCGGCCGAGACGGCCGCGACGGAGGCGGAAGCCGCTCGGGGTCGTGCCGATACGGCGAACGCGGACGCGCAAGCCGCTTATATGAGCGCGATGGGTGCAACGAACTCCGACGACGCGGAGATGTATCGGGACAACGCGGTAGAGGCGAATGAACGCGCGACGGAAGAGCATACCGGAATGACGGGCGCAGGCATGGCCTACATGCGCGCCGAGACTGCGGCAGGAATGGCAGAGATGTACGCCAACACGCATGTCCTCGGATTGTTCATGCGGGCGAATGCGTATGACATCGACACGGCGATATTGGACGATTCCGGTACGCCTGAGGCCAATGAAGCCATGACGGTGGCACAGCTGCGGGCGACAGAGGTGGCGAGCATCGGGGTGGCGATGGCGGCATCGGCGATGGCAGACAGCGGCAACCAGCGTGGTGCCGCCCAAACGAGTGCTGCGTGGGCGGCAGATAACCCGGAAACGGCCGATGTTGACGAGTCAGCGGCTGGGCTGACGATTTCGGTCACCAGCTTGAGTGTTGATGTTACGTCCGACACCATGGGTGACGCGGACGCCGATCCGGTTGTCATGGCCAATGCCAGCAACATTGATGGCGTTGGCGATTTCATGCACGGGTTCGACATAGCGAACGGTGAGGTGCGCGTGCTCGCCTTCACGGACAGGGAGCAAGCCATTCTAGAGGTTGCTGAAGTAACGGCAGTGACCTTCCAGAACGTTGATGTAGATGCGGTGGGTGAAATCGACTCTCTGGGTGAGTCCACCGATGGCGGGAAAACCTACCCGGGTAAGTTCGACGATGGCACCAACGGCGTGGTTGAGGGAACGTTCACGTGTGGCGAGACCTGCTCACTGGTCTATACGGGCACCGGGGACGAGGTCGCGGTCCAGACCGCGGAGGGCGTCACGTTTTCTGGACGCCGCGCAGCCAAAGCGGCTGTTACGGCCGATGAAAACATGGACTACCTCCTGTTCGGCCTCTGGCTGGATGAAGCTGCCAACGACGACGACAGTTTCGGGGCCTTCGGAGGGGGCGGTCAGGAGTTCACCTCTGGGAACGTGAACGGCCTCACCGGCACCGCGTCGTATAGCGGTGAGGCAGTTGGAGCCCATCACAAGACGGGCAGTGGGGTATCGTGGTTTGACGGCGACGCTAGCCTGACCGCCAACTTCGGTGAGGTCGGTGACGCTGGAACCATCGAGGGATCGATCAGTAACATCTCGGTCGATGGCGGCGATGCCATGACCAACCCCATACATCTGGTCAGGAGCACCATTGACGGAAACAACTTCAACGGTACTGCCGTGATGGGAGCGCAAACGAGGCCGGGTGAGATGGAGCACTCCTACAACGGCACCTGGAGCGGCGGTTTCTTCAACAACCCGGCCGCCGACGCGACAGGCAATGATGCGCATCCGGAATCGGTTGCGGGCACCTTCGGCGTTACCCGGGACACCATGGAGGGTGAGGGTGATGACGCCATGTCCGTAACCGAGAGCTTCGTGGGTGCTTTCGGCGCGCACAGGTAGTAGCCGAAACTAAACAACAAACCCCCGTCTTCTGGGATAAGAAGACGAAGTGAAAGAGGGCAGCCAATCGGCTGCCCTCTTTTCACGTGGACTCAAGAAATCGCGACCATCATCAATGAAAAAGTCTATTCTCGCCGTTGCGCTTATCATCATCGTTGGCTTTGCCGCCTGGGGTGCGCGAGCCGCTTCCCCTTCGCCAGTAGAGGGCGCAGGCATCAACACCGCGCGCTCCCTCATGAAGGAAGGCCGCCTGGGTGAAGCCCTCGAACTCCTGCGCACCCTGGCCAAGGCCCGGCCGGACCAGAAGAACGTGGCGTTCCTGCTGGGCCTGGCCGCCATCGAGACGTCGCGGCTCTTGCCCGCGGCGAATGAGAAAGCGAAGTTCGCTCTTCTCGACGAGGCCATCGGGGCCCTCCGCGCCATACTGGTCGACGAACCCGGCCTGGTGCGTGTCCGCCTGGAACTGGCCCGGGCCTTCTTCTACAAACGAGAGGACGGTCTGTCACGGGAACATTTCGAGCACGTGCTGGCCGGTGAGCCGCCCCCCGCGGTAGTGGTCAACGTGCGCGCGTTTCTCTCGCGCATTCGGGCGCGGCGGCGCTGGAACCTGCATATGGGCTTCGCGCTGGCGCCGGACACCAATATCGGCGGCACCTCGGACGAGAGAATCATCTACATCTTCGGACTGCCTTTCCGGCGCGATGCCGAGGAGCTGACGACGTCGGGAGTGGGCCTTTCGGTATGGGGCGGCGGCGAGTATCAACACCCGCTTGGAGACAAGCTTCGGCTTCGCCTGGGCATGGATGCGTCCCGCCGGGACTACTCGGGAGGGAAGTTCGACAAGATGCTGGTGGCCGGGCACGTCGGCCCGCGAGTGCTGGCGACACCCAACACGGAATTCAGCGTTCTGGGCGATTGGCGGCATCAATGGACCGCCAACGAGGCGGACTTTTTCGACCTGGGCGGGCGGCTGACAGCGAGGCACCGGTTGACGAGGCGAATTACGATCAACGGAAGGGCATCGTGGCACGACCGGCGTTACCGCTCGCGAAAGACCTTCGACGGACCGGTTCGAAGTTTCTCTCTCGGTGGTCGCTGGGTCGTGGGACCCACGGTGCGGCTCGACCTGAGCGCGGGATACGGCCGTGACCGGCCGCGGAGAGTGAGGGTTCGCAACGAGAAGAAGTGGTTGCAGGCGGGCGTCTCTGTGGCCTTGCCGCGGGGCTTCACGGTGGGCGGAAGCGGCGGGTACCGATGGACGGACTATGAGGGTGACTGGTTCCCGCAGACCCCGGCGGGGGTGTCTCGCGAGGACAAGACGTGGAACGTGAGGGCCTCGCTTCTGAACCGTGCTTTTACCCTGTTCGGCTTCAGTCCGCAGGTGTCGGTTGTGCGGGAGGTCCGCACCTCCAACGCCCAAATTGGCGGGTACAAGCGCACCAGCGGGGAACTCCGGTTCGTCCGGCAGTTCTAGGTGGCGGACTCGACGTGGATCCGCTGGCTCCTGGACAGCTACGCTTGGTGGCTGAACCGGGAGCTCATTGAGCGAAACGGCTCCATGGACGAGCAGGCCCGGCGGCTTTTCTTCTCACCCTTCGTGGTAGTGTCCCACATCGACTCCGAAGATCCCATCCTCAATTATGGCAACCGGCTGGCCCTCGATTTGTGGGAGATGACCTGGTCGGAGTTCACTGCCGCACCGTCGCGGTTGACCGCGGAGGCAGTGAACCGCGATGAGCGCGCCCGGATGCTCCGTCAGGTGGCCACCCATGGATTCATTGCGGATTACCGGGGGGTGCGCATCTCGCGGACCGGTCGGCGCTTCCTCGTGGAGCGGGCCACGGTCTGGAACGTGTTGGACGGGGACGGGAACAAAAGGGGGCAGGCGGCGAGTTTCTCGGAGTGGACGGCGTTGGCGCCGAAACGGCCGTAGCGCCGGCGGCGGGTCCCCTGCCCCACCCCCCTGGATTCCCGCCATGTTCCCTTTACCGGCTGCTCGTTTCGTAGTACCCATGGATCGGGTAGCGCGTTGGAGTAGTGGTGTCCAGTCCGGCTCTCATCTGTTCCATGGTTCTTTCTGTGTTGCTCGCATGCTTCATCCACACCGGCATCGATCTGGACCATCCGGTGTTCGCCGGGAAGAACGTGACCGAGGAATTTCTCCCGGGCGCGCTCGACGAGACGGGGGTCAGGTTCTCCCACGGCACCGCTGTCGCGAGTGTAGCCGCCGCAGCGCGGTCCTCGCTGCCCAACGCTGCTCACGGCGTCGCGTGGGGCGCGGATATTGCGATGTTCAGTATACTGACCAGTTCGGGCGGCGGCAGTTACGACCCCATTTCGCTCCCGGCTCTGGCATCCCGGGACGCGGTGGTGGCGGGTTGGGCCGATTACATCCGGGCCTGGCGGGGCGGCAGCAACCACGGCGTGGATATCCTGAACCTCAGCATCGGCTACGCAGGCATCATCGACAGCTACTCCGAGCAGCAACTTCGCGACCAGTTCGGCACCGCCATTGCAGCCATGGCGCAGGCGGAGACCAGCGAAAAGACCCTTTTCGTTTGGGCGGCGGGCAACGCCCACGGAGATCCCTGCGATCCGTCAACCACCGACCACTGCGAGCGGCTGCGAAAGGCCCGCCGGTAGCGGCGCGACTGCGCGGTTTTCTGGCACCGGGATCCGGGTGGCTCGGTCCCGTGAGCGCCACCGCCATGGCTCAAGACGAGCCCGGGCCGGAACCCGACGCGGCGCCCGTAAGCCTCCACATCGCCCGTCTGGAGTTGCCGTCGGAGATCCGGGGGAGCCATCTTGCCCTGGCCGAGGGTGGAGTGAAGGCAACTCTGGACGGGCAGGGTGACCTGTCCGCGACGGCCTTCACCACCAAGGGGATTCCGGGACGGATGCCCGCCGTCGGCGCCGCGCTAAGCTGGCGCCGGGCCGGGTTGCCGCTCGGTCTTCGGGCCGGCTGGATCGGCGAGCGGCGCACCAAGCAAGGCGTGGTGTTGTACAGCTCGGTGCCCGCCGAACTTGCGCCCAGCGGCCGGCAGATGGACATCTCCGGACAATGGCACCGGCCGCTGGCGCAGGGCCAGCTACGCCTGGGCACGGTCCTGAGCCTCCGGCCCGGCCATCGCCAGGACGCGGACCCGGAGCTGACGTTCCTGGCCGGCTGGCGCTGGGATTTCTGATCCACGAGCGTCAATAGTTGACGGTTTCCGCCGGCAATCCGGCAGGCCTGCTTTACCGCCCGATGATTTCATAGTATCGGGTAGCCTCACGGCTTCCGGCAGTTTCCACCAGCGGGGTAGGTGTCACGGTGAAAATTCGGCTGTTCGTTTGTTCCATCGTCATTGCCTTGACAGTCGCTCTCGGCGGCTGTGGCGTAGGTGGAGGCGGTTCGCGTATCGCGGAGTGCATCACGGTCCACGACGGAGACTGCGTCACGCCGGAGGCATTCGCGGAGTCGGCGGCGGAGCTCGAGGACACGTACCGTTCGGTTGACGGCTTCCGGAACCAGTGGGGGCTGGAGCACATCAATGCGGATTCGGCCTACGGCAACCTCGCCCTGCTCAAGGGTGAGGACGCCGAGCCCGGCGCCGGCGTGACCATCGGCTTCATCGACACCGGCATTGATGAGGACCACTCGGCGTTCGCCGGGAAGACCGTCACCGAGGAATTCACGCCGGGCGCGGTTGATGAGACCGGCGAGGAAGACTTCTCCCACGGTACGGCGGTGGCGAGTGTAGCCGCCGGCGCCGCGCGCCTGGCACATCCCGGTGCTCCCCACGGCGTGGCCTGGGGGGCCGACATCGCCATGTTCGCCCTCACCCTGGGCTCGGGCGACGGCGTCTACAGGCCCATACCTGTCGAGGTTCTGGCCACCCAAGACGCCGAGGACGCCGCGTTGTACGAGCAGGCTTTGTCCTGGCGGGACGGGGCTCGGAAGGTCGACATCCTGAACCTGAGCTTCGGCTACCAGGGCGTGATCGACCGCTACACCGAGCAGGAACTTCGTGACAACTATAGCGGCACCATCGCCGCCCTGGCGCAGGCGGACGCCGAGGAAAAGACTATCCTCGTTTGGGCGGCCGGCAACTCTCACGGCTCAGACTGCGATCCGTCGAACTCGGATTACTGCCAGTACGAGGCGCTCGATGCGGTCTCGCCCAGCATCCTGTCGGGCCTGCCCGCGTTCATCGAGGAGCTCCGAGGGCATTCCATCGCCGTGGCGGCGTTGAGCCCGGCCGACGGGCGAATTGCCCACTTCTCCAATCGCTGCGGCATCGCCGCCGACTATTGCATTGCGGCGCCCGGCGAGGACGTCCGGTTTGCCTATTTCGGCCCGTATCAAGGTAACGTCGTTCGGGGCATCGCCGCCGGCAGCGGTACATCTTTCGCCGCGCCCATGGTGGCCGGCGGGCTGGCGATCATGAGGCAGCTCTTCCGCGACCAGTTGTCGAACACGGAGCTGGTGACGCGGTTGTTCGAAACCGCCGACAGCAGTGGCTTCTATGCCGACTCGGCCATCTACGGCCGGGGCTCGATGGACCTCGGCGCCGCCGCCTCGCCCGTGGGCGTGCTGGAGTTTCCGGAAGGCGAGAGTGTCGGACAGAACGGCTTCAGCCTGCTGTCGACCCGGCTTCAGCCGGGAACGGCTTTCGGGGACGGGCTCCAGCAGTCGCTGGCGATGCGGCAGATCATGGCCCTGGATGAGCTTGGAGCGCCGTTCTGGTACCGCCTGGGCAACTTCACGCCGGCGGCCAACGGGCTGCCGTTGACCGCGCGGCTGCGGGGCTTCCTGGCGCCCGAGCCCGGGTGGGACGGTCCGGTGAGCGCCGGCGCCATGGCGCCGGGCCAGGCCGGGTCGGAACCCGACGCGGCGCCCGTGACCCTCCAGGTCGCCCGTCTGGAGACGGCGGCGGAGGTCCGGGGGAGCCATCTGGCCCTGGCCGAAGGCGGAGTGAAGGCCACCCTGGCCGGGCAGGGAGGCCTGTCCGCCGCGGCCTTCACCACCAAGGGCGATCCGGGACAGAAGCCCGCCGTCGGCGCCGCGCTGAGCTGGCAGCGGGCCGGGTTGCCGCTGGGTCTCAGGGTGGGCTGGATCGGCGAGCGGGAGACACTGCTCGGAAGCGTCGGCGAAGGTGCTTTCGGCACCCTGGCCGGCGATACCGCGTTCGTGGGTGTGGACGCGAGTACGGAGTTCGGGAGGTGGCGGATCGGCGGCAACGCGGAGTTCGGCATGGTCACCCCGGCGGCGCGCGGCGGATTGGTGACCCGGGTGTCGTCGCTTGCCACCAGCGCGTTCGCGCTTCATGCCACCCGGGCGCTCGCAGGATCCGGCGCGTTGCGCCTTTCCGTGTCGCAGCCGTTGCGCGTCGAGAGCGGCCGGGCTTCATTGACGGTGCCGGCGGGCCGGACCAAGGCGGGTGCGGTGTGGCACGAATCGGTGCCGGCGGATCTGGCGCCCAGCGGCCGGCAGATGGATATCGCCGTACAGTGGCACCGGCCGCTGGCCCAGGGCGAGCTTCGCCTGGGGACGGTCTACAGCCACCGGCCCGGACACCGCCAGGCCGCGGACCCGGAGCTGACGTTCCTCGGCGGCTGGCGCCGAGAGTTCTGATCCGGGGACATGATCGCGTGCGTGGCTGCCTGCGCGCGTTGCGGACCTCCGTCCGGCGTGATCCGCGGGTTCTTGCCGTGATGGAGAACGAGGGCCTGAGCTTCGTGTTGTGCGGCTCCAGCGCCAGGAAGCTGAGGCGCGGCCGCGCCAACCTGCTGGGCGGTCGCGCCTGGCGCTTCGAGCTCTATCCCTTGACTTGGCCGGAGGTCCCGGATTTTGACCTGTTGAGGGCCCTCAACAGGGGGTTGGTCCCGCAACACTACGACACCGCCCGATACGACCGCGCGCTTGCCGGTTACGTGGACGACTACCTTTCAGATCCTCGTCGATACGCTGCTGGGCGTCTTCGTCGAGCCGTTCAGCTCACGGCGCGCGCGCGGTCATCACGCGGGCGCCGAAATTCTATCTTTTCGACGTCGGCGTGGCCGGCCATGTCACCGGACGCCGCATCGAACGCGCCCACGGCGCCGACTTCGGGCGCGCCCTGGAGCACCTGGTCTTGATGGAGGTGCTCGCCTACCGCGCCTACCGTGAAGGGGACTTCCCGGTGCGTTTCTGGCGCACCAAGTCGGGCCTGGAGTGCGACTTCGTGCTCGGCCGGGACGGCGAGGTGGCCGTCGAGGTCAAGGGCGGCGCCCGGGTCCGGTCCGAGGAACTCAGGGCCATGCGCGCCTACATGGACGAGCATCGTCCCCGTCAGGCCGTGGTGGTGTGCAATGAGGTTGCTGTCAGACGCACCGGCGACGGGATCTGGATACTGCCGTGGGAACGGTTCCTGGAGCGGCTCTGGACCGATGCGATTATTCACTGAGGGAGCAATTTTGTAACGATACTAAAGAAACTTCTTGACCGGCCGATTCTCCAATTATAGACTGAAAGCGAGACAGGAGGAGAGTCATGGACGGACTTAGGGAATATGCGAGTGTGATTACGGCTTCGGTCGCGGTAATTGCGGCACTGGCGGTGTTGGGTTTGTGGGCCATCAACGCCCAGGTCACGCCTGAGATCAACCGAGTGGACGGCCGCATGGACAACTACGAGACCCAGTACACGGAGCTCAAGGACCGGCTCGGCCGCATGGACCAGCGCCTGGAACGCCGGCTTGACCGAATCGATAACCGGTTCGGCCAGATCGATAACCGGTTCGGCCAGATCGACAAGCGGCTCGGCGAGATCGACGAGCGGTTCAGCCAGATCGACGAGCGGTTCACCCAGATCGACGGCCGGTTTGTCCAGATGGAGAGTCGAATCAACCAGAGGTTCGATGACATGGCCGCGAACATGAATGCAATTCTAGCGCGGCTTCCGGCCCCGGCCAATCAGGTTAATCAATGATCCGGACGGACCGCCGGTTCATGATGCTGTCTACCTTGAGGGTGTGGTTGGTTGCTGTTTTCTTCCTTACGGGCCTGGCCATGGCCAGCGCGGCCGAGGACGGCCGGAAATGTCCCGAGGGGATGGAGCCGGTGACCGAGTTCCGGCTGTTTTTCGGGTTGACCGACAAGGACGGAAGGACCGTCACCGAAGACCAGTGGCAGCAGTTCCTGGCCGATACCATCACGCCGCGCTTTCCGGCGGGGCTGACCGTGTTCGACGGCAGGGGACAGTGGCTGCCGCCGTCCGGGAAGCTGCAGCGGGAGCCCGTCAAGGTGGTGCTGGGCGCGGTGTCTCCCGACCCGGCCCAGAGTATGAAGCTCGTCGACGAGATTTCCGCCCTTTATGCGAAGCGGTTCAATCAGGACGCGGTCTTCCGGATGGCCGCCTCGGCCTGTGCCGGGTTGCACCCTTGACGGGCGCCGCGTGTTCTCCCGTCTGCTCCCGTGGTTGTGGCTCCCCGCCGGTATCGTGGTTGCGGCCGCGGTCCTTCGCGGCAACATGCCGCTCTTGGTCGACCCCCAGGCGTGGCTCTCGCTGCTGCTGGTCGCGCCCTGCGGGCTGCCGCTGGCCGGGGCCTGCCGCAGGCTCCTGAGGATGGGATATCCCGTCACCGCCTGGGCCGTGTTCGCCGTGCTGGCGCCTTTCACCGCGGTGGCGTCGCTCTTCGCCGGCCTGCTCGGCCCGGTGGCGATCCTGGCCTATGCGCTGGTCCTCAGCGCGCCGGCGTGGTTGCTCTACGCGTTGCTGCGCCGGGGACAGCGGCGTTAACCGGGAAACCCCGCTAAAGAAATTCTTTTGACCGGCCGATACATTATTCATATACTGCAATGGAGGTGTACGGCATTTGGAGAAACTGAAGGAATACGCCGGGGTGATTGTCGCTGTGGTGACCGTGATGACGGCGCTGGCGTCGTTGGGTCTGTGGGCGGTTCATGTCCAGATCAACCCGGAGATCAGGCGGTTGGACGGGCGCATCGAGTTGCTCACGGATCGGGTAGACCGCATGGACGAGCGGTGGGAAGTCCGGTTCGACCGTATCGAAGTGCGGTTCAACCGCATCGAAAGCGATATCAAGACCATTCTGCTGCGGCTTCCGAAGCGGCAGGAGTCAGGATGACCACCCCTCCAGGTAGTCCCTGATGCCGGGTCCCTTGTGTGAACCTGCTCGACCGGGTGGCGATCCTGGCCTATGCGCTGGTCCTCAGCGCGCCGGCGTGGTTGCTCTACGCGTTGCTGCGCCGGGGACAGCGGCGTTAACCGGGAAACCCCGCTAAAGAAATTCTTTGACCGGCCGATACATTATTCATATACTGCAATGGAGGTGTACGACATTTGAAGAAACTGAAGGAATACGCCGGAGTGATTGTCGCGTTGGTGACCGTGATGGCTGCGCTGGCGTCGTTGGGTCTGTGGGCGATTCATGTCCAGATCAACCCGGAGATCAGGCGGTTGGACGGTCGCATCGAGCTGCTCACGGCTCGGGTAGACCGCATGGACGGCCGGTGGGAAGCCCGGTTCGACCGTATCGAAGTGCGGTTCAACCGCATCGAAAGCGATATCAAGACCATCCTGCTGCGGCTTCCGAAGCGGCAAGAGGCAGGATGACTACCCGGCGTTCTCAGAACGCGTAGCGCAAGGAAAGACCCCAACCATGGCGTCGCAGAGCGGCCCTGGTTCGGGCGAGGGAGAGTGGAAACGGCGCCCGCCCGTCGCGGTATTCGATCCGGCCCGTTGCCTTGCCGGTCTTGACGGCGCCGTAGTCCGTATAGCGCCAAGCCAGATCAAGCGCCATTTTGCTCCCCAAAGACACTGCGACCCCCGCCGTGGCCATCCATGCGAAACCGGTTCGCCGGCCGCCCGGAACGATGGTCCTCGTCCTTGCGAACTCCATGCGCATCTCCCCGATACGGATGCGGGACAGGCCGGCACCGGCGCCGATGAACGGGCTCAAGGGCCCCATCCGCGGTAGCCCGAGGGCCGGCAGGTCCACGTAGGCGGCAAGCATGCCGGTCAGGGTGGACAGTTCCGCCGACACATCCTGCCTGCCGGTGGTTTGGAGAAAATTGGCGCGGCCGTCGAAGGAGAAGCGCGGGCGGTGCTGGACCACGGCTTCGAGCCGCAGGGCCGGCGCCGCGACATAGCCGAGGCCGAGATCGATCCCGGCCTTGGTTCCGAAATCGCCGAGGGAGCTGATGGGTGCGCCGTCGAGGCCGTCCCCGCAGCCGTAGAGAGCCGCAGGTGAAGTGCTCGAACAGTCCTCGTCCCTGAACCGCGTCGGCTTGGAGCTGTCGGCGACGAATCCGGCCCGGAGGTAGAAACCGTCCAGGGCGGTGTGCCGCGAAACGGCGTCGTCCGCCGCCCGCGCCTTGTTGGCCGTCACCAGGCCGCCCAAAGCGAGGCACAGTACAAGTGCCGCCACGGTCTTGAGGGTTCTTTTCATGGTGCTCTCCTTGAATCGCCAGCCCGCGCCCGAATTCGTCATTCCCGCGAAAGCGGGAATCCAGGCGGGGTGGAGCGGGGAAACGCCGCTGTAGCACCCCTCCACCACCCCTGGATTCCCGCTTTCGCGGGAATGACGGAGAGGACGGTGGGAATGACGGAGAGGACGGCGGGAGTGACAAAAAGGCGCGGGGTTGCCGCCGGGCTCGGCCAGGGGCTGCTGGAACTGCCCGAACTCGTCGTCCCGGGCCGAGCCCAGCATCACCATGCCGTTGCCGAACGCGAGCTGGGCGTGCGCGATGGCGCCGCCCTCGCCGGGCACTACCAGATGCCGCTCGAAGCCGAACGCCTCGCACAGCCAATCAATGGCCGCGACAGCGTCCCGGTAACGAATCGCCGGAATCATTGTGGCCTTCGTGTCCTTCGCCAGACTGCTCATGCAGGTTCTCCGGTAGAGGTTTCGTTGACCGGCGGCGCACGGGTCGCCATCCACGTAGTTTTCCATATCCGGCGGGTTGCGCCAAGGCGGGGAGCGCCCTCTGCCTCGGCTACGCCTTCTACACCAGCCACGCGTTCACACCGGTCAGCACCAGTATGGATGCGGTGGCGAACCCGGCGGCGAAATTGAGGTTGGGGCCGAGGATGAGCTTCTCCGGGGGGACCTGGAACAGGGTGGTGGCGGTGGCCACCATGATAGCGGAGAGGCCGATCATTGACGAGCAGGACCAGGCCACCAGGGCGCTCTCGATGAGGATGACATCGGCGACCGGCACCGGCAGATCCGAGAAGACCGTCAGGAGGAAGGTCACCAGCACGATCTGGTGCACGCCGACCAGAGCGCCAAGGGTCACGGCGCCGATCATGATGCCGATGACGGCGATGGCGGGCAGGTCGAGGCCGCCGATCCAGCCCGTGATCCCGGTCTGCGCGAAGACGTGCCGGACGACGCCGCCCAGCGCCAGCGACATGGTCAGGATCGTGATCTCGTTGCTGATGTGGGCGGCGTTCCGGTAGGTGTTGACCAGGGTGGTCCGGAGCGCCCGGCGGCCCTTGGCCATGAGCGTCAGCAGGCACAGCGTCGGGACGCTCACGATCAGCGCCTCCAGGGTCGACAGCACGGTGACGCCGGACAGCACCGCCACCAGCAGGACGCAGAGCGCCACCGGCAGCACGATGGGCTGGAGGCTCCGGAGCGCCCGCCACAGCAGCGCGATGCCCGGCTCCCGGGAGTAGAGCACGTGGGATGCGGTCAAGGCGCAGACGGCCATCGAAATACCCAGCACCATGGTTTGCCACAAGGGTACCCCCGGCACGTACTGCGTGGACAGCGCCAGGGCGATCCAGAACGGCGACCACAGGCCCCCGAGGCTGCCGCCGCGATGGCAGGCGCGGATGGCGGCGAGGTATTCCTCCTCCACCTTGCTCTCGCCGATGATGGGAGCGGTGATGGCGTAGGCGCCGGGTCCCAGCACCACCGCCAGCAGGTGGCTGCCCACCAGGAAGCCGCCCAGCCGATGGTCGGGTTTGAGCCGCGTGAACAGGGCGCGGGCGCTGGCGATCTGCTGGAGCTGGTCCGCGGTGGCGCGCATCAGCACGATGGTGCCGAAGAAGCCCACGAACATGGGCGCCGCCTTGAAGCCCACGAGCACGGTGGCCAGCCCGCCGTAGATGAAGATGAGCACGGCGGCCAGGGTGGCGAGGCCGGCGCACAGGATCGCCGTCGACCGGCGCAGGAGGGGGAACACCCGCAGGATGCACAACCCCGCGATCACCGCCCCCGCGTGGTCCACGGCCGCCCCCGGCCATGCCATCCTGACGAGCTGCGTCAACCACAGCAGCACCAGGAGGGTCTCCGGGCGCGCGAGTTGTGTTATGACGAACATGATTTTCGAGACGCGATAACGGTCTGCTGGGACCGGGGCACTGTCACCCCGACCCTCTCCCAGAGGGATAGGGGGTCGGAGGGCTGTAAAACGGTCCTCAGCGATAGGGCATCGTAATATGAAATCGCAAGACGAGTGTAGTATCCTTCTGTGGACCAATCGTGAGGTCAAACCTTGGGGCAGCACATGACGCAGACTTACATCGGGGCGCCGATCCGGCGCGGTGAAGACATTCGGTTCCTGACCGGCAAGGCTACGTTCATCGACGACGTGAAGCTGCCCGGGATGCTGTACGCGGCCGTCCTGCGGAGCCCTCACGCGCACGCCCGCATCAAGGCGGTGGACGTGTCGGAGGCACTGAAGCTCACGGGGGTCGTCAGCGTGCTCACCTTTGCCGATTTGCCCGCGGGCGTCAAGCCGATCCCGCTGCGCATGTACCAGTTGGATGGACTGGACCGGTTCCTCCAGTATCCGCTGGCCCGGGGCAAGGTCGGCTACGTGGGCGAGCCGGTGGCGCTGGTGGCGGCGGTGGACCGTTACGTGGCGGAGGACGGGGCGGACGCCATTGAGGTCGAGTACGAGCCGCTGGAGGTGGTGCCGGACATCGAGGCGGCGCTGCGCGGCGACGTCATCATCCACGAGGAGCAGGGCACCAACGTGGCCGGCGGCCACCACGTCAAGCTGGGCGACGTGGACGGGGCGTTCCGCGACGCCGAGTACACCCGCAAGGAAGTGCTGCGGGTGCACCGCCATACCGGCAATCCCATGGAGACCCGCGGCCTGCTGGCGTCCTACGATGCGGGCCGGAACGAGGTGACGGTGTGGGGGATGACCAAGGTGCCGCACTTCAACCGCGCGGTGCTGTCGTCGCTGCTGGAGCTGCCGGAGCACCGGATCCACTTCATCGAGCCCGACGTCGGCGGCGGGTTCGGCATACGCGGCGAGTTCTATCCGGAGGACTTCCTGATCCCCTACGCCGCCATGAAGCTGGGGCGGCCGGTGAAGTGGATCGAGGACCGGCGCGAGCACCTGATGGCCGCCAACCACTCGCGGGATGTGCGCTGCGAGCTGGAGATCGCCGCGCGCCGGGACGGCACGCTGCTGGGCATGCGCGCCCAGATCCACGGCGACATGGGCGCGCACATCCGCACCCACGGCGGGCTGGTGCCGGCGTCCACCGCCGGCGTGCTGCCCGGGCCGTACCGTATCCCGGCCTACGAGGCCCACATACACTGCGTCATGACCAACAAGATGGGGGTGGGCACCTACCGCGCGCCAGGGCGCTACGAGTCGTGCTATTTCCGCGAGCGGATGCTCGACATGGTGGCCGAGGACCTGGGCATCGACCCCATCGACCTGCGCCGCAAGAACCTGATCCAGCCCGAGGAGATCCCCTACGAGCTGGGACCCACCCGTCCGGGCATCGCCTCCACCGTCTTCGACAGCGGCGATTACCCACGGGCGCTGGAGCACGCCCTGGAACGTTTCGGCTACGACGAACTGATGCCGCTCCAGGGGCAGAAGCGGGACGGCCGCTACCACGGCATCGGCATCGGCTGGTTCGTCAAGAACACGGGCCTGGGGCCGTCCGAGGGCGCGCGCGTCGCCATTACCGGCCCCGAGAGCGTGGCCGTCTACCTGGGCATCGCCACCCTGGGCCAGGGGCACGAGACCGTGATGGCGCAGATCTGTGCCGACGCCCTGGGCGTGCCCATCGAGTGGATCACCGTCTTCCACGGCCACACCGACCTCATGCCCTGGGGCGGCGGCACCTACTCGAGCCGCGGCACGGTGATGGCCGGCAACGCCGTGCATCTCACCGCCGAGGCGCTCAAGAGCCGGCTGCTGCAGGTGGCCTCACAGCGCCTGGAGACCGACCCCGCCGGCCTGGAGTTCCATTCCGGCAAAGTCCACGCCGCCGGCGCCGACCAGCCGCTGCTGGGGCTCGGAGAGCTGCTGGAAATGACCAAGCCCGGCAAGGTCACGGGCGGCGACGCCCCCGGCCTCGAGGCCACCGAATACTTCCACACCGACCGCCTCACCTACACCTACGGCGGCCACCTGGTGCACGTGGCCGTAGACCCGGAGACGGGCATGGTGGAGATCCTGCGCTATCTCGTGCTGGAAGACGTGGGCCGCGCCGTCAACCCGCTGCTGGTGCACGGCCAGGCCCTGGGCGCCGCCGCCCAAGGCATCGGCGGCACGATGCTGGAAGAGCTGGCCTACAACGAGGACGGCCAACTCCTCACCACCACGCTGCTGGACTACCCGCTCCCGTCGAGCATGGAGATCCCCCCGGTGGAGAGCATCATCACCGAGTACTCCCCCTCGCCCCTCAACCCCCTCGGCGTCAAAGGCGCCGGCGAAGGCGGCATCGTCGCCTGCGGCGCCGCCCTGGCCAACGCCGTCTCCCACGCCCTGTCCTCCCTGGGCATCCAGATCAAGGAGCTGCCGCTGACGCCGGACCGGATACGGAAGCTGATAAGGGAGGCGAATCCGTAGAACCCGTAGGTCGGATTAGCCGAAGGCGTAATCCGACTTGAGGGGTGGCGTGGGTGTCGGATTACGCTTCGCTAATCCGACCCTACGGGGCTGCGGGACCGTCGGCCAACACCTTGTAAGTCACGCCATATCGGAGTATATTCCGAAACAGTTCGACTATTCCGGAGTAGCCTCCGAACCGATGTACTACAGCCGCACCCTCCGCCTGGACCTGCCGCGGGGACAGTCCGCGTTTTTGTGGGGGCCCCGCAAGACCGGCAAGTCAACCTTGCTGCGCGGGCTCTTCCCCAAAGCCGCGCGGTTCGACCTGCTCGATACCCGGCTCCTGCTGGAGTTCACGCGGGCGCCCTGGGCGTTCTCGGAACGCGTGGCGGCATTCGATCAAGCGACGCGGGCCATCCCCATCATCGTCGATGAGGTGCAGAAGGCGCCAGCCGTTCTGGACGAGGTTCATCGACTGATCGAGAACGAAGGGTTGAGCTTCGTGTTGTGCGGTTCCAGCGCCAGAAAGCTGAAGCGAGGCCGCGCCAACCTGCTGGGCGGCCGCGCCTGGCGTTTCCAGCTCCATCCGCTGACGTGGCCGGAAGTGCCGGAGTTCGATCTGTTGAGGGCGCTCAACCGGGGGCTGGTCCCACAGCACTACGACGCGGCTGGATACCGGCGCTCGCTCGCGGGCTACGTGGATGACTATCTGAAAGAGGAAGTGTTCGACGAGGGGCTGACACGGAACGTAGCGGGTTTCTCCAGGTTTTTCGAAGCCTTGTCGTTCTGCCACGGAGAGTTGTTGAACTACAGCAACGTCGCCAGGGACTGCGGCGTCGATTCCAAGACCGTGCGCGAGTATTTTCAGATACTCGTCGATACGCTTCTGGGCGTTTTCGTCGAGCCGTTCAGTGGGCGTCGCTCGCGCGCGGTCATAACGCGCGCGCCGAAGTTCTACCTCTTCGACGTCGGCGTGGCCGGCCATGTGACCGGACGCCGGATCGAACGCGAGCACGGCGCCGACTTCGGGCGCGCCCTGGAGCACATGGTCCTGATGGAGCTGCTCGCCTATCGCTCCTACCGCGAATACGACTTCCCGGTGCGCTTCTGGCGCACCAAGTCGGGCCTGGAGTGCGACTTCGTGCTCGGCCGCGCAGGCGAGGTGGCCATCGAGGTCAAGGGAAGCTCCCGCGTCCGGCCCGGTGAACTCAGGGCCATGCGCGCCTACATGGACGAGCACCGTCCGGCCCAGGCCGTGGTCGTGTGCAACGAAGACGCTGCCCGGCGCACCGCTGAGGGCATCTGGATACTGCCCTGGGAACGTTTTCTCGAACGGCTCTGGACGGACGCGCTTGTCACGTGAAGGGCTCCGGCCGGGCCGGCCCCGTGGTCACCTACTCTCCGCGCTCCTTTGCGCGAATCACCGCCACCGTCGCGCCCCACCCGCCCCTCTCCGCCGGTGCGTCGTAGCACGACTCGACCAGCGTGTTCCGCTCCAGCGCCGACTGCACGATGCGGCGCTGCACCCCCTTGCCCCGCCCGTGAATGATCCGCACCTCCCGGAGCCCCTGCTCGTGGCATTGCCAGACGTACTCCTCCACCACGCTCGGAATGTCCCTGGGCGCGAACGGGTGCAGGTCGATGTGGTCCTCGATGGGTAGGACGACGATGTCTTCGTCCGGTGGGGTGTCGTCATGGGGGTCGTCGGACATGGTGGGTCTGGGAATGGCACATTCCTTGCTGTCACACAACAACGGGAACAGGACCTTGGTCTGCCAGGATGGTCGAGTACGCGGAGTTCCGCTCGTGCGCTCCATACGGCGGTGTCGCCCCTTGACCCTTGACCCTTGTAGTTATATATGACAACACCGAGTATCAACCGTGGGCGAAGGGCGAGATCGACCTTGTGAAGGCCCGACTGGGCCGATTGAAGAGGGACTTGTTGCAATGAGCGAAAACGACGTCGAGTGGGTTGAAGGAAGCGGGAATGTCTTTCGAGACTTCGGCGATCCCCACGCGGACCTGAAACAGGCAAAAGCGATTCTGGCGGCTCGTATCATCGCCGTGCTGGACAACCGCGGGCTTACCGTGAGGAAGACCGGGGCAATGACCGGCTTCGCCGCTGCCGACTTTTCACGGATCCGCAACGCCAATCTCGGGCGATTCACGCTGGACCGACTGATGAAGATGCTTGCTGCCCTTGACGATAGCATTCGTGTCGTGGTCCAGGTCGATGCAGGGCCGGTCACGGAGGCGGCCGTGCCTGTCGTCCCAGGCCCACACGGACATCTTGCGCTGCACGGCGCTCAATCATCCTTGCAAATTAAAATAGCTTGTTTTGATATACAAGGATGCTGCGGCAGTCGAGCGAGAGCTTGGCGGGGCGAATCTCATACGTAGCGCTTCATCCCTTCGACGTTCTCCGCCGGTCTGTCCATCAGCGCGCCGATGGTCACCCGCTACGTCGATCTCCTGACCGACCTCCTGCTGGTTCGGCGGCTGCCTCCCTTCATCGCCAACACCCGCAAGCGGCTGGTCAAGTCGCCCAAGGTGTACGTCAGGGACAGCGGCCTCGTGCACGGGCTCCTTAGCATTCAGGACGAGCACACCCGGTGATGGGGGCGAGTTGGGAGGGTTTCGTGATCGAGAACCTTCTCGCCGTGGCGCCTTGGTGGACCCTTGCCAGTTTTTACCGCACCGCCGCAGGCGCCGAGATCGACCTTGTCCTGGAACTTCCCGGCCACGCCGCCCCCTGGGCCATCGAGATCAAGCACAGCCTCGCGCCGCGCCTCACCCGAGGCTTCCACCACGCGCTCGAAGATCTCGAGCCGGAGAAGACCTTCGTGGTCTATGCGGGAACCGAACGCTACCCGATGTCGCGCGAGGTAGAGGTGATCGGGGTGCGGGAGATGGCGGAGGTGCTGAGGGGGTTGTGAGTGGAGGATTGCCGGTCGGCTTAGGCGGGCTTAGGCGCCTGCATAACTGGAAAAGCCAACCATTGCGACGTTCCTCGTTTGTGGTACATTAGCCACGGAGGTGTGCAATGGCCAAGACCGAAATGATCCGTGCCCGTGTGGAACCCGATTTGAAGCAAGACGCGGAGAAGGTGTTTTCCGCCCTCGGCCTGTCGGCAACCGACGCCATCACGCTTTTCTACAAGCAGGTCGCCCTTCGTCAGGGTTTGCCTTTTGCCGTCAGGATTCCCAATGCGGTGACGCGCGAGGCCATCCGTCAAGCGCGTACCGGGGAAGGGCTTACGAGCTACGGCAGCGTGGAAGAGTTGATGGCGGACTTGAACGATGACGACCTGAACGATGCGTAAGCTCCGTGTGACCACCCGGTTCAAGAGAGACATCAACAGGGCCGGCAGACCGTTACATATTCGGGTCTCCCTGGCTGACGCCGAGTCAGTGAGAATCATAACCCTGTATGAGCCAAGTCCAAGCGAATGGATCGACTACTCCAGAAGGAGATGACATGTCTACATGCGCCGTCTGCCATGCCGAGGAGAACCGAAACGAACTGGTTGAAGAGGTCTTTCGCGTCGATGGGCGATATGTCCTCGTCGACAGCATTCCGGCGGTGGTGTGCAGCCGGTGTGGCGAGCAAACCTTCAGTCGTGAAACGGTGGAGAAGGTCCGTTTGATGGTTCACGGTGAGGCCAAAGCCATCAGGTCTCTTCCCATGCAGGTCTTCAGATTCGCTTCATGAGCGCTATGGTACGATCGCTCGGCGAGAGCTGTGATCCCCGCGAAAGCGGAATCCAGGGGTGGTGGTGGGGCGCTACAGCGGCGTCTCCCCGCCCCACCCCACCTGGATTCCCGCTTTCGCGGGAATCACGGAAGGGGGCAGGAATACGATTTCGGGCGTTGACGGGCGACTATCCCTCGATATAGGCCAACATCCGGCCCTGGTCGGACAAGCTACCTGTCATCGTGAAAAGACAATTGATCCAGGTCCAACCTATCGCTTTCCACATAGTCCTGTGCGGTCATGTCCCCCAGATGGCAGGCTATAGCACCCTCGACCGTGAAACGGCCCGTAGAATCGATTCCGTCTTTCCATTTATTGATGTAGGTGTGCCAAGCGGGGTCTCCCTCAAGAGGATCGGCATCTTTGACGAACCATAGGAATAGGTTGACGGTTGTGTGATCCCACGATGGAGCGGCACGAACGCGAATTTCGCGGAGCGCCCGGAGATGTGCGCCTTCAGGACTTTGGCGATCGTGTTGCCGTCTCAGGTAAGTTTGTAGTCCCCGGGAAGCCTCAACGAAATCGTCCGGAAAGGCAAAACGTGCTCGCTTCCGTGCGAGTGCCTCCGCGAAAGCACGAGACTCCGTGTCCGTTGTCCAGCCTGGAACCCGATTCCACGTAGCAACAACCGCTTTTTCAACGGTCATAGTACGGTCAAGGTCAGCAACAAGCTTACGAGGTTCCACGACCGGGATATGCGCGAAAGCAGGGCGGCGAAGTTTTCGTACCTCATCGAGGAAGTCGGCGGCGACCTCAAGCAACGGGGCCACCTCGACGTAAGGCCTTTCAGCACATGTACGCACGATGTCACACGTTTGGGTAACAAGGACGACGCCTGAGATTTCGCTCGCCACCCCTTCGATCTCCGCGTCTTCGCCGGAATCAGCGCGGGCGTTAGCGCTCTCTTGCGCTTCATATGTGAGGGGCACCCTCAGGTCGGCCAGATGAAGGAAAAACAGCTTGTCGTCAAAGGCCACATCCCCTTGTCGCCAGGAGTGAAGCGCCCGATCTATGCGTGCAAAATCTTCAGAGCCCAAGGACGGCATTAGGCTAAGTACGGGGTTTGGGGTGTCTAAGCGATTTTTTGATGACTGCCCGATGAGAACTACGGGGCCGATCCTGTTTTGCCTGCACGAGGTCCGCCGGGGCCGGCGGGGTACGGGACGCGCGCGCGGTAGCACTCAGTTCTGTTCGTGCGAAAATCTGCCGCGACACTCGCTGCCCGGCGAGTGCTACCGCAGCCCCGTATCGTTCGGTTTTGAGCAGGTCTAGCAGCAGTCGCCCTGTGTGATCAGGTGTAAGAAGCAGGGTTCGATTCTGTGAGCTGTCGCCCCTGTCAAGCCGGCGCAGCGTTCCGAGAAGCCGTTGCAGTCGCATCTGATGTTCGGCGCTTGCGGGTTTACCGCTAACCCAGTGGTGAAGACTCCTCGGTGAAACGTCCATGAGGTCAGCCAACTCTTCCCACGTCAGACCCGAGAGGCGGCGTATTTCCGTGACACTCGTCCCGTGTTGTACAGACTCGGCTTTGCCCCGGACAATGATCGGGTGCGGTGGATTGGCCAGCGTTTCCAACCAAATCATCATGGAGTCATAGGAGCTTACAGTCGCCGGCTCGGCAAAATCTGCACTTAGGCTGACGCTGTTGGTAGTGCGTGGAGGGCTCTGCATCGCTCCACCTGCGGAAGTTCCCATATCGAGTGCTTCGGCCTCTGCCAGACTCATGGTTGGCCTCCATAAAAGCGCAAGAAGTCATCGGTCACCATCCAGCGAAATACTGAATAGATGCGTTCAGTAAACCGTTCCGCCTCGTTGCTGAGGATGTCAGCAGAAAAGTCCAGCGGTTCGCTCGTAGACATGTCGAGGTCCAATATCCAAGAGGGCTCATGGATGGGTTCGAGGGTTCCTGGATCGATAGTGCCGTCCTCCGGCAAAAGCCCCCAGCGGGCCTGGAGCAAGCCTTCCTCGGCACGAAACTGCGTTTGCGTCAATACGGTTTCGGCCACTTCGCCAATAGGGCACAAGGAAACCCCCAGGACTTCCCGCCGAATCAACCTTGAAATGTCCTGGAGCGCTGGACCCGTGATCCGATCAATGTACCGTACCCCGAGGCGGAATGCCTCTTCCGGGTTCACCGTCGTTTTGACAGCCTCAAGGATTGACCGCAGGCGTTCCAGGAAATCTCGACGGTTGGTGTAACTCGTCGTCTCCAGTGCAACGAAGTCAGCAGTGAGCGATATCCGCCACTTCCGATCCCGGTCGTGAAAACGCCACACGACATCTTCCTGAATTTTGGGATCGGATGCCGGCTGGCCCGTATTCAGTACGACTCGGCGCACCTGTTCCTGGTTAAGGATTGGGTACGCTGAGCGAACCTTTTCTTGGAAGGTTGCAACCTGGTCGGGATTGCGAATGGACAGGACCGTTGGAAACCGCACCTGTGCAATGACCCGTACTAGGGGGGCGTGCGGAAGTGGCACTTCAGCCGGCGAAGGGCCACTCATTGGCCGTGGCAATGTCGTGGTCATGGCGCGCCAAGTTTCTATCCTCCAGTTTACGCCATGTGAAGTAAAATGTGAAGCAGTCGATTGCGGAATTCCCCCTCACCCCTTCAAATACTCCCCATACTTCTCCAGCACCTTTTCCTTCAGCTCCGGGCTGGCGCCGGACACCGGGGGGAAGTCCTTGATCCATTCGTAGGGGCGGCAGGCGTCGATGATGGCGCGGGAGTTGTGGCCTTTCTGGTCGCGGGGGATGATGGGGTCGAGGGGGCCGCTCCAGGTCCTGCGGAGGATGTCGATGGAGTCGGCGGGGTTGCAGCGGGTGCACATGGCCCACACGACGTCGTTCAGGTCAGCCACGTCGATGTCGTCGTCCACCACCACGACGTAGCGGCCGAGGTAGGCGCCGGTGTGGTTCTGGCTGGCGAGGATGGCGGCCTGCTTGGCGTGGCCGGGGTAGCGCTGGCGGATGGACACGGCGGTGAAGAAGCGGTTCTGGTAGCAGGCGACGCCGGTGACGTCGGGGACGCCGGCCTTCTCCATGGAGTCCCAGATGAACGCGGCCCGTATCAGCGAGGTGCAGCCGTCGGCGCCCGGGAGCGGCCGGAACGGCGGCGAGCCGGTGAGGATGGGGTTGTTGCGGTACATGAGGCTCTTGACGTGCACCACCGGCTCCTGGCGGGAGCCGCTGGCGTAGTAGCCGGGCCACTCCCCGAAGGGGCCCTCGTCGCGGGTCTCGTCGGGCATGATCTCGCCCTCGATGGCGATCTCCGCGTGGGCGGGAATGGGCAGGCCGGTGAACTCGCCCCGGATGACGTCCACCGGAGCGCCCTTGATGCCGCCGGCGTAGTCGAGCTCCTGCTCGCCCCAGGGGATCTGCCGCGAGGACAGCAGGAACAGCAGCGGGTCCTGCCCGAAGGAGATGGCGACCTTGAGGGGCTTGTTCTGGTCGAAGGATTTCTGGCGGTGGATGCGGCCGTGCTTGCCCGGGGAGATGTAGACCGCCAGGCGGTCCTTCTCGTGGACCATGGTTCGGTAGGTGCCCATGTTCACCCAGCCCTCGTCCGGGTCCTGGGTGATGACCACGTGGGCGGTGCCGATGTAGCGGCCGCCGTCCTCGTCGTGCCACTTGGGTACCGGCAGCTTCAGCACGTCGATGTCCTTGCCGGTGAACACGTTCTCGTAGAGCGGGCTCTCGTCAACGTACGCCGGCGGGATCAGCGTCGGGTTGTTGAGGCGTTCCTTCCAGGCGGCGATGAACTCGTTGCGGGTGATGTCGATGGGCAGGTTGGTGGTGAGGGCGGCGCGCTTGAGCGACTCCACCATGCCCACCAGCACCCGGTGCCCTTCGGGATAGTCCTTGATGTTGTCGAACAGCAGCGCGGAGGCGTCCTGACCGCGTCCGGCCACCTCCGCCAGGGCGCCGATCTCCAGGTTCCAGTCGCAACCCGGGATCCGGCGAAGCTCGCCCATGGCGTCCACTTGTTCGAGCCACTCTCTCAGGTCGGTGTAGGGCATGGTGGTGCTCCTTTGCGGGAATGACCGGTGGGTTGCCTAAGGGCTCTCGCCGCTTCAGGCGGGCCGGAACTTCGGCAGCGACATCTCTTCGGTGATGTCCTCGAAGGAGACCTCGACCGGCATGTCGCAGCGGACCTCTTCGGGCTTGCAGCCGATGACGTTGGACAGCATGCGCGCGCCCTCGTCGAGCTCGATGACTCCCACCACGTAGGGGATCTCGTCCTGGAAGCCGGGATGGTAGGCGCGGTGATAGATGACGAAGGAGAACACCCGGCCCTTGCCGGACACCGGCTTCCAGTCATAGGTCTCGGAGGTGCACTCGGAGCACACCTCGGCCGGCGGGAACCGGAAGGCGCTGCACTCCCGGCATTGCTGCAGCTTGAGCTCGTGGTTCCGGGCGGCCTCCCAGTAGGGGCCGGAGTCTTCGGACGGCGTCGGAATGGGTTTGGCGTAGTCGCTCACGGCGGTCTCCTGTTCGTCCGGCTTCGCGGGTATCCGCACGGGCGGCTTTCAAACCCGCTCGCGCCCCGGTTACCACTCGAATGCGCGAAGCTAGTTTCTCAATATCAGCGTGGAATGGCACACGGCGTTGCCGCCGTTGCCGCTGACGATGGCGGTCTCGGCGTCCTTGACCTGGCGCGGACCGCATTCGCCGCGCAACTGGCGCACCCCTTCGACGATCTGGAGCATGCCTTCGATGTAGCACTCGGAGAGCATGCCGCCGGAGGTGTTGGTGGGCAGCTCTCCCCCGAGCTCGATGCGGCCGCCGCTCACGAACGGACCGCCTTCGCCCTTCTTGCAGAACCCGTAGTCCTCCAGGGTGGCCATGAGGATGTAGGTGAAGCAGTCGTAGATCTGTGCGGTGTCGATGTCCTTGGGCGTGAGGCCGGCCATGGCGAAGGCCCGGGCGCCGGAGTCCTTGGCCCCCAGCTCGGTCATGTGGTCGCCGTAGATGTAGCCGCGGGAGTTGTTGGCGCGGCCCATGCCCGTGATGTAGACCGGCTTCTGCTTCATGTCCCGGGCGCGCTCCGCCGAGGTGACGATGACGGCCGCGGCGCCGTCGCTCCGGAGGCAGCAGTCGAACAGGTGGAACGGCCATACGATCCAGCGGGAGTTGTGGTAGTCCTCGAGGGTCATGGGGGCCTGCATCGAGGCCACGGGGTTCAGTTGCGCGTGCTTGCGGCAGGCCACGGCGACGGCGCCCATGTGGTCGTGGGTGGTGCCGTACTCGTGCATGTGCCGGGTGAGCCCCAGGGCGTGCTGTCCGGCGGCGCCGTACAGGCCGTACTCCGGACCGAACTCACCGCCGCCGTCGCCCCTTCCGGGAGTCTTGCGGGTGGCGCCCTTGTCGCCGTGCACGCACAGCACGGTCTTGCAGAAGCCCGCCTCGATGGCGGCGGCGGCCACCTGCACCATCAGGCAGGAAGTCGCCCCGCCGGAGGAGAGCGAGACGCCGAAGGCCGTGTCGATGCCCAGCCGCTCGGAAAGCATCTGGTGGTGCACCCGCACGGCGCCGAGCAGGTGGCTGTGGGTGATCACCGCGTCGACGTCGGTCTTCTTGAGGCCGGCGTCGTCGAGGGCGGCCTTGACCGCCGTCACCTGCAAGCCGTAGTCGCTCAGCTCGGGGACCTTGCCCAGCGCCGAGTGCCCCACGCCCACGATCGCGTACTTGTCTTTCAACGATGCCATTTACTCTCTCCCCGCACGCTCGCGCTCATGGAGCCCGGCGTGTTGCCTCGGTGTGTTGGGACGCGTGTCCTTGCCCTGCCCTTTGGTCAACCGGAGCGTGCCGACGAACTTCACGTTGGCGCAGGCGTCGGCGCCGCCGGTGGCGCATCCTTCGTCATTGGGGATCAGGAAGCGCAGCGGCCCGCCCTTGTCCCGGGGCAGCGGTTCTTCGCCGACGCGGTAGGCGATGACCGCCTGGCGCAACGCTTCGAGCGGAACGCTGGCGGCGAAGCCGCCGTCGGTGGATTCCACTGTGAGGTGGTCGAGTTCCGGGCCCGGCTGAAGCCGGTCGAGGATGGCCTGAAGCGTCACCGCGCCGCCGACCCGACCGGGAATCAGCGCGCCGACGTCGTCGATCTGTCCGTTGAGCGCCGCGAGCTGTCCGAAATCCAGCTCTTGCGCCGGCTTACCTTCCTGTTCGATGCGAAGGCCGCTCATGATCTGCCTCCTGTGCATGGGGGTTCACGAAACCCGCGCCGTGTCCCGAACCCCTCTCGCCCTGGGAGAAGGATTCGGAGGGCTGTCAAACGAAAGCACCGCGACCAGCGGCGCAATGGGAGACTAAGTCATCGGGATGGGGGAACGCAACACCTGGAGGGTCGTGTCCCACAAGTACGTGTGGGAACGACCCTACGTGGGCATTCCGGTACACGGGGGGCACACGCCGTAGAGCACGACCTGGTGGTCTTCGAGCCGGAAGCCCTTGGGCGCGAGCTTTTGGAGATCCGGGGGACAACCCTGGATGTCGAAGATGTCGTCACACTCCCGGCATTGGAAGTGATGATGGTGCTCCTTCCCGGCGGTCTCGTAGCGGGCGGCTTCCCCGGGCATTTCCACTACGACGAGGGTGCCCTCGGTCATCATGGTATGGATCGTGCGGTAGACGGTGGCAATGCCAAGACCGGGGGCCTTCACCCGGGCGGCTTCGAGGATGTCGTGAGGGCTTAGCGGACGGTTGCCTTCCAGCAGCACCCGCTGGATGACGCTTCGCTGCCGTGTCCGCCGTTTGGCGCGCGGGCGGTTCTGGGAAGACGCTTCTCCGGAGTAGCTCTTTTCGCTGGTCATGTGAGTCCCTATACCCTGCCGCGGCGGGCGCCTTTGCCGTTCCGTGCCACTTTCCGAAACGCCGGTCAATTATACACCGCCGCGCTTCGGACATGCAAAGCTGGTGTAGACCGCCCGCGCCGTGGCGCGGCCTCCCCTGAAGGCCCGCCGGCCGCCCTCACCTGCCTGCGCCGCGGAACACCTCTTCGGTGCAGCCGGCCAGCAGCCGGTCGTGGTCGTGGTCCAGGGCAAACACGCGGAACTTGACGATCTTGGAAGGGATGTAGGCGAACAGCTCGGCCATGGACTCCTTGGTGATGACGCCGGTGGACGGATCATAGGTGTGGATCTGCTTCTTGCCCATGGCCATGGGATTTTCCGGCCGCGAGTCCTGGCTCGCGATGTCCACGTGATAGACCAGTTTCCGTTTCTCCGGGGGCAGGGCCGCCCGGATCAGGATCTCCCATTCGTGGACCTCGATGGCGTCGAGCCCGCTCGCCATCTCCGCCGCCGACAGGGTCCGCTCGTAAGCCAGCCGCCACTTGAGATCACGGTCGAGGATGCGGCCCCACTCGCGGCCCAGCGGGGTGTCGAGCTGGCGCCAGCGGGACACCTCCTGCAGGAGCGACCAGTCCGTCAGGTGCAGGTACAATTCCATGTGGTCCAGGGGGTTCCCCGGCGCAATCCGGGCCATGGTTTCCGGGAACAGCTCCTGGAGGTGCGCGTCGATGGCCCGGGTGGTGCGGTGGAAGTAGACGTTCTCGTAGAGGTACTTGCGCGCGTTCAGGAACATCGTCAGCGCGCCCTCGCCGGAACGGTGCAGGGTCAAACCCTTGGGCGAGATGAAGGTGTAGTAGATGAGGCGTTCGCGGTCGATGGGCCCCACCGCCACGCCGCACATGTACGAATCGCGGGACACGTAGTCGAGATTGTCGAAGGTAAAGATCCCGTTGGTCAGAGGCTGGAGGAAGCGCAGCCACCGGGGTTTCGTCGGGTCGTCTTCGGAATCCTTCTTGATGGGAAACGCGATGTCGTCGGGATCGAGTTCTTCGCCCGCGGCGAACGGACCCGTGGGGCTGCGGCGGATGCCCCGGATGATCTCCCCCAGATGCTCGCGGATGATGACCTGACTGATGTCCTCGTGGATCAGGCCGTGCTGGCTGAGGAAGTGATTGTCGAAGAAATGGCAGAACGGACCGTGGCCGACGTCGTGCAGCAGGCCGGTGACCCGCATGTACTCTTCCACGTAGGCGGCCGACGGGCACTCGTCCCCCAGCACCTTGCGCAGCGACGGGTACAGGCCCCGGGCGAAGACCCCGGCCAGATGCATGGCCCCCAGACAGTGCTGGAAACGGCTGTGTTCGGCCGAAGGATAGACCCAGCGGGCGCTCTGGAGCTGGAAGATGTACCGGAGGCGCTGGAACCAGGGGGAATCGATCAAGTCCTGTTCCGTTACCTCGTCGGAGTCCTTGGAAACCGTAAAGGGGATGTAGCGGTGGATCGGGTCGGCGATGAGGGAGCAGCCGTCGTACTCAGCACGCATGGACCGCCCCGCATTCTGCGGCGGAGTGCTGCGGTATTGCCCTGTCGTACTCAGCGCGCATGGGCTCCCTCGCGGGCGGTCACAGCTCGAAACCCACCTGGGCGGTCCACTGGGCGCCCATTTTTCCCAGGTGGCTCAGGCGTTCCGCCACTGCCCCGATGGTTTCGCGCTCTTCGTGGCGGTCCGGATCGAACTTCTCTCCGCGGGCCTCCGCGCGCACGAAGAACTCACCGGCCTCATGGATGTTGAATTCCTTCAACACAAAGCCGCTGGCCTGGTACTCATAGAGCAGCTCCCGCATCCAGTTGACCATCAAGTCGTCGTTGTCCACTCCTTCCACCTCGAGGGTGACGCTTTCCCGGGTCTCCACGGAAGCCATGTCTACCAACAAGTCGAACAGTGCAACCCCGGCGTCCGAGAGAATCTGTGACAGGGAGTCGCCCGTGAGCCTGATGCTGAGCTCCGATGACCGCCTCACAATCCGGTATTTCTTGTCCTCATCCGCCATTTCGTGATCCCCCGAGGGTGTTCCAACAGGACATGGACGTTCCCCTGGTCAGTCTCGGTTCATCAGCGAGGCCGCGAAGCCGGCGCCGAAGCCGTTGTCGATGTTCACCACCGTCACCCCCGCGGCGCAGGAGTTCAGCATGGCGAGCAGCGCCGACAGGCCGTTGAAGCTGGCGCCGTAGCCGACGCTGGTGGGTACGGCGATAACGGGCCGCTGCACCAGTCCGGCAACGACGCTGGGCAAGGCGCCTTCCATACCCGCCACCACGATGAGCAGCGCCGCTTCCGTGAGCTGCCGGTGGTGGCCCAGCAGCCGGTGCAGACCGGCCACGCCCACGTCGTAGACCCGCTCCACCCGGTTGCCCATGATCTCGCTGGTGACCGCGGCCTCCTCCGCCACCGGTATGTCGGAGGTGCCGGCGCACACCACCGCGATGATCCCCTTCCCCTTGATCGTTGCGTCCTTCGTTCGCCAGGTGGCGGCCCGGGCCTGGCGGTGGAAGCGAAAACCCCGGAGCCGTGTTTTCAACGCGTTCATCTTCTCTTCGGAAAGGCGGGTGATGAGCACGTTCACGCCGCGTTTACGGATGGCCCGGGCGATGGCGGCGATGTCCGGGACCTCCTTGCCTTCGCCCATGATGACCTCGGGGAAGCCCTGCCGCAAGGCCCGGTGGTGATCCACCTTGGCGAACCCCAGGTCTTCGAAGGGAAGGTGCTGCAACCGTTTCAGCGCTTGACGGATCGAGACCTCGCCGCGCCGAACGCCTTCCAAGAGCTCTGCAAGCTTCTCTTCGTCCATGATCCGTGCCTGGACGTCAGGCCTGGCCAACGCCGCGGTGAGCGGTCTTGGCCTTGAAGTGGTCGTAGCCGCGCGCCGTGAGGGGCACGCTTTCGCCCCCCGGGTCCACCAGCGTGACGCCGTGCTTTCGGGGCACGCACTCGCCGATTCGGGTTATGGCAACGCCGGTGCGGCGGGCGAGGCGCTCCACCCCCTTGCGGGCGTCGCTCGCCGCGGTGAAGAGCAGCTCGTAGTCCTCGCCCCCGGCCAGCGCGCAGTGGAGATCGCCCGGCCCGGCCACACGGGCGAAGGCGCGCGACCGCGGCACCTGCTCCTGGCGCACCACGGCCCCGGTGCCGCTGGCCCGGCAGATGTGTCCGAGATCCTGCGCCAGCCCGTCGCTCACGTCCATCATGGCCCGGGCCAGCCCTTCCCTGGCAAGCTGCATGCCGGTCTTGACCCGTGCCGTGGGATGGTGGTGCCGCCGGACCAGGTAGTTCCGGTCCCTTGCCGAGACTTTGGGCCTGGGCTCGGAAAGCAGTGCGAGGCCCAGCGCCGAATCCCCCAGCGTACCGGTGACATAGATGTCGTCGCCCACCTTGGCGCCCGCGCGGGTGACGGCTCCGTAGGGCGCGAAGCCGGCGAGGAACACGTCGATGATCAAGCGGTCGGCGGCGCAGGTGTCGCCTCCCACCAGCGCCACCCGATGCTCGGCCGCCACGGCGTGAATGCCCCGGACCAGCGCGGCCGCCCGTTGGGTGGTCAGGTCGGGCAGGGCCAGCGACAGGAGGAAATAAGCCGGCCGGCCGCCCATGGCCGCGATGTCGCTCAAGCTGGCGGTGAGGGATTTGTGCCCGAGATCCCGCATCGAGATCCAATCGAGGTTGAAGTGGACGCCTTCGACGAGAAGATCCGAGGTGAACAGAAGCGAGTCCTCGGCGGTGGAGACCCAGGCGGCGTCGTCGCCGATGCCCAGACGCACGCCGCGCGTTCGCGGGGTCTTCCTTTGGATCAAGTCGATGAGCCCGAACTCTCCCAAATCCCGAAGTCTCATGGGCGTATCAGATTGGGTGTGATGGCGCCTCGCCGCGAGGACGCCCTGTTTCTCAGGCGTTCGCGGGCACCGTTCTGTCCCTTTCACCCTTGGGGCGGTTTCGCCGGCTCGTCTTCTTGGCCTTGGCCGGGGACCTGGTTTTCGGCCGGTCGGGAGACCCGCTGTCGAGCGGCTTGTCTACAAAGGCCACCGCGAGCACGTCGTTCATGTTCCGCGCCAGGATGAAGCGCAGCTTGTTTCGCAAGGGACGCGGGATATCTTCGAGGTCCTTCTGGTTCTGGAACGGAATGGCCACCGTCTCCACCCCGGAACGAAAGGCCGCAAGACATTTCTCCTTCAAGCCGCCCACCGGCAGGATCCGGCCCCGGAGCGTGATCTCCCCGGTCATGGCCACGTTCCGGCTCACCGGCCGCCGGGTCAGAGCCGAGATGAGGGCGGTTCCCATGGTGATCCCGGCGGAGGGGCCGTCCTTGGGGATCGAGCCCGACGGGACGTGTATATGGATGTCCTGCTTCTGGTAGAAGTTCTCTTCGAGCCCCAGATTCTTGGCCTGCGCCCGCGCGTAGCTCACCGCCGCCTGGGCCGATTCCCTCATGACGTCGCCCAACTGGCCCGTCAGGGTCAGGTTGCCGCGGCCCTTGGACAGCGAGGCTTCGACGTGCAGCACCTCGCCGCCGGCGCTGGTCCACGCCAGACCCGTGGCGACGCCGATCTCGTTCTGATCCTGGGTTTCGGTCAGGAACCTGGGGGGACCCAGGAACTGGTGCAGGTTCCTTCGGGTGATGCGGGTGCGGATGGTGCGGCCGTCGGCCACCTTGCGCGCCACCTTCCGGCAGATGGCCGCCATCTCCCGTTCGAGGTTTCTGAGGCCCGCTTCCCGCGTATACTCCTCGATGATCCGCAGCACGGCGTCATTGGAGATGTCCAGCAGGTCGCCGGAAATCCCCGCCTCCTGCAATTGCCGCGGGATCAGGAACCGCCGCGCGATCTCCAGTTTCTCCTCGTTGGTGTAGCCGGAGAGGTTGATGACCTCCATGCGGTCCCGCAACGCCGGCGGAACCGTGTCGAGAAGGTTGGCGGTGCAGATGAAAAGCACGCCGGACAGATCGAACGGGACGTTCAGGTAGTGGTCGCTGAACGCGTGGTTCTGCTCCGGATCGAGGACCTCCAGAAGAGCCGCCGACGGATCTCCGCGGAAGTCGTTGCCGAGCTTGTCCAGCTCGTCCAGCATGAACACCGGATTGTTCGTGCCGGCCTGCTTCATGCCCTGTATGATACGGCCGGGCAGGGCCCCCACGTAGGTCCTTCGGTGTCCGCGTATCTCCGCCTCGTCCCGGATGCCGCCCAGGGAGATGCGCACGAAGTTTCTCCCGAGGGCGCGGGCGATGGATTTTCCGAGGGAGGTCTTGCCGACGCCCGGCGGTCCCACGAAGCAGAGGATCGGGCCGCGGATCATTTGCCGCAGCTTGTTCACCGCGAGGTACTCGAGAAACCGCTCCTTGATCTTCTCCAGGTCGAAATGGTCCTCGTCGAGGACTTTCTTGGCTTTCTTGAGGTCGAGGTTGTCCTCGGTCCTCTGGCCCCAGGGGAGCTCCACCATCCAGTCCAGGTAGGTCCTCACCAGCGAAGACTCGGAGGACTCCGGATGCATCTGCTCCAGACGTTTGAGCTGCTTGATGGCTTCCTTCTCGACATCGGGCGGCATGCCGGCCTTGTCGATCTGGGCCTTGATCTCGTTCAACTCCTCCGTCTTCTCGTCGCCCTCCCCCAACTCCTGATGGATCTGCCTGAGCTGCTCCCGCAGGAAATACTCCCGCTGGGTCTTGCTCATCTCGTCCTTGGCCTGGTTCTGAATCTGCGCCTGCATGGTGGCGAGCTCGAGCTCGCGGGTGAGCAGGTCGTTGACCTTCTTTAGCCGCTCGATGGGTTCATAGATCTCCAGGATGGACTGGCTCTCCTCGAGCTTGAGCCGCAGATTGGAGGCAACCAGGTCCGCCAGCACGCCGGGATCGACGACGTTGTCGGTGACCATGACGATTTCCGGCGGTAGATTCTTGAGGTTGAGGATCTGCTCGATCTTCTCCTTGACGTTGCGCATGAGCGCCTCGACCTCGATGGACAGTTCGATTACCTGCTGCTCGACGACCTTCTCTACCCGCGCCTCGAAATAAGGCTTTTCCCTTACGAGCTGTTCCAGCGCTCCCTTGGTCAGCCCCTGTACCAGGATCTTCACGCGTCCGTCATCGAGCTTCAGCATGCGCAGGATCGTCGCCACCGTGCCCACGCGGTACAGATCGTCGCCGTCGGGGTCATCCTCGGTGGGATCCTTCTGCACCACCAGAAAGATGTGCCGGTCCCGCGCCAGCGCCTCGTTGACCGCGTTGATGGAGATCTCCCGCCCCACGAACAAGGGAATCATCATGTACGGATAGATGACGATGTCCCGGATGGGCAGGAGCGGTATGACGTCGGGGATCTCGCTTACGGGCGTGTCTGCTGCGAGATCGGCGGCTTCCTTGTCCGATTCGTCCATTCGTTACCCTCAGTCGAACAGTTCCTTTACCTTCTCGAAGAACCCTTTTGCAATAGGGTAGGCTTCTTCCCCGCCCTCTTCGGCGAAATCCTTGAGGAGCTGCTTCTGGCGCGGGTTGAGCCGTGTCGGCGTTTCCACCAGCACCCGTACGTGCTCGTCACCCCTGCGGCCCCCGTGCACGTCCTTGATCCCCTTTCCCTTCAGGCGGAAGACTCCGTTTGATTGGGTGCCCGCGGGAATCTTCATCTTGACCTTCCCCTCCAGCGTGGGCACCTCGATCTCCGCCCCGAGGGTGGCGTTGACGAAGCTGATGGGCATCTCGCAGATCACGTCCGTTCCGTCGCGGGCGAAGATCGGGTGGTCCTGGACGATGATGACCACGTACAGGTCACCGGGCGGGCCGCCCCGGGCGCCGTTCTCTCCCTCGCCCCGAAGCTTCAACCGTGAACCCGTGTCGACGCCGGCCGGAATCTTGACGTTGATGGTGTGGAACTTGCGGGACAGCCCCACGCCGTGGCACGAGGTGCAGGGGTGCGGGATCACCCGGCCCTGGCCGCCGCATTGGTTGCAAGTGCGGGACACGGTGAAGAAGCCCTGCTGAAAGGCCATCTGTCCGGAGCCTTTGCAGGTGGGACAGGTCTGAGGCGACGTGCCCTTCTCGGCGCCGCTGCCCTCGCACTCGTCACAGGGTCCGTGCCGCGGGATCTTGATCTTCTTTTCGGTGCTGAAGGCAGCCTGCTCGAACGTGATCTCGAGGTTGTAGCGCAGGTCGTCGCCCCGCTGAGCCCGGGACCTGGCCCTGCCCCTGCCCCTGGGCGATCCGCCGAAGAACTCGCCGAAGATGTCGCCGAAGATGTCCTCGAAACCCTGCGAGAAGTCGAAGCCGCCGGCGAACGGTCCGCTCTCGCCAAAGGCGGCATGGCCGAACTGGTCGAACTTGGACCTCTTCTCCGGATCGGAGAGCACCGAGTACGCTTCGGACAGCTCCTTGAACTTCTCCTCCGCCTGCTTGTCACCCGGGTTCCGGTCCGGGTGGTACTGGAGCGCCAGCTTGCGGTACGCTTTCTTGATCTCGTCCTCGCCCGCGTTGCGGCTCAGGCCGAGGGTTTCATAGTAGTCCCTTTTGTCCAATGGTGAGTCCCGCCAGGCGCCTACGGACGACCGGTGTTGATATCAAACTGGGGGCGGCCGGCCGGTCGCCCCTACTAGTCCTTGACCTCCTCGAAGTCGGCATCCACGACGTTGTCGTCGGGTTTGCCGTCACCGGCCCCCGGCGGCGGCGGCGTCGGATCCTGCGGATCCTGCTGTGCCTGCTGCTGCGACGCCTTGGCGTACATGGCTTCGGCCAGCTTGTGGGAAGCCTGGTTCAGTTCCTCGGCCGCCGCCCGCATGGCCGCGGCGTCGTCGCCCTCCAGCGCCTTCCTGGCCTTTTCCAGGGCCGCCTCGATGTTCGACTTGACCTCCGCTTCCAGGTCGTCGCCGTATTCCTTCAGCGACTTCTCCGTGGAGTAGACCAGGGAGTCGAGCTGGTTGCGGGCCTCGGCCGCTTCCTTGCGGGTCTTGTCCTCTTCCGCGTGGGCCTCGGCATCCTTCACCATGTTCCGGATCTCTTCCTCGCTGAGGCCGCTGGAGGCGGTGATCTTGATGGACTGCTCCTTGCTGGTCCCGAGATCCTTGGCGGAGACATGCACGATGCCGTTGGCGTCGATGTCGAAGGTCACGTCGATCTGTGGCATGCCCCGCGGGGCCGGCGGAATTCCTTCGAGGTTGAACTGACCGAGCAGTTTGTTGTACGCGGCCATCTCCCGCTCGCCCTGATGCACGCTGATGGTCACCGAGGGCTGATTGTCGGCGGCGGTGGAGAAAACCTGGTTCTTCTTCGTCGGGATGGTGGTGTTGCGCTCGATCAGCTTGGTGAAGACGCCGCCCAGGGTCTCGATGCCCAGGGACAGCGGCGTCACGTCGAGCAGCAGTACGTCCTTCACGTCGCCCGTGAGCACGCCGGCCTGAATGGCGGCGCCGATGGCCACCACCTCGTCCGGGTTGACGCCCTTGTGCGGTTCCTTGCCGAAGATCTTCTTGACCCGTTCCTGCACCGCGGGCATGCGCGTCATGCCGCCGACGAGAATCACCTCGTTGATCTCTCCGGCCGAGAAGCCCGCGTCCGCCAGGGCCTGGAGGCAGGGTTCCTCGGTCCTTTCGACGAGTTCGGCGCAGAGGGCCTCGAGCTTCGAGCGGGACAGCTTGATGCTCATGTGTTTGGGACCGGTCTGGTCCGCGGTGATGAACGGAAGGTTGATGTCCGTCTCCACCGAGGTGGACAGCTCGCATTTGGCTTTTTCCGCGGCCTCCTTGAGCCGTTGCAGCGCCATCTGGTCGGTGCGCAGGTCGATGCCCTGGTCCTTCTTGAACTCGTCCGCCAGGTAGTCGATGACCCGCTGGTCGAAGTCCTCACCCCCGAGGAAGGTATCGCCGTTGGTGGCCTTGACCTCGAAGACGCCGTCACCCAGCTCCAGAATGGAGATGTCGAAGGTGCCGCCGCCCAGGTCGAACACCGCGATCTTCTCATCCTTTTCCTTGTCCATGCCGTACGCCAGGGAGGCCGCGGTGGGCTCGTTGATGATGCGCAGCACCTCCAGTCCGGCGATGCGCCCGGCGTCCTTGGTGGCCTGACGCTGGCTGTCGTTGAAGTAGGCCGGCACGGTGATGACCGCCTCGGTCATCGGCTCGCCCAGGTAGTCCTCGGCGGTCTGCTTCATCTTCTGCAGAATGAACGCCGAAATCTCCGCCGGGCTGTACGTCTTGCCGCGGCTCTCCACCCAGGCGTCGCCCTTGTCCGAGTTGGCGATCTTGTAGGGCAGGAGGGACAGGGCCTTCTGTACCATGGGGTCGTGAAATACGCGCCCCATCAGACGCTTGACCGCGAACACCGTGTTCTGGGGGTTCGTGATGGCCTGCCGCCGTGCGATCTGGCCCATCAGGCGCTCGCCGCTTTCCGAAAAAGCCACTACGGAAGGAGTGGTACGGCTTCCTTCAGCATTGGTCAGAACCTTGGGGTCGCTACCCTCCATGATCGCTACGCAGGAGTTGGTCGTCCCAAGATCAATGCCTATGACCTTTGCCATCTCGTCGTCTCCTTGTTCTTCGATTGCGTGTGCAGTGTGAATCTAATCATCAGCCGGCTCGTTTTCAACGGTCGTTTCGTCCTTTTCTTGTAAAGTCGGGGCCTTAGCGACGCTCACCAGAGACGGCCGCAGCAGCCGGTCGGCCAGGTAGTAGCCCCGGTGGATCTCGTCCACCACCGTGTTGGCCTCGTATTCGCCGGTTTCCACCTGGGCGAAGGCCTCATGCTTCTCCGGGTCGAAGGGTTGTCCCTTGGCCGTAATCTGCGTGACCCCGTGTTTCTGGAGCGCTTCGAGACAGCTTCTGAGCACCAGCTCGATGCCGTCCAGCAGCGGCTGTCCGTCGCCTTCGGCCCGGGCGTGCCGGGTCGCGCGCTCGAGGTCATCGATCACGGGCAGGAGGTCCCGTACCAGGGCTTCGTTGGCGTACCGGATGGCATCGTGTTTCTCGCGGGTTACGCGCTTCTTGTAGTTCTCGGTCTCCGCCGCCTCCCGGAGGTAAGAGTCGTGCTGGCGCCGGGCTTCCTCCCGGGCGGCGTCCAGCTCCGCTCTGAGCTGCTCGATCTCCGACGGCTCCGGTGCCTCGTCCGCTTTCTCGTCGACGTCCGGCCCGGTTGCCGCCTCTTCAGGTTCCGCAGCGGCCTCGGCTTGATCTCTGCTCTCTTCTGCCATGATGCTGTCTTACTCTTGATGTTCTGTCCGGAAAACGCCTGTAAACGGCACAAAGGGGCACTTGGCCCGACAACAGCCGAGAGAAGGTAATCACCGTATTGGACCTTGTCAAGGTGGCGGGAATCGCTCGGAAGTCGATGTTTCCGCGCGACTTTTTCGGCGGCGTGGTGTATACGTGACGGGAAATGGGCGATTGCGTTGCTCCTCCTCGCGTGGTATTGGCAACTGCTCCTCCTCGCGCCTTGCCGACGACAAGAATTCCCGCGCGGTTTCATAAACCTGTTTGTGAGGCAGGCCACTAGTGCCGGCGATACGGTCGAGCCCGGCCATCGTGCTGCGATCCTGGGCCTACGGCGAATCGGACAAGATCGTCTCTTTTCTGACGCGGGATTTTGGCAAGATCAGGGGCATCGCCAAGGGAGCCAAGCGGTCCCGCAAACGCTTCCTCAACGTTCTGGAGCCCTTCACGCTGGTCCAGCTTCGTTTTCATGAGCGACCGAACAGCCCCCTGGCGTTCATCCACGGCTGTGACTGGGTCTATGTGTTCCGGGCCATCACCCGGACCCTGGCCAAGATCGTGTACGCGTCCTATCTCGTTGAAATTACTGATGAATTGACTCGGGACGGCGATGACAGCCTGTTGCTGTTCGACCACCTGCGGGACGGCCTGCGGTTCCTGGAAGAGAACGAGACCTCGTCGGAGTTCCTCACTGCGTTCGAACTGACGCTGCTGCGGCTGGCCGGGTTCCAGCCCACCCTGGAGCATTGCCAGCGCTGTGGCGACAGGCCCCCGCCCGATCACGGGCAGGGCAACAACGGCCGGTGGGGGTTCAGCCCGCGGGACGGAGGCGTCCTGTGCCGGAACTGTTGCGGTCTCCGCCGGGAGGCGGTGCCCTTGTCGCCCGAGGCGTTGGGCATCCTGGCCCATTTTCAGAGGCACGGCTGGGACCATGGCGAGACGCCGGCGTTCTCCCGGGCGGCGATCCAGGAGACCCGTGAGGTCGTGCCCTTGTTTATCCAGTACCAGATTAGTAAGAAGCTGAAGTCCGCGGCCTTCCTGGACGGTTGGTTTCAATAACGTCACGGCGGGCCGCGTTCCGACAACAGACAGGAGACCCAGAGCACCCATGAACGAACACGCGACGATGGAAAAGGTCGTCAATCTTTGCAAGCGGAGAGGGTTCATCTTTCCGTCCAGTGAGATTTACGGAGGAATCGGCAGCACCTGGGACTACGGGCCGGTGGGAGTGGAGCTCAAGCGCAACGTCAAGGAGGCGTGGTGGAAGGCGGTGGTGACCGGCCGCAACGACACCGTCGGCCTGGACGCCTCGATCCTGATGCATCCGAGAGTATGGGAGGCTTCGGGCCACGTCGCCGGGTTTTCCGATCCGCTGGTGGAATGCAAGTCCTGCCATCACCGTTTCCGGGAGGACCACGTCGAGGGGAAGGCATGCCCGGAGTGCGGCGGCGAGCTCACCGAGGCGCGTCAGTTCAACCTCATGTTCAAGACCTTCATGGGACCGGTGGAGGACACCGCCAGCACGGTGTTCCTCCGGCCCGAGACCGCCCAGGGCATCTTCGTCAACTTCACCAACGTGCTGGACACGGCGCGCCAGAAGATCCCCTTCGGCATCGCCCAGATCGGCAAGAGCTTCCGGAACGAGATCACCCCCGGCAACTTCATCTTCCGCACCCGCGAGTTCGAGCAGATGGAGATCGAGTACTTCGTCAAGCCGGGTGAGGACGAGGAGGCCTTCCAGTCCTGGCAGGAAACGCGTTTCCAGTGGTACGTGGACAACGGCGTTCGCGCCGAGAACCTCCGCATCCGCCCCCATGGCAGCGACGAGCTGGCGCACTACGCCAAGGCCTGCGTGGACGTGGAGTACGAGTTCCCGTTCGGCTGGTCGGAGCTCGAGGGCATCGCCAACCGGGCCGACTTCGACCTCAGCCGCCACATGGAGTACAGCGGCAAGGACATGACCTACTTCGACGAGGCCACCCGCAGCCGCTACGTCCCCTACGTCATCGAGCCCTCCGCCGGAGTCGACCGGCCGCTGCTGGCGTTCCTGGTGGACGCGTACGACGAAGAGGAGGTGGAGGGCGACCGGCGGATCGTGCTGCGTCTCGACCCGCGCCTGGCGCCGTTCAAGGCGGGCGTGTACCCGCTGCTCAGGAAGGACGGCCACCCGGAACGGGCCCAGGAGATCCGCGACATCCTGAAGGAGCATTTCCCCGTGGTCTATGATCAGGCCGGCTCCATCGGCCGGCGCTATCGCCGGCAGGACGAAATCGGCACCCCCTTCGGCATCACCGTGGACCATGAGACCCTGAAGGACCAGACGGTGACGCTGCGGGAGCGCGACGCCATGACCCAGGTGAGGATTCCCGTGGACCGTCTGGTGGAGGAGATCCGCCGCCGCATGGACCCGCGCACGAGGGATCGTTGATGGCGCGGCACGTCTACTCGTTCGGCGCCGGCAAGGCCACGGGCCGGGCCTCCATGGGTGAAATATTGGGGGGCAAGGGCGCCGGCCTCCACGAGATGACGCGCATGGGCGTTCCGGTGCCGCCGGGCTTTACCATCTCCACCGCCGTCTGCAGCCATTTCTACGAACATCAAGGGACTTACCCCGAGGGTCTCGAACGGGACGTGGCCCGCGCCATGGCGCGGGTGGAGAAGATCATGGGCCGCCGCTTCGGTGACGGCGCCAACCCGCTGCTGGTCTCCGTCCGTTCCGGAGCGCGGGAATCCATGCCTGGGATGATGGACACCGTGCTGAACCTCGGTCTCAACGACCGGACCGTGGCCGGCATGATCCGGCGCGCCGGCAACCCGCGGTTCGCTTACGACTCCTATCGCCGCTTCGTGCAGATGTACGGCGATGTCGTACTGGGCATGAAGCCCGACAAGGCCGACGCGCACGACGTGTTCGAGACGCTGCTGGCGCGCAAGAAGCGCGCCCGGGGCGTTACCGACGACACCGAGCTGACGGCCGAGGACCTCCAGGACCTGGTGGGACAGTTCAAGGATGAAATCCGGCGCCAGCGGGGCGTTCCGTTCCCCGAGGATCCGGTGGAGCAGCTCTGGGGCGCCATCGGCGCCGTGTTCGGCTCCTGGAACAACGACCGCGCCGTGGCGTACCGGAAAATGTACGGCATCCCCCACGGTTGGGGGACCGCCGTCAACGTCCAGACCATGGTGTTCGGCAACATGGGAGACACCTCCGGCACCGGCGTTGCCTTCACCCGCGATCCGGCGTCGGGAGAGCGGCGGTTCTACGGCGAGTTCCTGATGAATGCCCAGGGCGAGGACGTGGTGGCCGGGATCCGCACGCCGCAACCCATCAGTGCGCTGGCCGGGGTCCAGCGCGGGACCTACCGCGAGCTGCAGCGCATCGGGCGCGTCCTCGAGGAGCGCTACCGCGACATGCAGGACATGGAGTTCACCATCGAGGACGGCAGGCTCTGGCTGCTGCAGACGCGAACCGGCAAGCGGAGCGGCTTTGCCGCGGTGCGCATCGCCGTGGACATGGCGGACAAGGGCCGCATCACCCGGGACGAGGCGTTGCAGCGCATCGAACCCGATCATCTTGGCCAGCTCCTGCGCCCGGTCTTCGACCACAACGCGAAGGCGGCGGCCCGTGCCGAGCACCGGGTGCTGGCACAGGGACTGCCCGCGGGCCCGGGCGCGGCCACGGGAAGGATCGTGTTCCACGCCGCCGACGCGGAGGAATGGCGCAAGCGCGGAGACAAGGTCATCCTGTGCCGGGTGGAGACCAGCCCGGAAGACATCCGCGGCATCGAGGCGGCCGAGGGCATTCTCACGGCCCGGGGGGGCATGACCTCCCACGCGGCCCTGGTGGCGCGGCAGCTCGGCACGGTGTGCGTGGTGGGCTGCGAAGCGCTGTCGGTGGACTACCGCGCCGGCGAGGCCCGTATCGGCCGCGTCGTGCTCAAGGAAGGGGACTGGCTGTCCCTCGACGGCAGCACCGGGGAAGTGATCCAGGGAGAGCTTCTGACCCACCCTTCGGACGTGCTGCGGGTGCTGCTCGACCGGAATCGCCAGGCCGCCCGCTCGCCCAGCTACCGGCGCTTCGCCAGGCTCATGCGTTGGGTGGACGCGACCCGCCGGCTCGGGGTCAAGACCAACGCCGACCTTCCGGAACAGGCTCGGATCAGCCGGGATTTCGGCGCCGAGGGCATCGGCCTGTGCCGCACCGAGCACATGTTCTTTCAGGAGGAGCGCATCCACGCCGTCCGCGAGATGATCCTGGCCGACGACGAGGAGGGGCGGCGCAAGGCCCTGGCCAAGCTGCTGCCCATGCAGCAAAGCGATTTCAAGGCGATCCTGGGCATCATGGACAAGCTGCCGGTGACCATCCGGCTGCTGGATCCGCCCCTGCACGAGTTCCTGCCCCAGACCGACGCCGACGTCGCGAGCATGGCCAAGGTCCTCTCCATCAGCGCGAAGACCGTGCGCGAGAAGGTGGAAGCGCTCAGGGAGTTCAATCCCATGCTCGGGCATCGCGGCTGCCGGTTGGCCATCTCGTTCCCGGAAATCACCGAAATGCAGACCCAGGCCATCTTTCAGGCGGCGTGTGAGCTGCGGAAGCAGCGCAAGGACCCGCGCCCCGAGGTGATGATTCCGCTGGTGGGGGGCGCGGAGGAATTTCGCGTCCAGCGAGAGATCGTGGAGCGTGTCGCCCGGGACACCATGCAACGGTACGGAGTCAACGTCCGTTACGCCGTGGGCACCATGATCGAGCTGCCCCGGGCCTGTCTGGTGGCCGACCAGATCGCCCGGGAAGCCCAGTTCTTCTCCTTCGGCACCAACGACCTCACCCAGACGTGTCTGGGCCTTTCCCGCGACGACGCCGGCAGGTTCCTGCCCCGCTACGTGGCCCAGGGCCTCCTGCCCGAGGACCCCTTCGTGACCATCGACGAGCCCGGAGTGGGCGCCTTGATGGCGTTGGGCATCCAGAAGGGTCGAAGCACCCGCGAGGATCTCGACGTGGGGATCTGCGGCGAGCACGGCGGCGACCCGAAATCGGTGGGCTTCTGCCACGACCTGGGGCTCGACTACGTCAGTTGCTCTCCTTACCGCGTTGCCATCGCCAAGCTGGCCGCGGCCCAGGCGGCGCTCCGGAGCAACGCCAAAGGCAGCCGGCGGTAGGCTCACCCAAGCCGCTCCTTTCCAGCCCCGGGCCGGTCATCCCGGCCCCCCCCTTCCGTCATCCCGGGCTTGACCCGGGATCCAGGCATTGAACCGCCGGCGGGCGACCACGGTCTGCCGTTCCCGGACCTCGCTCCCCTACAGTTTTCCGCCTGCCCGCCGATCTATGAACGTAAGAAGACCGGTTAACCCATCTTTAACACAAGAGTGGGGGATTTTGGTAAATTGGGGGGTGGGGAGTGAGCTAAGGTATTGATTTCATTGAGTTGAGGTTTTGGGTGGCGCAATGTAGTGCCATACTTGTTAAGTTTCTCTTGCATTCTCCCTCCCCCTCTGCTATCCTCCCTCCATGTTCATCCGGCGCACCAGGACGCGCAGTGCCGAAGGCGGCAAGGTCTACCACTCCTACCGACTGGTGCGTTCCGAGCGTAGCGGGGAGCGGGTGCGTCAGCGCACGCTGCTCAATCTCGGCAGTGACTTTGCGGTAGCGACGGAGCATTGGGCGGTGTTGTGCAGTCGGATCGAGCAGTTGCTGGAGCGGCAGGAGGTGCTGATAGAGCTGGACTGTCCGGAAGAGGTTGAACGGGAAGCACAACGGATAGCCATGCAACTGGTGCAGCGCGGGGCTGAGGTAACGGCGGGTGGCACGGACCTGCAAACGGTGGACGTGGAGTCGCTGGAGTTGGCGCGGCCGCGGACGGTGGGGGTGGAGCATGTGGGGCTGTGGGCGATGGAGAGGCTGGGTCTAAGGGGGTTGCTGGAGGGACTGGGGTTCAACGGCCGGCAACGGGCGGTGGCGGTGGGGTCGATCATCGGGCGGATGGCGCAGCCGGGGTCGGAGAGGGCGAGTTGGCGCTGGCTGTGCGAGCGCAGCGGGCTGGGGGAGTTGCTGGAGGTGGACTTCGAGGCCATGAGCCTGATGCGTCTTTACCGTGTCTCGGATGCGCTGATGGCGCATCGGGAGGCCATCGAGAAGCACCTGTTCGAGCAGGTGACGGAGTTGTTCGGGCTGGGTCACACGGTGACGCTGTACGACCTTACCAACACGTTTTTCGAAGGCGAGGCCAAAGACCAGCCCAAGGCACAGCGCGGGCACTCGAAAGAGCAGCGCAGTGACTGTGCGCTGCTGACCCTGGGGCTGGTGCTGGACGGTTCGGGTTTCGTGCGCCGCTCCGAAGTGTTTGCCGGCAGGGCCGACGAAGACAAGACGCTGGAGCCGATGCTCAAGGCCCTGCAGGCGCCCGGCGATGCCCTGGTGGTGATGGATGCGGGGATTGCCACCGAGGACAACGTGGCCTGGTTGCGTGACAACGGCTACCGTTATCTGGTGGTCAGCCGCCAACGCACCCGCCGCTTCGACCCCGAACGGTCCACGGCCATCGAGACCCGGTCTCACCACAAGGTTCATCTGCACAAGGAGGTGGATGAGGACCGAGGCGAGGTGCGGCTGTACTGTTATTCCGAGGAGCGCGCCAAAAAGGAGGAAGGGATCGCCAGACGCTTCGCCGAGCGCTTCGAGAGCGAGTTGCGGAAGCTCCACGAGGGGCTGTCCCGGCCCCGTACCCGCAAGGGGCTCGACTCTGTCTGGCAGCGGATCGGGCGGATCCAGGAGCGCTGCCGCGGCGCCGGGCAGCATTACACCGTGGATGTCGTCGCCGACCCGCACAGCGGCAAGGCAGTGGCCGTCACCTGGAAGCCCAAGCCCCTTGCCGGCTCCATGCTCACCCATCCGGGTGTCTACTGTCTGCGCTCCAATGTCCACGACTGGGATCCACAGACCTTGTGGCGCACTTACACCATGCTCACCGATCTGGAAGCCGTGTTCCGCTCTCTCAAGTCCGAACTCGGCCTCCGCCCCATCTTCCACAAAACCCAGAACCGCTCCGACGGACACCTGTTCATCACCGTCATCGCCTACCAACTGGTCCAGACCATCCGCAGGCGCCTCGCCGAGCATGGAGAGAACGCCAGTTGGACCACTCTGCGCCGTATCCTCGAAGGCCAGCACCGTGTCACCGCCTCCTTCCGCCGAAAGGACGGTCGTACCCTCCACGTCCGCAAGGCCACCCGGGCTGAGCAACACCAACTCAAGATCTACAGCGCTCTCGATCTCCATCCCGCCCCTGGCGGTGTCACCAAATTGATCGTCTGAATACCTTAAACTGTCGAAATGTAGTGCCACACGCCAAATTATTCCCCGCTAACCCCCCGAATAATAACCATATTTAAAAACCCGTGTTAAAGATGGGTTAACGGGCGGGACGACACGAGGCCCCGCTGACGTGCCTCCGGCACGGGTACCGCTTGGCAGGCGAAGACCTCGCCGGAGCAAAGGGAACGCCCCCTATGGAATTGTCTCTGGGAGAGTTGATGGTGGGTGCCGGTGTGATCACCCCGGAACAGCGCGACCGGGCCGCGGCGGCCCGAGAGCGCACCGGCGGCAACCTGGTGGCGGCCCTGGTTCACGATGGTGTCGCGGATGAGGGTCGGATCATGGCGTTCGTGGCCGAGCGGTTCGGGCTGAAAGAAATGAGCTTGAGGCCGTCCGACATCGACAATGCGGCCGTCGGCCTGCTGCCCCTGCCGCTGTTGCAGAGACATCACATGCTTCCTCTTGGCCGTTCGGGGTCGGTGGTCGACGTGGCCATGAGCGACCCCACGGACCTCGCGGCCATTGACGAGATCCGGTTCGTGACCGGGCATGACGTGAGGACCGTACTGGCGCGGCCGTCCGCCATCCGGGACATCCTCGAGCAGCATTCCGGCACCGAGCGCCGCGACGCGATCCTGCGCCGCGTGGAGACGGCTCCGGCAAGGGACCGTCCCCCGAGCTCGACGGCACCCGTCGGGGATGCGCCGGTGGTGGCGCTGGCGGACTCGCTGATGAACGATGCGGTGGCGCGCGGCGCCAGCGACATCCATATCGAGCCCTACGACGAGAGCGTCCGTGTCCGTTTCAGGATCGACGGCGTGCTGCAGGAAGTCATGACGCCGCCGTACGAGTTGAAGCAGGCGTTGACGTCCCGCGTAAAGGTATTGGCGGGGCTCGATATCGCCGAGCACCGGCTGCCCCAGGACGGACGCCTGAGGCTGGCCGCCGCCGCCGGCGAAGTGGACGTGCGGGTGTCGGTGTTGCCCACGCGATTCGGAGAAAAGGTGGTGCTGCGGTTGCTGCATCGATCCGATCTGGTGACGAGCCTCGACCGGTTGGGCCTGGAGGGCCGGGACCGGCAGCGCTTTACCGAGGCCATGAGCAAGCCCGCCGGCATGATCCTGCTGACGGGTCCCACCGGAAGCGGCAAGTCCACCACCCTCTACGGGATGTTGTCCGAGCTCAACCAGCCCGGGGTGAACATCTCCACGGCCGAGGATCCGGTGGAATACCATCTCGCGGGCATCAACCAGGTCCAGACCCACGGCGAGATCGGCCTGACGTTCGCCGCCTGCCTGCGGGCGTTCCTGCGCCAGGACCCGGACATCATCATGGTGGGGGAGATCCGCGACGCCGAAACCGCCCGCATCGCCGTCAATGCCGCGCTGACGGGTCATCTCGTACTGACCACGCTCCATACCAACGACGCTCCCTCCAGCGTTCACCGGCTGAAAGACATGGGAGTGGAGCCCTACCTCATCGCCTCCGCCATCACCATGGTGGCGGCCCAGCGGCTGCTGCGCCGGGTTTGTGACGCGTGCAAGGTGCGCGCGGCGTTCCAGGCCGGCATGCTCACGGCGCGGCGCCGGCAGGCCGAAGAAGTGCGCGACGTCGAAGGATTTCACGGGGCGGGCTGTCCCGAGTGCCACCACACGGGTTACCGCGGTCGTGTGGCCGTCTTTGAGGCGATGACCTTTTGTGATGATCTTCGGAAGATGATCCTGCGCGGCGGCTCGGCCGGGGAGCTCAAGGCCGCGGCCATGGAGAAGGGGATGCGGACCCTCCGTCAGGCCGCCATCGAGAAAGCACGCCGTGGAATCACCACCGTCGAGGAGGCGCTGCGGGTGACGGAGCCGGACCCCGCCGCGGGCCGGGCGGCCCTCCCTCCACGGTCCACGACCGGGTGATTGCATGGCGCTGTACCGGTGGCAGGGCAGGAACCGCGAGGGAAGGCTCCTTCGAGGCGAGATGGCGGCCGCGGACCCCGCCGCGGTGACGGCCGAGCTCCGCCGGCGCCGGATCCGGCCGCTGCCGTCCGGCATCCGGGAGAAGGGCTCGGGATGGAACCGGGAGATCAACGTCCCGGGACTCGCGCCCAGGGTCAGTCCCGACGACATCGTCATGCTGACGCGGAACTTCGGCGTGATGATCGAGGCCGGGGTGCCTATCGTCGAGTGTCTTCAGGCGGTCGCCGACCAGACCGAAAACGGCGTGGTCAGGAAGGCGCTTCAGGCCGTGCGGCTCGACGTGTCCAACGGCATGACGTTGGCCGCCGCCATGTCCCGTCACCCTCGGCTGTTCGACACCCTGTTCATACGCATGGTGGCCGCCGGCGAGCACGGCGGCGTCCTGCCTGAGATCCTCGCCCGCTTGGCGCTGTTCATCGAACGGTCCGCGCGGCTCAAACGGAAGGTCAAGACCGCCATGGTCTATCCCGCCACTATCATCGCCGTGGCAGCCGTGGTGGTGGCCGTTCTGCTCCTCTACGTGATCCCGGTTTTCGCAGAGGTGTACCAGGGCATGGGACAGGCCCTTCCGCCCCTGACGGAGCTGACCATCGCGCTGAGCCGCTGGTTGTATGAGTATGCCGTCTTTCTTCTCGCCGGGTTCTCGGGCATTGCCGTGGCGGCCCACGGGGCCTGCCGTACCGACCGCGGCCGGCGGGAGGTCCATGGATGGCTGCTGAGGCTTCCGCTCTTCGGGGACTTGGTGCGCAAGGCCGCCATTGCGCGGTTTGCGCACAACACCGGGCTGCTCCTTCAGTCCGGCGTGACCCTGCTGGAGAGCCTGACCGTCACCGCGGGGACCACCGGGAACAAGGTCCTGGAGCGTGCGATCCTGGAGACCCGGGATGGTTTGGAGAAGGGGATGACCCTGGCGGACCTGCTGGCGGCCAGCGGCCTGTTCCCTCCGTTGGTCTGGCACATGGTCGCGGTAGGGGAGAGCATCGGCGCTCTGGACACGATGCTCAACCGGGTTTCGGCGTTCTACGAGGAAGAGGTGGACCGGGCGGTGGTCCGGCTGACCGCCCTGATGGAGCCGGTCCTGATGATCGTTCTGGGCGTGGTGCTCGGTGGCATCGTCATCTCCATGTATCTGCCGATCTTCGAGCTCGGCGGCATGGTGCAATAAGGAGTCTTGCGATGGGAATGGACGGTTACGCAGCGGGCGGCTCTGTTGGACGATACGAGGCGGCCGTGTCGCGGATGAACGGTCGCCGGCCCGGGAGGGCGGCCGGGTTTACCTTGATCGAATTGCTGGTGGTGATCGCCATCATCGGGATACTCGCGGCCATGGCGATTCCACAATTCGGCGCCTACCGGCGGAAGGGCTACGACGCCGATGCCCAGGCCAACGCGAGGAACATGGCCCTGGCCCAGGAGGCCCACTTCGTGGACAACAACAGCTATACGGCGACCCTTGCCGACCTGACGACCCTCGGCTACACGCAAAGCGCCAACATCACTCCGGCCATCACCACGGGCGACGCCACCACCTTCGTGGTCACCGCCACGGTGGCCAGCGGCTGCAAGGCGGGCACCGGCGTCGCCACCTATGATCGGGCCACCGGCAACGTCACGCTGGCGAAGTGCGCGCCGTGACGGCACAGTCGAGTTTTCCTGGGAGTTCGTTGTTTTCTCGTTCCATGGGTGTCAGTCCCGGACCGTCAGTGCACACCGTTCCGCCCGGCTTGCAACCATCCCGGCAATCCGAGAGAGCACCTGTCCATCGAATCCGGATTGCATCAGTCCCACGGCGACTCCCTCGGCCTGGTCCTTCACGGCCACGCTGATCTCGGCGACACGGCGGCGCACCAGGGACAGTCCGAGGACCGTGTCTTTGGCGAATGCCTCCCAACCGCTGGCGTCCATTTCGGCCAGCGTCGAGCGCCTGGCTATCTTCATGGCCAGCCGCGGCGAGAGCTCCGGATACGCGACCGTTGCCAACAGGTCATAGAGGGGCGCGAGGCGTGGGCGGCCTTCTTCGTACAGGATGGAGAAGTTCTTGCCGTGGGCGTCGGCGTTCCCCACGATCAGATTGAAAATCACGGCGTCGAGCAGTTTCAGGACTTCCACCGCGGGCCGCAGCGAAACCCCACGGAGCAGCGCGAAGCAATCCTTAAAGCTCGGGCCTCCTTCGCCGGCGTACTTCCGTTCCGGGTTGATGCCGAGAGCTTGGCAGAAGTCTTCCTGATGGATGCGGCGCGCGTGGCCGTCGGCATCCGTCGAGCGGTCGTACCGCGCAACCAGCAGAAACGTCCGATCCCGCACCACCCGGGGTTCCACCCATGCAACATCGAGCCCGGCTGCCGCTGCGAGGCGCATCACGAAGGCTTCGATCTCGGTGGTGCCGGGAAAACGCGGGATCGCCGGCTTGAGGATGTGGGTCGTCGGTTGCCCGGGGGAGGGTAACGCCACCTCCCCTCCAACCAGGACCACCGGTACCTTTGACTGGGAGCCGGCCAGCGAAAGTCGCAGTCCCTCTTCACCCGCCAGCAGTGGACGGATCGGCAGCGAATCGAGCACACGGATCAGGCCGGCTTCGTCGAGCAACTTCGGCTGAGCCGAAAGAGGACCCTGTGGCGGTTCTCCAGGAGGCAGAAGCTGAAGCGCGCCGGCGACATCGCCGCCAAGCTTGTCGAGAAGGGCGAAATCGTTGCCACTGGAAACCCCAAGCGCTTGAGCCGCAGCCTTCCGCTGGCCTTCCTCCGGCAGGAGGCCGCCGAAAAACGGACGGCACTGGCGACGGGTATACGGCTCCGTGCGCTTGGGCAACGAGGCCGACAGGGGGGGTCCATCTTCACGTCGAAGCCAGTCGGGCGAATAGACGAACCCGAGCTCGCCGTGACGGTCTTGCGTGAGCTGGCCGACGAGCCGCCGGTCCCACCAGACGTCGAGGGCGGGACTCACGGGGTCCCCCCTGCTTTGACCTCGGGGGGCGGTACGATGTCGAACGAGCACCCGAGCGCTTGCAGGACCTGGAGTGCTTTGCCGAGCTGCGCCGTGGGCTTTCCTGCTTCGAGATCGACGATGAAGCGCACGCCCACGCCTGCGGCGCCGGCGAGCTCATACTGCCGCAGGCCCGCGGCTTTGCGGGCGGCGCGGACGATGTCGCCGATGTCAGAGGGAGTCAGGGTTCGCATTGGCATGGGAATTCCCGAACGGGAATATTACATGAATCCCAACGGTAATTCAACAAGAATTTACCGATCGGGAAGCCAAGGGCCGAGATGTCGTTGCAGAGGGGTGAAAACTCCCGATCGGGAATGTCGCTACTGTTCCCTAGTCCGACGTCGATTCCGGCGCGGGCGCGGGTGTGGGGAGGGGCTCCTTGTCTTCCTTGATGAAGTCGAAGAGCATCCGCGGGACGGCGTTGCAGCTTATGCAGCGCGGGGTTTCCGGCTGGCTGCCGTCCGGGTAGATCATGTTTTTGAGGTAAAAAGGCTTCTCGGTGCCGACGTAGCCGTCGTAGTAGAACGCCAGTTTGCCGCACTCACTGCATTGGAGGTACTTCGCCATGTCGGGTCTTTCTGCGTTTGGTAATCCTAGCAACAGGACGCTGCGCTTCGAGATCCTGGCCTTCGAAGCCTTACGCTTCGAAGCTCCCCGTGATCTCCTGGTGTCCGTCACCCTCTGTATAGCTTTCCTCGCGGTAGAGGCCAAGGGCCTTCATCACCGGGGTGTCGTGGATGGCGAACAGGATGCTCTCACCGTCGGTCTCGTTGGCGTGCTCGTGCCAGGCCCAGGGCGGCACCACGAAGAAGTCTCCCTGCTCCCAGTCGAACCGCTGGCCGTTGATGACCGAGTAGCCGCTGCCGGAAAAGGCCAGATAAACGGAGCTTTGCACCTGCCGGTGGGCCTGCGTCCGCACGCCGGGCCGCACTTTCTGGATGGTGCAGCTCATGGTGGTCAGCACCGGGCCCCCGGTGCTCGGGTTCAGGTACTCGAAGCAGACGTCATCGTGGGGGCTTGCCGGCCCCTCGCCGATGCGCTGGAGAGCGTCGCAGGTGGGCTCCCACTTGAAATTCAGCAGCGGAGAGCGGTCTTCCGGCGGTTTTTCCCAGGTGGGGCGCAGGTGCGTCACGCCGAACTTGCGCTCGGACTCGTTGACGTCGGTGATGGGAAACCGGTGGTCCGGGTACATCTCGAAGAAAGTCGCGTCGAGATCACCCACCAGCGGCAGGTCCAGCCCGTCCATCCAGATCATCGGCTCGTCCGATTCACAGCCGTGGTCGTGCCAGTCCCAGCTCGGCGTCAGCACCAGGTCGCCGCGGCTCATCACGCACTTGTCGCCGTTCAGGTTGGTGTAGGTGCGGTCCCCCTCGATGATGAAGCGGATGGCCGACGGAGAATGCCGGTGGCAGGGAGCGATCTCCCCGGGCTTGACGATCTGCACCGCCGCCCAGAGGGTGCGGGTGGCCGCGTGCTTCCCGCCCAGCCCCGGGTTCACCAGTCCCAGGACGCGCCGCTCACCCCCCCGCTCGATGGGCACGAGGTCCCCGGCCCGGTGCGCCAGCCGCCGAAGGTCCGCCCAGCGCCACAGGTACGGCTTCACCGGCGTCCGCGGTTCCGCGGGCAAGGCGTCCTGGGTGATGTTCCACAGCGGCACCAGGTGCTTTTCGTCCACTTCCCGGTAGAATGCCTCGGTTTCCGTGCTCGTGCTCATGGGATACCTCCCGCCATCGAATCAGTGGTACGGGCGCCGGCGGGTTTGAAACCCGCCCCTACGCCGGCCCCTGCAGCGACAGTTTCAGTCCCGGTCTGCTGATGAAGACGTGGTTGGCCTTGTGCCCGCGGAGGTTTCGCAGAAGCCCCAGCACGGGCTGGCCGTTGCCGGTGTACGGCGTCACCGGGCCGGCGTCGCGCATGGCGTTGAACTCGTCCTTGGTCACGAGCCACCGCAGCAGCAGGTCGTCGTCCGAGAGGCCGGGCTCGAAGCTCTTCCGGATCTCGGCGATGGAGGGCTGCGGCGGCTCCCACTTCGCCAGTTCCCGGGCCCGGGGCCGGTCCAGGATCTTGTCCTTCACGTCCGGATCCATCAGCCGGCTGCCTTCTTCGCCCCAAAGGCCCAGGGCGTAGAGAATGGTCTGGTCCGTGACCTGGGTGTAGCGCTCGCCGACGATGACGTTGATGGCCGCCTGGCTTCCCACGAACTGGGACAGCGGCGTCACCATGATGGGATAGGCGAACTCCTCCCGCACCCGGCCGCACTCCTCCAGAGCCTCGTGGAACTTGTGTCCCAGGCCCACCTTCTCCAGTTGGTGGCGCAGGTTGGAATACATTCCGCCGGGCACCTGATGGAGGTACTGGCCGTAGTCGTATTCCACGGGCTCCCCGGGGGGCAGACCCTCCTGCTCGGCGATGTGGGTGAAGTGCTCCGAGACCGCGTGCAGCGATTCTTCGTCCACCGCGGTGGTATGGCCCAGCGCGCGGGCGTTGGCGGCGACGTTGAACAGTGAGGGGTTGGACGAGCCGTTGGCCAGCGGCGGGATCGCGGTGTTGACGATGGTGATGCCGAGCTTGATGGCTTCCACGCAGCACAGCGGCCCGAGTCCGGTGGTGCAATGGGTGTGGAACTCCACCGGGGTCCCGTTGACGTTCTCCAGCACCAGCGGCACCAGGGTGCGGACCCGATCCGGGGTGATCAGGCCGCCCGGGTCCTTCAGGCAGATGCGCGGCAGGTCGAGGGTTGCCGCCTGTCGCGCCCGCTCCGCGTAGTACTCGTCGGTATGCTTGGGCGACACCGAGTAAATGAGGTTGATGATCGGTTCGAGGCCGGCGTCCCGGACCGTCTGCACCTTCTGCTTCCAACCCGCGAACTCGTTCCATTCGTCCGAAATTCGCGCCTGCCGCATTCCGTTGGCGCGCATGCGCTCCAGGTAGAGCCGGTACAGGGAATACGGTGTCACCTCGAAGGCGTTGAACCGTCCCGACGTCATCCGGAGCGGGGTGTTGGGTGTCTTTTCCGCCACCAGCCGCAGCCGCTCGAAGGGGTCCTCCTTGAGGTCCCGGGTGCACTTCTTGAGGAAGATGCTGGACATCAGCTCGATGGCGTCGAAGCCCGCCTGGTCCATCCGCTCGACAACGGGCAGCATCATCCCGGTGCGCATGCGCGTGGCCCAAAGGCTCATCTGGCCGTCCCGCAACGTCGTGTCGACGAAATGAATCTCGCTCATGGGCAACACCCTACCACAACGGTCCCTCTCGCGTCATTCCGGGCTGGTCCCCGGAATCGGGCGCTTCTGGACCCCGGATCAAGTCGGGGGTGACGGGATGACGGTGCGACCCGAATCGTCATCCCGGGCCTGTTCCGGGCACCCCGCCCCGTCTCCCCGTCACCTTGCCCACCTCCTCGTCACCCGGAGCAACTACAACGTCACCCCGGGCTTGACCCGGGGTCCAGACGGGGTGGTGACTGGACCCCGGGTCAAGCCCGGGATGACGCTCAGGGCGCCCGGGATGACGGCTTGGGGGTCCGGGATGACTGGGGCACGCCGAGGGTGCACCCCAGTCAGTTGACGCACGGCCGGGCGACGTTCTATTCAGTCCGCATGCCCTACTGTACGGTCGACGGCGTGCGCATCCATTACGACGTGTCCGGGGAAGGCTTCCCCTTGGTGCTGGTTCATGCCAACCCGTTCGACCGGCGGCTGTGGATGTATCAGGCGGCGCACTTCTCCACCCGCTTCAAGGTCATCAACGTGGACATCCGGGGCTACGGCTACTCCGACAAGCTCGAGACCCCGACTTCCATGGCGGAGATGAGCGAGGAGGTGGTGGCGGTGTGCCGGCAGGAAGGGGCGCATGAAGCCATCGCCGCGGGCATCAGCGTGGGCGGTGTCATGGTGCTCCAGATGGGGTTGGACCACCCCGAGATGTTCAAGGCGCTCATCATGGTGGGATGCAGCAGCCGGCCGTCGGACACGTACCAACACCGGATCGACGGATATTCCCGAGGCGTCGCCGGCTTTCACAGGGAACACCTGGAGGCCCTGGTCACGCCGGAGTTCGCCGCAAGCCGGCTGGGCGGCCACCTGCTCGACCGCTTCACGGACTGGGACACCCGCCTCAGCGGCCCGGCCATCATCGAGATCTTCAAGGCGCTGCAGAACCGCAACCAGACCGAGCGGCTGGCGGAGCTCCGCATGCCGGCGCTGGTGATCAACGGCGAGTTCGACAATTCCAGGCGGGGCAGCGAATTCATGGCCGCCAGGATCGCCGGCGCGGTCCACCGCGTGGTCCCGGCCACCGGCCACGCCTGCTGCCTGGAGGACCCGGCCACCTTCGACGGCTACGTCAGCGAATTTCTGGAACGGCACGGTTATCTGTAAAAACAACGGTTGCGCGCAGTGCAAGCGGCACAGGGAGGCAGGTCGGCCGCCAATCCCATGAGGAGAGCAGCATTGCGCGTGTTCACACGGTCAATATGCGATCGCGTGCGGTGACCTCCCATTGTCCCTGGACCCGGCCGTCGCTCACGACCGATGCGTGCGAGTACAGGGCGGAGGTCGGACAGATGTGGGTCGGGATCGCCAGTTCGACATCGCCGGGCCGGTAGCGGGCCGCCTGGGTGGTTTCGATCACGAGGTGCTCTTCGTTCTGCAGCACCTCCTTCGCGTCCGGAATAGCGGGGAAACGCAATCGGCTGCCGGCCGGGGGATCGGATGCGCAGGCCTTGTAGCCGAGATCGAAGGTTACGAGTTCGGGCGAAGGCCGGCTGATGACCCGGGTCAGGATGAGCGCCGCCGGAACGAACCCCATTTCCGGGAACTTCCGCACATAGCCGTCGTCATGCAGAACGCATGTGCCCGGACTCAGCTCCAGGGAAGGATCGTCTTTGCGGGCATAAAGCGGGAATGTGCCGGTGCCCCCCGCGACGATGGCGGGAACGGCCAGAGAAGAGCTCTCCAGCTTGTCGCGAAGCGCCTGCACCGCGTTCCAGCATTCCTCTACGGCGCACAACCGCTCCTCCAGGCCGGTCTGATGGTTCTGCCCGTCGTAGACGTGCAGCCCGGCCGGCTTCAGATGGCTCGCTCTATCGATCTGCGCATACAGCTCCCGGGCTTCGGGGCCCGGCGCCAGACCCGTTCGCCCCAGGCCCGTGTCGATATCGACGAACACGTGGATCTCGATTCCTGCGCGCGCCATGGCGTCGTTGAGCGCCTCGACGGGCCCGGGGTGATCGGCGGCCACGGAGAAACGCACCTCCGGGAAACGTTGCCGATAGCGCACCGCGCGATCGATGTTCGGTCCCACCAGGTTGTAGGCGAGAAACACATCGCGGGCTCCGCCCATGGCGAGCATTTCCGCCTCGGCGAACGTCGCGCACTTGTGCTTGGCGATGCCCATGCCGACTTTCAACCGAACGATGTCGATCATCTTGTGGGTCTTGCAGTGCGGTCGAAGCCGTCCATCCGCTCCGGCGATGGCCTTCATGCGCGCAATGTTCTCCCTCACGATTTCCTCGAAGATGACCAGCCCCGGCGATGGAATCTCGTGCGGATTGTCGATGGCGTAGCGCTGTTCCACGGTTCTTTCCCAGGGCGGGGCTGAGTCGCGACTTCAGAGCTCGTGGGCCGGACAGGCGACGATCGGCCAGATGCCGCGTTCGAGTTTCTCGTAAGGCGTCGTGCGCGGGTCGTGCGGATACGGCGCACCGCTGTCGACATACAACACACGATCGGTCAGCTCCGAAAAAGCTGCTCGAAAGTGGTTGGTGGATTTGACCACCAGCAGGGACTTGCTGGACGGATCGATTCCGACGCAGGAGAAGATGTCCGGGGTGTAGGCCTGGACCCGGTTCTCGCAGAGGACGACCTCTATGTCCTCGTCGAGCCGAATCGCGGCGCACCTTCCGAGCCTCGCCATCGATCCGCCGAATCGCATGAAGCCGTTCTCGCTGAGGCCCGTGATCGTCACATTTGCGTCGACCGGTTCCCCGAGTCCCGGACCGGACTTGGCGCCGAAGCGAAGCGGGATGCGCGCGCCCGTGCCCGCCGCAAAACAGAACTGCACGGCAATGGGATCCCAAATGCCCGCGATGGCGGCGCCGCCGATACACCGATCGACGATCTCGCGCAGGATCACGGTCGAATCTCCCGCCATGCCCCCGCCCGGATTGTCCCATACGTCCGCGATCACCAATGGGCCATTGCCGGACTGAGTGTCGAGCCGATCGAGAGCTTCGGACGGCGCCAGCAGCTCCATCCTCGTCTTGCCCCGCATCGAATACAGCTCCAGTCCCAGTTCGCGCGCCAGGAGGTGACCTTCCTGTGGGGCATTGTCGGTGACGACAATGACTTTCGTTCCCATCTCCGGGACGTCACCCGCGAGGAACCCGTGTACGATGGAGATGGACAAGACGTGGGGAAGATCGCGCTCCAGTGCCGAGAGCCGATCGACGAATGCCCGTATCGACGCTTCTGTCGTCGGAAACACGTCGATCATCCGGCAGTCGAACAGGGAGATCCGCGGCTTCACTTCCCGTCGCACTGCGCAGGCGACGATTTCGACCAGTTCCCGGGCGCGCTCCATGACGTCCGTGTGAGGGAACTCCTTGAAGGTAATCGCCACGTCCAGGGCATCCGCGCAACGGCGCGTAAAGTGGCTATGGGGGTCGAAGGTGGCGCCGACGACCGTCTCGCCGCCCACGATCCGGCGGACCTCCGACAGCAGATCGCCTTCGCAGTCTTCAATGCCCCGAGCCACCATGGCTCCGTGCAGACCGAGCAGGACCCCATCCAGAGGCATTGCGTCGCGGAGCTGGCTCAGGATTTCGTCACGCAACTGGACGTAGGCCGCGCAACTGACGATCCCACCCGGTTCCGCCCATGCCGCACTCCCTTCGATCGTCTCGATGGCGTCGCCCATGCGGTCACGGTACTCACGCAGGGCGATGAAGGGTGCGCTGCACAAGGAGGGAACGTTCGGATGTTGGCCCGGGGGAAAATAGAAATTGTCCCGGAAATCCCGCAGATCGGTGAACACCGGCGAGAAGGTGTTCGTTTCGGTCGCCAGCGATGCCACGAACAGTCTCATGACGGGTTCTCTTCCGGATCGGCCAATCGGTGGGCGCGATGATACCGGCAACCCGCCGGGGGCGCAACAGGGTTGGGCGGCTCGCCCGTCGGTGAGAGCACGGGGATGGGTCGCCGCGGGTCCGGGCTCGTGTGCCCGATGAGCGTCAGCTTGCGGATGGACATCGATGCGCTCACGACCGGGTCCTGCTGGCAAAGGCGGCTCGCAGCCGGGGATCGAGTCGATCGCGCACGGCATCGCCGACCAGATTCAACGAGAACGCTGAGAGCGCAATCATCAGCCCGGGGAACAGAAGCAGCCAGGGCGCCCGCGTGATGTAGACCCGCGACTCGCTCAGCATGTTGCCCCAGGTCGGCGTTTCGGGCGGAACGCCGAGCCCGAGGAAATCGAGGGAAGCCGCCTGCAACTGGGCAAAGGCGAACACGAAGCTCGCCTGCACCAACAGCGGCGACATGAGATTCGGCAGGATGTGCCGGAATATGATGCGTCCTGTCCCGGCTCCCATGGCCAGCGCTGCATCCACCCATGTCGCGGCTTTCAACCGGAGCGATACACCATACACGAGGCGGGAAGTGGTGGTCATATAGACGACGCCGATGGCCAGGATCGAGTTCTCCACGCCGCGCCCCAGGACCACGATAAGAGCGAGCGCCAGGAGCAGAGCCGGAAACGCCATCAACACGTCGACGATCCGCATGAGCAGCATGCCGAGGCGAGGGAAGAGCGCCGAGAGCACGCCGAAGGTGACGCCGCCGCCGAGGGCGATGGCGACCACGCCGATCCCGATGAGCATCGCCATTCGGGAGCCGTGGATCACCCGGGACAGGGTATCCCGGCCGAAGTGATCGGTGCCGAACCAATGCCCGGCGCCCGGGGGCGACAGGCGCGCAGGGGGATCGATGGCGATGGGATCCGCAGGCGCCAGCCACGGCGCAAAGATTGCGCACACGGCGAGGGCTGCAACGATGACGAGGCCCGCGAAGGCGAGTTTCCGTCCGCCCAGGCCGATGCGTGCCGCGACCCGGATCATCGCAAATGCACCCTCGGATCCAGCCAGGCATAGAGGATGTCCACGACGAGATTGATCACCAGGTAAAGGAGGACGATCATGAGAATCGTGCCCTGGATAACCGGATAGTCGCGTCTCAGGATTGATTGCACGACCATGCGACCGACCCCGGGAAGGGCGAACACGGTCTCCGTCACCACCGCCTCGGAGATCAGCGCGGCGATGGTGAATCCGATTGCCGAGACCACCGTCAGCAACGCATTCCGGAATATGTGCCGGACGACCACCCTGACCGGGTGCATGCCCTTGGCCCGCGCGGTGCGCACATAGTCCTCGTGGTACACTTCCAGCATGCTGGCTCGGGTCAGTCGAATGATGAGCGCTGCATTCGGTGCGGCGAGGGCGATGGACGGCAGCAGCAGATAGCGCAGGTTCGCGATCCCGCCTTCGCCGAAGATTGAAGGATAGCCGGAACTCGGCAGCCACTTCAGCATGGCCGCGAAGATCAGAATCAGGTACAGGCCCACCCAAAAGGTGGGAACCGACGCCAGAAACATCGTGGTTCCCGACAGGCCCTGGTCGAGCCAGCTTCCCCGGCGGGCCGCCGCAAGCATCCCGATAGGAAGCCCGAGGACGATAATCCAGACCATCGTGAGGAGCGCCAGCAGGATGCTGGTCTCCAGACCGTCGGCTATCAGTTCCAGCACGGAGACCTGGAAGAAAATGGAATCGCCCAGGTCGCCCCGGACAACGGCCGACAACCAACGGACATACTGACTTGCGAGAGAATCTTCGAGACCCATCGCGGCCCGGAGCGCCGCGACCTCCCCGGGAGTCGCCTGGTCCCCGAGCATGATCGCGGCAGGATCGCCCGGGATCAGCCGGATGAAGACGAATATGAGGAAGGACGCCGCCAACAGAGTCGGCAGAAAGACTCCGATCCGGCGAGTCAGGTAGCGGAGCACGTTCGACTTTCAGTCGCTTTGGATGATCGATGCCGCTCAGCATAACCGGCAATCAACGGCCTGATTCGCACAGAGTCGTTTGGAAAGCAACGGCGCGCGGTCGGGACCAGGCGCCGTTGCCTTCCAGGGAATCACTTCGACACGCCCCAGAAGTGCGGCCAGATCAGGGTCGTCGCCTTGATTCCCGAAAGCTTGGGCGAGGCGATGTTGTAGGTGTAGACATCGCCTGTCTTCATCGTTGGTACCTGGGTGTAGATCAGCGACTGGATCTTCGCCCAGGTGGCCTTGCGGTGGGCCGGATCGTTGGTGGCGGTGAAGGCGGATTTGAGCTCTTGCTTCTGCCCGGTCGCCCACCAGCCCGGGTAGTTGTCGTTCATCACCGAGATCAGGATGGGATCCGGCACGAATCCGTGGTGCGTGAAGAACAGGTCCCACTGGTCGGGTTGGCCCCGCTTCTTGATCAGCGTGGCCCAGTCGACCACAACCATCTCGACGTTGATGCCCGCCTTCAGGAGCTGCCGGGTGAACACGACAGCCTGATCGTAGTGGAAAGCGTAGTTGGTGGAGACCAGAAACTTGATGGGCGTCCCGTCGTATCCCGCCTCCTTGGCGAGCGCCTTGGCCTTCTTGGCATCGCCTTCGCTGAACCGGCTGGTACCGGACTCCGAATACCAGGCGTTTCCCTTGGGCAGGAACGAACCGTTGGCGCGCCAGAGCTTTTCCGGACCGATGGAAACGCGCAGGGCGTCTTCCTTGTTGAGTGCGGCCTGGATGGCTTGGCGCAGCTTGAAGTTGCGCTGCAGAGGACCGGCCTTTGAGTTCATGAACACGAGCCCGAAGATCGGCCCGCCGTTCAAGACCACGTTGACCGCCGGATCCTTGTCCAACTCGTCGATCAGGTCGCTGGGCATGCTTTCCGCATAGTCGTAGTCGCCGGCTTTGACCCCGTTGACGCGTGTGCCCGGGTCCGGGACCGGAATGAAGCGCAGGCGATCGAAGTGCGCCACCCGCTTGCCCGCGTATCCGCTGGCTTCACCCGCCGGAGCGGTGTAGCCCTCGAATCTCACCAGCTCGAGATGACGGTTCGGTTTCCATTCGCCGAACCTGTACGGACCGGTGCCGATATAGTCCTTGACGTCGATCGGCTTCTTGCCGGCTTTGGAAGCGACCCTGGCCGGATAGATCGCAGGCCCGCCGTTGATGAAGGCCAGCAGATTCTTCCACGGCCCGAACGGTGTCTTGAATGTCAATCTGACGCTGTGCGCGCCCGATGCCGATACTTCGGAGACGTTGGAAAACAGCAGCTTCCCGCGCGATCCGTGTGCGCCCCAGCGCTTCAGCGATGCCACGACATCCGCCGAAGTCATGGCTTGGCCGTCGTGGAACTTCACGTCCTTGCGCAGGTGGATGGTGATGGACTTGCCGTCCTTCCCGACTTCTTCGCCGGAAGCCAGTAGCGGTCGAGGTTCGTAGCTCGCGTCGAACGTGTACAAGCCCTCGAAGATGTGGTGGGCTATGGTGGTGGCGAGGTCGGATGTGACCACCTGCTGGTCGAGGCTGGGCGGCTCGCCCACGGTGGCGTAACGCAGGGTGTCCGCCGCGGGCAGAGAGGCGGCGGAGCCGAGCGCCAGCAGGGCGACTCCGGCGATGATTCGTGCGGGGATTCGAATGATCTTCATGATACTCCTCCTGGTTAAAGGGGATTCGGACGGTGACTCATGGGACCCAAAACGGAGCCGACTATAAAAACTATTTTCATGGATTGCAATGAGTTTTTGACATTTCGATCTCCCTGGTACATTTTTACTGGTGAAATTGGTATCCGGACGGGACTCACGGGGCCAACTATAAAAACTATTTTCATGGATTGCAACGATTTTTTAAGGATATCTTTCCCATGTCATCGACATCGCAACCACGAAAAGCGATACTCAGTCTTCGAATCCGAGTTCGAAGCGCGGTTTGGACAGGCTCTTGTCAAGCAACAACACCAGAAGCGTTGCCGAAGATCTGCTCTCGCGTATCGTGAGGCTGGGCTCGACGATGCACCCGGCCGAGCGGCGCGTGGCGGATCTGGTGCTTTCGGACATGGACTTCGCCGTTCATGCCCGAACCACCGACATCGCGGCGCGCGCCGGGGTGAGCGCCGCCTCCATCACCCGCTTCTGCCGTACCGTGGGCTGCGAGGGGCTGCGCGAACTGAAACTGGATCTGGCGAAGATCCTTGCCATCGGGAATCGCTACCTTCACCCCCGGACCGTCCCGCTCGGGACCAGCGAAGCGGTAACGGAGATCGTCTCGCAAATCCATCGTTCCCTCGCTTCCCTCGTCGAGCAGATTGCCGATGAGACGCTGAAGCAGGTCGCCACGGTCATCGCCGGAGCGCAGCGCGTGATGATCTTCGGGGGCGGCGGCGGATCCTCGATGGCCGCGATGGAAGCCGAGAACCGCCTGTTCCGGCTGGGGTTGCATGCTTCCTCGTGCAACGATTCACAGCTTCAGTTGATGATGGCAGCCACGTTGAAGACCGGCGATGTACTGCTGGCGCTATCGATCACCGGGAAATTCGAACCGATCATCCGGGCGGCCGAGGTGGCCGGTCAGTACGGCGCCCACACCATCGCCATCACCTCGCCCGATTCACCGCTGTCTCGAGTGACGTCCGACACGCTGCCGTTCCACGCCGAGGAACCGGAGAACATCCTGTCCCCGACACCTGCCCGCTACGTCTTGCTCGCACTGATCGACATTCTTGCGTACGAGGTGGCGAAATTGCGCGGCGAGACGGCGGTGGAATCCATGCGCCGCATCAAGTATCAGTTGGTCCATACGCGCGACGAAGACGACTCCAAGCCACTGGGGGACTGACGAGTGTGGTGTCCCACGCAGTGCCGGGCGCGCATGGAGCGGAATCCGTGAAGCTTGAGCTGTTTGCCATTGGCGAGGTCATGGCAGAGATCCGGCGGGAACCGGAGCTCGGATTCCGAGTCGGTTTCGCGGGCGATACTTTCAATACGGCTGTCTACTGCGCCAGACAACTGGGCGCTTCCGGCCGTGTCGGCTACTGCACGCGCGTCGGCCTTGATCCGCTGTCCGAGGCTTTCCTTGCCATGGCCGCGGAAGAGGACCTCGATGTGTCGCACGTCGCCCGCGACCAGGAACACTTCATTGGCATCCACACCGTGTCGACGGATGCTGTTGGCGAGCGCAGCTTCCACTACTGGCGCGGCAGCTCGGCGGCTCGCCGGCTTTTTTCTTCCGACGACCCGATGGGTGTCCTTCCGGAGGCGCGGATTATCTTTGTATCGGGTATCACGCTTGCGATCCTGCATCCCCCGGCCCGCCGGCGCCTCATCGACCATTTGCGCGCCTTGCGTGAGCGCAATGGCGGCCTTGTCGCCTTCGACTCGAACTACCGGCCGCGGCTATGGAAGGATGCAGAGACGGCGCGCCGGATCATCGGTGAAATGTGGGAGATCGCCGACATCGCATTGCCCTCGATGGATGACGAGATGGCTCTGTTCGGCGATGCGAGCGAGGAGGCGGTTATCGCGCGCTTCGGTGCCGGAAGCTGGAGCGCGTGCGCCATTAAACGAGGCGTCCGCGGGCCGATTTCGCCACGCCTCGCCCATGATGCGCATCCCCGCTTTCGCCCGGCTTCCAGGGTTGTCGATACGACGGCTGCCGGAGACAGTTTCAACGGTGGCTACCTTGCGGCATTTATTTGCGGTCAAGATGAACGACAATGCCTGTTGACAGGACACGAGATTGCATCCCGCGTGGTCGGTGCGGCGGGTGCAATCCTGTCACGGCCTTGAAGGACTGCTTCGACCAATCGCTTGCCGGGCAGGGAACGGCAGCCACCGACTGAAAACGGAGCGAGACACATGCCTTGTGGCACATTGGAAACCATCGCTCGAATTGGAGCTGCAAGGGTCCTGCCCATCGCGACCCTGGACACAGCCGATCAGGCAGCTCCTCTCGCAAGGGCGCTTATGGCGGGCGGCTTGACTGTTGTTGAAGTCACCTTCCGATCGGAAGCAGCCGCCGATTCAATCCGCATCATACGCGAACAATATCCGGACATGCTGGTGGGTGCAGGGACGGTTCTCAATGTTGAACAGGTAGGGATGGCACATCGGGCAGGCAGCCAATTCATTTTGACTCCCGGTTTCAATCCGGCCGTAGTCGGGGCAGCCCTTGAGGCAGGCTTGTCGATCTTTCCTGGAATCAACGATCCGACCGGCGTGGAACAAGCGATGGGCTTTGGGCTCGAAACGGTCAAGTTCTTTCCGGCCGAGGCCAGCGGCGGTGTTCCGTTCATCAAGGCCTTGTCCGGTCCTTATGGTGGCATGCAGTTCGTACCCACCGGCGGCATTGGCCCGGGCAATCTGGCAGCTTACCTGGCGCTTCCCGGCGTTCTTGCCTGCGGAGGATCCTGGATCGCGGATCCCGCCCTCACACGGGCAGGCCGGTTCGATGAAATTACCCGGCTGACTGCCGAAGCGGTCGCTCTGGCCACGCCTGCTGCCCGGAGGACCCCGTGACCTGCGATGGTTAAGTGAGCGAGTTTCTGGAACAGTACGGTTATCTGTAGATCCACAACAACAACGGTTATCCGTCGCTCAAGCGACAAGGAGGCATTCCCATGGCAACAAGGCTCTTCAATTCGAAAAACTCGATGTTCTGCGAGAAGCTCCGCGTGGTGCTGAGCATGAAGAAGGTTCCCTACGACGTGGTGGACGTCCGGGCCGACGAGCGCAAGTCGCTGATCGCGTTCTCCAACCAGCGCAAGGTCCCCACCATGGACATCGACGGCCAGTGCATTCAGGACTCCACCATCCTGGCCAAGTATTGGGAGGAGAAAGTTCCCGAGCCCACCATCTACCCGGACAACCCCTCCGACAAGGGACTGTGCCTGATGCTGGAGGACTGGGCCGACGAGGACCTCAACGGCACCGTCATGAGCTTCCGCAGGGCCAAGACCGACGAGGACGTGCAGCAGGCCGAGAAGGACCTCGCGGTCCATCTGGAGAACCTCGACCTGCTCTATTCCGGAAGGGACTTCATCTTCGGCCGCATGACCCTGGCCGACATTTCCATCTACGCGCAACTCCACTACCTCTACACTTCCCTGGACCGCGAGATCGACGCCAAGTACACCCACGTGCATGCCTTCATGGCGCGCATGATGAAGGCCACGGGGGTGACGTCGATCAAGGAGGCGGCGGCGTAGTCTACTCGCTGTAGCTCTGGAAACGGCTCGGGGCGAGGGTGCCCCGGCTCGCCCTCAGATCCTGCCCCAGCGGATGCACCGCACCACCCGGATCCGGATCATGGGCCGTTCGTCCAGGGCCATGATTCGGTACTGCGGGTACTTTCGGCGTAGCAGCCGGACGGCCTTCCGGTGGGTTTCCCCGTCCGTCAGGATGGTGGCCTTGCCCTGGACGATGATGTGGGCCAGCCGGGACCAGTCTTCGTCGTCGTAGCGGTGGACCACCACGGAGACCCGGGGATTGGCGCGGATGTTCCGGACCCGCTTGAGGTCCCGCGGCGCCGCGTCCTTGGGCTTCTCGTCGATGGGGGAGTACAGGGACTCGCCGTCGAAGGCGAAACAGAAGGGCAGGTTGAGCGGCTGGCCCTGCTCGTCGACGGTTGCCAGATGGCCGACCCGTGCCTGACGAATGAATGCGGCCTCCTTGCGGGTCATGTTTTCACCACGGGGTGCCGCGACTGTGCCTCCCCGCGCCACCCCACCTGGATTCCCGCTTTCGCGGGAATGACGGAAGGGGGGGAATGACGAGTAAGCACTGGACACGACACTAGGGCTTGCGATCGTCTACCAACACTGGAGTTTGTAGCCCTCTACCAACACTGGAGTTTGTGACCGCCTACCGACACTAGAGCTTGTAATCGCCCGCCAACGTTGGCGCGAACAGGTCCTCCACGGTGGGGACATTGTCCGTCAGCAGCCCTTGCTCGCCCATGTAGCGGATCAGTGCTTCGATGACGTGGCGGTTGGTTTCTATGCCGTAGGGCCACCAGTCCTCGCCGAAGACGTCCCGGAGCAGCGCCATCTCGGCCTGGAGCCACGGCAGCGTGCTGGCCATGGTGTTGTTGATGTTCATGCGCGCGATGGCGTCGTCCTTGGACTGGCAGAAGGCGTTGTAGAGGCTTCGGGCCACCCACGGGTCGGCCTCGTACACGTCGCTGCGGATGACGACGGTGTGCATGATGGGGAAGAGTTGGGTGCGCCGGTAGTAGTCGATCTCCACGGACTTGAAGTCGGGAAACAGGCGGCGGATGTGCGGCGCCCCGGCGGCGAAGCACGAGGGGATGCGGGCGGTGACCAGCGCGTCGAGCTCGCCCTTGTCCAGCATGTCGTTCAGGGTCCGGTCGTCGGGGATGGGTTGCACCTTGATCTCCGGCGGCAGCCTGAGCTCGATGCGTTCCTTCCGTCCGGGGACTTCCTGTCCGCCGGTGAACCACGCGACGTCCTTGGCGGCGACGCCGTGGTCGTCGCTCAGGAAACCGCGTATCCACACCGCCGCGGTCATGGCGTATTCCGCAACGCCGATACGCTTGCCGGCCAGATCTTCGGGCTTGTCCAAGCCCCGGGCGGTGTTGATGAACACGCAGGAATGGCGGAAGTAGCGCGACGGGAAGATCGGGATGGCCGTGAACGGGCTTTCGCCCCGGGAGGTCATGGTGATGTAGTTGGACAGCGACATCTCGGAGGCGTCGAACTCCTGGTGGTGGCCCATGCGCCAGAAGATCTCCTCGGCCTGCATCGGCAGGTAGTTGAGGGCGATCCCGACGGGATCCAGCGAGCCGTCCTGCAGCGTCTTGGTGCGGTCGTAGTCGCCGCACGCCAGTGTCAGATGTAATTTTGCCATGGCGCCAATCTAGACCTCCACTTTGTGAATCACCAGGCCGGTGACGAGCTTGGGAAAGAAGTACGTGGACTTCTGGGGCATCTTGTCGCCCGTGAGGGAGACGTCGATCATTTCGCCGGAGCTGGGCGGGTTCAGGATGAACGCTGCCTGGCAGCCGCCGGCCTCCACCTCGGCCAGCGCCTCTTCCGCATCGTGGGTGTATGCCACGGCGTCGGTGTTGACCGCGTTCCGGGTGGACACGCCGAGGATGTACTCCATCAGCAGCACGTGCAGCGTGGTGACGTCCAGACCGCGCAGCTCGGCGCTCATCTCGGGAGCCAATTGCTGCATCGTCTCTCCGTCCTTGAGCCGCAACACCAGGTAACGCGGATCGTCCTTGAAAGCGGCCCCCAGGAGCCGTTGGCCCTGCTCGGGGTGTTCCAGGGTCTCCAGGAACTGCCGCCGTCCGTCGACGTTCCGGGGGAAGTCCTCCACGTGAAAATGGCGCCGCAGCTTCTCTTCCAGCTCCGGGACGGACACGTCGGGCAGCTCCCGAACGAGCCGGTGGGTGGGCAATATCACCACGCCCTCTTCCTCGAGGTTGGCGAAGTACATCATCACGCGGTTGAAACCCTCGTCGCCGGTGGCGCCGGGCCGTTCCGACATGCGCCGGTTGCGGTAGGCGCAGGCGGCCTCGTAGCGATGGTGACCGTCCGCGATGAAGACGGCTCGCTCGCTCAGCGCCGCTTGCAGCATTCCGATCAGTTCCGGGTCCGTGACCGCCCAGAGCCGGGAGGTGCCGAACTCGCCCAGCTCCGCCTCGACGTTGGGTTTCCGGGAGCTCACGTGCGCCCTCAGCGCGTTGGTCAGGGTGGGTTTCTCGTCGGTGTACAGGGCCAGGATGGAGCTGAACTGGGCGTCGCAGGCCAGCATCAGCTTCAGCCGATCCTCCTTGGGCTCGGCCAGGGTGGCCTCGTGGCCGTGGATCCCGCCGCCGAAGTCCTCGAGGGTGGCCAACGCGATGAAGCCGCGCCGCTCCCTCGGGATACCGTCCTGCAGCCGGTATTCCTGGCTCAGGTAATAGATGGCCGGGGCGTCTTCCGGCACCAGGGTGCCGTCTTCCTGCCATTCCCGGAACCGCCGCGGCACGGTTTCGTAGGGGTCCGCGTCACGGCAGAAATCGAGGCGCACGATGTTGTGCGGCGAGCGGTCGTACAACTCCGCCTGGTGCTCGGGGGAGATGATGTCGTAGGGCGGCGCCACCACCTGGGAAAAATCGTCAGTCTTCCCGGGATTGTAGGTCAGGCCCCGGAAGGGAAAGATCTTTGCCATGCGCGTGCTTCTCCGGTCACTTACGCCTTGAGGTCGTCCTGAAGCTTCCGGTCCTTGGCCTCCACCCCGGCGGCTAGCTCCTCCTTGAAACGGGTGAGCTTGTCCGCCAGCTCGGGGTCCTTTCGCGCGATGATCTGGGCCGCGAAGATCCCCGCGTTGGCGGCGCCGCCCTTGCCGATGGCCATGGTGGCCACCGGTACGCCGGCGGGCATCTGCACCGTCGCCAGGAGCGCATCCATGCCGTCGAGGGCCGACGCGCTCAGCGGCACGCCGATGACCGGGAGCGTGGTGACAGCCGCCACCACCCCCGCCAGATGCGCGGCGGCGCCGGCGCCGACGATGAACGCCTCGATGCCCCGATCCGCCGCCCCCTTGGCATAGGCGTGGGTCCGCTCCGGCGAGCGGTGGGCGGACGATATGTGCATCTCGTACGGGATGCCGAAGGATTCGAGCCGCGCCGCGGCCTCCTTCATGACCTCCACGTCGGAATCGCTTCCCATGAGAATCGCAACCTTCGGAGTCTGCTCCGCCACGGTGTGCCCCTCCTTCGTTCCTTGGTTTTGCGGTGTCTGTTTCTGCCGGGCAGCCTCTCCCGGACGGAGCGGGAGCCTCGCAGGTCGGGTTAGCCGAAGGCGTAACCCGACGCCCGCTCCGGGCCATGTCGGATTACGCTTCGCTAATCCGACCTACGTCTTTTCCTCTCCTCGTCCTCAGTGTCAGTCGCGGTCCATCGCGCGCCGGGCGATGTCCCGGCGGTAGTGCATGCCGTCCCAGGCGATCCTGCTGACGCCGTCATACGCCTCACGGGTGGCGTCGGCGATCGTACCGCCGAGCGCGGTCACTCCCAGGACCCGGCCGCCGGCGGTGTACCAGCGGTTCTCCCGGCGGCTCGTTCCGGCATGGAACGCGTATCCGCCGCTCCAGGACTCTAAAGTGTCGAGCCCCTTGATTTCCATACCGGTCCTGTACTCTCCCGGATAGCCCTTGGACGCCAGCACGACGCAGACCGCCGGCTGATCCGACCACTCGGCGTCCACTTCCCGGAGCCTGCCCTCGGCGGTGGCCTTGAGCAGCGACGGAAGATCGGACTTGAGCCGCATCATGATCGGCTGGCATTCGGGGTCGCCGAACCGGCAGTTGAACTCCAGCACCCTGGGGCCGTCCTCGGTAATCATGAGCCCCGCGTACAACACGCCGCGATACATCAGGCCGCGGCGCTTGAGCCCCGCCGCCAGGGGTTTCAGCACCTGTTCGACGATGGCGTCGTGCGTCGCCGCGTCCACCACCGGCGCCGGGGAGTAGGCGCCCATGCCGCCGGTGTTGGGGCCCCGGTCGTCGTCGAAGATGCGCTTGTGGTCCTGGGACGGCGCCAGCGGCAGGAAATTATCGCCGTCCATCAAGGCCATGAACGAGGCTTCCTCGCCGATGAGCAACTCCTCGATGACCACCCGGTCGCCGGCCGCGCCGAAGATCTTCCGGCCCATGATGTCGTCGAGGGCGGCTTCGGCTTCAGCCCTCCCGGAGCACAGGATCACACCCTTGCCCGCGGCCAGCCCGTCCGCCTTGACGACGCAGGGTTGGTCCCGGCCGACGTACTTCCTGGCTTCGTCAATGTCCGAGAAGACCTCGCAGGCGGCGGTGGGGATGCCGTTCTCCAGCATCAGCTCCTTGGCGAAGGCCTTGCTGCCCTCGAGTCTTGCCGCCTCGCGGTTGGGTCCGAACACCTTGAGGCCCCTGCTCTGGAACAGGTCGCCGATCCCCATCACCAGCGGCTGCTCCGGGCCCACCACGGTGAGGTCGATGGCCTCCCGGGCGGCGAACTCCGCCAGCTTGTCGATCTCACCGGGGCCGATGTCCACCGGCTCCGCCTGCTGACGGATGCCGGCGCTGCCGGGCGCGCAGTACAGCTTGTCCACTCCGGGACTCTGGCTCAGCTTCCATGCCAGCGCATGCTCCCGCCCGCCGCTCCCGATGACTAGAATCTTCATGGTTCCGGTGTAGTACAGGCCGCCGGCGGCCCGACCCGTGCTTCGTCTCGGACGGCTCCTAGTGTCTGAAGTGCCGGATGCCGGTGAACACCATGGCCAGGCCGTGCTCGTTGGCGGCGGCGATGACCTCTTCGTCGCGGATGGAGCCGCCCGGCTGGATGACCGCCCGGGCCCCCGCTTCCGCGGCCGCATCCACGCCGTCGCGAAAGGGATAGAAGGCATCGGACGCGACCACGGATCCCGCGAGATCGAGTCCGTGGGTCTTGGCGCGGGTAACCGCCAGTTTGGCCGAATCCACCCGGCTCATCTGGCCGGCGCCCACCCCGAGCAACTGGTCGCTCGACGTGAACACGATGGCATTGGATTTCACGTGGTGGCACACGCGCCAGGCAAACCCCAGGGCCTTGAACTCATCGTTGGCGGGCTGCCGCTCGGTCACTACCTTGCACTCTCTGACGTCGATGGGTTTGTGGTCCCAGTCCTGCACCAGCACGCCGCCGTGCACCCGCCGCAGGTCATGGGTGCCATCGTTGTCCGCGGTCATGTCGATCTCCAGCAGCCGGATGTTGAGGAGCCGTTTGGCCGAGGACAGGATCTCCCGGGCTTCCGGCGTAAAGGAGGGCGCGATGATGATCTCCAGGAAGATCTGTTTCAGCTCTCCGGCCGTTTCCGCGTCCACCGGGCGGTTCAGCGCGATGACGCCTCCGAAGATGGATACCGGATCCCCGGCCTTGGCCTTGCGGAAGGCATCCGCCAGCGAGACGTCGGAGGTGGCCAGTCCGCACGGGTTGGTGTGCTTGATGGCCACGGCCGCGGTTTCGGAGAAGTCCAGCACGGTGCTGAGAGCCGCGTCCGCGTCCAGGATGTTGTTGAACGAGAGCTGCTTGCCCTGGATCTGTCTGGCCCGGGCCACCGAGGGGCCCGCCGAATCGGCGTGTGCGTAAAACGCCGCGCCTTGATGCGGGTTTTCGCCGTAGCGCAATTCCTGGAGCTTCGAGAGCTGAAGGTTCAGTTTCTCCCCCCATGCGCCGGCTTTCCTCTCGCCGTCGAGCCGCCCCAGGTAGTTGGATATGGCGCCGTCGTACCGCGCCGTGTGGTGGAAGGCTTGGGACGCGAGCCTGAACCGGGTTTCCTGCGACAATTCCCCGCCGCCGGCCACGAGCTCGTCGGCCACGGCCTTGTAATCCGACGGCTCCACCACCACCGCCACGTGCGGGTGATTCTTGGCCGCGGCCCGGATCATGGCGGGCCCGCCGATGTCGATCTGCTCGATGATCTCGTCGAACGGCGCCTCCCGGGCGACGGTGGCCTCGAAGGGGTACAGGTTCACCACCACCATATCGATGGCGTCGATGCCCAGCTCTTCCATCTGGGTGCGGTGCTCGGGCTTGTCCCTGAGAGCCAGGATGCCGCCGTGGATCTTGGGATGGAGCGTCTTGACCCGGCCGTCCATGATCTCCGGGAATCCCGTCACATCCGCGACCTCGGCCACATCGATGCGGTTCTCCCGCAGCAGTGCGGCCGTTCCTCCGGTGGACAGGATCTCGACGCCCAACCCCGCCAGCTTTTCGGCGAAATCGACGACGCCGTCCTTGTCGGATACGCTAATCAACGCTCTTTTGATCTTGCCCACGGATGTCCCACTCCTTACATGTACCTGAAGCTATCGACTCTTGATGACCCGTCTACCTATGTGTCGGACACATACGCCGTTTCCGGCCTGCCTGTGCGGCCCGGTTCCTCTTTGTCACGGGTGTAGTAGCGTGGAATGTGGGGACTGATGGACGTGAGCACCTCATAGGAGATCGTGTCCGCCCAGCCGGCCATCTCTTCAGCGGAGATGGCCTCGCCCGTCTGTGTCCCGATCAGGACAACCTCGTCCCCCGGCTGCACACCGGCTATATCGGTAACGTCCACCATTGTCAAATCCATGGTAACGCGGCCCACGACAGGAGCCCGTTGGCCTCGAATCAGCACCGCGGCCTTGTTCGACAGCGACCGTTTGTAGCCGTTCGCGTAGCCCACGGGGAGGGTCGCGATGACGCTCTTGCGGCCGGTTATGAAGGTGCCGCCGTAACTGACGGCCGAATGCTTCGGGAGCGTCTTGAGCTGCAAGACCCGTGTCTTCCACGTCAGCACCGGGGCCAGCCGGACGTGTTTCGCCATGGGCGGATGCGAGAAGATGCCGTAGAGCATGCCGCCCGGCCGGACCATGTCGAAATGGGCTTCGGACAGCCCCAGGATGGCGGCGCTGTTGGCCATGTGGGCCAGCGCCGGCCGGTGGCCGGCCGCTCGAATGCGTTCCAGTGTCCGCTGGAAGGCGTGCACTTGTGCGCGGGTCGATGGCGACTCCGGCTCTTCGGCCCTGGCGAAGTGGGACATGACTCCTTGCAGCTTGACGGCTTGGAGCCGGCCCAGCTCGCCGAGCCATTCCTCGATGGCCTCGGGCAAGAGCCCCAACCGTCCCATTCCGGTGTCGAGCTTGAGGTGACAGGGGATATCGGCGCCGTGTTCGGCGCCAAAGGCTTCCAGGTGCCTCAAGAGGTTGAGATTCGGAACGACGGGGTTCAGGGAATACCGGACCAGAGCGGCGGCATCGCCGGGGTAAAGACTGCCGAGAACCAGGATCGCGGCCTCGACGCCGGACTCTCGCAGCCGCACGCCTTCCGCCACCGAGGCGACGCCCAGGCGCCGGACCCCCTCGCCGCACAAGGCGCGGGCGATCTCGACGTCGCCGTGGCCGTACGCGTCGGCCTTCACCACCGCAAGGATCTCCACACCGGGGCCCACCCGGCGGCGCACCGTGTTCAGGTTTGCGCGCAAGGCCGACAGGTCAACCAGACAGCAGGTCACCGCGGCTTTGTCGATGGTGGACACTCGGGCGTGTCAGGAAACCTTGGCTCCCGGAGCGATCCTTTGCTCCGGCGCAAGGATGACGAGTTGGTCGTCGGTGGATGCGGCGAGGATCATTCCCTGGCTCTCGATGCCTCGCAGCCTTGCAGGCTTCAGGTTGGCCACCACCACGATCTGCCGGCCCGTGAGTTCGTCCGGGCTGTAGTGGCCGCGAATGCCGGCCACGAGTTGGCGCTCCTCCGAGCCCAGGTCCACCTTCAGCACCATGAGCCGGTCGGCATTGGGCGGTTCGGCGCTGGTGACCGTGCCGATGCGCAGGTCCAGGGTGCGGAAATGGTCGATGCTGATCATGTTGTCCATGGGTCCGGTGAAGGCGATCAACTCACAGCAGGATAGCAAAACCCAGGGCGGCAGGCCAGTTGCCGCCCGGTGCGGATCGGGGACGGCGGTTTCCGGCCTCTGCCCTTGAATTGCGGACGGGCTTCAGCTACTAATCAGAACTATTACTAATAAGGAGGCATCTATGGCAAGTATCAACGGCACCAAGAGCCACGAGAACCTGAAGAACGCCTTTGCCGGCGAGTCTCAGGCGAATCGTCGCTATCTCTACTTCGCGCGGCAGGCGGACATCGAGGGCTACCCCGACATGGGCGGACTCTTCCGCGACACCTCGGAGGCCGAGACGGGCCACGCGTTCGGCCACCTGGACTATCTCAAGGAGGTCGGCGACCCCTGTACCGGCGTTCCCATCGGCAGCACCGAGAAGAACCTGAAGTCCGCGGTCGAGGGCGAGACCTTCGAGTACACTGAGATGTACCCCGGCTTCGCCAAGACCGCCCGGGACGAGGGCCTGGAGGAGCTGGCCGAGTGGTTCGAGACCCTGGCCAAGGCCGAGAAGTCCCATGCCGGCCGTTTCAACAAGGGACTGCAGGCGGTCGCCGGAAAGGACCCCGCAGACGCGGGTTGATCCGTCGTCAGGCCGTTCATTCGGAGTCTTCCCGCCCTGCACCCCGAGACAGATCTCGTGGGAATGGGCGGGAAGGTCCGTCCCCCCAAGCCAACATGGAAAAGATCAACCTGAATGACATCGTCGGCGCCAACGCCTACGAGCAGAAGCGCGTCGACTTCCGCCGCGAGATCATCGATCTCAAGAAAATCCGGCGGGTGTCGGTGGGGGACAAGGTTTCCCTGGTGTTCGAGAACCGGGCCACGGTGATCTTTCAGATACAGGAGATGCTGCGGGCGGAGAGCATCCGCGACCTGGACAAGATCCGGGAGGAGATCGACGTCTACAACGAGCTTATTCCGGAGGCCGGAGAGCTCAGGGCGACCCTCTTCCTCGAGATCGAGGACCAGACCGACCTGCGCGGGGAGCTGCTGAAGTTTCTCGGCATCGACGAACGGGTCTTCCTCAAGGCCGGCGCCGACCACACGATTCGCGCCCGGTTCGAAGAGGGCCGCAGCAAGGAAGACAAGATCAGCGCGGTGCAGTACATCACCTTCGGCCTCACCCCGGACGAAGCTGAAGCGTTGCGCGACCGGGATGTCAGCATCGTGGTCGATCACGAAAACTACCACGCCGAGGTCCGGTTGACCGCGGCCGCCAAGGCGGAGCTGCTCAGCGACTTGGGGTAGCGTCCCGCAGGCCGTAGCCGGGGATCGTCCATGTCCACGAGACGGACACGACAGCTTGAAGTCATCTGGGACGTCCTGAAGGACGAGATGTCCCATCCCACCGCGGATCAGATCTACGAACGGGTCCGCAGGGAGATTCCGCACATCAGCCTCGGTACGGTCTACCGCAATCTTCAAAAGCTTGCCGCCGACGGCAAGGTGCAGATCCTCAACATCGGGCGCACGCAACACTTCGATCCGATCTTGAACAAGCATCCGCATTTCATTTGCGAAAGCTGCGGAAAGGTCTATGATGTGACGCTTGACCGTAGGGAAGAAGCGGAGCCCTTCCTCTCGCCCGACACCGGTTTTACGGTGACCTCCCACCAGCTTTCTCTCTACGGGACGTGCGAGGCGTGCTCATGACGCCTCGCGGGTGTCGGCCGCAGGGCATGGGGGGAACAGCCATGACAAGACGCGGTGTGACGAGTCTTCTGCTCGGGTTGGCGGTTCTGTTGAGCGCGCAGGCCGCCGGCGCCATCTGCAATCCCAACCTGGTCCGGTCCATCCATTCGGGTCCTCACCTGGCCCGAGCCCTCGGCCCGCTGGCCAACGTATCCGCCAAGCCGGACATCGGCCTCGGCGAGTATCACGTCCGCTGGTTCGGCCACTCGAGTTTCGTCATCCGTTCCGGCACCGGCACCCGGGTGGTGGCCGATCCCAACTTCGACGTCACTCCGGGAATCGCCGCCGATGCGGTGACCGTGAGCAACGACCACTACACCCACAACAATACCGAAGCGGTGCGCGGGAATCCCCTGGTGCTGAGGGGCATTACGCTGGATCAGCGCTGGCAGCCGGTACGCAAGAAGGTCAAGGACATCGTGGTGGTGAACCTGCCCAGCGCCCGGAACTACGATTTCAGCCGGATCGCCAACTCGATCTTCGTCTTCGAGATGGGCAGCCTCTGCATCGCCCACCTGGGCAACATCGGGCACCTGCTCACCGAAAAACAGGAGAAGTTCTTGCGCCGGGTCGACGTGATGATGATCCCCATCGACGCGCGTAACAACCTGGGCTTTGGGGACCTGGTCAAGGTCATCGAGCAGGTGAAGCCGCCCATCGTGCTCCCGATGCACTACGATGACCCGCACCAGGCCGAGTACTTCGCGTCCTTCCTCGACGGCCGCTATCCGGTCCGCCCGCAAGCCGATTCCCGGCTCGTGCTCACGCGCCGGATGCTGCCGAAGAGCACCGAGCTCTTCATCCTGCCGCACCCCAACCCCTATGCCATGAGGCGGCGGTGGGGCGGCTGGGATGACGACCGGTAGAGCCGTCATTCCCGCCCCCTCCGTCATTCCCGTGAAAGCGGGAATCCAGGGGTGGCGGAGGGCGGGTGCCACGATGGTGCTCGGCCGCCGTTTTTGATTCCGACCCCCATGTGATACCCGTTACCCTTCACTCGTCCAAAGGAGGCACACGTGGCAGCAGAGTCCGGCATTGGCGCGGTCAAGGAAAAGATAAGGGCGCTGAGAGAAGATAAGGGCCAGGTTGAGGAGTCCGGCAAGCGGGAGATCCTGCGGCAAAAGATCCGGCGTCTGAAGCGGCGGACGCGCAAGCTGTCACGGGAGGCCAGGCTCCAGGAGCAGAACGCCGCTGCGGCCCCGGCAGAGGTCGCCCCGGCCGCAGCACCAGCGGCCCCGGAAGCAGCGGCCCCGGAGGCAGCGGCCCCGGAAGCAGCGGCCCCGGAAGCAGCGGCCCCGGAAGCACCGGCGCCCGAAGCAGCGGAAAAGGAGCCGGAAGGTTCATAGCCCTCAGGCTCGGATCCCATCCGCCGCCGCGATTGAGTTCCGGCGGAGGCGGCCTTTCGTCCCGTGGCATCCATACACGTAGACGTAGTCCCGTCACCATGAGCCATGACGACGACGAAACACGTGGATGCCGCTTCCAGACAACTTTCCCCCTGCCCGTGGTGGCCCAAATGCGTCTGCAGCCGAGACGACGCATCGCGTCTTGCCCGCGTCGAGCCCTTCGTCGTGCCGGGCGACGTTTCGGTCTATTTCGAGCGGCTGAGGACTCTTCTGGCCGGCACACCACGCACGGTTGTCGTCACGGCAACGGACGAGTATCTGCATGCAGTCTGCCGGACCCGTATCGGATTTCCCGACGACCTCGAATTTCGGCTTGCCCGAGGAGCGGGTGATTCACGTACGCTCCGCATCGCGTCTCGCCCCCTTCTGGGACATGGGAGTGAACCGGAGGCGTATCGAAAGGCTCCGACAGCAGCTTGAGGGCAGGTGAGCATTCAGGATTGAGTTTACGCGCCTCTTCGTGCGGTTCTGATGTACGCGAGACTCCTCATCCCCGCGGGGTCGCCCTACTCGGTCAATGCTTGGTGTGGTCCAATTCGGATCGGAGATAGTCGATGATCTGGTCCGCGACCTCGTCGATGCTTCGCTCGGCGGTCTTCAACACGATCTCCGGATTCTCGGGCGGTTCGTAGGGGCTGTCCACGCCGGTGAAGTTCCTGATCTCGCCGGATCGGGCCTTCCGGTACAGTCCCTTGGGATCGCGCTGCTCGCAGACCTCGATGGGGCAGTCGACGAAGACCTCGATGAACTCGCCTTCCTCCATCATCTCACGGGCCATGTTGCGCTCGTCGCGGAAGGGCGAGATCACGGAGACGAGCACGATCAACCCCGCGTCGACGAACAATTTCGCGACCTCGGCGATACGCCGCACGTTCTCCACCCGGTCGGCCGCGGTGAAGCCGAGGTCCCTGGTCAACCCGTGCCGGAGATTGTCGCCGTCCAGGGTGTAGCTGTGCCGGCCCAGGGCGTGCAGGCGCTTCTCCACCGCGTTGGCAGTGGCTGATTTGCCCGCGCCCGACAACCCGGTGAGCCACAGGATGCAGGCCTTCTGGTTCTTCTGGGCCGCGCGCGCCGGCTTGTCGATGGCGAGTTTGTGGCGCGCCAGGTTGGAGCCCCTCCACAAACCGAAGTCGATCATGCCGGCGCCTACCGTGTCATGGCTGTACCGGTCGATGAGGATGAAACCGCCCGTCTCCCTAAGCTCCCGGTAGGGGTCGAACGCGATCTGTTGGTCGAGGCCGATGTTGCAATAGGCGATGTCGTTGAGCCCGAGCGTCTTGGCGGCCGTGTGTTCCAGATTGTTCACGTTGAGCTTGTACTTGATGTCCGTTATCTGGACCCCTGCCAGACGCGTGCCGATCTTCATCAGATACGGACGTTCGGGCAGCAGCGGGTTCTCGTGCATCCACACCACATGGCACGCGAACTGGTCGCTCAGGCTCGGCGGGTCGGTGGCGGGGGCGATGATGTCCCCGCGGCTGACGTCGATCTCGTCGGTGAGGGTGAGCGTCACGGCTTGGCCGGCTCTGGCGCAGCCGAGGTCTCCGTCCGGCCCGACGACACGCACTATCGTTGAGGATTTGTTCGACGGACAAACCAGCACGGCATCGCCGGGGCGCACGAGCCCGGAGGCTATGGTTCCCGCGAACCCGCGGAAGTCGGCGTTGGGGCGGTTCACCCATTGCACCGGCATGCGGAAAGGCGCCCTCTCGCGGTCCGTGGCGACATCGGCCGATTCGAGTGTCTGGAGGAGCGTCGGCCCATCGTGCCAGTCCATGGCGGCGGACGGCTCGGTGACGTTGTCGCCGGTCAGAGCCGATACGGGAATGCAGGTGACGTCGGTCACCTCGAGCCGCTGCGCAAAGTCGCGGTAGGCCCGGGCGATGCTGTCGTGGACGTCCCTGGACCAGTCCACGAGATCCATCTTGTTGATGGCCAGGATCACACGGCGCACTCGCAGAAGGGAAAGAATGGTGGTGTGGCGGCAGGTCTGGGGCAATACGCCCTTGCGGGCGTCGATGAGAACCACCGCGAGATCGGCGGTGGATGCGCCGGTGGCCATGTTGCGGGTGTACTGTTCATGCCCCGGGGTGTCGGCGACGATGAAGGAGCGCTTTTCGGTGGAGAACATGCGATAGGCGACGTCGATGGTGATGCCCTGTTCGCGTTCGGCCTGGAGGCCGTCGAGCAGAAGCGCCAGGTCGAGTGCGTCGCCACGGGTGCCGTGTCGCTTGCTGTCGGTCTCCACCCGCGCGAGCTGGTCCTGGAAAACCAGGCGGGATTCGTAGAGCAGCCGCCCGATCAGCGTCGACTTGCCGTCATCCACGCTACCACAGGTGATGAAGCGCAGGATGTCCCTGTCTTCCCGTGCGTTCTGATAGGCGCGGAACTCGCGGCCCTCCGACGACCGGTCCGCGGACATCAGAAATAACCCTCCTGTTTCTTCCGCTCCATGGAGCCTTCCTCGTCGTGGTCGATGACGCGTCCCTGGCGCTCGGAATGCGTGGCGGATAGCATCTCGCGGATGATGGCCGGAACGCTGTCGGCAGCGGATTCGATGGCGCCGGTCAGCGGATAGCAGCCCAATGTGCGGAAACGCACCTGCTTCATCTCCGCCTGCTCTCCGGGCTCGAGCTTCATGCGCTCGTCGGCCACCATGATCAGCGTTCCCGAGCGGCGCACCACCGGGCGCCGGGCGGCGAAATAGAGCGGGACGACGGGAATGTTTTCCCTGTCGATATAGCTCCAGACATCCAGCTCGGTCCAGTTGGAGAGGGGAAAGACGCGCATGGACTCGCCCTCACGGATGAGGGTGTTGTAGAGGCGCCAGAGCTCGGGCCGCTGGTTCTTGGGGTCCCACCGATGAGACCGTGTGCGCAGCGAGAACACCCGCTCCTTGGCGCGGGACATCTCTTCGTCGCGCCGCGCCCCTGCCAGCGCCGCATCGAAGCCGTGCTTGTCGAGCGCCTGCTTCAACGCCTGGGTCTTCATCACGTCGGTGTGCAGCGCCGATCCGTGGGTGAAGGGGCCGATGCCTCGGGCGAGCCCGTGTTCGTTGACGTGGACGATAAGCTCCATTCCGGTCTCGCGGGCCATGCGTTCGCGGAACTCGTACATCTCCGGAAACTTCCAGGTCGTATCCACGTGAAGCAGCGGGAAGGGCGGCGGCGCCGGACGGAACGCCTTCTGCGCCAACCGCACCAGGACGGAGCTGTCCTTGCCGATGGAGTAGAGGATGACCGGCTTTGCGAACGAGGCCGCGACCTCGCGCATGATATGAATGGATTCAGCCTCGAGCTCGTCGAGATGGCTGAGACCGCCATGTTTCGGCATGGGTACGTCTTTTACGCTCTCGAAGTCGGGCTTGTCCATATGCGTAGGGACCAGCGTCCGGCACCCGTGTCCCGTGAGCATGGCGAGGCCTTGCCGGCCGTCAGGCGTGTGCCGGATTTTAGTTTGCGCATCATATGTTACAATTGGCCGGAAGTTCCCTCGCCCCGGGTTTTGTTGAACGCTACGGGATCGACATGAACGACAACCGCGAAGTTGCCGACGTCGACACAACGGCGCAGCCCCCGGCCACAGCCGTGTCGTTCGACGGCCGGCGCGGCGAGTTGGCCGGGCTGCTGTTCCGAAACCTGCTGCTGACTCTGGCCACCCTCGGCATCTACCGGTTCTGGGCCAAGACGCGCGTGCGCGGGTTCCTTTGGCGGCACGTCAAGCTTCTCGATGAACCGCTGGAGTACCTCGGGAGCGGAACCGAGTTGCTCATCGGCTTCCTGATCGCCGTGGTCGTCATCGCCCCGCTCACGAGTGTGTTTTCATGGCTTCCCGCCCTCATCCCGGAAGGGCCCCGCTACAGCGGTCTGGTCCTGCAAGCGCTCTACTACGGGACTCTTGGATTCCTCGTCCAGGTGGCTGTCTACCGGGTACGGCGCTATCGGCTGACCCGCACGGCATGGCGCGGCGTACGCTTCGGGCTCGAAGGGTCCGCGTTCAAGTACGCGTTGATCTGGTGTCTGTACGGCGCTGTGACGCTGGCCACGCTCGGCCTCGCCTACCCGTGGTTGCGCGTGGCCACGACGCGCTACTTCGCCGACAACGCCCGGTTCGGCACCACGGTATTTTCCTTCGACGGCACGGCCGGCCGGTTGTTCCTGCGGTGGTTGGTGGTGGTCGCGCCCGCAACCGCGGCGATCCTTCTTTTCTTCCTCGTGAATGCAGAGGCCCTTGCCGACTTCTGGAGCCAACTCCGCGGCCAGGTATTCGACCGGGCGTCCATCATCGGCGCCCTACGCCGGTTGAATCTCGCGCCCTTGGGACTTCTTCTGTTCAGCGCGGTCTTTCTCACCTGGTACCGCGTGCGCGAATTTCGCCATCTGGTCAATGCGGTGCGCATCGGAGAGACCCGGTTGGAGTCGGGTCTGGATGCCGCGCGCGTCTACGGCATCTACGTTGCGTTCTATCTGTGTGTCGGAGTTGCCGGCTTCGTTCTCGCGTTTACCGTCGCTGCGATATCGGGGGTCTTGAAGGTGAGCGGGGTATCGGTGAACGGCGCCGCGGTCTTTGTCGCCGCCTTGCTCGGCATGGGTGCGGGCTATTGGCTCTTTGGTCTTGCCAAAACCCTGATGGTCAAGCTCACCCTGCTCGGGTCCGTCTGCGAGACCCTGATGCTCGCGCAACCCGAGGCCCTGGAACGGACGGCGCAATCCACGACGACCCTGCCCGGCCACGGTGAAGGGCTTGCGGATGCCCTGGACGTGGGCGGTTTCTGACCTGCGATGCGGTACGCGGCGAAATACTACGACGGCGTGACGGCCCGGACGCAGCGTCTCACCGTCACCGTCACGGAGGCGGCCATCCTCATTTTTGCCGTGGACGGAGCCGTGCTCGCCCAGTGGCCCGCCGGGCGCGTTGTGCTCGTGGAGCTGCCGCGAGACGGCGAGCCCGTACGGCTCGGCCTCGACGGCACCACGGCGCGGCTGATCGTCGATGATCCGGGCGTGGTGGAGGCGCTTCGGCCGGTGGCTCCGCAACTGTACCGGCAGGTGCGGCTGTCGTGGCCCGGCCTTGCCAGGATTGCCGCTTGGGCTTGCGCGGCCGCGGGCTCCATCGCGGTTGTCCTCTTGTTCGTCGTGCCGTCCCTGTCGAAGCAACTGGCGGCGGTGACTCCCGACACGGTCAGGCAACGCCTCGGCGCCACGACGTTGCGGCAGCTCACGCGTCTTCTCGCCATCGATAGGAGCGGGCCCCAGGGAACAAGGGCGTATTGCAGCGACATACCGGGGCGCGCCGCCCTCCAGGCCATGACCGCCCGCCTCACGGCCGGCATGGACGAACCGCCGCCCCTGCGCCTGGTGGTGATCAATACGGACGTGGTCAACGCCTTCGCGTTGCCGGGCACTCTCGTTGTCTTGACCAAGGGATTTATCGAAAATGCTTTGAGTGCGGAGGAGGTGGCGGGCGTCATCGCTCACGAAATCGGTCACATCGCATACGACCACCCTATCCAGGGCATGTACCGCACCGTGGCGGTCTCGGTGCTGGTAAGCCTTGTGACCGGCGACGTGGCCGGGGGTATCCTGATCACGGGCCTGGGTCAATGGGTGCTGAACAGTAGCTACTCGCGCGAAGCGGAACGCGACGCCGACCGCTTTGCGCTGGAGCGCCTGTACGCCGCGGGAATTGATTCACGGGGGCTGGAAGCGTTCCTGACCCGGCTGTTGGCCCAACAAGAGAAGGGCGAAGGCTTGCTTCCCCGGCTGCTTTCGACGCACCCGCCCACCGCCGAGCGGCGCGCAGCCGTGCGCGGCGCGGCGCGGGCCGCCGGAAAGGTCTTCGGCGGCAGCCACCACGAGTGGTGGAGGCTCCGTCTGATATGTACCGCGACACAGCGGGTCCCGCCGTGGATCACGACCGGCGCCGACCTCAGTTCTTCTGGCTGAAGAACGCCTTGGTCCCGCGGGCCTCCACCGCGTGGCCGATGCGTTCGAGGGCGTGGACGTAGGCGGCGGTGCGCATGCTCACGCCCTTTTCCCTGGCCACCTCCCAGACGCGCCGGGTCTCGGGCTCCATGATGGCCCTGAGCTTCGAGTGCACTTCTTCCACCGGCCAGTAGTAGCCCGCCTTGTTCTGCACCCACTCGAAATAGGACACCGTCACCCCGCCCGCATTGGCCAGGATGTCAGGCACGACCACCACGCCGTTCTTGTCGAGGATGGCGTCGGCCCTCGGCGTCACCGGACCGTTGGCGAGCTCCAGGATGACCGCCGCCTTGATATTGGCGGCGTTGGCCTCGGTGATCTGGTTTTCCACCGCGGCGGGGATCAGCACGTCGCACTCCGCCTCCAGCAGCTCGGCATTGTCGAGCTGCCGCGCCGTGCCGTTGGTTGGCGCGCCGGCGACGCCCCTGGTGCGGTTTTTGTGCTCCATCACCGTGTACGGATTCATGCCGTCGGGGTCGTAGATGGCGGAGGTCGAATCGGAGAGGCCGACGATCCTGTAGCCGTCGTCGTGGAGCAGGCGCGCGCAATGAAACGAGGCGTTGCCGAATCCCTGAAGGACGATCCGCGAGGTCTCCGGGCTGACCCCGAGTTCCCCCTTCAGGTGGCGCAGCAAGTAGTAGCCGCCCCGGCCGGTGGCATCGTCCCTCCCCAGCGAGCCGCCCAGCGCCACCGGCTTGCCGGTGATGATGGCCGGGGTGGGATGGCCGGTGATGGTGCTGTATTCGTCCGCCATCCAGGCCATGACGATGCCGTTGGTGTACATGTCCGGGGCGGGGATGTCGCGCTCGGGTCCGATGAACCGCGAGAACCCCTCGACGTACGCGCGGCTCAGGCGCTCAAGCTCGGTGCGGGAAAGCTTCTTGACGTCCACGGACACACCGCCCTTGGCGCCCCCGAAGGGCAGGTTGACGACGGCGCACTTGAACGTCATCCAGAACGCCAGCGTCATCACCTCGTCCACGTTCACCGCGGGGTGGAAGCGGATGCCGCCCTTGGTGGGGCCGCGGGTGTCGTCATAGCGGCAGCGCCACGCCTTGAACCCCTTCCGCGAGCCGTCGTCCATCCGCACCAGCAACGTGGCGGCCAGTGTTTCCTTGGGATATCGAAGCTGCTCGATCACCTCGCGCTCGATGTCGAGATAGCGGGCGGCGTTGTCGAGGCGCTCGCGTGCGGTGGTAAAGAGATCGGTGGCCATGGATGGTTTGCTCCTTTCAATCCCTTGAGAGACTCTACTCGATAAGCACTTGCCCCCAAGAAACAGTAAAGCAGAAAAAACGGAAAAGCCGAAAAATGGTGAAGCAGGAACGAACCGGTAAGAACCGGTGAGTCGCCCCGGCCCTTACAAAACGGGGCTCGCAACGCTTATGCTGATTTTCGTCTTTCATATTCGTTGCGTTGGAGTATACTTGTATCGAGAGCCGAGTGTTGAAGACGAGTCGCGATAACGTTGGAGGTGAGTGATGAGCAAAGTTCCGTCGGAACCCGGCAACGAGCCCGCCCAAGACCCGGGCATGATGGCTCTTCAAACGGACGAAGAACACCTGGCCCATGCGGCGCCGGTCTTTCCGTCCACGCGCTACAAGGCGCTGTCAGCCAAGCATCTCGACGAGATTCCGCAGCTCGAGAGGCTCTCCGCCGACGATCGGTTTGCCATGAAGGTAGTGGCCAACGTGTTGCCCTTCCGCTCCAACCGCTACGTGATCGACAATCTCATCGACTGGGACCGGGTGCCCGACGACCCCCTCTACCAGATTACTTTCCCGCAGCAGGGGATGCTCGAGGAGGTCGACTTCCTGCACATGGCCGACCTGATGCGGCGCGACGCTTCGGCGAACGAGATCAAGGCCGGCGCCCACGAGATCCGCGAAAAGCTCAACCCCCACCCCGCCGGGCAGCGGGAGCTGAACATCCCCCAAGTTGCGCACGAGACGATTAACGGTCTCCAGCACAAGTACCGGGAAACCGTGCTGTTCTTCCCCAGCCAGGGGCAGACCTGCCATGCCTATTGCACCTTCTGCTTCCGCTGGGCCCAGTTCGTGGGCGACAACACGCTCAAGATCGTCGCCAAGGAGGCGGACGGCCTGCACGATTACCTGGCCGCGCATCCCGATGTCACCGACCTCCTGATAACCGGCGGCGACCCAATGATCATGAAGACCTCCGTGTTCGCCCATTACCTGGAGCCGCTGGTGGAGGACCCCCGCTTCGAGCATGTGCAGGACATCCGCATCGGGACCAAGTCCTTGACCTTCTGGCCCTCCCGGTTCGTCGGTGACGACGATGCGGACGACATGGTGCGCCTGCTGGAGAAGATCGTGAAGGCGGGCAAGCATGTCGCCATCATGGCCCACTTCAACCACTGGCAGGAGCTGGAGACCGATGTCGTCCGGGAGGCGATCCGCCGCTTGCGTGACGCCGGCGCGGTGATCCGCTGCCAGGCGCCGCTGCTCGCCCACATCAACGACTCCTCGGACGTCTGGATACGCATGTGGGAGGAAGAAGTGCGGCTGGGGATGATCCCCTACTACATGTTCGTGGAACGGGACACCGGCGCGCGGAACTACTTCGAGGTACCGCTGGAGAAGACCTGCCGCATCTTCCAGGGCGCCATCAAGTACGTGTCCGGCCTTGCCCGCACCGTGCGCGGCCCGAGCATGAGCGCGACCCCCGGCAAGATCGAGATCCAGGACGTGCAGGAGATCGCCGGCGAGAAGGTGTTCATTCTCCGCTTTCTCCAGGGCCGGAGCCCCGACTGGGTCGGGCGTCCGTTCTTCGCGGCCTACGATCCGAAAGCCACGTGGTTCGACCATTTGCGGCCCGCCTTCGGTCAGGAGAAGTTCTTCTTCACCGACGAGTTCAACGCCATGGTCGAAGGACGGTGGCCCGCCACCAAGCACTAGCGCGCCGTGACCGTTCGAGACGTGTCATCGCCTTGAAGGGTTGACATGTACTTCGGATACGGCGCACCGACCCGACCTCCCCTCGGCACCGCGACGAACACCCGCATGATCGCCGAAAAGGCCGAGGAGGTCGGGCTTAGCTACGTTTCCATCGCCGATCACATCTTTCCGCCCTTCGGCGAGAAGGACGCATATCCCTACACCGCCGACGGCTCCACCCCGTGGGATGATTCGGGCAACGTGCTCGAATGCCTCACTCTCGCTACGTACATTGCCGGGGTCACCCGGAAGCTCAGGCTGGTTACCGGTGTGATGGTGGTGCCGTTACGCAATCCATTGGTGACGGCCAAGGTGCTGGCGTCCATCGACGTGCTTTCCGAGGGCCGTCTGGTGGTGGGCTGCGGCGCCGGTTGGGAGCATGAGGAGTTCGAAGTGCTGGGCGCGCCGCCGTTCGCCAGGCGCGGTGCAGCCGTCGACGAGTACATTGAAGTGTTCCGGGAGTGTTGGACCAGCAATACACCGGCCTACGACGGTGAGTTCGTACAAGTGAGCGGATTCCCGTTCCAGCCCAAACCCGTCCAGAAACCCCATCCGCCCCTATGGATCGGCGGCGAGAGCCCGGCCGCGATCCGGCGCGCCGCGAGGCTGGGCGACGGCTGGTATCCGATCATCAACAACCGCAACCATCCGTTGGACACCCCCGAACGCTACGCCGCCGGGGTGGACGCCTTGCGCGCCGCCTGCGACCGGGAAGGACATGATTTCGACCGGCTCACGCTGGGCCTGGTGGTGTTCAACTACAGCGCTGGAGTCGCCCGGCACGGCCACGCGTTCACCGGCGCCTACGACGACATCCTCGACGATCTCAAACGCTATCGCGACGCCGGCCTTCAGCACGCCATGATCAGGCTGGCGCGGAACGCCAGCCTGGACCAGACCCTGGCAGCATGGAAGCATTCGCTGACAACGTCATGGAGCGGATGGATTAGCGGGCTAGAATGTGTGCTTTAGGGACGTTGGTATCAATCAGGGAGGCCACGTTTGGCAGTATGTCGAGAATCGGCTTGAACGTCACCCCGGCATCTCCCGCGGCAGGCGCCGTGCGGGCAGCTCAGGCGTCGGTGTCAAGCCAAGGCGGAGGTGCCAGAAATTCCACGAACGGCGGTTGAAGATGCCTATCGGCGGGTCGCGTAGCACACGACGCAGCTCGGATGTGGGAACCCGCGAGAGCAACCACCGCATGTCGGCGGCGGTTCCGAGAGTCATCATCTGCGCCAGAAAAAGCCGCCGGTCCTCCAGCGTGCGTTCCGGCGGTTGCCACCAGACGTATTTCCGGGCCATGGCCGTGGCGCGCTCGTCGCCGGTCAAGGGGTCTACACTACGCTCGTCGACATGTGCCCCTGTCTCCATCGATACCAGCATGTAGGCTTCAAGCCGCATTTTCAAGAAGTATCGAGGAGTCGAATCGCGCCATTCAGAGGGGAGCGGATAGGCATTCCCCTGCGGAGGGAATCGGTATTCGCTTGTTCACGGAGGCGGGTCACTCCGACCCCGATATCGTGACCGGCTGCACGCGGCTCAGCACGTTGCCGAGGGGGCCGATCTCGGCGGGGGTGCCGTTGAGGTAGGCGATGAACTGACGCGACTGCACGGGGACCCGGGGGCCGGGGGTGAGGATGCCGACGAGATTCAAGGGATCGGTGCAGGACACCATCACCGGCGCCGTGTCGGGAGCGAGGCGCCGCACGTTGCGCATGGACTCCACGGCATCGGGCAGGGCGTACTGCTCGCCCACGAAGCCGCCCACGAAACGGCCGCCGCGGATCTCGCCGCGGGCCTCCATGCGGCGGTAGGCCTGGAGCAGCAGGCGCCAGGGGGGACAGCGGGTCTCCTTGGCGAGCAGTTCCCGGAAGACCACGCCGTAGCGTTGCAGGAGTTGGCGCGCCAGGGTCTCCGTCCCGGCGTCCGCGGCGCTCGGGTCCCCGTTTCGCCACAGCGACCAGCGCCCCACGGGGATCGCTTGCCCGGCCGAACCCTTCCGGCGGCCGCGTCCTTGATCTTTTCTCTTGAGCTCCGGGGTGAGCAGCATGCGCAGTCCCGCGATGCCGTCTCCCGTTACCTGCCCGCGGGTGACCAACTCCCACAGTGCCCGTTCGGTGCGCACGGTGAGATGCCCGGTTCCCCGGGCGATGTCCGCGAGAAAGGACGCGCCGTGGGTTTCCAGGAATTCGGCGACGTCCCGGGCGGCGGCGGAGAGCCCCTGGAGTCCGCGCCAGTCCAGGGCTTCCGCATCCAGGAAGTGCGGCAGGTCCTCCCGAATCACAAAGGCCAACGGCGCGGATCGCGTGGGTGTGGTCCTGCGGGTCTTCCCGGGCGCGGGTCGGAGGTCCAGGGGTGCCGAGTCCCAGAGTCTGGCCGCGGCCGGATCGTCATCCGGTGCGCCGGTGTCGCGTCGGAGCCGGCCCCAGGTCACCACGCCGGCAAGACAGAGGTGCTCCAAATCGGCGGGATCGTAGCCGGCGAGTCGGGCGGCCAGGACGTGCTGCTCCCAGGCCGGGGCCGGCAACTCCATGCCCTGAAGCTGGCGGATGATCTGGTGGACGCCGTCGCGGCCGTGGAGCTGCGAGCCCGGTTGAACGTGTTGCCAGCGCAGCAGGAAGCGGATGAAGTCGGTGGCCGAAACCGGGTGGATCTCCCGCCGCAGCCGGCCCAGGGTGAGGCGGTGAATCCGGGACAGCAGCCGGCGCTCACACCATTCCATGGGCGTGTCGGTCCCGGTGCCAGGGGAGAAGCGCCCTTGCAGCACCACCCCGGAGACTTCCAGAGCTGTCAGACCCCGCTCCACCGACTCGGCGGAAAGGCCGATTCGGGCGGCGAGGCCGGCGGCCGTGACCGGGCCGGCGATTTCCATCCAACCCTGCAGGACGCGCCGGAGGGCGTCCTCGGCCGAGGTCTCGGCAGCCGCGCCGTCCGCGCCCGGGTCGGTGACGGCCGGGTCCATGCGAAAGGCTCCCAGCACGGCCTGGGTTTCGCTCAGGCGCTCCGCCGCCACGTAGAACGCGCTGCCGTCCTCGCGCACCGGCCGGGCGATGGTGGCCCGTCTCGCCTCCATGAGCTCTTCGGCATACCGTTGCCACGGCGCGGTTTCCCGAACCGGCAGCAATATGACCGTGAGCAACAGGTCGTGAAGCTCGTCCGCGTCACGGATGTCGGGCCAGGCCTGCCCCTTGACCTCGGTTAGGGCCTCCGGGCTGAGGGCGCCGATGCCTTGCGCCAGATCCGGAGCCGTGCGCCGCAGCGCCACCGCCCGGGCGCGCCTTTCCTCCAGCGGGGCGTCGTCGAGGAACGCGTAGGGGTTGGCGTTGAGGATCTCGTGGGCCATGGGCGAGGGCGCCGGGGTCTCCACCGCCACGGTGGCGATCTCCCCCTGTCCGAGCCGCACCAGCGTCTCCTTGAAGCCGTCCACGTCCATGGCCTCCCGCAGGCAGTTGTCCATGGTCTCCCGGGTCAGGGGATGATCCGGCAGGTTCACGGGTCCGGCGCGGTTGTCCTGGCACATCACCTGGTCCGGGAAGACCGCGCCCAGCAGGTCCTCCGCGCGCATGCGCTGGATCTGCATGGGCACCTTCTTGCCCCGGCTGAATCGTTCAACCGCCAACGCCCGGGCCGCGTTCCAGCGCCAGCGGTTGGTGAACATCGGCGCGGCCAGGGACGCCTGGGCGAGGTCGCGTTCCACCGTGGTCGGGTGCAGGTAGGAAAAGACCGTGTCCAGCGGGAAGGAGTGGCGGTCGGTCAGGGAGATCACGATGCCGTCGTCGGTGGCCGCGGCCTGGAGCTCGAAATCGAAGTGGACGCAGAACCGCTTGCGCAGGGCCAGCCCCCAGGCGCGGTTGATGCGTCCGCCGAAGGGCGTGTGCAGCACGAGCTGCATGCCCCCGGACTCGTCGAAGAACCGCTCGGCGACGACGCGGTCCACGGTCGGCACGCAGCCGAGCACGGCCCGGGTCTCGTTCACGTACGCGACGATCTGCTCGGAGCCCGCCGGTCCGACCCCGGCCTCGCGTTGAAGCCACCCGTCAGGCGCATCCCCCTCGGCCGCGCGACGCGCGACGTTTTCCCGCACGTCGGAAACCGCGCGCGACAGCTCCAGGGTGCGCCCCGGGGACTCCCCCAGCCAGAAGGGTATGTTGGGGGGTGCTCCGTGGGCGTCCTCGACCCACACCTTGCCCGAGGCCACCCGCTGGATGCGCCACGAGGTATTGCCCAGCAGGAAGATGTCGCCGGCCAGGCTTTCGATCGCGAAGTCCTCGTTGACCTTGCCCACGAAAGTCTCGGTGGGGGACTCGACCACGTCGTAGTCGGCGGTGTCGGGGATGGCGCCGCCGTTGGTGATGGACACGAGACGGGCGCCGCGCCGCGCTCGGAGCATCCTGTTCACGCGGTCCCGGTGGATATGGGCGCCGCGCCGGCCCCTGGCCGGCGCTACCCCCTCGCACAGCATCTGGAGAACTTGCTCGAAATCGCGGCGCGAGAGGTCCCGAAAGGGGTAGGCTCCCCGCACCAGCTCCCAGAGATTATCCTCGGCGATGCCCGGCGGCGGCTTCGACTCGGGCAGGAGCGGCAGGGTCTCGCCGGGCTTGGGGGCCGGCGTGAGGCTCGCCACCGTGGCCACCATCTGCTGGGCGAGCACGTCCAGCGGCTGGCGCACCAGCCCGATGCGGTCGAGGTCGCCCCGGCGCACCGCGTACACGGCCGCCGCGCACTGGAGCAGGTCGTCCCGGGTCAGCGGGTACAGGATGCCCTTGGGGACCGCGCCCAGCCAGTGGCCCGAGCGCCCCACCCGTTGCAGCAGGGTGGCGATGGAGCGGGGCGCGCCGATGTGGCAGACCAGCTCCACGTGGCCGATGTCGATGCCCAGCTCCAGCGACGCGGTGGCCACCACCACCGGCACCTCCGCGTCCTTGAGCTTCTGCTCGGCTTCGAGCCGGGTCTTGCGGGAAAGGCTGCCGTGGTGCGCCAGCACCTTGCCCTCGCCGAGCCGGTCGGTGAGCTGGTGCGCTACCCGTTCCACCAGCCGGCGGGTGTGCACGAACACCAGGGTGGTGCGGTGGCTCTGGATCTGCTGCACGATGCGGTCGTAGACCTCGGCCCACAGTGCATGGGAGGTGATGGGCCCCAGCTCCTGGTCCGGTACCTCGATGGACAGGTCGAGCTCCCGCTTGTGGCCCACGTCCACGATGGCGCATTTCGGCGTGCCGTCGCGCCGCAGCCTCCGGGTCCCCACCAGCAGGCAGGCGATGTCCTCCATGGGCTTCTGGGTGGCGCTCAGCCCGATGCGCTGCAACGGTCTGCCGGCCAGGGCGTCCAGGCGCTCCAGGGAAAGCGCCAGATGGGCGCCCCGCTTGTCTCCGGCCACCGCGTGGATCTCGTCCACGATGACCGTATGCGCCCGCTTCAGCATCTGCCGGCTGCGTTCGGCCGTGAGCAGGATATAGAGCGACTCCGGCGTGGTGATGAGGATATGCGGCGGCCGGGCGATCATGCGCTGCCGCTCCGTGGCCGGGGTGTCGCCCGAGCGCACGGCCGCGCGAATATCCTGCAGCGGCAGCCCCTGGCGCCGGCCCGCCCGGGTGATCTCCGCCAGGGGCTCCTGCAGGTTTTTCTGGATGTCGTTGCCCAGGGCCTTGAGCGGTGAGACGTACACCACCTGGGTGTGGTCCTGGGCCGTTTCCGCGGGCGCGATGAGCTGATTGATGGACCAGAGAAAAGCCGCCAGGGTCTTGCCCGAGCCGGTGGGAGCGGCGATGAGCGTGTCGCGTCCCCGGGCGATCTCCTTCCAGCCCGCCGCCTGCGGCGGCGTCGGCTTGCCGAAGCGGTCCCGGAACCAGTCGCGTACCAGCGGATGAAATCGATCGATCACTGCGCTAGAGTCGGGTGTGGCGTCTCACAAAACCGTATGTGAGCGCCGCACCCGTATCCCGTGGCTTCCCTGCGCATCTTAACACAGTTGCGGGAAGGACTGGACAGCAACCCGCGGGCCCGATCGCATGTGAGTGCCCATGATCTTGCTATCACCCGGGATGGGCGTGACCGTGTCGTTTACGCCGCAGATGGAGAAGCGCCTGAACAAGCGCGCGGTGCGGATGCTCACCCAGTCGCTGGGCCAGTTTCCCGAACTGCAGAACCTGGAAGTCCGGGTGGGCCACACGAAGACGAAGCTCGGGGTGGCGTTCATTCCCACGCGGCTCCGGCTCCCGTTGTACATCCGCCTCCGGGTCCGGGGCCTGACCTACAACACCATCGGGCACGAGCTGACGCATCTGCTACAGGGGCTTACCAAGCTCCCGCCCCCGGAAGGAACTCCCGCGTGGGAGCCCCTCCCCGGCGGCGAGATCCAGTGCGACATCTGGACCCTCGCCCGCAGCGAGCTCTTCTGCGACGACGGCCCCACCTACCTGCGAATGCCGCGTGCGGTGCGCGAGAACTGGCGGCACTACGCCGGCCGGGTGCGTTCCCTGTGCGTCGAGGCCATCCGGGAACGCCCCCGCCACCGCACCTACATCCGCTGGCTCGAGTCGCGGATCGCCGAGCTGCCCGAGGGGCAGCCCGTACTGCAGACTTCCGTGCCGGAGCAGTTGTCTTTGCTGTTATAGCTGAGTATCTCATGGCAGAATTGGGTAGGGTGGGTAGCCTGTGACGGGAGGCGGACTAACTGCAGAAAAGGCCTTGATCTTTCGGATCACGCACATCAATAATGTGCCGTGGCTTCTTGGGAACGGCCTCTACTGCAAGAGCGGTGCGAAACTTGACCCTGAATTTGTCGCAATCGGGAACCAGGAGATCATTGACAAGCGGGACTCCCGTACTGTGCCAATAGCGCCTTGGGGCACGCTGGCCGACTATATCCCATTTTACTTCACACCCTTCTCGATGATGATGTACAAGATCAAGACCGGCCATGGGGGAATTACCCTTCGTCGGAACGCGGAGGTGGTGATCCTTGTATCGTCGCTACGCGGCCTTGTCGAAAACGGGGTCTCCGCAATCTACACGGACCGGCACGCATATCTGAAAGCCGCCAATTTCTTCTCTTCTTTGGAGGACCTGGATAAGATTGATTGGCCACTGTTGGGCAGGCGCGACTTTAGGCGTGATGTGGACGATCCCGAAAAGACCGACCGGTATCAAGCCGAAGCCCTCATTTTTCGTCATATGCCTGTACAGTGCCTGGCGGGTATCGTCTGCCACGGAGAAACCGAGCAGAGGACCGTTGAGCAAAACACAGAGGAGGCCGGTGTGAGTTTGAAAGTCATTGCGCGGCCGGACTGGTACTTCTCATGATCTCTTTGACGCAAGGCAACCTGCTCGAAGCGGATGCGGAGGCTTTGGTCAATACGGTCAATACCAAGGGCATCATGGGCAAGGGAATCGCTCTAATGTTCAAGGATAGGTTCCCTGAGAACTTCGAGGCCTATGCGGACGCCTGCAAGAGAGACGAGGTCCATATAGGCGAAATGTTCGTCACGAAGAGTGACGAACTCTTCGGGCCGACGTGGATTATCAACTTCCCCACCAAGACACACTGGCGAGTGAACACCCGATTGGAATGGATCGAGGAAGGGCTAAAGGATCTCGTTCGGGTCATTGAGCAGAATCAGATTCGTTCCATTGCGATTCCACCTCTTGGATGCGGTAATGGTGGGTTAGATTGGGGTTCCGTTCGCCCCTTGATCGTCGCCGCGCTCGAAAAAGTGAAGGGACTCAACGCTATCGTCTATGAGCCGACGGGCCAGTACCAGAATGTTCCTAAGCGGACGGGAGTTCAGAAATTGACACCCGCGCGTGCACTGGTGGCGGAGATGGTGCGCCGGTACTGCCTGCTGGGTATAGACTGCTCCATCCTCGAAGTGCAGAAGCTTGCTTGGTTCATCGAACGTGGCGTTAAGTGCATGCAAGTCGAGGATGCCCTACGGCTCGAATTCAACGCGAACAAGTATGGTCCGTACTCGCACAGGCTGAGCAAGCTGCTCGATAGTCTCGATGGCAGCTATTTGGTCTGCGAAAAGCGTTTAGCCGACGCAGGTCCGTTCGATCTCATCTGGTTCAACGACGCCAAGAAGGACATCGTCAACGCCTACCTTAGCTCCGGCGAAGCAAAGACTTACGCGGGCGTTTTGGAATGGGCTTCGCGCACCATCGACGGGTTCGAGTCACCGCTCGGCATGGAGCTACTCGCGACAGTCGACTGGCTCCTGGAGAGAGAAGGCGTCGAACCCACGGTTGCCGGAGTCAAGAAAGGTCTGTCCAACTGGGCCGGAGGCGCAGAGGCCGGTCGACGCAAGTTGAGTATCCTCGATGACAGGCTGATCGGCATCGCGTTGGACCAGCTAACCTCGGCCACACATAGCGTTCACGCCCCAGAGTCGCACAACTGACATTGGGTTGCCCCGTTCGAAGCCTTGCAAGGTCCGCATGCTGAGGGCTGGGTGAATCAACGGAACTCCTATGGGTCGCCGCCCCACCGGCCCGTTTATTCGTCGTCAAGTCCGAGCACGCGCCGGCTGACGGCGGGGTCGTTGAATGCCTCCGGCCAGCACTCCCGGTCGCCGTCGAGACCCAGGCGGTGGCGCGCGGCTGCCAGCTTGTCGAAGTCAATCCCGCCGCGTCTGTCGCAGCGCACGAGCTCCGCTGCCGGCCGGCCGTGTTTCGTGATGATGACACGCTCGCCGTTGCAGGCGGCGGCAACGAGCTCGGCGAGCCGAGCCTTGGCCTCCCCCGATTCAAGTTCCATGACGATTTGCCTCCGGCACCGTTTTGTTCACCATGCAGTATGCGTCAACACGCAACCAGTTCAAGACCACACTGCGACTACAAGCGTTGGAGGGCGGTACTCGTGAGGTGGGCCCTTGTGCACCCTCCCCGCCCGTGTGAATCAGCGGACCGCCGCCTCGTAGTAGGAAACGTCGATGTATTTCTCTGGCGGAGGCGCAGGTGAGGCGATAAAGCCCATGCCGGCGCGGAGCTCCAGCGCGGCTGCGATACCCGGGACGTTCAACGGGGCCTTCGGGTAGAGGCCGTGCTTCGGGTCCAGCAAAGAGTCCAGGGTCTCCTCGGCCGCGGCGCCGGTGAGTCCGTTGTGCCGGGCCAAGAGATCGAGGCAGTGCCGCCGGTTCTCCGGGGCGAAGCACCACTTGGTGGCGTCCACATAGCAGCGTATATAGTTCACTAATTGTGTCCGGTTGCCCTCCGCCCAAGAGCGCTTGGCCAGGCCCACCGTGGCCTGGTACACGGGCGCCATCTCCTCGCCGCGGGCGATGACGTGGCAACCCCGCTCCAGGGCGGCTCCCACGAAGGGAGGCGTGAGCAGCGTGGCGTAGAGTTTCCCCTCGATGAGGGTCTGGTAACGGCTCTCCCAGCCGCCCACCTCCACCAGCTCGTACTCGTCCGGACCGAAGCCGTGGTCGCGCAAGGCCCTCTCCAGGATGAAGACGAACCCGGTGTCGCGCGCATCCACCGCCAGCGGCTTGCCCCGCAGGGATTCCATGGTGGGGCACCCGGGCGCGCCGACGAGGCTCAGCAGCCCGCTGTGGAGCCCCATGAAGGCGAAAGCGTCCGAACCAGGCTGGTTCTCCACGTCCGCGACGACGTCGTCCGCGGCTGCGTGGCCGATGGTGCAGCGGCCCGTGCGCACCGCTTCCATGAGATACCCGGAGCCCGGCGTATACTCGATCTCCACGGCAAGCCCCCTGTCGGCGAAGATGCCATTCTCCACGGCCGCATGCACCGGCAGATTGTATGCGGCGCGGAACTGGATGAGTCGGATGGGGGTCAGGGATGCCATGAGAGAGGCAGTTGGATCGATACTCCTAAGGCCTGTGAGAGTCGGCAGTCATGAGACGCTTGGTGGTCTCAATCAAGTCCGTTACCAGCCCATCACCGAAGTCGTCGGCTCCAAACCCATGGGCAATCGCGTTCCTGTATTTCATCATGTTGATCAGGTCGTGGTAATCGTCCCTTGAGATGACGCCGTGAATGACGGCCTGATTGAGAACGTAACCTGACGTAGTGATACGCTTGATCGAGACTCCTTCTTCCTCAATCATTGCTCTTAGCACGGCCTCGAAAGCCGACCAGACAAGCAGATAGGCTGCCTCGGCGAAACCGGATTCAAGCACTTTCTCGGCTTGTTCGATCCGCTGGCAGATGTCTTCTTCTTCAAAGGACTGAACGCCATGAGGCGACTCCAGTCTCTCGGGTTCGCCCACCAGAATCAACTCAAAGCTCCAACCCGGCTTAGAATTGAGAAGTCGTGCCAACTCGCTTACTTCGGGAGTTGCCGTCAGAGTAGACCGGCACTTCACCTCTATGACTTTTACCTTGTCACCTTTCCGAGCGACCAGATCCGCATGGAAGCCTGGCAGAATGTCCAGTGACTCCTCGCGGGACACGACGTAGCCTTTGCTGCGATACTCTTCTGCGGTTACGTCAGCGAGTCTCCTTTCAAGGATGGTAGCGTCTTCCATCAGGAAATCACCTCCTGGATTGGCGCATTCTCCACGAGAATGTGGAGAAATTCTTTGCCACGGCCAAGCGCATCGTTCAAAACAAGTGAGGGGCTTTGAACTCGCAATATGTCATTCAGTTTTCTCTTACGGCAAAGCATATCAGTAATCTGGGAATCGTCTGAATAGACCAAACCTTTCAATGCGTCGAGTACCGGTTTGGGGATATTATCAACATCCGGTGCCCCTTCGTCAAAGAAATAGGTTACGGTCACCATGACCGGTCCAGTAAGGGGTGAGCCTCCGTCCCAGCGCTGTTCGGCACCTGTCTTCAAGTCCCGAGTCCACTGCCTTCTGCGCTCGCCGCGGCGAGCCTGCTGAGACACAGGTGGGCCATCTATGACAAATTCGAATGGTAAGGCCACTTCGTTGTCTGATACTTCTGCAGCGAACAGAGGACGCAGGTCGCGCTCAGGTTCCGATGCGAGAACGTGGTAACGCAACTTCTGTACCAATCTAGCCCGAGGGCGAGCGGAAACAGAAAGATCAGGAGAGCCCATGCCGCAATCCAGTTTCAAGCACGTCGGCCGCGACGTTTCCCGGGTGGACGGCGTCGACAAGGTGACCGGGCGGGCCAAGTATACGGGCGATGTCGTGCTCCCCCGGATGCTCGAAGGCCGGATCCTGCGAAGCCCGTTGCCGCACGCGCACATCCGGGCCATCGATACCTCGAAGGCGGAGGCGCTGGGCGGTGTTTGCGCGGTGGTCACCGCGAGCGACCTGTGGGGCGTGGACCCGTTCTACAACGGGCGGCCCGTGGTGGCCATGGACAGGGTGCGCTACGTGGGCGAGCCGGTGGCGGCCGTGGCCGCGGAGGACGAGCACACCGCGGAGGCGGCCCTGGCGCTGATCGAAGTGGACTACAAGGAGCTGCCGTCGGTGCTGGGCATGGACGCGGCCCTGGCGCCGGGGGCGCCGTTGATCCATGACGACGCGCCCGGCAACGTGTGCGCCCACGAGCGGGTGGAGCAGGGAGACGTGGACCATGGTTTTGCCGACTCGGACCGCATCTTCGAGGCCCGCTACACGTTCCCCATGGTCTATCACTACAGCATGGAGCCCCACGCCGCGGCGGCCCGCTACGGCGCGGACGGCATCGACCTGTGGTCGTCGGCGCAGCACCCGTTTCTCGTGCAGCAGGACATCGCGCGCATCTTCGGTATGACCCGGTCCCAGGTGCGGTTACGGGTCTCCTACCTGGGCGGAGGCTTCGGCGGCAAGTCCTACAGCAAGTTCGAGCCCCTGGTGGTGCTGCTATCGCGCAAGGCTGGCCGTCCCGTGCGGGTCTGTCTGTCGGTTGCCGAAGCCATGGTGACGGTGCGGCGGCACGGCGCCACCGTGAACCTCAAGACCGGGGTGAAGAACGACGGCACCCTGGTGGCGCGGCAGGCCGCGATCCATCTCGACACCGGGGCGTTCACCGAGAATACCCGGATGGTGGCGCAGCTTGCCGCCACCCGGGTGCTGGGACCCTACCGGATCCCGCATCTCAGGAGCGACGTCTACTCCGTCCACACCAACGCCGGCTCCGCGGGCTCATTCCGCTCCGTGGCCGGCCCCCAGACCCTGTTCGCCTGCGAGTCGCAGATGGACGAGATCGCGACGGGCCTGGCTATGGACCCGGTGGAACTGCGCGACAGGAACCTGCTCAAGCGGGGTGAGACGCTGCAACCGAAGCTGCGGCCCGTGGACGTGGATCTGCATTCGAGTCTCCGGCGGCTGGTCTCGGGATCCCGTTGGCGGCGGCGTGCCGGTGACCGGAAGACGGCGCTGGGGCTTGCCTGCGGCTCCACCAACGCCGGGGGCCAGTTGCCGGTGTCCGTGGCGCTGGTGCGTCTGGGGCCCGACGGCCATGTCTCGGTGCTGGCGGGGAGCACGGAAATGGGCCAGGGAGTCAAGACGGTGTTCACCCAGATCGTGGCCGAGGAGCTGGCGTTGCCCCGCGACCGGGTTCAGGCCGTGTCCGTGGACACCACGGTGACGCCCTACGACCACTCCACCGGGGCCAGCCGCTCCACCACGGTCATGGGCCGGGCGGTTCAGGCCGCGGCCCGGGACCTCAAGCGGCAGTTGCGCGCCATCGCGGCCAAGGCGTTCAGGGTCACGCCGGGAAAGGTGACGTTGGCGGAGGGGCGGCTCGTGGCCGGCGAGCAGGCGATGTCGTTCACCGACGCCCTGGCCCGCCGCTTCGGGGTCGTCGCCGGCGAGCTCGTGGGGCGCGGCACCATGGGTCCGGAGATGGTCCGCTGGCAGACGCCGGTGCTATGGGAAGTGGGCATGGGCGTGGCCGAGCTGGACATCGACCGCGACACGGGTGCGCTGAACCTGGTGAGCTACGTCTCCGTGGCCGACGTCGGAAAGGCGATCCATCCGCTGCATTGCGTCGGACAGGAGGAGGGGGCCGCCATGATGGGAATCGGCCATACCTTCATGGAGCAGATGGTGCACGACGACCACCAGTTGATGAATCCCAACCTCGTCGACTACCGGGTGCCCAAGTTCGAGGACCTGCCGGCGGAGTTCCACACGCTGCTGGTGGAGAACCGGGACGGCATCGGCCCCTACGGCAGCCGCGGCATGGGTGAGGGCGGCATCTTCTCAGTAGCCCCCGCGGTGGTCAGCGCCCTGGCACGGGGCACCGGAGTGCGCATCCGCGACCTGCCGCTAACGCCGGAGCGGGTCTGGCGGGCGCTAAGGGGTGAGGGGTGAGAGGCGTCCCGCGGAGGGTCTTGTGTAGGTCGGATTAGCGAAGCGTAATCCAACCTTGGTGCCGGTCGGGTTGTCGGATTACGCTTCGCTAATCCGACCTACGAGGAACGACGGTTCGATTGCCCGGACATGCTTCTAGCCGTTCTCGCGTGCGCGGATCCAGGAGCGGATGCGGTCGGGGCTGAGGGGCAGGTCCGTGACCTCGATGCCGAGGGCGTTGCTGACCGCGTTGCCCAGGGCGCCGGCGGTGCCGACGATGCCGCCTTCCCCGGCGCCCTTGACGCCCAGGGGGTTGTAGGGTGACGGGGCCTCCTCCAGCACGAGGTCGTCGATGGGTGGGACGTCGGTGCTGGTGGGCAGCAGGTAGTCCAGGAACGTGGTGGTGAGGAGCTGGCCGCCCTCGCCATATACGAGTTCTTCCAGCACTACGCCGCCGATGCCCTGCACCGCGGCGCCCACGGTCTGGCCACGCACCATGAGCGGGTTGACGACGCGGCCCACGTCCTCGACCACGAGGTACTTGAGCACTTCCAGCATGCCGGTTTCGGGGTCCACGGCCACGTGGGCCAGGTGTACGCCGTAGGTGTGAGTAATGTTGTTGGAGTTGTAGTAGGCGGTGGTCTCGAGTTCGGGGACGCCCTGCTCGGGGGTGATGGACTCCCGCATGTGCGTCACCAGCTCTCCCAGCGGCAGCGCCGGCGCCTCGGTGCCCGGCTGGACGATTTCGCCGTCCTCCAGCGTCAGCTTGGCCGCGTCCACGTCGAGGTGCCGGGCAGCCGCCTCCAGGATCTTGTCCTTGAGTTGCAGCGCGGTGAGGTGGACGGCGTTGCCGGCCATGACCGTGCCCCGGCTGGCGAAAGTGCCCCAGCCGAAGGGGGAGAGGTCGGTGTTGCCGTGGAAGACCGAGATGGCGTCCATGGGGACGCACAGGGCGTCGGCGCAGATCTGCGCCATGGCGGTCTCGTGCCCCTGGCCGAGCTGGGCGATGCTCAGGTACACGCTGACGCCGCCCCCTTCGCCCACCACCATGCGGGCGCCCTCATAGGGCTCGAGGCCGCCGGTGTTCTTGACGAAGTACGACAGGCCGATGCCGTGGTACCGGCCGTTCTCGAAGCGCCCCTGGAGCCCCTGCATCTCGTCGTACTCGAATCGTTCCAGGGCCTGCCGCAGGGCGCTCGGGTAATCGCCGCTGTCGAGGATGGTGGGGTGGGCGCTAGGCCGGGTCTGTCCCACCTCGTAGGGGATCTCGCTGGGCTGCACCAGATTCTTCCGCCGCAGCTCCACCGGATCCAGGTCCAGGTCCCTTGCCATCATGTCGAGCATGCGCTCGCGATAGAAGCACGACTCCACACGTCCGGGGGCCCGCAGCGTGCCCAGGCCGGTCTTGTTGGTCATGACGCAGTGGATCTTCGCCTCGTAGTTGGGGATGCGGTAAGGCCCGGTCAGGAGCGCGGCGGTGGAGCAGGGCACCAGGCCGCCGTGGGTGCGCACGTACGCGCCCATGTCGCCGTAGATCTGCGCCCGCACCGCCAGCAGCGTGCCGTCCTTGCGAGCGGCGATCTCCAACTCGCAGGTCACCTGCCGCGAGTGGTTGGCCGCCAGCAGGTGCTCGCGGCGGTCCTCGATCCACTTCACCGGGACCCCGAGCTTCACGGAGGCGAAGGGGATCAGGAAGTCCTCGGGATAGAGCTCTCCGCGAATGCCGAAGCCCCCTCCCACGTCGTTCTCCTCGAAGTGGCACTTGTGCTCGGGCAGTTGCAGGAAGGCGGCAATGGTCTGGCGGTTCAGGTGCGGCAGCTTGGTGGCGCCGTAGACCCTGAGCTCGCCCTTGCCGCGGTCGAAGTGGGCCACGGTGCCGCGGGTCTCCATGGGGTTGCCGGTGAAGCGGTGCACCCGGAACTCCTCGCGGCGGGTATATTCGGCTTCCGCGAAGGCCTTGTCCGCGTCGCCGATGGAGACGTGGTGGACTCCGGCGAGGTTGGTGCCGTTGTGCTCGTGGACCAGCACCTTGTCCTGGAGCGCCTCGCGCACGTCCATCACTTCCTGAAGTATCTCGTAATCGACGTCGATGGCGTCCAGCGCGTCCTCGGCCAGGTAGCGGCTCTCCGCTACCGCAACGGCCACGGGCTCGCCCACGTAGCGCACCACGTCCCGGGCCAGCGACGGCTGGAGGTACTTGTCCAGCCCCGGAATCTTGTACATCCGGATGGGGACGGTGGCGTCGAGCTCTCCGATATCCTTCAGGGTGAAGACCGAAACCACCCCCGGCAGGGCCTCGGCTCCCTTGGTGTCGATGTTCAGGATGCGGGCATGGGCATGGGGGCTGCGAAGAATGGCGGCGTGGACCATGTGGGGCAGCTTGATGTCGTCCACGTAGGTACCGGCGCCGGTGATGAACCGGATGTCCTCGCGCCGCCTGATGGGAGCGCCGATGTAGGGTTCCGCCATCGCCGTCAGTCCGTGTCCGAGCCGCCGACCTCCGGGGCCGCCTGGGCGATGGCTTCGATGATGGGCTGGTAACCGGTGCAGCGGCAGATGTTTCCGGAGATGGCTTCGCGGATTTCGGGTTCCGTGGGCTTGGGGTTTTCCTTGAGGAAGGCCGACGCGGTCATGAGGAAACCCGGGGTGCAGAAGCCGCACTGGAGCGCGTGCCGGTCCTGGAACGCCGCCTGCAGGGGGTGCAGTTGGTCACCGTCCGCCAGCCCCTCGACGGTCTCCAGGGTCGCCCCCTCCGCCTGTACCGCCAGCAGCAGACAGGAGCGCACCGCCTCGCCGTCCATGATCACCGTGCAGGCGCCGCACACGCCGTGCTCGCAGCCCAGGTGGGTGCCGGTGAGGTCCAGCTCGTTCCGGAGGAAATCCGCCAGCGTCATGCGCACTTCCGCCAGCTTCTCGTAGGCCTTGCCGTTCACCGTCAGGTTGAGGATGCTCTTGGTGCTCATGACGCGCTGCCCTCCGCTCGTGCCGCGGCCGCGCTCAGCGCGCGCCGGGTGAGAACACCGCCCACCTCCTTGCGGTAGAGCGCCGATGCGTGGATGTCGGCGTCGGGCTCCAACTCCTCGAAGACGATGCGCTCCACCTCTTTGAGGGTGGCGCCGTCCAGGGCGGCGCCCTTGAGGTGCTGCTCCGCCTTCTCGACGCGGACGGGCTTGCCGGCGACGCCGAACAGTGTGATCCGGGCATCCGCGCAGGCGGAGCCGTCGAGGTCTACCCAGAGCGCCACGCCGACCATGGCGAAGTCGCCCTTGCGCCGGGACACTTCGTCGATGGCCCAGAGACGGCCGGCTTTCCAGGCCGGCAGGCGGATCTCGGTCAGCACCTCGTTGGCCTCGACGGCCGTGGCCATGTAACCCAGATAGAAATCTTCCGCGCTCACCACCCGTTCGCCGCCGGCGCTGGTGAGCACGAAACTGGCGCCCAGGGCCACCGTCACCGCGGGCAGCTCTGCCGCCGGATCTGCATGGACAAGGCTGCCGCCCACCGTGCCGCGGTTGCGGATCTGGAAGTGGCCGATGAGAGGTACGGCCGCGGCCAGCAGCGGATTCTGTTCGGCGAGATCGGCGTCGCGTTCAAGCGCTCGCTGGCGCGTCATCGCGCTGATGGTCAGGCCGCCGTCGCCGTTGGCGGCGATGCGGTCCAGACCGGGAACCCGGTTCAGGTCCACGATCACCGCCGGACGGGCGAGACGCAGGCTCATGAGCGGCATCAGGCTCTGTCCGCCGGCGAGGATCTTGCCGTCATCGCCGTGCTGGTCCAGCAGGCTCACCGCCTCGTCGAGGGTGCTCGGACAGTAGTATGTGAAGGGTGCGGGTTTCATGGTGCCTTTGATAGAGAAGTAGTCGAGTCGTGCCGTGGCCATCCGGCACGGCTCCTGCGTTCCGTAGCCAATTGGTCTGTTCTTGTCAACAATGCCCATTCTGCCCTGAAGTATTCGCCTCTGCGTAGGTCGGGTTAGCCGAAGGCGTAACCCGACTCCGGTGGGAGGCGCTCCGTGTCGGATTACGCTTCGCTAATCCGACCTACGTCGGATCGGTACCGGGGCACGACACGCCTCGGCCGTTCTTGACATTTAGACTTGACGCAAGTAGTTTCACGTTCTTTGATTGTCCGGGCACCTGCGCGCACGGGGTACCGGAGGGAGTAGCGAAAGGAGATCACGATGAGTCGGATACAGAGATTTCTGGTAGTTTCGTTGATCGCGGTTTTTGTCGCGACGCTTGCGCCGGCGGCCCTGGCGGACAGCTTCAAGTTCGGCGTCTCCAAGCCCGGCGGCTCCTGGTATCCCATCGGGGTCGTGACGCAGAAGCTGGCCGAGAAGCAGAACGGAGACAAGGTCACGTTGGACATCGGCGGGGGTGTTTCCAATCTGATCAACGTCATGGCCGGCAAGCTCGACTTCGGGCTGACCGCCGCAACCTCGTTTGACCAGGCCCTCAAGGGCACGGGGAAGTTCAAAGGCAGGGCGGAGATGGCAAAAAAGACCCGCCTGGCCGCGGTGCTGTACTCCAACTACCTGTTCTGGGTCGTGTGGGCCAACTCCGACGTCACCCATTACAGCCAGCTCAAGGGCAGGAAGGTGAACGTGCTGCCCCAGCGGTTCTCGTTCCAGGCGCTCAACAAGCAGATGCTCCGCGCCCTCGGCATCGAGTACAAGGATTTCGCCAAGGTCAACTATCTCAACTTCAACGACGCGGTGGCGCAGATGAAGGACAAGCACATCGACGCCTACCTCGGACCCGGCGAGGAGAACTACTCTCCCATCGTCCAGATGCACGCGCATGCGCCGATCCGGATCCTGCCGTTCTCCAAGGAAGACCAGAAGAAGATGAACGCGGCCAACCCCGCGGCCGTGCCGTTCACACTGGACAAGAAATACTATGATCAGAAGCAGGACGTGACCACCATCCAGACGTTCACGACCATCGTCACCAACGAGGACGTTCCGGCGGAGCGGGTCTACAAGTTCACCAAGCTCGTCTACGAGAACCTCCCGCAATACGCCGGCGCGGTGAAGGCGTTCGAGCGGGTCTCGGCCAACAACGCCACCAAAGACATGGGGGTCCCGCGGCACTCCGGGATGGACCAGTATCTGAAGGAAAAAGGAATCATCAAGTAACCGGAACCTCCGAATAGAGGGGCGGCGCGCAAGCGCCGCCCCTCTGCTCTTTAGGGCGCCTTCAATCGCTCCAGCGACAGCGCCGTTCCGCATTTCCGTACCGCATCCGACACGGTGCGTAGAGCACACGGGCAGTACACATGCAGCGAAACCTCGCAGGCATCGGCGGGATTATCCTGAGCCTTGTGGCTTTCGGGACCTCGATCTACCACCTCTACACCGGCTTCTTCGGACAACCCGAAGCGTACTTTCATCGCGTGATTCACGTCACGCTGATGATCTTGATCACGCTTCTGAGCTATGCAGCGTTCAAGCGCCCGAATGACGGGAAGCTGCCCTGGTACGACATGATGGTGATCCTGGGCTGGCTCCTGTCCATGGGCTACCTGTTCTACGAGTACGAGTGGATCGTCAATCACATCGGCCACGTCGAGACCTTCGCGTACTGGCAGATCGCCCTGGCCTTCGGCGGCGTCGCGCTGGTGCTGGAGAGCTGCCGCCGCTGTGTCGGCTGGCCGCTCGCGGCCCTGGCCCTGTTGGTTTTTCTGTTTGCCTTCGTGGGGCCCTACCTGCCCGGGTTCCTGCATCACGAGGGCTTCTCGATGTCGCTGGTGGCCGACAACCAGTACTTTCTCACCGACGGGCTGTTCGGGCTGCCGACCCATATCTCGGCCAACTTCATCTTTCTCTTTATCGTTTTCGGCGCTTTCCTCGAGAAGTCGGGTTTCGGGCAGTTCACCATCGAGTTCGCCACCGCGCTGGCGGGGCGTTTCCGCGGCGGCCCGGCCAAGATCGCGGTCCTGTCCAGCGGCCTCATGGGCTCCATCTCCGGCAGCAGCACGGCCAACGCCGTCATCACCGGGTCCTTCAGCATTCCGATGATGAAGAAGATCGGCTTCAAGGACTACATGGCCGGGGCGGTGGAAGCGTCCGCCTCCACCGGCGGTCTCATCATGCCCCCGGTGATGGCATCCGCGGGCTTCCTGATGTCCGAATACACCGGCATTCCCTACGTCAACGTGATGCAGTACGTCCTGGTCCCCGCGGTGCTGTACTTCCTCGCCGTGGGCATCATGGTGCACATCTACGCGGTCAAGGAGAACATCCCCACGGTGCCGCGGGAGGAGCTGCCGAGCCTCAAGAAGACCATCATGGACCGGGGTCACCTGGCTCTGCCCCTGCTGGTCCTCATCTATCTCCTGGTGGCCGGCTTCAGCCCCGGCTACGCGGTGGTGCGCTGTATCATCTTCATCATCATCGTGAGCTGGTTCCGCAAGGCAACCCGCATGGGCGTGAAGGATGTCTGGGACGCCCTGGTCCAGGGCGCGATCCAGGCCACCGTGGTGGCCGTGGCCATCATCACCTCCGGCATCATGGTGGGCATCTTCGACCTGTCGGGCGTCGCCATCCGGTTCTCCGGCCTGATCGTGGATCTGGCGGGCGGACACCTGCTGCTGGCCCTGGTCTACGTCATGATTACCGCCATCGTCCTGGGCATGGGCCTGCCGCTGTCGTCGGCCTACATCGTCCAGGTGGGCATCGCCATCCCGGCCCTGGTAGTCATGCTCAAGGGCATGGGACTCGACCCCGGCGCCATCGTGCCCCAGGCGCATCTGTTCGTGATCTTCTTCTGCGCCATCTCGGCCATCACCCCACCCACCGCGCCCACGAGCTACGCCGCCGCGGCCATCGCCCAGGCGCCGGTGGTGCCCACGTCCATAGAAGCCGTGAAGCTCGCCCTGCCCGCCTTCGTCCTCCCCTACGCGTTCGTGGCCAACTCCGCGCTGCTGACCATCGGCACCGCTGCGGAAGTCACCGTCACGGTCTTCTTCGCCGTGTGCAGCATGGTGGCCATGGGCATGGCCGTGCAGGGCTACTGCTTCAGGAACCTCGACCCCGTCACCCGCCTTCTGTTCCTGGCCGCCAGCCTGGGTATGATCACCCCGTGGGTCCAGTGGAACCTCATCAGCCTGGTGCTGGGCGCTGCCTGGACCGCGTGGGAGTGGCACCGTTCACAGCCCCGCGCCGCGGCTGACGGATAGCCGGCCGCCATTCAGCACGGAATACAGGCGAGTCGAATCCAGCCTCTCGGACAAGCGCTCGAAGCCTCATTTTTCAGCCTTGCAGAAAGGGGGACATTATCGCACCGGCCGCTCATAAGACTGCACTATCCCCGGCCGAAGTCGCGACGGCAATCGTGTATTGCGAAGCGCACTTCGGCGCCATTGACGGAAAGACCGCAAACGGCCTCGTCCGTCACTCCGAGCTCTATAAAATCCTTTCGGTCATCGACAGCGAGAAGGCCGGTCTCGATGCCGGCGCAGTGCTCGGTGAACCGCCAAACGCCATTCCCATCTGCCGCGACCTGGCCGATGCACTGGCGAGCGCCGGAACTACGCCCGACTACTTTATTTTCGGGATGGCTCCCGCGAGCGGCAGGTTGTCGACCCGCGATCGAGAGATTCTGCTGGAGGCCATCGACCTGGGAATGAACATCGTGAACGGGCTCCACGAGTTCTTGACCGACGACCCGGAGTTCGTAGCGGCAAGCGCCGCACGAAGCGTGGACATCCTCGACGTCCGAAAGCCACGTGCCAAGGAGAGCCTGCGAACCTTCAGCGGCCGTATCGCGGAGGTCACCTGCCCACGCATCGCCGTTCTCGGCACCGATTGCTCCGTTGGCAAGCGAACCACCGCAACCGTCCTGACCCGCGCACTCAATGATTGCGGCATCAAAGCGGTCATGATCGGCACGGGCCAGACCGGCCTGATCCAGGGAGCCCGCTATGGGGTCGCGCTCGACGCCGTTCCTTCACAGTTCTGCGCCGGCGAGCTCGAAGCGACGATCATCGAAGCGTTCGAAGCCGAGAAACCCGACGTAATCATTATCGAAGGGCAAGGTGCTCTCAGTCACCCCGCCTACCCGACGTCGGCCTTCATCCTCCGCGGCGCCTGCCCCGACGGCGTCCTGCTGCAGCACGCACCCGGACGAGCCCATCGTTGCGACTTTGAACACATGCCGATGCCGGAGCCGGCCGACGAGATCAATCTTATTCAGACCTTCTCCGACACCAAAGTTATCGGCCTCACGATCAACCACGAGAACATGACCGACGCCGATGTCAGCGTCGCCATCGTGCGGTACCAATACGAGCTCGGGATCCCCGTCACCGACGCGCTGACCCGACCGCCGCGGATTCTGGTTGAGATGGTCCTTTCGGCGTTTCGGGGGACTATGAGAAGGCCGCCTCCAGGCTAAGACGGCCGCCCCAAATCGAAGGGCTCACGCCTTTGACGGCGGACGAAGTCGTCACGCGCTACCCGGGGCCGATCCGAGCGCTTTCACCGGTTTGCACAGTCCTGTATGGCGCAGCTATTGACTGTGCTCGGTTTAGGTTCAAGCCGTGTCATCTCAGCCCCATCGCTTTTAGCCACGAATCGACTTGGCCGAAGGCATCTTGTTGCCACTGTTCCGGAGAGCGGCCGTCGAGGGCGTCCGACCCTTCGAGAAATTGCCGCACGCAGGTCGGGCCGTAGCCCTCAAAGGCATCGAACTTGTCGGCGATATAGCCATAGCCCTCTCGCCCTTTGTCATTTGCAAGCACCTGCTGGCAGGCAGCCACGAGCGCGTCCATGCCGCCGTCATAATTCCGGATACTGTAAAATATGTCGTAGGCGTCCTTGTTCTTGTGCCGCCTGTCGATTGCAAAACCCTTCATCGCCAGTAGGGCTGGAATCGTCGCAACCGCGAGGCTGACCGTATTGGTCCCGCCATTGGGCATATCGCCGGTGATGGCGACCATCTCGTGGAAATTGATCGCGAGGGCCGCCCCGTCGGCGCGTTGCACGGCAAAGTTACTGATGAGCGGCGGCTTGTTCTTGGCAATATCTGCGTCTTTCGGCATCAGGAAATCGACGATGACGTCAATCGGTGGACCGTCATCTTTTGGGTCGATGGTTCGAGCGAGCTGAAAACCCCTGATATTGTCGCGCTGCTCATAGCCCTGTTTCATGAGTGACTCGACGAGGCCGGCGTATTCACCGTCTCCCAGCGCCTCAGCGTCCAGGCTTAGGTCGACATCTAGCGTCCCGATGTGGGGAAAGTCGGGTTCCTCAAGCAAAATCCACGGGACGGCGCCGCCGATAAGGACAAACTTTCCACGGTAGCTGCCGAGGGTTTGACCGATCTCGACGAGGACGGATTTCACCGCAGCGGTGGTGCGATCATCATAGTCATTGGCTGATTGTGGTTCTAACGGCGCCATGGGAACGTCTCATTTCCCAGGAATTCGGCCGCTTCGCGGTCGCGTTCATTCCCGCTCCAAAGATCGAGATAGGTTTGGACGGGGCTGGTGGTGAAGATGCCGTTCACAGGTTCGATGGCGTCCCGGAAAATGCCCTCGTCCCTCGGCGTCCGAATGATGACGTTCGGTCCTTTCGGCGCTTGAGATATGTCGAGCACGTGCTGGATGCGGTCGGCGCCTTCTTCATCGGCGTAGAAGGTGTGCGTTGCGTTGCGCCCATAGGGTGCGATCCACTGCGCCGCCGAGTGTAGCGACAGGATGGCGAGGGGGCCGTTTTGGTATGGGTTGAGAGCGTGCCGGAGTCGGGCTTCGAACTCACGTCCGTGCAGATGGGTATAGCCGCTCACCCGAGGTCCTGACGGTCTGCGATAGTTCTCTCGCCAGGCATCGAGCAACGCGGCGGGGTTGGATAGGATCACGCCGTCTTCGTGTTTTTCGATCCATTCCAGCTCAAGCAAGGCTTTGCGCACATTGCTGACATGCCCGAGACTGACACTGGCTTTCTCCGCGAGCTTGGTGACACGCCAAGCCAATCGCGGTTCGCGCAATATGATTCTCAAGATTTGAGCAGCCTTCGGGCTAAAGATTGATTTTAGGTGCCGCGACTCCGATTTTGGCTTACCGGCGACAGACCGCTCGATATAGATGCTGTCGAAAGCGAGCTTCGCATTCCCAAACAGATCGAGATAGGCGACGTCGTGATCGTCGCAGATCGAGCGCGCTTCCGGTGACAGATAGGGTGATATCAAGAGCGGGATCAGCCGCCCATGAGCGCGATTATTACTGTCCTGATCATAGTGGGTCACACAGTGGCGGAGTTGATAGATGGCGTTGCGCACATGGCGAGGTTGGCCGTTGCCTTTCACTTCAACGACGAAAGTGTATGATTGCGCCCCGTGGCGGACCTCCATGGTCGCATCGATCCGGTCAGGGCCCATCACGACTTCGTGCTCGACGGCAGCCACTTCCAGTGCGGGGATTGACGCGATCAGCTCGCTGAGGGCGTCGACGGACTGGACTTCTACCGTTTTCATTATTTTCGCTGATTCCATCGTCTGCTGAAACTAGCTCATTGAGTGAACATAGTCAAGAGGTTTCTCTTGAGAGCATTTTCAGCGAACGTTGAAAGTATGTAACTCAGTGAAATTACCCGTCATCGGTCCTGGCCAGCGCTGCTATCGTTTCGGCAGCGGTAGAAGAGGCATTCGCACCGGCCCGGCCACGGCCCCCCGCAAGCTGGCGCGACGCATCCCGGCGTGTCGGGCATAAGTATCCATCGGACTTCCTGCCGAGCCTGTTTCGTCCTACGCCGCGTCACTCATGAAGCGCCGCCCGCTCGGACCCGCGGCATGACTTCCTCGGCGATGAGCTGGATAACGGATTCGATACCGCCCCCTGGCGGGGCGAGCACCCAGGTGCCGAAGCGGCGGATGCCCATTTCGGCGATGCGGGTGATCTTGGCGGCGACTTCCTCGGGGGTGCCGGCCCAGGCGAAGGCGTCCACGAACTCCTCGGGCACCAGTGGTCCCGCCTTGAACATGAGCTCGTAGTCCCGCTTGGCGATCATGGCTTCCAGCTCGGCGGGGACCTCCATGCCCAACCGGGTGACGAAGTCGCGGTTGGGATAGCTGCTCCACAACAAAAAGGCGATCATCTGCTTGACTCCGGCCCGGGCCTTCTCGCGGTCCCGGTCGACACACGTGTCGACGCGGGAGATGATCTCGACCTGGTCGGGGTCGCGGCCGGCCTGTTGCGCGCCCTTTTTGACGAAGTCCCAGGCGATGCCGACGCCTCGGGGTGTGGCCATGGTGGCGATCATGGCGCCATCGGCGATGCGCCCGGCCAGGCGGAACACGGCCGGGCCGCGGGTGGCGATGACGATGCGGATGTCGGGCCGGGCGGAGAATCCAAGCACGCCGTTCTTTACGCTCACTACCTTACCATCCACTATCGCGGGCTTGCCCGACCACATGGCGCGCATGATGGCGATGGCGTCGCGCATGGCGGCCACCGGGAGCTCCCTCTGGATGCCCATCGCCGGGAAACCCGAGCCGCCGGCGCCCATGCCGACGATGACCCGGCCCGACGAGATGTCATCCACCGTGGCCATGGCGGCGGCGGTGAGGGCGGGATGGACGCTGTAGGGGTCCGTGACCGCGGCGCCGATGCCGATGCGCTCGGTGTGGGCGGCGCTGAGGGTCATGTTGGCCACCATGTCGCGGCCGAACTTCTCGTTGGAGTGCCACAGGCGGTCGAAACTCAGCGCTTCCGCGCTCTTGATGATGGCGATTCGCCGGGACAGCGGGTAGGAGGCTACGGTTCGAGAGCTGAAGCCGAGGTCGAATTGGATGTCGGTCATGCTGTTCTTTCCGGAGGCGTCGTCGTGGGCCGTGGGTGTCGGACTACGCTTCGCTAATCCGACCTACGGGTTGCCGGTTTGTTGCCGGTCGCCATGGTTTACGGGTTGCCAGGGGCGAACGCACGTCATGTATCAGGCGGCGCGGAGGGCCGGCAGCACCTCGGCGGCGAAGCGTTCCTGCTGGGTTGTCTGGTCGGGGGACCCGAAGCGGACGACGATGGTTGCGGCGCCGTGTTCCACGAATGCCTGGAGGCGTTCGATGCAGCGGGCGGCAGGGCCGTTGCACGGCGGTTGTACGGCCACCATGGTTTCGTAGGGGACGTTGTAATAGCCTTCCATGAACGCGCGCATCTCGCGCTCGGCCTGGGCGGTGTCGTCGTTCAGGTTGACCGTGACGTAGACGGCCCGGGCGAGCCTGCCGGCGTCCTGCCCCATCTCCTGGCCCAGGGATTCCAGCCGCTGCCAGTTGCGCGCGAACGACTCCGGTGAGGTCGGCAGTGGGAACCAGCCGTCGCCCAGCCGCAGCACTCGGCGCAGCGCGTTGTCCACGCCGCCCGCGAGCCACAGCGGAATGCCGGAAGACTGGGCCGGACGAAGTCCCAGGCGCACACCGTCGAGCTTGAAGTGGCGTCCGCGAAACGTCACCTCGGGCTCCGTCCACAGCCGTTTCATGAGGGCTATCCCTTCCTCGAAGATGCCGATGCGGTGGCGGAAGTCCACGCCGCAGGCGGTGAACTCCCGCTCGATGCTGCTGTTGTTGCCGGCGATGCCGAGGCCCAGGATCAGCCGGCCGTTGCACACGAGGTCCAGGTTGGCCAGCTCGTTGGCGAGCACCACGGGGTGGCGTAAGGCCGGGAGCAGCACGGCCGTGCCGAGCTTCACACGGCTGGTGCGGGACGCCGCCGCGGCCAGCGTGGTCAGCGGTTCGAGGCGTGGCCGGGCCAGAATGCTGTCCCCTACCCACACGGAGTCGAAGCCCAGCACCTCGGCGCGCTCCGCCAGTTGGATGATGGGGCCGCAGTCCGGCGTTGCCTGCGCCATCACGATTTCGCGCGTGGGCAGCAGGTAGCCGACCGCGGTCTTCGATTGTGTCATGGAATACCTCCCCTCCCTGCCCCTGGATTCCCGCCCCCGATCGGGGTCCGGGGCATGCTTTTGCGGGAATGACGTGTTCGGGTACAGGCGACTACGCGCCGTTGAACGGCTTCATGACCTCCTCGGCCAGCCATTGGATCTGCTCCAGCATCTCTGCGCCCGTATCCGAGGGGAACTGCAGCGCGCACACGTGGTCGATGCCGGCCTTGTCCAGGAATGTCACCTGTTCCAGGATGCTGGCCGGGCTGCCGATGAGGTTGTGGGTCTCGGCCAAGGCCGGGTCCCGGCCGGTATGCGCCAGGGACACGCGGTGCTGGACCATGCCGGTGTTGCGGTAACGGGTGCGCGCCTCCTCCAGGGTCTTGCGGATGCAGAGGGTGAACTGGGAGCACGCCTCCACGTCTCGGGGAGGGCGCCCGGCCTCCTCCGTGAGCCGGCGCAGCAACGCCACGCGTTCCACGATCTGCTCGAAGGGCCGCCAGCCCGGCAGCCATCCCTGGCCGAGCCGGGCCGCGCGCCGGATCATGGCCTCGTTGTGTCCGCCGACGAAGATGGGCAGCGGGTCCTGCAGCGGCTTCGGGCGCATGGCGATGTTCTTGAAGGCGATGTGCCGCCCCTCGTAGGTCGCCTCGGTTTCCCGAAACAGGCATTGCAGTGCCGCCAGGCTCTCGTCCAGCAGGTCGCCGCGCCGTTCGGCCTTCCGTCGCGGCCATTGCGCGTCGAACTCCTCGCGATAGGCGCCTATGCCGGTGCCCAGTATCACCCGCCCGCCGGTGAACCGGTCCAGGGTGCTTATCTGCTTGGCCAGCAGCACGGGGTCCCGTAGCGGCAGCACCAGTACGGCCGTGCCCAGCCGGATACGCGTGGTGCGGGCGCCCACCGTGGCCAGGGTCACCAGCACCTCGTAGAAGTTGGGCGGCTCCAGCCATTTCTGTTTCGCGTAGGAAGCCGGGTTGATGTGGTCGTTGCCCCACACCGCGTCGTAGCCGAGCCGTTCGGCCTCCTGCGCCATGCGCACGAACTCTTCGGGGTCCACGAACGGGACCGGGTTGACCAGGCCTTCAGTGCAGGTGGGGAGCTGGATGCTGAATTTCATGAGGAGTTGTCAGCCTCCAATCCTGGATCCCGGGTCAAGCCCGGGATGACGGTTCGCGTACGAACCACCTCTCCGTCATCCCGGCCTTGAGCCGGGATCCAGGGGGGTGGGGCGGCGAGGCGCCATGACCGTAGCGCCTCCCGATGCGTGTGTCTCGTGGCCGGCTCATGTCTCCACGCGATAGCCATATGCATCTCGCAGGGTCTCCAGGAATTGCCCGATGTCGCCGTCCACGGTGGGGACCGCCCGTGCGGCCGCGGCGGTGGCGGCGGTGTCCTTGAGTCCGCTGGCGGTGTTGACGACCACCACGGTGTCGCTCCGGCCGATGCGGCCTTCTTCGCACAGCCGGCCCACCGCGGCAAGGGCGGCCAGGGAGGACGGCTCGGCGTAGACGCCTTCGTCAGCGGCCAGATCCCGTTGCAGTTCCAGCAACTCGTCGTTTCGCGCGACCCGTGCGGTTCCACCGGAGGCCCGCAACGCGTGCAGCGCCTGGTAGGTGCTCTGGTTCACGCTGATGGAGCCGGCCACGTAGGGGGTCGGCGCGGCGATCTCGGGAATGACGTCTTCGCCGGAGGCCAGCGCCGCGGTCAGGCCACCGGCCATCTCCGCCGCCACCATGCGCGGCTGCGTGCGGATGAGGCCCAGCCGGGCGAGCTCGTCGAAGCCCTTCCACATGCCGAACAGGGCGTCGCCGTAGGCCACCGGCAGCACGCACCAGTCGGGCGCTTCCCAGCCCATCTGCTCGCAGACCTCGTAGGCGAGGGTCTTGTAGCCGTCCACGCCGTAGGGGTTGCTGCCCACGGGCGGGCCGAAGTAGGGCGAGGTCGGATACCAGCCCCACTCGGCCACGCCGATCTGCAGGAGCTTCCAGCGGTCGGCCTTGGTCCGGGTGGCCACCACCATGGCGCCGTAGGCCTGCATCTGGGTGACGATGGCGGAGGCCGCGCCCTGGACGGTGAGGACGATACAGGGGAGCCCGGCGCGGGCGGCGTAGGCCGCGGCCGCGGCGCCGGCATTGCCGGTGGAGCTGACCCCCACCGCCCGGGCGCCGAACCGCCCGGCCATGGCCAGGGCGGTGAACGCCAGCCGGTCCTTGAAGGAGCCGGAAGGATTCTGCGATTCGTCCTTCAGGAACAGCCGTTCCAGGCCGAGCCGGCGCCCGTAGCGCTCGCAGTGGAGCAGCGGCGTCTCCCCCTCGCCCAGGGTGGCGGCATCCTGGACATCCGGCGGCAGCAGTTCGCGGTAGCGCCGCATGCCGGTGGGGCGGTCCCGTAGCGACTCGACGGAGAGCGTCCGGGCCACGGCATCGAGGTCGTACCGGGGCGTGAGGTTGGCGGGGGCCTCCCGCCGGCATTCCGGGCAACCGTCGAAGCGAGGCTCGATGCCGAAAGACCCGCCGCAGCGGATGCAGACGAGACCGGTGAGGTGACTCATGGAAAGTCCTGGAATGGAGTCGGTGTACCCATATGCGCAGGGATCTTCATTCCCTATTGCCGGCCGAAGGACGAGGCGTAGGGGCGGGTTTCAAACCCGCCCGTGCTCGTGAAACCCTCGAACGTCAGGTCACCCGGCGTGAGGAACGAGGCTCCAGAACCTGGAGGTGGCGCGGCACCGACGTGAGCCGCCGGTAGCCGTCTTCGGTGACGACGATCATGTCTTCCACCTGGACGCTGCCCCAGCCCATCTCATAGTAGGGGGTCTCGATGCACAGCACCATGTCGGCCTCAAGGCGCGTATCGTCCCCGGGGGAGATGGTGGGCCGGTCGTAGCCGCCGAGGCCCAGGCCGATGCCGTGGCCCACGTGCTGGCGGCCGTAGTGGGGGATGCCGGTCTCGCGCACCTCGGCCACCGTATCGTGGAAGATCTCGGAGGCGATCTTGCCTGGTTTGATGAGGCTGAGGGCCAGATCTTGGCCTTTGAGTATGGCGTTGTAATAACTGGAGAATTTAGCGTCCGGCGGGCCGAAGGAGAAGGTCCGCGACATGTCCGTGAGGTAGCCCTTGTAGAGGCACCCCACGTCGAAGCGGATCATGTCGCCGACCTTGAGCCGGTCCTCGGGGACGTTGCTCATGCCCAGGGCGGCGCTCCGGCCGAAGCCCACGTGGTTCATGTTGGGTTCGGCGCCCCGCCGCACCTGCCCGAGGTCGAAGGCGAGGCACATCTCCGCCTCGGTCATGCCCTCGCGCGCCTCGTGCGCCGCCTCGTAGATGGACTGCTCGGTGACCCCCGCCGCCTCGGTCATGCGCTCGATCTCGGCGGCGCTCTTGACCATGCGGATCTCGCGGAACACTGCCATGGCCGGCACCAGCTCCAGGTGCGGCAGCCGCTCCTTGAGGCGCTCCGCCAGGGCCGGGTCCAGGCCCCGTTCGTCGTAGCCGAGCCGGCTCCGGTCGAGGCCGGCGTTCTCCAGCGTCCGGACGATGCCCTCGAAGAAGTCCTTCACCGGCTCCAGGTCGCAGCCGAGCTCGCGGATCCGCTGCTCGCGAGCGGTGAGCGGCCCGTTGTCCTCGAGGACCCGGAAGAAGGTGCCGTAGGTGACCACCCCCGCGGGCGGCACGGTGTCCACCATATAGTCCACCTCGGCCCGTGGAATCACCAGCCACGGCGCCGTCACGGCGTCCCGTGTGACGATGGCGGCGATGTCCTGCCGGCGCCACACGCCGCTCAGGTAGAAGACGTTGGGAATATTGGTGGCGGCGAACAGGCCGTCGAGGTCCCGTTCGGCCAGAACCCGCTTTGCCCGCGGTTCATTGATCCACATGTGGGAGCTCCCTGCGATGGAAAGCGTTGCTGCGCGACAGTACTGACGAACGCACCGAATATAGGGGAGCCTGATCGGGGGTGTCAAACAAGGGTCGAGGGACTGCCATTGTCCGATGAGGTGTAGAGCCCTTGTGCCCAACCCCTTGTGCCTAGTGTTGTGTCTCACAAACAGGTTTACAAATCTGCTGGTCTTTTTCGCCGTCGGCTGCGTTGCTCTTCCTCGCGTGGGGCACGCCACTGCTCGTCATCGCGCCTTGCCGACAACGAAAAATCCTGCGCATCTTTGCAAACCTATTTGTGAGACACAAGACTAGTCATTCGACGGCCGGGGCGCCGCGCCATGGGGACCACGCCGGCTTGAATCGCAAGATCCGAAGTTATAACTTGTAATGGCCCAACCGTTCGAAGTAGCGCAGCTTTCCTATGCAGTTTCGCGGAAGAGAAACGGTTTGCCGATTCTGTCTGGCCCTCATGCTTTCGGGGTGTGCGGCGAGCCCGGGACTAGAGCCGAATCCGGACGTGGGGCCGCCCCCGTCGTCATCCCAGGGACAACCCGTTCCCATCACCCAACCGGAGTTGCAGGTCAGCGCCCAGGATGATCCGTCCCTGACACGGGAAGAGAAAGTGGAGCGCATGGATCGAGCCCTCCAGCGCTCCCTCAACAAGGTCGACCGCCGCCGGAAAGCGGCGACCCCCGGCGGTGAAGGACCTCCCGGTACTGCCGCAGGTGCCGCGGGCTCACCCTCCACCCCTCCATCCGGCGGCGATGCACCCGAGGCGGGATCGGGCGACTCCGTCCCTTCGTCGGGAATATCGGGCACGGAGGTCTCGCCTCCGGGCCGGGCGGCTCCGGACTCGAAGGCTCCCACGGACGTGACCGCGCGGGACCGGGACTTGGGAAGCGCGTCCACCACGGGCGAGTCGGAAGTCCCGCCCGAGGGAACCGCATCGCGGCGGCAGACCGGACGACCGCCGGCTCCCGGGACCGGCAGTGTACCGGAGGACATCCCTCCCGCCGATAACGACAGCGTCCTCGAGACACAGATCCGTGAGGCGGCGATGCGGGAAAAAGACCCGGAGATGCAGAAACGGCTATGGAACGAATACCGTCGGTACAAAGGCCTGCCAACAAAATAAAGGGCGTGCTGAAGGCCCAAAGCGGGTCGTTGAAGAAGCTGGCCGCCGGCCTCATGTGTTTGGCGCTCGTCGGGTCGGGGTGCGCGACGCAACCTGGATTGACGACGGGCTCCGCCCCGCCGGCCGCCGTACCCAGACTGGACATCATCGTTCCGGTATTCGACCCCGGGCTGTCGGGGAGCGACACAGGCAGCTCGACGCAGGTCTGGCCGGAGCTTCGGCGCGCCGAGGCCGTTCGTTTTGCCCACAAGCTCAAGCTGGCCCTTGAAGAAACGGGCGCCTTCGGAGCGGTGCGCGTCACTCCCGACGCCACCGCCACCGGCGACCTCTACGTCCTGGGAAGAATCGAGCAGTCGAACGGCGAGGACGTAAGGATCGCCATCGAGGCGCGCGACGTGTCCGGCGCGCGCTGGATGGAAGAGTCCTTCGCCCATACGGTGGAGAAGCGTTTTCACACAAGCACCCGCAACCAGGGCAAGGACCCCTACGACCCCGTGTTCGAGAATGCCGCGCGTTCCCTCGTAGACCAGCTCCTGCAGCGCCGGCCCGCCTCCCTGGAAAGAATCAGGATGCTGACCGACCTTCGCTTCGGTGCGAGCCTGGCGGAGGAAGCCTTCTCGGAGCATCTCAAGACGGGATTCTCCGGCGAGGTGGTTCTCGCCGGCTACCCCAGCGACGATGATCCGATGCTCCTGCGAACCAGAGCCGTTCGCGTACGCGATCAACTGTTCGTCGACGATTTGCAAGACAACTACCGGGCGTTCAGCGACAGGATGAACACCAGCTACCTGGTCTGGCAGGAGCAGAGCCTGTTGGAAATCCAGGCCCACAGGAAAGCCAGGCAAAAGGCGGTTCTCCAAGGGGTCGGCGGCGCCGTGTTGCTCGGGTTGGGAGCTCTCGCCGTTCTGTCGGCGAAAGCGGGTGAAAGCGGGCAGGTGCTGGCGGGCGCCGCGGCGGGAGTGGCCGGCACCGCCCTGCTGGTCCGGAGCTTTCAGACCGGCGCGGAGATGAAGGTCCACCGGGACGCCATCAACGAGCTTGGCCAGTCCATCGACCTCGATCTCGCCCCGCAGGTCGTCCGGTTCGAAAGGCAAACGAAGGAGCTGACCGGAACCGCCAAGGAGCAGTTCGCTCAGTGGCGCGCCTTCCTCAAGAAGATATACGAGCAGGAGCGGACACCGGACGTGAACCTCTGAAGGCGGGCACGGGAATGCTTCAGGAGCGGCTTGAAGGCGCGGATCGGAGCGCGCGAAAAAAGCGGCTTACGGCGGCCGTGGTGGTGGTCGTAGGACTGTCGGGCTTCGGACTCTGGCTTGCGGAAATGTGGGTGAACGACCGCCCGCCCGCCGTCAACCCAAAGGCCGCAGGGTCCGGCCCAGCGCCGGAGGCCCGGAAGCCCAACGCCGAGTCGGAGCCCGCTCCCGCCGTCACCGACCACACCGCGGTCCCCGTGGACACGCACTCCCGGGAACGCTTCAAGGAGATTTTTGGCCGGTACTTGGCCGATGTCGAGCCGGTCATCCTGAGTGAGGCCTTCGCAAGGTGGGACGCGGGTGCCCAACGCGAGATCGCGGACATGAAGGCAGCGGCGTTGCAGGCCTTCGGCGAGGGAAGCCACGCCGAGGCCCTTGCCCGTATCGAGGCGCTGCTGGCCCAGGCGCGTGAAGCTCTCCGGTTGCGCGAGGCCGCCTTCGCGAGGGCGCTTTCCGGCGCCCTCGCCGGCCTGGAACGGGACGACTACGACGGCGCCGGCCTTCATATCGCCGAAGCCCTCCGCATCAGGCCGGAATCGCCCGAAGCCTTGCGCCTCAACACCAGGATCGAGGGATTGCCGAAAGTGTTGGCGCACCTGGATGCGGCGCGGGTGGCGAGGCTGGAGAACGACCCGCAGGCGGAGCTGCGGTCGTTGGAGAACGTCGTCAGGCTGGATCCGGCGCGACAAGCTGTCCGCGGCCGTCTGGGCACGCTTGTGAAAGAGCTTCGGGACAGCCGCTACAGCCGGCACATCGCACGGGGACTTGCCGCCCTGGAAAACAAGAATCTCGGCAAGGCGCGAGGTCACCTCGTCCAGGCGCGTCAATTGTTTCCGGACCGCGCCGAGACCGCCCTGTTGGCGAGACAGGTGCTCGATCTCGACAAGGTCATCAAAGTCGAGGGTCTGGTCCAACGCGCTCGCGCCGCGGCACAGGCGGACGACTGGAGCGCGGCGCTGGACGCCTATCGGGAGTTGGAGGGCATCGCACCCGGGAATGAAGAGGCTGTCGGGGCGGCCGGACCGCAGTCCGCATCCTCTCCCTGCGGTCCGCGATTCAGGCCTTCCTCGATGCCCCTCACCGGCTGTCTTCGCCCAACGTCGCGGCCAGGGCGCGGGAGGTGGCCGCGCAGAGCATGGAAACCCGCGGCGCGAGCCCGGAGTTGGCGGCGCGGACCGCGGATCTCCAACAGAAGCTCGAGCGCTATTCCCGTGAGATATCGATCCAGGTCGTTTCCGACGGAAAGACCAGGATATCGGTCAGGGGCGTGGGGCGTGTCGGAACCGTGGTCTCGAAGGTCATCCGTCTCAAGCCGGGGGCGTACAGTTTCGAGGGCAGACGGAGCGGGTACCGATCGAAGATCGTGAAGGTCCGGGTGCAGCCGGATGCGTCGGACGTCCGGGTAGAGATCGTTTGCGATGAGCCGATTTGAGCAGCGTCTCGAAGAGGCCCGACAACACCACCGGAGCCGCTACGGGATAGTCGCCGTCGCCGTGGCTTGCGGCGCGCTGGTGGCCGCCGTCCTGTTCGTCCATTCCACCGGAACGTCGGTGAGGATCGCCCCGCCGGATGCGGCGCGCACCGGCTCCGTCAGCGTGGCGGACGGTATCGCGGTGGCTGTCCGGGGCGTGGTCTATTCCCTGGGCTCGAACCCCTCCGTCACCGTTGCCGCGCCGGGCTTCCGGCCCGCGACCCGCCGGATTGCCGCCGATGAACGGGGCCGTGTGATCAGCGTCACCCTGCGGGAGTTGCCCGGCCGCCTGGTTGCGTCCGCCCGTCCGGCCGCGGAGGCCACCCGGTGGTCCGTTGACGGCCAACGGCTTGCGACCGGCGCCCGGTTCGAGCGCGAAATGACACCGGGAGAATACCGGGTCGGCGTTGATCATCCGCACTACGAAAGCGTCGAACGGCAGGTGACCATCGGCCGCGGCGAAACGGTCGAGATCGAGTTTCCACTGCGGGCGATCGCCGGGGAGGTCTCCGTCCGATCCCTTCCGTCCGGCGCCGTCGTGACCATCGACGGCGCGCCCGTGGGAACGACCCCGTTCCAGCAAGGCGTGGCCGGCGGCGCGCACCGGATCGATGTTTCACTTGACGGGTACGAAGGCGTCTCCGACAATGTGGAGGTCACCCGCGAGGCGGCATCGGTGAAACGCTTCTATCGCCTGCGGCGGCCCATGGCGGCCCTGGTGTTCGAGGTGAGTCCGCCCGGCGGAAATCTGCTGGTGAACGGCAAGAAGGTGAATCCCGCGCGGCAACATGCGGTGCGGGCCCATACACAGGTGGACGTCGCCTATTTCAGCGAGGGGTATGCCGGAATGACCCGCAAGGTGGTCGTCCAGCCGGGGCAGACCACCCGTGTTCGGCTGCATTTGCAGCGTGAGTTCGGCCGGGTGGAGATTCGCTCCCGGCCCCGGGCTCGGGTGTTCGTCGACGGCGCCGAGAAAGGGGTGACGCCGCTCACCCTCAGCCTGCCGGCGACGCCGCAGACGGTATCCCTCAGGCGTCCGGGCTACCGCACGGTGGAGAAAAGGATCCAGCCGTCGAGCAGGCATACGAAGATCATCGACCGGACGCTGGTCACCAAGGTGGCGGCGCGCCTGTCGGAGGCGCCCCGGCGCTACACAAGCGCCGGTGGCGCGGCGATGGTGCTGTTCCATCCGACGCCGTTCACCATGGGCGCGCCTCGGCATCAGAAAGGGCAGCGTGCCAACGAGATCGAGCGGCAAGTGGTCCTCAAGAAGCCGTTCTATTCGGCGAAACATGAAGTCTCCAACGCCGAGTTTCGCAAGTTCAGGCCGGGTCACGGCGGGTCCGCCCGATTGCCCGCGGCGTCCGTGCGCTGGATCGACGCGGCGATGTACTGCAACTGGCTCAGCCTCGAGGAAGGCTTGCCGCCGTTCTATCGCATCGAGAAAGGCGATCTCGCGGGCATCGACAAGAGGTCGTCCGGTTATCGGCTGCTGACGGAAGCGGAATGGGAGTGGCTGGCCCGCCGGGCGGGCCGCGGGGCCGGCACCGTCTTCCCCTGGGGCGACGAACCGGTCCTGCCGCGGCAGGCGGGCAACGTCGCCGATGAGAGCGCCCGGGGGAGGACGCGGTTCCATGTCGCCGACTACACCGACGGGCATGCCGGTCCGGCCCCGGTGGGGAGCTTCCCCGCCGAATCCTCCGGGCTTCATGATATCACCGGCAACGTCAGCGAATGGGTCCACGATCACTATGCGATCATGCCCGGCGCGGCCGGCACCGGGGTCGACCCGCTCGGCCCGGCTTCCGGCCAGTCCCACGTCATCAAAGGGTCGAGTTGGCGGTCGGGTTCGTTGACGCCCCTGCGGGCGGCCTACAGAGACGGCCTGCACGGAGGGCGCGACGACGTCGGCTTCAGGGTCGCCAGGTACCTGTACACGGATGCTGAAATCGCGCAATAGGACGAGGCGCAGCCGGCTCATTGCCGTGCTGGCGGTTGCGGCGTTGATCGGGGCCGGCCTGCTGGCCGCGGCCGTGGCGCAATCGAATCGAACGTCGTTCAGTCTGAACACGCCGGTGTCGTTCCCGGTGGATATTTAGCGGCCTCTAACATGCGGAAAACGCTCTTCAACAGCCTGGTGCTGGTCGCGTTCGTGGTGATCGTGCACGTCACCTACATCGGATACATACGGCCGGCGGCGTCCCTGATTATCGAGACCGCCGGACAGGCGGGCCAGTCGGCGCCCCGGCATCTGCTCGTGATCCTGAAGGACTACGAGCAGGAGATCTGCCTGATCCTCATGCTGTGGGGGATGTTCCTCATCATCGACAAATGCGTCGCCATACTGAGAGAGCAGTACCTTTTCTCCGTTGACCTGCTCGAGGAGGCCTCGCAGGATTCGGAAGACGCCGCGGAGGAGGGCAACGCCGATGAGGCCGCGGAATCCTCGGACAGGTTTCAGGGCTTGGCCCGAAACCTGAAAACCCTGGAGGCGTTGCCTGCGCGCATACGGGCAACGCCGCTGGTCAGGACGCTCATGACCAGCCTCCGCCGCTTTCTGATTACAGGGGATGTCCAGAACACCTCCGACGCCATCGATTCCAGTGTGGAGGCGCTGGCGCTCAAGCAGGACGCCGAGAACTCCATGATCCGCTATCTCATCTGGGCCATACCGTCCATCGGGTTCATCGGCACCGTGCGCGGAATCGGCCAGGCCCTGTCCCAGGCGGATCAGGCTCTCGCCGGCGACATCGCCGGGATGACCGGGAGCCTCGGGGTCGCGTTCAACTCCACGTTGGTGGCGCTGCTCATCAGCATCCTGCTGATGTTCATGCTCCATCAGCTCCAACGGTTGCAGGACACCCTGGTGGTGGACACCCAGGACTACTGTGAGGCGTTCCTGCTCAACCGCATCAGCTCGGCGGGTCGAAACTGAAACGGCGGCGTGCCACACAAGGGTTCAACATCGCCTTCCTGGACATCATGTCTTGCGGGTTGGGCGCGATCGTGCTCGTGTTCATGCTGGTCAAGGACACGCCCGACAGGGCCGTGCCCGAAGCCGCCGTTTTGGAGACCGACCTGAGCCGTCTCGAGCAGCTCCATGAGAAGCTCCGGGGCGACATACAGGCGGTGCACCGCCGGACCACGGCGGCCGGAGATCGTATCCCGGCCGTCTCCCGGGACCTTTCGCGTATACAGCAGGAAGCGCAGCGCAGCCGTGAAGCGGCGTCGGCCAGGCGGGAGCGGCTTGCGGCGCTCGAAAAGGCGATCACGGAAACCCGGCCCACGGCCAGATCGGACGTCATCGACATTCCCAAGGCCGGCCGGGAAACGTATCTCATCGGCCTCAAGGTCGAAGGCCGGAAGATCGGCATTCTCGTGGACAGCAGCGCATCCATGACCGACGAGACGCTGCTCGCGATCATTCGCCGGAAGAATGGCCCGGACGCCGGCAAACGCGCGGGACCGAAGTGGCGTCGGACGAAGGAGATCGTCAAGTGGCTGCTGGCGCGCCAGCCCGGCGGGTCGCAGGTCAGCGTGGTGGCGTACAGTGACAAGGCCCGGCATCTGGGCGGGGGAAAATGGGTACCGGGCCGGGACCCGGGCAGCCTGGAACCCATTCTCCGCGACCTCGAAGCCATCGTGCCATCGGGTCCCACCAATCTCGAGGCGGGACTCGAAGCCATGTACGCCATGGGTCCCACGAACCTTTACGTCGTCACCGACGGTCTTCCGACACTGGGCAGCTCGGACTACCGACGTCTCGGTGGGTTTGGCGGTTGTAGCGCCCTTTGGAGCGGTTCCTATCGGATATCCGGGGAGTGCCGGGCCAGACTCTTCCGCCATACGACCAAAGGGGTCCGCCCGCCTTCGGGAATGCGCATCAACGTCATCCTGCTCCCCATCGAGGGCGACCCCGGGGCCGCCCCCGAATACTGGGCCTGGACAGCCGAGTCGGGCGGGCTGCTCATCACTCCCGCGGAGACTTGGCCATGAGGCCCAGGAAACGGACCTTCGATATATTCAGCCTCTCGTTCCTGGACGTGGTGTCCTGCGGGTTCGGAGCGGTTATCCTGTTGGTACTGATCTCCGATTTTTCGGACGCGCTGGCGCCCGGATCCCGGACACGCACGGAGGCGCTCCTGGAGGAGGTTCTGGAAGCCGAGACCGTTGCCGACAGGCTAAGGTCCGAGTTCGGGCAGGGACAAGAAGAGGCGGCGGGCCGCGAAACCGTGTTGGCAAGACTGCGGCAGGCACTCGAGGCCGCGCGCAAGGATGTCGAGGCGGGAGAAGAAGAGAACCGGAACCTCGCGGACCGTCTGGCCGGGTTGACGCTGGTGGAGCAATCCGTGCGACGCGCGGCGGTACAAAAGGATACGGCACAGGAAGGCGACGAGGAGGTTGGCGGCATTCCGGTGGACAGCGACTACGTCGTGTTCATCGTCGACACGTCCGGAAGCATGCAGGCCATCTGGAGCCGGGTGACGCGGGAGCTCGAGAACGTCATTTCCATCCACCCCAAGGTCAAAGGGTTCCAGGTCCTTAACGACAACGGCGTGCATCTTCTCTCGGCCTATGAGGGGCGCTGGATTCCCGACACGCCGGGACGGCGGAGAAATGTCGTGAGGCTGTTCAAAACGTGGAAGAGCACCTCCAACAGCAGCCCGGTGGAAGGACTGAGGGCGGCGCTGCAGCGCTACGCCCGCCCGGGTGTAAAGCTCTCCATCTACATCTTCGGCGACGATTACAGTGGAAAGTCCTACAACCCCGTCATCGAGGCGCTGACGAGACTCAACACCAACGCCGTCACCGGGAAACGCCTCGCCAGGGTCCATGCGGTCGGATTCATCTCGCCGCACACGAAGAAACGGTTCCCCATCCTGATGCGCGAGGTCACGCGGCAGAACGGCGGCACCTTCCTCGCCTTGCCGGTGCGGTGAATGATGCAGCCCCGCCAAGGCAACTTTTGACAATTGTCGAAACCCCGCGCTGCCCGTCCCGACGTCGGCCGGTTCTTGTATTTCCGGCGTTCGTCATGTATGAGGTACGTCTTGAATTTTTCAGAAAGATTCGGAGGAGCACATGGCCAAGCCGGCGGAACAAGTTGATACCACGATGGACAACACCCCCTTCTTCTACAAATGGCAGAAGGGTGAAGGGGTTCCGATCGTCGAGACGTTCTTCATCAAGGACCTGAAGGAAGTGCCGCTCAAGTGGTGGGACCGCATGGGCGGTGACGGGACCCTCTTCAACATGGAGGGAGCGGGCGATGCCACCGGCGCCTACATCGTGGAGATCGCGCCGGGGAAGAGTCTGAACCCCATGCGCCACCTCTACGAGGAGCTGATCCTGGTGGTGCAGGGTCGTGGCGCCACCACCATCTGGAACGACAACGGCGCCAAGCAGACCTTCGAGTGGCAGGAAGGGAGCCTCATTTCGGTCCCGTTGAACGTGCATCACCAGCACTTCAACGGCCAGGGCGACAAGCCGGCGCGGCTGTTCTCGGTCAACAACATGCCCATCGTCTTCAGCCTGTTCCACAACGACGGCTTCATCTTCAACACGCCCTACGACTTCGCGGACCGTTTCGACGGGCGGCCGGACTATTTCTCCAGCACGGGCACGCAGCATCCCGGCCGCATCTGGGAAACGAACTTCATCGCCGACACCCGCACCTTCAACCTCCAGGAGTGGAAGGAACGCGGCGCGGGCGGCAAGAACGTCTTCCTGGAAATGTGCGACGGCACCATGGCGGCGCACATCTCCGAGTTCCCCGTAGGGACCTACAAGAAGGCCCACCGTCACGGCCCGGGCTTCAACGTCATCATCATCAAGGGACAGGGTTTTTCGCTGTTCTGGTGGGAAGGCGAGGAGCCCAAGCGCTACGACTGGCAGGACGGCAGCGTGTTCGTGCCGCCGGAGTTGATGTTCCACCAGCACTTCAACCTCGGCCCCACCGGCGCGCGCTACCTGCCGTTGCGTTTCGGCGGCATCAAGCACAGCATGGGCGAGGGCTACGGAGACATTTCCAAGGTCGACAAGGACGTGAAGTCCGGCGGTAACCAGATCGAGTACTACGACCAGCCGGCGTACATCCGCGAGATGTTCGAGGCTGATATGGACAAGACCGGGGCCACGTCGCAGATGGATGCCGGCGTGTACGTGAAGCCCGCTGCCTAACGAAAAGGCCTGACGGCGGAGGGAGGAAGCGAAACAGGCTTCCTCCCTTTTTTTGTCCGGGCAAGGAGACGACACCGGCCCTCGTGGCCCGAACCGATGCCATCATGGCCGCGATCATCCTGATCATACTGTCCTATCTCCTGGGTTCGATTCCCGCCGGCTTCCTGGTGGGATCGTCCGCGGGCGTGGACGTGCGCAGCGCCGGCAGCGGCAACATCGGCGCCACCAACGTGGCGCGGACGCTGGGCTGGAAAAAGGGCCTTGTCACCCTGTTCGCCGACGTCGCCAAGGGGTTCCTGCCGGTAATGGCGGCCCACTTGCTGGACCTCGGCGAGGTGGCGGCCGCGGCCGCCGGTCTGGCCGCCTTCGCGGGCCATCTCTATCCCGTGTTTCTGCGTTTCAAGGGCGGCAAGGGCGTGGCCACCGCCGCCGGCGTCTATCTCGGCGCTATGCCCCTGGGAATCCTGGTGGTGCTGGGGGTGTTCGTGCTGGTGATGCTGGCAGCCCGGCGAGTATCGCTGGCTTCCATGCTGGCGGCAGTGCTGGCTCCCGTGGTCGCGTGGGCGCTTTCCTATCCCGCGGAAGTGGCTTGGATGAGCCTGGTCATCGGTATCCTGGTGGTGGTCCGCCACCGGGAGAACATCCGCCGGCTGATGGCCGGGGAGGAGCCCCGGTTCAATCTGCGCCGCTAGCGGCGGCTATCCGATCTCAAACATTCGTAGGCGCGGTGCGCCGGATCAACTCTTCGAGCGCCCGCATGGCTTGACGGTGTTGATCGTCGCGATGTTTCGAGGCATGGCGCATCTGCCCCAGTCCCCAGGCGATCAACAGGATTTGACCGACTCCGATGCCGAGAGTTATCCATGCCTGGGTTTGTTGGACAGCCACCGTGGCTTGTTGGACGGCCAACGTGGCTTGCTGGAAGATCAACGTTGCGGTTTCAAACTCGGACATGTGGCTTCCTTCCCGGTAGTACAGAAACTATGCTGCGCAAACGGACTTGTCAATGATTTCACCTGACAGTCGCGGGGCACGAATCGGTGGCCACTTGAATCGCTGCACCAACATCCTGGTTAGTAAAGATCGGCGGGTTACCAGGTTCCTTAAGTGACTCGTACCCTGATTCGGCTTCCCGCACCGAAGTATTCTTTGCTTGCCAGCCATGAACTTCATCGGCATCGACCTGGCCTGGGGCAACCGCAATCCGACCGGACTGGCCCATCTGGTGCCGGACGGCTCGGGCTGCCGCCTTGTGCGATCGGACCGGCGCACCACCGACGGGGAGATCCTGGAGTGGGTGGAAGCGTTCGGCGGCGAGGACGTGTGGCTGGGCATCGACGCCCCCATCATCGCCAAGAACCCGCCGGGGACGTCCCGGCCCGCGGACAAGATGGTCTCCTCACGGTTCGGCCGCTATCACGCGGGGGCCTATCCGGCCAATCGGGTCCGTTGCGAGCGGCCGGTACGGTTGTGCCGCCGGCTCCGGCGCAGGGGCTTTTCGTCGGACCCGTTTCTCCCCGGACGCGACGGCCGGCGCCAGCTCGAGATCTTCCCGCATCTGGTCCAGGTGGCGTTCTTCGAGCGGCCGCGCATCATCAAGTACAAGAAGGGCCCGGTTTCGGCCCGGCAGGCCGGCTTGTCCGAGTTTCAGGCGGCCATCCAGACGCACCTGACCCGGCAGGACCCTCCCCTGCTGCCGTCGCCGGCGCTCGCTGAATTGCTTGGCGAAGATCCCCGGGTGCTGCGCGGCTCGGCCCTCAAGTCGCTCGAGGATCGGCTCGACGCGCTCCTGTGCGCCTACATGGCATTCTATTTCCAAACCTGGGGAGAGACGCGCTGCGAGGTCATCGGCGATCACGCCGAGGGCTACATCATCAGCGGCCGGGGGTGAGTGCACACCGCGTTTACCGGCTCGGTGGGATGTCTTGACGGCTCACGAACGCCGGCGCGCTCTCGTCCTGGCGGGTTTCTTGACGCCGCCGCCGGCCTGTTCCAGGCGCGCGTCCCGGTAGTAGCCGAGGGCGATGATCAGCGACTGGGCCAGCACGATGGGCGCCGCCAGGGGCCGGAAGCGGTGCACCTCGGCATCGCGGACCACGAAATACAGGCTGGAGTTGCGGGCCAGCGGGCTCGTCATGGAATCGGTGACGGCAAGCACGGGAACCTTCCGGATATGGGCGTCGGAGACGATGTCCACGACCGGCGGGGAGTACTCGGCAAAGCTGACCGCGATCAACAGATCGTCGTTCCGCATGGTCGCGACCTGCTGCGGCACCATGCCGCCGACGGAGTCCAGCAGGTGGCACCGGTATTCGAGCCTGATGAGGCCGTAGGCCAGATACGCGGCCACCGGAAAGGCCCGCCGCTGCCCGATGACGTAGATGGCATTTGCGCCGTCCATCATTCGCACCGCTTCCCGCAGCGCCGCGCCGTCGATGTCCGCTTTCAAATGATCGAGGGCCATGGCGGAAGCGTCGGCGAAGCCGTTCAGGATTGCGGAAGGATCATCCTTGGCGGCTTCCTGCAGCTCGCCGCGATGCTCGTGGATCTGACCCCGGAACGGCGCCGCGCCCTCGATCAGGCGCAGCCGGAAGATACGCTGCATCTCGGAAAAGCCGGAGAAGCCGAACACCTTCGCGAAACGGATGAGCGTGGACGGCTGGACCCCGGTTTCCTGCGCCGTCTCCGCCACCGTCTGTAGGGCGAACCGGTTGGGGTCTTCAAGAGCGTACTGGGCAATCCGCTTCAAGTGCGGGCTCAGCGTCTCGAACCGGTGCTGGAACGCCTCGCGCAGCCGGTCGAATTCCTTTGGCGGTTGCGTCCTCGCCATCCCTCACTCCAGCCCGCATTTGTAAGAGCAGATCTCCATGCCGCGACATTCCCAGAAAATGAACAAAATTTCAACGACCCGGCGGCCAAACCGACAAGAATGAAAATTCACTCTTGACTTCCAAATCCGAACTAGTGTTTAATTCGAACATAATTTCCAATCCTGTGGAGCCCTCGAATATTTATGCGCACTGGAGGCGAGCCGACATGAAGGACAAGGTGGGATTTGCCGGTACCGGGTTGATGGGTCGTGGCATGGCCAAGAACATCCTGGCCGCTGGATACCCGCTCGCCGTTGTGGCCCACCGGACCCGGGCCCCGATCGAGGAGCTTGTACGCCTGGGGGCGGCGGAGCTTCGCAACCATTGGGAACTGGCGGCGGAGTCCGACGTGGTGTTCCTTTGCGTGACCGGAACGCCCGAGGTCGAGAGTATCATCTACGGACGGGATGGACTGCTGGAAGGGGCTCATTACGGGCTGACGGTGGTCGATTGCTCGACCAGTGAGCCTGCTTCCACTGAACGGCTCGCAGCCGCCCTTGACGAGCGGGGCGCCTCCTTCGTCGACGCCCCGCTCGCCCGGACGCCGGCCGAGGCCGAGGCGGGCCGTCTCAATACCATGGTCGGAGCGGCGCAGGACGATTTCGCGCGCCTGCGGCCCTTGTTGGAAGCTTGCTGCGAGAACATTTTCCATATGGGGCCGGTGGGCGCCGGCCACAAGACCAAGCTCATCTACAACTTCATCACCATGGGCTACGCCGCGCTCATATCCGAGGCGCTCTGCGCCTGCGCGGCCACCGGAGTCGACCTGAAGCGGTTCTCCGACGTCGTGTCCGCCGGCGGGGCCAACAGCGGCATCTTCCAGTTGATCGCACCCAAGGCTATCGAGTCGGGGGATTGCTCCGGCCTCAACTTCAGCCTGGCCAACGCGGAAAAGGACCTGCGCTACTACAACCACATGGCGGACACCGTCCCGTTGTCGGGAAATCTCGGACGGGCGGTGCAGCACGCCCTCATACAGGGGCTCAACCTCGGCTATGCGGAAGGTCTCGTCGGAGACCTGCTGCACGTTCAGGAAAAGATCAACGGAGTCGCGATCCTGAACCGGGAATCACAAGGCGCTACGCGGCCCGCCGGCGACGGCGTGAGCCGCGGTTGACTGAATGTCGAAGACTTAGGGCACGAAAGGAGGAAACGACGATGTCACGAAGGAACCTCACGCGACGTTCATTGTTGAAGAAGGCCGGCCTGCTTTCGGCGGGGGCCGCCGCCACCACCTTCATGGGACCCTGGCGCACCAACCGCGTTTTTGCCGCCGCCTCGGACAAACCCATCGTGCTCGGCCTCACGTCCGACGCGTCCGGGCAGTACGCCAACTCCGGCGCTTCCGATCGGCGGGGGATGCAAATGGCGATTTCCGAGTTCAATGCGCGCGGCGGTGTGTTGGGACGCAAGGTGGAGACCATTCACATCGACACCGAGACGACCCCGGCCACGGGCAGCCGCGTGGCGGAACGGCTGATCACGCGCCACGAGTGCGCCTTTCTGATCGGCGCGGTCAGCTCGGGCGTCGCCAACGCCATCTCGCAGGTCGCCCAGAAATACGGCACCGTGTACTTGAACACGAACTCGAGCTCGCCCACCGAGTCGGGCAAGAACTGCCACCGCGTCAAGTTCGTGTGGGACGGGAACGGCAGGAACTTCGCGCAGGCCGCGGTCAAGAACGCCATCAGCGCCTACGGCACGAAATGGCTGCTGATGACCAACGACTACGTCTGGGGCCACAACACCTCTGCCGCCACCCGCAAGCTGGCGGAGCAGTACGGCGGCAAGATCATCGACGAGATCCTGGTGCCGCAGGGGACGCGCGATTTCAGCGCCATGCTGCTGAAGGTGCAGCAGGCGTCTCCGCAGGTGGTTGCGGCGGCCGTGGGCGGTGACGACCTGAAGGCGATGCGCCAGCAGGTGTCGCAACTCGGGCTCGGCAAGAAGATGGCCTGGATCAACAACCAGCAGGACTGGCCCGACGTGTACGGTCTGCCGCTGGACAACCTGTTCGGCGTGTTCGGCACGACGTGGTACTGGAAGCTCGACCTGCCGGGTGTCGCGGACTTCGTCAAGCGCTATCAGGCCGCCTACGCGGATTCCAAGATACGCGTGCCGGGGAACGTCTTCTACAACGGCTACATGGCCACCCGCGAGCTGTTGAGCGCCGTCGAGCGGGCGGGCTCCACCAACAACCGGAAGGTGATCGGGGAACTGGAGGGCCTGAAGGTCTCGGCCCGCGACCGGATGCAGCACCACGATGCCTACATGAACCCCGGTACCCATCAGATGCAGCAGACGGTCTACCTGGCCACCGCCAATCACGGCACGAAGAACCGTGACGACATGTTCCGGATGCTGAGCCAGTCCAGTCCGGAGGAGGTCCGGGACAAGGGGGCGGACGCGGCCTGCCGGCTGGAGTCGCTCGACGCCACGCCAACCTACGAGATGTAGGGTTCCTCTCGCTGCCGCCGGCCCCTCTCCGGGCGGGGGCCGGCGGTATGCTATTCTGATGAGCGGATCCCCATAGCAGCTCCATGTTTGCGCAGAAGGCCGCGCCGTCCGCCCGGGAGGCCCGCTGAGGACTCGCCATGCCGAACATCGTCCCTCATCTTCTGAACGGTCTGAGCCTCGGCCTTCTGTTCGCGCTGATCGCGCTGGGCTTCATGCTCATCGTCGGCGTCATGGAGCTCATCAATCTCGCCCACGGCTCGTTGTTCGCCCTCGGCGCCTACTTCGCGATGGTCGTCATCGCTCCGGATCTTGCCTGGCTCGGCTCGGTGGGAGAGGGATACCAGGCGCTCCCCCTGGCGGTGCGCTACGGCTTGGCGATTCTCCTGGCTCCGGTGCTGGTGGCGGTGGTCGGCATGGGTCTCGAGTTCTGCATGCGCCGAACCTACGGCAAGAAGGCGGAATACGGCCTGCTTCTCACCTTCGGCGCGGCCATCGTCATCGAGGAGACCATCCGGCTCGTGTGGGGACCCTCCGAGCAATATCTGCAAGTGCCGCAGGCCATATCCGGGGCCTTTCTGTTCGCCGGCCTGATCTACTCCAAATACAAGCTCTTCGCGGCCCTGTTCGCAGCCGCCGCCATCGTTGTCGTCTGGCTGTTTCTCGAGCGGACGCCGTACGGAGCCATCATCAAGGCCGGCGCCCATGACAGCGAGATGGTCCGGGCGCTGGGGATCAACCTGACCCGGCTGCGTTTGCTGGTGTTCGGTCTTGGAGCCGGTCTGGCCGGCTTTGCGGGGATCGTGTTGACGCCGATCTGGGGGCTGCGGCCCCACGTGGGCGTCGATGCCGTCATCCCCGCCTTTCTCATCATCGTGCTCGGCGGCATCGGCAGCTTCTGGGGCGCGGTCCTCGGCGGCATCCTGGTGGGACTGGCGGTGGGAATGACCGGTGCCTACGCTTCGGAGTGGTCGCTGTTGTCGATGTATCTGCTGCTGATCGCCGTGGTGACGGTCCGCGCGCGCGGCCTGCTCGGCAGGAAGAGCGTGCTGGAGGCGTGACCGATGGCAGCGCGTCCGTCCATCGCAGGCCGCTGGATATCCCGAGAGATGGCGCTCCTTTTCGTCATCTTGGTGACGCTGCCGCTGTGGATCGGGCCCGTCGGGCTGTACCAGTATCTGGGCATCGAGATCGCTATCTGGATGATCTACGGCCTCGGCTTCAACCTGCTGCTGGGCTACTCCGGCCTCCCGAGCTTCGGACACGGAGCCTTCTTCGGGATCGGCGCCTATGTCTTCGGCCTCTTCCAGGCATGGGCCTTCGAAAGCCTCCTGCTCGGCATCGCATCCGCCACCGCCGCGGCGTTTGCCGCGGGGGCCATCGTGGCCTGCTTCCTGTCCCATCGGCGCGGCATCTACTTTGCGCTCATGACCATCGCGTTCGGCCAGGTGTTCTGGTTCATCGCCATCAAGTGGCACACCGTCACCGGCGGGGAGGACGGGTTGCTGAACATCCCGCGCCCGGCACTGGATCTCGGCGTGGCGTCCGTGGAGCTGAGCTCCAACCTTGCCCTTTTCTATTTTGTGGTGCTGGTCCTCGCCGTCCTTGTGGTGGTCCTTTGGCGGCTCGTCCATTCGCCGTTCGGAAAGGTGCTGCAGGCGGTCCGGCAGAACGAGGCTCGGGCGCGCTTCGTCGGCTACAACGTCTGGCTGTTCAAATGGGTGGCGTTCTCCCTGTCCGCGGCCATCGCGGGGCTGGCCGGCTCGCTTTTCTCCATGGCGCAGCAGAGCGCCTACCCGGACGTCATGGGCCTGCACGCGTCCGGCGTGATCGTCATGATGACCCTGATCGGCGGAGGATTCGTCAGTTTCTGGGGACCGGTCGTCGGCGTCGCGGTCTATTTCCTGGCCCGCGACGTACTCGGCTCCGTGACCGAGACCTGGCTGCTCTGGTTCGGGCTGGTGTTCGTGGTGATGGTGCTGTTCAAACCCGAGGGGATCGCCGGCGCATGGCAGGAGCGTTTTGGCTCCGGTGACCGTCCTTCGACTTCGCTTCGCTACGCTCAGGACGAACGGGAAGAGTTCGCAAAACCGCACCAGAATCCCGCCGAGAGGTAGCATGGCCCTGTTCGAAGCGCACGGCATACACAAACGGTTCGGTCACCAGGTGGTGCTGGAGAACATCGATCTCTCTTTCGAGTCCGGCCGCCTGAGCGGCATCATGGGTCCCAACGGCGCCGGCAAGACCACCTGCTTCAATGTGCTGACCGGCAGTTTCAAGCCCGACCGGGGCCGGGTCGTCTTCGACGGCGAGGACATCACCGGACTGTCCCCCAATGCCATCGCCCGCAAGGGCATCTCGCGATCGTTCCAGACCATGAGCCTGTTCGACGAGTATTCCGCGCTGGAGAATGTCCTGATCGCGCTGCCGGAGGTGCGCGGGCGCGGCTTCAACATGATCGACCTGCTGGCCACGGACGGCGGGGCGGCCGACCGGGCGGCCACCGTCCTCGCGCGGGTGGGCCTGTACGGACGGGAGTATCGCCGCGCCGGCGATCTGGCCTACGGTGAACGGCGCGCCCTGGAGATCGGCGTGGCGCTGGCCGCCGAGCCCCGCCTCCTGTTCCTTGACGAGCCCACATCGGGCCTCGGCACCGAGGCCACCGTGCGTCTCGGCAACCTCGTGCAGGACTTGAAGCGCGACTACTCCATCGTCGTGATTGAACACGACATGCGGTTCCTGTTCGGCCTCGCCGATACCATCTCGGTGATTCACTGGGGTCAGGTGATCGCCAGCGGCACCCCTGACGAGCTGCGCGAGAACAAATGGGTGCAGCGGTCGAATCTGGGAGACCTGGGGGATTCGGGAGGACTGGCGTGATTCTGGAGGTCGCCGATATCCAGACCTTCTACGGCGAGACCCAGGCCCTTTTCGGCGTGTCGCTGAGCGTCGGTCAGGGCGAGATCGTGGCGTTGCTGGGGCCCAGCGGAGCCGGCAAGACCACCACCCTGAGATCGATCCTGGGCCTCACGCCGGCAAGGCGAGGCACCATTCGGTTCGACGGCAGCGACATCACGACCCGGGCCACCCACGAGATCGCCCGGCTGGGAGTCGGCTGGGTCCCGGACGATCGCCGTATCTTCCCCACCCTGACCGTGGCGCGAAACCTGTCCATCGCCCGCAAGTGCACCCGCTTCCGGTCCTGGTCCCTGGACGAGATGTTCGAGGTCTTCTCCGCGTTGGAGCACCTGATGGAGCGGGAGTGCGAGAACCTGTCCGGGGGTGAGATGCAGATGGTCGCCATCAGCCGGGCGCTGTTGGGCGCGCCGGGGCTGGTGTTGTTCGACGAGCCGTCCCAGGGCCTCGCGCCCAAGGTGGTCCAGGACGTGATGGCGACCGTGTCGCGCCTCAAGGAAGCCGGGATATCCTCACTGGTGGTGGAGCAGAACGCGTCCACCGCGCTCCAGGTGAGCGACCGCGCCTACGTCATGGACCGGGGCCGCATCGTCCATGAAGGGCCGGCGGCCGATCTCCTGGCTGACGACGACATGCGCGTGGGCCTCTTGGGGGTGTGATCATGACGGCGCCGATCCTCGAAGTCCGCGGCCTGGTCAAGCGTTACACCCGTGGCCTGCTCCACCCAAGAGAGACGTTCCGGCTGGAGGCGGACCTGACCATGCCGGACTCGGCCATCGTCGGCGTCATGGGGCCCAACGGCTCGGGGAAGACCACGCTGTTCGAGTTGATCACCGGCTCGAACATGCCCAGCGCCGGCTCGGTGCGGGTCATGGGAAAGAATATCCACGACGTGAAGTACGGAGAGCGGGACCGGCTGGCGATCCACTATCACCAGTCGTACCAGGTGCGGCGCTTTCGCAGGACCCGGCCGTCGTTCCTGATGCAGCCGGCCGGCCATGACTACCCCATGGTGCATCTGTTCGATGAGCCGCAGTTCAACACCCGGGACGGCTACATTGGCTTCATGCTGGACTTCTTTCGCAGGCTGCGGTCCGAGGGCAGGCTCGTCGTGGTCTGCCTGCACCCGAACGAGCCTTACCACATCGAGTTGATGGAAGAGGTATGCGAGCGCTTCGTCTTCGTCCTGGCGGGGCGCGTCCGCGAGTATCCGGACTTCCGCGCGATGGTCGAGGCGCGGGATGTCCGGTCCTATCTCGGCCGGCTGGCCCTGCCGGCCGCGGAATGATGGCGATGAACAATAAACGGCTCTCGGTTGTCACCGGCGCTGCTGGCGTCCTCGGCACCGCCGTGGCTCGCCAATTGGTTGCCGACGGGCACCGCGTCCTGATGATGGACGTCGCCGCCGACCGGCTGGCGGAAAAGGCGCGGGACATCGGCGACGCGGCTTCTCCCCTGGTCGTGGATGTAGGCTGTCCGGTCACCGTGGAACGGGCCTGCGAGACCATCCTCAAAGAGCACGGCAGTGTCGATACCCTGGTCAACAACGCCGGCATCCTCTCCAACAACAAGGCCGAGAGCACATCCGTGGACGAGTGGCACCGGCTCATGGCGGTGAACCTGGACGGCGCCTTCTATCTCACGCGCGCCCTGCTTCCGGGCATGCGCGAGCAACGCTGGGGCCGCGTCGTCAACGTCTGTTCACTGGCCATGAAGACCGGCGGCCTGACCGCGGGAACGGCCTACACCGCCTCCAAGGGCGGGCTGGGCGCGCTGACCTTCTCCCTCGCGCGGGAGGTCGCGGCCAACGGCATCACCGTCAACGGGGTGGCGCCCGCCTACATTCGGACACCCATGGTCACCGAGCAGCTCACCGGCGTTCAGCGCGAGGCGCTGCTTCGCCAGATCCCGGTGGGCCGCTTCTGCGAGCCCGAGGAAGTCGCGCGGTTGATCGCGTTTCTGGTGTCGCCCCACGCCGGCTTCATCACCGGCGAGATCATCGACATCAACGGCGGCCTTCACATGGACTAGTGTTGTGTCTCACAAATAGGTTTGCAAAGATGCGCAGGATTTTTCGTTGTCGGCAAGGCGCGATGACGAGCAGTGGCGTGCCCCACGCGAGGAAGAGCAACGCGGCCGACGGCGAAAAAGACCAGCAGATTTGTAAACCTATTTGTGAGACACAACACTAGGGGTCGCCGATAAATCGAATAGCGTTCAGGGAGGCTTTCAGCCATGGACCACATCACCCCCACCATCGATTTCACCGCCGAGCTCACCGACCTCTTCGACATGCGCGACAAGGTCGTGTTCATTCCCGGTGGATACGGCGGCATCGGCGAGGCCATCGCCTGGGCCCTGGCGCTGGCTGGCGCCCACGTCACGATCGCCGGACGGGACGCCGAAACGGCGCAGGAATTGGCCGGGGCTCTGGTCGAACACGGGCTTGCGGCCGACGGAATCGCGATAGACGTGAAGTCCGTTCCGTCCATTCGAACCGCCGTCGACAGCGTCGCCGAGCGCCATGCACGCATCGACGTGCTGGTCAACTGCGTCGGAATCCAGCGTGAGGAGCCGCTGGTCGAGGTCACCGAAGAGGCCTACGACGAGGTCTATAGGGTCAACTTGAAGGGTGCCATGTTCCTGGCTCAGGCGGTCGCCAAGCACCAGATCGCTGCCGGCAAGGGGGGTCGGCAGTTGCACCTGTTATCCGTGCGCGCCCAGCTCGGACTGCGCGACCGGGGTTATTCCGCCTATTGCAGCACCAAGGGCGCCCTCGTCATGCTCATCAAGCAGCACGCCATGGAACTGGCCCGGAACGGAATCACGGTCAACGGAGTCGCCCCCACCTTCGTCTACACCGAGATGATTCGCCACGTGATCGAGAACCCGGAGTTTCGCAGCCAGATCCTGGAGCGGATCCCGCTGGGCAGGATCGCCGACCCCAAGGACGTTGTCGGTCCGGTGATGTTCTTCTGCTCGGACGCCGCGGCGTTCGTGACCGGGCAGATCATGTATGTGGATGGCGGGATTACGGCGAGTCAGTGAGATGACAAATCATACCGACATCCGGGGCAAGAACCTCCCGCAGTGCCGTTTCGATTTCGCGCCCAAGCTCCGTGCGCTCTGTAGCCATTCCCCCGCCTCTCGCCTTTTTCAGTTCGTGGCCGCGCCCCCACCCCGCTCCTTGAGCGCCCCCACCACCTCCTTCAGAGTCGTGACTCCCTCCTTGAGCGTCCCCACTGCCTCACGCAGGGTATTCACGTCGCGTCGCACTTCGCGCACATCGTCACGCAGTTCGCGCATATCCTCGCGGAGTTCGGTGGAGAGCCGGTCCATGTCTTGACGCACCTTTTTGATACCGGCCATGGAGAGGGTCCCGACCGCCACGCCGACGGTGACCACTGAGATGATGATACTGATCGTTTCTGCGTTCATTTCGTGGTCTCCTCCTTGTGGGCGTGTGGAATTGCCCCTACTTTCAGCCGCCGCAACAGCATCTTGGCCGGACTCGTCGACCTTATTATATTGATCGGTATGATAGTCGGTTTCTTAAATTGGGTCCACCCCTTTCAACGTTGGACAAGAGAAGTCGTGTGCTGGTTACGCGCAAGTCGATAGGTTATCCGGGTGCACTCTCTTCGCCACCCCCCCTTTCTGGATCCCGGGTCAAGCCCGGGATGACGCTGTGTGAGTCCGGGATGGCGTTTTGCGCGCTCGGGACCGATGATTCGGTATTGTCAGCCCGGGTTGGGGTTTATGTTGGCGGCGACGACAGCATACGCCGACTATGAAGGCGAACTTTATGCGAAGGCGAAGAAGGAAGGCGAGCTGGTCAGGTATACGACGCTGATCGTCAAGCGGGCGGGGCGGCCCATCGTCGCGGCTTTCCAGAAGAAGTATCCGGGCATCAAGGTGCGCTACTCGCGGGCCAACTCGTCCGACACGGCCATCAAGATCCTGAGCGAGGGCAAGGCCAACCGGATCCTGGGCGACGTGTTCGACGGGACGTCCAACGCGGAAGCGCTCAAGGACGCCAATCTGGTCGAGAAATGGACGCCGAAGAACGCGGGCATGTATCCGGCCGAGTTTCGCGACCCGGACGGATTCTGGTCAGCGACGCACCTCTACTACCTGACGCCGGGCTACAACACGAGCCTGGTCTCCAAGGCGGACGCGCCAAGACCTTCGAGGATGGCGTGGAGCCCGAGGTCCACCACCTCCGGCGCGGCCGGCTTCATCGGCAACGTCCTGATCACCATGGGTGAAGAGAAAGGCATGGCCTATTTGAAGAAGCTGGCCAAGCAGGAGATCATCCCGGTCCGACGAGATCGCCGTCATCGACCAGGCCAACGTCATCCAGATCGGCACGCCGAGGGAGATCTATTTCCGCCCCGCCAACGACTTCGTCGCCAAGTTCGTCGGCAGCACCAACCTGCTGGACGGCAAGGTCGTGCGTACCGAGGGAGACACCGCGGCAGTGGAGATCGCCCAGGGCCAGAGGCTGGCTTGCATGAAGACCGGAGCGCTGCAGAACGGCGCGGAAGTGGCGGTCTCCATCCGGCCCGAAACCATCCGGCTGTCCCAGGCAGGCCAGGAGCGGGGAACCGGCGTCAACCGGCTGTCGGGCAAGGTCCGGCACGTGGCGTTCCTGGGCGACGCCTCCGCGTCGACGTCCTGGTCGGCGAGGCGCTCCTTCAGGTAAAGGGCGCACCGGATTTGGCCCTGGCAGATAACGTCGAGGTCGAGTTGGTGTTCGACGCGAACAATACGCTGGCGGTGCCGAAGGTTGGGTAAGGCCCCGACCATTCTTCGCCATCGGTTCAACTGAGATCAACCACCCCGTGGCTCCGGACGACTTCCTTCACGGTCCGCGTCTCCTGTTCGCAGAAGACAATCAAATTGTTTGACGCCGGGACGCGAGCGCTTGGGATCAACAGTCCGTCGGCGCCCAGGAACGCGCAAGCCTCGGCGACTTCTTGGGAACGGGGATACTCCTTTTCCCGCTCAAGATAGCTCAATTGGCCGTAGTGCGCCGTGTCGAACCCGATGGAAGACAATGCTTCAAGGTCGGGGAAGCGCATTACCGCCTCAAGAGATACGGTGAGTTCGTATAGTTCATAGCGGACCCTGGAAGGCGGAATGGGTTGGCCCTGATAGAGATGAAACCGTCGCTCGGCGATGGCGGCCTCGCGCGTTTCCGAGGTGTAGAGCACGTCCAGCGTGCCGTCGTCCCAGCGGCCGCCGGACCGCCAGCAGGCAAGCGAATCGCGGCCCTCTCGGACCGACCGCCACACCGTCCCCGAGTAGGGAGCCTGGTCGACGGCGTCCAGCGCGTCGAGCAACCGCTGATCACGTATGCGGCGACGGGTCTGAGAGCTGTTCCTTCGCACCGTGCTCAGATGTAAGAGTCCGCGTCGAGGCGATCGAGGATTGCGAGCACGTCTTCGGTCCGCTCGCCATGGACAAGGTCGATGGCCCGTTCCCCGTCCAACTGCGGATGACGCGCGTACAGCCAGGCGCGTACCTCTTCCCGGCTATAGTACTCGCTGAGCCGCATCACCACGTAGGCCAAATCGGAGATGATGAGTTGTGTATTGGGATGAGGCGACTTCTGGCCGGTCGTCCAGCGGGATACGGTCGCTTTGGAGACGCCGGTGAAATTCGCGATGTCGGTTCCCTTCAAACCACCGGTCTGTTGCAACCGTTCGATGAACTGTACCACCGGCTTGACCGCCTTCACCTGTGCCTGATCCATGCGGGACTCCATTCGGCGTCTCAGCCGACCCCTTAGCTGTCATGCCTTTGACTTTAATGTTTCAACTATATATTTTTGGAAACACCAAAGTCAAGTATTGTGGTATGGCCTCCCTGGGTGGGCCAGTATCCTCGGCAGCAAACGCGGTCTGGCATGATCTATTTCTGGATTGCACTCGGCAGCGCCATCGGCGGCGCAGGGCGCTACTGGTGCAACACCCTGGTTTCCGGCGCGTTCGGGAATGTGTTCCCCTGGGGCACGATTGCCGTGAACGTGGCGGGATCGTTCCTCATCGGTTTCCTGGCCTCGATCGATCCCTTTTCGGGTCGATCCTGGCTTCCGGGATTGGAAGCGCGCGCGTTCCTCATCGTGGGCGTGTGCGGGGGCTACACCACCTTCTCGGCCTTCAGCCTGCAGACGCTGGACCTCCTGCGGACCGGCCAATGGCCCCAGGCCCTTGGCAACATCGCCCTGTCGGTGGCGCTGTGCCTGCTCGCGGTCTGGCTGGGACACCTTGCCTATGTCGTCCTCGGCCCTTCCCGGGCCGGTTGAGCGGCACGACGATGCGTATGAGGGCGTGCCACCGTACCCTCCGTCGGTAGGAGCGAATTCAACTCGCAGATACCTATCGCCAGAGCGCCCCACGACTCTCGGGACCCTGGCTCGCGTCCTGCCATGCAGGGAAGGCATCCATCCGGTGCCACGCTTGCAAGGTGTTTGGAAGTCGTCCGAGGCCCTGACCCCTGTCGGATCAGATCGCGGTCATTGACCAGTGTCGATAGACACCGTACACTCGGCAAGTGATCAAGACGTTCCGGTATCGCGGCCTGAAAGAGCTCTATGAGCAAGGGCGATCCGCGAAGGTGTCACAGGGCCACGTGGCGAAACTCTTGCGCATCCTGACGGCATTGGACCGAAGCGGCAGCGCCGAGGGGATGGACCTTCCCGGCTTTCGTCTGCATCTTCTCAAGGGTCGCAAGAAGGGTCACCATGGGGTTTCCGTCTCGGCCAACTGGCGGGTGACGTTTCGGTTCAAGGACGGACATGCCGTGGATGTCGACTATCTCGATTACCATTAGGAGCTCCTGAAATGGCAATGAAAAACCCGGTGCACCCCGGCGCCATCGTGCGCGAAGACTGCCTGAAGCCATTGGGCTTATCGGTATCCGAGGGCGCAAGGCGGCTTGGTATCGGACGTCAGACGCTTTCCAATCTGGTCAATGAAAAGGCGTCTGTCTCGATCGAAATGGCTTACCGGTTGTCCAAGGCATTCGGTTCGACTCCCGAAACATGGCTCGGCATGCAGTTGGCCTTCGACCTTTCCCGGTCGCGCGATCTGGAACAGAAGATCAGGGTCAAACGCATCGCTGCCGCATAGGCTGGAATCGACCGCCACACACGGCATCCATGCCGCTCACGGGTCCCCGGCAAGGCGCCGGCCATGACCGTCATCTATGGCGGCAATGGATCGGGAAGGCCGGTCTGACGCTCATGCGCTCCAGTAGTCATGAAAGTGATGCACCGGGCTGTGCCCCGAACCGATGGAGAAGGCTTGGCGGATGGCGTCCGTGATGAACGCTTTGGCCTCGGCGATTGCGGTCTCCAAGGGCTTGTTCCGCGCCAAGCCGCACGCCAGAGCGGCCGAGTAGGTGCAGCCGGTGCCGTGGGTGTTTCTCGTCCGGATCCGTGGAGCCGGGAATTCGTGGAACGTCGTGCCGTCGTAGAAGACGTCGGTTGCGGCGCCCTTTCGATGGCCCCCTTTGACCACGACACTTTGCGCGCCGAGGCCGACGATGTGTCTGGCCATCTCCTTGATGGTGCGCGCGCCGGTCCCCTCCACGCCCGTCAGCGCCTGGGCCTCGGGGAGGTTGGGGGTGACCACCGTCGCCAATGGAAACAGCCGGGTCCGTAGCGTCCGGACGGCGTCCGGCCGCAGGAGCACGTGGCCTCCCTTGGCCACCATCACCGGGTCCACCACCAGGCGCTGGATGCCGTGCTCCTGGATCTTGTCGGCGACGGTGCGGATGATGCGGGCGTTGGCGAGCATCCCGGTCTTGACGGCGTCGGCGCCGATGTCTTTCATGACGGCGTCGATCTGGGCGGCGACGAGGGGCGCCGGCGTCTCAAGGACCCGGGTCACCCCGGTGGTGTTCTGGGCAGTGATGGCGGTGACCACCGACGTGCCGTAGACTCCCAGAGCTGCAAAGGTCTTGAGGTCGGCCTGTAGGCCGGCCCCGGCACCCGAATCCGAGCCCGCGATGGTAAGCGCTTTGTAAATCTTCACTGAAGTGCCCCCGAACCGAGTCTCCGCAGATTACGAGCGATGGCCCATGGGGTCAACCCGGGGATGCGGCGCCCCGCATCCCGGGTCCCGCCGTCCATCCGACAAACGTACATGGCCACGCCGCGAACCAATGGCCATGCATGCGAAATAGAGTTTGACATCCCCGCGGTTTCTTGATGGCATACCCGGCCACGGGTGATGTCATGACAAAGATCCTTTCGAAAGACCGTTTGCAGGGTTTCTTCCTCGATATGACGCAGCAATGCTTCGGCGAGCTGGGAATCCGCGATACCGAGGTGACGGGGTACGTGGCGGACGTGCTGACGGAGTTCGCCCGCAGCGACCGCCTGTATCGCGTGCGCTCCCGCAAGAACCAGAGGCTCGACAGCGTCGTGGAGATGCTGGCGGAGGAGGAGGCGACGTTGTCGCGCGAGGACCCCCTCATGCAGGAACGGCGGCAGCGCAAGTATATGGGCGACTACACGTTGTTCATGAGCGGGATCTTCCGTTCCTATGTCGAGCGCGGCGGCTACCTGGACTACTACATGAAGGAGGGCAGCCGGTCCTACTTGAAGGTCTCCGAAGTGGACCTGTCGCTCTACCGGACCGGGTTCCTGCTCTTCCAGGAGCTTTCCGAGAAGTTCGAGTACTTCTCCGGGGCGCTCGACTACATGCACAAGGCCTATTTCGCCGCCTCGCCCAAAAAAGATCCATTCTCCGGTTTCCTGAAGCAGATCGAAGGGTGGATGAAGGTGAACGTAACCGACAACTGACGGTGCTGGAGTCCCTGCTTACCAGTCGTAGAGGCCTCCTGGTTGCCGGCGGTCTCCTTCTGCTTGCCGCGCTCCTCGTTCTCGGTTACGTGGCCGCGTTTCTGTGGACCCCGTATCACGGCCATTCATCGGTTGCAGAGATCGAGATCCGGCGTGGCGACACGTTTGCGGCCGTGGCCCGCGAGCTCAATGAAAAGGGAGTCGTCTCCCAGCCGCGGCTGTTCGTGTTCTGGGCCTGGCTTCGCGGACTCGATACGAAGGTGCATCGCGGCCTCTATCGCTTCGAGGGCGCGGTGTCGCCGCAGTCGGTGCTCGACGGACTCGTCCGCGGCAGGACCGTCTTTTACAAGGTCACCATTCCCGAAGGCTTCACGGTCCGGCAGATCGGCAGCCTCCTCGAACGCCAAGGACTGGCGACGCCGGCGAGGTTCGCCGCGGCGGTGAGCGATCCGGCCGTCCTCTCCTCCCTCGGTGTCGACAGGATGGAAGGCTATCTGTTCCCCACCACCTATCATTTCCGTGCCCTCGCCACCGAAGAAGAGATCGTCAAGACAATGTTCGCGGAGTTCAAGGACACCGTCACTCCGGACATGGTCGTGCGCGCCCGGGAACTCGGCATGACCCGCCACGAGATGGTAACCCTGGCGTCCATCATCGAGAAGGAGGGCGGCCCCGGTGACGAGATGCGGCTGGTTTCCGCAGTGTTCCACAACCGGTTGAAGCGGGGCATGCGGCTTCAGAGCGATCCGACGGTCATCTATGGACTGGCGGACTTCAACGGCAACCTGACGCGCGAAGACCTCCGGAGTCCCGGTCCCTACAACACCTACAAGATCAAAGGGCTGCCTCCGGGGCCCATTGCCAATCCCGGTCTGGCGGTGATGAAGGCGGCGCTCTTTCCGGCGGATGTGGAATACTTGTACTTCGTGTCCAAGAACGACGGCAGCCACCACTTCTCCGAAAGCCTGCGGGAGCATAACGCGGCGGTCAAGAAATATCAGAAGAACCGTCGCGCGCGAGCGCCGGAGACGCCGTAGGGACGCCTCGGAGTTTCCCTGGAACACCATCCCATGGAACCGGAATTGGCTGACCCGGCGCTTCAAATCGACCAACTCACCGTTCGTTTCGACGGGAGAACCCTCCTCGACCAGTTCTCGCTGCGGCTGGCGCGCTTCACGCTGCCGGTCTTCATTGCGCTGCTCGCCGGCACACTCGTCCCGCTGCTGTTCTTCATGGGGCCGATCCTCCGGCAGGCCAACTGGCTGGAGGCGCAGTACGCGATCCCCATCGGCGGCATGATCCTGGGGAACTGCCTGCGGGCGGACATCGTGGGCGTCAGCCGTTTCTATCGTTCCATCCGCGACGGTGAGCCCCTGTTCCTGCATCACCTGGCCCAGGGCGCGCGGTTGAGTGAGGCCGCGGCGCCGTTTCTCCGCGACGCCGGTCAGGCCGCGCTGGCGCCCACGGTCGCTTCCATGGCCACCATCGGTCTGGTGTCGCTGCCGGGTATGATGACCGGCGTGATTCTCGGGGGCGCCGATCCCATGACCGCCATCAAGTACCAGATCGCCATCATGATCGCGATTTTCTCCGGCACCGCCCTCACCGTGCCCGTGGCCATCTGGCTCACCATGAAGAGCAGCTTCAACGGGTACGGCGTGCTGGACCGCGGCATCTTCGCGCAAGGTCACTGAAGATGCTGCCGCCGCCGCGGCTTCCAACAACGTCTCCTACCGGCTAGTGTCAGGGACAGGGAGGGAACGATCATGGATGCATCCGATATCAAGCGGATCTACGGTCTGGCGGCCCGAGTGGGTTCCCTGGAAGGATACCTCTACACCGGCAAGGACATCGAGGCGGAGTACCTGCCGGGCTGGCTCGGCAACATCGAGCGGGGGTTCAACGAGCTGCCGTCCGAAGCGCGCCGCGCGTGTGCCGAAGATCATCACGAAGTGTTGCGCAAGGTGGCGGCCTACCTCAAGAAGTTCCACGGCGTTGGGGACCCCAACGCCCTCAAGGCCCAAGGCATGGTCAACACCGCCAAGGGTGTCATGGATTCCGAAGGCTGCTAAGCTGATCCGATGACCGTCACCAGGCGTCAGAGGGAGATCCTCGACGTCATCCAGGACTATTCGCGGCGTGCCGGCTACGCGCCGACCCTGGCCGAGATCGGACGGGAGCTGGGCTTGACGTCGGTCGCCACCGTTCACAAGCACCTCCGGAACCTGGAGGACAAGGGCCTCATCCGACGGCAGTGGAACCGGAGCCGCGCGGTGGAGATCGTCGCCCAGAGCGCGCCGGGCATCGTGGAGCTGCCGTTGCTGGGGGTCGTGGCGGCCGGCGTGCCCATCGAGCCGGTGGAGGTGAATGACATCCTGGGGGTGCCCAGGGAGCTGGTGCGGAGCCCGGACACGTTCGCCCTGCGCGTCAAGGGTGATTCCATGATCGACGAGCAGATCCGCGATGGCGATCTCATCCTGGTGCAGTCGACTCCCACGGCGCGGGAGGGCGACACCGTGGTGGCCCTGGTCCGGGGCGAGGCCACGGTCAAGCGGTTTTACCGTGTGGACGGGAAGGTGGTGCTGCGGCCCGCCAACGAGCGGCTCGAACCCATCGTGGCCGAGGAAGAGGACGTGGAGATCCGCGGCGTGGTGGTCGCGGTCATCCGGAAGTATTGAGACGACGGCGCCGGATGGGGGCTTGCCGTGTCCGCCCCGGCCCCTGCCCCCTGGATCCCGGCTCAAGGCCGGGATGACGGAGAGGTGGGCCGGGATGACGGAGACACGGGCTTGGATGACGGACATGGCCCGGGATGACGGAGACATGGGCCGAAATGACGGACGTGGCCCGGAAGTAACGCAATAGGAGAACCTGTCGATGAACCGCCTGGCCAACGAGACGAGCCCGTATCTGCTGCAGCACGCCGGCAACCCGGTGGATTGGTTCCCCTGGGGCGAGGAGGCCTTTGCCAAGGCCCGGTCGGAGGACAAGCCGATTCTCCTGAGCATCGGCTACTCGGCCTGTCACTGGTGCCACGTGATGGAGCACGAGTCCTTCGAGAACGAGGCCATCGCCGCGCTGATGAACGAGAACTACGTCAGCATCAAGGTGGACCGGGAGGAGCGTCCGGACCTGGACGAGATCTACATGAATGCGGTGCAGATGCTGACCAGGCGGGGCGGCTGGCCCATGACCGTGTTCCTGACCCCCGAGGGGAAGCCGTTTTTCGGCGGCACCTACTACCCGCCCGAGGACCGGCAGGGTATGCCGGGCTTCCCCCGGGTGCTGCAGGCGGTGGTGGAGGCGTACCGGAACAAGCCGCAGGACGTGGCCAAGAACGTCGACCAGATCGTGGCGGCGCTGGACCGGATGAGTGTGCTCAGCGAGACGGACAACGACCTGAACGTGGAGGTCGTCACCCGTGGGGCGGAAGGCCTGACGCCGGCCTACGACGCCGCCCACGGCGGCTTCGGCCGGGCGCCCAAGTTTCCCAACGCCGGGGTGTTCAACCTGTTCCTGCGGTCCTACCGGCTGTCGGGAAACGCGCGTTATCTGGAGATGATCACCGAGACGCTTCGGAAGATGGCCGAGGGGGGGATGTACGACCAGCTCGGCGGCGGCTTCCACCGCTATTCCGTGGACGACAAGTGGCTGGTGCCCCACTTCGAGAAGATGCTCTACGACAACGGCCAGCTCGCGCAGGTCTACGCCGAGGCGTACCGCATCACCAAGGACGGCTTCTTCAAGCGCATCGTCGAGGAGACGCTGGACTACACGCTACGGGAGATGGTTCAGCCCGAGGGCGGGTTCTACTCGGCGCAGGACGCGGACAGCGAGGGCGAGGAAGGCAAGTTCTTCGTGTGGACGCGGGAGGAAGTCCACAGCGTGCTCGGCAAGGAGCACGGCGACATCTTCTGCCGGTTCTACGACGTCACGGATCTGGGCAACTTCGAGGGCAAGAACATCCTGCACCCCATCCTGACCGTCGAGCAGGCGGCCAAGTATTTCGGCAAGGATCAGCAGGAGATCGAAACTGTCCTGGCGGATTCGCGGGCGCGGCTTTTCGCGGAGCGGGAGAAACGGATCAAGCCCTTCCGGGACGAAAAGTTCATCACGTCCTGGAACGGCCTGATGCTGTCGGGGGTTGCCGCGGGCTATGCCATTACCGGCGACGCCCGGATCCGGGAGGCGGGCGCCACGACCGTCGATTTCATCTTCACGCGCATGTTCGAAAACGGTCTGCTGCTCCACACCTACAAGGACGGGCAGGCCAAGCTGCTGGGCTATCTCGACGACTATGCCTTCCTCATCGCGGGCCTGCTGGATCTGTTCGAAGCGACCTTCGAGACCGAGCTGCTCGACCGGTCTACGGCCCTGGCCCGGACCATGGTGGAGGAGTTCTGGGACGAGGCCAACGGCGGGTTCTTCTACACGGGCAAGTCCCACGAGCAGCTCATCAGCCGCACCAAGCCCGGGTTCGACAGTTCCATTCCGTCGGGCAACTCGGTGGCGGCGCTGGTGTTGCTGCGGCTCCATCACTACACCGGAGAGCAGGATCTGGTGGATCGCGCGGAGAAGACCCTGCGCCTTCATTTCGACGGCATGGCCAAGGAGCCGTTCGGCATGTCCACCATGCTCGGGGCGCTGGACTTCCATCTCTCGAAGCCGGCGGAGATCGTCATGGTGGCGGGAAAGGACGACCCGGATGCCCACGGGATCGCGCGGCAGGTGCAGGACAGCTACCTGCCCAACAAGACGCTCCGGTGGGTCAGCCCGGACGCCCGCCTGGCGGAGATCTCCCCGCTGCTGGAGGGGAAATCGCAGATCGACGGCAAGCCGACGGTCTACGTGTGCCGGAATTTCACCTGCGCCGCGCCAGTGACGGATTGGGACGGTCTGAAACCCTTGCTGGAAGACTAGTGTTTAATGGGGTCGGATCTTGGACTATGGGTTTGCTACTATAAACCGTTGTTATTTAAGGAAAGGTAGAACATGCCAGAGAAGATTAGACTAGGAGTCATCGGCGCCAACCCCACCCGCGGATGGGGGCCGAGAGCCCACCTTCCCGCCATCGTGGCGAGCCGCGACGTCGAATTGACAGCCGTGTGCACCACACGCAAGGAGAGCGCGGAGGAGTCAGCCGCGAAATTCCAAGCGAAGATGGCTTTCCATGATTACCGCGAGATGCTTGCCTGTCCCGATATCGAGGCGGTGGCGGTGCTGTTGGTGGTGCCGAACCACTATCACGTGACGGTGGACGCGCTCAACGCCGGCAAGCACGTGTTCACGGAGTGGCCTCTGGGAAAGACGTGCGCGGAGGCCGTGGAGATGCGTGATCTCGCCGAGGCGCAGGGGCTCCAGCACATGGTGGGCTTGCAGGCCAGGGCGAACCCCTCGATCGTGTATGCCAGGGACCTGGTGGCGGACGGCTACGTCGGCGAGGTCATGGCGTGCCACGTGAGTGTGGCGCGCGGCGGCGTGTTACAGCGGCCCTCGGACCGGACCTGGCAGAAGGACAACTCCCTGGGCGCCAGCACCTTGAACATCCCGGGCGGTCATACCATTGATGCGCTGCGCTTCATCGTGGGCGATTTCAGCTCCGTTTCCGCGGTGGTGAGCACCCAGGCGCGGCAGTGGCTCGAGACCGATACGCAACGCTACGTCGACGTCACCGCCCCGGACAACGTGCTGGTGAGCGGGCGGTTGGCCAACGGCGCCGTGGCGTCGGTCTACGTGGCCGCCGTACCCTGGAGCGCGGCCGGGTATCGCATGGAGATCTACGGCCGCGAGGGCACGCTGGTGGCCTCCTCCGGCACACCCCGCAACTCCTGGCGCTGCGTCTTCAGGGAGCCAAGGCCGGCGGGTCCGGCCTCGAGGACCTGGAGGTGCCGGCCGGGTACGTGACGGCGCCGGCGGAGACGCCGGAGAACGAGCCCAAAAACGTCGGGGAAATGTACGTGAGGTTCAGCGACGCCATCCGCAACGGCACCGGCTGCGAGCCGGATTTCAATACGGCCGTGGACCTGCACAGGCTCCTCGACGCCATCGCGGCGTCGTCGGAACGGGGCGAGGCCGTGGAACTCTAGGAGCGTGTCCGAGTAAGCAGGAATCTACTGCGAGGCATGGAAATGGGTCCTACCGGCGGGACACACTCCCGAAGGATGTGACATGCGATTCATCCGAATGAGCGCGTCCGTCGGCTGGTTCCTCGCAGGATTCGGTGTCACGGTCTCCGGGGTCTCTCTCTTTTTCCTGCTCTCGGTAGAAGCCGGGATCGCGCTCATCCTGCTCGGCGCTGGTGCGCTGGGTTTTGCGGCGGGCCTCACGCGGTCCGCTGCCGTTGACCGAGGGCTCGTCACGGAGGTCGAGCAGCACATCGACGAACTGCGCGAGCGCGATCTGAGAGAAGTTGAGAAGCGGTGGCTCGCTGAGGGCGTGTCGCCGGTGGAGCAGGCTTGGAGCGCGCTCCAGCGGTCGCACGGCCCCGAAACGGACACAGCGCCGTCGGAACTGGATGCACGGCTCGGGAGAATGATCCAGGCCCGCTGCGACCGCGTCTGGGATGGTATCCGCGACCGGCGCTACGTGAAGCAAAAGCACGGGGAGATCGGCGGCCTCGACGGCCGCGCCATTTTCGAGGAAATCCGTGGCGTTGTGGTGGAAGTCGCCCGCCTGTACGGGAAGGATGCCGAGAAAGCGGAACTCGATGCGCGCATCGGTGACATCGCGTTTGCCGCACGGTCTGCGATCGGTGACCTCCTGCAAGTGGCGCGGCAGGTGCCGGTCGTCAACGTCGCAGGTCTGACCGTTAGGGAAGTCGTGGCGCGGCTCGAACAGGTGCAGAAGGCGCGCAACCTCTACCGGAAGCTCACGCCCTGGCAGCATTATGTGCGCGGCGCGACGCTGGCCGCTCGCCTTGCCCTCGGCATGAACCCGGTCACGCTGGCAGCGGGGACTGTCGGCTGGGAGGCATTTAAGCAGGTCGGCGTGCCCGTCCTCAAGAGGTACGCCGAGGGCTGGCTGAAGGAAGTGCTGGAAGGTTCCGTCGCGCTGCTCTATTTGCAGGTGGCGCGCACATACGATCCACGTCACACGTATCGGAGCGCTGACTGGCTGGGGCTCGTCGAGGCGCTTCGCATTCACAAGCTGGTTCCGGGCATCGACCACAACCGCAAGCTCTTGTTGGACCGCATTCTGCGCGCGCAGATTCCAGACGAGTTCGCCAAGTTGGCGCTGCTGCGCGCACTTGCCGACGACCGTGAACCGGACTCCACGCTGACGCCGCCAATCGACTTGGCGTCCCTGCGCCCCGCGCAACGCCAGGCGATTGCCGAGTGTCTCGGCGCGATCCTGCGGGACATGCGTGGATTGAATGAACCGAAGGCCAGCAAGGCGATAGAGGAAATGGAGAAGGGGCTGTCGATAGGTCTACAGATCGATCTGATCGACGCCGGCAGCCGTGAGGAGATGCGCATCGAGGAGGGATTCATTCAGCTCGCGATGCTTGCCCGCGACTGGTGTCGACTCGACATCGGGGAAGCGCAGCAGGTGATCGAAGGCAGCGCGTTCGCCATGGCGGCTCGCAAGCGTACCGGTGATGCCGCCGTGAACCGCGTGCTGTTGGAGAAGGCGATGTCGATTGCCTTCGACGATGGTGGCCTCGACGCCGACCGCGTGGCGGAAAGTGAACAACACTTGATTGAGCCCCCGCGCGATCTGGTCGGAGACCTCCTGGCCGAACCACTGATCGCGTCCTTCGTCGATCTACTGGCGACGAAGGCTGCAGAGGACTGGCCGGTCGAACACGACCATATGGTGCTGCTCAATGCTTCAGTGTTGCTCCCGGAGCGTAAGCAGGTCACTGCGCTCTGGTCACGATATCTGAAGGCGGTGGAGTCGCGGCTGGGTGATCGCCTGAAGTACCCGACGCTGTCGACCATCCCGCCTGGGTCGGCGCCGGCTATCCTGCGGCAGATCGGCGACCAGGAACTCCCTGCGCCGGCGGGCCGCGTCGTCACCTCGGACGTTCGGACGCGGGCCGTCGCGGTGTTCGAGGCGTCGTCCGGCAACGCGCGGGCGTGCTGGGTGCTCCTGTTCGCTGACCGCGTCGTTGTAGGGGAGGTTCCGAAGGAGGATCTCTCACTCGACGACGGCGAGTCGAGAGCCTACCTGAAAGACGAGGTCCGTTTCCACCGTTTGTCGCGCCCCCTCGCGGATGCCCTCGTTATCCATTGCGGTGACGACCAGCGTCTGATCGTCGACGGTTCCGTGACGGGGACCTTCGCAGGGTACTTCGGTCCCGTGCTCGAAACGCTGGGCCTCGACGACGACGCCCTCAAGATCGTAGAGAACGCACACTAGGACGCGACGCCGGGGTCGGATCGTTCAGGAGCGCCGCTTTGCCGCGGCGCGGGCCAGGCCTTCGAGCATCGGGACCGTGGTTTCCCAACCGATGCAGGCGTCGGTGACGCTCTGGCCGTAGGTGAGGGGGACGTCGGGTTTGAGGTCCTGGCGGCCGGCGACGAGATGGCTCTCCATCATGACGCCGCAGATGTTGTCGGAGCCCGCGGCAATTTGCGTGCAGACGTCAGCGCATACGTCGGGTTGGCGCTCGTAGTCTTTCTGGCTGTTGCCGTGGCTGCAATCGATGAGCACGCGGTGCGGTAGCTTGGCGTTGCGCAGCGCTTGTGAGGTTTCATCGACCACGGTTTGGTCGAAGTTGGCGCCGTTGTTGGAGCCGCGTAGGATGACGTGGCAGCTCTCGTTCCCCGACGTGGAGATGATCGCCGCGATTCCCTGACTGGTGACCCCGAGGAAGTGGTGCGGGTGCCGCGCGGCCCGCACGCCGTCGATGGCGATCTGGATGGAACCGCCGGTGCCGTTCTTGAATCCCACGGGCATGGACAAACCCGACGCCAGCTCCCGGTGGACCTGACTCTCGGCCGTGCGTGCGCCGATGGCGCCCCATGCCACCAGGTCCGCGGTGAACTGGGGCGTGATGGTATCGAGGAACTCCGATCCGGCTGCCAATCCCATGTTGGCGAGATCGAGCAACAGGCCCCGGGCGAGCCGCAAGCCGTGGTTGATGTTGAAGCTCCCGTCGAGATTGGGGTCGTTGATGAGGCCTTTCCATCCCACCGTGGTGCGCGGTTTCTCGAAGTAGACGCGCATGATGACGAGCAGGTCGTCGGCCAGGCGGTCGGCTTCGCGTTTCAGACCGCCGGCGTACTCGACGGCGGCTTTCGTGTCGTGTATGGAGCAGGGGCCGGCGATGACCAGGAGACGCTGGTCGCGGCCGCTGATGATGTCGCCGATCTCACGCCGGGCGCCGGTGACGGTCGCCGTCGCCTGTTCGGTGATCGGCAGTTCTTCGTCCACCAAGATCATCGGCGGGACCAAGGGACGCAGATTTTCGATTCTGAGGTCGTCGGTAGTCTGGTTCATGGCGTTCCAACGATGGTATCTAACACAGTTTTTCAGGAGAGGCGAATTAGCCGGGGGCACCTGTCCGGTAGTCCGGTCGATCCCTCGGGGGACCATCACACAACACGCAAGAATGCGCCGGATAAGATATAATGGCGGCGTGCCGAAGCTGGAGGCGCCGAGTTGTACCAGGCAGATACCATAGCCGCGATCGCCACGCCCCCGGGCGAAGGGGGAGTGGCGGTGGTGCGCTTGAGCGGTCCGGATGCCAAGCGCATCGGCGGGGAGATCCTCGTCCGCAAGGGCACCGAGTGGGAATCGCATCGATTGTACTATGGGAGGGTCCGGGACCCGGATCGCGGATCCCTGGTGGACGAGGTGATGTTCGCGTTCCTGCGGGAGCCCAGAAGCTATACGGGCGAGGACACCGTGGAGATCCATTGCCACGGAAGCCCTTTCGTGGTCCGGCAGGTGCTCGGTCTGGCGCTGACACGCGGCGCGCGGCACGCGGAGCCCGGTGAATTCACCAAGAGGGCTTTTTTGAACGGACGATTGGATTTGGCCCAGGCCGAGGCCGTGCTGGATCTGATCCGGTCACGCACGGACAAGGCCGCCGGCGTGGCGTTGGGCCAGATGGAGGGTGGCTTGTCGCAGGAGGTGCAGGCGCTGCGCGAACAGCTAGTGGATACCCTCGTGCAGGTAGAGGCGGCGATCGATTTCCCGGAGGAAGAGATCGAGCTGCTCCAGCGCGAGGCGTTGAGCCGCAAGGTCGTGGGAGTCGTCGAAAGGGTCTCGGCGCTCATTGACAGCTACGAATGGGGACGGTTGATCCGCGAGGGCGTCCGGGTATGTATCGTCGGGCGGCCGAATGTCGGCAAATCGAGCTTGATGAACGTGTTGTTGGGGGTGGACCGGGCGATTGTCACGGCGACGCCCGGGACCACCCGGGACTTCATCGAGGAAACCGTGAACGTCAACGGGCTGCCCGTGGTGTTGTGGGACACCGCGGGCATCCGAGACAGCACCGAAGGCGTGGAACAGATCGGGATCGAGGTGACCCTGAAGAGACTTGAGGAGAGCCAGGGGTGCATGATGGTCCTCGACGGATCATCGCCGCTCACCCACGAAGACATGGCGGTGATGGAAAGGGTCCGTGAGCGGCACGGGCTCGTCGTCATCAACAAGTTCGACCTGCAACAGAGAATCGACCGGTCGGCTGTGGCGCGGCATTTGCCTGATCTACGTCAGGTGGAGGTGTCGGCGTTGACGACCCAGGGGCTGGATGGATTGAAGACGGCCTTGTGCGACTGCTTCCTGGATTCCGCGGAGGAACCGGAAATCGTCGTGACCAACGTCCGCCACAAGGCCGCCCTGGACCGGGCGCGGGGGAGCCTGGTGGAGGTTCATCGTGCGATCGACGGGGGGATGCCGCCCGACATCGTAGCGGTGGACCTGCAGGAGGCTCGCGACAGCCTGGAAGAAATCATCGGCACGGTGACCAATGACGACATCCTCACGCGTATCTTCTCGCAGTTTTGCATCGGGAAGTAACTTTGCGGGCCAGGAGACTTCCGAGCAACGGGAACGGGATGCGGTCTGCCGCGACGCATGGAAGTTTGTTGGGAAATTTTGCACAATCGGACCCGTGACCGGTAAGTCGGCAAGGAATGTTTCACGTGAAACAATCGGATAAGGGAAAAGGCAGGATCTACGACGTCATCGTTGTCGGGGCGGGACATGCGGGCATTGAAGCCTCTTTGGCCGCCGCGCGTATGGGCTTCGACACGTTGATGTTGACCCTGAACCTCGATCACATCGGCCAGATGTCGTGCAATCCGGCCATCGGCGGTATAGGGAAAGGGCATCTTGTGAAGGAAATCGATGCCCTTGGCGGTGAGATGGCCCGCGCCATCGACGAGACCGGTATTCAGTTCCGCATTCTGAATACGAAGAAAGGGCCGGCTGTCAGGGCTTCCCGGGCCCAGGCCGACAAGGCCCTCTACCGCCAGCGGATGAAACGTGTCCTGGAGAATTGTGACAATCTCACCATCAAGCAAGCCAGCGTCGAGGCGCTTGTGTGCCGTGACGGGCAGGTCATGGGGGTCGAATCCCAGATGGGAGAAGTGTTCGAAGCAAAAAAGACCATATTGACCACAGGAACCTTTCTCCAGGGGCTCATCCATGTGGGCGACCGCAACTACTCGGCCGGCCGTGCCGGGGATTTCGCCGTCCAGGGCCTGAGCGGATCGTTGGCCGCGCTGGGCCTGCGGCTGGGACGCCTCAAGACCGGTACGTGTCCGCGGCTCAACGCCCATACCATTGATTATTCGAGGCTTTCTATCCAGCACGGGGATGAGAAGCCCGTGCCGTTCTCTTTCGGAACGGAGAGGATCGAGCAGCAACAGATCCCGTGCCACGTCACATACACGAACCCTGCGACCCACGACATCATCCGGGCGGCGATTCACCGTTCGCCCATGTATTCCGGCGTCATCAAGAGCCGCGGACCGCGTTATTGTCCCTCCATCGAGGACAAGGTGGTACGTTTTGCCGACAAGCAACGGCATCAGATCTTCCTCGAGCCCGAGGGCTATGACACGGTGGAGGTCTACCCGAACGGAATCTCCACGAGCCTTCCCCTCGATGTCCAGGTGGAAATGGTCCACAGCATCGAGGGGTTGGAGGAAGCCGAGATCATGAGGCCCGGCTACGCCATCGAGTATGACTACGTGGAGCCGACTCAACTGAAGCCGTCCCTGGAAACGAAGGCCATGGGCAGTCTCTACCTGGCGGGACAGATCAATGGGACGACGGGATACGAGGAGGCGGCCAGCCAGGGCCTGATGGCGGCGATCAACGCGAGCCTCAGCCTCAGGGGGGAAGAGCCGTTCATTCTTTCCCGTGACCAGGCCTATATCGGCGTGTTGATCGACGACCTCGTTACCAAGGGGACCGATGGCGAGCCCTACCGGATGTTCACCTCCCGCGCGGAATATCGCTTGTTGCTTCGAGAGGACAATGCCGATCTCCGCCTTACCGAGCTGGGCCACCGTATCGGCCTCGCGACCCCTGACGCGCACGCGCGAACCGCAAGAAAACAGGAACAGATTACCGAGGTGACCGACAAGCTCGAGAACAGCGGTCTCAATCCATCCCAGCCGATCCAGTCGCAACTCCACGCCATGGGGACCGCGCCCATACGAAACAACTCTTCTTTGGCGCAACTGCTCCGCCGTCCGGAGCTTGCCTTCGCGGACCTGGCGACCTTCTGCCCCGAGCTGGCAGGGGTGCCATCGGATGTGGCGTTGCAGGTCGAAGTCTCAATAAAATACAGCGGTTACGTGGATCGGCAAGCCCAGGGCCTCAAGCGTTTTCAGAAGATGGAGAATGTATCCCTCCCGGACGACCTCGACTACGGGCAAATCCATGGACTCTCGCGTGAGATCAAGGAAAAATTGACCTTTGTACGGCCGCGTTCCCTCGGACAGGCCTACAGAATCTCGGGTGTCACTCCGGCGGCCATCTCCGTGCTTTCCCTTTATCTGTACAAGATGAAGGCCGGCTGACCGTACGGCACCGGCCCAGGACTCGTGTCCGCCACGAATACAGCCAAGAACGAGCACGAGCGACTGCTGATCGCGGGCGCCAAGTCCTTTGATCTTCAGTTGTCACCGATCCAAACAGAGGCGTTCAGCCACTACCTGTCCCTGCTCTTGTTCTGGAGCACGCGTTTGAACCTTACCGCCATTCGGGACGAGGAGCTTGTCGTGCGACTCCACTTTGTGGATGCTCTTTCCGTGGTGCCTCTGTTGAGGCGTGACGGTAGTCTCCTCGACATCGGTAGTGGGGCGGGTCTTCCCGGCATCCCCATAAAGCTCGTACTGCCCGACAAATCCGTGTATCTCGTGGAACCACGCCGGAAGCGGGCGAACTTTTTGCGGCAGGTCGTACGCGAGCTCGAGTTGACCGATACCCACGTGATCGAGAGCCGGATCGAGAGTCTGTCCGCTGAAACACTTCCGCCGATGACAGAAACCATCACCCGCGGGTTTTCCGATATCTCCGGGTTCCTGCGAGTCAGCGGAGAGCTCCTTGCCCCTGGAGGCGTGTCCGTCCTGATGCAAGGACCAAAGGGGGGCGGTGTGTTGGACGGTCTCCGAGGTTCCCTCCCGGGTTACGGGCTGTCGGAGGGAAGATCCGGCAATTTCGAACTACCCTTCGGACGCGAACGCAGGACCTTGCTGACTTTCCGGAAGTCATAGGCGCTCCGAACATGAGGGGAGCGGTCCGATGCTCACGCGCCTTGCCCATGTTTCACGTGAAACATCGGACTTCCTTTCCAGGCGCCGACATGCTAAGAACCAAGAAGCTGGGAGTCGTGTAACTTATTGAAACTACGGGAGTTTTGGGAAAGATCATCGCCATAGCCAATCAGAAGGGCGGCGTCGGGAAGACCACCACGACGGTGAACCTCGGCGCGTCCCTGGCGGTCGCCACGAAACGAACGTTGATCGTGGACCTGGACCCGCAGGGCAACAGCACGACAGGCGTTGGGGTTGATCCCAAGTCTTTGAACAAGAGCATCTACGACGTGTTGCTCGAGAATTGTTACGCCACCGAGGCGCTTTGCGCCACGGAAATGCCGGCGCTGTTCCTGCTACCCGCCAATCGCGATCTGGTGAGCGCGGAAATCCAGATGATAGCGATGGAGAACCGTATCGGCCGGCTCAGGCAAGTCTTGGAGACGGTCAGGTACCGGTTCGACTACATCCTGCTGGATTGTCCGCCGTCTCTGGGGCTCCTCACCCTCAATGCCTTGGCGGCGGCCGATTCGTTGATGGTTCCCCTTCAGTGCGAGTACTATGCCCTCGAGGGCCTCAGCGCGATGCTGGATACCATGAAACGTGTCCAGACCTCGTACCATCAACAGCTTCAGTTCGAGGGCGTGGTCCTTTGCATGTACGACAGCCGGAGCAACCTCTCGGCCCAGGTCGCTGAAGACGTTCGCAGCCATTTCCCCGACCATGTCTTCCGGACGGTGATCCCGCGAAACGTTCGCTTGAGCGAGAGTCCCAGCCATGGGAAGCCGGCGCTGCTCTATGACGCCCGTTCGACTGGAGCGCAAAGCTACCTGAGTCTCGCGGCTGAATTGATGGGTCAAAAGGAGCGAAGTCATGCAGAAGAATAGACTGGGACGGGGTCTGGATGTCCTGCTTCCGGGCAGCGAGCCGATGGTGGAGGATTCCCACGCGAAGACACCGCCCATGACGGTGCATCCTTCGTTGATCGTGCCCAATCCGAACCAGCCGCGCCGGGTCTTTGACGATGCGAAGATAGACGAGCTGGCCAGCTCCATCGAGGCGAGCGGTATGCTGCAACCGCTGGTGGTGCGTACGAGGGCCGAGGGCTACGAATTGATCGCCGGCGAGCGCCGCCTGCGCGCCGCGCGGCGGCTGGGGCTCTCGGAAGTACCTATTATCATTCACGAAACTGGCGATCCGAACTCGCTCCTCCTGGCCCTGATCGAGAACCTCCAGCGTGAGGACCTGAACCCCATCGAAGAAGCGGCTGCTTTCGCTGAGTTGCAGGAACAATTCAACCTGACTCAGGAACAGGTGGCGGAAAAGGTCGGCAGGAGCCGGTCCGCGGTCGCCAACGCTCTGAGGTTGCTGTCACTGCCCGGCGCGATCAAGGAACATGTCTCCCGCGGCGAGTTGGCCGCGGGCCAGGCGCGGGCGCTGCTCGGGCTCCGGGACCGTTCGATGCTGGCCGCGGCCGCGCGCGAGGTGATGGCCAGGGATCTCTCGACCCGCGACACCGAGGCCCTGGTCAAACGACTGAATGCCCCCAAACGAACAAAAACCGAAAATCGTCTTGATCCCGACCTGTCGAATCTTGTCGAGACGTTGCAGCGCCGGCTCGGCACCCGCGTCAGGCTCATGCACCGGGCCCGTGACGACAAGGGCAAGCTGGAAATCGAGTATTATTCGCAGGTTGATCTGGATCGAATTACGAGCATGATGATGGGGATCCGGTAGCCGTGGCGGACGGAGGTTGACGACCCCCGGTTCATTCCCCCTCTCTTTGACAAGCACAAATGTGGATGCTATAGACCTGTCCGTGATCGGCAGTTGAAGAGGCGTGCCTTTCCTCAGACTGCAAGCAGAGACCTATCCGGCGCGGCGCGATAGGGCCTGCGCCTCCGTGGAACAAGCTACTGACAGGCTATCGAGGCTTTCCCTTTCCGGGAGCGTCAAGCCATTTTACGGTTGACGTCGTCGAGCGAACATGGGGAAGGAAAAGACGTTTGTAGAAGCAACCTGACGATATTCAGGTTCACGCCATCTCTGAATCTGCCATGACCGGGGCTCCCGTCCGAGTCCGGCGTCATCAAACCCCGAACGCGAAGCATGATCAGCATAGACTTTTCCCTGGTGGTCCAAATTGTCCTGTTCCTGATCCTCTGGAGCATACTGCGCCGGGTCCTGTTCGGGCCCGTGGGGCGTCTTATGGCCGAACGGGAACGCAGGACCGAGGGCGCCCACGCCGAAGCCCGCTCCATGACGGAGGAAGGGAAAGAGTTGCAGGGCCAATACGAGGCCGCCGTTGCCCAGGCGCGCGCCGAAGGGGAAGCGATCAAGAGCGAGATAAGAGACGAAGCGATCAAGGCCCGCAACGTCATCCTCTCCCAGGGGCGCGACGCCGCGACCCAGAAGATCCAGGAGATACGGGAAGAGGTCCAGAAGGAACTGGAAGCGGCGCGCCGCGTCGCCGCGACCAACGCCGAAGCGCTGGCGCAGGAGATGGCCGAGAAGGTGCTGGGCCGTAAGCTGACATGACCGCGTTTACAGACATCCTCGTGTCCGCGGCCTGGGCCGCCACCGGAAGCGAAGCCCACGTCCCCTCCATTACGGAGTTGCTCTTTCCGCTGATCAACTTTTTGATCTTCGCCTTTCTGGTCAAGCGCTACGGCCTTCCGCTGATCAAACAGCACCTCAAACAGCGCCGCGAGGGACTCATCGAATCCGTGGCGGCGGCGCAGCAGACCAAGGGTGAAGCCGAGGGGTACGTTCGGAAGTACCAGGAATTGCTGAAGGTTCTCGACGAGGAGTGCGACCGGATCCGGGAAGAGCTGAGAGCCCAGGGCGAGCGCGAACGGTTGCGAATCGTGGCCGAGGCGGAGGAGTCGGCCGTAAAGCTGAAAGCCGATGCCGACTTTCTGGCCGAGCAGGAAATCAAGATGGCGCGCCAGCAGATCCGTGGAGAGATGGCGCTGTTGGCCGAGGCCGCCGCGGAACGGGTGATCCAGCAGCATTTAGCGGCCGCCGACCAGGATCGCATGGTCGAGGACTTCTCGCGGCAGATACAGGTGCTCTGACGCAGGGCACGAGGTTCGTAATTAGATGATCGAAGGAAAGCTGAGCCGCCGTTACGCGAGAGCCGTCTTCGAGCTCGCTGCCGGCCGCGAGGAGGCCATCGGGGCCGAGCTCGACGGCTTTATCGAGGTGTGCGAGGACCCCGACCTCAAGAAGGTCTTGGGAAACCCCGCTTTCGAGCAGGACAGCCGCAAGGAAATCGTGGTGGAGTTGGCGGGACGCCTGGGGCTCTCGGAACTGACCACCCACTTCCTCTCGCTGCTGGTGACAAATGACCGCCTGGACGGGTTGCGCTCCATCGCGCGCCACTACCACCGCCTGCTGGACGACTCCAGGGGGCGCGTCAACGCCAAGGTCATCGTGTCCCAACCTCTGGGCGAAGGCCAGCGGGAGGATCTGGTCGCGGTGGTCGGCGGGATGAGCGGCAAGACCGCGATTCTGACGGAAGAAGTGGACTCCGCCATCATCGGCGGCATCGTCGTCGAGGTGGGCGGCAAGGTCTATGACGGAAGCGTGCGCACGCAGCTTGAGAGTCTCAGAAAGAGCATCGAACGGACATACTAGCCCCTAACCAACGGCAGAGAGCAAGCGCGAAGTTTCAAGGAGCGAGCCATGGAAATCGGCACCGCCGAGATAACCAAGATCATCAAGAAGCAGATCGAAGACTACGACAAGGGCGTAAAGGTCGAGGAGATCGGGACCGTCCTGTCCACGGGCGACGGTATCGCCCGCATCTACGGTCTGGACAACGCCGCGGCCGGAGAGTTGCTGGAGTTCCCGAACAACGTGTTCGGCATGGCGCTCAACCTTGAAGAGGACAACGTCGGCGCCGCGCTCTTCGGCGAGTCGCATCTCATCAAGGAAGGCGATCGCGTCAACCGCACGGGCCGCATCGTCGAGGTCCCCGTCGGGGATGCCTTGCGCGGCCGGGTGGTTTCTCCTCTCGGAGAGCCCATTGATGGCCGGGGCCCCATAGAAACCACCGAGCGCCGCCGAATCGAGCTCAAGGCTCCGGGCATCGTCGCGCGCCAGCCGGTGACGCAGCCGCTTCAGACGGGCCTCAAGGCCATCGACTCCATGATTCCTATCGGACGGGGCCAGCGGGAGCTCATCATCGGCGACCGCCAGACGGGAAAGACCGCCGTCTGTCTGGATACGATCATCAACCAGAAGGGCGGCGACGTGACCTGTATCTACATCGCGGTGGGCCAGAAGCGCTCCACCGTGGCGCAGGTGGTGGACCAGCTCCGGCAGTACGGCGCCATGGACTACACCATCGTCGTGGCGGCCACCGCATCGGAATCGGCTCCGCTCCAGTACATCGCGCCCTACAGCGGCTGCACCATGGGCGAGCACATCCGTGACAACGGCGGCCACGCCCTGGCCATCTACGACGACCTTTCGAAGCACGCGGTGGCCTACCGCCAGCTCTCCCTGCTGCTGCGCCGCCCGCCGGGCCGCGAAGCTTTTCCGGGCGACGTCTTCTACCTGCATTCCAGGCTGTTGGAGCGCGCGGCCAAGATGAGCGATGCGCAGGGCGGCGGCTCGCTGACGGCATTGCCGATCATCGAGACCCAGGCAGGCGACGTGTCCGCCTATGTCCCCACCAATGTCATTTCCATCACCGACGGTCAGATCTACCTTGAGACCGACCTTTTCTACTCGGGCGTGCGTCCGGCCATCAACGTGGGTCTGTCGGTCTCCCGGGTCGGCGGCAACGCCCAGATCCGGGCCATGAAGCAGGTGGCCGGCGGGCTTCGGCTGGATCTGGCCCAATACCGGGAAATGGCCGCCTTCGCCCAGTTCGGGTCGGACCTCGACGTGGCTACCCAACGGCAGATCGCCCGCGGCAGCCGACTGGTGGAGATCCTCAAGCAGGGTCAGTACCAACCCATGCCCGTGGAGAAGCAGGTGCTCATCATCTACGCGGGCACCAACGGCTTCATCGACCAGGTCGCCCCCGAGAACCTGCAACGATACCAGAACGAGCTGTTCGAGTTCGTGGAGTCGCAACACCCGGGTCTGTTTCCGGCCATCGTGGAGAAACGTCAGATCGACGATGACACCAAGCCGCAGTTGGAGAAGGCGTTGCAGGAATTCAACCAACGATTTGAAGCGTAAGTGGCCACCATCAAGGACATAAAGAAGCGGATCTCCTCGGTCCGCAACACGCAACAGATCACCAAGGCGATGAAGGCGGTGGCGGCGGCCAAGCTGCGCCGGGCCCACCAAGCCGCGGTGGAGGCACGGCCGTACGCGGAAAAGATGCGCGAGCTGCTGTCGAACCTTTCCGCGCGCGTGTCGGAGGAAAGCCACCCCCTGCTGATCGAGCGGGAGGAGAAGCGCGTCGACGTGCTTCTGATCACCACCGACCGCGGCCTGTGCGGCGCCTACAACAGCAACGTGATCCGTCTGGCCGAGAACTTTCGTGCCGATCAACAGGAGAAGGAACTCACCTTCCGCTTCGTCGGGCGCAAGGGCTCGGAGTATTTCCGCCGCCGGGAGGTGAGTGCCATGGACGACGGCCCCGTGACATGGCATGCGACGCCGGAGGAGCTCGCCTCCGCAGCCGCCGGCCGGCTCATCGGGCGCTTCCTGAACGGCGAGTCCGACGCAGCCTACATCGTCTACAGCCGGTTCCGCTCGGCCCTGTCACAGGTTCCCACGGCCGCCCGGATTATTCCCGTGGCGCCCTCGGAGGTGGGTGAGGAGCAGCACCTGACCGAGTACCTGCTCGAGCCCAGCATCCGCGACCTGCTATCCAACCTGCTGCCCAAGAGCGTGGAGGTGCAGGTCTACCAGGCCTTGCTCGAGGCCGTCGCCGGCGAGCACGGCGCCCGCATGACAGCCATGGAGTCCGCCACCAACAATGCCTCGGACCTGATCAGCGACCTTACGCTTCAGATGAACCGGGCGAGGCAGGCGGCCATTACCAAGGAGTTGCTGGAAGTGATCTCCACGGCGGAAGCGCTGTAGGGGCGGGTTTCAAACCCGCCCGTGTTGCGGGTACCACGCGAGCAAGGGCAACGCGGCTGATGACAAGACACGACGAGTTCCCGTTGGAACGGAGGATGAAGACGCTATGAACATGGGCAAGATTACTCAGGTCCTCGGGGCCGTGATCGACGTGGAGTTTTCCGACGGTTACCTGCCGCCGATCTACAACGCCATCAAGGTCACCAACCAGGCGATCAACGATCAGGAGTGGAACCTGGTGGTGGAGGTCGCGCAGCACCTGGGTGAGAACACCGTTCGCTGCATCGCCATGGACTCCACCGAGGGGCTCGTTCGCGGCCAGGACGCCATGGATACCGGGGCCGGCATCAGCGTGCCCGTGGGCGAAAAGACGCTGGGGCGCATTCTGAACGTGATCGGCGAGCCCGTGGACGAAGGCGGGCCCATAGAAGCCGAGCATCACTTCCCGATACATCGCGAGGCTCCCCCCTTCGTCGACCAGGAAACCCAGGTCCAGGCGTTCGAGACCGGCATCAAGGTGGTGGATCTGCTGGCGCCCTACGCCCGCGGCGGAAAGGTCGGCCTCTTCGGCGGCGCCGGCGTGGGCAAGACCGTCATCCTCATGGAGCTCATCAACAACCTGGCCATGAAGCACGGCGGGTACTCGGTGTTCGGCGGCGTCGGCGAGCGCACCCGCGAAGGAAACGATCTCTGGCTGGAGATGAAGGAGTCGGGCGTCATCGACAAGACGACGCTGGTCTACGGGCAGATGAACGAGCCGCCGGGGGCTCGCGCCCGGGTGGGGTTGTCGGCCTTGACCATGGCCGAGTACTTCCGGGACGAAGAAGGGCGAGACGTCCTGCTCTTCATCGACAATATCTTTCGCTTCACCCAGGCCAACTCGGAAGTCTCCACGTTGCTGGGCCGCATGCCCTCGGCGGTGGGTTACCAGCCCACGCTGTCCACGGACCTGGGCGAATTGCAGGAGCGGATCACGTCCACGCACAAAGGCTCCATCACGTCGGTGCAGGCCATCTACGTACCCGCGGACGATCTGACGGACCCGGCGCCGGCCACCACGTTCTCCCATCTGGACGCCACCACGGTGCTGTCCCGGCAAATCGCCGAGCTCGGCATCTACCCGGCGGTGGACCCCCTCGACTCCACGTCGCGAATCCTGGATCCGCGGGTCGTGGGTGATGAGCACTATAACGTGGCGCGCCAGGTCCAGGAAATTCTGCAGCGCTACAAGGACCTCCAGGATATCATCGCCATCCTGGGCATGGACGAGCTCTCCGAAGAAGACAGGCTGACAGTCACCCGCGCCCGGAAAGTGCAGCGTTTTCTCTCACAGCCGTTCCACGTCGCGGAAGTGTTTACCGGCTCTCCGGGCGTGTACGTCGAGCTCAAGGACACCATCGAGGGCTTCAAGGCCATCGTGGACGGCAAGCATGACGACCTCCCCGAGCAGGCCTTCTACATGGTCGGGACCATGGAGAGCGCCATCGAGAAGGGACGGCGGCTCGCAGCCGAGTAGGTCATGGCCGGCAGCATTTCACTGAGAGTGGTAACGCCGGTCCGTCTGGTGCTCGAAGAGCAGGTGGACGAGTTGACCGCGCCCGGTCCCCTGGGCCAGCTCGGCATCCTGCCCGATCACGCGGCGCTGATGACCACTCTGGAGATCGGACAGCTCAGCTACAAGCAGTCCGGCGCCACCTCCGTCATGACCCTGGCCAGTGGCTACGCCGAGGTGCTCGACAACGTCGTCACCGTACTCGCCAATGCCGCCGAGTTTCCACCCGAGATCGACGTCGCCCGGGCCGAGGACGCCCGGGCCAGAGCCGAGCGTGCGCTCGGGGACAGCGACCCGGTGGACGAGGAGGTGCTGGTGGCGGCGCGAGCCGCCCTGCAACGCGCCCTCACAAGAATAGAAACCGCCGGTCAAGGCTGAGCATTAGACGGTCCCAACCGCCGGTGTTTACCGGGTTTCCCCCTGTCTTTCCGTCTTCCAGGTCGTTCCACGTCTCGCACCACCCCGCCCTCTGGACCCCGGATCAAGTCCGGGGTGACGTGGATCAAGCCCGGGATGACGGCTCGGGTCGCACCGCCTCCCCGTCACCCCGGACTTGATCCGGGGTCCAGAGGAGGGGCACCCGGATTCCGGGTCAAGCCCGGAATGACACAAGGGGCCGGGAAAGACATGGGGCCGGGAAAGACATAAGGAGTCCGGAATGACGGGGGTGCGCGCTGGCCTGGGACCCGCTTTTGGGCTAAGATGTGGAACATGTTGCGCTATTTGACGGCTGGAGAGTCTCACGGTCCGTGCCTGACCACCATCATCGAGGGCGTGCCCGCGGGATTCGATATCGACATCGAGAGGGTCAATCACGATCTCTGGCGGCGCCAGCAGGGCTACGGCCGCGGCGGCCGGATGCTCATCGAGAAGGACGAGGTGCAGGTACGGTCCGGTCTCCGCTGGGGCAAGACCCTGGGCTCGCCGGTAACCTTCGGCATCGACAACCGCGACTGGAAGAACTGGACCAAGAAAATGTCGCCCTACGCGGAGGACGAGGGTCAGGCCATTGCGGTCAAGAAGCCCCGTCCGGGCCACGCCGACCTCACCGGCGTTCTCAAGTACGGCCATTCGGACATCCGCAACATCCTCGAGCGGGCCAGCGCCCGCGAGACCGTATCGCGGGTGGCGGTGGGCTCCTTCTGCAAGCAGCTTGTCGAGCCGTTCACGGTCAAGGTGCGGGGCTACCTCCGTTCCCTGGGCGGCATCGAGGCGGACGTGGCGGGCAAGAGCTACGACGAGATCTTCGAGCTGGCCGAGAATTCTCCGGTGCGCATGGCGGATCCGGAGGCCGAGAAGAAGGCCATCGCCCTCATCGACGAGTGCAAAAAGGAAGGGAACACCTTGGGCGGCGTCTTCGAGGTGGTGGCCACCGGCGTCCCGCCGGGCCTGGGAAGCCACGTGCACTGGGACCGGAAGCTCGACGGGCGCTTGGCCCAGAGCCTCATGAGCATCCAGGCCATGAAGGGGGTGGAAATCGGCCGCGGCTTCGACATGGCGCGGCGGCGAGGGTCGGAAGTGCACGACGAGATCTTCTTCGACCCGCAGCACATGGTTTCCGATACCCGGCCGCGCATGCAGCCCACCAATTTCTATCGCGGCAGCAACAATTCGGGCGGCCTGGAAGGCGGCATGACCACCGGCGCTCCCTTGATCGTCCGGGTGGCGATGAAGCCCATTTCCACCCTCATGAGCCCGCTTCAGTCGGTCAATCTCGACACCAAGCAGCCCGAGGATGCCTCGGTGGAGCGCTCGGACGTCTGCTCCGCGCCGGCAGCGGCGGTCATCGGCGAGGCCATCGTGTCTTTCGAGCTGGCGCGGGCGTTCCTGGAGAAGTTCGGCGGGGACTCGTTGGCGGAAATCACCCGCAACTATGACGGCTACCTGGACCAGATCAAGAGCCTCTGAGGCCCGGTCGGATCCAATGTCGTGTCCAACGGGTAGGACATGACGCTCGACGCCGCGAACATTGCTCTGACGGGTTTCATGGCCGCCGGCAAGACCGTGGTGGGCCGGAGGCTGGCACGGGCGCTGGGCTGGTCGTTCGTGGATCTGGACGCCGTCATCGAGGACGGCGAGGGGTCCGCCATCCGGGAGATCTTCGCCGGCCGCGGAGAGCGTTATTTTCGGGAACGCGAGAAGGCGGCCCTCGGGCAGGTGCTGAACCGGTCCGAACAGGTCATCGCCCTGGGCGGGGGGGCGGTGGTGGACCCCGACAACCTGCGGCTGCTCAAGGAACGCAGCCTGTTGATCTGGCTCAAGGTGTCACCCCAGACGGTCCTAAGCCGGACGGGAGAGACCGATGACCGCCCGTTGCTGCAAGGTCCCGACAGGCTCAAGCGGATCGAGGAGCTTTCGGCGCAGCGGGAAAGCATCTATGCCGAGGCCGATTTCACGCTGGACACCGATGAGTTGACCGTGGACCAGGTGGTGCAGCGCATCCAACAGCAGCTATGCAGACCGTAACCGTCAATCTGGGACAGCGCTCGTATGCCATCGAGCTCGGCGAGGGGCTCCTTTCCCGCGTGGGCGAGATCATGAAGGCCCAGGGAATCGGCGGCCGGGTCGGCATCGTGTCGAACCCGCCGGTGGCGGATCTCTATGGCGAGGAGATCCGGGAGTCCCTCCGGGCCGCGGGCTACGAAACCGCGCTGGTGTTGATCCCGGAGGGCGAGGCGCACAAGAACACGGTGTCCCTGGGGCTGATCTACGACGCGCTGGTGGAGCACCGCTTCGACCGGAGCGCGACCCTGATCGCCCTGGGCGGAGGCGTCATCGGCGATGTGACAGGGTATGCCGCGGCCACGTTTCTGCGTGGCATCGGCTACGTCCAGATACCGACGACCCTGCTGGCGCAGGTGGACGCCAGCGTGGGCGGGAAAACCGCGGTCAACCACCACCAGGGCAAGAACCTCATCGGCGCCTTCCACCAGCCGCGGCTGGTGGTCATCGACATGGACACGCTGCGCACGCTGCCGCAACGCGAATTCGCCGCAGGGATGGCCGAGATGATCAAGCACGGCATCATCACGGACGCCGGGTTCTTCGGGTTCCTGGAGGAGGAGATGGAATCGCTGCTTCGCCTGGACCCGGCCACGGTGGAGAACGCCGTCGCCGCCTCCTGCCGGATCAAGGCGGCGGTGGTGGAGCAGGACGAGCGGGAGGACGACCGCCGGGCCATCCTCAACTTCGGCCACACCATCGGCCACGCGCTGGAGGCTTTCACCGGCTACGAGCGCTTCCTCCACGGGGAGGCGGTGGCCATCGGCATGATCCAGGCAGCGGCCCTGTCGGCGGGCCGGGGCCTGTGCAGCGCCGCCGAGCTGGGGCGCATCGAGGCGCTGGTACGCAGGGCGGGCCTGCCGTGGCGGATACCGGACGACATCGCCCTGGAAGACCTTGTCGCCGGCATGGCCCTGGACAAGAAATCGCATGCCGGCAAGATCAAGTTCGTGTTGTGCGAAGGCATCGGCCGGACCCGGTTCCAATGGTTCTCGGCAACCGAGATCGTGCGGGAGCTGGCACCCGGCCTTTGATTCGACGATGAGAGCCCACGACCATGTCTGACACGAAGATCCTGGTCCTCCACGGACCCAACCTGAACCTTCTCGGCACTCGGGAGCCGGAGATCTACGGCCGTGAAACGCTCGCGGACATCGACACCCGCCTGCACTCCCTTGCCGCGGAGTTGGGGGTCGGTATCGAGGCGCGCCAGTCCAATCATGAAGGCGAGCTGGTCACCTGGGTCCAGCAAGCCGGCGCGGAAGGGTTCGGTGCCGTGATCATCAACGCCGGCGCGTACACCCATACCAGCGTCGCGCTGCGGGACGCGCTGACCGCCTGCGGGCTTCCGGTCATAGAGGTCCACCTTTCCAATATCTACAAGCGTGAAGAGTTCCGGCGAACGTCGCTGATTTCCGATGTGGCCGTGGGGCAGATCGCCGGGTTCGGACGCCAGAGCTATCTTCTGGCGCTCCGGGCCGCGGTCGAGCTGGGGGCCGCCAAGAAATAGGCTCCCGTGTCCACGTAGGGCGGCGGGCCGCATCCACCGACGGCGCGCCATCGGCCCCGGAACATCATGGCTTCCCCCCTGTTCATCCTGGCCTTGGTCACCGCCACCCACGTCATCGGGGCGTCGGCGCAATACGGCATCAACACCTTCGCGCCGTTCTATCAGGAGGAGCTGGGTCTCACCCGCGCCCAGGTGGGCCTGTTCTTCGGCGCCTTCTACATTGGCATGGCCGGCTTCTCGTTCACGGCGGGGTGGTTGAGCGACCGGCTTGGGGTGCGAAGGGCATCCTTCATCGGCCACGTGTTCGCGGGGACTGCCGTCATCTTCGCTTCGTCGGCCCAGTCCTTCGGTTGGGCCTTCGCGTGTTTTCTTCTGACCGGCCTGGGTTACAGCTTCCTCAACCCCGCCTCCACCAAAGGGGTGCTGATGTGGTTCCGGCGTCAGCGCGCCACCGCCATGGGCATCAAGCAGACCGGCGTGCCGGGCGGCGGGGTGCTGACCGCCCTCGTGGGCGCCCCTCTGGCCGCGGTCTTCGGCTGGCGCGCGACGCTGGCGGGCTTCGGGGTGGTCAACGTGTTGTTCGGCCTGGCCTTCTGGTTTCTCTGGCGCGAGCCGGTCGAAGTCGACGGGTCCGCCGGAGACCGTTCCGGGTCCGCCGGAGGCCCGAAGTTTCGGATCAGGAGCCTGTTGGCCTTGAGCTGCGGCACGGCGCTGCTGCTCATCGGACAGATGTCGCTCCTTACCTATCTGCCGTTGTTTCTCAAGGAGAGGCTGGCGTTCTCCACGGTTCACGCCAGCCAATGGCTGTCCATCACCCAGAGCGGGGCGGTTCTCGGCCGTGTGGGCTGGGGCACGGTCAGCGACCGCCTTTACGGCGGCAGGCGGAAGATCGTGCTGGTGCTCATCGGCACGATCTCGGTGTTCTTGTGCGCGGCGTTGAGCGGCCTCGACAAGGGGGTCTCGCCGTTCATCCTGGTGCCGCTGACCTTCCTCGGAGGGTTCACCATGATCGGTTATCAGGGGGTGTCCTATTCCCTGGTCAGCGAGATCGCGGGACAGTCCAGGGCCGGGATGGCCCTGGGCCTGATGATCACGATCAACGCCCTCGGGACCGTGGTCGGCACCTACCTTTTCGGCTCCATCGTCGACGCCACCGGCTCCTATGCCATCGCATGGCAAGGCTTGGCAGGCGTCCTGGCGCTGGGGACGGCGAACATCGCCATATTCGTGTCGGAGGCCCGCGGTACGGGATCGACGGGCTGATCCCGAGCGAATTTTTTCTGCCTTGCGTGGCCTCGAAAATGGGCGATGTGATGGCGAACAGGCTCCCGGCGAATTGGCATCGGCGGCCGGAAGTGCTATGATTCATAAAGCGCGGTGTTCTACCGAGCGCACTCCGTGAATTCACAAACAAGTGAGGGGCGGCGTAACCACTTTGACATGATGGCTTCTTCCGAGTCTGACTACAAAGCTGACAAGATCAAGGTTCTCGAGGGGCTGGAAGCCGTACGGAAACGCCCCGGCATGTACATCGGAGACACGTCCGAGCGGGGTCTCCATCATCTGGTCTATGAGATCGTCGACAATTCCATCGACGAGTCATTGGCCGGCCAGTGCGACCGCATCCAGATCACCATTCACATCGATAACAGCGTCACGGTCGTGGACAACGGCCGCGGCATTCCGGTGGACCTCCATGCCGCCGAAGGGCTGTCGGCGGCGGAGGTCGTGCTCACTAAGCTGCACGCCGGCGGCAAGTTCGACAAGGGCGCCTACAAGGTTTCCGGCGGCCTGCACGGCGTGGGGCTTTCGGTGGTCAACGCCCTGGCGGAGCATCTCGAGGTCGAGATCAAGCGGGACGGCCGGGTGTACGAGCAGGCGTACGAGCGGGGTGTGCCGCTGGCGCCGCTCAAGGAAACGGGCACTTCCACGGACCGGGGGACGCGCATTACCTTCAAGCCGGATACCACCGTATTCGAAACCGTGGACCTCAGCTTCGACCTGCTGTCCCAAAGGCTCCGGGAGCTGGCGTTCCTGAACCGGGGCCTGCGCATCTTCATCGAGGACGAGCGCCACGACAAGAAGCACGAGTTCTATTACGAAGGCGGCATCGTCTCGTTTGTCGAGCACCTGAACCGGGTCAAGACCGCGGTCCATCCCAAGGTCGTCTACGTGCAGGGGGAGAAGGACGGGACCGACGTCGAGATCGCCCTGCAGTGGAACGACGGCTATATCGAGACGGTCTATTCCTTCGCCAACAACATCAACACCACCGAAGGCGGCACCCACCTCAGCGGCTTCAAGGCGGCGTTGACCCGCACCATCAACAACTACGCGGCCGGTTCCAACCTGCTCAAGAAGGACGAGGACAACCTGCAGGGGGACGACGTCCGCGAGGGCCTGACCGGGGTCATCAGCGTCAAGGTGCAGGAGCCCCAGTTCGAAGGCCAGACCAAGACGCGGCTGGGGAACAGCGACGTCAAGGGAATCGTGGAGGCGTTGATCAACGAGCGGCTGGCGGCCTATTTCGCCGAGCACCCCGGGGATGCCAAGAAGATCGTCTCCAAGGGCATCGAGGCCGCCAGGGTACGCGAGGCCACCCGCAAGGCCAAGGATCTGGCGCGGCGTAAGGGCGCGCTGGACTCGGCCTCGCTGCCGGGCAAGCTGGCGGATTGCCAGGAACGCGACCCCGCGTTGAGCGAGATCTTTCTGGTGGAGGGCGATTCGGCCGGCGGCTCGGCCAAGCAGGGACGCGACCGGCGCAATCAGGCCATCCTTCCGCTCAAGGGCAAGATCCTCAACGTGGAGAAGGCGCGCTTCGACAAGATGCTGTCATCCCAGGAGATCCGCCTGCTGCTGACGGCCTTGGGCGCGGGCGTCAAGGACGACTACAACCCGGAGAAGCTCCGCTACCACACCGTCATCATCATGACGGATGCGGACGTGGACGGCTCTCATATACGGACGTTGTTGCTGACCTTCTTCTATCGCCAGATCCCCGACCTGGTGGAGAAAGGCTACCTGTACATCGCGCAGCCGCCGCTGTACAAAGTCAAGCGCGGCAAGCAGGAGCGTTACCTGAAGGATGAGGGCAGTCTCGAGGACTACCTCATCGAGAAGGGCACCGAGAACCTGCGGCTGCGGTCCGCGGAAACGAACGGAAATGGCGATGCCAATCGCCGTAGCGAGGTCAAGGGGGCTGCGCTCCAGACCTTCATCAAGAAGGTCGTGCGGATGGACAAGCTGCTGCAGCTCATGGCCAGGAAGCACAAGGAGCGCGCCCTGATCGAGGCGTTGATGCTGCAGCCCGACTTCAATGCGGAGCGGCTCAGGGACCGGAAGGAGTTGGAGGACCTTGCCATTCAACTCGCCTCCTACATCAACCTCCTGGCGCCGGAGGTCGGGCCGATGTCCAGCGTGGTGGAGGAAGACCCGGAGCACAATTGCCTGAAGCTGGTATGCGTGACCCGCTCCAACGGCAGCGGCATCCGTACCGTCATCGACCGGGAGCTTCTCGCCAGCCCCGAGTACCGCGAGCTCAAGCGTCTCCACGGCGAGTTGCTGGCGGTGGGATATTCGCCCTTCGTCCTGGAGGACGGCGAGCGTAGCAGCGAGTTGCGCTCCCACAAGGACGTGCTCGATTTCGTCATGGCGCGGGGCAAGAAGGGGCAGTACATTCAGCGATACAAAGGTCTGGGAGAGATGAACCCGGGGCAGCTTTGGGAGACCACCATGGATCCCGAGTCCCGGGTGCTGCTGCAGGTCCGCGTCGAGGACGGCGTCGAGGCCGACGGTATCTTCTCCACGCTCATGGGTGACCACGTGGAGCCCCGCCGGAAGTTCATCGAGGACTACGCCCTGACGGTGCGTAACCTGGATATCTAGGCCATTGTCCTCCCTCGGGAAATTCTGATCAATTGGCGTCCTTCGACTTCGCTTCGCTACGCTCAGGACGAACGGTTAGGAATGCATCGTCCCCGTTCGTCCTGAGCATGTTGACGGTCTCACGGCCCAGGGCCAAGGTTAGCAACTGCTGTGACAACCTTCCTCCGTTCGCCCTGAGCGTAGCGAGGCGCAGCCGAGCGAAGTCGAAGGGCCCCCTGCCTACAACCAACAGGCCAGTCTCATGGAAGCCGGAATAAGACAACACAAAGTTCCCGTCTACATCGAGGACGAGATGCGTCAGTCCTACGTGGACTACGCCATGAGCGTCATCGTGGGGCGGGCGCTGCCGGACGTGCGGGATGGATTGAAGCCGGTGCATCGGCGCGTTCTCTTCGCCATGCACGACATGGGCAACCACTGGAACAACGCCTACCGCAAGTCCGCCCGGGTCGTGGGAGACGTCATCGGCAAATATCATCCCCACGGCGACGCCGCCGCCTACGACGCCATCGTCCGGCTCGCGCAGACCTTTTCCATGCGTTACTGCCTGGTGGACGGGCAGGGAAACTTCGGCTCCGTCGATGGCGATCCGCCCGCCGCCATGCGCTACACGGAAATCCGCATGGCGCGTATTGCCCAGGAACTGCTGGCGGACATCGACAAGGAGACCGTCGACTTTCTGCCCAACTACGACGACTCCCTCAAGGAGCCGTCGGTGCTGCCGTCGCGGCTGCCCAACCTGCTCATCAACGGCGCCTCGGGTATTGCCGTGGGCATGGCCACCAACATCCCGCCGCACAACCTGAACGAGGTCATCGACGGCCTTATCGCGCTGGTGGAGCGGCCCGGGCTGACCATCGACGAGCTGATGGAGTACATTCCCGGGCCCGACTTTCCCACCGCGGGGTTCATTCACGGGCGTGAAGGTATCAGTCAGGGCTACAAGACCGGGCGGGGCAGCGTGCAGATGCGCGCGCGGGTCTTCACCGAGACCGTCAAGCGCACGGGCAAGGAGCAGATCATCGTCTCCGAAATCCCGTACATGGTGAACAAGACCCGGCTCCTCGAGCAGATCGCCAATCTGGTCAACGACAAGAAGATCGAGGGCATCGCCGACCTGCGGGACGAGTCCGACCGCGACGGCATGCGCATCGTCGTGGAGCCCAAGCGCGACGCGGTGCCGCAGATCATCATCAACGCCTTGTACAAGCATACGAGCCTGCAGGAGTCCTTCGGCGTCAACATGCTCGCCATCATCGACGGCCGGCCGAAGCTCCTGAACCTGAAAGAGATTCTGGAGGCGTTTCTGGAGCACCGCCGGGAGACGGTGGCCCGGCGCACCGCCTACGACCTGAGGAAGGCCGAGGAACGGCTGCACATCCTCGAAGGGCTCAAGATCGCCCTGGACAATCTCGATGCGGTCATCACCCTGATCCGCGAGTCGCGCGATCCCCGCGCCGCGCGGGAAGGCCTCATGGCCAACTTCGGCCTTTCGGAGGCCCAGGCCCAGGCCATCCTGGAAATGCGCCTGCAGCGGCTGACCGGGCTGGAGCGTGACAAGATCGTCGAGGAGCACCAGGCCGTCGAGGCCACCATCGCCGAGCTGCGGAGTATCCTGGCCGACGAGAAGAAGGTCTACGCGATCATTGTCGACGAACTGCGGGAGGTCAAGGAGGCCTACGGCGACGTGCGCCGCACCGCCATCGTCGACAAGGCCGACGATATATCCATCGAGGACCTGATCGTGGAGGAGGACATGGTGGTCACCGTGTCCCACGAGGGGTATATCAAGCGCAACCCCATCACCCTGTACCGCGCGCAACACCGCGGCGGCAAGGGCAAGGTCGGCACCACGACCCGGGATGAGGACTTTGTCGAGTACCTGTTCGTCGCCTCCACCCACTCCCACATCCTGTTCTTCACCACCATCGGCAAGGTCTACCGCATCAAGGTCCACGAGCTGCCCCAGGCCGGCCGCTCCGCGCGCGGTCGTCCGGTTGTGAATTTGCTGCAGCTTCAGGACGGCGAGAAGGTGTCGGCGTTTCTGTCCGTACGGGAGTTCCAGGAGGGCCGCTACGCCGTGTTCGCGACCCAGAACGGCCTAGTCAAGAAGACCGCCCTGATGGCCTATTCGAGTCCCCGGGCCACCGGCATTCGCGCCATCGCACTGGAGGAGAACGACTCCCTCATCGAGGTCCAGCTTACCGACGGCGATCAGGAAATCCTGCTGTCCACCGTGGATGGACAGGCCATCCGCTTCAAGGAGGAGCAGGTCCGCGCCACCGGCCGCGGGACCATGGGCGTCATCGGCATCCGGCTGGAAAAGGGCGACCAGGTGGTGAGCATGGAGGTGCTGCACCCCGGCGCATCGATCCTCACCGCCTCCGAGAACGGCATGGGCAAGCGCACCGGCATCGATGCGTACCGGCTCCAGGGCCGCGGCGGCAGGGGTCTCATCACCATGAAGACCACCGAGCGGACCGGGCGCGTGGTGGGCGTGCAGCAGGTCGTGGACGAGGACCAGTTGATGCTCATCACCGACGGCGGCAAGATCATCCGGCTGCGGATCGGCGACATTCGCGTCATCGGCAGGAACACCCAGGGCGTTCGCCTCATCGACCTCGACAACGGCGAGCGGGTGGTCTCCCTCGCCCGATTGGCGGAAGAAGACAACTGACTTTCCCGGCATTTGGCCATGTCCATCGGCATCATAGGCGCGGGCGGCTGGGGCACGGCCCTGGCGGTGCTGCTGTGCAGGAAGCACGACGACGTCGTTTTGTGGTGCCATTCCGCGGAGACGTTCACGCGGATGCAAGAGACCGGCGAGAACGCCGCCTACCTGCCCGACGTCAAGCTGCCTGACCGCCTCCAGATCACCGGTTCGCTGGAAACCGCGGCATCGGGCCGGGACCTGCTCATCTGCGTGACCCCGTCCCACTTTCTGCGTGAAGTGATGAGCCAGGCGGCGCCGTTCGTGGCGCCCGGCGCCATCGTGGCGTGCGGCTCCAAGGGGATCGAGGAGTCGACCCTGATGACCATGGGCGACGTCCTGGCGGAGGTTCTGGGCCATCCCCGGCGGCACGCCTTCCTCTCCGGGCCGACCTTCGCGCTGGAGGTGGCCAACGGGTTGCCGGCCGCCATCACCGTGGCGGGCGTCGACCAGGGCGTTGCGGGGAGGGTGCAGCAGAGCCTCGGGTCCCCGGAATTCAGGGTCTACACGTCAACCGATGTCATGGGCGTCCAGATGGGCGGCGTGATCAAGAATGTCATTGCCATTGCCGCCGGAGTCAGCGACGGCCTGGAGCTGGGCCACAACGCACGGGCCGCCCTCATTACCCGCGGGCTGGCCGAGATGACCCGGCTGGCCGCGAAGATGGGCGCCGATCCGGGCACGCTTGCGGGGCTCCCTGGCCTGGGCGACCTGGTGCTCACCTGCACCGGCCACCTGAGCCGCAACCGGAAGGTCGGCTTCGAGCTCGGGCAGGGACGCCGGCTTTCGGACATCGTCGCCGGGACCCGGATGGTCGCCGAGGGCATCCGCAACACCCGCACCGTCCACCTCCTGGCGGAGCGTTTCGGCGTCGAAATGCCCATCGTGGAGCAGATGCACCACGTCCTCTACGAGGACAAGGACCCCATGCAGGCCGTCCGCGACCTCATGGGCCGGACCCAGAAGGCGGAGGCCGACTGAGGCCGGCGGCTGTCTTTGCCAAAACCTAGCCGGGCCGCTTTGTTCTCCAGGGGGTCACGCAACGGTTTCGGCAAATTGACAACCTGCCCCCTGTATGCTTGAAAGAGTGGACTTACGAATGAAGGTGCGGAAATGAAACGGACATACCAACCAAGCAATCTGAAACGAAAAAGAACCCACGGCTTTTTTGCGCGAATGGAGACTCCCGGCGGACGCAACGTGCTGAGGCGCCGGAGGGCCAAGGGAAGAAAGCGGTTGACCGTCGTCATCCCACCAAAGGGTCCTCGTTCCTAGGACAAGCCGTTGTCCGTTGTCCGCGAGAGTTTCCCAAGGGAAGCCCGCCTGACCAGACGTTCCGAGTTCCTGCTGCTGTCTCGCAGGGGCAGGAAATTCTACACGCCGCACTTCATCATAATCCGAAACCACAACGACCATCTGGGGAAACGGCTGGGAGTCACGGTTAGTTCCAAGGTGGGGAACGCGGTGGTGCGCAACCGCGTGAAGCGCGGGCTGCGCGAGTTCTTCCGTCGCGGGCGCGAAAATTTTCGTCCCGACCAGGATACGGTCGTCATTGCCCGCAGAGGGGCGGGAGAGTTGAGTCACGCGGAGATGACCGCAGAACTCCGCAAAGTAGTCGGCCCGAACGGACAGTCCCGATGATCCAATGACCACGATTGCCCGTACCGCCGTGCGAATCTGCATCCGGGCCTACCAGCGGTTTCTTTCGCCGTTGCTGCCGCGCTCTTGCCGGTTCTTTCCGACGTGCTCGGCTTACGCGTTGCAGGCGGTGGACCGTCACGGCGTTGTCAAGGGGCTTCGCCTGGGCGCCTTCAGAATTCTGCGCTGCCACCCGCTCCACGCCGGAGGATACGACCCCGTTCCGTGAAAATTCCATGGAAAAGCGAGCCTTCATAGCAGTCGTCATCTCGATCCTCGTCATCATCCTCTACCAAGAGTACATGAGGCGTTTCTATCCGCCGGTGGCGCCTCCGGCCAAGGAGACCGCAACACGGCCTCTGGAGCAGCCCCCTGCCCCGCGGGTGGCGCCGAAGCCGCCGCCGGTAGCACAGGCCGCTCCCGCCGAGGCGGCCCGGAACGTCCCGGTCATCCCGATCCGGGAGGTGACGGTTGACACCCCTGACTACATTGCACGCGTTACCAGTCAGGGTGCCCGGCTCAAGAGCTTCCGTTTGAAACGGTACCGGGACGGGGTCGACGCCGACAGCCCGTTGATCGACATGGTTACCCGTGGACCAGGGATGGAATATCCTCTGGGACTTCGCCTCGCTGGTACACCCACCGGTACCGATCAAGGTCTCGTCTATAAAGTCCAGGGCGCGGACCTGACCCTGGATGCGCGTCGTGACGGGAGTCTCACCTTCGTCGGGTCGACGCCGTCCGGCCAGCGCGTGGTCAAGCAGTTCACGTTCAGCGGCTCCAGCTACGTGGTGGACGTGGGCGTGTCGGTGGCGGGGTCACCGCAGGGCGCCACGTTGCTCTTGACCACCGGCGGCGAGAACAAGGGCGTCAAGGGCGATGCGCTTTTCGAGGGCGTCATCGCGCTGCACCAGGGAGATCTGATACGGGAGTGGCCGGACGACATCGAAGCCCGGATCAACCTCAACGCTCCGCTTTCGTGGGTCGGCTTCGGCTACACCTATTTCTTTTCGGCCCTCATCCCCGCGGAAGGAGTGGAGGCGGATGCGACGGTGGTGCCAAGTGCGGGCCGGGATGGGGGTTTGGTCCTGGAAACCCGCGGCCGGGTCATCTCGAGTCAGGAACCTACCGCCCGCTACCAGCTCTTCATGGGCCCCAAGGCGCTCAACCTGCTCAAGTCCTTCGAACTGGATCTCGAGCAGTCCATCGACTTCGGTTACTTCGGCTTCATCTCGGTGCCGATGCTGCGCGCGCTGCATTTTCTCCAGACGTACACGGGCAACTACGGTCTGGCCATCATCCTGCTCACGCTGGTCATCAAGTTGCTGTTGTGGCCGCTGACGCAAAAGAGCTTCGTCTCCATGAAGCGGATGCAGAAGCTTCAGCCCCAGATGCAGCGCCTCAAGGAAAAGTTCGGAGACGACAAGACCCGGCTCAACAAGGAGATGATGGACCTCTACAAGCGGAACAAGGCGAACCCGCTGGGAGGCTGTCTGCCCATGCTCCTTCAGTTTCCCTTTTTCATCGGATTCTACAACGCCCTGCTCACACCCATCGAGCTGCGTCACGCGAGCTTTCTGTGGATCAAGGACCTTTCCCGTCCGGACTGGGAAGCGCTCCCCTTCTCCGCTTTCGGCTATGACGTGGGCATTCCGGTGCTCGTTCTGCTCATGGGCGCGAGCATGTTCATCCAGCAGTGGATGTCTCCCGCCGTCGGCGATCCGAACCAGCGGCGCATGATGATGCTCATGCCGCTGGTGTTTACCGTGATATTCGTGAGCTTTCCGTCGGGACTGACGATCTACTGGTTCGTGAACAATCTTCTGAGCATCCTTCAGCAATACTTGATCAACCGCAAGGAGCGTTGACGGCCTGCGCCGGGCAACCCCAGGCCGGTCGCGCCCCGTGGAGGAGAGGTTTGTGATGAAGCAAGTGGAAACGGAAGGAGAAACCCTTGACGAAGCCATCACCAAGGCCCTGAACCTGCTGGGTGTCGAGCGGGACAAAGTGTCGCTGGACATCCTGGCAGAGGAAAAGGTGGGTCTGCTCGGCTTTGGACGCCAAAACGCCCGCGTCCGTGCCACGATCCGGGAGGCGGTGGCGGTAGCACCGGACGAAGATCCCGAGGACCGCCCGGGCGCCGAGGCGCCGTCGGACCAGCCTGCCGAAACGCCGCGGGCGGAGCCCGCGCCGGCCAGGCCCACGCCGGCGGAGCCCATGGCGAATGAGCCTGAAGAGAGCGAGGCCGTTGAGGAATTCGCGGACACGGACGAGGGCTTCGCGGAGATCCGTAAGGTGAGCGTCGAGGTGCTCACGGAGATACTCCGGCTCATGGGTGTACCCGCGGAGGTGGTGGTCAAGCCGGGCACGGGTCCGTCGGAGTTCGTCCTCGATATCCGGGGCGACAACACCGCCCTGCTCATCGGCCGGAGGGGTCAGACCTTGGAGGCTCTCCAGCACATCCTGAGCCGTATCGTGGCCGAGAAACTGGGCCCGGACGGTCCTCAGCCCATCGTCGATGCGGAAGACTACCGGGGAAGGCGTGTCAGATCCCTGGAAGACATGGCATTGCGCATGGGCGAGAAGGCCAAGCGCAGCCGCAAGACCCAGGAGATCGACGCCCTCAGCGCCCGGGACCGGCGTGTCGTTCACCTGGCCCTGAAGGATGACCCCTGGCTCACCACCAAAAGCCTCGGCGACGGTGCCCTCCGCCGGCTTCTGATCATCCCTGAAGGGGACCGGAAGGCGACCGAGGCGGAACCCGCCGGCGACGATCAGTAGAGCGGTGAAGCAGCGAATGGGGCATTGACCTGTGGGGGTGCGCGGGTATATTTTTAGATTGACCGGCTGACCGGTCAAATGAGAAATGTCTATCGTCGTCGACAAGGAGCGCAAGCGCTCGGAGATTCTGGAAGCGGCAATGACCGTCTTTGCCCGCAAGGGCTTCCATCGTTCGAAGATGGAGGAAGTCGCGGCTGCCGCCAAGATCGGCAAGGGCACCATCTACGAGTATTTCACGAGCAAGCACCAACTCCTCCAGGCGCTGCACGGCTACATGCTGGGCAAGCTCAAGGAATACTATGCCGAGAAACTGAAGGGTATCGAGGAACCTCCCGAGATTATTCGCCGTTTCCTGGCCGCGGCTCTCGCCAGCTTCCGTGAGTGGGAACCTTTCTTCTACGTCTTCTGCGACGTCTGGGCCGAAGCGGGCCGGGCCGAGCAGCAGAGCCTTCTGCGCATGCAGTTGAGGGAGGCGTACAAGTCCTCCATCGACGACCTGGTCGTGGTGGTCGAGGCGGGCGTCGCCGGCGGCTTCTTCCAATGCGACCAGCCCAGGCTCGCGGCCGAGCACATCCTCGCGTGCGTTGACGGGCTGGCGCTGCACTACCTGTATGACGAGCAGGCTTTCGATCTGGACGAGATGACGGAATCCCTGACACGGGCGGTGATGAGGAGTCTGGGATGAAGATCCGTATCGTCGTATCGATATTGCTCATCCTCCTGGTAAGCGCCGTTACCGCCGTCGGTGTCTACGTCATCAGCGATGTCGAGGAAAAGCCCCGGGTGGAACCGGCGACCGTGCCCGTGCCGGTGGAGGTGGCCGCGGTGGCGGCTGCCGATTTCGTGCACCGGATCGAGGCTTTGGGGACGATCTCCCCCGTGCGGGAAGGTCCGGTCAGCGCGGAGATCAGCGGCCGGATCGTCGGGATTCCCTCGAATATTCACCTCGGCAGCGTGGTCCGCGCCGGCGAGTTGCTGGCACGGGTGGATTCCAGGGACTTCGAGATCGCCGTCCGGAAAGCGGCGGCGCAGGTGGCCAGCGCAGAGGCAAGGGTCCGCAAGGCTTCGGTGGACATCGAAAGACAGCGCATGCTGGTGCAACTGAACCGCGAACAGTTGCGGCTGGCGCGCGCGGAACACGTGCGGCTGACCACGCTGCTGAGAAAGGAACTGGTGTCCAGCCAGACGGCGGAGCGGCAGGAACTGGCCTGGCGCCGAATCGAGGAAGAGCTCGAGTCGGCCAAGAGCGGCGAGCGGGAGACGGAAGCGCTACACGCCATTGCCGAGGCGGACCTCGCCCTGGCCAACGTTCAACTGGAGCAGGCGCAAGAGATCCTGAGCGATACCGAGATCCGCGCGCCTTTCGCCGGCGTCATCGCGCGCAAGAACGTGACTCTCGGGGAGCGTGTCGCGCCGGGCCAGGTGCTTTTCCAACTGGCGGACGTCGAGACGGTGAAGCTCGACGTGCGCATTCCGGCCGCGGACATCCACCGGCTCGACTCTCGAATCGTCGCCAGCGTTCGGGTGCGCGGGTTGGAGGAGGAATTCACCGGACGGGTTGCCAACATCGGCCCGCGAGCGGATCAGCAAACCCGGTCGTTTCCGGTCGAGATCTACCTGTCGAACTCCCTGGGCCGCAAGGTTCTTCCCGGGATGTTCGCGCGGGCCGTCATCCCGGTCCGCAACTATCCCGGGGCCATCCTGATTCCGCGGGAAAGCGTCGTCTTCCAGAACGGCGAGCCCACCGTCTTCGTGGCGGATCGCGACTTGGGCCAGGCGACGCGACGGGCGGTCCGGATCGCCCGGCGGTTCGGGCCGCGCTACATGATCGAGGCGGGGCTTGAGCCCGGAGACCTGCTCATCACCGCCGGACAGCGCCTGCTGCTTGACGGCGCCCGCATTCGCGTGGTCACGCGCCGGGATCTGGGCTCATGAAGAAGCTGATCGAGTTCTCTATCGGCAACCGCGTCGTCGTCAACCTGTTGGTGCTTCTTATCGTCATAGCCGGCGTGGTCTCGTACCTTCGGCTCAAACGAGAGCTGTTCCCCGACTTCTCCCGCCGGGTGATACGAATCGATACGGTTTACCCCGGCGCTTCGCCCGAGGAGGTGGAGGAACTCATCACCGCCAGGATCGAGGACCAGGTCCGTAACGTCGACGGTGTCAACGAGATGCTCTCCAGCTCTCGCGAGGGCCAGTCCGAAATCCGCCTCCAGATGCAGTCGGATACCGAGATGAGCCGCGCCCTGGGGGACGTTCGCGCCGCCCTGGACCGGGTCGCCGGCCTGCCGGAGGCGGCCGAGGAGCCCCAGGTGACCGAGGCGCTGTCCACCTTCCCGGTCATCACCGTCTCATTGAGCGGCGACATACCCGAGCAGGAGCTGCGGGAGATCGCCAAGGATCTACGGGATCAGCTCAGGCGTATCGACGGTGTCGCCACCGTGCCGATCTTCGGTATCCGCGAGAGCCAGATACTCGTAGAGATCGACCCGGAACGGCTCGACCAGTATCGACTGAGTTTGGACGAAATTCGCGCGGCCGTGGACAATCAGAACCGGAACGTGCCCGGGGGGGCGCTGAAGACCGCCCGGGGGGAAATCCTGGTGCGGACCCTGGGGGTGGCCTCGGGTGTGGCCGACGTGGAGCGTATGATCCTCCGTTCCACGGATACCGGCCACACGCTGACCCTGGGGGACGTCGCGGAGGTGCGCGAGTCCTTCGAGGACGCGACGATCCTGGCGCGCTATGGCGGCAGGCCCTCCCTGAACCTCGTGGTCATCAAGGAGAAGAGCGGCGATTCCATCAGCGTCGCGGAAGGTGTCCGCACCGCGATGGCGGAAATACGCAAGAGCTTGCCGGAAACCGTCTCCATCGGACTCTTCAATGATTTCTCGGTGTTCATCCGGAACCGGTTGAGTACCTTGGGCCAGAGCGGCGCCATCGGCCTGGTTATCGTGCTCACGACGCTCTGCGTCTTCGTCCGCGGCCGCATCGCCCTGCTTACCGCCCTGGGCATTCCGTTCGCGGTGATGGGTTGTCTGGTCCTGATGTGGGTCTTTGGCCTCAGTCTCAACATGATCTCCGCCTTCGGACTCATCCTGGTCCTCGGCCTTCTCGTGGACGACGCCGTCATCGTCACCGAGAACGTGTACCGTTACGTCGAAGGTGGCATGAGTCCCAAGGAGGCCGCCCTCGAGGGCACCTACGAGGTTGCCTGGCCGGTGGTCACCACCGTGATTACGACCGTCGCCGCGTTCGTCCCCTTTCTGCTGCTCCCGGGAACCATCGGCTTCTTCCTGGCGCCACTTCCCATGGTGGTGACTTTCGCCCTGCTGCTGTCGCTCCTGGAGGTTCTGTTCGTCCTGCCCTCGCATCTTTCGGACGTCATCACGCCCGCCTATGCGCAAAAGCTGCGCCGCGGCCAGCGTGTGTGGCTTACCCGGCTGCGCCGTCGTGAGCGACTGGCCGGCCTCCGCCGTTTACACGTGAGCGGCGAGCGCGCGTGGCTCACTCGAATGCGCCATGGCTATGAAAAGGTGCTGGGAGTCGCGCTCCGCTGGCGTTATGTGGCGGTGACCGTGATCCTGGCGGCCAGCGTTCTGCTGGCCGTCGCGGCCCAGTATCGGGTGCCTTTTGTGCTCTTTCGCGAATTCGAGTCGAGTCAATTCTTCGTGAATTTCGAGACTTCGGCCAACGCGAAACTGGAAGACACCGAGGCCGTGGCCATTCAAGCCGAAGGGATCGCCCTGGGTTTGCCCCCCGGTGAGCTCAAGTCTCTGTCCACCACCGTCGGCACCGCCTTCCTGGACGTGGACCGGGTGGTGAGGGGAAGCAACGTCGGACAGCTCACCCTGGAGCTTCAGGACGACCGCAGCCGAAAGGCCGCCGAGATCATTGACGAACTCCGGGGGAAGATGGAGCGGATACCGGGCATCACCAAGCTCCAGTTCCTCAGTCTCCAGGCCGGGCCCGGCGGGCCGGACATCGAGGCCCGGGTCACCGGTAACGACCTCGCCAAACTGCGGCGTCTGGCCGAAGAGGTCAAGGGCTTCCTGGCCACGCTGCCCGGGGTGCGGGACATCCGCGATGATCTCGTTGCCGGCAAGGAGGAGCTCCGTATCAGCCTCAAGCCGGAGGGCCGTACGCTGGGCCTCGACTTGAGGGGCATCGCCCGCCAGGTACAGCAGGGCTTCCAGGGGGTCGAAGCCTCGAGCATCCAGCGAGGAGACGAGGAAGTGCCCATCGTCCTCCGGTTCCCCCGGGACCAGCGCGGCCGTGTCGACACCCTATCGCGGATGAAGCTCACGCTGCCTTCAGGGGAGCGGGTGTTCCTGCGCGACGTTGCGGAAATTCGCACCGGCATCAGCGCGAGCCAGATCAACCGGGATGACCGCAAGCGGACCCTGAGCGTCTTTGCCGAGGTGGAGACCGGGCAAACCACCGTGGTGGAGGCCACGGACGCCTTGCAGCGGCAGTTCGCCGACGCCGGCCGGCGCTATCCCGGGCAGCGGGTCGTGGTCAAGGGCGAACGGCAGGAGATGGAGGAGTCCCTGGCTTCGCTGCCGCAAATCTCCCTGATCACGTTGTTCGTGATCTACTTCGTGCTGGGCTCCCTGTTCAAGTCGTTCATACAACCGTTCATCGTCATGGCCGCGATTCCCTTCGCCATGGGCGGGGTGGTCATCGGCCATCTGGTCATGGGCGAGAATCTGAGCTTCATGTCGATCCTGGGTTTCATCGCCCTTGCCGGCGTGGTGGTCAATGACTCCCTCATCGTGGTGGACTTCATCAACCGCAGCCGCAGAAGCGGCATGTCGCGGTACGACTCCATCATCCAGTCCGGCGTGGTGCGTCTGAGGCCCGTCATGCTCACCACCATCACCACCGTCGGCGGCCTTTGCCCGCTGGCCTTCTTCGCTACCGGTCAGGCCAAGTTCCTTTCGCCCATGGCCATCTCGGTGGTCTGGGGCCTGTCCTTCGCCACCATCCTCACGCTGATCCTCACGCCCTGCCTCTACGCCATGCTGGACGACGCCAAGGAGATCGCCAGGAGATGGTTCCGTTCCGGTGCGACGACGCCCGACGGAGGAACCCCCTTGCGGCCCGTTGAGGAATCGTAGGGGCGGGTTTCAAACCCGCCCGTGCCCAACCCCCGGCGCCGCGATTTGACAGGTCTCCGGGGGCTTCCTATAAGTGATCGCATGCGCTGGCGAACGTCATTCATACCCACCCTTAAAGAAGTGCCGTCGGACGCGGAGGTGACGAGCCACCGCTTGCTCGTGCGCGCCGGCATGATACGGCAAGTCAGCCGCGGGGTGTACGACTTTCTTCCCCTGGCGCTCCGGACCCTCCGGAAGATCGAGGGCATCGTGCGCGAGGAGATGAACCGGGCCGGCGCCCAGGAGTTGCTGATGCCGGTTACCTCGCCGGCGGAACTGTGGCAGGACAGCGGCCGCTGGGAGGTGTACGGCAAGGAGCTGTTGCGCTTCAAGGACCGCCACGAGCGGGATTTCTGTCTGGCCCCGACCCACGAGGAGGTCATCACCGATCTGGTTCGCCGCGACGTCCGCTCCTACCGGGAGCTCCCCATGAACCTCTACCAGATCCAGACCAAGTTCCGCGATGAGGTGCGCCCGCGCTTCGGCCTGATGCGCGGCCGCGAGTTCATCATGAAGGACGCCTACAGCTTTCATCTGGACCGGGAGGATGCGGAGCGCGAGTACCGGAACATGTACGACACCTACCGGCGCATCTTCACCCGCTGCGGCCTGGAGTTCCGCGCGGTGGAGGCCGACTCCGGGGCCATCGGCGGCAGCCTGTCGCACGAGTTCCAGGTGTTGGCGGAGTCGGGCGAGGACGCGCTGGCCGCGTGCGGTTCGTGCGACTACGCGGCCAATGTACAGAAGGCGGAGTCACGTCAGACCACACCCGAAGGCGGCGGCGACGCGGACGCCCCGCCCGAGACCGTGGCCACACCGGACCTCAAGACGGTCCCGGAAGTCGCCGCGTTCCTCAAGGTGCCGCCGGAACGGTTCATCAAGACCATGATCTACCGGACGCCGTCCGGGGCGCTGATGGCGGTGCTCGTGCGCGGCGACCACGAGGTCAACGAGACCAAGCTGGGCAATATGCTCGATACCATCGCCGTGGAGCTGGCGGACGAGGACGAGGTGCAGCAGACGGTCGGGGCACCGCCGGGCTTCCTGGGCCCCGTGAAACTGCCCCTGGAGGTGTGGGCCGACCACGCCGTCCGGGGTATGACCGACGCCGTCACCGGCGCCAACCAGCGCGACGCCCACACGATCCACGTGAACCAGCCGAGGGACTTCACCCCCGCCCGCTTCGCCGACCTGCGCCTGGTCAAGGCGGGGGATCCGTGTCCGCGCTGCGAGGCGGGCGTCATCAAGGAATATCGCGGCATCGAGGTAGGCCATGTGTTCTACCTCGGGCGTAAATACAGCGAGGCCATGGGCGCCACGATTCTCGACTCCGAGGGGCACGAGCGCTTCATGGAGATGGGTTGCTACGGTATCGGCGTCACCCGGCTCATGGCGGCCGCCATCGAACAGAACAACGACGCCAACGGCATCATCTGGCCCGCGTCCATCGCGCCTTTCTCCGTCGAACTGTTGCCCCTCAACTACAAGGAGGATCCCATTCGGGAGGTCACCGACCGTATTTATCAGGGGCTGCTTGAAGCCGGGCACGAGGTCTTGCTGGACGACCGGGATGAACGACCCGGCGTGAAGTTCAAGGACGCCGACCTCGTGGGCGTCCCGTTGCGGGTCACCATCGGAGCCAAGGGGCTGGCCAAGGGCAACGTGGAGTTGCGGTGGCGCGAGGACGGGGCCACTTCGGAGGTGCCCGTGGACGAGGCCGTGGAGCGCATCGGCGCGGCCCTTGGCAACGGACGGACATGACGGAAACCAGCATCAAGCAGCGCCTGATCGTGGCCCTGGATCTGGCCGACCCGGCGAAAGCGAGCACCCTCGCGACTCTCCTCGCCCCGGAAGTCGGGATGTTCAAGGTCGGCAAGCAGCTTTTCGTGAACGCCGGGCCGAACATCGTACGCACGATCCACGATCTCGGCGGCGAGGTTTTCCTCGACCTCAAGTTCCACGACATTCCCAACACCGTGGCGGCGGCCGCCGTGGAAGCCGCCCGGCTCGGGGTCAAGCTGTTCAACGTCCACGTCTCCGGCGGCCCGGAGATGATGCGGCAGACCGCGGCGGCGGTCGAGGAAGTGTGCGAAAAGGAAAGTCTGCGGCGTCCGTCGGTGCTGGGAGTCACGGTTCTGACCAGCCTGGACGGGTCGGACCTCGAGGCGCTGGGGATTCAGGGGCCCGTTCCCGCCCATGTCGTACGGCTGGCCCGCATGGCGCAGGAGGCGGGCCTGGCGGGTGTCGTCTGCTCGGCCCAGGAGGTGCCGGAGATCCGGCGCGCCTGCGGCGATGCCTTTATGCTGGTCACGCCGGGCATCCGGCCTGTGGGCCAGCAGGCCGGTGATCAAAAGCGGGTCATGACCCCCGGAGACGCAGTTCGCGCCGGCATCGACTTCATCGTTGTGGGCCGGCCCATCACCGGCGCTGACGATCCGGTTGCGGCGGCCCGCTCGGTGGTCGCCGAGATGGCGCGGGCCGTGGACTGAGACCCCTGGCCGGTCAAGATCTCCCGTCGACGTGCGACGTGACCACGATCATTGACCTTCAACCTTCACCATGGAGATGTTAAGTTAGGAACCCATGCCCGTAGCCACCATCGAAGAATCCCTTGAAGAGATAAGGCAAGGGAAAATGGTCATCCTGATGGATGACCAGAACCGCGAGAACGAGGGCGACCTCACCATGGCCGCGGAACTGGTCACGCCGGAGGCCATCAACTTCATGGCCACCTGGGGACGGGGCCTGATCTGCCTGACGCTTACCGAGGAAAAGGTCGACGACCTCGGCCTGACCATGATGGTTCGGGACAACACGGCGCCCTTCGGCACCGCGTTCACGGTCTCCATCGACGGTGTCAAGAACGTTACCACCGGCATATCGGCATCCGACCGGTCCGAGACCATCCTGGCGGCCATCGGGGACGACGCCGGACCCAAGGACCTGTGCACGCCCGGCCACATCTTCCCGCTACGGGCCAGGACCGGAGGCGTGCTGGTACGCACGGGTCAGACCGAGGGTTCCGTGGACCTTTGCCGGCTGGCGGGGCTCAAGCCCGCCGGGGTGATCTGCGAGATCATGAAGGACGACGGCACCATGGCGCGGCTGGCGGACCTCGAGGAGTTCGGCGAGAAGTACGACCTCAAGATCTGCACCATCGCCGACCTCATCCAGTACCGCCTCAAGCACGATTCGCTGATCCACCGGGTCGCCGATACCCGCTTGCCGACGCGCTACGGCGGCGAGTTCCGCGCGGTGGTCTACAACACCCACGTGGATTCCACCGAGCACCTGGCGCTCATCAAGGGGGACGTCTCCGAGGACAACGAGACCCTGGTGCGGGTGTGCACCAAGTTCCTCCCCGGCGACGTCTTCGGCTTCGAGTTCTTCGACACCGGGTCGGTGATCAAGCAGTCCATGGAGTTGATCGCCAAGGAAGGCGCGGGTGTGCTGCTCTACCTCCAGCCGGAAGGCAAGGGCCTGCGCACCGCCGAGGCGAGAGAGGCAAGGAACTTCCGCGACTTCGGCATCGGCGCCCAGATCCTGCGCGACCTGGGAGTCCGCAAGCTCAAGCTCGTCACCAACAACCCCAGAAACCTCGTGGGCCTGGGCGGCTACGGCCTGGAGATCACCAGCTCGGTCCCCTTCCCCATGCCCCCCGGCACCATCCGGCGGGGCGCCGCCGGGGGTTGACGCCGAGGCTGGCTACCTACCGGAAGGTATGTAGCCGCGGATCGTATTCGAAGGTCTCAGCGTAAGTGATCGTAATACTGGCGACCGACTTGTGTCGGTGGTTGATCAGGATGTTCCTGTCGTCGGATTCCGCGATCGGCACGATCACCGAGGGGACGCGCAACAGGCACCGACCGACGCCGTCCAGCCAATCGTCACCGATTCGTTGCGTCACTTGCTGATTTGATCGCCAATTCGCCGGCAATTGGTCCGTTCGCGCTTCATCCACCGTGAGATCGTCAGGGACTTCATAACAGACCAGCGTGGTGCCATCCGGCAGCAGTGCCGGATCCTCCACGTGGACCAGCTTTTCCAGCACACAAAGCGCCGGACCCGTCGCGCAATAGGTGACGGGGCGTCCGCGCGTGTTCCAGCGGCCATCGTGCTGCAAACCATAGCCGCCGTCGAAGCGACGGGCATCCTCGGCGTTCGAAAGCCGCCACAGCCGCATCAGGCTGCGGCGCCCCAGGCGATCTTCGCCAGGATGTCTTCAACGAGACGTGTTCCGGATGTCGTGCGGATCAAGTCAAGGGGGCGGCGGTCATCCAGGGAAACGAGGTTCCGGTGAAGCCATGCGTGAGCCTTTTCCCGGTTGCCGAAAGTTCTATCCGCCAGTGCCATAACCCGCGCAACCCGCGCCGCGCGGTCGGATTCCTCAACGGTCAACCTTCCGGTCCCTGCCTTTCGGTGGGAGAGTGTGCGGGGCTTGATAATCAGCAAGCTGATCTCCGTCTCTGCAACCCCCCGTTTCTTCAGGGCATCGAGGGCTTTGACGGAAAACCCGCGTTCCACGGCGGTGGTCATGTCCGCATCCGTGTCCACCGTGGCGCCGATGGTTTGGCGCCCTCCGAGCATCGCTGCCGCGGCAGCCGCCAGCGGGATCGTCGTCCGTACTGCCGCAGATCGCTGTTTTGACCGAGGCGTCCGTGCGGTGCGGAGTCTCTTCGAGGTAACGGGCTTGGACGCTTGCCCCTCGCCTTCACTTCGCCAGCTCCCTTGCTCCATGTTCATCGCTCCTTGCGCATTTGCCTCTAGTGTAACGGCAAATTGCAGCATGAGCAAGGAATCTCCACTCCCGTTGCAACCCATCTATCGGGATTCCGCTTGGTTTTCATCGTGGCGGACCTTCGAAAGGGCCGCAGCCACGAGTCCGGCGGCCGACTTCGGAACGACGGTGGACCCTACGGGCATATCCAGGGTTATGTGAGCGTTTCGACGGTGCTCTTGCGCAGGTACCTGTGAACCGAGTTCCGGAGGCGCTTGAGGGCGTCCTCGATGGAGCGGAACATCTGCTCCTCGACCAGCTCGCCGTTGATCCAGTAGTCCAGTGACGGCGCTTCGGTGAAGTTGATGTCGAGCACCTTCTCGCCCGGCGGGTTGCCGGTGATAAGGACCCGGACCGAGTAGGCCGCGTCAATGGCGAGGGCTCGGGCGTAGCGCGGCATTCTCAGTGAGTCCTTGATGTAGTTGAGGCGTTTCAGGGGGAACTCGCCGACGCCGAGGGATACGTAGACCCACCTTTCCTCGTTGGCGCCGAGCTCGCGCAGGGCCTGGCCGTTGATATCAACGATGTTCTGCAGCGCCCGTTCCTGCCGGTAGTCCTTCAGCAGCTCGAAGGCCCAGTGCTCGATCACGCCAGTGGGGACCCGCTCCTCCGTTTCCGGCTGTCGCTTGGTTCCGGTGTCGATCCACCACTTCACCTCCTGAACGGCGGTGTCGCGGTCGCCGGTGGGTTCGTTTGTTTCCGTGGCAGGGGCTTCGGCGTTCGGTTTGTCGGGATCGGACATGGCGTTCTCGTGGCAGCTTCTCGGCCAGTCGGACAGGCAGGTGTCGTTCGCCGCGGGCGGGTTTGAAACCCGCCCCTACACCCTCGTATTCGCCCGTTTCTGGCGACAAGGACCTACACTTTGAATTCGTTCAGCGTGCTGGGGGCGAACAGGCTGTCCACCTCGAGCCGCTGCTTGATGAGGCCCTGCTCGTGGGCGTAGCCCACCAGCGTCTCCAAGATATGGCGGTTGGCCTCCAGCCCGTAGGCCCAGGGGTCGGGGCCCATGAGCTCCTTCTCCTTCTCCATCTGCTCGATGGACCAGGCCAGCATGTACTTGAGCGCGGAGTACTCGTACATCGACTCGGCACAGAGCCGCTTGGATTCGCAGAAGGCCTTGTAGAGGTTCTGGGCCACCCAGGGATGGCGTTCGTACACGTCCTCCCGAAAGACTACGGTGTGCATGATGGGGAAGACGCCGGTCTTGCGGAAGTAGTCCTCCTCCACCGAACGGAAGTCCGGGAACAGCCGCCCCACCTTGGGTGAGCGCCGCACGAACGGTGACGGCATGTGCGCCGAGATCATGGCGTCGAGGTCACCGTTCTCCAGCATGGAGGACAGCGTCTGCTCCGGGCCGATGGGGGTGATGGAAAGGGTATCGGGCAGGTCCGGACGGAGCTTTTCCTCCCGGCCGGGCGTCTCTTCCCCGCCCGTGAACCAGTTGACCTTCTCGAGCTCCACGCCGTACTCGTGCTGCAGGATGCCGCGTTGCCAGATGGCCGCGGTCATCTGGTACTCGGGGACGCCGACCCGCTTGCCCGTGAGGTCGGCGGCTTCCTTGATGCCGGAGCCGGTATGGATGTAGATGCCGGAGTGCCGGAAGGCGCGGGAAGGGAACACGGGAATCGCCACGAAACGCGGCGTCCCCTTGTCCTTGGACATCAGGTACGAGCCCATGGACATCTCGGCGGCGTCGAAGTCCTGGTAGCGCAGCATGCGCCAGAAGGTCTCCTCCACGCGGAACGGCAGGTAGGTCAGGTCGACCCCTTCCACCGGGACGCGGCCCTCCTGCAAGGGGCGTGTCCGGTCATAGTCCCAACAGGCGACGGTGATGCTTACATTGGCCATGACGGTTCATATCTCCCATTTGGTCGGGTTGTCGCGGGCGCGGAAGCTCGGGAGCCGCATCGGCGCCCCTCCTCCGCTCGTTAGCAAACTAACAGGAATGGTTGGGGAGTGTAAGGCTGTCCTGGAGGCACACCGGCCGGTTTGTTGACCGGGACAGGCTTTTGTGTATATAAAGACCCTCTGAAAAAGGTTATTGATTTCTTTATCTTACCCGAGGACAAATGCTTTTCGACTTCGCCAGTGTACTGGTTTTCACGTTGTTGGGGGCGGCCTTCGTCTGGGTGAACCTGTTGATCGGCCGCTTGCTGCGGCCCAACAATCCCCAGCTCAGAAAGCTCTCGACCTACGAGTGTGGCGAGCCCGCGTCCGGGAGTGCGTGGGTGAACTTCAACGTTCGGTTCTACTTTATCGCCCTCATCTTCATCATCTTCGAGGTGGAGATTGCCTTCATCTTCCCGGTGGCCGTCGTTTTCCGCAGTTGGCTTCAGAACGACGCCGGACTGTTCGCGTTCGGGGCCATCGCCGTCTTCACCATCATCGTGTTTCTGGGTCTCATCTACGACTGGTGCAAAGGCGATCTGGAGTGGGTGAAGAGCTAGCCGGGAACGACACGGCTCGGACGGGCAGGACCGGTTCCTGCAGGTATCGACGATATGACTGCAAATGAGATATACGAGCGCGCCAGAGAGCTTTGCCCCGACGAGGTGGGGGACCTTGACGAGCAGGGTCTCGATCCTTTCTTCAAGGTCAAGCCGGCCAACCTCAAACAGGTATGCCTGGCGCTGCGCGACGACGATGCGCTGAAGTTCGACGTGCTCTCCGATCTGACCGCCGTGGATCTCCCGAAGGAGAACATCATACAGGTCGTCTACCATCTGTACTCGTACGGCCCTCCGCATCAGATCGTCATCAAGACCGACGTGGACCGGGACGCGCCCCGGGTCCCGACGGTGGAAGACATCTGGAAGGTCGCCAACTGGTTCGAGCGGGAAGTGTTCGATCTCTTCGGGGTGGTCTTCGAAGGGCATTCGGACCTTCGCCGGATCCTGCTGCCCGAGGACTGGGTGGGTTATCCGCTGCGCAAGGACTTCGTGGAGCAGGAAGAGTACGACGGCATCAGCACCGAGCGTGAGCCGTTGGTTCCGGAGAACATGCGATAGCAGGGGCGGGTTCCCAACCCCACTGCCACGGTCGGGCCGATTGACGAAGGAACGAAAACAATGAGCGAGGCTACCGCCAGGACCGGTTTGCACACGGAAGATATGACGCTGAACGTGGGGCCGCAGCATCCGAGCACCCACGGCGTGCTCCGGTTCGTGGTCAAGACGGACGGCGAGGTCATCAACGAGGCCATCCCGGACGTCGGCTACCTGCACCGCTCCATCGAGAAGATCGGCGAGAAGTGCACGTGGCACGGTTACGTTCCGTACACCGACCGGGCCGATTACCTCGCCGCCATGTTCGCCAATCAGGGCTTCTGCATGGCGGCGGAGCGGCTGGGCAACATCGAGGTGCCGCCCCGGGGCGAGTACTGCCGCGTGATCGCCTGCGAGCTCAACCGCATCGCCAGCCACCTCATCGCGGTGGGCACCTTCGGGCAGGATATCGGCGCCATCACGCCCTTTCTGCACGCGCTCCGGGAGCGGGAGACCATCAATGATCTCATGGAGGAGATCTGCGGCGCGCGGCTTACCTACAACTACCTCCGGATCGGCGGCGTCGGCTACGACATCAAGCCGGAGACCTGCGGCCGGATCACGGCGTTCCTCGACCACTTCGAGCTCATCGTCGACGAATACAACCGGCTCCTGTCGTACAACAAGATCTTCATCGAGCGGCTGGCCAACGTCGCGGTGATCTCGCAGGAGGATGCCCTCCAGTACAACCTGGTGGGCCCCAACCTCCGGGCGTCCGGCATCCAGTGGGACATCCGCCGGGACATTCCCTATTCGGTCTATCCCGAGCTCGACTTCGAGGTGCCGGTGGGCCGGGGCGTGCGGGGCACCGTGGGCGACTCCTATGACCGCTACCAGGTCCGTATCCAGGAACTGATGGAGAGCTGCAAGATTCTCCGCCAGTGTCTCGACAAGATGCCCGACGGGCCGGCCATCGCCAAGGTGGCCCGCAAGTTCAAGCCGCCCGCGGGTGAGACCTACGTGCGCATCGAGGCGCCCCGCGGGGACATGGGCTACTACGTGGTCAGCGACGGCAGCGAGTATCCCTACCGGGTCAGGATCCGCACCGGCTCCTTCACCGCCATGAGCATCGTCGACAAGATCAGCCCGGGAATCATGGTCGCGGATCTGATCGCGTTGATCGCGAGCCTCGACGTGGACGCTCCCGAGATCGATCGTTAAGCTGTGCCGATGGAATCCACTGTTCAAGACTTGATTCAGGGGTTGCTGCCGGGGGCCGTTCCGGCGGCTCTGGGCTATGCCCTTGCGGCGGTGCTGGTGGCCGTCGCCGTGCTGTCGGTTTTCGTGGCGCCGCTGGCCGGCGTGACGAGCTGGCTGGAGCGGCGCGTGTGGGCGCGCATGCAGTCCCGGGTCGGTCCCAACCGGGTGGGCCCGCAGGGAGTGCTGCAGTGGCTCGCGGACGGGGTCAAGAACATCCAGAAAGAGGACATCATCCCGTCGGCGGCCGACCGGAAGCTCTTTTTGCTGGCCCCGTATATCGTCTTCTCGGGGTTTCTCGGCGCCTTCGTCGTCATTCCCTTCGGCAGTTGGCTGATCGCCGCGGACCTCAACATCGGTATCCTCTATCTTCTGGCCATCACCTCCCTGCCGGTGGTGGGCATCCTGATGGCGGGCTGGTCGTCCAACAACAAGTGGTCGCTGCTGGGGGGCATGCGCTCGGCCGCGCAGATCGTCAGCTACGAGATCCCCGCCGGGCTTTCGGTGCTGACGGTGATCTTTCTGTCCGGCACCCTCAGCATGCAGGGGATCATCCAGGCCCAGGGATGGGCTCCGTGGGACTGGTTCATCTTCTACAACCCCTTCACCTTCGTGGCCTTTTTCCTGTTCTTCACCTCAGCTCTCGCCGAGGGTAACCGCACCCCGTTCGACATTCCCGAAGCCGAGTCGGAGCTGGTGGCCGGCTACGTGACCGAGTACAGCGGCATGCGCTTCCTGTTCTTCTTCTTCGCGGAGTGGGGCAACCTGTACGTCATCGGCGCCATCGCGGCCACCCTGTTCCTCGGCGGCTGGCAGATACCGGCGACGATCTTCGGCGTGGTCATGGCTGACCATCTGCTGCTCAAGGGTGTCCTGGAGTTCACGGTCTTCTTCATCAAGGCGTACACGTGGGCCTTCGTCGCCATGTGGGTGCGGGGCACCCTGCCCCGGGTGCGGGTGGACCAGCTCATGGCCATGTGCTGGAAATACATGGTGCCCATCGCGTTCGTCTGTCTGTTCGGAACGATTTCGCTGTTGGTGATCTGGCCCGAAGGGAATACCGCGCTGACCGTTGTGACGTTGGCGTTTTCGGGTCTCGTGGTCCTTTATTTCTTTTGGCGGGTGGTCTTCCAGATCATGCACTCGCGCCCCACCCTCTATCTCAAGCCATACGTCTAGCCGACGCGCGGCCGGGGAAACGTCCATGAATGGAGTCATCGAATACTTTCAGAACGTCACAGACACGGTGAAGAGCATCTTCGAGGGCATGACCATCACCTTCTCCCACTTCGTCCGCGAGCCGTCGACGATCCAGTATCCCGACCGCATCGCACAACAGGTGCAGGCGACCCTGCCGTTGCGTTACCGCGGCATCCTCGAGGTCGACATGGACATCTGTACGGGCTGCCTGGCGTGCGAGAGGGTCTGCCCGATCAATTGCATCGCCATCGGCATCGAGAAGAACACGGAGACGAACCAGCGCGACTTCACCCTGTTTGACATCGACATATGCAAGTGCATGTATTGTGGGCTGTGCATGGAGGCCTGCCCCACGGGATCCATTCGTCACACTCAGGAGTTCGAGGGCGCCTGCAACAATCCCGCCGGTCTGGTGCGGCATTTCGTTACCGAGAAAGTGCCTCTCTACAAGCCGAAGAAGGGTGGGGAAACGGAACCCCGAATGGTTCAGAAGGTGGATATCGGACTGAGGTACCTGGACGAGGTGGCCGAACCGGAGAAATGACGGCCCGCCGGCCATGGCAGGATTCACGAGACTTTTTCGTCGAACAAGCTCCTGGCCCCACCGCCGCGGCACAACCCTCTAGTGGCCCGATTCGTGTGATACGGGCTCGATAGTCCTCCCATCAAAAGGGTGGTTCAGATCATGGAAATTTCCATAGGCGTCCTGATCTTCTATCTGGTTTCCCTCGTCGTGATAGGGTCGGCCTGTATCGTGGCGTTCTCGCGGAACATCGTGCATTCGGCATTCTCGTTGCTGGGCACCTTCGGCGGGGTGGCAGGGCTTTACGTGTTTCTCGGCGCGGACTTCGTGGCGGCGGTGCAGGTGTTGATCTACGTCGGCGGCATTCTCGTGCTGATCCTGTTCGCGGTCATGTTGACCCACCGGATCAGCGACATTCAGATCACCAACCGCACGGTGGGCCGCATTCCCGCGCTGGTGGCGGTGGCGGTGTTCCTTGGCATCCTGCTCTACGCCATCGGCGAGACCGACTGGGTCAAGGTGGAGGAAGTGGCGTTCGCGCCCACGACGGCGATGATCGGCGACCTCTTCCTCGGCGACTACCTGCTGCCGTTCCAGATCGCCGCGGTGGTGCTGCTGGTGGCCCTTATCGGCGCCATTACGCTGTCGCGCAAGGAAATCAAGGAATAGAGTTTCGCGAGATGGCTGCATACCTTGCATCGTTGACGAACGTCGGGCTGGAGCACTACCTGGTGGTGGCGGGCATCCTGTTCGCGCTGGGCATCTACATCGTTCTCACCCGGCGCAACGCCATCAGCATTCTTCTGGGTGTCGAGCTTATCCTCAATTCGGCGGGGCTGAACTACGTCGCGTTCTCGCACTTCAGCACCGGGAACGTGGACGGGCAGATCTATACCGTCTTCATCATCATGCTGGCGGCCTCCGAAGCCGCCATCGGCCTGGCCATCGTCCTCTCCATCTACCAACTCTTCAGCACCATCGACGTCGAGGCCACGGAGACGCTCAAGGATTAGCCGGATTCGTTAGCCTTCACGAGTAGCTTCGCCATGGATCACCCCGTTCAAACCGATTTTCTGCGCTGGATCGTGTTGTTCCCGCTGCTGGGCGCCGCGGTGAACGGCCTGCTGGGGGCCCGCATACAGGAGCGGCTGGGTAAGCGGATGGTCGCTCTCATCGCCTGCGCCCCGGTGAGCTTGTCCTTTCTGTTCTCGCTATGGGCCTTTAGCAGGCTGCTGTCCCTCCCGGCCAAGGAGCGGTTCCTCATCGACCACTTCTATAGCTGGATCCCCATGGGCTCCTTCAACGTCGACGTCGCCTTCTGGGTGGATCCCTTGTCGGCGATCATGATCCTGGTGGTGAGCGGCATCGGCGGACTGATCCATTTCTATTCCATCGGCTACATGCACGAGGACCGGTCCCTGTGGCGCTACTTCGCCTACCTGAACCTGTTCACCTTCTCCATGCTGCTGCTGGTGACCGGCGACAACCTGCTGCTGATGTTCGTGGGCTGGGAGGGCGTGGGGCTGTGCTCCTGGGCGCTCATCGGGTTCTGGTATACCGACCACACCAACACGCGGGCCGGCAACAAGGCGTTCATCGTCAACCGCGTCGGCGATTTCGGCTTCGTCCTCGGCATCTTCCTGCTCTACTGGACCCTCGCCGGGCAGGGCCACGGGACCCTGGCGTTCCGGGAGATCGGGGAGCACGTGGGGCTGCTGGCGAACATCGAGCTTTGGGGCATCGGCGTGGTGACGCTGGTGACGATCCTGCTGTTCATCGGCGCCACCGGCAAGTCGGCGCAGATCCCGCTCCATGTCTGGCTGCCGGACGCCATGCAGGGCCCGACCCCCGTGAGCGCGCTGATCCACGCCGCCACCATGGTGACGGCCGGGGTCTACATGATCGCGCGGCTCAACGAGCTCTTCTCCGCGGCTCCGGTGACCCTGGGGATCATCGCCGTGGTGGGCGCGTCCACGGCGTTCTTCGCCGCCACCGTCGCCGTGACCCAGACCGACATCAAGCGGGTCCTGGCCTACTCCACCATCAGCCAGCTCGGCTATATGTTCCTCGCCATGGGCGTGGCCGCCTACTCCGCGGGCGTGTTTCACCTGCTCACCCACGCGTTCTTCAAGGCCTGCCTCTTCCTGGGCTCCGGCAGCATCATCCACGCGATGCAGGGGGAGCAGGACATGCGGAAGATGGGCGGCTTGCGGCGGGTGATGCCGGCGACCTTCTGGACTTTCACCATCGCCGTGCTGGCCATTGCGGGAACGCCGTTCCTGGCGGGCTTCTTCTCCAAGGACGCCATCCTGTGGCAGGCCTGGGCCAGTGGCCACGGGAGCCTGGCGCTTTGGGGCGTGGGCGTGTTCGTGGCGGGCCTCACGGCGTTCTACATGTTCCGCCAGTTCTTCCTGGTCTTCTTCGGCGAATGCCGCGCGGACCACCACGTGCAGGAGCATCTGCACGAGTCGCCGAAGATCATGACCTATCCCTTGTGGATCCTCGCGGCCGGCTCCGTCGTGGTGGGCTATATCGGGCTGCCGGCATTCATGGGCGGCAGCCAGATCGACCACTGGCTCGATCCGGTGATCCACGTGGGTCACGGCGAGCACCACTCCGTGTTGGAGGAAGTCGGCGTCATGAGCGTGTCCGTCATCGCCGCCGCCGCGGGCGTGGCCATCGCATGGTTCCTGTACTACGTCCACACTCCATCGCAGGATGAGTCGCCGGAGGCCCGTGGGTTGTCATACCGCCTGCTCTACAACAAGTACTACGTGGACGAGATCTACCAGTTCGTCTTCGTCGGCGGCACCCTGCTGCTGGCGCGGATCGGAGCGGCGTTCGATCGTTACATCATCGACACCATCGTGGACGGAACGGCCAAGCTCACCACCATCATCTCCTGGTTCAACGGCCTGTTCGACCAGTACGTCGTCGACATGCTGGTCAACGCCGTCGCCAACGTGACCTTTGCGGTGGGCAACAACTTCCGCAGGGTCCAGACCGGGAACATCAACAGCTACCTCTACGTGGTGGTGGGAGCCGTGGTCGTCGCCCTGATCGTCAAGATACGCTACTGGAGCTGATTCAGATCGGAGAGATTCGGATAGGAGAGATGCGAAAATGACCGAACATGTGCTGAGCTACATGGTCTTCTTCCCCCTGGCCGGGATGCTGGTCGTGCTGATCCTGCCCAGCGGACGCCATGATCTCATTCGCTGGGTTTCGGCCTTGGCCACGGTGCCGCCGCTCATTCTGGGGGTCTGGCTGTACGCCAACTTCGACACCACCACCACCGGCATGCAGTTCGTCGAGCGGGCCGCCTGGATTCCCGCGTTCGACATCGAGTACTTCATCGGCGTCGACGGCCTCAGCGTCTCCATGCTGCTGCTGACGGCGCTGCTGTCGTTTATTTGCATCTTCGCTTCCTGGGGTATCGACAAGGGGGTCAAGGGTTACTTCGCGCTGTTCCTGCTCCTGGACACCGGCATGACCGGGGTGTTCGTGGCGCTGGATTTCGTGCTCTTCTACGTGTTCTGGGAAGTCATGCTGCTTCCCATGTACTTCCTCATCGGCATCTGGGGCGGCCCGCGCAAGGAGTACGCCGCCATCAAGTTCTTCCTCTACACGCTGCTGGGCAGCGTGCTGATGCTGATCGCCATCCTGGCGCTGTATTTCTACTCCGAGCCCAACACCTTCGACATGACCAAGCTCATGGACCGGAGCAGCCTCTACGCCACCGCGCCGCTGGCCATGTGGCCGTTCAACGTGTGGGGCTGGGGCTTCCAGCACGTGGTCTGGATGGCGTTGTTCATCGGCTTCGCCATCAAGATCCCGGCCTTTCCGTTCCACACCTGGCTGCCGGATGCCCACGTGGAGGCGCCCACCGCCATCTCCGTGATCCTGGCGGGTATCCTGCTGAAGATGGGCACCTACGGCATCCTGCGCATCAACTACCCCATGCTGCCGGTGGCCACGGCCGACCTGGCCTTCTACTTCCTCGCCGCCCTGGGGACCTGGAACATCGTCTACGGCGGGCTTTGCGCCATGGCGCAGACGGACATGAAGAAGCTGGTGGCCTACTCCAGCGTGAGCCACATGGGTTACGTGATGCTGGGGATGGCGGCGTTCAACAGCCAGGGCATCAACGGGGCGGTGCTCCAGATGTTCAATCACGGCACCATCACCGCCATGCTCTTCCTGCTCGTGGGCGTGATCTACGACCGCGCCCATCACCGGGAGATCAACGGCTTCGGCGGCCTGGCCGGCATCATGCCGGTGTACGCCGGCTTCACGGCGCTGGCCTTCTTCGCCTCCATGGGACTTCCGGGGCTGTCGGGCTTCGTCTCCGAGGTGCTGGTCCTGCTGGGCGCCTGGCCGAAGTACCATGCCCTGACCATCGTCGCGGCCCTCGGCATCGTCATCACGGCGGGTTACATGCTGTGGATGATGCAGCGCGTCTACCTCGGTCCGCCCAACGAGAAGTATGCCTCGCTGCCCGACATCAACGGACGCGAGATCTTTACCCTGTTTCCGTTGGGAGTGATCGTGGTGATCGTGGGCGTGTATCCCCGGGTGGTGCTCGACCTGCTCCAGGCCTCCCTCAACAACATCAACCAGATGGTGATCGCGCACCTGTCGTAAGGCAAAATGGACCTCGGTAACCTCGCAAGCCTCAAGCTGTTCCATCCGGAAATCGTCCTCGTGGGAACGATCATCCTGCTGACGATCCTGGACCTGTTGGTGGCCAACAAGCGGCTGCTGGCGTACGTGGGTCTGGCCGGGTGTCTCGTGGCCCTGGGCGCCACCCTGGAACTCTACGGGACGTCTCCCGTGCTGCTGTTCCACCGCATGGTGGCGCTGGACAACTTCAGCCTGTTCTTCAAGGTTGTCACGCTGGCGGCATTGCTGGCGGCCATCTGGATGTCCATTGGATCGGGCGAGGTCCGTCAAGTGCACCTGGGCGAGTACTACATCGTGCTGTTGACCTGCGGCCTGGGGATGTTCTTCATGGCCTCGGCCAACAACCTGCTGATGGCCTACCTGGGCCTCGAGCTGGCGAGCCTGACGTCCTATATCCTCACCGGCATGCTGCCGCACAACCGCCGCTCGGCGGAGGCGGCGCTCAAATACCTCATCTACGGCGGGGTCGCCTCCGGCACCATGATCTACGGCATGAGCTGGGTGTTCGGCATGGCCGGAAGCCTGGACTACGCCGCCATCAACGCGGCCATGTCCCAGGCCAGCGGCAACCAGACCGGGCTGTTCATCGCCTTCGTCTTCATCCTGGCCGGCTTCGGCTACAAGATGGCCTTCGCGCCGTTCCACATGTGGTCGCCGGACGTGTACCAGGGGGCGCCCACGCCCTTCACCGGATTTCTTTCGGTGGCGTCCAACGCGGCCGGCATGGCCATTCTGATCCGCTTCTTCTACCCGGCGGTGTCCACCCTGGGACAGGAAGGAAGCTGGACGTTCCAGGCGTTTCCCGCGCTCCAGTGGACGGACCTGCTGGTGGTCATCAGCATCATCACCATGACCTGGGGCAACCTCTCGGCCCTCAACCAGACCAACGTCAAGCGCCTGCTGGCCTACTCCGGCATCGCCCACGCGGGCTACATCATGATGGGGCTGGTGGTGCTGAACAACGACGGGCTGACCGCCATGCTCTTCTACGTGGTGGTCTACCTGATCATGAACCTGGGGGCTTTTCTGGTGGTCATGGTGGTGGCCAACGCCACCGGGCGCGAGGACATGGAGGCCTACCGCGGGCTGGCTTGGCGGGGCGCGGCGTTCCCGGCCGTCTGCATGGGGGTGTTCCTCTTCTCCCTCACCGGCCTGCCGCCCTTGGCGGGCTTCATCGGCAAGTTTCTGCTCTTCGCCGCCATCATCAATGCCGAGTTCTACGTCCTCGCGGTGGTCGCGCTCATCAACACGGTCATCTCGCTGTACTATTACGTGCGCATCGTCCGGACCATGTTCCTGGACGCCCCCACTCCCGAGGACGGTCCGGTGGCCGCCACCGCGAGCGCGGTGCCGCTGCTCGGCGCCCTCGTGGTGCTGACGGTGGTGTTGGGGGTGTACTGGGGACCTTTGCTCGATTACACCAGCGGCTCGCTGGGTTTCTTCATGAAGTAGCGCGGCCCGGGTTCAGCCCAGGAGCGGCCGGAGGTTGGCCGGTATCTCCCGTGTTCCTTCCACGGACTGCCTGATTCCGTCGGCCAGAAGGTCGAGCCGGTCACGGGCCGAGAGCGATCGGTCCACGATCACCCACTTCTTTCCGTTGACCGTACAGACGCCGCTGCGTACACGGTAGCCGAAGTCGCGCGTCAACCTTTCGCACCGGACCTCGATCCCGCACTCCTCCGCATAGCTCCGAAGCTCCCGGAACAGCTTCTCCTGCGGGTTCTCCCTGGCGGAAGTCTTCTCAGGCATGACCCCAATATTACCATCCTTCCGGCCGGGTTGTCATGCCCGGCGGTACAGGGGCGCCGGTCGCGCGGGCGGTTCGTTCTTTCCGGTGACCTGGAAAAATTCAGCCGCCCATTTCGGCGACGCGACGCGCCATCCACTCCACGTATGCCGTGCGGGTCATACCGCGCCTTCGTGCCTCGTTGTCGATGAAGGCAGCGACGCCCTCGTCAAGCGTCATATGCCTGCGCACGCTCTTTCCCGCGAGACGGATTAACGGAATGGAGACAAGAGTCTCCCCGGCCCGTGTCTCCACCCGCTCAAGAGCGCTCGGCGAAATGATCGCCTCTTTGTCCTTTTCCGCTTCGATTGCGTAATCGCGAAGCGCTTCCTCGGCGTTGACCATTGCCTCGTCGATGGTTTTCCCCATGGCGACAATGCCGGGGAGGTCCGGAAACGTAACGCCGTAGGCGCCTTTCTTTCCGTCGATATATGCAGGGTATCGCGACATAACTTAAACTTTCTGTTGAGTTCAATCATTCTCCCCATCCCGCCTTTTTCGCGATGGACAGTACGACGCCGGAAGATAACGTTTTGTGTCGTGGGAGGGTAATGAGGCCCGTGATACGTGGATGCTTGTAGACGTCGTGGGCAGCCCCGTGGCGCGTTAGAAACCATCCGTCCTTTTCCAGCCGACGTCTGATTCGGTCTGTTTTCGTTTCCATTGGTCCTCCATGTCCCCTCCTTTCAAGAATAAATTCACATACTCATTCTTCGCGCGTAGCACATATATATGCACTTTTTTGTGCCGATTGCAATGCCCCTCCCCTCTTCCCCTCAGAAAGTTGACTTTTCGCCCGATGGGTAGCAGAAACGAACCAATCATGCTTGGGCTTTGTGTTCCCATGTCGTTGTGCTCCTGTGTCATTGGAGAGGACTCATGCAATTTCTCGCCGCAGCGGTCCAGATGCTGGCCACTTCGGACAAAGAAGCCAATCTTCGCGAAGCCGAAGGGTGGATTCGCCGGGCCCACGCCGAAGGCGCGCAACTCGTGGTGCTGCCGGAGGTGTTCAACTGGCGGGGCCGAGGCGCGGACACCGCGGCCAACGCCGAGCCCGTGCCCGGGCCTTCGACGGAACGCATGAGCGCCCTGGCGGCCGAGCTCGGGTTGTATCTGCTGGCCGGGTCGGTCCTGGAAGCGGCGGACCGGGACGGCCGGGCCTACAACACCAGCGTCCTCATCGGCCCGGGAACCGGGATCGTCGCCAAGTACCGGAAGATTCACCTTTTCGACGTGGACATCGAGGGCGAGGCCCCCATCCGTGAATCCGAGTTTCGCCGGCCGGGCGACGCCGTGGTGGTGGCGGATACGCCCCTGTGTCCCATGGGGCTGTCGGTGTGCTACGACCTGCGCTTCCCGGAGCTCTATCGCCGGCTCGGCGCCGCCGGCGCCAGGGTGATCTTCGTGCCCTCCGTATTCACGGTGCCCACGGGCCGGGCGCACTGGGAAACGCTGCTGCGCGCCCGGGCCATTGAGAACCAAGTGTACATCATCGCCCCGGACCAGACCGGGCGCCACCCCGCCAGCATGGACGCCTACGGACACTCCATGATCGTCGACCCCTGGGGCACGGTCATCGCCGAGGCCGATACCGAGCCGGGCCTGGTGCTGGCCTCCATCGATCTCGCCTACCTCGAGGATGTGCGCCGCAGACTCCCGGCGCTGGACCACCGCAAGGGTTTCCTGGGAGATTCCAGCGCCATTCGTTCAGGCTCCTGAGAACAGCCGATTCAGCCAGAAAAAGACCATACACCGAGAGGACGGAGAACCTTTTGGGGTGCTCGTGTGCTTAAGGGATATGTAAATCCGAAGGTCTGTCCAGCCCACCTCGACAGAGGCCAGGGTCCTGGAAAAATTGTAGTCGGCGCCCGCTGGCGGGCTAGCCGCGCGAACGGGAGGGTAGTCGGCGGACGAAAGGCGCCACGGCCTTCCATGGACACAGATGAAGGAGACGCCATGTATCCACTTAGAATCACATTGGTCACCCTGACGATCGCCGTTCTTGCGCTTGCCGCCTGCACCCACCGGGCCGGTCAAAAAGAAACCATCGGAACCATGGTCGGCGCGGCTGCCGGCGGACTGGCGGGCGCGCAGTTCGGCAAGGGCCGGGGCAAGCTGGTGACCACGAGTATCGGTACGTTGCTCGGCGCCCTGGCGGGTAGGGAGATCGGCGTGTCCCTCGACCGCGCGGACCGGCTGGCCATCGACCGGACCACGCAGGAGTCGCTGGAGTCGGCGCCAGCGGGTGAGACCACCGTCTGGAAAAACCCCGATTCCGGGAACGAAGGGACCGTGACCCCCCAGAGAACCTACCAGCGCGACGACGGAACGTACTGCCGCGAGTTCACCCAGACCATCAAGGTCGGCGGCCGTACCAAAGAGGGTTACGGCACCGCCTGCCGTCAGCCCGACGGGACCTGGAAGATCGTTTCGGCGTAGGCACACAGGCGTCGCGGAAACCGGAGCGGCGCTTCCATCACCCCCTGCGGCAAGGGTAGCCGGACGGTTGCTCTTGCCGCACCCCTCACAGCCCCACCACCTTCCACACCACCCCCTCGTGCAGCGGTGCGCCCATGACGACGATGAAGACGACGTAGACGAACGTCCAGGTGACGGCGGTGATGGAGAGGGTCATGCGCCAGCTTTCTGAGGAACGGAGGCGCATGAACGAGATGAGGAAGAGGGGGATGGCTACGAGGTAGCCGAGGAAGTAGATCAGGGCCACGAGCAGCAGCAGCCAGGCGGCGAAGTTGAGCTCGCGGCGGTAGATGCTGCTGGAGGGGCGGCTTTCCTCGGAAGGTTCGGCGGCGCGGCCGGTCTCAATGCCGAAGAGGTCGTATTCCTGGAAGAAGCTGAGGCGGCGGCCCACCGCGGGGATCATGTCGATCAATAGCTGGAGCAGCGTGAGCAGCAGCGTGGGGACGGCGATAATGATCGGCACCAGGCGGGCTCTCGGCCGGTAGTCCAGGGAGAGGACCAGGAAGAGGAGTACGAGAACGAAGACGCCGAGAGTGAAAAAGGTCCGGTCGTTCAGCTTCACGGGTTCACCTCACGTCGAACGGGCGGCCGATGCGGCTTCCTTCAGGCCTCTTTCTGCCCCAGGCGCAACGAAATCCCGCTCCGCTGGATATGGACCTGCCTAAGCTTGCGAACGCCCGCGAGCTGCTTCATCAACTCGGAAACAGGACGGCCGGCATTCAGGAATTCCTTGGGGGCGCCGGCCGCCAGCATGGCCTTGACCGAATCGGGGCCGGTGATGACCCGGAGCACCAACTCCTCGTCTGAGACTCCCGGGCCGCCAAACTTCTCCCGCACCTCGTGCAGAGAGGGCTCGGGCCGGGTCCAGCCTTCCCATTCCCGGGCTCGCGGCCGGCTGAGGATCTTGTCCTTGACGTTCTCGTCCATGAGCCGTGCGCCCTCCTCCCCCCAATACCCCAGGGCGTACTGAATGCTCTGGTCGGTGACCTCCTTGTAGCGCTCCCCGGCCATGACGTTGACGGCCGCCTGGGTGCCCACGAACTGGGCCAGCGGCGTCACCATGATGGGATAGCCGTACTCCTCCCGCACGCGCCCGGCCTCCTCCAGGGTCTCGTCGATCCGGTCGCCCATGCCCACGGCCTTGAGCTGGAACCGCAGGTTGGAGATCATGCCGCCGGGCACCTGGTGCAGGTACTGGGCGTGGTCGTACTCCCGCGGCGAGCCCACGGGGAAATTCTCTTGCCGCGCCACTCGGGTGAAGTGCTCCTCCACGGGCTTGACCGCCTCCAGGTCCACCCGTGGCGTCAACCCCATGGCCTGGGCGTTGGCCGCGACGTTGTAGATGGAGGGCTGGGCAGAGCCGTTGGCCAAGGGCGGTATGGACGTGTGGAGCGTCTTGATCCCCAGCTTTAGGGCCTCCACGTAGTTCAGCGGCGCCAAGCCGTTGTTGCAGTGGGCGTGGAACTCCAGTGGGATGTCGCCGACGTTGGCCATCACCAACCGGAGCATCTCCCGGGTGCGGTCCGGCGTCAGCAGCCCGCCGACGTCCTTGAAGCAGATCCGGTAGGGCCGCAGCGCCGCCAGCTCGCGGACCTTCCGCTCGTAGTACTCGTTGGTGTGCTTGGGGGAAACCGAGTAGATGACGTTGGCCACGACACCCATGCCCATCTTCCCCAGGGTCTCGATCTCCCTCGCGAGCACGATGTAGTCGTTCCAGGGGTTGGACGAGCGCGTGAGGGTGATGCCGTGGGCGATGACGCGCTCCAGCACGAGGTGGATCACGCACGAGGGAATGGGCTCAAACCCGGAACCGAGGCCGCCGTGGTAGCGCAGCCGGGTCCTGGAAAACTCCTTGACCCCCAGGCGCACCCAGTCCCAGGGATTCTCCTTGAGCTCGCGCACCTGCTTGATGATGCTGGCGAAGCCGAAGAACTCCATGGACTCGAAGCCGCAACGGTCCATCTGCCGGGCGGCCCCGAGCATGTGGCCGATACGCATGCCCAGCGCCCACAGGCTCAAATGCCCGTCCCTGAGGGTGGTGTCGATAAATCGTATCTCGCTCATGTCCGTCCGTTCATTGGTGTCCCGTGTCACGCGCGCAACAGGCCCAGCCAGGATGCCAGGGAATCGACGTCCTCCAGGGACCACAACGTGTCCAGGAACTTCCGGAGGCTTCTGCCCTTCCCGACGCGCGCGTGCTCGGCGCACTCCCGAAACTTCTCTTCCAGCGCGAGCCGGCTTGGGCGCTTGGCAGGGCCTCCCGACGCGGATTCATAGTACCGAAGGCCGTCCACTAAAGCCAGTTCCACCCCGGCCGGGGCGCCTTGGCCGCCGAGAGGGTTCAACTCGCGGTCCCGGACCAGCTCAACCCGAGGCATCAGCGCCCGGATCCTTGGGTCCCGCACCCGGCGGTCGGTGTAGTGTCCCAGGGAAACCCGGCCGTCGAGCAGCACCGCCGCGGCGGTATAGGGCAGGCTGAACTTGCCCTCGAGACCGCGCTCGGGACGGTCGTAAACCAGCGGCCGCGCGGCGTTGGGATGCAGGCGGACGCGCAACCGATCGACGGCGTCCGGGCTCACCCGGTGGCGCTGGATCAACGCCAGCAGCGCGTCCAGCATCGGATGGAGCACGCCCGCGCAGGGGTAGCGCTTGATGGCGATGCCCGGCTTGCGCAGGAACCAGGGTTTCCCGAACCGCAGCAACTCGCAGTCGTACAAGTTTCCGCAGGCTGCGCTGAAGAAGCCCATAGGATCCTCGAAGACGCCGGCGGAAGCGGTGAAGCCCCTCGCCGCAAGGGTGGCCGCCATCACGCCGTTCTCCGCCGCCCGCCCGGCGTTCAGGGCCTTGGCCATGGTGCCCCGGTTGGCGCGCAGCCCGGAGCTCAACCCGCCGGCAATGCCCAGCGCCCACCCGGCATGCTCGCGGTCGAGCCCGAGGAGGTAGCTGCACGCCGCCGCGGCCCCGAACACGCCCAGGGTACCGGTGGGGTGGAAGCCGTCCATGTAGTGATTCGGCTCCACGGCATCGCCCAACCGGCAGGCCACCTCTACGCCGGCGGCATAGGCGGCCAGCAGCTCCGAGCCGCCCGCGCGGGTCTTCTCCGCCAGCGCCAACGCCGCCGCCAGCACCGGCGTCGTAGGATGGACCTGCTGCCCGAAGGGCCGGCCCGGCGCCGTCGTGAGTTGAGCGTCATCGTAGTCCAGCACGTGCCCCTGCACCCCGTTGGCCAGGGCCGCCATCTGGCACGGGACCTTGAGCGCGGTGCCGATGACGCGGGCCTCGCGCCGGCCCCCCAAAGCCGCCACGTGCGCGCGAATCCCCCGGCCAGCCTCCTCCGGCACTCCGCCCAGCATGGTGGCGAACCCGTCCAGCAAATGCTCCTTGGCCGTCTCCCGGACCTGCCGGGGCACGCCGCGGCTTCGCACCCGTTGGAGGAACTTCGCGATCAGATCAGACAGCTCTTCCGCGGAAGCAGTCTCGTTGTTGCGTTCTCTTTCCATGGTTGGGTGCTATACGGAGCTGTTTCGTGTGCACCTCGGTGAAACGCCGACAAGGTGGTCTTGCAATTTACACGGGCAATGCCTTCAATGTCGAGATTGTCGACTATCGCAGAGGATAAAGCCATGCCCCCAGTTGTCCATCCCGGCAGGTTGCGGCGCGGAAATAACGAGCCAGGTACGACCTGCGGCCACCTGATGCAGCGCGGTGTTGACCGGACGCCCCGGAAACGGGCGCCGGTCTCGAAACACGCGCGATTGTCGTCGCGCGGTGCGACCCGATCTGATAACATGGCTCCCTCTTTGCGACTGGCCAGCAACACCCGCAATCCGCGGGAAGGAGACGCCGATGGCCGATCAAGTGACCCTGGAGGTCTTCTCGGACTTCGTCTGACCGTGGTGCTATCTCAGTACCGGGCGTATTGAGAAACTGCGGCAGAACTACGATCTCAACGTTGTCTACACGCAATTCCCGTTGCATCCCGAAACCCCGCCGGACGGCAAGCCACGGAACATGAGCGGCCCGAGCCGGGTCGATACCATGTTGGCGCGGGAGGGCCTGCCGTTCACCGAACGCAAGTTCAGCTACAACAGCCGGTCGGCTCAGGAACTGGTGAAATGGGCCAAGGACCAGGGCCGGGAAGACGCCTTCAACGACGCGGTGTTCCGGGCGTACTTCGTCGATGCGGCGAACATCGCCGAGCCGGAACTGCTGCTCCAACTGGTGGAAGAGGCGGGGCTGCCGGTGGAGGAGGCGCGCCGGGTGCTGTCCGACCGTACCTTCCAGCAGCCCGTCAACGACGACTGGCAGCGCTGCCACTCCCTCGGCGTGTCGGCCGTCCCCACCTACCTTTCGGAGGGTCTGGCTATTGTCGGCGCGGAGCCTTACGAACAACTGGAGCGGCTCGTCACCGAGGCGGGCGCAACTCGTTTGACGGGTGCCGCGGACGCGTGACCGAAGTCTGCCGGCGGAGCGGAGGTTGCGTCAACGGTAACCGTGGGGGTCCGTTCTTGGACTTCGCGATCCTAGTGTAATTGCTGGTTTTTATTGAGTAATGCGCTTCAGCAGCGGGCTTGGGTGTCAGGTCCCGAAGCCGCTACCGGAAGGGGATCGTGTCAGGCATACCGCAAGTCGATTTCGGGCCGTTCATGAACGGTAACGCGGCTGCGCGCCGCCGCGTGGCCGCCGAGACCCGCGCGGCCTGCAGCGAGTTCGGCTTTCTCAACGTTGCCAACCTGCCGTTGCCGGACGGATTGCTCGAACGGGTGTCCGCCAGGGCGAAGGAGTTCTTCGCCTTGCCGACGGAGGTCAAGGACGCCATCGGCCGGTCCGAGCTGGACGTCATCTCGGGCTACGTCGGCGTTGCCGTCGAGCACCTCGATATGCAACAGGCCGGGGATCTCAAGGAATCCTTCAGCCTGAACCAGGCCAGCCTCGGTCTGCTGGACCGTTGGCACATTCCCGTGGCCGGTTTCCGCGAAACGGTTCTGGACCTCCACGACGCCGGCGCGCGAGCGTGCGCATCGCTGCTGCAGGCCATGGCGCTCTCCCTGGACGCGCCCGAGGACTTCTTCGTGGACAAGCACGCGCCACATGCCAGCACGGTGCGTTTCTTCCATTACCCGCCGGTGGAGCATCAACCCGGAGCCGGCCAGTTGCGGGCCGGGAGCCATACCGACTACGGCACCGTGACCCTCGTCTTTCAGGATCTGGTGGAAGGACTGGAGGCCTTTGTGGACGGTCGATGGTTGACGGTGCCGGTGGTGCCGGGCACCGTCACGGTCAACGTCGCGGACCTGCTATCTCGCTGGACCAACGGCATCTACCGGTCGCCGAAACATCGCGTGGCCTTGCCTGGCGCCGAGGTGAAGCAGTCGCGGTATTCCACGGTCTTCTTCTACAACCCCAACAGCCAGGTTACGGTGCGGGGCATGGATTCCTGTTGCAGCGACGACCGTCCCCGGCAGTTCCCGCCCATCGAGGCCGGAGAATTTCTCCGGCAGCGCCGCGCCTCCCAGTATGATTGAGCCAGCGACCGGCGCCGACGGCCCGACATTGCGCGCCCGGGCGGGTGCCCAGCCGGGCGCTACAGGCCGTCCGCCTGCCGCAACCGTATTCTCGTTGATTTCTAAACCCGGGACGCCATGTTGCGCTCGAGGAAATCGAGCAGCACCGGCGCCACGGTGACGTTGGGCTCCTGGTCGACCCGGCGGCGGTCGGGCTGGTTGGGCAGGTAGGTGAACCACGAGTGCCCGGCGCCCGGGACGAACAGGGTCTCGACCTCGGCGCCGGCCGTGCGAAGCGCGGCGATGAAGCGCTCGGACTGGTTGTGGTGGACGATGGGATCCTGCTCGCCGTGGATGATCAGATAGGGGACGCCCGGCGGCACGCCCTGAGCCTCGACTCCCTGAAGCGGCGAGAACCGGCGGTAGTCTTCCGGGGCCACGGCCGGCGTGTTGCCCATGAGCTTGCCCACGGGATCATCCAGCCTCCCCTGGGTCACTATCCACCAGTCGAGGAGGTCGTAAATGCCGTAGACGCCCACCACCGCGCGCAGGTGCGGCCGGACCCAGTCCTCAAGCGCCAGCAGCGCCGCCATGTGGCCGCCCGCCGAATCGCCCACGAGCCCGAGCCGGGCCGGATCGACGCGCAGCCCGGACGCTTCCTCCATAACCCAGCGCAGCGCTCGTTGAATGTCCTCGTGCACGCCCGGCCACGAGGGCGAAACATCCTTCGACAGCCGGTAGTCCACCGCCACCAGGGCGTAGCCACGGGCCGCCAGCCACGGTCCCCACTCCTGGTACTGTCGATGGCTCCCGCGGGCCCAGGCGCCGCCGTGCAGGCAAAACAGCGCCGGATGCGGCCCCGGATCGGCCGGCAGGTACACGTCGTTGCAAAGCTTGCCGTCGGGGCCGCCCCCGTACGGAACATCGAGCCGTACCTCTACCTGTGAGCTCATCGCTCGCACCCCCAGTCAGCGGGACAAACCGAGCTATCTGGCCGACAAAAAATGACGAATGGCTTCCGCACAAGCTTCCGGCGCTTCTTCGGCGATAAAGTGGCCGCACTCCAAAGCAGCCTCGGATACGTCATCGGCCCATCTTTCCCAAATCGGGCGAAGCGGTTTGGGCCTGCGCGGCGACCCTCGCAGAACCAAGACCGGGCATCGGAGCTTCTTTCCCGCATGTCGGTCTTGCCGGTCGTTCTCAAAGTCAATCGTTGCACCGGCCCGGTAGTCTTCCGCCATTGCTTGCAGCACACTCGGTCTTCGAAACGCTGCCTTGTACGCTTCGACTGCCGCCGGGTCCAATACGCCTGACCCTCCGGCCCACCGATCCAGCAGATGCAAGATGAAGAAGTCCGGATCCGCGCCCATCATTCGTTCCGGCAAGGGCGCTGGTTGAGCCAGAAAAGACCAATGGAATCGCCTGATGGAGACGTCCATGTCCGTGGCCTCCCAGCTATCCAGCGTTGGGACGGTGTCCAGACTCACAAAGTGGCTGACCCGTTGGGGACTATCGAGCGCAAGCCGATACCCGACCCTTGCGCCGCGGTCATGCGAGACGACGCCAAACCTGTCATGCCCAACCTCCGACATGACGCAAACCATGTCCTTGGCCATCTCACGTTTGGAGTAGTTGATATGCTGAGGATCGGGCGCGGGTCCCCGGCTTGCTCCGTAACCGCGGAGATCGGGGACAACCAGTGTAAATGCATCCGCCAGTAATGGAGACAGCCGGTGCCATTGAACATGAGTTTGCGGGAATCCATGCAACAGCAGGAGTGGATTGCCCTGACCGCCGACGCGGCAATGGATCGTGGCATTCCCGCAGGGGATATCGTGTGTCGTAAATCCCTCGAACATCGGCATCACTCGCAAGGGCGGATCGTCGCAGAAAGGGGCTGAAAATGCAAAACTCTCCACGGCAGACGCCCTCGGTCGGTGCGCGGTGCCCTCCGTCGACGACATCGCCGAAGGGTCCCCAAACCCGTTTGTATCGGCTATACTGACGGCTCTCCTTGCGGGCGCCACGCCTGACAGACGACAACGAAACCAATCCAGCGCTTATGAAGACACACTCCGCTGTACTCATCCCCGGGGATGGTATCGGTCCTGAAATCACGGCGGCCGTGCGCCGTATCCTCGACGCGGTCGGCGCGCCCGTCGAATGGGTCGAACGCAAGGCGGGCGTCGCCGCTCTGGAAAGCGGCCCGGACGTCCTCCCCGAGTCCACCACGGAAGCCATCGAGCACCATGGGGTGGCCCTCAAGTGCCCGTGCACCACGCCGGTGGGCGAGGGTTTTACCTCCGTCAACGTGCAGTTGCGACAACGCCTCAAGCTGTATGCCGCCGTACGTCCGGTGCGCTCCCTGGCCGGGGTGGTGCCGGGAGCCAACTTCGGCGAGGATCGGGCCGTTTTCGAAGCGGTGCACGGCTCCGCGCCGGACATCGCCGGCACCGGCGTGGCCAATCCCTTGGCGATGCTGATGTCCGCGGTCATGATGCTGAACCACCTCGCGGATACGCGCGAGGACGAACGCTGCCGCCAAGTGGCCGAACGCATCAAGGCCGCCTACGACCGGACCCTCGACGACGACTGCAAGACCCGGGACCTGGGCGGGAGCCTCGGAACCGAAGCCTTCGCCGACGCGATCATCGAGCGGCTGGGCAACTGACAGCCTCCGGACCGCAATCCGCCGCACGGGTCTTTCGCCCGCACGCCGGACTCGCCGCAACTCCACGACAGCCGATTCCTCGCTAACGCCCGCATCCGTCATTCCAGGCATGAGCCGGGGACCCCGGCCCCCTCCTCGTCACCCCGGGCTTGACCCCGGGGTCCAGACGGGGTGGTGACTGGATCCCGGATCAAGTCCGGGATGACGGAGAGGGGTGCCTGGATGCGGGAACGAGTCCGGGATGACCGAGGTGAACGTCCCGGCTGTGGACGGCGGTCCTTGACAACGAACCTTCAACGGAGGTAGTTCTGGGGTCAAACCTTGAACTGTGTTGTTTTAGAGGATAACATGGCACGGCCCTTACGGATCGAGTACCCGCACGCGCACTACCACGTCACCTGCCGCGGCAATGACCGGCGGAGAATCTTCAGGGATGACGACGACCGGCATGCCTTTCTCGAACGGTTGCGGAGGTCTTTGGAGATCTATGAGGTAAAGCTGCATTGCTATGTCCTGATGGACAATCACTTCCATCTCGTGGCGCAGACTCCAAGGGCCAACCTGTCCGAATTCATGCGACACTTCAACGTGGCATACACGTCGTTCTTCAACCGGAGGCACCGCCGCACGGGCCATCTCTACCAGGGCCGCTTCAAGGCGATCCTGGTCCAGCCTGACGCCTGGCTGCTGGAGTTGAGCCGGTACGTCCACATGAACCCGGTGCGGACGCCCCGCCTCCGGCGGGGCATCGTCCCGGACCAGGTCGGGCAACTGTGGCGGTACTGTTGGAGCAGCCTCGGCGGGTACGTGTCCGCACGGCGCCGGAAGTCATGGGTCCACTATGACGAGGTGCTGTCGCCGGTGGGCCATTCCCGGCGGCGGTACGGCCGGTTCGTTCAGGACGGGTTGGAGCAAGGCGTCCCGAGTCCGTGGAAACAACTGCGCGGACAGGTCATCCTGGGCGACGACCGCTTCTGGGCAGGCGCCAGGGAGCGTTGGGCCGGCGCCTCCGGCAGTCCCGCGGCACAGAAGCTCCCGTCACCCACAAGGATGGAACCCGCCAGGATCACGGCGGAGGTGGCGAGCTACTTCAGCCTGGCGCCGGAGCGGCTTCGGCGCAAACGGGGCCGCTGCCGAGACCAGCGGGGCCTTTTGATGGAGTTGCTGTACCGCCACGGCGGCATGACCCAGCAAGCCATCGGCGCACACCTCGGCGGTCTGGACTACACCGCGGTCAGTCACGAACGGCGCAGGTTCCGGGAGCGCGTGGCCGAGAACGAGGTAATGGCCAACTGGTGGCGGGAGATCGATTCAGCCCTCGAAGCCGGCGGCCGGCCACACCGCGATCCGTAGCAACGGGCCCTTTTCCCGTCGCCAGGGCGCGACGGCTCAGCCGTTTCTCATCGAAGCGCCGGCATGACCTCCCGGGCGAAGAGGTCCAGGGATGCCATGGACGCTTCGCGGGAAATGCCGGGGACGGAGAAGCGGCAGATGAGGTGGTCCAGCCCCAGCTCTTGCCGGAAGCGCGAGATCTCCCGAACGCAGGTATCGGCGTCGCCCAGGATGATGCGGTTCTCGGCGAGCCGCTCGATGGTCAGCTCTCCGGGCGGCCGCTTGACGACGGGATGCGGCCAGCGGAAGTACATGTTCTCGTAGGCCTGGATGAAAGAGTCCCCGGCGGCCGCCAGCGCCTGCTCGGTGGTGTCCGCGACGAAGACGTAACGGAACGCGGCGATCACCCCCGACTCCTTGCCCATCTCCGCGCGCGTCTGGCGGTACGACTTCACGCACGACGACAGCTCCGACAGCGCGGCGGATGGCCCGCCCAGCCAGGCGTCGCCCAGCCGAGCCGCACGATTGATGGCGGGCGCGGTCCAGGCGCCGAACCAGATGGGGGGAGCCGGCCGCTGCACCGGCCTGGGTCCCACCGTGGCGTCTTCGACGTGGTAATACCGGCCGTGGTGCGTGACGTTGGTTTCCGTCCAGAGCCGCCGCAGCAGGGCGGCCCCTTCATCGAGCCGGCTGCCGCGCTGCTTCACCGACAGGCCGAAGGCGGCGAACTCCTCGGGCGCGTACCCGGCCCCCACCCCCAGGATGAGGCGGCCGCCCGAGATCATGTCCACCATGGCGCCCTCCTCGGCCACGCCCATGGGATGATAGAGGGGCAGCAACAGCACACCCGTTCCCAGCGACACGCGGCTGGTGCGGGCGGCGATGGCGGCCAGTCCCAGGAGTGGCGCCGGATAGAGAACCGGATTGTTGTGGTGCTCGCCGAGCCAGACGGAATCGAAACCCGCGGCTTCCGCCCGCTCGCATTCCCGGATGGTCTCCTCGAAGCTCTCGGTGCCCTGCAGCGGGCTCAGTCCCAGTTTCATGATCTCTCCCGCTTCCTGCCGCCCGCGTCCCCGTGCTGCCCTTCAAGCTCGGCGAAAGCCGCCACCGCGTTCCGAACGAAGGCGCTAACCCGTTCGGGGTCCTTGCGGCCGTGGCGATCCTCGACGCCGGTGTGCGCGTCGACGCCCGCGGGCCTTACCGCTGCGATGGCCCGGGCGACGTTTTCCGGCGTCAGTCCTCCCGCCAGTATGACAGGTCGGGGGCTGAGTTCCACCAGCCGGCGGCTGATGCCCCAGTCGTGGGTCTTGCCCGTGGCGCCGGACGCTCCGCTGAGCGGATAGAAGGTGTCCGTGATGAAACCGTCCACGTGCGGCGCGAATGTCGCCACCCGGGCCTCGAGCTCCGCCAGATTGCCGTCGCGTACGATCAGGCTCTTGATTACCTGCAGGCCGGGCCGCAGCGCCCCGAGCTCGGCCACTCGGGCCTCACTGGCAGGGCCATGCAGTTGCACGCCGGCGCAGCCGAGCCTGCCGCACATGGCAGCGATGGAGCGCGGGTCGTCGAGATAGGTGATGAGCCACGCACGCGCTCCGATGCCAAGCGCTTCGATGACCGCGGCCGCCTCGTTTTCGGGGAGATCCTCTCGGTGCACTTCCAACCCGAGAGGAAAACCGAGCCGATGGACGCCGCTCTCCACCAGCATGCGTGCCTCGCCCTCGTCAAGAATCCCTGCGATCTGAATGATCGGGTCCGCCATGGTCTGTGTCCCACCACCTTTTCGAGGATGCGCGGGGAGTCTTGTGGTCGGCAAGGCGCGACGACTCGCAGGGGCGGGTTTCAATCCCCGCCCTCGTGGCAACTCAAGGGCTGCTTCTCCCGTCGACGGTATCGACATGGCGCCGCAGCACGTACAGACCGTCCGTGGTGAACGGCTGCGTCACCGCCGCCTCGAACACCTCGTCAACCGCCATGAAGGCGCCGCTCTCCACCTCCTCTTCCTGCAACGTCACGGCGCCGTCGTAGACGCACCGGTAGGCGGCTCCCCAGACCCGGCTGTTGGCGTCCTTGTGGTAGAACTCGAACAGGCTCTGGAGCGGGACGTCGTGGATGCCCATCTCCTCCTCGAGCTCGCGGCGGGCGCCTTCGAGGTAGCCCTCGCCGGCCAGCACCACCCCGCCGGCCGCCGGATCGTAATATCCCGGAAACACATCCTTGGTCAGGGTGCGTTTCTGCACGTAGACATCCCCCCGGGAGTTGAACACCAGGATATAGGTGGCGCGATGCGGCAGCCGTTTCGCCCGCATCTCCCGCCGCGCCGCGGAGCCGACGACGTTGTTGTCTTCGTCCACGACGGCCACGATTTCATCGCCCGGGTCCATGAGATATGCGGGTTAGCGGCCGGTCCGTGCCTTGTCAACCGAACCTGTCCGTGTGTCACCCTGGCACCGTGTGTAGGTCGGGTTAGCCGAAGGCGTAACCCGACTCCCCCAACCCGTCCTTGTCGGATTACCCTTCGCTAATCCGACCTACGGGGGACTGGAGGCCTTGAACCGGGAGGGTTCAAAAGGCCGTCAGCACAACGCCCCCGCCGCAAATCAGCAGGGCGCCGATGACCGCCTTCGAGGTGACCCGTTCCTGATCCTTGAGCAGGAGGTGAGTGAAGGTCACCGAGAACAGCGGCGTGGTGGCGATCAGCGGGTCCACCAGCACCACGTCCCCGAGGCTGAGGGAGATCATGTAGGAGGTGATGCCACAGCTCGTGACCACGCCCGAGAGCCCGAACCAGAGCAACGTGCCCCGGTTGACCATCACGTCGCGGTAACCGCGCCCGACCACCACGTAGAGGAGCAGTCCGGCGAGGCTCCCCATCAAAGTCAGGCAGATGGCCAGCGGCACCGACGTCAGCATCGAGTAGCCGAACTTGCGGATGGGGCTGGCGACGCCTCCCAGAATCGAAGCGCCGAGGGCGAACAGCAGGTCGCGCTTGCGGAAGGCCGTGAGCGCCTTGGCGTCGCGCATGCCCAGCACCGTCGCCCCGAGGATGATCAGGACGGTGCCGCTGGCCAGCGCCGGGGTCCATTGCTCGCCCAGCCATGCGATGGCCAGCAGGCCCGCGAACAGCGGCGAGGTATTCCTGAGCGGCGAGGCCCGTGCGACGCCGACACGGGAGATGGCCGCGTAGAACAGGAATTGGGTCGCCAGCGGCGCCACCGCCCCGGCGAACATGAACCACCCCACCGCCGGCGCCGATGCCTGCGTCCAGTCCGCCCAAGGCCCCATGACCGCCAGCAATACGGCGGCCATGGTCACGATGTTGAAGGTGATTGCCGTGGTGGGTGAGCCGGTGCTCAGTCCGTAGCGCACCAGGATGTGGGCGGAACCAAAGAAGAACGCGGCTCCCAGAGCGGTCAGTGTGGTCATGTGTAAGCGGGACCGGCGGATCGTGAAGCCAGTGGCCTAAAACGCAGGAATCGCTAGCGAGACGGAGCACTATACAATACCCGGGAGAGATAGGCTAACCTGTGCCGGACGGAGACGGACGACCATCGCGGAGTTCCGCGCGGTCCACGACGAAGGAGAACGAAGACATGGCCTACGACGACCGCAGCGTGAAACCCATGAGCTCGAGCCTCTTGCGGGCGCAGATCGGTACCAAGCTCCTGGCGGGCCTTTACGACACGGTTCCGACCATGATGACCAGCGCCATCAGGCTGTCGGTGGACCTGCCCGGCGCCGCCGCTGCCTCCGCGGGTCCGCCCTTTGCCTTCAACATCGCCATCAGTCCGGCGTGGTGCAGCGGCATCCAGGGCGCCCGCCTGGTGGCCCGGCGTAAGATCGACATCGCCTGGCTCAACCCCTCGGTCATCGCCTCCATGGCCTATCACGGGCGCGGCGCCTTCCGGAAGCCACTGCCGTTGCGGGCGCTGGCGGTCTTTCCCTCCTATGACCGCCTGGTGGTGGCGGTGGCGCGCAGGCACGGCATCCGCTCCATGGACGAGCTCAAGCGGCGGCGCCCCGCCCTCAGGGTCTCGGTAGCCACCAACGACTGCATCGACTTCGCCATCAACGCGGCGCTGCGCGCCCACGGAATGAGCCTGAAGACCTTCGAGGAATGGGGCGGTGTGGTGGAGCCGGTGGTTCGGCCCAGCAATCCCCGGCGCCTGGAGGGCATCGTCTCCGGCGACGTCGACGCGGTCATCGACGAGGGGCTGTCGTCCTGGGCGGGCGCGGCCGTGGAACAGGAAATGGCGTTCCTGCACTTCTCGCCCAGGGCCATGGCGCGGCTCGACCGCTACGGCTTCAGCCGCGCGCCCCTGAACGGGCCGCTGTTCGACGGCAAGCTGCCCGAGCCGGTCACCGCCGTGGACTTCAGCGGCTGGCCCATCGTCACCCACGCCGAGCTGCCGGATGAGCTGGCCTACCACCTGGTCCAGGTCATCGAGCAGATGCGGGAACAGATCGGCTACGATACCCCGGAGGTTCCCCCCATGACGCAGTTCTGCACGGACACCCCGGACGGCCCGCTGGGCCTGCCGCTGCACCCCGGCGCCGAGCGCTACTACAGAGAGAAGGGATACGTCTGACGAATGGACGGCACCCGGCTCCAAATGCTCCTTCACCAAGTTGTTGGAGGGTGAAACAGGAGTCTCTTGTCAAGGGCCTCTGTCTGTGGTTTAGCGTTGATAGAGGGTGGTGAGAATGGCAACCTTCAAGAAGAAGCCCTTGAATTTGGTCGATGAAGTGACCATCCACATCGACGCACTCCCCCGCCAAGTTACCACCTTGATCCTGGTGACGCCCCGAAGCTGACAAGCTAGCGGAGGTATCTAAAGGGGAACACGGCCCAACAACAAAATCCAATGGATAGTAACCGTCGGTGATGGAAGTCCACCGTACCCAGGTTTATGACCGATGGTTCGACCGGCTTCGCGACAGGCAGGCAATAGCGCGCATCAACGCTCGCATAAAGCGGCTGTCCTTGGGTAACCTCGGAGATGTGCGACCGGTCGGCGAAGGCGTGTCCGAGCTACGCATCGATTTTGGACCCGGTTACCGCATTTACTTCGTGCAGCAAGGTCAGGAGTCGGCTATCCTCTTGGCGGGCGGTGACAAGGATACCCAGGAAAAGGATATTGCCAAGGCTCAAGAAATGGCACGATCGTTATAAAAGGAGCTGGTGATGGCAAGAATTCAGACTCGACCATGGGACGCGGCAGATTACTTAAAGACACAAGAGGATATAGTCGCCTACCTTGAAGCCGTTCTCGAGGACGGTGACCCGCGGCTGATTGCCGCCGCGCTCGCTGATGTCGTCAAGTCCAAGGGCTTCACAAAGATTGCCACGGAAGCCGGTTTGGAGGGACAGAATCTTTCCCGGGCACTGTCGCCTGATGGCAATACTAGCTTGGCCACCGTGTTAAAGGTGATACAAGCCTTAGACCTTCGCCTTTATCGATCCGTGGCACATGAGGCAGATCCGCCACGCGTCACCGCAGAAGACTTGTGGAACTCCGCCTACACACCCACTACGATTGACTATGGGGTAAAGATTTTCGAGCATGAACCTTTCTCGGTGAGTCACACGTCTGAGTACAGATAGGTCGTGGCAAATGTCTTGGAGACGAGGGTCCGTTAGACATTCCGAGAACTCTAAACCATGAACGGTGTACAGTATCGCAAACTAGTCGGCGATGCTCGAGCCTTTCGGCAGTCAGCCTGGTTGATGGAAGACGAGATACACAGGTTGAAGGTTAGACATGGAGACCTGACTCCGATCGGCGGAGCAACCGGATGGCCATCCCACTACGTGTGGGAGTCTCTCAAGACTGCCAGTCACTTCAACCTCTTCATCTCGTTCGAATTGAGACTGAAGTGTCTTCTGGCTCTACAGGGGCATGCGCAAGTACTGGGGCGGGAAGGTCATCTTCTTGCCAAGCTCTACGATCGACTCCCCTTGGATACCGCCAAGAAACTGGAGGATCTGTTTCGAGAAGCGTTACACGATAGATCTTTCACGCTGATAGCGTTTCTCGATACGGATACGGCGGACGTTCCTTCAACACCGGCTAATCGAGATCTCCACACCCTAAAGGACTTTTGCGGTTATCTTGATGAAGACGCGAAGTTGTGGAACAAGCGATATTCACATGAGACAGTCTCCAGAGGGCCATGGCGACACTACTTGGACAATCTGGAACCGTTACTGCTTTTTCTGGATAAGACTGAGGCGCTCGGAGAGGAACTCGCGCGAAAAAAAAAGATCATCAAGTAAACCGAGCTAGTTGTGGACCAGCTTATTGAGAACCGTATAATATAGTGACATCCGATAAGAACGAGTGTATAGTAGTTGGCATGGGAAATCCACTTGGAGTACGGCGGGACTTTGAAGCATTGGAACGGCGGCGGATGGAGGCGGGGAGGCTGTTGAAGCGAGGGCTGTCGGAGGCGGAGGTGGCGCGTCGGGTGGGAGTGCACCGCCAGTCGGTGAATCGATGGGCGTGGCAGTTGGCCGAGAGCGGCAGAGCGGGGCTCAAGCAGGCGGGGCGTGCCGGACGCAAGCCGCGACTGAGCCCGGCGGATCTGAAGAAGATCGAGGGCGGTTTGAAACGGGGACCCGAAGCGCTGGGGTACGATACGAGGCTGTGGACCGCAAGGCGAGTGGCCCACTTGATTGGGGAAGCCTGCGGAGTGACATACCATCCGGGCCATGTTTGGCGGATATTGCGGCAGTTGGGGTGGAGTTGCCAGCGGCCGACGGGACGTGCCTTGGAACGAGATGAAGAGGCGATCCGGCAGTGGAAGAAGAAGCGCTGGCCGGAGATTAAAAAAAAGCCCGAAACGAGGGTCGAACCATAGTGTTCGTGGACGAAAGCGGGCTGAGCGAGCGGCCGAATCGGTATCGCACGTGGTCGCCCCGAGGACAGACACCGGTGCTGCAATATCACTTCAACTGGAAGAGTCTGTCGGCCATCGCCGGAGTCACCTGGTGGCGCTTCTACTTTCGACTGTATCCGGGAGCCATCAAGAGCCCCCAGATCATCGACTTCCTGAAGCACTTGATACGTCATGTTTCCGGGCCGCTGCTGGTAGTGTGGGACGGACTGCCCAGCCACCGGAGCCGGTTGGTTCGGGACTTTGTTGCCACCACCGAGGGCGCGTTGGTGCTGGAACGGTTGCCGGCCTATGCCCCGGAACTGAATCCCGTCGAATACCTCTGGGGATACTGGAAGCATCATGAACTGCCCAACTTCTGTGCCAAGGACTTCGCTCAACTCAGCCACCATGCTCGTCGCGCCCTTTGCCGAATGCGCCGCCGGCCTCGTCTCGTTACCGCCTTCTGGAAACAGTCCAGCCTTTTCTGATGTCACTATATTATACGAGGCTCAATAGTTACTGACCCGCCCGGCACACACCGGTCCAATCCCTCTGCGGTTAGCTCGCGCGTGTAGCCAAATCAAATTGCTACGCCGAGCAGATCACGTTGATCACCGCCTGGCGCTTCTCCACCTCCACCGCCTTGAGGCCCCGCTCCAGGGCCGGCATCAGGTCGGCCGGATCTTCCACCCGCTGGCCGTAGCCGTCGGCCACCTCCACCGCCTTCTCGTACTTGTCAACGCTGTCGAGCATGGTGATGGGCTGGTGGTCGCTTTTGGCCGCGTAGCCCTCGGGGGTGAGGCCCACGGTGGCCCGGCGCACGGCCTGCCATCTCTGGTTGTTGAAGATGACGCTGAGGATGGGAAGCTTCTGCTCCGCGCCGACGTAGTGGCTGGCGATGGGATTGCCGAACATGTAGGAGCCGTCGCCGTGGGTGCCGATGACCAGCCGGTCCCGGGCCGCGAGCTTGGCGCCCAGCGCCACCCCGAGGCCGTGCCCGAGGCCCGACGCGGCGCCGGCATTGAGCAGCGTGCCCGGTTGGCTGATGTCGATGTGGGACGACGCGAGCGCGGATTCCTTCACCACGATGGTGTCGTCACTCTTGATCTGATTGATGCAGTGGGTGATCCACAGCGGGTGCAAGGGTTTGTTGTCCTTCACCTTGTCGAGCCGCGCGGCCCAACCGTCGCGCTGCTTCCGCCACATCTCCGCCAGGGCTTTCCGGCGCTTGTCGATGTTGGTGCGAACCCGCGCCTCGTGGGCCGACATGGCCTCGTTCAGCACGGTGAGGCCGGCGTCGGTGCCGCAGGCCAGGGCGATGTCGCAGGGGTGGCCGCGTAGCGGTACGTAGCTGTGCAGCGGGTCCGCGCCCATGTGGATGACCTTGGCGTCGTCGCGCACCTTGTCCGTGGCCGGCAGCCACGGCACCGCCACGTCGACGACCAGGATCACGTCCGCCTGACCGAGCAGGGGGTTGAGGTCGTAGCCCAGGTTCATGGGATGGTCCGTGGGCAGCGACATGTAGCGGTTGCGGTACTGCACCACGGGAATCGCGTAGCGCTCGGCCAGGTCGCCCAGGGGCTGCCACACCGCCGGGTTCCGGCCGGCCCAATTGGTGATGATGAGCGGGTTCTCGGCATCGGCCAGCAGCGCCGCCGCCTGGTCCGTGGCCGCCGCGTTGGGATAGGGCGGCGCCGCAGGCTGCTGCCGTCCGGGCGACTCGTAGGTGAACTCGTCCAACTGCTCGGAGAGCACCTCCCGGGGCAGGCTCAGATAGACCGGTCCGGTGGGCTCGCTCTTGGCCACCGCCAGGGCGCGGTCGACGATGGTCTCGGTCTGCTTGCCGTTCCGGAGCTCGTAGTCCCACTTGGCCGCCTCGCGCACCATGGCGGCCTGGTCGAACATCTCCTGGGTCCAGTGGATGTCCAGGCTCCGGTGCCCGGCGAGGTCTTCCTCGTTGGTGGGCGTCCGGCCTGCGGTGAACAGCATGGGGATGTTGCCGCGCGAGGCGTTAAGGAGCCCGTTCATGCCGTTGGCGGTCCCCACGTTGACGTGCACCATCACCGCCTGGGGCTTGCCCGTCACGAGGTAATAGCCGATGGCCATGTGCATGGCGGTGTTCTCGTGGGGGCAGGTGACCGGCTCGGGAATCCGGGTCTCCAGAGTCTGGGCCTTGGCCAGCGCCTCCACGATGGGCGCGAAGTCCGTGCCGGCATTGGCGAAGAAGTAGTCCACGCCGCGGTCCGCCAGCAGCGCCAGATAGGCATCCGCCACGGTCACGTTCAACAGGGTTGTCTTGGGCATCTCGTCCCTTTCTCGTTCATGGGGTCCGGATTCATCCCCCGGTCCGCCAACCACCCGTTCGAGGCTATTCGTATATGATTGCGGGGGTACCGGCAAGGTGATGACGCCGGAGGTACCTGGCGTCTCTCCTACCGCACCGACGCCAGAAGCTCAAAGTCCGAGTCAGCCGTCTCCAGGGCGGTGCCGTGGCGAAAGGCGCAGGCGGCAATGGCCACGTCGGTTGCGGGAACGGTGATGCCCTTGGTCCGCGCTCGCCGCGCCATGTCGTAGGCTGCCTGCCAGACCGGCTCGTCCATCGGAAGCTCCGGCAGCGTCCGTGCAAAGTCCTGCAACACCTTGTGTTCCTGTTGGCCGCGAGCGCCGTTCCAGAGTTCGAGTTGCACCAGCGGGCACCAGCAGGCCTGCCCGCTGGTGAGGGCCGCATGGACGCGGGCGCGTACTGCGGGATCACCGCTCGGACGAAGCATGTGGATCCACGATGACGTATCGACGAGGATCAACGGTCAATCCCGGCGGCGGGCGTCCTGGAGCTCTTCCACCGTGATCAGGTCGGCGCACGTGCCGGCATACTTGGTGAGTTCGGTCATGCGCATGCGGCGATTGAAATCCGCCACAGCGCCGACAATGGCTTCACGCTTGGTCTTCGCCTTCGTGAACCGGATGGCATCCTCAAGCTCGGCGTTCGGAATATCAATAGTCGTCTTCATGATTACAAACTACTCGGATTGAGAAGCTGATTCAATAGTTTGAAGAATCCTGCCAGAGGTCCATGGCATCCCTTCGCGGATCAACTTTCCGGCCGCGGAATGCTATACACCATCCACTGTCAAGCACTGTCAGGGGACCGGGAGGAAAGGTGGCAAAGGAATCGAAGCGCAGGCTTCCGAAGGTGTTCGTGGGCAAGTCCAGAATTCACGGGGATGGGCTCTTCGCCGGCGAGAAGATCCGGCACGGGCGGCGCATCATCGAGTACACGGGCGAGAAAATTTCTACCGGCGAGGGCACCACCCGGTCTCGGAACGACGAGGAGCTGACCTACATCTTCACCCTCAACGACAAGTATGACGTGGACGGGGCCGTGAACGGCAACGACGCGCGCTTCGCCAACCACTCCTGCGACGGCAATACCTACGTGGACATCATCCGCGGCCGTATCTGGCTCATCGCCGAGCAGACCATCGAAGAGGGCGAGGAGATCACGTTCGACTACCGGCTCCAGGGCGAAGAGCTGTATGGGTGTATTTGCGGCGCCAGACAATGCCGCGGTTACATGAACGACGCCGACGACGAGATGGTCAAGACGGCAAGCCGCAACACGCAACGGAACTGATTCCCGCGGTCTGTCATCGAATGCCTGTTGACGGCGGGGTGCTTCCTGTTTCTCCATGCCCATTGCGCATCCATTCACCGAGCGGGATCTGAAGCAACTACGGAACCGCGGCATCCCCGCGGAGCGGGCCGCGGGCTATCTTGCAACCCTTGCGGAAGGCATGCCGTACGTGGTCCTGGACCGTCCCTGCGCCAGGGGCGACGGCATCACGGTCCTGGACGAAGGCGAGCTGGAGCGGTTGTGCCGGCGCGGTGATGAGGCGGCCGGGGCTGGCCGGTTCTCGAAATTCGTCCCGGCGTCGGGAGCGGCCACCCGGATGTTTCAGCCACTGCTGGCAGCCAGGAACCGGGCCGCGGATGAGTTCGAGACCGTGGAGGACCTTCGGGATCTGCCGGAATACCCGGCGTTGCGGGAGTTCATGGCCCGGCTCGAGCGCTTCGCCTTCCATCCCGATCTGGGGGCGGCCCTGGAGCGGCAAGGCAAGCGTCTTCAGCCGCTGCGTGACGCCGGGCGATTCCGGGAGGTCCTGGAGTGCCTCCTGGACCCTGGGGGACTCGGCTACGCCGGGCTTCCCAAGGGACTGATCCTGTTTCATCGTTATCCCGACGACTGCCGCACCCCGGTGGCCGAGCACCTGGTAAATGCACGGGCACATGTCCGGGACCGTGACGGGACCGCGCGCGTTCATTTCACGGTTTCCCCCGAGCATCGAGCAGCGGTGGAAGGGCACGTCGCGGCCTTGCGGCGGCGTTACGAGGACTCCGACACGCGGTACGACGTGACCCTGTCGGAACAACGGCCCGACACCGATACCCTGGCGGCGACCCTCGACAACCGGCCGTCCCGGGAGCCGGACGGCGGCCTGTCGTTTCGGCCCGGCGGACATGGCGCGCTGCTGGCGAACCTCAACGATCTCGGGGGCGACGTCGTGTTCATACAGAACATCGACAACGTCGCGATGGATTCCGGTACCGCCATCCGCTGCCGGAAGGCGCTGGCGGGCTGTCTGGTGGATCTCCAGGCGCGCGTGTTCGATTACCTCGACAGGCTCCACCCCGACGCGGCGCCGCCTTTCCTCGACGAAGTGCTCCGGTTTGCACGCGCCGCGCTGTCCGTGGCGCCGCCGGAAGGCCTGGGGCGCGCGCCCGCGGCGGAGCGGGTGCGCTTCCTGCGAGAGATCCTCGACCGTCCGCTCCGGGTGTGCGGCATGGTGGCGTCCGGCGGGAATCCGGGCGGCGGACCCTTCTGGATCAGGGACGCCGACGGCACGTGCTCGCTCCAGATCGTCGAGTGGTCCCAGGTGAACATGGAGGAGCCTGGGCAGAGGGACGCGTTTGCAGCTTCCACCCACTTCAATCCCGTGGATCTGGTATGCGGCGTCCGTGACCGCCGGGGAGCGTGCTTCGACCTGATGCGCTTCAGCGATCCGCGGAGCGCTTTCATCTCCATCAAGTCCAGCGGCGGGCGCAAGCTCAAGGCGCTGGAGCATCCGGGGCTCTGGAACGGCGGGATGGCGCGATGGAACACGGTGTTCGTCGAAGTCCCGGCCGAGACCTTCACCCCGGTGAAGACCGTGTTGGACCTGTTGCGGCCAGAGCATCGGACAACGTGAAGCGGCGGATTCCCGGCACGGTGCGCATCACCCCGTACCCACGCCCATTGGACGTTTGAAAAGGAGATCACGCAAGTCTATAGTCCTATATAGTCCCAGTCCAGATATCGTTCAGCCGTCCCGAGCCGGCAAGTCCCTTTGGAGCGAGCGGGAGCCTCGCAGCCCAACAGAGCGAGAGAGGTCATCATGGCAGTCTTTGGAACGCCGTTCTGGCGGCGCAAGGCCGAAGGGGAGAGCAAGGCTGACGGGGAGAAGAGGAGCGACATGTCCAGCGCCACGCAAGAGTCCGTTATGGAAGCCCTGAAGACCGTGCAGGATCCCGAAATCCACAAGGACATCGTCACCCTGGGCATGGTGAAGGACCTGGTGGTATCGGACGGCAAGGTATCCCTGACGGTGGAGCTGACGACGCCGGCGTGCCCTCTCAAGGACCAGATCAAGGGCGACGTGGAGCGAGCCTTGGCGCCCCTGGGGGTCTCGGAGCTTGCCCTCGAGTTCGGCGCCCAGGTGCGCGGCAGCAAGGCCGGCGCGGGCACCACGGACCTCCTGCCGAGCGTCAAGAACATCGTGCTGGTGGCGTCGGGCAAGGGCGGCGTGGGCAAGTCCACGGTGGCGGCCAACCTCGCGGTGGCGCTCAAGATGCACGGCGCCTCGGTAGGCCTCCTGGACGCGGACATCTACGGGCCGTCGGTGCCCATTCTCATGGGTGTAAGGGAAGAGCCGGCTAAGGTGGAAGTGGACGGCGGCTTCAAGCTGGCGCCGCCGGTGGCCCACGGCGTTCCGGTGATGTCCATCGGGTTCTTCCTGGAGCCGGACCAAGCGGTGATCTGGCGCGGTCCCATGCTCGGCAAGGCGTTGCAGCAGCTCATGTCCGACGTGCACTGGGGCGAACTGGACTACATGGTGGTGGACATGCCGCCGGGCACCGGGGACGTGCAGATCACCTTCTCGCAGCAGCTCAAGTGCAGCGGCGCGGTGCTGGTGGCAACGCCCCAGGACGTGGCCCTGGCCGACGTGGTGCGGGCCAAGTCCATGTTCGACAAGGTCCAGATCCCCATCGTCGGGATGGTGGAGAACATGAGCTACTTCGTGTGCGACGGATGCGGCAAGCAACACGAGATCTTTTCCCGGGGCGGCGCGAGGCGGGCCGCGGACAGTTTCGGAGTGCCCTTTCTGGGCGAGATCCCCATGGTGTCGGCGATTCGCGAGTGGGGCGACAAAGGCACGCCGATCCTGGCGCGGGAGCCCGACTCCCCCGCCGGTCAGGCGTTCCTCGACATGGCCGCGCGGCTGGCCGGCCAGCTTTCCATCGCGTCCGAGGCCGCCGACAAGGCGCCCGGCTTGAAGATCGTGACGAGCTGACCCGCAGGACGTCCGTGGCTGTTCCCGTAGAGATCAATCACGTCAAGGCCCAGGGCATCGTCCGCATCACCTGGGACGACGGGCACTCGGGCGAGTATCCCAAGGAGCACCTGAGGGGTTACTGCCCCTGCGCCCTCTGCCAGGGGCACGAGGCCGCCATCGAGAAGCGCTTCGTGGAAGTGCCGAACTTGGGTCTCGACACCATCGAACCGGTAGGCAACTACGCCGTCTGTTTCCGTTGGAGCGACGGGCACGTCACCGGGATCTATACCTTCGACTACCTGCGCTCGTTGTGTCCGTGTCAGGAGTGTGAGAAGAGTTGACCAGGAGGACCCATGGTTACCAAGGAACAAGTCTATGAGGCTCTGCAGGAGTGTTACGATCCCGAGATCCCGGTGAACATCGTGGATCTCGGCCTGGTGTACGACGTCGAGGTCGAGGACGACACCGTGGCGGTCAAGATGACCCTGACCGCGCCGGGATGCGGCATGGGCGGCATGATCGCCTCCAACGCGCAGTCCCTGATCATGGAGATCCCCGGCGTCAAGGACGCCAACGTGGATCTGGTCTGGGATCCGCCCTGGGACGCCAGCCGAATCAGCGAGGAAGCGCGGGAAAAGCTCGGCATCGGATAATCAGGGGATAGGGAACAGTCCATCCCTCATCCTTATCGCCTACCCACCATGGATCAGGGCTGGATACACGTCCGCGGCGCCAAGCAGAATAATCTCAAGGACCTCGATCTCCAGATCCCCCTCAACGCGTTGACGGTGGTGACCGGCGTCAGCGGGTCGGGCAAGTCCACCGTCGCCTTCGACATCCTCTACGCGGAAGGTCAGCGCCGGTACGTCGAGAGCTTCTCGGCGTACGCCCGGCAGTTTCTCGATCGCATGGAGAAGCCGGACGTCGACTCCATCGAGAACATCCCGCCCACCATCGCCATCGACCAGACCCGCCCGGTGAAGACCTCCCGGTCGACGGTCGGCACCATGACCGAGCTGTACGACCACCTGAAGCTGCTGTTCGCCAAGATCGGCATCCTTCACTGCTCCGGCTGCAACAAGGTCATCACCAAGGACAGCGCCCCATCCATCGTGAGGCAGCTCCAGGCCCGGGGTGAGGGGGTGCGGTGGGTCCTGACCTTTCCGGTGTCCGTGCCGCCGTCGCTGCCATGGGAAGACGTCAGGGGAGGACTGCTGCAGGCGGGATTCCACCGGCTCCTGAGGGACCGCGGCCTGGTGGAACTGGAATCGCTCGACGCCCCGCCCGGGGAGGTCGCCGACGTCGTGGTCGACCGTTTCGCGTACCGCAAGTCCACACGTAAGCGGGTCACGGACTCCCTGGAGCAGGCCTTTCAGTTCGGCAAGGGGCGGCTGGACCTCCACGACGTGGAGGACGGCTGGCGCCGGGAGGGCTTCAGCAACCGCCTCCACTGCTCCGCCTGCGGCCTGTCCTACGCCGAGCCGCAGCCCAATCTCTTTTCCTTCAACAGCCCGCTGGGGGCCTGCGAGACCTGCCACGGATTCGGCCGCTCCATCGACCTCGACCTCGACCTGGTGATCCCGGACCCGTCCAAGTCCATCGCCGACGGCGTCATCAAGCCGTGGACCACCCGGGTTGCGCGCTGGGAGGTGCGGGAGCTCAAGAAGTTCTGCGGGCGCAGGGGCATCCCGCTGGACCGCCCCTTCGCCGAGCTGGACGAAGAGGACCGCCGGCTGATCATCGACGGCGAAGGAAGCTGGAAGGACGGGAAGTATTACGGTGTCCGCGGCTGGTTCCAGTGGCTGGAGCGGAAGAGCTACAAGATGCACGTCCGCGTGTTCCTGGCCCGCTACCGGCGTTACGTGACCTGCACCGATTGCCAGGGGACCCGGCTCAAGCCCGAGGGCCTGAACTTCCGGATCGCCGGGAGCAACATCGCGGACGTCAGCCGCATGAGCGTAGCCGACGCCCACGCCTACTTTCAGTCGCTGGAGCTCGAGAAGAGCGACGATCAGGTCGCGAGTCTGGTGCTCCACGAGATCCGCCGGCGCCTGGATTATCTCATGGGCGTGGGCCTGGAGTACCTGACCCTCGACCGCCAGTCCCGGACGCTGTCCGGGGGCGAGCTCGAGCGGGTGGACCTGACCACCGCCATCGGCTCGTCCCTGGTGAACACGCTGTACGTGCTGGACGAGCCTTCCATCGGCCTTCATCCGCGGGACAGCCACCGCCTGGTGGAGATTCTTCACCGCCTCCGATCCAACAACAACACCGTGGTGGTGGTGGAGCACGACCCGGAGATCATCAAGGAGAGCGACTACGTCATCGACCTGGGTCCTCGGGCAGGTGAGCACGGCGGCGAGGTGGTGTTCGCCGGCTCCTATGACGAGCTGCTGGAAAGCAAGACATCCCTCACCGCCGACTACCTGACCCAGCGGAAGGTCATCCCGCGGCCGGTCCGTTACCGGCCCTGGATACAGGGACGCACCCTGGAGATACGCGGCGCCCACGCCAACAACCTCAAGCACATCGACGTGAGCATCCCCCTGGGCCGGCTGGTGTGCGTCACCGGCGTGTCCGGGTCGGGCAAGTCGAGCCTGGTGGACGAGGTCATCGCCCGCAACATCCGGCGCCTCAAGGCCTCGCCGCTGGCGACCCTGACGGACTGCGACGAGATTCGCGGCGTCGACCGGGTCCCCGAGGTGATCCTCGTGGACCAGTCTCCGCTGGGCACCACGCCCCGGTCGAACCCGGTGACCTACATGAAGGCGTTCGACCCCGTCCGGCGCCTGTTCGCTGGCGTGGACCTGTCGCGGTTCCGGGGCTACACCCCCTCCACCTTCTCTTTCAACGTGGAAGGCGGACGCTGCGAGTCCTGCCGCGGCGAAGGCTTCGAGAGGATCGAGATGCAGTTCCTCTCGGACGTCTTCGCCACCTGCTCGGAGTGCGGCGGCGCCCGCTACCGCCAGGAGGTCCTGGAGGTCACCTACCGCAACAAGAACATCCACGACGTGCTCGGCCTCACCATCGCCGAGGCCATGAAGTTCTTTGGGGACCAGCCGGAGATCGTGCGCGGGCTGCGGCCGCTGGCCCGGGTGGGGCTCGACTACCTCCGTCTGGGCCAGCCCGTCACCACCCTTTCCGGCGGGGAATCCCAGCGTCTCAAGCTGGCCTCCCACATCGCCCGGGCGACCAGGACCGGAACGCTCTTCATCTTCGACGAACCCACCACCGGTCTCCACTTCCACGATATCCGCCGGCTGCTCTCCGCCCTGCAGGAGCTCATCGACCAGGGCCACTCGGTGATGGTCATCGAACACAACACCGAGGTCATCAAGTGCGCCGACCACATCATCGACCTGGGGCCCGAGGGCGGGGACGGCGGCGGCGAGGTGGTGGCCACGGGCACGCCCCCGGAGGTCGCGGCGGTGGAGCGGTCCCACACCGGGCGCTACCTCAAGGAACACTTGGGCCCGTCATCGTCCCCGTTCACCCCCACACTGGCCAAGACCCGCCCGCGCCGGGCCACGGCGAGACGGTCCAACGACCCGGCGGCCATCCGGATCGTCGGCGCCAAGGAGCACAATCTCAAGGACGTCGCCGTCGATATCCCCCGGGACCGGCTGGTGGTGGTCACCGGCCTCAGCGGCTCCGGGAAATCGTCCCTGGCCTTCGACATCATCTACGCGGACGGCCAGCGGCGCTACATCGACAGCCTCTCCGCCTACGCGCGGCAGTTCATGAAGATCATGGCGCGGCCCAACGTCGACGTACTGGCAGGCATTCCGCCCACCGTGGCCATCGAGCAGCGCCTCAGCCAGGGCGGCCGGAACTCCACCGTGGCCACCGTCACCGAGCTCTACCACTACCTGCGCCTGCTGTATTCCAAGGTGGGCAAGCAGCACTGCCCCCAGTGCGGCGGCGCCATCACCTCGCTCACCCGCAGCCGTATCCTGGACCGGGTGGGGCGCCAGTACCGCGGCAAGGACATCACCGTGCTGAGCCCGGTGGTGCGCGGGCGCAAGGGCTATCACAAGGACGTGATGATGGCGGCCCGCCGGCTGGGCTACGGCCGCGCCCGCATCGACGGGGCCATGACCGCCCTCACCGCGTCGGTGCTCCAGCAGGGACTCGGGCGTTTCCACGAGCACGACATCGACATCGTGGTGGGCACCGCAAAGGCCGGACGCCTGAGCATGGAGACCGTGTTGGGGCAGGGCCTGCGGCTCGGCAACGGGGTCATTCACGTGCTCTCCGAGGGTACCGAGGAGGTCTACAACGAGCGCCTCTTCTGCCGCGCCTGCGGCGTCGGATACGAGCCCCTGGATCCGCGGCTGTTTTCCTTCAACAGCCGGCAAGGAGCGTGCCCGGACTGTCACGGCGTGGGTTCCTCCGAAGAGTTCGACGCCGAGTTGATCATCCCGGACCCCGGGCTGAACCTGACGGACGTGGTGAACCGGCTGTGCGCGGACGCGCCCGAAGGGCGCGCCACCCTCAAACGGCGCCTGAACCAGTTCCAGGGCGAGCTTCAACAGAAGCTCGGCGTTCCCGGCGACGCCCCCATCGTCACCCTCTCGGCAAGGCAGCGGGAGGCGGTGCTCAACGGGCGCGCGCGGCCGTCGGTCGCCGGTCTTCTCGGTACGCTGTCCGGGCTCCGGGTCAAGAGCGACGGCGCCCTGGCCGGCTATCTGGCCTCGTTCATGAGCGAGCACACGTGCCCGGCCTGCGAGGGCGCCCGGCTCAATGCACGGGCCCGCAACGTCCGCGTCGCCGGCAAGGCCATCTGGCAGATCACGGCCTTGTCGGTGAAAGAGGCGCTGGGCCGCTTCGCGTCCCTGGAGGAGCGGCTCCTCCGACACAGCGCGGACAAGGAACGGCTGGTCCTGGAGAAGACCCAGAAGGAGATTCATCACAAGCTGCGGTTCCTGGACGAGGTGGGCCTGGGCTACCTGACGCTGGACCGGCGGGCCAACTCCCTGTCCGGCGGCGAGGCCCAGCGGGTGCGCCTGGCGGCGCAGCTTGGCTCCAACCTGCGGGGCGTCTGCTACATCCTCGACGAGCCCACCATCGGCCTGCACACGCGCGACAACCACCGGCTTTTGGCCACGCTGCGGCGGCTGGTGGAGGCGGGCAACAGCGTGCTCGTGGTGGAGCACGACGAGGCCACCATCCGGGCGGCCGACGTGCTGGTGGACCTCGGGCCCGGGGCCGGGGTGCGCGGCGGCCGGGTGGTGGCCATGGGCACGCCGGAAGAGGTATGCGCCAATCCGGCCTCGGTCACCGGGGCGTTCCTGGGAACCTCCAGGCGCCGGCTCTGGCCGGAACGGGCACTCAAGAGCAGCGAGTGGATGATGGTGACCGGTGCCCGGGAGAACAACCTCAAGAACCTCAAGGTGCGCCTGCCCCTGGGCATGTGGACGTGTGTCACCGGCGTGTCCGGCTCGGGCAAGAGCACCCTGGTGAAGGAGGTGCTGTTCAAGGGGCTCAAGGCGAGGCTGGGACAGAACGCGGGCCGGCCGGGCCGGCACGAGGACCTGGGCGGCTGGGAACACATCGAGCGGGCCGTGGAGGTGGATCAGACGCCCATCGGCAAGACGCCGCGCTCGGTGCCCGCCTCCTACGTCGGGTTCCTCGACGAAATCCGCCGCATCTATGCGCTGCATCCCGAGGCGCGGATGCGCGGGTACACGCCGAGCCGGTTCTCCTTCAACGTGAGCGGCGGGCGGTGCGACGAGTGCTCCGGCCAGGGCAGGATCAAGAAGGAAATGAGCTTCCTGCCCGACGTGTTCGTGCACTGCGACGGGTGCGGCGGGCTGCGCTTCAACGAGGAGACCCTGTCGGTGAAGTTCAACGGCAAGAACATCGCCGAGGTTTTGCAGATGACCGTGGAGGAGGCGGTGGAGTTCTTCCGCCCCTTCCCCAAGGCCTACCGCCCGCTCAGGGTCCTGGACGACATCGGCATGGGTTACATCACCCTGGGACAGGCCAGCAACACCCTGTCCGGCGGCGAGGCCCAGCGCATCAAGCTCGCCTACGAGCTCGGCAAGGAGTCCCGCGGCAAGACCCTCTACATCCTCGACGAGCCCACCACCGGCCTCCACTTCGCCGACGTCGAGAAGCTCATCGACATCCTCCACCGGCTGGTGGACGCGGGAAACACCGTCATCACCATCGAGCACAACCTCGAGATCATCAAGGACGCCGACTACCTCGTAGACCTCGGCCCCGAAGGCGGCGACAAGGGCGGCCGCGTGGTCGCCCACGGCCCGCCGTCCAAGGTGGCCCAGGACGGCAAGCGCTCCTATACCGCACGTGCGTTGCGGGAGTATCTCGAGGCGAACGGGGCGGGGTGACGGATTTGGGCGGAAGCCAACGAGGCCGCGAACCCGCAGGTCGGATTAGCGAAGCGTAATCCGACATCCCGAGGCCACGTCCCGTGTTCTCCAGTTTGCTCTGCACACGCACCCTCAGTTAGACTAGTCCACTACCTTTCGAATGGTGGTGAACTTCGAGTGGACAAGGTTTTCCGTAACCCTCGTTTCCGAGACGCACGTGCCGGACGACGCATTCGAACCCCGGAAGGACAGGAAGACCATACGATGAGTGAGTCAGAACAGAAGAAACGGGCCCAGGCCTTCGCTGCGATGCACGGGGGCGACGATATTCTCGTCCTGCCCAATGCGTGGGATGCGATCAGCGCGTGCGTTCTGGTCGATGCGGGTTTCTCCGCCGTGGCAACCACCAGCGGCGGCTGTGCCTTCGCGCTCGGCTATTGCGACGGCGAGAAAATTCCTCTGCGCGATATGGCTGGCGCCGTGCGCAATATCGCCAACGCCGTGCCGGTTCCGGTCTCGGCGGATATGGAGGCGGGATACGGTCCCGCGCCCGAGGATGTGGCGGAAACCACGCGCCAGACTCTCGCGGCGGGCGCCGTCGGAATCAACATCGAGGACAGCGATAAGCGCAACCCCGGCCATCTCTTCGACTTCGAGGTCTCGGTGGAACGCATTCGTGCTGCCCGTGCGGTTGCCGATGCAGCGGGCATACCGATGGTCGTCAATGCCCGGTCCGACGGGTTCCATCACGGCAACGATGACGAGATATTCGCCGAGACGGTGCGTCGCGCCAATGCCTATCTGCAGGCAGGCGCCGGTTGTGCGTTCGTTCCGTTCGTTAGCGACGGCGCGCTGATCGGCCGGCTGGCTGCGGCTATTGACGGGCCGATGAACGTGCTGGCCGGCCCCAACACACCGGCTGTCCCAATGCTTCACGAAATGGGTGTGAAGCGTGTGACCGTTGGCGGCAACTTTGCCAAGGCGGCGATGACGCTGGTGCGGCAGGCCGCCAAAGAGTTACTTGAACAGGGCACCTTCGAATTCGCCCGCGATGTATACACACAAGGTGACATGCACCGAATGCTGACCAGTCCAGGCGGCAGCAGAAAGGAATAACAGTGGGGCCGAGATTACGACCGTTGACTCTGGACGAGGCCCCGGAAGCGGCCCGGCCAATTCTGGAAGCCGCAGCGCAGGCCACCGGCAAGCTACCGGTTTCCGCTGGAATACAGGCCCGATGTCCATCAATCCTCGAGGCCAGCCGTGCGCTGGGTGCGGCTCCTGGCAAGAGCAATACACTGCCGGCCGAATTGCGCTATCTGGTATGCTTCCGGGCGGCGCAGATTGTCACCTGTCCCTTCTGAATTGACTCCAACGCTGCCGGGAGCAGCGCTGCAGGAAGTTCGGACGAAAAAATCGCCGCCGTATCGGATTGGCGCAACAGCCCGTTATTCACCCCTGCTGAACGGGCAGCCCTTGAATTGACCGAGGCGATCAGTTCTACGCCTGCGACGGTTTCCGATGAGTTGTTCGCCGAGATGCAAAACCATTTCAATGAAGAGCAGATTGTGGAGCTTGCGGCGACGATCGCCATGGAGAATTACCGCGCCCGCATGAACCGCGTGTTCCTGGTGGAATCGGAGGGCCGATACCAGCCGCAGTCCTGAACATGCCGACCAAAACACCATTTCACCCATGAGCACCTGAGCCTACCCTTCTCCGCCGGCAGGTCCCCATCTCGACACTTGAGGCGTCCGACCGGATCGTCACGAAGTGTTGCATTTGCCGGGCAAAACGGAAAGAAAGGGAACAGACTTCACCCATAGATCTCAGGAGGAAACACATGATCATCGAGATGAGAACCTACACGCTCAAGCCCGGCAAGATACCCGACTTCGAGAAGGCGTTCGAGGAGGGGCTGCAGCACCGGGCCAAGATCTCCCCGTTGGGGGCGTTCTTTCATTCGGAGGTGGGGCCGCTGAACCAGGTCATCCACATCTGGCCCTACGAGAGCTTCGCAGAAAAGGATCGTATCGGCGCCGAGGCCCGGGCCACCGGCCACTGGCCGCCCAAGGTCCGTGAGTTCATGGTGACGCAGGAGAGCAAGGTCTTTCAGGCGGCGCCGTTTTCCCCGCCGCTGGAACCTCGTGAGATGGGCAACATCTACGAGATCCGCACCTACACGGTCCATCCCGGATCCATCCCGACGCTGATCGAGCGCTGGCAGGACTGTATCGAGGATCGGGTCAAGATCTCGCCCTTGGCCGCTGGCTGGTTCACCACCTACGGCTCGCTGAATCAGTGGGTACACATCTGGCCGTACAAGGACATGGGCGAACGGACCCGGCTCCGCGCCGAGGCGATGAAGCTCCCCAACTGGCCGCCGGCCACCCGCGAGATGCTGCTGCATCAGGAGAACTCCATCGTCGTGCCGGCGTCGTTCTCGCCGCTGCACTAAATCCGAAACCGGGCGCCCATCGGCGCCTGTACTGTGCCTCTGTGCGGCTCGGCTGACCGTGGGACGCGTGCGTCTCCACCGGGTCAGCCCGAGCCGTACTTGCACCAAGCGCTATACAGGACCAGGGAGTCGATCCATGAATGCAGCTCAGAGGCTACCGGCACTGAACGGAACAAGGCCTGCTCACCCCTCCTCCCCCTCCATCAGATAGCTCTGGATGAACCGGTCGATGTCGCCGTCGAGGACGGCGTCGGCGTTGCCGATCTCCAGGTTGGTGCGGTGGTCCTTGACCATGCGGTAGGGGTGCAGCACGTAGGAGCGGATCTGGCTGCCCCAGGCGATGTCTTTCTTGTTCTTCTGGTAGCTGTCCATCATCTCCCGCTGTTTCTCCACCTCGACCTCGTAGAGGCGGGAGCGCAGGATGCGCATGGCCATGGCCTTGTTCTTGTGCTGGGAGCGCTCGTTCTGGCAGGCCACGACGATGTTGGTGGGCAGATGGGTGATGCGCACCGCGGAATCGGTTTTGTTGACGTGCTGCCCGCCGGCGCCGCTGGCGCGGTAGGTGTCGATGCGGAGGTCGGATTCGTTGATCTCCACGTCGATGGTGTCATCGATCTCGGGGTAGACGAAGACCGAGGCGAAAGAGGTATGGCGCCTTGAGTTTGCGTCAAACGGGGAAATCCGCACCAGCCGGTGGATGCCGGCCTCGCACTTCAGGTAGCCGTAGGCATAGTCCCCGGCGATGGTGAAGGTGACCCGCTTGAGGCCGGCCTCTTCGCCGGGCTGATACTCCATGATCTCGGTCTTGTAACCGCGCCGGTCGCCCCATCGCAGATACATGCGCAGCAGCATCTCGGCCCAGTCCTGGGACTCGGTGCCGCCGGCGCCGGGATGGAGCGTGACGATGGCGTCCCGGCCGTCGTCCGTGCCGCCGAGTAGTTGCCGCAGCTCCATGTCCGCCAGGCTGTCGGTGACTTCCCGGAGCCGGGTTTCCGTCTCTTCCAGGGCCTCGGAGTCGTTCTCTTCCTCGGCCAGATCCAGAAAAAAGCGTGCTTCCTCGACGCTCGAATGGCATTTGGCGTAGTCGTCCACGGCCTCCCGGAGCAGGGACTGCTCCTTGAGGATCCCCTGGGCCTTGTCGGCGTCGTTCCAGAAGTCGGGCTTGGCGGTGAGGGTTACCAGTTCGTCGATGCGCTTCTGCTTGCCTTCGACGTCAAAGACGCCTCCGTAGCAGTCGGAGCTTGTCTTCGAGCTGTGTCAGTTGTTCGCGTGCTTCGTCAAACATGATTGTGCTCAATATAGCGGATGTGGTGCTCAACGACAAAGAACGGGCAAGCGGCGGCCTATCGCTTCCCGGCCTTGAGCTCTCCACGCAGCCGCCGCTCGATGGCGCGCATTTCCCTTTCGTCCTCGGGGGAGCGCTCGTGATCATAGCCCAGGTTGTGCAGGATGCCGTGTATGAGCAGCACCTCCATCTCGTCGTCGAACGACCGTCGCCGTTGCCGCGCCTGCCGGGCTGCCTTCTCCACCGAGATGATGACGTCGCCGATGAGCCGATGGCCGGTGGGCAGGGGTTCGTCCAGCGGGAACGACAGCACGTCGGTGGGCTCGTCGCGTGACCGGTAGCGCCCGTTCAGGTGCCGGATCTCCTCGTCGCCTACCAGCGCCACGCTGAGCTCGCAGTGCGGCAGGTCCATCAGCCGCAGGATCCGGCGGGCCTTGGCCTTGAGTCCGCGCACCGGCACCTTCCGAGCCGCACCCTGGCGCACGACATCGACGGTGACGGCCGCGTCACCCATCGCCGCGGTCGTCGTTCTCGCGGGTGTCGCGCTCGTAGGCGGTGATGATGTCCTGCACCAGACGGTGCCGGGCCACGTCCTTCTCGGTGAAGGTGCTGAAGCGGATACCCTCCACCCCCTGCAGGATGCGCCAGGCCTCCTTGAGTCCGGACAGCCGGCCGGCGGGCAGGTCGATCTGGGTCACGTCGCCGGTGATCACCGCCTTGGAGCCGTAGCCCAACCGGGTGAGGAACATCTTCATCTGCTCGGGGGTGGTGTTCTGTCCCTCGTCCAGGATGACGAAGGAGTCGTTGAGGGTGCGGCCGCGCATGAAGGCCAGGGGCGCCACCTCGATGCTGCCCCGTTCGAGCAGGCGCCGGGCCTTGTCGAAGTCCACCATGTCGTGCATGGCGTCGTACAGCGGCCGCAGGTAGGGGTTGACCTTCTCGGCCAGGTCGCCGGGCAGGAAGCCGAGCTTCTCCCCGGCCTCCACCGCCGGGCGGGTCAGGATAATCCGGGCGTAGTTGTTCTTCATCAGCTCGGACACGGCCATGGCCATGGCCAGATAGGTCTTGCCGGTTCCCGCCGGACCGATGGCGAAGACGATGTCGTGGCGCCGGATGGCGTCGATGTAGCTCTTCTGGGCGACGCTCTTGGGGGTGATGGTGCGCTTGTGGGACGAGATGTAGATGGTGTCGAGAAAGATCTCCTGCAGGTTCGCCTTGCTGTTGCTGCTGAGGATGCGGATGGCGTAGTCGACATCGCTGCCGTACACCGGATAGCCCCGCTCCAGCAGTCCGTAGAGCTGGCGCATGACCTCCCGGGCCAGTTCCGACTCGGGCCGGTCGCCCTGGATCTCCATCTCGGTTCCGTGCACCCGGAACTTGACGCCCAACGCCCGCTGCGCGATCGTCAGGTGCTCGTCCTGGTTGCCCAGAAGCTCCCGGAACAGCCGCGGGTCGTTGAATGCGAGATGGGGGACCGCCGGCACGCTCTCGATGCTCGCTTGACTCACCGTCAAGAAATCCTCGATACGATCTCGCGAGCCATGCGCAGCGCATCATCGGTCTTCTGCGGCTGCTTGCCGCCCGCCTGGGCGAAATCCGCCCGGCCCCCGCCGCCGCCGCCGACGGTGGGCGCCACCTGCTTGATGATGTCCCCCGCGTGGTACCGCCCGTCCAGCTCGCTGCCGGCGCCGGCGGCCAGCATCACGTTCGTCTCGCCGGGGCATGCCAGGAAGACGAAGCCGCCGGGCAGTTGTTGCCGGATCTGATCCACGGTCTCCCTGAGCTGCCTGGCGTCCAGGCCCTCTACTTTTTCGACGATGATGCTGGCGCCCTCGGCATTCTTCCGCGCCTTGCCGAGAAGCTCCGGCACCCGGTTCTGCCCTAGCTGGCTCTTGAGCTCGGCCACTTGGCGTTCCAGCTCCTTCTGCCTTTCCAGCAGCCGCCGCACCTTGTCCGCGGCATCCTCGTTGGTGCTCCGGAGTAGTCCGGTGACTTCGGCGAGGACGGAGTCGTAGGCGCGCATCACGTCGAAGGCGGTGGCGCCGGTGACCGCCTCGATGCGCCTCACGCCGGCGGACACGCCGCCCTCGGCGCTCAGCCGGAACAGCCCGATGTCACCGGCCTGATGGATGTGAGTCCCGCCGCAGAGCTCGGTGGAAAAGTCGCCGATGCGCACCACCCGCACGCGGTCGCCGTACTTGTCGCCGAAGAACGCCATGGCGCCGGCGCGGATGGCGTCGTCGTAGTCCATCTCCTCGGTGGAGACGCCGGAATTCTCCCGGATCCGCTGGTTCACTTCCCGCTCGATGCGCTCCAGAATATCCGGATCCACCGGGCCGCCGTGGGTGAAGTCGAACCGCAGGCGGTCCGGAGCCACCAGTGATCCGGCCTGGCGCACGCCCGTCCCCAGCTCCTCCCGCAGCACCGCGTGCAGGATATGGGTGGCCGAGTGGTTCAGCATGGCGCGCCCGCGCCGCTCGCTGTCCACCGCGAGCTCCACGGCGTCCCCCGCCGCGACGCGGCCGCTGACGATCTTGCCCCGGTGCACCGACACATCGGGGGTCGGGTGCCACGTGTCCAGCACCTCCACGGTGTCGCCCCGGGCGGTGCGGATGATGCCCCGGTCCCCCACCTGGCCGCCGGACTCGGCATAGAACGGGGTCTCATCCACGACGATCTCCACGTCGTCACCCTGTTGCGCTTCTTCCTCCGGCGTGTTGCCGCGGTATAGTGCGGTCACCCGAGACTCGTGGGTCAGGCGGTCGTAGCCCACAAACCGGCTCTGATTAGGTGCCGCAGTACCGGTTGCTTTGCTGACGGAAACGGTTGGTGCGCTCACGGAAAATTCCCACTTGACGGGCTCGGCGGCGACACTCTTTCGTGAACGCGTCCGCTGCTCGTTCATGAGCCGCTCGAACCCCTCGTGATCGACGGCGATGCCTTCGTTCCGAAGGATGTCCTCGGTCAGGTCCACGGGAAATCCGTAGGTATCGTACAGGCGGAAGGCCACGTCCCCCGGCAGGGATTGCCGATTGTTCTTTCGCAACTCCGCCAGCGAGTCCTCCAGCAGCACCAGCCCCTTGTCCAGGGTATCGGCGAAGCGCCCTTCCTCGACCTGGATGGTGTTAACGATGCGCTCCCTCGCGGCCCGCAACTCGGGGTAGGCTTCACCCAGGACCCCGGCCACGGGCTCCACCAGCCGGAACAGGAACGGCTCCTCAAAGCCCAGGAGCCGCCCGTGACGGGCCGCGCGCCGGAGCAGCCGGCGCAGCACGTAACCTCGGCCGTCGTTGCTCGGGAACACCCCGTCGGCGCTGAGGGAACTCACCGCCCGGGCGTGGTCGGCGATGACGCGAAAGGATACGTCGGCCTCGGCGTTGTCGCCATAGGCCTTGCCGGCCAGTTCTTCGGTGGCGGTGATGATGTTGCGGAACAGATCCACGTCGTAGTTGGAGAAGACCCCCCGCATCACCGCGGTAATCCGCTCGAGACCCATTCCGGTATCCACGTGCTTGGCTGGGAGCTCGTGGAGATCGCCGGCGTCGTCGCGGTTGTACTGGATGAAGACCAGGTTCCAGAGCTCGATGTAACGGGCGCAGTCGGCGTTGACGGCGCACACATGGCCCGGCTCGCCGAGGTGGTCGCAGGCTTCGGGACCCCGGTCCAGGTGGATCTCGCTGCACGGCCCGCAGGGCCCGGTGTCGCCCATCTCCCAGAAGTTGTCCTTCTCGTCGAAACGCTGCACGCGGCTGGGCGGCAGGCCGCTGATGCGGCGCCACAACCCCTCGGCCTCGTCGTCGTTGCGGAACACGGTGGCGTAGAGCTTGTCCTTGGGCAGTCCCCATTCCTTCGTGAGCAGCTCCCAGGCCCAGGCGATGGCCTCTTCCTTGTAGTAGTCGCCGAAGGACCAGTTCCCCAGCATCTCGAAGAAGGTGTGGTGGTAGGTGTCCCGGCCCACCGCTTCCAGGTCGTTGTGCTTGCCGCTGATGCGAAGGCACTTCTGGGCGCTGGCGGCGCGCCTGAACGCGGGCCGCTCGACTCCGAGGAAGATGTTCTTGAACTGGACCATGCCCGCGTTGGTGAACAGCAGGGTCGGGTCCTGCTGCGGCACCAGCGACGAGCTTTTCACCACCGTGTGGGTCTTGTCCTTGAAGAAGTCGAGGAAGCTGTCGCGTATCTCTTTTCCCGCCGTCATGACGCCCATTGATAGCATTCCCCCCGGCGCGAAGGCAACGTCAAGACTCCCCGAGACAGGCAGCTACATCGCACGCCAACAGCACGGTCTACCGCCGTCAACTTGACGGACCGCCCGTGGCCTTGAGCATTCTCAGCCTCCTTTGACGTGGCTCATTTCGCTAATTCTGTTCGTCGTTTTCCTCATCCTCTTCATTGTCGACTGGTGCGAGTTCCTCCAAGACGCGGCTGGACTCGCGAAGCGAAACCGGGTCGGCAGGGTCGCCCACGGCCCGATAAACCTTGAATACGTGCTCGCGCCCTGCATTCGCGTTCGGCACCTTCGTCGTCTCAAGCTGGTTCGTGCGCAAATCGAAACTGTAGGCAACAATCATCTGATCGACCTCCCGGCGCGTGAGCGAGCCGACCTCTGTCAGGTCGTCATCAACCGGATGATCGGCTGGCAGGATCAGGGTGCGCCGGTGCGCTGTCCCCTCGGCGAGCGCGAAGGGCGTAGGGCACACGTACATCTTCCGGTCACGCACAAGGATATCGCCATAGGTGCCGAACCCGTGGAAGCTCTTGTTCTCGTGCACGTAGTCGTTGCTGGCATTCAGAAAGCTGCCGTGGCAAAGAACAAAGTCGAGCACGGGATACTGGTTGCCGTCCGGCTCCTTCGGATACCGGCCAAAGACATAGTACACCTCCCGCCCGTTATGCTCGCCACAGGGAACCTGACTATTCGAGTCATAGTTGGCCTCGCGCCCCGGATAGGCGAGTCCCTTGAGTTCGTAGCCCTCTGGAGAATGAACAAGCCGAAAATCCGGGTACGTATTACGCCCAGGTGAGTCGTAATTGAGCCGCATTTCGTCCAGACACCGCTTGAACCAGTCCTGAAAAGGGAACTCCTTGTCCGTGCGCCCTGCGCGCTCAATTAGCTTGCCGTGGCGAATCGCCTGAACGCAGAGTTTGAAGATTGCCGATACATTCGTCACGAATAGTCCCGTCCGCTATTCCCATCCTTTTGTTCGATTCCGGCGGCGTGCAGTTCAGCAATAAGTGCCTCAATTTGCCCATCCACAGCGTCCAACGACGAAAGCGCCGTCGCCATCGTGCGTGAACTTGAGAGCTGTCGAAGCAATTGCGCCATGACGATCACGCGTACGTCATTGCGGCTCAGGCGCCTTGCTGATGCGCGCATGCGCTGTACCTGCTCGGCAACGATCGGCCTGATTGTTCCCCACAAATCGTCGTTCTGGCGATGTGGGGTGAGTTGCGAGCGCTTGCGGCAGACGATGATGACATCAAGGTTGATTGGTTCCCGCGCCTGATGCTTGGGCATTGCGACGGACATCTCGGACTTGACTGGATGCGCCGCCGTGATTCCAAAGCCAGACGCCATCAGCGCCTTAAGGACGGCCTGCCATCCTTCCGGCCGAGAGTGGTGGTAGGTGAAGACAAGAACCCCATCATCCTTCAGAACGCGGTGTGCCTCAGACCATACCGCGAGCAACCGTTCGGTGAAGGCCCCGACATTGGCATTCTGAACTTCGTCTTTGCTACGAGTGGTGTAGGCTTCCCAATGTCCGTTTGGACCGAGGATATGCCGCTGCCAGACGTGGAAGAAATCGGCAAGCTGCGAGTAGTGGACGTTGTCAAAAAACGGAGGGTCCGTAATGACCGCATCGACTGCCCTGTCCGGCAGATCAGTCGCGCTTGAATCCCCGCAGGACAGGTACACGTGCCTGCCTTCGGCAAAGGCGGCATAGCTCTCCGCGACTGAAAAGCCGACCTTCTCCGAAAGGCCGAAGACCTTTTCACTCTCCCTCCTGCCGCTGAGTACACCGGGGCGAACCTCGAAGGGATCATCTGCGTAGTCGAGCGCCCGCCAGATCCTGCCCTCGAACATCGTCGAGAACGAGCCCGAACTCTTCGGCGTGCCCCAAAGGTTCGCTTCCAGCGGCACGCGTTCCGGTTTGAGAATGTGGTGGGCGAACATGTGCCGGACAGCGCCGGTACCCTCGCCCTTGTACGACGCGAACATGTTGTTGAATTCGAGGGTACCCGACAGAAGACAGGTGAATAGCTCGCGCAGAACCGAGTCTTCTATCTCTCTAATCCGGTCCGCCAGAATTGACAGGCAAAGCAACTGCCGGCCATTGAACATCTCGTGCCAATGCCGGTAGTTGTAACCGAGCGCCTGGTTTGTATTGTAGCCAGGGTCGATCTCAACGACCGGATAAGCATTCTCGCGCTTGCTCAGAGCTTCCTGTGCCTCTTTGTATAGAGCCCGGTCGTCGTCCGTCGCTGGTATGTATGCCTTGCTGCCGTCCGGCATCAGAACAAGTTTCGCGTACAGCCGGTGATCCGGCAGGCGGCCTGTGGCCCTGATTGTCTTAGCGATCAGGAAGGTGTGGGTACAGGACGGACAGGTCACCTTCTGCCCGTTGGCCGGGCCGGCCTGCGGATCGTACGCCGTACGGCATGTGCCGCAACGCGCTTCGCGGGTGCTGTTGCACACCTCGTTTACAGCACCGCAGGTGGGACATATGGCTTGGGCCTGGGGATATTTTCTTGGGTAGGCGTGCCGTGCGAATATGTAGGAAGAAAACAGATCCACTGTCGTATCACAGGCGGGACAATCTGCTGTCTTGACCCAAAAATAATACAGAACGTCAACTTCGCTGCGGTCAGGCAAGGTAGCGCGGTAATAGCGGCGTACCTGGTCAGCGACATCGCGCTCGATAGCGCAGTAGGCCGCCAGGATGGCCGTGCGATCATGAACGGCTAGCGCGTTTCTGACAAGGAAATGGGCGACTGGATTGATATCGCGCCCAATAGCGCGCGCGCCAAGCTTGACGGCTTCCCCAATCGTGGTGCCGCTGCCCATGAAGGGATCAAACACTACGGCATCTTTGATGCGGACCGGTTTGTAGAAGAGATCGAGAATACTGGCGCCAGAAGGCGCGAAGGCGCCGATGACCATCGCGCGAAAGACCGTGCCGAGCCGCTGCGCCCACCATTTGTGGATATGGTACAAGGGCCGGTTAATCTCCTTGCGCCAGCTTTCGATTTCGGCGATCTCACTCAGCGCTTCAAAGGGAAATGCTTCGTCCTCAAGCGCGCGTCGGCCATGCGCGAGGACGAGAGGAAACGTAGCAGGTTCTGCATGCGGCAAAGGAAGCGGCAGGGTAGCTGCATCGACATGCCGGCGAGACGGCTTTGAGGGTCTTCCTATCATTGGCAATTGCTGGGGCTGGGATGCCTAAGGCATGAGAAGGGTGCTGGCCGGGGCCGATCCGCTTCTCTCGCTGCGTCACCACATGCCGTGTTCACACTTGGTCGTTCCTCGTAGGCTCGATCCTATAGCTGCCGTCCCTCGTGTCCGTTCGGAAGCTCCTGCAACGCCACCTGAGAGTGTTGCGCAAAAATCGCGGATGTGATGACGCAGACGGCTCACTTGGCCGGTTTCTGGTCCCCGTCCGGCCCATTGGCGGGCTCGCGCTGTGGACTCTTGAGGCCCGCCTTGGCCCGTATCAGCTCCGACAACTGGCCCGCGATGTCCGGGTGGTCGCGCAGGAACTGCTTGACGTTCTCCCGGCCCTGTCCGATGCGGTCGCCCTCGAACGAGTACCAGGCGCCGCTCTTGGCGAGAACGCCCATGTCGGCGCCGATGTCCACCAGCTCTCCCTCTCTGGAAATGCCGGTGCCGTAGAGGATGTCGAACTCGGCTTCGCGGAAGGGCGGAGCCATCTTGTTCTTCACCACCTTCACCCGGGTGCGACCGCCGATGATCGAGTCGGCGTCCTTGAGCGCCCCGGTTCGGCGTATCTCCATACGCAGGGAGGCGTAGAACTTCAGGGCATTGCCACCGGTGGTGGTTTCGGGGTTGCCGAACATGACGCCGATCTTCATGCGGATCTGGTTGATGAAGACCACCACCGAACGGGAACGGGATATGGTCCCGGTGAGCTTGCGCAGCGCCTGGGACATGAGGCGGGCCTGGAGACCCATGTGCGAATCGCCCATCTCGCCTTCGATCTCGGCCCGTGGCACCAGCGCCGCCACCGAGTCGATCACCAGCACGTCGATGGCGCCGCTTCGGACCAGGGTCTCGGCGATCTCCAGGGCCTGTTCGCCGTGGTCCGGCTGCGAGATCAGCAACTCGTCGGTCTGAACCCCGAGCTTCTGGGCGTAGCTGAGGTCCAGCGCGTGCTCGGCGTCGACGAACGCCACCATCCCGCCCATGCGTTGGGCCTCGGCGAGGATGTGGAGCGCCAGCGTCGTCTTGCCGGAGGACTCGGGGCCGTAGATCTCCACCACCCGGCCACGCGGCACCCCGCCCACCCCGAGGGCGATATCGAGGCCGATGGAGCCCGTGGAGATCGTCGGGATGTCCTTGATCACCCCGCCCTCCCCGAGCTTCATGATGGCTCCTTTGCCAAACTGTCTCTCGATCTGGCTCACGGCCAGGTCGATGGCCTTCTCCTTGTTCGCGTCCATGGGGTCTCCTTAGTCGGTTCTCGAAACTTCGGTCTCGTGACTCGCCCGGCGACTCTCGTCGGCCTTCAGCGGGAACACCTCCAGCGCGGAATAGACGGCGCCGGCGGGCTGGAGCGTGCTCCGGAAAAGAGTCACCTCGTCGATACGGAACTCGCCGAACGAGCGGTCTTGCCAGCGCGCCAGTTCGTCCTGAAGACGCCTGCCACCGGTCTCCGGCCCACGCCAGCGACCGATGGTCGCGTGGGGCCGGAATGTGGCCCTCTCGGCGCCGAAGGGCTCTACGGCCTGGTCCACCCGCCCCGCCACCTGCGCGAGCTCCGGTGCCGTCAGGCCGACCCAGAGAACTCGCGGCCGCCGGGCGTCGGGAAAGACTCCCAAACCCGTGGCGGCGACACGGAACCCGCCGGTATCGGACAGGGCGTTCCGCAAGGCCGCGCGTATCGAAGCAACCTGGGCCTCTTCGACGTTTCCCAGGAACTTCAGGGTCAGGTGGAGGTTCTGTGGCGGAACCCAGCGAACCGTCCTGTCGCTGAACTCAGCACGCACCGCGGACATTTGCCGGCCCAGTGCCGAGCCTACCGGAACGCCGACAAAAGCTCGCAAGGTCGGCATCATAATCTCTTTCGGCGCCTGGGATGATTTCTTTAGCAGCCGGGTTCATGAAGATGTTGGTGAGGGCAGCCCGGCGATCTTGCGGTCTGCTTCCAATCGCTTGAAGAACAACTCCTTGGTGGCCTCGAAGATTCCCATCAACAAGGGGTCGAGCTGCCGCTCAACCGGGATCTTGGCCCGCAAAGGGTCTACGTAACGGTTGTCTTGCCACATCTCGAAGTGAAGGTGCGCACCCGTGCACAGGCCGGAACAGCCCACGTACCCGATGGTCTGACCCTTCTTCACGGACACGCCGCGCCGAATCCCGGGGCCATAGCGCCTCATATGCGCGTACCGCGTCTTCATGGCTCCCCCGTGGCTGACCTCCACCAACCGGCCGTAGCTGCCTTTCCACCCCGCGTGGGTGATGCGCCCGTCGCCCACGGCCCGTACCGGCGTACCTGTTCGCGCCGCGAAATCCACGCCGTAGTGCGGCCGCCGCACCTTCAAAACAGGGTGGAAGCGGCGCAACGAGAAACGTGAGCTGATACGCCTGAATTCAACGGGATAGCGCAGAAACGACCGCGACACCGAGCCGCCGCCGTCATTGTAGTAGTGACCGTTGCCGTCGTCGCCCTCGAAATAGACCGCTGTGTACGTACGTCCCTGGTTCACGAACTCCGCGGCCAGTATGTGGACCCGGTCCGACGCCGTGCTGCCGGGGCGAAATTTCCTCCGGTAGAGCACGCGATAGGCGTCGCCGGGGCGGAGGTCCCTCTGGAAGTTGATGTCCCAGGCGAGAATGTCCACCATTCGGGAGATGACGGCGACGTCAACGCCCGCGCGCTTGGCGCTGCCGTAGAGCGACCCCTCGGTGATCACGCCGCTTACGGTCCGCACCTCCTGCTGGTAGGGCACCTTGTCCTTGTAGAACAGGATGTCCTGCTTGTCGCGATACCAGGTGAGCCGCAGGTCCGAACGAAGCACGATCTCAAGCGCCTGAAGGTTGCCGGCGCCGTTGGATTCGTGCGGGCCGTTGCCGTTTTCGGGCGCCTTGAAGTAGAGGTTGATGTTGCTGCCGGCACGGAGCCTGCGCACGTACCTGTACCCCCGGAGGGCGGTGAGCCACCGGTGCCTCTCCTTGTCGTTCAGCTCGTACTTCCTCAGGACGCCCCACAGGTGTTCTCCAGACTTCAACCTGTGCTTCACCCGGTCGGCGCCCTCGAGCGACGGCACCGGCCGGGCGCCGTTCATCGGTTCGTCCGGCGGCGGGGTGTATTCCAGCAACCCGTTTCGCTGCTTGATCCGGGCCAACGCGTACTCGGACAGGAAAGCCCCTTTCCGGGCGGCTGAAGAGACTCCCTCGGACGGGAAAGGCACCGCGTCGCGGGTCGTCGGCCTACGCCCCAGGACCCGACCCCTCCCGAAACGGACCTTGCCTCCGAACCGCTCCCAGGTCAGCTTTCGGTTCTTCTTGACCTCGAGCTCGAAGGCCTTGAGGTTGTCTTTCCGGTGTCTTGCCGGAGTCCTGTCGAAGTACAGGTGCAGGCGCTGTCCGGGTATGAGTCTCGTGACGGGATACTGTCTGTCGATGGCGTCAAACCACGCTTCGCCTTCCTTCCCGGTAACCCCCAGCGGCCTGAGGATACGCCCCAGGGTCTGACCCCGGCTGACCGTGCGTATGACCTTTTCGAGAGGCTCGAAGGAGCGCATGGGGGGCAGCGGCTTGCTCGTGAGGGCCGGCGGCCTGTCGGCAGCCGGGGGCTTGGGCGGCGCGGGCAGGCTTGCGCCCGCGAGCTCGCTTTCCACCACCCGGTGATTCCTGCCCCGATACTCGATCCGGTCGTCGGCCCATTGCCATGTCAGCAGATCCCCGCCTCTCGACTCGATCTGCAAGGCCCGGAGGGTGCGCCGGGTGCCGGTACGGACAACGAAATAGAGGACGACCTTTTTTCCCGCGTAGAGCCGCTTCAGCGGGTACCGTTTGCCGACGGCCCGAATCCAAGGCTGTGCCGCTCTCCCGGCAACCCCCTTGTTTTGCAGCACCCGTCCGAGGTTCTCTCCCTTCCGAAGGACGTGGGTCACCCGCTCCACCGGCGGGGTACTTTTCGCCGGCGCCTTGGCTGCCGGCTTCGCCAACGGCTTCGCAACGGCCTTCGCGGGAGCGGCGGCAGGCGGTGGCGTTACGGCCATCGTGCGATGCAGTCCCCCGATCCTGTCGTAGACGATCTCGTCGCGACGCAACTGCCACGTTCGTGGCTTCGAGCCGGGACGCTCGATTTGAAGAGCGGTCAGATCACCTGGGCCGGGTGAGCCCCACGGCGCCGTGAAGTAGAAGCGGACGGCGTCCCCCTCGCTCAGGATGTCGGCTACGCCAACCTGTTTCGCGACAGCGCGGAGCCAGCGGTTCCGGTTTGTCGGAGAAACGCCGAGGTCCGCCAGCAGTTGGGGCAGCGTGTCGCCCCTCGCGGCCCGCTTGGTGACACGCCATTCGCGTGTGTCCGTACCGGCCGTGGACGGAGCCCCGCGCTGTTTGACGGAGGGGGACGAGTCGTCGGCCCGTGGAATGCCGGCCGTCAGCATAAGCGACAGGCACACGAGCACGCACGCAAGTCGAAGGACGCCTTGGGGGTTGGCGGACGGTGAATGACGCGATGCGGCAAACATGGAGACAGGATCAATCAAACAATCACGACTATATTAATACATAAGACGCCTGATACAAAAACGAAATGATAGGCAACGCCCCACCGAAGGAATCAAGGCTGCTCCGGCGGACGGTTGGCTTTCCTGTACCCCAATGCGTCCTGGGCTATAATCAGCTTGTGGATGTTCGAGGAGCCTTCCACGATCTGATAGGATTTCGCGTCCCGCAGGTAGCGTTCCACCGGGAACTCCGTGGAATATCCGTAGGCCCCCAGGATCTTGAAGGCGCCGTCGGCCGCATGGGCGGCCGCCTCCGCGGCGGCGTACTTGGCCATGGAGACTTCCAGGTTGTTGGGCCGCTGCCGGTCGGCAAGATGGGCCGCCCGGTACACCAGGAGGCGCGCGGACTCTTCCTCCACGATCATCCGGGCCAGACTGTCCTGGATCATCTGGAAACGACCGATCTTCCGGCCGAACTGCCGGCGCTGGTTGGCATAGGCGACGGCCGCTTCCCGGGCCGCCCGGGCCACCCCCAAGGCTCCGGCCCCGCAGCTCAAGCGCGTCTGGTTGAGCTGCCACATGCACATGACGAAGCCCTGGCCCTCGGCTCCGATCCGGTGGTCCGCGGGCACCGGCACGTCGTCGAAATCCAGTGTTCCGGTGGGCGAGGCCAGCGCTCCCATCTTGTCCAGGGTCCCCCGGCGAACACCGGCCGTGTCCAGCTCCACCATGAAGGCGGACAGTCCGCGGTGTCCGGCGTCCCGGTCCGTCACGGCGTAAACCAGCGCCCAATCGGCGATGGGTGCGTTGGAAATCCAGACCTTGGTGCCCTTGAGGACATAGCCGTCATCGGTTCGGGTGGCCCGAGTGGACATGGAGGCCACGTCGGAGCCGGCATCGGACTCGGTGATGGCGAAACAGCCGATGCGCGAAGCATCCACCAGACCCGGGATCCAGCGGCGTTTCTGCTCCTCTGTGCCGAACCGAGCCAGGGTTACCGAGGGCGCCATCTGGGTGTTGACGTGCACCCGAACCGAGCTGTGCACTCTGGCAATCTCTTCCGTGAGCAGCACCATCGCCATATGACCGAGGCCCGTACCGCCGTAGGCTTCGGGAACGACGCAACCGAAGAACCCCAACTGGCCCATCTTCTCGAAGATTTCCCGGCGAAAATAGTGGTCCCGGTCGTCTGCCGCCGCCGTCGGGGCGATCTCCTTCTCCGCGAACTCGCGGCCCAACTCCCTGACCGCAAGCAGCTCATCCGAGAGATCGAAATCCATGGTTCCTCCAGTGGAGAACTGCCATTATGGCCCGCCCAATACGTCACGCGCAATGATGAGCCTCTGGATCTCCGAGGTTCCCTCGTAGATGCGCAACGCCCGCACGTCGCGGTAGAGCCGTTCCATCACGCTTCCCGCCACCAGCCCTCGGCCGCCGTGGATCTGCAGGGCCTGATCCACGATACGCTGGGCCGCTTCGGTGGCGAAGAGCTTGGCCATGGATGACTTCCGGCCGAGGGCGTCATCGCCCTGGTCATGGGCCTGGGCAGCCTGGTACACCAGCAGGCGGGCCGCCTCGAGTTCCGTGGCCATGTCCGCGATCTTGAACTGGATGGCCTGGAACCGGCTCAGGGTGCGGCCGAACTGGCGCCGAGACCTGGCGTAGCGCACCGCTTCGGCCAGCGCCCGGCCGGCCATGCCGGTGGCGGCGGCGCCGACGCTGCAACGGAGCGCCTCCAGGGTGCCCAGGGCGACCGCCAGACCTTGTCCGGGCTCGCCCAGCAGTTGGGCGGCGGGGATGCGGCACCGTTCGAACGCCACGGTGCCGATGGGATGGGGTGAGATCAGGGCGAGACGCTCCTTGACCACCACCCCGGGGGTCGCGGCCTCGACCACGAAAGCGCTGAGGCCGTCACCCTTGCGCGCCGGTTGGGTGCTGCCGAACACGACGTAGAGATGAGCCAGGCCGGCGTTGGAAATGAGGCTCTTGACGCCGTCGAGCACATAGGTTCCGCCCCGCTTCCGGGCCCGCAACCGGGCGGCGGCCGCATCCGAGCCGGCGTCAGGCTCGGTCAGGGCGAACGCCCCCATGGCCCGCCCCGCGGCCAGCGGCGGGAGATACGCGGCCTGCTGGCTCGGCGTACCCGCCGTCATCACCGGATACGCGGCGAGCGCCTGCACCGCGAACAAGGTGTCCGCCAAAGGAGAAACCCCGGCCAGCGTCTCGCGGATGACGCACAGGTCCCGGACCTGTACGCGGCGGCGTACGCCGCCGAACCCGCGCGGCGCCGTGTAGCGAAAGACCCCGTGCCCGGCCAGTTTTCGGAACACCGCCAGCACTGCCTCGTCGCCGCCGTCCGCGTCGAGCCCGGCCAACTCCGCATCGACCCAGGCCGACAACGCCCGGCGTAGCCGAAGCTGCGGCGCGGGCAACCGGCCTTGCAGGCCGCCCGTCCTGAAATCCATTTCGTCGCTACCTGTCAACTGCTTCCCGAGTGCCTCGCCGACGTCACGAATCCTCGTCTCCCTGATTGAATCGGGGCGCCTCCCGCGCCATGAACGCGCGAAAGCCTTCGTGGAAATCCGCCGTCTGCATGCAGTGGGCCTGTGTCATGGCCTCCATTTCCAGGGCGGCGTCGAGGCTCATCCCCGCTTCGACGTCAAGCAGCTTCTTCGTCACCCCGATGGCGAAACGCGGACCGTCCTGGAGCCTCCGGGCCAGTGTCAGGGTCTCCGGCATGAGGTCGTCGTGCGGCACCACCTTGTTGGCCAGGCCGATCCGATGGGCTTCAACGGCGTCGATGGGATCGCCCAGCGACAGCAGTTCCATGGCCCGTCCGAGGCCGACGATGCGCGGCAGCAGATGGATGGCGCCCATGTCCGCTCCGGCGAGGCCCACCTTGACGAAAAGGAAGGCCAGTTTGGCCCGGTCCGACAGCACCCGGAAGTCGCTCGCCAGGGCGAGAGCCGCGCCGGCTCCGGCAGCCACGCCGTTGATCGCGGCGATGACGGGCTTCTCCAGCAGACGCATGTTACGTACGATGTCGCAGGTAAGCCGGGTGAAGCGGTAAAGCCCGGCCCCGTCCATCTTCAACAGCTCGCCGATGATGTCGTCGACGCTCCCCCCGGAGCAGAAGCCCTTGCCCTCGCCGGTAATGACCAGGACGTTCACCCGTCGGTCCGTGGCCAGGGAGCCGGTCAGTTCCGCCAACTCCTCGTAGGTCCTGAAGGTCAGGGCGTTGAGCTGCCGGGGGTTGTTGAGACGGACCGTGGCGATTCCGCCGTCCAGAGAATAATCGAAACCATCGTACGCCATTCCAGTGTCCCCGGGTCCGTCAGCCCATGACCGCGCCGCCGTCCACGTTGATGGCCTGTCCCGTGATGGCATCACCGCTCGGGCCGGCCAGCAGCACCGCGACGTCCGCCACCTCGTCTGCCGCCATCAGCCGCTGCATGGGCGAGGTGCGGGCGAACCTTTCCAGCACCTCGTCCGCCGTGTCTCCCACCGACGCCGCCATGCGCGCGGCATTCTCGCGCGTGAGCTCGGTATCCACATAGCCGGGGCAGATGGCGTTGGCGGTAACACCCTGGCGCGCCGTTTCCAGCGCCATGACCCGCGTGAGTCCCAGAACCGCGTGCTTCGAGGCGGTGTAGGCGGCGGTGTAGGGGTAGGCGGTCTTGGCGGTGGTGGAGGCGATATTGATGATGCGGCCCCAGCGCGCGGCGATCATGGGTTCCAGAAACCGCTTGCAGCAATGATAGGTGCCCATGAAGTTGACCCGCAGCACTTCCTCCAGCAGCGCATCATCCATCTCCAGAAAGCTCGCGGCCGGGGCGATGCCGGCACTGTTGACGAGAATCTGGACCACTCCCACCCGGCGCGCGGTGGTCTCCAGCGCGTCCACCGAGGCCCGGGAGCCGACGTCACAGACCACCGGTACGGCTTCGCGTCCGTAACCCCGTACCGCGGACGCCACCTGCTCCAGGGACTCGCGCGTTCTCGCCGCCAGCACCACATGGCACCCGGCGCGGGCCATGGCCAGGGCCACCGCCCGTCCGATACCGCGACCGGCGCCGGTCACGAGTGCGATTTTGTCTGTCAGTGAGCTCAATGGGATCAGCTCCCGCGTTCATGTAATTTATCAGACGCGACCCCGACGCGTAACATGACCGTGACCGAAAACGACCGGTCCGGCGAACCGGTGAAGCCCCGGGATCCTGGTTGGCATGTCATTTGCACATAGTCTCTCCGGGGGAGCCGAGGTGATCCTCGACGGGTACCCCAGCGGGCCCCAGTTTCCGCTTGTTGACTGGGCGACGCTGATATAGAAAGTGCTTGCAAAGTCGAGCCGGGGCACAACTCCGGAGCGACGGGTCACAAGGAGGTCGTTATGGCATGCCGTAAGAAGTGCGCCGCAGTCCTGTGGATCGGGGTGTTCTTGTTGTTGAGCCTGGTCGCGCCGGCTGCCGGCCAACAAGCGGAGCCGAAGGTGCTGACGTTGCAGGAGGCCGAAAGGATGGCTCTGGAGAACCACCCGGGAATCCGTGCGGCCAACGAGCGGATCAAGGTGCAGGAGGCACTACTGAGGAGGGCCAGAGCCGACTACTACCCCACCTTCGGGGCCAGAGGCACGTACGAGAACAAGCCGAGACAGGGCAACTCCAGGGACGACGAGGACCTCTACAATACCACCGGCGAAGTGGGTTGGCTCCTGAGCGATTTCGGCCGTCGCGAAGGTACGGTCCGCCGGGAGGAGGACACCCTGGAAGCCCGGCGTTTCACCCGCCTGACCTCGGTGGAGGAAGTGGTGTTCATGGTGCGGCGGGCCTTTTTCGACTACCTTCGAGCCCAAGCCCTCGTCGGTGTGGAGCAGGATACCGTCAAGGACCGCGAGGCCCTGGTGCGGCAGGCCCGGGGGTTCTTCGACGTCGGCACCCGGCCCAAGATCGACGTGGCGCGGGCGGAAGCGGGTCTCTTCGCCGCCAAGGCGGGCCTCATCGCGGCCCAGAACGGTGTCCGGATCGCGTGGGCGCGGCTCAAGAACGCCATGGGCGTGACCCAATTCGAGGAGCGTCCGGTGGCGGCCGACGTCAACATTCAGGCGCCCACCCTGTCCCTGGAAGCGGCGGTGAAAGCCTCGTTCGAATCGCGCACGGAGCTCAAGGAGTTCCAATCCCGCCTCGCGGCCCAGCAGGACGCCATCGAAGTGGCCAAGCAGGGCCGCATGCCCCGGCTTCGTTTCAGCGGACGGTACGGCCGGCGGTGGCACAACGATGAGGATATCGTCAGCTCCATGCTGGTCCTGGAGATTCCCCTGTTCGCCGGTTTCACCGTCGAGCCCGAGATCGAGAGGAACGCCCGCGATTACGCCGTCATCAAGGCCCAGCAGGAAGAGCAGCGGCAACGCATCGCGCTGGAAGTGGAGGAAAGCTACCTCAATCTGGTGGAAGCGAGCGAGCGGATCAAGGCCAACGAGGCGCAAAAAAAATCGGCCAAGGAGAATCTCGATCTGGCCAACGGCCGTTACCAGGTAGGGGTCGGCTCGATCATCGAGATAACCGAGGCGCAGGTGATCAACAGCAGGGCCCAGACAGACCATATACGGTCCGTCTACGATCACAAGTTGGCGGAGGCAAGGCTCGCCCGCGCCATGGGCCGGGGCTCCGCGTTCAACCCGTAGTCGGGCCCCTCGGCGCTGCCGGGCCAGCCGTTTCCCGTTGAGGTCAGGGGCTTGCCGGTGGTGTGGGAAGCTCCCGCGGCTTGCCGATCCCTTCCCGCCGGAGCTGTTTGTCGATTCCCTCCAGCAGTCCCGGCTGGGCCTCACCGGCCGCGGCCTTCCCGGCCGGCTCCTTGGGCTTCCGGACCGAAAAGAGCTCGGGATCCGAGGCCGGGGGCGGGGGGGCGTCTCCCTGCCGTATCTCGCCGCCGAGCTTGGTATCGATATCGCCCAGCACCTTGGCCGGGTCGCTGGGGGGAGGACCGGATACCTTCTCTTCCGGAAGGTCGCTCTCCGGGGGCTTGGGCGCATCGCCTCCCGAGGGTCCCCGGGTGCCCAACGTCTTGTCGATGTCTTCCACCACGGCCTTCGCGGACGTCGCTTCGGCAGGGCTCGGCTTTTTCGGCTCTTCGGGCTTGTCCCCGGAGGACGAAAACGGATTGAGGAAGCTGAAGAAGCTCTTTTTCTCCTCGGCAGGCTCGGGTTCTTCGGTGGAAGCCTTGCCCTCGCCGGCTGCGGCCTGGCGGGATGAGGCCGGTGTCTCCTCCGGCTCTGCTTCCTCGCGGCCCCACGAGAACGGGTTCAAATAACCGTACCAACGCTTCTCCTGCCCCGGATCCTCCTGGACGAAGCCTTTCTTGATGACGAATTGCGGCTTGGGCGCCGGGTCGGCGGTGTCCGGTGCGGTCTTCGCCGCCCCGTCGGTTGACGGTTTGGGGGTCAGAAGGCTCTCCGGCGAAACCTGTTGTGTTGCCGGAAGCCGGGCCAACTCCGTTCGCGCCCCGTCCGCCAGTGAATCCTCGGGATACCGTTCGATCAGCGTCCTGTATGCCAGCGCGGCCTTGGCGTCGTTGTTCTCGAGTCGGTGGGTGTCGCCCAGGGCGTAGACGGCCTTGGGCGCCGCCGGGGTATCGGGATAGTCGCGCAGGATGTTTTCGAAACGTTCGCGCGCCGGCCAGTAATTCTTCTCCTTCAGATAGAAGTTGCCGACGTAGAGCTCGCGGTCGGCCAGGTGGACGCGGGTCTCGGCCAGTCTCTTTCGGGCATCCGGAACGTGCTCGGATTCAGGATGATCCGCGATCACCGATTCGAAGTACCGTTTTGCGGCCTTCACCTTCTCCAGGTCACGGTCGATGCCGGTGAACTGGTCCAGGTTGACACGGCCGAGCTGATACTTGACGAAGTGCGTGTGCCCGCCCGTGGGTTGGAAGGTGAGGTAGTTCTGGTAAGTCTCGGTGGCCCGGACGTATTCCTCGTTCTTGTAGTAGGCCTCGGCGATCTTCAGTTCCGCGGCCTCGGCTTCCTTGCTGAAGGGGTACTCGTCCCGGAGCTTCTGAAAAAACGAGATGGACCGCGAGTACCGTCCCCTTTCGAAATAGTCGATGCCGTCCTGATACAGGGCCGCGGCCGTTGGATCGGAGTCGGAGCGCGGATCGGCGCCGAACAGTTCGGCGATGGCGCCGGTGATGTCCCCCATCTTCGGAAGCCTCGGGCGTTCCCCGGTGGGCGAGTCGCAGCCGTTCAGGAGCGAGGCAGCCAGGACCCCGCAAAGGGCCAGCTTCAGGTGTTTCCATTTTTGCATTGGAGCGTCCTTCAGATGAAAAAATCTACCACGGCGCCGACCGGGCCTTCAAGCGGTCTCGGAAGGGCAAGTGTCCTGTTCGGGGACGTCCTGTGCTAAGGACTCATGAGCTTTTGGCACGGATCAAACCTGAACAGGAGCCGCCATGTCGAACTACCGGACCGTTGCGATCGAGAAGGAAGGCGCGGTGACCACCGTCGTGTTGAACCGTCCGGAGAAGCGCAACGCCATGAACCCGCTGATGCACCGGGAGATGATCGACGTCTTGACCGAGGTGGAGCGGGACCGGGAAGCGCGGGTGCTGGTGGTGACCGGCGCGCCGCCGGCCTTCTGCTCGGGCATGGACCTCAAGGAATACTTCCACGACGTCGATGATGCCGACGCCGAGCGTCACATCAACCGGCGCATCGCCAACGAGTGGTGCGACCGCATGCTGCGGATGTTTCCCAAGCCCACCATCGCCATGGTCAACGGCCACTGCTTCGGCGGCGCCTTCACCATCGTGGCTTCCTGCGATTTCGCCCTGGCCGCCGACGATGCGGTGTTCGGTCTGAGCGAGGTGAACTGGGGCGCGCTGCCGGCCGGGCTGGTGTCCAAGGTGGCCGCCACCATGATGCCGTACCGCGATGCGCTTTACTTCGCCATGACCGGCAAGAGCTTCGATGGCCGACGCGCCGCGGAGGTGCGGCTCGTCAACGAAGCGGTACCGGCCGAGCGGCTCCGGGAAGAGGTCATGGCGCTGGCGGAGCACCTGGCGTCCCTGGACGAGGCGGCGGTGCGGGCCACCAAGGAAGCGTTCAAGCAGGTGGTGGACATGTCCTACGACCAGGCCTACTGGTTCCTCATGAGCAAGAGCAACGAGCTCCGTTGGCGACACCAGCAGAGCGGCCGCGGCGGGGAAGGGATCGAGAAGTTTCTCGCCAAGGAATACCGGCCCGGAGTGAGCTCGTTCACGAAGCCCCGCGGGTAGGGGCCTTCCGGTCAATCCGCACCATCATCCCGAACCACCGCACCGCCATCCCGGGCTTGACCCGGGAGCCAGGCGGTGGGACCGGTCGGGGTTTACGTTGCTGTCATCGCTTCTACGTTTTCCCCCGCCTCCGCGATGCCTCGAAATCCACCCCGGTTCCGTCGGGAGTGAGCACCGCGCCGTAGACTTCAACCGCGGCCTCGGCGGAGATGAACCCGTTGCGCAGGTCCTCGTCCACCCGCCGGAGGTCGCGCTCGGCGGGCGGTCCGTAACCACCGCCGCCCCCACCGTGGTGAACCGAGACCGTGCCCGGCGGGATATCGGGGATGATCTCCATGGCGTGGGCCTTCCGGCGTCCGCCCTCGGGAAACTGGAACTCCACCTGATTGAGCGTTCCGGCGCCGCCCCCCATAACCCCCGGGGAGGGTTCCATGGTGCCGTCGCCGTGGGTGGACCCGCCGGTCTCCTCGCCGTAGTAGCGCACCCGGGTCCGGGTCCCCAGGCCGCCGCGCCACCGGCCTGGGCCGGCCGAGTCGGTCACGTACTCATGCTCGATGAGGTGCACCGGATTCTGCACCTCGAAGGTCTCGTAGTCCTGCGCCAGCACGTTTCCGCCGCCCATGAGCCCGGGCTGGTTGTAGCCGTCCACCCCGTGCGTCGCGCCGCCCCCCTCGTAGGTCAGGAAGAAGATGTCGTGAAACCCCCGCCCGTTGCGCGGGTCCCTGCCGGTCATGCGGTAGGACAGGCGCCGGCCCCAGGGGGCGGTGACCCGCTCGGGAAGCGCTTCGCGAAGCGCCAGCATGATGGCCTCGCCGGTGTGCTGGCACAGCTTGTTGCCCATGAACGTGGCCGCCGGATAGCGCGCGTTCAGGATCGACCCCTCGGGCGCGTGGATGTCCACGGCGCGCACCAGCCCGTGGTTGTGGAGCACCTCGGGGCTCAGCAGGTAGAGCAGCGTGGTCAGGGTCGCCGAGGTCGTGGAGGTCAGGGAGGCGTTGGTGAAGGTCGCGGTCTGCGGGTCCGTGCCCGAATAGTCGAAGGCGATGCTGTCCCCCCGGATCACCACCCGCACGGCGATCCGGGAAGTCGAAGGATGGCCGGGCTCGTCCTGGTAGATGGTGCTCTCGCCGAAGTATTCACCGTCGGGCAAGGCCGCGACCTCGGCCCGTACCCGCCGCTCGGTCATGTCGTAGAGGCGCTCGACGTTGGCGCCAAAGGCTTCGGTGCCTTCCGCCTCCATCAACGCGAGCAGGCGCCGTTCCCCCACGGTGCAGCTCCCCAGTTGCGCCCGGGCGTCGGCCTCGACGATGTCTCGCAACCGGACGTTGGCGAAGATCAGCTCCCACACGTCGCGCCGGAGCCGGCCCTTCTCCCACAGCTTGACCGGGGGGATGCGCAGGGCCTCCTGGTGGACCTCCACCGCCTCGGGGTTGCAGGTGCCCTTGACCGCGCCGCCGATGTCCGCCCAGTGGCCGCGGCAGGCGGTCCACGCCACCAGCTCGCCGTTCAAGAAGACGGGCTTGTAGAACCCCACGTCCGCATGCTGCAGGTTGGCGCACCAGACGTCGTTGTGGATGAAGATGTCCCCGTCGTGGATGTCGCTGCCGAAGAAATCCATCAGGTAGCCGCAGCCCGGGTACAGCGAAAACGCCATCAGCGGCAGGTGCTCGTCCTGCTCCAGCATCCGGCCCCGAGAATCCAGGAATCCCAGCGCGAAGTCGCCGTTGTTGATGAGCGGCGACCGGCTGCTGCGGTACAGCGCCCGCGCCATCTCGTGGGCGAGCGACTTGACCCGCCGCTGGAACACCACCGTGCGGGCCGATTGCGTGAGCTCAAGGGTCATGGCGAACGTCTTACCATGAAACAGTCTGCGACGTCCGGGGCCGGGATCCAGGGTCGGCGGCCGAATCACTTTGCCAGCTCTGGGCTATGGGCCGTCGCTCCGCGTCAGCACGAAGCTCCCCGCCTCGTCCAGCCGCACCGCGAACACCGCGGGTACCACGAGGGTGGTCTGCTGCAACTCCACGATGGCCGGCCCCTCCAGTCGGCAGCCGCCGTCCATGGAATCCCCGCGGTACACTACGAACTCTCGGAAACGCATCTCCCCCGGACCGTACGCCTGCCGCACCCCGTAGGGCGTTGGCGTCGCCGATCCGGTCGTCCGGGTGCGCGGAAGCTCCGGCCGGGGCCTCCGGGCCACGCAACGGGCGCGCAGGTTGACCACCTCCAGCGGCTCTTCCGGAAGACGGTGACCGAACATCCGCTCGTGGAGGGCGTCGAAACGGTGGTGCAACTCGTCGATTTCCAGACACTCGGCCAAGTCTTTGTCCACGGGCAGGTTGAGCTCGTGGATCTGGCGCAAGTAGCGGAGATCCGCGGAATAGCGCACCTCCACCTCCTCCGGCCGCGCCCCTTCCGACACCAGCGTACGGCGGCCCTGTTCCGCCATGGCGGCGAACAGCGCCCGCCAGCGTTCCGGGTCCAGGTGCTCGCTGGAGGCGCAGTAGCTCCGCACCAGGTCGTGCTTGAGATCGGCGAACAGCATGCCCACCGCGCAGAAGACCCCGGACTGCCGCGGCACGATCACGTCCCGTATGCCCAGTTCCATGGCCACCGCAGCGGCGTGCACCGGCCCGGCACCCCCGCCCACCACCATCGGCATGGCCTCGGGATCGAGGCCGTGATCCACGATCATGTCGCGGATCCCGGCGGCCATGCCCGCATTGATGACCTCGAAGGCCGCCACCGCCGCCTCCTCCACGGAGATGGCCAGCGGCCCGGCCAGATGCTCCCGGACCGCACTCTCCGCCGGCTCCCGCAACAGCTCCATGCGACCGCCGAGAAAATAGTCGGGATCGAGATAGCCCAGCAGCAGGTCCACGTCCGTGCAGGTGGGTAGCGCGCCGCCGTTACCGTAGCACGCCGGCCCGGGCGCGGCCCCCGCGCTTTGGGGACCCACCTGGAGGCCGCCGCCCGCGTCGATCCGGGCGATGCTGCCGCCGCCGGCGCCGATGGTGCGGATGTCAATCATCGGCAGCGCCGTGGCGTACCGGCCGACGCGGCCCTCAGTCACCTCCAAGGGCTCGCCGCCCGAGGCCAGGGAGATATCCAGACTGGTGCCGCCCATGTCGATGACCGCACAGTGGGTTGCCCCGGCGGCGCCGGCGTAGACCCGCGCGGCCACCGGCGCCGCCGCTGGCCCGGACAAGAGCGCCGCGGCGGCCCGCGGGATGATCTCCTCCGGCGCCATCAGCCCGGCCGCCGAGTTCATGATGAGCAGTTGTCCCGTGAATCCCGCGTCCGCGAGGCGGGCCGCCAGCGACAGCAGGTACGACCTCAGCAGCGGACCGACGTAGCTGTTCAGCACCGCCGTGCTCACGCGGTTGTAGTAGCCCAACTGCGGTAGCAGCTCCGAGGAGACGGTGAGGTAGACGTCCGGCAGCGCCTCACGCAACCGCTCCGCGACCCGCCGCTCGTGCTCGTCGTTGGCGTAGGCGTGCATGAGGCACACGGCCACGGCCTCGACCTCATGCGTCTTCAGGGCCTGCACGGCCGCCTCCAGCGAGCCCTCATCCGGATCCTCCAGGACGTTTCCGCTCCAGTCCACGCGCCCGTCGACCGGCAACCTCAGATAGCGCGGCACCAGCGGTGGCGGGGCTTCGTACTTGTTGTCGAGCGGCTCCTCCTTGATGCCCCTGCGCATCTCCAGCGCGTCCCGGGTGCCCTTGGTGGTGAGGAGTCCCGTGCGGCTACCGGTGCCGGTGAGGACCGCGTTGGTGGCCACGGTCGTGCCGTGGACCACGAGGTCGAGGCTCCCGAGAAAAGTCTCCACGTCGTCGCCGCGCTGCTCCGCCAAATCCCCGATGCCGCGCATGATGGACCCGGCCAGATCGGCTGGCTCGGCGGGTACCTTGTGGACGGCCATCTCGCCAGCCGCGTCGCAGAGCGCGAAATCGACGAAGGTGCCGCCGATGTCCACACCGATGCAATACTGAGCTCGCGATTCACTCATAACTAACTGGGGGGTATTATTATATTATTCAGGAATATGAACCGAGGCGCTCAAACCATCCCGACCTTTGCCGTAAGCATACTGTAAGTGGATTCGCTCCCGTCTGCGCAGGCCCCAGCGCGTCTCTGTCCAGCGTTGAAAAGAGGCGCATCCACGCGGTACGGATACCAAGTCCCATCAGGATACACGTTCGCCCGCTGAGGCGCTATTCGCGTGGCCGCGCGGGACGCCTCGATTATCCTCACCTGAAGGTTGGTCTTTGACCCCAGGGGGAAGGGGGACGCATGCGCAGGAGCAGATTCAGCGAAGAACAGATCATCGGGATACTGAAGGAGCACCAGGCGGGGCTTGGCGTGGCGGAGCTGTATCGCACGTACGGCGGCAGTGACGCGACCTGTTCACAAGCTGCCGCAAAGCGCGGGAGATCATCGAAGACTGGAGGGTCGACTACAATGCCCACGAGCCTCGACGGACTCACACCGATGGAGTTTGCAATCCGGTCCCGATCGGAACACAACCAAACACCGCTAACTTGTACGTGACGACAAAAAGGGGTGCAGGTCACCGCTGTTCGTGGTATCGTTCTCGGCCTGGAGCATAGGGAGATTGACCTTCGAATGTCTTAGCGAAAGGAGGGGTCATGAATCGGAAGTCTCGTTATTCAGTTTTGTCGGGGATTGTCGCTATTGGCTTGTTCGTCTGGGCTCCCATGGCTGACAGTGCGGAGTTCTACAAGGGGAAAACGCTATTCCTTCTGGTGGGTTCCGCCCCAGGAGGCGGGTTCGATACCTACGCACGGGTTCTTGCGAGAAACTTAGCGCGGTTTATTCCGGGCGAGCCTACCATAATCGTCAAGAACAGAGGTGGTGGAGCCGGTAATTTACTAACAGCGAACGCTGTGTACAACACAGAGGCGAAGGACGGCACAGTCATTGGAACGTTCGCGGAGGGGCTTATCCTTGAACAAGTCATGGGCGGAAAGGGTGTAGATTTCGACGCCGGCAAATTTCAGTGGTTGGGCGCTATGACCAAGGGTACGAAAGCGTGCATCGTGAGGACGGACACGGGTGTCAAAAACTTGGCCGACACAATGAAGGCCAGGCAACTCTTCATCGGAACCAGTGGTCCTGGGGAAGATCTCCACACAGTTCCTGCAATCATTGCGAAACTGGGTGCCAACTGGAAGTTGATTCCTGGATACGGAGGGTCGTCAAAGTTACTCCTTGCCCTGGAAGGCAAGGAGATTGATGGATTTTGCGCTACGTTCCTGGCCGTCGTCAGACGTGCCAAGCAGCTACTGAAAGGAGAAAAACCCGCGGCCGAATTTATTGTTGCCACCGGCTCCAAGACTCCTGAGCATCCATTGCTAAAGGGAGTTCCGACTTGGTACGTTCTCGCGAAAACCGAGAAAGACAAGCAATTGCTCGAGCTCAACGATGGCGGCCGCCAAATCTCAAAACCGTATGCTGTAGCACCTGAGGTACCCAAGGACCGTGTCCGTATTCTGCGCCGGGCTTTGGCAGCCGCCGTAACCGACCCGAAGGTGATCGCGGAGATCAAAAAAACCGGTCTGGATATTCAATTCAGTTCGGCGGGGGAGACGACAAAGGTGGTCGATGAGCTTATGAAGACTCCCCAACCTTCCGTCGACCGGCTGAGAGTAGTTCTAGGGCTCAAGGCGGGATGAAGGGTGTGGAAGGGATATGCCACTGTTTTTGAGCAACGAGGACCAGGAACGCTGCATCAAATCAGCGGAAGCTATTAATGTGCTCGAGAATGCAATCCGACAGTTCGCGCGAGGTGACGCCATCAGGCGACCGCGCATCGACAACTTGATTCCGACATCTCGGCCGGAGGAATTCTTCAATTTCAGCTCTATGGAAGGAGGGCTGCGGTATCCTGGTTATTATGCGCTGCGCGTAAAGCCGGATATCGTGTCCTTCCCGGTCGTTCACGGCACGCGTCGAAGGGTCACCTACTCGTATCAACCGGGCCAATACGGGGGGCTCGTTTTTCTCTACAGCACTGACAACGCCGAATTGGTAGCCATCATGAATGATGGCTACATACAGCACATACGTGTCGCAGCCACTGTTGCCCTGGGAATTCGTTATCTAGCCAAAAAGCACTCGAGGACTATGGGTATTTATGGCACGGGCGGAATGGCCCGGGCTATTCCTCTCGCAGCAATTTCCGAAAGGCCAATCGAGCAGTTACAAGTGTACAACCCGAATCGTGAACACCTCGATCAATACTGCGAAGAGATGGCTGGCAAGATTGGGTGTAAGGTTTTGCCCGCAAGAAGCCCGGAAGAGGTCTGCGAGGGTGCTGATATCGTCTGCACCTGTACGACCTCGCTCGAGCCAGTGTTGCAGCCCGACTGGATAAGGCCGGGCATGCATTTGAACAATATTACCCCATGGGAACTCAGCGAAGCGGTTTGCGACCGAGTTGATACGGTAGGGATCTTGATCCGAAGAGCACCGATGTCCGTGGCTGGATTCGTAGACGATGATTTCTCCATTCGTTTGAACATTATGAGCTACGCCGCGGGGCGGCCCGAAGAGCGAGCCAGAATTCCCATCGGCTCGCCCAATCCCAACCGTTTCCCACGCGCAAGGGTTGTCGAAATGTGCAACTGGGCAACCGACGAGCCATACAATCGTCAACCAGACGAGATTACGATACTTGCTAACGCGTCTAAGGGTACTTTAGAGGGAGACGCCGTCGGGAGCAGCGGCATGCAGGGAATTCAGTTTGCTTCGGTGGCAGGATCGATTTACGAGACGGCCCGCAAAAAGGGAATCGGCCGAGAGCTACCACGCGAGCTGTTCCTTCAGGACCTACCAACGTAGCCTGGGACCAACCGGGCTACCGTCAACGACCGATCAATAGAATCCGGCAGCAATCAGAGGAGCAGGGCGTTGTTTGAAGCTCTATCGGACAGCATGATGATCGTTCTCAAGTGGAACACCTTCGTCTTCATGCTGTTTGGAATTACCCTCGGCTTTATCGTAGGAATCCTTCCGGGTCTTGGGGGTTCAGTCACCCTGGCCTTGATGTTGCCCTTCACCTTTGACATGACGGCCGTTCAGGCTTTCGCTTTTCTTCTGGGAATGTCGGCCGTGGTGGGTACCACGGGTGACATCACATCGATCTTGTTCGGAGTTCCCGGCGAGGCCACCACAGCCGCAACGGTGCTGGATGGGCACGCTATGGCCAAAAAGGGTGAGGCTGGTCGCGCGCTGGGGGCCGCTCTGATGAGTTCATTGGTCGGAGCCTTTGTCGGTGCTTTCACACTCGCAGCCATCATCCCGGTTGTTCGTCCATTGGTCCTATCTTTTGGCTCCCCTGAGTTCTTCATACTGGTTGTGCTGGGCATTACTTTGATTAGTTCACTTGGCGGGGGTGCGATCCTCAAGGGCTTCATAGCTGGAGGCCTGGGGTTAATGCTGGGAACAGTAGGTCGACACCGTCTGTCCGGCATTGAACGCTACACCTTCGACCTGGTGGAACTTTGGGATGGAGTCGGTCTCGTTCCGGTTACGATCGGCCTGTTTGCGATTCCTGAAATCGTCGAATTGGCGATGAAGGGGACGAGTATTTCAAGGATCGGTCCCAAAGGGATGCCACAGGCTGGCCAGGTCTTGCAGGGCGTCAAGGATACATTCAGGCACTTCTGGCTCACCGTTCGGTGCGCCGCCATCGGTACTTTTATCGGTATCCTACCTGGACTCGGGAATGCGGTCTCCCAGTGGATAGCATACGCTCATGCTGTGCAAAGCTCACCTGACAAAGACCGCTTCGGAAAAGGGGCAGTGGAGGGTGTATTGGGTCCAGGAGCTTCTAATAATGCGGGAATCGGCGGTGCCCTGATCCCGACAGTTGCGTTCGGCATACCCGGCGGCCTGTCAATGGCAATCCTGTTAGGCGCTTTTTTGATTCAAGGACTGACCCCAGGGCCTTCAATGCTTACCGAGCATCTTGACCTGACTTTGTCTTTCGTTTGGATCATTGTATTGTCCAACCTTATCACTGTTCCGATTTGCTTCTTGCTGTTGAATCAGCTCGTTCGATTGACACTGATTCGAGGTGCAATTCTGATCCCCTCATTGATTCTGCTGGTCTATATCGGCACGGTTCTGGATCGAAGTCTGTTGTTCGACACAGTGCTTATGCTGTTTTTTGGACTGATCGGATTGGCCATGATCCGCCTGAATTGGCCCCGTGCGCCCGTAGTACTTGGCCTGGTTTTGGGCCCATTAGCTGAGCAGTACTTGGCCATATCGACGGCCCGCTATGGGACCGGGTGGCTTACACGGCCGATGGTCCTTGGTATCGCCGTTCTTTGCGTAATCTCGATTGTTTATGGACTATTGCCACAGCAAGCCAGAGGATCGTCCGTAGAGTTTGTCCCTTCGCAGTCAATTGACAGTGAAGTGGTTCGGCCGCAGTGGGACATCCTTTTTGTCGTAGCAATCACCAGCGTAGTTGCGTGGGCCGTGTGGAGCGCACAGCAATGGGAAGCAACGGGCCCGCGGCTCTTTCCCTGGGTGATAGGCTTCCCCGTGTTGGGTATGGGAGTGCTCCTCTTGGCTCTGAGAGCCAAGGATTGGATCACCCTGTCCATTCACGGGTCCCAGAGGAAACAATCTCATCCGCCGCCGGATAAGAGCGAAACTGTCGGACAGAGCATGTATTCCATCGTCGCGTGGATGCTATTTCTTTTGGGTGCAGTGTGGCTCCTCAGCATTCCGGTAGGAGGTACACTGGGGACGCTATTGTATTTGAAGGCGAGCGCGAGGGAATCCTGGTTGACATCCATCGTGATTTCCCTGGGGACCGCCTCGTTCTTTTTTCTGCTCATGTTCGTGTTGAATATTCGTTTCCCTCAAGGCCTCCTCTTTTGAAACGGGTGATGGACCTACAGGCCATCTATCAGGCGTTGCGGACCAAGCCACGCACGGTTATCCCCGTTCATGGGCGGTCAGCTCTCCCACCCCTCACCCAAAATCCCTGGCGAACGCCTGCCGCTGCGCGGTACTTCCGAGCATGATCAGCTCGCTGCCCTTGTTCAACGACGTCGAGATCGGGGGGTTGGTGACGACGATGCCGTCCTGCTGGATGCCGACGACGGTCAGGCCGGTGCGCTCGGCGACGGCGGAACCGCGGAGGTCCTTGCCCACGAGGGAGGACGGCGCGGGCACCACGAACAGCTCGACGCCCTCGCCGATGACCAGCAGTTCGCGGGCGTGGAGCTGGGCGAAGATGTCCTCGACGCCCTGGGAGGTGTAGCTGAGGGCGAAGTCGGCGCCCGCCCGATAGATGGCCTCGAGGTTTCGGGAGTGGGTGATGCGGCTGAGGATGAGGACTTCGGGGTTGAGGCGGCGGCAGTAGACGGCCAGATAGATGTTCATGGCGTCGTCGCTGCTGGACAGCACCACGGCCGGGGCCTTGCTGAGACCCGCCTCCATGAGCAGGTCCCGGTCCGCCGCTTCGCCGAGGAAGAGCCGGCTGGGGATCTCGCCGATGCGCGGCCGCAGGGCTTCTTTGCGCTCGATGAGATGCACCTCCACATCCTTGCGTCTAAGGGCCCTGGCCGTGGCGCGGCCGACCTTGCCGCCGCCGATGATCAGCACCGGGTTGTAGTTGATGTCGTAGATCACCAGCAGCAGGTTGAGCTCGAGGATCTGCTGCTCCGTGCCCGCCACCACCAGCAGGCTGGAGCTGGAGAGATAGGTGTCGGGGAGGGCCGGCAACAGCTTGCCGCGCTCCCACACGCTGACGATCTCCACGCCCGTGGCCTCCCGGATCTGGGTCTCGCGAATGGTGCGGCCGGCGAACGGCGTGTTGTGCACGGCGCACTCGGCGATGCGGAGGTTCCGGATGCCTCCTATGACGTGCACCTCGGCATGGCCGGCGTTGATGCGGTTGGCGAGGCGTTCCGCCAACTGCTGGTGCAGGGGCAGCACGTGGGTGCAGCCGCTCAGCTCCAGCACGTCGATGGAGTCCTCCGCCTCGACGGTGGCCACGATGGGAACCGTTGGGGCCACGTCCCGGGCCGTGATGGTGATGTTGGTGTTCACGGCGTCACCGAGGTTGGCCAGGATCAGGCGCGCGTCCGGAGCCCGCAGGTTCATATAGGTCTCCCGGCTGTCCACGTCGCCGGTGATGACCGACAGGCCTTCGCGGTGTTTGCGGGCGGCCTCGGCAACGTCCGGCTCGATCAGGCAGTAGGGAATGTCGTACAGGGCCAGCCGCTCCACCAGACCCGTCGCCAGCGCGTCGTAGCCGCAGATGACCACGTGGCCCGTCAGGTCTTTCGGTACCTGGCGCGGCGCGCGGCCCCGTATCTGCGCTTCCAGCCATGGCGCGTAAAACGAGCGGATGAGGGTGAAAGGCAGCAGGATGAGCAGCAGGATGATGCCCGACATGAGGACGAGAACGCTGAAGATTCGACCGATGTCGCTGTCGAACACGATGTCGCCGAAACCCAGGGTGCTCATGACCGTGAGGGTCCAGTAGAACCCCGTGACCCAAGAATGGTCCTTTCCTTCCACGCTGACCATGATGACGTGGAAGACGACGGTGTAGACGACGATGGTCCCCAGGAGGACGCCGAGAAACTTGAACAGGACGCCCAGGTTGCGCCGGGTTTCCGGGGCTTCCATGAAGGAGAAGAGCAGGCTGACGAGAACTTTCACGACAAGACCGTATGACTGCGAAGTGCCTCTTGAAACACCGGTGCCGGCGGACGCGGGTCAGCCCTCGGCCAGCCAGCGTCCGACGCCCACCAGTTCCCAGTCCTTGCGGTAGAACCCGAGCAACTGAACCCCGAGCGGCATGTCCTCGAGCTCGAGCAACGGCAGGTTCAGAGCGGGCGCGCCCACCACCGACGAGGCCTCGCCGTAGATCGAGTTGCCTACCGGCATTCCCACGGGCGCCGCGTCGATGGAGTTCAGGGTGGCGAAAGCATCGGCGCGGCCCGCCATGGCCTCCCACTGCCGGCGGAAGTCCCGGCACCAGTCCAGGGCCCGGGCGTAGTCTTCGGACTTGAGGCCCCGGCCCACCTCCACCCGTTCCCGCACCCGCTCGCTCAGGAGCTCCGGGCAGCGGTCGGCATAGACCCCCAGCGGGTAGCGTCCTTCATAGGTCAGCATCAGCAGGATGACCTCGGGCAGCTCCCGGAGCTTTTGTTCCAGCGCCTCCACTTCCGGGTCGTCGGCCCGGCCCGCCACCTCCACGCCCTTGGAGCGCAACGCCTCCATGTATGCCTCGAAGACCGCCCGGGTTTCATCGGGGGTCACATCCCATCCGGCGGATTCGAGCCGGACCACCCGGCCCGGTTTCGCCGCCGCGGGCAGCGAGGGCTCCCCCGCCAGGCTCGGATGGCCCGGGTCCCCGCCCGCGGCGTGGGAGATGAAATAGGCCGTGCCCCACATGTCCTCCAACGTGCCGGCGAGAATCCCCAGGTGGGCCAGGCTCGGCGCCGACGGAAAACCCCCCAGCGTATTGATGGCGCCGTAGGAGGCCTTGATGGCATAGGTTCCGCAATAGGCCGCCGGCCGCAGCACCGAGCCGCGCACCTGGGTGCCGGTGGCCGCCGGCACCATGCGCGCCCCCACGGCGGCGGCGCTGCCGCTGGAAGATCCCCCCGGGGTCCGCGATACGTCCCAGGGGTTGCGGGTGGGTCCGGGCGCGGCAAAGGCGAACTCCGTGGTCACCGTCTTGCCCAGGATCAGCGCGCCGCCCTTGCGCAGGCAGTGGACCGCGGCCCCGTCCCAGCCGGATTGCCAGTCCTTGAGCACCGGGCTGCCCACCTCCATGGGCATGTCCTCGGTCTCGTGCACGTCCTTGATGGCCATGGGCATGCCGTCCACCACCGACAGGGGCTGCCCGTCCTGGTATCGCGCGGTGGCTTCATCCGCCGCCTTGCGGGCGCCTTCCACGTTCATCCGGACGAACGCCCTGATCTCCGGCTCCAACGCGTCGATGGTTTCCAGGCATCGCTCCAGGTAGGCGCGGGGAGTGTCGCTGCCGTCGAGAAAGGCGGGAACCGCGGTTGCGTAGCACAAGAGGTTTGCAGTTGCGGGGTCGTAGGGAACTTTCCGTCCAGCCATGGGCTCCTTTCGGCGGCGCGGGGCACCGTTCGCTCGGGGTGCCCGCGGCCGAGTCCGACGCGCCGTGCTCGTTCCGGCGCTCTTTCCGCGGGGGCATCGACCGTCTGGTATTATAGACGACAAAATGCCAAGTAAAAATGACTTTCTGCGAAACTCCGATGATCGGGGACGACATCCTGCGAAAGAAAGAGTTCATGGTTGAAAAGCGGCCCGGGTCCGTGCGCCGGCGGTGCTTCATCGCCGGCATCCTCATGCTGGGAATGACATGGGCCGGCACGGCCGTAGCGGCCGAACGCCTGCTGGTGTTCGTCGCCGCCAGCCTCCAGGGGACCGTCGATACCATCGCGCGGCGGTTCGAGCGGTCGGGCGGGGCCAGGGTGGCGGTGTCGTTCGCCTCGAGCTCGGCCCTGGCGCGTCAGATCCGGCACGGTGCGGCCGCCGACGTCTACGTCTCGGCAAGTCCCAAGTGGATGGATCTGCTGGAGCGGAAGCGATGGCTGCGGCCGGGGACCCGCGGCAACCTGCTCGGCAACCGGCTGGTGCTGGTGGCTCCGGCGGCCGGTGCCGCTCCCGCTCCCGTGCCCATCCACTCCCGCTTCCCGCTGGCGCGCCTGCTGGGGGACGGGCGCCTTGCCATGGGCGACCCGAGTCACGTTCCCGCGGGGCAGTACGCCAAGGCCGCACTGGAGACCTACGGGGTCTGGCCGGCCGTCGCGCGGCGGATCGCCGGCACCGCCGACGTGCGCCGGGCGCTGGCTCTCGTGGCCCGGGGCGAGGCGCCCTACGGCATCGTCTACACCACCGACGCCAAGGCCGAGCCCAGGGTCGCGGTGGTGGGCGTCTTCCCCGAGCACTCCCATCCGCCCATCCACTATTCGGTGGCCGTCCCGGCTGCCAGCACCCATCCCCAGGCCGAGACGTTCCTGAATTTCCTGTGGTCGCCCAAGGCCCGTTCGGTCTTCGAAGCCCACGGCTTCACGGTGCGGGAGCCATAGCGTTGTGTCCATGTGGTCCCTGAGCCCGGCCGAGATTGAGGCCCTTCGCCTGAGTGTCCGCATTGCCGCATGGAGCACGCTCGTCAGCCTCCCCCTGGCGGCGGCTGCTGCGTTCGTGCTGGCCCGCTACCGCTTCTGGGGCAAGGAGGTGCTGAACGGCCTGCTGCACATGCCCCTGGTGCTGCCGCCGGTGGTCACCGGTTACCTCCTCCTCGTGTTGCTCGGGCGCCGCGGTTTGGTGGGCGCGTGGCTCGAGGAGACCTTCGGTCTGGTGTTCGCGTTTCGCTGGACCGGCGCCGTGGTAGCCGCGGCCGTGGTCGCGTTTCCGCTGATGGTGCGACCCATCCGGCTCTCCCTGGAAGCCATCGACCAGCGCCTCGAGTCCGCTGCCACGACCCTCGGAGCCAACCGGTGGTGGACGTGCCTGACCGTCACGCTGCCCCTGAGCCTACCGGGCATGGTGGTGGGCGCCATTCTCGGCTTCACCCGGAGTCTGGGGGAGTTCGGCGCCACCATCACGTTCGTCTCCAACATCCCCGGCGAGACCCAGACGCTGTCCCTGGCGGTTCATTCCGCGCTCCAGGTGCCCGGGGGCGAGCCGGGCGCCATGCGTCTCACCATCGTCATCGTCATGGTCACCATCGTGGCGCTGGTGGCTTCGGAGATGCTGGGCCGCTACGTTGCCCGAAAGACGGCTGGCTAGTGTCCTGTCTCACAAATACCGTTATGAATCTGCGGGTCCTTTTCGCCGTCGGCTGCGTTGCTCTTCCTCGCGTGGTGCCCGCCACTGCTCGTCATCGCGCCTTGCCGACGACAAAAATGCCCTCGCATCTTCATAACGGTATTTGTGAGACAGGACACTAGTGACAGGGCACGCACATGCTTGAAGTCGACGTGAAAAGGGGCCTCGGGGACTTCCGCATCGACGCCCGGTTCAGCAGCGACCACGGCGTGACGGCCCTTTTCGGCCGTTCCGGCGCGGGCAAGTCCTCCATCGTGAACATGGTGAGCGGGCTGCTGAAGCCCGACGAGGGCCGTATCGAGGTGGACGGCCACGTGCTGTTCGACAGCGCCGCGGGCATCGACCTGCCGCCGTGGAAGCGGCGCATCGGCTACGTGTTCCAGGAAGGGCGCCTGTTTCCCCACCTGACGGTGCGCCGGAACCTGCTCTACGGCTGGCGTTTTGCGCCCGCGGCCGAACGGTACCTCACCGTGGACCAGATCGTCGGGCTCCTGGACCTGGGCGCGCTGCTGAAGCGCCGGCCACGGTCCCTGTCCGGCGGCGAGAAGCAGCGGGTGGCCGTGGGCCGGGCGCTGTTGAGCAACCCCCGGGCGCTGCTGATGGACGAGCCCCTGGCGTCTCTCGACGTGCTCATGAAGAACGAGATCCTCCCCTACATCGAGCGGCTCGACGAGATGGGCATTCCCATCCTCTACGTGAGCCATTCCCTCGACGAGGTGTCGCGGCTGGCGCGCAACCTGGTGCTGGTGTCCAAGGGCCGGGTGACCGCTTCGGGCGGGGTCGACCAGATCCTGAGCCGGATGGAGCTCTGGTCGCCGGAGGATGAGACGGAGAAGGGAACGATGCTGGCCACCCGGGTGGCCGGCCACGATGCCGAAGCCGGACTCACGCACCTTGGCTTCCGCGGCGGCGAGCTGCGGGTTCCGCTGGTGGACATTCCCGCCGGGGTGGCGGTGCGTGTGTGGATTCGCGCCCGGGACGTCAGCGTGGCGACGGAGGCGCCGCGGGGGCTGAGCCTGCGCAACGTGCTCAAGGCTACCCTGGTGGAGATAGGCCAAGGTGACGCCGCCCCCGGGCCGCTGGCCGAGTTGCGGCTGCGCATCGGCGACGCGCCGTTGACCGCCCTGGTGACGCGGCAGGCCGTCCGCGAGCTGGCGCTGGCGCCGGGGCAGGAGGTGTACGCCCTGGTCAAGAGCGCCAACCTCGACCGGCGCCAACTGAGCCTGGTGGCCGCCATGGCCGGGCCTGACCACACGGACCGCAGGGACTGACCGCGCATGGCTACAAAGTCCCGAAGCACTTTCTCGTCCCTGCGCAATCGGGATTTCCGGTACTTGTGGGCCGGCACCTGTTTCCTCAGCGGCGGATTGTGGATTCAGCAGGTCACGCTGGGGTGGGCGATCTACGAGATGACGCGCTCGTCCATCCTTCTGGGGGCGCTCAACGGTCTGCGGTTCGTCCCGTTTCTCATCTTCAGCCCGCTGGCCGGGGTGGCCGCGGACCGCTCGGACCGGCGCAGGCTCATGATCACGACCCAATGGTGCGTGCTGGTGACGGCCCTGGGCATGGGCGTGGTGGTGAGCCTGGGGCTGTTGGAGGTCTGGCACCTGTTCGCGTTCACGCTGGTGACCGGCGTGGTGTGGTCGTTCAGCGAACCCGTCCGGCAGGCGCTCATCCCCGACGTGGTACCGCGTGCGGAGCTGATGAACGCGGTGGCCCTCAATTCCGCGGCCTTCAACTTCACCAAGATCATCGGGCCCAGCGTGGGCGGGGTGCTCATCGTCCTGTTCGGGCTGGCGGGAAACTTCTACGTCCAGAGCGCCACCTACCTTTTCGTCATGTGGATGATCTACCGGATGCACATTCCGGAGCGGGTCCGGGACGCCAACAGGTCGTCGGTGCTCAGCAACCTGCGCGAGGGGATCCGCTACGTCTGGTCGGAGCCGGTGGTGTTTTCCATTCTGGCCACCGCCATGATCCCCCGCCTGTTCGCCATGCCCTACCAGGCGCTGATGCCGATTTTCCAGAAGGACGTGCTGCAGGTGGGTCCCGACGGACTGGGCATGATGATGGCGGCGCCGGGCCTGGGGGCCATGCTGGTCATGCTGAGCGTCGCCCACTTCGCCAACCGGGTAAACCGGCCCGGGCTCCTCATGATCGCGGCGCTGGTGCTGCAGGGGGCCTTCCTCATCCTGTTCGCGCTGATGCGCACCCTGCCGCTGGCACTGCTGACTCTGGTGGTGGTGGGCGGATTCCAGGTCCTGTTCATGTCCATCTCGAACATGGTGCTGCACATGACCGTGCCCGACCAACTGCGGGGCCGGGTCATGAGCATCTACATGCTCGACCGCGGCATCACGCCCGCCGGGGCGCTGATGGCCGGGGTCAGCGCCCACTTCATCGGCGCCCCTTACACGGTGGTGGGGATGGGCGCCATGGTGCTGGCCCTGGCCGTCGTGGTGGTGCTGTGCATGCCGAGCCTGCGGAAGGTGCGCGCCTGAGCGGTCCGGGTTCTCGTCAGCCCTGCGTGTCCCCTCAGCGGGCCATGGTGACACCTGCGGAAGCCCGTCCCCACCCTGATCGGGAGCGTGAATCCTTGACAACCCACGGCTTCCGCTGTTTCCATTGGAGTTCTCGAAACCAACCCACTCTGGAGGCGTCGTGGGCAACGGTAAACAACGGAACGGGGCGTGGGTCGATCTGGACCGGGGCATCGTCAGCCGGGAGATTTTCGTCAACGAGGACATCTACCGGTCCGAGCTGGAGCAGATCTTCGCGCGCACATGGCTCCTCGTGGGCCATGAGAGCCAGATCCCCGAGCCCGGCGATTTCTTTCTCTCCCGCATGGGGGAGGAGTCGGTCATCGTCACGCGGGACCCGCAGCGCGGAATCCATGTGCTGCTGAACACCTGCCGGCACCGGGGCATGAAGGTCTGCCGCTACGATCAGGGCAATACCTCCGTGTTTACCTGCCCCTATCACGGCTGGAGCTACTCCACGGACGGCGGGCTGGTGAAGACGCCGGGCGACCTGTACGGCGTTCCCCAATATCACGCGGGCTACCGCGAGCAACTCGACAAGTCCGAGTGGGGGCTGATCCACGTGGCGCAGATGGAAGTCTACAAGGGCACCATCTGGGCCACATGGGACGAGTCCGCGCCGTCGTTCTCCGAATACCTCGGCGGCATGCGCCTGTACCTCGATGCGTTGCTGGACGCGCGTGACGGCAGCGAGGGAGGCTCGGAGGTGCTGGGCGGGATGGTCCGGTGGCGGATGCCGTGCAACTGGAAGTTCGCCGCCGAGAACTTCGCCTGGGATACGTACCACAGTCCCACCACCCACAAGTCCGCGGAGATCGCCGGGCTGGGACCAGGAGGCGAAGGACAGGAACGCCACGGCTCGGTCCACCGCAACCAGGCCAAACGGTTCACCAGCGGCCTATTGGCGTTCCCCGCGCTCGGCCACGCCGCCATCACCGGGCCGCCGGAGGTGGGGGCCGAGGCTTTGTTCCCCGAATTTCCCAACGCCCCGCTGGTGGCGGAATACTTCAAGGAAGTGGAGGCCAAACGGCGGGAGCGGCTCAAGGGCAAGGTCACGGTGACGCCCGGGAACGGCAACGTCTTTCCCAACACCGCGTTCCACCCCTGGTTTCCGCGGACCATGGTGGTGTGGCATCCCGTGGGCCCGGCACGGACCGAGGCTTGGCGCTGGTACCTGGTGGACAAGGATGCGCCCTGGGAGGTGAAGGACCTGCTGCGTCACTACTACATGCGGTTCTCCGGTCCGGCGGGCATGGTGGAATCCGACGACATGGACAACTGGGTCTACGCCACCGAGGCGAGCCGGGGCACCATCGCCCGCCGCTACCCCTACAACTACGGCATGGGCCTGGGCTTCGCCGAGCCCGTGGACAACCTCCCCGACGCGGTGACCGTCAAGGCGTCGTTTTCCGAGGAAGGCGCCCGGGCCTTCTACGGGCGCTGGTCGGAGCTCATGAATGACAAGGAATAAGACCACACCGGCCGAAGCCCGGGAACGGGAAACGACGGGATATCCGGCCGCGGACGCTGGCGGGAAGGGGTTGGCCTACCTGCTCTTGGCTCAGGAGGTGCACGAGTTTCTGTACGCCGAGGCGGATCTGCTGGACGAGCGCCGTTACGAGGAGTGGCTGGATCTCCTGACCGACGACGTCGCGTACTGGGTCCCGATTCGGAGAAACGTCCAATTCGGCCACTGGGATACGGAGAACACCCGCCAGGGCCGGGACATGAACTGGTTCGACGAGGGCAAGTCCACCCTCCGGCTGCGGATCAAGCAGATCACCTCCGGAGTCCACTGGGCGGAGGAGCCGTCGCCGCGGGTCTCCCGCCTGATCTCCAACGTCCACGCCATACAGGCTACGCCGAGCCTGGAGGACCCCGAGGAAGTCAGCGTCAAGTACCGGATCCTGATCTATCGCAACAAGCTCCAAGACAGCACCGACATCTTCGCCGGCAAACGCGAGGACGTGCTGCGCAAGGTGGACGGCCAATGGAAGATCTGCAAGCGCACCATGCTGCTGGACCAGAGCGTGCTGCTGGCCGCCACCATGCCGTTCGTGCTGTGAAGCTGCGGTCCCCTGGAACGCTGGCAGGCGGACTGGGGTCGGATCTTGTATTAGCTATATTCAGCTAAATTAGGGCTTGACAACTGACTGAATTTACGTAAATTCAGTCATATGGCAGATTCCTATGTACCCCAAGCCCTACTCACACGACTCGAACGCTCGGTAGCCCCCAACCGGGTCGTGGTGGTGTACGGGCCCCGGCGGGTCGGGAAGACGACCTTGATCCGCCGGTACGTGCAACAGCACGACGCCGATGCTCTCCTGGTGTCCGGGGAGGACATCGCGGTACGCGAGTATCTCGAAAGCCAGTCCCTCGCCAAGCTGCGGGCCTTCGTCGGCTCGCGGCGGACGCTGATCGTCGACGAGGCTCAGTACGTCCGGCAGATCGGCTTGAACCTCAAGCTGCTGGCCGACCACGTGGAGGGGCTTCGCATCGTCGCTACGGGCTCGTCCTCCTTCGACTTGGCGGAACAGACCGGCGAGCCGCTCACCGGGCGGAAGCTCACCTTGCTGATGCTGCCTCTGTCGCAACTGGAGCTTCAGAACGTCGAAACGGTCCATGAAACCAGGGCACAACTCGAGATGCGGCTGGTCTATGGGTCATATCCCGAAGTCGTGCTCATGGAGTCGGACGAGGACCGGCAACTTTATCTGAAAGAACTGATCGCTTCCTATCTGTTCAAGGACATCCTGCAACTCGAAGGCGTGCGACATGCCGACAAGCTGCTACGGCTGTTGCAGTTGATTGCCTTTCAGGTGGGCCAGGAAGCTTCCATGGCGGAACTAGGCGCGCAACTCGGCATGAACAAGAACACGGTCAACCGCTATCTCGACCTGCTCCAGAAGGCATACGTCCTGTACAGCAGGATGGGTTTCAGCCGCAATCTCCGCAAGGAAATCGCCAAGAGCCGGCGTTACTACTTCTATGACAACGGAATCCGAAATGGATTGATCAACAACTTCAACAACTTGGCCCAGCGCGACGCCGACGACGCCGGCGCCTTGTGGGAGAACTACGTCCAGGTTGAGCGGCTGAAGTACAACCTCTACACCGGACGATTGGCCGAGAGTTACTTCTGGCGTACCTACGACCGCCAGGAAATCGACCTGATCGAGGAGTGGGGAGGGCGCATTGACGCCGCCGAGATGAAGTGGTCGCCTCAGTCCAAGGTCCGGCCCCCGCGAGGCTGGAGCGAAGCGTATCCCGACAGCACGTTTCAGGTCGTCCATCGGGACAACTATCTCGACTTCATCACCGGAGGGTGAGATCGGCGGCGGGGCGTGGTTTCGTCCGGTTTGTGGAAAGCTCGGATTTCGTCAGACGTCGATGAACAGCTCACTCAAATCGGGCCTCCGCGAGATCAGGCCCTGGGCCATGGAGTAATCCAGGAACTTCTCCAGACCCTTGCGGTTGGTCTCGATGCCGTGGGGCCACGGGTCGCGCCCGAGGACTCCGGCAGTGTCCTCCACGTACTCGGAGAACCAGGGAAGCACCCCGGCGGAACTCACCCTATCCAGCCGCTTGAAGAAGGACTCCTTCTCTTTCCTGAGCACGCGCTCCACCTTGCGGGCGATCCCGAGCCCCTTCTCCAGATGCTTTTCCTTGAGGGCCATCAGGTGCATGATCGGAATGACGCCGTGCTTCCGGAAGTATGCTTTTTCCTGCTCCACGGCATCGGGGAAGAGGCACCGCACCGAGCCGTCCGGCACCGGGGGTGTGGTCAAGTGGGCGTAGATCACCGCGTCGAGCTTCTTTTCCAGCAGCCAGTCGAAGAGCCGGGCCTCCTTGCCGACGTACACCACCTTGTCGGCGATGGCGGCCGGCAGCTTGACGCGCTCCACCCGGCCGGTGAACCAGCGGATGTCCTCGGGCTTGACGCCGAAGTCCTCCTGGAGAATGCCCCGGATCCACACCGCCGCGGTCATGTGGAAATCCGGCACCCCCACCCGCCGCCCCTTGAGCTGCTCCCCGCTCACCAGCCTGCTGCCGGCCCTCACGAACAGCGCCGAATGGCGGAAACGCCGTGAGGTGAAGATCGGAAAGGCCTTGTAGTCGCGCCACCCCTGTTCCCGCATCATCGTATAGCTCGACAGCGACAGCTCCGTGACGTCGTATCTCGGCGACTTCAGCACCTGCCGGAAGAGCTTGTTCGGCGGGTCCACGTAGTGCCAGCGCATGTCCAGGCCGTACGCCTGGTGGCGTCCGCTCATCAGAGCGCCGAAGAACGGGTAGTAGTTGCTGGCGACGTCGAGGGTGACGCCACGGGGTCCGGCGGTTGCCTGTGTCTTGGCCAAGTCTATCTCCTTCCGGGAGCGGTTGTTGGCGGCTGGAGGCCAGTGATGGGACCTGGACCTGGAGGTCTCGGATCCTTCAATCCTATCCCCGAACCACATTCTCAGGGTGATTTCAATGACATGGGGCTTGACATCCGATACCATAATATGGACGCCGCACCGTGACCGAAGGGAGAACCCCATGTCTCGACTGCAACTCGCGATCAACGTCACCGATCTGGAGAAGGCCATCGAGTTCTATTCCAGGATGTTCGCTGCCACGCCGGCAAAGGTGAAACCCGGCTACGCGAACTTCGCGATCGCCGATCCGCCCCTGAAACTGGTGCTTTTCGAAGGTCCGGAGGGGGCGACGCTCAACCATCTCGGGGTCGAGGTAGACACCGTGGAGGAGGTCCTGTCGGCCGAGCAGCGCCTGAGCACGGCCGGGCTCGAGACCACCGGCGTCGCCGACACCGCCTGCTGCTTCGCCGAGAAGACGGAGACGTGGATCAGCGACCCCGATGGCGCGCGCTGGGAGTGGTACGTCAAGTCGGGGGATGCCGAACAGCTTCACGGCACCACGCTTCGCAGCCGCCCGCGCACCGGCGGGACCGGCCGCGCATCCACGACCTGCTGCTCTTGAGCCGCCCGCCAGGCAAAGTGTCGGCTTTTTCCGAGGCACCACTTGTGGGAAGGCCGAACAACTCGTGGAGCACGTGTGAACCGGCCGACCAATGGTGCCGTTACAGGGAAAAGAAACTACCGTATCGCATTCGGGTTTCGGTGGGCGACTTGGTCCACCAAGGTGTCGAAAAAATCGCCGAACTCACGGGAAACGTCGATGATCAACGGTGATGAGCCGAAATCGACCTTGACCAGCACGAAGTCTTCTATGGTACCGGTAGTCCACGAGGGCGGCCTTCTGCCGGACAGAGAGGTCAGGCGCTCATGAACGACGTCAGACCACCGAGCATGATGCTTTGTGGACACCGTGTCGTGCTCGGCGTTGAAAACCATGACGTAGCCAATTGCGATCTCGGGAGAATGAAGCTGGGCGTTCGCGGTCTCCCCGATCAGGTCGTCGATCCTGTTGGGGACGGTTCCCGGAATGTTTTTCAGTATGGATTTAAGGGAAATCCCCAGTCGATACTTGCCGTCGTACTTCCAAGCGACGTCCCATTGCTTCTCTCTGCCTGCGCCGGGGATCGCCACTTCTTTCTCGACGCCGTTCAGGCCGCGCTGTTCCAGTTCCTGCACGCAATAGTCGGCGAGTATCTTCAGTCGAAGGGTGGAGGTGGTCCTGCCTTCGACAACCGCTATCCGGTAGAGGTCTTGGACCGCATCATCGGGGGAGATCATGTTTAGGTGCACATTGCGACGTGGGATTATCCGGTCACGGCGTCCTTCTGCGAAATGGCCGGGCTCCCAGCAATCTTGCCGGTGTTGATTTGAACTTTTTTCAATAGATCGCCTGTCTCGTTTCGCAGGCGATTCAACGCCGCCTCCATGTAGACCGGATCGACTTCGATGCCCACGCTGTTTCGGCCACAGGCGGCGGCCGCGATCTGCGTCGAGGCGGTTCCGGTGAAAGGATCGAGCACCGTATCACCTACAAAGCTGAACATGCGGATCAGCCGTTCAGCCAACTCCACCGGATAGGGCGCGGGATGTTTCCGTGTAGAGGCACCCTTTATATCGGTCCACACCTGGCGAAAGAGCCTCTGAAAATACTCCCTGGGGAGTAAGCTCAAAGTCCTGGCAGCGGTGGAGGGTTTTCGATATCCCCCCGGCTTTCTCTGCATCAGGATGAACTCGATGTCGTTCTTGATAACGGCGTTGGGCTCGTAAGGTTTTCCCAGAAATCCCCCGGCCCCCCGATCGACCTCGTAAGCAGCGTTGGCGATCTTGCTCCAGATGATCGGGGCCAAGTTATCGAACCCAAGCTTCCGACATTGCTCCTGTATGGACGCGTGGAGAGGCACGACCGTATGTCGTCCGGAGTTCTTCCGTCTGGAAAGGCAGACGTCACCGACCACACAGATGAGGCGCCCGCCGGGGGTCAGCGCCCTGTGGCACATGCGCCAGACATCGTCGAGTTGTTCCAGAAACTCGCCGTAGTCCTCGATCCAGCCCAGTTGGCCCTCGCTGCGGCGATATTCCTTGAGTGTCCAGTAGGGAGGCGACGTCACCACCAAGTGGACCGACCCGGCGGGAAAGCTCGCATGGCGGGCGTCTCCCAAAAACACCTCATGACGCGTGGGGATTCGACGCATGGCGGCTTCGAGCGTTACCATGGCGGACGTATCCTTGGCGAGCCGAGGAAGATCCCGCGCGGGATCCTCCAGGGTTCGGAATACATCGGGAACGAAGGCGTCGAGTTGGTTTTCGGAGGTCATTCTGTCCCTGTCTTCCACTAAAAATATCCCTAACAGATCTCACCGCATAGGCAATGACTTGTACGCAAGCCTTGTGCCACTCGGGATTTGCGCCATTTCATCTAGCTCGAAATGGTGCTGCCAGAAAGTATCACCTATTGAGAGCCGCATAATATCATGACACGCGAGCACGCCGGCGTGTCCTCAGAAGGCGGTAACGAGAAGGGGAAGGCGTCACTATATTGTGCAGGCGTCAATAAGCCGGCGGCCCAAACCGATTGGCCCGCACCTCATCGCCGATCTCGAACTGCATCAGGTCTTCGCCGACAACCAACGGCCCGTCATAGGTGCCGCGCGTGGCGGGGATCAGGTCGGCGGGCGTGGCCTCGCCGAAGAGCAGAAGATGGGTGTAGGCCGCGAGCTTGGGCTTGGTGCGGGTGAACACGACGCCGGCGTCTTTCGGAATGGTGTGGTTGCGCCGTATTCTCTCCAGGTTGGCGCGCTGGACACCCTGGCCCATACCGTGTTGCACCTCGTGCACCAGCAGATCGACATTCTGCGAATGGGCAATGAGGTTTTCGTTGAAGGTGGTGTCGCCGGACAGCACGGCCGAGCGCCCTTGAAAGTCGATGCGATAGCCGAAGGCATCGAGTTCTTCGCCGCCGTGATCGACCTTGAAGGTGGTGACCCGGATGTCGCCGGATTCGTAGACGACCCCCTCCTCGATCTCGGTGGACTCCAGCTTCACGCCCTCGGCGGGGTAGCTGTGGCTGCGGACGCGGATATCGGTGGCGAAAGCGAGCGGCAGGTGTTCGGCCATCTGGTTCGTACCCTCGGGTCCCCAGACCTTGAGCGGCACGTTGCGCTTGCCCCACGGCATGCCGATCCAGCCGGTCAGCCAGAGATCGGCAAAACCCACCACGTGGTCCGAATGGTGATGGGTGAGAAACATGGCGGTGATCTCGCCGAAGGGTATCCCGAGTTGGAACAGGCGTTGCAATGCGCCGCGCCCCGCATCGAAGAGTAGCTTCTCACCGCCCACCTCGACCAGGGTGCTGGGCCCGAACCGGTCGAGCCTCGGCGGCGGCGCGCCGGTGCCGAGAAGGGTTACGCGAAAGACATCGGTTGACGGGTGTGCCACAATTCCTGCTCCCTCCGTGTTGCTTGTCGCGCCATGGTACTACGGTCGCGGCCACAGGGACAATCGCGGCCTGGAGGCTGTCTCGGCCGACAGCGCGTTGCGGGCACGGGCGAGTTTGAAACCCGCCCCTACACCGTCATTGTCCTGCGGCGCAGGCTCCCGGAGCGCATAGTCCAAGGTCTGACCGTGCTAATCCGGGTCGGCGGCGCAGGCCAGGGGTTCCAGGATCGTCAGGATTGTCTGCCTTGAGAGTTCCGGGGCGCCCAGCATGCCGATCAGGACCTGTCTAGCCTCGGCGTAACGCCGGCAAGCATCGGCCAGGCTGTCGGCGCGGCCGCCTTCCACGAACATTCTCAAACCTTCTTCGAGGACGGCGCGGTCTCCGCCCGGGACAAGCGCGTCCACTGCCGCCCGGCGAACCAGCGGCGAAGGGTCGCGAAAGCCGGCCATGACCTCTTCGGGATGAATCGGAGCGACCGCGGCCACCGCCACGGCGCGCACCGCGGCATCGGGATCGTCAAGCAACGGGACGAGATATCGAGCGGCGGCGCCCGTCGCGTTGGCGAGGGCGCGAGCCGCAGCGGCGCGCACCAGCGGGTCGTCGCGTTCGAGCGACCGGATCAGGAGCGCGACCAGACCGGGTGCGAGCGGCATTGTTGCCGCGCGCCGGGCAATCGCCTCGAAGGCGGCTACGGCGATGTCAGGTGCCGCGGACTCGGCGGCTTCCGCCAATGACTCGTCGATGCCGTCGCCGGCGCAGTCCGCGGCCATGCGGAGGGCCATCCGCCGGATGTCGGCGGCGATGTCATCGGTACCATCCACCGGGACGCGGCGCCGACCGACGCGCCTGTGGCGTTCCGAAGATCGCGCGGCGTCATCCAACGCGACCGCTGCCCCGCTGCCCTGGACGCTCCGTGCCTGAATCGCTTCGAGGGTCGAGCGCGGGTACGGCCCGTGTCCGGCCCCGCCCGAAACCCCCGGCGCGCGCGTGTCGGCCGGAACGATATCGCCTTCGGGCGTAATGGCGATGGGTCCGGCGCCGCTCTGCTCGGTCTTCGAAGCCCCAGGGGTGGAGATGTCGCCGATCCCCACCGTGGTCTGCGCGGACTGCTCAACCCGGATATCTCCGCGCGCGGCGTCGGTCAATACCTCCCGCGCTCGGCCGCCCAACGGGTCCGGTGCGGTTCGGGCCAACACGGCCAAGGCCGCGAACGCCGCCAACCGCACCTGCCGTGCCGGGTCCACGGCCGCGGAGCGCAGCACGGCGGCGGCCTCTTCCGTCCCGATCTCGCCCAGGGACCGCAACGCCGCGATCCGCACCTCCGGGGGCCTTTCTCCATCGCTCGCGGCGTCACGGAGCGCGTCCAGCGCCTCCACCCCCGCCAACCCGGGCAGCGCCGCCGCGCAGGCCACCGCCAGGCCGCTGTCCGCGGTGCGAAGCCAGGCCTTCACGTCGGCCGCGAGAGCGGGCTCGGCCACCGGTGCCATCGCTTCGAGGGCAATGGCGCGGACATCCTCGTCCGGATCGGAAAGGGCCAGCCGCGCCATGTCCGGGCGCGACGGCGCAATCCGGGCGAGCGCCGCGCGGCGAACGGAGGCCGCCGGATCCTTCAAGGCGAGAGCGGAGAGGGTCGCGTCGTCGTCGAAACAGTCGATGGCGAGTTGACGAACGCTCGGGCTCGGATCGTGAACCAGGCTGTCGCGCACCGGCGCCAACAGATCGCGTCCGGCGTTGGACAACGCCGCGAGGGCACGTTGTCGGACACGCGCGTCACCGTCTCCGAGGAACCCGAGCAGGGTCGCGACTCCGCGCCCGGGCATTCTCGCCAGGGCGGCGAAAACCGCGTGATCGAGGTCCTGGCCGCTTTCGTCGGCCCGGGCCTCGATCAGATCATCCACCGCGCCGCCGGCATTCATGCGGCCGAGCGCGTCGATGGCGGCGACCTGCACGTCGAGCCAATCATCCCACGACCCGTGCTCCCACGCGACGTCGGGCTCGCAACGATCCTTCGCCAACGCCTGCAACAGCGCGATGGATGCCTCATCCTGCAGCCGGCACAGCGCCTGAATCGCCGCGATCTTTACGTCGCCCACCGGGTCGCTCTGCAAGGAACGCCGGATGGCGGCCGCATCCTGCGGCCGGGCGCGGTGTACGAGCGCTGCTATCGAATCGGAGCGCACGTCCGGGTCCTCGTCCATGAGCGCGTCGACAAGAGCCGGTGCGGCGCTCTCGTCGCCCAGCGCGCCGAGGGCGCGGGCGGCGGCGCAACGGATCAGGTCCTCGGGGGCACGGAGATGCGGCGCAATGGCCCGGACGGGATCCCTGTCGGGGTGCCGCATGGGTCGCCCCTACGAGATGTCGCGGCGCGCAAAGGACATGCTGCGGTACTGGCGCTTGTAGGGACTCTCGCCCAGACGTCGCAGCCGTCCGATACCCATCTTGTAGTTGTAGTTGCCGCTGATCCAGTCGACGACGCGGCCCGTGAGCGCGTTCGCCGGCTGGCTGGTCTGCAGGAAGTCCATGAAGCCGACGCCTTTCTTGATGGCCGGCGTCACGATCACGACCGCGGTGATGGCGGCGCGGGTGAGCTCGATGTGGCCGTTGCGTAGCAGCGAGGCGAAATCGAAGTCGCCGGCCTCGACGCCGACGATGGTGTCCTTCTGCACCGGAATGCGGTCGGAATAGACCATCACGTAGTCGCCGGACTCCAATCCGCGCGCCCGGGCGTCATCGGGGTGAATCTCGATCCAGTTCTCCGGCCAGCGCTGCTCGATATAGGGGCGCCGCTCGTCGTCGTAGCCCGACTGCCAGCGCTCGTTGACACGCCCGGAGCTGATCCACAGCTCGCCTTCGCGCGGCTTCAGCCATTCCCAGTAGCTCGAGAACAGGCCCCACGGCGCTTTCTGGAGATTGCACTTCCCGGTCTGGGTGTTGAAGTGGGTGAGTTTCTTGTTGAACACTGCCGCCCCGGCGGGGCCGTTCTCGGGCAGGACCCGGTTCACGTCATGAAGCCGCTTGGTCCCCTCGAGTGTGCCGTCGGCGCGCATGAGAACCGGCCCCTGGATGCCGTTGGTGCCGAATTCCCGGAGCTTGTCGTGGAGTGTCTTGCCCTCTCGCCCGGCGGCCACCTTGACCATGAAGAAATCTTTCCGCGAGCCCCGGGAGAAGCGCGCTCCCTCCTCGAGCACCTCGTTCGAAGTCTTCCAATCGAAGCCCTCGAAGCCCATCTTCCGGGCCAGTTGCGCGACGATCCACCAGTCGGGCCGGGCCTGGCCGGGCGCGTCGTAGAACTTGGGATAGAGGCGGATGCGCCGCTCGCCGTTGGCCCGGGTGAAGGTTTCCTCGCCCCAGCCGGCGGCCGGAAAGACGATGTCGGCGTAGCGCGCGCCAATGGGATCCACCAGGTAGATATCCTGGTTCCAGACCACCATGCCGCCCGAATCGACCCGCCGCTTGAGCGTGTCCACGATACCGGCCCGGTCGAAGCTCTGGACCTGGTGCGGGTTGCGCGTGGTCAGCTCGTCGAACTTCGCCTGCAGCGACTGCGTGCCGCACATGGCCTGCACCCACGTCGTCCCGATCACGTGAGCCAGACGCGTGTGTCCGGCCATCAGGTAGCGGTCGGTGTCCAGGGCGCGGCGCCGGCGTCCGGGCAGCTTTTCCGGGCTCTTGTTGCGCGGATAGCTGCCGCCCCGCAGACCGCCCCGCTGGTGCCCGCCGGCCCGGCCGATGACCTGGCCCGGGCGCCCGCCGCAGCCGCAAACGATCCCCAGCGAAGCGATGGCGTTGGTGTTGCCGGTGTTGTTGGACCAGTAGCAGCCCTTCTCGATCATGATCGAGGTCTTGGGCCGGGTTCCGTCGGGGCGCGGTTTGGCCATCCATTCGGCCGCGGTGTAGATCTTCCGGACGTCGATGTCGGCGATGGCCGCGGCCTTTTCCGGAACCGCGTAGTCCTGGGCCAGCAGCCACGCCTTCCAGTCCTCGAACCCGCCGGTCTGGAACATGCCCCAGGTCGAGCGCCACTGCCACGGCGTGTTGCGGGTTCCCTGTCCGAAGCCCGAGGAGCTTTCCCATTTGGAATTGACCCAGTCCCGGATCCACGCCTTGTCCTCCCAGCCGTTCTCGACGATCACCCGGGCGATGGCCAGCAGCACCGGCAGATCGGTCCCCGGCAGGATGTCGATGAGCATGCCGCCGTTCTGCTCGGCATAGGCGACGCCGGCGGTGCGGCGGGGCAGCATGAAGATGGCCTTCTGGCCGTTCTGGATGCCGGGCATGATCCAGTCGGTGAACAGGATGGTCTTGGTCTCATAGGGGTCCGTGCCGCACATCAGCAGCACTTCGGCGTCGCCCCAGTCTTCGTAGGACGGTCCGAAGTTGTCGAACCCGGCATCGCGGAAACCCGGGGTCGAAGTCACGTCCGACGGCGTATCGTGAAAGGTGAAGTTCGCGGTGCGGACGTGCCGCAGGGCGTACTTGGTGATGGCGTAGGTGTTCTCCATATAGCCGTAGGAGAAGGTCTTGACGCCGTAGGCATTGGCGCCGTGCCGGGCGAGCACGTAGTTGCCCACCTCCGCGGCGATATCGAGGGCGAAGTCCCAGGGCACCGGCATCAGCACGCCGAGCATCCGCACCATGGGCGACCGGAGCCGGTCGCGCGTCGGCTTCGCCGGGTTGTAGACCTTCTGCGCGATCAAGCCGCCCCGGACCGAGGAGTTGCCGGTGTGGTTGACGACCTCGGCCTCCTTGTCGGGAATGATGACGACGTGGTGAGGCCGGCCTTCGTGCAGGACGATGTTGTGCTGGTCGGGGGCGACCCAGGGGCCCAGCGGCGCCACGGGAAAATCCTCGCCGAAAGCGTTCTGATGGGCCTTCGGCCCGCCGTTCCTGCCGCCCCGCACCGGCCAGCGGTAAACCTTGTAGCCGCAGGCAACCACGCAATAGTCGCACGCCGTCGAAATCACTTCCGCATCCGGCGGCGGCAGCGGCACCGTCTGTTCAGGGAGATGGTAGGGGGTCGCCATTGGACAGCTCTCCTCAGGCCTGAAGATTGTCGATCCGGCCGAAGATCAGGCCGAACATGCCGACGGCGTAGATGTCATCGCCTTCGAGTTGCAGCAGCACCTGCGGCAGCGACTGATACGCCTGTCCCGAGATGAAGATGCCGTGACGAGTGAGGTCGAAGGTGCTCAGGTGCAACGGGCACGGCCCCAACGCCTTGTCCCGGGCCTTGTAGGTGTCGTTCAGCGGGCCGCCCTGATGCGTGCAGGTGTAGTTGAACGCCACGATGTCCTGGTCCGGGCCGATGCCGCCGCCCGCCCGGACCCCCAGCTTGACGACCATCGATTCCGCATAGTCGCCCTCGTCCGGATACTCGAAATCAAACGGCTCGTCGAGCTTCAGCGAAGACAGTCGCGTGATGAATTTTCTCGGGTAGGTGGCGACCACCGCCGGCGTTTGCGCCGTGCCGAGGCCGGGGACGCCGAGCATGATCACCGCGGTGGTCATGCCGCCCCAGAGCAGGAAGCTGCGGCGGTCCATCAGGCAGGAGTTCGAGCCGGCGGTTTCGGCATCACCCTTGGGATCGTTCACCGCCTTGGCAGTTCGGCTGGGGATCGTCATGGTACCGGCCTCTCGAAGCTTGGTGTTGCGTTTCATAGATATGACTCGGACTCTCAGTTCGCACCCGGGGCCGGGAGCGGCTCCATTTCCGGAATATCCGGCTCCTCGATCAGGATCTCGTCTCCCGAAAGGCTTTCGAGGAAGGCCACCAGGTCGCTGATCTCGGCGTCGGTGAGGCCGAGCGGCTCGATCAGCGGGCTCTTGGTTGCGGCAAACTCGTTCTTGCCGCCCCCGTCATTGTAGAACTCCACCACGTCCCGCAGGGTCGCGAGCATGCCGTTGTGCATGTAGGGGAAGCTGTACCTGGTGTAACGCAGGCTCGGTGTGCGGAACTTGCCCAGGTGGTTCTTGTCCTTGGTGCGGAAATAGAGCCCCGGGTCGTCCTTGGCGTTACGGTAGAGAGCCTCGGTGGAGCCCTTGGCATAGAGCTCGAAGCGGAAGGTGATCTGCTCCAGGGGACCGCTCTCCCAGCCGTCGTAGGGCGGCACGCCAAGGTTGTAATACTGCTCGTCCGACAACAGCGGCCCGTTGTGGCACACGATGCAGTTCGCCTTGCCGGCGAAGAGCGCCAGGCCCCGCTTCTGCGACGCGCTCAGGGCGCCGTCATCGCCGCGCATGTAGCGGTCGAACGGCGTGTCCGTTTGAACGAGGGTCCTCTCGAACGCCGAGATGGCCATATAGGCATGCCGGATATTGGGCCAGTCATCGCCGAATACCTGCTTGAACCGCCGCCGGTACTCGGGCACGAAGGCGAGCCGCGCTTCCATCATGTCGTCCTCGCCATTCCCGGCGACGCCGCCCCGGGCGGCCGAACGCGCCTGCGCCTCCAGTGACTTGGATGCGCCGGCCCAAAAGAGCTTGCCATAGTAGGCGGCGTTGATGATCGTCTGGCTGTTGCGCCAATGAACGGTGCCCGGATAGCCGATGCTGACCGGAGTCTGGACCGTCCAGCCGGCGTCGGGCGCGTGGCAGGCCGCGCACGGCATCCCGGCGTTGCCGGACAGGATCGGATCGAAGAACAGCATCTTGCCCAGCTCGACCTTCTCGGCCGACATCGGGTTGTCCGGCGGTACCGGAGGGGGACCGAGCGGCGCGAGGCTGTCGGGCCGCAAGCCGGATGCCGGCGCCGGCGCGGCCAGCACGGCGGCGACAACCAGGGCGAGGAGCGTTCCGGATCCGATCACGGCTGCCTCCTTCAGTTCGGCGCTGTGCGCCAGTTCGCGATCGGCTCGTAGTCGTAGTCGTCCGCGCGCCACACGAAGTCGCCGGTGTCGAAGGTCTCGCCGCTCAGCGCCCGGAGAAACGCGATGAGATCGGCCTTCTCGTCCGGTGCCAGCCCGAGCGGCTTCAGCCGCGGGGCCTTCAAGGGATCGTCCCCGCCCCCGGCATCATAGAAGTCCACCACCTCCTCCAGGGACTCGAACACGCCGTTGTGCATGTAGGGAGCGGTCCATTGGAGCTCCCGGAGGGTCGGCGTCATGAAGCCGCGCCGGTGTTCCGGCCGGTGGGTTCGAACATAGGCGCCGGGGTCCTCGCGCAGCCTCATGTAGTTCTCGATGCCCATGAACTTGGCATAGGTCACGAACGCCGAATGCCGTTCCGGATCGGCCCAGATCTCCGGATTGTCGGGGACCCCGGTGTTGTGCGGCCGGTCGTCCGTGAAACGGTCCCCCGCGTGACAGGAAGCACAGCCGGCGCGGCCCGCGAACAGCGCCCGGCCGCGCCGCGCCGCGGGCGACAGGTCCCCGGTGTCGATCGCGGCGCCGCGGGAGACGATGGTGTCCATGAACCCGGCGATGGCCTTGCGTGCGCCGCCGCTGGACGGCTCGCCCAGCCCGGCGGCGGCGAACATCTCGACATAGACCGGATCCTGCTTCAGCCGCTCCTGCATGAGCCGCATGTCCATGTTCATCAGGTACGACTCGGTTATCATCTCACGCGTGACGTCGTTCAGGTCGGTGCCGAGGCGGCCGTCATGCAACCACGCGGCGCGACGGCCGACATTGGCAAGGGTGGGGGTGTTGCGGAAATGGGCCGAGCCCGTATAGGCCGCGGACAGCGCTTCGCCGTCGGTGAACGCCTTGTCGGCCTGGTGACAGCTCGCACAGGCGAGGGAGGTATCGCCGGAAAGCCGCGTATCGTGGAAGAGCCGCTTGCCGAGCGCGGCCAAGGCCGGTGGAACATCCCCCGGCGCCATGGGGCCCGCGCTCTGGGCCAGCCCCGGGGCTGCGAAGAAGGCGACGAGGATCAGTCCGAGTGCCGATCTCATTGGCAACATCTCCTCGAACGGCGTGCCGGCGACGCGATCATGGGACACCACACCAGGTACGCACGTCCTGACGGCCATCAGGGCGCCGCGCGAACGCCGCTTCCAGTCAAAATGATACCACCGCCACCGGCCCCGATCCAGTATTTTCTTGATTCCGAAGCTCCGATGGGCCCCGGCACGGCTCGTTTATCTCTTTCATTTTGCGGCGGGCGTACATACATTGTCAGCAGGGCCCTCATCCTCCAGGGGGGCCTTGGAACGTCGACCTTGAGCAAGGGAGGTTCTGACGATGGTACGAGGCGCTTTCCTGTTTCCTGCAATCCTGGCGTCCATGGCGGTGGCCGCGGGCTCGGCTTTCGCCCAGGGCGACGTCGCGGCCGGCGAGAAATTCGCCAAGCGTTGTGTGGTGTGCCATACCTTCGAGAAAGGCAAACACAAGGTCGGACCCACTCTGTACAAGGTCTATGGGCGGCCGGCGGGCCGCGCCGAAGGGTTCAAGTACTCCCCGGCCTACACGCGGGCGGGCAATCAGGGTTTGGTCTGGAACGAGGAGACGCTGTTCCAATACCTCAGGAACCCGAAGAAATTCCTCCGCGCCTTCCTCAAGGATCGCAAGGTCAAGTCGCGCATGACCATGAAGTACTTCAAGGCGGCCCACCGGCGGAACATCATCGCGTACCTGAAATCCCTGAGCGAGTGAGCGGGCGGGAAAGTCTGCGATGGACGAGTCAGTTGCCATGGAGACGCCGTCCGGCAAAGACGCGGCGGACGAGAATTTTCCCGTCGGGTCCTGGCTGTTGCCGGCGCGGCTGCGGCCGCACATCGCGACCTTCTATGCCTATGCCCGGGCCATCGACGACATCGCGGACAACCCCGACCTGGAGCCCGCCGACAAGATCGCCCGCCTGGATGGCTTCGCCAGGGCCGTGAGCGGCGCGGACACCGCCGATCCGGCCTTCCGCAAGGCGCATGACATCCGCCGCAGCCTGGCGGAGATGGGGGTCACCCACCGGCACTGCGTGGACCTGACCCGGGCCTTCAAGCAGGACGCGACCAAGCTGCGCTACGATGACTGGGACGATCTGATGGGCTACTGCAACCTGTCGGCGGCTCCGGTGGGACGCTACCTCGTGGACCTGCACGGCGAGTCGGCCGCGGCGTATCCGGCCTCCGACGCCCTTTGCAACGCGCTGCAGGTGATTAACCACTTGCAGGACTGCGGCGAGGACTACAAGGCGCTGAACCGGGTCTATCTGCCGCAGGACTGGATGGCCGCCGCGGGTACCGATGTCGAGGCCCTCGGCGAAAACCGGTCCGCAACCGCGTTGCGGCGGGTGCTGGACCAGTGCCTCGACGGGACCGACAACCTGCTGGAGCTGGCGGACACTTTGCCGGGACGGCTTCGCAACCTCCGTTTCGCCATGGAGGCGGCCGCCATCGTCGCCATCGCCAGGAGGCTTAGCGTCGAATTGCGCCGGCGCGACCCCCTGGCCGAACGGGTGGTGCTGACGAAAGCGCAGTATGCGGCGTGCTGTGCGCGGGGCACCGGCCGGGTGCTGTTCCGGCGGCGCGGACGGGGCTTGTCGAATGGAAGCGGATAAGGCCGCGCGGCCTCAGAGCACTTCGGCCGAAGACGCCATCGAGCCACGGACCCATGTCCATCGAGTGGTGGCGCGTTCGGGCACGTCGTTCCTTTGGGGCATGAGGGTGCTGCCGGCGGAACGGCGGCAGGCCATGTACGCGATCTACGCGTTTTGCCGCGAGGTGGATGATGTCGCCGACGAGCCGGGAGAGCCCGCGGAAAAGAAGCGCAGACTGGCGGATTGGCGGGAAGAGATCGCGCGGCTCTACGCCGGCGCGCCGCAATGGCTCACCACCCGGGCGCTGCTGCAGCCGGTGCGGCGCTTCGACTTGCCACGGGAGGAATTCCTCGCCGTGATCGACGGCGTGGAGATCGACGCCGCCCCCACGGTACGGATGCAGGCGCTGGATGACCTGCTGAGCTATTGTCGCAAGGTGGCCGGCGCTGTGGGCATGCTGTCCATCCACGCCTTCGGCGTACCCCGTGACCCCGGATATCAAATCGCCGAGGCCCTCGGAAACGCCGTGCAACTCACCAACATCCTGCGGGACGTGAAGGAAGACGCTGCGATTGAACGCTTTTATGTCCCCGTGGAAATGGTCAAGAGACACGGTGTCGTGGATAGCTCCCTGAGCTCGGTCTTCATTCAACCGGGCTTTGCCGTGGCGTGCGCGGAGCTGGCGGAGCTCGCGCGCGGTTACTATGCCAAGACCGACCGGCTGCTGGCCCAGCTCGGATGGCGCCAGATGCGGCCCATCGTGCTGATGATGGCGGTCTATCGGGAAACGCTACGGCGCCTGGAAGAGCGGGGCTGGACGCGCATCGACAGTCCGGTCCGGCTGACGCGGGCACGAAAATTGTGGCTCGCCTTGCGTTACGGGCTTCTCTGACGGGCCTTCTCTCCGTGGCCCGAACCCATATCATCGGCGCCGGCGTGGCCGGCCTTGCCACCGCGGTTTCGCTGGCGCGGGCGGGGCGTGCCGTCACTCTCTACGAGGCGAGCGGCCAAGCCGGCGGCCGCTGCCGGTCCTATTTCGATGCCAGGCTCGACTGCGCCATCGACAACGGCAACCATCTGCTCCTGACCGGCAACAAGGCCACCATGCGTTATCTGGCGGACATCGGCGCCGGCGACGAGTTGGTGGGCCCTGCTTCGGCGTGCTTTCCGTTCCTGGATCTGGGCACGGGCCGGCGATGGCAACTGCGGCCCAATGCCGGGAGGCTGCCCTGGTGGCTCCTCGATACCCGGCGGCGGGTGCCCGACACCCGGGTGTGGAACTACTTGTCGGGCCTCCGTTTCGCCGTGGTCGGCGCGGACCGCACCGTGACCGATTGCGTCGGCGACCGTGGCGTCCTGTTCGAGAAGTTATGGGAGCCCCTGGCGGTTGCGGCGCTGAACAGCCCGGCGCGAGCCGGTGCCGCGTGTCTCTTGTGGCCGGTGTTGCGAGAGACCTTCGGCAAGGGCGAGGCGGCCTGCCGGCCGCGAATCGCCAGAACGGGACTCTCCGGAACCTTCGTGGACCCGGCGATGGATCTCCTGCATCGGCGCGGCGCCGCCGTCCGGTTCGGAACCCGGCTGCGCGGCATCGCCTACGAGGGCAGCGAAGCGCGCGTTTTGGACTTCGGCACGGAAACCTTGGCCTTGAAGGACGGCGACCGCGTGGTGCTGGCGCTGCCGCCGCCGGCCGCGGCGAGCCTGGTGCCGGACCTGACCGTTCCGGACGAAAGCCACGCCATCGTCAACGCTCATTTCCGCTTGTCCGAGCCCGCCGGCCTGCCCGCGGAGCTGCCGTTTCTCGGGCTGGTCGGCGGCACGGCGCAGTGGCTGTTCGTTCGCGGCGCCGTAGCTTCGATCACCATCAGCGCGGCCGACGACATGGTCGACGAGCAGCCCGGCGTGATCGCCCGGAAGACCTGGCGCGACGTCGCCGCCGCCCTTGGCCGCGACCCGGATCCGTTGCCGCCGTACCGCGTGGTCAAAGAGAAACGCGCGACGTTCGCGCAGACGCCCGCGCAGGTGAAGCTCCGCCCGGGCACGCGTAGCCGTTTCGCCAACGTGTACCTGGCCGGGGATTGGATCGATACGGGGCTGCCCGCGACCATCGAGAGCGCCGTTCGGTCCGGCCACATGGCCGCGCGCGCCATCGTTGACCCTCGGTTGTGACTGCTGCATAGTGGAATGTGCCGAAGGGCCTGTACGGCGGGAGCGGAGGGATTCCAGTGACGAAACAACCCTTGCGAGTCATCCTGGCGCAACCGAGAGGTTTCTGCGCCGGTGTCGTCAGAGCCGTGGATATCGTGGAGCGCGCGCTCCAGATCTACGGCGCCCCCGTGTACGTGCGGCATGAGATCGTCCACAACAAGCACGTGGTCGACGTGTTGCGCGACAAGGGCGCGCGCTTTGTCGAGAAGGTCTCCGACATCCCCGAGGGCGCGGTCACCGTATTCAGCGCCCACGGCGTATCCCGGAAGGTGGAGGACGCCGCCGACGGCCGCGGCCTTCAGGTCATCGACGCCACCTGTCCGCTGGTGAGCAAGGTGCACATCGAGGCGCAACGCTATGCGCGGCAGGGTTACGAGGTCGTCCTCATCGGGCACTCCGGCCACCCCGAAGTCGAGGGTACCATGGGACAGGTGCCGGGCACGGTGCACCTGGTGTCCAACATCACTGATGTAGCGGCGTTGGAGCCTGCCGACCCGGCGAAGCTGTCGTACGTGACCCAGACGACCCTCAGCGTCGACGACACCCGCGAGATCATCGCCGCGCTGAAGGCCCGTTTCCCCGAGATCCGGGGGCCCGACGTGAAGGATATCTGCTACGCGACACAGAACCGGCAGACCGCGGTGCGCCTCCTGGCGGCCGAATCCGACGTGATCCTGGTCATCGGCGCGGACTACAGCTCGAATTCGAACCGGCTGCGGGAGATCGGCGACGAGGTCGGAACCCACAGCTACCTGATACCGGATGCCGAAAGCCTGGAGCCGGCCTGGCTGGAGGGGGCGAAGACCGTGGGGATCACCGCGGGCGCCTCGGCGCCGGAAGAGTTGGTGCAGGGGCTGGTGGACCGGCTCTGCGACATGTTCGACGTCACCTTGGCCGACCTCGACGGCATCGAGGAGAACGTCACCTTCAAGTTGCCGCGTGAGCTGGTCGGCGCCCAGGAAACCGCCGTGTGAGGATCCTGGAAGGGAATGCGCGGCGGCTGTTGAAGCTGGATTCGACTGCGTGCATGTAGGGGCGACCGGCCGGTCGCCCCTACCCGAGATCGTCCCGCCGAGACACTAGAAATTGTAGCTCACGCTCAGCTCGATGAAGCTGTCGCGCCGGGTCTGGTAGTGGGTGAGATCCGCCCTGTCGACGGCGAGGATGACGACGGCCTCCAGGTGCAGCGACCATCGGTCCGAGAGGCGGCGGTTGAATTCGAGGATCATCGAACGCGTGGAATGGTCGGCGTCCGCCAGCACGCTGGCGACGAGATCGGTGCTCTGCACATCGTTGAACGCCAGGCGCGCGCCCAGGAAGATATCGTTGTCGAAGACGTTGGTGGCATTGTCCCGCCGTCTGTCGTAGTTCCATTCCGCGAGCAGGCCGAGATCCGCGCCCGACCCGAATACGGAGTTGATGGTGTACTCCACGCCCCCGACGAAGGCCGCGTAGTCCTCTTCCCGCGCCGCCTGGTTCGAGGCGCCGCCGCGGTGAATCGCCTCGAGCTTGAACAACCAGGATTCGATGGTGAGCTGGGCGTCCAGCCCGAACTGGCGGATCTGTTCGTAGTGCGGGACCAGCAACAGCTCCCCTCTTTCGCTCAGCCTCGGTAGCACGCACACCAGACAGGGTTCCCGGCTCGTGCCGTCGAAGACGCTGATACCCAGATCCAGCGGGCCGAAGCTGTGGCTGTAACGGGCCGCAAGATCCACGTGCCACTCCTCCGCCGCGCTCTCATAGGATACCTGCTTGTCGTCCACCACGAACTGGCTGCGCAGGCGGCCGGCCCGGCCCGGGAAGGTGCGCTCCCGGTGATACGGCAGTGCGAAGATTTCCGCCACGCCCCATTCGCCGGAAAAGGTGAGATGGGCCATGGGCTGCCCGAGCTTGGATTCTTCGTCGGGATGCTCGATCAGGTCGGTCTGGTTGACGATGTCCACCAGGTGGCGCGATTCGGTGACTCCCCAGAACACCCGGTCCGCGCCGAGACGCAACTCCCATTCGCCGTCGCCGATCTCGCCGAACACAAGCAGGTAGGCTTCACGCACATCGAAATGGGTGCGGCGCGGGTCCGCGCCGTCGTAGCGGAAGAACGGCGCCAGGGTGACGCTTCTGCCCTCGGCGTCCTCGGCGTAGAGCTTGGGCTCGACCACGAAGCCGGTGGCGTGGGACTTCTGGCCGGGGTGAGCGCCGTCCTGGTAGTACCACCGGCTTTCGAGGTCCAGGCGTCCGGAAACCTCGATCCCCGAAGCTGCTCCGCCGCCGAGGATGGACGCCAGGATCAGGGTCGCCCCGGCCGCGGCGCAGACGAAGGCACGTGGCATCAACGCACCCGTTTGAGGCCGGTTCGACTGAAGTCGCGTTCGTTCAGCTTGGTCCGGAAGTCGTAGTCCGACCACGTCAAAACGGTGCTCTTTCCCGTGAGGTGATTGACCATGGTCATCTCGCCGGCTTGCCAATAGCGGTCCAGATACTTCTCGTACTTGTTCAGGGTGAGGGTCTTCAGATGGGCATTCTTGCGGTCAAAGTAATGCACTTTCCGGACGCGGAGCTCGTCCTTGTCCTGCCACACCAGTTGGCGGCGGTAACCCGATTTCTTGTCCGCCGGGAAGCGTTCGGAGACGGTGCATGTCGAATCGCCGCATAGCTCGTCGCGCAGGTACTTGTAGGCGAACCGTTCCACCTCCTGGACGCTCATGTCCTCATAGGCGAACTCGCTGCCCATGAAGGAACCGGAACGGTTCGACGAGCTGATGCGTTTGACGCGTTTAAGGGCGGGCAGGTACAGCCACTGGTCGTCCGCTTTCTCCTTGTGGGCATGGATGAGAAACGCGGTCCCCTTGACGTCCCGCGGTTGGTCGAACACGAACAGGCTCTTGTCGCCGTCGTCGGCCACCTCGAGCACCTTTACACGAATTTGGCGCCGGCTTTCCTGTCCCTGCTTGTTGCGCAGCACCATGGTCTGGCGCGCCGTGAAATTGCCGAACCCCTTCCCTTTGTCGCGAGCTTCGCGCGCGATCTTCAACCCCTTTTCCTCGGGGGTTTCCGAACGCGCCGGCGCCGCCCCACTCAGCGACAACAGGGAAGCCAGACAAGCCACGGACAACGCGGAAGAAACGTGAGTCATTATTCTCTCCGGTCAATAGTCATCAGCAGAGCGGGCAAAAGCAGAAAATCGCTGACGAGCGCGAACCCGAGCGTGATCGTCACCAGAAGACCGAGGGCCCAACTGAGCTCGAACCCCGATGACGAGAACACCAGCAGGCCCGCGCACAAGACGGCCGTCGTGGTCCATAGCGCGTGACCGACGGTGCGAAAGACGGTGCGCACGGCCTCGGGCGCCGGGAGGCCCTGGCGGCGGGCCTTCAGATATTCGGTCAGAAAATGAATCGTGTCGTCCACGATGATCCCGAAGGAGATCGCAACCACCACCGAGGAGGCAATACCCACGCGGCCCACGAGATAGCCCCACAGGCCGAAGCTCATGGCCGCGGGAATGAAATTGGGCAAAAGACTCACGAGACCGAGGCGCACGCTCTTGAAGACCCCGATCAGAATGAACGAGATGAGGGCCATGGCGATGATGGTGCCGCGCAGCATGCCGTGGATGTTTCGCAGGGAAAGGTGGGCGAAGACGATGCTGAGGCCCGTTGCCTCGGTGGCCAACCGAGGGGCATTGGCGCGAAGCCAGTCCTGCGCCCGCGCATCGAGCTCGCGCTGCTCCCGGGACGACGTGCTGCTGACCACGACGGTCATGCGCGTGGCGGATTTGGCGATGTCGATGCGATCGTTGAGGTCGCTGCCGAAAGGCAGCGAAAGCTCGTAGAGCAACAGGTATTGCGCGGCGAGCTCGGGATCGTCGGGCAACCGGTAGAAGGCCGGATCGTCACCGTGCATGTTCTTGTTCAGCCGTTTCATGATGTCCGGAAAGGCCTGGACGTGGCTCACTTCGGGCTGGCTCCGGTACCATTCGGCGAAGGCATCCACGGCGCGCAGATAGTCAGGCTCGGTGATGCCGCCTTCGCGCTCCGCCTTCAGCGAGTATTCCAGCGTAATCAAGCTGGTAAGGTTTTCGATGACGAAGTCGGTATGGCGCCGAAACTCGTAACGCTCATCGAAATACCGGGTCCAGTTGTCGGTCAGCTCGTTGCGGGGAATGCCGATGGCCAGGGCCACGGCCAGAAGAGTGACGAACCAGAGCAGGAATCTGCGGCGCGCGACAACGAAGGCGCCGAAGCGATCGAAGAAGGCCGGTTGCTCGGTACGGATACGACGCGCGCGCAACGGCAGGATCGAAAGCATCGCCGGCAGGAGGGTCATGGAGTAGACGAAGGCGCACAACACGCCGAAGGCCACGAGATTGCCCAGGAGGTGAAACGGCGGCGAATCCGAGGAATTCAGGCTGAGAAACCCGATGGCCGTGGTGATGGCGGTCAGGAATACCGGATAAGCGTTGAGGCGGAGCGATTCGGCGATGGCCGCATCCTTGTCCAGCCCGCGGCTCATGCCCGCCAAAGTGGTGGCGACGACGTGGACCGAATGCGCCACTGCGACCGTCATGACGATGATCGGTACGCCGGAACTGGTGGGGCTCAACACCGCGCCGAGCCAGCCCGCGAACCCCATGGTGGTGCCGATGGCGAACACAAGCACGACAACGATGGACACGGTGCCCCATATCGAGCGCAGGAGAAGGGCCGCGGCGACCACGATGATCAGGAACACGAGAGGTGTGAGGGTTTCGATATCGTCCGTCGTGGTGTCGGCGAAGGCGCGGTTCATGACGACGAGACCGGTGAGGTAATAGGCGATGTCCGGATGGCTCGCCCGGGCCTTGTCGAGAACGGCGTTGAGATAGTCGGTAATCTCCACCACAGCGACGTCCGAATTTTCCGGCAGGACGAAGTTGATCACCAACCCGCCCACGCGGCCGTCATGGGAGACCAGGCGCCCGGCAATGTCGACGGCGTTCAGCGCGATCTTCTCGGCCCGCGCCACGTCGGCATCGCCGAGCGACTGCGCGTCATCGACCAGCGGCTCGACGATCAGATCGTCGCCTTCCGCTTCACTGTGGGTGTAGTTGGTGAGGGAGTCGACCCGGCTGGAATGGGGCGCCTCCCATGCCGCGGCGGTGAGCTCCTCGATGGCGGCGAGGGCCTCCCGGGTGAACACCGAGGCCTCCCGGGGCGCCACGGCGATCAGCGCCGTATTGGATACGGTGTAGGTGCTCTCCAGGTCGTCGAAAGCGGCGAGTTGCGGATTGCCCTCGCCGAACATGATGCGGTAGTCGTTCGTGACGCCGAGGAAGCGGACACCCGCCGTCATGGCCAGCATGAGCAAGGTTGCGAGCGCAACCACCCGCCATCGACGGCGCAGAACGGCCGCGACGTAGTAGCGGTCCAATGGCACGGAAATCATCGACTCGACTATCCAGGGCCGGGAGCGGGCTCAAGTATCCTTACCATTCGCTCGATTTCGACGTGTAGACATGGTCGGGCATCTTGTAGCTCAGTCCACCCTCGTCGTACACCGAGATTTGGATAAGCTGGGTAAAATTTCCTGACCGGATCAACTGGTCGCTCTCCAGCAGTCGCCGAATGCGTTGTTTCATCCGGTAAGTGAACAGTGTCGGCAGCAGGCTGACGGTCTTTGGGAACTGGAACGCGTCAGCGAGCCTGTTTCCTATGAGCGCTCGTGAAAGGCGGTGGGCCAAGGCCAACAGATTTTTCTGTTCAACCGGATCGTTTACATCCGCAACCGCCGGAATGGCCTCGATCAACAAATTCGCCACGGCTACCGAATCGGCGTCCGCTTTCGGCTCGCACATATGACCGATCTTGTGCATTTCTTCAGCCGCCACGCCGTCGGTATAGAGGATCGTTTCGGGTATCCCCATGAGGTAGCCGGTGTAGCGCCAGACGGCGAGGACACTGTCATATTCTTCCTTGCTGAACTTGGCACCCAACTTCAACGAGTAGTCCAACAGACGCTTGGAAAAAACGGAAATGGCAAAACCCAGGTGCGCCGCGCTTACCGGTGTGCCCCAAAGCTCGTGATTCCAGTCCTCGGACTTCGCCAGCAGGTCCCTTATTCGCGTGTGAACGAAGCGAATGCGCGTGGACAGCCTCCATCCATCGCCGTCTCTGTGCAAGCCACCGGGGAAAAATATGTCCATCATGTGGCGGTTGTTCTGCTGGAGGCGTCTCCTGGTCGACGCCACCCGCCCGGTGATCCTGAAAGATTTGGCGATAAGCGTCGAAAAGCCTTCCACCAGCACAACCGTAACGAATGCGGTGAGCATTATGTCCACGTTTGCGTGGAAGGCGCGAATCCCCGGACGAAAGGCTTCGTAGTCGAGCCAGGGAGGATCTTCGAGATTCTTGAAGAAATCGCGCAGCGCCTGCGGCGCCTCGCGTAGAACCTCCTCCCGCTGCTCTATGCCGGCTCCGATGAACCGGTGCAGCTCGCCGGGATCCATCGAGGAGGCGAGTTCCTGCATCATCGGGTCCAACTCAGGGTCGCCGATGGTGGTGTGCTTGACGTAGTTGTCGGCCGCTGCCTCGTCGTAGAGACGAGCCTTGGCATAACCTTCGGCGTACGCCAGCGGTGACTTTTCCATTTTTCCAACCTCCTCCCGACAGTTTGCCCGACACGAGGAATATTGCAGAAATAAGGTGTCGGACACCAAACAGTGTCAGCGAAACGTCCCGTTCAGGCGACCTCCGCGTGACCGGCGACGTCGGCGAGCAACTGTTTGGCTTGTTGATGGACCCCGTCGGCAGTCAATCCATACTTCTCCCGAAGCAGATCCTGAGGCCCCTGTTCGATGAACCAGTCGGGCAACCCCAAACACTTCGTCGGCAAGTTTATGATACCCTTTTCGGACAACAGTTCAAGAACGGCTGACCCGAATCCGCCCATGACAGTGGATTCCTCCACCGTGAGCAGGCACTTCACCTCCCGCGCTACGGCTGCAATAAGATCGCCGTCAAGCGGCTTGACGAATCGCGCATTGATCACCGCGGCGGAAATCCCCTCCTGTGCCAGCCGGTCGGCCGCGGCCGCCGCCTGATGCACCGCCACGCCGATGGCCACCAGTGCGATGTCCGTGCCTTCCCGCAGTAGCTCGCCCTTGCCCAGGGGCAGCGCTTGCGGCATCGGGTCTATGTCCACCCCGAGGCTCGATCCGCGAGGATAGCGAACGGCCGCGGGCCGGTCGTAGCTAATGCACGACTTGACCATGTGCTGCAGCTCGTTCTCGTCCTTGGGGGCCATCACCACCATGTTGGGCACGTGCCGCAGGTAGGCGAGATCGAACGCCCCGTGGTGGGTGGTGCCGTCCTCGGCCACCAGTCCGCCGCGGTCGATGCAGAACGTCACCGGAAGATTCTGCGTGGCCACGTCGTGGACCACCTGGTCATAGGCCCGCTGCAGGAAGGTCGAATAGATGGGGATCACCGGCCGCATCCCCTGGGCCGCCAGGCCCGCGGCGAACGTCACCGCGTGCTGCTCGGCGATGCCGACGTCATAGAGCCGCTCGGGAAAGACCTTTTCGAATGCGCCCAATCCCGTCCCCTCGGACATCGCAGCGGTAATGGTCACGATGCGCGGATCTTCCTTGGCCAGTTGAATGAGCGTGTTGACGGCGAAGCTGCTGTAGGAGGGTCTCGCGGATTTCTTCTTGGGCCTCCCGGTGTCACGGTCGAAGGGCGAGCTGGCGTGAAACCACACGGGGTTGTCCATGGCCGGTCCGTAACCCAATCCCTTCTTGGTGACGATGTGCAGCAAGGTGGGGCCTTCCAGCTTGAGCACGTTCTCCAGGGTCGGCAGCAGATGCTCGAACTGGTGCCCGTCGATGGGCCCCACGTACCGGAACCCCAGCTCCTCGAACAGCAGCCCGGGCAGCAGCAGTCCCTTGACCAGCTCCTGGGCGCGCCCGGCCAGTCTCTGCACCTGTTCGCCGATGTGGGGCATCTTGCCCAGGACCCGTTTGGTCTCTTCGGTGATGCGGTCGAAGAACTCGCCGGTAATGGTTCGGTTCAGGTAGGCGGAGATCGCTCCCACGTTCTTGGAGATGGACATCTGGTTGTCGTTGAGGATCACCAGGAGGTCTCTGTTCAAGCCCCCCGCCTGCTGAAGACCCTCCATGGTCAACCCCGAGGTCAGCGCGCCGTCGCCGACGACGCACACGACCTTGTGCGACTGTTTCCGCTGCTCGCGGGCCTCCACGAATCCCACCGCGGCCGAGACGCCGGTGCCGGCGTGGCCGGCGTTGAACGTGTCGTACTCGCTTTCCTCGCGTTTGCAGAAACCGCTCAACCCGCCGTATTGCCGAATGGTGTGAAACTGCTCCCGACGTCCGGTCAACAGTTTGTGGGCGTACGCCTGGTTGCCCGTATCCCAGACGATGAGATCCCTGGGCGTGTCCAGCAGGTAGTGAAGGGCGACGGTCAGTTCGATGACGCCGAGGTTGGAGGCGAGATGGCCGCCGACGTTGGAAATGACCGAGATGATCTGCTCGCGGATTTCCTCACAGATTTGCGGGAACTGTTCCGGAGACAGATTCTTGAGATCGGCTGGCCGGCTGATCATTTCCAGGACGGACATGACGACTCCTCCCCACTCACAAGGCTAACGTAAACCTCTAGGGGAAGCCTATCACCGTAAGCATGCGTTTCACAGAGTAAAGGTGCCCTGTGAACACGCGGCCTCAAGTCGATTTCCGTGCCGATCCCCTTCGAGACGGCCGGCCCGACCCCGGTCTTGACCCCCGGTGCCGCGGGACGCTATATAGAACACTCCTGTTCTCGGGCTGGGCAAACCGCCGGCCCGTTTTTGTTCCCCGGGCCACAGTCACCCGGGTAATCCCGGTTCACGCCAAATCAAATTGAAGGAGTTGTCTCATGGGAGAAGATATCAGCGATGCCGTCGTAGAGAAGACCAAATTCACCTATGACCACTGGATGGAGGCCCTCGGACTTCCGATCCACACGGGGTATTTCATCGGCGACCTGCGCACCTGCGACCTCGAATGGTGGGAGGACCGCAAGTGCAAGGCGGCCTTCATGCAGCTCATGGGGCAGGAGGGCGTGACCGGCGCCTGGATCCAGGAAGTCGCCCCCGGAGAGTCGACTCCGCCGGTGAGGTTTGCCCTCGACGAGGTGGTTTACGTCGTGGAAGGCCGGGGCACCACCACGGTGTGGCGGGACGACAACGGCACCAAGAAGACCTTCGAGTGGCACAACAACAGCATGTTCATCGTCCCCCGCAACTACCACTACACCATCAACAACATGCAGGGTGACAAGGTGGTCCGGCTCCTGCACTACAACTACCTGCCACTGGCCATGTCCTCGGTGGGCGATCCGGATTTCTTCTTCGACAATCCCTTTTCCGGCCAGGACGTCATCGCGTCCGAGGAAGGCGAGTTCTACTCCGAGGCCAAGATGGTCACGGACTCTACCAAGTGGAACGTGTGGAACCGGCGCGTCTACTGGTACGGCAACTTCTTCCCTGACATGAGAGCCTGGGACAAGCTGGACGAAAACAAGAAGCGGGGCGCCGGCGGCCACAGCGTGTTCATCGAGTTCCCCAACTCGGAGCTTTCCTGCCACATGTCGGTGTTCGCGTCGCGCACTTACAAGAAGGCGCACCGTCACGGCCCGGGCCGGGTCATCGTCATTCCCGCGGGCGAGGGCTACTCGATCCTGTGGGAAGAGGGCAAGGAGAAGATCGTGGTCCCCTGGCACGAGGCCAGCGTCTTCGTGCCGCCCAACAAGTGGTTCCACCAGCACTTCAACGCCGGCACCACGCCCGCGCGGTACCTGGCCTTTCATCCGCCCTTGCAGTTCCATGGCTACGCGGAAAAGGTCGAGGACCGGGCCAAGGACCAGATCGAGTATCCGGACGAGGATCCCTTCGTACGGCAGAAGTTCGAGGATGAGCTGGCCCAACGGGGCACCACCACCCTGATGCACGAGGAAGCCTATACCAACCCCGACTACGAGTGGTCCAAGGGGATGGGAAAACAGTAGGTCCAGGGAAATCAGAAACAGTAAGCCATGCACGACGACGCCGACAATCCCGAACACTTTCACCCGGGCCCCGATGCCATCGTGGAGGACATCGAAGGGATCGAAATGTTCTCGCTTACCAGCGTGGGCATCGACATCGGCTCCTCCACCTCGCATCTGGTCTTTTCCCACCTGACGCTCCGGCGCGAGGGCGCCGGGCTCTCGGCCCGGTTCAGGGTCACGGACCGGGAGGTGCTGTACCGTTCGCCGATCATGCTGACGCCGTACAGCTCCGGGACGCTCATCGACACGGTCAAGGTGGAGGACTTCATCCACGAATCCTACCGCGTGGCCGGCTACACCCACGACGACATCGACACCGGCGCCGTGGTGATCACCGGGGAGGCCCTCAACAAGGAGAACTCCCGGCCGATCCTCGAGTATTTCGCCAAGGACTCGGGCAAGTTCATCTGCGCCTCCGCCGGACCCAATCACGAGGCGCTGCTGGCGGCCTACGGCTGCGGCGCGGTGGACCTGTCGAAATCGGCCGACGCCACGGTGCTCAACATCGACATGGGCGGCGGCACCACCAAGCTGTCCGTGATCCGGAACGGAACGGTAACGCAGACCGCGGCCATCAGCGTGGGCGCCCGTCTCATCGCCTTTGACGAAGATGACGTGGTGACGCGGGTGGAGCTTCCCGCCAAATTCATCACCAAGGAACTGGGCACGCCGGTGGAAGTGGGTCAGGTCATTACCGACGACGTCAAGCGAGCGTTTGCCGCCTACATGGGGACCTATCTCTTCAACGTCATCCAGGCCAAGCCGCTTTCCGACCTGGAGTCCCACTTGCTCGTAACGGATCAGCTACCGGACTACGACGGCCTGAGCAGCATCGACCACATCGTCTTTTCCGGCGGGGTGTCGGAACACATCTACGATCACGAGACGCCGTCCTACGGGGACGTCGGTCCCCACCTGGGCAAGGAGATCCGCGCGCGCATCGCCGAGCTCAACCGGGCGGATCTGGTCAAGGAGCATACGGAGGGGATTCGCGCCACCGTCATCGGAGCCGGCGAGTACACCATCCAGGCCAGCGGCAACACCAGCTACATCTCCAGCGAGACCCCGCTTCCGGTCTACGGCCTGCAGGTGGTCAAGGCGCTCATCGACGAGAATTCCGACATGCAGGCCACCATCCGGACGGCGCTGGCCAAGTTCGACCTGGAGAAATACAAGCCGGGTCTGGCGTTGGCCCTGGGCCTGCAGGGCGTGCCCAACTACAAGTTCATCCGGCGCGTGGCCGAAGGCATCGCTGCCGTCGTCAACGATGCGGATGAGTCGCAAGACGAGGATCTGAACGTGTTTCTGATCCTGGACATGGACGTGGCCAAATCCCTCGGCGGCATCCTCAAAGAGGAGCTGAAGGTGGCGCCCGAAATCATCGCCGTCGACGGCATCGATGTCGGCGACCTGGATTTCATCGACGTCGGCAACGCCATGGGCGTGACCGAAGTCATCCCGGTCACCATCCGCTCGTTCATGTTCCCGGAAAGCCGGCTGGTCTAGCCCGCACGAGATCGCCGAGAGAGAAATTCGCGGCCCGGCAGTACGCAATCGTTGCGCTGCCGGGCCGTTTTCGTTGGAGCGTTACCGGCGATGGGCTCCCGGCGCACCGGAACCCCTTCACCTCGTTCCGCCAGTGGGGCCGGTACCGGTGGGAGCAGTCGCACTCCCCCAACGGCCCGCACAGGGCCTTAAAGGAGTCGCCCTCCACGCCCACCTCCGTGGCCGTCCATTCCCAGATGTCGCCGCGCTTGGTGAAGTCGCCGCTTCGGCACGCGGCCAGCCATTCGGCCACCGTCGGCAACCGTTTCCCGCCCGCCCAACGGCAATAGGCCACGGCATCGTGCCAGGTTACCAGCACCACGGGATCCTGCGCCGAGCCGCCGGCATATGAGCCGCCGGACCAATGCTCCGGGGCCGAATGGCCCGTGGCGCGAACGAATTCCCGGTACTGGAGGTTGCTGACCTCCGCCGGGCCCAGGACCTCGGACCGACCTTCACGGGCCCCGGTCATGGTGGCGAACAGAAGCGCGAGGCCCAGCACGAGAAACCATATCCCGGCGGATGTGCCGTAAAAGGAGCGCATAGCTGTCCCTCCTGTCCGGTTCATCGTTCTCATATCCTTCTCCTTCCAGCAATGCCTTCCGTCCTTGGCAATGCCTTCCGTCCTTCCAGCAACGGGGTTCCCGTCCTTCCTGTGCACCTCCGCGTCTTCGGGCCACCTCCACGTCATCCCGGGCCACCTCCACGTCACCCCGCACCGCCTCAACGTCACCCCGGACTTGATCCGGGGTCCAGGTGGGGATGGGGGCGGGCGAGAGGAACAGGCGTACCCAACCACCGCCTCTGGATCCCGGGTCAAGCCCGGGATGACGGGTGCGGGGTCTGGCGTCCCTCTCGCAGGCAATCGTTGCGCCATGGGATCGCCCTTTCCGGCGGAACAGGACGGGTACACATCGACCGGCGCGTGTGGTATTGAACATGCGTAATTCCAGGGTTCCGGCACCACATCTTCAACAACCTTCCAGAGGTGAGCCAATGGCGGAAACGCACAGCGTGGGAGTTCCCACACCCCGCATCGACGGAGAGTACAAGGTAAGCGGCAAGGCGAAATACGCGGCGGACGTCACGTTCCCCGACATGCTGTGGGGCAAGATCCTGCGGAGCCCCATCTCCTACGGCCGCATCAAGAGCATCGACACGAGCAAGGCCATGCAGGTGCCGGGCGTGGTCGGCATCCTCACCGGCGAGGACGTTACCGGATTGCGCATCGGCCGGCGTGTGATCGACATGCCCATCGTGGCGGACGGCATCGTGCGGTTCATCGGCGAGAAGGTGGCGGCGGTCTCCGCCGAGACGGAAGATGCGGCCGAAGAAGCCGCGGCGCTCATTGAGGTAGAGTACGAGGAAATGGATCCCGTCCTCGATCCGATGGAGGCCATGGAGCCCTCGGCGACGCTTCTGCACCCCGAGGTCCACACCTACAAGGGGCTGCCGCAGAAGCTTGACGCCCCCACCAACCGGGTGATCTACGTCAACTGGAAAAAGGGCGACATCGACAAGGGGTTCGCGGAGGCGGACGTCATCGTCGAGAACACCTTCACGACGCCCAAGGTTCACCAAGCGTACATCGAGCCGCATTCCTGCGTAGCCAAGACCGACCCGGCCACGGGTGCGGCGGAGATTTGGGCGTGCAGCAAGGTCCCCTTCGGGATCCGTGACCAGGTGGCGAACGCCGTCCAGGTAGACCCCGAGACCATCGTGGTCCATCCCTGCTACATCGGCGGCGACTTCGGCGGTAAGGGCGACTTCATGGACATCGCCCTGTGCTACTCGCTGTCCAAGAAGAGCGGTGGCCGTCCGGTGAAGATCGTCATGGACTACGGCGAGGAATTCATCGCCGGCAATCCGCGCCACGCTTCCATCATCAAGGTCAAGACCGGCGCCAAGAAGGACGGCACCATCACCGCCCACTACATGGACTTCGTGTTCGACACCGGCGCCTACTGCGCGTTCAAGCCCAACGGCATTCTCGGCGGACCGCAGAAGTCCCCCGGACCCTACAACATGCCCAACACCTTCGTGGAAGAGCACATGGTGTACACCAACCAGGTGCCGTGCGGACACATGCGCTCGCCGGGCGACCCGCAGGGATTCTTCGCCAACGAGAGCCAGCTCGACCTGCTGGCCCAGGCGCTGGGCATGAACCCGGCCGACCTGCGCAAGAAGAACCTCCTGGAGGGCGTAGCCGACTCGCCCGTGGGCGAGAAGGTCGACTACGTGGGCTCCCATGCGGTCTTCAACCGGGCCCTCGACGAGGTCAAATACTATGAACCCCGGCCCAAGAACGTCGGCCGGGGCATCGGACTCGTGCAGTGGTCGGTGAACGGCGGCAAGGGGCTGGTGAAGTTCAGGCTCGACGACACCGGCACCCTGACGGTGTCATCCGCCATGCTGGACCAGGGCGTGGGCACCTTTACGCTGCTGGAGCAGATGGCGGAGCAGGAGCTCAAGATCCCGGCCGAAAACATCAAGTTCGAGCACTTCGACACCAGCGTCGGCATCAAGGACTCCGGACTGGGCGGCAGCCGCGGCACCCGGGTCTACGGCAACGCCGGCTACGACGGCATCATGAAGACCCGCGAGGCACTGCTCGAGCACGGGGCCAACGCGCTGGACGCGCCCAAGGACGACCTCGACCTTGCCGACGGACGCGTGGTGCACAAGAGCGCCGACCGGGGCATGAGCTATGCCGACGTGGTCAAGGCCAAGGGCTCGGCCATCGAGACCGAGGGGCTCTACGACGACACCTCCAAGGTGGCGGACGCCGCCATGTGCGCGCAGATCGCCGAGGTGGAGGTGGACCCCGAGACCGGCAACGTCGAGCTCAAGCGGTTGATCACGAGCCACAGCACCGGCACCATCCTGAACCCCTTGATGCACCAGGGCCAGATCGACGGCGCCAGCATGACCGGCATCGGCTACGGGCTGATGGAGCACCTCATGGTGGATGACGGCAAGGTCACGACGGCTAACTTCGGCGACTACAAGATCCCCACCATCCGGGACGTCCCGGAGTTGAAGACCCTGCTGTCAGAGACCAAGCGGGGCCCCGGACCCTACAACAGCATGGCCATCGGCGAGACCGCCAACATCCCCACGGCGGGAGCCATCGCCAACGCCGTGGCCGACGCCGTCGGCGTCCGGATCACGTCGTTGCCGATTACCTCGGAGAAGGTGTTCGAGGCGCTGAGCCGGACAAGTTAGCGAGCCGGACCGTACAACAGAAAGGGGCGGAACGGATTCTCGCGGCAATGCGCGAGGAGCCGTTCCGCCCCTCTTGCTGTCGCATTCCCGTCACCCTTCCGTTAACCCGGTTCCCCAGTCCAGCCTCGATCCGTCCATGGCGCGACGCATCAGGACTCTTCACTCATAGTCCGTCTGCATCGGTTCGTGGAAAGAGTTGATGGAAATGGCTTGTCATATTTCAGAATCCGCTATTCCAGCCGATTCTTGAATATGGGAGCTACTCACCAAGGAGTTTGCACAGCAGGTTAGTTATGCTTGACGTAACACATAAAGGCAGATAGGTTACGGATGATTGTCAGCTATCGCGACAAGCGTACCAGGGACTTTGCGGAGGGTAGGCGAGTCAGGGCCTTCTCCGGCTTTGAACGCGCGGCGTGGTTGAAGCTTGACCGGTTGGAAGCGGCGTATTCGCTTAGCGACCTCGCGGTTCTGCCCGGCAATCATTTTGAAGCCATGAGAGGCGACCGGCGGGGACAATACAGCATCCGCATCAATGACCAATGGCGGGTCTGCTTCGAGTGGCCGCAGGGTTTCCCTGGACCTGCAGGCGTAGAGATCGTTGATTATCACTAGGGGAGACAGCATGACCATCCGCGCAATCCGTCCGGGAGAGCATCTGGCTGAAGAACTGAAGGAGATCGACATGAGCGCGGCAGCGCTTGCGCGACTCCTTGAGGTGCCTACCAACCGCATTACCGAAATCCTCAACGGGCGGCGCGCAGTCACGGGTGACACCGCCCTTCGGTTGGCTCATTTCTTTGGCACGAGCGCGGAGTTCTGGCTGAATTTGCAGAAGCTGTACGAACTGCGGTTTGCGGAGCAAAAATTGCGCAAGGGAATACGAGCCTTGCCGACGCTCAAGGATCGCCACGCCATGGACGATGCTGGTAGGCCGGCAGACTTGGAAGTGGTCGAACCTCCAACTCTGTTTCGAGCAGTTAAAGACCAACAAGCCGCGTACAACCACTTGGATGGAGTACTTTGGTTCCGCGCACATGCGTATTTTCGTGATATTGAAGGCCCGGCCGCAGATCCCTCGGAGGGTATCGGTACGTCTAAATTACCCGATGGGCAAGTCAATCACGATATTACCGATGACGTTCCCGTCTATCCGGCCTTTATGCTGTGTTTCAGTGCCGAAAAGAGCGCGGCCAAGAAGTTCGGAGGCTCCTGTCTCAAAGTGGGGAATCCCATGAAACTGAAGAAGCGTGTCGAGGCTGCTTTGCCGGAAGGTGGTGTCACCTCGGTAAGTTGGAGGAAGGTCGAGTACAGAAAGACGCTCAAAGTGGAAGCCGACCCGGGCGCTGACGGGCTGGCACGTAAGTATTGGTGGAAGCCGGAAAAGTATTCCAACGAAAAAGAATGGCGACTACTGGTTGAATTCCGTGGCAATCTCCGTCTCTTGAACAAGACATTGAAGCTTCACATTGGACGTCCGTCAGGAAATTTATTCCGACTTGTTTCAAGCGATTAGCGATCAGGATTGTCGTCAACGGGAACCTGCAGCTAGTGCAGCGACTGCGGCTGGCCGAGCACGAACTCGGCGATCTTGGCGTCGAAGCGGTCGCCGTCGGCGGTGACCATCTGGTAGGTGCCGTGCATGGAGCCGTAGGGCGTTGTCAACGGGCACCCGGAAGTGTACTCGAAGGATTCTCCCTCCTCCAGCACCGGGCTCTCGCCCACCACTCCCGGTCCCTTGACTTCCTCCACGTGTCCGGTGGCGTCGGTGATGATCCAGTGGCGGCTGACGAGCTGCACGGTTTCCGAGCCCTCGTTGCTGATCTCCACGGTGTAGAGATAGAACCAGCGGTTGTGCTCGGGGAACGAACGGGTCGGGTCGTACTCGGTCGTGACCTCGATCCGCACCCCGCGTGTCACCTCATTCGAGCTACCCAAGGCAACCTCCCTCTCCGATCATCACTTTGATTCCTCGCACACCGACAGGATGGTGAGCGCATACACCTTGGTCGCGGCAACGAGATCGTCGATCTTCATGGCGCGATTCTGCGCCTGGCTGATGGTTTCTCTCTGCCGGGGAGGTCCATAACACACGGCGGGAATCCCCACTTCGTTGAACACGTTCATGTCCCGCCACATGCTGATCTCTGCCGAGGGAGGCGCAGGGGGCTCGGCGCCCATGACATCACGGTGCGCCTGGTCGATGGAGTCCATGAGCATGTCGACGTTCCGCGCCACGTGCCCCCTGGAATACTGGTACACCGAAACCTCGGATTCGAAGTCCAGCGTCGCCATCACGGCCTCGATCTCGCGCTTGATGGCCTGGGGATCGGTCTTGGGCACGATGCGAACGTCGTAGTAGATGTCACAGTAGCCGGGTCCGCCGCGAACCGCGGCTACCTGGGCCTTGGGGATCATGGTGCCGCCGGGGAATTCGAAGCGCGCCTCGTGCTCGTAGGCGATGGCCCAGTTTTCCAGCGCCGTTACGGCATGAGCCATCTTGATGTAGGGGTTGGGATGCTCGCGCAGAGACTCACCTCGAACCAGGCGCGGCGTGTACAGCTCGCGTCCCTGGCAGCGGATTTTGAGCCACACCGCGCCGCATTCTCCCATGATGATGCCGAAACCGGACGTTTCCCCCACCAGGCAGTAGTCGGCCGTAACGCCCCGGTCGATCAACCATTTCGCGCCGAAGCCCTCGCCCGGGAAATTCACTCCCTGGGTGTCGTCCACCGACGGTTCTCCGGTCTCGAAGGCGACGCCGGTGACGTAGAGATCGCCCCGGAGCACGATTCCCGCCTTCTTGAACGCCCTGGCGGCGAGCATGAACGCACAGAGCTGGGCCTTGTCGTTGATCAGGCCCTTGCCGAACATCAGGTCGCCGTCGACCCAGGCGCCCTCCATCCGCAGGTCCGTCTCGGAGGCGTCGGCGGGAAGCTCGGGGCCGGTGTCCATGTGTGCGTTGAGGATGAGACTCGAGCCGCCGCCGGCGCCGCGGATCACCCCCACGGCGTTGACGCTCTCGTCGGTAATCCATTGGAGGTAGGACTCGATGCCATTCTGCGTCAGCCACCCCACCACCGCTTCACCAAGCGCCCGTTCCTGGGCGTGGGGACTCGGGATGTTGCCCAACTCCAGGCACAACTGGATCAGGTCCTGCCGATCCTCGTCGATGATTTCCTTGAGCCGTTGTGCCGCATCGTCCATGCCCCTATTCATACTCGACGACCCGTGTCACTGCAAGGAATGGGTGGCGGGAGCCCACCGCGGGACCCCTTCTCCCGTCATCCCGGCCCCGGATCAAGTCCGGGGCCGTAGTCGCCACAAACCGGCGGATCTGGTACAGAGATAGCCGACATCGAGAGAGGAGCTCATGGCACAACAACGCCCCAATTCACGGATGAAGCGAGTCAAGACGATGCTGGAGATGGCGGCCGGAGTCTACGCGGACCGCAAGCTCGACCTGGGGGTGGCGCTGGACGTGTCCATCCGCTCCAGCAAGGAGGAGGACCACATCTTCCCGCCGCTCCGGTTCGGTGTCCACGGCGAGCTCCTGGGCGGCATGAAGGCCCCCATCGAGGTCGGGAAGCGCCGGGTCGACGTCTCCCACGTGAATCCGTCGGTCATCGCCACCATGTGCTACCGCGGCAAGGGATACTACAAAGAGGCGCTGCCCCTGCGGGCGCTGGCCTGCTTCCCCTCCTGGGACCGCATCGCCTTTGTCGTATCGGCGGAGCTCGGAGTCCGCTCGGTCCGGGACATCGTCCGGAACAGGATACCGCTCAGGGTTTCCACCCGGACCGCGGGCATCGACAATTCCACCCACTACGCCATCTCCACCATCATGTCGCTCTATGGGCTTACGTTCCGCAAGATCACGCGCTGGGGCGGCGAGGTCGACGAGTGCGCCCATCCTTCCTCGCCCAAACGCATCGAATCGATCAAGGCGAGGCGCGTGGACGCGGTTTTCGATGAAGGGTTGTCCACAAAGTGGCTCGAAGCCGCGCTGGACAACGGCTACGAGGTGTTGCACCTCGACGAGGACGTGATCCGGGGCATGGAGGCCCTGGGATTCAAGCGCGCGGTGATTCCCAGGCGCAGGTTTCCCGGACTCAAGGAAGACATCCGCACCGTGGACTTCAGCGGCTGGCCGGTCATCACCCACAAGTGGCTGAGCAGGGACATGGCCTACTCCCTGTGCGAGTCCATCTACCGCCGCCGCCGCGACATCCCGGTGGACGCCGCTAGGCTGAACATCAGGCAGGTCTGCCGCGACACCGACGCCGGCCCCCTGGGCATCCCGTTGCACCCGGGCGCCAAGAAGTTTTACGAGGAGAAGGGCTTCCTGTAGGTGGTCATGCCGGCTGATACCGTTGAACGACGATCTCACTCGCTCGCGCCCGCATTCGCGAAGCATCATGCCATGCCTGCATTCGCAACAACAGGTCCATGCTGACACCGAATGCCTTTTCGACCCGCAACGCCATCTCGGGCGACAACGCCGCCCTGCCGTTCAGCAGGTCCGCAAACGTCGCACGGCGAACACCGAGAATCCGCGCCGCCGCCGTCACGCTCAGGCCCAATTCCTCGACCACCTCAACCCGGATGAAGGCGCCGGGGTGGGAAGGGGTCATTCTTACCTTGATGCCGCTGGTCGTCATCAGTGGTAGTCCTCAAGATAAAGGCGTTCGATCTCGCCGTTTCGCTCCTCGAACGGCTACTCTGCAATAAACCAGGCATGACACTAGTCCCGCGCCACGGTTAACGTCATCCGGTCCCCTCGGATCACCCGAACTTCCGCGCCCGCGGGTATCGCGGGCGCTCCAGCCTCGGTGCGCGCGCGCCACAGCTCACCGTGTACGTAGACGTATCCGGTGGGGTCCAGGGGGTCCCGCGCGACGCCGCGCAGGCCCACGAGCTGGGCGGCGCCGGAGGCTTCCAACTGGTAGGCTCTCCGCAGGAACGGGTAGAAGACCACGTCCTTCAGCACCACCACGCCGAGCACGGTCAGCGCCACCCATACCGGCAGCGCCAGCCATGCGTGCAGCAGCGTCACCAGCGCGGCCGTCAGGACCCAGCCGGGAATCTGAAACAGGTAGTAGCGGGTGACAGTCCGCACCGTTCCTTGGTGTCATGCCTCGTAGAGAGGATCGTGAGGCAGGGAACTGGCTACACGGCTCCGGCAAACAGCCGCAGGGTCTCGCCGCGGTCGGCGTCGCCCACGTTGTAGGGAATGATCGCCACCTGGTTGATGGCGCTCTGTTTGAGCTCCTGGACCTTGGCGTGACACTCGTCCGGGGTGCCGGCGACCGCGAACTTGTCCACCAGCCAGTCGGGGATCACGCGCGCCTGGGCGGCCCTCTGGTCCATGTGCTGGTAGTAGTCGTAGGCTTGGTGGATGTCGACCAGGACCTTCTGCTCGCGCTCGTCCAGGGTGAAGGGCAGCGGATGGGCGATGACCCGGGCCACGTGGGCCTTGACCGCATCCTTGGCCCCGGGCCCCTCGGAAACCGCGCACGGCACCCACAGCACCAGGTCGATGTCGGAAAGCTTGCGGCCGGCCGACTCGGCGCCGGCCGCGACCCGCTCGACAGCCCTTTCGACGGCACCGGAATCCACGCCCACGAGGATGATGACGCCGTCGGCGATCCGGCCGGACAGCTCCAGCATCTTCGGCCCGCTGGCGGCCGCGTAGAAGGGGATCTTGCGGTTCTGCGCGAAGTTGAGGCGGATCTTGCCGCTCTCCAGCTCGGCCTCGCCGCCCTCGATGACCGCGCGCATCTGCGCCACCGCTTCCTCGAAGTCCGCCAGGCGTGCCTGCTTGCGGCCCATGGTTTCCAGCGAGCTGTCGCCCAGGCCGATGCCCACGGCGAACCGGCCCGGCGCCATCTCGTCCAGGGTGGCGTAGGCGCTGGCCAACACCGAAGGGTGCCGGGTCACCGGATTGGTCACACCGGTGCCGATGATCACTTTCGAGGTGTTCAACGCCACCGCGGCCATGTTCACGAAGGCCTCGCGCCAGATGAGGTGCGAGTCGCCGACCCAGACATGACTGAAGGCCAGTTCTTCCGCCTGCTTGCCGAGCTGGATGATCCGCGAAACGGATTCCGTGGGGAAGAGTCCGACGCCGTATTGTAGTGAGCTCACCGGGAAACCTCCTTGCGCCATGGCCAGGTGCGTCATGCCGCCGGTCATAGCTATTTATCAATGTTTATAATGGGTTATGGACGTTTTACCCAAGTTCAAGATTTGACCCTGTCGCCTGGCAAAAAACCCGTTCCTATGAGCTGATAACCACGCCCCGCTCGGGCGGCGGCGTCTGTTGGCTTCGGCCGTCGACGGTGAGCTCACCGTCGATCATCACCACCGAGATACCCGGAAGGTCGCCCTTGGCGAACGAATCCAGCGCATCCCGGGATACCGAGCCGGTGATGCGGTCCATGATCACGAGGTCCGCGGGCTTCCCTTCCGCGACGATGCCGAGGTCGAGTCCGTGGGCGCGCCCCGTGTTGCCGGTGGCCATGGCCACGGCGTGTTCCGGCGCGAAGCCCCCCAGGGATGCGAGGAAGCAGATCTCGCGCAGGATGCCCCGGGGCACCACCCCGGTGCCGCCCGGAGTGTCGGTGCCCACCAGCACCCGGGCCTCGGCGCCGGCCTGCCTGACCGCGTCGGCCAGCACCATTCCCATGCGCAGGTTGCCGGAAGTGCAGATCTCGACGTAGTACTCGGTCTCGGCCACGATGCGGCGGAGATCCTCCTCCGGCATGGGGATGGGGCCGCCGGTGCTGTGGCCGATGACATCGGGATCGATGGCCTTGACGATGTCCACGCCCGCCACCTGGCTGACTCCCGAACGGGAAACGCCGCCCGAGTGGATCTTGACCTTGATGTCCCGCGCCCGGGCCCATTTCACGTAGCGCTCCGCTTCGCCGTTGGGCAACAGGCTGTAGTCGTAGAAGATGAACTTCACCAGGCGGATACCGGCCTCGGCGATGGTGTCGAAGTCCTTCTCTTCCAGGCCCGGCACCAGCAGCAGCGTGCCGCCGTGCACCCGGACGCCGGTGGGCCGGAGGTTGTCCCAACACCGCTTGGCGACGATGGCCAACGACACCGCGCACAGCGGATCCGGCGGCAGCGGCAGCCCCGGCACGTGCAGCTCCCCCGCGGAAATGATGGAGGTGACCCCGCCGTGCATGTAGTGCGTGATCCATCCGATGGAGTTCTGCGCCGGCGTGAAGTTGCCGAAGGTGGGGTGGGAATGCGAGTCGATGAGGCCCGGGATCACCGTGGTTCCGTTGGCGTCGATGGTGCGGTCGGCGCCGCCGCTCAGCCCGTTTCCGACCTCCCGGATCACCCCGTCGGCCACGAGAATCGAGTCGGCGTCGCGGAGGGGATCCTCGAGCATCCCGGTTACCAGAGTCCCGATGTTCTTGATTAACGTTGTGGACATGTGCTCGCGGCCCCTTTACGGCAAAGAATTCAACGAACGTAACACAGAAGCCCGTGAAATTCAGGCACCGTCGTCGCGCCGAATCCGCCATCCCCGCGCCACCTCTCCGTCACCCCCGTCTTACCTCTCCGTCACCCCGCGTCACCTCTCCGTCACCCCGCGTCACCTCTCCGCCACCCACCGGCCACCTCTCCGTCACCCACGGGCCACCTCTCCGTCACCCACGGGCCACCTCTCCGTCACCCCGGACTTGATCCGGGGTCCAGAGGGCGGTGGTGGGGCGTGTTGCTTGTCGTCCCTCTTGCCCCTCCGCTCCTGGACCCCGGATCAAGTCCGGGGTGACGGAGAGGGGTTGCGGGGTGGCGGGAACAAGTCCGGGGTGGCGGGAACAAGTCCGGGGTGGCGGGAACAGTCCGAGGTGACGGGATCGGAGCCGTGGTGACGGCGCGGCCCGCGCCTCAGTGGGACAGGATCTGGCTCAGGAACAGCTTGGTGCGCTCGTTCCGGGGGTCATTGAAGAACGGCTCGGGGGCGTTCTCCTCGATGATCTCGCCGCCGTCCATGAAGATCACCCGGTCGGCGGCGCGGCGGGCGAAGCCCATCTCGTGGGTCACCACCAGCATGGTCATGCCGGTTTCGGCGAGCTCGAGCATGGTGTCGAGCACTTCCTTGATCATCTCGGGGTCGAGGGCGGAGGTGGGCTCATCGAACAGCATGATCTTGGGCTGCATGCACAGCGAGCGCGCGATGGCCACCCGCTGCTGCTGGCCGCCGGAGAGCTGGCCGGGAAACTTGTCGGCCTGCTCGGGAATTTGCACTCGCTCCAGGTAGCGGACGGCGATCTCTTCGGCCTCGCCCTTGGGCAGCTTGCGCACCCACATGGGGCCGAGGGTGCAGTTCTCCAGCACCGTGAGGTGGGGGAACAGGTTGAAGTGCTGGAACACCATGCCCACCTCGGAGCGGATCTGCTCGATGTTCTTGACGTCGCGCGTCAGCTCGGTGCCGTCCACCTGGATCGTCCCCTGCTGATGGACCTCGAGCCGGTTGATGCAGCGAATCAGCGTCGACTTGCCGGAGCCCGACGGTCCGCAGATGACGATGCGTTCCCCGGCCGTCACCCGCAGGTTGATGTCCTTCAGCACGTGAAAGGTGCCGAACCATTTGTGCATGCCGTTGATCTCCACCATCACCTTGGAGGAATCGATGGTGGATCGGATGCGCTGGGTGGTTTCTTCGACGGTGGCCATGGAAATGCTTTACCGGTTGTCGACGCTCAGACGTCCTTCAAGCCAAAGGGAGTAACGCGACATGGCCAAGCAACTGATGAAGAAGAAGAGCGCGATGAAAAGATACGTCTCGTTGGACAAACCGTTCCACTTTGCGTCAGCGAGCACCGCCCGCGCCACCCCCAAGGGGTCCAAGAGCCCGATAATTACTACCAGCGTGCTGTCCTTGTAAAGCCCGATGAAGACGTTGACGATGCCGGGTATGGCGATCTTGAGGGCCTGGGGCAGCGTGATCAGCCAGGTCTTCTTCCAGTAGGACAGCCCCAGTGAGTCGGCGGCCTCGTACTGGCCCTTGGAAATGGCTTGTAAACCGCCGCGGACGGCCTCGGCGAGGTAGGCCGAGGCGAACAGGGTGACCATGATGAGCACCCGGATCAGGAGGTCGAAGGTGGTCCCCGGGTGCAGGAAGTAATTGAGCATGGTGTGGGCGATGAACAGCAGCGTGATCAGCGGCACGCCCCGCAGCACCTCGATGAAGGTCGTGCTGAGCACCCGGATGGCGAGCAGGCGCGACTGCCGCCCCAGAGCGAGGAGGATGCCGAGGGGCAGAGAGGCCACGATGCCGGTGACGCCCAGGATCATGGTGAGCAGAAACCCGCCGTAGGCGTCCGTGTCCACCACCGGGAGACCGAGGCCGCCGTGGATAAGCCAGGCGCCTACCGCGGGATAGGCCAGCGAGAACCACAACAGTTGACGGCGGAACGGCGTACGGTCGAACAGCACCGGCGCCAGCGCGGGGAAGAGCAGGATGAAAGTCAGCACCGGGCGCCAGCGTTGGGCCGCGGGATAGAAGCCGTAGACGAACTGGTCCAGGCGGGTGGCGATGACCGCCCAGCAGGCGCCGTCGCCTTGTTTGCGGCAATCCACGCGGGAGCCGGCTTCCCACACCGCGTCCAGCACGAACCAGTCGATGGCGGCGGTGACGAACTCGTAGATCAGCCAGATGGAAACGAGGGTCAGCGCCGTGTTGAACACCGACGAGAACAGGTTGGCGCGCAACCAGCCGATGACGCCGGCGGTGCCCGGCGGCGGCGGCAGGTCCGGGTGCTGTCCGGGCGGATAGGTCGGGGTTGCGGTCACGGGAACGGACATCAGCGCTCCACCAACCGCACGCGCCGGTTGTACCAGTTCATCAACACCGAGATACTCAGGGAAATGGCCAAATAGACCAGCAAGACCAGCATCATGCACTCGATCTCCCGCCCCGTTTGATTCAGGGTGATCCCGCCCAGGGTCGCTACCAGGTCTATGTAGCCGATGGCGATGGCCAGGGACGAGTTCTTGGTGAGGTCGAGGTACGAGGAGGTCAACGGCGGGATGATCACCCGCAGCGCCTGGGGCAGGACCACCAGGCGCAGGACCCGTCCGCGCGGAAGCCCCAGGGCCTGCGACGCCTCGATCTGGCCCTTGTCGACCGCGAGGATGCCGGCGCGAACGTTCTCGGCGATGAAGCCGGAGGTATAGAACGCCAGCGCCCAGGTCAGCGCCACCAGCTCGGGGGTGAGGTAGAGGCCGCCCTGAAAGTTGAAGCCCCGGAACGCCGGGACCTCGAAGGACAGCTCGGCGCCCACGGCCGCGAAGGTCAGCCCCGGCAATGCGACGATCAGGGCGGCGGACATCCAGCCCCCGGGAAGCTGGCGGCCGGTGGTCTCGCGAACGTGGCGGACGTGGCGGTGCACGAGAAACGCGCCCACGAGCGCCGCCGCCAGGGCCAGCGCGACCCACTCGAACCCCGACTCGATCAGGGGTTTGGGAACATAGAAGCCCCGGTTGGTGAGGAAGGCGACGTCGCCGAGGGCCATGGCCTGCCGCGGATGCGGCAGCGTGTTGATGATGATCCCGTGCCAGAGCAGGATCAGCAGCAACACGGGGGTGTTGCGGGTGAACTCGACGTAGAAGTAGGCGAGGCGCGAGACCAGCCAGTTCTCCGACAGCCGCAGTATCCCGACCAGGAATCCGAGCACCGTGGCCAGGATGATTCCGAGGAACGCCACCAGCCCCGTGTTGAGCAGGCCCACGACGGCCGCGCGCAGGTGCGTGTCCCGGTTGCTGTACTCGATCAGGGTCTGATTGATGTCGTAGTTGGCGGGGAGCCAGAGGAAGTCAAACCCGAATGTCTTGTTGAGGATGGCGAAGTTGGCGACGATATTCCCGATCATCCAGGCGAACGTCGCGAAGACGCCGAGCAGGACCAGGATCTGGATGGCGACGCCGCGTACGGCCTCGTCGTACCACAGGCTCCCCACGCTGAACGTGGAGCCTGACGCCGCACCGAGTCTGTCGGGAAGTTTCACCACACCCGCCCTTGCGGCATGAGCCGTATGGAACGCCGGTGCCGTGCCCCGTCAGGACACCGGATCCATACGGCCCACGATGATGTGACGTGGCTTACCGGAAGGGCGGGGCGTAGAGCAGTCCGCCGTCCGTCCACTGCGCGTTGAGGCCCCGGGCGAGGCCGATGGGCGTGTTCTTGCCGAGATGAGCCTCGAAAGACTCGCCGTAGTTGCCCACCTGCGCGATGACGTTCACCGCCCAGTCCTTGGACAACCCCAGCGCCTCGCGGCCCTGCAGTTCCTCGACCCCCAGCAGGCGGTTGACCTCCTTGTTCTTGTTTTCCTTCGACGCCAACTGCTTCACGTTCTTGGAACTCACGCCCATTTCCTCGGCCGCGATCATGGCGTTGAGGCTCCAGCGCACGATGTCCGCCCATTGGTCGTCGCCGTGGCGTACGAGCGGCCCCAGCGGCTCCTTGGAGATGATCTCGGGCAGCACCACGTGGGCGTCCGGGTTGTCGGTGGCGGCCCGGGTCGCCGCCAGACCGGAGCGGTCGGTCGTGTACACGTCGCAACGGCCGGCCAGATAGTTGGTGCGCGCCTCGGTGTTGGTCTCGATGGGCACGGGCTCATACTTCATGTCGTTGGCGCGGAAGAAGTCCGCGAGGTTGAGCTCGGTGGTGGTTCCGGTCTGGATGCAGACCGACGCGCCGCCGAGGTCCCTGGCCGACTTGACGCCGAGCTTCTTGGGGGCCATGAAGCCCTGTCCGTCGTAGTAGTTCACGCCCACGAAGGTGAGCTGCAGGTCCACGTCCCGGCTGAAGGTCCAGGTGGTGTTGCGCGACAGCATGTCGATCTCGCCGGAACGCAACGCGGTGAAGCGGGTCTTGCCGGTGAGGTTCTTGTATTTGAGCTTGCCGGCGTCGCCGAATACCGCGGCGGCCACGGCCCGGCACACGTCCACGTCGAAGCCCCGCCATACACCCTTGTCGTCCGGCGCGGCAAAGCCCACCAGGCCGGTATTGATGCCGCAGGTCAGATGTCCGCGCTTGTGCACGTCGTCGAGCGTTCCCGCCGATGCCAGGGATGCCGCCATCAGCACCACGGCCGCGAGGCCGACCGAAATCAAACGTACCGAACTTCTCATTGATGTCCTCCTTTGAGAAATTTGTTGCCCATACCTAACCGTTGGCTCCAATACCAGTCAAACGTTCCAGCAAAACCTGGCCAATGTTCACAAAGAATGAAACAGGGGGTGCCGGACCGGATATCCGGCGAAGGAGGTAAGGAAGTGGGCTGCGCGGTCGCGCAGGCCGCGCCGGCGGGCGCGGCCCTCAGCCGCCCAGATAAGCCTGCTTGACCGCGGGGTCGGCCAGGAGGTCCGCGGACTTCCCTTCCAGCACCATGTTGCCGTTCTCCAGCACGTAGCCCCGGCCGGCGAACTGGAGCGCCAGCCGCGCGTTCTGTTCCACCAGCAGGATGGTGGTGCCTTCCTGGTTGATCTCCCGGAGGGCATCGAACACGGTCTTCATCATGAGCGGGGCCAGTCCCATGGAGGGCTCGTCCAGCAGCATGAGCTTGCGGCCGCTCACGAACGCCCGGCCCACGGCCAGCATCTGCTGCTCGCCGCCGCTGAGGGTTCCGGCCTTCTGGTGTTCCCGCTCCGCCAGCCTCGGGAAGATGGCCAGGACCCGGTCGACATCCCGTTTGATGCCGTCGTCCTTTCTGGCAAAGCAGGCCAGCCTCAGGTTTTCCATCACCGTGAGGTTGTCGAACAGGCGCCTTCCCTCCGGCACGTGGGAGATGGCGAGCTGGCTGACCACCTTGTCGGCGGAGTATTGCAGCAGGTCCTGGTCCATGTAGGTCATGCGGGAGCCCGCCTCCACCGGCACCATGCGCGAGATGGCCAGCAGCGTGGTGCTCTTCCCGGCGCCGTTGGCGCCGATGATGCAGACGATCTCGCCCTCGTCGATCTCGAAGCCGATCCCCTGGAGGGCGCGGATCTGGTCGTAGGAGACGTGCAGGTTTTCAACGGACAACAACATCGTCGTTACGTTTCGGTGGCTCCCAGGTAGGCCTCGATGACCCTGGGATTGTTCTGGATCTCCTCCGGCGTCCCCTCGGCGATCACTTCGCCGAAGTCCAGCGTCTGGATCCTCTCGCACAATTCCATGACGAACCGCATCCGGTGCTCGATGAGGAAGATCGCCAGGTTCAGTTCCCGGTGCACCCGCCGGATGATCTCCATGATCTGGCCCAGCTCGTCGGGGTTCATGCCGGCGGTGGGCTCGTCCAGCAACAGCAGCCTGGGCTCGGTGGCCAGCGCCCGGGCCATCTCCACCCTCCGCTGGGCGCCGTACGGCAGGTTGGGCACGGCCTGATCGGCCAGGTGGCGGATGTCCAGCATTTCCAGCAGGTCCAGAGCCCGCTCCTCGATCTCCCGCTCTTCCCGGTGGCGGCGCGGCGTGCCGAGGCAGGCCCCGAGCAGGCCATAGCCGATCCTCGAGAAACGGGCCATCTTCACGTGTTCCAGGACGTTCATGTGCCGCCACAGCAGCAGGTTCTGGAAGGTCCTGCCGATGCCCATAGAGGCGATGCGGTGGGGCGGCAGGCCGCTGATCGTCTCGCCGTCGAGATAGATGTGTCCGTGGGTCGGGTTGTAGATGCCGGTGATCAGGTTGAAGATCGTGGTCTTGCCGGCCCCGTTGGGTCCGATGAGCCCACAGATCTGGCCGGGTTCAATGGACAGCTCGTAGTCGTGCACCGCCCGCAAGCCGCCAAACTGGTGGGTGATGTTGTCAACCTTGAGGAAGGGCATCGCGCTCCCTTTCCGGGTCCGTCTTCGGCTTGAGGATGGCCTCGGGGTCGAACTCCTTGAAGGCCACCAGACCCGTGGGCCGATAGATCATCACCAGGATGAGCAGCAGCGGGATGATGATCCACTTGAAGATCTCGAGCGGCCGCAAGGCTTCGCCCAGGAGACTGATGCCGACGGCCCCGACAATGGAGCCGTACACCGAGTTCAACCCGCCAAAGTAGACCATCGCCAGGACTTCAGCCAGTTTTTGTATGCTGAAGGTGCCCGGATTGACGTATCGGAGCACATGGGCAAACAGCCCGCCGGCCACCCCGGCCCAGAAGGCGGCGAACAGAAACCCCACCATCTTGGTGTACCGCGTGTCCACGGTCATGGCCGTAGCGGCCATCTCGTTGTCCCGCACCGCGTTGAGCGCCTTGCCCAGCGTCGAGCGCACGAAATTGTTGATGACCCACACGCAGGTGACGGTCCACAGGAACACGGTGGGCAGGCCGGCCCAGTCCGGCTGTCCGCCCAGGCCGCGCGCGCCGCCCACGAACTCCAGGTTCTCGATCAGGCTCTTGACGATGAACATGAACGCCAGCGAGATGATGGCGAGATAATCGCCTCGGGTCCTGAACGAGGGAATGGCCACCACCAGCGCGCTGACCGCCGCCACCAGGCCGCCGATGATGAGGATCACCGGAAACATCAGCGGGCCCAGGGCGGCCGGCAGGAGCGCCGAGCCGAACACCCGGTGGTTGGTGAACAGGTCGATGGTCAGGACCGACGCGGTATAAGCCCCCACCGCCATGAAGCCGGGATGGGAGCACGAGAACTCCCCCATGTAGCCGTTGATCACGTTGAGGCTCAAGGTGACCATGATCGCGATCAGGGTGAAGCGCAGCACGAGATCCCGATAGTCGCTGAGGCCGGACCACAGCTCGAGGGTGATGTACAAGAGGCCGAGGTGGACGGCCGCGGAGACCAGCAGGGGGAAGACGAGCAGCCGGCCCGCTGCCCGGTTGGCAAGGCCGGTGCCGAGCCGGGCGATGACCGCAATGGGCAAGGCGTAGATCAACAACACGTATACCGCCGCGCCGGGAAGCAGTACGGGTTTCTTGAGCCCGGCGATCACGCCGAAAAGAACCGGGATCTTGGGGAGGCCCAGCAAGAGAGCGAGGGGCGTCCCCACCAGAATCTCCAGCACGACCGCGGTGAACGCGGCAGCCAGCCACCCCAGAAGGGGGACCCGTGAAAACCCGCTTATCGTTCGACCCGCGTCCATGGCAAAGGTCACCGCCGGACGCTCAGAGCCTCAGGCGCGCGCTGTAGGGCTCCCCGAAGAAGCCGTGCGGCCGGACGATGAGGATCACCAGCACGATGGAGTAGGCGATGAGGTCGCGTAACGTGGAGGGGAAGATCATGGCCACGAAAATCTCGATGAATCCCAGCAGGAAGCCCGCCAGCGTGGCCCCCATGACCGAACCTCTCCCGCCGAGGATCGCCGCCACGAACGCCTTCCAGCCGAAAACGATGCCCATGTACGGGTCGAGAACGGGATAGGCGAGGGCGTAGAGAACCCCGGCCGCGGCGGCGAGCCCCGAGCCCAGGGCGAAGGTCAGCGCGGCGATGCTGTTAACCGACACTCCCATCAATGGTACGGCCACATAGTCGAACGCCATGGCCCGCATGGCCAGGCCCCACTTGGTTTTGTGCACGAACAGGTGCATGGCCGTGGCGAGCAGCAACGCCACCACCACGATCATGATCTTCTTGTTGGTGATGAAGACCCCGCCCAACTCGTAGACGGTCGTCTCGATCAGGGACGGGAAGCGGAACCGCCGGGCGCCGAGCAGGGCCAGGTTGCCGGTCTCCAGGATGATCCCGATCATCAGGCCGGTGATGGCCGCGGAGGCGCGCGGTGCGGCCCGCAAGGGCCGGTAGCCGATCCGCTCGACGATCATGCCGACGAAGGACGTCAGCAACATGGCAAACAGAATGGTCAGGACGAGGATCAACCAGGGCGGCAGCGCGAGGGTGCCTTGCGAGGCGAAATAGATCAGAGAGGCAGCGACCCCGAAGCCGATATAGGCGCCCACCATGAAGATGTCGCCGTGGGCAAAGTTGAACAGCATCAGGATGCTGTAGACCATGGAGTAACCCAGGGCGATGAGGGCGTAGAAACTCCCCCACTGCAGGGCATTCACCAGGTTCTGGAGAAACAGCGCCATGGCGTTACGACTTGGATGGGTTATCGAGCAAGGCGAACCGGGCCTCTCGTCCCGGCCCGCCTTCTCCAGGATGAAATCCGGGAGCTATGCGCTACCGGACCGCGGTACGGCCCGGCGCGCGTAAGTTACCCGGGCCGACCCTACGGGCATACGGACTTGTAGAACTCGAACTGGCCCTTGTCACTGATGCGGACGATGACCGCGCACTTGATGGGGTCGCCCTCCGGGGTGAAGGTCATGTTCCCGGTGATGCCGGAGAACTCCTTGATCCCGGCCATGGCCTTGGCGACGTTCGCACGGTCCTTCTTGAGGTCGCCGGTGAGCCCGCCGGTGCCCTGGATGGCGGTTGCGACGATGCGCAGCGAATCCCAGGTCAGGGCGGCCACGTCGTCGGGCACGTAGCCGTGGGCCTTGTTGTACCGGTCGATGAACGCCTTGGTCGCCCCGGTGGCTCCGGCGGCCGCGTAGTGGGTGCTGAAGAACGACCCGAAGCAGTCCTTGCCGCAGAGCTCCACCGTCTCCGCCGAGCCCCAACTGTCGCTGCCCACGATGGGACCCTTCCAGCCCAATTGGTGCGCCTGCTGCACGATCAACGCCACCTCGTTGTAGTACTGGGGCGTGAACAGGACCTGGGCGCCCGAACCACGGATCTTGGTGAGCTGGGAGCTGAAATCAGTGTCCTTGGTGGTGAAACTCTCGTAGGCCACTACGGAGCCGGCGCCATGGACCTTCTCCCAAGCCATCTTGAAAAACTCGGCGAGTCCCTTCGGATAGTCACTGGCCACGTCGTAGAGAACCGCCGCCTTGGTGAACTTGAACTCGTTGGTGATGAAGTTCGCCAGCACCGGCCCCTGGAACGGATCCAGGAACGGGGCGCGGAAGACGTACGGACGGTCCTTGGTGGTGTTGGGGTTGGTGGACCACGGACTGATCATCGGCGTCGCGCGGTCCTGCGACACGCCGCCCGCGGGCACCGCCTGCTTGGAGGACTGCGGGCCGACGATGACGAGCACCTCGTCCTCGGTGATCAGCTTGGTGGCGGCCTTCACCGCTGACTCGGCCTTGGACTCGTTGTCCTCGATGACCAGCTCCACCTTGTGCTTCTTCTTCCCGGCTTCGAGGCCGCCGGCGCCGTTGACGTCGGATAGCCACATCTCGGCCGCGAACTTGGAGCCCTCACCGACCTTCGGAATATCGCCGGTGAGCGGGATGTTGAGGCCGATCTTGATGGTCTGGGCCGAAATGCTCGTCGCCAGGGCGAACAGGCCCGCAAAAACCATCGCGATGAGTAGGGTAAACTTGTGTTTCATGGCTGCCTCCTTCCGCTGGTTCTGAGATTAAAAAATCCTACCACTGTTCGGCCACGTGCACAATAACTTTTAAGAATAACTAAGTTCCTAACTCTAATACTCCTTTATTTCTGAACGTATACGACACCACGGCCATGGCGTCAAGAATTTTTTGCGCCGAGGCGCGGTTTCGGAAATATGCGGGCTAACGCCGTTCTTCCGGTATCAAACCGCGGGGCGCGAAGCGCAGGACAAGCAACAGCACCATCCCCATGACCACCAGGCGCATGTGGGCGGCGCTGTCCATGAGGTGGTTCCTGACGGGGTTGTCCGGGGACAGGGGGGAGGTGATGAGCTCCATCAGCCACAGGCCCACGGGCTCGGCTTCCACCCAGACGTACCAGACCAGGAAGCCGCCCAGCACGGCGCCCCAGTTGTTGCCGGAGCCGCCGACGATGACCATGACCCAGATGAGGAAGGTGAAACGCAGCGGATGATAGGTGTTGGGGGTGAACTGCCCGTCCAGGGTCACCAGCATGGCGCCGGCGATGCCGACCACCGCCGAGCCGAGGACGAAGACCTGCAGGTGCCGTGCGGTGACGTCCTTGCCCATGGCCTCGGCCGCGGTCTCGTTGTCCCGGATGGCCCGTAGCATCCGTCCCCAGGGCGCCCGCAACGCCGTTTCGGAGAGCCACATCAGGACCACGAGCACGAGGGCGAAAAGACCCGCGTAGCAGAGCTTCACCACGATGGAGGACAGCTCCACCTGCGACACCCCGAGGCTCTCGGCCCACTGCCGGAACCACACGGCGTTTTGCAGGTCCACCTCGTAGGGCACCGGACGGGGCAGACCGGTGACGTTCTTGACCCCACGGGCGAGCCACTCCTCGTACTTGAGGAAAGCGACGATGATCTCGGAAATGCCCAGGGTGGCGATGGCGAGATAGTCGGCGCGCAGGCCGAGGCTGATCTTGCCGGCGGCCCAGGCAGCGCCCGCGGCCAGCGCACCGCCCACGAACCAGGAAAGGACCACGGGAAGACCGAAGCCGCCGAGGTAGCCGGTCCTGGAAGGCTCCACCGCCTCGATGGCGCGCACCGCGGGCTCGAACAGCGCCCGGGCCGCGAAGTAACCGGCGATGACGACCAATGCCACCGCCAGCTTCCGGTAACCCGGGTGGCGGATCCGGCGGTGGACGAGCACCGCCGCCACGATGGTGATCACCGCCGTCGCCAGGGCCAGCACCACGCCCGCGCCACCCGTCTGCCAGGCCGGGCTCACCGGAGGCATGGAGACCAGCACGCCTGCCAGCCCGCCCAGGGCGGCGAAGCCCATGACCCCGGCGTTGAAAAGGCCGGCGTAACCCCATTGGATGTTGATCCCCAGGGTCATGATGGCCGAGATCAGGCACAGGTTGAGGATCGCCAGCGCCAGAGGCCAGCTCTGGGCCATACCCACCAGGCAGATGAGCGCCGCCATGGCGCCCAACAGCACAGTCTTGCGGGGAGCCCGCAGCACTTGGCCGATGCGCGCGGCAAAGGGCGCGGGAGCATCGCTCATGACGATCTCCCGCTGAAGACTCCGGTGGGTTTCACCAGCAGCACGACAACCAGGATGAAGAACGAGACGGCGAACTTGTAGTCCGTGGAAAGAAACTGCACCAGACCGTCCGGCCGCCAGCCCTCCGGTCCCAGATAGGCCAGGAACTTCCGGTAGGGATACGTGAGAAACACCTCGGAGAAGGCGATGACGAAACCGCCGACGATGGCCCCCAGTGGATTGCCGAGGCCGCCCACGATGGCGGCGGCGAAGATGGGCAGGAGCAGGGACAGATAGGTGAACGGTTTGAAGCTCTTGTCGAGGCCGTAAAGCGTTCCCGCCACGGCCGCGAGACAGCCGACGATCAGCCAGGTGACCGCCACCACCCGTTCCGGGCTGATTCCGGACAGCAGGGCCAAGTCCTCGTTGTCCGAAAAGGCGCGCATGGACTTGCCCGTGCGGGTCCTTTCGAGGAACCAGAAGAGCGCGGCCACCAGGACCACCGCCACCACGAAGCTCAGGGTCTGGGTGGTCTTGATCGCAAGCCCCTCGGACAACCCCGTGAAGGCCTTGAACTCCCGCACCGTGAGCAGGAAGCGGGTACCGTCCGTGAAGACCCGGTCGGCCGGCCCGATGACGAAGCGTATGAGCCCGTTGATGACGAACATGACTCCGACGGACACCACCAGAAAGATCACCGGCGGCGCCTTGGTTCTACGGTAGAACCGGAACACCCAGCGGTCCGTCAGGAGACAGAGGCCCGCGGTGACCGCCATCGCCGCGGGCAGCGCCAGCAACGCCGTCGGCAGCGGGCCGAGGTCCACGCCCCAGGACTGCAGGAGCCAGGTGAACAGGACGGCGGCCATGGTGCCGAACGCCATGATCTCGCCGTGGGCGAAATTGGAGAAGCGCAGGACGCCATACACCAGCGTGACGCCCAGGGCGCCGAGGGCGAGCTGGCAGCCGTAGGCGGTGGCGGGAACCACCAGGAAATTGGTGAGGAGCACCACCGCGTTGACGACGTCTTCCAACGGTCAACCTCCGAGAAATGACTTCCGGACCTCCGGGTTGGCCAGCAGCACTTCCCCGGTCCCGGTAAAGCGGTTGCGGCCCTGCACCAGCACGTAGCCCTTGTCCGCCAGCTCCAGGGCCTGCCGCGCGTTCTGCTCCACGATGAGCACGGCCACGCCGCTCCGGGCAATGTCGACAATGCGCTCGAACAACTCGTGGGTAACGATGGGCGACACCCCGGCCGTGGGCTCGTCGAGCATGAGCACCCGGGGCCGGTTCATCAGCGCCCGGCCGATGGCCACCTGCTGGCGCTGGCCGCCGGACAGCTCGCCGGCCGGCTGCCGGCGCTTGTCCCTGAGCGCCGGAAACAGTCCGTAGACTTCATCCAGTGTATCCGAGATGTCGTCGTCTCGTACGAACGCTCCCATCTCCAGGTTTTCCTGGACTGTCATGGAGCGGAACACATTGTCCGTCTGCGGCACGAACCCCATGCCCTTGTGGGCCCGCGCCTGGGGCGCCAGAGGAGTGATGTCCTCGCCGTCCAGGTGCACCGTGCCCGATCGAAGCGCCAGCATGCCGAAAAGCGCCCGCATGGCCGTCGACTTGCCGGCGCCGTTGGGGCCCACCACCACGGTGATCTCCCCGCGCTCCGCGGCGATGGCGCAACCTTGCAGTATATCGGGGCCGCCGTAGCCCCCGGTCAGATCTTCGCCCACCAGCAGGCTCACGACGTCCGCTCCTGGCGGGTCACGAGCCCGCGGCCGAGGTAGGCCTCGATGACCCTCTCGTCGGATTGCACCACGGGCGCAGGCCCCTGTGTCAGCACAGTTCCGTTGGTCATGACGATGACCGGATCGCACAGGAGCGAGATCAGCTCCATGTCGTGCTCGATGATGCAGAAGGTGTAGCCGTGGTGAAGGTTGAGGCGCAGGATGGCGCCGGCGATGTCCTTGAGCAGGGTGCGGTTGACGCCCGCGCCCACCTCGTCGAGCAGCACCACCCGAGGCTCCGCCATCATGGTACGGCCCAGCTCCAGGAGTTTCTTCTGCCCGCCCGAGAGGTTCCCGGCCAGCTCCCCCGCCACCGGCTCGAGCTTCAGGAACTCGATGACCTCGTCGGCGCGGGCGCGAATGGCGGCCTCCTGCGCACGGATCTTCCCGGGCCGGAACCACACGTCCAGGAGGCTTTCGCCGGACTGGCCGGCGGGCACGGTCATGAGGTTTTCCCGGACCGTCAGTGTGGAGAACTCATGAGCGATCTGGAAGGTGCGCAGCATTCCCTTGGCGAAGAGCTCGTGGGGCGTGAGCCCGGTGACGTCTTCGCCGTCAAGGTAGACCTTTCCGGAGGTTGGCTTGTGGACGCCGGTGATGACGTTGAAGAGGGTGGTTTTGCCGGCGCCGTTGGGGCCGATGAGCCCGGTGATGGCGCCTCGCTCGATGGTCAGAGAGGCGCCGTCGACGGCCCGGATGCCGCCGAAGTGCATGTGCAGGTTTTCTACGGCGATCATCGACGCGAACCGAACGCTATCCTGGGAGCCTGCCGGGTGCCTGCCCCTCGCCGCGATTTGCCTGCGCGGGCAGGCCTGGGTAGGGGCGACCGGCCGGTCGCCCCTACGGCGTCGCGCGCCGGCGCCGGCAAGCCCCCGGCCCCGGCGGGAAAGAGAACGCTACCGGTACCGGACGGTCTCGATCTTGCCGCCCTTGATCACGATCTCCCGGTAATTGCCGGCGCTCTCGCCCGGCCCGATCAACTCCACCGCCGAAGCTCCGACATAGTCCACCTCGCCGCCGCCCGCGAGGATCTTGAGCCCCTTGGCGAGCTCTCCCGGATAGATCTTCTCGCCTGGCGCGTTGGCGACCGCCATGACCTTGTCCTTGAGCTTGCCGCTCTCGGCCGACTTGGCCGCCTGCATGGCCAGCATGATCAAGGCGGCTGCGTCATACGACTCCGGCACGAAAGGGCTATCCGCCTTGACCTTCGCCGCACCGGCGATCTTCGCGAACTTGGCCGCCCCGGGACTGTCGGTCCCGGGATGGGCGCCGATGGCGCCTTCGAGGCCCTTGCCGATGGCTTTCACAATGGCATCGCCGATCATGCCGTCGGGCAGGTAGAACTTGTCGAAGGCGCCGGTGTCGAGGGCGCCCTGTATGATGCCCTTGCCGCCCTGGTCGAGATAGCCGGCCACGATCAGGATATCGCCGCCCGCGGCGGCCAGCGCCGCCACCTCGGCGCTGTAATCGCCCTTGCCGTCCTCATGGGGGGTGGAGATCGTGATCTTGCCGCCGCTCTTCTTCACATTCGCGGCAATGCTGTCCGCCAGACCCTTGCCGTAGTCGTTGTTGGTGTAGGTCAGCGCGGCCTCCTTGACCCCCATCTCCTTCAGGATGTCGGCGACGATCGCGCCCTGGCGGGCGTCGGACGGCGCGGTCCGGAAGAAGAGGCCGTTGTCCTCGATCATGGACAGGGACGGCGATGTGGCCGACGGCGAGATCATCACGATGCCGTTGGGCTTGGCCACGTTCTTGAGCATGGCGGTGGTCACGCCCGAACAGTCGCCGCCTACGATGGCGTTCACCTTGTCCGAGGTCACGATCCGCTCGGTCGCCGCGGATCCGGCTGAGGCGTCACCGCAGGTGGAATCGGCGCGCACGGAGACGACCTTCGTGCCGCCAAGCAACGCGCCGCTGTCACTGACCTCCTTCATCGCAAGCTCCGCTCCGGCCGCCATGGCGGGGGTCAGCGACTCGATGGGTCCGGTGTACCCCAGCACCACACCCAGCTTGACGTCGGCCGCAAAGGCCGCGCCAGCGTACATCGAAACGACGACAAACAGGATGCCAACAATCAGCTTTCTCATGGCTTTCTCCTTTGAAATCGTTGACTCAAACGTTACCCAAGAACAACTCCCTATTGCAAGAAAAACAGCCCCCTTGCGGGACACGAAAGCAGGGCCTGGTTGACGGTGTGACAAGCCTCGGCGGTTCGCCTGTCCCCATGCCTATGCACCATTTCGCCTTTCCGTATCAAAAGGTACGAAAGGGTAGCTGCCATCCCCTCGTCACGACCCGGTCCCGCCAAGCTGCTTTACCCCGTTGAGGGCCGCGATTTTGTAGGCCTCCCCCATGGTGGGGAAATTGAAGACGTTGTCGATGAAGTAGTCGATGGTGCCGTTGTAGCTCAGCACCGCCTGCCCGATGTGGATCAGCTCGCAGGCCTGGTCGCCGATGATGTGCACGCCCAGCAGGTGCCAGCCGTTGGGTTCGAACAACAGCGTCAGCATGCCGTGGGGGTCGCCGATGATGCCGGCCTTGGTGACCTCCTCGTAGGTGGCCACGCCCTTGGCGTAGGGGATGCCCTTGGCGTCCAGCTCCTGCTGCGTATAGCCGACCATGGCGATCTCGGGGATGGTGTAGACGCACATGGGGAACAGCGTCCTGCGCCCGCCGGCCCGGCGCCCCAGGGCGTAGCTGGCGGCCATGCGGCCCTGCTCGCTGCTGGTGGAGGCCAGCGCCGGGAAGCCGATGACGTCGCCGGCGGCATAGATGCTCGGCACCGAGGTCTGGAACAGCTCGTTGACCTTGAGCAGGCCGTGCTCGGTGACCTCCACCCCCACGTCCTCCAGCCCGAGAACCTTGGAAGCCACCTCGCGGCCGCTGGCCACGATCACCGCGTCGGCCTCCAGCACCCGGCCGTCGGTGAGAACGACCCGCGCCTTGTCTTCCTCCGACCCGGAGATCCGCTCGATCTTGTCGTACCAGGTACCCCAGACGAACTCCACGCCGTAGTCCTCCATGTGCCGGATGAGCATATCGACGATAGGACGCTCGGCGAAGGTCAGGAACGTATGGTCCCGCTGGATGAGCGACACCTTGCAACCCAGAACCGCGAAGGCCGAACCGTACTCCGCGCCGATGACCCCGGCGCCGACGACGATCAGCGATTCCGGCAACGCCTCGCGCTTGAGCTCCAGGGTGAACACGGAGTCGGAATCGAAGATGACCTCGTTGTCCACCGGAATGTCCGGTAGGAAGCGGGGCCTCGATCCCGCGGCGATGATGATCTTTTCCGCCTTCAGGGTGACGGATTCCATGGGATTCTTGAGCACCCACGCGTGCACGGAGTTGGGGCCGTCCACGGTCGCGTGATAGCCGCGAAAGACGTCGATCTGATTCCGGTCGCGGTAGACCTGCAGATGGTCCTCCATTGTCGCGATCCGCCGTTCCACCACCTTCCGCACCCGGACGAACAGATCGGACAGGGTGATGTCTTTCCTTTCGGTGAAGTCGGTGCCGTAGAACGGGCGCTGGCGCACCCCCCGCAGGTAGAGGATGGCCTCGCGCAAGGTCTTGCTGGGTATGGTGCCCGAAAGGAGGGTGATCCCGCCGAGGGCTTCCTGCCGCTCCAGGATCGCCACCCTGGCGCCGAGCTCGCACGCCTGAATGGCGGCGGTATAGCCCGCGGGCCCACTGCCGATGACGATGACGTCGTAGTCGGAAGCCTGCATGAGTCCTGTGTCCGTTGCAGTCTGTTCAGCTCCGGATCGATTGGGACGCCAGTCTTCGAGGAATCTCAATAGCAGATAGCGAGCAGAGATGTCACGGGCGGGCGCCTTGCCGGCGGGAAAAGAACGGCAAACCGGCGAACGGGTCGGGCGCTACGCCGCGTTCAGGGCGCGGTAGACCAGCATCAGCCCGGTGCAGATCAGCAGCACGAGGATGGCGCGGTTGAACGTCTGCTGGCGAACCCGGTCCTGCGCCTTCAGGCCCAGGTAGAAGCTCACGAGAATGAACGCCGTGACGAACAGCGAGAGCTTCATGGCCTCGGCGGTGAACAGCCCCCAGGTGGAGATGGCGACGATCTGCCAGAACTTGGCCATGATGAAGGCGGTGGAGATGGCCTTCACGAACCCGGCCTTGTCGAGCCTGAGGCCGTGGAGATAGAGCGCCATGACCGGACCCATGGTGTTGGTCAACCCCAGGAAGAAACCGCCGGCGAATCCCATGACCGGGGACATCAGCGGCTCCGCCCGTGGCGACGTGGTGAGCGTCAACGAGAACAGTCCCGACGCCGCGAAGAGAATGACCACGGTTCCCAGGATGAGGTTCAGCACCCACAGAGGGAGCTGGGTCAGTTCCCACGTGCCGAGGAACACGCCCACCAGGGCGAACAGGAACATGGACGAGAAGCGCCGGAAGGTGGCGGTGGGGACACCGTGCCGAAAGATCTGGCTCAGGTCCATCACCACGCTGGGGAGCACCAGCACGACGATGGCCATGCGGATGTCGAGCAGCAGGGTCAGCATGGGGGTGGCGATGAGCGGGAATCCCATGCCGATGGCGCCCTTGACGAAGCCCGCGAAGAAGATGGCCGCGGCCACCAGGACCAGGGTGCCGTCAAGCTCCATTGCGTGGAGTGCCTTTTACGGCTTCCATCGCTTCTGCACGTCCTGCAGTGGCTCGCCCCGCGCCACCGGCACGGCGCGCTGGTCCAGCTTGGCGCCGATGGAATGGTGCTCGCCCTTGACCGCCAGGGCCGCCTCCTCATCGAGCTCCGGCGGCCACAACCCCAGCGAATAGCCGTGCCACGGGTTGCCGTACTTGAGCTCCGGCATTCCCAGTTCGTCCCAGAGCTTCCGCGCCCGCTCCATGTACTCCCGGGTAGGCAACGACACCGGCGGGAACTCGGCTTTCTTGGTGGCGTCGATGAGCAGCGACGAGTCCTCGCTGTCGTAGTCGCCGGCGTGGCCGTGCATGCGCACCAGGTTGATGGGCGAGTGGACCGTCTGGCGGCCTTTGATGATGCGCACGTCCTTGTGCGGCTGCGAGCGGTGGCAGATGGCCCAGTTGATCGCCGCGAGGTTCTCGGGGTCGATGTCGTCGTCCACCGCGATCACCACCTTGCCAAGGTCGTAGCGGAAGCCCAGCACCGCCATCATCGCCTGCCAGGGCTCGAGCTTGTGGCTCTTGCGCATCTGCACCACCACGAACTGGCGCAGGTTCACCAGCGGCTCGTGCATGCCCACCCGGACCACGCTCTTCAGACTGCAGTGATTGCGCAGGTGGTCCAGCACCAGCGACTCCCAGCCGCGGTGCTTGATCTTGCTGCTCTCGCTCGGCGTCACCTGGCTCAGCACGCCCACGTAGTGGGGGTTCTTCCGGTGGGTGATGCAGGTCACCTCGAACACCGGGCTGAGGCTGCGAGGGTCCATGTACCCGTGGGACTCTCCGAAGGGCCCCTCGGGCTCGAGCAGGTCCGTGCGGATGTACCCCTCGATGACGATCTCCGCGTTGGCCGGCACCTCCAGGTCCACGGTCTCGCACTTGACGAGCTCCATGGGCCGCCCCAGGATGGCGCCGGCCACGCCCAGCTCGTCCACCCCGTAGGCGATCTTCTGCACCGCCACGTAGGAGAGGCAGGGCACCGCCCCGATGACGCCGGCCGCGGGCAGCGGTTGGCCCAGGGCGTTGGCCTTGTTCCAGTGGATGGCCAGATCCTGCTGGGCGCTGATGAGGTAGACGCCGGTCTTGGTGGGGGACTTGATCTGGCCGCGGTAGTTGCCGACGTTGCGAATGCCGGTCTCCGGGTCCTTGGTGATCCAGTGGCAGGCGGTGAAGTAGGGCCCGTTGTCGAACCCCGGCGTCGAGATGGGCACCGGGAACTCGTCGAGGCCGCCGTGCTCCAGGAGACCGTCGCCGACGTGGACCTCTTCCTTGACCGGGCCGCTAGCCACCATCTCCGGCGCCAACGGGCTGGCCACCGCGGCGGACCACTTCTCGAAGCTCTTGCCGGGCTCGCAGCCCATGCCCAGGGCGTAGATGGCCTCGTTGGACGCGAGCGCTCCCAGCACCACCGGGGTCTCGTAACGCCGGCCCTTGGCGTCTCTCACGTTCTCGAAGAGAAACGCCTTCCGTTCGTGGTCCGGCAGCCCAAGGAACTGCCAGCGCACCAGCGGATGCAGCTCCGTGTCCTTGTCCACCGGGGCGGCCACGCGCAGCAGGAGGCCCTGCCGGTCCAAGATTTCGAGGTATTCCCTGAGGTCCTGGTACATCCGCAACCTTTTCTCAGCGGCTCAATAGCCCTTCATTGATCTACAGAGTCCTGCTTCCCACCGCTCATACCGAGGACTCCGGTCAGGCAGCGGGAAACAGCGCCTCCAAAGAAACCTCGACCCTTTTGTTGTCTATGATCGTGGAGGCGTCGAGGATTTCGATTTCCAAAGGCCGTCCTTCCTCGGAAAGGTGCACGATGACCCCTTCAGCCATGTCAGTAGAGTCGGAAGGCCGCCCCTCGCCCAACTGAATGGTGAGCACATCCGCATCACGAGAGTATGTGATCTTCATATTCTCCACCTCCCTTGAAATAACGCTCTGCAGATGGACTGTACACGGTTATTGCAACACGGTGAGCCGGTAGTCCATATCTCAGCGGCCCTTGAAACTCGGCTTCCGCTTCTCGCTGAAGGCACGGGGGCCTTCGCCGGCGTCCTCGGTGCCGCCCACCATGGCCCGGAAACCGGCCTCGAAGCGGATGGCGTCGGCCAGCGGGAGGTCGAGGCCCCGCAGCACCACCTCCTTGACCGCCTGCAGTGCCAACGGCGGCCCGTCGGCGATGGCCCGGGCGAGCTTCTCGGCCTCGGTCATCAACTCGTCCCGCGGCACCACTCGGTTCACCAGGCCGCAGCGGAAGGCTTCCGCCGCGGAGATGGACGCGCCGGTGTAGAGCATCTCCAGGGCCATCCCCAACGGCATGATGCGGGGCAGCCGCACGGTGCCCGAGCTGCCCGGGAAGAACCCCCGCTTGATCTCCGGCAGGCCGAAGGTGGCGTCCTCGCTGCAGATGCGGATGTCGCAGGAAAGGGCGATCTCGAAGCCCCCGGCCAGGCAGTACCCGTGCACCGCGGCGATCATGGGCTTCCACACGGGCTCCCGGCGCCCCGGATCCCGGGCCAGGGCCGAGGTCCAGAACTCCCGCGCCCGCGGGTCGCCCGCCACCGCCCGCTCCTTCAGGTCCATGCCCGTGGAGAACGCCCGCTCGCCCTCGCCGCTCACCACGGCCACGCGCAACGCCGCGTCCGCCGCGAACGCATCCCACACGCGTCCCAGCTCCGTCCACATCTCCTCGTTCATGGCGTTGAGCTTGTCGGGCCGGTTCAGCGTGATGAACGCGATGCCGTCCCTGCCTTCGAGCTCAATGTAGGACGTCACGCCGGTCTCCCTCACCCCGAAAGCCTAGTCGATGAACCGCGCCAGGGTCTCGCCCCAGATCTCGCGGGTCACGTCCAGACCGATGTTGCCCGCGGCGATCTCCTGGATGCGGGCCTCGTCGATGGGGTAGCTGAACTGCTCGTTGCGCATGCGCAGGCGCTGTATGCCCCGCTCCACCATCAGACCCCGGGCGCCGTTGACGGCCTCCTGGGTGGTGAAGGCATCGGCGATCCGGTAGATGTTGGCGGGCCCGTGGCCGCGCTCGTCGTCGAGCACCACGGTGAAGGCCTCGGCCAACCGGTCGTTGAGCTCGCTGCCGCTCAACCGGGTGGCGGCGTAGAACAGGCCGCAACTGCCGCCTTCGAGCAATCCCTGGGAGTTGATGAGGCGAGCCCAGGACTCCTGGCGTGCCTCCTGTTCCTTGAACACCTCCGCCAGCCGCACCCATTCCGTCATGTCGGGCAGCGCCGGGTCGGGATTCCAGCGGTTGTACCGGCGCACCACCTCCTTGATGTCCAGGGGCTCGCCGGTGAGCCATTCGATGATATCGACGCACCGATTGCCGTGGTTGAGCTCCTGCTTGGTCCGGAAGAGGTTCTCCTCGAGCCAGTTCCGGTCCACGTCTCCGCCCCACTGGTCCACCCAGTACTGGTCCGACTTGCCCAGGTCGCCGCCCACCTTCTCGACGATCTCCTTGAGGCCCGTGAAGGTGCTCTCGATCTCCCGGCCGGCCTGCTTGGTGAGCCAGAGGACTTCCTTGTCGCGGTCCCGCTGGTCCCAGTTGAAGTAGGTCTCGGCGATCTCCGCCTCGCCCGCGGCAAAGACCGCCGCCACCCGCGCCAGCTCCCGGGTCGCCCTTTCGGTAAAACCGTTCCCTGCCTCGCTCATCGCTCGTCTCCTGTTCCTTGGTTTTCGTTTTCGTGTATCGCCCGCCAGATGTTCTCCGGCTTGAGCGGCAGCCTCATGATCTTCACCCCCAGCGGCGCCAGCGCATCCTCTATCGCGCTGGCCAGGACCACCGGCGGGCCGATGGCGCCGATCTCTCCCACCCCCTTGAACCCGCCGGGAGTGAAAGGCATGGGCGTCACCATGTGATGGAGCTCCAGGTCCGGCATCTCCGCCATGGACGGAATCAGATAGTCGGCGAAGGTGCCTGACAGGAGCTGTCCCTGCTCGTCATACACCAGCTCTTCCAGAAACGCGCCCCCGACGCCGTGGGAGATGGCGCCGGTGATCTGGGTATGAACGATCATCGGGTTCACCATGTTGCCGCAGTCGTCCACGCCGAGATACTTCAGGATCTTTGTCTCACCGGTGGTGACGTCGACCTCCACGTAGGCCACGTGCACGGCATAGGGAAAGGTCGAGAAGTTCGAGGTCCGGCCCTTGGCGTCGGGCTCGAAGCTGGTGTTGGGATTGATGAAGTAGTGGGTGTCGTGGAGGCCCGGGTCCATGCCCGGAGGGAGCTGGTTGATGGAGTAGTAGGCAAGGTTGGCCACTTCCTTGACCGTGAGCGCGACCCCGGGCTTCTCCCGGCTCAACACCATGCCGCCGGCGCATTCGAGGGCGGCGGGATGGGTTCGCAGCGCGTGGGCGGCGATGGCCAGCATCTTCCTCCGCACCGCCTGACAGGCCTTGATGGCGGCCGAAACCGTCACCGTGGAGAACCGGCTGGCGTAGGAGCCGCTGGACGACGACACCAGGGCGCTGTCGCCTTCGAACACCTGCACGTCCTCGAAGCGCACGCCGAGCCCGTCCGCCACCACCTGGGACAGCGTGGTCTTGTGGCTCATGCTCATGTTCATGTCGCCCGAGAACACCCAGGCCTTGCCCACCGGGTCCACCCGCACGGTCACGGTTTCGTAGCCCGCGTTGTAGGCGTTGGGCCGGAGCGAGCTCAGGGGCTCCAGTATGAACGCCAGACCGATGCCCCGGTAGCGGCCCTCCCCGCGGCAGCGGTCCCGGTCCGCCAGCAGGCTGCCGTAGTCCACCTCCTCCAGCGCCTTGCGCAGGCACGCGGGGTAGTCGCCGCTGTCATAGGTGGACCCGGTGACGCACGTGTAGGGAAACTCGTGGGGCTGGATCAGGTTCCGCTGCCGGATCTCGTCCTTGCCGAGGCCCAGCTCCAGGGCGGCCCGGTCCATCACCCGCTCCATGATGAAATTGGACTCGGCCTTGCCGTTGGCCCGGTGGGGGCCGGCGGCGGTCTTGTTGGTGACCACGCCGAAGGAGGAGGTGGCGTAGTTGTCGACGCGGTAGGGCCCGGGAATGAAGTTCGCGGTGACGAACGCCAGAGAGGTGCCGCCGCTGGGATAGGCGGCCCCGAGGTCCACGATGACCTTGGTCTTGAGAGCGGTGATGCGGCCGGACCGGTCGAAGCCCGCCTCGACATAGTCCACCTGCGCCCGGGAGTGGTGCGAGGCCACCATGTGCTCGCTACGGCTCTCCCGCCAGGCTACCGGCCGGTTGAGTTGGAGCGACAGCAGCGGCATCAACACCTCTTCGGGGTAGAACGCCCACTTGATGCCGAAGCCGCCGCCCATGGTGGGCGAGATCACGCGGATCTTGAGATCCGTGCGCCCCAGGGTGTCCAGCACCAGGTTGGGAAGCGCATGGGGCACCTGGGTCGAGCTCCACAGCGTCAGCAGATTGTCGTGTTGATCGACGCTGGCGATGACCCCCCGCGTCTCCATCGGCGTCCCGGTGTAGCGGTGCTGCACGATGCGTTCCCGGATCACTACGGAAGCCTCGTTCAGCAGCTCGTCCACCGGACCTTCGCTGAACCGGAACTCATACTGGATGTTGTCGGGCCACTCCTCGTAGAGCCGCACGGCCTCCGGCTCCAGCGCCGCCTCCACGTCCACCACCGGCGGCAAGGGTTCGTATTCGACCTGCACCGCCTCAGCCGCGTCCGCGGCCGCGTAGCGGTCTTCCGACACCACCACCGCCACGGCCTCGCCCACGTGGCGCACCCGGTCCACCGCCAGGCAATAGTGGTCGGCAAACCGGACCCGCGGGTAGTCGCTGGTGTAGGGCTTGGTCCGGGTGAAGGGAAAGGGCGCCAAGGGCCGGGACAGCCGCCGGACATCCTCGCCGCTCATGGCCGCCACCACGCCGGGCTGCGCCAGCGCCTCCGACAGGTCCACCCGCGTTACGCGGGCGTGGGCGTAGGGGCTTCGGTGGATGCAGGCGTGGAGCATCCCGGGGACGTCGATATCACTGACGTAGGTGTTACGCCCCTGGATGGAGTCGAAGGATTCCTTCCGTTTGATGCTCTTGCCGACGTAGGTCGCCATCAGCGCATCCCCTCCGCCGCCTGCTTGACCGCCTTGATGATGTTCAGATAACCGGTGCAGCGGCACAGGTTGCCGGAGTAGGCCCGGCGAATCTCCTGGTCGGACGGGTGAGGATTCTCCTCGAGAAAGGCCACCGTGGTCATCAGCATCCCGGGTGTGCAGAAGCCGCACTCCAGTGCGTCGCATTCCCAGAACGCTTCCTGGATCGGATGCAGCTCTCCGCTCGGCGCCAGGCCTTCCACCGTGCGGATCTTCGCCCCCTCGGCCCGGGGCGCCAGCACCTGGCACGACTTCACGGTCAGGCCGTTCATGAGGACAGTGCAGGCGCCGCAGTTGCCGGTGTCGCAACCCACGTGGGTCCCCTTGAGGCCGGCCTTGTCGCGGATGAGATCCACCAGCAGGAGCCGCGGCTCCACCTCGAAGGAGTAAGCCTTGTCGTTAATGGTAGTGTGGACGGTGATCCGTTGCATGGTCCTGTGGGAATAACCCGCTAATGTTCAATCCGTGATTCCGGGTCAAGTCCCCGACATCCCGGCCCCCCTCCCCGTCATCCCGGGCTTGACTCGGGATCCAGGGGTGGTGGCGGGGCGTGTCTGCCGGTACGGCCCCTCCCCTCTCCTGGATCCCGGGTCAAGCCCGGGATGACGGGGAGGGGCATTGCGGATGGCGCGTTAGGGTTTCGGCGAAGGATCATCGCATTCCAACAACATCGCGCGGGACCTCCCCGACTCTGATTCATGGCGCCGACTGCTCGTCCAGCCGCGACCGGACCCTCTCCCGAGCCTGCGTCAGGGCCCGGGTGACCACTACGGGCGTCATCTGCCTCCGGTACTCCGCCGACGCGTGGACATCGCTTACCGGGTCCGCAGCCTCCCCGGCCAGCGCGGCGGCTTGCGCCAGATCGGCGTCCGTCAGTTTGGTGCCGCGGAGCGACCGGCCCGTGGCTTCGCAGACGAACGCCGTGGGACCCACCGCGCACAGGGCGACGCGGCTGTCCTGACAGGTGCCGTCCGGCGACAGGCTCACCACCACCGCGGCCCCCACCACCGCGTAGTCGCCGGCCCGGCGCGTGAGCTTGACGTAGGCGTGGCCCCAGACACCGGCCGGAACCGGGACGTCCACGGACGTTACCATTTCGTCGTCGGACAGACAGGTGTCGAACGGCCCGGAAAAGAAATCGTGGGCGGCGATGGTGCGGCTGCCGCCGGCGGATTGGGCCGTCAGGGTCGCCCCCAGCGCCAGCACCGCGGGGGCGAGGTCGCCCGACGGGTCCGCCTGGCTCAGGGTGCCGCCGAGGGTGCCGAGATTTCGGATGTGGATGTCGCCGATACTCGCGGCTGCCTCGGAAAGGAGCGGCTGGCGTATCTCAAGCGTGCGTTCGAGGGTCCGTTCCGTCACCAGGGCGCCGATCCGCAAGGAATCCGCATCCTCGGTCACGTCCGCCAACTCCCGGAGTCCGCCAATGTCGATGATCACCCGAGGCCGTATCAGCCTCAGCTTCAGCATCGGCAGGAGGGACTGCCCTCCCGCCATGAGGCGCGCCTCGTCACCGTACTCGCGGAGCAGTGCGAGCGCTTCGGGAATCGAATCCGGCGCCCGGTACTCGAAGGGAGGGGGGATCATTCGAAAGGGGGCGCGCTAACCGCGGGAGCGCGCCAGCTTCCACTCCTCGCCGCGAACGGTCTCGTGAAAGAGCTCGTCCACGTTGGGTTCCTTCTTGATCATGCCCTGCTCCCGGGAGTAGCGCGCCAGGGTCCCGAAGTTGTTGCGGTTGGTGTCGTTGAGCCCGTAGATCCACGGATCCTCGCCCAGCAGCTCGATCTGCTCCTCCCAGGAGTCCCGGAAGAACGCCAGCGGCACGACCCTAGGATTGTCCATCCTCCGGTAGGCGGCCTGCTTGGACTTCTCGAACGCCACCATCATGTTCATGGGCACCCAGGGATGTCTGTCCACGATCTCCTGCTTGATGACCGTGGTGTGCATGATGGGGAAGATGCCGGTGCGCTGGAAGTAATCGAGCTCGACCTTCTTGGGATCGTCGAAGATGCGCTTGACCCGGGTGTCCCCGTCCAGGATCGGCGAGAGGATATCCGGGTGGATGACGGCGTCCAGCTCTCCCTCGGCCAGCATATCCTCCACGTGCGAACCCTTGGGAAGGCGCTCCATCCGAAGACCTTCCGGCGGATCGAAGGGTACGTCCTCTTCCTTTTCGGCGCGCCATTCGATGTCCTTGAACGAAACGCCGTACTCGTCCCCCAGCGTGCCCCGGATCCACAGCAGCGCCGTGGCCTGCCAGTTCTTGAGCCCCACCGTCTTGCCGGCGAGATCCTTCGGTTCGTTGATGCCCTTGTTGGCGTTGATGAAGATGAAGCCGTGGCGGAACCGGCGGTGGAGAAAGACCGGGATGGCGGTGAGGTCGTCCGCCTCGCCCCGGTCCTTGGCCAGCAGATAGGATGAGCCCGATTGCTCGGCGACGTCGAACTCGCGGAAACGCGACACGCGCCAGTGCCGCGTGGACGAGTCCATGTCCGTCAGCACGGTGAGCTCGATGCCGTCCGGCTGCACGGTTCCCTCCTTGAGGGCGCGGATGCTCTCGTAGTCGCCGCAAGCCAGTGTCAAATGAAGTTTCTCGGCCATTGATTACCTCCGAATCTGTTTCCGTCACGCGGCCTTCGGCCACCCTCTCCCAAGGGAGCGGGACGATGCGCCGTCAGTCGATGGCGAGCCGTTTCGCGCGGCGCACGAAATAGTCCCACATGCTGCCGAGCCGGTGCGGCGTATATATCTGCTCGTACTTCTCCCGCGCTTCCTCGTCGCTGCTCCAGGTGGGATCTCCGGCAGCGGCGGCAAGGAGCTGTATGCGGCACGCCTTCTCCAGAAAGATCGCGTACAGGGTAGCGGTCTCCACCGATTCGGCCACCACGGTGGAGCCGTGGTTCTTCATCAGCACGGCGCGGGCCTGGGCCAGCTTCTTGGCCAGCTCCACCCCCAGCTCGGGCGTCCGGATCAGGATCGTGGTGTAGTCGAAGAGGGGGAGCCCATCGTGGAAGATGGAGCCCTCGTGGCTCACCGGCCGCAGCGGCTGTCTCAGGGAGGCAAAAGCCGTGGCGTAGGGCGGATGGCTGTGGATGACGCAGTTCACATCCGGGCGCGCCTTGTAGATCTCCGTGTGGATGAAGACCTCGGAGTGGCGCTCGTAGTCGCCTTCTGTCTTGTTGCCGTCGAAGTCCACCTTGATGATGTGGTACGGGCGGATCTCCTCGAAGCCGTAGCTGTGGGGCTTCATCAACATGGCGTTCTCGCCCGGCACCCGGGCCGATACATGCCCCAGGATATTGTCCCAGTGCCCATCGATGGCCAGGATATTGCACGAGATCGCCACTTTGTCTCTCAACGCTACCAAGTCGTCCATGAAACCCCCGATCGATCTATGATCCGGCGATCATCCATTCCCTTCTCTGAGCTTGAACCGCTGTATCTTGCCGGTCACGGTCTTCGGCAAATCTTCCACGAACTCCACCCAGCGCGGGTATTTGTACGGTTCCAGGCTGCCCTTGACGAAGTCCTGCAGCTCCTGGGCCAGCCCATCGGCGCCGCGGTGCTCGGTCTTGAGGATGACGTAGGCCTTGGGCTTGATGAGGCCGTCGCCGTCCGCCGCTCCGGTCACCGCCGCCTCGAGCACCACCGGATGCTCCATCAACGCGTTCTCCACCTCGATGGGCGAGACCCACAGGCCGCCCACCTTGAGCATGTCGTCGGAGCGGCCGCAGTACCAGAAATAGCCGTCGTCGTCCCGGTAGTACGTGTCGCCGGTCTTGAGCCACTCCCCGAGCATGGTGCGCTGGGTCTGCTCGTGCTTGTTCCAGTAGTAGGGCGCGGTGGCGTCGCCGCTGACGTACAGGTTGCCCACCTCGCCGTTGGGCACCTCCCGCCCCTCGTCGTCCACCACCTTGGCCACGAAGGCCGGCGTCACCTCGCCGCTGCTTCCCGCCTTGGCCCGTCCCGGCCGGTTGGCGAGAAAATCGTGGGTCGCCTCGGTGGAGCCTACGACGTCCAGCAACTCCACGCCGACTTTCTCCCGCCACTGATTGAAGAGGGCCGGCGGCAGCGGCTCTCCGGAGGACAGGCAGACCTTGAGGGAGCCGAGGTCGTATTCCTTTTCCACCCGCAGCATGCGGGCGTAGAGCGTCGGCACCGAGAAGAAGAAGGTGGGCCGGTACCGCTCGATGGTTTGGAGGATTTTCTCCGGATCCGGCCGTTCGGGCCACAGCACGCCGGCGGCGCCGAAACGGAAGGGGAAGTAGAGGGAGTTCCCCAGCCCGTAGGAAAAGAACAATTTGGAGGCGGAGAGGCAGACGTCGTCTTCGGTCATGCCGAGCACGGGCTTCACGAACAGATCCGTGATGGTGATCATGTCGTGCTGGAGGTGGACCGCGCCCTTGGGGTTGCCGGTGCTGCCCGAGGTGTAGTTCCACATGACGACATCGTCGCGTCCGGTGGGTTCCGCTTCGAGCTCCGCGGACTGTCCCTCCAGCAGGGCGTCCCAACCCGTGGCGCTACCCCGCGACGTTTCCACGACCACGACGTGCCGCAGGTGGCGCGGCCGCTGGCGGATGGCCTCGATCTCCGGCAGCGCGGACTCGTGCACCACGACGATGCGAGCCCGGCTGTCGTTGAGGAGATACTCGTAATCCCCGGCCTTCATCCAGGGATTCACCGGAATGGGAACGGCGCCGATCTTGATGGCGCCGAAGAAGCTGGAAGCGAACTCGGGACAGTCGGGGAGCACCAGCAGGACGCGCTGCTCGGTGTCCAGGCCGAGGCCGCGGAACGCGTTGCCGGCCCGGTTGACCGCCTCCTGGACCTGCCGGTAGGTGAACCGCTGGTCCTCGTACAGGATCGCGGTGCGCTCGCCACGGCCCGCGGTGACGTTGTCGTCGACGAACGTGGTGGCCGCGTTGTAGGGGTCCGGCAGTTCGAGTCGCGGAGCGCTCATGCTTTTGTCGAGTCGCGCGAACCCGGCCGCTAGCCGGGCCGCGGCGACCGTGCGGGTTCGGCCTATTCGCCTCCCACCATCTCGGAAGTTTGCTCCGTGGCCACGACCACGGACTTGACCTCGCTGTAGTGCTCCACGGCCTCGTTGCCGTGCTCCTTGCCGACGCCGCTCTGCTTCACGCCGCCGAAGGGGAGCTCGTCGTAGATGATCTGAGCGGAGTTGACCCAGGTGTACCCGGCGTCGAGCTTCTCGGCCGCGAACATGGCCTTGTCGATGTCCTGGGTCCAGATCGAGGAGCCCAGACCGAAGATGGAATCGTTGGCCAGCGCCAAGCCCTCCTCGAGGTTCTTGACCCGCACCACCGGCAGGGCCGGTCCGAACACCTCGTCCGCCAGCAGCTTGGACGCGGGATCGACATCCACCACGACCGACGGATTCAGAAAGTTGCCCTTGTCGTACTCGTCGCCGGTGGGGCGATCGCCGCCCACCAGCACCTTGGCGCCGCGCTGCACCGCGTCCGCCACCTGTTCCTCCACCTCCTCGCGCTGCGCCTTGGTGTGCAGCGGTCCGAGCATGGTGCCCCGCGTCAGGCCGTTGCCTACCCGCAGCTTGCGGACCTTCTCCACCAGCTTCTCGATGAATTCGTCGGCGATGCCGTCGTACAGGTAGAGGCGCTTGACCGCCAGGCACGCCTGGCCGCAGTTGAAGAAACGGCCCACGGAGGCCGCGCTCACCGCCCGGTCGATGTTGGCATCGTCGCACACGATCATGGGGTCGCTGCCGCCGAGCTCCAGGGTAACCCGCTTGACCTCCCGGGAAGCCACCTCCATGATCCGCTTGCCGGTGTCGGTGGCGCCGGTGAAGCCCACCTTCCGGATGGCCGGGTGGCGGAGGATTTCCTCACCCACGTCCCCGCCGGGTCCGGTCACCATGTTGATGGTGCCCTTGGGAAGCCCCGCCTGCTGCACCAGCTCGACGCACCGGGTGGCGGTCAGCGGCGTGGTGCTGGCGGGCTTGATGACCATAGCGTTGCCCGCGAGCAGCGCCGGACCCACCTTGTTGCCCATCAACGATACGGGGAAGTTCCACGGCACGATGGAGCCCACCACCCCCATGGGCTTGCTCATGATCAGCCCGTAGCGCCCGTCATCCAGCTTCACGTAGCCGCCCCGCAGCGTCTTCGCCATGCCGGCATAGTGCTCCAGGGTGTGGGCGAAGCGGCGGATCTCCAGCACCGACTCGCGCAGCGCCTTGCCCTGTTCCCTGGTGAGCAACTGGGTCAGCTCTTTCTCGTTCTCCAGCACGAGGCGCGCGGCCTCGGTCAGGCAGGCGCCACGCTTGGGCGGAGAAAACTTGCCCCACTCCACCGCCGCCTCTTCCGCGGCCGCAACCGCCCGCTTCACGTCATCCGCCGTGCCTTTTGGAACGGTGTCCACCAACTCTCCGGTGGCAGGGTTGTGTATGGCGACGGTCTCGCCGCTTGCCGTATCCGTATACTCGCCAGCAATGAACATCTGCATGGGGACGAACTCTCCTCGTGTATGTATAAATTTGCAGCCCGCGGGACTTGGCCGGAAATTTGCGTCAGAACCGGTGAAAGGTCTGTCTCGGCGAAGTTTCGTCGGTCGAAGGCTGAGACAGAATGAACCATGTCAGGAAAGGCCTGTCAAGGAAGGCCGTTGACCGGCTCGAACGAATTGTGTATCAAAAAGTCCGGTAAGGAGTCGTTCGAATGAACGTCGATATTTCGGCAATCGCCATCATCTTGTCAGTCGTAGGCGTGGGTCTCGCGTTGGCGAGAATGATACAGAGCCTGCGGGCGGACATGCATCGGGAGATGGACCTGCGGTTTGCCCAGGTGGACCGGCGGTTCGACCAGGTGGACCAGCGGTTCACCGAAGTGGACCAGCGCATTTCCGAACTACGGGGGGAGTTGCGCGAGGTGCGGCAAGACGTGAGCCACCTGCGGGGGGAAGTAAGCCACCTGCGGGAAGAGATGGGCACATTGCGCGAGCGCACCTTGCAACCAGCCCCGGCATGAGTCCGGACCGCATCCTCCCGTCGCGTTCCCGTGGCGGCGGCCTCGGAACACGTCAGAACCGCGTCCGGGTCTCCTTGCCGCTCATCTCGACGTAAACCTTCTCCGACGTGACCGGCTTTCCGTCGAGGCAGTCCTTGAGCCAGTCCACGATGATGGTGCGCGCCGCCGGGTTACGGATGGAGTGGCGCTCGCCTTCGTAGACGTAGAGGACCTTGGGACAAGTGGCCTCGTCCATGAGCTGATAGACGAACTCGATGGGACAGAGCTCGTCGTCCTCCCCCGCCGCCACCATGGGACACTGGATCTTGGCCGCCACCCCTTCGAGGGTCAAGGTCTTGCAGAACTCATCGAACTCCGCCTCGTCGTCGTAGCCGGCCATGTACATATAGTTGAGCTTGAAGCTCGGCGCGGCGGTGTTGAAGATGGAGTAATGGGTGGGTTCCATGCACACGCCCGCCACCGCGCAGGCCTTGAAGCCGGGTACGGCGGCCGCCATGCGCGTGCCCCAGTAGGAGCCCATGCTGGACCCGTAGATCGCCATCCGGTCGCTGTCGATCTCGGGACGGGTCTTGAGATAGGCGTAGGCTGCCTTGGCGCCGTCCTCGCAGTTGGAGGCGGTGACGGTGATGCCCCGTTCCCGGGTCTCGCCTTGCCCCGGGCCGTCGATGGACAGGATCGCCATTCCTCGTTGCAACAGCGGATCGCCCATGAGCGGATTGTCTTCCTTCACCCCGTCCATGCCCGGCTGGTAGAGGATGCACGGGAACCGCTCCCCCGGCGCCGGCTTGTGCGGCAGGTGGAGCAGCGCCGCCATCATCTGCCCGCCCGGCATGGGCAGGTCCACCCGTTCGATGGGATGATCGGCGAACCGGATGTAGCGGTCGTAGCAGTCCCGCTTGCTCTCCGCCCAGGCCATCCGCTGCGGGTTGCCGTCCTCGAAGATGCCCCACTGGGCCGCGGTGTAGTAGGTGGCCGCCACGTAGTAGTGCTCGCGCGCCTCCACCGTGTGCCCCAACTCCTCGGCGGCCCGCCCCCGCCGCTCCCGCGTTTGGGCGGCGTGGGAGAACTCCCGCGGGAAGTCCGTGAACTTCTGTACCGTCTGCCCGAAGCCCCGCAACTCCCCGGCGATGGCCGGACCGCAGTTCCGCAGCATCTTGCCCGAGCGCCCCTGATCGAAGTCGAGGCCGCTGACCTTGATGACCTGATCCAGTATCCAGCGTTGCTCCTGCCAGCGTTTCACCTTTCTCTCTGTATTCGCCCGCATGGTGCGTTCCCCCTCGTCGGTGTTGGTTTGGTGGTACTGGACACGATGCTCCGGGTGTGGAGCGGTCGTGGCGGCGCCTGCCCCGAACGTCCTTGACCCTTTTGCACAGGTCTATATACAATCACCTCCGCCGCAATCAATGTCCGAGAACGAAAGGCCGTCGGCGACCTTCGAGCGAGGAAGCGATGTCAGGGATGGAACCGGACGCGAAACTCCATGAGCGCACGGCGGCTCTCGAAGCCGCCCCGTTGCGCTGGTGGGCCGGGGAGGCGGAAGTGGTCCGCACCTACTTCTCCAACCCTCGGACCCGGGAGGACGACCTGCACTGGCTCAAGCTGCAGGCGGCGCGGGAGCTCGGCACGGTGGAACGGCTGCTCCAGGCCCTGCCCGGCGATCTCGCGCGTATCGAGACGGCGGTCGGCCGCGGGTCCTTCGAGGCCTCCACGCGGTCGGTCTACGAAGAGGCGCGGCACTACCGGCTCCTGGCGGACATCATGGAGCAGATTGCGGGGACGAGACCGGACCCGCGGGAGCTGCTGGCCCTCTCGGGCTGCCAGCACGAACGCAAGGGGCACCCGGACTTGCCGGCCATGACCGCCGAGGTGGAGGTCACCCGGCGGCTCGATGAAACCTACGGCGACCTTGCCGACGTGGCCCTGGGCTTTTCCGAGGGCGCCGGAGCAGCCATCTTCTACATGGGCAACAGGCTGCTCGAACTCCCTTACACCTCTTATTCCGGGGGCGCCGTCGAAAAGGCCATCGCCGAAGCCATGGGCATCATCTTCCACGACGAGATGCGCCACGGACCCGTCCACATTCCCCACATCGCCCAGGCCATCCGCAACGACGACGACCTCGAGACCGCGCGGCATATCATCACCGAGAAGGCCACGGCGCACCTGAGGCTCCGCAACGAAACCTTCGGCTATCCGTTGACCGAAGCACGCATGGCCGAGATCGATGCCGGCATCCACGTCGAGCCGCTGCCGGTGGACTACAGGAACATCACGCCTGTTTCTCCGTATTCGGCGTGACGTATCTTCGGCGGCGCAATCACCGCCTGATTCAAGGAGGGCTAATGATGAGCACCGATGCAGACAAGATTTCCGGAGAAATCATCGCGGACAAAATCATCGAACCAGCGGGGCATTACGCCGGGGAAGTCCGGGAAGGAGAGGTGTTCCGAATCGTCGATATCGAGGGGCAGCAGGTGATGGATTTCCTGGCTTTCAATCTGCATGATTTGGCTGAAAGACTCTCCCCGGAGAACACGCTGAACCTCAACAAGCAGATTTATCCGACGGTCGGCTACACCCTGCTCTCGGATAAAGCCGGCAAGCTCATGACGATTGTGGCGGATACTTGCTGCACCCACGACATGCTCGCGGGGGCCTGCTCCCGCTACACCAACGAATTCCGCTACGGGGTTCCGGGCGCTGCCAATTGCCGGGACAACTTCGTCGCCGCTCTCGAACCCTGGGGGCTTGCATGGAAAGACATACCCTACAACATGAATGTCTTCATGAATTGCCCCATCCAGGCTGACGGGACGTTCTCCATCGAACCACCGAAATCCAAGGCGGGCGATTACATCGACTTCAGGGCCGACATGGATGTCCTGGTGGCCGGGTCGAATTGTCCCCAGGTGCTCAATCCTTGCAACTCCGGGAACTTGAAGCCGCTGCGGGTGGTCCACTACCGGCCCGGATAACACTCTCTTGCCAAGTCACGGGTGAACGAGATGCGGTTCATCGATGTTCAGTTCTGGCGGACCCTGACCTCGGGAGAAGGTCACCAGGACTCTCTTGGTGTCACGTACCGGGTGTTCTGCTTCTGCCTGGCAACGGCCCTGTTGTGCCTCTTGCCTGGACCGGTGGGGGCAGCCTCGCTGGACGACGAGTACGTAAAATCCAAGCGTCACTGGGCCGTCACCGAGACGAAGTTCGAGCTCACCGCCATGCGGTTCCGTCTCAGCAAGAACGTACGGCACCCGCGACCCGTCATCCTCATCCACGGCCTGCTGGTGGACAGCCGCTTCCTCGACTACGGCAGAGCGAGCTTGGCGGAGTACCTGGCCGAGGCCGGCTTTGACGTCTGGAACCTGTCGCTGCGAGGCACCGGCCGCAGCCTCAACCCGTTGGGTTGGGGAAGAAAGCCCTGGACCCTGGACGACATCCTGAGGGACGACCTTCCCGCGGTCATCGAATACGTCAAGAAGACCTCCGGCAGTAGCGAAGTCTTTGTGGTGGGTTACGAGCTGGGCGGCGCGTTGGCCCTGGCCCATGCCGGCAAGGTTGGTGATCACGGCGTCGCGGGGATCGTCAGCGTCGCCGCGCCCATGTCCTTCGACAGCCGTGAGCAGGACGGGCTGGACATCCTGCTCAGACTGGACCGCCAGCCGGCCCTGCGGAACGCCCTTCTCTATTGGAGCTCCTCCGGTCTGAACCGGTTTCTGTTCATGGTTCCCGGGTTCAAAGAGGTGTTCTACAACCCCAGGAACATGGAGCCGCGGGTCGCGCAGGAACTGCAGGAGACGCTGCTGATTCCGGTCAACCCTGGTGTTTTAGAGCAACTGGTCACGACCGTGGACAAGGACGAGTTCGTCTCCGCCGACGGCGCATCCAGCTACCGGGATGGGCTCCCGAAAATCCATGTCCCGGTTCTCCTGATAGGGGGCGCGGCGGACCCCATCGCGCCGCCGGCAGCCTTGAGGAAGGTCTACGAAGAGTTGTCTTCGGAGGATCGCGACCTCATGATCTTCTGGTCGGACCCGGACGAAGACGTCAGCTACGGCCACTTCGACCTGATTCTCGGAAAGAAAGCCAAGACCGAGGTCTTTCCCCTGATCCGGGGATGGCTGGCATCCAGGAATCGCTGATTCCGGGATGCCGTCATCGAGCGCCCTCTGCGTCATTCCGGGCTCGCCCCACGTCATCCCGGACGCCCCACGTCACCCCGGACTTGATCCGGGGCTAAAGATCGCCCGCCTCCTGCCGATTGTTCCTTTATGGGCGGAGGAACGGCGATCGCAACACTCGAACAGGCGCGGGGGCTTCTGCTCTTCGTTCTGGGATCCTGTATCGGCAGCTTCCTGAACGTCTGCATCACGCGGCTCCCCGCGGGCGAATCGCTCCTGTTTCCCGGGTCGCATTGCCGCTCCTGCGAATGCGGCCTTCCCGTGTGGGCCAAGCTCCCGCTGATCAGCTATGTCCTGTTGCGCGGGCGGTGCGCTCGCTGCGGCGTCCGCATCTCCCCGCGCTATTTCCTGGTCGAGTTGTGCGCCGCCGCCATGACGCTGGCATGGTACCGCCGTTTTGGCCCCGGGCCGCGCCTCATCGTACAGCTTGCCCTTGCCGGCGCGCTGCTGGCGGCAGCCGTCATCGACTTCGAAACCGGAATCATCCCCGATGTCATCAGCGTCTACGGCACGGCCGGGGCATTCGGTCTGTCGTGGTGCGCCCCGGCGCTCTCGATCCGGGACTGGCCGTCGCCGTTGAGCTCTCTCCTGGGCGCGCTGTTCGGCGGGGGTGTGCTGCTGGCCACGGCCTGCGGCTACCGGGCTTTCACCGGCCGGGACGGCCTTGGCGGCGGCGACGTCAAGCTGTTGGCGATGATCGGTTCCTTTGTGGGCTGGGAGGACGTGCCGCACATTCTATTCCTGAGCGCTCTCATGGGATCCTTCTGGGGCATGGGGCTCATGGTCGTCAGGAGGGATGTTTCGCTTGGGACGCCCTTGCCCTTCGGGCCCTTCCTGTGCCTGTCCGCCCTGGTCCGGGTCTTCTGAAAGGAGTGAGGGGATGCCGCGAGCGTTCCAAGGGACGGCGGGGTTCTCGCTCCTGGGTCAACTGATCACCCTGACCCTGGCCGGCATCATGCTTGCCATCGCCGTCCCGGGTTATCTGAAGGTCATGCCGAGGCATCGGCTCAACGGCGCCGTCCGCCAACTCACGGGGGATCTCATGTGGGCGCGCATGAAGGCCATCCAGAGAAACAACCGGTACCGGGTGTTCTTCCTGAGCGAGCACGAGTACCGGATCCTCGACGATGCCGACAACGACGGCGCCGCCGATCCCGGGGAATGGACCCTCACCCGGGACCTGAGGGCGGACTATGAGGGCGTGGTGATGGGCTCCAACAACAATCCGGTCTTCAGTCCCAGGGGCACGGCCAGCAGCCTGGCCACCATCACGCTGACCAACGCCGCCGGCTCGAAGCGGGTCAGCATCAGCATTGCCGGCCGCGTGCGGATACGGTGAGGCGGCACGACGTGACACGGTCCTCGCGGACGGGCTCCAGGGCGCTTCCGCGCGGCGGGTTTTCCATGATCGAGCTGCTGGTGGCGATGCTGATCCTGTCCACGGGTCTGCTGGGCATCGGCCGTCTCACGGTCGGGGTCATGGAGGGGAACCGCGCGAGCCGGCAACACGGGGTGGCCACGCTGCTGGCGCAGAACCGCATCGAAGGCCTCAAGGGTCTGGGCGGAGGAAGCGCGATTTCGACCACCGAGGACTACGGGACGATACCCGGATTTCTCCTCTACAAGCGGGTCACCGATGTCCGGCTCGATGCCCCCGAGATCGGCTTGAGCACCGTCACGGTCACGGTGTACTGGGATCGGGACGCGCGGTCGGCGGTCCTGCGGACGCTTCTGGGCCGGTGATGTCGCTGCCGGTGAGCAGGCGCCTCGATCGGGGCTTCACCCTGATCGAGCTTCTGGTGGTCCTGTCGATCCAGGGAATCCTGCTGGCCGCGGTGGTCACGAGCTTTACCGCTCAGATCACCGCCTACGACCTTCAGGAACAGCTCACTGCCATGCAACAGAACGCCCGCGCCGCCATGACCCTGGTGATCCGGGACGCTCGAACGGCAGGATACGATCCCGCGCGGGCCGGGATTGCCGGGCTCTCCTACCATCCCGCCCGGTTGGGCATCGCGGCCGACCGCAACGGCGACGGGGACGTGTCCGATGCCAATGAACGGGTCGTCTACTTTCACGACCCCGAGCGCCGGCAACTCAAGCGTGACACGGGCGGCGGGGGCCAGCCCCTGGCGGAAGACGTGGAGGGCTTCACCGTGGAGTACCTCGACGCCTCGGGCAACGCCACCACCGTGAGCGCCGACATACGCCAACTCCGGATCGGCGTGACCACCCGAACCGCCAAACGGGACCCGCGCTACCCCCGGAACGGGGGTTACCGCACCCATACGCTACGCTCTGTCGTAACACCCGCCAACCTGATGGCGGCACCCTGAGAGTCGCACGCCACCTCTCCGTCATCCCGGACTTGATCCGGGATCCAGGGGTGGCCGTGGGGTGGTCTGCCTTGCCCCCAACCCCCCTCCTGGATCCCGGATCAAGTCCGGGATGACGGGAAGGGGAAAGGCCGGCCCTGACGTCAGCGGGGTTCCGGCGGGTCGTCGTCGGGCTGGACCAGGAGGTACTCGCAGCCCTGCTTCTCCGGCAATTCCCTGAGCTGCGCGATGACGCCCTCCGCTTCTTCCCGTGAGTAGTACAGTCCGACGGTGCTGACCTCGCCGTCGGGCCTGCGCTCGTGCAGGTAGAACTTCTCCACGGCTCTCAGTACGTCGGGGTCTTGTACCCCACGCGCTTGCGTTCCTTCATGAAGGTCTTGAACGTGGTCCGGTGACTGCGCACGTTGTAAGGGCACACGTCCACGCACAGGTGGCAGTACTCGTCGCGCAGGCGGGAATACGGGTAGCACTTCTCGAGATCGATCAACCAGCGCTTGATGCCGTCGGTCATGACGTGTTCCTGGGGAATCGCGTCCCCCGGACAGTTCTGCATGCACACGTTGCAGTTCGTGCAGAAGTCCTGAACCCCGAACTCGCGCGGCTGGTCTTCGTCCAGCGGCAGGTCGGTGGTGACGAACCCGGGCCGGAAGTCCGCCCCGTATTGTTCGTTGATGAGGCTCCCGTGCCTGCCGAGCTCGCCGAACCCGACCTGATAGAAGACCGGAATGGCCTGTACCTCCCGGACCCCGTTGTGATGGGCCCAGGCGGGGTACCCCAGCTCGCGAATGTAGGACGCGAGCTCGGTGGACAGGTCCGAGACCACCGCGTACACCCGCATGGCCTCTTCCTCCACCGCATCCGCTCCGTCGAGGACCTTGTGGTAATCCTCGCTCACGCAGGCGGCGATCACGTACTCGTGGGGAACCTCTTTCCCCAGGTCGATCATGGACGGCCTGAGCCGGCAGATGCCCACCAGGTCCGCGCCCAGCTCCCGGGCCTTGGCCTTGACCCGGGCGGTCATGGCGGCACGGTCCGTCACCTCGACCCGTTGCGGGTTCACCGGACCGTCGCGGAACTTGGCGTTCTCCGTGCATCGGTTGACGTATCCGACCACCAGTTCCGAACGGCTCGCGTAGTGAGGCACCTCGTCCATGCCCATGGAATGGACCATGGAGGCCAGCACGGGATCGGCCATCCCCTGCATTCGTCTCGGCGTGGTTCCGCGCATGAAAGCTCCCGCGTTTGAAAGACGCCCTTGATCCGGAGCGTCGCCGGTGCGCCGCTCCGGGGAACAGCCGTACCAGACCCGTGAGCCGTTTTGCAATACGAGTCCCGGCCGGCGCGCGCGGTTGGGCAGCCGTCCCATTCTCGTGTAATATCCTGTCCATGCGTGGGAGCGCGCGTCAATCCGGCGCGGGAGACGTTGGCGACGGCTGGTTGGAATGTTGCGTTTCGTGACCATCGAGGGCGGGGACGGGTCGGGAAAGAGCCGGCACATCGGGTTGCTCGGCGAGTATCTGGATTCGCGGGAAGTGCCCCGTCTGATGACCCGGGAGCCGGGCGACACTCCGTTGGGAAAGGAGCTCCGGCGTCTCCTGGTCGAGGGCGGGCCGGAATCGCTGTCGGACGAGACCGAGCTTTTCCTGATCCTGGCGGACCGGGCCCAGCACGTGCACGAGGTCGTCAGGCCCGCCCTGGAGCAGGGCAGGCTCGTGGTGTCGGACCGTTTCGCCGACTCGACGCTGGCGTACCAGGGTTATGGGCGCGGCATGGACCTGGACTTGCTGCGCCGGTTGAATCTCGTGGCAACGGGTGGGACCATGCCGGAGCTGACCATCGTCCTGGACTGTCCCGTGGACGTGGCGCTGGCCCGTGCCGCCGAGCGGCTGGGCCGGCAAGCCGTGCGGGAAGACCGGTTCGAGGCCGAGGGCGCGGCGTTCCAGCGCCGGGTGCGAGAGGGCTTCCTGGAGTTGGCGGAGGCCGAGCCTTCGCGTTGCGTGGTGGTCCGTTCCGACGGACCGGTGACCGACACCCAGGAGCGGATCAGGCGGATCGTCGCCGAGCGGCTGGGCGCGGGAGGCAACGGAGAATGACGCCGGGAGCGGGATGCTGAGGTTCCAGGACATCGTTGGCCACCAGGGCCAGATCGAGCTGCTGCGGCGGGCCGTCCACCGCCAGCGGCTGCATCACGCCTATCTCTTCGTGGGGCCCGAGGGCACGGGCAAGCGGACCGTAGCCACCGCCCTGGCGGCCGCGGTTCAATGCCCGGAGGGGGCCGGCGACGCCTGCGGCGAATGTTCGAGTTGCCGGTGCATCGATAACCGCAACCATCCGGACGTGCACTGGCTGGAGCAGCGCAAGGGCAAGCGGGACATCACCATCGAGCAGGTGAGGGAGTTGCAGCGGGAGTTGGTCCTGCACTGCTTCAGCGGGATGAAGAAAATCGCCATCATCGACCCCCTGACCCTCATGAACCTCCATGCCCAGAACGCGTTGCTCAAGACCCTGGAAGAACCTCCGGGCGAGTCCCTGCTGATCCTTGTCGCCGAGAGCACCGGGGGCGTTCTGCCCACGGTGTTGTCCCGCTGCCTCCGGCTTCGGTTCTCCCCGCTGACGGTGGAGCAGGCCGCCGCCGTCGTGGCCCGGCGCAAGGACGTTCCCGAAGACCGGGCGCTGCTGCTGGCGGCGCTGGGTTACGGGAGCCTGGGCAAGGCCCTGGCCGGCGAGGGGACGGAGATGCTGGAAGAGAGACAGGAATGCTTTCGCCGGCTTGCGGGGCTCTCGTCCGACGACATGCGGGGGATCTCGGCGTTGGCCGAGGAGATGGGCAGCGACCGCGAGAAGGCGTTGAGATTCCTGGAATGGGTCAAGGGATGGCTGCGTGATATCATGGTGCTTCAGGTCACGGGCGCGCCGTCGGCGATCTACAACCGGGACCTCCTGGAGCCGCTCCAGAGCGCGGCCGCGGAACGGCGCGTGCAGCAGTCGACGGACGCCCTGGCCGAGATCGACCGAGTGACCCGGGCCATTCACCGGAATTACAACCGGCGCATGGTGCTGGAAGGCTTTATTCCCATGTTGTTGAATTGAAGGGACCCGCAGACCGCCATGGACCGCATATACTTCACCACGCCGCTCTACTATGTGAACGCCCAGCCGCACCTCGGGCACACCTACACCACCATCATCGCGGACACGCTGAAGCGCTATCACCGGATGCGGGGCAGGGACGTCTACCTGCTTACCGGCACCGACGAGCACGGTGACAAGATCGCCCAGGCGGCGGCCGCGGACAACACCGAGCCCAAGGCGTACGCGGACCGGATCAGCGCGCTGTTCCGCTCCACCTGGGACACCTGCGGCATCGCCTACGACCACTTCATCCGCACCACCGACGACTACCACAAGGCGACGGTCAGCCGGATCCTGCAACACATCTACGATGCCGGCGACATCTATTTCGGGGAGTACGGCGGTTACTACTGCTACGGCTGCGAGCGCTTCTACACCGAGAAGGAGCTGCAGGACGGCAAGTGCCCGGACCACCAGACGGAGGCCACGTACATCGAGGAGAAGAACTACTTCTTCCGCATGAGCAAGTACCAGGAACGCCTGATCGAGCACATCAACGAGGACCCCGGTTTCATCACGCCGCAACGGTACCGCACGGAGGTGCTGTCGTTCCTGCGCGAGCCGCTGGAAGACCTGTGCATCTCCCGGCCCAAGAGCCGGCTGGAGTGGGGTATTCCCTTGCCCTTCGACGGGGACTACGTCACCTACGTGTGGTTCGACGCGTTGATCAACTATGTGAGCGCGGTGGAGCTCAAGGGCGCGGATTTCTTCAACGCCTATTGGCCCTGCTGCAACCACCTCATCGCCAAGGACATCCTCAAACCCCACGGCATCTTCTGGCCCACCATGCTCATGGCCGCGGGGCTGCCGCTCTACCAACGGCTCAACGTGCACGGCTACTGGATCATGGACAGCGGCAAGATGTCCAAGAGCCTGGGCAACGTCATCCGCCCGCTCGACATGAAGGACCGCTACGGCATGGACGCGTTCCGCTACTACCTGCTGCGGGAGATGGTGTTCGGCCAGGACGCGACCTTCTCCATGGACGCGTTCGTGAACCGGGTCAACGCCGACCTGGCCAACAACTTCGGCAACCTGGTGAGCCGCGTCCTGGCCATGCAGAAACGGTATTTCGGCGGCGTGGTCCAACCCGCGGGCGACGGCGCCCGGACCGAGGACCGGGAATTGCAGGAAGCATTCCAGACCGCGGCCGCCAACGTGGAAAGGCACATGGAGGAGATGGCCTTCCACCGGGCGCTGGAATCGATCTTCGTCGCGCTGGATAAAACGAACCAGTACATCGTGCAGACGGCGCCCTTCACGCTCGTCAAGGACCCGGACCAGAAGGCCCGGGTGGGCGAGATCCTGCACCATGTGCTGGAAGGCGTGCGGCTCACCGGCGAACTGCTGGCGCCGTTCCTCCCGGAGACAGGCGCCGCGGTCCGGAACCTCCTGGGACTCCCCGCCGGCGACACGCTCCGAACCGAGTGGGGCGGCTCCTTCCCCGAGGGACACCAGGTCCAACCGCCTGCAATGCTCTTCCCCAGAATCGAGGACACGGAAGGCGACGGCGACGGGAGCCCGTCGTAGAATCCCGCTTGGGTACGGGAATGGCACCGACACCCGCATCGTCATTCCCGCGAAAGCGGGAATCCAGACGCCTCATCGACACCCATTGCCACATCCAGACCGAGGAGTTCGACGAGGATCGCGATGAGGTGCTGGCACGGGCCCGGGAGGCGGGCGTCGAAACCCTGATCGTCGTCGGAGGGGCGGGGAATCTTTCCACCAACGACGCGGCCGTGCGCCTGGCGGAAGAACACGCGAACCTCTACGCCACAGTGGGAATGCACCCGCACGACGCCAAGGACGTGAGCGCGGACGCCATGGACCGGATGCGCGGCCTCGCCGAGCATCCCAAGGTCGTCGCCATCGGCGAGACCGGCCTCGACTTCCACTACGACCACTCGCCCCGCCAGGTGCAACGAGACATGTTCGAGCGCTTCGCGGCGCTGGCCGTGGAGACCCGGTTGCCCATCGTGGTCCACAACCGTGAGTCGGACCGCGAGGTGGCGGAGACGATTCGAAACCGGGGCGGCGGAAGCCTGGAGGGGGTGATCCACTGCTTCACCAGCGACGCCGCGGCCGCGCGCACGTTCCTCGACCTCGGCTTCTACCTGTCGTTCTCGGGCATCGTCACCTTCAAGACCGCCGAAGCATTGAGGGATATCGCCCGTTGGGCACCCCTGGACCGGCTGCTCATCGAGACCGACTCGCCGTTCCTGGCGCCCGTTCCCCGGCGGGGGCGGCGCAACGAGCCCGCCTACGTCCGTTTCGTGGCCGAGACCCTGGCCCGCGTCCGGGGGGTCGGCGTTGACGAAATCGCCGGCGCCGCCAGCCGCAACGCCCGAGCGCTGTTCCGGTTGCCGGCCTGCGAGACCATGCGGGAGTCATGATCGACGGCAACACCAAACTGCTGGGGGTCCTGGGTTGGCCGGTGGAGCATTCCATGTCGCCGGTGATGCACAACGCCGCCATCCAGGCGGCGGGCTTGAACGCGTGCTACGTGCCCTTACCGTGTCCGCCCGAGGCCCTGGGCGAGGTCATCGCCGGCCTGCGGGGCATGGGTTTTCTCGGCGCCAACGTGACCATCCCGCACAAGCAGTCGGTCATCGAGCATCTCGACGGTCTGAGTGAAGAGTCCCGGTTCACCGGAAGCGTGAACACCCTCTATTGGGAAGGGGACCGGCTGATGGGGACCACCACCGACGCCCCGGGCGCCGTGCTGAACCTCCGACAGGCCGGCATCGAGCTCGACGGCAAGAAGGTCACGATCCTGGGAACCGGCGGCGCGGCCCGGGCGCTGGCCTTCGTGCTGGCCCGGGGCCATTGCGCGGGCACGGGCGGGGCCACGGAGACGTTCACGCTGCCCGAGTTCGCCATACTGGGCCGGGATCCGGAAAAGGCCGGGAGACTGGCGCGGGATATCGCGGAGGGAAGCGCCGGGGGCACGACGATCCGGTCCGGCCTGCTGGCCGGGTTCGCTGCCCTCGGACGCGAGGCCGACCTCATCATCAACTGCACGTCGGTGGGCATGGCGCCGGACATCCGGGGATGCCCCCTCGACCCCGCGCTCCTAGAGCCACGCCAGGTCGTTTACGACATCGTCTACCAGCCCCGCGAAACCGTACTGCTCCAGGAGGCCAAGCGGCAGGGGTGCTGGACCGTGGAAGGCATCGGCATGCTGGTGCACCAGGGCGCCGCGTCCTTCCGCACGTGGTTCGGCTGCGATCCGGACACGGAGGCCATGTTCAGCGCCCTCGGGCCCTAGGCTACGGATGATGGTCGGGGGAGCGGTTTCAAAGGGGGGCGCCCTGCGGCGGGCCAGCTTACCGGAAAAAAAGGGGGATGAAATACTGGACTGAACGGCGGCCGTCAAGCCCTGCCCCCGAGCCTTGTGTCACATTCTTGACACACTTCCCCATCATGGGGTATCCGAAAAGCCATCCCAGTAGCGAGGTTACGATCATGGCCAAGCCCGCCGCCATCCCACCGATAGATGCCACGCCGGAAGAACTGGCGAGGATGCTGCTACAGCTGCCGAAGAGCGACAAGCCCGAAGAGACGGCGGATAAGAGCCGACTGACGGCAATGCCTGCTAGCCGGCTCTATCTTTGGGGATTGCTCTGCCGTCATGCGCGAGGACATCGTGGATGAGTGAAATTATACCGTTTATCCCAGCCGGGAAGCTTAGGTGTTTCATTACTGGACAACTCAGAAAGGACACGCCTGAAGAAAACGTGCGGCAGAGATGGGCGCGAAGTCTCGTTGAAGAGTACAAATACGATGTAGCAGATATCGCGGTTGAATTCTCGGTCAAAATGGGAGCATCGCGGAAGCGCGCTGATATCGTCGTATTCAAGCCGGGCGGCCCGCGACGCCAGGATTCAATCCTTATCGTGGTCGAAGCAAAGCGCGAGGGCGTATCGACAAAGGACAAAAAGGAGGGGGTAGAACAGCTAAAGAGTTACATGAGCGTATGCTCGTCGTGCCGACACGGCCTGTGGGTCGGTTCTGAAAAAATAGCCTATGAGAAGGCGCAGGGTGGCAGAATCGAGGAAACGACTGACATACCGCGCCACGGCGACATGCAACCAAAGGCACCCACGTTTAAAGAACTCACCCCCGCAATAGACCTGAAGGCGTCGCTTCGACGTTGCCACAACTACATCTATGCAAACCAAGGGCTACAGAAGGCCGAAGCGTTCCACGAACTTCAAAAACTGATTTTCTGCAAGGTACTGGACGAATACGAGGCAATGGACGCACTGAGGTTCTTCGTGACCAGCGAGGAACGAAGGTCAATTGCCGGCCAAACGACATTGGTCCGGGACCGAATTGCGCCCCTTTTTACCGATGTCAAGCACCGATATCCGTACATCTTCAAACAGACGGAGGGCATAGAGTTACACCCACGCGTACTTGCCTATATCGTATCAGAATTGCAGCGGTACACATTCCTTCGTACTAACACTGACGTTAAAGGCGCTGCCTATGAAGAACTTGTCGGGGCAAATTTGCGAGGGGACCGTGGCGAATTCTTCACGCCACGTAACGTTTGCGACATGACCGTAAGCATGGCGCTCTCCCTGTTTCCTCGTAGGCGACTGACATCCATCAAAGTGTTGGATTGCTGTTGTGGGACCGGCGGCTTTCTGGTTGCTACGCTAAATTTGCTGCGCAAGACAATAGAAGAACTTGAGCAATCCAGGGGCGGGGTGGAGGACGAAATACGGGCTCGCGTTGGCGGTCGCGTCAAGGAACTCGCTGAACGTAACCTCTTCGGAATGGACATCAACCCGTTTCTCGTCCGTACTACGCAAATGAATCTTGTTATGCACGGCGACGGGTCCGCCAATGTGTTCCAGGGAGATTCATTGGTGTCGCCAAGCGAGTGGGATGACGAAACTGCGAGGGCGAAGGTCAAACAAGGGGACTTCGACATTGTTGTGACTAATCCCCCGTTTGGCGGACAGGCCCAGATAGATGACCCACACACGTTGTCGCGCTATGAATTACCGTCGCAAAACATCAAGGAGTCCCGGCAGATGATGCCGGCGGAACAACTATTTGTAGAGGGAGCGTTGAAGTATGCCAAACGGGGAGGATATCTGGCAATTGTTCTCCCCGACAGTATTTTGAACAATCCCGGCTTGAAGTTCATCCGAACTTGGCTGTTGCGCAACGCCAGAATCGTTGCATCCATTGATCTACCAAAAGAAACCTTCGCGGAAGGTGGTGGCGTACCGAATCCAAGCGTTCTGATAGTCCAGCGGTTGACACTGAATGAAACGAAGTTGGCTCAGGCGGGGGCATTGGACAAGTATGATATCTTCATGGCGATCCCGAAGACAGTTGGCATAACCAAAAGAGGAGACCCGGTGTACATGAGGACGCCGGAAGGGCTTACGATTCTCGATGAAGAAAACCGGCCCACGATAGATGACGATCTGCCGCGTGTCACAGCCGCCTTTCAAGACTGGGCAGAAGGATAGTGACCGATGGCAAAGTCCAGTACAAGCCCCGTTATCAGGGTCACAGGTCAACCACGAGTAGAGAATTTCCTCCTCTCTTCTGGAACTATTGTGGAGATGCAGGAACTTCGGTTGGATGCTAGTTACTTCAATCCGGCTGTTCTGCATGCAGTCGAACAATTGAGCAAGTCGGGAATGCGAGTCAAACGGTTAGGCTCGATAGTGTCTCGGATCTTCATTCCACCTCGGTTTAAACGCATCTATGTCGAGCCCGATTCAGGAATCCCATTTTTACAAGGGAGCCACGTCGTCCACTTCCGGCCCGCGGATCTGAAGTATCTTTCCAAGACCGCCCATAAGAGGCTAGAGCGGTGGATTGTTGAAGCAGGTTGGTTGCTTGTGACGTGTTCCGGAACCATCGGGAGGGTGACCATTTGTCCTCAGGAGTGGGATGGATGGGCAGCATCCCAACACATCCTGCGGATAGTACCCGACGAAGATCAGTGTCCGAGCGGATACCTGTGTTCGTTCTTGACGTCTATTTTCGGGCAACTGCAGTTGACAGCCACCATTTACGGTGCCGTGGTCGATGAACTCACTGAGGAACAAGCAGCGGGTGTCCTTGTGCCATTGCCGGAAACGGACGATGATGTGGCCTTGGTGAAACGCATAGATGGCGAAATGCGGGATTCGATCGCGAAGCGGTCTGAAGCAGTCGCTTTGGCGATGCGCGCCGTAGAGAGCGTTTCAAGTAGGCTGGGAGGTTGACCCGACGGCCCGAGGACGACATCACGCCTGACGCACTGGCCAAGCGATTGATGTCGCCACCGAAGGACAGCCCGAAGCAGGATTTTAGTCAAGTATATAAGTTCCCAAACAAAATATAATCCAAACAAAAGGGGGGAGGACAGGCGTCCTCCCCCCTTTTGTTTGTCGTCAGCCCCGATCGGGGCTCGCCGATTCTAGTAGTCTTCCGGCATGGCCGGAGCAGCGCCACTCTTCTTCTCCGGCTTGTCCGTAATCATGGCCTCGGTGGTGATCAGCAGGCCGGCCACGGACGCGGCGTTCTGCAGCGCCGAGCGAACGACCTTGGTGGGATCCAGGATCCCGGCCTTGATCAGGTCCTCGAACACTCCCGTGGCGGCGTTGTATCCGTAGGCCCCCTTGCCCTTCTTGATGGCGTCCACGATCACCGAAGCGTCGGCTCCGGCGTTGCTGGCGATCCAGCGTGCAGGCTCATCGGCGGCCCGCTCAACGATCCGGACCCCGAAGGCCTCGTTCTCGTTGACATCGAGGTCCTTCAACGCGGCAGCGGCCCGAATCAGCGCGACGCCGCCGCCCGGCACGATGCCTTCCTCGACGGCCGCGCGGGTGGAGTGCAGTGCATCCTCGACCCGGGCCTTCTTCTCCTTCATCTCGATCTCGGTGGCGGCTCCCACCTGAATCACCGCGACGCCGCCGGCCAGCTTGGCCAGCCGCTCCTGCAGCTTCTCGCGGTCGTAGTCGGAGGTGGTCTCCTCGATCTGCGCCCGGATCTGCTTGATACGGCCCTCGATGTCGGCCTTCTCGCCGGCGCCTTCCACCACGGTGGTGTTTTCCTTGTCGACGATGATCTTCTTGCACGTCCCGAGATCATTCAGGGTCACGTTCTCGAGCTTGATGCCCAGCTCTTCGGCGATCATCCGGCCGTTGGTGAGGATGGCGAGGTCTTCGAGCATGGCCTTCCGGCGGTCGCCAAAGCCCGGGGCCTTGACCGCGATGCACTTGAAGGTGCCGCGGATCTTGTTGACCACCAGGGTCGCCAGGGCCTCGCCCTCCACGTCCTCGGCAATGATCAGCAGCGGCTTGCCGCTCTTGGCGATGTTCTCCAGCACCGGCAGGAGGTCCTTCATGCTGGAGATCTTCTTCTCGTGGATCAGGATATAGGGATCGTCCAGAGTCCCTTCCATCCGCTCGGGGTCGGTCACGAAGTAGGGCGACAGGTAACCCCGGTCGAAGCGCATTCCTTCCACCAGTTCCAGGGTCGTTTCCAGGCCCTTGGCCTCCTCGACCGTGATGACGCCTTCCTTGCCGACCTTGTCCATGGCATCCGCCAGGATGTCGCCGATGGTCTTGTCATTGTTGGCGGAGATGCTGCCGACCTGGGCGATCTCGGACCGGTCCCGCGTCGACTTGGACTGTTTCTGGAGCTCGGACACGACCTTTTCCACCGCCTTGTCGATGCCCCGCTTCACCGCCATGGGGTCATGACCGGCGGCGACGATCTTGAGGCCCTCGGTGAAGATGGCCCGGGAAAGGACCGTGGCGGTGGTGGTTCCGTCACCGGCCACGTCGGAGGTCTTGCTGGCGACCTCCTTGACCATCTGGGCGCCCATGTTCTCGAACTTGTCCTCGAGCTCGATCTCCTTGGCGACGGTGACGCCGTCCTTGGTCACGTTGGGGGCGCCCCAGGATTTCTCCAGCACCACGTTGCGGCCCTTGGGCCCCAGGGTGCAGGTAACCGTGTCCGCGAGGATCTTGACCCCTTTCAGGACCTTGGCCCTCGCTTCCTCACTGAATCTTATGTCCTTTGCAGCCATTTTTGTCCGTCCTCCCTATTCGACGATCCCGAGGATATCGTCTTCCCTCATGATGAGATGCTCGTCGCCGTCCAGTTCGATCTCCGTGCCGGAATACTTCCCGAACAGGACCTTGTCTCCCGCCTTGACGTCGAGAGCCACCACCTTGCCGTCTTCGCGCCTGCCCGAGCCCACCGCCACCACCATGCCCTCCTGCGGTTTTTCCTTCGCCGCGTCGGGAATGATGATGCCGCCGGCCGTCGTCTCTTCCTCGTCGAGCCTCTTGACGATGATCCTGTCGTGCAAAGGCTTCACTTTAGCCGCCATAAGAACCTCCCTTTAAGAGTGTGATGATAGGATTTGAGCGCGAATCTAAGCACGATTTCACCACAGTCAAGGGGGTGTCTGGACCCTTTTGCCCTTTTCGTAGTAGATTTCGGCACGAGTCCGACGGGTTGCCCGCTCTACACGACCCCGTCGGATCCGAATTTCTCATGGAGGTGTGTCAGGTGCTGAAGATCTGGGGAAGGAAGACTTCGTCCAACGTACAGAAGGTCCTGTGGTGCTGCGGGGAGCTGGAAATTCCCTTCGAGCGCATCGATCTCGGCGGAGAGTTCGGCGGGAACAGGGAGCGGCCCTACCTCGACCTGAACCCCAACGGCGTGGTCCCCACCATCGAGGACGGCGATTTCGTCCTGTGGGAGTCCAACAGTATCGTCCGGTACCTGGTCAACAAGTACCAGGGCGGCAAGCTCGTGCCCGGTACTCCCGAAGGACGGGGCAACGCCAACCGCTGGATGGACTGGCAGTTGACCACCTTGAACACGTTCATGGTGCCGATCTTCTTCGGAATCGTCCGGACCCCGGAGGCCGAGCGCGACCCCGCCGCCATCGAGAAGGCGGTTGCGGCAGCCGTGCCGAAGTGGCAGATCGTCGAGCGCTACCTGGAGGGCCAGAGCTACCTCGCCGGCGACTCCTTCACTATCGGCGACATCCCCGTCGGCATCTGGGCCTACCGCTGGTTCACCATGCCCATCGACCGGCCCTCCATGCCCAACGTGGAGGCGTGGTACGCGCGCCTGTGCGAGCGCGCCCCCTACCGGGAGCACATCATGATCCCGCTCACCTGAGCGGGGGCGGAGTCCGGGCTTTATTTCTCCGATTGTCTATTCGGGCAAGGGCGACCGGCGGTCGCCCTTGCCCGACTGTCCCGCGAATGCCGCCGGAAGTGTGTTGTCACACAGGTATTTTTTCGTGTTACACTTGATCTTTGACCCTCCCGTGGCATGGGGAGCCTTGGCGGAAGGAACAAACCCTTGAAGGAGAAGACGGCGATCGATCTTTACGGCGGCAAGGATCCACTTGAGTTGCCGGCCTACGGCATCCCGGAGGCGGCTCACTATCTCCAGGTTCCGGCTGCTACCCTGCGGGCATGGGTCCGAGGGCGCGGTTATCCAACCTCCACGGGACCCCGATTCTTCCAACCAGTGATCGACCTTGCTGACGCCGACCGTTGTTTGTTGTCGTTCATAAATCTGATCGAGGTCTATGTCCTGGCGGCGATTCGCCGACAACATCACGTGTCTTTATTAACGGTTAGACAGGCTCTGGACTATTTGAAGCGAAAACATCCATCGCCTCATCCGTTGGCCGATCGGACGCTTGAAACAGATGGACTGGACCTTTTCGTCGAGAGCTTCGAGAGTTTGATCAATATCTCGAAGGAGGGGCAGCTTGGTATTCGGAAGGTTCTGGAGATTCACCTGCGAAGAATCGAGCGGGACCTTTCTGGACTTGCCGTGAGACTTTACCTGTTCACCCGCCGGGACCTGCAACTAAACACATGGGAGACCTCTGAGGTTGCGCCGCGGATAGTTGTGGTGGATCCTCGCGTCGCCTTCGGCCGCCCGGTGTTGGCGGGCACACACATACCCACGGAGGTGATCTATCAACGCTTTGGGGCGGGGGAGTCCGTAGAACAACTGGCGGACGACTATGACCGAACGCCGTCAGAAATCGAAGAAGCGATCCGTTGCGAGCAATACGGGCACGCCGCCTGAGGATTTCACCTTTTTTCTCGACCAGGGCTTGGGGGACAAGGTCATCGCAACCGCACTCCGTCATCAGGGAATCGCGGTAGCATTGCTAAAGGATCACTTCCCGACGAATACCCGAGACGAAGAATGGCTGCCGGAGGTGGGCCTGCGGGGATGGCTGATCCTTACAAAGGACGATCGAATACGCAGGCGACCCGTCGAGCGCCACGCACTCCAGCGAAGCGGGGCCCGAGCGTTTATTCTGCCTTCCGGTAACATGTCGGGTGACGAGATGGCCTCGGCTATTGTCAAGGCCTTGCCAAAGATCCGGCGCGTCGTTGCGAAGACACAACCACCCCTCATTGCCCGCATTACTAAAGCGGGAGATGTGCGGTTGTTCGATCTTGATCCGCTACCGTAACTTTCCCTCCGAAAACAAATCCAACTGGCTGTCCTGCTTCCGGCTCCGCTGGCCGCGGTGCCGCGACCGGCTCTGTTCGAGGAGGCGTTCCTCGATGTCAGCGAGGTAGGGGGACGGCGCCATCTCGCGGATCTTTCCCCGCCAGCGCCGCTTGCGGGCGCGGCAGAGGTATAGCCTCGTTCTGGCGCGGGTGACGCCGACGTAGAAGAGGCGCCGCTCCTCGTCCAGGTCGTCCGGCCCGGCTCCTCCCCAGCTCAGGGGCAGCAGGCCGTCCTCGCAGCCCACGATGAAGACCACGGGAAACTCGAGCCCTTTGGCGGCGTGGAGGGTCAGCAGCGAGATGCGGTCGGCCCGGGGGTCCCAGGTGTCCACCTGCGTGCCCAGGGACAGCTCGGACAGGAACCGTTCCAGGTCGTCGCCGCAGGCGTCGGCCAGAGGTTTCAGCAGTTCGAAGGCTTCCAGCCTGTCGGCGGCCGGCGGCTCGTCGCCGAGGCAGGACGCTTCGAGCCGTTGCCGCAACGTGCCGGTGCCGGGCGAGCGGTCCAGGGAGTCCATCAGCGCGACGACTCCGGGATGAGCGACAAGGGGGCTGTGGGACCGCTGCTGGAAGGGCATGCCGGAACGTTGCAGCGCCTCCGCCAGGGCCGCGGCCTGGGCCTCGGTGCGGTAGAGCACGGCAAAGTCCGAGAACGAGAAGTCGTGCCCCTGGGCCTCGGTCGAGCGGCCGCTGTCGATGGAGAAGAAGCTGTGGCCGCCGAGGGTCTGCTCCAGCGACTGGACGACGAATTCCGCCTCGGCCTTGTCGCTCGCCGCTTCGTGCAGGGTGATGCGGTTGGGGGCGTCGTCGAGCACCGGGACGGATGGTCCGGCCGAGGCCGCCGGGGCGATCACCTGCGACGACAGGGTAACGATGTTCCGCTCGGACCGGTAGTTGCGGCTGAGCCGCACCACTCGGGCGGCGGGGAAGTGGTCGATGAACTCCGTGAAGAATCGCCGGTCCGCGCCCCGGAAGCCGTAAATGGCCTGATCGGGGTCGCCGATGGCGCAGATGTTGCCGTCGGGCGGCACGATTTGCCTGATGAGCCGGACCTGTTGCTCGTCCACGTCCTGGTACTCGTCGATGCAGACCCAAGGATACCGCTCCCGCACCCGCGCACGGCTCTCGGCATGGCTTTCCAGGGCGTCCGCGGCGCGCAGGACCAGGTCGTCGAAGTCGCACCAGTTCCGCGTTTCCATCCCGCTCCGGTAGGTCTCCGCCGCCTGCGTGAGCTTCTCGTCCGCGGGTGGCGTGCCCGTCCGCCTGGCGTGGGAGATGGCCGACAGGCGGGCACGGGCCTGACGCTCGGAGAGGCCCGTCACGTCCCGCAGCAACTGGAGCCGTTCGGCCTCGGAAGCGACCCGGAAGCCGCGCTGGAGTCCGGCGGCGTTCCAGTGCTCCCGGAGGATGGTCAGGCCCAGGGAATGGAACGTGTGCAACGGGACCTCGGCCCATAGGTCGGGCAACAGCGCCCGCAACCGGCTCCGCATCTCGTCGGCCGCCCGGCGCGTGAAGGTGACCGCCAGACAGCCGCCCGGTGGCACACCGTGGCTCGTGATCAGGTGGGCGAGGCGGTGGATCAGGGTCCGGGTCTTTCCCGAACCGGGTCCGGCGACGATGAGCAAGGGACCGTCGGCGACCTCCGCGGCCTGGCGTTGATCGCCGTCCAGGCCGGCAAGGAGGTCCCGGCTGCCGGGCGACAGTTGTACCGGGAGCGACAATTGGTCCGGCGTCCCGTGGTCCCATGGCGCGGTCATCGGCTGGGCCACCTCGGGTGAGGGCTCCGGCGGCGCTTGCGGGGGAGCCGCCTGAAACGCCGCTGGTTGGACCGGGGCCGCCGGCTCGTCCCCGAAGAGCGACGCCCCGCGTGCGCGCCGTTCCAGCTCGGCGTCCCGGAACAGACGAATCGTCCCATATACACCGTCGTAGCCGGCATCCCGGATCACCTCGCGTCTTCGCAGGCGCGCCACCGCCTCGGCCACCAGGGGTGGCGCCACCGGCCCGATGTCCTCCAGCGGCAGGGCGTTGAGGAGCTGGAGCTCCGGTCCCAGCCGGGCCAGGAGTCCTTCGTAGTCCTGCGCCACGCGTTTGCTCTTGGGCCCTACCCGGTGGATCTCCCCCAGGATTTCCGGCAGCGGGATCAGTCCCCAGGTGTCGCCCGCGGTGTCCGGTGGCGTGGCGTCCGGAGCCCGGTCCGCCAGATCCTCGACGCGGTGCATGACGCCCACGGTCAAGGGCTTGCCGCACGCCGGGCAGCGGCCGTCGCGCCGGCGGGTCTCATCCGGCTCCAGGCGGACGTTGCAGTTGCGGTGGCCGTCCAGGTGGTATTTGCCTTCTTCCGGAAAGAACTCCAGGGTCCCTCCGTAGCCCTCGCCCGTTTCCAGCGCCCTGCGCACGGCGAAGTAGTCCATCTCCGTGTCGAAGACGCACACCTCCCGGCCGAGCTTCTCCGGCGAATGGGCGTCGGAGTTGGACACCAGCCGGAAACGGTCCAGGGACGACACCCGCCAGTTCATCGGCGGGTCCGACGAGAGTCCCGTCTCCACGGCGAAGATGTGCGGCGCCAGGTCCCCGTAGCAGTCGTCCACGGCGTCGAAGCCGGACTTCGAGCCCAGCGCGGCGAACCACGGGGTCCATACGTGTGCCGGCACGAGATACGAACCGGGGCCCGACTCCAGCGTCATCTCCAGCAGGTGCCGGGAGTCCAGCCCCAGGATGGGCCGCCCGTCCGAGTGGAGGTTGCCGATCCTGGTAAGGCTGGCCACCAGCCGGTCCGCGGAGTCGAAGTCCGGGGCATAGACCAGGTGATGGATCTTCCGAGTCTTGTCGCCCTTTTTGTAGATGGTCGAGATTTCCACCGACAGCATGAACCGGACGGTGGTGAGGCTGCCGGCGCAGGCCGGCGGAAGCTGCCCCTCGACAGCCCGTTCGAGATCGGGGCGCAGGCGAAACAGGCCGGGTTCGGCCGGCACGAGTTGCTCCTTCAACTCGGCGCGCCACGCCGGATGGGTGAAGTCACCGGTTCCGACGACGCCGATGCCCTTCTTGCGCGCCCAGATGGCCAGGTGCTCCAGGTCGCAGTTCGGGCTGGTGGCGCGGGAGAACCGGGAGTGGACGTGCAGGTCCGCGTAGAAGGGCATGGCGGTTTTTTCGGCCGAGCCGGCGGACGGCTACGGGACGTCCGGCAGTTGACGCTGCTGCCACGCCCGCTTTAGCGGGGCGGCCAGCGGCAGGCCCAGGGCCGCGGCGATGAGCAGGGTCAGGACCAGCGAGACCGGGCGGGTGACGAAGATCAGGAAACCCGTGTCCGATATGAGCAGTGTCTGGAACAGCGAGACCTCGGCGATCTCTCCGAGCACGTAGGCGAGAATGAACGTGATGAAGGAATAGCTGTATTTCTTCATTCCGTAGCCGATGAACCCGAATATCAGCACCGCGAATGCATCCAGCAAATTGTTTCGCAGGACGAAGGCGCCGACGAAGCTGATGACCAGGACGATGGGGATGATCAGCGAGACCCGGATCCGCGTGATCTTCACCAGGTGGTTGGCAAAGATCAGGCCCAGGATGGACGTCCACACGTTGGCGGCGATCAACGCCAGCACCAGGGTGAACACCGTGGCCTGGTGCGTGGTGAGGAGCTCCTTGCCCGGGTTCAACCCGAGCAGCAATAGCCCCACGAGCAGGATGGCGTGGGGCGCGCTTCCGGGGATGCCGAAAGCCACGGTGGGCAGCAGCGCGCCGCCGTCCTTGGCGTCGTTGGCGGCCTCCGGGGCGAGCACGCCTTCCGGCGCGCCGCGGCCGAAGTTGGCCCGGTTCGGGGAGGTGGCCTGGGCCTGGGCGTAGGCCAGAAAGGCCGCCACGTTGGCGCCGACCCCCGGAATGATCCCCACCACGCAGCCGATGACCGCGCTCCGTAGCAGCAGAAAGGAGTTGGCGAATACGAAGCGGATGCCGTCGAACACGTCGCGGGCCGTCGAGCGGACCACCTCGGTCTGCTGCACCAGCTCTTCGCCCTTGACCGCCAGGAAGAACATCTCGGAGACGGCGAAGATGCCGATGGCGATGACGCCGGTGTGGACACCATCCCAGAGGTACAGCAGGTCGAAGGTGTACCGCTGGTCGCCGGTGATGGGAGAGTAACCGATGAAGGCCACCAGGAATCCCAGCCCCGCGGAGATGAGCCCTTTGATCGGCTCCTTCTGGGTCAGCGACGCGATCAGGCTGATCCCCAGCAGCGCCATGAGAAAAAACTCCGGGGGCCCGAACGAGAATACCACCGAGCGCACCACCGGCAGCAGCAACAGGAAGACCACGTAGCCGAACACCGACCCCAGGGCCGACGCCGTGGCGGAGATGGCCAGCGCGTACCCGGCGCGTCCCTGCCGCGCCAGCGGGTGGCCGTCGAACACCGTGGCGATGTTGGCCACGGTACCGGGAACGTTGAGAAGGATGGCGGAGACGGATCCGCCGAAGGTGATGCCGCCGATGGAGGCGGCGAAGACCATCATGGCCAGCGCCGGCTCCAGGGCCATGATGATGGGCAGCGACAGCGTCAGGATGACAATGCCGCCCAGGCCGGGCAGCGCTCCGAAGAGCATGCTCACCGTGGTGCCGAACAGCACCACGAGGACGTTGGGAAACCCGAAAACGTTGACGAACGCTACACCGATGGCTTCAATCACGGATCGTCTCTCTTGATGCGTCGGCCCGCATTATCATGGAATACGCGGGCCTTGGGCCGGCCCGGATGCCCGCGGAAAAATGGCTCCGCGAATCATCCGGGCCGAACCGTACGGTGGGAGGCCTTGGGCCTGATTCGAGCCTATTTCTTCTGCTGCGCTTTGTAGAGAGAGATCAGGTCCGCGTAGTCCTTGATCAGGTTGTTCACGAGCATGGCCGTCACCTTGCCGGTGGCGGGAGAGTGGATGACCTGCGCCTTGCTCTCGAGCTCCGCCTTGGACTCGGCGATGACCTGGTGCACGGCGTTGCTCAACACGTCCGCGACGGCCTGCGGCACCTTGGGCGGCGCGGCCACGAGGATGTACAGGATGCCGCCGGCCATGAGGTCCTTGCGTCCAAGGGCTTCGGCCGAAGGCACGTCAGGGAAGAACGGATCCTTGTCCTTTTCCGAGGAGAGCTGCACCAGTCCCCGGACCTCGCCGGACTTGATGAAGGTGATCACGCCGCCGGTGGTCTTGATGGTGGTATCCACGTCGCCGCGGGCTACCGCCACCACCAGCGAACGCCCGCTCTTGTAGCCAGTTACGTCCTTCACCTGGATGCCCGTCTTGTCGATGATGTTGGCCAGCACGAAGGAGCCGGCCGAGGCCGGACCCACCGAGGAGACCTTCAGGGGGCGTTTCTTTCCTTCCGCGATCAGGGCGTCGAGCGTTTTGATGGGGGAGTCCCCCTTCACGAACAGGAAACGAGGAGCCGTGGTAATCTTGGCCAGGTAGGTGAACTTGGACAGGTCGAAACCCACGTCCCGTATGGAGGATTGCGCCAGGCCGCCCGCGGGCAGCATGCTGCCGATGACGCTGCCGTCCGCCGGGGAGCCGTACAGCTTTTTCGTCCCCACGGTGCCGCCGGCCCCGGGTATGCTGACCACCTTGACTTCCTTGACGCCGTTGCCTTCGAGCTTTTTCTGCAGCTTCGGCGCCAGCAGCAGGGCCGATGTCCCGGTGCCGCCCCCGAGTCCGAAGGGAACGATCCAGGTAATCTTGCCCGGCAGCTTCTGGGCGCCGGCGTTGGAGCCCACGAGCAGGCACAGAAGCATCGCCGCCGCAGCCGCGCCAGCCATCGCCAACGACTTTCGCAAACTTGTTTCTCTCTGCATGGTTCACCTCCCTGGTAACTCGACAAACCCGCCTAGCACAACTTTAAGCTGTCACGTTTCACATCCCTGCCTTGCACACCCGCCGGGGTTATCACAGGAGCCCCGTCCTTTGCAATTTGCGCGCCGCTGTCACGCCACCCCTGTCCGAGTAGAACGTAGGTCGGATTAGCGAAGCGTAATCCGACAGGCTGTGCCGTGTCGGGTTACGCCTTCGGCTAACCCGACCTACGGGGAGAAACTCCTGACTACTCGGACAGGCCCCTAGTCCAACCCCGAGCAGTCGAGCTGGATGTCCCAGAGCGGTCTCTGGTCGTCCCGGCTGGGGCAGAAGACGTCGACCTGCAGCAGGGTGGCGCATCCGGGGCAGACATACCCCAGCAACATGCCGCGATAGGGCTCGCCCGAGGGGACGCGCCCGCCGGCAAGCTCTTCGAGGTCCATGGTGATCTCGACGGCGGCGTTCTTGTAGTTCTCGTCGCCGCCGCAGAACACGTGGGCGCACCTGCGGCATCGCACGGTCAGGTTGCCGCCGGCCTTGACGAGTTCGAGGTATTCGTGGAAGTGAAGCACGACCCCCGCATCGGAGCCCGCCGTTGCGGCCGGGCCGCCGGGATTGCCGTTGCCGGCCGTGTCGGCGGAGCGGGACCCCCGGGTCAACCGTTCGGCCCGAAGCTGCTTCCGCCGCTCGGCCGTGGCGGCGGCGTCCACATGGCCGCCGTCGAGTGTGACGCCGTAGATCCGGTCGGCCACGTCCGGACTGGTCCGGCCCGCCCTGACGTCCCGTTCTACCTGTGCTGGGCTCCGCTCCAACGGATCGCCGAATCCGCCGCCGCTCTGGGTGACGTCCGTGATGAACGCCAGCTCGGGGATCGGCACCCGCGGCCGGAAGCCGTCGGGCAGGTCCAACCGGCACCAGTCGAGGTCCCGCAGGTCGTCGGCGCCCGTGGGATAGGCACCCTCACGCAGGCGCTGCAACAGGCCCTCGGTGCGATAGAGCGCGCGGTTGCCGCCGAAGCCCGCGGGATAGCCGCCGAACAGGCCGAACCCGTTGGGCACCGCGCCGTAGGGCCGATAGTTGGCCGTCAGGTCCTGCGAGCCGTACACGAACAGCAGCCGCTCGCTGCCATACCCGCCGCGATACCTGCCGAACCCGGCGCCGTCCTTCACGTGCCGCCGGGAAAGGTAGATGAACGGGTATTGCATCTCGATGCGTTCGACGTCGGAGATGCCGCCGGACGGGATGTTCATGTGGCCCCCGGTGTCCACGCCGTCGCGGTCCGGCCTGGCGCCGAGGCCGCCGCCGTGCACGTCGTAGAGGCCCTGGGCCGTGGCCAGACCTTCCCGGTTGTGGCCGCCGTACATGAAGCCGGGACCGCCGGAGTACCAGGCGCCGGCCCAGCCCGCGTTGACGTCTTCTTTTCGCTCGGCGGCATAGAGCATCTTGGCCAGGCACTCGCTGACGGCGGCCACGAACATCCCGCCGATCATGGGCGCCAGGCCGCAGGCCGCCGGAAAGGTGCAGTTCAGCACCGAGCCCTCGGGCACCGTCATGCGGATGGGCGCCAGCTTGCCGTCGTTCCAGGGGATGTCCCAGAAGAGCTGGTTGGTCAGCGCGATGTTGAGGTGCGCCACCGTGCTCGGCAGGGTCGAGTTGGTGTCCCCGGAGGTCTGGGGGCTGGTGCCGTCGAGATCGATGTCCAGGGTGTCGCCCTTCTTGGTAACGGCGCACACCACGGCGATGATGTCGGCATCGGACTGGTCGGCCTCGCGCGCGGAGTAATAGACCCGCGAGCGCCAGACGCCGTCCGGCAGCGACCGCAGCTTGGCGCGGGCCATCTCCTCGGCGTCCGCCAGGGTCTTTTGGCCCGCCGCCTCCACGAACTCCAGGCCGAACTTGTCCACCAGGCTCAGGTAGCGGGTCGCGCACACGTTGTTGCCGGCGATCATCGCCTTGATGTCCAGCCCCACGTACTGCGGGTCCCGGCACTGCTCGGTGAGGGTCCGGAACACGTCCTCGCGGAACTCGCCCCGTTCCACCACCTTGACGCCCAGGATCCGGATGCCCTCGTGATAGATCTCCAGGGCCGCACCCCGCAGCACGCCGCCGGTGTCGGCAGTGTGGGTGCTGGTGGCGATCCAGGCGATGAGGCGGCCGTCGAGAAAGATGGGCTTCACCACCATCATGTCGTAGGTGTGGGACCCGGCCACGTAGGGATCGTTGAAGAAGAGCTGGTCGCCGTCGTGGAAGCCGGGGGAGGACTCGAACCACTCGATCATCTGCTTGATGGCGTCCGAGGTGGCCGCCGCGAACCGCAGGTGGCCGGAACAGGCCAGCACCATGGTGCCCTTGGCGTCATAGAACGAGCTCATGACCTCGCCGCCCTGGGCCACGATGGGCGAGGCGGTGACGCGCTGGAGGGTGGAGCGCCCCTCTTCACCTACCGCCCACAGGCGATGAAGAAACATCTCGTAGCGGATCGGATCGACGTCCATGGTCAACCTCGGATGGTTAATCATATGATATCGACCTATGCATCATATGACTTCAGCCACGTAGTAGTCGCCGATGCTCGGCTTGGTCTGCCAAGGGTCAATGGTCTGGCGGAACTTCACGTGGGTCGGCGTGCCCCGCCAGCATTCGTGGTGCTCGCGGGTCTCCCAGTTGAGCAGGACCATGACCGTCGAGGGATCGTCATCGCTGCACATGATGAACCCGCCGTGGCATCCGGCCTCCTTGCTGGACTGGATAGCCTCCTTGTAGGCCCTCACGTATTCGCCTCGAGTCTCGGGATCCACCGTCTGAAACCTGACTTCATAGATCATGGCGCTGCCTCCTTCGTGATGTATGGTACAGGCCGTCCGGCCGGGGGCGGTCTCGCACGATTGCTGCGCGTTGACTTTCCGCCGCCGTGCAATGATATAAGGACACGATCCGTTTGTCTTGCGGAAAGGACCTTTTCCATGCGTATCGTCGATCTCAGCATGACCGTAGAGGAGTGCGACTCGGCTCCGTTCGCCCCCGACGAGACCTACTTCAAGATAAAGCCCATCATCAACTGGGAAGAGAAAGGTTTCGTCTCCAACCTCGTGGAGATGACCGTCCACGCGGGCACTCACATCGATTCGCCACACCATTTCTTCCGGGACAAGCCGTCGGTGGAGCAGCTTCCGCTGGAACCGCTGATGGGCACGGCGGTGGTGCTGGACCTGTCGTTCCGGTGCCAGCCCGGGGCGCGCATCACGCCGGAGGATATGGAGCGGGCCGAGGCGGCGCTGGCGGAGCAGGGGGTGACGATCGAGCCCGGGGGCATGCTCCTGCTCCGCACCGACTGGCCCAAGGGCCATCAAACTACGGATCCGTCGTGGTGGAACGACTCGCCGTTCCTCTCCCGGGAAGCGGCCCAATGGGTCGTGGACAAGCAGCCCGCGGTCATCGGCTACGATTTTGCCCAGGAAGAGAAGGGTGCGGACTACCAAAACGCCGACGAGATTCTCGACAGCGGCATGACCGTGCATCGCATCATCCTACCCAAGGTCACCTGCCAGATCGAGAACCTGATCAACCTGGATCAGATCGGCGCCACGGCGAAGATCATCGCGCTACCGGCCAAGTGGAAGACCGAATCCGCGCCGGCCAGGGTGGTGGCGCTGCTGGATTGACGTTGGCGACGCCGGCCCGCATCGCCCCGCCGAAGCTGTCGGCGGGGCTCCGGCCCGCGGCCACAGGGCGCGCCGGCCGGATGGGCGATCCCTTGGCCGAGTCGATCCCGTTTCGCCGCCCGAGATGAAGGCCGTACGCGTCCACGAGCTGGGCGGCCCGGAGGTGCTGCGCTACGAGGAGGTGGAGGCGCCCGAGCCCCGGGCCGACGAGGGGCTGGTCGAGGTCGCGGCCGGCGGGGTCAACTACCTGGACATCTATTACCGCTCGGGTTTCCACTGGGGCGGGCACCACCAGCGGGAGCTCCCTTACATCCCCGGCGCGGAGGGCGCCGGGACCGTGCTTGCCGTGGGGTCCGGCGTCTCCGAGGTCCGGGTCGGCGACCGGGTCGCCTACGGCATCTCCAACGGCCACGGGTCCTACGCTGATCTCGTCGCGGTGCCCGAGCGTCACCTGGTGCCGGTGCCCGAGGCCGTGGACCTCCGGTCGGCGGCCGCCGCCATGCTCCAGGGCATGACCGCCCACTACCTCACCCGTGACACCTACGCGGTGGGTCCCGGCGACACCGTGCTCGTGCATGCCGCCGCCGGCGGCACCGGATTGCTGCTGGTCCAGATGGCGAAGATGCGCGGCGCCCGGGTGTTCGGCACGGTATCGACGCCCGAGAAGGCGCGCATCGCCGAGGAGGCCGGCGCCGATGCGGTCATCGACTACACCGGCGGGGACTTCGCCGCCGAGGTGCGCCGGCTCACCGATGGCCGCGGCGTCAACGTGGTCTACGACTCGGTAGGGAAGAGCACCTTCGAGAAGAGTCTCGATGCGTTGGCTCCGCGCGGCTGCATGGTGGTCTTCGGCCAGTCCAGCGGCGCCGTGCCGCCCTTCGATACCGCCGTGCTCAATGCCAAGGGGTCGCTCTCCCTCAGCCGCCCGAGCCTCACCCACCACACGGTCACCCGTGCCGAGATCCTGGCCCGGGCCGGAGACGTGCTGCAATGGATCGAGGCCGGAAAGCTCGCCATCCGCATCGGCTCCACACTTCCCCTGTCCCGGGCCGCCGAAGCCCATCGCCTGCTGTCATCCCGAAAGACCACTGGCAAGATCCTGCTGATCCCGTAACCGGCGCCTCCTCTGCGGAATCCGACTGTCAAAATGGAATGTATGATTTATAATAGGAGGAGACCAACCGATCGGAGAAGGTTATGCGAGAAGAGTCCGTCGAGGCTGAAAGGGCCGAAAGGGAGAACGAGATTGCCAAGCGCGATCGGCGATTTAACCTGCTAGTGCTGGTGGGCATGTGGATGCAGCTTGTGAACGTGGCGTTACTGGTCAAGCTGGTGTTCTGCCCGTAGGTCGGATTAGCGAAGCGTAATCCGACATCTCACCACACGTTTCCGCCTACGAGTGCAGGTCCTGCGAGAACCATTCCGTGGGCAACTCCTTGCCCAGTCCCCGTTCCCGTGCCAGTTCGTATATCCGCGCTCCGGCGGCGGCGAACTGGAGGCCCAATCCCACGTAGTTGAGCATGCAGGTCACCTCGGCCGGGCTTTCCCGCGTCGCCGCCTTGCCGGCCATGAGCTCCGCCAGTTCCGGCTTGCGGCTCCAGTCGGCCTCGGTGCCGTGCAATTCCTCTCGGCCGTAGTCGCCCTGGCCTGACTCCGGGATGTGCTCTTCCTCCCCGGGCAAGGTCACCAGCCGGGCCGCTTCCCGGCTCGACACCACTAGACGGTCGCAGCGAAGCAGCGCGTCCACGGTCATCTCGCTGGACCGCACGGTGGCGATGTGCATGCCGTCCCGTATCCAGTCGGCCGGAAAGAACGGCGCCAGGGCGTTGGTGGCCAGGAGCACGATATCGGCGCCACGGGCGGCGTCCTCGGGGACGCCTACGGCCCGCACTTCGGCATTCACCTGCGTGTTCATTTCGCCGGCGAAGCGCCGGCGGTGCTCCACGGTGGGGCTGTAGACCCGCACTTCGCGGACAGGCATGGCCGAACACATGGCCAGCAGCCCGGACCGGGCCTGCCACCCGGATCCGTAGAGTCCCAGGACCGACGATTCCGGGCGCGCCATGTACTTGGCCGACAGGGCGTTGGTGACGCCCACGCGGATGGCCTGGACCAGGCCGTCGGGGAAGATGGCCAGGAGCTCGCCGGTGGCGGTGCTGAAGAGGAATACCAGGCCCACGTACTTGTTGCCCATGGCCAAGGGTACCTTGACCCGCCGCCGTTCGCCGTCCACCTCCGGCCAGGTCACGATATCCGAGGTCAGCCGCGCGGCCGTCACCCCGAACCGCGGAATGGATCCGCCGGCGGACTTGAGGCCGTGATAGCTGCCCGCCAGGGGGCCGGGCACCAGCAGATCCTGCCGCGGCAAGTTCACCGCCGCGCCGTTGCCCAGGTCGATGAATGCCGGCTCCATGACCCTGAAGCATTCCTCCAGGGTGAAGCAGCTCTCGATCTCCTCGTTGGTGAGGATCAGCGTCATCGGACCCGGGAGGCGCGGTTCAGCCCAGGAGCCCGGAGTACTTCTCCCGCAGTTCGGCGAAGCGCCGACCGGATTCCCGGCACGCCTCCTCGAAGTCCTCCGGCATGACGTCGTAGGGCGGCCGGATGGGCCCGGGCTTGCAATAGCCGGAGGCGCCCATGAGGATCTTTTCCATCTGGATGTTGTAGGAGGCGAAGACCTCCTGCGAGCCGGTGATGGCATGATGAGGCTCCGCGGCCCAGGCGATGTCGTCGGCGACGGCCTTGGCCCGGTCGGCTTCGCCGGCCGCCAAGGCGTTCATCAGCGCCAGAGCCGGCTGGGGCCCCACCGAGGGAGTCCAGCAGGTGTTGGCGGTCTTGGGCGAGAGTTGCGCGAACTCGTACGCCAGTCCGATGGGCGGAACGAAGTTTACCCGCCCCTCGGTAGCCGCCACCACCTCCCGGAGGATGCCCCGGTTGGAAAACTTGGCCGACATCACGGTCGGCGCGACGTTCACCACCCGCCGCCAGAAATCCGTGTCGAAAGCGAACCGGAAAGCCCGGGCATTGGCGTAGACCATGATGGGAAAATCCGGGAACGCCTCGGCCACCGTGCCATAGAAATGCACCGCCATGTCCAGGGTCGCGGGCTGCCACATGGGAATGCCCAGGAGCGTGCCGGTGGCGCCCCGATCCTTGACGAAGCGGATGCGTTGCGCGATTTCGTGGCCTCCGAGGGCGGTGGTGCCGACGAAGGTGGGGACGCGGCCGCCCACGGTCTCCAGCAGACAAGTCACGTATGCCTCGTAGTCGCTCCGGGACACGGTGGCGCATTCCCCCATGGTCCCCAGCACCATGATGCCGGCGACGCCGTCGCTGACCAGGCTCTCGGCCAGCCGGGCGGTTTCGTCGAGGTCCACGGTGTCCACGGCGCCGAGGCTCTCGGCGCCTTCCTTGGCCGGCGTCGGCATGATCGCGAGCACCCCTTGCACGTCCTTGGCTTCCAGCATGTTGTCCTCCTTGTTGTCGGCCGCCCGCCGTCGGGGTCAGACTCTCATCAGGTCCCGGGCCACGACGATCTCTCCCGAGTAGTGGGCCGCGACCTCCGCCTTGAGCCGATCCTCTTCCTTCTCGGACCAGAGGTGGGTGAGCACGAGCTTCTTGGCGTTGGCTTCGGCGGCTATCTTCCCCACCTGAAACGGCTTGGTGTGGCGCACACGGTTCGCCCACTCCGGGTGGATGAATTCCCGGTGCCGGCCGGCCGGCGCGCCGGTCTGCTCCAGCTCAGGCGAGAACAGGACCTCGTGGATCAGGAGATCGCAGTCCCTGGCCAGCTCCACCAGGGCCGGGCACGGCCGGGTGTCGCCGGAGAAGACGATGGATCGGTCCTGGGTGTCCACCCGGAAACCGAGGCTGCCGGGTATATGCACCACGCGCACGGCTTCAAGCTTCCATTCCGCGGTTTTCCACACCTGCCCTTCGTCGATCTCGCGGGTGGAGACCTCGAACGTGGAGTTGGTGCCGGTGGCCTTGCGGCCCTGGATATCGATCTGGAAGGCCTCCAGGAGCCCTTCCACGAAAGCGGTGGTCCCCGCCGGTCCGAAAACTTCCACGCCGGTGTTGCGCCCCACCATCCAGCTTCCCAGCAGGAGATCGGGAAGTCCGATGATGTGGTCGTAGTGGAGATGGCTGAGAAACACCTGCTCCACCTGCGCCGGGTCGATGCCCGCGCGCACGAGTTGCGTAAGGGCGCCGCGGCCGCAGTCGAGCAGGATGGGTTTTCCGTCGATGATGATGGCGATGCAGGATCCCTGCCGGTTCGGGTTGGGCTCCGGGACTCCTGTTCCGATCATGATGACCTCGGTCATGGCAGGTCCTCCAAGGTAAGGGTCGGTGGCCAGTCTATCCCGCCGCTTCACGGCGGTTCAAGGACTTGCTTCGACGACGCGGCAAATACTGTTTTCGTAGGCGCTGGCACACGTGCTACTGCGTACTAGATGGAACGTTCAGACAAAGATCCCGATGACAGAGGTTCGGCTGCGGGCGCGACAGGCTCAGGACTCGCTACGCTCAGGACGAACGGAGGTGAGGTTCCAAGACCGTTCGTCCTGAGCCTTTCGACAGGCTCAGGACTGGCGTAGCGAAGTCGAAAGACGCCATGGCCGGGCGGCCGATCAGCCCCGCTCCCCCCGAAATCCCCCCGTGACGGCCAGAATGCCGGCCAGACAGGCGCCGCCCACATCCGTCCAGATGCCGTAGCTTACCCCCCCGGCCGGAAAGAACAGCAGCGCCCCGGCGGCCATGAAGAGAACCCGGTGGCCGAGGCCCAGAGGTCTGGCGAAGAAGCCCATGAAACCCGCCGAGATCAGCCAGACGCCGATGATGGCGGTGGCCGAGGTGTGAAGGATCCTGAGTGCCGAACCCTGCATCAGGAGCTCCGGCGCCAGCACGAACAGGAACGGGACCACGTAGGCGGTCCAGCCGAAGTGGACCGCGGCGAAACCCGTGCGCATGAAGTTGGCGCCGGCCACGGTGGCCGCGGTGAAGGCCGCCACCGCCACCGGGGGCGTGATCAGCGACAGCATGCCGAAATAGAGGGCGAACAGGTGCGCCGCCATGGGCGGGATGCCGACCTCCACCATGGAGGGGGTCACCAGCGTCGCCAGCAGCAGATAGACGCCCAGGGTGGGCATGCCCATGCCCAGGACGATGGAGATCAGCGCCGCCAGCAGGAGGATCATGGCGGTCTGCCCTCCGGCCAGGTGGATGATGGCCTGGGTCAGCGCGAAGCCGAGACCGGTGATGTTGAGAACGCCGATGATGATGCCGGCCATGCAGCTTATCATCAATAGCTGCACGCACAGGGCGCCGGTCTTGGCCAGGACCGTGAAGATGACCGTCCAGGACATGCGTGCGCCCTGGTAGCCGATGAACAGGCCGATGGGGACGAGGCTGCCGGAGGCCCACAGGGCCGAGGTCTCGGGCCTGAGGTTCAGATGGAACAGGCACAGGATCACCACGGCGAACGGCACCACGTAGGGCCAGCCGGCCCGGAACACCGGCCAGCGGGGCGGGATGGAGGCTTCGTCCACACGCGCGATGCGCTCCCGTGCGGCATAGAGGTCCGCCTGGATGAACAGCGCCACGTAGTAGAGGATCGCCGGGATCAGCGCCGCCAGCACCACCTCCTGATACGAGATCTGCAGGAACTCGGCCATGACAAACGCGGCGGCGCCCATCATGGGCGGCATCAACTGGCCGCCGGTGGAGGCCACGGCCTCGATGGCGCCCGCGGTGTGAGCGGGGTATCCGCCCTTCTTCATCAGCGGGATGGTGATGACGCCGGTGGAGACCACGTTGGACGTGGCGCTGCCGGAGATCGAGCCGAAAATGGACGAGGCGGTGACCGCGATCTTGGCGGAGCCGCCGCGGTAACGGCCCATGAGCGCGGTGGAAATGTCGGTGAAGAACCGGGAGCCGCCGGACAGGTCGAGCAGGTTGCCGAAATAGATGAAGGCGATGACGATGGTGGTGGCTACGGTGAGGGGAATCCCCACCAGCGAGTTGGAGTCGAGGCTCAGATAGATCACCAGCCGGTCGATGTCCACGTCGCGCCCCTGGAACTGGCCGGGGATAAAGTGGCCCATAAGGCCAAGGGCGAAGAACGACAGCAGAAAGATGAACAGCACGGGGCCGGCGGTGCGCCGCACCCCTTCCGCCACCAGCACCAGGATCACCGCGCCTCCCACCAGGGCGTCGCGGGGGCGCGAGTAGAGCTCCTCGAAGATCCGTTCGTAGTGCCAGCTCAGGTAGGCGCATACCAGCACGCCGGCGACTGCCGCCAGCGCGTCGAACCAGGGCACGCTCAGGCGTTTCGCCCCCAGCGTAGCCGGCTTGAGGATGTAGAGGGTTCCGAGTGCCAAGCCGAGCAGCGCGAGCAGGCGCTGCTCGGCAAAGACCACGATGCCGACGGCGCGATAGAGGTCGGCGGCCTCAGCCAGAGCCGCGGCCGTCAGCAGTCCGCCGAGCAGGCGCCCGGCGATCCGCACCGTCCAGGACGCGAGCGGGCCCTGGACGGTGTCTCCGTCACCGCCGGTCATGGCGAGGACTCAAGCCGTTCATCCGAGCGCTACATACCCATTTCCTTGTAGTAGCGCAGGGCGCCGGGATGGTACGGGACGCCCAGGTCGACGTGCATCTTCGCGGGATTGAATTGCTTGAACATGCCGTGGGACCCGATAAGCTTCTTTTTGTTGTCGTGCAACGCCTTGACCACCTTGTAAACGGTTTCGTCCGGAGTTTTCGTGCTCGCGTTGACGACGAAGGACGCCGCAAACACGTTGGTGGGCCCCATGACGCCGGGATAGAGCTTCGCAGGATGCAGGGTCGCGATGCTCCCGGCCGGGACGATGCTCCGCAACGCCGCCAGCGCCTCTGGAGTGTTGTCCATGGACAGGACGCGGATCCCGCCCACCGCGGCGTGGGCCTGGCGAGTGATGCCCGAGGTCACGGAGAAATAGGCCGCGTCGTTCTTCCCCTCCATGAAGTCCCTCACGCCGCGCACACCATTGGGAACGGGCACGCCGACCACGTCCTTGAAGCTCAGTCCCACGGTGGCCAGAACCGACTGGGCGTTCAGGCCGACGATCTTCTGCTTCGTGAACCGCGTCGGTAGCCGCTTGCCCTTGAGGTCGCTGAGCGTCTTGATGTCCGAGTCGTTGCGCACGTAGAACATGCCGTAGAGCGGGAACAGAACGGCTACAAGCCGTATCTTGTCCTGCTTTCGGCCGTTGAACATGGCCTTGCCCAGGTAGGCGAACGAGCTGGCGGCTACGTTGGAGATGGTGAAATCCAGCTCGCCGTTGTTGGCCAGCGGCAGCGTCACCACCGGCCCGCCCTGGGGCACCACGCGCATGTTCACGCCGGCGGCCTCGATGGCGGTCTTCGCGACCCCGGCCCCGGTGGCGTAGGCCAGCGAGCCCTGGGGATTGGTGCCGATGCTCACGGTCTGCGCATGAACGCCCTGGGCCAGGAACACCAGCGCCAACGCGCCGAGTACGAACATTTTCATCTTGTCCTCCTCTTCCGACCGGTTACGAGAATGATGGCTCTCTTCTCGTTGAAGACCGGGGGCTTTGTCAAACGATGCCAACAAGCCGAAGGCGACGCGTGTTGCCTTGTGGCCGCGGTTTCGTATGTGATAGACGGGGACATCGATGCCCGCCACGACGGGTTCTTCGTATCCTGCAGGAGGTGGAACATGGACGAGTCACGCCCGGCAGACCACTGGCGTATCGGCAAGGACAACACGGCGCTGATCGTCGTGGACATGCAGAACATGTGGGTAGACCCGAGAGGGACCCGTTACCTGCCGTCGTCGGAGGACATCATCCCGAAGATCCAGGAGCTACTGAAGGTGTGCCGCGCCTCGCAAGTGCCGGTGATCTATCTCTACACCACCAAGCGGAAGGATCTGGCGGACGTGGGCGTGTTTGCCGACCTGAAGCCGTTGACCCACCACACCGACGATCCGTGGACCAACATCGAGGGGGCTCCCGGAGCCCAGTTGTGCGAGAGCGTGAAGCCCGAGCCGGACGAGATCACCATCAAGAAGTTCCGTTACAGCGGGTTCTACGGCACCAACCTGGAGAACGTGCTGCGGCGCCTGGGACGGGACGTCATCGCCATCACCGGCGTGGCCACCAACGTGTGCTGCGACAGCACCGCGCGGGACGGCGCCATGCGCGACTTCAAGGTGCTCTTCCTCTCGGATAGCAATGCCTGCTTTTCCGACGAGGAGCAGGCGGCGACCCTCCAGAACTTCGACAAACATTTCGGTGTCGTGATGGATTCGGCCACCTTCCTGGAGAAGTTGCAGCAGCAGGCCTGACGCACGGCGAGGACACTGGAAAGGGGAAAGCACGTGGCCGAGGCCCTCAGACTCTACGCCGGCACCCAGGCCGGCATGGTGATCCTTCGCGGTGTGGGGGATATCTGGACTTCCATGCGGGGGTCACGGGAGTACACCAGCTTCTTCCCGGACCAGGTGGTGGACTCGGTCTGGGGCTGCCGCACCACGCCCGAAGTGGTCTACGCGGGGGTGACCCAGGACGGCCTCTATCGCACCCGTGACGAAGGGCGCCACTGGCAGCGGGTGCTTGAGGGCGACATCCGCTGGGTCACCGTGGATCCCGCCGAAGACCGGGTGGTCTACGCCGGGACCGAACCGGTGACGCTCTTTCGCAGCGAGGACGGCGGCGATACCTGGGAGGAGCTGGAGGGCCTTCGCGCGCTCCCTCCCGAGGTTCAGCACCACTGGTGGTTCCCTTATCCGCCGCACCACGGCCACGTGCGCCACATCCACATCGACCCCGACGACACCGACACCCTCTATCTCGCGCTGGAGCACGGCGGCATCGTGCGCAGCTTCGACCGGGGCAAGACGTGGGAGGACGTGAGCGAGGGCATCGAGTATCCGGACGTACACATGATCGTCCGCTCGCCCGCGAACCCCACGACGTTCTTCGCCGCCACCTCCCGGGGCTTCTTTCGCGGCGACCCCCCCGAGGCGGGATGGCAGCGCGCCGAACGGGGGATGGAGAGCGACTACTTCCACGACGTGGTCCTGCTGCCCGGGGACCCGCCGGCGCTGTTCCTGGCGGGCGGACACGGCTCGCCCCAGTACTGGGACCGCCCCACCGGCGCCGACGGCCGCATCTACCGTAGCGAGGATTCCGGCGGCACCTGGCGGCAGGTGGGGGTCGGCCTGCCGGTGACGCACCCGGGCATGTGCTGGCAACTGGTCCGCGACCCGTATGATGACGATGCGATCCTGGCGGCCTTCGGAGACGTGGCCCGGGGGCATACCGCCGGTCCGCCGGGAGAAGGGGACATCTACCGCAGCGGCGACCGGGGCGACACCTGGGAACGCGTCGGACGGCAGAAGCGGGGCAGCCAGTTCCTCGGCCTGCCCGCCATCCGCGTGCTTTGGGCCGCGGCCGAGTCGTAGGGCGTCATGAGCTCCATAGGCGAGAACGCGGCGCGAGTGGACGGACCGGCGAAGGTCACCGGGGCCGCCCAATACACCGGCGATCTGGAGTTCCCGGGGCTCACCCATGTCAAAACGCTGAGGAGCGTCCATCCCCACGCCCGGCTGATCTCCGTGGACGCCAAGGCCGCCGAGGCGCTGCCCGGCGTGGTGGCGGTGCTCACCCGGGCGGACCTCTCACAGGGCAACGCTTATTTCGGACCCGTGGTCAAGGACCAGCCCATCGTGGCCCTGGACCGGGTGCGCTATGCCGGCGAAGTGGTGGCCGCGGTGGCCGCCGAAGAGCCGGACATCGCCGAGGAAGCCCTCGACCTCATCCGGGTGGAATACGAGCCCTTGGCGCCGGTGGTGGATCCGGTGGCAGCCATGGCCCCCGGTGCGCCGATTCTCCACGAGACCCGGGTGCAGTCCGAGAGCCGTCTGGACAAGGGCAACTACCATTACGAGGACCGGGCCAACGTGCTGACCTCCTATAGCGTCGGCCGCGGCGACCCGGAGGAGGGTTTCACCGCCTCGGATCTGGTCTTCGAGGACGTCTACACCACCCCCAAGATCCAGCACGGCCACCTGGAGCCCCATGTGGTCACCGCTTTCTGGGATCCGGCGGGCAAGCTGACGGTCTATTCAGCCACGCAAAACCCCTCGTCGATACGGGTGCAGCTCGCCGAGCTTTTCGAGCTGCCGCAATCCATGGTGCGGGTGGTGGTGCCCTACGTGGGCGGCGGGTACGGCGGCAAGGTGCACCTGCGCCTGGAACCCCTGGCCGCGGCCCTCGCCCGCAAGGCCCGCCGGCCGGTGCAGTGGAAGCTGACGCGCGAGGAAGTCTTTTTGACCGGCCACTGTCACGCGTCGGTGGTGCGCATCAAGACCGGCGTGAAACGCGACGGTACGATCCTGGCCCGGGAAGTGGAAGCGGTCTACGACACCGGCGCCTACGCGCTCACCGGTCCCTCCACCTCGCGCAACGGCGGCGAGGTGTCAGGAGGCCCCTACCGCATCCCGCACCAGCGCCTGACCTCCTACTGCGTCTACACCAACACGCCGCCCACCGGACCCTACCGGGGGTTCGGCGTGCCCCAGGTGTGCTGGGCCTACGAGGCCCAGATGGACGACATGGCCCGCCGGCTGGAACTCGACCCGCTGGAGATGCGGCTCAGGAACCTGGTGCACGACGGCGACGTCTTCGTCACCGGCGATACCCTGGAGGCGGTGGGTCTGGAGGATTGTCTCCGAGCCGCGGCCGAAGCCGTGGAGTGGCAGGGCAAGGCCGAGCAGGCGCCCCGGCCCCCGGGGCCGGTGGTGCGCGGGAAGGGCGTGGCCGTCATGATCAAGACCACCATGACGCCGTCCCATTCCTCGGCCAGCCTGCGGCTCAATGCCGACGGCTCGGCGACGCTGCTGGCCGGCAGCGTGGAGATCGGCCAGGGAGTCCAGACCAGCCTGGCGCAAATGGTGAGCGAGGTGCTGGGCCTGCCCCGGGAACGGGTCGGCGTCACCCTGCCCGACACCGACGTGACTCCCTTCGATCAGTCCACCAGCTCCAGCCGCACGGTCTTCAGCATGGGCAATGCCGCCATCGGGGCGGCCCGCCAGGTTGCCGACCAGCTCCTGGAGATCGGCGCGGGAGAGCTCGAGGCCGACCCCGGGGACCTGGAGTTGCGGGACGGCTTCGTGCAGGTGACCGGGGTTCCCGAACGGCGCCTGGCCATCAGCGACCTCTTCCGCGCCCGTTTCGGCGGCGTGGTGGGCAGCCTCTTCGGCAGCGCCGGCTTCCAGAGCCGCGGCGGCGTCGACCCCGCCACCGGCAAGGGCAAGGCATCGGCCTTCTTCTTCCTGTCCGCGTGCGCCGCCGAGGTGGAGGTGGACACCGAGACCGGCAAGGTGCGGGTCGTGCGTCTCGTCACCGCCGTGGACGCCGGCAAGGCCATCAACCCGCGCCAGTGCCATCTCCAGAACGAGGGCTCCATGCTCATGTCCCTGGGCTCGTCGCTGTTCGAGGAGATGCTGTTCGACAACGGCCAGCCCATCAACTGCACCTTCCTGAGCTACCTGCCCCCGTCCATGCAGGACCATCCCGAGACCTTCACCTCGGTGCTCGTCGAGCACCCCCATCCCGACGGCCCCTTCGGCGCCAAGGGCATGGGCGAAGCCGCCCTGGGCCCCGTCGAGCCCGCCATCGGCAACGCGGTCGCCAATGCTCTGGGCGGCGCAAGGGTGAAGGATTTGCCGTTGAGGCCGGAGCGCGTGGTGGAGGTCGTGCGGGGGGACCTGGGTCTAAGCCACTTGCCAAAAAAGCATTGACTTACACCAATAGGTGTATAGTATCGTAGGCGGGGATCGCAATTCGAGCCCAAGGGATTCGTTTCTGGAAAGGAGCCGGGATCATGAAGAATCTGATCGCAATAGTGTTCACATTTCTGGTATCGGTGAGCATGGTCGATGCCGCTCAGTACTTGCAGGCATCCTCAACGGTTACCCAGTGCCCGGGCACGGCGCCCGACGTGGTCAAGATGGATATCACGGATGCGGCCAATGGCGTCACCATGGCGAACAACAAGATAACCGTGAGTGAGGCGGGAGCCTATCTGATCGTCGCTGCGCCGCAGGTTGGACGCGAGGGTGCCGGACCTCTTGGCTGTTTTGATCTATGGTTGCGTGTCAATGGCAGTGACGTCGCCAATTCCAATGTACAGCTCTGTCAGGATGCCGGCAGCCAAGCCAAGGACGTCATCATATCGCAGGGAATCGTCCCGCTGAAAGCGGGTGACGTTCTGGAAGTCATGATGTCCGCCAACAACCCGAAGGCAAATATCTGCATTGAAGCCATACAACCGGCCAATGAACCCCTGGTGCCTTCGATCATCTTCTCGATGATCAAGTATTGAGGGGTCGCGTAGCCGGTTGGCCGTTGGAGGAGGATACCGGGTGCAATCCTGGAGATCGTAATTCCGGGATAAGGGTGACATTCCGACATTCAGGATTTCACCACACTGCGAGAGGTCACCGGCCCTTCGTTGCTGCTGGCCCGCCCATTGCAGGATCTGGAGGCGGTGGGTGTAGCACACTCGTTCGGGCTATGGCGCACTCTCGCGGTTGTCGTCCCGCCGGGTAAATCCCTCGAACAGTCCCTCCAGGCGAGCCATGCGTTCCCGAAGGTCGCCCATGTTTTCCTGGACCTTCCCGACATCCCGCTTCAATGAGCGCAGGTCCGGCAGAATCAGGCCGGCCAGGGAAATGCCGGTGCCGATGATGGCCAAGAGGATATAAACGTCGGACCAAACTACACTCATGGGCGTGCCCTCCTCGTGAACGCATGAAAACAGGAACGATTGTACAGGAATCGATTGCGGGGTCAATCCAGCGCCCTCCAGGCCACCATGCGGACGCGGTCCCGGGGTGTGGCGCCGGCGGGGTCGTGCTCCAGCAGCGCTTCGACCGAGGCTCGGGCGTTTTCGCGCGGGCAGGGATTGGCCGCGGGGTAGCACGCGGATGATCGCAGGCGGATTTGGGCGGGCACGGCTCCGGACACGGGGGTAGCGGTGACGGTGTAGCTGCCGCCGTGGAAACCTCGGCCGTCAAAGATGGTGGCGGGGGTCAGGATGGCGGCGAAATCCCGGTCGCCGTCCTCGTCCGCGACCTCGTGCCGCCCGTGGGTAAGCCCGGCTTCGGCGATGTGGAACGCGGCCACGCTTTTGTAGTGCGCGGCCGCGATCCGCAAGTCGGTCAGGGTCGCGTTCATGCTGGTGGCGCCTACCAGGGTCAGGACCGCCATCAGCATGAGGACCGACGGAAGGACGATCCCCTCCTCGCCGTTGAGAGGCGTTGCAGACTGCCACGTTTTCGCCTGTGAAGCCTTTCTTCCCACTCCATCAGAGAAAGATCGGCAACCGTTCCGGAAACCTTAGCCCGCCGGTTTGGTGGCGGGCCGGCCCCGTCAGAACTTCTCGACCCAGGGTCTGAGCTCGATGAGCGAGGCCCAGGCGCTCCGGTGCTGGCGGTGAAGCTGCAGATAGGTCTCAGCGATGCTGTCGGGGCTGAGCCAGGCGTCCGAGCCGCGCCCGGGGTCCCGCTTGGGCGAGTCGATGCCGCCGTCGATGACGATCTGCGCCACGTGGATGTTCTGCGGCTGTAGCTCCCGCGCCATGCTCTCGGTGAGGCCGCTGAGCCCGAACTTGCCCATGGCGAAGGACGCCGAGTTGGCGTAGCCCTTGACGCTCGCCGACGCGCCGGTGAACAGGATGGTCCCGCCGCCGGTCCGGAGCATGCTCGCGGCGGCGGCCTGTCCCACCAGGAAACCGCCGTAGCAGGTGACCATGATGGCGTCTCTGACAGGGCCGGGGTCGAGCTCCGTAAGCGGTCCGCGCACGCGCGCGCTGGCGTTGTAGACCACCACTTTGGGATCTCCGAGGTCCTGTGAGACCCGGGCGAACAGGTCGTTCACTTCCTCGGGGGCAACGGCGTCACACCGGTAGGCACGGCAGCCGGTGCTCTCCGACAATTCCTCGAGCTTGTCAGGGTTGCGGGCCGCAATGGCCGCCTTCATGCCTTCCCGGGTGAACAGCCGCACGAGCGAAGCGCTCAGGCCCGGACCGCCTCCCACCACCACTGCTACTTCCTGATCTGCCATGGTTGCCTCCTTCATGATCCATGAGTGTCATCCTCGACAACGGCCCGGCACTCTCAGTCGTACAGCAGGGCCTTGTCGCGTCCGGCGTCGTAGACCTCCGTGCCGCCGCAAGCGAGGCGCACCACCTCGTCGAGCGTCGCACCGCCGTCAATGGCTTGCCTGACGGCCGGGCGTCCGGTCAAGAGGTCGATGGCCGGAACGTCGGCCCGGAACTCGTAAGGCTCCGTTCTCCAGGCGAATGATTCGGGCCACAGCGTGCGCACCGCCACCAGCACGGCAAGGCCGGTGCGATAGGGCTTGAAGGCGTTCCGGTCGCTCACGTGCAACTGCAGGGCGCCACAGCGCTCGCCCTTGAACTTGTGGAACCCTGGCTCGATCACGCAGGGGCGGAACAGGACCCCGGGCAGGTCCTGGCGCCGCAGCTCCCGGGCCAGGGTGTCCCCGTCGATGAAGGGCGCGCCGAAGATCTCGAAGGGGCGTGTGGTGCCCCGGCCCTCGGACACGTTGGTGCCCTCCAGCAGGCACATGCCCGGGTAGACCAGCGCGGTCTCCGGCGCCGGCATGTTGGGTGACGGCATCACCCAGGGCAGGCCGCACTGGTCGTACCAGGTGCTTCGGGACCAGCCCTCGCACGCCACGACGTCGAGGTCGCAACCGATGCCGAACGTCTCGTTGTACAACCGGGCCAGCTCGCCGAGGGTCATGCCGTGCCGCTGCGGCACCGGGTACAGGCCGCAGAAGTTCTCCAGCCCCTCGTCCAGGCCGCCCCCCTCCACCGCCACGCCGCCGATGGGATTCGGCCGATCGAGCACCACCACCTTGACCCGCGCCGCCCGGGCCGCGCGCATGCACAAGGCCATGGTGGCGGCGTAGGTGTAGTAACGGGAGCCCACGTCCTGGATGTCGAACAGCAGCACGTCGACGCCGGCAAGCTGTTCCGGTGTAGGGGACAGGGACTCGAAGGTGGCGCCGTAGAGGCTGACGGCCGGAAGGCCCGTGGCGGGGTCCGTGTCGTGCGCCACCCCCACCATGTCCTGGGCCGATCCGCGCAGCCCGTGCTCGGGCCCGAACAGGCAGCGCAGGTCTACGTCCGGGTGTTGGTGCAGCAGGTCGGCGGCGTGGGCCAGACGGCGATCGACGGTCGTGGGATTGGCCACCAGCGCGGCCCGCGAGGCCCCGAGCCAGGGGCGCGGATCGTCGAGAAGCCTTTCCAGTCCGGTGCGCACCCGGTCATTCTACAAGAGCGGGTCAGGAAAGGACATGGACCAGGACCAGGAGCCTGTTCGGGTAGACGTAGGTCGGATTAGCGAAGCGTAATCCGACACGCTCTACCGCGTCGGGTTACGCCTTCGGCTAACCCGACCTACGGGGAGGAAGAAAGCCCGACGACTCGGATAGGCTAGCCGCCCCTGGCGTAGACCAGCAGCAGGGTGCCGACGAAGGTTAACGCCACGCCCGCGGCCACCCGCGGGGTCACGGTCTCCACGTCCCGCAGAAAGATGGCCGTGAGAACCACGGTCAACACCGGGTTGGTGCTGATCAGCGGCTCCACGATGACGATGTCTCCGGTGGAGAGGGCGTAGAAGTTCGCCAGCATCCCGGCGGTGTTGCCGATCCCCGCGGCCACGAACCACGCGAGCACCGAACGGGACATCGGCAGCACCTTGCGCGGGCCGCCCTGGCCGTAGACCATCACGATCGCCAGCACCAGCCCCATGGTGGTGTTCACGCACGACGCCATGAGCGGCAGGTTCTCGATGAAGAAGCCGAGCTTTCGGACACTGGCCGAAAACGAGAACGACAACGCCGCCAGAATCGGAAAGATGAAATCCTGGCGGCGCCATTCGGCCTTCTGCTCGTGGGTCCGCGAGATGACGATGACCCCGGATATGATGCATACGGTGCCGAAGAAGGCGCCCAGGGTCCAATGCTCCCCGACGATGAGCACGGCCATGATCGAGGCGAACATGGGGGTGGTGCTGACCACCGGGATGGAGCGCGCCACCCCCAGCCGGTCGATGGACACGTACACCAGCCACCGGCCCAGGCCGGACGCGAACAGGCCGCCCACCGCGAAGTACCAGATGGCGTGGGTCCAGAAAACGGCCAGCGGCAGGGTCGCCGCCGCCAGGGACCACAGGGTCAACGCCGAGATGACGATGGAGACGGCGAACCCCGCCAGGGGAGTGGACTGGGCCAGCCCTCGGCGAATCAGGATGTGGGAGATCGCGAAGCTCAGCGACGCGATCAGGGAGTAGAATATGGCCATGTGAGACGGAGGTACGGGCCGGATGCGGTTTCCGCAACCGCTTTCGGCCGGGTGGAAACTCCGGTCTCGGCCGGATGGCGGTCAGGCCGGCGGACGGGCCGACGGGACACCTACCGACCCGCCTCGTACCAGCGCGCGACGCGGATCCTGATGGCCCCGACGGGACAGTCCCACTCGCAGATGAAGCAGCCCTGGCAGTCTTCCTCGTACATGGCGAACGGATAGCCGTCCTTGCCCATCCGGATCACGTCCGTGGGGCATGCGTCGTCGCAGGCCGTGCAGGAGATGCAGGCTTCCTTGGAGATCTCGACCTTGGGCAGATGCAGCTCTCGATCCATGGCAGCCTCTACTCCCCCGCCTCCACCGTCTGACCGGCGACCTTGAAGAAGGGGTGCATCGCCTTCCCGGCCCTCGGCCGGTAGCGCACATAGAACTCGTCGCGCGGGATGGGCTCGTCCCAGATCTTCAGCGCGCCGTTCTCGATGATCGACTTGCTCAACACCAGCCACTTCTCGTTGTCGGTCTCCGGATGGTCGCGGTTGATCACCGAGCCGCGGCTTTCCTGCCGGTGCAGCAGGTAGTCCAGCACCGCGGTCAGTGCCTCGATGGAGTTCCGCAGCCCCAGCACCTTCACCAGGTCATGGGGGTCCCTGGCCATGACGTTGTCATAGGTGTCCAGGATGTCCATTAGCCCGCGCCGCACCCGGGTGATCTTCTCGTCGCTGAGGATGACTCCCAACTCGTGCAGCAGGTCCGCGGCCCTGCCGTGGACCTCGGTGAAGTCGGTCCCTTCCGGCTTGAGGTACTGCGTGGTGCTCTTGGACAGCGACTCCACCTGCTGTCCGACGGCGCCCTTGAGGTCCGCGTTCCGGGCGTAGTCGGCGGCGTGCAGCCCGGCCCACCAGCCCAGCACCATGCACCAGGAGAGGTTGAGGTTCGGCGAGATGTTCATGCCGTCGCTGCTGGCGCCCGCCGCGAACAGACCCGGCAGCGAGGTCATGCACTGGTCGTCCACCACCGCGCCGCCGCCGTGGCTGGAGCCGTAGGTGGCCGCCAGCACCGGCAGATACGGAATCCGCTCCTTGCTGATCTCGTATCCGGCGGCCTCGAAGGTGTTCATGATGATGGGGATGACCTCGTACAGCAGCCGGATGTTCTCCGGCGGCAGCTTGGTGCAGTCCAGGTACACGGGCCCGTTGCCTTCCAGCATCTCCAGCGCCACCGCCTGTCCCAGCGACAGCCGCCGGGTGAACTCGGCCTCGGACTCCGAGAACCGCTTCATCACGTCTTCGCCCAGGCGGTTGAAGTAGCTGGTGCCCATGGTGGTGAAGTGCTCGATGCCGGGCGCGCACATGAACTCCATGGTCTGGAGGTACTTGCTGCCCACCGCCATGTTGCCCATGACCGCGCCCGCCCTGATCTGCATGGCGACGCCGTCGCTGGTGATGTTGAGGGGCATGCCGGCGAACCACTGTCCCGGCTGCTTGTAACCGAAATTGAACCCGCCCGCGCACATCACCACGGACTTGGCCTCGCACACGTGGACCTCGCGCTCGCGGCCGGACACCCCCAGCGCGCCCACCACGTGGCCGCCGGTGGGGTGCTCGCCGTCCGAGGTCAACAGGTCGGTGACCGAGACCCGGTTGAGCACCCGGACGCCGGCGCGCAGGGCGACCCCCCGCACCACCTTCATCATCGCCGTGCCGCCGCCCACCAGGCCCGCGGCCAGCCCGCCGCTGGCGGCAGCCCCGGAGCCGCCCTTGCCGCGCCAGATCTCGCCGCGCTCCTTGACGAACTTCACGCCCCAGCCGTCGAGGATGTTGAGCACGTCGTGGGTGGCGTGAATGGCCTCGATGGCCTTGGTCTGGTTGGTGAGCACGCCGCGGCCGCCGAGGTGGATCATGAGGTCGTCGCCCGGCATGTAGGTGATGTAGGCCCCCGAGGCCAGCGCCGCGCAGCCGCTCCGCCCAAACACCGACTTGTCCACCAGCAGCACGTCCGCTCCCGCCTCCCGGGCGCGGATGGCCGCCATGGCGCCGGCGGCGCCGCCGCCGATGACCAGAACCTCGGCCTTGTGATGGATGGTCTTGTAGCTCATGATGGCTCCGTCGTGCGCTTCGCGAACGTGACCGCCAAGTTGTACGTAGACCAAGTCCGTGTCCCTGTCAAAGCCCATCCCGGAGGAACGCCAGGGACCCTGAAGATGGCCCGCCATGACCAAGTCTGGCCTTCGCGGCACTGAAAGGCTGGTCCCTGTACCGTTTCAGCTTGCACGCCATGGTCCGCAGGGTTTATGGAGATTCGCAAGGGGACTCAACACTGGGAGACGCGAATGAGCCGAAACGACTACACTGCTGTTTACCAACGGGCGTTGGACGACCCGGATGGTTTCTGGGCCGAGGCCGCCGAGGACATTCACTGGGACAAGCGCTGGGACCGGGTGCTGGACGACTCGCGCCCGCCCTTCTACCGGTGGTTCACCGGCGGTGCTCTCAACACCTGCTACAACGCCCTCGACGTGCACGTGGAACAGGGAAACGGCGACCGGCCGGCATTGATCTACGACAGCCCGGTGACGGACAGCGTGAAGGTCTTCACCTACCTGGAGCTCCGGGACGCGGTTGCGACGTTCGCCGGCGCGCTCCGGAACCACGGCGTGGGGGCGGGCGACCGGGTGATCGTCTACATGCCCATGGTGCCCGAGGCGGTGATCGCCATTCTGGCATGCGCCCGTCTCGGCGCGGTCCACTCCGTGGTGTTCGGCGGCTTCGCCGCCAACGAGCTCGCCACGCGCATCGACGACGCCCGCCCCAAGGTCATCGTGAGCGCGAGCTGCGGCATCGAGGTCAATCGCGTCATCGAGTACAAGCCGCTGCTGGACGAGGCCGTCGGGCTGGCGCAACACAAGCCCGCGGCCTGCCTGGTGCTGCAACGGCCACAGGCGCCGGCGGCCATGACCGCCGGCCGGGACGTGGACTGGAACGAGGCGGTGGCCGCCGCCGGCCCGGTTCCCTGCGTCTCGGTGGCCGCCACCGACCCGCTGTACATCCTCTACACCTCCGGCACCACCGGGGAGCCCAAGGGGATCGTGCGCGACAACGGCGGCCACGCCGTGGCCCTCAAGTGGAGCATGAAGAACGTCTACGGCGTGGATGCCGGCGAGGTCTACTGGGCCGCCTCCGACGTCGGCTGGGTGGTGGGTCACTCCTATATCGTGTACGCGCCCCTGCTGAAGGGCTGCACCACGGTCCTCTACGAGGGCAAGCCCGTGGGCACGCCCGATCCGGGGGCCTTCTGGCGGGTCATCAGCCAGCACGGCATCAGCGTGCTGTTCACCGCGCCTACGGCCTTTCGCGCCATCAAGAAGGAAGACCCCAACGGCGAATACATCAAGAAGTACGACCTCAGCCGTTTCCGGACCCTGTTCCTTGCCGGCGAGCGTTGCGATCCCGACACGCTGCTGTGGGCCCGGGATCTCCTGGGCGTCCCGGTCATCGACCACTGGTGGCAGACCGAGACCGGCTGGCCCATGGCGGCCAACTGCATGGGGATCGAGCCGCTCCCGGTGAAGCCGGGCTCACCTACCCGGGCGGTGCCGGGCTACGACGTCCGGGTGTTCGATGACGAAGGCCGGGATCTGCCTGCCGGCGAGATGGGCAGCATCACGGTGAAGCTCCCGCTGCCGCCGGGGTGTCTTCCGACCCTGTGGAACAACGAGGAGGGCTACCGCAAGGCCTACCTCGAGCAGTATCCGGGCTACTATGTCACCTCGGATGGGGGTTATCGCGACGAAGACGGCTACCTGTGGATCATGGGGCGAATCGACGACGTCATCAACGTCGCCGGACACCGGCTTTCCACCGGCGCCATGGAGGAGGTTCTCGCCGCCCATCCGGCGGTGGCCGAATGCGCCGTGCTCGGCGTGGCCGACGAGCTCAAGGGGCAACTGCCGCTGGGGCTGATCGTGGTCAAGGCAGGGGTCGAAACCACGGAAAAGGCGCTGGTGCCGGAGCTGGTGGGCCTCGTGCGCCAGAAGATCGGCCCGGTGGCCGACTTCAAGCAGGCACTGCTGGTGAAGCGCCTGCCGAAGACGCGGTCCGGCAAGATCCTCCGGGGCACGGTGCGAAGCATGGCGGACGGCACCCCGTACAAGCCGCCGGCCACCATTGACGATCCGGCCATACTGGACGAGATTCGGGAGGACCTGGGCCGTTTGGGGTACCCGAAAGCATAACGATTCGAAATTCGGGCCGGACACGGGCTTACGTCGGATTTATTCGTTTTTTCCTTGACAAATTGGTGCGGTTGCATGTATCCGCTATGGAATAGGATCTCGCAACGGGATCATAAAACGGTTTCGGTGCTGGCGTTGAGGGGGGAACTACGCTTGCCCGACAAGCAAACCATACCGAACTGCGGTCTCGCTCGGGACCGGTTTCATTCGCAACACATACGTGGTGTGCCGTGTACAGGTAATCCGTTCGACTGAAGGAGGTATCCATGTCCGCCAAGGTCATCTGGTTGTTTGCCTTCGTGGTACTCTACTGGGCCTATTGCATTTATTGGGGTATCCGCGGCGCGAGGATGGCTCGAACCGCCGCCGACTATTTCATTTCCGGACGGGTGCTGCCCCTCTGGGTCTTCGTCCTGGCGGCCACGGCCACCTCGTTCTCCGGCTGGACGTTCATCGGCCATCCCGGCCTGGTGTTTCGTGACGGGTTCCAGTACGCCTACGCGTCCTTCTACACCATCACGATCCCGTTCACCGGCGTGATGTTCCTGAAGCGCCAGTGGATGCTGGGCAAGCGCTACGGCTACGTTACGCCGGGAGAGATGTTCGCCGACTATTTCAAGGGCGACTTCATACGGATTCTTACCGTGGTGGTGGCGCTGTTCTTCTCGATCCCCTACCTGGGCGTCCAGTTGCGGGCTTCAGGCTTTCTCTTCCACGTGCTCACCGACACGGCCCTCCCCATCGACGTCGGCATGTGGATGCTCTCGGTGGTCGTGTTCATCTACGTGGCATCGGGAGGGCTGCGAGCCGTGGCCTACGTGGATACCTTGCAGTGCATCCTGCTGGCGCTGGGGATCTCGATCATCGGGATCATCGGCGTTTCATACGTGGGCGGCTTCGACGCCCTCACCGGAAAGATCGCACAACTGGTCCAGCACCAGGTGGCCAACAACATCAAGCTCACTCCCGACGGATACAGCCATTACATCGCGATCCCGGGGGTGATCCAGTTCGTCGGATCCGGGCCTAGCGCCGTGGGGGGCGCCTGGACCGGCATCATGGTCCTCACCTACATGTTCGCCCTCATGGGCATTCAATCCGCGCCGGCCTTCTCCATGTGGTCGTTCTCGAACAGGAACCCGGCTCCGTTCGCGCCCCAGCAGGTCTGGGCCTCGTCGCTGGCCATCGGATTCATCCTGTTCTTCTTCACGGCCTTTCAGGCCATGGCCGGGCATTTCCTGGGCGGCAACGAGTTCATGCTCAACGCAGGAGCCGGAACCAACGTCATGGGTATCGAAGGGCCTTATAACGCGACCTCCGGCCTGATGAGCCAGGGACTCCTCGTTCCATCCCTCATCAACCTGATGAGTGACGTTGCGCCCTGGCTCCTCGGTCTGCTCGCCGTGTGTGCGCTGGCCGCCATGCAATCCACCGGCGCTGCCTACATGTCCACGGCCGGCTCGATTCTGACCCGCGATCTCTACAAGAGGTATCTCAACCCCGGCGCCGACCACACCACCCAGGTGTGGGTCGGCCGTATCGGCGTTCTCATCATCGTGGTGGCCGCTCTTATCGTTGCAACGTTCTCGACGGATGCATTGGTCCTGCTGGGAGGCCTGGCCGTGGCCTACGGCTTCCAGATGTGGCCCGCGCTGATCGCGGTGTGCTGGTGGCCCTGGCTTACACGGGCCGGCGTCTCCTGGGGGCTCTTGGCCGGTATCGTCGCGGTGACGTTCACCGAGACCATCGGTCAAAACCTGGTACCCGGGGGGCTGCCCTGGGGCCGTTGGCCCTGGACCATCCATTCCGCGGGCTGGGGCATCTTCTTCAACCTCGGGTTGGCGATCGCCATCTCGGCGGCGACCCAAAGCGCCGAGGACCTGAAGCATCGCATGTCCTACCACAACTTCCTGAGCGAGCACGCCAGCTTGTCCGAGGAGAAACGCGGCATGGTTCCCATCGCCTGGATCGTGACCCTGTTGTGGTTCTTCTTCGGCATCGGCCCCGGCGCCGTCATCGGCAACACCCTGTTCGGCGACCCGAACAATGCAGCCACCTGGTGGGTGTTCGGCATGCCCTCCATCTGGGTATGGCAGATCATCTGGTGGGCCCTGGGAGTCGGCATGATGTGGTTCCTGGCCTACAAGATGGAGATGTCCATCGTGCCGCACAAGGAAGTGGAAGCGCTCACCGAGGACATCGGCGACAAGCAGGTCGCCGGCGCGTGATCCGCGTCCGGACGTCAAAGACCTCCCCCGGTCCGCACTGGGGGAGGTCTTTTTCATCGACTCCGGCGAGTTCGTTTACACTCCGATCACGATCATTACCCCGCACCCATGTCAACTTCGGCAGCGTCGGTGATCTGGTTCTGGACGACGGCATGGCTGCTCGCCATTCTGCTCTACTGGCCCGTGCACCGGTTGATCTGGGTCATGCGGGTACGCAGACTCGAGGCCAAATCCGGCGCGAAAGCCACCGACGAGGAGGTCGCGGCGTTGCGCATCAGGACGCGGCTCGCTGCCGGACTCATCGCGGTCACGTTCGCGTACCTCTTCAACCACTTCATCGCCCGCTCGTGACCATGGACTCATTCAGACAACCCCGGGGTCGGGACCCGCGGGCGGGGAGTCCTCCGTGATTCAGACCGGAACCGGCGCCCACAGGGTCATGGTGTGGCTGGCCGTGGCCACCGGGATCTTCGTCATCGGAGCGGTCCTCAATGAATACGTGTTCACCAACTATGACCAGGGAGAGCTGCACTATCGTAGGGGCAACCTTCGCCTGGAGGACGGCCGCTACCAGGAGGCGCTGATGGAGTTCGAGGACCAGCTCCGGCTGGATTCCTGGTTTCCCCCCGGTCACCTCGGCAAAGGGCTGGCTTTGATGGGCCTGCAGCGGAATCCGGAGGCTTTGGCGGCCATCGACCGGGCCATCGCGCTGCAGCCCGACTTTGCTGCGGCCTTTGCCAATCGCGGCATACTCCACGACCGTATGGGCAGGAGCGAAAAGGCGCTGGACGATTACCGGAGAGCGCTGCAGCTCGACGCCACCCTCGCCGACGGTCCCGGCTGGATCACGCGGTTCTTTCGCAAGCAGCCGAAGGCGCCGCCCACGATCCGCGACCGCGCCGTCTACCTCGAGCAGCAACTGAAGAAGCCCGCGGCCGAGCGGCTTCTCCGCGTACCCGAGCTGGACAGCGCACAACGCTCGTACAAGGTCGAAAGGAACCCATGAGCCCGCGCCCCCTTCATGAACCGCGTCAGAAGATCTCGAAGAGATCGTGGGTGAGAACCCAGATACAGAAGAACAGCGCGATGCAACCGAACAGGGCGTGAATCCAATCCCGTTCGCCGTCCTTGGTGCGGAAGCTGATGCCGTGCCACGCGATCAGCGCCGTGACCACGACAAAGATCACATCGAACCATTTGTCGTCGAAGTCCGGCATGATAAAGAATTCTCCACGAGTACCTGATCCATGTTGTCTGCGCTGAAACTATTCTATTCGCTGGAAGAGCCCGAAGACAACATCGTCGCCCAGGCCGCCAACCGCCTTGGGGTGGGCGAGTTCCAGATCTTCCAGCTTGCCCACGCGGACTGGTTCGGCACCGAGGCGGACGTCAAATGGCTGGAGCCCATCTTCTTCCGCTACCTGATGCAGGACCAGACCGATCCGTGGGTCCGGCACTACGCGCGCCGCATCATCGACCTCGATGACCGCGGCGTCCTGGAGGCCCAGGGCGAGCACTACCACCGCTACGACGCCGGGAGCATGCGCCCCTTGTCGCCGCGCTCGGGCCTGTTGACGGTTGTCGCGCTGACGGTCTTTCTCATCGTCTTCTTCGGCGTATCCATGATGGTCCTGAACGGTATCATCCCCGACTCCGTTGTCTGCATGTTTCCCCCTTGCCACTGGGTCGAGTAGGCCCGGGGTCCCGGAACTGAAACGCAAACCGTTGGCCGGTTCGTAACGGCCCGACCCTAGCGGAAGACGAGCTTCTTTCCGCTCGTGGCGCAGTCACGCAAGTACAGATTGATCAAGGTCTGGTACGGAACTCCGTTCTGCGCCGCGAGGGCCTTGAAATAGGCAAGGGTGTCCTGGTCCAGGCGCAGGGTGATCTGTTTCTTGAGATGCTTTGCATACGGATTGCGTCTGGCCTTCGAGAAGTCGTAGTTATCTCTCATTTCTCCACCTGCGGTTGTACTCGGTCAATGAGTTGTAGTTGTAGTTACATTGTAGTGGAAAACACAACCCCCTTGATCGGAGCGCCGGAGGTCATGTAGGCTGACCCCAGCCCGAGCCGTGTCGGCGCTCGGCAACCAGGAAAGGAGACAGGCATATGCTCAAGATCGAAGGGGTTACACATTGGTCGATTCCCGTAAACGATTTGGGCGAGGCGGAGAAGTTCTACGGTGATCTGCTGGGCCTCAAGTCCATGGGGCGGCTCGCGAACGACGTCATGGCATGCTTCAACGTGGGCGATCACAACATTCTCCTGTGTGAGCGCAGGGAGATCCCGGAGAAGGCGGAGGACGACCGCGTCCATCATTCCTTCACCGTCAGTCCGGAGACCCTGAACGAGGCGTGCAAGGTCTTCAAGAAAGAGAACGTGTCCGTGGCGGAGCTCTACTACCGCAAGGGAGGCTACTTCCCGGGGCGGGAGCTCTACTTCATGGATCCCAGCGGCAACCGGCTCGAGCTCCGCGACCCCACCTGGAAGGACGGCATGCCCGAGCCCTCGTTCGAAGAGGTGGCCGGTTCGTAACACGACCAAACAACGCCACCCAAACCCGCAACGACGCCCGGCCCCGGCCTCTCCTCCCGTCACCCCGGACGCCCGGGGCGTCACCCCGGACTTGATCCGGGGTCCAGGCGGACCGGGGCTGGAGCGTAAGGAGAATCGATTCATGGCGAAGGTTCAGGCCGATACGAGTTCCGACGATTCCGTTGCACCCGAGCTGGAGGTCAAGGAATACACCTACGACGACTGGATGGCCTCCATCGGCGTGCCCGTTCACCGAGGTTACTTCATCGAGGACCTGCGTACGGTCGATCTGGGCTGGTGGGAGGAGCGGGGGTGCGAGAGCGCGTTCATCCAGCTCGTGGGGCAGGAAGGGGTCACCTCCGCCATGGTGCAGGAGATCCCTCCCGGGGAGACGCTGCCGCCGCTCAAGTTTGCCCTGGACGAGCTGGTCTACGTGCTCCAGGGTCAGGGCGTGACCACGGTGTGGATGGGCGAGAACGGCCCCAGAAACAGCTTCGAATGGCAGCCCCGGAGCCTGTTCCAGATCCCGCACAACTATCATCACACCCTGAGCAACATGCGCGGCGACCAGCCCGTGCGGCTCCTGCGCTACAGTTATCTGCCGCTGGCCATGTCGCTCAACACGGACCCGTCGTTCTTCTTCAACAACGCCCACGAGGGCGAGGACCACCTGTCCAAGGGCGGCGAGCTCTACTCCGAGGCGAAGCTCGTGCGCGACGGCGACCCCACCCGGACCTGGGGCGGCCGTAGCGGCATCTTCTGGTACGGGAACTTCTTTCCCGACATGGGCTCCTGGGACAAGCTGAACCGCAGCAGCCGCCGGGGCGCGGGCGGACACAGCGTGCTCATGACCTTCCCCAACTCCGAGATGTCCTGCCACATGTCGGTGTTTCCCTCCCGGACCTACAAGAAGGCGCACCGTCACGGCCCGGGCCGGGTCATCGTCATTCCCAAGGGGGAAGGCTACTCCATCCTCTGGGAGGAAGGGCAGAAGAAGGTGGTGGCGCCGTGGCACGAAGCGAGCATGTTCGTTCCGCCCGGCAAATGGTTTCATCAACACTTCAACGCCGGGGGCACGCCGGCGCGGTACCTGGCGCTCCATCCGCCCCGGCAGTTCCGCGGCCACGCTGAGAAGGTCGAGGATCGCGCCAGGGATCAGATCGAGTACGCCGACGAAGAACCGTCGATCCGCGAGCGCTTCGAGACGGAGCTGGACAAGAGGGAGTTGACGAGCCTGATGCCGGATGAGGTCTACCGCAACCACGATTTCCAGTGGACCTACCGGGACGCCGAAGCGCAGGCCGCGGGGTAGCGACGGTTCGTCCGCTGAGTCCCTTCAGCCATGCAGATCATCGACTCACAGGTGCACATCTGGGCGCCCGAGACCCCCGACAAGCCCTGGGACCGGGTCGATGCGGCCAAGCCCCACCGCCCCGAGCCGTTGGGGCATGAAGAATTGCTGCGCGAAATGGACGGCGCCGGGGTTGACCGCGCGGTGCTGGTGCCGCCGACCTGGGAAGCGGACCGGAACGACACCTCGATGGAGGCGGCCCGCCTGTACCCGGACCGGTTCGCGGTCATGGGCCGGCTGACCCTCGACGCGCCCGAGAGCCGGGAACGCATGGCCACCTGGAAGGATCAACCCGGAATGCTGGGGATTCGTTTGACCTTCCATCGCGGCCGTTACCGCACCTGGCTCGAAGACGGCACCATCGACTGGTTCTGGGGGGCGGCCGAGCGTCACGACGTCCCGGTCATGGCGCTGGCGCCGCACGCACTGCCCCAACTCGCCGAGATAGCCGCGCGCCACCCGGGCCTGCGCCTGTGCATCGACCACATGGGACTCAACTCCAGCCTGATCGGCAAACCGCTGGAACCCATCATCGACGGCCTGATCAAGCTGGCGGCCTTGCCGAACGTGGTGGTGAAGGCCTCGGCGCTGCCGTGCTATTCCACCGAGAGCTACCCCCATCCGTCGCTGCACCCCCAGATCCGCCGGGTGGTGGACGCCTTCGGGCCGCAACGCGTGTTCTGGGGCACCGACCTGTCCCACCTTCCCGGTCCCTACCGGCAGGCGCTGACGCTGTTCACCGAGGAGCTGCACGACCTGACGGCCACGGAAAAGGAATGGATCCTCGGGCGCGCCATTGCCGAATGGCTCGACTGGCCCTTGTCCGAGGGGGTATAGCTCAGGAGCACCGTTTCATGGGGAGAGCTTACCGGCACGTTTCCGCGGACAGTCACTTCGAAGCGCCACCGGACCTGTGGCGTCACCGCATTCCCGCAAAGTACCGGGATCGGGCGTCCAGAAGGATCCGGCTGCCCAACGGCCGCGACGCGCTGCAACGGGAGGGCCGGCCGCTGGTGTACGGCGGCACCAGCTACTATGCCGGCCGGCCGCCGGAAGAGTTCGATCCCTCGGTCATCGATTTTGACAACACGCCGGGATGCGGCGGCCCCGAGCAGCGGCTGCGCGAGCAGGACCAGGACGGCATCGACGCCGAGGTGCTGTTCGCCCTGGAGGTGCGCAGTCCCGCTATCCGGGACCGGGACGTGTACGTCGGCATCATCCACCACTTCAACGAATTCATGGCGGAGGAGTACTGCTCGGTGGACCCCGAGCGTCTCATCGGCGTCGGCGTCCTGCCGAACCGGGGCGTCGAGGACGACATCGCCGAAATGGAGCACTGCAAGCGCCTCGGGGTCAAGGCCGTCTGGCTCGCCACGTATCCGAGCGGCCGGGGCTTTCCGTCGCCCGAGGACGACCGCTTCTGGGCCGCGGCCCTGGACCTCGACGTGCCGGTGGTGGTGCACACTTCCTTCACCACCAAGGTCGGCACCCGTGAGACGCCCCTGTTCCAGTATCCCCGGGAGCCCTCGGGCGAACGCCGCCCGCCCACGGACTTCGTCCAGCGCCTGGCCCGGCAGGGCCCGTACCACTCGGGCTCGGTGGAGGCCAGCCAGATGGTGGTGGCCGGGATATTCGATCGGTTCCCGAAGCTGCGTATCTATTGGGCCGAGAACAACGTCGGCTGGCTGCCGTACTTCTACGAGCAGATGGACCACGAGTACTCCATCAACCGGTTCTGGGCCGAGCGGCAGATGGGCCTGCCGCGGCTGAAGCGGCTGCCCAGCGAGTATCTCAGAGAGCACGCCTACTGGGGGTTTTTCGAGGACCACGTGGGCGTGCGGCTGCGCCACGACGTGGGCGTGGACCGCATGCTATGGGGCAGCGACTTCCCTCATGTGGTGACCCGCTGGCCCCATTCCCTGGAGCTCCTGGACTCGCAGATGAAAGGCGTCGCCCCGGAAGAGCGGCACCGGATGGTGGCCGCCAACGCCGTCGAGTTCTTCCGCCTCTAGTGTGGTGTCTCACAAATACGCTTATGAAGATGCGAGGGCATTTTGGTTGTCGGCAAGGCGCGATGACGAGCAGTGGCCAATACCACGCGAGGAAGAGCAACGCAGCCGACGACCAAAAGGACCCGCAGATTCATAAGCGTATTTGTGAGACACCACACTAGGCCCCCCGCGCTCCTACAGCGGCTTCTTGCGCACGCGCAGGGAGTTGCCGATGACCGACAGGGAGCTCAGGGTCATAGCGGCGCTGGCCACCATGGGGCTCAGGAGCCAGCCGAACACCGGGAACAGCAGGCCGGCGGCAATGGGAATCCCCAGAATATTGTAGACGAAGGCCAGCCAGAGATTCTGGCGGATGTTGGCCATGGTCTGCGCGCTCAGTTGCCGGGCCCGGGCCAGGCCCCGAAGGTCGCCGTTGAGCAGAGTCATGCCGGCACTCTCCACGGCGATGTCGGCGCCGGTGCTCATGGCGATGCCCACATGGGCCTGGGCCAGGGCCGGCGCATCGTTGATGCCGTCTCCGGCCATGGCCACGATGGCGCCGCCTTCCTGGAGACGGCGGATGACCTCGTTCTTCTGGTCGGGCAGCACATCGGCCTCCACCTCGTCGATGCCGAGATGGTGCGCCACGGCCCGCGCCGTCACGTGGTTGTCACCGGTCAGCATGATCACCCGGATCCGTCTCTTGCGCAGGTCGTTCATGGCGTCATAGGAGGACTGTTTGATGGGGTCGGCGACGCCGAGCATCCCGGCCGCCCGGCCATCGATGCCGATGAAGGTCACCGTGCAGCCGTCCTGGCGCTGCGTTTCCGCCCGGCGGTAGAGCTCGCCGCCCTCGATCCCGTGTTCCTCGAACAGCAGCCGGCTGCCCAGCACCACCTGGCGCCCGTCCACCTCGCCCACCATCCCCTTCCCGGTGACCGAGCGAAAGTTCACGGCTTCCGGCAACGTCAGGTTGCGCTTTCGCGCCGCGTTCACGAACGAGGCCGACAACGGATGCTCGCTTTCCTGTCCCAGGGCCGCGGCCAGGGACAGCAACTCCTCTTCCTCGTGCCCCTGGAGCGGTATCACGGACACGAGGTGCGGCGTGCCCTCGGTGACGGTCCCGGTCTTGTCCACCACCAGCGTATCGACCTTGTCCAGAAGCTCCAGCACCGCCGCGTCCTTGATCAGCACCCCGGCCATGGCTCCGCGTCCGGTCCCCACCATGACGGCCATGGGGGTGGCCAGCCCCAGGGCACAGGGACAGGCGATGATCAGGACGGCGACCGCGCTCACCAGGCCGTGGATCATGCGCGGCTCCGGGCCCACCAGGCTCCAGATGACGAAGGCCCCGGCCGCCGCGAGGATCACCAGGGGAACGAACCACGCCGCTACCCGGTCCGCCAGCCGCTGGATGGGGGCGCGGCTCCGCTGCGCTTCGCTCACCATCTGCACGATCCGGGCCACCAGCGTGTCCCGCCCCACCCGCTCGGCGCGCATGATGAAGCTGCCGGTGCCGTTGAGGGTGCCCCCCGTCACCGGGTCACCGTCGGTCTTCTCCACCGGCAACGGCTCCCCGGTTACCATGGCTTCCACCACGGTGGTCGTGCCCGACAGGACGATGCCGTCCACCGGTATTTTTTCCCCGGGCCGAACCCGCAGCCGGTCCCCCGGACGTACGTGGTCCAGCGGTACGTCCTCTCCGGCGCCGTCCTCCCGCAGCCGCCAGGCGGTCTTGGGAGCCAGCGCCAGCAACGACCGGATGGCGTCGCCCGTGCGGGCCCGGGCGCGCAGCTCCAGTACTTGGCCCAGGAGGACGAGGGTGATGATGACCGCGGCCGACTCGAAGTAGACCGGCACCTGCCCCCCGGCGGTCCGGTACGACTCCGGGAATAGAGTTGGGAACAGGATGGCGGCCAGGCTGAACAGATAGGCCGCGCCGACCCCTACCGAGATGAGCGTGAACATGTTCGGGCTGCGGTTGACGACGGAGGCCCAACCGCGCTGGAAGAACGGCCATCCGCCCCAGAACACCACCGGGGTGGTCAGCAGGCACTGAGCCCATACGCAGAACGTCCGCGTCATGGGGATGGAGAGGGCGAGGTCCGGCACCATCTCCACCATGGCGAGGAACAGAACCGGCACCGAGACCACGGCGCAACCCCAGAATCGCCGGGTCATGTCCGCGAGCTCCGGGTTTTCCTCCTCTTCCGTCGAGACGGTCTCCGCCTCCAGGGCCATGCCGCACTCCGGGCAGGGGCCGGGCTCGTCCGCGACCACCTCCGGATGCATGGGACACCGGTACCGTGTGCCCCCGGCGTCCCCCGGCGGCCGTTCGAGCGCCATCCCGCACTTGGGGCAAGGCCCTGCCGCGGACTGGCTCACTTCAGGATGCATGGGGCATGTATAGGCGCCGCCGGTCTGCGACGGCATCCCGGCCGGGGCGCCGGCAGAATGGCCGGTTGTGGAATGCGTGTCCATCATCAGGGCCTTTCCCTTCCCGGAGAGATGCTCTTTCGTGAACCGGCTCCTATGCCGTGCAACATGGAGGCCACGCTTCGGGAGATTGGTGTGAGGCGGGTCTGATCAGCAAGAATCCGACTCGGGAAAGGAGAAGAATGGTCGGGGCGACTGGATTTGAACCAGCGACTTCACGGACCCGAACCGTGCGCTCTACCAGGCTGAGCCACGCCCCGACTCTCGGTCCGGTGGAGCCCGGGCCGCAGACAAAAAATCTAACACATGATGGGTGCGACGTAAATGACGGGAGGAAAGTCCGGTCATCGCGCGGTGGGGAGCCGGCGCATCCGGGCCGCGAAGAAACCGTCGGTGTCGTGGCGGTGGGGCAGGGCGACGAAATAGCGTCCGGCGGTCATGGCGCGGCCGGCTTCCGGCAGGTGGGCGGCGGCGTCCTCGACGGCGAAGTCGGGGTGGCGTTCGACAAAGGCTTCCACGACCCTTTCGTTCTCGACCCGCGCAAGCGTGCAGGTGGCGTACACGAGGACCCCGCCGGGGCGCACCCGCGGAGCGGCCTGATCCAGTATGCCGGCCTGCAGCGCGGCCAGGCGCTGAAGGTCCTCCGGGGTGCGGCGCCAGCGGATCTCGGGGTGCGCGCGCAGGGTCCCCAGGCCGGAGCACGGCGCGTCCACCAGCACCCGGTCGAAGCCTTCGGGTTCGTCCGGGAGGGCGCGGGCGGCGTCGCCGGCATGGGCCAGGATGCAACCGAGCCCCAGGCGGCGGGCGTTGTCATCGAGCCTGCCGAGGCCGCGTTCCGAGATGTCGCAGGCTACGATCTCGCCGCGGTCGTCCATCAGCTCCGCCATGTGGGTGGTCTTTCCGCCGGGGGCGGCGCACACGTCCAGCACCCGCATGCCGGGTTCGGGACCGGTGAGGAAGCCCACCATCTGGGAGGCCTCTCCCTGAACCTGGCACAGGCCCTCGCGGAACTCGGCGAGGTCGGCGGGAGACGCGGACCCGCGCAGACGAACGGCCAGTGGCGACCAGGCGCCGGGCCGGGCGTCGATGCCGCGGGAGCACAGGCGCCGCACCAGCGCGTCCCGGTCGATCCTCCGCTGGTTGGCGCGCAGCACCAGCGGCGCCTCCTCGTTGTTGGCTTCCATGAAGCGCCGGCTCTCGTCCGCGCCGAACTGCTCCCGCCACATTCCGGCGAGCCATGACGGGTGCGAGACCAGGGCGGCCACGTCGCCGCTCTTGCCGGACGCGGGCGGTGTCCATGCGTCCCGCTCCTGGCGCGAGATCCCGCGGAGCACCGCGTTGACCAGCCGGGCCTTGCCCGGTCCGGCCCGTCTCCGGGCCAGCTCCACCAGTTCGTTGACGGTGGCGTAGGCGGGGACCCGGTCCAGGAAGAGCAGCTCGTAGCCCCCCAGCCGAAGCAGGTTCCGGACCAGGGGGTCCAGGTCCTTCAGGGGGTTGCGCAGCAGGCCGCCCAGCACCCAGTCGATGCGGCCGCGCCAGCGCAGGGTGCCGTAGACCACCCGGGTCAACAGCGCGGCGTCGGCGGCCGGCAGGGCCGCCTGATCCAGGCGCGCGCTCAGCAGGACGTCGGCGTAGGCTTGCCGCCGGTCGACGCGGTCCAGGATGGCGAGGGCGAGCTCACGCGGGTTGTTGGTGTCCTGCCCCATGAATAGCTCTATAAAACGGCGGGTCCTTTTCGCCGCCGGCTGCGTACGTCACCCCGGGCTTGACCCGGGGTCAAACCGCATTCCTTGCCGGAGTCCGGCGCCTCGAAGGAAGGCTGCCGCCGGCATCCGTTTCCTGCCTTCCAGTTGCAGCTCGGTCAGCAGCAGCACGCCGTCGCCGGTAGCCACCCGGATGCCGTCCGCGCCGGCCTGCGCCACCGTTCCCGGCGCCGCTTCCGCGCCGCCCGCCGCCGCCCGCGCGCCGTGGACTTTGACGCGTTTCCCCTGCCAGTAGGCGAAGGCCGAGGGCCACGGGGTGAAGGCCCGGATACGCCGCTCGATCTCCCGGGCCGGCCGGGTCCAGTCGATCAACCCGTCCTCCTTTCTGAGCATCGGGGCGAAGGTGGCGGCGGCCGGATCCTGGGGCCGGGGCGTCAGCGCTCCCTGCTCGAGGCCCGCCACGGTCTCCATCAGGAGCCGCGCTCCCACGGGCACCAGCCGGGCCTCCAGCGTGGTCACCGTCTCGCCCGGGTCCATGGCCACCTCTTCCGCCAGCAGGATCGGCCCCGCGTCCATTTCCGCCACGAGCTGCATGGTGGTCACCCCGGTGACCGCCTCCCCCTGGAGGATCGCCCATTGCATGGGCGCCGCGCCGCGGTACCTGGGCAGCAACGAATAGTGGACGTTGACGCAGCCCAGGGGCGCGAGGTCGAGGATCGTCTGGGGCAGGATGCGCCCGTAGGCCACCACCGCCATGAGGTCCGGTTGCCAGTCCCGCAGATGCTCCAGCAGGCCGGGGTCCTTCATCCGTTGCGGCGTCAGCACCGGAATCCCGCGGTCAGCCGCGGTCCGGCGCACCGGCGAGGGAGTGGTGGTCTGGCCCCGTCCCGACGGTCGGTCCGGCTGGGTCACCACCCCAACGACTTCGTGGTCGCCGCCGAGCAGGGTTTCGAGCGAGGCCGCCGCCGAGGCGGGCGTGCCCATGAAGACGATGCGCATGGAGTGTGTCCGTGTAGGGTGCGCGCGGGTGCAGGGCGGGAAACGCCCGGGCCGCCGGTTCTTCACGCGCCGGACCGGAATCAGATAACGACGGCGCGGTTCTCCGGCAGCTCCCTGCCGGTGCGGATGGACTTCCTGAGCTTGCGCACGTAGAGGTCGCGCTTGAGGCGGCTGATGCGGTCGATGAAGAGCTTGCCGTCGATATGGTCGATCTCGTGCTGCAGCGCCACGGCCAGGAGCCCGTCCGCCTCGATGTCGACGTCGTCGCCGTTCTCGTCATACCCGGAGACCGCCACCCGCTCCGCGCGCTTCACCTCCGCGGTGAAGTCGACGACGCTGAGGCAGCCTTCCTCGAAAACAACCTGGCCCCCGGCCTCGCGGATCACCGGGTTGACCAGCTTGATGACGTTGGCGCCGGGGTTCTCGTGGTCGAGGTCCAACACGATGATGCGCCGGGAGACGCCCACCTGGGGCGCCGCCAGCCCGATTCCCGGCGCCGCGTACATGGTCTCGATCATGTTCTGGATAAGCTCGGCGGTCTCGCCGGTCATGGCTTCAACCGGCCGGGCCGGCGTGCGCAAAACCGGGGCCGGGAACTTGAGAATGTCGAGGATCATGTCGGGTTCGTGTCCTGAAATTGAGTACGGAGAGTTATCGCCTAAAGGCAGATTTATAACATGTTGTACGGATCCACATCAACGTGGATCCGTGTCGCCCGGCCCTTGGGCATGAGCGCCACCGCGCGCCGGGCCGTGGCCAGGAGCGCCGGCCGGCTTGGGCCCTTGAGCAGGATCTGCCAGCGGTAACGGTTGCGCAGGCGGGCGATGGGGGCGGGGGCGGGGCCGAGGATCTCCACGGTCTCTGCCTCCTGCCGGCGAAGATCCCGGGCCAGGTTGCGGGCGTTCCGCGCCACCTGGTCCGCGTCGACGCCGTCGAGGCGCAGGTGTATGAGATGCTGGAACGGCGGGTAGCCCAGCTCGCGCCGGAACTCCGTCTCCGTGGCGAAGAACGCGGGGTAGTCGTGAAGCCGGGCATGGTCGAAGCAGTAGTGGCCGGGCACCAGCGTCTGCACGATGACCCGGCCGGGCTGGCCCGCCCGCCCCGCCCGCCCGGCCACCTGGCTGATGATCTGAAAGGTCTTCTCCACCGCCCGGAAGTCCGGCAGGTTCAGCGAGGAGTCGGCGAGGATCACCCCCACCAGGGTGACCCCGCCCACGTCATGGCCCTTGGCCACCATCTGGGTGCCCACGAGGATGTCGAGCTCACCCTTCTCCCACGACCGGAAGATCCGTTCCTGCGCCCCCCGGGCGCTGGTGGTGTCCCGGTCCATGCGGCCGATGCGGGCCTTGGGCAGCAGCCGGCGCAGCTCGTGCTCGACCCTCTCCGTGCCGAAGCCCACCTCGCTCAAGGACAGGTTGCCGCAATCGGGGCAGGCGTTCACCTTGGGGCGGCGAAAGCCGCAGTGATGGCAGAACGTGCTGTTGCGCCCGAGATGGTAGGTGAGGCTGATGCTGCAGCGCGGGCACTGGACCACGAATCCGCAGGACCAGCACTGGAGGAACGAGGCGAAGCCGCGCCGGTTGAGGAAGATCAGGCTCTGGCGGCCGAGCTCGTGATTTTCCTGGAGCGCGTCCAGGAGCGGCGCGGAAAAGAGCTTCTCCCCGGCGCCCTGCCCCGGCCGGCTCTTGAGGTCCACGATCTCGACGCCGGGCATGGGCCGGGCCTCCACCCGCTCGGTGAGCTCCAGCATGCGGTACCGGCCGCTACGGGCATTGTGGTAGCTCTCCACCGCGGGGGTGGCGGAGCCCAGGATCACCGGGCACCCGATGATTTGGCCCCGCACCACGGCCAGGTCGCGTCCGTGGTAGCGGACGCCTTCCTCCTGCTTGTAGCTGTAGTCGTGCTCTTCATCCACGACGATGAGCCCGAGATGCCGGGCCGGGGCGAAGACCGCGGAGCGGGCGCCCACCACCACCTTCACCAGCCCCTGGGCGATGCGCCACCAGTGGCGCCACCGTTCGGCGGGGGCAAGGCGGCTGTGCAGCACCGCCACATCGCCCGGGAAGCGCGCTTCGAGGCGGTCGAGCAACTGCGGGGTCAAAGCGATCTCTGGTACCAGGATCAGGCTCTGCAGGCCCCGGCGCCGCACCCGCTCCATGGCCTGGAGGTAGACCTCGGTCTTGCCGCTGCCGGTGACCCCGTGCAGCAGCATGGTCTCGAAGCCTCCCTCCCGCAGGCGCGGCTCCATGGCCCGGAGCGCCCGTTGCTGCTCCTCGGTGAGCACCGGGGCGCGGCTGGGCGCGGTGGCGCCGGCGGAGCTTTCGGGCGCCGCCGCCTTCTTGCGCCGGGCCTCACGCACGTGGCCCCGGAGCCGCTCGCCCAGGGTCACCGCTCCGGCCGCCGCCAGCCGATCCAGCGCGGCCTTGACACCTCGCCGCGGGAAGAGGCGGCTCAGCGCGGCCGGGGGCATGGGCCCTCGCTGGTGGAGGGTATCGAGCACCTCCCGGTCCAGCGGGGCATGGAAGCTCTCCGGCTCGCGGGCGAAAGCCGCCGCCACCCGGCTCTCGGTGCGCAGCAACGGCGGCAGCGCCGTGGCCAGCATCTCCCCCAGGGGCGCGACATAGTAGTCCGCCGCCCATCGGCACAGGTCAAGGAACGCCCGGTCGAGCAGCACCTCGTCATCCAGCGCCTCGAAGATCTCCTTGACCTCCGCCACCGGCGATTCCCGTTGAAACCCCACCACGACTCCCGTCACCCGCCGCCGGCCCAGGGGCACCAGCACTCGCATTCCCGCCTCCAACCGGTTCCCCAGCGCCTCGGGCACCGCATAGGTCAACGGCTCCTGAAGCGGCGCCGGCACCGCCACCAAGGCGAATTTCCCACGTGCGTTCATCTTCCCGAAGTATTCACGAGACCGCCCCGGAATGCCATCGGGGTGACGGCGGGTGTGGCCGTCCGAATACCGACGACTGTGATGGGCGTGACGCCTGGCCGGGTGCGTTGCCGGACGAAATGACCGGTGCGGTCTTCGAGCGAGCGCCCGCCACCTGGGTCCGGAACCCTGTAACACCGCGACAAACCGTACCGTTTTCCCAGGCTACGGGCCGGCGGCCACGGTTTCGTCCTGCCTCGAAACGGCGGGACCGGAGCTGGCCCTGAATTTGCACAGGAACGCCGCCATGCGCGACCTCCTCTCGCTTATTCCCTGGTCTCGTAGCGCACGCCGCTGGTTCGCGGTGGACGTGGGCTCCAGCGCGGTCAAAATCGCGGAGGTCACGGCCGGGCGCAACGGCCCGGAGGTTCCGCGCGCCGGCTCGCTGCCGGTGCCGCGGGGGGCGGTGGACAACGGGTTCGTGTGCCGGGCGGACGTCCTCGGAGACGCCATCCGGGAGTTTGCCGGCCCGGCCCGGGGGAAGCCCCGTCAGGCGGTGGTATCGATCCCGGGCCGGGGGGTCATCATCAAACGGGTGCAGGTCCCCGCCCAACCCGTCGAAAGACTCGATTCGGTCATCGAGTTTGAGGCCATGGAAGCCATTCCCGAGGAATTGGACGCCGTGAACCTCGACTATCATGTGCTCGGCTCCTCGGCCGACGGCAGCGGACTGGAGGTATTGCTGATCGCCGCCAGGAAGACCCTGGTGGAGAGCTACGTCGCCCTCCTGGACGCGGCCGGCCTCGTTCCGGCCGTCGTGGACGTGGACTACTTCGCTCTTCGGTCCGGTTCCGGCGGGTTCCGGGAACAGGGTGCGGAGGTCCTCGTCCACGTGGGCGCCCGCTCCACCACCCTCCATATCCCGGCGGGTGGCCCGCCCGGCCATACGACGGATCTGCCGTTGGGCGGGGAACAGTTCACCGAGAGTCTGGCCGAGAGCTTGCGGGTGCCCCGGGACGAAGCCGAGGACCTGAAGCGCGGCGGCGATCCGTCGCCGGAGGTGACCGGCCTGCTGGACTCCCTGTGCGAGCCTTTCGCCGCCCAGGTAAGCCGCGGCTTCAATCTGCTGGGCGGGCTGGGGGACGGGCCCCGCCGGATCGTCCTGAGCGGCGGGAGCGCCCTGCTCCCGGGGCTGGGTCCGGGTCTGGCACGAGTCCTGGATGCGGAGGTCCGCGTGTACCGTCCGTTCTTCGCCGGGAGGGGGTTGCCTTCACCGGGGGCCGAACGGCCGGGGCCGGCCTTCGCGGTGGTGGCCGGTCTCGCCGCCAGGAGCCCGTCGGAGTGATCCGCGTCAACCTCCTTCCGATCCGGCAGGTCCGGGCGCTTCGGCGCAGGCGCCGCGCGGTCACGGCCGGGGCCGCGGCGCTTCTGCTTGCCGCGGGCGCGCTGGCCGCCGGCAACCTCTCGCAACGAAGCCGGGTGAACGCGGTAGAGTCCGACTTGGTGGCGCTACGGCAAAGGGTCGCGGCCCTGCGCGTCGAGGCCGCGCCGGTCAAGGCGTTGGAAGAGACGGTAGGGCAAGCACGCCGTACGAGCCGCGCCGTCACCGCTTGGCGGGAGCGGCCGGCCGAGCATCCCCGGGTGCTGCGCGGGTTGTCGGCCGCGGCGCCGGACAGGCTGTGGCTAACGCGTTACACCGATTCCGGGCAGGCGGCGGTCCTGGAAGGCCAGGCCACGGACGACGAGTCCATCGCCCGGTTCCTGCGCGACCTCTCGGGGACTTTCGAGGCCCGGGAGCTTGTGGAGGCCGGCAGGGCAACTGGAGAGGCGGCGGAGAGAAGAGGCTTGCGGCGCTTCGTGGTTCACGCGCGAAACGGGCTGCCACCGGATTCCGCGCCGCCCCGCGAATGACCATGCCCTACTACCTCGACCTTCTGCTTCAACGCTCCCTGGCGCAACGAACCCTTCTGTTGCTGGGGACAATCCTGCTGGTGGCGGCGCTGGACTATGTCCTCGTCCACCGCCCCCAGGCCGGGCGCATCGCCCGCGCCACCGCCGAGATCGAGCTTGTCCGCCTCGACGAGGCGCGATTGCGCCGGGAGCTGGCCCGGCTGCCGGGACTCCGGAAGGAGCTGGCCGGGTTGCGGCGGGAGCGGCAATCCCGGCTCCCCCGGGTGGGCGCGCCGTCCACCCTGCTGGAGAGCGTCACTGCGCGCGCGGCGCTGGCGCGGCTCGAGGTGGTGCGGTTTCACCCGGAGGCCGCCGTTCAAGCGGAGCATTTCACCGAGATTCCCATGAAGGTGGAGCTCCAGGGGAGCTTCCACGAGTTCCTGGGTTTCCTCGACCTCTCGGCGGAGTCGCACCGCCTGCCGAGTCTGCGGAGCCTGGCCATCCAGGCGCTTGGCGCCGAGGAAGGGCGTATGGTGCTACGCATCGCGCTGGACATGGCAATGCTCCGTCTGCTCCCGGAGGAAGAGACGACGCCCGTTGACGTTTCCCATGCCGCCGGGGCTGGAGAGATTGCCGTCGTACAGACGGCGCTGTCGCCGGACCCGGCCGGCGTCCGTCCCCTGCCCGGACGGGACCCGTTCCAGCCATACCCGGTCGCGGCTCCACCGAACCCGGACGGGCTACCGGGTCAGGACAGGGCCCAGGACCCTACGCCCGCGCCTGATCCCGCGCCGCGATTCCAGGCAGTGGGGATCGTGTGGCAGAAGCGCGCCGCCGTGGCGCTGGTGCAGGACGCCGAGGGATACGGCCACGTCGTCCAACCGGGTTCGCGACTTGACGGCGGCCGGGTCCGTATCAAGGCCATCACCCCGTGCGAGGTCGTCATGGAAACGACTCGGACCCGTCCGGAACCCAGAGAGATCCGCCTCAGGGTGCCGCGATGCAACTCTTCCACGGTGGCCGTTGACGCGGTCCGCGGTTGACGGCCCGGGCATTCCAGCCAAACTCACACCTGAGCAAAGAACTGAGATAGCCCGCCGCGCCGCAAGCGTTCGCTGGAAGGAGGGATAGGTCCGACCGGATAATGATTTAGTTCGCGGGCAAAAGGTTTGCCTGACCAGTAGGAATCTGAAGTTGCCCGTTCGGGGCAAACGGATCGTCAATCTGTTTCGGGAGGCGCAACTTCCGGCGAATTTCTGCCACGGTTGGAGACGCCACATAAAAGCGGCCCCGCCTTTCGCCCTTTGGGTCGATAAGGTTGGCATCCACCAGGATCTTCAAATCACGGCTGGCGACATTATTGGACACGTCTGCACTCACTCGATATGACGAGTTTCTTACTTTGCTGCCAAAGGCAGCCTGGAGCAGCGCCATAGCCGTGCGATCAGGAAGCCCTCTGGACTCTACCAGGTTCAGAAGTTCTCCATAGACCCTTTCCAACTCTCGGGTCCGGCGAAGAAGTGTTTGTGCCTGCCGGTAATGGCCGCTTAGGCAGAAGCGAACCCACGGCTTGGCATCGCGCCGTGGATGCCATGCGCCGCCGCCGACCTCCGCCATCACATTGTAGTAGTCCTGTTGATTGTGGCCTATATATTCCTCAATCGAGGAAAACGTTGGCGCCACAATCCCGTCGCTCGCCAAGACCGCAGTATGGATGCATCTAGCCGTTCGGCCATTGCCATCCGTAAATGGATGCAACAGCACCAGGTTCAGATGTGTCATGGCCGCACGTAGGAACACAGAATCGACATCCTCATCGTTCACGTAGTCCAGAAGCTCACGGATGAGCGGCTCTAGCTGGTCACGGTCCACCCCCTCGTACACCACTTCACCGGTTTTGGTGTTCCTGACACCAACCCACCCAGGGCGGTACTGACCTGGATGTGCCGTCAAGTCTGACTGGCAGATCATGAAATGGACGGCCAAGAGCACGTCCTCTGTAATCGCAAAGGACGGGCTCTGCCGACGCTGGAGGATGTAGTCCATTGCCTCGCGGTAGCCTACAACAGCCCGCCACGTATCGCGGTCAGTGTTTGCCGGGTCTTCGCCGTCAATTGCAGCGATGGCGTCCTCATCAGACACATGGATGCCCTCCACGCTATTGGAGGCCATGAGCGCGCGAGCCCGAGTCATGCGGGCTAACAGACCTGTCCAGCGACGAGGCTCCGTGACGATGTAGTGACGCAGATCAGCCCGTATCCGAGCCGTGGCAGCCTCTACTCGCTTCTCGTCATCATCTAGTGCACGATACGTAAACAGCATGATCATATACAGTTGACAACTGATTTTAGATCAGATAATAACTGATCGTATGTCAGTTGTCAACTGTATATGATGCATGAAAAACAGATTTGCCCATTGGGCCGGCGAGGGAGGAATCCACGCCGTGGAAAGGTCCAGCAGCCGGGTCAGGTGGGGCTCCTTGTAGATGCCGTGGTGGTCGACGCCAGGCATGACCACGTAGCGGCGCCCCTCACAGTGACGCCAGCCGGTCGAACGTGTCCGGGTATTTTCGAGCCATGAGGATAAGTGCGGCGGCGGCGTCGGGCGGGCTGGATCTGCCTTGTTCCCAGCCTTCGACGGTGCGGACCGGCACGCGCAACAGGTGAGCGAATACTGCTCTCGATACGTCGAGGTCCTCACGGAGATTCCTGATCATGTCAGGAGTGAGTGCAGGTAGCGGCTTCGTCTCCACACGGGTCGTCCGGAGTGTGCGTCTCCCGGCTCGGTGTTCCCGAACCTCGTGCAGTCCCTTCAGGACTTCAGCAGCGATATCGCGTTCAGCCACGTTCCACGTTGTCGTGTAAATGCTCATCAAACCACGCCACCGAGAGGTCCAGCAGCCGGGTCAGGTGAGGCTCCTTGTAGATGCCGTGGTGGTCGACGCCGGGGATCACCACGTAACGCTTGGGCTCGGGTGAACGCTGGAAGAGGCTCTGTTGCTCGTTGAGAGGCGTGAGGGCATCCAGCTCGGCGGAGACGTAAAGGGCCGGGCACGTTATCCGGTGCGCAACGTCCTCGGGCTTGTACTCGATGATGGCGTCGGCGCATTCCAGCGGGATCTCGGCCTCGCCCCGGTCCGGGTTGGCGGCCACGGTCTCTTTCCAGAATTCCCATCCCTCCGGCGTCGTCTCCATGATGTGGTAGGGGTGCACGCGCCGGGACTCTCCGCTCAGCACCCGCTGGTCGCGGTCCTCTGCCAGCTCTTTCAGGAACTTCTGCCATTCCCATTCCCGGCGCAGGCAGTGGAGCCAGCGCTCGCCGTCACCCACGCCCACGGCGCTGACGATACCGCGGACGCGGTGATCGACCGCCGCGGCGTACGTGGCGTGGGCGCCGCCGAAGCTGGTGCCCCAGATGGCCAGGCGGCCGGGATCGACCTCGTCGCGCACGCCCAGGCAGGTGAGGCCGTTGCGGATGTCCTCGATCTGCTCCAGGGGGATCAGGCGGTAGCGCGGCCCTTCGCTCTCGCCGAAGCCGCGATAGTCGAAACGGAGCGTCACGTAGCCTTCGCGGGACAACCGCTCGGCCACCGCGGGCATGAGCGACTCCTTGATGCCGGCGTAACCCTGGCACAGGACGACCCCCGGGCACCGTTGCGACCCGTCACGGGAATCGGGAACGGACAACACCGCGGACAGGCCGTAGCCGGGTCCGCTGAAAAACCGGATCTTCTCTTCCATGGTACCTCCTGATCTCGGCCGCTTGTCCCGCGGGTCACGCGCGGCCGTGCCGGCCCAGCCACCGGGTGGCGCCGACGTAGATATGCTGTGTGCCCATGTTCACCACCACGATCCGCGCCAGGTGAAACGCGATGACCGCCGGCACGCCGATCTGCAGCGCCTGGGCGGTGATGGCCATCTCCGCCAGGCCGCCGGGCGAGGTGGAGATGATCATGGTCGCGATGGGGAGCTGGAAACCCCAGGCCAGGGCCGCGGCCAGCACGAACGAGGCCGCCAGCACGAAGAAGGAGTTCAGCATCGCGAACGGGATGAACAGCTTGTAGCGGGCGAAGAACGCGCGTTCGTAGCGCGCTCCCAGCACCAGGCCGAACATGAGCTGGGCGAAGTTCGTCATCCACTCCGGCACCGCCGAGAGCTGGACATTATTCATCGTGAACGCGGCGCCGAAGAAGATGGGCAGGAGCAGATAGCCGTTGTGCACATGGAGTCGCTCGGAGATCTCGCCCAGCACGAACCCGGCCAGCAGCCAGGGTAGCAGCACGTTCAGATCCAGGGCGACCGCGGGCCGGTAGTCGCCGGTCTCCAGCGGGATGCCGCCGTAGGTCAGGGCGAAGGGAATGACCAGGACGAGGATGGAGACCCGCACGCTGTGGGCCACCGCTACCGGTGCGATCTGCGCGCCGTACCGCTGGGCCAGGTTGGCCATGGCCATGGCGCCACCCGGAATGGACGCGAAAAAGGTCGACCGTGTCTCGACGCCCGAGACCCGGCTCAGGATCAGCGCCCCCAGGGCGGCGATCAGGAAGGTTGCCAGGGTGGCCAGGATGATGGGCAGCCAGTTGGCCGCCAGCGCCGCCACCACCGGCGGGGTGAAGTAGAGGGAGACCGCGGAGCCCAGCAGCACCTGTCCCATCTGCCGGGCGTAGGGCGGCGAGTCCATGGAAACCCCCAGCAGGTTGAGGCAGGCCACCACCACCATGGGTCCGATCATCCAGGGGATGGGCAGGTGCAGCAGGTCGCACGCGTACCCCGCGGGGATGCCCACCGCCAGGGCGGTAAGGATCGCGGGCGTCCGCCCGCGGAGATCCGCCGCGCTCCGGCGCAATCGCGTCAGGGTCCGGGTACGGAGGCTCATGGAAACCGGGTTCATGGGCGCCGGCCGGGGTGCCGGGACACGGGGCCCGTCATACGATGTTTCTTTCCCGGAAGGCGCGGATCTCTTCAGGGCTGTAACCCAGCTCCGTCAGGGTCTCCTCGTTGTGCTCGCCCAGCTTCGGCGGCTTGAGCCTGAGGGTGATGGGGGTGTCCAGCAGGTTAAGGCCGTTCCGCACCAGCTTGAACGGGCCGAAGTCGGGATGGTCCACTTCCATCAGCCGGTCCAGGTACTTGACCTGCGGATCCTCGAAGACCTCGGCAAAGTTGTTGATGGGCGCGCACGGGACGTCCCTGGCTTCCAGCTCCTTGAGCCAGTGGTCCCGGGGCGCGGACTGCACCACGGCGCCGAAGGTCTCGGAGATGAAGTCGTAGTTCTGCGCCCGGGCGGGACGGTCCCTGGTGCGCTCGTCCGTCTGGAAATCCGGCCGGCCCATGACCTCGGTGACGCCGATCCAGAATTTGGGCGGATGGGAAAGGTGGATCACGAACGGCTTGCCGTCGCCGGCTACCAGCGCATAGACCCCGGCGGTCTTGATACGGCTCCGCATGCCGGGCACCTCGCCGCTGAACAGGTACTGGGTCATGCCGAGCCCCAGGAAGCAGATGGTGGACTCCAGGAGCGAGGTCTCCACCTTCTGGCCGGCGCCGGTGCGTTCCCGGGCGGCCAGCGCCGCCAGCACGCCGTAACAGCCGAAGATGCCGCCGAGATGGTCGGAGAAGGCCGCGCCCGGCCCGTGCGGATGGTCCAGCTCGGTGAGGACGCTCAGCAGCCCGCTCAGGGACTGTCCGATGGTGTCGTAGCCGGGCCGTTTCCGGTACGGGCCGTCCTGGCCGAAGGCGGAAATGGAGCAGTAGATGATGCGCGGGTTCATCTCGCGCACCACGTCGTAACCGATCCCCAGCCGGTCCACCACCCCCGGGCGAAGGTTCTCGACGATGACGTCGGCGTCCCGGGCGAGCTTCAGGAACACCTCCTTGCCCTCCGGCGCCTTCATGTCCAGGGTCACGCTCTTCTTGTTGCGGTTGAGGGCGCAGAAGCTCGGGCTGTAGTTCTTGGGCTCCTTGTCCCAGGTGCGGAACGGATCCCCCTTGCCGGGGGTCTCGATCTTGGTCACCTCCGCCCCCAGGTCGGCCAGCAGCAACGACGCGTAGGGACCGGCGATGTAGTTGGTGATGTCGAGGATCTTGATACCTTCCAGTGCTCCGGGCATGGGGCGAGGACCTTTCTAGTGTTGTGTCTCACAAATAGGTTTACAAATCTGCTGGTCTTTTTCGCCGTCGGCTGCGTTGCTCTTCCTCGCGTGGCACGCCACTGCTCGTCATCGCGCCTTGCCGACAACGAAAAATCCTGCGCATCTTTGCAAACCTATTTGTGAGACACAACACTAGCGCGTGCGGTTGTATTCGTAGTCTTCGCGCTCGGTGGCGCCGCCGCGAAGCTCGGGCAAGAGCGGCGGCCGCGTGGCGTTCACCTTGGCGTGGACGTCCAGGGCGGCCTGGTCGACCCAGCGCTCCACCAGCGCCAGCTTGTCGGGGTTCACCACGCTACGGAACACCTCGAACTGCTCGCATCCCGGCTCCTTCATGACGTCCTCGCAGCGCCCCCGATACCCTTCGGCAAGCTCGGCGCCCTTCCCCCGGACCGCGTTGATGGTGACGATGAGTCGAACGGCCATGTCGATTCCTCCCTGTAGGTGTGTACGTGCCCGCGTCTTCCGCGGGGTCTCGTGAACGGACTTCTCCAGTGTGTACCAGATTAGGCAATGACCCGCGAGATGCCGCCCTCTGGACCCCGGGTCAAGCCCGGGGTGACAGGGAGGGCAGCCCGGCATTACGGGAAGGGCGGCCCGTCGTCCCCAGCGTCGCGGGCACCACCCCGGGCCCCTAAAACGTCACCCCGGGCTTGACCCGGGGTCCAGGGGCGGGGAGGCGGGGTCTTCCCCGTGCGCCGTGCGTCCTCACACGGGCTCCGGCATCTCGGCCAGCAGCCGTCCGTAACCCGGGATCGGCTGGCGCACGCCGAGGCGCATCTGAGTCTCCCAGCAGCGCGCCGGCAGCGCGTGAACCACGGGCACGCCGAGATCGGTCTCCAGCGGCTCGATGATGTCCAGGGTCTTCCAGGCCGATCCCAGCATGTAGAGACATTCGCCACCAGGGTGTCTGGCGAACATTTCCGTGAGCTGCCGGTGAATCTCCGAGGAGGGGACCTTGGGGACGTCGGCGAACGGAACATCGATGCCCTCCATGCCCAGCACCTCGAAACCGGCGTCGGTGAGATACGCGCGGAACAGGTCATTGAGGTGCTCGGGGAAGTAGCTCGCTCCCACGAGCCTCCGGACCCCCAGGGTGCGGAACGCGCGCACGTGGTTCATTCCCGAGGTCACCATGGGGATGCCGTAGCGGCTCTCCCAGGCCCGGATGGTCTCGCGCTCGCCCTCGTACCCCAGCAGCATGAACGGCGGCGCCCCGATGACCCGGATCAGGTCCGGTTTCAGGACTGCCAACTCGGCCGCCTTGGCCTCGTAGCCGGGCATGGACGCCCGGAACTCGGCCTGGTTGCCCTGCGTGAACTCCATGCTCAGGTGCACGAACTCGATGCTCGGCGGCAGCTTCGGGTCCAGCTCCTTGTCCCCGAGCACGCCGGTACGGTTCGTAGGCCACACCGAGCCCACCAGGTATCGCGCCTTCGATGGCGAAGTTTCCATAAGTGTTCCTGCAAGGGCCTTCTTGGCCTGGCGGCTACTTCGCGGTGACGTGGACGCCGCCGAAGGGTTCGGGGCGGTTGCCGTAGAGAAGCAGACGGCCGGTGCCTACGTTGGTGATCTGGTAGTAGTCCTTGGGAGGGAAGAAGACCACCTCGCCCTGCTCGATGATGCGCTCACCCCCGTTGATGTCCTTGACGCTGGCCTTGCCTTCGACCACCAGAAAGGTCTCCGGCTCCGCGTGAAAGTGCATGTCGGTGTGGTCGCCGGGCTTGAAATGAAGCATCCAGGTGCAGGACTTTTCCGTTCCGAAGAGCCGCGTAAACCGCTGCCCCTTGTCCGCCTTCTCCGCAAGTTTCGCAAATTCCATGGACGACCTCCTGTGTTCGCGGGTGTTTCATCCGGCACCCAACGCATTAGCACAAACCGCTCCTTTCCGTCATCCCGGGCTTGACCCGGGATCCAGGCATTGAACCACCGCCGGCGGTCTTCAGTTCCGGCTTCCGTTCATGCCGCGCCGCCTCTTGCCGTACCCTTCCCCTGCTCCGCCCCTCCTGGATCCCGGGTCAAGCCCGGGATGACGGAAAGGGAGCCCGAGGATGACGGAAAGGGAAGCCAGACGGAGCGGGGGAGGACCTGGGTTGCCTTGCTGCCCGGCGCCGTGATACGGGCGTTAGTCAAAATCCTCAGGTACGGAACAGGAGAAAACTATGCGCGGCGTGATGTTCAACGGAAACAGAGAGTGTGAGATCCGGGAGTTTCCGGACCCCCACGCGGGTCCCGGCGAAGCGGTGGTGAAGATTCGCGCCTCCGGGATGTGCGGCACCGATCTCCACCGGTACCGCGGTACCGTGGCCGTCCAGGCCATCACCGGCCACGAGCCCTGCGGCGTCATCGCGGAGCTGGGCGCCGGCGCGCCGGCCGGGCTCGCCGTGGGCGACCGCGTGGTGGTGCACCACTATGCCGGCTGCGGCCTTTGCGAGATCTGCGCCATGGGCTTCGAGCAGGCCTGCCCCCACGGCCACGTGACCTTCGGCGGCGTGGACGCCCACGGCGCCAACGCCGACTACATCCTCGTACCGTCGCGCCTCCTCGTTCCCCTGCCGGAGGAGCTGTCGTTCGAAGGCGGAGCGGCCATCTCCTGCGGCACCGGCACGGCCTGGAACGGTCTCAAGAAGATGAACGTGGCCGGCGGCGACATCGTGGCGATCTTCGGGCAGGGACCCGTTGGCCTGAGCGGAACCATGTGCGCGAAGGCCATGGGCGCCCGGGTCATCGCCATCGACGTGGTGCCGGAGCGGCTGGAGCTGGCCCGCGGTTACGGAGCGGACCACGTCATCAACGCCGGCGACACCGACCCGGTGGAGGCCATCAAGGAGCTGACCGGCGGCTTGGGGTCGACGGCGTCCCTGGAAACCTCCGGCAACCCGGAATGCCGCAGCCAGATCCTCAAGGCCATGCGCACCTTCGGGCGCTGCTGTTACGTCGGCATGGGCGAGCCGTCCACCATCAACTTCCGGGACGACGTGATCTTCAAGGTGGCCACCATCTTCGGCTCGTGGACCTTCAGCAAGTCGGAGCTCATCGAGATCTGCCGTTTCATGGTGGAGGAGAAGGTGCCTCTCGACGACCTGGTCACGCACCGCTTCGCCCTCGACGACGCGATCGAGGCGTTCCGTATCTTCGACGGCGCCACCACCGGCAAGTGCGTGTTCATGCTGGAGTGACGCGCTTTTCGTAATTTGGACTTGACCTGGAATCCGCGGTCGGCCGCCTGGACCCCGGATCAAGTCCGGGGTGACGGGGTGGTAGTGCCGGGGTGCCGAGTTTCGTCACCCCGGGCTTGACCCGTGGTCCAGGTAGGGTAGGGCGGGGCGGAAGCCGCGAGACTTGCGGGCAGCGGAAACCTGGAACGGCTCTCTTCCGCGAATGGTATGTAACTGGTATATACCGTTATATGTTCCTGGAACGGGTGGTTTCCGCCCTCCGGCGGGCGAGGGTTCGCTTCGCCATCGCCGGGGGCCATGCGGTTGCGTTGCACGGAGCGGTGCGCGGCACCCTGGATGTCGATCTGGTGTTGTCGTTGTCCCGTAGGAATTTCACCGCGGTGGAAACGGCGCTGAACGGCATGGGCCTCCAGTCGCGGCTGCCTTTGAAGGCGGAAGAGGTGTTCGATTTCCGGGAGGAGTACATTCGCAACCGGAACCTCATCGCCTGGAGTTTCGTCAACCCGGCGGACCCCACGGAGCTCGTGGATATCATCCTCACCGAGGACTTGGGGACGATGCAGGTGGACATGATACCGGTGGGAGGGTTGCGGCTGCCGGTGGTGGCGGTGGCCGATCTGATCCGCATGAAAGAGATGAGCGGCCGGGCACAGGATCTCGAGGATATCCAGGCTTTGAGGGATATTGGCTCATGAGACCCGTGCAATATTTCTCGAAGGAGTACTTGGAACAGTGCAAGCGGATGAAGCCGGCCGACATCCTGCGGTTTCTCGACGAGTTCCGCAGGCTCTACGCGCCCGCGCGGGGGAGGGGGAGCCGTCTTATCAGTCTCAAGGTCCCCGAGGATTTGTTGGAGGCATTCAAGGCCAAGGCGCGCCTGCACGACGTGCGCTATCAAACCCAAATCAAACGGTTGATGACGGAGTGGGTGGCGGGCCATTCCACGGATGCCGATACCGGCAAGGGTGGGACTTCTCACCACCGTCGAGGCGTGGCCGCGAAGAGGTAGCGACGGGTTTCGAACCCGCCTCCCGCCACCGGCCCTGAACCCGCCAGGAGGATCACGATGCCCATTTGGCAAGAGTTAAGCTGGCCGCACATCAAGGAAAGCGCCGAGAAGGGGTGCGTGGTGATCATCCCCATCGGGGTCATCGAGCAGCATGGCCATCACCTGCCGCTGGATACCGATGCGTTCATCGCGCAGGAGATTGCCCGGGCGGCCGCAAGGCGGGATCCGGAGATCCTGGTGGGGCCGACGGTGCCCTTCGGTTTCACCCCCAGCAACAAGAACTTTCCCGGCAGCATCAGCCTCACCGCCGCGACCTGGTCGGCGTTGATCCGCGAGATCGTGCGTTCGGTGGCGCGGCACGGCTTCACGCGCATCGCGCTGCTCAACGGCCACGGCGGCCAGGTGTCGCTGTCCCGGGCGGTGGTGTCGGCCCTTCAGGATGAGGAAGGGATCCGCGTGGTGGTGCTGAACTGGTTCGGGCTGGTGGACAAGGACATGGGCCGGCTGTTCGCGGACGAGAAGATGCCCGGTGGCCGCGTGGGGCATGCAGGCGCTGTGGAGACTTCCATGAACCTGCATCTGCGCGGGGAGCTGGCCTCCCAGGGCAGTCTGGTAGCCCATCTCGGCCCGCAGATGCCCGAGTTCGTCAGCAAGGTCGGAGGTTACATTCAGACGCCGCGCGAGGACCTGTCGCCGTCGGGGGTGATGGGCGACCCGAATTTCGCCAGCGCCGAGAAGGGCGGCGAGCTGTTCGAGTTGTCGGTGGAACGGCTCTGCGCCTTCGCGCGGGAGTACCGGGATTCCGAGTAGGCAGCGGCTGCGGGAAAAGGTCTCGGGCTTGAACGGGGGCCGGCGGTGGAAACGGCCGGCTACAGGCCAATGCCTGGATCCCGGGTCAAGCCCGGGATGACGTTTCCTCTCCCCGTCACCCCGGACTTGATCCGGGGTCCAGGCGGGGTAGGGCGGGGCGGGAGTCCGGGCGCCTCCACTCACCCCACGAGCGACCGCGCTGCCGCCTCGATACGCCCCGCGGTGGGGGTGACGTAGTCCTCCAGGGGGACCGCGAAGGGTACGGGGACGTGGGGGATCGCCACCCGCTTGATGGGCGCCCGCAGGCTGTCGAAGGCCAGGTCGGCCATCAGCGCGGCCAGCCCCGCGGCCACGCCGCAGTTGTCGTGGCTTTCGTCGGTGACCACCAGCCGGCCGGTCTTCCGCACCGACGCCAGCAGGGTCTCGGTGTCCAGCGGCTCCAGCGTCCGCGGGTCCACCACCTCCGCCGATATGCCGTCCGCGGCCAGGGCGTCGGCTGCCGCCAGCGCCCGGGGCACCTGGACCCCGGCGGCCACGATGGTCACGTCGGTTCCTTCCCGCGCTACCGCGGCCTTGCCGAACTCGGTCTCGTACTCTCCGTCAGGCACCTCCCCGCGCTCTTTCAGGAGCCGCTCATGCGCCAGGAAGATGGTGGGGTCCTGGCTCTTCAGCAGGGCCGTGCGTAGCAATCCCTTGGCGTCAGCCGGCGTGGCGGGCATGGCCACCTGCAGGCCCGGGGTGTTCCAGTACCAGGGCTGGGGGCTGCCCGAATGCTGCACCCCGCCGCCGCCCCGGATGCCGTAACGCATGAAATAGGTAACCGGCACGTTGGTCTGGCCGCCGGAATTGGAGTAGGCGACCGCGGCTTCGTTGATGATCTGCGGAATCGCTTCGTAGGAAAAGGTCGCGGTGCCGATGTCCACCAGCGGCCGCAGCCCGGCCATGGCGGCGCCGGCGGCAATTCCGCAATAGCCAAGCTCGGCGATGGGCGGCGACTTGATGCGGTTGCCGTGGCGCTCGCGCACCGAGGCGAACCGCGCCGCGGCGGGTCCCGAGCTCACCAGACCGCCGCCGATCAGCACCACCCGCGAGTCCTGCTCCATGGCCTCGGCCAACCCCTCGACCAGAGCCTCCCCCAGGGTCATCTCGTGCGCCATGGCTAGTCACCCCTTCCCGCGTATGCGTACTTGACCGCCTCCTCCGGAGCGGGCAGCGGGCTCGTCAGCGCGAACTGCGCCGCCGCGTCGGCCTCCCGGCTTACCTCCTCGTCCACCCGCACGACCGTTTCCCGGTCGCATCCTTCGCTGTCGGCCAGTTCCCGCGCGTAGGCGAGGATGCCGTCGCCCTCGGCGTACCAGGGCCGCACCTTCTCGGGCACGGGGCTCGGGTCCCAGGCCCAGTTGATGTCGGTGACGCCCGCCACCAGCTCGGGATGGGCGCCGTCGTTGCCCGGCCACGGGTGGGTGCTGGCCTCGACGAAGAACGGGCCTTCGCCGGCCCGGGTGCGCTGAACCAGATCCTTGACCGTGCCGTACATCTGGCCCACGTCGCCCCCGTCCACCGTGGTGGTCTCGACGTTCAGGGCCCGCGGAATGTTGGCCAGGTCGTCGGCGCTCTCGTTGACCCTTCCGGCCCTGCGGTAGTTGTTCTCCATCAGGAAGATCAGCGGCAGCTCCCACAGCTTGGCCATGTTCAGGCTCTCGTAGAAGACGCCCTCGTCCATGGCGCCGTCGCCGAAGAAGGCCACCGTGACCGCGCCCGTCTCCTCCAACTGGGCCGCCAGCGCCGCCCCCGAGGCCAGGGCCGTGCTGCCGCCGACGATGGCGGAGGTGTGGGGCATGTTCAGGTCCGGGGCCGCCACGTGGAAGGTGCCGCCGCGCCCCAGGCAGTAGCCGGTCTCCCGGCCGATGACCTCCGCCAGCACCTTTCCGGGGTCGCCGCCCTTGGCGATGACGTGACCGTGGTTCCGGTGGGTGCTGAAGACGTAGTCTTCCGGGGCCAGGGCCGCGCAGACGCCGACGCCGGTGGCTTCCTGGCCGATGTAGATGTGGAAATGGCCCCGGATGAGGCCCTCGTGCTCCTCGTTGAACCGGACGACGTGCTCTTCGGCGCGCCGGATCATGAGCATTTTCCGCAGCAGCTCGAGCCGCTGGTCTCGTGGCATATCGGGCAGCATTTTCCCTCCCGGTCTGTTCCCCGCTCCCCGTGGAGCGGCGGTCCTGATTTTGCAGGAGGAATCTACTCCGGTTGCCCGGAGAAGGGAAGAGGAAGGCCCGGCCCGGAGGGCTACCTCCCACCGCCGCCCCTCCTGGACCCCGGACTTGATCCGGGGTCCAGGGGCAGAGGGGGGCGGGGAGGTCCGCGGGCCGCGTGCGGCCTAGTGCTCCCTGAGCAGCTTGCCGTACCCCTCGATGCGGTCCTCGATGCCCAGTGTGCGCAGCGCCCACCAGAGGATGGCCTGGCTTCCCTGCACGACGTTGACCCCGAGCTCCTGCTCCAGGGTTTCGATGACGGCGCCGGTGGCCCAGTGGGGCGAGCCCAGGTGGATGGTGTCGATGTCCGGGTGTTCCTGCTTGAGCTCCCGGGCCAGGCGCAGCGGCACCTCGGAGGGAATCGTTCCCACCTCGATGAACGGCACGCCGGCGAACTTCTGGCCCACCAGGGTGGTCTTGTCCGGATCGGTGAAGCGCTCGTTGGGCAGGTGCTCGCTGCTTCCCGGGGCCGATGCGTAGGTGACCGAGCCCGCGACCCTGGCGCCCAGCACGGCGTCCGCCTGGTGGTACGCGGTGGTGCTGTTGGTGACCGGGATGCCGAACTCCTGCTGCAGCGCCTGCATGGTGTCCTCGGCCCGCTGCGCGCCCCCGGAATAGACCACGGGTCCGCCGCCGAACACGATGATGTCCACCTTGGCCCGGGCCATCTCCCGGGTGGCTCTTACAGCGTGGTTCCAACTCTCCTGGGCCTCTCCGGACTCGGCCGAGTGCCGGGCCACCATGAGGGTGGTCAGCGCCAGGGTGATGCCCGGCGGCGCCATCTTGTAGAACTCGTAGGGAAAGACCTCGGTGACGATGGGCGGCGACGTGTATCCGATGCGCGCGCGGTGACCGTACATGGCGGATCTCCTCTCGTGGCTGGAACTTGTTCCGGATACGCCTTGCCAACGCTGGCGCCGCGTGCGACCCGGGCCTGAAGCCGACTGTACGTTGCCCCCCATCCCGAAATCAAGGACACTTGATCTCCAACTGGAATGGATGTTCTTATACTAAAGAAACGGCCCCTCGCGCCGAAGAATAGTAACAGAGGCTGGTTTCATGCCGCTAATGCCGGCTTACGATGAATGGCGCAACGAGGGGATGGCACCATGACTGAACGGATCAAATCTTTCGTCGGAAAAATCTCCCAGGAAACGCTCATGATCCTCGCGGTAGGCTTGACCGTGCTCGTCAGCCAATTTGCGGCGTGGAACAGCCTGGCCGGCCAGATCGAGGTGTTGCGTACGGAGATGAACGCGGGCGACGCACGATTGCATCAGGAGAGACGGGAGGACGTGGCAGGGTTGCGTAGCGAGATGGGAGGGTTGGGCACCGAACTCCGTGCCGAGATGAACGAACTGCGCACCGAGATGGGAGAACTGCGCAAGGAACTGCGCGGCGAGATGGCGGAGTTGCGTACCGAACTGCGCACCGAGATGAAAGAACTGCGTACCGAGGTCCGAGCCATGGGACAAAGACTGGACCGGCTGACGGAGTCGCTGATCTATGCCATGGCTGATATGGGGCGGAGCCCGGAAGCGCCCGATACCGGCCCCGAAGCCCCGGAAAGGCCGGTCCCGAAGGACAGCAACCCGTAGTCATGGCGGTTCTTGGAGGCGGGGTTGCCTCCAAGAACCGCCATGACTTTCGCCCGGAAGGGCGCCTTCCGCAACTACTTGCCGGCCTTCACCTTGGCCGCCACGTCAGCGGACACCCATTTCGTCCACACCGCCCCGCCGGTCTTTATGAAATGCTCCGCGGTCTCTGCCGCGTCCGCCTTGTTGTCGTCCTTCCACGCCAGCAGCTTGTTCAGCACCGAGTTGGACCACGACACGCTCGACACGAACTTGAACGCATCCGGCTCCCTCTCCTCGAACTTGCCCACCACCGCGGTCAGCACCCTGGACTTCGGGTACATGTTGGGCTTCGGGTCGGCGCAGTCCTTGTCCTGAATGCACGCATACGTCTTGGGATCGTGCTTCATGCCGCCGACCTTCACCATCGGGTATTTGCCGAGGACCGAGGTGGGCGCCCAGTAGTAGGTGAATATCGGCTGCTTCCGCTCATACGCCCTGGCGATGGCGCCGGCCAGACCCGGACCGGATCCGGGATCGAACAGGTTGAATTTCGCTTCCTTCATCCCGTAGGCCTTGAACAGGTTGGCGTTGATGATCTGGCAGGCCCAGCCCGAAGGACAACCGTAAAAACGGCCCTTCCCAGGGTCTTCCTTGTCCGCGAACAGGTCGGGGCGCTTCTTGATCGCGTCCAGCGTCGTGAGCTCCGGGTTTGCCTTGACCACGTACTCGGGCACCCACCAGCCCTCCTCGCCGCCGTCGCTGAGGATTTCCCCGGTGATCTGCAACCGGCCTTCCTTCTCCGCCTTGCCCACCATTTCCTTGACGGAGTTGATCCAGATCTCCGGGGCGACGTCGGGCTCGCCCTTCTCGGTCATGGACGTGATCGTCGGGACGCTGTCACCCGGCACCAAGTCGACGTCACATCCGTAGCCCTTCTCCAGGATGATGGCCTGCACGTGCGCCGCCACCGCGGCCGAGTTCCAGTTCATCTCGGAGATCGATACCTTGCCGCACTTCGCTTGCGCCGCCCCGCCCAGGGCCAGCACCAGAAACGCGGCCGCCAATACGCCTGCTATTCGCAACTTCATACGATGCCTCCTTTGCTATAGCCGTCCACGCGCCGGCCTCATGCCGGCGCCCAGGGAACCGTCTCAACTTCGCACGCGGGGGATTATCCCCCAACTGGACGAGGGCCGCAACCCTTCCGGGACCTGGACCCCGGACTCCACAACGTCACCCCGGCCCCACAACGTCACCTGTATGTTGAGGCTACCCTTCAGATAGGCCAATCTGAGGGGAGGCAAGCGGGGCGCGCCGTCCGTCACAGGGTGAGAAGGCCTGGGGCCGTTCTGCACCGACCCGGAGTGGGGCACCCCGCATGCCAGTTGTCGCTCCGAACAGATACAGGGGAGTATGCCCCGTATTGCAAGTGTGGAGGACAGCGCCATCCTAGCAGATAAGGAGGCGGGCATGAAGATAGTGGCAGGGATCGACGTGGGCAAGCGGGAGTGGGTGGTATCGGTGAGCGGGGGTCCGGTCCGGAGTTTCAAGAACGAGGCTGGGGGCATCCGGGGGTTGGCGGAGTGGCTTCGTACGGAGGGGGTGGAGCAGGTGGTGTGCGAGGCCACGGGGGGCTACGAGCGGGGGGTGGTTCAAGGGCTGAAGGCCAGGGGATTGGCGGTGCACCGGGCGCATCCGAGCCGGGTGCGGAGTTTTGCGCAGGCGTCGGGGCAAGGGGCCAAGACCGACCGGTTGGATGCGCAGGTGTTGGTGCTCTACGGGGAGGTGTTCGAGGTGGAGGGGCAGCCGGTGCGGGACAGCGCCGAGGAGGAGTTGCGGGAGGTGGTGGGTCGGAGGCAGCAGTTGGTGGAGCAACGGGTGGCGGAACGCAATCGGTTGGAGAAGGGGCTTGGGGGAGCGAGCAAGAAGTCCATGGAGCGGCATGTGGCCTGGCTCGGCAAGGAGATCGCGCGGTTGGACAAGGCCGTGCAGGCCCTGGTGGATGGTCACCCGCAGTTCAGCCAGCTCGCCGCCCTGTACCAGAGCGTGAGCGGCGTGGGGGCGCTGACCGCGGCCACCTTGCTGGCCCACCTGCCGGAACTGGGCCAGGGGGACGCCAAGGGCATGACCGCCCTGGCCGGCCTGGCGCCGTGGTCCCGCGACAGCGGCCAGCATCACGGCAGCCGCGCCATCCGGGGAGGCCGCCAGAAGGTGCGCCGGGCCTTGTACATGGCCGCCCTGGCAGCCATACGGTTCAACCCGGAACTGAAGGCCTTCTATCGCCGCTTGAGGCGCAGGGGCAAGGTCGGCAAGGTGGCCCTGGTGGCCGTCATGAGAAAGCTCCTGTTGCAGCTCCATGCCATCGCTCGCCGCGGTACCCCCTGGGTGCCGGCTTGTCCCGGAGCACCTTTTTGACCCTTGATTTCCAACACAGATACTCCGGGCTTGACCCGGGGTCCAGAATCAGGGGCAGGCCGCGTCGATTCCTCAAACACCTTGGGCGGCCTCCAAAATCCACGCACCCATCCCCTCGGATACGGAACGTGAGCTCATGGCATCTCTCGCTTCCGTAGGGGTCACTGTACATGCGACCGACTAGTAAAATGAAATCGTCAGGACGGTGTCAAGGGAGGGGGATGGTGCGGATGTTCAAGGTGGTAGTTCTATTGTATTAACTTGACATAAGTATTAGTTATTTTCCATGAAGTTTCAGCGATTGCTCGAAATCGTTGCCGACGAGCCAGTGTTCGAGACGGGGCTGCTTCTTTGCGGGGAGACCGATCCCGTTGGGATCAGGCACCAACTCGCCCGCTGGACCCGTGCCGGGCGGATTCACCGGCTACGCCGTGAACTGTACGCACTGGCTCCCCCTTATCGCAAGCGGACGCCGCATCCCTTTCTGGTCGCCAACCGCCTCGTGCAAGGGTCCTATGTAAGCGGCCTTTCGGCACTGGCGTACGTACATTGCATCCCCGAGTACGTACCCGAGGTTGCCAGCGTGGGAGCCGGGCGGCCGCAAATCAGGCAGACCGCGCTGGGCCGGTTTTCCTTTCGCCACGTCAAGGTCGATCTGCTCTACGGCTACCGCCGGATGGACCTGGGCGAGGGGCAGACGGCATTCGTGGCCGTGCCGGAGAAGGCGTTGCTCGACATCGTTCATCTGTGTCCCGGCGGCGACGAGTTGGCCTACATCGAGGAGTTGCGGTTGGACCTGGCGGCTCTGGACCTGGACGAGTTGGACCGTCTGGCACGGGCCGCGGCGAGGCCCAAGCTGTCGCGAGCTGCCCGGCACGTTCGTTCCCTGGCCGAGGACCGTTCCCTGGCCTACGAGGTGCTGTGAAAGCCTATCTGATAGATCTAATGCAGGCAGCCGCCCCGTTGCAGGGCCGCAATATCGGACGCGAATACCTTCAGGCTCGCATCCTGAACATCCTGCAACGGGCGGGGGCGATGGGCTCGCTGGCATTCCAGGGCGGCACATGCTTGCGCTTCCTTTTCGCCCTCCCGCGCTACTCGGAAGACCTCGATTTCACCCTTGAAGGCGATCCCGAGGGTTATGACCTGCGCGGGTTTTTGACGGCCATCCGTGCGGATCTGTCCCGCGAAGGCTATGCCGTCGGCCTTGCGGTGCGAGACCGGAACCCGGTTCACAGCGCGTTCGTGCGGTTGCAGGGCCTGTTGCATGACGCGGGCCTCTCCGCCCGCCGGGAGGAAAGCCTCGCCGTCAGGATCGAGGTCGACACCCGGCCCCCGGCCGGGGCCGTCCTGGAGACCCACTTGGTGCGCCGGCACGTGACGCTGCGGCTTCGCCACCACGACCGCGCGTCGTTGCTCGCCGGCAAGCTGCACGCGCTCTTGCAGCGTCCCTATACCAAGGGACGGGATCTGTACGACTTGATCTGGTACTTGAGCGATCCGACGTGGCCCGCGCCCAATCTCGCGCTGCTCAATGCGGCGTTGCGTCAGACCGGCTGGACGGGCGAGGCGCTGCATTCCGAAAACTGGCGGGCAACGATCCTCCTCCGCCTCGACGCTCTGGCATGGGAGCGGGTGGCCGCGGACGTGCGTCCGTTTCTGGAGCGCGAGGCGGACGTGGAGTTGCTGACACGGGAGAATGCGGTACGGCTCCTGAGCGAGCATCCGTGACCCGCGCAGCGTAATCCCGGCTCGGCGGCCTGTCCCTTCACCGACTCGATATTGCGGTAGGCGATATCCGCGTTGATGGAGTTCAGACCCCACTGGCTCCGGGGGCTCGTGTGGTTGCCGCCGCCACCACTACAGCCTGCGAGGGGGACAACAAGCAGGACGAAGAAAAGGATATAGTGCACTAGACGTCATCCAGGATTTGATCCGGGATCTCCCGCCTCACGTCACCTGTATGTTGAGGCTACCCTTCAGATAGGCCAATCTGAGGGGAGGCAAGCGGGGCGCGCCGTCCGTCACAGGGTGAGAAGGCCTGGGGCCGTTCTGCACCGACCCGGAGTGGGGCACCCCGCATGCCAGTTGTCGCTCCGAACAGATACAGGGGAGTATGCCCCGTATTGCAAGTGTGGAGGACAGCGCCATCCTAGCAGATAAGGAGGCGGGCATGAAGATAGTGGCAGGGATCGACGTGGGCAAGCGGGAGTGGGTGGTATCGGTGAGCGGGGGTCCGGTCCGGAGTTTCAAGAACGAGGCTGGGGGCATCCGGGGGTTGGCGGAGTGGCTTCGTACGGAGGGGGTGGAGCAGGTGGTGTGCGAGGCCACGGGGGGCTACGAGCGGGGGGTGGTTCAAGGGCTGAAGGCCAGGGGATTGGCGGTGCACCGGGCGCATCCGAGCCGGGTGCGGAGTTTTGCGCAGGCGTCGGGGCAAGGGGCCAAGACCGACCGGTTGGATGCGCAGGTGTTGGTGCTCTACGGGGAGGTGTTCGAGGTGGAGGGGCAGCCGGTGCGGGACAGCGCCGAGGAGGAGTTGCGGGAGGTGGTGGGTCGGAGGCAGCAGTTGGTGGAGCAACGGGTGGCGGAACGCAATCGGTTGGAGAAGGGGCTTGGGGGAGCGAGCAAGAAGTCCATGGAGCGGCATGTGGCCTGGCTCGGCAAGGAGATCGCGCGGTTGGACAAGGCCGTGCAGGCCCTGGTGGATGGTCACCCGCAGTTCAGCCAGCTCGCCGCCCTGTACCAGAGCGTGAGCGGCGTGGGGGCGCTGACCGCGGCCACCTTGCTGGCCCACCTGCCGGAACTGGGCCAGGGGGACGCCAAGGGCATGACCGCCCTGGCCGGCCTGGCGCCGTGGTCCCGCGACAGCGGCCAGCATCACGGCAGCCGCGCCATCCGGGGAGGCCGCCAGAAGGTGCGCCGGGCCTTGTACATGGCCGCCCTGGCAGCCATACGGTTCAACCCGGAACTGAAGGCCTTCTATCGCCGCTTGAGGCGCAGGGGCAAGGTCGGCAAGGTGGCCCTGGTGGCCGTCATGAGAAAGCTCCTGTTGCAGCTCCATGCCATCGCTCGCCGCGGTACCCCCTGGGTGCCGGCTTGTCCCAGAGCACCTTTTTGACCCTTGATTTCCAACACAGATACTCCGGGCTTGACCCGGGGTCCCAAATCAGGGGCAGGCCGCGTCGATTCCTCAAACACCGTGGGCGGCCTCCAAAATCCACGCACCCATCCCCTCGGATACGGAACGTGAGCTCATGGCGGCTCTCGCTTCCGTAGGGGTCACTGTACATGGAGGCATTCCCGTCGGCGGCGTGACGGGTCTTTAGGTACGCTCGCGCTAAGCCGGGCGGACTCCTAGTCCGGAGAACTCGTCCCGCTTGTGGCGTACGAGTTGCCGAAACGTATGAATTCCTCGTTGTCCGTGAAATGCTTGGTCAACCCTCTGCTATCGCCGTCGCAGGCGAGGGATGCGACCAGCATGCGGCTCGGAGTGAGATACCGTTGCCGGGCCAGCCAGTCCCTCGGCCATGGGCAGAGGTTGGAGGCGTTCAGTAGCGCCAGGGCCACCCCGTGCCGATCGAGCACGAAGAACCGTCGGTCCTCACTCGGCGCCTTCCGGCTCAGGAACGGCCCGTGATCTCCGGAAACGATAAAGATGGAATCGGGATATCGCCTCCTCAAGCGGTCAATGTTTTCAATCACTTGACGTGCGAGTTGCACCCCATCGACGAACTGTTGTTTGTATTTCGCGAACATCGCAGCATCTTCCCTGCGAAAATCCCACGGAGTGTGCCCGATTGGCCAATAAATGTGAAAGGCGGAAAATAGGGGGCCTGTTGCGCTCCGCTCCGCGCGGTCGATCAGATCGAGGACCGTGTCGGGCCACTCATTCCTCCTTTTCTTGCGCTTGTACTTGTCTTCGAATCCCGTGACGAAAATTCTGGAGAAAACGGATTGCGAGAATTCGGAGCAGAACCCGAGTTTCACTTTCAGCGCCGTACAGACCAGGTCGTAATTTAACTCTTGAGCTTTCCCCCTATGGTAATAGTCCACAAATTCGCCTTTTTTCCAGCCAAAAAACTCATTGGAAAATCCGGTGGTAATGCTGTAACCGTTTCGCCGCAGCAATACGGTCAAGCGACTCGGTAATGAACCCGAGAAGACGCCCCTATCACGGCTCTTCTGGCCTAGATTGAACAACGTGCTCCAGGAGTTCGTGGTGGGGACGCTCTCGACAAACCCCAGGCTGCCCGCGTAGATCGTGTCGTCGAGCGTTGCCAGATAGTCCGCAGCGAGATTGTCGACACCCATGGACTCGCGTGAGAAGGGTGAGTGCGTAAACGAATCCAGCATGATGACGTGGACGTTCGGCGTCGTGTCCATCTCAATCGTATCGAAGTCACGGGACGGCCCGGTCGGAACGGAAAGCCCGGCGTGTCCCGCGAACGATAGAACACAGAGGAGGAGGATGGCGCCTGCCGTCCAGCGGACCCGTTGGAGCCCGATGCGGAAATACAAATACATGACTGCGAAGAGAGAAATCCGTAGCGCTTTCCGGATAGCGCTACTATCGATCTCCAAGGACCGAACCCAGAGGTCCCAGGCAAACGGGATGCTGAGAACGACGAGGATCGCCAGGGGGAGCCACGATGCGTTGAATCTCCGGCCTTTTGCCAGAAACAACGACAGCAGCAGGACAAGCCCGGCGCCCCACGCTCCGAAGAAGAGGAGCATGTATTCGAATATGCCCTCGCCGGACTTCCAGAACCCGAACGAGAACAGGTTGCTCGCGAAATAAATCTGCAGAAGGACAAAGAGGCAAATCGCATGGGTGGGCTTCACCGCCACGGAGGGACGAAGAAAGTTAGCGGAGGGAACCTTCACGGACCGAATCTCCGGAATTCGTAGATGGTCCTCGTCGTCGGATACAGGTCGTGGACCGTCACGATCGCAGCACACTCTCCAAGCGCCCGTTCGAAGTTCTCCCGATCGTACGTCTCGAAGACGTCGTCGCGATCGCGCAGGAGGCCCTGCGTCATCGGATCCGATTTCGGGACGAATTCGATCAGACCCCCCGGCGCCAAGCCGCAGACCCATCGAACGAACTCCCCCATGGGAATGTTTCGGCCGATGACAAGATGATGGATGAGCGCGAAACAGAACACGGCATCCACCCGACCCAACCGTTTCTCCAGGGCTGTCCTCTCTTCCCGCAGCCACCCGAGGTCGGGCGATGGATTCGCGAGGTCCCAGAACAGGAACTGTGCCGGCCAACCGTCGCGGTGGGCCTGCGTGGCGGCCACATCGAGCGCGCCACAATCGCTATCAACGCCGAGCACTGCGCGGGCGCCGGCGTCGATGGCGACCTTCGAATACTCGCCGGTGTTGCAGCCCAGGTCCAAGAGTCGCGCCGGTCTGGTTCTCGTTACGAACTCTTGGGCCGTACGCGTCTTGCTCGTCCGAGAGCGGTCGTCATAGGAATTATGGGCAGCGTATTTCTGCCAGTAGGTTCGCCCGCCGCGTTCCAATCCTCCTGTGTACTGCCGTAGGTTGTCGGCGAGCGCGATCAGGTTCCGACGCGGAATCCGGCGCCGCTTCCTGACCGAGCGCGGCCGCGCGGGCGTGGACTTCAGTTTCCGCATCGCCCACGCCTGGGAATGAATGTGCATCAACACCTGCGGTCGGCAGCGGGTTGTGAACGGAAGTGCCCGCGACGCCTCGATCAGGTCGAGACCCTCGAGCCGTCCCCTGAACCACTGATTGAACTCGATGCCGGCGAACGCGGTCAGGCACAACGGCGCGAAGAACTGCTCGCAGAACTGCTTGTAGCCGAGAAAGGGAGCCCCTTCCTCGTACTCGGTAAACGAGAGAACATCAATGAATATCGGGTGGGAATTGATGAACTGCACATTGAAGGCCGAGGCGTCCTTCAGCGTGTAGCCGTTCCTGAGGGCATCGACGAGCAGGTCCAGGGTGAGACATGCCGCCTGCTTCAAACACTCGAAGGGCCATTCGTAGGGATAGGTGATGAGGGGGAGCGTTTCGTGCTCTACCCACATGGCCCAGGCACCGGCCTCGGATTCGGGAACGCCCGCCTCCATTGCCACCTCGGGGGCGACCTCCCGGGTCTCAACAATGCGCGCGCCAGTGTGCTCCCTGAAGAAGTCGGACCGGAGGAAAGCGCGAAGACGATCCGCGGCCTGATGCGCGATGCCCCTGAAGACCCGCCCCGAAGCGATGAAGACGTGCCCTTCCGGATCGCGGAACGAGCCGCCCGCTCTATTCATCAGCGGGGGTTCCCTCATTTCCCGGGGCACGCGGGTTGCTTCCCGAACTGTCGGCCTTCGACTTTCGCTTCTTGTCCGGACGGAGGAAGCTCCGCAGTCGCCCGTACCAGTGCTTCCAGGTGAGCGCAACCCCAGCCAAGGCGGCTACGATCCCCTGAATCCACAAGCTTACAGAACCTGGATCGAGATAGGCGTGCGCCGGCCCGGAGGCGGCGATCAAGGATACGAACGAAACGAAACCGACCACAAATCTCATGTTCGGGTTAACCCCGGAGAACCTTGGCTAAATACATCATCCATACGGCGTTTGAAAGGCACTTCAAAATCCCCACCGCCACCTCCGGGTCGGTCGCCTTGGCGTGGCCCGGCCGGTAGCTCCTCCGCCACCACCGCCGCCACTACAGCCGGCGAGGGGGACAGACAAGCAGGACAAGGAAAAGGAAATAGCGCACTGAACGTCATCCTGGACCTGATCCGGGATCTCCCGCCTCCCGTCATCCCGGACTTGGTCTGGGATCCAGCGGCGGGTCTGATCCGGCCCGTATTTCAGAAAATGTTACGTAGACCTCAAAAAAGCCACGGTGCTTCCGCCCTCAGACCGGGGACTGAACCCCGCCTCGTATCCTCTAAATCGGGCCTTTTCGCCCCTATATGCGTGGTACCCACTGCTTGCGTCACCCGTCGGTCCTTGTAAGGACCGCCAACCCATAGTCATCTTCTGCAGAGTCTCCTCGCGCCGGCATCCGTACGACTTCGAGTGCCCAGTGACCGTCTTGGTCCACCAGAAAATCATGGACCGCGGTCTTGATACCCGAGAATTTCTGCTTAACCAGGACAAACTCGTTGTCCGTACCTAGACGCAATCGCCGTCCGGCTGAAGGCCATGGACCGCTCAAGCACGCGCCAATCGTGGCCACAAGGCGATTGACGCGCCGCGAACGGATCCGGATCACATGGGCCCCTACATGATAATCGTCGAGGACAATCACTCCGTTCCGCGTCATCAGGGAACTCAATAGCGCGAGCTCCTTGCTGACGGCCGTACGAGTATGGTCGCCGTCAAGAAAGGCAACATCGATGGGCCCGTGAGTCCAATTGGCCAAGACATCCCAGGATCGGTTTGTGATCGGTGAAACCAGGTCTGTTTCACGGGCGTACCATCGACGCCAAATGTCAGCACGGCTCAGCCTCATTCCAGCCAACGGTTCGGCGGGTTGTTGCTTGTCGACATGCCAGTTGCGCGCTTGATGGTGGTCGACAACGTCAATGGTATAGATCGTCCCCGTGCTCGCGTCGGACAGCGCGTTGGCCATCGTGATTGCGGAGAATCCTCTGGCAGTACCGACGTCCAGAACAACAAGAGGCCGCGCCCTGCGTAGACGTTGACGAATCAGTTTGTGAAGAAGCAGTCCATGTTCGCCGCCGTCGCCACCCCTCAGTATTCCGCATGCGCGGTGATACCAGTCCGTCGCCAAACCGTCGACGTGTAGTTCGGCGAGTTTAAGATCCAAAGACGTCACGACATAACGGTGTGGAATTGTCTGCATGGCTCGTTCCGCGGCCCCTCGGTCACTCGCGTGCGGGTTATGGCCGCTCGCTGTCCACGTTCCGAGATTACCACGCCATTCTCAGGTCCCGCAATTCGGGACCTGCACCAAGCGCCCGGGTGGTTGAGGGAATCGGATGGGTAGGCGATCATCGGCCGACGTAGGCGGGATGAGGTCGGCGCTGCCGCCACTATCGCTCCGGCTCGCCAACCTGCTAACATAGGTTCCCGCCGTGATGCCCCTTCCACTATATTGCAGAATTGTAAACGCGCGTAACCTCGTCAGGGGCAGACGCGTTCGCTTGGAGCCGTTTGAAGAAGAAGGTATCTTCAAAGTGCGTGATGCCACCGACCACCTGTTTGTGTGCCGCCGTAGTCGGCATCGCCGCTACAAACGCGGAATACACCCATTGTTGGAGAAACTGGCACACGAGTACCATCTGGACAAGGTGCCGCTTGGTCCGGAGGGACTCCTTATCGATTGCGGCGCAAATATCGGCGAGTTGGGCGTTTGGGCTCGTGCAAAGGGTTTGGACTATGTGGCTTTCGAACCTGAACCGCTCGAGGCCCGTTGCGTCGACTTGAACGTATTCGCCGGCCACCAAAACACAATCCGCAAGGCACTTTGGAACCGCACCACGACCCTCGAGTTTTTCTCCAAGCCGGAAACCGCAGACAGTTCGGTTTTTGATCCGGGCGGTACCGACACCCGTTTCGCAATCGATGCCGTACGTCTCGACGACGCGATGGAACTCACGGATCGCACAGGCCCCGTAGTCCTTAAGGTGGAAGCTGAAGGGGCTGAACCCGAAATCCTCGAGGGTGCCTCGGGTCTGCTACCGTCCGTTGACTTCGTCACTCTGGACTGCGGGCCCGAGCGTGGGCGCGACCATACACATACGTTGGTCGAAGCTAACACGCTTCTCGTCCAAGCCGGATTCCAGTTGGCGCAATTTGGGATACGCCGTATGACTGCGCTGTACCGCAATACCGCCCGTTGACCAAAAGGGCCGCACAAAGAACCGGTCATCATCCGTTAGCTAGAAAACTGGTTATATCCCTCGTAACAACGTTGCCCATAATTTCTCATCTTATACCGAATCCCGCGTTTGATAGGGCCTGGTCCGCAATCAAAGGGATTGCTCTGCCCCAGCAACCTCCTTATGGCAGGGTGTTTCGGTGTTATGGCGAGTCTTTGGTACAGTGCGCGTTTCAGCCTCGGTACCGGAGTATTGGCGTACTCGTCTTGCGAGCTCCGCCGAACGAAACAAAGATGTAAACATCTCAACTGGGATTCCTCCCATAATGACGTATTACCCAAGTAAAGGTGTTCTATATCAGGGCTTTATAGAAAACAGGATACCCGTGTAGCCGTTCGACCGCGTGGCTCTTCCAATCCTTGACGATTTTGAAGTTGTAAAGCTTTACTCCCTCTCTCGCTGGCGGGGCAAGATATCCATACGCGGTCCTAGCTGCAACGTCGACGGCTACACAGTGCAGAAAGTTACCGCCAATCCTCCAAACGTGGTCGAATTCACCCTTCCGTAAAGGTTCCTGCATGGCGGCTAGCCCGGACGGACCGAACACTTCGTCGCCGTCCACTCCGAATACCCAGGTGTCTGTACCATAGTAACGCCGCAGAATCTCCTGAGAAGTCTTGGGATGGTCCCACCGGCTCACTGTAATCTTATCCGTCGAGTCGGCAAGTTGCTTGACAATTTCCCAGGTACGGTCTGTTGAATGGTTGTCAAGCACTATAATGTGATCACAAAAACCTACAATGTTATTAATGACCCAGCGGATACGTAAATCTTCATTCTTGACCAAAAGAATAGCAACAATCTGTTTCATACCGGGTCCTCCGAGGCTGTTGCGTGACCGTGGATTACGGGATAGTGAGGGACCTGTGAGTGATCCGTTTGGCAATCGCGGCCGGTAGTCGATAGCCTAATCAATGGGAACTTCCTGATTTAGCGATGGAAACCACGGTGTCGACGTACCGGGCCGGTTTATGTTCAGCGACGACCAACCGGTAACTGCGATGGCCCATTTCGATCAACTCATTACGGTTTCGGCACATGGTGTCCAAGGTTGTCTCCAGGTGCGCGGCATCATCCGTGCCAAACACGTACCCGTTGTGGCCCGGTCTAATGTAACATTGGGTCCCGTTTGAGTCGCTGCACACCACGGGTAAGGAGTGTGCCATTGCTTCTAGCGGCGAGATTGCAGCGGGTTCCTTGCGACTAGCGAGGACGAACAGATCGTGTTGTCGATACTCTTCCTGGACTTGCGGAAACGCAAGGTTCGTCTTGAACTCAACGATATTGTTTAGTCCGAGGTTAGATCGTTCTTGCACGAGGTGTTTGAGTTCGGCGTGGTGTTGCGGGGTTGTACACTGCCCGACCACTGTCGAACGTATCCTATGACGCGTTGAAAGTCGAGCGATAACCTGCAGGAAAAGATGGTGGTTCTTCCGGGGCTCGTACTTTCCGACGGCTAGAATCCGAAGTACGTCGCCGACGAACCACGTTTTCTGTTGTGGGGTTGTCTGTGGCTCTATTACAAACGGGAGGTAATGCCAATTCCGCGGAGCGTGATCCCGAAGAGGTTTACCGAGAACGGGGGTAATCCAATGGGCGCCGGTGCCCCACAGAATCGTGGAACGGCCGAATTTTGCCCATCGTTTCAGCTTTCTCCTGAGTGGCTGGTGCTTGGGCAGTTGGGTATATAGGATGACGCGGGCGCCAAGGGCTTTGGCGGCGAAGACGGCAAGTTGGCCGTACGTCGTGAGCGGGTCGCGGACAATTACGACACAAGGCTGGCGGTGCCGCATTTCGGTCCAGAAGGGACGGAGAGGCGGCACGTTTTTCGTAGGGGATCCCATATTGGTGGGAATGCCGATAAAATGGCCGCATTTTTGCAGCCATTTCAGGAACGTCTCCTGGGTCGGTGAAGAACCGAGGACCGTCGGAGTCAGGGCGGTGTAGTCCTCGCTCTGACCACGTGTGAGCGCCAGAAATGAAACTTGGTGTCCCGCCTCAATAAGGGCCTTGACCGCGAAGTGTTGGTTGGTGTGGTACCTCGGGGCGGTGTACAAAAAGTGCATCTTATTTTCACGCTGTTGCCGCGGACTCGTCTGTCGGCTCGTCAGACAGATCTCGAACGATGCGCGTACCGGGTCGGCCATCCCCGTACAGATTGACCGCACTCGTCATCCTGTCGTACCTCCAACTCCCATATCCCCCCAATCCAACCACCTCCGGTACCTCAAATCTGTGACCGTACGTTCCTTCCCTTGCTTCATCCACCACCTCCAACTACCCAAACTTGAAACCTCCTGAATCAGGCTGGGCGCTACTCCCTTCCCCTACCCCTTTTCAGGCTCATCTCTGTATTGGAAACACTTCGATTGGATTCGCCCATTGCAGTTCTGCCAGCGCGCCGGATGAGCCTCGAAATCAACTTCTCATACGCCGTGACCGCCCTCTCGGCGGAGAAATCGGCGGCACGCTGTTGCACCACATGGCGCGCGGGCGGTTGTTCAAGGACCCGGGCCATGGCCTCTGCCAGTGCGACGTCGTCGCCCACCGGAACAAGCGGACCGAACTCCCCGCCCTGAAGGATTTCTGACGGACCCGCGGGACAGTCCGTGCTGACGCATGGGCAACCGCATGCCAGGGCCTGCACGAGGACTCCGGGCAACCCTTCATGCAACGAGGATAGTACAAACAGGGATGCGTGGGACATGAAGGCGAACGGATTGTCGACCCATCCGGGGAGCGAGACCTGGTCGGCGAGTTGGAGACCCTCGACGAGGTCTTCGAGCTCCTTTCGCTTCTTGCCTTCCCCGAGGATGATCAGGCGGCAAGGCCGACGTGCCGCGAGGTGCGCAAAGGCCTTGATGAGAGTGGGATAGTCCTTTTGTACGGTCAATCGTCCAACGGCGAGAATGATGGGCGCACCGCCGTCCAGAAACCAGGGATGTTTTGGACGCTCGGCCCTCTCGACGTGGAGGCGCGGCGTTACGAGAGGATTGTATATGGTCGTGATGCGGCTGCTTGGGACACCGATGGACGCCGCCAGGCTCTCCGAAACGCCCTGAGACACCCCGACAAAATGCATTGCCTCTCCGGCCAGATGCCGATACCTGCGCCTCGTACGGAAACGGTCATGGTGAACAGAGTTGCGCATGACGGGTATGACCGGCGGATGTTTGGCCAATAGGCGGCATGCCAGAAGAGTGGCGGCATTCGGACGGGAAAGGTTTGGCAAGACACAATCCGGCGCCTCACGGTCCATGTAGGACGCCACGGCCCGTGCGTGGTGCGCCAAGGTCGGGCCGGATAGGCACAGCGGATCCCAGTGGAGAGCCTTTGCCACGCGCAGCCAATCCAACGGTTTTGGCGGCACGCGGAGTTGGACCATGCGGCTACGATTGTCGCCGGAGTCTTCCCTGCTGCTGTTCCCCCCATTCTCCATGACGAAGAGACGCGCGCCCTTCGGGATCTCGTTGAAGTACTGAATGCTCGCCCGGAGCAGGACGATATCGACCCTGTGACCACGGTCGATCAACCCGCCGGCCAACGTGAGCACCGACCGTTCAGCGCCGCCGCCGCGAAGATCCGAAATGACTAGGCCGATATGCACCCGGTTCCTTCACCGCTTGTTCGGGCAATGGTCGAAATCAACTGCTCGTAGGCGCGAACCGCGCTGTTGGCCGAGAAGTCCGCAGCCCGCTTTCGCAGCACGTCGGCGGCCGGGGGTCGGGCGAGGATCCGCTCCATCGCCTCCGCCAACGCAAATTCGTCGCCCATCGGAACAAGCGGCCCGATCTGTCCGTTCTGGAGGATCTCCGCGGGGCCGGATGGACAGTCTGTGCTGACACAAGGACAGCCGCACGCGAGCGCCTCTACCAGAACGCCGGGCAACCCTTCATGTCTTGACGACATGACAAACAGGCACGCACGGGACATGTAGGTGAAGGGATTCTCTACCCACCCGGGCAATGAGACCCGGTCGGCGAGGTTGAGGTCCCTGATGAGCTTTTCGATCCCGTTCCTCATCCTTCCTTCGCCGAGGATGATCAGACGGCACGGGCGCCGCGCCGCAAGATGGGAGAAGGCCTTGATGAGAGTGGGGTAGTCCTTCAGCTTTGCCAGCCGTCCGGCGGAGAGAATGACCGGCGCCCCGTCGTCAACCAGCCACGGATGGTCGGGGGGTTCCGCCAACTTGAGTTCGAGGTCCGAATTGACGACAGGATTGTATATGGTGGTGATCCCGTCGCGTGGGATCCCGGTGATGGCTGACAAGCGTTCGGAGACGCCCTCGGATACGGCAACGAAATGCGCCGCGTCCCCGGCCAGATGCCGGTACCTGCGTGTATGGCGATAACGGCTGACAAAGCTGTGGACGATCGGCACCACCGGCGGATGTTCCGGGAGGAAGCGACACGCCAAAAGCGCTGCGGCCTTCGCGCGGGACAGACTCGGCAAGACACAATCCGGTTTCACGAGATCCATGTAGGATGCAACCGCGCGGGCCTGACGGAGCAGGGGTGGATCGAGCACACAAAAGGGGTCCCACCTGAGGGCGCTGGCCATGCGCAACCAGTCCAACGGCCGTGAACTTGTGGGAAGCTGCACCAGGCGCGCAAGAACCGCAGCGGCGTCCTCTTCCGTGCCATTGGCCGGTTGATTCTCCCAAGTGAACAGCCCCGCGTCCTTGGGAACCTCATCGTGGTAACGGATGATGGGTTGAAACAAGACGAAGTCGACCCTGTGGCCACGGTCGATCAATCCTCGGGCCAGATGGAGCATCGACCGCGCCGCCCCGCCGCCGCCAAGATCGGGAAGAATGAGGGCGATATGCATCGACGGGGTCAAATCTTGGGCTATGGACTCCCGTTCGTCCTCACACCCGCAACCCGCACCCCTCGAACGCCTCCCGCGTCCGCTCCTTCTCCTCCTCCGTAAGTTGCAGCATCGGCGGCCTCGCCGGCCCGCCCGTCTGGCCCAGCAGCTCCTGCCAGTACTTCTGGTGGGCCTGGAACTTGCCGCCGGGGCGGGTGATGGAAAGCGCCTCGCGGACCGGGTTCAGGCTGTCCCGGACCTGGCGGGCCTTGTCGGCCTGGCCGTCGAAGGCAAGCTGGGTGTACTCGTGCATGCGGCGGTCGTTCCGGGTCTGGAGCAGGTAGGGCGGCGAGGAGCAGAGGTAGAGTTGCCAGCCCAGCTCCACGATGTTGTCCAACCACTCCTCTTCCGAGGAGGTGCTGACGATGATCCTGTCCCCCGTCAGCTTTGTCAGCTCCGCGTACATGGGCCGGGGCACCGAGTACTTGATGCCCACGATGTTGGGCAGCTCCGCCACCCGCTCGCACAGCTCCGGGCTCATCAGGTAGCCGGAGTCCGGGTGACTCCACATGGCGATGCCGATGTCCACCCGGTCGCACACCGCCTTGTAGTAGTTGTAGATCGTGTCGTCCCGGTCGGTGATGAAGTGCAGCATGGGGGCGTGCACCACGATGTAGTCCGCCCCCACCGCCTCGGCGTGGCGCGCCAGCTCCACCACCGTGTCGAAGTTCTGGTCGGAGCAGGACATGATGGTGCCGGCCTTGCCGGCCGTCTCTTCCACCGCGATCTCGAAGTTCCGCTTGCGCTCGTCCAGCGACATCGCCCAGAACTCCCCCTGCTTGCCGGCGATGAAGAGCCCCGCGATCCCCAGGTCGTCGATCCAGTGGCGGATGTTCCGGCGCAGCCCCTCCTCGTTGAACGAGAAGTCCTCGTTGAAGGGGTTCATGGCCGCGGCCCAGATACCCTTCATGTGCTCCCGGGCGTAGTCCTTGGCGTCGAGCTTCGAGTATTTCATGGCATCGCTCCGGGGCCGGACGCGGCCGCTACTTGCCCGCCAAGAGCTTGGGCCAGTTGGCGTTTCCCTTGGCGATGTTGCCGGGGATGTCACCGGACCACTGGTCCCGCACCCCCAGGCTGTAGTTGAGGTACAGGGCGCCGTCCACGATGCTCCAGGCGTCCGGGTCGATGGAGGCGGTGTAGCCCTGGCTCACCGCCCAGGCGCAGTAGCCGCCGAACTTGGGCGCGTACTTCTCGGGAGCGGCCTCGAACGTCTTCTTGTTCCCGGCGCTGGCGAAGGACCAGGTGGCCCCCTTCCATTCCACGCGGTGCGCCCGCTTGCCCGCCACCGGCTTGCCCTCGGTGTGGTAGGCCACCGGGTCGTACCCCCGGATGGCGCCTCCGAGATAGGTGGAGAACACGGGGTCGATGGCCGACGCCGTGCCCGCCGCCCCCGCCAGGAACGCAATGATGAGCACGGGTATGACCGCGCGCCGGATTCGTTGTGCATAACTCATGGATGCCTCCCGAAATGAAAGCGTAAGGTGATGAGTTCATTTCAGCCGATTCCGGGGGAGTTTGCAATACGCGGGCCCTGCTTGAGGACGCTTAAACTGAAGTTCTGGGGTCATTCTCGCCTTGGCGGCGGGCAACTCATTGTAATTGATAGACATTCGAGCAATCAAGGGGCGATTTCGTCGGGAATATGTAGTCACTAAAACTGCTTGACTCCATTGGTGTGTATGCTATAATACCCACATGCCTCGACGAAAACCTGCCGTCCACGTCGTCACTACCAAGCGCCGGTATAAAGACCGCGTCTACACCACCCACCTGTTGCGACGCTCCTACCGCGAAAACGGCAAGGTCAAAAATGAAACCGTCGGCAATCTCTCCCACCTGCCCGATTCGGTAGTGGAACTGGTGCGTCTCGCACTCGGCGGCAAGACCCTGGTGCCTGCCGAGACGGCGTTCCAGGTGCTGCGCTCCCGCCCCCATGGGCATGTGGCCGCCGTGCTGGGCATGGTCAAGGCGCTGGGTCTGGAGCGTCTGCTCGATCCTCGAAGCAGCGTCCAACGCCACCGCACGGTGGCCTTGATCGTGTCGCGGGTGCTGTGTCCGGGCTCGAAGCTGGCCACCGCGCGCACTCTGGATTCCCAGAGTGCGACCTCCACCCTGGGCGAAGAGCTTGGGCTGGAGGCGGTGCAAGCCGAAGAACTGTACGAGGCCATGGACTGGCTGGGCGAGCGCCAAGGGCGCATCGAAACCGCCCTGGCCAAGCGTCATCTCCACCACGGCACTCTGGTGCTCTACGACGTCACGTCAAGCTACCTCGAAGGGCGGCACTGTCCGCTGGGGCGCATCGGCTACTCGCGTGACCGCAAGAAAGGCAAGTTGCAGATCGTCTACGGGTTGCTGTGCAACGCCGAGGGCTGTCCGGTGGCGGTGGAAGTCTATGAAGGCAACACCGCCGACCCGAGCACCCTGAGAGACCAGATCCACAAGGTCCGCCAGCGCTTCGGGCTCGACCGCGTGGTGTTCGTCGGCGACCGGGGGATGTTGACCAGTGCGCGCATCGATGAGGAGTTGCGCCCGGTGGAGGGTCTGGACTGGATCAGTGCGCTGCGCAGCGATGCCATCGCCAAGCTCGCCACCGAGCACGGCCCCCTGCAGCCGTCCTTATTCGACACCACCGACCTGGCTGAAATCCATCATCCAGACTTTCCCGGCGAACGCCTCATCGCCTGCCTCAACCCCTTGCTGCGCCAGGAGCGTGCGCGCAAACGCGAGGCGCTGCTGCGCGCCACCGAGCACGAACTGGACAAGATCGTCCTGGCGACCCAACGCCCAAAACGGGCGCTGCGCGGCCAGAGCGCCATCGGACTACGCGTGGGCCGGGTCCTGGGGCGCTTCAAGATGGCCAAGCACTTCAACACCCGCATCACCGAAACCACCTTCCAATACCAACGCAAAACCCTCGCCATCGCTCAAGAGGCAGGCCTCGACGGCATCTACGTCATCCGCACTTCCGTGCCTGAGCCCTTGCTCGATGCCGCCGCCACCGTCAGCGCCTACAAACGCCTGGCCGCAGTCGAGCGCGCCTTCCGCTGCCTCAAAACCGTGGACCTGCACCTGCGCCCGATTCATCACCGATTGACCCAACGGGTGCGCGCCCACGTGTTCCTGTGCATGCTCGCTTACTATGTCGAGTGGCACATGCGACGCGCTTGGGCGCCGCTCTTGTTCGCCGAAGACGACCCCCAAAACGCCGCACTGAAACGCCCTTCGCCTGTGCCCCCCAGCGTGCCCTCTGACAGCGCCCAGCAAAAAGCCGCCACCCGCCGCACCGCACAGGGACACCCCGTACACCACTTCCGCGGCCTCCTCCACCACTTGGCCACTCTCACCCGCAATACCGTTCAACTCCATGGCTCAGAGTTCCCCTTCCAACAGCTCACCGTGCCCTCCGAGCTCCAACGCACCGCCCTTGAGTTGCTCCAGGTCAAACTCCCCCTGTTGTAGTCAGAATCCACTCACTCTCTTCAACCAATCCTCCATAATAACAACCACTTAGCTTCAACCCGCCGCAGAACTTCAGCTTAAAGCAGCTTGCGGAACTCTTCGATCATCAATCGTGCTATCCCGGGATGTCGATTTCCCGGACCTCGGCGCCTTCCAACAGGTCCTCTCTGACGCTCAGGTATTCGTGGATGGCGGCCTCTATATTGGCCAGGGCCTCTGCCTCTGTCTGTCCCTGGGACCAACAACCCGGCAGGCCGGCGGGTGGGACGGGGCTGGCATCCACCCCCCCATCGCGTGTAGCATCGCCCCCCATGCCCACGGACCGCCGCACCATCGTCGCCTGGTGCTTCTACGACTTCGCCAACTCGGCGTTCACCACGCTGGTGGTCACCTTCATCTACGCCGCCTTCTTCACCAAGGTCATCGCCCCGGATGAGGTGACGGGCACGTGGCTGTGGTCCCGGTGCGTCAGCATCACCGCAATCACCGTGGCCTTGCTGTCGCCTTTCCTGGGCGCCCTGGCCGACCGGGGCGGCTACCGCAAGCGCTTTCTCGGGTTCTTCACCGCGGCGGCCGTGCTGGGCGCGGCCTTCCTCTACACCGCCATGCCCGGCCAGGTGACCAAGGCGCTGTTCTGGTTCACGGTGGGCAACATCGCCTTCGAGATGGGCGGGGTGTTCTACAACGCCTTCCTGCCCGACGTGGCCCCGCCCGACCGCATCGGGCGGGTGTCGGGCTACGGCTGGGCCCTGGGCTACGTCGGCGGCCTGTCGGCCCTGGCAGTGGCCCTGGTGGGCTTCGTGGACGCCGAGACCCCGTGGTTCGGCCTCTCCACGGAAGGCTACCAGCACATCCGCGCCACCAACCTGCTGGTGGCCGTCTGGTTCGCCGTGTTCAGCCTGCCGCTGTTCCTGTGGGTGCGGGAAACACGGGCGGCCGCCGGCGCCTCCCACGCGTCCCTGGCGGACACCTTTCGCCAACTGGTCACCACCTTCCGCGAGATCCGCCGCTACCCCGACATCTTCCGCCTGCTGCTGGCCCGTCTATTCTACGCCGACGGCCTCAATACCGTCTTCGCCTTCGGCGGCATCTACGCGGCCGGCACCTTCGGCTTCACCTTCGAGGAGCTGCTGGTCTTCGGCCTGGTGCTCAACGTGGCCGCGGGCGCGGGGGCCTTTGCCCTGGGGTTCGTGGACGACTGGCTGGGCGGCCGGCGCACCATCCAGATCAGCCTGGTGGGTTTTATCCTGGCCGCCGCCACCGCCATCCTCACCGGCCGGCGCACGCTCTTCTGGGCCGCCGGCATCTTGATCGGCCTCTGCGGCGGCCCCAACCAGGCCGCCAGCCGTTCCCTCATGGGCCGCTTCGTGCCGCCGGACAAGAAGAACGAGTTCTACGGCCTGTTCGCCTTTTCCGGCAAGGCCACCGCCTTCATGGGGCCGTTCCTGCTGGGGGAGTTGACGCGCCAGTTCGGCTCCCAGCGCGCCGGCATGGCCGTGGTAGTGGTGTTCTTCGTCATCGGCCTCGCGCTGGTGCGGCGGGTCGACGAGGCCAGGGGGAAGGAGCGCGCCACCCTCCCGTCACCCCGGACTTGATCCGGGGTCCAGGGGCCGGGGCCGGCGGCCCGGCGGCCGCGTCTGTAGCCGCGTCCGGGGCGCTACCCCTGCCGCCGGAGGAGCGCCAGCGCGGCCTTGATGCGGTTGTCGACGTTGAGCTTCTCGAAGATCTTGTTCAGGTGAAACTTGACGGTGGTTTTGCTGATGAAGGTGTTGGCGGCGATCTCCTCGTTGCTGAGCCCCTCGGCCACGAGCCGCAGCACCTCGATCTCGCGCCGGCTCAGGGTGTCGATGCCGTCGGGCCCCTTCCTGGCGGGCTCGGCCCGCGTCTGGCGCGCGGCGATAGCCGTGAACTCGCCGGCCTGGGGCAGCCCTGGGTCGATCCAGATGCCGCCCTGGTGGACGGTCCGGATCGCCTGGAACAGGGTCGTGGGCGACACCCCCTTGAGCACGTAGCCCCGGGCCCCGGCCTTGGCGGTTTCCAGGATGCTGTCCTCGTCGTCGAAGGCGGTGAGGATCACCGTGCGGGTCTCCGGGTGCCTTTCCCCAAGCCCCAGCAGGGTCTCCACCGCTTCGCCCCCGGGCATCCTGAGGTCCAGCAGCAGCACGTCGGCCTTGCCCTTGGCCACCGCCGGTTCCACCTCGTCGGCCCGCCCCCCTTCACCGGTCACCAGCAGGTCTTTTTCACGCGCCAGCAACCGTTTCAAACCGGCGCGAAACAGTGTATGATCATCCGCAATTGCGACCTTGATCGAGTCCATGGCTGGTTTCCCCCGGCAAACGTTGCGCTCAATGACGATTTCCTATCCATTTTCGTCGAATTTCACAACCTATGGACGGTTTTTTTACGGGCTCGTAGCTCGCTTTGAGAGAAAACGGTACTTTCGGACAGTTGCACCGGAACCCTATAATTAGTAGGTAATCCGAGTGAACAAAATTGGCTGGCAGATTTTTATTCAGAAGGAGGGGGTCATGAAGAATATCGCGAAGAGGGCGCTAGGTTTAACGAGTGCCCTGTTTTTTGTGGGAGCGATGGCGCTCGTAGCGTCTCCGGTGCAGGCGGCTGACGTCGACACCCGGATCGCCGCCCTTGAGCGCGAGCTTTCGAAGTTGAAGGAGACCCAAGAGGCCGCCACTGAAGAGCGCGCCCTCGCGGCCGAGATGAAGGGGCCATCGTTCAAGTACAAGCCGGGTGGTGGTCTGACGATCGCCGCGGCGGACAACAACTGGAGCATCAGGTTCACGCAGAGGCTGCAGGTCTACCACAGCGTGTGGGTGAGCAACGAGAATCCCGACAAAGGCTACCAGAACCTCGAGGTTCGCGTGCGGCGTTTTCGGCCGACGATCAACGTCACGTCCCAGCAGGGGTTCTACGCGGTCACTTGGCTTCTCAACGAGGGTGGCACTGGCACCAGCTTCGGTGGTGACGGATACATCAACTTCGACAAGTTGAACCCGTTCCTCCCGCAGTTCGGTTGGGGCTACAGTCCGTCCTTTAGTGGCAATACGCAAGCTGGCGCGTTCCGTACGGAAGACAGCCCGCTTCTGGATGGCTTGGGCATCGGCGGACAGCAAGACGGAAGTTTCGTGCTGTCCTGGAAGAAGTTGCCGGCTATGGGTATGGCCAAGATCACTCACCTGCAACTGGCGTGGGGCCAGGACGGTAAGGCAGAAGCAGCAGAGGCCGGAGAGAGCGGCAATAGCGTAGGTTTCGCGCTCGGTTTGAAGCCTCTCGCAGGAGCCAAGGGAATGGGCGGCCTCTCCCTATCGAACCTTTCGTACAGCGTGGGTTACCAACGCCATACCGATCAAATCAAGGGCAATGACTCGGTCCGTGTGAGAGCCCGTACCCCCAATCTGGCGAAAAGGGCGACGTTGATCGATATCAGGGCGGCGGAGGACACCGATTATAGCCTCAGGTATTGGTCCCACGGCTTGGGGTGGTCCCCGTTGAAGTGGCTGTCGCTCTCCGCCAATTACGCTACCTATGAGAGGGATCCGGGCGGTGGTGCCGATGTCGAAGCTACGGACATTCGGCTTGCGGCACGGGTATGGCTGTGGGGGCCCAAGAGTGGCGTCATGGGTGGAAGCAAGGGTGAAGGCGGTATCTACATAGCTCCGCTCTACAGCGCGGCCGATGTCGAGCATGAGGGCGGCAGCGCCGACGTGACGAACACCGGGGTGGCGGTAGTCTACAACGTTCCCGGCGGTTGGATGCAGATCCACGGTGTGTATGATACATTCGGTTGTGAGGGCGCCTGCACCGGCGCCAACTTTGCCGACGTAGCCGAAGACGACAAGGACTCTTTCAACGTCTTCACGATCGTCATGGAGTACAAGTTCTAGCGGTTTATCCCGAACCGAATAACAAACAGGGCCGCTCCCCACGGGGCGGCCCTGTTTTTGTTTGAACGAAAGAGAGACCGTATTCGCTTGACGAACAGCGATGAGTGGAATAGATACTCGCGGTGAAACAAGGGGTTCATGGGGGAGCAAATGGTGCGATTCAGGCATGTGACTTGGGGACTGCTCGGTGCGGTTGTGGTTTCGAGTATTCTGGTGACGTCCCTTTCGGGCTGTTGGAGGCCCGCAGGTATCGGCGTCGGTGGCAACTACAACGACGCGTTGCTGGAGTTGGGTAAGACACAGCGGGGCGGGAACGTCAAGAAGGCCATCGGGCACCTCGAGTATGTGGTCCGCAGGGACCCGAAGTACAAGGACAGCCTCACGCAGCTAGGGCGTGCCTACTACTATGCGGGCAGGTACGGCTCGTCTTTCGAAGTGTTGAAACGCGCACTGGCCCTGAATCGCGAGGACGAGATCGGCTGGATCGTCTTGGGTTTGACGCAGATGCGGCAGGGCGACGACGAGGCCGGGCTGAAGAGCTTCAAGGGAGGCCTGACGTTGCTGGTCCGGGCGACGAAAGAGGGCTACCAGGAAATCCCGGACGAGTTCTGGGACGGCAGAGGGGTCGTGCGCCGCGCCCTCCGGCGAAGCATTTCATTGGCCCGTAAGGGTGTCGTGGAGAAACGCCGGATCATTCAGTCGGGTGAACTCTTACTGCACCGCGTCGACCGTGAACTCTATGACGCCGAGCAGGATCAGAGCATCAGCGAGTATCTGGACAGCCGGCGGGACCGGGAGAAGGACAACTAGTATCAGGCGCGGCCTCCTGTTCGCCCAATCACGGTTTCCGAGACGACGGAATGCAAGGTCGCAGGGGCACGGTCCGAAGATCCTTGAGGCGCAACATTCCCTTGGCCACCGCCTTTCGTCCGCGGGCGCAGCCCTATCTGGCCGGCGGCTGTTCCAGGACCTTGTCCATTCTTCCTGCCAGCCCGTCGATCCTGGCTCCCAATGTTCCCGCCAGCCTGTCAATCCTGGCCTCCAGCGTGACTGCCAGCCTGTCAATTTTACCGTCTACCTGTTCGAACCTCTGTTCAAACTTCCTGTCCATGTTTTCCGCCAGCTTGTCTATCTTCCCGTCCATTCTGGCGATCTGTTGGCTGAGTCGAACGAGGAGTTCCTTGGTGCCGTCGATCCGTCCATCCAGTCTTTTGACTTCCGATTGAAGCTGAGACGTGAGCTTTTCGTCGTGAAGGTTGAGAGCCCAATGGCCGATTCCGCCTTGCAGCCCCAGAACCCCGAGTATCAGTATCCCGAGCGTCCACAGTCCGGCATGCTCCCTCACCCACCGGATCGCTCTATGCCGCATCATCTGTCCTCCCTTGCCGCGTTCCCAAAGGCTTCTCAACTATTATCGGCAACGGGTGGAGAAACCCACCCCGGACGAAATGCCCGGGTCCTTCAGAATTTGGGCGGTTAGAGAAAATGCGGCTTCCAGCCGCCGTCCCGGAGCCTCCGCTCCGTGGCGCTGAGCCGCTCGCGGGTTCCCAGGTCCTGCCATTCGCCGTCGAACCGAAAGCCGCACAGCCGCTCGTGCCCTTTGAGCATCGCCGGATACGTGGCCCGCGTGATGCTGAAGGGCTTGGCGCCGTCCATGTACCGGAAGATGTCGGGCTCCACCACGTGGACCCCGGTGAACATGTACTGTTCCAGCTTGCCGGCGGGGACGCGGGCCGCCTCGTGGTCGAGGAACCGTTGGATGATGCCCCGCGCGTCCGTCCAGATGGAGCCGTAGGCGTCGGCCGCCGGGTCCTTTCGCAGCACCAGGGTGGCGGCCGCCCGCCGCTCCCGGTGAAACCGCAACACCGCGTCCAGCCGCAGATCGATCAGCACGTCGCTGTTCACCACCACGAAGGTGCCGTCGTCCAGGAACCGTCGGGCTCCTAGCAGGCCGCCGCCGGTGTCCAGCAGCGTCTCCTCCCGGGAGTAGGCGATCTCCACGCCGTGGCGGGAGCCGTCCCCCAGGTATTCCTCCACGCGGTCCGCGAAGTGGTGCACGTTGACGACGATCTCGTGGATGCCGTAGTGGCGCAGCAAGAGCAGCGGGTAGTCGATCATGGGCCGGCCGTTCACCGGCACCAGGCACTTCGGCAGGCTGTCGGTGAGGGGACGGAGGCGGGTGCCCAGGCCCGCCGCGAACAGCATGGCCCTCACGAGATCTCCTCGAAATGCCCCGCCAGCACCGCCGTCAGGCGCTCCAGGCCCGGCGCGCGCCGGAGGTTTCGCCCGATGCGCTCCAGGGTCGGCGGGATGTAGCGCTTGTAGCCCGGTTTCCCCTTCACCAGGTCCAGGAAGCGGAACCGGCCCACCACCTTGAGGTCCCGCTGCAACGCCGACAGCAGGTAGGATTCCCAGAATTCTTGGCGGTCCGGCCGGGGCTCGCCCAGGGCCTCCATCCGCTCCATGTAGTAGCTTACCAGGAGGTCTTCCGCCGCCGCCGTCACTACCTGGTCGGTTTCCCGGTCGTTCAGGAGCGAGGCCAGATCGTACTGCCGCGGCGCCAGCAGTGCGTCCTGGAAGTCGATGACCGCCACCGCGCCGCCGTGCACCATGAGGTTCCAACTGTGGTAGTCCCGGTGGTTCAGCACCCGCGGCTGCCCGGCCAGATGCTCCGCCATGGCCTCGAAGGCCGCGTCCAGCACTTGCCGTTCCGCTTCCGGAAGGCTCCCCTTTTTCCCCTGCTCCAGGCCGTACTCCGTGAAATGGGCCAGCTCCCAGAGATAGAGCCGCCGATCGAACGCCTGCCGGAACGCCATGCAGCCATCGTCCCGCCCCCGAGTGCCCTCCACCTGCAGCACCAGCAGCTCGTCGATAGCCTTCTCGTACCACCCGACCGCTTCGGTCTCCGGCGCCTCCCGCACCCGGTCCCACAGGCTCACGTCCCCCAGGTCCTCCAGCAGCATCAACCCCTCGTCCACCCAATGCCCATAGACCTCCGGCACCCGCACCCCGACGCCTTGCAAGAACCGGTGCACGTTCAGGAACGGCAACTCCTCCGGCGGCTTCTCGAACACCGCCAGCTCGTCCGACGACACCGGCAGCCCCACCTCGCTCCAGCTCATCACCATCACCGACCCCCGCGCCCCCGCCCCCTCCACCGCCGCCCGGAAGTAGCGCCGCGAAGACGCGTCCCCCGCCAGCGCCTCCAAGCCCGTTACCCGGGCTTCAGGCCCGAAGACGTTCGCTACCTTCTCCGCCACCTTCCTCCCGAACGCGTCCATCAGCCATCATGTAGCCGATGGCGTTACCGAATTCCAGGATGGGTGATCGGACGGTCGCTCTAAGCGGTCGTCCGCAGAGGAACACCACCCGGCCCCCCCAAATCGTCATCCCGGGCTTGACCCGGGATCCAGAGGCGGGGGGCGGGGGCGCCGTCCTCCGCCTCTACAGTTTCTCCTCGTCCTGCCGATCGTTTCCAACTGTAGGGTGTACGTCTCCCCCTACCGACCTCTGGAACAGCAGAACATGGAACGGCAACCGTGCGTCTACATCCTTGCCAACAAACGGAACGGGACACTGTACGTCGGAGTGACCTCCGACCTCGTCCGGCGGGTCCGGCAACACAAGAACCACTTGCCGGAGGGTTTCACGAGTCGCTACGGCGTCCATTCCCTCGTCTGGTACGAGTTCCACGGATCGATGTACAGCGGCGATCACCAGGGAAACGGCGTTGAAGCGCTGGAGGAGGAGTTGGAAGCTCGCATTGATCGAAAGACACAACCCCACATGGCGGGACCTGTATCCGGAGCTGCTCTGACCCCACCCCACGGCCCCGTCGATGGACCCCGCCCCACCCCCTGGACCCCGGGTCAAGCCCGGGGTGACGGGTTGGTGGAACGGCATCCTGGACCTCCAGACCATCACTCTGCGTATTGTCTTCCCGGGCCGAGTCGTCCCCCCGGCGCCACCCCCGTCACCCCGGGCTTGACCCGGGGTCCAGGCATTTGAGGCGCCGGCGTTCGTTCCTCCTCCGCCCCTCGCCGATCTCCCCCGCCACATACCCGATCTCCCCCGCTGCATCCTCCATCCTCTTTCTCCCCCTGCGGAAATGTGTTAGCCCCCCCTTCATGTCGTTCCGAGTGGGCATGGCGCAGATCAATCCGAAGCTGGGGGACGTGGCGGCGAACATGGACCTCTACGAGGCCGGGGTGCGGGAGGCGGCGGCGCGGGAGGCGGACCTCGTGGTGTTTCCGGAGCTGAGCCTCACGGGTTACTTCCTGCGGGACATGGTGCCGGACGTGGCGGTCCGGCTGTCGAGCCCGGAAATGGAGCGGCTCAAGGCGTTGAGCCGGGACGTGTCGCTGGTGGCCGGGCTGGTGCTGGAGAGCCCGGACCATCGGTTCTACAACGCCGCGGTGTACCTGGAGGACGGCGAGGTCCGCCATATCCACCGGAAAGTGTACCTGCCCACCTATGGCATGTTCGACGAGCAACGTTATTTTGCCCGGGGCGACCGGCTGAGGACGTTCGACACCCGCCACGGGCGGCTGGCGCTGCTCATCTGTGAGGATCTCTGGCACCCGTCCACGGTCCACCTGGCCGCGCTGGACGGCGCCCTGACCGTCCTCTGTCCGTCGTCGAGCCCGCTACGGGGCGTCACCGACGGCGCCGACCAGGACGACAACGCGCGCTACTGGGAGCTCATCACCCGGAGCTACGCCGAGACCTACGGCCTCTTCATCGTGCACGCCAACCGGGTGGGCTTCGAGGACGGCGTGGGCTTCTGGGGCGGCTCCGGCATCCTCGACCCCTTCGGCCGCACGGTGTGCAAGGCGGACTACTACGACGAGGCTTTCGTGGAAGGGGAGGTGTCCCACGAGGTGGTGCGCCGCAAGCGCACCCGGGCGCCGCTGATGCGCGACGAGGACGTGGACCTCACCATCCGGGAGCTGGAACGCATCCGCCGCGGGTAGTGTCCTGTCTCACGAATAGCGTTATGAAACTGCGCAGGAATTTTTGTTGTCGGCAAGGCGCGATGACGAGCAGTGGCGGGCACCACGCGAGGAAGAGCAACGCAGCCGACGGCGAAAAGGACCAGCAGTTTCGTAACGCTATTTGTGAGACAGGACACTGGAGGGGCCGATGATTCCCACCAACGTCTCACTCATGCGCCGCATCCTGGTGGCGTTCATCCGGAACGAGGTGCGCAAGGTCGGCCTCGAGCGGGTGGTGGTGGGCCTTTCCGGCGGGGTGGACTCGAGCCTGAGCGCCATGCTGGCGGCCGAGGCCCTGGGTCCGGAGCAGGTGCTGGGCATCATGATGCCCTACCGGACTTCCAGCGCGGAGAGCCTGGAGCACGGCCGCCTGGTGGTGGAGAAGAGCGGCATCGGGTCCGCCACCGTGGAAATCACGCCGCAGGTCGACGCCTACTTCGCCGTGTTCCCGGACGCCGACCCCAAGCGCCGGGGCAACAAGATGGCCCGGGAACGCATGACCATCCTCTACGACCACTCCGCGCGGTGGGACGCGCTGGTGGCGGGCACCAGCAACAAGACCGAGCTGCTGCTGGGTTACGGCACGCTCCACGGCGACATGGCGTCCGCCCTCAACCCGCTGGGGGACCTCTACAAGACCCAGGTATGGGCCTTGAGCGAGGCCGTCGGCGTTCCCGGCGTGATCGTCGACAAGAAACCCTCGGCGGACCTCTGGGCCGGGCAGACCGACGAGGCCGAGCTGGGCTTCAGCTACCGCGCGGTGGACGAGCTGCTCTACCTCATGGTGGACCAGCGTTACGGCCGCCCGGAGCTCATTGACGCCGGCTTCGAGCCCGACTTCGTCGACGACATCGCCCGCCGCATCATGACCTCCCAGTTCAAGCGCCGCCTCCCGGTCATCGCCAAGGTATCCCACCGCACCATCGACCGCGACTTCCGCTACTCCCGCGACTGGGGCAAGTGAGACGCCCGTCTGATGGACGTGGTCCGGCAAGGAACGGCGATTAAAGGAATGACGATTAAAGAATTGACCGGAAATGCCGAGTGAATTAGTATGGAACACAGTTACGCGCGGCGTTTGAGGACGAGACGTGACGGCTGAGATCATCACGATAATCGGGGTCGGCATAGCCCTCGCGGCCTTCAACTGGCGGGTGATGGTCCGGCTCGAGATGCGTCTGGACGGCAGAATCGACCGTCTGGACGGCAGAATGGACCGCCTGGAAGGTAGAATGGACCGGCTCGAAGGCAGAATCGACCGCTTGGAAGGCAGAATAGATGGTTTGGAGCGGGAGCTTCACGATCTGGCGCGGGAGTTCTCGGAGTTGCGGGGAGAGATACGAGCCAGCCGCGCGTGATTGGTGGAACCCTTCGATCCCTTTCGAACGCGCAGTGTCACGGTCACCGACGCGCCTCTCACCGCCGGCCGGCAACCTCCAGTACCAGCTTGTAGACGTCCCGTTTCACCAGCGAGAATGTCTGCGCCACGAGTCTGGCCACATCGCTGGCCGTCCGCCCCGCTTCGAGCAGCTTCCCGATCTCCGCCCGCAGCATCTCCTCGTCGATCTGCGGCGCCTCGTCCCGGCCCGCCAGCACGATGACGAACTCCCCGCGCGCGGGCGTCTCCTCCAGCTCCGCCGCCAGTTGAGACAGCGTCCCACGGAGCAACTCCTCGTGCACCTTGGTCAGCTCCCGGCCCAGCAGCGCGGCGCGGTTTCCCAGCACCTCCTGCATGTCCGCCAGAGCCTCCCGGATCCGGTGCGGCGCCTCGTAGAACACCAGGGTGCGGTCGTCGCCCTGAAGCTGGCGCAGCGTTTCTTTTCGGCGGTTCCGCCGGGCAGGCAGGAAGCCCTGAAACACGAACCGGTCCGTGGCCAGCCCGCAAACGCTCAATGCGGCGGTGGTTGCAGAGACTCCGGGAACCGGTGTCACCGGCAAACCTTTCTCGGCCGCCGCCCGGATCAGATGATAGCCCGGGTCCGAGATCGTCGGCGTGCCCGCGTCCGACACCAGCGCGATGCTCTCGCCGGCCTCCAGCCGCTTCACCAGCGCCGCCGCCTTGGTCCGCTCGTTGCGGTCGTGATAGCTGGTGAGGGGCGTCTCGATGCCGTACCGGGTCAGCAGCTTCCGGGTGTGACGGGTATCCTCCGCGGCGATGAGATCCACCTCCCGCAGCACGCGCAGGGCGCGCAGGGTGATGTCCTCCAGGTTGCCGATAGGCGTGGCCACCACGTAGAGCATGTGTTGAATCGGAATGCCTCTCCCTGATTGCGCTTCGCCAATCTGCCCCGCCCCAACCCCGTCACCTCGGCTCCACCTACACCGTCACCCCGGGCTTGACCCGGGGTCCAGGAGGGGTGGGGCGGGGGTCACGTCTTCTCCGCCGTTCACCCCCCGCTCTCCAGCAGCGCCCGCAGCCCGTCCTCGTCCAGGATCCGCACGCCCAGCTCCTCTGCCTTGCTGGCCTTGGAGCCCGGGTCGGCGCCCACCACGACATAGTCGGTCTTGCCGCTGACGCTGCCGGCCACCCGTCCTCCCAGGGCGGTGATGGACTTCTGCGCCTCGCCGCGGGACATGGTCTCCAGGCTGCCGGTGAGCACGAAGCTCAACCCGTCGAGGGCGCCCTCGGAACGGGGCTCCGCCTTGAGCCGGAAGCCGGCGTCCAGCAGCTTGTCGATGACCCGGCGGTTCGCCGGCTCGGCGAAGAAGCCGGCGATGCTCTTCGCCACCTCCGGGCCCACGTCCCGGACCTCGGTCAGTGCCTCCTCGTCCGCGCTCCGGATGCCGTCCATGCTGCCGAAGTGCTCGGCCAGCACCTTGGCCGTGGCCTCTCCCACGTGGCGGATCCCGAGGGCAGTTACGAAGCGGGTCAGGGTGGTGTCCTTGCTGCGGCCTAGCTCCCGGACCAGGTTCTGCGCCGACTTGACGCCCATGCGCTCCAGCGACGCCAGCGTGTCTTCTTCGAGGCCGTAGAGGTCGGCGCTGTCCGCCACGAGCTTCTTCTCCACCAACTGGTCGATGAGCTTCTCTCCCAGCCCTTCGATGTCCAGGGCGTGGCGGGAGCCGAAGAACTTGAGACTTTCCTTGAGCTTGGCCGGACATGACAGCCCCACGCAGCGGTACGCCGCCTCACCCTCCTCGCGGTAGACCTGGGACTGGCACATGGGGCACCGGGCCGGCATCTCGAAGGCCCGCTCGCTGCCGTCCCGTTCCTCTGCCAGCACCCGCACCACGTAGGGGATCACGTCGCCGGCGCGCTCGATGACGATGGTGTCGCCGATGCGGATGTCCTTGCGCTCGATCTCGTCCATGTTGTGCAGCGACGCGTTCCGGACCGTGACCCCCGCCAACTGCACCGGCTCCAGGCTCGCCACCGGCGTCAGGGTCCCGGTGCGCCCCACCTGGGTCTGGATGTTGAGGATGCGGGTGGTGGACTGGCGCGGCTTGAACTTGTAGGCCATGGCCCAGCGGGGGGACCGGGCGATCTGTCCCAGCCGCCGTTGCAGCTCCAGGCTGTTGACCTTCACCACCACCCCGTCGATCTCGTAGGGCAGCGCGTCCCGTTGGCCTTCCATCTCTTCCTGGTAGGCGACGATCTCGTCCACGTTGCGGCACACACGGGTGAGCGGCACCGGCTTGAGGCCCCAGTTTTGCAGGGTCTCCAGGAAATCCGACTGGCTGCCAAACGACGCCGGCTCCACCGCGCCCATGCCGTGGCAGAAGAGGTCCAGGGGCCGGCTGGCGGTGATCTTGGAGTCCAGTTGCTTGAGGGCGCCGGCGGCGGCGTTGCGGGGGTTGGCGAACACGTACTCGCCGGCCTCCTCTCGTTGCCGGTTGAGGCGCTGGAAGCCTTCGGTGGGGTAGAACACCTCGCCGCGCACCGCCAGCAGCCGGGGCACTGGCGCCTCGTTCACCGCCGCTCCGTCCCGGCGCAGCGACAGCGCGATGGAGCGGATGGTGCGGATGTTCTGGGTGATGTCCTCGCCGTCGACGCCGTCGCCCCGGGTGGAGCCGACGGCGAGCTCGCCGTTCTCGTACACCAGTTCCACCCCGATGCCGTCGATCTTGGGCTCCACCACGTACTCCAGCGGGTCGTCGGTCTTCAGGAAGCGCTGGATCCGCTGCTCGAAGTCCGCGAGCTCGTCCCGGTTGGTGATGTTGTCCAGCGACAGCATGGGCAGGGTGTGCCGCACCGTGGTGAACTTGTCCACCGGCGGCCCTCCCACCTTGGTGGTCGGCGAGTTGGGCAGGGCTAATTCCGGATGCTTCTGCTCCAGCCTGGACAGGTGCCGGAACTTCTCGTCGTACTCCGAATCGGTAATCTTCCGGTCGTCGAGGACATGGTAGCGATAGCTGTGTTCCTCCACCTCCCGGGTCAACTCCCGGATCTCCGCCTTCAATGCCTCCAGCGAATCGGTCACCATCGCACTCCTTCAACCCGTCCCGCGGACTTCATCCATGATGTATGTCAGCTAAAAGCCATGTCAACAAGGAGCCCGCCGCCCTGTTCCCCGGCGTCTGCCGGATGCCGGGCCGGGAAGACGAATGTCTGGATCCCGGGTCAAGCCCGGGATGACGGAGAGTGGGGAGCCCGGGTCACCCCGGCCCCTCACCGTCACCCCGGGCTTGACCCGGGGTCCAGGCGGAGTGGCGGGTGTCCCGGCCGGGGCAGGAGAGCGTCACCCCTGCCTGATACGGGCGAGCAGGCCGGGGTGGATGCTCACATCCGCGAGCTTTCGAGCCGTTTCCTCCGGCGTGAGCGCCCCCTCCTCGGTGATGACGGCGGTGACGCAGTCCAGCGGCGTCGTGTCGAAGTACCGGTTGATCACGCGCAGTCCTTCCGGAGCCTCTGTGAGAATCTCGTCGGGCGGTTTCTCCCGCTGCCGGGTGCCGGGGCCGGCGGCCGGCAAGAACTTCTCGCTCCCCGCCAGCACGTAACACGGGATCCCCCAACTCCGGGCCGCGGTCGCCAATCCCAGGGTCCCGGCCTTGTTGACCACGCCGCCGGGGGTGACGGCGTCCGCGCCCACCACCAGCACGGCGTGCCCGGCCTGCCGCAGGAGCGAGAACGCGAGGCTGTCGGTGGAAAGCGTGGTCGGTACGCCGTGCGCGGCCAGCTCCCGGGCCAGCGCGCTTCCCTCGCCCGCGGGGCGCGACTCGGTGCAGTGCACCGTCAGCGGGACGCCGGCTTCCCGGCAGCCTACCAAGGCGGCGCGCACGGTGGAGCCGGCGGAATGGGTGAAGATCCGGGGTTCCGTCCCGATAACGTCCCGGAGACCCCGGGCAATGGCGTGGTTGTGGAGCTCCATGCCGTCCACGAAATTCGCGGCGGCCCGCCGGATACGGCTCGGCGCCGCGTCACCCGCGGGGACATCATCGAGGCACCGCAGCAGCGCCTGGAAGAGATTGTAGAGCGGCGCCATGTCCGGGTGCGCCCGAATGATCTCGGCGCCCAGCTCCAGCAGCCCCGTTTCGAGCCTGCCGCCGCCGGACGGAGCTTCGGCCAGCCAGTCGCGCACCAGCGCCGCCGCCCGCCGGGTCATGGCCTGGGAGCCGGAGAGGTTGTCGTCCCGAATCTCTCGCACGGCCTCGGTCAAATCCATCGGCTCCTCCCGCCGCGGCGCGATCGTGAATCCGCGCCGTATGCGGCGTCGTTGACCGGTCACGACACCTGTGATAGCAACAATTCACGCATAGTTCCGTTGTGAAAAATAACATGCTGTCTCTACGCTGGGGAATCGTTTTCGCATTGTTTCTCGCGGGTTGCGCTCCCGTGGAGCCAGTTCCCGAGGCGCCTTCCGGTCCCTTTGCAAATGTAGAAAAGGTGGCGATTCCGGCGGACGCCCAGGCGATGTACCGCTACCTGCGGGCCCGGGTGGACCTGATCGGCGGCGACTCGCGGGCGGCGCACGGGCATCTCGAGGCCGCCAGCCGGCACGATCCCTCCAGCGCCTATCTGCACACGCGTCTGGCCGGGTCCTATCTGGCCCTGGGAGAGACGGAAAACGCGCTGGCGGCGGCGGCGGCCGCGGTGAGGCTCGACGGCCGAAGCCGGCAGGGACGCCGGTTGCTGGCCGGGTTGTACAGCGCCGCCGGCAGGGTTCCCGAGGGTATCGAGGCGTACCGCAAGCTGCTCGAGCTGTACCCCGACGACGCCCAGGCGCTCCTGTATCTGGGCGCGCTCCAGCTCGGCCAGGGGGACTACGGGAAGGCGCGGGAGCACCTGGCGCGGTACATCCAGGGCAATCCAAAGTCGCCCCTGGGGCACTACTACCTTGGCCGGGTCCTGGCCGAAGCCGGGGAGTTGGTCCGCGCCGAAGAGAGCTACGCGGCGGCGCTCAAGCTGCATCCCTCGTCCTCGCCGGTGCTGACGGAGTTGGGGCTGGTCCGGGAGTTTCGCGGCCGTCGCAGCGCCGCGTTGGAGACGTACGAGAAGCTTCTCAAGGTCGATCCACGGAACGACTGGGCCGGAAGGCGTCTCCGGGCCTTTCGTTCGGGCCGGCAGGATCTTTCCGAGGCGCGCGCCGAGTTTGACCGTCTGCGTTCCCGGGAGGCCGCGCCCGGCGCCGTGCGGAGGAAGGTGGGCCTCATCCACTACGAGCTCGGCACCCTCGAGGATGCGATAACCGAGTTCAGCCTCGCCCTCGTGGAACGGCCCGACGACCATCGCGCCCGGTTCTTCCTGGGCTTGACGTACGGTCGGTTGGAGGACAGCGAACGGGTCGTGGCGCAGTTTTCGCGCATCCCGCGGGAGAGCGAATACTTCGTCGATTCACGGGTACAGCTCGCCGCGGCCCACGAGAGACAGGAGCGGTTCGCCGCGGCCGCGGACGCCATCCGGGCCGCCCTCGAAAAGGACGACGGGCGGCGCAAGGAGCTGTTCCGCTATCTTGCGGAGGTCTACCGCAAGGCCAAGGACTATCCCAACGCCATCAAGGCCATGCACACGGTCGTGGAGCTGGATCCCCAGAGCGACCGTGTCCACTTCGCGCTGGGCGCCCTCTACGACGAGAGCAAGGACAAGGACAAGACCATCGAGTACATGCAGAAGGCCATCGAGTTGAACCCTGACTACGCTGCGGCGCTGAACTATCTGGGTTACACCTACGCCGACCTGGGCGTGGAGCTCGACCGGGCGGAGCGGCTCATCATCCGGGCGCTGGAGATTGCCCCCAACGACGGTTTCTATATCGACAGCCTCGGATGGGTCTACTATCGAAAGGGCGACTATCCCAAGGCCATCCAGCAGCTCGAGAAGGCGGTGCATCTGCTGGTCGACGACCCCGTGATCATCGAGCACCTCGGCGATGCGTACGTGAAGGACCGCAAGCCGGACAAGGCGCTGCGGAGCTATCGCGACGCACTGAAGTCGGCGACCGAGGACGAGCAGTTGGAGCGGATCCGTTCGAAGATCCGAACGCTTGAAGGGATTTGACCGGCGTGCGACGGAAAAGATTCAGACGGATGGCGGCGGGCGTGTGGGCGGCGGCCCTGCTCGCCGGGTGCGCGGTTCAGGAACCCGTACCGGCGCCCCAACCCGCCGCCCCCAACCCTCGCCTCGCTCCGCGTCTGGCGGAACGCAATCAGGCGCTGCAATCGCTTCGGAGCCTCGCCCGGGTCAGCTATCGGGGAAGCGGGGAACGGGGCGCGTTCGACGCCGCGGTTCTGGTCCGAAGACCCCACCGGCTGAGGCTCGAGGCGTTCTCCGTGGTCGGCGCCGCGCTCATCGTTACGGTGGACGACGGTGAGGTAACGGGGTACCTGCCGTCCGAAGCGCGTTACTACCGCGGCAGGACTTCCCGTGACAACCTGTTCCGCGCCACTCAGATACTCCTGGAGCTGGACGAAATGGTCGCCCTGCTGATGGGCCTGCCGCCGGTGGACTCCGACGCCGAATGGGATGCCGAAGCGCTGGCGTTGCGGCGCACCCGTCCCGACGGCAGCACCGATGTCCTCACCTTCGACGCGGACGGCACCGCGCCCATCGGCTGGCAACGCATCGGCCCTGACGGAGAACCCCTGTACGTCGCCACCTTCGCCGATTTCTCCGACACCCCGTTCGGACGCTTCCCGCTGAAGATCACGCTCGAAACGCCGCCGCTCCAGCGGTCTTACCAGATCCGCTACGACAACCCGGAGTTGAACATCGCCCTGCCCGAATCCCACTTCGTGCAGAAGCTCCCCGAAGGCGTCGTCCGGGTCCCCCTCCCGCTCCCGACGGGCTGAACGCGGTTTCTGCTGGAAGACCAACTAGCTCGAGGTCCGGGCCTCGATGTCGAAGGCGGCGGCCACGAGCTCCCGGGTGTATTCGTGGCGGGGCGTTTCGAAGATGGCCGCGGCCGGCCCCTGCTCCACCACGACACCTTCGTGAACCACCAGCACGTGGTGGCTCATGGCGCGCACCACCTTGAGGTCGTGGCTGATGAACAGGTAGGCGCAGCGGTGCTGTTCCTGGAGCCTTCGAAGGAGGCCGACGATCTGCGCCTGCACCGACACGTCAAGGGCGGAGGTGGGCTCGTCCAGCACCACCAATCGCGGTTTCAGCACCATGGCCCGGGCGATGGCGATGCGCTGGCGTTGCCCGCCGGAGAACTCGTGGGGATAGCGGTGGCGCGCTTCCGGTTCCAGCTCGACCTCTCTCAGGGCTTCCACGATCAGTTGTTCCCGCTCTTCGGCGGTGCGGCCGAGCCCGTGGACCACCAGGCCTTCCTCGATAATCTGGGCTACTGAAAGACGCGGGTTGAGGGAGCCGTAGGGATCCTGGAACACCACCTGCATGTCCCGCCGCAACGGCCGCAGCGCCCGGGAGCGCAGGCTCTGGATCTCCCGCCCGTCGTGGCGGACCGAGCCGGTGCTGCCCACGAGCCGCAGCAGCGCCAGCCCCAGCGTGGTCTTGCCCGAGCCGCTTTCGCCCACCACGCCAACGGTCCGGCTTTCCCGCAGCTCCACCGAGATGCCGTCGACGGCCCGGACATGGTCCACCGTGCGCCGCATGATGCCCGCCTTCACCGGATACCAGACCTTGAGGTCCTGGCAGGCCAGCACCGGCTCGGCCGTCGAGTCGGGCGCCGCCGGGGCGCCCTTCGGGGTCGCCGCCAGCAGGTGCCGGGTGTAGGGATGCTGCGGCCTCTCCAGCACCTCGGCGGTGGCCCCCGCCTCGACGATCTTGCCCTGCTGCATGATGCAAAGGCGGTCGGCCAGCTTGCGCACGATACCCATGTCGTGGGTGATGAACAGGATCGCCATGCCGAGCCGCTGCTGCAGGCTCATGAGCAGCGCCAGCAGTTGGGCCTGGATGGTCACGTCGAGGGCGGTGGTGGGCTCGTCCGCGATGAGCAGGTCCGGCTCGTTGGCCAGGGCCATGGCGATCATCACGCGTTGCCGCTGTCCGCCGGACAGCTCGTGCGGGTAGGCGCCCAGACGGCGCTCCGGCTCCGCGATGCCCACGAGCCGCAGCAGCTCCAGGGTCCGGGCGGCGACCGCCGGCCCGTCGAGTCCCTTGTGCAGCTTCAGGGTCTCGCCGATCTGGCGCGCGATGGTGTGGAGCGGGTTCAGCGACGTCATGGGCTCCTGGAAGATCATGGCGATGCGGTCGCCCCGTATGCCCTGCAGGGTCCGCGGGTCGGCGCCCAGCAACTCGGTGCCCTGGAAGCGGATGCTGCCGCGGGGATGGCGGGCCGCGGGGTAGGGCAGGAGTTGCAGGATCGACAGCGCGGTCGCCGATTTGCCCGAGCCGCTCTCTCCCACCAGGGCCACCGTCTCACCCCGGCGGATGGTGAGGGAGACCCCGTCCACGGCGTCCACGGCTCCCGGTCCCGAGCCGAAGCGCACCGCCAGGTCCTCGATGGCCACCAGCGCCGTTCCGGCCCCCGGCGGGGCGCCGGGGTCGGCGCGCCCGGCCTCGGCAGGTGCCGCCGGGGCCGTTTCCCCGTAGGTCGCGGTTTCCGGCGCAAAGGTCTTGCGGGGGTCGAAGGCGTCGCGCACCGCCTCGCCGATGAACACCAGCAGGCTCAGCATGATGGCGATGACGAGGAAGGCCGAGAACCCGAGCCATGGCGCCTGCAGGTTGTCCTTCCCCTGCTTCAGCAGCTCGCCCAGGGAGGCCGAGCCCGGCGGCAGGCCGAAGCCGAGAAAGTCCAGCGCCGTCAGCGTCACCACCGCGCCGCTGGTGATGAACGGCAGGAAGGTCAGCGCCGCCACCATGGCGTTGGGCAGCACGTGGCGGGCGATGATGCGCGGGTTGCCCACCCCCAGGGCCCGGGCCGCCCGCACGTAGTCGAGATTGCGCGCGCGCAGGAACTCCGCCCGCACCACGCCTACCAGCGCCATCCAACTGAACAGCAGCATGAAGGTCAGCAGCCACCAGAAGCTCGGCGTCACCACGCTGGCCAGGATGATCAGCAGGTAGAGCGTCGGCAGTCCCGACCACATCTCGATGAAGCGCTGGAACAGCAGGTCGAGCCAGCCGCCGAAGTACCCCTGCACCGCCCCCGCGGCGACGCCGGCCACGGAGCTTACCAGGGTGAGGATCAGGCCGAACAGCACCGAGATGCGGAAGCCGTAGATCAGCCGGGCGACCACGTCCCGGGCCTGATCGTCGGTGCCGAGCCAGTTCCGGCGGCTCGGCGGCGACGGCGCCGGGGTCGGCAGGTCGTACACGATGCTGTCGTAGCTGTACGGGATGGGGGGCCGGAGGATCCAGCCGCGCTCCTCGATGAGCGCCTTGACCTCCGGGTCGCCGTAGTCCGTGTTGGCCTCCAGGAAGCCGCCGAACTCCGTCTCCGGATAGTCCACCAGCACCGGCAGGTAGAAGCCGCCGTCGTAGCGCACCAGCAATGGGCGGTCGTTGGCGATGATCTCGGCGAACAGGCTGACGAGCAGCAGCGCGCCGAAGATCCAGAGCGACCAGTAGCCGCGGCGGTTGGCGCGGAAGTTGTCGATGCGTCTTCGGTTGAGCGGCGTCATGGGGTGGTTTCACGGTTGCGGTCAGGTTTCCCGGCTCTCGAAATCGATGCGCGGATCCACCACCACGTAGGTCAGGTCCTCGACCAGCTTCATCACCAGCCCCAGCAGGGTGAAGAAGTAGAGGGTGCCGAACATCACCGGATAGTCCCGGTTGATGGCTGCCTCGAACCCCAGCAGGCCGACGCCGTCCAGCGAGAAGATCACCTCGGTCAGGAGCGCGCCGGTGAACAGTATGCCGACGAAGGCGCCGGGAAAGCCGGCGATGACGATGAGCATGGCGTTGCGGAACACGTGCCGGTACAGGACGCGCCGCTCGCTCAGCCCCTTGGCCCGGGCGGTCATCACGTACTGCTGGTTGATCTGGTCCAGGAACGAGTTCTTGGTGAGCATGGTGAGGCCGGCGAAGCCGCCGATGACCATGGACATCACCGGCAGCGTGATGTGCCAGAGGTAGTCGACGATGCGCTGCCACAGGCCGAGCTCGCTCCAGTTGTCCGACACCAGGCCCCGCAGCGGAAACCAGTCGAGGTAGCGGCCCCCGGCGAACAGCACGATCAGCAGGATGGCGAACAGGAACCCCGGCACCGCGTTGCCCACGATCACCGCCCCGGAGCTCCAGATGTCGAAGCGCGAGCCGTCCCGCACGGCCTTGGCCACGCCCAGGGGAATCGAGACCAGGTACACCAGCAGCGTGGTCCAGAGTCCCAGCGAGATGGACACCGGCAGCTTGTCCAACACCAGTTGCACCACCGAGCGGTCGCGGAAGAAGCTGTCGCCGAAGTCGAAGCGCAGGAAGTTGCCTATCATCAGGAAGAACCGCTCGTGGGTCGGCTTGTCGAAGCCGAACTGGCGCTCGATCTCCTTGATGAATTCCGGATCGATGCCCCGCGCTCCACGGTACCTGCCGGCGGAGCTGCTGCCGGCGTCCCGTGACGGCTGCGCCGAAGGCCCCACCTCCCGCTGGTCGCCGCCGCCGCTGAACCGTTCGGTGGCGGACACGTCGGTCTGCTGGAGCTTCGCCAGAAGCTGCTCCACCGGCCCTCCGGGCGCCGAATGGATGATCACGAAGTTCAGCACCATGATGCCGAACAGCGTCGGAACGATCAGCAGCAGGCGGCGGATGATGTAGGCGAACATGGAATAGCTACGTCACCCCGGCCCCCCGCACTCCGTCACCCCGGGCTTGACCCGGGGTCCAGGAGGGGGGAGGCGCGGGGCCTCACCGCGACGACCGCTTCGTCTCCAGGGCTTCCGCCTTCTTGGCGTCGATCCACCAGGTGTCGAACTGGACCCCCTGGGTGGGGGTGACCTTGGGGCGGCCGAACCGGTCCCAGTAGACCAGGCGGTCGTAGGGGATATGCCATTGGGGGATCAGCCAATGGCCCCACTGGAGCACGCGGTCCAGGGCGCGTACGTGGTTCACCAGGCTCTTGCGGTCGGGCGCATTGATCACGCCCTCGATGAGCGCATCCACCACCGGGTGCTTGATGCCCATCAGGTTCCGGCTGCCGGGCCGGTCGGCGAAGTCCGAGCCCCAGAGGTCGCGTTGCTCGTTCCCGGGGGACAGGGACTGCCCCCAGCTTCCGATGACCACGTCGAAGTCGAAGTCGTCCAGCCGGCGCCGGTATTGCGCGCTGTCCACCGTGCGCACGGTGGCGGTGATGCCGAGGCGGGAGAGGTTCTTGGCGAAGGGAAGGACGATACGCTCGAACAGCGGGCTGACCAGCAGGATCTCGAATGCCATGGTCCGGCCGGTGGCTTTGTGGGTGAGTTTGCGGGTGGTCTTGTCGATGTTCCAGCCGGCCTTGCGCAACAGCTTCGACGCCTCGCGGAGATTGGCGCGGATGCGCCCCGAGCCGTCGTTGGCCGGCGGCTTGTAAGCCTTGGTGAAGACCTCTTTGGACAACAGACCGCGGTAGGGGCCGAGGATCGCCAGCTCCGCCGGACCGGGAAGCCCGGTGGCCGCCAGCTCCGAGTTGTCGAAGTAGCTGCGGGTGCGCTCGTACTGCCCGTAGAACAGCGTCCGGTTGGACCATTCGAAGTCGAACGCGTAGGCCAGCGCCTGCCGGACGGTCCGGTCCTGGAACAACGCCCGGCGGGTGTTGAAGGCGAACGCCTGCATGCCGGTGGAGCGGTCGTGAGGGATCTCCTCTTTCTTGACCAGGCCCTGCCGCAACGCGGGGAAGTCATAGGCCGTGGCCCAGTTCTTGGAGCTGTTCTCGGCCCGGTAGTTGTACTCCCCTGCCTTGAACGCTTCCACCGACACCGTGCCGTCGCGGTAGTAGTCGTGGCGGATGCGGTCGAAGTTGTCGCGTCCCACGTTCACCGGAACGTCCCTGCCCCAATAGTCCTCCACCCGCTCGTATTCCACGTCGCGGCCGGGCTCGAACGCGCCGATCCGGTACGGGCCGCTCCCCAAAGGCGGTTCCAGCGTCGTCCTGGTGAAGTCCCGCTCCGCCCAGTAGTGCTTCGGCAAGACCACCAACTGCCCCAGGATCAATGGCAGCTCGCGGTTGGTGCCGCTGCCGAAGGTGAACCGCACGGTCCGTTCGTCCACCTTCTCGACCTTCTTCACGTCGCCGTAGTAGCCGCGGTAGAAGGGGACGGCCTTGGTGATCAGGGCCTCGAAGGTCCAGATGACGTCGTCCGCGGTCACCGGCTTGCCGTCGTGCCAACGCGCCTCCGCGCGTAGCTTGAAGGCCACCCACGAGCGGTCCCTGGGCACCGTGATGCTCTCCGCCAGAAGCCCGTATTCGCTGAACGGCTCGTCCGCGGAACCGGCCATCAGGCTCTCGTAGATGCGCCCGATACCCGCCGCCGGGCTGCCCTTGACGATGAAGGGGTTGAAGCTGTCGAAGGTGCCGATGGCCTGGAGCCTTACCGTCCCGCCCTTGGGCGCCTTCGGGTTCACGTAGTCGAAGTGCTTGAAGTCAGGCGGGTACTTGAGGTCGCCGTGCATGGCGATGCCGTGGCTGGTTCGGCCCTCGTCGCTCGAAGCGGCAAGACCCGGTGTGGCGACCCACGTCAGGGACCACAACACCGCCCCCAATACCCAACTCGATCGCATGGAAACCCCCATCGTCCAGGCAGAAAGCCACGCGGCGCCCGCTCGGCCCATGCCCCGTCTCGTTTAAAGGCGCGCGGCCACCAAACAAGTATGCTGGCCGCAAGACCCCATTGCAAGAACGCCGCCCGGCCGTGCGGCCAGAATATCCGTCCCCCCTCCGCGGGACTCCTGTTTCTCCGGCCCCACCCCGCCTGGACCCCGGGTCAAGCCCGGGGTGACGGAGGGGGAGAAACGTCATCCCGGCCCACCTATCCGTCACCCCGGGCTTGACCCGGGGTCCAGAGGAGGGGTTGATGTGGGGCAGACGGTGGGGATGCGCTGTGTCGTTACACCAGCTCTACGTTGGCCCGGGGCACGATGACGAGGTCGCCGTTGGGGAGCCGGGCTTCCAGGACGCGGGTTCTAGCGCCGGTCTCGATCCGTTGGGGTTCGGGGGGCAGTGCGACCACCTCCGCGGTGGCGCCGAAGTGGGGGACCCGGATGATGCGGATGGCGGCGCCGACCCGCAGGCCGGTCCCGGCGCCTTGCTCCCCGCCGGCTTCGCCCCCCTCCCGGGCCACGATGATCTCCGGGCGCACCGCGCCCGCCCGCACCTGGGTGGCGCCGTTGATGGAGGCGGCGCGGCCCTCGAGGCTTCGGAGGAGGGCGTGGGTGCGCTCGGCCATGGGGAGCCAGCCGAAGCCTTCGGTGACGATGACGGTCACCGGAACGTCCTCGTGGCCGGTCACGGCCATGCCGAGGTCGTACCCGAGATAGCTGCCCAGGGCCTGGTCGTCGATGGATCCAACCACCAGCCCGGCGGCGCCGGCCTCCGCGGCCCGTTCCAGGGCTTCGAGGGTCGGTCGGGTGCCTCCCACCAGCACCTGGCCGGCCGCGTCCGCGGGTATCTTCGTCGCGCCCACGACCGTTCTGGGTCCACCGTCCAGCATCCGGACGGTGCCGTAGCGTTCGCCGCCGACCCCGAAGATTCCCTGGATGAACGCGCCGCGGGTCTCGATGGTGACGGATTTGCCGGGGTCGATGCCCACCACCGTGCCGGGCATGTAGGCGCGCAGCTCGATGGCGTGGGGCGCCAGCCGCAGTCCCACGTGGCCGGTGCTCCGGGCGACGAACTCCACGGTCCCGTCCACGGGGGCATGCAAGCGCGACCGGAACAGCCTGAACAGGCCGACATGCTCGCACACGAGCTGGCCCTCGGCGATGACGTCGCCCTCGTTCACCTTGAGCCCCTTGATGGCTTCGAAGGGTTCGATCCCGAGGCTCTCGGGAATCCGCAGGATGTACAGGTCGCCCGGCAGCTCGGCCAGGGCCACGACCGCGTGCGGCGTCACGGTGTCGCCCGGCTTGCACAGAATCCGGCCCGGCACCGGCAGCTCGCGGACCTTCCGCACCACCGTGCCGGCCAGCACCTGAAGTCCGGGTGTGAGCGCCTGGGTCATGATCCGATGAGCCCCAGCGCGGTCATGACGGCCTGACGTTCCGCAACCTGCCTCTCCGCGGAGGCGGGGGTTTGCAGCGGACGGTTCCGGCCGTCCAGGATCACGCCGCAGAGTCCGGTGGTGAACTCCGCCAGCAGAGGCGCCCCGGCGCCCGCGCCCACGTCGATGTCCCGTCCCGCCGGCTCGATGATGATCCGGGCGGCGGCGCCGGGATCGAGATCGATGCGGCCGACGTTGCCGGCGGTGATGGTCCCGGCCCGGGCGCCGTTCACCGACACCTCGGCCAGCGCCGACCCCGCCGGCCGTTTGCGGGAAAACAGCGGAACGGCGGCATGGGCGACGTTCACGAGACAGTCGTGCAGGAGGATCTCCCGGGCGGCCTCGGGGTGGACGGACGCCAGCACCCCCAGGTGCGGCATCATGAAGATGGAGTCCACCGCGATCCGGGTGAAGCCCTGAAGCTCGAAACCCTCCAGGATCATGAGCGCGGCGCTCATGCGGCCGGGGGCGTGGCTCAGGACGCCGCCGGAGCCGATGACCAGGTCGAGCTTCATCATGTCCACCAGGTCGGATCGGCTCGCGGTCTGGGAGAAGATGTCGGCGATGCCGCGCTGCTGCTGCACGCCGCTGAGCCCCACCGCAAGGGAGCGGTGATGCACCAGCGCCAGCCGCAACGCCTCGCGGCATACGGCCTGCTCCAGCCACAGGTCCTCCAGGGTCTGGGGAATGGAGGTGGGCCGGATCATCTTGTTGCGCAGCCGGTCCCGGAGCTCCGTGTCCTCCAGCTCGTAGGGCAGCCAGCGCCGGATGGACTCGGCTCCAGCCTCGATGAGGACGTTGGCCACGGAGTAGCTCATGCCCAGGTTGGCGCTCACCGTGCGGTTGAACACCGGCTCGCCATGCCGGTTGTCGAAGACGCTGAAGACGTCAGTGGTGGCGCCCCCGATGTCGACGCACAACAACGGCCGTCCGGTGCTCTCGGCATAGCCCCGCACCATGTCCCCCACGGCCGCGGGCGTGGGCATGACCGGCACCGGGGTCCACTTGAGCAGCTTGTCGTAGCCCGGCGAGTGGCTCATGACATGGGTGAGGAAGAACTCGTGGATGGCTTCCCGGGCGGGCGCCAGGTTCTCCGCCTCGAGGGTGGGGCGCACGTTGTCCACCACCGCCACCTGGGCGGTCTTTTCGAGAATGCGCCGGACGTCGTCGGTGGCGTCGCTGTTGCCGGCGTAGATGACCGGCAACCGGAGGGTGTCGCCGAAGCGGGGCCGGGGCGCCGCCGCCACCATGGTCTCCGCCATTTCCACGACGTGCTCCTGAGAGCCGCCGTCCACGCCCCCGGTGAGCAGCACGATGTCCGGTCTCAGTTGACGCAGCCGCTGGATGCGCTCGTGGTCCTCGCGGCCGTCGTCCGCGGAGATGGCGTCCATCACGATGGCGCCGGCGCTGAGGGCGGCCCGTTCGGCGGACTCCGCGCTCATCTGGCGCACCACTCCGGCCACCGTCATCTGCAGCCCGCCGCCGGCGGAGCTGGTGGAGAGATAGAGGTCGATGCCCCGGGCGCCGTCGTCGCCGGATTCGAGGAACGGCGCCTCGCCGTCCCGCCCCGCGTCCCGGACGAGGATGGACCGGCCGCTCACCTCCTCCACCTCGGTGAAGGCGTTCAGCGCCCCCACCGTGACGTCGGCCACCGGCTGCTCCACGGTGGTGGGCGCCTCGCCGCGGTGGGTCTGGCGCCAGCCCTCGTCGGTCTTTTGAAACAGCAAGGCCTTGGTGGTCGTCGAGCCGCAGTCGGTGACCAGCACGGTCCGGAGCGTTGTGGGATCGGTCTTCATGCGATGAGGCCCGCCAGGGTTCCGTACCAGTCGATCAACAGGAACTGGACCCGCTCCACCAGGAGCGCGGTGCGGGCCATGACGGTGGAGCCGAAGAAGGCGCCGAAGCACACCATCAGGAGCCAGCGGCCGGAAAGGGAGAGCCCTTTGGCCGCCCGGTTCTCGTGCCGGAAGGAGAAGAAGAAGTAGTACATGACCGCCAGCAGGGTGAAGATGAAGAACGCGTTCTCCAGGCTGTTGCCCAGTGCCAGGGCGCCGTCCTCGAACACCACCAGCGGCCTGAAGCTGCTGACCACCTGGGGCATGATCTGGTTGAAGAACCCCTTGAAGGCGAGCCCGCCGCTCATGCCCAGCGAAAAGCCGATGACCAGCTTGGCCAGCCACGCGTATCGTTGCGAGTACAGGAAGTAGTAGAAGAGGCCGAACACCATGGGCAGGAGGTAGAGCAGCAGCCGCGGGTCGTATTCGTGGGAGAGGCTGCCGTCGGGATAGGTCACGATGTCCAGGCCCAGCATGGGCACCAGCACCTTCGGCCACAGGAAGTTCTTGATGCCCAGGACGAGGCCGAAGCCCGCGGCGATGCCGATGAAGAGATGCTCGAAGAGCCGGAAGAGCGGGTTCTCCTTGATCAGGAAGCTGAAGATCGCCAGGGTCCCGATGCCCCCCACGAGCACCGTGGCCGCGTGCCATGTGTCCAGGCCTGCCATGGTTCAGGGCACCGCCTTTCTGCGCCGCAGCAACCCGGCGAGGTTGCCCAGGATGATAAAGGCGATTACCACGAGCTGGGCCACGCCCAGCCCCGTGTTCAGCATCAGCGACTCGTCCACCGGCCGCTGGGGATAGCGCTGCCGCAGCAGCTCGGAGTACCAGGCGGCCCCCGCCAGGCCGCCCAGCAGTCCCTGGATCTGGCCCGAGTCGAGGTAGATGAATGCCTCCGGGATGGTGATGGAGGTGCAGCCGTGGCCGAACGCCGGCGTGTAGTCCTCGCTGGTGAAGTACTGCACGTAGTTGTCGAACACCCCCACCAGGCCCGTGAACTCGGCGAGGAAGGCGATCTGGCGAAGCGTGCGAAACCCGCTGAACGCCGGCAGCTCGGAGATCCGGTTGCCGCGGACGTCTTTCTCGAACAGCTCGGCCAGGTTCTCGGACTTGGGAATGGCCTGGATGAGCACCCCGGCCCCCGGCCGGTACCCCAGGTTGATCCAGTCCCGGCCGTATTCCCAGGTCTCCCCGGGATGCTCCCGCGCGAGCTGGCTCGCGATCTCCTCGGGCACGGACTTGAGGAACGGCTCCGCCAGGTAGTAGAGCGAGAACAGGATCACCGGGATGCGCCTGCGCATCAGATGTTCCACCACGGCCCGCGCCTGCGGCTGGTTCTCGCCCTTGGTGCCGGGGCCGAAGTCCATGGCCACGAAGGCGTATCGCCCGGGCGCTGCCTCGATGCCTTCGACCACCTCGAAGAACCGCTCGGCGTCGTCCATGCGCGCGGGCTCCACGGTGTACCGGGTGAGGATGGGCACGCTCAGGGCGAGAAACACCAGCAGGTAGATCCAGCGGCGGTCCAGCCGTGCCAGACTCACGTTACCGCTCCTCCCCGTCGAAGGATTCCGACTCGATGGAGAACCACATGCGGAACGCCATGACGAGCCCGGCTACCCCGGCGCCGAAGGTGATGGCCCGGAACGCCGCCGAGTTGGGGACCTCCAGGAGCCACAGCCTCACGTCCGGCAGGCCCGACCAGATCCACACGCCGAAGGGGATCTGGCCGAGCATGACCAGCACCGCCGCGATCATCATCAGCGAAGACTCGGCGGAGCGTATCCTGAAGGCGCGGTAGGCCGCGGCCGCGATGTAGAATCCGAGGAGCGAGAACATGGCCGATCCCAGCGCCACGAACAGCCCTTCGAAGAGGAGGCGGTAGATGTGCTTCGGGGTGGAGTGCTCGTACTCGAGGTTGCGGAGGTTGCGCCAGGACTCGGTAAGGCCCCTGAGGGCCCGCGCCGCGGCGGTGTTGGCGGCCAGGTCCGCGGTCTCGCCGGGCGTCGCCGTCAGCCCTTCGAGGGCGGCCCGGACGGCGCCCACCCCGGCGCCCGCTTCCGCCAGGTACCCCTGCGCCAGCCCGTGGTCGATGCTCCCGGCCCCCAAACGTTCGAGGTCGAAGGCGCTCGTCTCCCCCTCGATCCGCGCCAGCAGGCGCGCCGCCGCCTCCCGGAGCCTGTCGTTGCGCGCGGCCGCGGGCAGGACCCCTTCCGCATTCTTCTCGTGATCCGACTTGATGCGCTCGGCGAAATCGGCCAGCGCGGATATCCCGGCCACCTCCTCCGCCACCCGGCGGGTGCCGGTCCAGTCCTGGTACGTGACCGTGATCATGATCACCAGGCCGGAGAGGAGCGCCGCGCTGTAGACCCATTCCTTGCGGCGGAAGACGATCTTCGCGCCGTGCTGCATCAGCAGGTTGATGAGGCCCAGGCCCGCGGCCATGGCCCCGACCGTGATGAAGCCGTTGGAGATCTGGTCGTGGTAGGTGTCGACCTTCACCCCGAAGACGGTCCCCGGAAGCACGAACTCCAGGAAGAAGTAGATGCCCCCGAGAAAGGTGACGAGCTTGATGAGACGCGCCCGAAAGTTCACGGCCCGAGCCTCCAGCCCGCCTGGAGCAACGCGTCGAGGTTGGTCAGCCCCAGCTCCGGCCACACCGAGTTCAGCGTTGCGATGCCCACCCCCGCCACGATCATGAGGAAGAGGAAGAGCTTGGCCCGGTCCTGTCCGTAGAGGCTGCCGAGCTGGATCGGTTCACGGGTCAGATAGGCCGAGGCGGCGAACAGCTCCTCGCCGATGAGGGTGTAGTCGCAGGCGGTGATGAAGAACGCCACCTGCTCGGGACTCACCGATGCGCCCACCTGCATGGCGCCCACCTGCTGTCCGGCCTCCGCCAGGATCAGCGATTCGGCGGCGAAGTGGCCGAAGAGAAAGGCGCCGGCCACCTGCTCCCGCTGCACCAGGCCGATGTATCCGGCGGCGAAGGCGAACTGCTCCTCGGAAAGGAAGCGGATGTTCCGCGGGTCGAACTGGGCCGACCGGCCCTCGGCGCGGTAGGCGTCCCGGAGCACGTTCTCGGCAATGGCCATGACCTCGGGGTTGTTCTGCGGCAGCAGCAGGCGCGACTTGTACCGCGCCGCCTTGCGGGCCACGTAGTAGAGCACGCCGAGGCACGCGTACAGCACCGGGCTCACATTGGTGATCCCGGTACAGAAGGAGAGGGGCCGGCCCAGCTCCGCCGCTCTGCCGGCGGCCTCGTCGATGGCGTCCACCCCGGCCAGCCGCCGGACGTAGAGGTCCCGTTGCCGCCGGGCCGTGCGGATGTAGTAGAGCACCGGCCCGATCATCAGGACCATGATCACGATGACGCCGGGGGTGGCGTTCTCGAACCCGCCCATCAGCCGTCCCCACCTTCCGCCAACTCTTCGATGCGCCGGATCAGCCGTTCGACGTTGTCGCGGGACTGGAGAAACGCCGGCAGCTCCCGCGCCCTCGCCCCGAACAAGGGCAGCAGCATCGGGAGGCTCATCACCGCCGCGGTATGGAACAGCGACGTGAGCGGCTTGTGAGCTTCGAGGAACAGGATCGCCGGCACCGTCATGCGGCGGGCATGCACCGCGGAAGCGAGCTGCTCGATGAGCGCGTCCGAGGTGCCGGTTTGGTTGTGATGAGGCGCTTCCATGACTCGTGGGAGCGTAAGACCGATCCTTCGCGTCTAACAGGATTCGTCCGGCCTATCAAGGAAACGGGCGGCGCCGGCTCTCCTCGCGTTGGCCCGAGGGTTTTGTGCGACCACCGCGGATGTCGTTTGCACCCCCGCCGTTTTTTGGTACAGTGCGCGCGTACGGGTCGGATAGGACCCGTTAGCCAGGGGGGCGGCCGCAGGGCATGGCGACACTGCTCGAAATCAAGAATCTCCACACCTCCTTCGTGACGTCCGACGGCGAGTTTCCGGCGGTGGACGGGCTGAACCTCAGCATCGAAGCGGGCAAGACCCTCGGACTCGTGGGCGAGTCGGGCTGTGGCAAGAGCGTTACGGCCCTCTCCATCATGCGGCTGATCCCGTCCCCTCCCGGAAGGGTGGCGGACGGCGAGGTCCTCTATCGTGGAGAGGACCTGCTCAAGCTGCCGGACGAGGCGATGCGGAAGATCCGCGGCAACGAGATCTCCATGGTGTTTCAGGAGCCCATGACCTCGTTGAACCCGGTGTTCACCGTCGGGGACCAGATCATGGAGGCCATCCGGCTCCATCAGAAAAGCTCACGCCGGGAGGCGAAGGACAAGGCGGTGGAGATGCTCCGGCTGGTGAAGATCGCCGACCCCGATACCCGCGTCAACGACTACCCGCACCAGATGAGCGGCGGCATGCGCCAGCGCGTGATGATCGCCATGGCGCTGTCCTGCAACCCGAGCCTGCTCATCGCCGACGAGCCGACGACGGCCCTGGACGTCACCATACAGGCCCAGATCCTGGATCTCATGGGCGAGCTTCAGGATCAGCTCGGCATGGCCGTGCTGCTCATCACCCACGACCTCGGAGTCGTGGCGGAGCAGGCCGACGAGGTGGCCATCATGTACGCCGGCCGGATGGTCGAGCGCGCGAAGCCCGAGGCGATCTTCAGCAAGCCTCTGCACCCGTACACCATCGGCCTGCTGAACTCGCTGCCCAGCGGTACCAGCAAGCGCCGCCTCGACGCCATCCCGGGGGTGGTGCCGAGTCCGTTGGACCTTCCCAGCGGATGCCGGTTCCGGGACCGTTGTTTCAAGGCATCGGGGATCTGCGCGGGTCATGAGCCGATCCTGGAGGAAAAGGCGCGCAATCAATGGGTGGCGTGCTACAGGACGAACTAGTGTGGTGTCTCATAAATACCGCTATGAATCTGCGGGTCCTTTTCGCCGTCGGCTGCGTTGCTCTTCCTCGCGTGGTGCCCGCCACTGCTCGTCATCGCGCCTTGCCGACGACAAAAATGCCCTCGCAGATTCATAGCGGTATTTATGAGACACCACACTAGCGGGTTTGGCCGTACAGGACACTTGATTCGATGAGCTTGCTGGAAATCAGGAACCTCAAGAAGTATTTCCCGGTCGAGGAAGGACTGCTTTCCCGGCGCAAGGGCGACGTCAAGGCGGTGGACGGCGTCAGCCTGACGGTGGAGGATGGAGAGACCCTCGGGGTGGTGGGCGAATCCGGGTGCGGCAAGTCGACGCTGGGCCGGACGATCCTGCGGCTGATCGAGCCCACGGACGGCGAGATCCTGTTCGAGGACAAGGACATCATGAGGATCTCCAGCGCCGAGATGCGCGATCTGCGCAGGCGCATGCAGATCATCTTCCAGGACCCCTACGCCTCCCTCAATCCCCGCATGAGAGTCGGCGAGATCATCGGCGAGGGCCTCAAGATCCACCGCATGGCTTCCGGCAGCGGCCGCAAGGAGCATGTGATGGGGCTGCTCGAGAAGGTGGGCCTGAGGGAGGACCACTACGAGCGCTACCCGCACGAGTTCAGCGGCGGCCAGCGCCAGCGCATCGGCATTGCCCGGGCCCTGGCCGTATCGCCGAAGTTCATCGTCGCGGACGAGCCGGTGTCGTCCCTGGACGTGTCCATCCAGGCGCAGATCATCAATCTCCTGCAGGAGCTGCAGGAGAGCATGAGCCTGACGTTCTTCTTCATCTCCCACGATCTCAGGGTGGTGGAACACGTGAGCCACCGGGTGGCCATCATGTATCTGGGCAAGATCGTCGAGATCGCGCCCAGCGAGGCCATCTACAGCGACGCCCGGCACCCGTATACCCGCGCCCTGCTGTCCGCCGTGCCGATGCCGGACCCCAATCCCAAGAAGGACCGCATGGTGCTGGAAGGCGACGTGCCGAGCCCCGTCAACCCGCCGTCCGGGTGCAACTTCCACCCGCGCTGCCCGTTCCGCGAGCAGAAATGCACCGAGGTGGAGCCCGAGCTGGAGTTCTCCATGGGCGGCCACGGCACCGCCTGCCACGTCTTCGGCCCCGGCAAACGCGCGTGGCCGAACCCGCCGCGGGACTTCTGAACCACGGCGACCGTCTCCCCTGCTCCACCCCCTCCGCATCCCGGGTCAAGCCCAGGATGACGTTGAGGCCGCCTCCCTCCGGATCGCGGGTCAAGCCACGGGACGACGTTGGGTCCGCCCTTCGTCGTCCCGTGGCTTGACCTGCGATCCGGAGACCCCAGCCGTTCTTTGATTTCTCACTGCCCGGTGTTACACTCCCCACCGGGTTGAAATCCACGGGCGGGCGGAGGTTCCTCGGCTCGCCCGGATATTTTTTCAGAGGTGCAGTCAGATGGCAGACAACGACGGCCCCGTGCCGATGACGGCGCAGGGGCATCAGCAATTGCTGGAGGATCTCCAGCGCCTCAAATCCGTTGAGCGTCCCAAGAATGTTCGCGATATCGAGGAAGCCCGGGCCCACGGCGACCTGTCGGAGAACGCCGAGTTTCACGCGGCCAAGGAACGCCAGTCGCTGCTGGATGTCCAGCTTCGCGAGACCGAGGACAAGATCGCGCGGGCCCAGGTCATCGACGTGTCCAAGCTCTCCGGCGACAAGGTCGTATTCGGCGCTACCGTCCAACTGGTTGACGAGGATACCGACGAGAACGTCAGATACAAGATCGTCGGCGAGCACGAGGCAGAGCCCAGGGAAGGGAGGATATCCCTGGGCTCCCCGGTGGCGCGGTCCCTGATCGGCCGGCGGGTCGGTGACCTGGTGGAGGTACGCACGCCCGCGGGCGTACGGAACTTCGAGGTACTGGACGTCTCTTTCATCGACTAGGAGTTTGTCCGCCGGCCTCGCCGTTCTCGCGGGGCTGCTTCTTCTCTGGCCGGCTCGCGCGCCGGCCGAGGTCTCGATACGGGCGCTGCCCGGTTTCGGGGGCATCTTCCGGCTCGGTGAACCGTTGCCGGTGCGCATCGAGCTGGTGAACTCCGGGGTCGCCGTCCGGGGTGTCCTGGAGGTGGTGGAAGCGCGCGGCGGGCCTACCCGGGGCGTGGAGCCCTACTCGTTCATCCAGCAGCGGGACGTCTTTCTCTCCACCCACGCACGCAAGGTTCTCTTCGTCACGGTCGATCCCGACTCGGTGGCGCAGCCGCTGTTGCTGCGTTTCACCGGCGGCGGCCGAAGCCACGAGACCTCCGTCAGCCTGCGCGGCCGGTTCACCGGCCAGCCGCTGATTCTTCTACTGACCCGGAGCAACGTCGCCCCGGCCATCCCGCTGTCCCACCAGACTCCCGTGCCCGTGGTTTCGCCTCCCCTGGGTGACCTGCCCGAGGACACCAGAGCCTACGGCGGCGTCTGGAGCGTGATGCTGTACGAGCAGTCGCTGCGTGGCCTGTCGCGGGGGCAACGGCGCGCACTGGAACGCTGGCTCGCCGCGGGAGGGATCATGGTGGTGCTGGGGGGCGCCCACTTCGCCCTGTATCAGGACCCGGCCACCGCGGAGTTGCTGCCGGTGGCGGTGCGAGGCTTGAAGCGGCTGGAGGCCTTGCCGGAGCTGTCGGCTCAGTTCGGCGGCGTCCTGGAGGACGTCCTGGTTCAGGACGCCGGCCCGAAGACTGACGGCCGGGTGCTCCTGGCCGAGGGGGACACGCCCATCGTGGTGGAGAAAAGCCACGGCGAGGGCAATGTGGTCTATCTGGCGCTGGACGTGGGCCGGCCGCCGGTGTCGGATTGGGCGGGCCTCGCGGCGCTGTTCGGGGAGATCCTGGGCGCGCCGCCACCCAGGCGCACGGAGCCCTGGACCGCCTGGAATCGGAATGTGTTCACGGGGCTGCTCCAGGACTTCGGCTTCTCCAGCCTGCGGTCCCCGTTGTTGTCGCTGCTCCTGGCGCTGGCGCTCTACATCGGGTCGCTGCTGCTGTGGTTCCGCTGCCGGAAGGCCGGCGGGCCGTCCCGGTACGGGCTGGCCCTCGCGCCGGCGGGGCTGGTGCTCGCCTGGGCGCTCGGCGGTTACTGGTACTTCGACCGGGGCGGCCACGTGCCGGACGGGATCCTGATCTCGTCGACGGTGGTGGACGCGACACCCTGGTCGGACATTGCGCCGGTGCACTCCAACGTGGGGCTGTTCGCGACCCGCCACAAGGACTTCTCCTTCAGCCTCGGCCGGGACCTGACCCAGTTGGATCTGGTGCCGGCGCCCGGCGGTGATTTGGAGGCGTCGCTGGTGTTGCGGCAGGGGCGGCCACGCAACCGCGTTCACGTTCCGCTTGCGGAATGGAAAGTCGCGCTGTTCAGGCTTCGCGCGGTTCGGCCTTCGCCGGTGGCCATCGAGTGGGAGCAGCCCGCGGACGGCTACCGTATCGGCATCACCAACCGCGGTTCCGGCACCCTTACGGAATGCTGGCTCCTCATCGGCGGGCAAGGCTACAAGCTGGGGGACGTTCCACCGGGCGGCACCCTGCGACGCGAACTGCCCGCGGCTCGCGCCGCGGGCGAAGCGGGGGAAGCCGAGGGCCCCCAGCCCGAGGACGTTCGGTTCGACGAAAGGGTGCGCGAGGTCCTGCTGCGGCGCTCGGTGTTCCCGGACGGCGAGGCTCAGGACCCCAAGACGGCCTTCGTCATCGGCTGGGTGCGGGACGAGGAGCCGGAGCTGCGGGTCGAGGACCCCCGGGTCACGGCCCATCACTTCAAGCTGTTTCGCGTGGCCATCCCCCTGGGCGCCGAGGAGGAGGACCTGTGAGGCTCTGGGCCAATCCGGTGTTCCGGGAGGCCGTGGCGGTCTACTGGGTGGAGGGACAGGCCTGCGTCACCTACCTGTTCTACGTGGTCATCCTGGGCGCCTTGCAGTTGCTGGCGCTGGTGCTGCCCGCCGGGGAAGCGAGGTTCTGGATCGGGCCCGCCTTCCTGTTCAAGTTCTCCGCGGTGGCCGCCCTGCTGCTGATCGTCTACCTGACCCTGCGGTTCGCGGGCCTGGAGTTCCTGGCCTGGCGGTTCTCGCCGCTACGCCATTGGCTCGAGGAGGAGCGTCTCGGCGTGATCGCGGTGGCGTCCGGGTTGCTCGCCATCCTGGTGGTCCACGGCCTGATCCTGTTGTTGCTGGCGGCGCCGTTGCTGGCGTGGTCCGGCGCCATTGCCCGGGCGCCCCTGGGCGACATGGCCTCCACTCTGCCCATGCTCTTTCTGTACGCGGTGGGTTACGGCATCTGGGGCCTCGTGGGGCTGGCCCTGTGGGAGCGCAAGCCGGACAGCCGTCGGGTCTTCATCCGCTGGATCTTCGTCTGCTTCTTCCTGATCTCGGGGGCCTTCGGAGCCTGGGCCCAGACGTTGAATCCGGTGGCGTTTCTGCTCTATCATCTCGGCACATTGGAGATGACCACGATTCCGGTGCGGTGGGGTCTGGTGTGGACTCCGCCCCTGGTTCACTGGACCTTCCAGGGCTTCATATTCGCGGTGGGCCTGGCATTGCTGGCCCGGGGTTTGAAACGCATCCAGCGAGGCTATTCGTGACCGATCCGGGAGCACTTCTGAAGGAGAAGCTGGCCGACCTGCGCCGCTGGGAGCGGCGCAAGCGGCGCGAGCGGCTGTTGCTGGAAGGTCTCTTCTACACCGCGCTGGCGGCGGCGGGACTGGTGCTGGCGCGCGCCCTGCTGCCGGTGGACGCCGGCCTCCTGTGGTTCGCGCCGGTGGTGTTCGCCGCGGCGGCGGTGGGGGTGTCTCTGCTGCGCCCCTGGCGCGAGCAGGCATTCGTCCGCTCCCTCAAGCAGGTGGACGACGGGCTGGAGCTCCAGGAGCGGGTGTTGACCGCGTGGGAGATTCTCTCCCGACGGGAGCCGGCGGAAGCGCGCGTTCCCCCGGAAGAGTCCCTGGTGGTGGAGGAGGCCGCGGAGAAGCTCGGGGTGGCGCCGCTCCGGCCGCTTTGCCGCCGCCGGTTCAACTGGCACGTGTTGGCCGGGCCGGTTCTGGTGCTGTTGGCGGCGGCGGGGTTGTGGCTGCCGCCGGGCGGCGCTCCCCAGGCGGCGCCGGCGCCGTCGCGCATGGCCCGGGAGATCCGGGAGCACGCCCGGGAGCTGGAACAGCGGGCGCGGGAGCAGGATTTGACCGAGAGCCGGCGCATGGCCGAGGCCCTGCGCGAGATGGCGGAACGGCAACTGGGCGAGCCCGGCGCGGACAAGTCGCGCCTGGAGGCGTCGGTGGGGGCGATGGTGGACGTGCTGGAAGAGATGTCGCGGTCGTGGCCCGCCGCGGCCGGATTGGAGTGGCCGGCCCTGTCCGACGCGGCCCTGGAGAGGCTGAGGGAGCATCTGCGGCGGTCGGACGCCAGGAAGATGGATGGCTCGTTCGCGGGGAAGAACCGGGCCGATCTGCTGGAGTCCCTGGGGCTGTCCTCCCTCGACCGGCGTCCCGGCGGCTCCACGGAAATGAGCGCGCAGGAGGTCCAGGACTTCCTTGACCGGGTGGAGCGGGAGGCCAGGGAGGAGCAGGACCGCCGGTCGCTGGGGTCCACGCGGCGGTTCCTCACCGAGATGCTGCTCGGGGACGCGCCGGATGAGTCCGTCGCCGAGTCGACCCGGCCCGGAGGCCCCGAAGGGCCCTCGGAAAGCTCGCCGGCGGCGGGACGACAGCCGGGAAACGAGCCCGGAAAGGGGCAGCAGGAGCCCTTCGATCCGGGCTTCCAGGCCCGGGTGCGCACCCATCTGCAGGGGCTCCTGGGTCAGGGCCGGAGCCGGGGGTTCGGATTCAGGGGCGAGGCGCGTCCGGGCGACAGCACCGTCGACGAGGAGAGGGTGGTGGTCCGTTACCGGAAACAGGTGGAAGCGGAGCTCTCCTCGGCGGAGATCCCCGCCGAGTTCAAGGAAACCATCAAGAACTATTTCCTGTCTCTGGGCGTGACCCGGGAAAGACAATAGGAGTCAATGTGAATCTGGACGCTTCGACCGAAACGGTTCGAAACCGCATGATAAGCGCGCAGCGCGCGTTCGAGGAAGTCAAGGGCGAGATGGGCAAGGCCGTGGTGGGCCACGAGGAGCTCATCGAGGGCATCTTCATCGCCCTCGTGTGCGGCGGTCACTGTCTGCTGGAGGGCGTGCCGGGCCTGGGCAAGACCCTGATGGTGCGCTCGCTGGGGGAGCTCATGGACCTGAGCTTCTCGCGCATCCAGTTCACTCCCGACCTGATGCCCGCGGACATCACCGGCACCAACGTGGTGAACGAGGATGCCTCGGGACGGAAGGTGTTCGAGTTCGAGGCCGGTCCGGTGTTCGCCAACATTCTGCTGGCGGACGAGATCAACCGGGCCACCCCCAAGACCCAGTCCGCGCTGCTGGAGGCGATGCAGGACCAGAGCGTCACCGCCGGCGGCGCGGTCCATCCCATCGCCAGCCCGTTCATGGTCCTGGCCACCCAGAACCCCATCGAGATGGAAGGCACCTATCCGCTTCCGGAAGCCCAGGTGGACCGCTTCTTCTTCAAGCTCATCGTTCGTTACCCTTCGTACGAGGAGATGGGGCGGATCGCGGATTTGACCACGGCCGCGCCTTCCGGGGCGTTGACCAAGGTGCTGGCGGCGGAGTCGGTGCTGGAGATGCGCGAGGCCGTACGGGCGGTGCCGTTGGCGGGTCCGGTGCGGGACTACGCCGTGCGGCTGGTGATGGCGACCCACTCGGAGACCGGGCAGGGCACCGAGTCGGCGCGTAAGTACGTTCAGTACGGCGCCAGCCCCCGGGGGTTGCAGGCGGTGATCCTGGCGGCCAAGGCCCGGGCGCTCCTTTCCGGCCGGCCCAACGTCTCGTTCGAGGACATCCGCCGGGATCTGATGCCGAGCCTGCGGCACCGGCTGCTGCTCAACCTGGCCGCGGAAGCCTCGGGTATCGCCCCGGAAAGCGTGCTGGAGGAGGTGGTGGAGCAGGTGCCGGAGGTGCAGCCCTGATGGCCGAGGCCGACGCGCACCGGTTCCTCGATCCCGATTTCCTGGCCCGGCTGGACAAGCTGCGCCTGGTGGCCAAGCGCCTGAGCTGGGGCATGGCGAGGGGTGAGCATCCCACCGTCCGCAAGGGCTACAGCCTGGAGTTCTCCGACTACCGCAAGTACAGCCGCGGCGACGACCTGCGCTATGTGGACTGGAACGTCTACGGGCGCCTGGAACGGCTGCTGCTCAAGGTGTTCACCGCCGAGGAGGAGATCACCGTCTATCTCTTGCTGGACACGAGCCTGTCCATGGCCGAAGGCTCGCCGCCCAAGCTGGAGTTCGCCAAGAGCGTGGCCGCGGCCCTGGGCTACATCGGCCTCAAGACCCACGACCGGGTGGGAGCGGTGGGCTTTGCCGAGGACGTGACGGCGCAGTTGCCGCCGGCCCGGGCCCGGCGTCAGATCCTGGCGCTGTTCAACTTTCTCCAGGGGCTATCCTGCGCCGGCCGCACCGACCTGGAGACCTCGGTGAAGACCTTCACGCGGCTCTGTCCGCGGCCGGGCCTGGCGGTGCTGTTCAGCGACCTGATGGACGGCGCCGGCTGCCGCGCGGCCCTGGAGGAGCTGATGCGAAAACGGCACGAGGTGCTGCTCGTCCATGTGCTCAAGGAGGGCGAGACGCGGCTGGACCCCGGCGGCGACGTGTCGCTGGTGGACGTCGAGACCGCCCGGGAGCGCCGGGTCTTCCTCGACCGGGATCTGGCGGAGCGGTTCCATCGGGAGGTGGAGGACTTCTTCGCCGCCACCGAGCGATTCTGCGAGGGCCGGGAAATGGACTACCGGCGCACCACCAGCGACGTCCCCTTCGACGACTTCGTCCTGCGTTATCTCACGCAGGACAACCGGACAGGATAGTCTCCGGTGTTGTGGCTCTTTCCCGCGGCTTTCCTCTTCCTGCTGGGAGCCGTCCCGCTCATCCTGCTGCTCAACAGCCTCAGGCCCCGGGGTCCCAGGCTTCCCGTCACCGCGCTGTTTCTGCTGGAGAAGGTGTTGCGGGAAAGACCCATGGGCCGGCGCCTGGGCTGGCTCTGGCGCCGGAACCTGCCGCTCATCCTGCAGCTTCTGGCCGCGGCCGCGGTCATCACCGCGCTGGCGGGGCCCGCGCTCCTCGGAGTGGGCAGCGCCGGCCGCGACCTGGTGGTGGTGATGGACCTGAGCGCCAGCATGAAGGCAACAGGGGAGTCGGGCTCCCGCTTCGGGGCGGCCCGGACCGAGCTGCTGCAACGCATCGACGCGCTGGGCGCCAACGACCGGATGATGATCATCGGCGCCGGGGCCGCGCCCGAGGTGGTCCAGCCCTTTACCAGGGACCGCGCCAGTCTCAGACAAGCCGCCGGGCGGCTGGCGGCCACCGACGCCGAGGCGCCGGTGAAGGAAGCGGTGCTGCTGGCGCACACGTTCCTCAAGCGCCAGGGGTTGCATCGGGTGGTGGTGATCACCGACGGCGCCTTCAAGGGTATCGAGGAGCTGCCGTTGGCGGCATCCTACCTCGAGCTGGTGCAGGTCCGGGGCGGCGCCGACAATATCGGCATCCTGGGCTTCCAGTTCCGCCGGGTGGCCGGCGAGGCCGACGACTACGAAGCCATGGTGGTGGTGCAGAACTTCACCGAGCGGCCGGTGCATGCGCCGCTGATCGTCACCGTGTCGGACCGGGTGGTGAGCCGGGCCCTGCTGTCGCTGGAGCCGTTTGCCCGGGAGGTGCTGATCTACGGTATCCCCGGCCCTTTGCGCGGGCGCGCCACCGCGCTGCTGGCCGTCAATGACGATCTGCAGACCGACAACCGCGCGTTCCTGGCCTTTCCCGACGAGCGCCCCACGCGGGTGCTGTACGTGGGGCCGGGGAACCCGTTCCTGGAGCGCCTGCTGCGCTATTTCCCCCACGTCACCGTGGCCCGCATCGACCGCATCCCGGTGGACCGGGTCACCGAGCAGGTGGCGGCCTACGACGTGGTGATGCTGGACCGGGTGCCGGCTCCGCCCCTCGACCGCGGCAACTTCATCCTCATCCGCACGGTGGCCGAAGGCCTGTCCCTGCGCGTGACCGGACAGACCCGGCGGCCGTCACTGGTGTCCACCGGCTCGGACCACCCGCTGGCGGCGGGGGTGCGTCTGGACGGGCTCTACGTCCGGGACGCGCTGGAGCTGGTATCGGACGGCGGCGGCGTGTCCCTGGCCGAGTCCGAGCGCGGGCCGCTGATCCACGCGGTGGAATCCGGCGATCTCAAGGCGCTGGTCTTCGCCTTCGATCTCACCCAGTCGGACCTCCCGTTCCGGGTGTCCTTTCCGCTGCTGGTGCGCAATGCCTTCTCCTGGTTCCGGCCCACGGCCCGGGAGTTTCCCGCCAGCCAGGTGGCCGCGGGGCTTCCTTTCGTGGCGGACGTGGGCGTGGACGAGGAGGAACTGGTGTTCGTGAGCCCGTCCGGGGAGAGCCGCTCGGTCCGCACCCGGGAGCGCATCGGCACCTACGCCGACACCGCGGAGGTGGGCTTCTACCGGTTCGAGGGCAAGCGTGGGGAGAGCGAGTTCGCGGTGAACCTGTTCAGCGAGGAGGAATCCCGCATCCGTCCCTCGTACCGCGGGGATCCGGCGGCGGCCGCGGCGGCGTCGCCGGCGGAAAGCGGCCCGGGCGCCCGCCTGGACCTCTGGCCGGTGTTGCTGGTGGTGGCCCTGGCGCTGCTGCTGGCGGAGAGCCTGGTGGTCTGGCGCACCCGCCGGTCGCTCATACCCCTGTGGCTGCGGGTGCCGGCGGTGGCGGTGCTGGTGGTGGCCCTGGCCAACCCGCGGATCCTCGCCGAGGATCCCGAGCTGGACGTGGTGATGGCCGTGGACCTTTCCCATAGCGTCGGGGAGGAAGCCCGGGCGCGGGCCGTGGACGTGCTGGAGCGGGCCCAGGGGATGGTGGGCCCCCGGGTGAGGTTGGGCCTTTTCTCGTTCGCGCGCCGTCCGCAGTGGGAGTTCCTGCCCACCCATGAGCTTCCGGTGAGCGACCTTCCACCGCCGCCGGAGCGCGACGCCACCGACCTGGGAGCGGCGCTTCAGGGTGCCCTGGGGGAGCTCAGCGAGGGGCGCGAGAGCCGGGTCCTGCTCATCTCCGACGCCAACGAGAACCGCGGTTCGGTGGAGCGGGTGCTGCCCATGCTGCGGTCCCACGGGGTGGCGGTGTGGTCGTATCCCGTGAGCCTTGCCGAGGGCCGGAACGAGGTCTACCTCTCCGAGTTCACCGTGCCTTCGGTGGTGGACAGCGGCGAGACCTTCGAGATCAAGGCCGCTCTCACCAGCTCACGGTCCTCGTCCGCGGGCATCACCCTGCTGCGGGACGGGCGCGTGATCCGCTCCACCCGGCGGGAGCTGGCCCCGGGCGCCAACTGGCTGAGCTTCACCGACAGCGTGGAGCGCCGGGGCACGCACACCTATGAGCTGATGGTGGAGGCCGCCGCGGACGTGCTGGCGGAGAACAACCTGCTGCAGGGTATCGTCAGCGTGAAGGGACCCTCCCGGATCCTTTACCTCCACGGCCCCGACTCGGCGCGGCGTTTCATGGCCGAGGCCTTGCAGGTCCAGGGATACGAGGTGGTGGAAAAAACGCCGGTGCGGGCCAATCTCACGCTGCCCGAGCTGTCGGGCTTCGACCTGCTGATCCTGGACAACGTGCCCGCGTACCAGCTCTCGCAGGTGAAGATGGAGCGCATCGAGCGATTCGTGCGCGACCTCGGCGGCGGTCTCATCGTGCTGGGCGGGACCCGGAGCTACGGCGCCGGGGGGTATTACCGGACTCCACTGGAGGAGACGCTGCCGGTGGAGATGCGTCCGCCGGTGCGCATGGAGCTGCCCCACGTGGCGCTGCTCTTCGTGGTGGACAAGTCCGGCAGCATGGGCGGCGGCCCCTTCGGCACCACCAAGCTGGACCTCGCCAAGGCGGCCACCATGGCATCGGCCGAGCTGCTCAACCCCACCGATGAGGTAGCGATCCTGGCGTTCGACTCCAACTGGGAGTGGGTGGTGCCGTTCCAAGCGGCCGGCGACGGCGAGAGCATCGCCGGGGACGTGGCCCGTCTGAGCTCCGACGGCGGCACCGACCTCCACAAGGCCATGGTGGAAGGGCGCCGGGTGCTGGCGGCCAAGGAGGCGGCCATCAAGCACGTGCTGGTGCTGTCCGACGGGCTCACGGAGAAGACGGACCTGTTGGAACACGTGATCCGCATGGCCCAGGACCGGATCACCGTCTCCACGGTGTCCATCGGCGGCGACGCCGACCGGCGCCTCATGACCCAGCTTGCCCAGGGCGGCAGCGGCCGGAGCTACGCCACCGTGGACCCGCGGACGATTCCGCAGATCTTCACCACGGAGACGTTGCTCATTTCACGAGACCTGCTGGTGGAAAAGACCGTGACGCCCACCGCCACGGGGCCGGCGGGCCCCATGCGCGGCCTTTCCGGCGCGCCGCTGCCGCCGGTCCTGGGCTACGTCCTGACCCATGTGAAGCCCGGCGCGGAGGTCCACCTGCGGGCCGGCGAGGACCCGTTGCTGGTCTCCTGGCGTCACGGCCTGGGCCGGGTGTACGCCTTCACCTCGGATGTCTCCGGCCGGTGGGGCCGGCACTGGGTGCAGTGGCCGGGGTTTTCCAGATGGGCCGCGCAGATGGCCCGGCTGGCCGTGAGGAACGTCTCGGACCATCGGCTGCGGACGGACTTCGTGCGGGACGGCGAGGTCATGAGCGCGGTGGTGGACCTGTTCTCGGCCGCGGGACGGCCGGTGAATCACCTGAAGCTCCAGGGATTGTTGACCCGGGCCGACGAGACCCTGCAGCAGGAAGCCTTCCGGCAGGTGGCCCCGGGCCGCTACCGCACGCGCTTCGCCACGCCGCGCCGGGGCATCAACCTGCTCACCGTGAAGCAGCCGTCCGGCCCGTCCGGCGCACCCCCCGTGGCCCTCACCGTTCCCTTCATCGTGCCCTTCTCCAGGGAGTACCGGGATATGGACGCCAACACCGAGCTGCTGGAACGGCTGTCGGAACAGACCGGCGGCACGGTGCTGCGGGAGGACACCCTGGCGGAGGACATCGAGCGCCTCTTCACTGCCGACCCCGACGCCGCGGGCGCCGTCCGGGGTATCTGGTGGGCGCTGGCCGCCGCCGGCCTGGGCGTCTTCCTGCTCGATTTGGCGCTACGCGCCTTCATCCAGATGCGGCGGGCGGGATGAGTATTGTGACGCTGGCCGCCGTCCCGGGCTCAACTCGATCAAGTTGCGGGGCAATCGAGAGGATGTTAACTCAAAAACGTGAGGGGCAGAGTCTCGTCTCTCCGAATATGGAAACGGAGACCGTCGCCGTAATGTCAGGTAGGGGGGTGTTCAAAGCCATGGCATGGAGAGCGGTCGAATCAGTGAGAAACACCTCCGCGTGTGAGGGATCTGCATGGCGATTTCCACCTTCGGTTCGTATCGCTCGAAGTACACCCCGAGATCTCCCGAGCTGCCACCTGCCAATGATGACGAAACACGGCTGCTGGCTCCAAATGACGGCGTCCGACAGTTTGAGGATGCGCCGTGTTCAGTCGGAACACAGGATGTGGTCCCATCGACAAAGAATCCGGATGAGGAGAAGAGATTCCTCTGGGTGATACGCGAATCGGATATTCCCTTCATCAGGGAACATGCCACTGTTACGCCCCCTCTCAGTGCGGGACGATGCAAGCACACAAACCTGACTGGAGGCGCCGACGCGTATTGCGGTGGGGAGGTGTGGTTCGTTTCTGATCGGTGTTTGATTCTGAACGGAGGCTCGGGACGATACCCTCCCAGGGAACCGGCAGAGTTGGATACCGTTGTAGTATCTTTCCAGCAAGCCGGTTATAAGGTTTGGTCGATGGGCTGGGAAGAAGGTGTCAACCGGCCAGCCAGGGTCTTGAAAGGGCATCCGCCGTGGGAAACGCGAGATTGAAGCTTTCCCCTAAAGACCGGGAGATTGTATTCGGCAGCAAGGGGGGTGGCTCGCTTGACGAGTGTGCCAAGCAGTCGGACCGCGTTTTTGTCAGAAGCCAGGATCATTTGGCTTTCGATTCGCCCAACGCGACTGGTCAGCGGCTGACAGCCTACGAAACTCTTCGTAATTTTGGAGAACAGAGGATTGCCGAGATACTCGACTACGGCTCGGCTATCTTGGTTTCGAACCCTGGCGGTCAGCTTGGCGACCAACCCGGCCAACGTATTCGTGAGTGGAGAAAAGCGCTCGGTATTTCGGAATCCGACCTCGCGCGACGAACGGGCGTGAGCGCGAGGGACATATCCAACCTGGAAACTGGCTCGTCGAGAATACGGGCAAAGAGCTTGACGAGGATCTGTTCCGCTTTATCTCTGAACGAGTATCAGGTTGGCCTTGAAGAGCTCTCGGAGAAGGACCGCGATCGGGGTTACCGGTTTAAGCAGTTGCAGCGGGACAGGGAACACCCGGGCCGGCAGCTAAGCAAGTCGTCGGCGTTTTCGCTTCTTGAGGATGCATGGCTCATATCGAAGCAGCATGACCTGAAAAAGATGTTGGGGAAGAAGTCCCGGTTTCAAACGGCTTTCAAACCCGATCATGACTATGGAGGGTATAATCTTCCAGCATGGAAGATCGGATACGAGCTTGCATCCAAGACGCGAAAAATACTAGGTATCTCGCCCCGTGAACCGATTGAGAACCTGCGTTCCCTGGTAGAGGAAGAGCTGCAAATTCCGTTGATTCAGGATGAACTCTCCCGCAAGATTGCGGGCGCCACGGTTCAGGCGGACGACGATCGCGGCATCGTCATTAACATCAAAGGAAGGAACTTCAACACCTGGTCCGGTCGGCTGACGATAGCACATGAACTGGGGCACCTTTTGTGGGATCGCGATCAAGAGCTGGAAACACTGATTGTCGACCAGAACGAGAGGCTTTCCGAGGCACCATGGTCTACCAATAACCCGGTCGAACAGAGGGCGAACGCGTTTGCCATTGAGTTTCTTGCACCACAGTCCGTGATTAAGGATCGTTTCTCCGAGTACACACATCCGCCGGATGACATTTACGACTACATGGTGGAGTTCGGCGTCAGCTTTACTGCTGCGAGGTATCACGTGTGGAACGCTAACCATCGGATCTGGGAGTTGGAGGAAATAGAGTCCAGAGAAGTGAAAGCATCCGAAGACTGGGATGGGCGGGAAGGCTTCCTCACAACGTATATGCCATCCCAAGAACTTGAGGCTGCGGGTTTTTGCATGAACCGGCGTGGTCGTTTTCTTTCCTATGTGGTGGACGCAAAACGTGAGAGGTTGATATCGGACGACACGGCGGCACTCTATTTGGGAATCGACGGAAGCATGCTCCACGAAGTTGAAGAAATACGCGACGAGTTCTTTTAGCGGCCGCCTCGGATGACTTGGCGCCGCGCACCTTCATCCACGCGCCGCAGGCGCGAAGAGGGGGGAGAAGTCGGGCCATTGCCAGACTCGGTCACACGTTTTTCCTCTCCCGAGCAGGGCGAAGGATTCTCCCGCTTCCCAACAACACGTTTCCCGCGACCAGTTCGAAACCGATACCTTCGGGCAACTGTTTCGTCTGCTCAGGGTGGACCAGTAGTTCGATACGCACAAGGTCGTCACCTTGCTGGTAGGCTTCCATCGTCAGACCGACGGGTGTGATGTCGGTACCCGAGAAGCGGGCGACACTGCTGAAAGGACGGCCCTGACTCAGGACCTTCCGCGTCCGGTCATCTGCGGGACGGAAGGTCGCAAGCATCGCGTGTTCTCCGGGGCGTCTCATCCTTCGTACTTCCGCATGTCCACAATGCGAAGTCGGCCCAAGTATTCACACCGACCCATACGTATGCACCATCGCAAAGTCAACACCGGCTCGTCCGGCGCGTTTTCATGGAGGCATCTCGGCCTATGTCTTCCGGCCTTGGACAAGACCGGCGGATTGACCTGCGGTTGGCCCGTGCCATAATGGACCGATGGCCGCAACCGAGTCCACGTACGGGCAGCAGGGGGCCGCAACCGTCCCGGCCGATTTTCGCTCGGGTTTCGTCTCGATCCTGGGACGGCCCAACGTGGGGAAGTCCACCTTGCTGAACCAGCTCCTGGGGGAGAAGATCGCCATCGTCTCGCCGAGGCCCCAGACCACCCGGAACCGGATCATGGGCATCAAGACGCTGCCCGTGGGTCAGATCCTGCTGCTGGACACGCCGGGGATCCACCGCGCCCGGTCGCTGCTGAACCGGCGCATGGTGGACGTGGCCAAGCGTTCGTTGAGTGACGTGGAGGCGGTGGTCTGGGTGGTGGACGCCACCGGAGGCATCCGGGGCGACGATCAGGACATCGCCGGGATTCTGAGCGGAAGCGGCCGCCAGACCCTGATCGCGCTCAACAAGATCGACGCGGTGTCCAAGGGGCGGCTGCTCCCGGTCATCGCGCGCCTGGCCGAGTTGCTGCCCGAAAGGGAAATCGTCCCCATCAGCGCCCGGACCGGGGAGAACGTCGCGCTGCTGGAGGAGGGAATTCTCCAGCGGCTCCCGGTCGGCCCCCGCTATTACCCGGAGGATGAACTGACCGACCAGACGGAGCGCTTCATCGCCGCGGAGCTCATCCGGGAAAAGGTCTTTCTGCGGACCCGCCAGGAGATACCCTACGGGACCGCGGTCACAGTGCGGAGCTTCGAGGAGAAGAACGACGGCGACCTCGTGGTTATCGGCGCGACGATTCACACCGAGCGGGAGAGCCACAAGCCGATCCTGATCGGCAAGCGCGGCGCGGCGCTGAAGGAGATCGGCAGCGCCGCCCGGGAGGACCTGGAGCATCTGCTCGGCTGCCGCGTCTACCTGGAGCTCGCGGTCAAGGCCACACCCGGTTGGAGCCGGGACCCCCGGAGCCTCGCGGCCTTCGGCCTGTAGCGAAGGTAGGCGGGACCTTCAAGACTCTCCCCCGAACATGAGCAATCCCGAAAACATGCCGGTGGTGGCCATCGTGGGCCGGCCCAACGTGGGCAAGTCCACGCTGTTCAACCGTCTGAGCCGGGCCCGGCGGGCCATCGTGAACGACCAGCCGGGTGTGACCCGCGACCGGAACTACAACGAGGTGGCGTGGCGCCGCCACCGCTTCATGCTGGTGGACACCGGGGGTCTGGAGCCGGACGAGCGCGAGGGGCTCAAGGGACGGATCCTTCAGCAGACCCTGACGGCCGTGGACGAGGCCGACGTCATCGTGTTGCTCCTGGACGGCCGGGCCGGGCCCACGCCGCTGGACACGGCCGCGGCCGAGCTGCTGCGGCAGGCGCCCAAGCCCGTGTTCTACGCGGTGAACAAGCTGGACACCGGGCCCCGCGAGAGCGACCTCTACGAATTCTACCAACTCGGCGTGGAGCGGCTGTTCCCGCTTTCGGCGGAACACGGGCTGGGTGTCGCGGACCTCATGCAGGAGGTGGTGGACGCCCTGCCCGAGGGCCGGGATAGGACCCCCGAGACCGCCGTGCCCCTGGCCCTGGCCGTGGTGGGCCGTCCCAACGTGGGCAAGTCGACGCTGGTGAACCGGCTGCTGGGTTACGACCGCTCGCTGGTGGATTCGCAGCCCGGTACCACCCGGGATGCGCTCCAGGCCTCCTTCGACTGGCGTGGAACCCCGTGCCGCCTGACGGACACAGCGGGCATCCGCCGCAAGGCCCGGGTCGTCGACCCGGTGGAACGGTACAGCGTGAGCCGGGCGTTGCGCTCGGTGGACGCCGGGGACGTGATCATCCACCTGCTCGACGGTTCCGAAGGGGTGACGGACCAGGATGCGCAGGTCATGTCCTATGCCTTCCAGCGGGGCAAGGCCACGGTTTTGGGCATCAACAAGTGGGATCTTCTGGATACCGATGTCCTGAGCCTCCAGGTGTACGAGGATTTCTTGCATCGCCGGCTACCGTTTGCCGACCATGTGCCGATAGTATCGTTATCGGCATTGGAAGGGTCGGGCATGGCGAAGCTGATGGATACGGTCGTAAGGGTGGGCGACGCCCGGCGCAGGTGGATCAAGACTCCGGCGCTCAACCGGGCGTTGCGAACGCTCACCGAGCGGCACAACGCGCCGCAGTTCCGCGGCCGGGCCGTGAAGTTCTACTACGGCACCCAGACGGATGTGCAGCCGCCGACGTTTACGCTGTTCGTCAACCATCCGGAAGGCGTTCGGGCGGGCTACCGGCGCTACCTCATCAAGGCGCTGCGCGCGGAGCTGGGCCTCGATCACACGCCGGTGCGTCTGACCCTGCGGCCCCGGACCGGCAGGGAAGGGAACTAGTGGACCGGCGAGACCTGGCCTGGCTCGCCTTCGGCCGGGTCCCCGGGCTCGGGTGTGCCGGGTTCCGGCACATCGCGGAGTTTTTTGCCGACCCCGCCGACGCCTTCTTCGGCGGCCGCGGGGCGTTGTGCGACGTTCCCGGTCTGAGCCGGGCGGCGGCCCAGGGCATCCTGGCCTTTTCCGCCTGGGACGGTCTGGCGGACGAGATGCGCCGGTTGCGGGACGCGGGGGCCCGGCTCGTGCGCTACCGCGACGCGGCCTACCCCGAGCGTTTGCGCGCCATCCCCGACCCGCCCCCGGTGCTCTACGCCAGGGGGGCGCCGGAGGCTGCCCGGCAAGCGGCCGTGGGCGTTGTCGGGACGCGGGCGCCGAGCCGGCACGGTCGCGACATGACCCGTCTGCTGTGTCGCGGGTTGGCCGCCGCGGGCATCGCGGTGGTCAGCGGCATGGCCCGGGGCATCGACGGCGAGGCCCACGAGACCGCGCTGTCCGGGGGCGGCGGGACCGTGGCGGTGCTCGGGTCGGGGGTGGATGTGCCCTATCCGCCTGAGCACCGCGACCTCTGTCACCGTATCGAGGAGAGGGGCGCCGTGCTCTCCGAGTATCCCATGGGGACGGCTCCGCTGCCGCGGCACTTCCCCGCGCGCAACCGCATCATCAGCGGTCTGTCGCTGGGCGTGGTGGTGGTGGAAGCCACCGAGCGGAGCGGTTCGTTGATCACCGCCCGCTGGGCGCTGGAACAGGGCCGCGAGGTTTTCGCAGTGCCCGGTCCGGCGGGTGCGAGCCGCAGCCGCGGCCCCCACCGCCTGATCCGCGAGGGAGCCAAGCTCGTGGAGAACGTGGCGGACATCATCGAGGAGATCGCGCCGCAACTGGCGGCTGCGCCTCTGCCAGTCGCAGCCGCCGACCCCGGCGGCACCGCCTCGGGACCGTTGCGCGTCGAAGGCCCGGCGGGCGCCATCATGCGGGACCTGGAAACCGGACCGCTGCAAATGGACGATGTCATTCACCGTGCCGGCCTTCCGCCCCAGCAGGTCTGCGCGTTGCTGTTGGACCTGGAGTTGCAAGGCTTGCTCAAGCAGTTGCCAGGTAAGAGATATGAACTGACCCCTGCCGCAACCGGCAACCGGTGAGCGGCACGGAGAAGGGGCCGCTTGTGTCTTACGTTCATCATGCCCTTATGGTATGGACAGTCCAGTGGGGGAAGCCATGATCGACGCGTCGGAAACCGCTATTCTCGTCGCCATCTTTGGGACCGGAGTCGCCTTGGCTGGACTGATTCTGCCGGACTTGCGGTCCATGAAGCGCGACATTGCAGACTTGCGAGAACGGATGGCGCGGCTGGAAGGTCTCTTCGAAGGGTTTACCCGCCGAGACAACAACGCCGACAGCGCGTCTTGACGACGAGTTGGCGTGCAGGGAATTGCGGTGGGGGCGGCAGAGTTCAGTCTGTCGCCCCTTCGTGTCTCTCATCGCAATGTGAAAACGCACGGATATGAGTGAAGCCATCGAACGCGTCAATGTCGTGGGCGGCGGTCTCGGGGGCTGCGAGGCCGCATGGCAACTCGCCAGGCGGGGAGTGCCGGTGGACCTGTACGAGATGAGACCGGTCACCAGGACCGCGGCTCATGCCACGGATCATCTGGCCGAGCTGGTGTGCAGCAACTCGTTCCGTTCCCGGTCGTTGACCACCGGGGCCGGCCTGCTGAAGGAAGAGATGCGGCGCATGGGCTCCATGATCATCACCCTGGGGGAGGCGCACCAGGTGCCGGCGGGTTCCGCCCTGGCGGTGGACCGCACGAACTTCGCCCGGGCCGTTTCGGAACAGGTGGCGTCGCTGCCCGGCCTGCGGTTGATCCGGCGGGAGCTCGAGGACATCCCCCCCGGCCTGACTATCGTGGCCACCGGGCCGCTGACGGGGCAACCTCTTTCGGAATGCATCGGGGAGCTGCTGGGGACCGAGCATCTCTACTACTACGACGCCATCTCTCCGGTGCTCACCGCGGAGTCCGTGGACCCGGCGGTCGCCTTCCGGGCTTCCCGCTACGACGAGAACCCCGGCGACTACCTCAACCTGCCGTTGACCCAGGCCGAGTACTACCGGCTCGTGGACGCGGTGACGGCGGCGGAGAAGGTGCCGGCGCGAAGCTTCGAGAGGTTCTTCGAAGGCTGTCTCCCCATCGAGGAGATGGCCCGGCGCGGGCGGGAGACCCTGGCGTTCGGCCCCATGAGGCCCACCGGGCTCGTGGAACCGGCTTCCGGGCAGAGGCCCTACGCGGTGGTGCAGTTGCGGCAGGAAGACCGCGAAGGCACCCTGTACAACCTGGTGGGCTTTCAGACCAAGATGACCTATCCCGAACAGAAGCGGGTATTCTCGCTGATACCGGGGTTGGCCAAGGCGGTGTTCGTGCGTTACGGCAGCCTGCATCGCAACACCTTCATCAACGCCCCCCGGCACCTGTTGCCGACGCTGCAATGGCGGAGGGCGCCGCGGCTCCTCTTCGCCGGCCAGATCACCGGGGTCGAGGGATATATCGAATCGGCCGCTTCGGGGCTCCTGGCGGGCGTCAACGCCGCTCGTCTGGCGGGGGGAGCGAGGCCGTTGACCCCGCCCGTTACCACCGCCCTCGGTGCGCTGCTTCACTACATCAGCGATACCGGGAGAGAAGCCTTTCAGCCCATGAACGTGAACTTCGGCCTGTTCCCGAGTCTGCCTGGCAAGGCCAGGGGCCGGCGCAAGAAGGAGCTCATGGCCGAACGCGCCCTGCGGGATCTGGACCGTTGGTGGCTGGAGACCGGCGAGGGCGGCGCCGCGGGCGCCGTCCGGGAAGCGTGAGGCCCATGGACGCCGCCAGCCTCATCACCCTCGACGACATCTCGAAGACCCATGCGCCGAGCAGTCCCGCGGCGGTTTCCGGCCTGAGCTTCACGTTGATGCAGGGCGAGATCCTTGCGCTGCTGGGTCCCAGCGGCTCGGGCAAGACCACGGCCCTGCGTCTGATCGCGGGCTTCGACCGGCCCGACGGCGGCAGGATTCTGCTGAACGGGCGGCCGGTATCGGGGGACGGCGCCTGGGTGGCGCCCGAGGAGCGGCGTATCGGCATGGTCTTCCAGGACTACGCGCTGTTCCCCCACCTGACGCTGCTGGACAATGTCATGTTCGGGCTTCGGAGGGAGTCGCGGACGGCTCGCGAGGACGCGGCGCGGCGGGTGCTGGCCGTGGTCGGGATGGAAGAGCTGGCGCGGCGCTATCCCCACGAGCTTTCCGGCGGTCAGCAGCAGCGGGTGGCCCTGGCCCGGGCGCTGGCGCCCAACCCCCTGGTGCTGCTGCTGGACGAGCCCTTCAGCAATCTCGACTTCGACATGAGAGCCGAGATGCGCGAGGAGCTGGTGCGGATCCTGCGGGCGTCGGAGATCAGCGCCGTCATGGTGACGCACGATCAGGAAGAAGCCCTTGCCGTGGCGGACCGCGTCGGCGTGCTCAACCACGGCTGTCTGGAGCAGCTTTCCGAGCCGGAGGTGCTCTATCGGCGGCCGCGGACGCGCTTTGTCGCGGAGTTCGTCGGTCAGTCGGATTTCATTCCGGGCGTGGTGGGGGAGGTGATCGAGACCGAGGTGGGGAATTTCTCCAATGATACCGGGCTACCCGCCGGCGCCGGCGTCGAGTTGCTGGTCCGTCCCGATGAGGTGGGGGTCGAGGTTGCCGATGACGGCGACGGGGTGGTGGGGCGGCGGCGGTTTCGCGGTGCCGAGAACCTCTACCACCTCACGCTGCCGTCCGGGGCGCAACTCCGGAGCAGCCAGCCGTCCACCCGCGTCCTCCCCGCCGGCACCCTGGTGAAGGTCACGGTCCGCCCCGCCAACGTCATCGTTTTTCCCTGTGCCGCGGAATCCGAGCCCCGTCATTCCGATGAAGACAGCCCGCCGCCCGAATCGTCGCTCCCGGCTTGACCCGGGATCCCCCGCATCGCCGGTCCCAAGATTGACATTCCACACGGAATCTGAAGAAATATGGGTCTGTAGCGGCCACCATGGCGTTGGCGTGGTGGCCTTTTGTCGTTCTTGCGCGTGTGCGAGGGACGCGCGATCCGGGGAGCGCCGATGTCTGTGAAGAGTGAAAAGATTTGGGTCGACGGAGAGCTGGTGGACTGGGATGACGCCAGGTTTCACGTCATGAGTCACGCGCTCCACTACGGCACCGCGTATTTCGAGGGGATTCGTTGCTATTCGCTGGAGGACGAGCGGTCGGCGGTCTTCCGGCTGGCCGAGCATCTCCGGCGCCTCCGGGATTCGGGACACATCCTCGGCGCTCCCTTGCCGTACAGCGCCGAGCAGATGACCGAGGCCGTGCTGGAGGTGATCCGGGTCAACCGGCTGAAGGAGTGCTACATCCGGCCGTTGGCGTTCATCGGCGATGGAGAGATGGGCTTGTACGCGCTCAACAACCCCGTGCGGGTGATCGTGGCGGCGTGGTCCTGGGGGGCTTATCTGGGCGACGAGGGCATCAAGCTGGGCATCCGCGCCAAGGTGTCTTCCTATACGCGGCATCACGTCAACGTGATGATGACCAACAGCAAGATCTCCGGCAACTACGTGAACTCGGTGCTGGCCAAGCACGAGGCGAAGCTCGCGGGCTACGATGAAGCCATCATGCTCGATCCCGCGGGGTGCGTCTCGGAAGCGAGCGGCGAGAATCTCTTCATCGTGAAGGACGGAGAGCTGAGGACCGCGCCGGCGACCTCCATTCTCCCCGGCATCAACCGGGCCAGCATCATCGAGCTGGCTCGACAGAAGGGATACCGGGTGCACGAGGAGCCCTTCGCCCGGGATGCCCTCTACATTGCCGACGAGGCCTTTCTCACCGGGACCGCGGCGGAGGTGACGCCGATCCGGGAGGTGGACGACCGGACCATCGGCGCGGGGGAGCCCGGACCCGTGACCCTCGATCTGCAGCAGGCCTTCTTCGACGTCATCCGCGGCCGGGACGAAAGCCATCTCCATTGGCTGACGCTCGTATAAGCGTCACGCCCTCTCGTTCCAGCTCCGCACCGAATACTTTCGTTCCACCAGCGACGCGATGGCATCGGTGGGGATATCGATGTCGCCGGGTGCGGCGTCCCAGCAACGCGCCAGCAGGTCCTTGATGTGCGCCGGGGGCTGACGCAGGTTGGTGAGAAAGGTGCGGTGGGAACGCCGGCGGCGGTACCGCGGCGTCTTGGGGGGATACGGCAGAATCTCTTCCAGCAGCGGGATCGGGAAATCCAGCAGGAACGTGCCGTGGAACAGCAGGAAGCGCCGCCGCCGCCGCTGCGCGTTGCCGGAGAACTTCTGCTCGCCCACCGCCAGGTCGGTGGCGCCCTGGTGCCGGATCGGCAGGCCGGTGGCTTCCGCCAGCAGCCGTTCGTGGCGTTTCATGATGAAGGCATTGGTGGAATCGATGCTTTGCAGCGGACCGTTTTCGGCGATGCGCAGGATGAGCGTGTAGCTCAGGCAGCCCGGCCCCTGAACCACCGCCCCGCCGCCGCTGCATCGCCGCAGGACGGGGATGCCCCGGGCCGCGCACGCCGGTAGGTCGACCTCGCGGTCCCGCCGGCTGGCGAGGCCGAGAACCACGAAGAGCTCGGGAGACTCCCAGAACCTGAGGATCTCCCGGTCCTGTTTCTCCTCGCAGTGGTCGAGCAGCGCCTCGTCGCACGCCAGGTTGGCTTCGGGGGTCGGTAGTGTCAGGTCGAGACAGTGCATGGCGAAACTTTGTCGTAGAGGCCGCACGTTGCGGCCGGCGGTTTCGGAGCGGGTTTGCGCCCGCCCGAAAGGACTTGACAGGCGTGGGCGGCGGCGAATATGTTGCCCCCGCACGGCGTGTTGCTTGCGCAAACCCTGATATAATATCCCTGGAAAGCCATGAGTGCCAAAGAGTCCACAACCCCTGCCTATTCCGCGTCGGAGGGCGAGTATCGCCCCGGGACCGGGCCGGTTGAAGCTGTCGGCGAAGGCGCCGCCGGCGATGCTCCCAACGACAGGCTGCTGAATTCCCTGGAGTCCCTGCTTGGCGACGTGGTCCGAAAGGGCCCGGAACAGGTCGACGTCCTGCTGGCGCAACTGCTGGCGCGTATCCGCGACCGGCAGCGCGCCCCCGCCGCGAGCCTGAATACGCCTTACGTCAACACCATCCCACGGGAGCTGGAACCCCCGTACCCGGGCGACCGCCGCATCGAGCGCAAGGTGAAGAGCTACGTCCGCTGGAACGCCATGGCCATGGTGGTCAAGGCCAACCGGTTTCATTCGGGCATCGGCGGCCATATCTCCACCTATGCGTCGGCGGCGAACCTCTATGAGGTGGGTTTCAACCACTTCTTCCGGGGCGGCGACGGCGGGGCGCCGGGCGATCTGGTGTATTTTCAGGGCCATGCGTCGCCGGGCAACTACGCCCGCGCCTACGTGGAGCACCGGCTGAGCCCGCGCAAGCTCCACCTGTTCCGGCAGGAGCTGGCCAAGGGGGGCGGGCTGCCCTCCTATCCCCATCCTCGTCTGATGCCCGACTTCTGGCAGTTTCCGTCGGTGTCCATGGGGCTGGCGCCGATCATGTCCATCTACCAGGCGCGCTTCGGCCGCTACCTGACCGCCCGGGGACTGTCGTCGCAAGAGCCGCGGGTCTGGTGTTTCCTGGGCGACGGGGAGACCGACGAGCCGGAGGCCACCGGGGCGCTCTCCCTGGCCTCGCGGGAGAATCTCGACAACCTCGTGTGGGTGGTCAACTGCAACCTGCAGCGGCTCGACGGGCCGGTGCGCGGCAACGGCAAGATCATCCAGGAGCTGGAGGCGGTGTTCCGGGGCGCCGGCTGGAACGTCATCAAGGTCATCTGGGGCTCGGACTGGGACCCGCTGCTCGAGGCGGACGCCAAGGGGCTCCTGGCCGAGCGGATGGAGAATGCGGTGGACGGGGACTACCAGAAGTATTCGGTGGCCCCGGGAAGCTACACGCGAAAGCACTTCTTCGGGACTCATCCCGAGCTGCTGGAGATGGTGAATCATCTCAGCGACGACGGGATCCGCAGGCTGTCCCGGGGCGGCCACGACCCCCAGAAGGTGTACGCCGCCTACAGCGCGGCGCTGCGCCACAAGGGCGCGCCCACGGTGATCCTGGCGAAGACGGTGAAAGGGTACGGTCTCGGTGAAGCGGGCGAGGGGCGCAACATCACCCACCAGCAGAAGGCGCTCAACGAGAAGGAGCTGCGCGACTTCCGCACCCGCTTCGGCGTCCCCCTCACGGACGAGGACGTGGTGGAGGCGCCCTTCTACCGGCCGCCGCTGGACAGCGAGGAGACCCGCTACCTGCTGGAACGGCGCAAGAGCCTGGGAGGGTTCCTGCCCAGGCGGGCGGAGAAGACGAAAGCGTTGGCGGTGCCCGGGGCGGCGGCCTACGAGGAGTTCCAGAAGGGTTCTTCGGAGGCCCGGGTCTCCACCACCATGGCGTTCGCCAGGTTGCTGAGCAAGCTGCTGCGGGATCCGAGTATCGGCAGGAACATCGTACCCATCATTCCCGACGAGGCCAGGACCTTCGGCATGGACACGCTGTTCCGCCAGGTGGGCATCTATTCATCCAAGGGCCAGCTCTACGAGCCGGTGGACCGGGAGACGCTGCTGTACTACCAGGAGGCGCGGGACGGCCAGCTCCTTGAAGAGGGCATCAGCGAGGCCGGGGCCATGTCCTCCTTCATCGCCGCGGGGACGGCGCAGGCCAACTACGGCGCGCCCATGATCCCGTTCTACACGTTCTATTCGATGTTCGGCTTTCAGCGCATCGGGGATCTCATGTGGGCGGCGGCGGACAGCAAGGCCAAGGGGTTCCTGCTGGGCGCCACCGCCGGGCGCACCACCCTGAACGGCGAAGGGCTGCAGCACGCGGACGGCCACAGCCACGTGTTGGCGAGCACGGTTCCCGCACTGCTCACCTACGACCCGGCGTTCGCCTACGAGGTGGCCGTCATCGTCCAGGACGGCCTCAGGCGCATGTACAAGCGCCGTGAGGACGTCTTCTACTATCTTACGCTGTACAACGAGAACCACGAGATGCCCGCCATGCCTCCGGGGGTCGAGGAGGGCATCCTCAAGGGTCTTTACAAGTTCAAGAGCGCCGGCGCCGGCAAGAAGCTCCGCGCCCATCTGTTCGGCAGCGGACCGATCCTGTTCGAAGCGCTCCGGGCCCAGGACATCCTCGCGAGCCGCTACGACGTCGCCGCCGATGTCTGGAGCGCCACCAGCTACAATCTCCTTCGCCGCGACGCCCAGCAGGTCCAGCGCTGGAACCTCATGCACCCGGAGGAGAAGCCGCGCAAGTCCTACGTGGAGTCGCTGTTGGAGCCGGAGGAGGGGATTTTCGTGGCGGTGTCCGACTACATGAAGATCGTGCCGGATCAGATCGCGCCGTGGGTGCCCGGCGGTCTGGTGACGCTGGGGACCGACGGCTTCGGGCGAAGCGATATCCGGCCGCGGCTGCGCCGCTATTTCGAGGTGGATGCCGAGTCGGTGGTGGTCGCGACCCTGTCCGCGCTGGCCCGCAAGGGACGGGTCCGAAAGTCCGTGGCGGCGCGGGCCATGCGTGAGCTGCACTACAATCCGGCCAAGCCTCATCCCGAAATGGCCGTCTGACAGCCTGTCCCAAAATGGATGTAACGCTTCCCAAACTGGCCGAAGGGGCGGACGCCGGTACCGTGGTCAACATCGTGGTCGCGGAAGGGGATCAGGTCCAACTGGATCAGACCCTTCTGGAGCTCGAGAACGAGAAGGCGGTGGCCCCCATTCCTTCCACCGGCGCCGGCAGGGTGGCCCGGATACACGTCGAGGTGGGCCAGGTGGTGTCGATCGGCCAGGTGCTCGTGACCATCGACGAGGACCGGGCTTCCAAGCCGGCCGAGCCCCGGGCAGCGACCGTGGCGGCACCCGCCGCGGCCAGGGAGGATGCGCCGTCCGCAACCCCGCCGGAGGCCCACGTCCACGTGTCCAGCAGCGGCGCGCCGCCGCCGGCCTCGCCGACGGTGCGGAAGATCGCGCGGGAGCTGGGCATCGATCTGACCCGGGTGAAGGGCAGCCAGCGCGGCGGCCGCATCGTCATGGCGGACGTCCGAAACTACATTCAGGGGCTCCAGGAACTGGCGCTCAAGCCGGCTGCCCCGGCGGCGGCGCCCGCGGGCAACGTCTTTCAGACCCTGGACCTCGCCAAGTGGGGGCCCAGCAAGCGGGAGCGGATGTCGCCGCTCCGGCGCACCATCGCCCAGCGGATGACCGAGTCCTGGACCACCGTCCCCCACGTGACGCAGTTCGACGACGCCGACATCACCGACCTCATGGCGCTCCGGAAGCGTCACGCCGCGGCCTACGAGAAATCGGGGGCGCGGCTGACGGTGACCTCTTTCGCCATCAAGGCCGCGGTGTCGGCCCTCGACAAGTATCCCGCATTCAAGACCAGCATCGACTATCAGGCCCTGGAAATCGTCATCCGCGACTATGTCCACATCGGGGTGGCGGTGGACACCGAGGCGGGTTTGTTCGCGCCGGTCATCCGCGACGTGGACAAGAAAGACCTGCTGGACCTGTCCAGGGAGCTGGACGAGCTGGCGGAGAGGACCCGGCAGCGCAAGCTGTCCGTGGACGAGATGCAGGGGGCGACGTTCACCATATCGAATCTCGGAAGCATCGGCGGCTCGTACTTCACGCCCATCGTGAACAGCCCGCAGGTGGCGGTTCTGGGCATGGGGCGGGGCGTGTACCGGCCGATGGTGCGGGACAAGAAGGTGGTGCCGCGGCTGGTCCTGCCGCTGGCGCTCTCCTACGACCACCGGGTGATCGACGGGGCCGATGGAGCGCGTTTCCTGCGCGAGATCGTGCGCTGTCTGGAAAACTGTACGGAAGCGGACATCACACTAGGATACCCTTAGGAGACCCGTGGAACCCATCAAAACGGAAATCGTCGTGGTCGGCGCCGGCCCCGGGGGCTATGCCGCGGCTTTCTATGCGGCGGACCTGGGAAAGCGCGTGCTGCTGGTGGAACGGGACGAGCGGCTTGGGGGCGTCTGTCTCAACCGCGGTTGCATCCCGTCCAAGGCCCTCCTTCATGCGACCCACGTCATCGACGAGGCGGGGCTGTCGGAGGCTCGCGGCGTCACCTTCGGCAAGCCCAAGGTCAAGCTCGAGAAGCTGCGGGCGTGGAAGGAATCCGTCATCGACAAGCTTGCCCAGGGGCTGGACGGGCTGTGCTCGCGGAGGGGCGTCCAGCGGCTGCACGGCCGCGGACACTTCGAGGACTCCCGGACCCTCCGGGTGGAGACCGCCGAAGGGCAGCAGTTCATCAACTATGACCAGGCCATTGTCGCGGTAGGCTCCAAGCCGGCCATGCCGGCGGCCTTCGATCTCGGGAACCGGCGGATCATGACCTCCACCGAGGCGCTGGAGCTGGAGGACGTTCCGGGCCGGCTGCTGGTGGTGGGGGGCGGTTACATCGGCATGGAGCTGGGAACGGTCTATGCCCGGCTGGGCAGCGAGATCGTCCTGGTGGAGGCGCTGAACGACCTGCTGTCGGGCGTGGATGCGGACCTCGTGCGGCCCGTGGCCAAAGCGGCCGCATCGCTGTTCAAGGAGATCCGTCTCAAGACCAGGGTCCTGAGCATGGCCACCAGCGGGAGACGGATCAAGGTGGCCATGGAGGTCAACGGCGCCAAGCGCGACGAGACCTACGACCGGGTGCTCGTCAGCGTGGGCCGGACCCCCAGCTACGAGGACCTGGGTCTCGAGAACACCGGGGTCAAGATCGGCGCCAACGGTTTCATCGAGTGCAACGATCAACAGCAGACCGGCGACCCGTTCATCTACGCCATCGGCGATGCCAACGGCGGCGCCTTGCTCGCCCACCGGGCCACCAAGGAGGCGCGCGTTGCGGTGGAGGTCATTGCCGGCGAGTCCAGCACCATTGCCGACGTGGTGATTCCGGCGGTGGTCTTCACCGAACCGGAAGTCGCCTGGTGCGGGCTCACCGAGCGGGAGGCCAAGGCTCGGGAGGTGCCGGTGGAGATCGTGAAGTTCCCCTGGGGCGCCTCCGGACGGGCCCTCACCCTCGACCGTCCCGAAGGCCTGACCAAGTTGATCCTCGAGCCCGGGACGGAGCGTATCCTCGGCATGGGCATCACCGGCGCCGGCGCCGGCGAGTTGATCGGCGAGGGTGTGCTGGCCATCGAGATGGGGGCCACGGCCAGGGACCTGGCCGAGTCCGTCCATCCGCATCCGACGGTCTCCGAGACGCTCATGGAATGCGCCGAGATGTTCTACGGCACGGCCACCCACACGCCGCCGCGAAAGCGTCCCCGGAACAGCCCCAAAGCGGTTGCGGAAGGGGCGCCGGACCCGAACCGCGCTTGACTTGAACGGGGCTATTTGTTAGCCAAAAATTAACCCGCTTGTGGTCGGCGATGGGGTCAGGGTCCGCAGCCGCGGGCCCTTGGCGTGGCGATGGCGGACGAGGTACGGGCCAGTAGACTGGCCAGTACACTACACTGGTATCCCCAGGAGGAAATGAATGACGTACGTGATTGCCGAGCCCTGTATCGACGTCAAGGACACGACTTGCGTTGATGTTTGCCCTGTCGATTGCATTCACCCGACCAAGAACAATCCCGAGGTGTTCGAAAAGGAGAAGATGCTCTACATCGATCCCGAGGAGTGCATCGACTGTGGCGCGTGTGAGCCGGTCTGTCCCGTCGAGGCCATTTTCGAGGAGGCGGCGGTCCCGGACAAGTGGGAAGAGTACACTCAGATCAACGCCGACTGGTTTCAGAAATAGCCGCTAGCTGCCAGGGGCGCTGTCCGTGCCTGCGGCGGGCTCGGTCGCGTCCCGGTCCCGCACGAGCCCATCGTATCCGAAACTCCGTCGAAAGCCCTGCACCAGACGGGATTTCACCACCTCCATATCGACGAACGTTCCCGCCTCGCGCTCCATCGAGGTGACCTGGGCCCAGTCCAGGCCGCAGGGCACGATCCTGCGAAAATAGCTCAGATCGGGCGCCACGTTCAGCGCGGCGCCGTGGTACGTGACGCCGCGTCTGACGGCGACGCCGATGGCGCAGACCTTGCGGTCGTCGATCCACACGCCGGTGAACGGCGGCCGGCGCGCGCCTTCCAGGCTGAATGACCCCAGGACATCGATGATGACCTGCTCGAGCCCGTCGAGGTAACGGTGGACGGCGCGGCGCAGCTTGGACTTGAGATCGATGATCGGGTACACCACCAACTGCCCCGGGCCGTGGTAGGTTACGTCGCCGCCGCGGCTGGTGGCGTGGACCGGCACGTCCCCGGGGTCGAGGATATGGACGCGCGCTTCCCTTCGGCCGGTGGTGATCACGTGTGGATGCTCCACCAGTATCAGGCAATCGTCCATGGCCCCCCGGGTATCCATGGCTTCCCGGGTCTTCGCTTCGAGGGTCCGTTCCTGGACGGCGAGTGCGGCCTCGTAGTCGAGACGGCCCAGATCCATGACGCGCAGCGAGTTGGACATCCTGCCCTGACCCATACCACATCGGCGATGAAAACAAAGCGTGGAGGCATGCGCGCGCTTCTTGACTCCCGGTCCCCGTGGCATTATGAAACGGGCCAGATGAGTAGGACGGTGTGCCAAGCGATCGGACAGGAATCGGAGTGAACGCAGGTGACGGGAACCATCAGAAAGATTCTGAAAGACAAGGGATTCGGCTTCATCGAGCCGGACGACGGCAGCGACGACGTCTTTTTCCATCGCGGCAGCGGCGCCCCCCGGGTGCAGTTCGAGGATTTCGGTGAAGGCGACAGCGTGCAGTTTCAGACCCGCGCGGGCGACAAGGGGCCCGTGGCGTTCGGTATGAAGCTCCGTTGAGCGTCCCCTTCCCCGACCGTCCTTCCTCGTCACTTCCTCGTCATCCCGAGCCAGGCACCATGTCAACCGCCGCCAACAGGAGGAAGGACGCGCATGACGCGCGATGATCCATCGAGCGGCCCGGACGCCGGCGACCTGTCCGCAACGGCAGCGAAGCAGGCGTTCCTGGCCCACCTCGAAAGCATCCGGACACGCTATCTCCCGGACGTTCTTTACCTCCTGGACGACGTGATCCGTGAGGCGGAGCTCGACGAGTCGGGACTTGCCGAGATGTGCCGCTATCACTTTCAGACGGGCGGCAAACGGCTGCGCGCGTTGCTGCCGCTGCTGGTGGCGGATTGCCTGGGGGAGGATCCGGCCAGGGCGGTGGCCATGGGCGCGGCCTGCGAGATGCTGCACAACGCCACGCTCGTCCACGACGACGTGCAGGACGGCGATGAGGCCCGCAGGGGACGGGAGACGGTGTGGCATCGGTTCGGCGTGGCCCGGGCCATCAACCTGGGCGATGCCATGTTCTACTTCACGTTGTTGCTGGCGCAGCGGGCGCCGGTGTCCGGCGAGCGGCGGGAGGCTTTGGCACGGCGGATGCTCATCGAGACCTTGAAGGTCATCGATGGGCAGGAGCAGGAGTTCGCGCTGCGAGTGAGCTCGCATCCCTCGCTGCCCCGGTACTTCGACATGGTCGAAGCCAAGACCGCCCGGCTCTTTGTCCTGGGCATGGCGGGCAGTGCGGAGATGTTCGGACGGGAGGCGAGGGTTCTTGAAGGCCTGACCGAAGCGGCGCGCCAGCTCGGCATCCTGTTTCAGATTCAGGACGACGTGCTGGATCTCTACGGCGACAAGGGCCGTGACCAGCGCGGCAGCGACATCGCCGAAGGCAAGCGCAGCATCCTGGCGGTCCATGCCCTGGAGAATGCCCCGCCGGACGACGCCGGGTGGCTGCTGGAGGTGCTGGACAAGGACCGGGCGGCCACGTCGTCCGCGGACGTGGAGCGGGTGGCCGGATTGTTCGACCGGCTCGGGTCGCTGTCCTTCGCGGTGAGGGAAATGCACGATCGCAGGCATGCAGCCCTGGCCGCCATCGATGCGCTGGAGCAGCCGGGCCTTTCCGCCATGATGCAAGGAATCTCGGAGACGGTGTTGGAGCCCATACGGGAACGCGTGTAACGGATTGGGCCTTCCCGTCCGGTACCTTTTGTTTTCGCTGACGCGCGATGAGTGTAGGGGCGGGTTTCCAACCCGCCCGCGGCCGCTGCCGCGAGAAGGAGTGGATCGCTATGAAGATGTTTCTTGCCGGAGAGTGGGTCGATCGACCGAGGATGCAGGAGGTCGGCAACCCGTACGACGGCGCCGTTATCGACAGCGTGCCCAAGGCCGGGCGCGACGACGTCGAGCGCGCGCTCGCGTTCGCCGAACGCGGGGCGGCCGTCATGGCGCGGATGACCGCCCACGAGCGGTGGCGTGTGCTGACCCGTGCGGCCGCCCTTATGGCGGAGCGGGTGGACGAGCTCGGCACGCTCATCTCGAGTGAAGAGGGAAAGATCCTGGCCGAAGGGAAGGGCGAGGTGCGCCGGGCCGTGGAGACCCTGACCGCTTCGGCCGAGGAGGCCAAACGGGTGCACGGCGAGACCGTGCCGCTGGACGCCGACCCCTCGGGGGCGGGCAAGCTGGCCTTCACGCTGCGCGTGCCTTGCGGCGTCGTGGTGGCCATCGGCCCGTTCAACTTCCCGCTCAACCTGCTGTGCCACAAGGTCGGCCCGGCCATCGCGGGGGGCAACTCGGTGATCATCAAGCCCGCTTCGGACACGCCGCTGTCGGGGCTCAAGCTGACGGAGATCCTGATCGAGGCGGGCCTTCCACCCGAGGGCGTTCAGTGCCTGACCGGGTCGGGCGGCGAGATCGGCGATGCGCTGGTGTCGGACGGCCGGGTCCGGAAGATCACTTTTACCGGCAGCCGCGAGGTGGGAGAGAACATTTGCCGGGTGGCGGGCATCAAGAAGGTCACCATGGAGCTGGGCTCCAACTGCCCGTTGATCGTGATGCCGGACGCGGACCTGGAGAAGGTGGCCGCGGCCGTGGCCGCCACGGGTTACGCGAACTCGGGGCAGGTTTGCATCTCCACCCAGCGCGTGCTGGCCGACAGCAAGGTGTACTCGGACTTCCTGCGGGTGCTGGCGCCCAAGGTGGAGGCCCTGGCCACCGGCAGCCAGCTCGAGGCCGCTACGCAGGTGGGGCCGATGATCAAGGAGGCCGAAGCCGTCCGGGTCGAGCAGTGGGTCAACGAGGCGGTGGGTGAAGGGGCTCGGTTGGTGGCCGGGGGTTCCCGCAGCGGCGCGGTCTACGCGCCCACGGTGGTGGCCGACGTTTCCAGCGGCATGCGGATCTCGCGCGACGAGCTCTTCGGCCCGGCCGTCGCGGTCACGCCGTTCGAATCCATCGACGAGGCCATCGCGCTGGCCAACGATACGGTCTTCGGCCTTTCCGCGGGCATCTTCACCGAGAACATCGGCTGGGCCATGCGATTCGCCCGGGAGGTCGAGTCCGGCAACCTTCACGTGAACTGGGGGCCGCAGTGGCGCGCCGACGTGATGCCGTACGGAGGGCTCAAGGAGTCGGGTTTCGGCAAGGAAGGGCCACGGTACGCCGTCGAGGAGATGACCGAGCTCAAGACGGTCGTCTTTCATCTCTAGCGGCGTGGAAGCTGACGTGACCATGCGAGCAAACGGACGCGGGGATCAGGATCTGCGCCCCGTCGACATCACACCCGGTTTCATCAAGCACGCCGACGGCTCGGCCTTGATCGAGATGGGCGAGACCCGGGTCATCTGCACCGCCAAGATCGAAGACCGGGTGCCGCCGTTTCTGCGCAAGTCCGGGAAGGGCTGGATCACCGGGGAGTACGGCATGCTGCCGTCGTCGTCGCCGACGCGCATTCCCAGGGAGGCGTCCCGCGGCAAGGTGGGCGGCCGCACCCATGAGATCCAGCGGTTGATCGGACGCAGCCTCCGGTCGGTGGCGGGACTCGACTGTCTGGGGGAGCGAACGGTGTGGCTCGACTGCGACGTCATCCAGGCCGACGGGGGAACCCGGACCGCCTCCATCACCGGGGCCTACGTGGCGCTGGCCTGCGCCTTGCAGCGGTGGGTGGCCGACAAGACCGTGCCCGAGGGTCTGCTGAAGGACAGCGTTGCCGCGGTCAGCGTCGGGGTGGTGGAGGGAAGGGCGCTGCTGGACCTCGACGCCGGGGAGGACAACAACGCCGAGGTGGACATGAACTTCGTGATGACCGGGTCGGGGAAGTTCGTGGAGGTCCAGGGGACCGCCGAGAAGGAACCCTTCGACGCGCGACAGCTCGATGAGTTGATCGGTCTGGCCCGGACCGGCATCGAACGGCTGCTGGAGGTCCAGCAACAAGTCATCCGGCAATGGCGCGCCTGAGGCCGCCAACGCTCCGTTCCCATCCCGCCGGGAATCTGCCTGCCTGACCCTGGGGTTGATATCGGCACGCTATAGGGTAAAATGCAGAGTCCGTGACGGGGCGTAGCGCAGCCAGGTAGCGCACCTGCCTTGGGAGCAGGGGGTCGGCCGTTCAAATCGGCTCGCCCCGACCACACTGGCAATCGGTCTACCGCGGGAAAGGGCTTGTGAGGGTCGGTGACTTGCCGGAAGCGGGCTTTGAAGGAACGGTTCGACGCGCCAGTAGCTCAGGTGGATAGAGCAACGGCCTTCTAAGCCGTGGGTCAGGGGTTCGAGTCCCCTCTGGCGCGCCAGCTAAAGGTGTTTTGGTGAGTGTAGCTCAATTGGTTAGAGCACTGGACTGTGGCTCCAGGGGTTGAGGGTTCAAGTCCCTTCACTCACCCCAATCAAACGACAAACGCGTGCGGGCCGCTAGCTCAGTTGGTAGAGCAGCTGACTCTTAATCAGCGGGTCCGGAGTTCGAGTCTCCGGCGGCCCACTCCCCCCTCCTCAACATGGCTCACGGGCGTCCTCGAGCAGTCTCCACCGCGGGGAGTCATCTTGACTTGCGGTTCGCGGGGTTGCTACAGCACAGTCGTGGTCGGCGGTCTTTTGCAGGACACCGGCACGCGAGAGTGGCGGAACTGGTAGACGCACTAGACTTAGGATCTAGCGGGCAACCGTGGGGGTTCGAGTCCCCCCTCTCGCACCATTACAGAAGCGCCATTCGAATCACGACCGGCTCGCCTTCCATCCGGCTCGTACTTTGGGTGACGGCTGCGGCCGGATGCGTGTGGGATTTGAATGAAACCGAGTGAGAAGGGGCAAGACAGGGATGAAGTGTGAAGTCGAGGTGTTGACGCCGACGGAGAGAAGGCTTCGGGTGGACGTCCCGGCCGACCGCGTCGGCAAGGCATTCGCCCGGATCTACCGGCAAGTCGGACGTCAGGCTAAGGTGCGCGGGTTTCGCTCGGGCAAGATCCCGCAGCACATATTGCGCGGCCTCTATGGTACCGAGATCCAGGCCCAGGCTCTGTCCGAGCTCGTGGAAGAGGCGCTCGCGGGCGCGATGAAGGACGAGGGACTGGAGCCGGTGTCCGAGCCGCGGCTCGAGACCGGTGAGTTGGACGAGGCGAAGCCGTTCGCGTTTACCGCCGTCATCGAGGTGAAGCCGGACATCGAGCTCAAGGACTATCGCGCCGTGCCCATCGAGCGTGTGCGCGCGGACGTGGGCGACGAGGATCTGGAACGCGCCCTGAAGGAGCTCCAGAACCGAAACGCGCAAGTGGAGCCGGTGGAGGGGCGTGATCGGGTGGAGGATGGCGACTACGTGTTCATCGACTTCTCGGGTTCGGTGGACGGCCAGCCCTTTCCGGGCAACACGGCCGAGAACTATCCGGTGGAGGTCGGCGCGGGCACGGCCATGCCGGAGTTCGAGCAGGGCCTGGTGGGGATGGAACGGGGAGTGGCCCGGACCATCGCGGTGAATTTTCCGGCGGATCTCCAGGATGAGCGCCTGGCCGGGAAGACGGCCGACTTCGAGGTGACGGTCAAGGACATCCGCAACAAGATCCTTCCGCCCCTGGACGACGAGTTCGCGCGGGACTACGGCGAGTGCGATTCGCTGGAGGAGCTGCGTGGAAAGCTGCGCTCGGAACTGCAAAGCGAGATCGAAGCGTTTCAGGACCGGCAGTTGAAGGATCAGATCGTAGAGCGTCTCATGGAAGAGCATACCTTCGAGGTCTCTACGTCCATGGTTGATCGGGAGCTGTCGTATCTCATGCGGCGGGCCGGCAGCCAGAGGCAGTCGTCCGGGCCGGATGCCCCGGAGCCGACCACGGACGAGCTCAGGGAAGAGCTGACGCCGCAAGCCGAGCGCCGCGTCAAGATGATGCTGCTGGTCGATAGGATCGCCGTGGCGGAAGGGATTACGGCTTCCGAGGAGGAAGTCGACGGCCGGATCGAGGCCATGGCGCGAGCCAGCGGCGAACAGGCCGCCGCGGTCCGCCGGCAGTATGGGCAGGATTGGGCGCGGGCGACGATGCGGTCCCAGCTCGTCTCCGAGAAGACGCTGGATTTCCTGTTGCAGGAGGCGGCCGTCACGGTGGTGGACCCTCCTGAAAAAGGTTGATGGCGGCCGGAAAAGAGGCTAGACTTTCCTGGTGTACCCTGTCCAGGCGGATGAAGAGATCCAGGCAGGACACGCTACCCTGATCGAGGCAACATGAACTTCATTCCTTTTGTCGTAGAGCAGACCGGTCGAGGGGAGCGCGCTTATGACATCTATTCCCGGCTCCTCAAGGACCGCATCGTTTTTCTGGGGAGCGCCGTCGTAGACGAGGTGGCCAACCTCATAACCGCGCAGTTGCTGTTCCTGGAGTCGGAAGACCCGGAGCGGGACATCTACTTCTACATCAATTCCCCGGGCGGTTCTGTGACCGCCGGACTGGCCATCTACGACACCATCCAGTACATTCGCCCGCAGGTTTCCACGGTTTGCCTGGGTCAGGCGGCCAGCATGGGCGCCGTCCTGCTCGCCGCCGGCGAGAAAGGCAAGCGCTACGCGCTGCCCCATTCGCGCATCATGATTCATCAGCCGCTCGGCGGGTTTCAGGGGACCGCGGCCGACGTCGACATCCAGGCGCGGGAGATCCTGAGAACGCGGGAGGAACTCGGCGAGATTCTCGTGAAGCACACGGGTCAGTCGCTGAAGCGAATCGAGCGGGACACGGACAGGGACCTGTTCATGACCGGGCAACAGGCCTTGGAGTATGGATTGGTGGATGAAGTGATCACCAGCCGGCTTGACGTAACCACAAAGGGGTGAGGGAGATTTTGATGCCGAAGCATGGGGATGACCGATCCGGCAGTCTTGTCTGCTCGTTCTGCGGCAAGAGCCAGGATGAGGTGCGCAAACTGATCGCAGGCCCCACCGTCTATATCTGTGACGAGTGCATCGACCTGTGCAACGACATCATCGCGGAGGAGTGCGAGCACGAGGACGCCATCGCCTCGTCGTCCGGTGTCCCGAAACCCGTCGAGATCAAACGCGTGCTGGATCAGTACGTGGTGGGCCAGGACCCCGCCAAGAAGACCCTCGCCGTAGCCGTCCACAACCACTACAAGAGGATCGACAACCAGATGCTGACGGGGGACGTGGAGCTCCAGAAGAGCAACATTCTCCTGCTGGGTCCCACCGGCTCGGGCAAGACCCTGCTGGCGCAGACGCTGGCCCGGCTCTTGCAGGTTCCCTTCACCATCGCGGATGCCACCAGTCTTACCGAGGCCGGCTATGTCGGGGAGGACGTCGAGAACATCATCCTCAATCTGCTGCAGTCCGCGGATTACGACGTGGAGAAGGCGCAGCGGGGCATCGTCTACATCGACGAGATCGACAAGATCTCGCGCAAGTCGGAGAACCCCTCCATTACCAGGGACGTGTCGGGCGAAGGGGTGCAGCAGGCGTTGCTCAAGATCATCGAGGGCACCATGGCGAGCGTCCCGCCCAAGGGCGGCCGCAAGCACCCCCAGCAGGAGTTCCTGCAGGTGGACACCACCAATATCCTGTTCATCTGCGGGGGCGCGTTCGTCGGCATCGAGGACATCATCCGAAAGCGCACCGGACGCAGGCGCCTCGGTTTCGGCAGCAACGAGACGGACGTCGAGACCCGTGCGGACTCCCGGGTCGTGCACGACGTACAGCCCGAAGACCTTCTCAAGTTCGGCCTGATCCCGGAGTTCGTGGGCCGGTTGCCGGTGATCGCCACGCTGGATGAGCTCAGTGAAGAGGCGCTGGTGCAGATCCTGAAGGAACCGAAGAACGCCCTCACCAAGCAATACTGCAAACTCTTCGAGATGGAGGGGGTGCATCTCAACTTTACAGACGAGGCGCTTTGGGCTATTGCACGGGAAGCGATGAAGCGGAAGTCCGGTGCCCGCGGGTTGAGAGCCATCATGGAAAACACCATGCTCGATGTGATGTACGAGATGCCTTCCCAGCCCAACATCAAGGAGGTGGTCATCACCGAGGAGGTGATGGCCCGCAACGAACCACCCATGGTCGTGTATTCGAAGGCGGCGGAGAGCGCGTAAGAGGGGTTACCGATGCTATTTCGCAGCGACAAAAAGGATGACGGCGGAGAGGGAGAGGGCAACACGGTGGAAGCGCCGTTGCTGCCGCTCCGGGACATCATCGTCTTCCCGCACATGGTCGTGCCGTTGTTCGTGGGGCGGCAGAAGTCCATCCGGGCGCTGGAGGAGGCGTCCCGTAAGCAAACCCCGGTCTTTCTGGCGTCGCAGAAGGACGCCAGAACCAACGAACCCGGCGAGGACGACATCTATCTCATCGGTACTCTGGGGAGTGTCGTGCAGATGCTGAAGCTGCCGGACGGGACCGTCAAGGTTCTGGTCGAGGGCAAACGGCGCGGCAAGATCGCCAAATATCTGACCCATCCGGAGTTCTTCCTGGTGGAGGTGGAGGAGTTGGAGGACGTGGTGGAGCAGGGCACGGAGGTGGGTGCGGTGGTGCGCGAGGTCCACAGCGCCTTCGAGAACTACGTCAAGGTCAAGAAGAAGATTCCCCCGGAGATGGTCATGTCGGTTTCCTCCATCGAGGAACCCGGCAAGCTCGCCGATACCATTATCGGACATCTCGGGGTCAAGCTGGAGGAACGGCAGGTTCTCCTCGAGACCATCAACGCTACCGAACGCCTCGAGAAGGTGCTCGGGCACATGCGGGCGGAGATCGAGATTCTCGAGGTGGAGCGGCGGATTCGTTCGCGCGTCAAGAAGCAGATGGAGCGCTCCCAGAAGGAGTACTATCTGAACGAGCAGATGCGGGCGATACAGAAAGAGCTCGGCGAAAAGGACGAGTTCAAGAACGAAATGCAGGAGATAGAGGAGAAGATCAAACAGAAGAAGCTGTCGGCCGAGGCCAAGGAAAAGGTCGAGAAGGAGCTCAAGAAGCTCAAGATGATGTCACCGATGTCGGCCGAGGCGACGGTGGTTCGGAACTACATCGACTGGATTCTAAGCCTGCCGTGGTACGAACACACCGAGGACAAGCTCGACATCGGTGAAGCGGAGAAGGTGCTGGAGGACGATCACTACGGGCTGGGGAAGGTGAAGGAGAGGATTCTCGAGTACCTGGCGGTACAGAGCCTCGTAGGCAAGATCAAGGGTCCCATCCTCTGTCTGGTGGGACCGCCGGGTGTTGGCAAGACCTCCCTCGGGCGCTCCATCGCCCGCGCCACGGGACGGGAGTTCGTCCGCTTGTCCCTCGGAGGCGTGCGTGACGAGGCGGAGATCCGCGGGCATCGGCGCACCTATATCGGTGCGTTGCCCGGGAAGATCATCCAGTCTCTCAAGAAGGCCGGGTCCAGCAATCCGGTTTTTCTCATGGACGAAGTGGACAAGATGTCCATGGATTTTCGCGGTGACCCGTCGTCGGCCCTTCTGGAGGTGCTCGACCCGGAGCAGAACCAGGCCTTCAACGATCACTATCTGGACCTCGATTACGACCTCTCGAAGGTCCTGTTCATCACCACGGCGAATACGCTGGACGGTATTCCCCGGCCGTTGCAGGACCGGATGGAGATCATACGGATCGCGGGCTACACGGAACTTGAGAAGCTGAATATCGCGAAGAAGTATCTGGTGGTGAAGCAGCGCGAGGCCAATGGGCTGAAGGACGACAACATCGTCGTGGCTGACAGCGCCATTGTGGGGCTGGTGCGGCACTATACCAGGGAAGCGGGCGTCAGAAACCTGGAGCGTGAGATCGCATCCATTTGCCGGAAGGTCGCCGTGGATGTCGTCAAGAACGACCGCACGGCGAAGACCACCGTGGGCGGCCGGAACCTCCCCAAATACCTGGGTCCTGCCAAATACCGCTACGGCCTCGCCGAGGAGGAGCACAGGATCGGTACCACTACCGGTTTGGCCTGGACCGAGATGGGCGGCGAGTTGCTGTCCACCGAGGTGTCCATCATGCCGGGTAAGGGCCAGTTGACCATCACCGGAAAGCTCGGAGACGTCATGCAGGAGTCGGCCCAGGCCGCCATGAGCTACGTGCGTTCCCGGGGGGGAGACCTGGGGCTGGAAAAGGACTTCTACCATAAGAACGATATCCACATCCACGTGCCGGAGGGAGCGATTCCCAAGGACGGGCCGTCGGCCGGCATCACCATGGCGACGTCGTTGGTATCGGCCTTGACGCGTATCCCCGTGTTCCACGACCTGGCGATGACCGGCGAGATCACGCTACGAGGCAACGTGCTGCCCATCGGGGGCCTCAAGGAAAAGGTGCTCGCGGCGCATCGTGGCGGGATCAAGGCCGTCCTCATTCCGGAAGAGAACAAGAAGGACATCAACGAGATTCCCGCAACCATACTGAAGAGCGTGGAGTTGATTCTGGTCGCGCACATGGATGACGTCCTCAAGCGGGCGCTCGTGGTGAGCGATCCGGAAGCGTTGTTCACGCACGGGGAGCTGGACGACGCGTCGGCTGACGCGCCCACGGGCTTCCGGAAGAAGGACGCCGAGTCCAGACCCAGTCTTCCTCAGTGACGGGACACCAGGGTCTTCGGGCGGTTAGCTCAGTTGGGAGAGCATCGGCCTTACAAGCCGGGGGTCACAGGTTCAAGTCCTGTACCGCCCATTCGTCTCTCAAGTGTACTGCCGCACGGACGGGGGTTTGTGCGACGGTGCGTCGGGCTTGCAATCGCGAACGATAACCGTTATTTCTGTTTGATTCGGGGCCGTAGTTCAGCTGGTTAGAACGCCGGCCTGTCACGCCGGAGGTCGCGAGTTCGAGTCTCGTCGGCCCCGCCAAACTCGATTGTGACATGCGAACGCTTCAGATGACAAAAGAAGAGTCCCTGGCCCAGCGCCGGTGGTACATCATCGACGCCGAGGACAAGATCCTCGGTCGGATGGCGACGGAGATCGCCAGGGTCCTGCGCGGCAAGCACAAGCCGTCCTTCAGCCCGCACGTGGACGCGGGCGATTTCGTCATCGTCGTCAACGCCAAGCGCGTTAAGGTGACCGGCGCGAAGGAAGACGACAAGCGCTACTATCGCCATACCGGCTATCCCGGGGGACTTCGGACCGCCACTCTGTCCGAGATGCGGGAGAAGAAACCGGCGGCGGTGGTGCGGCTGGCCGTGAAGGGCATGCTGCCGAAAAACCGGCTGGGACGAGGGCAGCTCGACAAGCTGAAGGTTTACGGCGGCCCGGAGCATCCGCATGAGGCCCAGTTGCCGGAACCTTTCGAGATGGTTGGATAGAGATCGACATCATGGCGGACGAACTCATATACGCGACGGGCCGGCGCAAGACCTCGGTGGCACGGATCTATCTGAAGCGGGGCACCGGCGACATCCGTATCAACAAGCGGGTGCTGGAGGATTACTTCGGTCGTGAAACGGCCAGGATGATCGTCCGCCAGCCCTTTCACGTCACCCAAACCCTCGGGGACTTCGATATCGTTGCCAACGTCAAGGGAGGCGGAATCTCCGGCCAGGCCGGCGCCATACGGCACGGTATTACCCGCGCGTTGATGCAGGTGGATGAGGGCTTCCGCGCTCCGTTGAAAAAGGTGGGTTACGTAACGCGAGACCCGCGCGCGGTGGAGCGAAAGAAATACGGCCGGCACAAGGCACGGAAGCGGCCGCAGTTTTCCAAGCGCTGATCGACTGTCAGCCCCTTGGTGTCCCGTCCCACGAACCTTCCTTCATTCCGAGCCTGTGTAGAGGTACAGGCTCAGTAGTCCCGTCAACATGTTGGGCAGCCACGCCGAAAGCCAGGGCTGTATCGCGCCTGCCTTCCCCAACGACACGCAAAAGCCCAGCAGCACCCAATAGGAAAATCCTATTGCGATGGTCAGACCGAAGTTGAGGGCCAGGTTGCCCTTCCTCCCGGGTTTGACCGCGAACGCCACGGCCAGCAGTATGGTCAAGGGTATTACCAGCGGGATCGCCAGCTTGGTGTGCAGGTGGACCCGGTCCCGTACCGTGTCGATCCCCTTGTCCTGAAAGTCGGCGATCCGCCGCCGCAGCTCGAAGTAGCTGAACTCGTCGGGCGAACGAGCGAAGATTCGGAAGTCTTCCGGCCGTTCTTCGAGCGGCAGCGTCGTCCCCAGCGGTCGTTGACCGAGCCTTCCGCCCTCCAGCAAACGCCATTCGGTGCCTCCGTCGGGCACCCAGCGGCGGCCGTTCCAGCGCGCCGCCGGCGCTTCGATGAGTCCCTCCATCGTGAACTCCGGTGTGATTCGGTAGATTACCAGGCCATGAAGCCTGTTCGTTTCCGTGTCGAAATGGTCGGCTCTTATGAACGCGTCGTTGCTCCGCATCCAGATCTCTTCGTTCCCGAAAATCGATCGCCGCTCTTTCTTGTGCACCTTCACGTCGTAGATGTGCTTGGCCTCACGCGTCGAGACGGGCACCGCGGTCTCGTTCCACAGAAACGTGGCGGCGCTGATACCGAGGGCCGCCAGCAGGAACGGCAACGTGATGCGGTGCACGCTGAGCCCGCAGGCGCCCATGGCAATCAGCTCGTGGCGCCGCGCCAGTGAGCCGAGGGTCAGAAATGCGGCGAACAGCGCGGCGAAGCCGATGACACGGGAGATCATCAACGGCAGCCGGTAGATGAAGTACCACATCGCCGTGGAAAGCGTCGCGTCATTGCCCATCAGGTTGTCGACGCGGTTAAAGATGTCGCTCACGAGGTGCAACAGGATGACCACCAGCAGCGTCGCGCAGAATACACCGAGAAATTGCCTCAACAGGTAGCGGTCGAGGGTACTTCCGAGGGGGGAGTGCGACAGGGGTCGTCGGGAGGGGATCATTTCGCCGAGACCCCGCGACTCGTGAGTTTCCGGCTCAGGGTCCGAAGCCACCTCCCGAACTTGAGCTCCAGCGGTGACGGCGATTCACGGAGGGTCGCGACGAACAGGTAGACCGAGATCAGTCCCACGACGATGTTCGGCAACCACAGGGCCAGCCACGGCGGCAGCTTCCCATTCTCCCCCATGGCCGTCCCGACGGACAGCAGGGCGTAGTAGGCGAATAGCCAGGCGAGGCACGAGACGATTCCCTGGGAGCGCCGCCGCGACGATCTGCTCGGCGCCAGGACGATGGCGATGCCGAGCAAGGCGAAGACCAGAGGCGCGAACGGGAAAGCGAATCTCCGGTGTACTTCCATCATTTCCGGTATGGCGCTGACCCCCTGCGCCGACTTCGATCGGATCCTGTCGCGCAGCCGCTGCAGCGTCATTTCCCTGGGGCGTCGCCGTCCTCGGTCCAGGGGCGACGCGATGCGGTCCAGCTCGAGGTTCAGGTCGTAGACGTTGAACGACGTCTGGCTGAATCCGGACCGGGGTTCCCGCCGCTCATGAATCGTGCCGTCGAACACCCTCAAGCCGATGGAGTTCGATTCGTTGTCGGAAAGTAGCAGGGCTACTCTTCCGATGATAAGATTCTCGGCGGTCTTGTCCCTCTGGTCGACGATCAAGACACCCTGAAAGGTATTGCCGGGAGGAACGACCTTGTCGACGTAGATCAGGACCTTGGGAAAAAGGTCATTGAACACCTTCTCCTTGAGCAGGGATCCGGCACGGCTTTTGGCGACGGCGTAGAGCTCTCTTTTGACCGCCAGATTGGCCGCCGGCCGAACGAGAATCGACAAGCCGAGGGTCAGCAGCGCTACCGCCAGCGCCACCAGAGCCACGGGAACCAGGAAGTGGAACGGACCGACTCCACACGCCTTGAAGGCCAGCGTCTCGCTGTCTCGGGAAAGGCGGCCGCAGCCGTAGAGAATCCCCAGCAGGAAGGCCATGGGCAGCGTCGTTTCCAGCAGCGTCGGCAGGATGAGCGCGAAGAGTTTCGCGACCTGGCTCACGGGTGCGCCGCGGCTGACGACCAGCTCGATGAGCCGTACGATACGGCCGGTAAGGAACACGAGGGTGAAGGCGAGGAGGCCGACCAGAAAAGGCGGGATGATCTGACCGGCTACATAAGCGCTCAAGGTCCGATGCACAGCGGCAATGGTAGCTTTCTTTGATGAATTCCTCAATCCAGAGCCCGGCGTTGATCTACGGCATCCATCCGGTGCTGGAGAAGCTCCGGACGGCTCCCGGCGACATCATTGAAGTCCTGCTGGTCGGCGGCCGGCGCGGCCCCGCGCTGCAAAGGGTCGAACAGGCTGCCCGGGAGGAGCACTGCCGGGTTGCGGAGATCGATACCCGTGCACTCAACGCCCTGACCCACGGGGCCAGACATCAAGGCGTCGCCGCCCGGGCAGCGCCCTTCGCCTACGGGTCTTTCGAGGCTCTGCTGGCGGCGTCGGCCCCCGAGGCCCCGGACTGTGTCCTCTTCCTGGACGGGGTGGTGGACCCCCGGAACCTCGGCGGTATCCTGCGCACTTCCGAGGCCATGGGGGTGGGCCACGTCGTCATACCAAGGGATCGGGCGGCCGGCGTCACGGCGGCGGTGATCAAGGCCTCTTCGGGCGCGGCCCACCATGTCGAGCTCTACCGCATCGCCAACCTCCATCGCGGGCTCACGGCGCTTCGGGAGAAGGGCTACTGGCTGGTGGGCCTTGACGCCAACGCGGAGAGCAGGATCTGTGACCCGGTCTATCCGGAAAAGCTGGCGGTCGTGCTGGGAGGGGAGGAGCGGGGAATCCGTCCGTTGATTCGGCGTGGCTGCGATTTTCTGGTCTCGATCCCCATGCACGGCCGGGTGGGTTCGTTGAACGTGGGTGTGGCCTGGAGCATGTTTGCCTACGAGTTGGCGAGACAACGGATCGCACCCGTGTCGAAGCCGGCCCGTTGACATTGCTGGTGATAAATGCCAATATTCTGCGTGTCGGTAAGTCCACATTTGCCCTGTTTTACGGAAGAGGGACAGGGTAGGTGTGACTTTTTGTTCTTGGGCGTGCGACGGCGACGGATGGATCCGCTGGCGTAGCTCAACGGTAGAGCGGCTGATTTGTAATCAGCAGGTTGTAGGTTCAAATCCTATCGCCAGCTCCAAGTGACCGATTTCATTACACGGAGGTCCGCGGGGGCCTTCCGATTTTCGCGCAAGAACCGGGAGATAGGGAGAGGTTCCCGAGTGGACAAAGGGAGCAGACTGTAAATCTGCCGCCGATCGGCTTCGGAGGTTCGAATCCTCCCCTCTCCACCATCAGTTGAACGACTCCAAGGCGACGGGAGTCATTTTTGCGGGAATAGCTCAGTTGGCTAGAGCACGAGCCTTCCAAGCTCGGGGTCGCGGGTTCGAATCCCGTTTCCCGCTCCAAACCCCATGCCCAGGTAGCTCAGTCGGTAGAGCACGTCCTTGGTAAGGACGAGGTCGGCGGTTCAAGCCCGCTCCTGGGCTTTGCCTGTTAGTGAACAATTGAATCAAGCCAGGTGATACCTGCGAGGAGGAGAAGATGAGCAAGGCAAAATTCCAGCGGACCAAACCGCATCTCAACATCGGTACCATCGGCCATGTCGATCACGGCAAGACGACTCTGACCGCGGCCATTACGAAGGTGCTGGCGGAAAAGGGGGGTGCTGATTTCGTGCCGTTCGACCAGATCGACAAGGCACCGGAGGAGCGGGAGCGGGGAGTCACCATCAATATCGCGCACGTCGAGTACCAGACGGACAAGCGGCATTACGCCCACGTGGATTGCCCCGGACACGCGGACTACGTGAAGAACATGATCACCGGCGCCGCGCAGATGGACGGCGCGATCCTGGTGGTGTCGGCGGCTGACGGCCCCATGCCGCAGACCCGCGAGCACATCCTGCTGGCGAGGCAGGTGGGCGTGCCCTCCATGGTGGTCTATCTCAACAAGGCCGACATGGTGGATGACAGCGAACTGCTGGAGCTGGTGGAGCTGGAGGTGAGGGAGCTGCTGTCCAAGTATCAATTCCCGGGAGACGACATTCCCGTTGTCACCGGCAGCGCCCTCAAGGCTCTGGAAGGCGAGGGGGGCGAGTTGGGCACCGACTCGATAACCGGATTGATGGATGCCGTGGACAGCTACGTCCCCGATCCGCTCAGGGACGTGGACAAGCCGTTCATCATGCCGGTGGAGGACGTGTTCACCATCAGCGGCCGTGGCACCGTGGTAACGGGCCGTGTGGAGCGCGGCATCCTGCATGTCGGTGACGAGGTCGAGATCGTTGGTTTGAAGGAAACCCAGAAGACGGTGGCAACCGGCGTCGAGATGTTCCGCAAGCTCCTCGACGAAGGGCAGGCCGGCGACAACATCGGCGTGCTTCTGAGGGGTATCAAGCGTGAACAGGTGGAGCGAGGGCAGGTTATCGCGAAGCCCAAGACCGTCACACCGCATACCAAGTTCAAGGCCGAGGCCTACATTCTGACCAAGGAAGAGGGCGGACGGCACACGCCGTTCTTCAACGGCTATCGGCCGCAGTTCTATTTTCGCACCACGGACGTGACGGGTGTCGCGACGCTGCCCGAGGGTACGGAGATGATCATGCCGGGCGACAACATTCACATCGACGTGAACCTCATCACCCCCATTGCCATGGATGACGGGCTGCGCTTTGCCATCAGGGAAGGCGGCCGTACCGTGGGCGCGGGGGTCGTGACCGAGATCGTGCAGTAAGGGGGGTGCGAGATGCGTGACTTGGTAGGGCTCGCCTGTGACCAGTGTAAGAGCAAGAACTACACGACCACCAAGAACAAGAAAAAAACCACGGATAAGCTCGAGTTCAAGAAGTTCTGTGCTCGTTGTCGTACCCACACGGCGCACAAGGAAATCCGGGTCTGAGGCAGCGGAACCGGGTCAGTAGCTCCAATTGGTAGAGCACCGGACTCCAAATCCGGCTGTTGCAGGTTCGAGTCCTGCCTGACCCGCCAGTTCATCGCCGGCAATGGAAAAACTTACTGATTCGTTCGCCTCCGTAGGGCGGTTTACCGACTTCGTTCGGGAAGCCTGGCAGGAATTGAAGAGGGTGCACTGGCCTACGCGAAGGGAGACCTACGCGGCAACGGGCGTCGTTGTGCTGGTGGTGATCTTCTTCGCCATCTATCTCGGGTTGGTCGATATACTCCTCTCTTACACGAGACAGTGGCTGTTGCGGTGAGGTGATCGGGAGTCTCATGGCAAAGAACTGGTACGTTGTCCACACATTCGCGGGGTTCGAGCACAAGGCCAAGGCTGCTCTTGAGGAGCGGATCAAGGCGTTGACGGGCAACGGCGACTGGTTCGGCGAGATCCTCGTGCCGGCGGAGAAGGTTGTCGAGCTGGTGAAGGGCAAGAAGCGGACCTCGTCCCGAAAATTCTTCCCCGGGTACATGCTGGTTCAAATGGAGATGAACGACGAGACTTGGCACATCGTCAAGGCGACCCCGAAAGTAACCGGGTTCGTGGGCGGCACCACGCAGCCGCCGTGGGTGAGTGAGGAGGAGGTGGCGGAAATCACCCATCAGATGGAGGAGGGGGCGGTACGGCCGCGGCCCCGGGTCGTGTTCTCCGTGGGTGAAAGCGTGAAGGTCATTGACGGACCCTTTTCCGAGTTCAACGGAGTGGTCGAGGAAGTGAAGCCCGACAAGGGCAAGTTGCGAGTGCTCATCAGCATCTTCGGCCGGGCGACCCCGGTGGAGCTGGATTTTATTCAGGTGGAGCGGAGCTAGGTTATTCAGGTGGAGCGGAGTTAAAACATGGCCAAAAAGGTGATCGGCGAGATCAAATTGCAAATACCCGCCGGGCAGGCGAATCCCAGTCCTCCGGTGGGCCCTGCGCTGGGTCAGCGGGGGGTTAACATCATGGAGTTCTGCAAGGCCTTCAACGCGGCCACCCAGACCCAGCCGGGCATGATCATCCCGGTCATCATCACCGTCTACGCCGACCGCACCTTCAGCTTCATCACCAAAACCCCGCCCGCGGCGGTGTTGTTGAAGAAGGCCGCGGGGCTCGATAAAGGGTCCGCGGAGCCCGGCAAGGAGACGAAAGGCCAGGTGACGAAGGCGCAGGTCCAGGAGATCGCCCAGGTCAAGATGCCCGATTTGACCAGCGCCAGCATGGAAGCTGCCGTCAAGACTGTCGAAGGCACCGCCAGGAGCCTTGGGCTCAAGGTTGTCTGATCGGTTGGGGGGCTGCAATGAGAGCGAAAGGCAAGAAGTATCAGGGGGTTGCCGAGAAGCTTGACCACACCCGGAAGTATCCGCTGGACGAGGGGATCCGGATGGTCAAGGAGACGGCCACCGCGAAGTTCGATGAGACGGTCGAGTTGTCCGTCCGGCTCGGCGTCGACCCGCGCCGCGCGGATCAGAACATCCGCGGTGCGGTAGGGCTGCCGCACGGTCTGGGCAAGCCGGTCAGAGTGCTGGCGTTCGCCAAGGGCGAGAAGGAGAAGGAAGCCCAGGAAGCCGGCGCCGAATTCGTCGGCAATGACGAGTTGATCAAGAAGATCACCGAGGGTTGGCTCGACTTCGACAAGGTGGTGGCCACCCCCGACATGATGGGAGCCGTCGGGCGCATCGGCAAGATCCTCGGGCCCCGCGGACTGATGCCGAACCCGCGGTCCGGGACCGTGGCCGCCGAGATAGGCAAGGCGGTCCAGGAGATCAAGGCCGGCCGGCTCGAGTACCGGGTGGACAAGGCCGGGATCGTTCATCTGCCCATCGGCAAGGTGTCGTTCGAGGCTGATGCGTTGCTGGACAACGCCAGGGCAGTGGTGGGCGCGTTGATGCGCGCCAAGCCCGCGGCGGCCAAGGGAACCTACATCAGGAGCGTGGCCGTGGCCGCGACCATGGGGCCGGGCATCAGGATCGACCCCGCGGAAGTGCGCGTCATGGGGGTGTGAGCCGCCCACTGAACGGATTGGAGACCAGCGTGGATCGTCAGGAAAAAACGACAGTCGTCGACGCGTTCCAGGACAAGTTCAGGACCGCCACCATGGCGGTGGTGACCGACTATCGGGGGCTGTCCGTCGGCAAGATGACGCGGCTTCGTTGCGACGTTCGGGAGGCGGCCGGGGAATACAAGATCGCCAAGAACAATCTGGTCCGGCTCGCGATAAAGGACACGGCGTATCAGGCCCTCGAGGATTTCCTCACCGGGCCGAACGGTTGGGTGTTCGCCTACGACGACCCCGTGGGTCTCTCCAAGGCGCTGGTCAAGTTCGCGGACGGCAACGCCGAGCTGACCATCAAGGGCGCGGTTCTCGACGGAACCTTGCTCGAACCGGTCCAGGTCAAGGGGCTGGCCATGCTGCCGAGCCTGCCGGAGATCCAGGCGCAGTCGCTCTCGTTGATGCAGGCGCCGGCAAGCCGCTTGCTGAGGACCATCCAGGAACCGGGCAGCCAGTTGGTGCGTTTGATGGAAGCACTCAGGGCGAGCAAAGAATAGGTTTCGAAGATTTTGACAGTTGAAGGGAGAGTTCACCAATGGAAGTGAATCGGGAACAGGTCAAGGACTTCATCAAGAACATGTCTCTGCTGGAGGCGGCCGGTCTGGTCAAGGAGCTGGAAGAAGAGCTCGGGGTCAGCGCCGCGGCGCCCGTGGCGGTGGCGGCGGCGCCGGCGGCGGTGGCCGCGGTCGAGGAGAAGACCGAGTTTGACGCCGTGCTGACCGGTGCCGGCGAGAAGAAGATTCAGGTCATCAAGGTTGTTCGTGAGATCACCGGGCTGGGTCTGAAGGAGGCCAAGGATCTCGTCGACGGAGCGCCGAAGAACGTCAAGGACGCGGTGTCCAAGGACGAGGCGGAGGAGATCAAGAAAAAGATCGAAGAGGTCGGCGGGAGCGTCGAGGTCAAGTAGCGGAGCGGGTGTCCGGAACGGGCCGGCGGCAGCGCCGGGCGTTATTCTCAGGGTCGAGTGAAGGGGGAGCTCATGCCGGTCCAGGTGGCCAACAATGTGAGACTGCGCCGTGATTTCGGGCGGATCAAGAAGATTATCGATCTGCCTTATCTCATCGAGATCCAGAAAAACTCTTACGACCTTTTTCTGCAGCAGGATGTGCCCGAAGACGAACGGCAGGGCATCGGGTTGCAGGCGGTGTTCAAGTCCGTGTTCCCCATCAGGGACTTCAACGACACGGCTTCGCTGGAATATGTCAGCTACGCGTTGGGGGAGCCCAAGTACGACGTCGACGAGTGTCACGAAAGGGGCATGAACTTCGCCGCGCCGCTCAAGGTGACGGTTCAGCTCGTGCTCTGGGACGTCGACGCCCAGACCGGCTCGCGCAGCATCCGCAACGTCAAGGAGCAGGAAGTCTATTTCGGTGAGGTGCCGTTGATGACCCGGAACGGCACCTTCATGATCAACGGCACCGAGCGGGTCATCGTGAGCCAGCTCCACCGCTCGCCCGGGGTGTTCTTCGAGCACGACAAGGGCAAGACCCACGCCAGCGGAAAGTTTCTCTACTCGGCCCGGGTCATTCCCTACCGTGGCTCGTGGCTCGATTTCGAGTTTGATCCGAAGGACATCCTGTTCGTCCGCATCGACCGGAGGCGGAAGTTCCATGTCACGGTGCTGTTGCGCGCCCTGGGGATGCAGCCCGAGGAGTTGCTGAACTACTTTTACAAGACCGATACCGTTACCTGCGACGTCGAAAGGCCCATGCTCGAGGTCAAGCCCCGCCAGCTCATGGGCTTGAAGGCCACTCGGGACGTCAGGGATCCCGACAAGAACAACCTCGTGGTCCGGGAAGGCCGCCGCTTCACGCGTTCCGTGCTGCGTCAGATGGAGAGTGCCGGGATCAAGCAGATTCCCATCGCCTGGGAAGACATCGTGGATCGGGTGGCGGCTCATGACGTCGTTGATCCCGAGTCGAACCAGGTCATCGTCGAGTGCAACGAAGCCATCACGGAAGAAAAGCTGGACGACATCCGTGGCAGCCGGGTGAAGCAGTTGGATCTGTTCTTTCTCGATGACGCGGACACCGGACCTTACCTGCGCAACACGCTCCTGCAGGACAAGATGCAGTCCTGCGACGAGGCGTTGCTGGAGATCTACCGGCGTCTGCGGCCGGGCGACCCGCCCACCATGGACACCGCTACCAACTTCTTCAACAATCTTTTCTTCAGCCCGGACCGCTACGATCTGTCGAGGGTCGGAAGGCTGAAGCTCAATCACCGGCTCAAGCTGGACGTAGCCCTGGAGCACGGTGCTCTCCGGAAGGAAGACATCCTCAAGGTGGTGCGTTACCTCATCGAGCTGCGGAACGGCAACGGGTCCGTGGACGACATCGACCACCTGGGCAATCGCCGTGTAAGGCCCGTGGGCGAGCTGGTGGAGAACCACTTTCGCGTGGGCCTCGTGCGCATGGAGCGGGCCATCAAGGAGAAGATGAGCCTTCAGGACATCGACACGCTCATGCCGCAGGAGCTGATCAACCACAAGCCGGTTTCCGCCGCGCTGAAGGAGTTCTTCGGGTCGAGCCAGTTGTCCCAGTTCCTGGACCAGACCAATCCTCTGTCCGAGATCACCCACAAGCGGCGATTGTCCGCGCTCGGTCCCGGTGGATTGACGCGGGAGCGGGCGGGCTTCGAGGTGCGCGACGTGCACCCGACGCACTACGGCCGGGTCTGTCCCATCGAGACGCCGGAAGGACCCAACATCGGCCTCATCGCCTCCTTGTCCACCTACGCCCGGGTCAACGAGTTCGGCTTCATCGAGACCCCCTATCGAGAGGTTGGGGACGGCAAGGTCACGGATCGGATCCGGTATCTGTCGGCGCTGGAGGAGGAAGATCACGTCATCGCCCAGGCCAACGCCACTCTCGACACCGAGGGCGGGTTCACGCAAGACCTGATATCGGCTCGCAAGGCCGGCGAGTTCGTGATGGCCCGTCCGGAAGAAGTGAACTTCATGGACGTTTCGCCCAATCAACTGGTGAGCGTCGCGGCCTCGCTGATTCCGTTTCTGGAAAACGATGACGCCAACCGGGCATTGATGGGATCCAACATGCAACGCCAGGCGGTGCCCTTGCTTCGCACGGAGGCGCCGCTCGTGGGCACGGGCATGGAACGGGTGGTGGCACGGGACTCCGGCGCCACCGTGGTGGCCGCCCGGGGCGGCACCGTGGAGAGCGTGGACTCGACTCGTATCGTCATCAAGGCGGACGAGGCTTCCGGCGCCTATGCGGACACGGGCGTGGACATCTACAGCCTGGTCAAGTACCAGCGCTCCAACCAGAATACCTGCATCAACCAGCGCCCCATCGCGCGCGTCGGGGATCACGTCGACGAGGGGGATGTGGTGGCGGATGGTCCCTCCACGGAGATCGGGGAGTTGGCGCTGGGCCGGAACCTGCTCGTGGCGCTGATGCCCTGGGGCGGCTACAACTTCGAAGACTCGATCCTCATCAGCGAACGCGTGGTGAAGGAGGACATCTATACCTCGGTGCACATCGAGGAGTTCGAGTGCGTGTCCCGCGATACGAAACTGGGCCCGGAAGAGATCACCCGCGACATCCCCAACGCCGGCGACGAGGCGCTCAAGGACCTCGACGAGAGCGGCGTGATCCGCATCGGCGCGGAGGTCAAGCCCGGCGACGTGCTGGTGGGCAAGATCACCCCCAAGGGGGAGACGCAGCTTTCTCCGGAAGAGAAGCTGTTGCGGGCGATCTTCGGCGAGAAGGCGGGTGAGGTCCGGGATTCGTCCCTCAAGGTGCCGCCCGGCGTCGAAGGAACCGTCATCAGCGTGAGGATATTCTCACGCAAGGGCCTGGACAAGGACGAGCGCACCAGGCTGATCGAGAGCCAGGAAGTGGCGCGCCTGAACAAGGATCAACACGACCAGATCCGCATCGTCCAGGACGGCGCCATGAAGCGGTTGAAGGAGCTGTTGGCCGGCCGCCGGGCCGGGTCGCGGCTCACGGACGAGAACCGGAAGGTGCTCATCTCCAAGGGCGACGAGCTGACCGGAGAGCTGCTGGACAGCATCCCCCTGTCCTTCCTCGCGGATCTCAAGCTGGAGGATCGGGAGTTGGAGAGCGAGGCGGGCCGCATCATCGCCAGCACGTCGGCCCAGGTGGACTCCCTGAAGGTCCGGTTCCAGGACAAGATCAGCCGGTTGACCAGCGGCGACGAGTTGCCCCCCGGAATGATCAAGATGGTCAAGGTGCTCGTGGCCATCAAGCGCAAGCTCCAGGTCGGTGACAAGATGGCCGGGCGGCACGGCAACAAGGGCGTTATCTCATGCATTCTGCCGGAAGAGGATATGCCCTATCTCGAGGACGGGACGCCGGTGGACATGGTGCTCAATCCCCTGGGGGTTCCGTCGCGGATGAACGTCGGGCAGATCCTGGAGGCCCACCTGGGTTGGGCCGCGCGCAGCCTGGGCCAGCAGATCCAGGTGCTGCTCGACCAGAATTCGTCGGAGATTGCGGCCCGTTTGAAGGACTATCTGGGCGAAGGCGAGTCAAGCAAGGTCGGCCTCGACCACCTGCCCGCGGACGACGTTCGCCGTTTGGCGGAGAAGTACCGGCAAGGCGTTCATCTGGCTTCTCCGGTGTTCGACGGCGCCCGTGAAAACGAGATCTTCAATCTCCTGAAGAAGGCCGACCTGCCGGTCACGGGACAGGTCACCTTGTTTGACGGGCGCAACGGTGAGCCGTTCGATGAGAAGGTGACCGTGGGCGTCATGTACATGATGAAGCTCCATCATCTGGTGGACGACAAGATACACGCCCGGTCCACCGGACCCTACTCGCTCGTGACGCAGCAGCCGCTGGGCGGCAAGGCGCAGTTCGGCGGCCAGCGGTTGGGAGAGATGGAGGTGTGGGCGCTCGAAGCGTACGGGGCGGCCTATACGCTTCAGGAAATGTTGACGGTCAAGTCGGACGACGTCACGGGGCGGACCCGTATGTACGAGGGCATTTTCAAGGGCGATCATTTTCTCGAGCCGGGATTGCCGGAGTCCTTCAACGTCATGGTCAAGGAGTTGCAGAGTTTGTGTCTCGACCTGGAGTTGGTGGAATAAGGAGGCCCCATGGAAGAGGTGTACAGTCTTTTCGAGAAGCCCAAGAACCCGCTCAGCTTTAAGGGGATCAAGATCGCCCTGGCCTCCCCGGACAAGATCCGGTCGTGGTCCCACGGCGAGGTGCGCAAGTCGGAGACCATCAACTATCGGACGTTCAAGCCCGAGCGGGATGGTCTGTTCTGCGCCAAGATATTCGGACCCACCAAGGACTACGAGTGCAACTGCGGCAAGTACAAGAGAATGCGCCATCGAGGCGTCGTGTGCGAGAAATGCGGCGTCGAGGTCATCCAGTCGAAGGTCCGCCGGGAGCGGATGGGACACATCGAGCTGGCCACGCCGGTAGCGCACATTTGGTTCCTGAAGAGCCTCCCGAGCCGCATCGGCGCGTTGCTGGACCTGTCGCTCAAGGACCTGGAAAAGGTCCTGTACTTCGAATCCTACGTCGTCCTCGACCCGGGCTCCACGAAGCTCCAGTACAAGGAACTGCTCACCGAGGCCCGCTATCGCAAGGCGCTCGAGGAGTACGGCACCGACTTCAGGGCGCAGATGGGGGCCGAGGCGATTCGCGAGCTCCTGGGCCATCTCGAAGTCGATAAGCTGTCCGAGGAGCTCCGGGCCGAGCTGCGGGACGCCAATTCCGAGGTCAAGAGGAAGAAGCTCGCCAAGCGCCTGAAGGTCCTCAACGCGTTCCGGCACTCCAAGAACCGGCCCGAGTGGATGATCCTGGAAGTGATTCCCATCATTCCGCCGGACCTGCGTCCGCTGGTGCCGCTGGATGGCGGGCGTTTCGCCACGTCCGACCTGAACGACCTCTACCGCAGGGTGATCAACCGGAACAACCGCCTCAAGCGGCTGATGGAGCTGAGCGCTCCCGATATCATCATCCGCAACGAGAAGCGGATGTTGCAGGAGGCGGCCGACGCGCTGTTCGACAACGGCCGGCGCGGCCGGGCCATCACCGGCCCCAACCGGCGGCCCCTCAAGTCGCTCAGCGACATGCTCAAGGGCAAGACCGGCCGGTTCCGCCAGAACCTGCTGGGCAAGCGCGTGGACTACTCCGGGCGTTCCGTCATCGTGGTGGGTCCGGAGCTGCGGCTGCACCAGTGCGGGTTGCCGAAGAAGATGGCCCTGGAGCTGTTCAAGCCGTTCATCTACAACAAGCTGGAGGAACGGGGCTACGTCACCACCATCAAGAGCGCCAAGAAGGCGGTGGAGAAGGAGCGGCCCGAGGTCTGGGACATCCTCGACGACGTGATCAAGGAGCATCCGGTGCTGCTCAACCGGGCGCCCACCCTGCACCGGCTGGGGATCCAGGCATTCGAGCCGGTGTTGATCGAAGGCAAGGCGATTCAGTTGCATCCACTGGTATGCGCCGCCTACAACGCGGACTTCGACGGTGATCAGATGGCCGTGCATGTGCCGTTGTCGGTGGAGGCACAGGTGGAGGCGCGCGCGTTGATGATGTCCACCAACAACATCCTCTCCCCGGCCAACGGCAAGCCGATCATCGTGCCGTCGCAGGACATCGTCCTGGGTCTGTACTACCTCACGCGTGAACGTCCCAACGTGAAGGGCGCGGGCAAGCTCCTCGCCAGCCCGGCCGAGGTCCGCATCGCCTACGACCAGGGCGCAGTAGCCCTTCAGGCCCGCATCCGGGTGCGGGTTGAGGGCGAGATGTATGACTCCACCGTGGGACGGGTGCTGCTTTATGAAATCGTTCCGTCCCAGATCCCGTTCCGTGAAGTGAATCACGTCATGAAGAAGAGGGAGCTGGGGAACCTCATCGATCTCAGCTACCGTCTCGCGGGCAACAAGGCCACGGTTATTTTTGCGGACAAGCTGAAAGACACGGGCTACAGCTACGCCACCAAGGCCGGAGCCTCCATCGCCCTCAAGGACATGGTGATACCGGCCAGCAAGGAGCGCTTGCTGAAGCAGGCGTACGGAAGCGTCCAGGAGATCGACGAGCAGTACAACAACGGCCTCATTACAGACGGGGAGCGGTACAACAAGGTCGTGGATATATGGGCCGAGGTCACCGACCGGATCTCGGACGAGATGTTGCGGGACCTGGGAACCGAAACCGTCACGGATGAGCAGGGCTATACCATGCGGGTGCCCAACTTCAATCCGATCTTCATGATGGCCGACTCGGGCGCCCGGGGCAGCGCGCAGCAGATCCGGCAACTCGCGGGCATGCGCGGGCTGATGGCCAAACCGTCCGGGGAGATCATCGAGACGCCCATCACCGCCAACTTCCGGGAGGGGCTGACCGTCCTCCAGTACTTCATCTCCACCCACGGCGCCCGCAAGGGCCTTGCGGACACCGCCCTCAAGACCGCCAATTCCGGCTACCTGACCCGGCGGCTCGTGGACGTGGCGCAGGACGCCATCATCACCCAGGACAATTGCGGTACCCTGGACGGCATCGAGATGGCGCCCCTCATGGAGGGGGGCGAGGTCATCGAGCCCCTCGGCGACCGTGTGCTGGGCAGAGTGGCGCTGGAAGACATCAAGGATCCGTTCAGCGGCGAGGTCATCGTCAAGGCGAACCAGGAGATCGACGAGGGGCTGGTGCAGCGGATCGAGGACGCCGGCCTGGAGCGTATCTGGATTCGCTCGGTGCTCACCTGCCAGTCCAAGAAGGGCGTGTGCGTCATGTGTTACGGGCGCGACCTGGCCCGGGGCGAGATGGTGAACTCGGGTGAGGCCATCGGCGTCATTGCCGCGCAGTCCATCGGCGAGCCCGGCACCCAGCTCACCATGCGGACCTTCCACATCGGCGGCACCGCCAGCCGGCGCGCCGAGCAGACCACGCTCGCGCCGCGCACGGACGGCTACCTGAAGCTCATCAACGTCAGCACCGTCGCCAACCGGGACGGTGAGCGGGTGGTCATGAACCGCAACGGCGAGTTGGCCGTCGTGGACTATCCGGAAGGCTCGGACCGGTCGCGGGAAAGGGAGCGGGAGCGCTACCCGCTGGTCTACGGCGCCAAGCTCAAGAAGCAGGACGGGTTCGCGGTCAAGGCCGGAGAGCTGCTGGCCGAATGGGATCCTTATACGATCCCCATCATCACCGAGCTGGGCGGCGCCGTGAAGTTCGGGGACATCCTCGAGGGGACCACCATGGAGGAGAAGGTGGACGAGCGGACCGGTCTGTCCACCAAGGTGATCATCGACTTCAAGGACATCGACAAGCGGCCGCGGCTCTCCATCAAGGACGACAGCGGCAAGACAGCCAGGCTTTCGAACAACAGCGAGGCCCGGTACATGCTGCCCGTGGGCGCTCATATCAACGTGGTGGAGCACCAGGAGGTATCCGCGGGCGATGTGCTGGCCAAGATTCCGCGGGAGACCACCAAGACCAAGGATATCACCGGCGGGTTGCCGCGGGTGGCCGAGCTGTTCGAGGCCAGGAAACCCAAGGAGTTTGCCGTCATCAGCGAGATCGACGGCGTGGTATCGTTCGGCCGTGACACCAAGGGGAAGCGCAAGGTCGTGGTGACTCCCGACGTCGGGGAGCCGCGCGAGTATCTGATCTCCAAGGGCAAGCACATCAGCGTGCACGAAGGTGATCGGGTCCGCGCCGGCGAATCGCTGATGCAGGGCTCGTCCAATCCTCATGACATACTGGGTATTCTCGGCGAGAAGGCGTTGGCCAAATACCTGGTGGACGAGATTCAGGAAATCTATCGACTGCAGGGCGTTCGTATCAACGACAAGCACATCGAGGTCATCGTCAAGCAGATGCTGAGGCGCGTGCGCATCAAGGAGAGCGGCGACAGCGATTTCCTGATGGGTGACCAGGTGGAGAAGTGGCGGTTCGAGGAGGAGAATCAGCGGATGCTGGCCGACGGGGGCAAACCGGCGGTGGCGGAGCCTCTTCTGCTTGGAATCACCAAGGCGTCGCTGTCCACCGGAAGCTTCATTTCCGCGGCCTCGTTCCAGGAAACCACCAAGGTTCTGACGGAAGCGGCCATCAACGGCAGGCTCGATCCGCTCAGCGGGTTGAAGGAAAACGTCATCATGGGGAAGCTGATCCCGGCGGGGACAGGCCTGGCCGAGTACAACGTCCTGGACATCGAATGCGACGAGCAACTCGGGGAGATCGACGTGTCCGAGGTGGAGGTGGCCTGATAGTTGACAGGCGGCCAAAGTTCCGATAAATTCGACGGTTTGTTGCGAGAGTAGAACACATGCCTACAATCAATCAGTTGGTCCGCAAGGGCCGCGTTATTCAGCGGCAGAAGAACACCGCGCCGGCGTTGCAGGGCTGTCCCCAGAAACGGGGCGTCTGCACGCGGGTCTATACCTCCACACCGAAGAAGCCCAACTCGGCCCTGCGCAAGGTGGCCCGAGTCCGGTTGACCAACGGCGCGGAGGTGACGTCCTACATCCCCGGGATGGGGCACAATCTTCAGGAGCACTCCGTGGTCCTGATCCGCGGCGGCAGGGTCAAGGACCTGCCCGGGGTGCGTTACCACATCATCCGGGGCGCGCTGGACTCCATCGGTGTTCAGGAGCGCCGTCAGGGCCGGTCGAAGTACGGGGCCAAGAGGCCGAAGTAGAGACATGCCGCGCAAGGGTGAAATAAAGCGGAAAGACCTGCTCCCGGATCCCAAGTACGGGGACAAGCTGGTCACGAAGTTCATCAACAACATGATGAGCAGTGGCAAGAAGAGTATTGCCGAGGGTATCTTGTACCGATCGTTGGACATCATCTCGGCCAAGGCGAAGACGGAGCCGCTTGGAGTCTTCAAACGAGCCGTGGACAACACCAAGCCCATGGTGGAGGTTCGGTCCCGGCGTGTCGGCGGCGCCACCTATCAGGTGCCGGTGGAGGTCCGTCCGGACCGGCGGCTTTCCCTGAGCCTTCGCTGGTTGATCAGCGCGGCCAGGTCCAGAAGCGAGAAGGCCATGGACGAGAAGCTGGCCGGGGAGTTGATGGACGCCGCCAACCAGCGGGGCAACGCCGTCAAGAAGAAGGAAGATACCCACCGGATGGCCGAGGCGAACCGCGCCTTTGCCCATTACCGCTGGTAGTTTCCAAGTCAATGATCATCCGACAAAGGAGGCGGTAGAACCGCCTCCTTTTTTTGCCGTCCTATAGACGCGACTACGAGACATGAGTAGACAGATTCCACTCGACCGAATCCGCAACATCGGCATCATGGCCCACATTGATGCCGGCAAGACCACCACGACCGAGCGCGTGTTGTTCTACACCGGCATCAACTACAAGCTGGGCGAGGTGCATGACGGCACCGCGACCATGGACTGGATGGTTCAGGAGCAGGAACGCGGCATCACCATCACCTCGGCGGCTACGACGTGCCATTGGCAGGATCACCGGATCAACATCATCGACACCCCGGGCCACGTGGATTTCACCATCGAGGTGGAGAGGTCGCTGCGGGTGTTGGACGGCGTCATCGGGGTATTCTGCTCCGTCGGGGGGGTGGAGCCCCAGACCGAGACCGTTTGGCGGCAGGCGGACAAGTACGGTGTGCCCAGGATCGCGTACATCAACAAGATGGATCGCGTCGGCGCCGACTTCTTCCGCGTGGTGAAGATGATCGGGGATCGGCTGGGGGCGCGTCCCCTCGTGATCCAGCTTCCGGTGGGAGCCGAGGGCGACTTCCGGGGCGTCGTGGATCTCGTGCGGATGAAGGCGCTCATTTGGGATAACGAGAATCTCGGGGCCAGCTTCCGGGAGGAGTCCATACCAGCCGAATTGCAGGCCCGGGCAGACGAATATCGCGAGATCATGCTGGAGACGCTGGCGGATTGCGACGACGCCGTCATGACCGCGTACCTCCAGGGCGAGAAAATCTCCGACGAGGGGCTGGTCCAGGCCATTCGGGCCGCGGGTTTGAGGCTTCAGCTCGTCCCCGTGCTTTGCGGAGCGGCGTTCCGGAACAAGGGCGTGCAGCCGTTGCTGGACGCGGTCGTCGACTACCTTCCTTCACCGCTGGACGTGCCGCCGATCCGCGGGACGGAGCCTGACACCGGCGATGAGGCGGTCCGCCCGACCTCGGACGAGGCGCCGTTTTCGGCGTTGGCGTTCAAGATCATGGCCGATCCTTTCGTGGGGTCGCTGACTTTCTTCCGGGTCTACTCCGGAACGCGGGAGTCGGGAGCGTTCGTCTACAACGCGTCCACCGGTCGTCGGGAGCGGCTCGGCCGTATTCTCAAGATGCACGCCAACAAGCGGGAGGAGATCAACGAGGTCTGTGCCGGAGACATCGTTGCGGCCGTGGGCTTGCGCAGCGCCAAGACCGGCGACACGCTCTGTGACGAAGACAATCCCATCCTGCTCGAGGCCATCGACTTCCCGGAGCCGGTCATTGCCATCGCCATCGAGCCCAAGTCGCGTGACGACCAGGAAAGGCTCGGGGCTTCGCTGCAGAAGCTGGCCAAGGAGGATCCGTCCTTCCGGGTTACGGTGGACCAGGAGACCGGCCAGACGTTGATTTCGGGGATGGGGGAGCTCCATCTCGAGGTCATCGTCGACCGGCTGCTGCGGGAATTCAAGGTCGGCGCCAACGTGGGTAAGCCCCAGGTGGCCTACAAGGAGACGGTACGCCGGACGGTGGAGCAGGAGGGCCGGTTCGTCAGGCAGTCGGGGGGTCGCGGGCAATACGGCCACGTCTACCTGCGCCTGGAGCCGCAGCCCACCGGAAGCGGGTTCGAGTTCGTCGACGCCATCAAGGGTGGCAGGATACCGCAGGAGTACGTGCCCGCGGTCGAGAACGGTATCGTCCAGGCCATGACCAACGGCGGCCTGGTGGGATATCCGGTGGTCGACGTGAAGGTGACGCTGCTGGACGGTAGCTACCACGACGTGGACTCCTCGGAGATGGCGTTCACCATTGCCGGTTCGATGGCTTTCAAGGCGGCGCTGGGAAAAGCCTCTCCCGTGTTGCTGGAGCCGGTGATGGATGTGGAGGTGGTGGTGCCGAAGGAGTTCATGGGCGACGTGATCGGGGACATCAGGTCGCGACGGGGCAAGGTCCTGGGAATGACCTCCAAGGGGAACGCGCAGGTCGTGGAGTCTCGTGTCCCCCTGTCGCGGATGTTCGGCTATGCCACGGATCTGAGGTCCAGGACTCAGGGTCGGGCGACGTACACGATGCAGTTCTCGCGCTACGAGGAAGTGCCGGAAACGGTGAAGGAAGACATGATGGGCCGGGAGGCTCGTGCCTGAGGCGCGAGCGTGATTCGATTGGGGTAAGCGTGTGAACGAGAAAATCCGCATTCGGCTCAAGGCCTACGACTACCGGGTCCTGGACCAGTCGGTAGGCGAGATCGTCGAGACCGTCAAGAGAACGGGCGGCCGGGTTGCCGGCCCCATCCCTCTCCCGACGCGCATCGAGAGGTTTACCGTGAACCGGTCCCCGCATGTGGACAAGAAGTCGCGGGAACAGTTCGAGGTTCGCACTCACAAGAGGCTGCTCGACATCCTCGAGCCGACCCAGCAGACCATCGACGCGTTGGGCAAGCTGGATCTGGCCGCCGGCGTGGATGTGGAGATCAAGCTTCAATAGGTTGGTAGATGACGGGTCTCATCGGAAAGAAAATCGGCATGAGCCAGCTCTTCGACGACACCGGGAACGTGATCCCCGTGACGGTCGTTGAAACGGGTCCGTGCGTGGTGGTGCAGAAGAAGGACGAGGCGCGGGACGGGTACAATGCCCTGCAGCTCGGTTTCGGCACGCAGAAGAACCAGCGGGTGAACCGTCCCTTGCGGGGCCACATGGCCAAGGCGGAGAAGGGTTCCTTCCGCGTGCTTCGCGAGTTCAGGGTCGACGACGTCTCGGACTATGAGGTGGGCCAGGAGCTCAAGGTGACGGACCTGGTCAAGCCTGGAGATCGGGTCGACGTTACCGGAACCTCGAAGGGCAAGGGCTTCGCCGGCGTCATGAAGCGTTGGGCCTTCCACGGTTTCTCCCGCACTCATGGCACCCACGAATATTTCCGGCACGGCGGCTCCATCGGGAACCGTTCCTATCCGGGCAAGGTATTCAAGGGAAAGAGGATGGCCGGACATTTGGGCAACGAGCGGGTGTCGATCCAGAACCTTCGGGTGGTGGACGTTCGCCCCGAGGAGAACCTGTTGCTCGTGAAGGGGGCCATTCCGGGCTCCAACGGCGGGCTGGTTCTCGTCCGCCGGGCCGTCAAGGGGTAGGGCATGGAACTTCGCAGGATCGAGCCTGAGCTCCCGGACAGCATATTCGGCGTAGCGGTGCGTCCCCACCTGTTGCACCAGGCGGTGGTCATGCAGATGAACAACCGGCGCGCCGGTACCGCGTCCACCAAGACCCGGGGCAAGGTTCGCGGCAGCGGCAAGAAGCCGTGGCGCCAGAAGGGCTCGGGCAGGGCTCGCGCCGGCAGTGTGCGGTCGCCCATCTGGGTCGGGGGCGGCACCGCGTTCGGCCCCGCGCCGCGGGACTATTCGTACCGGATCCCCAAGCAGGCCCGCCGGCAGGCGGTTCTGTCCGCGCTCAGCCTGAAGCGCCAGGAAGAGAAGCTGGTGGTGGTGGAGCCCGAGGACTTCACGGAGATAAAGACCCGCCTGATGGCCGAAGCCATGGCCTCGCTGGGCATCGGACGCTCGCTGTTCGTCATCGCCGACAGCGACGAGAAGATCGAGTTGTCCGCGCGCAATCTGCCCAACGTGAAGGTGCTGCGGGTCGCCGGGTTGAATGTCTACGACCTGCTGCGTTTCGAATACCTGGTGCTGACCCGCGACGCGCTGCAAAAGATAGCAGAGAGGTTCTCGCAATGAGGGGCGTTCGGGATACGGTTCTCGCTCCGGTGATTTCCGAGAAGGGTTCGATGCTGAGCGAGTCGTCGAACCAGGTGATCTTCAAGGTCCGCCCGGACGCCAACAAGATCGAGATACGGAAAGACGTCGAGAGGCTGTTCAAGGTCACGGTACTGGACGTGCGGACCGCGCGCTACCTGGGCAAGATGCGCCGGGTGGGCAGGAACACCGGACGGCTGCCGCTGTGGAAGAAGGCGTTCGTCACCTTGAAGGAAGGCGACCGCATCGATTTCTTCGGCGTCGGTTAGGGATACAGTTAGGGATACAGGACACCAGCAGGATGAGGGTTGCAGGCCATGTCGATTAAGAACCGCCGTCCGACTTCCCCCGGGCGCCGTTTCTCTACGGGTTTCGGCTTCGAGGAGGTCACCAAGGACTCGCCGCACAAGCCGTTGCTGCGTCCCCTCAAGGGCTATGGCGGGCGGAACAACACGGGCAGGATCACCAAGGACCACCGCGGGGGCGGACACAAGCGGCGCTATCGGTTCATCGACTTCAAGCGTGACAAGAAGGGGGTCGCCGGCCGGGTCGAGGCCATCGAATATGATCCGAACCGGTCCGCCCGGGTGGCGCTCATCTGCTATCTCGACGGGGAGCGGCGCTACATCCTGGCCCCCGAGAAGCTCAGGGTCGGCAGCCGTATCATCGCGGGCGATCAGGATATCGACATTCAGCCGGGCAACTCGCTGCCGCTGAGGTACGTCCCCACCGGCACGCTGGTGCACAACGTGGAGCTCAAGGCCGGCAAGGGCGGCCAGATCGTCCGGAGCGCGGGAGCATCGGCCCAGGTGATGGCGAAGGAGGGCTCTTACACGCTTCTCAAGCTGCCGTCCGGGGAGTTGCGCAACGTCCGCTCCGAGTGTCGCGCGACCGTCGGCGAAGTGGGAAACAGCGACTACGAGAACGTGACCTACGGGAAAGCGGGGCGGTCGCGATGGATGGGCCGCCGGCCGGTCACCCGGGGCATGGCCAAGAATCCCGTCGACCATCCGCACGGAGGCGGCGAGGGGCGGTCCAAGGGCAACCATCCCCAGACGCCCTGGGGCAAGCCGACCAAGGGGTATCGGACCCGCGGCGTCAAGCCTTCGGACAAGTACATCGTGAAGCGCAGAAAGGGAAGGTAGACATGGCTCGTTCGATCAAGAAGGGTCCTTTCGTGGATGACCACCTGATGCGCAAGATCGACGAGATGAATCGGTCCCAGGTCAGGAGGGTCCTCAAGACGTGGTCCCGGCGCTCGACCATCACTCCGGACATGATCGGTCACACCATCGCGGTCCATAACGGGCGGAAATTCCTTCCGGTTTTCGTCACCGAGAACATGGTGGGCCACAAGCTGGGGGAGTTCTCGCCCACGCGCACGTTTCACGGCCACGCGGGAGACCGCCGGGGAGACGCCAGGGGCGTGAGGAGATAGGCTATGGAGGCGCGCGCCATCACGAGGTACGCCCGGGTCTCTCCCCGCAAGATGAGGCTCGTGGTGGATCAGGTAAGGGGCCGGTCGGTGGGGGAGGCGCTGACGATTCTGAAGTTCGTGCCGAAGGGCTGCGCCGGCATCGTGGCCAAGACGTTGCGGTCGGCGGTTGCCAACGCGGAGAACACGCAGAGCGTCGACGTGGATTTGCTGTACGTCAAATGGGCCGAGGTGGGTCAGGCCGGGATGTGGAAAAGGTTCATGCCGCGGGGAATGGGCCGCTCCAACCGGATCCGTAAACGCCTGAGCCATCTGACCGTGATCGTCGACGAAAGGGCTTGAGGATGGGACAGAAAACGCACCCCAAGATTTTCCGCATGCGTATCATCGAGACCTGGGACTCCAAATGGTACGCGGGACACGACTACCCCGAATTGCTGCACGAGGATCTCAAGATCAAGAGCTTTCTCAAGGGACGCCTTCACCATGCCGGCATCTCCAAGATCGAGATCGAACGGGCCACCAACAAGGCGAAGATCAATATCCACACGGCCCGGCCGGGGATCGTCATCGGCAAGAAGGGCGCGGAGATCGAGAAGCTCAAGGAGGAGTTGGGGAAGCTGTCTCCGCGGGAGGTCTTCATCAACATCCATGAAGTCAGAAGGCCCGACCTGGACGCTCAGTTGGTGGCCGAGAACGTCGCCCTGCAGCTCGAACGTCGCGTGGCCTTTCGCCGGGCCATGAAAGAGAGTGTTTCGCGTGCGTTGCGCATGGGCGCCCAGGGTATCCGGATCCAGTGTGGCGGCCGGTTGGGGGGTCAGGAGATCGCGCGCACGGAATGGTATCGGGAAGGACGCGTCCCGTTGCACACCTTGCGGGCCGACGTGAGCTACGGGTTGGCGGAGGCCAAGACCACCTACGGCGTCATCGGCGTCAAGGCGTGGATTTTCCGGGGCGAGATTCTCACGAAGCAGGAAGAACAGCAGAAGGCCTCTTTGGGACTATAGGGCATCATGCGTTAGCCGGGTCGAACCATGCTTGAACCGAGAAAAATCAAATACCGCAAGGTGCAGAAGGGTCGAAGGGGCGGATTTGCCGGGCGGGGCTCCAGCCTTTCATTTGGCGACTACGGGTTGAAAGCCATCGACCGGGGTTACCTCACGGCGCGTCAGATCGAGGCCGCCCGAGTCGCTTTGACGCGTTACCTGAAACGGCATGGAAAGGTATGGATTCGGGTTTTCCCGGACAAGCCCATCACGAGGAAGCCGGCGGAGGTGCGCATGGGCAAGGGCAAGGGTCCGCTGCATGCGTGGGTAGCCGTGATCAAGCCGGGAAGGCTGTTGTTCGAGATAGAAGGGGTCCAGCAGAACGCCGCCAGGGAAGCATTTCGGCTTGCCGCGCGCAAGCTGGGTCTGGCCACAATGTTCGTGGAGCGGTAGGCAGGGGTTTCCGATGCGCGCGAAGGAATTGCGAGACTTGAGCTCGGATGAGTTGAGACAGAAGCGTACGGAGTGCAAGGAGCAGATCTTCCATCTGACACTGCGGCGCGCCACGGGGCAATTGGAGAGCCCCATGAAGCTGCAACAGTCACGGCGTGACCTGGCCCGGGTGGAGACGGTCCTGACGGAACGCCGGTCCACCGCAAATGAAGAAGGGCGAACATGAGTGAGCGTGGTGTCACCAAGCAACGTGAGGGGGTCGTCAAAACCAACCGGATGGCGAAAACCGTCGTCGTCGAGTTGGAGCGAATCGTCCTTCATGCGCGGTACAAGAAATATCTGAGACGTCGGACCATGGTGAAAGCCCACGACGAACGCAACGAGTGCCAGGTGGGAGACCGGGTCGTGATCATCGAAAGCCGGCCGCTGAGCCGTGAGAAACGATGGCGCGTCAGCCGGATCCTGAATCGTCCCGGCGCAGGCGGTGCTGCCGCTTCGCAGGCTCCGGCAGTGCCGGAGAGCACAGGGGTCTAGTCGATGATACAAGTGGGGACGGTGCTGGACGTGGCGGACAATTCGGGTGCCCGAAGGGTCCGGTGCATCAAGGTGCTTGGAGGGACGAGGCGGAAGTATGCCAGCGTTGGCGACGTCATCGTCGTATCCGTCAAGGAAGCCATGCCCAACTCGAAGGTGCCGAAGGGCAACGTGGTCAGGGCCGTGGTGGTGCGAACCGCCAAGGAGCTCAGCCGGGTGGATGGCTCCTATATCCGCTTTGACAACAATTCGGCGGTCCTGATCGACAACCAGAAGGAACCGGTGGGAACGCGTATCTTCGGTCCCGTGGCACGGGAGTTGAGGGCAAAACGATTCATGAAGATCGTTTCGCTGGCGCCGGAGGTGCTATGAGCCTGTTCGTTCGCAAAGATGACAACGTGATGGTGGTGGCCGGGAAGGAGCGGGGGAAGACCGGCAAGATCATCAAGGTGCTGCCCAAGAAGAGCCGGGTATTCATCGAACGGGTGAATCTCGTCAAGCGTCACACCAAACCACGCACTGCGCAGCAACCCGGCGGCATCATCGAGAAGGAAGCCTCGATCCACGTCTCGAACGTCATGGTCATGTGCGACCCGTGCAATGCTCCGGTCCGGATAGGGTACAAGATCCTCGCGGATGGACAAAAAATCCGCGTCTGCCGGCGTTGTGGCGAAGGTTTGGGTTAGCGCCGGCGCCGCCGGCCCGCGGTTTGGGATTCAAGGATGGTAAGGCTCGAACAGAAATACCAGGAGACGATCGTGCCCGCCATGATGGCGGATTTCGACTATCGCAACAGGCTCCAGGTGCCACGCCTGAAGAACGTCTCCATCAACGTTTGCATTGGGGAAGCGGTGCAGAACGCCAAGCTTCTTGACGCGGCGGTGGCGGAGTTGGCGGCCATCAGCGGCCAACGTCCGGTGGTGACCCGGGCGCGGAAGGACATCTCGAACTTCAAGCTGCGTCGCGGCAACCCCATCGGCTGCATGGTGACTCTACGCCGGGCGCGCATGTACGAGTTCCTGGATCGCCTGGTACAAGTCGCCCTTCCTCAGGTGAGGGATTTCAAGGGCATCTCCGACCGGTCCTTCGATGGCTGCGGGAACTACTCGCTGGGGATCCGCGAGCAGATCATCTTTCCGGAACTGAGAGCGGAATCGGTGGAGCGGCTGCACGGCCTGACGGTGTCCATCGTGACCACCGCCAGGACGGATGAAGAGGGCAGAGCCCTGCTCAAGCATCTCGGACTGCCGTTCACCAGGGAGGGGGGTAGCACAAGTGGCTAAGAAGTGTCTGCGCATCAAGGCGGAGAGAACGCCCAAGTTCAAGGTTCGCCAGTACAATCGCTGTCCGCTTTGCGGCAGGGCCAGGGCCTTTTATCGACGTTTCCGGATGTGCCGGATTTGCCTTCGCCTGTACGCGCGCCGGGGTGAGATTCCCGGGGTCATCAAGGCAAGCTGGTAGGAGGCGCAGTCTCGAATGAGTATGACCGATCCAATAGCGGATTTGTTGACGCGGATGCGGAACGGCGGGATGGCGAAGCACGAAACCGTGGACGTCCCGTGGTCCCGCCTCAAGGAAAGTATCGCGAAGGCGCTGGTGGAGGAGGGGTATGTGCGACAGATCCGGCGCATCCAGGTCGACGGCCAGGTGCAGGATACGCTCCGGATCCACCTGAAGTATGACAGAAACGGCCAGCCGGTGATGAGCGAGCTCAAGCGGGTGAGCCGGCCGGGCCGGCGGGTCTATCTCGGCTACAAGGACATCCAACCGGTTCGCAAGGGTCTGGGCACCCATATCCTGTCCACGCCCAAGGGGATCGTGGTGGACCGGGAGGCAGTGAAGGCCAAGGTCGGCGGCGAGTTGCTCTGTTCGGTAAGTTAGACGGGGAGTTTTCGTGTCGCGAGTAGGAAAATTGCCGATTGTCGTGCCCGGAACGGTCAAGGTCGGTTTCGAGGGCGCCGAGGTGCGGGTACAGGGTCCCAAGGGTACGTTGACCCACAGCATTCCGCAGGGCCTCACGGTCGACGTGGACGGCGACACGCTGCATGTTCGCCGGAACGACGAGACCAAGACCGTCAGGGCGCTGCACGGGCTTACGCGAAAGCTGCTTGCCAACATGGTCGAAGGAGTCAGCCAGGGTTTCAGGAAAGTGCTGGAAATCAACGGCGTCGGCTACCGGGCGGAAGTGAAGGACCAGTCCTTGCACCTGACACTGGGGTTCTCGCATCCCATCGTGTATCCCCTGCCCACCGGTGTGTCGGCAGCGGTGGAACGGCAGACGGTGATTACCCTCGAGTGTCACGACAGGCAGGTGCTGGGTCAGGCGGCGGCGGAGGTGCGGAGTTTCCGTCCGCCGGAGCCGTACAAGGGGAAGGGTATCCGGTATCAGGGCGAGCTCGTCGTCAGGAAAGCAGGCAAGGCCATGGGTGGGGCGACAGGTTGAACCAACGGGATCGGGTGAACCCATGTTGACAATCAAGAAGGTTCGGAGCCGCAAGAGACGGCAGCGAAGCATACGGAAGCGCGTCACGGGAAGCGACGCGTGTCCGCGGCTGTGTGTGTACCGGAGCTCGAAGCACATCTACGCGCAAGTCATTTCCGACGAGCGCGCGGTCACGCTGTTGAGTGCTTCGACATTGTCGAAGGAGGCTGGCGGGTCCGAAGAGAACAAGGGAGTCGACGCGGCCAAAGAGGTCGGACGGCGGATCGCGGAACTGTGCGGGGCGAAACAGATCTCCCGTGTGGTATTCGACCGGAACGGGTTTCTCTTTCATGGACGGGTAAAGGCACTGGCGGAGGCTGCACGGGAAGCCGGCCTCGTTTTTTGATTCGGGGGTTGTTTTGGAACGAGTCGATGCGCAGGGCTTGGAGTTGAAGGAGAAGGTCATCCACATCAGCCGCGTGGCAAAGGTGGTCAAGGGTGGACGACGGTTCAGTTTCAACGCGTTGGTGGTGGTGGGTGACGAGGCCTCGGTCGTAGGGTACGGCTTGGGCAAGGCCAACGAGGTGCCCGAGGCCATCCGCAAGGGAGTCGAGCACGCGAAAAAGACGCTGCTTCGGGTGCCGCTGGTGGACGACAGCATCCCGTATGAGGTCACGGGCCGTTTCGGCGCCGGGCACGTGTTGCTGAAGCCCGCGTCTCCCGGAACCGGGGTCATCGCGGGCGCCGGGGTTCGGGCCGTGGTGGAAGCGGCCGGCATTCCCAACGTCCTGAGCAAGTGCATCGGCTCCAACAATCCGCATAACCTCGTGAAGGCGACGTTCGAGGCTCTCAAGAACCTCAAGTCTCCGGAGGAAGTGTCGGCCTTGCGAGGCAAGCCGCTGGCGGAGATTCGATAAGGGGAACCGTTCATGGATTTGGGTAAACTACGCCCTGCAAAGGGGACCAAGCACGCCAAGAAGCGCGTGGGCAGGGGCATGGGTTCCGGAACCGGCAAGACCTCCGGCCGGGGACACAAGGGCCAGGGTTCCCGCTCCGGCGGCGGTGTCAGGCCGGGTTTCGAGGGCGGCCAGATGCCGCTCACGAGGCGCGTCCCCAAACGGGGTTTCCACAATCCATTTCGGACTCGATATATTCCCGTCAACCTTGACGGGCTCGACCGGTTCGACGCGGGTCAGGAGATTTCGCCCGAATCGTTGCGGGCAGCGGGGTTGGTGGGTAAGGGATTGGTGAAGATTCTGGGCCGCGGGGAGTTGTCCAAGGCGCTGACGGTGAAAGCCCATGGCTTCTCCCGAAGCGCCGTAGAGAAGATCGAGGCCGCAGGGGGCCGGACCGAAGTCCTTTCCCATGTTTGAAGGTTTTCAGAGTGCCGGCCGGATACCCGAGCTGAGGCGGCGCATCCTGTTCACCCTGGCGATGCTGGCGGTCTATCGCGTCGGCGTGGCCATACCGACTCCGGGTATCGACCGCGAAGGGCTGGCGGCTTTCTTTGCCCAGGTCGAGAATACGATCTTCGGCCTCTTCAATCTGTTTTCGGGTGGCGCGCTGGAGCAGTTCTCGGTGTTTTCGCTGGGCATCATGCCCTACATCAGCGCTTCCATCATTTTGCAGCTCCTGACGGTGGTCTTTCCCTACCTGGAACGACTGTCGAAGGAGGGTGACGTCGGCCGCAAGAAGATCACGCAGTACACGCGCTACGGCACCATCATACTTTCGGTCATCCAGGGCATGATGATCAGTATCGGTCTGGAAGGCACACGGGGTCCCAACGGCGAGGCCATCGTGTTGGACCCGGGATGGAACTTCCGCCTCATGACCGTTCTGACGTTGACCTCGGGAACCGCCTTCATCATGTGGCTCGGTGAACAGGTTACGGAGCGGGGGATCGGCAACGGCATATCCCTGGTCATTTTCGCCGGCATCGTCGCGGCGCTCCCTTCGGCCGTGACCTCGACGTTCCAATTCGTGCGCGAGGGCGAGCTGAGCATCTTCTTCGTGATCTTTCTGGTGCTCTTCGTCGTGCTGATAGTGGGCGTGATCATTTTCATGGAGCGGGGACAACGGCGGATCCCGGTGCAGTATGCAAAGCGTGTCGTGGGGCGAAAGATGTACGGCGGACAAACGTCCCATCTGCCCCTCAAGATCAATACATCCGGTGTCATCCCGGTCATCTTCGCGTCCTCGGTCCTCATTTTCCCGGCCACCGTCGCCCAGTTCGTTCAGAATCCCTGGGCCCAGACGCTGGCAGGTTCCATGGCGCCGGGGCGTTGGCTGCATGATCTCCTGTACGTCGGTCTGATCATGTTCTTTTGCTACTTCTATACCGCGGTGGTGTTCAATCCGGTGGATGTCGCCGAGAACATGAGGAAGTACGGCGGCTACGTGCCGGGAATCCGGCCGGGCAAGAGGACCGCGGAATTCATCGACAGGGTGTTGTCGCGGATCACCCTCGGGGGCGCCATCTATCTGTCGTTGGTGGCCTTGCTGCCGACGATCCTGATATCGCAGTTCAACGTGCCGTTCTTTTTCGGTGGAACGGCGTTGCTGATCGTGGTCGGCGTCGCGTTGGATACGGTCTCGCAGATGGAGACCCACATGATCTCGAGAAACTACCAAGGGTTCATGAAGCGGGGGCGCATCCGGGGTCGAAGGGGTTGAGGGACGCACGGCGAGCTGCCGGCCTTGGGCGAGACGTACCGGGTCGAGGACACTAGATGATTTTTCTCAAGTCCCGGGCCGAGATAGAGACGATGCGCCGTGCCAGTGCCATCGTCGCGGAGGTGCTGGAAGCGCTCAAGGAGATGGTGCAGCCGGGTGTGACCACCCTGGAACTGGACGAAGTGGCCGAGCGGCTGACGTATGAGAAGGGGGCCACGCCGGCGTTCAAGGGCTATGCCGTTGCCGGCAAGGTCTTCAGGCACAGCCTTTGCACCTCGGTCAACGAGGAGATCGTTCACGGGATTCCTTCGGACCGTATCCTCAAGGACGGGGATATCCTGGGGATGGACTTCGGGGTGGTTTACGAAGGGTTCTACGGCGACTCGGCGGTGACGGTGGGCCTGGGCCGGGTGAGTGCCGAGGCCGAGCGGCTCATGCGGGTGACCGAGACCGCGCTGAACGAGGGTATCGAGATGCTGCGCGAGGGCAACCGCCTGGGCGATTTGGGCAGCACCATACAGGGAATCGCGGAGCGTTCCGGTTATTCGGTGGTACGCGAGTTCGTGGGGCACGGTATCGGCAAGAGACTTCACGAGGAACCGCCCGTGCCCAACTACGGTGACGCGGGCAAGGGATGCCGTCTGCGGGCGGGGATGGTTCTTGCGGTCGAGCCCATGGTCAACGCGGGGAAGAAGGAAATAAGGATACTGGACGACGGCTGGACGGCCGTCACCCGGGACCGGAGTCTCGCGGCCCACTTCGAGCACTCCATCGCGGTTACCGAGGATGGGCCGTACGTGTTGAGCCGGCTCTAGGGTTGTGTCTGACAGTGTCCTGGAACGAGGTTGGAAGTGAAAGTACGAGCATCGGTCAAGAAGATCTGCAACAAGTGCAAGATTGTCCGCAGGAACAGAGTCGTACGGGTCATCTGCGTCACCCGCAAGCACGCCCAGCGACAGGGGTGATGACAGGCCCACCGGGAGGAAGTGATTCATGGCACGTATTGCCGGGGTAGATCTACCCAAGAACAAGCAAATGGAAGTGGCGCTGACCTATATCTACGGCATAGGCGCGACCACGTCCCGGAACATCCTGAAGGAAGCCGGAATATCGTTTCAGCTCAAGTCCGATGACTTGGCCGACGAGCAGGTCGTGGTGATAAGGCGGATCATCGACCAGGAAATGAAGGTCGAGGGCGATCTGCGGCGCGACGTCACCATGGACATCAAGCGCCACATGGACATCAGCTCGTATCGAGGCCTCAGACACCGGCGCGGGTTGCCCGTCAGGGGACAACGCACCCACACCAACGCGCGTACCCGGATGGGTCCCCGGCGAGCCATCGCCGGAAAGAAGAAGCCGCCGTCGAAGGGTTAGGGTACCGTAGGGGCGGGTTTGAAACCCGCCTCTACGAACCGGAACAGGAGCATCCATGGCTCAGGCCGCCAAGAAAGCGCGTGACGCAAGGGCGCCGAGAAAACGGCGCGGACGAAAGAACATCGCCGAGGGGGTGGCGCATATCCATTCCACCTTCAACAACACGATCATCACGATCTCGGACACCCAGGGCAACGTCGTGGCATGGTCGAGCGCCGGCGCCATCGGCTTCAAGGGTTCCCGCAAGGGGACGCCTTTCGCGGCGCAGCAAGCGGCGGACAACGTGGCGCGCAAGGCCATGGACCACGGCATGCATTCGATACAGGTCTACGTGCGCGGGCCGGGATCGGCCAGGGAGTCGGCCTTGAGGTCGCTTCAGTCGGCAGGGTTGAACATCAGCCTGATCAAGGACGTGACACCCATTCCCCATAACGGCTGCAGACCCCCCAAACGCAGGCGTGTCTGAGAGGAGATCGTCAGTGGCTAGGTACCATGGTCCGGTTTGCCGGCTCTGCCGGCGAGAGAATTTGAAGCTGTTCCTCAAGGGAGAACGGTGTTACACGGACAAATGCGCCATCGAGCGGCGCAACTATCCTCCGGGTCAACACGGGCAACGACGCCTCAAGTTCTCCGAGTACAGCCTCCAGTTGAGGGAGAAGCAGAAGGTCAAGCGCATGTACGGGCTGCTCGAGAAACAGTTCAGGGGCAGCTTCGAGACGGCGGAGAAAGCCCGCGGGATCACCGGTGAGAACCTCTTGGTGATACTGGAAAGACGGCTTGACAACGTCGTCTACCGACTCGGATTCGCGTGCTCGAGGGGCGATGCGCGTCTCCTGGTGCGGCATGGTCACGTTTTGGTCAATGGCCGGCGCGTGACGATTCCTTCGTATCGCGTAGGGGCCGGAGATGTCGTCGCGGTGGCGGAGAAGAGCCGCAAGTCGGAGCGGGTCATCTCCGCGATGGAAGGAGCCCAGCGGCGTGGTGTGCCCGACTGGATCCAGTTGAACCAGGAGAGCTTCTCCGGCACCGTCAAGGTGCTGCCGAGCCGCAACGACATCACGACGCCTATCAACGAGAAGCTCATCGTCGAGCTGTATTCCAAATAACCAGTGAACGGTGTTGGAGATCCCATGCACAAGCATTGGAGCGAAATGATCAGACCCGAGGCCATTGAGGTTGACGAGAAGAGTCTGACCTCGACCTATGGTAAATTCGTCGGAGAGCCCTTTGAGAGGGGATTCGGCCAGACCATAGGGAACAGTCTGAGGCGCATCCTGTTGTCGTCGCTGAGGGGCGCCGCCATTACCTCCGTCCAGATCGAGGACGCGCTGCATGAATTTTCCACGATTCCGGGCGCGACGGAGGACGTGACCGATATCATCCTGAACTTGAAAGAGGTGCGGCTCAAGCTGCACGACTCCGAAAGAGAAGTCATCCGCATCGATTTGACCGGCCCGAAGGAAGTGCTGGCCAAGGACATCGTCCGCGGTCCACAGGTGGAGATCCTCAATCCCGAGCATCAGATCGCGTCGCTTTCGAAAGAAGGACGGCTGAACGCCACGATGGTGGTGCGTATGGGTCAGGGGTACGTATCCGCGGAGCGCAATCGAGAAGAGGAGCAACCCGTCGATACCATCTTCATGGACGCGGTTTTCTCCCCGATTCGGAAGGTGAGTTTCACCGTGACCAACGCCCGTGTCGGCCAACGTACCGACTACGATCGGCTGGTCCTGGAGGTGTGGACCGACGGTAGCGAGACGCCCGAAGATGCACTGGCCCACGCGGCGCGAATCCTGCAGGACCAGGTCGACATTTTTATCAACTTCCGGGAGGGCCCGCAGCCGGCGGAGAACGAATCGGATGCCGAAGCCGGGTCGTTCAACGAGAATCTCTTCCGCGCCGTCGAGGACCTGGAGTTCTCCGTAAGGGCACAGAACTGCCTCCAGAACGCCGATTTGAAATACATCGGCGAGTTGGTGCAGAAAAGCGAGCAGGAGATGCTCAAGACCAAGAACTTCGGACGCAAGTCACTGAACGAGATCAAGGAGTTGCTCGGCGAGTTGGGGTTGGAGCTGGGCATGAAGCTGGACCATTTCCCCGGCCGGGAGGAGCTCGAGAGCCGGAAGCAGGCCGATCAGAAGGAGACAGCGTAGGCCATGCGGCACCTGAAGAGAGGCAGAAAGCTGAATCGCAGTCCCAGCCACCGGCTGGCCATGTTGCGCAACATGACTACGTCGCTCTTGCGCCACGACCGCATCACCACCACCGATGCCAAGGCCAAGGAGCTGCGGCGTTGGGCGGATTGGCTCATCACGCTCGGCAAGGACGGCAGTCTGCATGCTCGCCGCCGCGCCCTGGCCTTCGTGCAGGACAAGGCCGTGGTCGCCCGGTTGTTCAACGACCTCGGGCCCCGCTTCGAGGGGCGCAACGGGGGCTACACCAGGGTTGTCAAGGTCGGACGTCGTCGGGGCGATGCGGCGCCGCTTTCCGTCATCGAGCTGATTCCGGCAGGGGCCGGGGAGGACGCCGGGCCGGCAGAGGGTGACGACTCGGCCAACCGGCCGGCCGCGAACACCGACGCCTGAGACGGGCTCCGCCGTTCGTCTCGCCATCCTGCTGCCGTAACGGAGTCCATGGAACGGCCCCGCCGTTTCACACACTCGTGACAGCTCGCGATTGATCGGTGCATATGGCCAACCATCGAAAGTTGACGGGCGGCGGTCAGATCTATTTCAGCCGCACGCAGCTCGTCACCGTTACGGTCCTGTTCGGCATCGCATCCGTCGTCGTCTTCTTCCTCGGCATCCTGATCGGACAGAGCATCGAGGAGCAGAAGCTCCTGCAACGAGAGGAAGAGGTCGTCAAGGTTCCGGCCAACTCCAATGCGATCAAGGACGATGTCATCATCACGTTCCCCGAAACGTTGACGCAACCAAAGACCCCCTCCGACCCGAAGACCAAGGTCGTCAAGACCCAGCCTCCCTGGACCGTGCAGATCGCCGCTCATCGAAGTCGCGCCACGGCCGACAGCATGGTGGCGGAGCTCAAGAAGCGCGGTTATCGGGCGTACGTCACGGCGGGGGAGCTCAACCGCAAGACGTTCTACCGGATCCGGGTGGGACGCTATGGGACCCGCCGGGCAGCCATGGCGGATCTTCAGCGGCTCAAGACCGACAACTACAAGAACGCGATGATAACGAGGAACCAATGAACATTCAGCAAGCCATAAGCCAATTGGTGGCCGGCGCGAACCTCACCGAACAGCAGATGGTTGACGTCATGAACCAGGTCATGACGGGTGAGGCCACGCCGATGCAGGTGGCCTCGTTCCTGACCGCATTGCGCATGCAGGGCGAAACCGTCGAGGAAGTAACCGGCGCGGCCCGTGTCATGAGAGAGAAGGCGTTGCACGTCGATGGCGGCCAGGGTTGCGTTCTCGATACCTGCGGTACCGGCGGTGACGGGAAGAACACATTCAATATCTCCACGACCGTGGCATTCGTCGTGGCCGCGGCGGGCATTACCGTGGCCAAGCACGGCAACCGGGCGGTCTCCAGCGGCTCGGGCAGCGCGGATGTCCTGGCCGCCCTCGGTGTGAAGATCGACGTACCCAAGGAGATGGTGGAACGGTGTCTGCACGAGGTAGGGCTCGGCTTTCTGTTCGCGCCGCTGATGCACGAGGCGATGAAGTACGCCGCCGGGCCCCGCCGGGAAATCGGCATCCGGACCATCTTCAACCTCCTGGGCCCTCTGACCAATCCGGCCAGGGCCAGCCACCAACTCATCGGCATCTATGACGGCACCCTGCTGGAAACCGTCGCACAGGTCCTCGGGAATCTCGGCAGTGAGCGGGCCATGGTGGTGCATGGCGAGGAAGGGCTCGACGAAATCTCTCTCGGCGGTCCTACCGCGGTGGCCGAGTGGAAGGACCGAGCCGTCACTTGTTACACCCTTCGCCCGGAGGAGTTCGGTTTCGAGAGTTGCCCCGTGGAACGGCTGGTGGCCAAAGATCCGGAGGAGTGCGCGGCCATCGTGAGAGACGTCCTGAAGGGAGGGCCGGGTCCCGCCCGGGACGTGGTCCTGCTCAACAGCGGCGCGGCGCTCTGCGTGAGTGAACGGGTCGCGACCATGGCCGACGGCGTCAGCCTCGCCCGGGAGTGTGTCGATTCGGGAGCCGCCCTGGAAAAGCTTGAACACCTGATTCGGGTGACCAATGAGTCGTGACGGTGAGCCGCCCGTGAGAAACGATTTTCTCGATCGCATCGTCACTCACGTGCGGTCGCACGTCGATTCCTGCCGGAAGGAGCGTCCGGTGGAATCGCTGGAGGACAGTCCGTTGTATCAACGGCCTCCCCGGGGGTTCCTGGAATCGTTGTCGCGGCCCGGACGGCACATCATCGCCGAGGTGAAGCGCGCGTCGCCCTCCCAGGGCGTGATTCGCCGGGAGTTCGACCCCGTCGCCATCGCGTCGGGCTATCAGGCCAATGGCGCCACCGCCCTTTCCGTGGTGACTGAGGAGCGGTTCTTCGACGGCTCCCTCGACTATCTGTCCGACATCAACGCAAAGGTCTCCCTGCCGCTGTTGAGGAAGGACTTCGTCGTGGACAGCTACCAGCTCGTTGAAGCCCGGAGTTTCGGCGCGGCCGCCGTCCTCCTCATCACGGCGATCCTGGATGAGGGCGAGCTGGCCGCGCTCCACGCCGAGGCCCGGTCCCTTTCCCTGGACGTGCTGGTGGAGGTGCACTCGGAGGCGGAGCTGGATGCGGCGCTCGGAGTCGGAGCGTCCATGGTCGGTATCAACAACCGCGACTTGCGGACGTTCCAGGTGGACCTCGGGGTCGCCGAAGCCCTGCTGCCCCGGATCCCGCCACACGTGCTGGCCGTGTGTGAGAGCGGTATCAAGGACGTCGAACACGTGGAGCGCCTGGAGGCATCCGGCGGCCGGGTCTTTCTGGTGGGCGAGACCCTCATGCGCGCCGGGGATCCCGGGGCCAAGCTCGCGGAGCTCCTCGGGGCGGACGCCGCGGCCGAACGCCATGGTCAAGGTTAAGATCTGTGGCGTCACCAACGCCGCCGACGCCTTACGGGCCGTGGAGTACGGCGCCGACGCCCTGGGGTTCAACTTCTACCCGCCGAGCCCGAGATACATCCTGCCTGAAGACGCGGCGCTGATCCTCCGGGAAGTGCCTGCGGGGATCTGCACCGCCGGGCTCTTCGTCAACGAGTCGAGAGAACACGTGAAGTCCGTGCTCCGGGTGTGCCGGTCCCGGGGAGGCGCGGGGCTCACGGCCGTGCAGTTCCACGGCGACGAAGAGCCGGACTACTGTGCCCGCTGGCCCCTCAAGGTCATCAAGGCGTTCCGGGTACGCGGTGCGGAGACCCTCCGGGAGATCGGGGAGTATCCGGTGGACTACTATCTCCTGGATTCCTGGAGTTCGGGGTTCGGCGGCTCCGGGTCCACCTTCACCTGGGAATGGCTGAACGTCCCCATGGCCCGCCCCGTGATCCTCGCGGGCGGTCTCGACATCGACAATGTCAGCGCGGCGGTGCGTGAGTTGAAGCCTTTCGGCGTGGACGTCTGCACCGGCGTCGAGGCGGCGCCGGGCCGCAAGGACCCCCAGCGGATGAAAGACTTCATCGCGGCGGCCAGGGCGGAATGATCAGCCGGGTGACGTGACTTCCTATCAGAAGAGTCTCGACCTCATTTACAATCTCCGCGGCGCCGAGATCGACCTGCGACTCGAGCGCGTGGCGCAGGCGTTGTCCTTGTTCGACAACCCCCAGGATCGGTTCCGGGTCTGCCATGTCGCGGGAACCAACGGCAAGGGTTCCACGGCCGCGATGGTCCATGCCGTGCTTTCCGCGGAAGGCTACCGCGTGGGCCTCTACACCTCCCCGCACCTGTCCGCCTTTACCGAAAGGATCCGTATCGGCAAGCGGCCCATCACCCAGGCCGCGGTGGTGCGCCTCGTCCGGGAGATCGCCGAGCGGACCCGGCGGGCGGCCCTTTGCCTGACATTCTTCGAGTTCGCCACCGTGATGGCTTTTTTGCACTTCGCCCGCCAGGCGGTGGATGCCGCGGTGGTGGAAGTGGGCCTCGGGGGGAGGCTCGACGCTACCAACGTGGTCGATCCGAGCGTCAGCGTCATCACCACGATCTCCAGGGACCACGAACGTTTCCTCGGGAGCAAGATCACCTCCATTGCCCGGGAGAAGGCCGGCATCATCAAACCCGGGGTTCCGCTGGTGTGCGGGGCGCTGACTCCCGCGGCGAAGCGTGTCATACACGGGATGGCGCGCTCCGGCGGAGGCGCCCTCCATCAGTGGGGCAGGGATTTCTCCGTCACCTCCCGTGATCATCCCTCGTTCGACTACCACGGTTGGGAATGGTCGCTGGAACGGGTCGACCTGCGACTGCGCGGCGAGTATCAACGACACAATGCGGGAGTCGCACTGGCGTCCCTGGAATCCCTGAGGCCCGTGCTCCCGGTTCGGGAGAGCTCGATCCGGGCGGGCCTGTCGTCCGTCGCCTGGCCGGGTCGATTCGAGATGGTGCCGGGCCGTCCGGCGGTCATACTGGACGGCGCCCACAATGACGGCGCCGTGGAGGCCCTCGTCGGCGAGGTCCGGAGGCTTCTCGGGGAAAGGAAGGTCCGGTTGCTGTTCGGCAGCATGGTCGACAAGGACTGGCCATCGATGCTCGCCGCGCTCTGCCGGGTTGCCGAGGAGGTCACGTTGACACGGGTACCGTCCGAGAGAGGCGCCGACCCGCAATCGTTTCTTCCGGCCCTGCCCGGGGGGTTGCCGGCAACGACGGAGGAGGATCCGCTGGCGGCCATTTCCCGGCTTGCGGCGGATCGGCGGCGGCGGGACGCGCCCATTCTGGTAACGGGGTCCCTCTACCTCGTGGGTGCGGTCCGCGCCAAGGCCCTTGAACTGGCGGCACAATCCCGATAGCCCCATTCTTGGGGTGGCGGCGCCAAGCATGCTTCAATCGAGATCACACATCCGGAAAATCACCTGGCTGCTGCTCCTGTCATGGGGCATCCTGTTGCCCGTCGCCGTGGCCCAGTCCCAGTCCGAGGGTGACACGGAGCGGATCGACGTATCCGCCGGGTCCGTCGAGGTGGGCCGGCGGGGTGACGACGTCAAGGCCTCGGGCAATGTGGAGATACGGCGCGGCAAGACGGTCTTCGGGGCCGATTCGGTGGAGATCGGCCGGTCCGCACGGACGCTGCGCGCCAAGGGTTCGGTGTCTCTCCGTGATCCGCGGTACCGGCTGGAAGCCTCGCAGCTCGAGATGAACCTGGAGGACGAGACGGCCACGCTTCTGGACGCGGACGTGTTCATCGAGGAAGGCCATCTCAGCTTCAGCGGAAGCCGGCTGCAGAAGTTCACCGGACAGGTCTACGAGGTCGAGGACGGGCGTTTCACCACGTGCCTCTGCGAGGACGGCACGCCGCCGTGGCGTATCGGCGCCCGGGAGCTGCGGTTGCGCCGGGAAGGCGAGGTGGTGGCGGACGACGCCACGTTCTACGTCTACGACGTTCCCGTCCTCTATCTGCCTTACGTCTACTTCCCCCATCTTTCGCAACGCACGACCGGGCTGCTCTTCCCGTCCTTCGGCTGGTCCGACAGGAATGGACTCTTGTACCAACAGCCCTTCTTCTGGGCTCTCGACAAGAGCAACGATGTAACGGTCAATTTCGCCGTCGAGTCCAAGACGCGCGTCGGCGTCGCCGGACAGGTTCGCACGGTTTTCAACCGAACCACCGACGGGCGGTTGGATGTCGCGTACTTCAGCGAGCGGATGCGCGATGTCCGGGTCGTGGAGGATGGGGGTCTCGCGGACCCCGAGATTCCCACGGATCGGTGGAGCGTCCTGCTGACTCACCGGCATCGCGACCCGTCGGGTTGGGCCACGTTCAGCGATGCGGCGCGCTACAGCGACAGCCTGGTCACACGGGAGTTGACGGACTTTTCCGACCTCGGCTCCGGCGCGAAGAAGCTCGCCCGCACGAGCCGCTACAGCGCGTCCCGGCTCGGGTTCTATCGCCACCATTCGGGGATGACACTCGAAGGGGTGCTGGACTACCAGCAGGATCTGGTCCAGCCGCGGAAGCACACGCTCCATCGGATTCCCCACCTCACCTTCAGCGGCGGCCGCGGGTTCGAGCCCTTCGATCTCGGCTGGGATGTACGCTTGACCAACTTCGTGCGCGAGGAGCGGGCCGACGGCCTGCGAGTCGACATCAGGCCCGAGTTGACCTGGCCCGTAACCGTCGGCCGTTACTTCAGGCTCGCCACCAGTGTCGCCCTGCGCGAAACCCTGTATCGGCTCGACGCGGTTGACGGCAAGCTCGATGCCGCGCAAGACGGCTTCACCGGCAAGTTCAAACGCAACAGCTCCCGGGAGTTGCTGGAGTTTCGAGGGAGTCTGTCGATGTCTCTGAGCCGCGCGTATGCCCGGGACGGGGGCGTGTGGAACCGGATCCGGCACGTGGTGGAGCCGTCGGTTCAGTATCTGTTCATTCCCTCGACGGACCAGAGCGGCATCCCCGTCTGGGACGGCATCGACCGGATCAATCGCCGCAACCTGTTGACGGTTTCCTTGAGCAATCGTTTCTGGGGGGCGCGGCCGGCGGCCGGCCGGCCGGTTCCGCCCGACGGCGACGGGGGAAACCGGAACGACGGCGGCGCCTACGAGACGGTGCGGCAGTTCGCCCTCGCCCGGATCGGCGTGAGCGTTGATATCGATCGGTCGCGCAGAGGCGGTGACGGGCTGTCCGACGTGGACATGAGCGTTCGCCTCAACCCCGCGGACAACCTCGACATCGACTTCGACCTGGGTTTGGATCCCGGGCCATGGAACCTCCAGCAAGCGGCGCTGGGGTTCTCCCTCTTCGGTGCCGCTCCCCTGGAGACAAGGGCCGGCGACGCGGATTTCCGCCGTCCCAACAGCGTTTCGCTCAGGTACCGCCATATTCGGGAGAATCCGCTTTCCCCGCTCGCGGAGCACGCCAATCTCGATCCGGCCGCCGACTGCCCGGGGGACGACCGGTGCGTCGAACGGGAGCCCTTGAACGGCCTGGAGGCCAACGCCGTGCTCCGTCTGACGGACCACGTCCTGCTGCTCTACGACGGCAACTACGACGGCACCGAGGGCCGGGTGACGAGCAACCGAGCGCGCATCAAGTATCTCTCGAAGTGCGAGTGCTGGACCTTCAGCGCGTCGGTCGACAGGAAGATCAACCCGGACCGGACGGTCTTCGCCGTGAAGTTCAATCTGCTCGGTCTTTCCGACTGAAGCCGAATCGACTTCCTCCAGCCTCACAGCACCTCCGATGACGAGCATCCGGAGCGCGGTCCGGAATTTGCGTTCCCAAGACGGTATGACCGTCAAGTCTCTGCGGGCCGTCGTCTGGTTGATCGTGGGGTTCCACCTTTGCGAGGCTTCGGCCACGGGCGAGGGAGCCCCTTTGCCCCCGCCGGTTCCGGAAACACACCAGACCGGGCCTGTCACCGCCTCACGGCCCGACCACCGGGTCGACACGGTGACCTTGAACTTCGACGGCGCCGACCTGGTCGAGGTCATCCACGTGCTGGCGCGCCACCTGCGCCTCAACTACACCGTCGACCGGGACGTCCGGGGCGTGGTCACCCTTTTCAGCGGGCACGCCGTGAGAACCGACGACCTCTGGCCCATCTTCCACGAGATCCTCCGAATCCATGACGCCGTCGCCATCCGGCGGGGGAACATGTACCGCATCACCTCCATCGCGAAGGGGCCCGGGCTGGCCCGCCCGGGCGGAGTGGAGGGCGCCGGATTCGCCATGCACATCTTTCCCGTCCGCTTTTTGCCGGTGGCCGCCATGAAACGCTTGCTGACCCCGTTCATGAGCGATGGCGGGACAATCCTCGAGCATGTACGCGGGAACTATCTGGTGCTTGTCGATTTGGTGTCAAACATTCGACGTTTGTCCGAAATCAAGGAACTCATCGATGTGGAGGTTTTTGCCGGGACCCGAATGGAACTGTACCAGCCCAGGGCGGCAACGGCTCACGATCTTGCGCGGGAGATGTCGGCGGCCATGAGGCTGTTTGGGGCGTCTGCGGCGCAGGAGGATGTTTTCGCGGCCCGATTTCTTCCGCTTCCGCGCATCAATCAACTCCTCGTCATCGCCTACAGCGAGGCGGCGTGGAACTATGTGAAGCGCTGGATCGAGCGCATCGACGTCACGGCCGAGACACAGGGACGAAAGATCTTCATCCGGCCTGTCGAGAACGGCAAGGCGACGGAGCTCGCCCGGGTCCTGAGTCAGATCTACGGTTTCGCCGGGTCCTCCGAGGAAAACACCAGCCCTCGGCGGCGGTGGGGCGGACCCGGCATCGTTCGGGATCTATCCGTCTCGGGAAGCGGGCAGGGCAGCGGGCGGACACCGTTCCCCTCCGCGGCCGGCTTCGATGGGAGCAGCGACGTTCGGGCAGCGGCACGCAAGCAGCCCCCGGGGCAGGCGCTCCGCCGGCCGTCCGTGCCCGGGGACACGCCGGGGGCCGGCGTGCGGGTGGTTGCGGAGCCGGCCACGAACTCGTTGGTGATCCTTGCGACGCCGAGGGAATTTCGCGATATCGAGGAGGTTCTCGGGAGGCTGGACCTGATCCCGCGTCAGGTCCTGATGGAGGTCCTGGTAGCTGAGGTGACCCTCGGCGACGACTTCCAGTTCGGCGTGGAATACGCGCTCTCCAAAGGGGGATTCGGGCCCGCGGTCTCCCAGGACGACCCCTCGGACAACCAACCGGAGGGCATCGGCTTCCGGGCGCTGGAGTCGGGCTTCACGTCCATCATAGATGCGGGCCGGGAGTTTCGCGTGTTCGTCAACGCGCTGATGCGGGACGCCCGTGTCAAGGTGCTGTCATCGCCCCATCTGCTGGCCGTGGACAATCGGCCGGCGCGTATTCGAGTAGGGAGCGAGCAGCCCGTGGCCACCGGGATGGTGGTCTCGCAGGAGGCTCAGGCGACCACCACGACCATCCAGTTCAAGAACGTCGGCCGGATCCTCACCATCGTCCCGCAGGTGAACTCCGAAGGTCTCGTTCACCTGCAGGTCAGGGTGGAAGTCAGCGACGTGGGTGAACGGGTGGTCGTGGGGAGACAGTCCTTCGACGCCTTCAACGTCCGCGACGCGGAGACCACCGCCGTGCTTCAGGACGGCCAGACCCTGGTCATCGGGGGCATCATCACGGACAACCGCCGGCGGACTCGAATCGGCATTCCCCTACTCATGGAACTGCCGGTCCTGGGTCAGCTCTTTCGCACGGACATCGAACGGTCCGAACGAACGGAGCTCGTCATTCTGATCACACCTCGTGTGATCCGCAATCGCAGGGAAGGCGAGCAGGCGACCGAGCGTTTCCTGAGCAAGGTGCGGGCCGTCAGGCGGGAGCTGGAGAGCCGCCGGGAACCGGAGCGCCGCGGACCCGAGTCACGGCCCGCCAATCCGTAGGTGGGTAGGGGCCACCGGCCGGTCGCCCCTACTGTTTCCGTTTCTTCAAAGCGTCCCAGGCCTTCAGCCGCTCCCGGACGATCTTTTCATACCCTTCGTCGCCGGGCTCGTAGTAACGGCGCCCCTTGAGTTCCGGCGGCAGGTACTCCTGTTCCGTGACGTGGCCGGGGGCGTCATGGGGGTAGCGGTAGTCGGCCCCATAGCCCAGCGATTTCATGAGGCCGGTGGGCGCGTTTCGGAGATGGAGCGGCGTGGGCAGGGCGCCCCGTTCGCGTACGTCCCGGGTGGCCTCGAGCAGGGCCCGGTAGGCCGAATTGGACTTGGGCGCGGTCGCCAGGTAGACGGCCGCCTGGGTCATGGGGATACGTCCTTCGGGAAGCCCGATGAAGTGAAACGCGTCCTTGGCGGCAACGGCCACCTGCAGGGCCTGCGGGTCCGCGTTGCCGATGTCTTCGGCCGCGAAGATGACCATTCGGCGGACGATGAAGAGCGGGTCTTCCCCGCCCTCGATCATGCGCACCAGCCAGTACACCGCGGCATCGGGGTCGCTCCCCCGCAGGCTCTTGATGAAGGCGGAGACCAGGTTGTAGTGCTCCTCGCCGGACTTGTCGTAGCGCAGCGGCCCGAGCTGCAGTGCCTGTTCGACGTGGGTCAACTCGATGCGGGCGGTCCCGGAGTCGCCGCGCGCCAGGGTGACGGCTCCCTCGAGGCCGTTGAGGGCCACCCGGGCGTCGCCCTGCGCCCGCTGGACCAGCACCGTCCGCGCCTCGGGCGCGATGTCCAGGTCGGCGTTCCAGAGTCCCCGGCCGCCCTCGGCCAGGGCCCGGTCGACGAGCCGCGTGAGCGTCTCCTCGGTCAGGGGATGCATCACGCATACTCGGCAACGGGAGAGCAGGGGAGAAATCAGCTCGAAGGACGGGTTCTCCGTGGTGGCGCCGATGAGGGTCAGCAGCCCCGCCTCGACGTGCGGGAGGAAGGTGTCCTGCTGGGACTTGTTGAAGTGGTGGATCTCGTCCACCAGGAGCGCCACCGGGACGGCGCCGCGCTGCAGCCGTCTGGCGTCCGGCAGGAGCTTCTTGAGGTCGCGGGTGCCGGAGCTTACCGCGGAGAACTGGATGCAGTGCGCGTGGCAGGCATCGGCCAGAAGCCTGGCGAGGGTCGTCTTGCCGCAACCCGGCGGACCCCAGAGAATGATGGACTGGAGGCGGCCGGTGTCGGCCATGCCGCGCAGCAGCTTGCCGGGACCGAGGAGATGCTCCTGTCCCAGCACCTCGTCCAGGCGGGACGGCCGCATTCGTTCCGCCAGGGGCGTGTTTTTCCCGTGGGTGCGGGAACTCGCGGAGTCGAACAATTCCACGTCGTCACAAGTCCCAGCCGGCCGGCGGCGAGGGGTGGTGCGTTGGTGTGAAGGAAGCCGGCGGTTTACGTATGCCGTCAGCGCGACGCGCGCGGTCTGCGGTCCTCTTCCAGACGGGCGCGCTTGCCCGAGAGGTTCCGCAGATAGTACAACTTGGCTCTGCGAACCCGTCCCTGGGTGACGATCTCGACCTTCTCGATGCGCGGGGAGTGGAGCGGAAAGATGCGTTCCACGCCCACGCCGTAAGATGTCTTGCGGACCATGAACGTTTCGCGATTGCCGCTTCCGGAGATGGCGATCACCACGCCTTCGAAGACCTGGATACGCTCCTTCTCGCCTTCCACGATGCGGACGTGCACGCGGACCCGCTGTCCCGGCTTGAGCGCCGGCGCCTCCCGCGTTTGCTCCTGTTCGATTCGGTCAATGACGTTCATTGAATGCTCCCTTCCATCAACCTCCCAGTATACGATCCAGCATGATGGCGGACGCAGCTCGTACGGAAAGATGATTGTAGTCGTCCTTGCCTGCGATGGGTTCCAGCACCAGGTCCGAACGGGCGAAGACGGAATCCGCCAAACCCCAGCCCGTACCCAGCAGGATCATGCAGGGGACATCGTCTCTTATTAGCATTTCCCGCATTTTTCCAAAAGTTATCCGCTCCGTTTCGTTGCCGGACCGGGCGGAAGTCGCCACCAGCCGCGGCGCGGTGCCGCATTCCCTCTGCACGTCCGCTACCGCCGCGTCCAGGGTGTCGTGGAGCCGGACGAGGGAAAGGGCTTCCCGGCGAGTGCTGTTGTAGGAGGCGCCGTAGCCCCGCTCCCAGTGGTCGATGATCCTGGCCGCCAGCTTCTGCAGGGTCTTCACCGGATTGACCACGTAGAAACCTGTCACACCGTATGTGCGGCAGGTGCGGGCGAGGTCGTGTATGTCGAGGTTGGTGATGGACGAGGTGACGATCTCGCCGCGGCGGTCGGTGACGGGATGGTGCAACAGCGCCACGTAGACGTTCCCCCGCGGCCGGGCGGTGTCAGCCGGCGCCTTGACCAGCAGATCCGGCCGCAGCCGGGCGGTCATCTCCACGCTCATTCTGTGACGCCACCGGCGGATCTCCTCGTGGTCCCCCGAGAGCAGGACCTCCGGAACCTTCATGCCCCGGTATTCCGCCGGCCGGGTGTATTGCGGATATTCCAGCAGGCCGTCCACGAACGATTCGTCACGGGTCGATTGCTCGTTCCCGAGGACGCCCGGCACCAGCCGCGCCACGGTGTCGATGACGGCGAGCGCCGGTATCTCACCGCCGCTCAGCGTATAGTCCCCGATGGACAGAACGTCGTCCGTATAGCTCATGACCCGTTCGTCGAACCCCTCGTAGCGCCCGCAAACCAGAACGACCTCTTCGTGGCGCAGGGTCGCCGCGGCGATCTCCTGATCGAAGACCCTACCGCGGGGGGAGAGCAGGACCACCCGCGGGTTCTTGAGCTTGCGCCGGCGGTCCTCGATGGCTTCGATGAGCGGCTCGGGCTTCAGCACCATGCCCTGGCCGCCGCCGTAGGGGTAGTCGTCGGCGGTACGGTGCCGGTCCCGGGCATAGTCCCGCAGGTCCACCAGGTCGATGGAGACGAGTCCCTTCTCCCGGGCCCGCTTGAGAATGCTGTGAGCCAGCGGGGACTCGAAGATCTCCGGGAACAGCGTGATAACCGAAAAATGCATCGCAGCCGGGGAGACTATGGCTCTATAGTTCCAGCAACCCGTCGGGCGCGTCGATGGTGATGGTCCTGTTCACGACGTCGATCTGCCGGATGAACTCCTTGATCGCGGGAATCAGGTGCTCCTTCGCCGGGCCGGCAACCACCAGCAGGGCGCCGCCCTGCTGGGGCCATATCCGGGTCACCGTGCCGACACGCTCCCCCTCGGCGTCCATGACCTCGAAGCCCACCACCTCCTCGTAGTAATACTCGGATGAGTCCAGGGGCGCGAGCGCGTCCCGGCGTACGGACAACCGGCAGCCCACCAGTTCCCGGGCCGCGTCCATGTCGTCGATGTCCCGGACCTTCAGGAGAGCGAATCCCCCGTGGGGTCTGGCATGGTCGATCCGAAGCGTAAGCCGGGTCTCGCCGCGCGCCAGCTCCACCTCCGCGGTCGAATAGAGCGTGCGGCCCTCGGGGTTGAACAACCTGAGCCGGAGCCAGCCGGCGACGCCGTGCGTGGCTACGATGTCGCCCAGGGCGATCTGGTCAATGGACAATGGGAAAGGGCGGCTATTGTTCGTCGGCGATCTCCAGAACCACCTTCCGGTTGGCCCTGGCGGCGGCGGCGTTCAATATCGTTCGCAGCGATTTGGCGGTGCGTCCCTGTTTGCCGATGACCCGGCCGAGATCCTCCTGGGCGACCTTGAGCTCCAAGACGGATGCGTCGTCGTCCTGCGTTTCCGTGACCTCGACGGCGTCGGGCTGGTTCACGATGGACTGCGCCAGGTACTGTACCAGTTCCTTCAAGAAACCTGTCTCCTTTGTGCCCGGTCCGGCGGCCCCGGCAGACACCGGGACGCGGGCGGGTTTGAACCCCGCCCCTACGTCGACGCGGCGGCGCCGGCTTCCTTCGCGGCCCTCTTGATGAGACTGCGCACGGTCTGCGTCGGTTGCGCCCCCTGCTTCAGCCATCCGTCGACCTTGGCCTGGTCGAGTTTCAGCGCGGCGGAGGGAGTCGTGGGGTCATAGGTGCCCACCTGCTCGATGAATCTGCCGTCGCGGGGAGTGCGGGCGTCCGCCACCACGATACGGTAGTACGGCCGCTTCTTGGCGCCGTGTCGACTGAGTCTGATCTTCACGCTCATACGGGGTTCTCTTTTCTCTTTGTTTTCTACAATTTTAGTTCATTGGAACGGCGTTGACAAACGGCTCGGCATGCCGCGCCGCTTGCCCCCCGGCTTTTTCATCCGCTGCATCATCTTCTTCATCTCCATGAACTGTTTCATGAGCCGGTTGACGTCGGTGACCGTGGTGCCGCTCCCCTCCGCGATGCGCCGGCGCCGGCTGCCGTTCAGCAGCGCCGGGGTCCGCCGCTCCTTGAGCGTCATGGAGTTGATGATGGCCTCGACGCGTTTGATCTCCTTCTCCGCGTGGGACATGTCCACCTGCTGGCTCAGCTTCCGTCCCCCGGGCACCATGTCCAGCAGGCCGCCAATGGAGCCCATCTTCTTGATGGCCTGCATCTGCGTCTGGAAGTCCTCCAGGGTGAACTCCCCCTTGCGCATCCGCTGTTCGAGCTTCGGCGCGGCCTTCCTGTCGACCGCCTGCTCCGCCTTCTCGATCAGCGACAGCATGTCGCCCATGCCGAGAATGCGTGACGCCATGCGGTCCGGAAAGAAGGGCTCGAGGGCGTCCGCCTTCTCCCCGACGCCGACGTACACCACCGGCTTGCCCACGACGGCCCTTACGGAGAGCGCCGCCCCGCCACGGGCGTCGCCGTCCAGCTTGGTCAGGATCACCCCGTTGAGGTCCAGGACCTCGTTGAAGCCCTGCGCCTGATTGACGGCGTCCTGCCCGATCATGGCGTCCAGGGTCAAGAGGATGTTGCGGGGCTCCAGCGCGGAGCGAATCGCCATCAGCTCCTGCATCATCTCCTCGTCGATTTGCAGCCGCCCGGCGGTGTCCACGATCAGCACGTCGCAGAGGCGCTGGTTCGCCTTGTCGACGGCGTTGCAGCAGATCTCCACCGGCGCCGAGCTGTCGCCCGAGTCGTACACCGGCAGCCCGTGCTCGTCGCACAGCGTGCGCAGTTGTTCCCTGGCCGCCGGCCGGTACACGTCCGCGGAGACGAGATAGGGCGCGCGCTTCTGCTGTTTCTTCAGGTGCAGCGCCAGCTTGACGGCCGTTGTGGTCTTGCCCGATCCCTGAAGCCCCACCAGCATCAGCACCACCGGCTGCCGCCCCTTGAGATCCAGCCCGGCCGCCTCCCCGCCCAGGATCTCCACCAGTTCTTCCCTGACGATCTTGATGAGTTGCTGGTCGGGCGTTAGGCTCTGAAGCACGTCCTGGCCCATGGACTTGGCCTGGACCGACTCGATGAAGCTCTTGACCACCTTGAAGTTGACGTCTGCTTCCAGCAGGGCGAGCCGCACCTCGCGCAACGACTCCGCCACGTTGGATTCGGTGATCCTGCCGTGGCCCCGCAGCCGCTTGAAGGTCTGCTCCAGCTTGTCGGTGAGGGTTTCGAACATGGCGACGAGATCGATAACTAACTAGTTTACAAGGGAAATCCCGAAGATCGGGATATTAATATAGTCCCACCTTGTCAAGAAAGCAAAAAGGGCCTGGAACATCTCCTCGGAGACGCCCCAGGCCCTTGATTTGCCGGAGTGGCAGGTTACATCATGCCGCCCATTCCACCCATACCGCCCATTCCACCCATGCCGCCGCCCGGAGGCATCGGGGGCATGGCGGACTTGTCATCGGGCTTCTCGGCCACCATGGCCTCGGTGGTCAGCAACAGGCTGGCGATGGACGAGGCGTTCTGCAGCGCCGTCCGCACCACCTTGGTGGGGTCGATGATGCCGGCCGCCAACAGGTCTTCGTAGGTTTCCGTGGCCGCGTTGAGCCCCATGTTGCCCTTGCTTTCCTTCACCCGTTGCAGGGCGATGGAGCCGTCGATACCGGCGTTGCTGGCGATCCGGCGAAGCGGCTCTTCCAGACACCGCTTGACGATGTTGACGCCCACCTGCTCGTCATCGGAGACCTTGAGCTTTTCCAGCGCCGGAATGGAGCGCAACAGCGCCACGCCGCCGCCCGGGACGATGCCTTCCTCGACCGCCGCCCGCGTCGCGTGCAGGGCGTCTTCCACCCGGGCCTTCTTCTCCTTCATCTCGATCTCGGTGGCCGCGCCGACGTTGATGACGGCAACGCCGCCCACCAGCTTGGCCAGGCGCTCCTGGAGCTTCTCCCGGTCGTAGTCCGACGTGGTCTCTTCGATCTGTGCGCGGATCTGCTTGATGCGGCCCTCGATGTCGGCCTTCTCGCCGGCGCCGTCAACGATGGTGGAGTTTTCCTTGTCCACCACCATGCGCTTGGCCTGACCGAGATCCTGCAGCGTGACGTTCTCGAGCTTGATGCCAAGCTCCTCGGCGATGAGCTTCCCGCCCGTGAGGGTGGCGATGTCTTCCAGCATGGCCTTTCTGCGGTCACCAAAGCCCGGGGCCTTCACCGCCACGCAGTGCAGGGTGCCGCGGATCTTGTTGACGACCAGGGTGGCCAGGGCCTCACCCTCGACGTCCTCCGCCAGGATGACGAAAGGCTTGCCGGTCTTGGCGATCTGCTCCAGCACCGGCAGCAGGTCCTTCATGTTGGAGAGCTTCTTCTCGTGGATGAGCAGGTAACAGTCGTCCAGCACACATTCCATGCGTTCCGGATCGGTTACGAAGTAAGGAGACAGGTACCCGCGGTCGAACTGCATGCCCTCGACGACCTCCAGGGACGTTTCGAGGCCCTTGGCCTCCTCGACCGTGATGACGCCTTCCTTGCCCACCTTGTTCATGGCCTCGGCGATGACCTCGCCGATGGTCGCGTCGTTGTTGGCCGCGATGGTGCCCACCTGGGCGATTTCCTTGGGGTCCTTGGTCTCCTTGGACATGCCCTTGAGGGATTCGGTGACCGCGTCCACGGCCTGCTCGATGCCCCGCTTCAAGGTCATGGGATCGTGTCCGGCCACGACCATTTTCAGCCCCTCGGCGTAGATCTGGCGCGCCAGCACGGTGGCCGTGGTGGTGCCGTCGCCGGCGATGTCGGACGTCTTGCTGGCGACTTCCTTCACCATCTGGGCGCCCATGTTCTCGAACTTGTCTTCCAGCTCCACCTCTTTCGCCACGGTGACGCCGTCCTTGGTGACGTTGGGGGCGCCGAACGACTTGTCGATGACGACGTTTCTGCCCTTGGGTCCGAGAGTCACGGTCACCGCGTCAGCCAAAATATTGACGCCGCGGACGATGGCCTCCCTTGCATCCTGATTGAACTTGACAATTTTCGCTGCCATTGGGTCCTCCTTGACCAGAGTGCGTGTTTAAGAGTGCGTGGTTATTTTTCAACGATGCCGAGGATGTCGTCCTCGCGCATGATGATGTGCTCTTCGCCGTCCAGGGTGATCTCGGAGCCGGCGTACTTGCCGAACAGCACCCGGTCCTTGACTTTGACGTCCAGCGGAGTGACCTTGCCGTCGTCGCTGGCCTTGCCCTTGCCCACCGCGACGACCTCGCCCTCCTGGGGCTTTTCCTTGGCGCTATCGGGGATGATGATCCCGCCCGCGGTCTTCTCCTCTTCCTCGATCCGCTTGACGATGACCCGGTCCTGTAGGGGCCTGATGTTCATGTTGTCTCCTCCTTTTCCAAATTCGTCGTAACGTATTTCCGATAAACTGATAGACGAGCACACTGAGGTGTGGCGGTAAATCTAAGCACGGTCCCGCCCCTGTCAAGGGGGTGTGGACAACTTTTGTCGGAAAACTGCCGCCCGCGGGCTCGCGCCGGCGGGGAACCCTGCGGCCGAGTTTGCCGTTGACCGAAAATCCTGACAAAATCGCATAGTTCCCGCACACTTCTCATACCGTGATGAACCTCCTCAAACCGCCGCCTTTGAGGCCCGGAGACACCATCGGGGTGGTGGCGCCGGCCGGAGCGGTCTACCAGGACCGGCTGGACAAGGGTGTCCGGGCGCTCGAGGCCCGCGGATTCCGGGTGGAGCTGGCCGAAGGGATTCTCGCCCGCAAGGGTTACCTGGCGGGGAGCGAGCGCCAGCGCGCGCGGACCCTCGGGCATTTCTTCGCGCGGGACGACATCTCGGCGATTTTCTGCGCCCGCGGGGGGTTCGGTTCGATACAGCTCCTGCCGGGTCTCGACCCCGAGCTCATTCGTGCCCATCCCAAGATCTTCGTGGGGTTCAGCGACGTTACCGCGCTGCTGAACTGGATGTCGCAGAGTTGCGGGGTGGTGGCTTTCCACGGTCCCATGGTCGCGGTGGAGTTCGCCGGCGAACTGGGCGGCGGCGTCAGCGGCCGTTTCTGGGACGCGCTGACCGGAAAACACCGGGTCTGGCGGATCAAGGGCACCGGGGTCCTCCGGAGCGGCAACGCTCCGGCGCGGGGACTTCTGGCCGGAGGTTGTCTCTCGGTGCTGGTGACCACTCTCGGGACCCCCTACGAGATCGACACCGCGGGGAAGATCGTCTTTCTGGAGGACGTGGCCGAGCGCCCCTACCGGCTCGAACGGATGCTGACCCACCTGAGCATGGCCGGCAAGCTGGACGACGTCGCCGGCGTGGTGATGGGAGCCTTCAACGAATGCGAAACGGGGGCGGAGAGGGACGTCGGGGATGTCCTGGCGGACGTATTCCGCAACGTCCCGTACCCCGTGGTCACGGGCCTGCCCTGCGGCCACGCCACCGCCAACACCCTGCTCCCGATCGGCATCGAGGCCGAGCTGGACGGCCGTAGCGGCGTGTTGAGGCTCATGGAACCGGCGACGCGGCCGGCGGACTGATGCAGCGGGTGGATGAGACGTGCCGCCGCGGCGTGGCGGCGGGAGCCTTCCCGGGTGCCGTGGTGCTGGTGGGCGACAGCGAGGGCATCCTTTTCCATCGCGCCTACGGCCATCGGGCGCTGGCGCCCGAGCGGCTTCCCATGATGCCCGATACCGTGTTCGACCTCAGCTCCCTCACCAAGCCCCTGGCCACGACCACCGCCATGATGCTGCTGGTGCGGGACGGCCGGTTACATCCGGACGACCGGGTGTGCACGGTCATTCCCGAATTCAGCCGCGGGGCCAGGACCGAGGTCACCTTCCGCCAACTCCTGAACCACACATCGGGGCTTCCGGCCTGGAAACCGTATTACGAATCCGTCATTCCCGCGGGAGCGGGAATCCAGGGGCGGAGAGGGGCGATGGCCGTACCCCCCACGGAGACTGCCGGCGCCTTGTCGGGCGTGGAAGCCGGCGCACGCAGGCGCCGCTGCTTCGAGCGGGTCCATGACGAGGCGCTGGTGGCGCCGCCGGGGGAGAAGGTCTGCTACAGCGACCTCGGCTTCATCCTCCTGGGGGAAGCGGTCGAGAGACTGAGCGGGCGGCCGCTGGACCGGTTCTGCCGGGACGAGATCTTCGCGCCGATGGGGCTGCCGTCGACGTTCTTCGTGGACCTGAGCGGGTGTCCTCCGGAGCCCCGGCCGGTTCCAGGCCGGACCGTGGCCGCCACCGAGGACTGCCCCTGGCGCCGGAAGATACTGTGCGGTGAAGTCCACGACGACAACGCCTTCGCCATGGGCGGGGTCGCCGGGCATGCCGGCGTGTTCTCGTCGGCTCCGGACGTTCACCGTTTCATCCGTTTTCTGGGACGGTGCCGGCGCGGCGCCGAGCCGGATTTCCTGCCCGGCGCCGTGGTGCGCGAGTTCCTGGAGGCGGAACGGACCCCGCCGGGACAGACCCATGTGCTGGGCTGGGACACGCCCTCGCCCGAGGAATCCTCCAGCGGCCGGCACTTCTCCGCTCGCACCGTGGGCCACCTGGGCTTCACCGGCACGTCCATCTGGTGGGACCTGGAGCGGGACGTCCACGTCGTGTTCCTGACCAACCGGGTGCACCCGTCGCGGGACAACCCGGGCATCCGCGAGTTCCGCCCGCTGGTGCATGATGCGGTGATGGAGGGTCTGTCTACATGAGCCCGGACCTGAGCCCCGGAGCACACATTCATTTCGTCGCCGTCTGCGGCGTCGGCACCGGTTCCCTGGCGGGCCTGCTGCGGCAGCGGGGTTATAGGGTCACCGGCTCGGACGAGAACGTCTACCCGCCCATGAGCACCTTCCTGGAGAGCATCGGCATCGACATACTGCCCGGTTTCAGCGAGGCCCACCTGGGTGACGGCCCGGACCTGGTGGTCATCGGCAACGCCGTATCCCGGGGGAACCCCGAGGCGGAAGCGGTGCTGCGCCGCGGCATCCCCTACGTGTCGCTGCCCCAGGCCCTGGGCCGGTTTCTCATCGACGGGAAGCACTCGGTGGTGGTGGCCGGAACCCACGGGAAGACCACCACCACCTCGTTGATGTCGTGGGTACTGGTGGCCGCCGAGCTGGACCCGAGCTTCTTTATCGGCGGCATCCCGGCAAACTTCGGCAGCGGGTTCCGCTCCGGCGCGGGCCCCTGGGTGGTGATGGAGGGAGACGAATACGACAGTGCCTTCTTCGACAAGGGGCCGAAGTTTCTCCACTACCAGCCGGAACGGGTCATCCTCACGAGCCTGGAGTTCGACCACGCGGACATCTACCGGGACCTGGAGCACGTGAAGGACGCCTTCCGGCGCCTAGTGGAGATCATTCCGCCCAGCGGCGGCCTACTCGTATGTGACGAGGCCGCCCATGCCAAGGACCTCCTGGACGGAGCGGCTTGTCCGGTGCTGTCCTACGGCCTGGGCGGATCGGCCGATTGGCAGGCCCGCGACCTCCGTGCCGGGGGAGGCCGGATCGGCTTCACCCCCTGCCACAAGGGCGTCGCCGAAGGCCCGGTGGAGGTGCCGTTGATCGGCCGCCACAACGCCAAGAACGCGCTGGCGGTCTACGCCACGGCGAGGGAGATCGGGTTGAGCCCGTCCGTGATCCGTTCGGCCATGGCGACCTTCCGCGGGGTGCGGCGGAGGCAGGAAATCGCCGGTGAAGCGGGGGGCGTCCTGGTCATCGACGACTTCGCTCACCATCCCACCGCGGTGGCGGACACCATCGCGGCGGTCCGGGAGGCCTGGCCCGGGCGGCGGCTCTGGGCCGTTTTCGAGCCCCGCAGTCAGACCAGCCGGAGACGCATTTTCCTCACGGATTTCGCCCGGGCCCTGTCCCTGGCCGACCGGATCGTTCTGCCCGACCTCTATCATCCGGAGAAGATCCCCGAAGACGAACGCCTCTCGCCCGCGGAGCTCGTGGATCTCATCAACCGGGACCGGGGCGACGGGCGCGCGTCTTTCCTTTCCGGGGCCGACGACATCGCGCAACTCGTGATCCGCGATGCCGTGGAACGGGACGTCGTGCTGGTGATGTCCAACGGCAGCTTCGGCGATTTGCCGGAAAAAATTGTCGCCGGGCTCCAACACCGACAGTGGGAATCTTGACTTGCCCGAAACCGTCGACTAGACTCGAACCCGTGGACAGTCACGAGCACAGCCTTCGCTTGACCGATGCGGCGATAGCCCACGTCAAGAAGATCCGCCAGCGGGAGAACCTCGCCGACCGGGGACTGCGCGTCTCCGTGACCACGGGAGGATGCTCCGGCCTTTCCTACAAGCTGGACTTCGATGACAGCCCCAAGCCGGAGGACGTGGTGCTGGAGCTGGATGGCCTGCAGGTCTACGTGGAGAATGCCATTCTGCAGCAACTCGAAGGGACGGTCATCGACTACGTGAGCGAGCTCCAGGGTGCCAGCTTTCGCTTCTCCAATCCCAATGCCACCGGCACCTGCGGGTGCGGCACATCCTTTTCCGCGTAACCCTCCACCGGGCGGTGAGCCGTCAGCAGTCCTGCCGACACCGTTGATGCTTCCTGTCACACGCCACGAAACGACATTGCCGCCGAGGTCATTGCCTTGAAAGCCGTCCAGATCCACGAGCACGGCGGAGCCGACAAGCTCCGCTATGAAGAAACGGAAGACCCGGTCCTGCGGTCGCCGCGCGACGTCATCGTGCGCCTGCGGGCGGCCTCCCTGAACCACATCGACCTGTGGAATCGCAAGGGGCTGACCGGGATGAAGGTGGAGTTCCCGCATATCCTCGGCGCCGACGGCGCCGGCGTGGTGGAGGAGGCGGGGAGCGAAGTGACCCACTGCAAGAAGGGCGACGCGGTTTGCCTGTATCCGCCGGTGGGGTGCGGCGGCTGCGAGTTCTGCCGGACCAGCCGGGAATACATGTGCGTCCGCCTGCGCGTCCTCGGCGAGGGCATGAAGGGGTCGTACGCCGAATACGTGGCGATTCCCGGCGCCAACTGCTTCCCCATCCCCGAGGGCTACGGCTTCGAGGAGGCGGCGGCGTTCCCGCTGGTCTTCATCACCGTCTGGCGGATGCTGGTGACCAACGCCAGGCTCGTGCCCGGGGAGAAGGTGCTCATCCTGGGCATCGGCGGGGGCGTGGCCATGGCGGCGCTGCAGATCGCCAAGGCCATGAATACCTGGGTGGCCGTGACCTCGAGCAGCGACGAAAAGCTCGAAAGCGCGCAACGCATGGGAGCCGACCACGGCTTGAACTACCGGAAGTGCGACTTCACCCGCGAGATCCGCAATGTAACCGGCAAGCGTGGCGTGGACGTGGTGGTGGACTGCGTGGGCGGCGATAGCTGGGCCAGGAGTCTCGCGGCGCTGGTCAAGGGCGGGCGGCTAGTGACCTGCGGCGCCACCACCGGCGCCACGCCGCCGACGGACATTCGGCGGATCTTCTGGAATCATCTGAGCATTTTCGGCTCCACCCTGGGCAGTCGCGAAGAGTTCGAGCAGGTGTTACGGTTCGTCGAAGCCTCCGGGGTCAGGCCCGTGATCGACCGGACATTCCCGTTGGCCGAGGCGGCCGCGGCCCAGACGCGGCTGGAAACCGGACAACAGTTCGGCAAGATCGTCCTGCTGCCGGGGGAGTAGGGGCGGTTTCAAGACCGCCCGCGTCCCTGCCGCGCAAGCAGCGGAAACGCAGCCGACCGCATGCGCATCATCGGAGGTACAGCGCGGGGGAGAAGACTCAAGGCGCCCAAGGGGAGCACCATCCGTCCGACCGCCGACCGGGTCAGGGAGGCCCTGTTCAACATCCTCCCCCGGGATTGGTCCGGGCAGCGGGTGCTGGACCTCTTCGCCGGCAGCGGCAGCCTGTCGCTGGAAGCCTTGAGCCGGGGGGCGGCCTCGGCGTTGCTGGTGGACGAATCGACGGAGGCAGCGGGTTTGATTCGCAGCAACCTCCAAACCCTCGGTTTCACGGACCGGGCCCGGATATGGTCGCAACCCGTGAGCAAGGCCTTGGGCCGATTGGCGGACGAGGGTGCCGCGTATGACGTCGTTTTTCTCGACCCCCCGTACGATGACGGCTGGGTGGAGAAGACATTGGCCACGATCTCCCGGGGAGCAATGCTCGGGGCTGGCGGCATCGCCGTGGCCGAACACAGCGTGAGGGAAAGGGTCGAGGAACGGTACGGCGAGTTCGCGCGCCGCGATCGACGGCAGTACGGCGACACGGTGCTCTCCTTCTTCGAGTCCGACAACTGAGGGCAGGTCTTTCACATGGCGGAAATCAGCGTAGCGGTCTATCCCGGATCCTTCGATCCCATCACCAACGGCCACATCGACCTGATCACGCGAACACTGCGAATCTTCGATCAGGTCATCATCGCCATCGCGCGCAACCAGGACAAGGGACGGGCCCTCTTCTCGGTGGAGGAGCGCATGGCCACGGTGCGGAAGGTCTTCGAAGGGGAGGAGCGCGTGCGCGTGGACAGCTTCGAGGGGCTGCTGGTGGACTATGCGGAGGCGGCGGCGGCCAAGGTGGTCATCCGGGGGCTGCGGGCGGTGTCGGACTTCGAGTACGAGTTCCAGATGGCGACCATGAACCGCCGGCTCAAGCCGAATATCGAGACCTTCTTCATGATGACCGGGGAATCGTCATTCTACATCAGCTCACGGCTGGTCAAGGAGGTCGCGGGTTTGGGCGGTGACGTGGCGGCGTTCGTGCCGGAGGTCGTGCTCGAACAGCTTCTGGAGAAGTTCCCGCGGCCTTGAAAGGGGTTGGTTCCCGGCTCGGTTGACACCACCATACCGACGGGCTACAACCATCCTGCGGGGTGGAGCAGCCCGGTAGCTCGCAAGGCTCATAACCTTGAGGTCGGTGGTTCAAATCCACCCCCCGCAACCATCCAAGCCCCCGGAAGCATTGATGTTTTCGGGGGCTCTTGTTTTGTTGGCGTCAGCCTGTAGGTAATTGTCAACACATAGTTCAACACGGATGTGGGCATGCGCGGACCGTGCCATCGTCTGGATCTGCGTATGCCCCGGCAGCCTACCTTTCACAGGACATGATATAATATATTTATCGCATAGGATCTCAACATCGGTTATTTACAAGGGTTATCTGCCGCCATTCATCCTTGTGAGCATTGGGGATCGCCCGGTTCAGGAGATACCAATCGGGAAGCCCCCTTCCGCCACAACGTGAGACGCTCATGACGACCGAGGCCAACAACTGTACCCCGCCCTTCATGCCCGGCATCGCCCGCTTCGCGCGGGTACGGCTCGGCCACACGCCGACGCCGCTGGAGCCCGCCCCGAACCTGGGCACGGCACTGGGCGTCGAGCTCTGGATCAAGCGTGACGACTGCACCGGACTTGCCTTCGGCGGGAACAAGGTGCGCCAGCTCGAGTTCCAACTCGGCGAGGCCCGGGCGCACGGCGCCGACACGGTGCTGGTGACCGGGGCGGTGCAGTCGAACCTGGTGCGTCTGGCCGCGGCCGGCGGGCGCCGGCTGGGGATGGACGTGCATGTGCAGTTGGAGGAGCGGGTGGAGGGCGCAGGGGAGCTCTACCGCGCCTCGGGCAACGTGCTGCTCGACCGGGTTCTGGGCGCGACGCTGCACGGTTTTCCGGTGGGGGAGGACGAGGCGGCGGCGGATGCGGCGCTGGAGCGTTGTGCGGAGGCCCTGGCCGCGGAGGGCCGCAGACCCTATGTGATCCGTTCGGCTCCCGGGCACCCGCCGCTGGGCGGACTCGGCTACGTGGTGGCAGCCGTGGAGGTGATGGAGCAGGCCCGGGCCCTGGGCATCGGGTTCGATTCGGTGGTCTCTCCCTCGGGGAGCGCGCTCACGCACGCGGGGCTCCTGGTGGGCCTGCGGGCGATGGGAGAGCCCGTGCCGGTGCACGGGATCTGCGTGCGGCGCGATGCAGGGCGCCAGGGCGCCCGGGTGAAGCAGGTGGCGGACGAGCTGGCGTCGATGATCGGGCGGCCGGCTGTGGTCGATGCGAGCGATGTCCTGGTGAGCGACGCGGTGCACGCGCCGGGCTACGGCCGGGTGAACGGGGCGGTGCGGGAGGCGATGGCGATGGCGGCGCGGCTGGAGGGGCTGCTGCTGGACCCGGTGTACACGGGGAAGGCGATGGCGGGGCTGATGGCGCATGTAGGGGCGGGGCGCATCGGAGCGGGAAGCCGTGTGCTGTTCATCCATACCGGCGGCCAGCCGGCGCTCTTCGCCTACGGGGAGGAGCTCGGCCCCTGGCTCTCGGCGGCGCCCGGAGCGCCCGTGTCCTGACGGGAAGGGGCGCCGGCGCCCAAGGACGGCACCAAAACGCTTCGTGACATGCGGGTTAACGCGAGCAGCCTGTGGTACGACGAAGCCGTACGCGGCGTCGCCATCCAGATCCTGGTCCTGGCCGGCGTGTTCGCGGCGTTGGCCTGGATGATCGGCAACGTCGTCGCCAACTTCGCCGTCCTCGACAAGACCTTCGGGTTCGATTTCCTCTGGCGGCTCCCCGCCAACTACGACATCAACCAGGCCCTCATCGAATACAGCAACCGGGACACGCACCTGCGCGCGGCCGTCGTGGGCCTGATCAACACCGGCCTGGTGGCCTTCCTCGGGATCATCCTTGCCACCGTGCTCGGGTTCTTCGTCGGGATACTCCGGCTGTCGCCCAACTGGCTGGTGTCGCGTCTGGCCTACTGCTACGTCGAGTTCACCCGCAACACGCCCGTGCTGCTGCTCATCCTGCTGTGGCACGGGATCCTCATCAACACGCTGCCGCATCCACGGCAGGCCATCGCCATCGGCGACGCCACCTTCCTCACCAACCGGGGCTTCTACGTTCCCAGGCCCCTCCTCGACTCGGGGTTCGAGTGGGTCGCGCTGGCCTTGGTGGCGGCGCTCGCGGGAGCGTTTCTCGTGCGCCTCCACGTCCGCCGCGTTCGCGAGGCCACCGGCCGCCAGCTTCCCGGCGGCTGGATCTCCGCCGCCCTGATCGTCGGACTGCCCGGGCTGACCTTCGCGGCGGTGGGCGCTGACCTTTCCTTCGACCTCCCGGTGCTCCGGGGCTTCAACTTCCAGGGCGGCCTCTACCTGACTCCCGAACTGGTGGCGCTGACCTGGGCGCTGGCGTTCTACACCTCCGGCTTCATCGCCGAGAGCGTTCGCGGGGGCATCCTCGCCGTGGACAAGGGCCAGATCGAGGCGTCGCAATCCCTGGGCCTCTCGCGCGGACGCGTCCTGCGTCTGGTGATCCTGCCCCAGGCGCTGCGGGTGATCATCCCGCCGCTCACCTCCTCCTACCTGGGCCTCGCCAAGAACTCGTCCCTGGCCATCGCCATCGGCTACATGGACGTGGTGGCGACCCTGGGCGGGATCACGCTGAACCAGACCGGGCGGGAGATCGAATGCATGATCCTGGTCATGCTCGTCTACCTGGCCATCTCCCTGGGCATCTCCGTGTTCATGAACTGGTACAACCGCCGGGTCCGGCTGGTGGAGCGCTGATGTCTCTTCCCGCGACCGCACCCCGGACCTATCCGCCCGGACAGCACCCGGACCTGCCGCCGCCGCCCGGCTCCGCCGGCGTCGTCGGCCGGCTGCGGGCGAATCTGTTCTCGTCGGTGTTCAATACCGCTCTGACACTCGTGTCCGTCTGGCTGATCTACGAGTTCGTGACCGCCGCCATCGACTGGTTCGTGCTGGAAGCGGTGGTGGACGCAAACTCCCGGGTGGATTGCCGCAAGCAGGGGGACGGGGCCTGCTGGGCGGTCATCACCACCCGCCTGGACCAGTTCGTCTACGGCTTCTATCCCGCGGACCAGCGCTGGCGTCCGGTGCTGACCTTCGTCCTGCTCTTTCCTGCGCTGGCCCCCGTGCTCTTCGACCGCATACCCTTTCGCCGCCGGTTGCTGTGGTTCTCGCTGGCCTATCCCGCGGTGGGCGTGTGGCTGATTCGTGGCGGTCTGGGCCTGCCGGTGGCGGACACCGACTCTTACGGCGGGTTCCTGCTCACCATGATCCTGGGCGTCACCGGCATCGTGGCGTCGCTCCCCATCGGCATCCTCCTGGCCCTGGGGCGCCGGTCGCGGCTGGTCGCCATCCGGATCCTCTGCACGGCCTTCATCGAGGTGTTTCGCGGCGTGCCGCTGATCACGCTGCTGTTCATCGCGCACACCATGCTCAACTACTTCCTGCCCCCGGGGACCAACTTCGATCTCCTGGTGCGGGTGCTCATCATGGTCACGCTGTTCGCCTCCGCCTACCTCGCCGAGGCCGTCCGCGCCGGGTTGCAGGCCATCTCCCGGGGCCAGTACGAGGCCGCGGACTCGCTCGGGCTGTCCTACTGGAAGACCACCTGGCTGATCACGCTGCCCCAGGCCCTCAAGATCGCCATACCCGGCATCGTCAACGTCTTCATCAACCTCTACAAGGAAAGTACCCTGGTAGTGATCATCGGCCTGTTGGACCCCCTGGGCGTGGCCCGGGCCGTGCTCGCGGACGCCAAGTGGAACGGGCTCTCCAACGAGACGTATCTTTTCGTCGCGCTCTTCTTCTTCTTGAGCTGCTTCGCCATGTCGCGTTACTCGCTCTGGCTCGAAGAACGGTTGAGCGTCGACAACCGGTAGTGCTCTGCTCGAGTTGGCCGAGACCGGCATGACCATGCTGGTGGTGACCCACGAGATGGGCTTCGCCCGCCGCGCCGCCGACCGGGTGATCTTCATGGACGGCGGCGAGATCATCGAGAAGAACGCCCCGGAGCCGTTCTTCAACCAGCCGCAGAACGAGCGCACCAAGCTCTTCCTCAGCCAGATCCCGTCCCACTGAACCGACCTCTGGCTCGCCTGTGCCGCACCCCGTCCGGAACCGCGCCCTGGCGAGGACACGCTGGTCGAGGACACGAGCGAGACCAAATAATTCTATTACAATGATAAAAAATATATGTATTTCTCGGCAGTTATAGATATAATATACATCACCTCACCAGCCGCGCCGCAAGGGATAGCTCCCCGAACAGGGTGAATAGACGGAACTAACTCTACCTTTGGTGTGATGATCGCAAAGACCCGGCAAACCCGCGGCGGCCCCCACTGGGCGGAAAGGAGTGCACCGTTGTTGTTATTGGCCAAGACCATTGAGCGCGTCGCACGCGTTACGGCACTTGCGGTGGTCCTCGTGTTCGGCGTCCCGCTTGCCGAGGCCGACGAATCGAGCGTGTGGCAAGCATTTGATCGCCCCGCCGTCTCATTGTTGTCAGGAGTGCAGGGGTGTGCAACTGCTCTGCGCGACGGCGCGTCGGAAGGCTACTGAACGAAGCCCGGTCCCTCATGGCCACGGTGACCTCGGCATCCTGACGCGTCCGTGCCCTCTCAGTTCGCGAAGCGATGGAGTCCGCCAAAGTGAGTACTCGTTCACTCAGCTTGAAGATGATCGCGTCCATAGCGATCGTCGCGATGACATACCTAAGCCTTGCGAGTTGTGGCGGTGGTTCTCGACCGGTCCCCCCAGGCGGAGGGGACGAAATGATGATCATGCCGCCCACTGACAACCGCACGCCCGTGGTCGCACAAGCCTTCGCGGACATCACGATCACTCTCGAGGACGGCGGCCCGGATCGATGGGCGTCTGGAGCCCTCGGCATCAACTTCTCCGATCCCGACGGTGACGAACTGAGCTATTCCGTGGGGTCGAGTAATGAAAGCGTCGCTGACGCCGTGATCAGCGAGCCGGGACCAATCGTGATTGTGCAGGCGCAGGGCGGCGGCACCGCAACGATTACGATCACTGCGAGGGATCCGGGCGGCCTCACCACCACGCAGAGTTTCAGGGTAACGGTGAATGACAGGCCCGACCATTCCAATACGCCGGCGGGCGCCACCGCCATTGCGCTGAGCGAGAGTTTCCAGGGACGGATCGATTCTCCGGACGATGTGGATTACTTCCGCCTGCGGGTCGATTCGCCGGGCACGCTCACGATCCGCACAACCGGAAACGGGGATCCAGGCATCGCGGTCTTCGATGGCGCGGGAAACGAGGTGCCGGGAGTTTCGGGAAGCTGGATCGGCAGTATCACGCAGGAAATCCTCGACAGTGGGAGCGACCTGCTCGTCAGGTTCTCCGGAGGCAATGCGGGAGGGGAATACACGGGAAGCGCCACGCTCGACCAAACGCCGCAAACCTCACCGGACCTGTCGGTGGGTTCGCCAAGGGTGAGCGACAGCAGCCCGGCCCCAAGGGCGAGTTTCACCTTGTCCGCAACGGTGAACAACGACGGCGCCGGGGATGCGGCGACGACGACGTTGCAGTACTACCAGTCGACGGACGCAACCATCACGACGGCCGACACATGGGTGGGAACGGAAGCGGTGGCGGGGCTGGCCGCCCTGGGGAGCAGCAGCAAGTCAGTGGATCTGACGGCCCCGGCGAGCCCTGGGACGTACTACTACGGCGCGTGCGTGGACGCCGTGGCAGGAGAGTCGGATACGACCAACAACTGCTCGCCATCCGTGCAAGTCACGGTGCCGGAGCCGGAGCCCCAGCCCGAACTGGTAGTCGACTCTTTCACCATCACACTCGGCCCTACTCTCGAAACGTCTCCGGGAGCGCTAGTCTATTTGAACCAGCGGGTGGCCAATGACGGGGATGCAGCGTCTGCGGCTACGACGGTGCGCTACTACCGGTCGACGGACGCGACGATCACGACGTCCGACACGCAGGTGAGCACCGACGCGGTACCGGAACTCGCCGCTTCGAGCCGCTTCGCCGAGGTGCACCGCGAGCGCTTGCCGACGGCCCCCGGAACGTACTACTACGGCGCGTGCGTGGACGCGGTGGCGGGGGAGTCCAATAGGGCTAACAACTGTTCGCGGTCGGTGGAGGTGACGGTGCCGGAGCCGCAACCGGACCTGGTAGTGTCGGCATCGGTGGACGACGGCAATTTGAACACGGACGACTCGTTCACGCTGTCGGCGACGGTACGTAACGCCGGCGACGAGCAATCTGCGGCGACGACGCTACGGTACTTCCGATCGACCGATTCGACGATCTCTTCGTCGGACACCCAGGTCGGCACGGACGCGGTGGGGGCATTGGCCGCCTCGGGGACGAGCGCCGAGTCGATCTCGCTGACCGCGCCCTCGACGGCGGGCGCGTACTATTACGGGGCGTGCGTGGACACGTTGACGGACGAGTCGGACAACACGAACAACTGTTCGTCATCAGTGACAATCGCTGTGGAGGAGGAGTCATCGGGGCAGCCGGACTTGAGGATCGTTGGGGTAATCGCGGTGACCTCTCTTGACGGCGTTTTTCCTGGAGGTCTCATCCAATTCTCAGCAACCGTCCGAAACTATGGAGACGCGAATTCGGATGCCACGACGTTGCAATACTACCGCTCGACGGACGCAACGATCTCCGCGTCGGACACGAAGGTCGGCACGGACGAAGTTTCTGCGTTGGTCCCTTCGGGACAGGTTTCGGAGGGGATCCACCTGACCGCGCCGTCGACGGCGGGGACGTATTACTACGGCGCGTGCGTGGACGCGGTGGCAGGCGAGTCCGACACGACCAACAACTGCTCGACATCGGTGCAGGTCAGGGTGCAGGAGACCCCGCCGCCGGAGCAGGGCAATCCGGACCTGGCGTTCCAGGCAGTCGTAGTCGGACACGGCCCTTCTGAGGAAGGGTATTTCGTTCGTTTTGCAATAGTAATACTGAACGTCGGAGACGGAGCCTCGGCGGCCTCGACGCTGCGCTATTTCCGGTCAACGGACGCGACAATTACGACTTCCGACACTGAAGTGGGTACGGACGCGGTGCCGGTGCTTGCCGTTGCGGGGACCAGCCTCCATACGCTGGATAAGCTGCCAAGCCCCGGAACGTACTACTATGGCGTGTGCGTGGACGCGGTGGCGGGAGAATCCGACACGTCGAACAACTGTTCGAGAGGGGCGGAGGTCGTTGTACCGGCGCCGGCGCCGCTCCAAGGGGAGGGCAACCCGACCTGATAATCGGAGGAGTAGTAGTCTTCTATAGCCCCGGTCCTTTTCACGGAGGGCCGTTCGGCCTGACGGGGACCGTACGGAACGCCGGGGACGGAGCCTCGGCGGCCTCGACGCTGCGCTATTACCGGTCAACGGACGCGACAATTACGACTTCCGGCACTCAAGAGGGTACGGACGCGGTGGCGGGGCTTGCCGCTTCGGAAAGCATCAGCGAGTCGGTCGACCTGACCCCGCCAAAGACTCCCGGAACGTACTACTACGGGGCATGCGTGGACGCGGTGGTGGACGAATCGGACACGACGAACAACTGCTCGGCGTCGCTGCAGGCGGACGTCGAGGCGCCGTCGCCGCCCTGACGGCAACGGCTTACGACACCGACGGCAATGTAATGCAGGCCACACACCGGGGCTTCGTCTATGCGGACCGGCGCGGCACCTGGCTCTCCAAGACGCCCTCACGCTGACGGAACAACGGCGCCTGCCCCCGGCGGGCACGTCACGGACGGCGCGGGAAGCCGCCGGGGGCGTTCCGGCCGCCGGCCTTCGCCTCCTCCAGGATCCACTCCCGGAACGCCTGCAGCTCGGGCCGCTGCCGCGAGGCGGCGGTGGTGATGAGGCAGCAGCGCTCGGACGCCCGGGTCTGGCGCCCGAACAGCGGCACCAGGGTCCTTCTTTCCAGCTCCACGGCGATCAGCATCGGGCGCCCGACCGCGGCCCCGAGCCCGTTCACCGCGGCCTCCACCAGCATGCTGTAGAGGCGGAAGCCCGACGCCTGCGAGAGGTCCGGCGTCGGCTCTCCCTGGCGGGAGAACCAGTAGGACCAGTCGGCGTCCCAGCCGAGGTCGTAGAGCAGCGGCCAGTCGTGCAGGTCGGCGGGAGTACGCGGCCGGCCCCGCGCCGCCAGCAGCGCCGGGCTGCACACCGGGAACAGGTTCTCCTCGTAGAGCGTCTCCTCCAGAAGCGTGTCCTCGCGCCGGATCACCGGCCGCGGGGCGGCGGTCTCGCCGGTGTAGGCGAGCCAGGCGTCGAAGTCGTGGCGGGTCGGGTCGATGCCCCGGTGGTTGGTCTCGATCTCGATGGCGATGCCGGGATGGGCCGCCCTGAAAGAGGCCAGCCTGGGCACGAGCCACTTCTGGGCCACCGCCTCGACCGAGACGATGCGTACCCGCCGGGGCTGGAGGCGCTGGCGCTCGGAGACGCCGTGGACGTCGGCCAGGATGCGCTGGACCTCCTTGAGATAGGCCCGGCCCCCGGGGTTGAGATACACGCCCCGGCGGCGGCGCTCGAAGAGCCGCGCGTCGAGATGCTTCTCCAGGGTGCGGATGCGCTGGGCCACGGCGGCGGCGGTGACGCCGAGCTCCTTGGCGGCGTGGGCGAAGCTCTGGTGGCGGGCGGCGGCCTCGAAGAAGCGCAGGTTCTCAAGGGGCGGGAGGGTCAGCATGGCGGATGTGCGGAGGAGTTCATAAGGCCAAACGTGGCTATGTCATCGCACATCCGTGCCTTGCAGGCAAGAACGGGGAGAGTGGCGGAGGGACTAGCGGCCGCGGAAGCGGCGGCGGTCTGCGTGGAGTTCGGTGGTGAGGCGGATGTCGAGGAGGATGCGCTGGACCTCCAGGAAGAAGGCGCGGCCGCGGCGGTTGAGGCGGACGCTTCGGGGTCGGCGGGTGAAGAGGTCTGCGTGGAGGTGGTTCTCGAGGAGGCGGACGCGGTGGGCTACGGCGGCGGGGGTGACGCCGAGCTCGCCCGCGGCATGGGCAAAGCTCTGGTGGCGTGCGGCGGCCTCGAAGAAGGGGAGGCAGTCGAGGGGCGGGACGGTTTTCACGGAGTGGAGAGGTTTATTCACGGAGTGAAGGGGTTGAGAGGGCCTGGGATAGTAGAAACAAACATATCTTAGTCATAGCACAATTACATCTATCTCATAAGACATCGGCAGGCGGCGCGTCCGTAGGTGGATGTCAGTGCGTCGAGGGAGTGCGACGGGCTGAGTGGAGGGATGGGGAGGGAGGTTCCCAGACCAAGAAATTATATTGCATAACACAAAACATATGTAGTGTCGGCCAGCAAGCTGACCGTGTGGCCGGGGCGGCTGCGGGGGTTGGGAAACATGCTTCGAGAGGTGCGAGGGCAATATGAGCGTAACTATTGCGGGGTGGCTGGAAGGTTTTTTCTCTTCAAATCACTTGACAATTGAACGCGGCGGCCTAACGCTTCGCCGAGCGCCGAGGCCATGACTGCGCCTCGGGCGCGGGAGCAAGCCGACCCGCCATCGCCGCCTGACCGCCTGCCGCCCCGCCGGGGCGGCCGTCTTTCCTCAGACAGTGCATCCGCCGCCGGCCAGCCGGCGGCCTTCGCGCACCTCGCCGGCGCGCGGCGCTCGCTCCTCCGCTCCGCCCGGGCGCTAGCCGTCGCGGCGCTGCTCGGGTGGTGACGGTGCCGGAGGGCACATCGATTCCGGCCAGCATCCGGGTGACGGTCCCGCCGGCTCTGGCGGGCGGGACGGTTGTCTTCCGGCAGGCGGCGGAGGAGCACGAGGGGGTGGCGGAACCGCCGCGGGGATTCCGGGCCGGGGACGCGGTGGTGGACATCACCACGGAGCCGGAGTTGCCCGCGGGCGAGAGCGCGGAGGTGTGCCTGCCGGCAGAAGGCAACCGGCAGCGGGTGCACCGCTGGGACGAGAGCGCAGCGCCGCCCGCATGGGTGGAGCTGGAGGTGCCGGCGGGCGGCTCTCCGGACGGCTTGGCGTGCGGCGTCACGGACGGCTTCTCGCTGTTCGCCCTGGGCGCGGCGCCCGGCGGCGACGCGGCGGCCAGGGCGTGGCTGGCGCGGTTCGGACGGACCGTGGCCGAGCAGGTGGTGGACGCGGTCCAGGAACGCCTGGCCGCCCCGCGCAAGGCGGGCTTGCAGGTCACTATCGCCGGACACCGGCTCGAAGCCCCCGATGAGAGACGGCTCCACGACTACTCCCTGAGCTGGCACCGGAAGGCGGCCGACCCGTGGCATGAGCCCCGCCCGAGGATACGGAGGTTGACTCCGCGCGACCTCGTGAGCGGCAGCCGCTTCGCCTTCGCCTCCGATGCCGGGGACGGCGGTTCGGTGACCCTTTGGGGTCAGGGCGCCCACGGCCGCTTCGGCGGACGCGACGGCGACGCCGCCGTCGACGGCCGGGTCACCACCGCCACCCTGGGCGCCGACTGGCGCTCCGGACCCCTGACCGCCGGCCTCGCCCTGTCCCACAGCGACGGCGAAGGCTCCTGGAGCCGGGACGGCCAAAAGGACGAGGTCGGGGCCTCCCTCACCGGCCTCTATCCCTACGTGGGCTACCGCCTGACCGAGCGCTTCTCCCTGTGGGCCGCCGCCGGCCACGGACGCGGCGACCTTTCCGTGCCCGACGCCAAGGACGAAGACAAGACCGTCCGCGCCGACACCCGCATGAGCATGCTGGCGGCAGGCGCCCGGGGCGACCTCCTGGCGCCCCGGAACGACCTCTACGGCCTGGCGCTGGCCTTGAAGGCCGACGGCCTGTGGCAGCGCATGGGCGCGGACAAGACCCCGGAGCGGGAGGCGGTGAAGGCCGAGACCGGCCGCGTCCGCCTTGCCCTCGAAGGCTCCTTCTCGCTGGAGGTGGGCAACGGCTGGCGGTTCCTTCCGAACCTGGAGATCGGCCTGCGCCACGACGGCGGCGACGCCGAAACCGGCGCCGGCCTCGACATGGGCGCAGGCTTCGCCTTTTCCAACTCCGACAACAGCCTCTCCGCCACCCTCAAGGCGCGCCGCCTCCTGGCCCACGATGCCTCGGGCTTCGAGGACTGGGGCCTCTCCGGCACCGTGCGCCTCGACCCCTCCCCCGCCTCCGACCGCGGCTTCTCCCTCTCCCTCCGCCACGCCGCAGGCGGACCCGCCGCGGACGGCGCCGACGCCCTGTTCAACCGCGAGACCATGCCCGCTCCCGCCGCCCGGGACCACTTAACGGCCGGCAACCGCCTGGAGGCCGAAGCAGGCTGGGGATTCGCCGCCTTCGGCGGCCGCTTCACCGGCACGCCGCACCTGGGCTTCGGGCTCGGCGACACGACGGGCCGGGACTACAAGCTCGGCTGGCGCCTGACCTCGGCCGGGCGCGGCTTCGAGCTGGGCCTCGAGGCCACGCGCAGGGAGAACGCCGACGACGATCCCGAGCACGGGGCCATGCTCCGGGGCGCCATCCGCTGGTGAGGGTGCGCGCCGGCGCCCCGGACATGTGGGTCCCGGCGGTTGCGGGGACCCCCCGGCGCATGCGATGATCCACTTCATCTCATGAAAGTACACGAACGCGTCCTCACCCCCGAAAGAGACGGCATCTACGGCTATCTGGCCGCTCCTGAGCGCGACAAGCCGGGTCCTGCCCTGCTGATGACGCATCAGAACACCGGACTGACCGACTACCAGAAGATCGAGGCATTGAAGTTCGCCCATCTCGGGTACACCGTGGTGGTGCCGGACCTCTATTCAATGCTCGGTTATCCCGACGTGACCCATATTCATACCGGCCGGCAGATCCAGGCGCGCACCAGGGACGGGGAGTTCGTCCGGGTCATCCGGCAGGGTTGGGACTACCTCACTTCGCGGAGCGATGTGGACAGCACCCGCGTGGCCGTGTCCGGATACTGCATGGGCGGGCGCATCGCCATCCACTTCGTCGCCGCCACTCCCGAGGTCCGGGCCTTCGTCGGCTACTACCCGACCGTCCGGGACGAGCCCACCACCGAGATCAGGCCGGTGCACCCGTGCGACGCCGCCCTCAACATCAAGTGCCCGTCGATCATCCTCTACGGCGTCGAGGACCGCATATCCACCGTGCCCATCCAGCAACGGGTGTGGGAGAGCTTTCTCGCCAACGGGCAACCGCTGGAGTGGCACTTCTTCCCCTTCGGCGGCCACGGATTCGTCGATCCCGGCACCGAGGGATACCATCCCCACGCCGCCAAGCTTTCCTGGCCGCTGGTGGTGGACTTCATGGCCCGCGAGCTCGACCACGAGTCCGACGGCCTGACCTTCTCCGAACACTGATCCCCCGACCCCTGTTTTACAACAGGTATGCGACACCTTCGGACCGGACTCACGATCTTCGACGAGGCCCGCGCGAGATAGGCAAGGGACCGAGGGGACGCCGGACACCCCTCTTTAGTGAACGACCGATCTCATTAAGGCTTGTCGGTCGACCATGTCTGGTATATTGTCTGTCCTTCAACAGGCTGAGCTCGCAGGGTGTGGAGGTTGGTCATGCGTGGCTGAGCTTGCCTATCTCGTACGCCCGTCCGGGGCCGGATAGCTGAATGGTTGAGACCAAGTCCAGCATCGTCAGGTTCGACCGCGTTCAGAAGAGTTATGATGGCGAGACCCTGGTCATCAAGGATCTCAATCTGGACATAGAAGCGGGTGAGTTCCTGACCATGCTGGGGCCGTCCGGATCGGGCAAGACCACCTGCCTGATGATGCTTGCCGGATTCGAGCCGGCGACTCACGGCGAGATCTATCTCAACGATCGACCGATCAACCATGTTGCACCGCACCGGCGCGATATCGGCATGGTGTTTCAGAACTACGCGTTGTTCCCGCACATGACGGTGGCCGAGAACCTGGCGTTTCCCCTGCAGGTCCGCAAGCTCCCCAAAGGAGATATCGAGACCAGAGTGGAGCGGGCGCTCGACATGGTCCGGCTATCCGGCTTCGACAACCGGCGGCCCGCTCAGCTCTCCGGGGGGCAGCAGCAGCGCGTGGCGGTGGCGCGAGCACTCGTTTTCGAGCCGGCCCTGGTCTTGATGGATGAGCCCCTTGGCGCGCTGGACAAGAACCTGCGCGAGGAAATGCAGTACGAGATCAAGCGCATCCACGAGAATCTAGGTGTCACGGTCATCTACGTGACCCACGATCAATCCGAAGCGCTGACGATGTCCAGCCGGATCGCGGTTTTCAACGACGGCGTCATCCAGCAACTGGCAACGCCCAGCGTGCTCTATGAGAAGCCCGAGAATGCCTTCGTGGCGCAATTCATCGGCGAGAACAACCGCTTGCGGGGTACGGTGGTATCCGTTGACGGGCACTATTGCGAGGTGGTGCTCGAGGACGGTGCGACCGTTCGCGCCCGAAAGATCAATGTGGTCGGCAAAGGGGCGCCAACCACCCTGTCCCTGCGCCCCGAACGGGTCGCCATCGAACCGACAGATGCCGCGGAAGAGAATGTCGTCAGTGGCCGCGTGGAGGAGTTGATCTATCTGGGGGACCACATCCGCGCCCGGCTGACGGTCGCGGGACATGATGAGTTCATTGTCAAGGTACCCAACGCCCCGCATCATGCTTCTCTCCGTGAAGGCACACGGATTCGCCTCGGCTGGGCCGCCGAGGATTGCAGGGCGCTTGAGTGTCCACTCCCGCATGACTCGGAATCGGAGGATACGTCCCACGGAAGGGGCGTGGGAACTGAGTAGGGACAAGGATGTCCCGTCGACTACGACAGGGACAGAACAGGGGGAGATCGATGAAACGAATACTGAGTTCCGTGGCAATAGCGGCGGCCGTTGCGCTGGCGGCCGGGAGCGCCCAGGCGGAGAATCTGACCATCGTGTCGTGGGGCGGCGCCTATACGGCCAGCCAACAGAAGGCGTACCACGACCCCTACGTGGCGGCGAACCCCAACGTGAAGATCATCAATGACGATTCGGCGGCGGAAGGGTTGGCGAAACTGAGGGCCCAGGTGGAATCCGGCAAGGTGACCTGGGACGTCGTCGATATGACTGCCGCCGATGCCATTCTCGCCTGTGACGAAGGGCTGATCGAGGCTGTTGATCCCGACACCTGGCTGGCTCCCGCTCCCGATGGCACTCCGGCATCCAAGGACTTTTTTGACGGGACCCTCACGATCGGGGAAACCAACTGCTTCATTCCGCAGATCGTCTATTCCACGACCTTCGGTTACCGCACCGACGCCTTCACGGGCAGGCAGCCCTCCACCATCGCCGACGTGTTCGACCTGAAGACGTTTCCCGGCAAGCGGTCGCTGGAGAAGAAGCCGATCAACAATCTGGAATGGGCGCTTATCGCCGACGGCGTTCCCGGCAAGGACGTCTACAAGGTACTGAACACCCCGGAGGGCGTGGACCGGGCGTTTGCCAAGCTCGATACCATCAAGGACCATGTCGTCTGGTGGACCAAGGGAGCCCAGCCGCCGCAGTTGCTGGCGGACCGCGAGGTCGTGATCGCGTCGGCGTACAACGGCCGGCTGTTTTCCGTCATCGTCGAGAAGAAACAGCCGATTGCGATGCTGTGGGACTGGCAGGCGTTCGATCTGGACGGTTGGGTGGTGCCGAAGGGAGTCAAGAATCTCAAGGCGGTAAAAGCCTATCTGCGCTTCGCTACGGACACGCAAAGGCTGGCGGACCAGGCGAAGTACATCTCCTACGGGCCCGCCCGGTACTCTTCCGCTCCCAGGGTGGGTAAGCACGCGGAACTCGGTATCGACATGAGACCGCATATGCCCACCGACCCGGCGAATGCGAAGACCGTTCTTGCCTTCGACTACGTCTGGTGGGCGGACTATCGCGGCGAGCTCGACGAGCGATTCAACGCCTGGCTCGCCAAGTAGGCATTTCCTGGCCTGGCGGGAAGCGCAAGGGCTTCCCGCCAGGTAATCTTTGCCGTCTTGCCTGACGACCGCCCGATGCGCATGTCCACGACCACCGATGAGGTGATGCGAACGGCTGACGGCGTGCCGCTGAAGATCAGCCTTCAGAAGGCACTTGTGCGCAGTCGGCTCCGGGCTCTGCTACTGGTCCTGCCCTTGCTGGCCTTTGTCCTGGTCTTCTTCCTGTTTCCCATCGGCCACATGCTGTTCCGGAGCGTCGACAACCGGATCGTCGCATCCGTCTTGCCGCGCACCGTGGTGTCCATCCAGGACTGGGATCCCGATCGTACGGGGTTGCCTGACGAAGCCGTCTTCGTAGCCCTGGTTCGCGACATTCAGACGGCGTTCGAGAAAAAGACACTGGGTCGTGCCGGCCGCCGGCTGAACTACGAAAAACCCGGCATGTCGAGCCTGTTCAGGAAGTCGGGCAGACGAGTCGCGCGTATCACCGGACCACCCTACAGGGATCGGCTCATAGGGATCGACAAACGCTGGGGAGACATAAGCACCTGGCGTCTGATCCATCGGGAGTCAGGGGTGCTGACACGCGCGTATTTCCTCGCCGCGGCCGACTTGAGGCTGAGTGAGCGCGGCGCGATTGTCAGGCAGCCGGAACAGCGCCGGATTTATCTGATCCTGTTCTCCCGAACTCTGTGGATGAGCGCGTTGATTACCGCGCTGTGCCTGCTGCTGGGTTATCCCGTTGCGTATCTCCTGGCCACGTTGCCGCTCCGGCTCAGCAATCTGCTGATGGTCCTCGTCCTGTTGCCGTTCTGGACATCCTTGCTGGTGCGGACGACGGCCTGGATTGCGCTCTTGCAGACCGAAGGCGTGCTGAACGACATGATGGTCTTTGTCGGGCTCATATCCCAAGACGGCCGGCTACAGATGATCCACAACAAGTTCGGCACGTTCGTGGCCATGGTTCACATCCTGTTGCCGTTCATGATCCTGCCGCTCTACTCCGTCATGAAAACCATACCCGCATCCTTGACGCGGGCCGCCCGTTCGCTCGGCGCGACGCCGTTCACCGCGTTCGTCAGGATATACATGCCGAATACGGTCCCAGGCGTCGGGGCCGGTTGCATCATGGTGTTCATTCTGGCCATCGGCTACTACATCACGCCGGCGCTGGTCGGGGGCCGCACCGGCACCTTCATCTCCAACTTCATTGCCATTCATGTCAGTGAAACGCTGAACTGGGGTCTCGCGGCCGCGTTGGGAGCCCTGTTGCTTTGTCTGGTCCTGGCACTCTATCTGATCTACGACCGGATCGTCGGCGTCGACAACTTGAAGCTGGGTTGAGCCCGCCAATGCCCCTGCCGATATACGCATCGCCGATGGAGAAGGTTTGGCACTACACGTATCGTGTGATCTGTGCCGCTATCTTCGTTTTCCTGATCGGCCCCATCTTCGTGATCATCCCGTTGAGCTTCAACGAGCTGCCGTATTTCACCTTCACCCCGGAAATGCTGTCCCTGGATCCCGCCGGTTACAGCACCAAGTGGTATTACGAGTTCTTCACGGAGGATTCCTGGCAGGATGCGGTACGGAACAGCGTTGTCATTGCCGTCTTCGCAACACTGATCTCGACTGTTTTGGGAACGTTGGCGGCTCTCGGTCTGAGCCGGTCCGAGATGCCGTTCAAGACCGCCTTCATGGCCCTGCTGATATCGCCGATGATCGTACCGTTGATCATCTCGGCCACGGGCATGTATTTCTTCTATGCGCTCATCGGAATATCATCCACTCACCTGGGCGTCATACTCGCCCACGCGGCGCTGGGCACGCCGTTCGTGTTGATCACGGTTACGGCCACACTGGCCGGTTTCGATCATTCCTTGCCACGGGTGGCCGCCAGCCTCGGGGCCAACCCCGTTCAGACCTTTTTCAAGGTGACGATGCCGCTGATCCTGCCCGGCGTCGTATCCGGCGCCCTGTTCGCTTTCATCACCTCCTTCGACGAAGTGGTCGTGGTGTTGTTTGTCGGTTCCGTGGAACAGCGCACCATCCCGTGGAAGATGTTCTCAGGCATCAGAGAAGAGATCCGCCCGACCATCCTCGCGGTAGCCACGCTTCTTGTCTGTGTCTCGATCCTGCTGTTGACCACACTTGAACTGTTGCGCCGGCGCAACGAGCGGCTGCGCGGCATCAGGGCGAGCTGAGTCGGTACGGAAAGACGGTCGCGGCAGGTCTCGTCAGAGCTTGGCGAGGCGTTCGCGGCGCACCCGCTCGGCCTTGGAAAGCCGCCGCGGGTTGCCCTTCTTCCGGCCGGTCATGCTGCGCGGGGGAGCGTCGAATTCCTCGTCATCCTCCACGGCGTCGGACGCCGCCGGATCCGTCCGCATCTTCGCGAGGAATTCGCTGACATACACGGCCACCGCGCCGCTGCTCTCCACGCTACGGCGCAGATCCCGGTCGGAGGTGACCACGACGCACTGGGTTCCCAGCTCCCGGGCCAGCCGTTCAATGACCGCGTCGGCTTTCTCGCCGAAGCGGGAAAACACCACCGTCACCTCCCCCACCTGCAGCCGCGTTTCGTCCGCGCGGCCGGCCCGCCACCCGTCGAAGACCGTGGTCAGGACATGGCCCGTGCGCGCCTGGTATTCCCCGATCTCCTTGACGAGGTCTCCCCGCTTCTGCTCCAGGTCGCCGCGCAAACCTTCTTCACTGCCGATGACGTTGTAGCCGTCAACCACGATATGGAACGGCATGGATCGGTTTTCCCCTTCTTGGGCGGTACGGGCACTGGCGGGTTTGAAACCCGCCCCTACGCTGTCGCGCGTTCCCGACAACGAGAAGCCCTGTGTATTTACAAGTAAGGAATTGATTGGGACCGTAACCAATAACTCTGAGGAAGCCAAGGGTTTCACCCGGTGTGGGGAAAACCAACGGTTTTCCCCAGGGCCTGGGAAGCAGGGGGGTTTCACTAGTCCGCGGGAAATGTTGTAAGCTCGCACTGATTCGGAGACCTGCCGGAGCGGGCCTCGACGCGGTTGAGCCGGGACGAGGCCAAAAATTTATCCAAGGAAAGCGAGTCGCGAGTAATGTTCAACAAGGCCAAACGCATCCAGGCGCTGCCACCGTATCTGTTCGCCGAGATCGACCGGAAGAAGCGGGCCGCCCAGGCCAAGGGAGTGGATCTGATCGACCTGGGCATCGGTGATCCCGACATCCCCACGCCCGGGAGGATCATCCAGAGGCTCACGGAGACCGCGACGAAACCCGCCAACCACCGCTATCCCAGCAGCGCGGGCATGATGGAGTTCCGCCAGGCGGTGGCCGACTGGTACGGGCGGCGCTTCGGCGTGACGCTGGACCCGGCCACCGAGGTGTGTTCGCTCATCGGCTCCAAGGAGGGCGTGGCCAACATGGCGGTGGCCTACGTGGATCCCGGCGACGTGGTGCTGGTGCCCAGCCCCGCGTATCCCGTGTACGAGATCGGTACGAAGTTCAACGGCGGCGAGGTCTTCTTTCTGCCGTTGCGGCGCGAGAACGGTTTCCTGCCCGACTTTTCGAGCATTCCCGCGGACGTGCTCGGGCAGGCGAAGATGTTGTGGCTCAACTATCCCAACAATCCCACCGGCGCGGTGGCGGACGAAAGCTTCCTTGAGGAGGCGGTGGAGTTCGCCCGCCGGCACGGTATCATCCTGTGCCACGACGCCGCGTACACCGAGATCGGCTTCGACGGGTATCGCGCCCCGAGCATCCTGCAGATGGAGGGGGCGAAGGAAGTGGCCATCGAGCTCCATTCGCTGTCGAAGACCTTCAACATGACCGGTTGGCGCATCGGCATGGCGGTGGGCTGCCCGGAGCTGGTGGCGACCCTGGCACAGGTGAAATCCAACGTCGACTCGGGGGTTTTCCAGCCGGTGCAGGAAGCGGCCATTCTCGCCCTTGAGCACGCGGAGGAGTTCCTGGGGCCCATTCGGGAAGTGTACCAGGAGAGGCGGGATACGGTGGTCGACGGCCTCCATCGCGCGGGCTTTGAGCTGCCGGCGCCCCGGGCCACCTTCTACGTCTGGCTGCCGGTGCCCGGGGGCTGGACCTCCACGGACTTCACCGCCCGGCTCCTCGACGACGCCGGCATCGTCACCACTCCCGGCAACGGCTTCGGCGAGCCCGGCGAGGGTTTCATTCGGATGACCCTGTGTTCGCCGGCGGACCGTCTCCGGGAGGCCGTGGAGCGGCTCCAGCAGCTCAGCCTGTAGTAACCGTGGAGCATCGCGCCTACATCGGAGTGGGCTCGAATCAGGGGGAGAAGGAGGACAACTGCCGCCGCGCCGTCCGGGAGATCGGGCGGATGCCCCAAACCCACGTAAGCGAGGTCTCGACCTGGTTCGTTACCGAACCTTGGGGGGCGGCGAGCACGGAATGGTACGTCAACGGAGTCGTGGCCGTTGACACGGGCTTGCAACCGGCGATCCTGCTGCAATATTGTCAGGCCCTCGAAAGGAAGATGGGCCGCCGGCCCAGCCCTGTTCGCTGGGCGGACCGGGTCATCGATCTGGACATCCTTTTTTTCGATGATATGGTTTTGGAAGGACCCGAGTTGACGATTCCGCACCCGGAGCTTCACCGCCGAAGATTCGTGCTGGTTCCGCTGTGCGAGATAGCCCCGGACCTGAAGCACGCGCGCCTGGGCAGCGATGTCCGGGAGCTCCTGGCCCGGGTGGAGGATGGCAAACGGGTTCATGAGTTGGCCTCTCCGTGAGAGGCGCATGACCTGACGTCCTGCGTCGCCGTGGACGGACCGCGGGACACGGACGATCATCGACGGTGCCACTGCCATGATCCTCAAGTTTCTGATACTGGGCTTGCTGGCCTATCTGTTCCTGATGCTGATCTACACCAGCCTCAAACGCAAAGGGAAAGGAGCCGCCTCCGACCCGTCCCAAGGCGAGTCGATGGTGCTCGACCCCCACTGCAAGAGCTACGTCCCCAAGAACGAGGCCTACCAGTCACACGGGCACTATTTCTGTAGCGAGGAGTGCGCTCAAGCCCACGCGGCCCAGCAGGTGTAGGGGCGGGTTTCAAACCCGCCCGTGCTCAGGCGAACCAGGCGTCTACACGTAGCAGTCCAGGAAATCCTTCAGCAGCGTCTTCCCGGTCTCGGTCAGGATCGATTCGGGATGAAACTGGACGCCTTCCACCGGGTGGCGGTTGTGGCGGATGCCCATGATCACGCCGTCCCGGGTCCGGGCGGTGACGGTGAGCTCTTCGGGAAGGCTGTCCGGGTCGATGACCAGGGAATGGTAGCGCATGGCCGGGAAGGGGTTCTCCTGTGACCGGTAGATGGTCCGGGAGTCGTGCATGACCTCCGACATCTTCCCGTGCATGATCTCGGCGGCGCGCACAATCCGGGCGCCGTAGGCGGCGCCGATGCACTGATGGCCCAGGCACACCCCCAGGATGGGGGTTCGCTGGCCGAACCGCTGGATCACCTCACATGAGACACCGGCCTCCTTGGGCGTGCAGGGGCCCGGCGACACCACGATGGCGTCCGGGCCGAGCGCTTCGATGCCGTCCGCGTCGATCCGGTCGTTGAGCGCCACCTGGATCTCGGCGCCTAGCTCGGCCAGATAGTGGTAGAGGTTGTAGGTGAACGAGTCGTAGTTGTCGATGAGCAGGATCATGCTACCGCTCTTTCCTCCACGCCTCCGCCAACTCCAGGGCCTTGAGCATGCCCCGGGCCTTGTTGAGGGTTTCCTCGTACTCCGCGGCCGGATCGGAATCCGCCACGATGCCCGCTCCGGCCTGAATGACCGCGGTGCCGTTGTGGACCGTGATGGTGCGGATGGCGATGCAGGTGTCCAGGTTGTCGTTGAAGCTCAGATAGCCGACGGCGCCGGCGTAGAGTCCCCGCCTTTGCGGCTCGAGCTCGCTGATGATCTGCATGGCCCGGACCTTGGGCGCCCCGGATACCGTTCCCGCGGGAAAGCAGGAGCCGAAGAGTTCCAGCGCCGTCTTTCCCCGGGCCAGCTCCGCCTTGATGTTGGAGACGATGTGCATGACGTGGGAATAGCGTTCGATGCCCATGAGCTGGTCCACCTCCACCGAGCCCACTTCGGCCACCCGCCCCACGTCGTTGCGCCCGAGGTCCACCAGCATGATGTGCTCGGCGCGCTCCTTGGGGTCCGCCAGGAGATCCTCCTCCAGCTCCCGTTCCTCCCGCGCGTCCTTGCCGCGGGGCCGGGTGCCGGCGATGGGCCGCAGCTCGATGTTCTTGCCGGTGAGCCGGACGAGGATCTCCGGGGAGGAGCCGATGATCTTGAGGTCGTCCAGCTCGAGAAAGAACATGTAGGGAGACGGATTGGTGAATCGCAGGGCGCGGTAGATCTCGAACGGCTCGGCCCGGGTCCGGGCCTCCAGCCGCTGGGACAGCACCACCTGGATGACGTCGCCGGCCGCGATGTACTCCTTGCCCTTGCGCACCATGGCGTGAAATATCTCCGGCTTGACGTTGGACCGGTACTTGACGGGTGAACCGGACCCGGTGAGACTCCGGGCCTCCAGGCTCTTGGGCGATTTTCGCAGGGAAGACCGCAGCTTCTCGATGCGGGATACGGCGTCTCCGTAGAGGACCCGCAGCCGCGCCCCCTTCTCGATGGGCACGTTGTCGATGATGGTGATGGTGTGCTTGAGGTTGTCGAAGCTCACCAGCGTGCGCACCAGCAGGAAATAAATGTCCGGAAAACGGCTGGCCCGTTCCGCCGCGTTGGGAACCTCGTGCAGCATCTCCACCGCGTCGTAGGCCACGTACCCCAGCGCCCCGCCGGTGAAGGGGAGATCCGGGATGGTGGCGGCCGGCCGGTACCCGTCGAGGATCTCCGCCAGCGCCTTCAACGGATCGTCACAGGTCCGCGACTCCGTCTTCCGGCCACGGGTTATTTCCACCTCGTGGCCCCAGGCCTTGAAGACCAGCTCAGGCGCGGTGCCGAGGAATGAATAGCGGGCCCAGCGCTCGCTGCCCTCCACGCTCTCCAGCAGGAACGAGTGGCGGCTCTTCCGGAGACGGTTGTAAAAGGACACCGGCGTTTCGAGATCCATCAGGATCTCCTCGTACACCGGCACCATGTTTCCCTGTTTGGCAAGCGCCGCGAACTCTCGGTACGAAGGTTGGATCATTAGTTATGTTGTGGAGGGTGTTGCGCGACCGAAGAAACCGTTTCAATTCCCAGCCACCTATTCTAGCTGAAATGCCCTCATGCCGCTAATGTTCTGGCCCCTGACCGGCCGAACGGAGTGCTCCCGTTCTGGTTAAATTGACAACTGGATTGCTGTTTGTCATGATAACCAGCAGCTTAGTCGTTGATTGGCACAAGAATGACTGCTCCAATCATTGCACGTTATCTCGACGCCGGAGAGCTTCTGAAACAGAGGTCCTGTTTCCTCTTCGGCCCACGGCAGACGGGAAAATCCACACTGATCCGTCACCAACTCGCGGACATCCGTACGTACAATCTGCTCGATCAGACGCTCTTCATCCGTCTCTCCAGAAACCCGGCGTTGATCAGAGAGGCGCTCGCGCCACAAACGGAAATCATCGTGATCGACGAAATTCAAAAGATGCCGGCGCTGTTGAACGAAGTCCAACTCATGATCGAAGAGCACGGTGTTCGATTCTTTCTGACGGGGTCCAGTGCGCGCACGTTGCGGCGCAAGGGGGTCAATCTGCTCGGCGGCAGGGCCCGTTCGCGCGTGCTGCATCCGTTTGTCAGTGCCGAGCTCGGCGACCATTTCCGTTTGGAAAGGGCCCTCGAATTCGGCTTGCTGCCGTCGGTTTATTTCTCCGACGCGCCGGCGGAAGATCTTGCCGCTTACTCGGGAGACTACCTCAAGGAGGAGGTCGCGGCCGAGGCCCTGGTCCGAAATATCGGCGCATTCAGTCGATTTCTTGAAGTGGCGGCGCTGTCACACGGCCGGATGATCAATTTCGCACAGATTGCGAGCGATGCCCAGGTGCCCGCGTCCACGGTGCGAGAGTATTACGGGATCCTCAAGGACACGTTCATCGCGCATGAAGTGCCCGCGTATACCGAAACCCGCAAACGCAAGGCGGTCTCGACCTCCAAGTACTATCTGTTCGACGTTGGCCTGGCGCGTCATCTGCAGGGGCGTCGCGGTCTGCCCTTGGGCACAGCCGAGTATGGCGAGGCGTTCGAGAGCTTCGTGTTGCAAGAAATCAAGGGGTTCTGCGACTACCACCTGCTCGACCCGCCCAGGTACTGGCGTTCGAAGTCTCAGTTCGAAGTGGATTTCGTGGTCGGCGAACTCGCCGTTGAAGTGAAAGCCAAAAAGGCAGTATCACACCGGGATCTGAGGGGGCTGCGGGCGCTTCGTGAAGAGAACAGGCTCTCACACTATGTGCTTGTATCCCTGGAGCCCATGGCCCGTCGCGTGGACGGCATCGATATCCTCCCGTGGCGTGAGTTCCTTACCCGGTTGTGGGGCGGCGAGTGGCTGGCCTCTTGAAAGCGCAGGGGAGTAGAGTGCGCCGGTTTCTTCTGCTGGGGTGCGTTTTTTTGTTGGCGGCTCAGGCCGCCTGCAACCATGGCCCGGCCGTCGTGTTCGAAGGCCCCGAGGGAATCAAGGCGACCTTCCGCGTGGAGGTGGCCGACACCGCGGAGGAGCGGCGCTGGGGATTGATGTACCGGCGCGAGCTGGGAACGGACGAGGGCATGCTGTTCGTGTTTCCCGACGAAAGAGATCAGTCGTTCTGGATGAAGAATACCCCCTTGTCCCTCGACATCATCTTCATGGACCGGCATCGGCGGGTCGTGGGGATCATCCACGACACCGTGCCGTTCTCCACCCGTTCCGTCGGCGTGGGGGTTCCCAGTCGATACGTGCTGGAGGTTCGGGCCGGCCTGGCGCGCCGAAACGGCATCGCGGTGGGCGATGTGGTCCGCTTCGACCGTGTTCCCTGGACGGGTTGACGGTCAGATCTCCCTGAAAAAGTAGGGCCGGATGGGCTGCAGGCGCTCGTCGTACGTGTCCGGATCGAGCAGCCAGAGGGTGGCCGCGATGCTGCTCAGGAGCGAGTTCCCGTCCTGGGACGTGAAGCACATGCCCACCACCTCGCGGTCCCCCCGCAACGCCAGGCTCTGGGTGACGATGGCCGTGTGGTTCAGGATGCGGCCGAACAGTCCGTGGTCCCGGCCGAAGGAGAACACCGACGCCGCCGATTTCTTGTTGGTGACGGCGATGTGGCGGTTCGACCGGACCCGCTGCATGATCTGCTCCATGTCGATGGCGCGCTTGAGGATCAGGTTGAAGTGGATCGTGTGCATGTACTGGGTGTTGATCTTGAGCGCGGAGGAATAGATGTTGAGGTCCAGACCCAGGGACTGGAAGAGGTAGTAGGCATCCCGGCCCTGGTGGGTGCCGAACCTCGTGTCGTCGTGCTGTCCCACCTCGGGAGCGGGAATGAACTCCCCCTCCTGGCTGATGTCGTTGGCCCGCCGCATGCAGACGAACCTTCCGGCCTCGAGATTGTCTTCCTTTTCCGGCCCCAGGGCGAGGGTGTCGATGAGCACCGCCAGGTTGTGGGTGTTGCAGCTCACCACCTGGATGAAGCGGTCTTCTTCTCTTTGGAGGGCCACGTCGTTGATGCCTCGGGCATACATCTTGCCGAACCCGAACTCGCTGCCCTGGGCGATGAACCCCTTGCCGTTCTTGCCCGCGTACCGCTGGTAGTATTTCTCCTTGTTCTGGTTCCCCACGGGGGTGCAGTCGATGACCACGGAGGCCCGCTCGATGGCGGCTTCCGAGTCGAAGGACGGGTCCATGCCCATCTTGGCGAATTCGTCCCAATGATCCTTTTCGACGCTCAGCCTGGCGCCTTTCCCCTGAAGCGCGGTGACCTTGGAGCGGTCGGTGATGCGTGGGGTCTGCTTGTTGAACGTCACCTCATCGATGCCGAAAGCTTCCCTGAAGGTCGACAGGATGCCGATGAGCGGCTCACCTATGGTACCGGTACCGACAACGTGAACGATCTTCTGGTCCATCGGTTCAACTCCTCGATGCTGCCGCCGGGCGGACACCGCGTCCTTTCATGTTCAATGGGTTGCCGGTACACTGTCTCTGTACCGGCGGGAGAGCGGCCGCAACGGCTGTCCCCGTAGCATACAAGTAAGTCTGACGTAAGAAAAGGGGAGCGTTTTGGACAAGAGCCTTGAGAGCCGGCCCGCGTTCTCGCCGGCGGCGTTCTTCGACGAGCAGTTCGGTCTCACGGCGCGAGATCTCGATCGGGTGCTGGGCCGGGCCATGGCCCGGCAGGCGGACTACGCCGACCTCTTTTTCGAGTACCGGACCCACGACCAGGTCCATCTCGAGGAGGGCCTGGTCAAGCATGCGTCGGTGTCCACCGCCAACGGGGTCGGCGCGCGGGTGCTGGCCGAGGACAAGACCGGATACGCGTTCACCGATGACGTCACCATCAAGAACCTGGATTCGGCGGTGAGGACGGCCAACGTCATCGCCAACGACCGGGGGTCCGAGCTGCCCGCGCGCATTCCCGTCCCGTCCGCCCCGCGGCACGATCTCTATCCGGTGCCCCGTTCGTTCTCGGAGGTTCCGCTGGAGCGCAAGATCGGTCTGTTGCAGGACCTGGACCGGTTTGCCAGAGAGGCCGATCCCCGGGTGAAGGGGGTCTTCGCCTCGCTGTCGCTGGAGAACAAGGTCGTCCTGATCGCCTCCTCACAGGGTTGGGTTTTGGGGGACCTTCAACCACTGGTGCGCTGCAACATCCGCTGCATCGTCGAAGCCAACGGCAAGCGTCAGGCCGGCTACTTCGGATGGGGCGGACGCATGTCGCTGGATGACTGCACCGACACGGAGCGGTGTGAAGCCCACGCCCGGGAGGCGGTGCGCCGGGCGCTGGTGAACCTCGAGGCGGTGGCGGCTCCCGCCGGCCCCATGGATGTGGTCCTCGGGCCGGGCTGGCCCGGTATCCTGCTCCACGAGGCCATCGGACACGGCCTGGAGGCCGACTTCAACCGGCGCCGGACCTCGGCCTTCTCCGGCCGCATCGGCGAGCGGGTCGCCACCGAGCATTGCACCGTCGTGGACGACGGCACCATCCCCTGGCGGCGCGGCTCTCTCAACGTCGACGACGAGGGCACGCCGACCCAGCGCACGGTGCTGATCGAAAACGGCATTCTGCGCGGCTACATGCACGACCGCCTGAACGCCGCCCTCCTCGGCATGGAGCTTACCGGCAACGGCCGCCGCGAGAGCTACGCCCATGTGCCCATGCCGCGCATGACCAACACCTTCATGCTGGCCGGAGAAGAGGATCCGCAGGACATCATCCGCTCGGTGAAGGACGGCCTCTACGCGGTCTCCTTCGGCGGCGGGCAGGTGGACATCACCAGCGGCAAGTTCGTTTTCTCCGCCAACGAGGCGTACCGGATCGAGGACGGCAGGGTGACCCACCCGGTGCGGGACGCCACCCTCATCGGCAACGGGCCCGACGTGCTCACGCGGGTCAGCCGGGTGGGGGCGGACCTGGCGCTGGACGAGGGGGTCGGTACCTGCGGCAAGGACGGCCAGGGAGTGCCGGTGGGGGTCGGCCTGCCGACGATCCGGGTGGATCAGGTCGTGGTGGGCGGTACCGCCGTCCGCGGCCCCGGTTCTTTTCAAGGTTGAGGCGGTGATGGAGCGTTTGCCGATGGATCGGGAGCTGGCGGCGGGGCTGCTGGCCCGGGCGAAGGAAAAGGGCGCCTCGCAGGGCGACGTGACCGTGGTGGAGCACGAGGGCGTCGGGGTGAAGGTGCGGCTCGGGAAGGTGGAGACCGTCAGTCAGGCTCACGAGACCCGCCTTGGGTTGCGGCTGTTCTTCGGGCGGAGCTCTGCCGCCACCTCCACCTCGGACATGTCACGGGCTTCCCTGGATCGTTTGCTGGACCAGACTTGCGGCATGGCCCAGGCGACTGCCAAGGACGAGTTCGGCGGGCTGCCGGAACCCGGTGACCTGGCCGCCGGCGTGACGGACCTGGAGTTGCTGGACGAGGGGGCACGGGACATGCCCGTCGAGCGCGGCATCGAGGCCGCCCGCCTGGCGGAGGAGCACGCGCTGCAATACGATGCCCGGATCACCAACTCCGAGGGCGCGGAGTTCGGCAACTCGTTCAACCGGATCATCCACGCCAATTCGGAGGGCTTTGCCGGGGAGTACGCCACCTCCACGTTCCATCTTTCGGTGGCTCCCGTCGCCGCCTCCAATGGCTCCATGGAACGCGACCACTGGTTCTCGGCGGCGCGCCGGCATGACGCGCTGGATTCTCCGGAAGCAGTGGGGCGCGAGGCCGGCCGCCGCGTGATCCGGCGGCTGGGGGCCCGCAAGGTACGGACCCGCGAGGTGCCGGTGGTCTTCGATGCAACCATCGCGGGCACCCTGGTGCGGCACGTGGGCCAGGCCGTTTCCGGTTACGCTCTCTATCAACGCGCGTCTTTTCTGTGCGACAGACTCGGGCAGCGCGTGGCTTCCGACCTCGTCCGTATCGTCGATGACGGCACGATTCCCTCCGCCCTGGGGTCGCGTCCGTTCGATGCCGAGGGCGTCGGCGTCCGGCGCAAGGATGTGGTCGAGGCGGGGGTCCTGCGGAGCTATCTGCTGGACGCCTACAGCGCCCGAAAGCTCGGCGGCAAGTCCACCGGCAACGCGGCCCGGGGCGCGGGCCAAGCCTCCGCGGTCTCGCCCATGAACCTTTACCTGATCCCGGGCGAGCACACCCTCCGGGATATCATCGGCTCGGTGGATGACGGTTTCTACGTCACCGAGTTGATGGGCTTCGGCGTCAACCTCGTCACCGGCGACTATTCGAGAGGCGCCGCCGGGATCTGGATCGAGAAAGGCGAGCTGGCCTATCCCGTGGCCGAGCTGACCATCGCCGGCAACCTCAACGACATGCTGAACCAGGTCGAGATGGTCGGCAACGACCTCCGGCCGCAGAGCGCCGTGGCCGCCCCCACGGTCAAGATCTCGCGCATGACCGTGGCCGGAGACTAGGCTCCGGTGGCCATCAAGACTTGCGCCTCCTGCACACGACACCCTGGATCCTTCATTGACGTGAAATAGCCCGCCAATGCCCGAATCGTCACCGCAAAAGATAGCAATTTGCGTTTGGAAACTTAAAATTAGCGGGATATATTCAGTTTCTGACTGCATTTTGCGTCATTTTGTCCTATAGTGGTGCAAAGGCATCGGAGCTGGATGACTGTGTTCGAGCGATTCATCAAGAAACCCCTGGAATCACGCAAGAGCTTTTTCCTCTTCGGCCCCAGGGGAACGGGCAAGACCACATGGTTGAAGCACCGGCTCCCCGAGGCGCTCTTCGTCAACTTGCTGCAGTCCGAGTACTACAATCGTCTGTCCGCAAATCCCGGGCACCTCCGGCAACTCATTCCCCCGGACCACTCCGGCTGGACCGTCATCGATGAGGTGCAGCGCATACCCGCGTTGCTGAACGAGGTCCATGACCTGATCGAAGCCCGCGGACTGGTATTTGTCCTGACCGGGTCCAGTGCCAGGACTCTTCGACGAAGGGGGGTCAATCTGCTGGCCGGCCGGGCCTTGACCTATCGCATGCACCCTCTGACAGTCGTGGAACAGCAGGAGGCCTTCAACCTGCACGACTCCGTCCAGCTAGGCCATCTGCCCGCTCGATTCAACGAAAGCGATCCCGGAAAATACCTCAAGGACTATGTCCAGACATATCTGCGAGAAGAGGTCATGCAGGAAAGCCTGACGCGCAACATCGGGCGTTTCTCGCATTTTCTCGAGGTGGCGAGCTTTTCCCAAGGGGCTACTATCAACATCAGCGCGGTGGCCCGAGAGGCGCACATTGAGCGGTCAGTCGCGGAAAACTATTTCTCCATCCTCGAAGACCTGCTCATCGCCGTCCGCCTGCCGGTGTTCGCCCGCAAGGCCAAACGGAAGCTCACCTCGCAAAAGAAGTTCTATTTCTTTGACGCGGGCGTATTTCGGGCGATCCGGCCTGTGGGTCCGTTGGACTCCGACGCCGAGATGGAGGGTCCCGCCCTGGAAACTCTGGTGCTTCAGGAGTTGCGGGCGGTAAACGACTACTACGACTACGGTTACCAGATCTCTTTCTGGCGCACTCGAAGCAGCCTGGAAGTTGATTTCGTTCTGTATGGGCCGCGTGGCCTGCTGGCCATCGAGATCAAGCGCTCGACTCAGATACAGCCCAAGGACACAAGGGCACTCCGGGAATTCAAGAAGGACTATCCCCCCGCGAAATGCTTTGTCTTTTACGGTGGACCAAGCTCCCTCTACATGGATGACGTCACCGTTCTGCCCGTCGAGCACGCCTTGAGAAATCTTCACCACATCCTGGGTAACGGTGAGTAGGCGCTGCCGGAGGTCCGAGGTTGTGGCAGGCTGGTGGTATCTAACTGAGGAAGCGGACCAGCAGGAAGACGCCGGCCACAAGAATCAGACCGATCACCGCGGCTGCGCCCAGGTGACGCTCGATTAGCACCCGCGCCCTGGGGCCGAAATACCAGAGGAGCGTAGCCTCGACGTAGAAACGCAGGCCCCGGGAGAGCAGGGACGCCAGGAGGAAAACGCCGACGTCGAGCCGGGCAGCGCCGCATGCGACGGCAACCAGCTTGTAGGGAAGCGGGGTAAGGGCGCCGGCAACGATGATCCATGCGCCCCATTCCTCCCGGTACGCCTCGAATACCTCGATCTTGCCTTCATAGCCCCACAGACCGAGCAAGGGTTCTCCCAACGTTTCGTAGAGAAAGTAGCCGATGGCGTACCCGACGAGGCCGCCGGCTGTCGATGACAGGGTGGAGACGGTGGCGAAAAACCATGCCTTGGCGCGTCGCGCCAGTACCATCGGGATAAGAAGCAGATCCGGTGGCACCGGCAGGACCAGACTCTGCAGAAAACACACCGCGGCCAGCGCCCAGACCGCATGCCGCGCCCCGGCGCTGCGGATCGTCCAGTTGTACAGGCCTTGGAGCGACCAGGAACGGGTGCCCGCCTCTGTCGAGTCTTCGTTCTTCGTCACGCACGTCTTCCATGGCCTTGGCAGTTTACCGGTCGTGGATTGTTCTTCATTGGCTAGGGTCTACAATGGGGTAGTGATTCAGGGTCCCGGGAACAGGGCCTATTCCGGAGGTTTCATGGTTCAAGCCAAATTCAGTCTCGATGAATCGCACATCCAGTTTCTCGCCCAATTCAGGCGGTATGGATTCAAGGACAAAAGCGATGTCGTGCGGAATGCCCTTGACCGCTTACGAACGGAATTGGCCCAGCAGTGCTTACGCGAATCCGCTGATCTGTATGCCGCAGTCTATGCGAGTGATGATGAATCACGAGAATGGACTGACGCGGCGTCGGCGGAGTGGCCGCCATGAGCAGGCAAGGCCGGCTCAGATCTTAGAGCACCTTGTACCCCTCGGCCAGCACCACCCGCATCAGCGCGTCAACGCTGGTGGTGTCCGGATCGAACTCGATGACGGCCACTTTGCGCTCCACCGAAAAGTCCACCTCGGTGACGCCTGGGGCGCTCTCGAAAGGCTCGGTCAGGACAGCCACAGCCGCGTCCGTCAGGTCTTCGATGGAGATGATGGCGGTTTTGGTGTTCATGGCGTGACGGTTCCGGCGCCGGACCTGGCGGCCTGATTCAGCTCCAGTAATCGTTTGATCTCCCGACCGGCGCGCTCGGCGTCGGGCGCCGGCACGAGGATCTCGAAGGCGGCGAAGAGCTTGCGCTCCTCGCTCCGGATGTGCTGCTCCAGGAGGTCTCCGAAGTCGAACAGGAACTTCCGCTGCCCTCCGGCTTCGGCGGAACGGGCCACCAGCCTGTGGAACTTCCGGTGCTCGTCTTCGAGCTGCGCCACCAGTTCCCGGCATTCCTCGTAGGCCGCCATCAGTGGGAACAGGACGGTCTCTTCGGCCTCGAAATGGGCGGTCAGGTTCTCGTTGAAGAAACGCGACGCCTCCGCCGCGCATGCTTCAATGGATGCGGGGTCGCCGGGATTGAGCTGCCCGAGGGCGTGCTTGCGGCAGCGAAGTGCCAGCGCCAGCCCGTGGTGGTGATCGTGTGACAGCGGTATCAGCGCTGGATGTCGCTTGGCCATGTGGTTCGGTTCAAAATTGACGGTTTCCCTTGTATGGGCTACCCTTCACCATACTGGTTTTTCGGAGGTTGATATATGGCAGACGACGTGACAGTCAAACGCGAAATCGTCATCGAGGCCGACACCGAGACGATGGAGCGGCAGAAGAAGCGCGGTGAGGCGCGCGGCTTTACCGTGATGTGCGATGAGGGGGAGCGAATCGGCGGCGACAATACAGCGCCTCCGCCGTTGGCCTATTTCGCGCTTTCCCTGGGATTCTGACTGCTCACCCAGATTTCCCGGTACGGGGAAATGATGAAAGTGGAAATCCGGAAAGCCCGGGTCAAGGTCACCGCGCGTTTCAAGAACGAAGGCTCGGTGCTGCGGGAGACCATCGACGCGCAAGGCGTCGGGTTCGAGACGGATCTGGACGTGGAGTCCGGCGCGCCCCCGAAGCGGGTGGCGGCGGTGGTCCGCAACTCGGAGAAGGGCTGCTACGTGATGCAGACGATTCTCAAGCCGACCCCGGTGGAAACCCGGGTGACGCTCAACGGGGCCGATTTCGACCCGAGCAAGAAGTAGCAATGGAATCACTGGTTTTCGACGTCGATCAGTCCGAGTTCGAGACGGCGGTGCTGGAGCGGTCCATGGAGGTCCCCGTGGTGGTGGATTTCTGGGCGCCCTGGTGCGGCCCGTGCCGGGTCCTGGGGCCGGTGCTGGAACGGGTGGTGGAGGAGTACCAGGGCAAGGTTCTCCTCGCCAAGGTCAACGTGGACGAGAACCAGGAGCTGGCGGCCGGGTTCGGCATCCAGGGGATCCCGGCGGTCAAGATCTTCAAGGACGGCGCCTTGGCCACGGAGTTCACTGGCGCCCTTCCCGAGCCCGCCGTCCGCGAGGTTCTCGGCCAGGTCGTGCCCTCGCGCGAGGATGAGTTGGTCCTGGAAGCGGATGGGTTGTGGTCCCGGGGCGATGCGGGAAAGGCACTGGCAATCTACGAGCATGTTCTGGAGGAGTCGCCACAACATCCCGGCGCGCTCCTGGGACTCGGGCGCGGGCTGCTGGACGCGGACCCGGAACGCGGCCTCTCCCTTCTCGACAGGGTCCCGCCGGGCGGCCCGGAGCGCAACGAAGCTGATCGTTTGATCGCCCGTCAGAAGCTCAGCGAGGGGGACGGTGCGGACGTGGAGTCGCTCCGGCGGGAACTGGCTTCGGCGCCGGACAGCCTCGACCTGCGGTTCCGGCTGGCCCAGGCACTGGCGGCGGAAGAACGCTACGAGGAGGCCCTCGAAGAGTTCCTGGCGGTGCTGAAAAAGGACCGCGCCCTCGAGGATGACGGTGCCCGCAAGGCCATGGTGCGGATCTTCGAGGTCCTGGGCCCCGGAAACGAGCTTGCCGACCGGTCCCGGTCGGAGATGGCCAAGGTCCTGTTCAGCTAGCCGGCCAACCGGCCCTCTACCCGTGAGCCCGGGCGGCCTCCGTCGAGGCCGTCGCGGTGGCATCCAGCCGATCCCGCAAACGCGGGTAGAACCGCAGCGGGTTCTCGAAGAAGATCTTGTGCTTCAGCTCGTCGCTCATGTCGGTGCGGCCCATGAGATGCGGGATGTCGTTGCTGAAATCCCGTTGATCCCGTTCGTGGGGATAGTCGGAGGCCCAGAGGAAGGTATGCTCCGGTACCAGCCGGGCGGTCTCGGGCAACAGCGTCTCCTCCACCTCGGCGGCGAAGTAGATGTTGCCTTCGCGGAAGTATTCGCTGGGCTTGCGCTTGCAGTTCGGCGAGTAGTGTCCCTTCCGCTCGTACTCCTCGTCCATGCGGTCCATCATGTAGGGGACCCAGCCCGCGCCGCATTCCAGTACACCGAAGCGCAGCTTGGGGAACAGCTCGAACACGCCTTCACAGATCATCGCCACGAGTTGGCGGAACTGCGCGAAGGGGTGCTCCAGGGTGTGGGCCACCATGAAGTTCCGGGTGCCGTCGATGCCCAGGTCCGGAAAGCTCATGCCGCCGTGGGGCGACACCGGCACGTCGAGCCTTTGCGCCTCCTCCCACAAGGGGTGGAAGTCGGGTCCGCTGAACAGTTGCCCTCCCGGTGTGGCGGAAGGCAGCACCGCACCCACCATCCCCAACTCCTCGACGCTGCGGCGGAGTTCCTTGACGGCCTCGTCGATGTCCTGGATGGGCAGCAGCGCCACGCCCACGAGGCGCGGGCTCACGCGCATGAAGCGGTCATGCAGCCAGTCGTTGTAGGCCCGGGCCATGGTGATGGCCCACTCGTGGTCCCGGATGGCCGCGTGGGTCAACCCCTGGGTCGGGTACAGCACGGTCAGCTCGATGCCGTTCTTGTCGAGGAAATCGAGCCAATGTTGGGCGTTGGGTCCGGTGCCGGCGCCGACCCAGCCGCCCGGCTGCCTCAGCGAGCGAAGGTAGCCGTCCATGGTAAGCCCCGGCCAGAAACTGTATGAACGATGCCATTCCAGCTCCGCGTATGGCCCGCCGATGTAGTCGCGAAGCTCCTCGTCGAGCTCCATCACGTGCCCGTCGGCGTCAATGATTCGTTGTTGGGACATGACTTTTTCCTCTCGCTGGAAAGTATTTCGCGTATCGTGGATCGTAGATACTAACCCGGATGTGACGCTCGGGCAAGCCGGCAACGTCCACGGGAAGAAGGCTGTTGATGCCGAGGCGGAGGGCCGGCGGGCGGTAGCTTGGCTGGGTACGATTTGTTAGCCTGTGGGCCTCGTGCGGGAGGCACCGTGATACGTTCCAAAGGGGAGATGCGCATGATGTCGAGACTTAGAATGTTGGTCCTGACGGCGTCAGTCCTGATGGCATTGGCGACCGCGGCGGTCGCGGGCCGCGGCACCGACGGCGAGCTCAGGATGCTCTACTGGCAGGCGCCGTCCATCGCCAACCCGTTCCTCTCGGGGGGAACCAAGGACATCCACGCGGCGGCATTCGTTATCGAGCCGCTGGCGCGCTACGACGAGCAGGGAAACATGGTCCCGGCGCTGGCCGCGGAGATTCCCACCCTGGACAACGGCGGCGTGGCGGCGGACCTCAAGTCCGTCACCTGGAAGCTCCGGAAGGACGTGACCTGGTCGGACGGCACGCCGTTCACCGCGGCCGACGTGGCGTTCACGGCCGCCTACTGCATGCATCCCGACGGCGGCTGCAACGCGGCCAACCGGTTTCAGGACGTGGCGTCGGTGGAGGCGGTAGACGACCACACGGTGAGGATTTCCTTCGCCGTGCCGATGCCGTTCCCCTACACACCGTTCGTCGGCTCGGCCTGTCCGGTGATCCAGAAAAAGCAGTTCGAGAACTGCACGGGCGCCAAGGCGCCGGAGTGCACCGCGCAGAACTTCGGGCCCATCGGTACCGGCCCCTTCAAGGTGAAGGAGTTCCGGCCCAACGACGTGGTGCGGTACGAGCTCAACGACAGGTACCGCAATCCGGACCAGCCGGCCTTCTCCGCGGTCCTGGTGAAGGGCGGCGGTGACGCGGTGTCCGCGGCGCGGGCGGTGCTTGAGACCGGCGAGTTCGACTACGGCTGGAACCTGCAGGTGGAGCCGGAGATCCTCGCCGCCATGGAAAAGGCGGGCAAGGGCAAGGTGGTGTCGGCCTTCGGCACCCTGGTGGAGCGGTTGATCGTGCAGCTCACCAATCCCGATGCCGCGCTGAGAGCCAAACGGTCGACCTATCAGGACGGCAACAATCCCCACCCCTTCCTCCTGGACCCGGCGGTCCGGCGCGCGCTGTCTCTGGCCATCGACCGCAACATCCTGGTGGAGGCCGGCTACGGCCCTGCCGGCCGGGTGACCTGCGACATCCTCCCCGCGCCGGCCGTCTATGCCTCCACCGCCAATGACTGGTGCAAGACCCAGGACATCGCCCGCGCCAGCAAGCTCCTTGACGAGGCCGGCTGGATGCGCGGACCCGACGGCATCCGCTCCAAGGATGGCGTGCGGCTTTCGATCCTCTATCAGACTTCCACCAACTCCGTCCGTCAGGGCACCCAGGCCCTGATCAAGCAGATGTGGCGGCAGATCGGCGTCGAGACCGAGCTCAAGAACATCAGCGCGTCGGTATTCTTCGGCAGCGATCCATCGAGCCCGGACACCTATCAGAAGTTCTACGCGGACATCCAGATGTACACCAACAACTTCGACGGCACCGACCCCCAGGCCTACATGCAGAGCTGGATCTGCAAGGAGATCCCCGGTCCAAAGAACCAGTGGATCGGCAACAATATGCCACGCTACTGCAACCCGGAATACGACAAGCTTGCGGCGCTGCTGGCCAAAACCGCGGGAATCGAGAAACGAGCGGCCATCGCCAGGCGTATGAACGACATGCTCATCGACTACGGCGCATTGATCCCGCTGGTCCATCGCGGCGAGGTGGCCGCGCACGCGCTGTCCCTCGGCGGGGTCCGCCACAATGCCTGGGATGCGACCCTCTGGAACATCCAGGAGTGGCACCGCCGGAAGTAGCGCTTCCGCCAGTCGTAGCGGGCGCTCGCCGCCGCCCGTCGACCGTGTGAGTCGCCTCCCATGTCAAGGTATGTGGCCAGACGTCTGCTCTTCGCCGTCCCCACGCTGCTGGCCATCAGCTTCATCGTCTTCGCGCTGCTCGACCTCGCGCCCAATGACCCCACGGCGCAACTCCCGCCGACCATTCCGCCCGAGACACGGCAGGCCATCCGGGAGAGCCTGGGACTCGGGCAGCCGTTCCACGTCCGCTACGTCAAATGGCTCGATCAGTTCATGCTCAACGAGCCGCTCAACCTGTTGCAGCGGGTGTCGGGCCTCGAGATCGGCGACTCCGCCGGGCGCCTGCGGGTGCGTTCCTGGTCCACCCGCGCGCCCGTGGTGGACCTGATCGCGCAGCGGCTGCCGCAGACCCTGACCGTCGTGGGTCTCTCCTATCTGCTGGCGATCTTCATCGCGGTGCCGGTGGGGGTCTTCTCCGCCTACCGCCAGTATTCGGTCTTCGACCAGGCGGGCACGTTCATCACCATGGTGGGGTTCTCGGTGCCGACCTTCTTCACCGGAACGGTCCTCATCGTGATCTTCAGCGTGGGTCTCGACTGGCTGCCGTCCATCTACGACACCACCCACCGGGTGACGGACGTCCGGAGCTTCCTGTACCAGGTGCGGCAGATGATCATGCCGGTGCTGGTGCTGGGGTTGTTCAGCGCGGCCCAGCTCAGCCGGTTCACCCGTTCCGCCGTGCTCGAGAACCTGAACCAGGACTACGTGCGCACCGCCCGCGCCAAGGGCTTGACCGAGCCCAAGGTCCTCCTGGTCCACGTGCTGCGCAACAGCTTGATCCCGGTGGTGACCGTCATTTCTCTCGGACTGCCGGCCACCTTCGCGGGGGCCATCATCACCGAGCAGATCTTCCGTATCAACGGCGTCGGCCAGTTGCTCATCGGCGCCATCGAGAGCGGCGACATCCCCACCGTCCAGACCGTGACCTTCATCTTCGCGGTGCTGATCGTGGTGTTCAATCTGGTGGCGGATGTCCTCTACGGCGTGCTGGATCCGAGGATTCGCTATGACTGACGCGTCTACGGGTTCCGGCGCCGAGCCGGCCGCCGCACCGGAGCGCCGCCCTTCGACGCGAGGCGCTTGGCAGGAGTTCCGGCGGCACAAGGGAGCCGTGGCCGGCGCCGCGGTGTTCTCGCTGATGGCCCTGGCCGTGCTGTTGGGGTCCGCCGTCCACGGCGTCGATCCCCAGTATCTCGACTACCCGGCCCGGAACCAGGGAATGTCGCCGGCCCATCCCCTGGGTACGGACAACCTCGGCCGCGACATGCTGGCCCGGGTGCTGTCGGGCGGCCGGATCTCGCTGGCCGTGGGGGTCGCCGCCATGGTCCTGTCGCTGACTCTCGGAACCTTCGTCGGCGTCATGGCCGGTTTCTTCCGGAGGCTCGACGGTCCGCTGATGCGGCTTACCGACCTCTTCCTGGCGCTGCCGGTGCTGCCGCTGCTGCTGGTGGGTATCATGCTGTTCCGGGACCCGCTGCGCGCGGCCCTGGGACCCGAGGCCGGCATCTTCATCCTGATCGTTGCGGTGATCGGCATGACGAGCTGGATGCAGACGGCGCGGGTGGTCCGCGGCGAGGTGCTGGCCGTCAAGGAGCGGGAGTTCGTGCTCGCCGCCCAGAGCGTCGGGGCAGCCTCGCCCCGCATCATCCTCAGGCACGTCCTGCCCAACGCGCTGAGCCCCATCACGGTGGCCGCCACGCTGGAAATCGCCGGCGCCATCATTACCGAAAGCGCGCTCAGCTTTCTCGGGCTGGGCTTCCCGTCCGACTTCCCTACCTGGGGCCGGCTGCTCTACGACGGAGTACCCTTCCTCGAAATCGCTCCCGCGCGGGTGCTCTGGCCGGGCCTGGCCATCTCGCTCACGGTCTTGAGCGTGAACTACATGGGCGACGGCCTGCGCGACGCCCTGGATCCCCGCGCCAGGCGATAGAACCGCATGCCTGTCGCATCCCTTGACCATCCTTGACCGCCGCGGTGGGATCGCGCTACGGGATCAAGTGGTCCTGGGCTACTCTTCGGACTTGAACGGGGCAGCGCGGCATGGGCTACGACTTCGATCTCGGCACCTATTCCCGGCCGATAGGCACGGACAACGGCGACGCCCGGCGGTGGTTCGACCGGGGGCTTCTATGGCTCTACGGCTTCAACCGTGAGGAGGCGGTGCGCTGCTTCAGGGAGGCGCAACGCGCCGAACCGTCCTGCGCCATGGCCCACTGGGGTGAGGCGTATGCCGCGGGGCCGTTCATCAACCTGCCCTGGGAGTGGCAGAGCGCGGCGGAGCGGCGAACCTCGCTCACCACATGCTTCACCGCCACCGAGGCGGCCATGGCCCGACGCGAAGGCGCCGCCCCGGTCGAGCGTGCTCTCATCGAGGCTCTGCCGGCACGGTACCAGCGCAACGCGGTGGTTCCGGCGGAGGAGTTCTCGGCCTGGGATGATGCGTTCGCCGCCGCCATGCGCGACGTGTATCGCCGGTTTCCGGACGACCCGGACGTGGTCACCCTCTTCGCCGAAGCCCTCATCACCCGCACCCCGTGGCGGCTCTGGGACCTCGCTGGCCTGCCGGCGGACGGCGCCGACACTCTCGAAGCCAGGGATGTGCTGGAAGCGGGAATGCAACAATGGCGCGACCAGGGGCAGCCGCCCCATCCGGGCATCCTGCACATGTATATCCACGTGATGGAGATGTCGCACACGCCCGAACACGCCCTCGCCGCGGCCGACCGACTGCGCGGCCTGCGTTCCGACAACGGCCACCTCAACCACATGCCGACGCATGTCTACGTCAAGTGCGGCCGCTATGCGGATGCGCTGGAGGCGAACCGAGAGGCGGTGGCCGCCGATGACAAGTACACGCGCCGCGCGGGACCGTTCAACTTCTACACCACCTCCCGCTGCCACGATCTCCACGCCATGATGAACGCGGCCATGCTGGTGGGGGACTATCGTGGCGCGGACGAGGCGGCGCGGAGGATCGCGCGGACCGTGACCCCGGAGCTGCTCCGCCAGGACCGGCCCTGTCTGGTCCAGTCCCTGGACTATTATCGCTCCGGGACGATCCACGTGCCGGTACGATTCGGGCGGTGGCGCAAGATCGTGGCCGCCCCCATGCCCCTTCACCCCGAGCTCTACGTGGTCACCACCCTCATGGTCCACTACGCCAAGGGGGTCGCCCACGCGGCGCTCGGCGATCTCGAGGCGGCGGACCGGGAACGCTCACGCTTCGATGCGGGCTGCGCCGTCCTGCCGGAGGACCGGATCTGCGCCAACGACACGGCGTCCAACGTCATGGCCGTAGCCCGGGAGATGCTCTACGGAGAGATCGCCTACCACCGGGGAAACCACGAGGCCGGATTCGCCCACCTTCGAGAAGCGGTGCGCCGCAACGATCGCCTGCGCTACAGCGAGCCCTGGCCCTGGATGCATCCACCCCGCCACGCCCTCGGCGCCCTGCTCCTGGAGCAGGGCCGGGTGGATGAGGCCGAGCAGGTCTACCGGGCCGACCTCGGCCTTGACGACACGGTCAGGCGCTGCCTGCAGAACCGCGAAAACGTGTGGAGCCTCCACGGTTACCACGAGTGCCTGCAACGCATGGGCCGCGACCGGGAGGCCGCAGCCCTCGCGCCGGCGCTGGCCGCGGCGCTTGCCCGGAGCGATGTGGAGATCTCTTCGTCCTGCTCTTGCCGGAAACAGGCGGCGGAGGGAATCCAACCCTAAGGGACGCTTAAACAAGGGTCAGGCGTTGAGCGGAGACTACCTGGGTGCCGGCCTACTCTGCGAGCGAACCCCGGTTTCGTCGTCCAGGGCATACCAGAATTGCCCGCTGTTCAGGGCCAGACACGCTGGACGAAAAGGGACGGGAATGCGCTCCGCTACCTGTTCGCGCACCGGGTCGTAGCGGAGAAACGCGTAAACCGCCTGGCGCTCATCGCTCCAGTCGCCGAGGGGTCCGGGGTCGCATTCGACGCACCAGAGTTCGTCACCGTGCGAAGTTGGACTGAGGATCTGGTGCTCCATACGGATGGTCCACAAGTTCCAACCTTTCTCCGGGTCCATGCAGAAGAGCTTGCGGTTGCGCCGGTGGCTCAGCCACAGCTTGCCATTGACCATAGTCGCGCCGGAGGCTGCGCCGTCCGGGCAGTCGAAACGGCGCATCATCCGGTTCGTTTCGGGAGACCAAAGGAGCAGTTGTTGTCCTAGCCGGCCACCGCCGGCGATCAGCCACACGCCTTCGCTGGACGGGCAGGCGTGCCGGACATCGGGAAGTGAAAGGATCTCCTCGCAAGATTCAGTGGTGGGGTCGTAGGTCACCACCATGGACGCATCAGCAGACGTAAGCCACAGGCGTCCCGCGTGCCATTGCATGCCGGTTATGTGAAGTGACCCGATGTCGATCATGCGTGTTGGCGTCCTACCGTGTCCGGACCGGAACTTGCTGCGCAACGGATGGCCGGGTCCATCTACCCCACCGTGTGGTCGCGGTCGACCTCGTTGCGTCCGGCGATTTCTCGGACCAGCTCTCTATATTCCTGCGCCAGGCGGCTTCCCGGGCGATCCTTGGTGAACACCACCTGGTTCAGCAAAGACAGGCTGTCGTACCTGTGCACGATGGTGGGCTCGCGCCGGAAGCCAAGCTGTTCCTGAAACGCCCTGATCCTATCGCCTAGGACGCTGTCTTCGTCGTCCAGGTCGGGCACGTTGGACATGACGAAGTGAAGCTCGATGGTCTTGCTGCGCGGTGCCGAGGCTTCGGCTCGAATATCCCGGACCACCCGTGTGAGACCGCGCAGGTTCTGTTCGTTCGGAAAGAACAGGACGGCCACCGCATCGGGAAGCTGACGGGTGCAAATGCCGCCGGTGTCGGTGTGTCCCGTGCACGAGTCTATCAGAATGTAGTCGGGTTCGACGAAACGTTTCCATTGCTCCTTGAGGTCTTCGAACAGCAGATAGCCGTCCCGCTCATCGTAAAGCGCTCTCCAGTCGATGTGGTGGAAGTTCGCAGTGTAGGTCTCGCGCCGGGCAGACGGCATGATCCACAGACCGCCGCCCTTTTCACCGATGTGGGCGGTTTCACCAACGAAACGGCGCGCATCCGGGGCTTGTCCCGAAGCCAGATACTCGTTGACGAAGTCGATGATCCCGGGGACTTGCTTGCGGGGCCGCATGATGTCGAAGGTATCCAGTGCGGGTGCATCCAGATCGAAGTCCACCGTGAGGACACGATAGCCCCTGTTGGCCAGTTCGACCGCTGCGTTGACCAGAGCCGTGGTGCGGCCGACGCCGCCCTTGAACGAATAGAAGGTCGTAACGTACATGAGGTCAAGCAGCCGGCCGCAGTCGAAAATGATCCTGGTCCCTGCGGATGTCGTCAGAGACTTCCAGCGTCCGAAACTGATTTTCTCCCGCGCCCGAACCCGCTCTCGGGGACGGTCTCCTCTCCACGATCTCTTTCAGGTGCTGCATGATCCCGGGCAAGGCCAGCAGTCGAAGGTATCTGTCGTAGGCATGCGTCTGAATGTTGAGTCCGTTCTCCCAGCGATTCAGCGAAGCCTCGCCGATGCCGGTGACCTCGGCGAACCTCGCGCGTGTCATCCCGTGATGTTCCCTGATGCCTCGAATCTCGCCGGGCGGCAGCATGCCGAAGTGTTTGCAGAGCGCTTCCTGTTTCAGGTCTTCGCTCACTTCATCGAGATACTCGAAGTCGCAGGCGTCACAGCGGCGCACTGGCAGGGTTACGGGCAGCTCGACGGCGGCTTCTCCAGTTCCATAGCTGTATGCATGGGGATGCATAATGGTCCTGACTTTGTCGTTGCCACATAGTGGGCACTCCAGCCGTGTCGCCTCTGACGGCGTCGTTGAGCGTCGCGATTCCATTTCGGGCTCCTTCAACCGTACCGTTCGGAGTAATGAAAGCTACGTCCGACTATCTGTCCGGACCTCAATTGGAGTTTGATTTCTCGTTGCCTCGTCTACGTCCAAAATCTGTTCCAACGTGACGAAGCGCCACCATCATCGGACATCATATGACTCCTCAGAATGAGTTTCAAGTAGGCATGGCTCTCATTTGATTGAAATCCAGTCGTAGCCGAAGTGCCTTCACGACCGGGCTCTTCAACTACAATCGGCAGTTTCGGACTCACCATTAGGGCCGGTCGAGGAATTCGCTCGCGGTAAGCTCACGAGGTTTGACTCAACAGCAGGGTTGCGTTATCAACGGCGAGTGTCGCGTGGCTGAGACTCATTGCAGGAGATGAGTCCCAGCTCCAACTAGCGTCTCGAACCTACTCACGCCATGTACCCCGCCGCCTTCGACTACACCGTCGCGGAATCTCTGGATCACGCCATCGACCTTCTCCAACGTTCGGGAGAGGGTGCCAAGCTCCTGTCGGGCGGCCAGAGCCTCGTGCCGCTGATGAAGCTCCGGTTGGTTCAGCCGACCCACGTCATCGACATCGGGCGCATCGGCGGGCTGTCCCATGTGCGCAAGGACGAGACGGCGGACGTGGTGCGGATCGGGGCGCTGGCCACGCACGCGCAGGTGGGGACGGCGCCCGTCGTCCGGGAGAAGCTGCCCTTGATGACGGAGGCTGCGGGGGTCATCGGCGATGCCCAGGTGAGGGGCTGGGGGACCCTGGGCGGCGCGTTGGCCGAGGCGGACCCGGCAGGAGACTGGGGTCCGGTGGTGCAGGCGCTGGAGGGGCGGGTCGAGTGCACCGGCCCGACGGGCGTCCGGGTGGTGGACGCGGCCTCGTTTTTCGTGGACGCCTACACGACGGTGCTGGCGGACGACGAGGTGATTACCGAGATCCAGGTGCCCTTGCCTTCACCCGGCAGCGCGGGGGCCTATCTCAAGATGGAGCGCCGGGCCGGCGATTTCGCGGTGGCCAGCGTTGCGGTGCAGCTCGAGCTGGACGGCGCGGGGAACTGCATGAAGGCCGGGGTGGCGCTGGGGGCGGCGGGCCTCACGCCCATCAAGGTGAGCGCGGCCGAGGAAGCCCTTTGCGGGCAACCGGTCGCTCCGGAGGTGGTGGATGCCGCAGCCGCCCGCGTCGTCGAGGCGGTGAACCCGCTGGCCGACGTGCGCGGGTCGAGCGACTACAAGCGCGCGGTCTGCGGGGCATTGTTCCGGAAGGCGGTGGATGTCGCCCTGCGGCGCCATCGGGGTGACAACGTGAGAGGCGGTCATGTCCGATAGAGTGAGGATCGGCATCATCATCAACGGCGCATCCCACACGGGCGAGGCGCCCGCGCGCATGCTGCTGGTGGATTACATCCGCGATGTGGTGGGCCTCAAGGGCACGCGTTACGGGTGCGACACCAGCAACTGCGGTTCGTGCACCATCGTCATGGACGGCAAGAGCGCCAAGTCCTGCACCTTTCTGGCGGCGCAGGCCCACGGACGCGAGCTCACCACCATCGAGGGCCTCGCGGACGGGAGCGAGCTGCATCCCCTGCAGGCCGCATTCCAGGAGGCCCACGCGCTCCAGTGCGGTTTCTGCACCTCAGGCATGGTCATGTCCGCGCATGCGCTGCTGGCGCAGAACCCCGACCCGTCGCGCGACGAGATTCGGGAGGGGATCATCGGGAACCTGTGCCGCTGCACGGGATACCTGCCGGTAGTCGAAGCGGTGCAGTCCGCGGCCCGCCGGTTGAAGGCCAAGGAGGCGACTCCATGAGCGCCGCCACTCGCAAGCCCCTCGTGGGCACTCCCGTCGTGCGCAAGGAAGACCCGGACATTCTCCGGGGTCAGGCCCGCTACACCTTCGACGTCGACCTGCCGGAGATGCTGCACGTGGCGGTGTATCGAAGCCCGGCCGCCCATGCGAGGATCCGGAAGGTGGATCTTTCCAGGGCGCTGGAGCTGCCCGGCGTGGTGGCCGGCTTGACCGGAGAACAGGTGCGGCAGCTCGGTTACGTGAACCCGCTGTCGCCGTTCCCGTTCCAGAGCCGGGACCCCTTCAAGCGCGGCAACCCCACCATCAAGTTCTTCGATCACTACTGCCTCGCGTACGACAAGGTGCGTTTCGTGGGCGAGCCCGTGGCCGCGGTGGTGGCTACCGACCGTTATGTGGCCGAGGACGCCCTGGACCTGGTGGAGGTGGAGCTCGATCCGCTGCCGCCGGTGGTGGATTCGGAGGCGGCCCTGGAGCCCGGCTCCGAGCGTCTCTACGAGGACTGGGACGACAACGTCATGCTGACGTTCCGGGTGTCCGGCGGCGATGTCGATGCCGCCTTCCGGGAGGCGGACGTCGTGGTCAAGGAGCAGATCCACAGCGGCCGCTTCACCGGCACCCCCATCGAGACACGGGCGGTGGTGGCCGACTACGACGCCAGCGGCAAGACGCTCAGCGTTTGGACCACCACCCAGATCGGGCACGTCATCGGAACGCTGATCGAGAACACCATCGGGCTCCCGGACCTGAAGGTCCACGTGAATTTCCGGCGCATCGGCGGCGGCTACGGGCAGAAGTGGGCCTTCTATCCGGAAGAGATCCTGGTGCCGCTGCTGTCCATTCTCACGAACCGTCCCATGAAGTGGGTGGAGACCCGGCGCGAGCACATGACCGGCACCATTCACGCCCGTGAGCAGACCCATCACATCGAGGCGGCGGTGCGCCGGGACGGCACCATCCTCGGCGTGAAGGACAAGATCGTGGCCAACATCGGCGCGGCCTATCCCACCGGCGGCCTGGCCTCCATCGTCACCACCGGCATGTTCGTACCCGGCGCCTACCGCATCGCCAACTACGAGGGGCAGGTCCAGGGGGTGGTCACCAACAAGACGCCCTATGGCGCGCACCGGGGCTTCGGGAAATCGGAAGCCTGTTTCGTCATCGAGCGGATGGTGGACCGGATCGCGGCTCGGCTCGATATGAACCCGGTGGACGTGCGGAAGCGCAACTTCATCCCCCCGGAGGCCTTTCCGTACCGTTCCGTCACCGGACCGCGCTACGACAGCGGCCGCTACGGGGAGGCGTTGGACAGGGCGCTGGAGCTCCTGGACCACGACCACTGGCGGCAGGTTCAGAAGGAGGCCACGGCCCAGGGACGCTACCTCGGCATCGGCACCTGCCTGGTCATCGAGCCGTCGAGCTCCACCCGCATGGGCTCCTACAACGCCGGCTACTACAGCGTGCGCATGCGCATGGACCCCAACGGCAGGGTCTACGTGTTCCCCGGCGGCAGCGACGAAGGCCAGGGTCACGCCACCTCCATCTCGCAACTCGTGGGCGACGAGCTGCAGGTGTCGTTCGATGACGTCATGGTGGTGGAAGGGGACAGCCTGGCCTGTCCCTACGGCTCGGGCTCCTACTCCAGCCGCTTCTCGGTGGTGGGCACCACCGCGGTGACCATGGCCGCGCGAACGCTCAAGGAGAAGATCATCCAGATCGCGTCGGTCATGCTCCGGCATCCGCCCGGCGGGCTCGAGTTCGCCGACGGCAAGGTGTGCGTGGAAGGCCGCCCGGACCAGTCGGTGTCGCTCCCGGAGATCGCCCGCACCGCCTATTTCTCACCGTTCCAGTTGCCCGAGGGCATGGATCCGGGGCTGGAGCTGCTGTACCACTTCCGCGATCCCAACATCGAGTTCGAGGCGGACGAGCGCGGGCGCGTGGCGATGTTCAGCAGCTTCCCCTACGACGCCGAGGCCGCGGTGGTGGAGGTGGAGGCGGAGACCGGCTTGTTGAAGATCCTCAAGTTCGTCTCCGTCCACGACTGCGGCAACATGCTCAACCCGCTCATCGTGAGGGGCCAGCACGTGGGCGCGCTGGCCCATGGTTTCGGCGGGGCTCTCTACGAGGAATTGCCGTACACCGAGGATGGCCAGCCCATGGCGGCCAGCTTCAAGGATTATTTCCTGCCCACGGCCATGGAAATGCCCGAGATGGTGCTGGATCACATCGAGACGCCCAACCCGTTCACGCCGGGGGGCTTCAAGGGCGCCGGGGAGACCGGCACCGTGGGTCCGCCCGCGGTCCTGGCCAACGCGGTGGAAGACGCGCTCAAGCCCCTGGGCATCGCCGTTCGCCGGTTGCCGCTCACGCCGCAGTATCTCTGGTCGCTCATCCAGGAGGCCAGGGGAAACTCGTAGGAGCAGCCCGACGGTCGTAAGAGCCGAAAGGAATACGGCTGGAAAGGGAGACCCGCATGTCCGACAAGGTGCTTCTCGAGAAGGCGGGCGACACCGCCACCATGACCCTGAACCGGCCGGAGAAGGGGAATGCCGTCGACTCCGAGCTGATGACGGCGCTCATCGAGCGTCTGACGGAGGCCGCCGCCGACAAGGCCTTGCGGGTGCTGGTCATCGAGGGCAGGGGGGACGACTTCTGTTCCGGGCGCCAACCGGACGTGCCCAGACCCGAAAACGCTGCTCAGTTTGCCGGGGCCCTGTCCCGCATCGTCCGCGTCAACAAGTTGCTGCAATCATTCCCGGGAATCAGTCTGGCGGTGGTCCAGGGAAAGGCCTTCGGGTTCGGCTGCGGGCTGGCGGTGCAGAGCGACGTGACGCTCGCCGCGGCGGATGCGAGGTTCGCGTTCCCGGAGATCAACGCGGGCTTCCCGCCGACCATCGTCATGTCCTACCTGAGCCGCTGGATTCACCGGAAGAAGGCCCTGGAACTGGTCATGACCGGAGGTGAGATCAGCGCCCAGGAAGCGGAGCGGCAGGGTCTGGTCAACCGGGTGGTGCCGCCGGATCAGTTGGCGGAGGAGAAAGGGCGTTGGCTGGAAACCCTGGCGTCGCGGGACCTCAAGGGTTTGCAGGCGACCAAGGCGTTTTTCAGAGATACCGCCGAGTGGTCCACCGATGCGGCGGCCCAGTACGGGGTCACCCGGTTGGCGAATTTTCTCGCGAGCCGGGATGCGGAATAGGGGTCCGAGGGGTCGGCGAGACTATCCGACGCTGGGTCCGATCTCTGTAGCTAGCGCTTCAAGTCAATCCTGCGCCCGTAGCTGACCTCGCCCTTGTCTATCCTGAGGGAGAATCCGCAGTCAGGATTGATGCAGACCCAGGCCTTGTACATCACGGATGCACCATCCTGACCGTAGTCGGACAGGGGGATCAACGTGCCATTGTCGCATTTCTGACATTTGGGCAACTCCATCTCCACTCCTCCTTTGCAGCGGGAACCGATCATGCACGTCCCTGCCCGCCCGGCTCCGGCCACGACCCGGCAAGTTGCAAGATGCGTCGGACAATATAGAAAATCGGTTTTGAAAGCAAACTGATAAAGGCGGGTAGCCGCCTGGCCGGCTGCGACTTCGGAATCGGACCGCGCGGCACTCCCGCGGCCCGTCCCTGCCGCTTTTATTTGACAGCTTCAACGGGCTGGGGATATGATGACCTCGGGCTCCTCATCGGTCTGATGACCGTCACGGGAGGCGTCCCCTCGCTACGGATATCGCGTCAAATCTCATGTCGGTTGTGGCCATTATACCGGCGCGTTACGGGTCCACACGGTTTCCCGGGAAACCGCTGGCCAGGATCGGTACGAAGCCGATGATTCAGCACGTCTACGAGAGCACGGCCGGCGCCGGTCTGGTCGGGCGTACGGTGGTGGCCACCGACGATCCGCGTATCCGGGATGCGGTGAGGGCCTTCGGCGGCGAGGCGGTGATGACCTCGAAGGATCACCTGAGCGGCACGGACCGGCTGGCCGAGGTCGCCGGAGACCTCCAGGCCGAATGGATCGTCAACGTCCAGGGGGACCTTCCGTTCATCCGGGCGGAGACCATCCGGAAGAGTGTGGACTGTCTGGTGCGGGCCCCGGCCGTTCCCATGGCCACGGCCTGCACCCCCATCATCTCGGAGGAGGAGTTCCTCAACCGGAACGTGGTCAAGGTGGTCACCGACCAACAGGGCTTCGCCTGCTATTTCTCACGGGCGCCGATCCCCTTTCACCGGGAGCCGCCGGCGGAGCCCGTTCAGTGGGGTCGCCGTCACCTGGGCATCTACGTGTACCGCAGGGATTTCCTGTTGCGTTTCGCCTCCTTGCCCGCCGTGGCGCTGGAGCTCGCCGAGGGCTTGGAGCAGTTGCGGGCGCTGCACTACGGTTTTCGGATTCGGGTTGTGGACGTGGTGGAAACGGGTGTCGAAGTGGATACGCCGGATGACCTGGAACGCGCGGAGGCATACTGGAGCCGGCTCCAGCTCGGCGCCCCTGAGGAATGCCATGGCTAATTTGCGACAGAAGTTCATTTTCGTCACCGGCGGGGTCATGTCGTCCCTCGGCAAGGGACTGGCGGCGGCTTCCATCGGCGCCCTGCTGGAGAGCCGCGGTCTCAAGGTGACCCTGCTGAAGATGGACCCCTACATCAACGTCGATCCGGGCACCATGAGTCCGTATCAGCACGGCGAGGTGTTCGTCACCGACGACGGCGCGGAGACGGACCTGGATCTGGGACACTACGAGCGCTACGTGTCCTCGCCCACCGGAAGGGCCAACAACTTCACCACCGGCCAGGTGTACGACACGGTCATCACCAAGGAGCGCCGCGGCGACTACCTGGGCGGCACCGTCCAGGTGATCCCCCACATCACGGACGAGATCAAGCGCCGGATCGTGGCGGCGGCCGAGGACTGCGACATCGCGATCTGCGAGGTCGGCGGCACCGTGGGCGACATCGAGGGGCTTCCTTTCCTGGAGGCCATCCGGCAGTTCGGCCGGGACTACGGGAGGGAGAACGTCATCTACGTTCATCTGACCTACGTGCCCTACATCGCGCCCGGCGGAGAGCTGAAGACCAAGCCCACCCAGCACAGCGTGAAGGAGCTCACGGGCCTGGGCATCCAGCCCGACTTCCTGCTGTGCCGCACCGACCGTCTGCTGAGCCGGCAGCTCAAAGCCAAGATCGCCAGCTTCTGCAACGTGGACGAGAACTCGGTGATCACCGCCAAGGACGTGGAGTGGATCTACGAGGTGCCGCTGGTGCTGCACCAGGAAGGGCTGGACGACCGGATCGTGGAACGGCTCCAGATGTGGACGGGCGCCCCCAACCTGCGCAAGTGGCAAAAGACGGTGCACATCCTGAAGAACGCCAATGAGTCCGTCCGGATCGCGGTGGTGGGCAAGTACATGGAGCTCAAGGAATCGTACAAGAGCCTGATGGAGGCCCTGGTCCACGGAGGCATCGCCAACGGCGTGCACGTCGAGCTCGATTGCATCGACGCGGAGAAGATGGAGAAGCAGGACGTCCACAAGCTGCTGGGAGGTGTTCAGGGCATCCTGATCCCCGGGGGGTTCGGAGACCGCGGCACCGAAGGGAAAGTCCGCGCGGTGCGCTACGCGCGCGAGCACAAGGTGCCGTTTTTCGGGATCTGTCTGGGGATGCAGATCGCGGTGGCGGAATTCGCCCGCAACGTGTGCTCGCTGAAGAGCGCCAACTCGGTGGAGTTCGACCCCGGGACGAAACACCCGGTGATCCATTTGATGGACGAGCAGAAGGACGTGGACCAGATGGGCGGGACCATGCGGCTGGGGGCCTATCCGTGCGTGCTGGCCTCGGAATCGCTGTCGGCCAGGCTGTACCGGAAGAAACGGATCTCGGAGCGCCACCGGCATCGGTACGAGTTCAACAACCGGTACCGGGAGGTGATGCAGGAGAAGGGATTGCGGCTCAGCGGCCTGTCTCCCGACGGCAACCTGGTGGAGGTCATTGAGCTGAAGGACCACCCCTGGTTCGTGGGCTGCCAGTTCCACCCCGAGTTCAAGTCCCGTCCGACGGAGTGCCATCCGCTCTTCCGGGGCTTCATTCGAGCCGCCTTGCAGCAGCGTTCGTCCGTCAAGGAAGTCCCGCGCATGCGCATCGTCGCGGACTCGGCGAGGCCATGACCGCGAGCGAGGTCCGTATCGGCAGCATCCATGTCGGGGCCGGCCGGCCGCTCACCCTGATCGCCGGTTCGTGCGTCATCGAGAGCCGGGATTCGGCGCTCCGGCACGCGTCGTACCTCAAGGAGCTGACCGGGCGTCTGGCCATACCATTCATCTACAAGTCGTCCTACGACAAGGCCAACCGCACGTCGCTGGAGTCGTTTCGCGGCCCCGGTCTCGATGAAGGGCTGCGCGTCCTGCAGGACGTGAAACGTGAGATCGGGGTGCCCGTGCTCACGGACGTGCACGAGCCGGAGCAGATCGACCCGGTCTGCGAGGTCGCGGACGTGGTTCAGATTCCGGCGTTCCTTTGCCGGCAGACGGACTTCGTCGCGGGAGTCGCCCGGGCCGCCAAGGTGGTGAACGTGAAGAAGGGCCAGTTTCTGGCGCCCTGGGACATCAAGAACGTGGTGGCCAAGATCGTGGCGGCGGGAAACACCAACGTGCTGCTGACCGAGCGCGGCGCCTCCTTCGGTTACAACAACCTGGTGTCGGACATGCGCTCGCTGGTCATCATGCGGGAGACGGGGTTCCCGGTGGTCTTCGATGCCACCCACAGCCTGCAGCTTCCCGGCGGTCTGGGCCAGGCCTCGGGCGGCGACCGGCAGTTCATCGCGCCGCTGGCGCGGGCGGGAGTGGCCGTGGGCGTGGACGGCCTGTTCATGGAAGTTCACGAAGACCCCGATCGGGCCCTGAGCGACGGCCCCACCTCCTTCCCTCTCGAAGCGCTCGACGAGCTGCTTCGGACGGTCAAGGATATCGACGACCGGGTCAAAGAGAACGGGGGCCGGTGATATGGGCGGAGCCTCGGAGGTCATTCGAAAGGCTCGTGAGGTGCTCGACATCGAGGTCGGCGGGATCGTCGCGGCCAGGGACCGTGTCGGTGACGCCTTCGTTCGTGCGGTGGATGTCCTGCACGACTGCACCGGCAAGGTCATCGTTACGGGCGTGGGGAAGTCGGGCCTCGTCTGTCACAAGATCGCGGCCACGCTGGCCAGCACCGGCACCCCTTCCTTCTTCCTTCACGCGGCAGAGGCGAGTCACGGCGACCTGGGCATGATCATGCGGGACGACGTGGTCCTGGCGGTGTCCAACAGCGGCGAGTCGGAAGAGGTGCTGAAGATGCTTCCGCTGATCAAGCGCTGGGGGCTGGCGCTGATCGCCATGACGGGCAATGCGCAATCCACCCTGGCCCTTTCGGCGGACGTGGTCCTCGACGTCGGGGTTCCCGAGGAGGCCTGTCCCCTGGGCCTCTCGCCCACGGCGAGCACCACCGCCGCGCTGGCCATGGGGGACGCCGTCGCCGTGGTGTTGCTGGAGCGCCGGGGATTCAAGACCGAGGACTTCCTGCTCCGGCATCCCGGGGGCGCGCTGGGCCGGAGGCTGCTGCTCCGCACCCGGGACCTGATGCATGACGGCGAGCAGATCCCCCTGGTGTCCGAGGGCGCGCCGCTGAAGGATGTCCTGTTGGAGATCACGTCGAAACGGCTCGGTGTGACCGGCGTGGTCAATCCGGCGTCGGCGCTCGTCGGCATCATCACCGATGGAGACCTGCGGCGCTGTCTTGCCCGGAGCGACGGGAAAGCCGACATTCTGGATCGCAAGGCCGCGGAGATCATGACCCGGGACCCCAAGACCATCGGCGGCGATTCGCTGGCGGCCGAAGCCGTGGCGCTGATGGAAAAATTCTCGATCACCTCCCTCTTCATCAAGGCCGAGGACTCGGAGCGGCCCCAGGGGATCATCCACCTCCATGACCTGCTCAAAGCCGGCATCGTCTGACGCTCCCGCGCAGCCGGCGGAAGAGCTGCGCCGGAAGGCTCGGGGCGTCAAGCTGCTGCTGCTGGACGTCGACGGCGTGCTCACCGACGGCGGCATCGTGATCGACGAACGGGGCGAGGAGGTCACACGTTTCGACGTCCAGGACGGTCATGGCATCAAGCTGCTCCAACAGGCGGGGATCCGCGTGGGATTGCTGACCGGCCGGGCCTCCCGTGCGGTGGCGGTGCGCGCCGAGCGCTTGTCCATCAGCCTGGTCTACCAGAACGTGGCGGACAAGCTTCGCGGCTATGACCGGGTCAAGGCGGACACCGGACTGACCGACGCCGAGGTGGCCTACGTCGGCGACGACATGCAGGACTTGCCCGTGCTTCGCCGGGTGGTTTTCGCCGTGGCGGTGCGGAACGCGTGGGACGGCCTGAAGGCGCACGCGGACTACGTCACGACCCGTGAGGGCGGCCGCGGCGCGGTGCGCGAAGTCGCCGAACTGCTGCTGCGACTCACCGGCAGGTGGGACGCGTTGCTGAAGGAATACGACCGTTGACGCGACCGGCTTGGCGCGGCCCGGGGATGGGCCATGGATCTCACGCAAATTTCATGCCCTTTGCTTTACACTCAGAGGCGGAATTGTTATCCCCAAGCTAGTGTGGTGTCCCGCAAATACGCTTATGAATCTGCGGGTCCTTTTGGCCGTCGGCTGCGTTGCTCTTCCTCGCGTGGTACCCGCCACTGCTCGTCATCGCGCCTTGCCGACAACCAAAATGCCCTCGCATCTTCATAAGCGTATTTGCGGGACACCACACTAGGAGGCTGTTCCGCTATCAGATCGAATCCATGCGGTCGAAACGCGTACTGATTTTGCTGGTTATGGCGGCCGGGTTGGTTTTCGTCGGCATCGAGGTCGTGCAACACATGCGCGAACAGGCGCTCCGGGACCCGGCGGCTCTATTGCGGCTCACGCCCGGAGCGTCGGTGCAGGTCAGGAACTTCCACCGGAGCATGATCGAAGACGGCCGAAAGACCTGGGAGGTCAAGGGAGCCGAGGCTACCTATTTCAAGGGCGAGGAAAGGGCGGTGATACGGCGGCCGCGATTGGTTTTTCACCGGGAGGATGGCCGGACGCTGGAAGCCACGAGCAGGGAAGGGAATGTTTTTCTGCCCGGCGGCCGGTTGGAACGGGCAGAACTCGAGGGTCCGGTGGAAATGACCTACCAGAGGGCCCGGTTTCACACCGACAGGCTCATCTACCTTCATGCCGAGGACCGGATGGTCTCCCCCGGGAAAGTCCGGGGAACCATGGACGGCGCCGAATTCGAGGGCGAGAGCATGACCTACTCGCTTGCGCACGAGACCGTGGAGTTGAACGGCGCGGTGAAGACCACGATTCACCCGGGGCGCCTGGGGCGCGCGAAGACCGCCGGGCGACTCACGGGAGAAAAGGACGCGAGCCGATGATACGAGGTGTTGCCTACGATGGGGCCATGCGGCTTCACTGGGTGGCGCGGCTGGCGTTGTGCCTCGCCGTGTGGCTGCCGTTGCAGATCATGGGCCCCGCGGGCAGGGCCGCCGATGACAGCCCCGCCGGGAAGAAACCGGAGACCGGCGGTCTTTTCGCGGACAAGGATACGCCGCTGGTCATCACCGCGGACAGCATGGAGCTCCAGCGCAAGAAGAACACCATCATCTACAGAGGCAATGTCCTGGTGGAACGGGAAGACGTCAGGATCGCCAGCGACGTCCTGTCCGCGCGGTACGACCCCGAGAACAGTGTATTGAAAAGCGTTGTCGCCGAAGGGAAGGTGCGGGTGAACCAGGGTGGACGCGAGATGACCGGCGACAAGGCCGTGTTCGACGGTTTGAAGGAGACCATCATCGTGTCCGGCAATACGGTCGTGCGCGACGGAAAGAACAGCATCTCCGGCGACCGTATCACCATCTACGTCAAAGAGGACCGCAGCGTGGTGGAAAACACCGAGGGACGAGTCAAGGCGGTGATCTTCCCCGGACAGTTGAAGCGTTGAGCCATGTGGCGGGTCGGATGAGCCTTCTCAACGCGGACGGAATCGTAAAGGCCTATCAGGGGCGGCGTGTCGTTAACCAGGTCACGCTCGAAGTCGGGGGCGGGGAGGTCGTCGGTCTCCTGGGGCCCAACGGAGCGGGCAAGACCACCCTGTTCCACATCGTGATCGGTCTGGTCCGGGCCGACGACGGGAAGGTCACCCTCAACGGCACGGACCTTACGGCCGCTCCCATCTACCAGCGGGCGCGCGCAGGCATCAGCTATCTTCCCCAGGAGTCCTCGGTGTTCCGTGGTCTGACGGTGAAGCAGAACCTCCTGGCCATACTGGAAACCTTGGGGATCGGCAGGGACGAGGAGGAGGAACGGAGCCAACGGCTCTTGAAGATGTTCGGTCTCGTCCATCTGGCCGAACAGAAAGCGTATACCCTGTCCGGAGGCGAAAGGCGGCGCGTCGAGATTGCCCGCGCGCTGATTCTGTCGCCCTTTTTCGTGCTGCTCGACGAGCCCTTCACGGGCGTCGACCCCATCGCCCTGGCGGAGATCAAGGCCGTCATTCAACGACTGACCAAGGCCGGCATCGGCGTGCTGATAACGGATCACAACGTCAGGGAGACCCTCGAGATCTGCACACGCGCCTACATCGTGAGCCAGGGAGTGGTGCTGGCGGAAGGAACCCCCGGCGATATCGCCGCCAGCGACAAGGCCCGCGAGGTCTACCTGGGCGAAGGATTCAGGCTGTAGCAACGAACTTGGCGAGGCAGGACGCCCCGATGGCACTCGAAATCAAGCTCTCCCAGAAACTCATGCCGCAACTGGTGATGACGCCCCAGTTGCAGCAGGCCATCAAGCTCCTCCAGTTGTCCCATCTCGATCTGCAGGAACGAATCGCGCAGGAGTTGCAGGAGAACCCGGCGCTGGAAGAGACTCGCGATGAAGACGACGGCGGTCCGGACGCGGTCCGGGAGCCCGAGGCGGCTCGGGAAACGCTGGTGACCGACCGCATCGCCGAGTGGCAGGATTATCTGGGCACCAACTCGCGTCACGACATGGCGAGTCCCGAGGTGGTACGCGAGGAAGAGGATTACCCTTCCCTGGAGAACACGGTGACCCGCCGGGAGACACTCCAGGAACACCTGCTGTGGCAACTCCGGATGGCCGGAGTCGACCCATCCGCCGAGGACATCGGGACGGTCATCATCGGTAACCTGGACGAACGGGGTTACCTGGAGATGTCCCTGGAGGAGGTCGTTGATCTGGTGCATGCCACGGCGGACGCCGTGGAGGACGTCCTGACGCGTATCCAGCTCTTCGATCCGGTGGGTATCGCGGCGCGGGACCTGCGCGAGTGCCTGCTGGTACAGCTCCACAGTGCCGGAATGAAGGACACCGTTGCCGCGGACGTGGTAGCCCATTACCTCCACGAGCTGGAGTACAAGCAATACGACAGGATAGCGAAGGGCCTGAACGTCAGTCTCGGGGAGGTCATCGAAGCGACTCATCTCATCGCCTGCCTGGAGCCCAAGCCGGCCCGTGGTTTCGACGACGACGAGGTCCGCACGATCATCCCGGACGTCGTGGTCGAGAAGGTTGCCGGGGAATACGGCATATTCCTGAATGACGACGGCCTGCCACCCCTGCGGGTGAGTCCGCTGGTGCGGCGTCTGGCCGGGGAGCGGGGAGAAGAGGTCCGCAAGGCAAGGGAGTACCTGGAGACCAAGGTGCGGGCCGCCACCTGGTTGATCAAGAGCATCCACTGGCGCCAGCAGACGCTCTACCGGGTCAGCGAGAGCATTTTCAGTTTCCAGCGCGAGTTCCTGGAGCACGGCGTCACCCGGCTGAAGCCGTTGGTGTTGCGCGAGGTGGCGTCGGAAATCGGTATGCATCCGTCCACGGTCAGCCGTGCCACCTCCAACAAGTACGCGCATACGCCCCAGGGTGTTTTCGAGCTGAAATTTTTCTTTCAGAGCGGGCTTTCCCGTAACGACAGCTCCACGGTCGTCTCCTCGGAATCGGTCCGGGACAAGATCCGGAAGCTGGTGGGGGCCGAGAATCCCGGGAAGCCGCTGAGCGATCAGGAGATCGCGGGTGAGCTGCAGGGACTCGGCATCGACATTGCGCGCCGGACGGTCGCGAAGTACCGCGAGCAGCTCGGTATTCTGCCGTCATCCAGGAGACGGGAGCCGTTCGCCGACTATGTTGCAGGGCACGAGGCTGCCGGAGGCAGCCGTCCACAAAGGGGGTAGGGGTTGCGTATTGCGGACGTTCTGGATCCTGAGGCGATCATTCCGAGTCTCGAGGCACGGGAAAAGTTCGCCGTGCTCGAAGAGATCGTGACGCGGGTGTCGAGTCACTACGGATTCGAGGACTCGCAAAGGCTGCTCGAGGTGGTTCAGGCCCGGGAAAAGATATGCAGCACCGCCATCGGCGAGGGAGTCGCCATCCCCCACGGCAAGCTGCCCGGGCTGAAACGCGTGTTCATCGCCTTTGCCCGCAGCCGGGAGGGGGTCGACTTCGACGCCCAGGACGGCACGCCCACGCATCTCTTCTTTCTCCTGGTTGCGCCCGAAGGCTCGACCTCCGAGCATCTCAGCGCGCTGGCCCGGGTATCCCGATTGGTGAAGGATGCGTCGTTGAGGGAGCGCCTCATGCGCGTCCAGACTCCCGAGGAGGTGGTGCATCTCATCGAGGAGAAGGAAAGGGACCTCTGACTCCGAGTCGGTCATGATGGGTCCGCGTGAAGCAGATGCCCGGCCTGCTTGACATCGTCGTCATCACCGGCCTTTCCGGTTCGGGCAAGAACGCCGCCATCCGGGTGCTGGAGGACAACAGCTTCTTCTGCATCGACAACCTCCCGGTGCTGCTGATTCCCAGGTTCATCGATCTGTGCCAGGGCTACCGCGAAGGAATCGAACGGGTCGCCTTCGGCATCGACCTCCGCGGCGCGCAGTTCATCGAAGGTTGGCAGAGCGTGCTGGCGGAGACGCGCCGGTCCGGGCACCACGTGGAGGTCATCTTCCTGGACGCCAGCGACGAGTTGCTGCTGCGCCGGTTCAACGAAACGCGCCGGCCGCACCCGCTCCAGGGGAGCGGGTCGGTCCAGGAAGGAATCGCGCGCGAGCGGGCGGCGTTGACGGGAATGCGTGATTCCGCGGACCGCGTCATCGATACGACCCATCTGAACGTCCACGACCTGAAGAAGGTCGTCGAGGATTCGTGTCTCCGGGCGCTGGGCCGGCGACAGATGTCGGTTTTTCTCATGTCCTTTGGTTACAAGTACGGGATTCCGGCCGAAGCGGACATGGTCATGGACGTGAGGTTCCTTCCCAACCCATTTTTTGTTAGTGGGTTGGAGGCCAAGAGCGGATTGGCTCCGGAAGTCAGGGACTTCGTGCTCAGCCGGACAGAGACGCACGCGTTCGTGGAGCGGATGAATGCGTTGCTCGATTTTACGCTGCCGAACTACGAGCGTGAAGGCAAAAGCAACCTCACCGTGGCCTTCGGTTGTACCGGCGGCAAGCACAGGTCGGTGGTGCTGGCGGCCGAATTCGCGCGGCGGCTGGAGGCGAAGCCATGGCGCATTCAGTTGAGGCATCGGGACATAGACAGATGAGCCATGCACCGCGTTAGGAAGAGGCTCGAGATAAAGAACCGCCTCGGGATGCACGCCCGGGCCTCCGCGTTGCTGGTCCAGACCGTGAACCAGTTCTCCGCGGACGTGAAGATCTCCAAGGATGACAACGTCGTGAACGCGCGAAGCATCATGGGCGTCTTGACGCTCGGAGCGGCCAGGGGGAGCAAGATCCGGGTTGAAACCAGGGGAGACGACGCTCAGGAAGCCATGCTTGCCATCGAGCAGCTTATCGAAGACAAGTTTCGCGAGAGCGACTAATGGGTAGGGGCGGGTTTCATACCCGCCCGCGCAAGGGTTCCAAACCCGCCCGTGTAGCTGGTTCCCCGGAACCGAAACAGGACACCAACGGAAGGGTCCAACAGGAATCATCCATGACGAACAAAGATTTTGTTTTTACCTCGGAGTCGGTCTCGGAGGGCCATCCCGACAAGATGTGCGACCAGATCTCGGACGCGGTGCTCGACGCCCATCTGTCGCTGGACCCCGACAGCCGGGTTGCATGCGAGACTCTGGTGAAAAACGATCTGATCGTGATCGCGGGGGAGATCACCAGCAAGGGCAAGGTGGACTACGAGGACGTGGCGCGCCGCGTGGCCCTCGACATCGGTTACGACGATCCCGCCAAGGGCTTCGACGGCAACAACTGCGAGGTCCTCGTAAGGCTGGTGAGCCAGTCGCCGAACATCTCCCAGGGGGTGACCGAAGGCGAAGGCCTCCACAAGGAGCAGGGCGCGGGAGACCAGGGGATGATGTTCGGCTACGCGTGTGATGAGACCGACGAGCTCATGCCGCTGCCGATAAAGCTCGCCCACGATCTCGTATCCGATCTGGCCGACATCAGGAAATCCGGGAAGGTTCCGCTCTCCCGGTTGCTGCGCCCGGATTCGAAGTCCCAGGTCAGCGTCCAGTATCGGGACGGCAGGCCGCAGCGGGTCAGCAACGTGGTGGTTTCGACCCAGCACAGCCCTGACGTGTCCCACGATGACCTCAAGAGGGACATCATCAACAGTGTCATAAGGGAGGTGGTGCCGGCCCGGTACCTCGACGGCGACACGGAGTTTCTGGTCAATCCCACCGGCAGCTTCGAGATCGGAGGCCCCCAGGCCGATGCCGGCCTCACCGGCCGCAAGATCATCGTGGACACCTACGGCGGCATGGGGCGTCACGGCGGCGGTGCATTCTCGGGCAAGGACCCCTCCAAGGTGGATCGGAGCGGGGCATACGTGGCCCGCTACGTGGCCAAGAATATCGTGGCCGCGAAACTGGCCCGGCGTTGTGAGATACAGCTCGCCTACGTCATCGGCGTCGCCGAGCCGGTCTCCATCGCGGTCGATACCTTCGGCACCAGCAAGTTGTCGGATGCGGAGATCGTGAAGCTGGTGCGAAAGAACTTCGATCTCACCCCCAAGGGAATCATCGATGCCCTGAACCTGCGGGCGCCCATCTACCAGAAATCCGCTGCCTACGGTCATTTCGGCCGCAAGCCGGAGAGCGGCTTCTTCACCTGGGAGAGGACCGATCGGGCTGCGAGCCTGGGCAGCGGACTCGAAGGCTGAGACTAGGACAGGCTCCTAGACCCACATCTGTAAACCATTCCGGTGGTGACGGCTGCACGGCAGCGGTGTAAGCGGGCCGGCGGAGACGGAGAGGAACATGGCGAAATCGAAATTCGACATTGCCGACGCGCGGCTGGCGGCGGACGGCTGGAAGCGGGTGCTCTGGGCGGATCAGGAGATGCCGGTGCTCCGCGACGTGCGCGCCCGTTTCGAGAAGGAAAAGCCGTTCAAGGGCCTGCGGTTCTCGGCCTGCCTGCACGTGACCGCGGAGACCGCCAATCTCGCGCGCACTCTGAAGGCCGGGGGCGCGGACGTGGTCCTGTGCGCATCGAACCCGCTGTCGACGCAGGACGACGTGGCCGCGGCGCTGGTGAAGAAGGAAGGCATGTCCGTGTTCGCGGTGCGCGGCGAAAACCACAAGACCTACTACCGGCATCTGCGGGCGGCGCTGGATCACCGGCCGGTCATCACCATGGACGACGGCGCCGATCTGGTGTCCATGTTGCATCAGGACTACGCCAACCTCGCATCCGGGATGGTGGCGTCCATGGAGGAAACCACCACGGGGGTCATTCGGCTGCGGGCTCTGGAGGCCGACAAGGCGCTGAAGATCCCCATCATCGCGGTCAACGATGCCACCACCAAGCACCTCTTCGACAACCGCTACGGCACCGGCCAGTCCACCATCGACGGCATCATCCGGGCGACGGACGTGCTGTTGGCCGGCAAGCGGGTGGTGGTGGCCGGCTACGGCTGGTGCGGCCGGGGCGTGGCGTCACGGGCGCGCGGCATGGGAGCCAAGGTCGTGGTCACCGAGGTAGACCCGGTGCGCGCCCTGGAGGCGTCCATGGACGGCTTCGACGTAATGCCCATGAAGGAAGCCGCCAAGGCCGGCGAACTCTTCATCACCCTGACCGGAGACATGCACGTGATCCGCAAGGAACACCTGCGGGCCATGAAGGACGGCGCCGTCATCTGCAACTCCGGCCACTTCGACATCGAGATCGACATCAAGGCCCTCACCGAGATGGCGGAGAAGTGCGAGAAGAACGTGAGGAACCACGTCGACAGCTACACGCTCCCCGGCGGAAAGCGCATTTTCCTCCTCGGCGAAGGACGGCTGGTGAACCTCGCCGCCGCCGAAGGGCATCCCGCCTCGGTCATGGACATGAGCTTCGCCACCCAGGCCCTGGCCTCCGAGTGGGCGGTCGAGCAGCGCGACAAGCTGACACCCCAGGTCTACGACGTCCCCCAGGCCGTGGAAGAGTGGGTCGCCAGCATCAAGCTCGCCACCATGGGCACCCAGATCGACAAGCTCACCCGGGAGCAGAAGCGCTACCTGTCTTCGTGGGAGATGGGGACCTGAGAAGACCCGGTCAATCCCGGAGGAATATCGCTACTCCCCATACATTTCCGTGATAATCCGTCGAAGCTGAATTGCTTCGTTGGTCGACAATCGGTCGAGCCTGCGCCTGAGTCGCTCTCTATTGATCCAGACCGTCGCCGACCGTTGTGTCGAAATCACTCCAATCTTCCTGCTCGGCGGCCATGGCGCGGTAGCTTTCTTCCCAGGACAGTTCGTTCGTTTTGACCTGTTCCCCCTTTTTGTCCTCACCTGGAGGTTGATCCTTGACCGAACCTTCTTTCCGTCCTAGCGGAGACTGTACGATGCCGGCGCCGTCGCCTTTCGCATGGGCGAGCGCTTCGTTGAGAGCCTGTATCAGATCATCGCCGAATTTGCTCATGTCGCGTCTTCCCGTGTTGCCGTAAGTGCGCCCAGGAGGCCGGAAGAATTGTACCTCACTGGGCCAGCGTCCTCCACCCCCGGTGAAAGGGCCTTCACGGCTCCGGTATGGTTTCGTACACCGCGTGCGCTTGCTTGGAACCACGGTAGGTTGAAACGGTTGCAAACGCGGCTTTCTTCGGTTGTCAGTAACTGATAACCTAATGGAATGAAAGCGCCTGACCGTGACCATGTACTCTTCTGGAACGAGGTGGACAGGGTTCTGATGGAAAGAGGATCAATCCCATGAAGACACTGAAGATCGGCATAGCCGGATACGATCAGATGAAGGCGCGCACCATCGCGATCGCCCGTGGCGAACACAAGCCCGTCAAGGGCGAACCCAAAGTGTGGTTCACTTCAGTCGAGAGCTTTGCGAAGGTACTCTCCCAACGCAATCGGGAGCTTTTGGCATTGATAGCTCGGGAGAAGCCGGACTCCCTCACCGAGCTGGCGTCGCTCGCGGGGCGAAACAAGTCGAACCTGTCGCGTACCCTCAAGACGATGTCGCGGTACGGCCTCGTGGAATTGAAGGAGGGACAGCGCGGCAGGTTGATCCCACGGGTCCGCTACGATCAGGTGAGACTCGACGTTTCGTTCGCGTCGACTCCGCAGCAGGTGGCGTGAAAGCCAGCGTGCAATGGAAAGGCAGCCCACGGATGGGGCGCTCGCATGACCGCGTCCGTGCCGGCTTGATTGCAACGCAATCACGCTGTAAGCTGAGACGGGTTGCAAGCAGGGAGGCGCGACCATGGCAAGCATCACAATCCGCAATCTCGATGACGACGTGAAAACCCGTCTTCGCGTGCGCGCGGCCAGCCACGGCCGCTCGATGGAAGAGGAGGCGCGGCTGATCCTGCGCGAGGCCGTTGGGCGTAAGCCGAGCTCACGAGATCTGGCCAGCATCATACGCGCCCATTTTGGACCGTCCAGAGGCGTTGACCTGGAGTTGCCGTCGCGCGAGCCCATCCGCGAGCCTCCCCGGTTCGATTGAGGCGGCGGTCATGATCCTGCTCGACACCAACATCGTTTCCGAACTGATGCGCCGGTCGCCCGATCCCGCCGTCGAGGCGTGGGTTATGGGACACGCGGTGGAAGCCTTGTTCTTTTCGGCAGTGGGAGAAGCCGAACTGCGCTATGGCGCCGCCATCCTGCCGGCAGGCCGGCGTCGGGACACGCTCACGTCGGATATCGAGGCAATGCTGCACGACGCTTTCGAGAACCGGATTCTGCCCTTCGACAGCGACGCGGCACGCGTCTACGCATCCATCGCCGCCGCACGTCGCGCCGCCGGGCGTGCGTTCTCCCAGGCCGATGGGCAGATCGTGGCGATCGCCCGCTCGCGGGGAATGACCGTGGCGACGCGCAACGTTAGAGATTTCGAGGATATGGGCGTCGACGTGATTAATCCTTGGCAGGGCTCATGAAGGTTCCAGCTAGGGTACATTTGACCACAACAGGACAATGGCAGCAACGAACACAAAGTTGACGGCGGCGGTCGAGGCCTACTTCGCGGATCTGCGAAGGATGCGTGCGTCCGGCGGTGCCACCGGAGAAAGGTCGGCCTACGGGCCGGTCGCAAACCTTCTCAACGCTGTCGGCTCCGTGCTCAAACCGAAGGTCTTCTGTGTCGGTGAATTGGCTGATCAAGGCGCCGGGCACCCCGACTTCGGCCTATATACGGCGAAGCAGGTACAGAAGGGCCAACCTCGCAAGGGCCAGACGCCCGAGCGCGGTGTTGTGGAAGTGAAGTCGGCACGCGAGGACATGGATGCGCCCGGCGTGCGCGAGCAGGTTTCGCGCTATTGGGGCCGGTACGGGCTGGTGCTGGTGACCAACCTCCGCGAGTTCACTCTTGTCGGCCCCGACGCGAGCGGCGGTGAGGTAATCCTGGAATCGTTCCGCCTGGCCGACAGCGATGAGGCGTTCGCGCGCAGGCTGGAAACCCCACGACGTTTCGCCGACGAGGTTGGAGCCGGCTTGGGTGAGTATCTGGCCCGTGCGCTGTCGCACCGTGCGGCCCTCGCCGAGCCGAAGGACTTGGCTTGGCTGCTCGCCTCCTACGCCCGCGACGGTCTTGCACGGGTCGAGACGGCGGGTGACGCCCCATCGCTCAACGCGGTGCGCTCGGCACTGGAAGAGGCGCTTGGCGTCCGCTTCGAGGGCGAGAAGGGCGACCGCTTCTTCCGTTCTACCCTGGTGCAAACCCTGTTCTACGGAGTCTTTTCCGCCTGGGTGCTGTGGGCGCGGCAAGTGCCTCCGCCGACGGGCAGTTTCGACTGGCGGACCGCGGTATGGCATCTGCGCGCTCCGGTGCTGCGAGCGCTGTTCCAGCAGCTTTCCGACCCCGGCCGGCTGCAACCGCTCGGTCTGGTCGAAGTGCTGGATTGGACGGCGGCCGCGCTGGACCGGGTGGACCGAGCCGCGTTCTTCGACCGCTTCAGCGAGGGCGAGGCGGTGCCGTATTTCTACGAACCGTTCCTGGAAGCCTTCGATCCCGACCTGCGGAAGCAACTCGGTGTCTGGTACACGCCCACTGAAGTCGTCCGCTACATGGTCGCCCGCGTTGACAAGGCATTGAAGGATGACCTCGGCATTCCCGAAGGGCTGGCGGCGGAGAACGTTTACGTGCTCGATCCCTGCTGCGGCACCGGGGCCTATCTGGCCGAAGTGCTGCGCCGGATCGCCGCCAATCTTGAAGGACAGGGTCTGGGTGCGCTCACCGGTGCCCGGGTGAAGAAGGCGGCGACCGAGCGGGTTTTCGGATTCGAGATCATGCCCGCGCCTTTCGTTGTTGCCCATCTGCAACTGGGATTGACCATGCAGGCCCTTGATGCGCCGCTCGCCGATGACGAAACCGAACGCGCCGGCGTGTTCCTGACCAACGCACTGACCGGCTGGGAGCCGCACACGACCAAGCCGCTGCCCTTCCCCGAGCTTGAAGAAGAACGCGACCGGGCCGAACGCGTGAAGCGGGACACGCCGATCCTCGTGATCCTCGGCAACCCGCCCTACAACGGTTACGCCGGAATGGCGGTGGACGAGGAACGGGAGCTCTCGGAAGCCTATCGTACGACGAAGCGGGTGCGCCGACCCGAGGGATCAGGGCTGAACGATCCCTATGTCCGTTTCTTCCGCATGGCGGAACGGCGCATCGTGGAGAAGACGGAGCAGGGTGTGGTCTGCTTCATCTCCAATTACTCATGGCTCGACGGCTTGTCCTTCACGGGGATGCGGGAGCGATACCTTGAGGTGTTCGATGCGGCGCGGATCGACTGCCTGAACGGCGACAGCCGCAAGACCGGTAAAGTGGCACCGGATGGCACGTCCGATCCCAGTATCTTTTCGACCGAAGGCGATCCGGTGGGGATTCAGGTCGGGACTGCCATCGCGACGCTGGTGCGCAAGGCGGCCCACAAGCCTGCAGTTACGGTGGGCTTCCGCCATCTGTGGGGGCAATCCAAACCTGCGGAACTGATCGCGACGGCGGAGGCGGAACCGGATGTGATCTACGAAGGAATTGAACCTGTCCTACCGCTTGGTCTTCCCTTTGCGAAAATGGCGGCGAGCAGGGACTGGTGCGAGTGGCCGGCGCTGCCCGACCTGTTTCCGACATCGTTTCGGGGCGTCGTGACCAGCCGCGATACGTTCCTCGTCGATACCGATCTCGACCGATTGCGGGCACGCATCGGTGATTATTTCGACGTGAGTCTGAGTCATGATGAGATCGCCCGGCGTTACCCGCGTGTGATGAAGGACACCGGGGGGTTCAATGCTATTGTCGTGCGCGACACCCTTCTCTCGCGCGGTAGTCCCGACGGGGGTGGGTTCGTCCGCTTCGCCTACCGGCCGTTCGACGATCGTTGGCTGTATTGGGAAACCGAAACGAAACTGCTGGACAGGAAGCGTGCCGACTACCGACCGCATGTGATCGAGGGGAATCTGTGGATAGTAACACCGCAGAAGCAACGTCGGGAATGGTCGCCTCCGCCGGTAACCACGAAAATTGGCGATATCAATCACATGGATGGCAGTACCGCATATATTCCCTTGTGGCTCCGCGACGACGGCATCGGAAACGACAGCGATTGTGGCCGCCGCCCTAACCTGTCAGGCGCGGCGCAACGCTATCTCGACGGCCTCGGTGCGACGGTCGAAGACCTTTTCCACCACGTCCTCGCCACCTTGCATGATCCCGCCTACCGCGCGGCCAACGCTGGAGCGTTGCGCATGGAATGGCCTCGCATCCTGCTGCCGGGATGGCCGGACGGCGAGACCGAGGGCGCTGCGCAGGCACTCGCCCGATCGGTAGCGCAAGGGCGCGAACTCGCGGCCCTGCTCGATCCCGAAACTCCCGTTCCCGGCGTCACCCAAGGCCCGTTGCGACCGGAGGTCGCCGCCATCGCCGTCCCCGCTACCGTCGGCGAGCGCAACATGGCGGGCGACGATTTCGCGGTGACGGCAGGATGGGGCCATTTTGGCAAGGACGACGCCGTAATGCCCGGTCAGGGTCGCGCCGTCGAACGCCCCTTCACGCCGGAGGAACGCGCCCAAATGGGCGAAGCCCTGCCGGCGCTCGGCGACACTGCCTTCGACATCTACCTGAACGCCAACGCCCTCTGGCGCAACGTCCCCGCCGCCGTCTGGAACTACCACCTCGGCGGCTACCAGGTGCTCAAGAAATGGCTGTCATATCGCGAACACGCCATTCTCGGTGGGAGACTCACGCTCGAAGAAGTCCAGCACTTCACCGATACCGCCCGGCGACTCGTGGCGATCCTAATGGTGAGATCGTCCGACGCTCGAACGCCTGTGCGGCATCTTGAAGTATGATGATTTTTGCACGACGTTCGATTCAACGCTTCATCAACCGGCTTTCTGAGACACTGCCGCAGGAGCCAGTCGAGGAGTTGGTCCGGAAGCTGAACAGAAAGGACCGCGCCTCTCTGAGTTCCGAATGGGAAGCAGCCGTGTTGTTTGCTTTGACCAGTATTGGAAGGATCGACTACGAAAGGGCTCACGGCGGCACAAGGCATGCCGACGTAACATTCCGTCTTCCCGGCCAGGGAACCGTGTCTTTCATCGCCGACGTTACCACCGTTTCGGACACCGGCCTTGAAGACGAAAATCCGATCCCAATGTTGTCGAACTTCCTTCACGAGAAGGCAAAGTCTGTGGGCTTGTCCGGGGGATTTCAGTATCGAGTTGAAGGAGATCAGGTCGGAAAGCGATTTGGAGACCGTAAGGTCAAGCTTGCTATGCCGGACAAGAAGCAATTGCGAGCCTATCTTGATAAGCACGTGACGCCGCACCTACGTAAGATCAAAGAAGCCGGGCTTGAAGTAGCTGACATTCCGATAAACGAGCCCTACAGGATCTCCATTACGTACCGTAAGAATGCCTCTGCCTCCTGGGGCAGCCACCCATCTTATACAACCGCATATTCGCTTACGAAGAATCCGATAGCTACTTCACTGAAGGAAAAAGCACGGCAGCTCTCTGAAACAGGATTCGAGGGATGCAAGGGTATCTTTCTCTGTGATGGGTCTTGCGAAATTTTTCGAACACGACCAAATGCCGGGACCAGTGCCTACAGCAAGCAGGAGATAGTCGGGGATTTCCTACGCCAGAACACGTCCATAGCATTTGTTGCGATGATTTGGGTCGAACAGCCTCGTAGAGGAGTCTTTGATCCTCCACAAAGTCTTCGCCTACATTTTCGATTGTTTCAAAATCCGGCAACACGCTTTCCACTCAACGACGAAATGGGCCGGTTCTTCATCGAATACCTGACTTCCTTCCGGTACCGGCAACTACTGCTCTCGCGGCGTTGCGCGGAATTGCAGCGAAGAGTTATGGCGTAGGGAAGTCGCATTATGGGAGAAGTGAAGTGGGTATAGAAAGAGGTTCGACAGTGATTCGCATTTCCTCGCGGGCGTTGCTTGGCCTACTCGCGGGACAGACTACCCCGTCGCGATTCTCTGAAGACCATTGGCCGGACCCGACCGGGTCAGCAGGAGGGACGAACAATCCGTTTGTAAACGCGGTTAACGGAGGCATGATGATCGAAATGGTGGCTGTTGAGCACAACACTGATGAGGACGATGACTGGATCACATTCAAGCTTTCCTGGCCTGATGTAGCGACATCCCCGTTCCGGGTCGGCTGACGGGTCGGCACTTGTCCGGTTCTCTCGGGGCTTGGCGGTGCCGATGCGCCGGGAGAAGGTGGATTTGGCCAGTAGTCTCGGCGGCGTCAGTTCGGGCCCGAAGCCAGCAAGGCGCGTGTCACCGCTTCCGGTTCCTTTTCGATCACGCGAAAAAGGTGGCCGCCGGGCCGCTGACGTCGCCGGTCCTCTGCTCCCACTTCCGGTAGCCGGAAAGGCTCATGCCCATCAGCGGCGCCATCTGCGCCTGCGTAAGCTTGCCTGCTTGCGGACCTCGCGCGGTGTCTCCGGAGCGTGTACGATACCGGGACCGTCGCCTCTCGCATGGGCGAGCGCTTCGTTGAGGGCCTGGATCAGTTCGTCGCCGAATGTGCTCACGTCGTCTCCTTCCGTGTTGCCTTGAGCGTGGCCGCGAGGACCGACACGCTACGCGTTTCGTCGCTGTCAGAGCGATCCTCGCGGCCTTCGCATAGGCGAGCAGCAAGCCCCCGCGTACCTTTGCTACTTGCTGGTCAACACGCGCATTTGCACGGGCCGAACGAAGAGCTTATTGACCAGCGGAGGCGCTAACCCGGTAGCAGAACGCTACCTGTCTTCGTGGAAAATGGATACATGAGGGGTGAGACGACCGCCGCGCCTACCAGCGCAACGCGCTCTGCAGAAGTTCCCCCTCGTACTGACCGGGTGAATTCGGTATCGTTTACCATCGCCGGTCGATGTCGATGCCGTCGAAGACCTCGTCGACAGATACGAGGACGCAGTTTTCCAGCCGCGCCTGAGCCGCCAGAAGACGGTCCCACGGATCGCGGTGCTCCCATTCGAGATGGGCGGCATACTCCGCGTGATCGTGGGTGATGGCCAGTTCCTCGACGACGTTGCGCCTGAGCGCAGCCCGCAGTTCCTGCGGCGGCAAGTCCACGCGCCTGCGCTTGGCCTTCAACTCAATTTCGTAAATTGAAACCGCGCTGACCAGCAGCGTATTCGTGTCATCGACGATCAGTGCCCGCGCGGTTTCGGACAGCCTGACGCTACCCGTCATCCACCAATAGACGGCATGGCTGTCGAGGAGCAATCTCACGAAGCGGCCGGGCGCCTATGCCAGATCCCTAAAGCGTCGCTGTGGTCACCGGCGTCAATTGCGGCTTGTTCGGCGTCCTTCTGGTCGAAAAGGTCGTCCGGCAGGCGGAGGTGCCTCAGTGGCGCGGGTTCCCTTCGGCTGGCTGTGGTCGGCGGCAGGATTCGGGCCTGCGGCTCGTTGCCTTTGGTGATGACGATCTCTTCACCAGCCTTGGCCCGCTCTAGAAGTTCAGAGAAGTGGGCGCGGGCCTCGGTGATCTTGTATGTGGCAGGCGGCATGAATCACCCCGGCGTCGGTACAGGCGGCACTCAGCTAGAGAAGCCGCTTGCCGCGTCAGATGAAAATGTACCACAAGGATGATCATTCGCAAGCACAACAAGTGGAGACAGAGTAGCCTGAACTGGGGGGCCGGGTAGCTGTAACGCCAGAGAAGGCTTTGAGGTTAGGTTATCCTGTTCCCTTGCTACCCCGTGTAACTTTGACGGATTTGGTTGGTCAATGTTCACACGAGCTGAACGAAGAGCTCGTTGGCCAGCAGGAGGCCTCGTGGCGCAAAGCGCAGCCGTTGGTCGTCCTCTGCCAGCAGGCCCTGTGAGAGCCAGTCCGCGACTTCGGGGAAAGCGTTCTCGGGTTTCGTTCCGAAACGCCGTTGAAACGCCGGCACCGAGACGCCGCCGATCATCCGCAGCCCAGTGAACAGGTGCTCCCCCATGGCTTGACGAAGTTCCGGACGCTCGCGCTCGGTGACGGCGTCGCCGGTCTCGCCGGCGCGGCGCATGTACCCGGTCGGGGAGCGCTCGTTCTGCCAACGTTCTCCCAACGGGTCGCCCGGCATTCGATGATGGCTGTGGGCGCCGGCACCGACGCCGAGGTAGTCGCCGCCCTCCCAGTAGTTGACGTTGTGCCGAGACTCGAGGCCCGGCCGGGCGTAGTTGGAGATCTCGTATCGCTCCAGGCCGGCCTGCGCGAGGGTGCGCTGGATGCGGTCGGCCATCTCGATCTCCACCTCTTCGTCCAGGGGGTGGAGCAGGCCCTGGCGGTAGCGGGCGTGGAAGGGCGTGCCTTCCTCGATGGTGAGGTTGTAGGCGGACAGGTGAGGTGGCTCGCACGCCAACGCCTGTGAGAGGTCCAGGCCCACGCCGTCCACGGTCTGGCCCGGAATTCCGTAGATCAGATCCAGGCTGAAATTGTCGAATCCCGCCGCTCGGACACTCTTCAGGGCCCGAAGCGTCTCCTCTGCGCTGTGGACCCGACCCAGAAACTGGAGCAGCTTGGCATCGAAGCTCTGCGCTCCGACGCTGATGCGGTTGACGCCGCAACGGCGATAGTCCCGGAAGCGGCCGGCATCCACCACGCCGGGGTTCGCTTCCAGCGTGATCTCCATCCGCTCATCGAAGTGGAACAGTCTGGCGGCTTCGTCGAGTATGGCGCCGATGCTGGTTCCCTGAAAGGTCGAAGGGGTGCCGCCGCCGAAGAAGATGGTCTTGACGGACCGGTTCGCCCACGCATCCGACTCGGCGTAGTGGCGCAACTCCCGCACCAGCGCCTGCGTGTATTCTTCCTCGGGGATCCGGGCCGCCACGTGCGAGTTGAAGTCGCAGTAGGGGCACTTGCTGACGCAATAAGGGATGTGGACGTAGAGGGAGAAGGGGTTCCGCATGCTCGGATTCCGCGTCAGGTCCATGTCCTTACCGGTCACGTCCGGGTCACGGCTTGATGTCCTGCAGGAACCAGTCGCTTGCCACTTCCTTGCCCAAGCCCATCTTCTCCGCCGCTTTCAAGATACAGTGGCCCATGACGGCGAACTGGATGCCGATGCCGATGTTGTTGAGGAAGAAGGTGATCTGGTCGGCGTTGGCGCGGTCGGGGGCGCGGCCGGACAGGAAGTCCGAGATCTCGGGATAGACGCTCCAGTCCCGGGGCTTTTCCTGGCGGATTCCGGGGAGATGGTCCACGCCGGGCGGCAGGTGGTGCCGTATGCCGCCCATCCGGGTATGGATGCCGGTGATGTCCGCCTTGGCAAACACGGTGTCGTCGTGCTCGAACTCACGAATGGCGTTGTAGTGCATGCCGGGCTCCAGCATGTCCCCCGAGATGATGGGAACCGAGGTGCTGGTGGCGGTGCAGACGATGTCGCACCCCGCAATCGCCGACGCGACGCTGCCCGTGGGCTCGACCTCGATGCCGTCGGTCCGGCCCATCTCCTCGGCGAAGGCCTCCCGGTGGTCGGGCCGGGGACTGTAGACCTTGACCGCATCGATGGGGAGCACGTGGGTCAGAAGGCGGAAGTGGGCGCGCGCCTGCCCGCCGGTGCCGATGAGCCCCAGCTTTCTGGCCTCCGGCCGGCACAGCGCTTTTGCGCCCAGGGCGCTGGTGATGGCCACCCGGGTCTGCTGGATCACGCCGTCCGGCATGATCCCCAGGAGCTCGCCGTTCTCCAGGCTGAACAACTGGACCAGCCCGAGGAACATCCCCTTGCCGGCCAGCGGGAGTTTCTCCAGCCGCACCGAGCCGTTGTAGGTCTCCTCCCGGACCACGTCCGAGGTTATCCGCAGGGCCAGGGTCCCGAACCGTTCCACCGCTCCCTCCACCGACTTGAAGCTGTAGGAGGCGTCGGCCATGGAGTGGTGCGTGTAGATGTGGGTGGTGGGGCGGTTCACAGACCGGCCTTCGGGAAGATCCCGGTAGGCCGTCGCCATGGCCTCCAGACATTCGTCAAGGTCGATGGCCTGGCGTACATCGTCGTTGTCCAGGATGCGTGTCATGGGGTTCCTCGTTCGAGCATTATCCGCCGGGGGCGCCGTCGGGCGCCGCCGCCCCGGCTTCAACCGCCTCCGCGGCACGGATGGCGTGGACGCGCTCCACCGTGGTGGGATGCGAGTCGTGATAGGCGGAGTACCACGGATGGGGCGTCGGGTTGCTCAGGTTGTTGACGGTCAAGGCCACCAGGGCTTCTTCCATGGGCTTGCCGTCCTCCAGCAGCCGTACGGCGAACCCGTCGGCCTCGTACTCGTGCCGGCGCGAGATATGGTTCATAAACGGCGCCAGCCAGAATGTAAACGGTCCTGAAATCAATGAAAAGATCACCAGTGCCGTGTGGTGGGCGGGTTGGTCCAGCCCGAAGGTCCGGAACAGGGGCGGATAGTCCAGGAGCACGCTGAGCACCCACAGCCCGGCCAGCAGGAAGAAGGCACTCAGGCCGAGATTCTTGAGGACGTGCCGCTTCTTGTAATGTCCCAACTCGTGAGCCAGCACCGACAGGAGCTGCTTGCGGTCCAACTGCTGCAACAGCGTGTCGAACAGGACGATGCGCTTGGCCTTTCCCAGTCCGGTGAAGTAGGCGTTGGAATGCCCGGATCGCTTCGAGCCGTCCATGGTGTAGATGCCGCTGGTCCTGAGCCCCACCCGTTGCGCCAGCTCCGCGATGGCGTCCCGCAGCGAGTCGTCGGCCACCGGCGAGAACCGGTTGAACAGCGGCGCGATCAAGGTGGGATAAATCACCATCATCAGACCCTGGAACGCGAAGACGAAGCCGAAGACGTAAACCCACCAGTAGGTGCCGGTGGCCTTCATGAGCCACAGCACCCCGAGAAGAAACGGCACTCCCAGCACCACGGCCAAGGCTGTCCCCTTGATCCGGTCCATGACGAAAGTGCGCACGTCGGTCTTGTTGAAGCCGAAACGTTCCTCCAGCACGAAGGTCGCGTAGATTTTCAGAGGCAGCGACACGAGGGCGAAGAGCCCGCCGACGGCGAGACAGAACAGGATGCCGGCGGCCTCGGGCACTGGCAGGAAAGATCCCACACCGCGGGCAAGCGAGTCCATCCAGGGAAGCACGCCGCCGAACAGCACCAACAGTGTCAGTCCGGTGCCGTAGCTGGCCGACCAGCGGGCGAAGCGTCCCCGGGCCAGGGCGTAACGTACTGATTTGTCGTGGGTTTCGCGGCTGATGCTGGCGGCGAACAGTTCCGGCAACCGGCCCTCTCGCCACTGCCGCCCGAGATGCCTCATGTTGGCTTCGTTGAGCAGAGACTCGACGGCGAGTTCCGTGGCCAGGAAGGCCAGGAACAACCAGGCGATGATCGATTCCATGAGAAATTGCGTAAGACGGGTGCTGTGGTTATGCTTGGGATAAGCTAGTATGGTTTGAAGCCCGAGGCAATGCTTTGGGCCACCCTGCCAGACGAGAATTACATGCGGCGTCGCCGACGTCGCGGAGGTCTTCCATGCTGTCCAACAAGGTAAGCGAGATCATGACGACCGCGGTGATCACCGCCGAGCCGTCGAGTACCATCCGGGAGGTGACCCGGCTCATGGTGGATCGCCGGGTGGGCCGGGTGGTCATCACCGAAAACGACGCCCCGGTGGGCATCTTCACCGAGACGGATATTCTGAGACGGGTAATGAACCGCAAACTCGACGTGCAGAAGACGCCCGTGCGCCGGGTCATGACCACCCCGATCCAGGGGGTTCCGCAGGAGACGTCCATCGTCGACGTCCTGGGGAGAATGTACAAGGGGCGCTATCGGCACCTGGTGGTCTACGGCGACGACCGCCGTATGGTGGGCCTGGTCTCCATGCGGCGGATCCTCAACCTGGCGGTGGAATTGGGCGCCGATCTGCGCGACTCCCGCACGGTGGGGGAGGTCGTGTCCGGCGCCGTCCCCACGGTGGACGGGTCCACCCGGGTGACCCAGGTCATCGACAAGATGGTGCAAGAGCACACCGGCTGCGTCATGGTTTCGGTGGACGGCAAGGTCGGCGGGATCTTCACCGAGCGGGACGTCCTGAAGAAGGTCGCGCTGGAGGATCGGGACATGGGGCAGGTCCCCGTGGCCGAGGTCATGACGTCCGATCCGCTGGTCATGGCGGGGTCGTCGCCGGTCCAGGAGGTGCTGTCGACGATGCGCGAAAACGGCTTCCGTCACATGCCCGTGGGCGGCGACGGGGGTGAGCTGGCGGGCATCGTATCCATGGGCGACGTGCTGCAATACGCCAAGGGGCTCGACATCGATGACGTGGTGCGAAAGGCCTGGAAGGAGATCGAGGAGTTCTGGGAATCCGACGAGAACTACACGCCGGGGTAGAGCGGCGCGTAAATCGGGGAAACCGTGCGGCCTTTACGGTCAAAATCGGTTAAGTCCTTGTTTCGGTTACGTTCCATTGGTAGACTAGGCACCCATCCAATTTACCCCGCGCAACAACCAGGGAGAACAAAAAATGCCCGCAGTCAACGATCTGAGCATTAGCGTTGCTACTGCCAACGGTTCAGGAAGTGCTTCTTCCAACAACATCCTGTTCAAGTCGATCTTCAAGATGGGGATTCCATGTTCCTCGAAGAACATGTTTCCCTCCAACATCCAGGGCCTTCCCACGTGGTACCAGATCCGGGCCAACGCCGACGGATACCTCGGGCGGAAGGACGTCATCGACGTGATGGTGATGTTCAACGACGAGACCACGGACAAGGATATCTACCGGGTTCGGGACGGCGGGCTGATCCTTTACGACGACTCCAAGCCGTTGCCGGACCACCTGAAGCGCGACGGCGTGCAGTATCTCGGCGTCCCGGCCAACAATCTCGTCCAGAAACACGTGGAAGCGGGTCCGCTGAGAGCCAAGCAGCGCAACATGCTGTACGTGGGCGCCCTGGCCTATCTGTTCGGCATCGACATGGACACCATCCGCGAGGTGCTGAGCGACACCTTCGGCAACAAGCCCGCGGTCATCGAGTCCAACCTGCTCTGTATCGAGTTGGGCTACAACCACATGCGGGACAATGGTCTGAGCCAATCCATTGCCATGCTGGAGAAGATCCCGGGCGGAAACGACGGAAAGATCGTCACCGAAGGCAACACGGCCTGCGCCCTGGGCGCGATCTACGGCGGGGTCACGTTCTGCGCCTGGTATCCCATCACCCCGTCGAGCTCCCTGGCCGAGGCGCTGGAGCGGTATCTGCCGCGGTTGCGCAAGGACAAGGACGGCAAGGCGACCTACGCGGTGATTCAGGCCGAGGATGAGATCGCCGCCACCAACATGGTGGCCGGCGCAGGGTGGATGGGCGCCCGGGCGATGACGTCTACTTCGGGGCCGGGCCTGTCCCTCATGAACGAGACCCTCGGCCTTCAGTACTTCGCGGAGATCCCCGGAGTCTACTTCATCATCCAGCGCGGCGGTCCTTCCACCGGGCTCCCCACGCGAACCCAGCAGGCCGACATCTCCCTGATGCACGTGGCCTCCCACGGCGACACGCGGCATATCATCCTGATCCCCCACGACATGAAGTCCAGCTTCGACCTCGGGCGCCGGAGCTTCGATCTGGCCGAACGGTTCCAGACCCCCGTGTTCGTCATGATGGATCTCGACCTCGGCATGAATTTCTGGGGTTCCGATCCGCTGGAGCTGGTGCAGGAGCCGTTCGACCGGGGCAAGCTTCTCAGCCCCGAAGACATCGACAAGCAGGGGGAGTTCGGCCGTTACCGGGACGTGGACGGCGACGGGGTGCCCCAGCGTACCATCCCCGGCAACCGTCATCCCAAGGCGGCCTACTTCGCGCGCGGCTCGGGTCACGACGAACAGGCCCGCTACTCGGAGGACGAGAAGGATTACAAGGAGACGCTGGACCGGCTCCGGCGCAAGCATGACACTGCCCGCGGTTTCGTCCCCAAACCGTGGGTTGAGTCCCAGCCGGACGTCAACACTGGCGTCATCTGCTTCGGGTCGAGCCACGAGGCCGTGCGGGAGGCCAGGGACCGTCTGAGGGCCGCGGGGGTAGAGACCGATCACCTGCTGCTGAGAGCGTTGCCCTTGACCGCCGAGGTCAGGGAGTTCATGGCGTCGCATGAGGTGGTCTATCTAATGGAGCAGAACCGCGACGGGCAGATGGCGGCGATCTTCAAGGATGAGTATCCGGAGTTCGCCACGAGGATCGTGAGCGTCCTCATCTACGATGGACTCCCCGCCTCGGCGGGTGAGATCGTTCGGCAAATTCGGGAACATCGGGAAATGGCCACCGAGGCAATCGAAACGAAGGTAGATGAATCATGGCAAAAGCAAATCGCGTCAATCTAACGGAACGGGACTACAAGGGGGCCGAGTCGACCATGTGCCGCGGCTGCGGCCATGACGCGATCTCGGCATCCATCATGCGCGCGTTCTTCGCCAGCAGCGTGGACCCGCGCAACGTCATCAAGTTGAGCGGCATCGGCTGCTCCTCCAAGACGCCCAACTACTTCATGAACCAGGCCTTCGGCATCAACGCGGTGCACGGCCGGATGTCGGCGGTGGCCACGGGAGCCAACGTCGCCAACCATCAGATGGTCCCCCTGGGAATTTCCGGCGACGGCGACACCTCGGCCATCGGGCTCGGAAACTTCTGCCACATGATGCGCCGTAACGTGAACATCACCTATGTCATCGAGAACAACGGCGTGTACGGACTGACCAAGGGTCAGTTCTCCGCCACCGCGGACGAGGGCACCGTGATGAAGGGCGGGAAGATCAACGACATGCCCGCCATCGACCTGTGCGAACTGGCCATCACCCTGGGCGCCACCTACATCGGTCGGAGCTTCTCCGGCGACCGGAAACAGCTCGCGCCACTGATCCAGGGCGCCGTCGCCCACAAGGGGACTGCCATCCTCGACGTGCTGAGCCCCTGTGTCACATTCAACGACCATCACGGCTCCACCAAGAGCCTCAAATACATCCGGGAGCACCTCGACCCGCTCCACGACATCGACTTCATCCCGCCGTTCGAGAACATCGAGGTGGATTACCAAGAGGGAACCGATCAGGAAGTCACCATGCACGACGGTTCCCGCATCACGCTGCACAAGCTCGGTCACAACTACGATCCCACCAACCGGATGCAGGCAGTGACAGCGCTCCACGCCGCGGTGGCCGAGCACAAGTTTCTGACCGGCCTGATCTATCTGAACGAAGAACGGCCGCAGTTCATCGAGGATCTCAACCTTGGCGACACGCCGCTGGCCTATCTCGATCAGGCCGCCGTGCAGCCGCCGCAGAGCCAGCTCGATCAGATCAACGCCGAGCTCATGAAGTAACCCGGTCCGCGGGACACTAGTACATGAGCGCACCGCGTGAAGTCCTGATCGTCCACACGTCCGACCTGCATCTGGGCGCCGACAGTATCCTGACCGACGATGATTCCGGCAATGTGCCGGTTCTTCAGCAGGTCCTTTCCACGGCGCGGGCGCAGCAGGCGGATCTCGTCATTCTGGCGGGGGATACTTTCGACCACAATCGGCAGGGAGCCGGGTTTCTCGAGGAGGTCTCGGGCGTCCTGGCGGACTGCGGCCTCCCCGTCGTCATCCTGCCCGGCAACCACGATCCGTTGACCCCGGATTCGGTCTACCGCCGGTCCGAGTTCACCAACGGCGGCAACGTGCACGTGCTGGGGCTCACCACGGAGCGGAGCGACTTCCCCGAGCTGGATCTTGAGGTGTGGGGCCGGCCCCACGTGGACTATCTCGACATGATGCCGCTCCCCGAGCCTCCGGAGCGGCGTACCCGCTGGCAGTTGGCGGTGGCCCACGGCCACTACGTGGAGGACCAGCCCAGGCCGGAGGTGCTGCTCGGTTCGTGGCTGATTCGCCAGGAAAACCTCACCACCAGCCGCGCCGACTACGTCGCCCTGGGCCACTGGAACCGGGCCGTGCAGGTGGGCGATCAGCAGGTTCCAGCCTACTACTCCGGCTCTCCCGACTACGCCGGCACCGTCAACGCCATCCGGCTGCAAAGCGACGGCCGCGTCGTGGTGACCCAGATCCCGGTGTGACCGGGACCTCACCTATCCGTCACTCCGGCGAAAGCCGGAATCCAGAAGATCCAACGGGCTGTCCACGTCCGAGTCACCCGTCGCCACGCACCGGTCACCCCGGGCTTGACCCGGGGTCCAGGAGGGGTTGGGCGGTGGAGGCAGACCATCCTGCGACCGCGCGTGGACCCCGGATCAAGTCCGGGGTGACGGGGAGGGGTGGCTGGACCCCGGGGCCGGGTGACGGCTACTGGATCAGTGGTGGTGCGAGTGCTTCTTCTGCAGCCCGCCGTGCCCCATTTGCAGAATATCGTCCCGGGTGACCCGGTTCCCAGCCAGGAGCGTGGGCAGCATGAAGTCGAAGGCGGTGACCGGGTCGTGGAGGACGCACCCGGACAGGCCGAGGACCGGTATGTCCCCGAGGTAGCTCATGAGGAACATGGAGCCGGGGAGGACTGGAAAACCATGTGAGACGACGTCGGCACCACTGCGGCGGATGCCCTCGGGGGTCAGGTCGTCCGGGTCCACCGACATGCCGCCGCTCACCAGGATGACTTCCGCGCCGCTGGCCGCGAAATCCTTGATGTGACCGGCGATGACGTCGGGATCGTCGGGCGCCAACACGGCCGGCTCCAGGGTCGAGCCCATGCCCTCCACCTTTTCCCGCACCGCCGGTTCGAAGCCGTCCTTGATCCGGCCGGTGAAGACCTCGCTCCCGGTAACCAGCAGAAAGACCTTCTTCGCGGGCATGGCCGTCACCGACACGAGAGACTTGTCCTTGCACAGGGCTTCCGCCCGCGCCACCAACTCTTCCTTCACCACCACGGGGATGGTGCGGGTCCCGCCTACCACCGTGCCTTCCCGGACGAATTCCCCGGAGCGTAGGGTGGCGAGGATGAGGTCTCCCAGCTCGTTGAAGCGGAACAGCAGCTCCTCATCCACCTCCAGCATGCCGTCTTTGTCCGCCAACAGGTTGACCCGGCCCTCGCTCGGGCCGGTGAGCGTCAGGCCGGCTCCCGCGGCCGCCCGTGCCAGACGTTCGGCGGCGTCCTCCTCGTGGAGCTCGTCGGCCGCTAGGTCCATGATGTAGAGGTGGGCCTTGCCCACGTCCAGCAGCCGCGGCACGTCCTCCTCGGCGATGAGATGCCCGCGCCTGAACCGCGGACCCTTGTGGCCGCCGGGTATGATCTCCGTGATGTCGTGGGCCAGACGCGTGCCCACCGCTTCTTCAACCGGAATGACCTTGAGCATCCTTCGTCTCTCCCTAATCCCTTATGTTCTGGGTGAACCAGTCTCTTGGAATCTCTCGGCCGGCGCCGAGCTCCTGGGCCTTCCGCACCACGTACCCGGCCACGGAGGCGAACTGGAGCCCCTGGGTGCCGTCGTTCAAAAAGAACGTCACGTCCGTATCCTTGCTTCTGCCCTGGACCGTGCCGCCCATGAGATCCGTGAGCAATGGGTGCTGTCCGGAGAAAAGATCCACTGCCGGGTTGACGATCCGTGTCGTTTCATCGTCGGTGCCGGCCACGTAGGAGGCGTATCCGGCGATGCGCCGCATGCCCTCATCCAGGGTGCCGATGGTGCCGCGGCCGAGCTTCACGGTCACGTCGCAGCGGTCGAGTATGCCGGGCTCCCATTCGTTGCTGCGGACGCAGGTGACGAAGGCGCCGTCCTCCACCCAGCCGGAATTTTCCACCACCACCCTAACCGAGTCGGTGCAAGTGGCCACGATGTCCGAGCCCCGGACCACTTCCTCTACGCCTCCGCAGGCCGTCACCGGCACACCCAGCAGCTCGCTCATCTTGCTCGCGTAGGCCTCGCGGTTGGCCGGGGTGGGACTGTAGACCTTCACCTCCCGGAGCTTCCGGACCTCGGCGAACGCCCGCAGATAGGTCTCCGCCATGCCGCCCGAGCCGAGCATGCCCACCACCGAGGCGTCGTCCCGGGCCAGATACCGGGCCGCCAGGCCGGCGCAGGCGCCCACCCGCATGTGCTGGATGATGCCGTCGTTGATGATCGCCAGGGGTTCGGCGTTGCGCGCGGAAAAGACCAGCACCAGGCCGCAGTAGGTGCCGGGCTCCATGCAGTACTTCTCCACCGTCCGGCCCTCCGGCCACTCGAGCATGTCGGATTTCATGCGGATGGCGAAGACGCCGAAGGAGCGGGAGGCGCCCTCCATGGTCCCCCAGCGGTACATCCGCTCGGGCTCTTCCTGCGGCACGTAGAGATCGATGCGGGGCCGGTAGACCGCCCGCTGTGCCAGCAGGTCGCGGTAGCCGGTCTCCAGGGCGTCGATGCACCCCTTCATGTCGAGGATTTCCTCTACGGTTTCATTGTTGATGAGCAGCATGAGAATGTCCTCGTGAGGGGCCTCGAAAGGGCAGGCCATCGGTCCGGGAAATCACGCGAGCGGCGAACCGCCGACGGCGCGTCATCCTCCCAGCGTAATCATCTCGATCTTGTCGTGTTGTTTGGGATCGTAGCCGTCCGGCGATTGAATGGCGTTGAGCCGGTCGGCCGAGAACCGGTCGGTCCGCCCGCTCCAGACGGCCTCCATCCACCGGCTAATCTCGTCGTCGCCGGCCCCGCTCCGGAGCCGAGCCTTGAGGTCGTGCCCGGTCCGGGAAAATAGGCATGTGACCAGCCGGCCGTCCGCGGTCAGGCGTCCTCGGCTGCAGGTGCCGCAGAACGGTTCGGTTACGGACGCGACGATGCCCACCATGCCCTTGCCATCCCGGAAGGCGAAGTCCACCGCGGGCGCGTTGCCCTCGCCGCGGCCGATGGCATCCAGCGGGTAACGCGCGCCGATGTGTTCCAGGATCTCCGCCTTCGGGACGGTCCGCTCCAGGCGCCACGCGTTGGCCGTGCCCACGTCCATGTATTCGATGAACCGCATGACGAAGCCGTGGTCCCGACCGAACTCCACCAGCGGGAGGACGTCCTCCTCGTTGACGCCGCGCTCGATGACTGCGTTGATCTTGACCGGGTTCAGTCCGGCTTCCTGTGCCGCGAACAGCCCCTTCAGGACGTTATCGAGGTCGCCGCGTTTCGTGATTTGCTTGAAACGCTCCGGGTCGAGACTGTCGATGCTCACGTTGATGCGCTTCAGCCCGGCGGACCGCAACGCCCCGGCCATCTCGGCCAGCCGCGAGCCGTTGCTGGTGAGCGCGATGTCCTCGATGCCCGGAATGCGCGCGAGCTGGCGCACCAGGTCGGGCAGGTCCCGCCTCAGCAGCGGCTCGCCCCCGGTCAGGCGGATCTTGCGCACCCCCAGGGGCACCGCGAGCCGCACCACCCGGCAGATCTCCTCGAAGGACAGGATCTCCCGCTTGTCGATCCAGTCGTAGTGGTCGAAGGGCATGCAGTAGGTGCAACGGAAGTTGCACCTGTCCGTCACGGAGATCCGCAAGTCACTCAACGGCCGATTCAATTGATCCGTCAACACAACGTGTCAATATGGAATCTGGGGCTTCCCAAGTCAAGGAACTCAGCCCGCACGGGAGCAGGCTCGTGCGACACAAGAGAGGGCGGCGGATGGAGCGAGGGCTTATGCCAACGAGGCAACGAACTCCGCGTGTTCGGCGCCGCCCAGACCCTCTTGAAGTTCACCCATGACTTGGGCCATATCGCCGGCCAACAATGCCGTGACTGCGAGCCGCAATCCCGGAAAGGTACTGCTTTCGTAGACGCCATCGGCGCCGGGTGGGATGCGGACGTATTCGTCATCGCGCAGCAGGAACCAGTCAACCTCCTGGTCCTCCACCCGCCATACCAGGTATTCCTGAACGCCGGCGCGACGGCAGGCATCCATCTTGTCATGCAAATCGTAGGAGACGGTGCTCGAAGAAATCTCGGCCACGAATTCGGGCGCGCCTTCCACGTAGTCATCGGCGGTAATCCGCGAGTTGGCACGGCCCTCGGGCTCCACCCGCAACAAGGCGTCCGGCTGCGGCTCCGTGTCCCAATCGAGACGGACGGTCGCGTTGCCGGCGAACCGGACGCCTTCGGTGAAGGCGGCGTACGTACCCAACCACGTTAGCAACCTCGCATGGGGCTCGCCGTGTTTCCCGAAGCGAACGGGTGAACCCATGTACACCACTCCGTTGATGAGCTCCGCCTTCTTCAAATCCGGCATCGCGTCGTATCGCCTCTCGAACTCGTCCCGGGTCAACCGGTCGCCGTTCTCCAGCGGGGGAGGCGTTGTTTCACGCAAACCAGTCTTCGAGTTTGTGCGTGCGCCGTCTTTGCCTCCCGCAGGCGTGTGCGAGATCATCATTGTCGCGTCCTCCGTTCGCTTCCGGGAAATTCTACAAGACCCCGGACCCCGAAACAACGCGAGCTGCACTCGGAGCGCCCGCCGTTTGCCCCTTCGCCGATCGGGACGTGTCCCCGAAAGTTCACCTGGCGGCCGCGCCTTGACGGAAACGCCGTCAACGGGAATAATCGCAATGACCGCAATATGTGTGCCGACCTCCGGGCTGCCGGGGTGGTTGCCTGGCGGGCGCTTATCCAGAGAGGAGTCAACTATGCCCACCTGGGACGATATTCTGACTGATCGTGACAAGGATGTGTTCGCACTGTCCGGCTACGGCGCCAAGGCCGGGTTCGGCCAACGCCCGGCGGTGCTCGTCATCGACGTCAATTATAACTTCGTCGGCGACCGGCGGGAGCCGATTCTGGAATCCGTCAAGCGCTTCCGCAACAGTTGCGGCGAGGAGGGGTGGGTCGGCGTGGACCACATCGTCACCCTGCTGGAGGAAGCCAGGAAGAAGCACTTGCCGATCTTCTTCACCACCGGCCACGGCGAGGAGGAGTCCGTCGCCTTCGGCCGCTGGCACGGCAAGAATTCGCGCAGCACCGAGGATTTCGAAGAACTGGCGAAGAAGGGCAATGAGATCGTCACGGAGATCGCTCCCCAGAAGGGCGAGGTGGTGGTGCGCAAGCAGAAGCCCAGCGCCTTCTTCGGCACCCCGCTCACAAGCATGCTGAACGAGGTGCACGCCGACTCCCTGCTGGTGGCCGGGACCACCACCAGCGGCTGCGTCAGAGCGTCGGTCATCGACGCGTTCTCGTACAACTACAGCGTCAGCGTGGTGGAGGAATGCACCTTCGACCGCGGTCAGTCGTCCCACAAGATCAACCTCTTCGACATGAACATGAAGTACGCGGATGTGGTGTCGTTGGAGGAGACCGTCGACTACATCAAGGGCCTGCCCGACAACCTTTACGCCCCGGCGCTGTAGGCGGGCGTACGGGCGGGTTTCAAACCCGCTGGTGCCCACGTCAGGCAGGCGGCACGAGCGGTTGCTACGGTAGCTCATGAGCGAGTTCGCACGGCAAATCGAGGGGTTCGGGGACTATCTGCGGGATCAGGCGCGGTTCTCCCCCCACTCGGTCAAGGGTTACCTGACAGACGTCGAAGGGCTTCGCCGGTATCTGGGAGAGAACGGGCTTGACCTGGACAGCCCCGGGACGTCCGCGTTGCAGGCCGTGGACACGCAATGGATCCGGGGCTACCTCAAGACGCTCCACGAAAGCCGCAAGAAAAGCACCATCGGCCGGAAGCTCGCCGCCCTGAAGGGGTTCTTCCGCTATCTCGTGCGCGAGGGCGTCATCACCCGGGACCCGCTGGTGGGTTTCTCGACGCCGAAGCAGGAATCCCCGCTGGTGACCTTCCTGTCGGTCGATGAGGCGTTCCGGGTCCTGGGCTGCCTGCCGGAAGACGGTATTCTCCCGGCCCGCGATCGGGCCGTCATGGAGGTGCTCTATTCGTCCGGCGTCCGGGTCAGCGAGCTCGTGGGCCTTGACTGGCGTGACGTGGATTTTTCCCTGGGCATGCTCAGGGTCTTCGGCAAGGGGTCCAAGGAACGCATCGTGCCCGTGGGGGAGGTGGCGCTGAAGGCCTTGCGGGAGTACGCGGACCATCAGCGGGGCCGGTGGGGGCGCGCGGCGCGGGGCGAGGAGCCGGTCTTCCTGAACCGTTTCGGGACCCGGATCACCACGCGCAGCGTCGCCCGGATCGTGGAGAAATACCTGCGTCTCGCCGGCATTCCCGTGCGCATGGGCCCTCACGGCCTGCGTCACACCTTCGCCACTCACCTGCTCAACGCCGGCGCGGACCTGCGCTCGATCCAGGAACTGCTGGGTCACGTGAGCCTCTCCACCACCCAGCGTTATACCCACGTCAATCTCGACCAGCTCACGGCCGTGTACGACCGGGCGCACCCCAGGGCCTGAGCTATCCGGAACACCATTCCGTAGACGGGCTCCCCGCCCGTTCGGCCGCGTCCCTCGGCCGGGGGCGAGGGCCTGCCAAGTCCGCTATTTCATGTTAAAGTCTGAACGATGTTTCACGGAACCACCATCCTTGCGGTACGCCACGGCGGCAGGATCGTGGTCGTGGGCGACGGTCAGGTGAGCCTCGGCGACACGGCCATGAAGCACACGGCGCGCAAGGTTCGAAAGATCTATGGCGACCGGGTGATCGCCGGGTTCGCCGGCGCCACCGCGGACGCGTTCACGCTGTTCGAGAAGTTCGAGAGCAAGCTCGAGCAACACGGCGGGGTGTTCAAGCGCGCGGCCGTGGAGCTGGCCAAGGAGTGGCGCGGTGACCGGATGCTCCGCCGGCTGGAGGCGCTGATGATCGTCGCCGACGCCGAGGACTCGCTGGTGGTGTCGGGCAACGGCGACGTGGTGGAGCCCGACGACGGCGTCATCGCCATCGGCTCGGGCGGAAACTATGCGCTCGCGGCCGCGCGCGCCCTGGTTCATCATAGTGCGCTCGATGCCCGCGCCATCGCCGAGGAGGCCATGAAGGTGGCCGCGGCGATCTGTGTCTATACGAATGAAAATCTGACCATCGAGGAGTTGCCCTGAGCCCGACCCGGGTGGAGACAGTGGCGTGCCCGGCCGTTGCCGGCTAACGGTTTGTCAAGACGTACCCCATGAAGGATGAAAACCGACAGATGAGCGTTCGGGCGTCGAGCGGACAGTCGCTGACGCCCGTCATGACACCCCGCGAGATCGTGTCGGAGCTGGACCGCTACATCGTCGGCCAGCGCGACGCCAAGCGGGCCGTGGCCGTGGCCGTGCGGAACCGTTGGCGGCGTCAACTGGTGCCCGAGGAGCTGCGGGACGAGATCGCTCCCAAGAACATCATCATGATCGGCCCCACCGGGGTGGGAAAGACCGAGATCTCCCGGAGGCTGGCCAAGCTGGCCCAGGCGCCGTTCATCAAGGTGGAGGCCTCGAAGTTCACGGAAGTGGGTTACGTCGGAAGGGACGTGGAATCCATCATCCGGGACCTCATGGATCAAGCCGTCAAGCTGGTCCGGGAAGAGGAACAGGAGAAGGTCCAGGTCAAGGCGCGTGATCTGGCGGAAGAGCGGATCCTGGATCTCTTGTTGCCGGAGCCGCAGGCGCCGGAAAACGGTGACAGCGAGGCGGACCGGCCGTCGCCGGACACCCGGGAGAAACTCCGCAGGATGCTTCGGGCGGGAAAGTTGGACGATCGGTCCGTCGACGTCGAGCTCACCCAGAACATGACGCCGATGATCGAGGTGCTGACCCCGCAGGGAATGGAGGAGATGGAGTCGAACATCAAGGAGATGTTCTCCAACCTGCTTCCCAAGCAGTCCAAGAGAAAGACCGTGAAGATACCCGAGGCCATGAAGCTGCTGACCCAGGAGGAAGCGGCCAGGCTCGTGGATATGGACACGGTGGTGGGCGAGGCCACAAGAAGGGTGGAACAATCGGGGATCGTGTTCATCGACGAGATCGACAAGATCGCCGGGCGGGAATCCCTCCACGGCCCCGACGTGTCCAGGGAAGGGGTGCAACGCGACCTCCTGCCCATCGTCGAGGGCTCGACGGTGAGCTCCAAGTACGGGCTGGTGAGGACTGATCACATCCTCTTCATCGCGTCCGGCGCCTTCCACAACTCCAAGCCGTCGGACCTGATCCCGGAGTTCCAGGGCCGGTTCCCCATCCGGGTCGAGCTCAGCTCGCTGGGCAAGGACGACTTCGTGCGGATCCTGACCGAGCCCAAGAACGCCCTGATCCGGCAGTACGTGGCGTTGCTGGAAACCGAGAAGATCCGCCTGCTCTTCCAGCCGGATGCCATCGAGGAGATTGCCCGCATCAGCGCCGAGGCCAACGAGAAGATGGAGAACATCGGCGCCCGCCGGCTGCATACCATCCTCGAGAAACTCCTGGACGAAGTTTCCTTTGCCGCGCCGGAGATGCCGGGCCGGGAAGTCCGCATCGACGCGGGCTACGTCATCGAGCGTCTGGACGCCATTCTGAAAGACCAGGATCTGTCCCGGTACATTTTATAGCCCTCCCTCCCGGAGTAGCTTAACGTGGAAGATTTCATAGGCAAGGCGGAAGTACTGCTGGAGGCGCTGCCGTTCATCAGGCGCTTTTTCGGCAAGACGTTCGTGGTCAAATACGGCGGCGCGGCCATGGTGGACGAGCAGCTCAAGCAGAGCTTCGCCCAGGATATCGTCCTGCTCAAGTACGTGGGCATCAACGTCGTGGTGGTGCACGGCGGCGGACCCCAGATCAACGAGACGCTGGGGAAGATGGGCATCGAGAGCCACTACGTCCGAGGCATGCGGGTCACCGATTCGGAGACCATCGACATCATCGAGATGGTGCTGGTGGGCAAGGTCAACAAGGAGATCGTCGCGCTCATCAACCAGCACGGCTGCGCTGCCGTGGGCCTCAGCGGCAAGGACGGCCAGCTCATCCTGGCGCGCAAGATGAACGTGACGGTGCCGGGCGACGGGGAGAGCACGGAGATCATCGACATCGGGATGGTGGGCGAGATTGTCCGGGTGGACCCCACGGTGATCCGGTCCCTGGACGGCAACCGGTTCATCCCGGTCATCGCACCGGTGGGCGTGGGCGAGAGGGGCGAGACCTACAACATCAACGCGGACCTGGTGGCGGGGCGGGTGGCCGCCGCTCTCGGTGCGGAAAAGCTCATCCTGCTTACCGACGTGGAAGGGGTGCGGGACCGTGAGGGCGCGCTGATCAGCACCCTCACCATCTCCCAGTCCGCGGACCTCATCGAGCGGGACGTGATCTCTTCCGGCATGATCCCCAAGGTCGAGTGCTGCGTGGACGCGCTGAACGGGGGAGTGGTCAAGACCCACATCATCGACGGCCGGGACCGGCACGCCGTGCTGCTGGAGATATTCACCAACCGCGGCGTCGGGACCGAGGTGATTCGAGACTGAGGCACCATGTCGAACCTTGAGATAGAACAGTTGACCGGCGAAAACGTGATGAACACCTACGCCCGTTTCCCCATCGCGCTGGTGAGGGGGGAAGGGACGCGGGTCTGGGACGCGGACGGCAAGGGGTATCTGGACTTCGTCGCCGGCATCGCCGTGAACAGCCTCGGCCACTGTCATCCAGCCGTGGCCAAGGCGGTGTCGGAGCAGGTGCGGACCCTGATCCACGTCTCCAACCTCTATCACATCGAGCCCCAGGCCCGGCTGGCGAAAGCGCTCTGCGCGCATTCCTTCGCCGACCGGGTGTTCTTCTGCAACAGCGGCGCCGAGGCCAACGAGGCGGCCATCAAGCTGGCGCGGCGGTACGGTTCGGAGCAGGCCCGGGGGAGGAGCGAGGTCATCACCGCGCTCAACTCGTTTCACGGGCGCACCCTCGCCACCCTGACGGCCACGGGTCAGGAGAAGATCCGGCTCGGCTACGATCCGTTGCCGGCGGGGTTCCGGTACATTCCGTTCAACGACCTGGACGCGGCGGTGGATGCGGTGGACGAACGGACCGCGGCGATCCTGGTGGAGCCCATCCAGGGCGAGGGCGGGGTGGTGGTGCCGGATGTTTCCTACATCCGCGGGCTGCGGCAGCTCTGCGACGACAAGGGGCTGCTGCTGATGTTCGACGAGGTCCAGGTGGGCATGGGCCGCACCGGCCGGCTCTTCGCGTATGAGCACTTCGGCGTGGAGCCCGACGTCATGACCCTGGCCAAGGCCCTGGGCGGCGGGCTTCCCCTGGGGGCCATGCTGGCGCGGGAAGACGTGGCCAAGAGCTTCCCGCCGGGATCCCACGCCTCCACCTTCGGCGGCAATCCGGTGGTGTGCCGGGCCGGGTTGGCGGTGATGGAGACGATCCTGGAGGCCGGGTTGGTGGAGCATTGCGAGGCCATGGGGGGCGCGCTGCGGCAAGGGCTGGAAGCCCTCGCCCAGCGTTTCGACTTCATCCGTGAGGTGCGGGGCAAGGGGCTGCTCCTGGGTATGGAAATGGACCGCGAGTGCGGGCCCATGGTCCAGGAATGCATGCGGGAAGGCCTGCTGGTAGTGCCGGCGGGCGCCAACGTGCTCCGGATGGTGCCTCCGTTGACTATCCAGCAGGCCGAGGTGGACGAGGCGCTGGGCATCGTCGAGCGGGTCTTGGCGCGGGTGTAAGGCCATGAAGAAGCGGGACGTACTGTCACTGCGGGACCTCGCCCGGGCGGACCTGGACGAGGTCCTCTCCCTGGCCGCGACCCTCAAGCGGGAACGGAAGGAAGGGCGGCAGCGGCCGTTGCTGGCGGGGAAGAAGCTGGCGCTGGTGTTCCAGAAGCCCAGCCTCCGGACCCGGGCCACCTTCGACATCGGCATGACCGAGCTGGGGGGCAGCACGCTGTTCCTGGGACCGGACGAGGTGCACCTGGGCGCGAGGGAGACGCCGGCCGATTGCGCGCGGGTGCTGTGCCGCCTTGTGGACATCCTCGCGGTGCGGACCTTCGCCCAGGACATCGTGTCCGAGATGGCCCGCTCCGGTTCCGTGCCGGTGATCAACGCGCTCTCCGACCTCTATCACCCCTGCCAGGTGCTGGCCGACCTCCTCACCCTGCAGGAGTGCAAGGGTGGGGTCGAAGGGCTCAAGGTGGTGTTCGTGGGGGACGGCAACAACGTGGCGCATTCCTGGCTGCTGGCCGCGGAAAAGCTGCCGTTCCGGTTCACGCTGGCCTGTCCCGAGGGTTTCGAGCCCGACAAGGAGATTTTCGACTCGGTGGCGGCGGCGGGCGCGGACGTGGCCGTCACCCACGATCCGGCGGAGGCCGTGAGCGGTGCTGACGCCATCTATACGGACGTGTGGGCGAGCATGGGCCGGGAAGCGGAAGCCGGCGCCCGGCAAGACGCCTTCGCCGCCTTCCAGATCAACCGGGAGCTGGTAGCCCGCGCCAGGGATGACGTCGTGGTGATGCACTGTCTGCCGGCCCACCGCGGGGAGGAGATCACCGACGAAGTCATCGAGGGTCGCCATTCGGTGGTGTTCGACCAGGCCGAGAACCGCCTTCACGCCCAGAAGGCGCTGATGGTCTGGTGCCTCGACGGAGAAATACGTGCATAGTCAACGAGGAGAGTCATGAAACCGAACAAGGTGGTGCTTGCCTACTCGGGCGGTCTCGACACGTCCGTCTGTCTGCGCTGGGTGAAGGAAAGCTATGACTGCGAAGTCATCGCCTATTGCGCCGACGTGGGCCAGGAAGACGATCTGGAGGAGGTCCGGCGCAAGGCGCTGGCCACCGGCGCCAGCAAGGTGGTGGTGGACGATCTCAGGGAGGTGTTCGTCCGGGACTACGTGTTCCCCATGCTCCGGGGCAACGCGGTTTACGAAGGCTCCTACCTGCTGGGCACCTCCATCGCCCGGCCGCTGATCGCCCGCCGCCAGCTCGAGGTGGCGCTGGCCGAGAACGCCGAGGCCGTGTCCCACGGCGCCACCGGCAAGGGCAACGACCAGGTCCGGTTCGAGTTGACCTACTACGCCTTGAAGCCCGATATCCAGGTGATCGCCCCGTGGCGGGTGTGGGACCTCGACTCGCGCACCGCGCTGATCGACTACGCCCGGCGCCACGACATTCCCGTGCCTGTCACCAAAGCCAAGCCCTACAGCATGGACCGCAACCTGTTCCACATCAGCTACGAGGGCGGCGTGCTCGAGGACCCCTGGCAGGAGCCGCCCGCGGACATGTTCCTGTGGACCGCGGCCCCCGAGGACGCCCCGGACGGACCCCAGTACATCGAGCTGGAGTTCGCCGCCGGCGACCCCGTGGCGCTGGACGGCCGGCGCCTGGAGCCGGCGGAGATGCTGGTGGCCCTCAACGCCCTCGGCGCGCGCCACGGCATCGGCCGGGTGGACATGGTGGAGAACCGCTACGCCGGCATGAAGTCCCGGGGCATCTACGAGACCCCGGGAGGAACCATCCTGCACGCGGCCCGGCGGGCCGTCGAGCACCTCACGCTGGACCGCGAGGTGATGCAGCTCCGGGATTCGCTGATTCCCCGCTACGCCCAGATGATCTACAACGGCTACTGGTTCGCGCCGGAGCGGCAGATCCTGCAGCAGGCCCTCGACGCGTCGCAGGCCCGGGTCACCGGCACGGTCCGGCTGAAGCTCTACAAGGGCTCGGCCTCGGTGGCCGGCAGGCGTTCGCCGGTGTCGCTGTACGATCCGGTCACCGCCACTTTCGAGCGGGACGACGGCTACAATCAGGCGGATGCGGAAGGGTTCATCAAGCTCAACGCGCTCCGGCTCAAGATGGCGGGTCGGGTCGCGGGCGTGTAACCGGCATGGCGAAGAAGAAACAGCTCTGGGGCGGCCGGTTCGCCGGCACCACCGCGGATTCCGTGGTGGCCTTCACCGCGTCCGTCGACGTGGACCGGCGGCTGTACCGCCACGACATCGCCGGCAGCATGGCTCATGCCCGCATGCTCGGCCGGCAGCGCATCATCCCGGCGGCCGACGCCCGCAAGATCGTCGCCGGACTGCGGGCCGTCCAGAAAGAGATCGAAAGCGGAGAGTTCCCCTTCCGCGTCGCCGATGAAGACATCCACATGAACATCGAGCGGCGGCTGACCGAGAAGATCGGCAGCGTGGGCGAGAAGCTGCACACCGCCCGGAGCCGCAACGACCAGGTGAGCCTGGACATGCGGCTCTATCTGAGGGAGGCCCTCGACGGCATCCTGCGGGACCTCGAGGCGCTGCAGCAGGCGCTGGCTGGTGCGGCCCGGAGGAACGAGGGCGTGCTGATGCCCGGCTACACCCACCTCCAGCGGGCCCAGCCGGTGCTCTTCGCGCATCACCTGCTGGCCTACGTGGAGATGTTCGAGCGGGACAAGAGCCGCTACCGCCACTGCCGGGAGCAGACCGACGTCATGCCCCTGGGCTCGGGTGCGCTGGCGGGTACGACGTTTCCCATCGACCGGGCCTACGTGGCCAAGCTCCTGGGCTTCCCGCGCCTCTCCGAGAACAGCATCGACGCCGTCAGCGACCGGGATTTCGTGCTGGAGTTCCTGTCCGCTTCGGCCATTCTCTTCGTGCATCTCAGCCGGATGGCGGACGAGCTCATCCTGTGGTCCAGCGAGGAGTTCGGTTTCGTCGAATTGCCGGACGCCTATTGCACCGGCAGCTCGATGATGCCGCAGAAGAAGAACCCCGACGTGGCCGAGCTGATCCGCGGCAAGACCGGGCGGGTGTACGGCCACCTCAACGCCCTCCTGACCATCATGAAAGGGCTGCCGCTGGCCTACAACCGGGACCTCCAGGAGGACAAGGAGCCGCTGTTCGACACCGTGGACACGGTCGCGGCCTGCCTGCTCATGGCCCGGGAGCTGCTGAACGGCCTGGAGGTGCGGAGCGAGCGAATGCTGGCGGCGGCGGACGACGGCTTCATGAACGCCACGGACCTGGCGGACTATCTCGTGGGCCGGGGCCTCAGCTTCCGCGCCGCCCACGACGTGGTGGGCCGGGTGGTGCGCCACTGCATCGACACGAAGCAGAAGCTGCAGGAGCTGTCCCTTGAGGAGTTCCAGGGTTTCTGTCCGGCCGTCGACGAGGACGTCTACAAGATCCTGACCCTCCGTGCCGGCGTCGAACGCCGGCGCGCGCCGGGCGGCACCGCGTCCGTCAACGTCCGCCGGCGGCTGAAGAAGCTGGGCGTGTGATGGGTGGACGGTCTGCATGCCTCTTGTGCCTGCTCCTGTTGCCCGTGGTACTGGTCGCCGGCTGCGGCAGGAAGGGCGCCCCGCGGGCGCCGGAGCTGGTGGTGCCCGCGGCCATTACCGACCTGACGGGCACGGTCGAGGATCGTGGTATCCGGCTCGGGTGGTCGCGCCCTCGGGCGGCTCTCGACGGCCGGGCGCTCACCGACCTGGCGGCCTTCGTCGTGTTTCGCAAGGGCACGCGGGCGGATTGCCCGGAATGCCGCGCCGCGTATCGCGAGCGGGCGGTGGTCAGCGTGGAGGACGAGGGCCGGTTCTTCAAGGAATCGAAATACGGGTTTACGGATCGGGAGCTCCGCGCCGGCACGGTTTACCGGTATCGGGTCCTGGGCCGTCTGTCGGACGGTTCCGCGAGCGGGCCGTCGAACGAGGTGAGTGTAGCATGGCAACCGTGAAGGATCGTTTCACGCACAGGAATGACGCGATGTATTGCGAGGACGTCCCCGTGAGGGACATCGTCGACGCGGTGGGGACGCCGGTCTACGTGTACAGCCTTGCGCAGTTGCGTGACGCCTTCAGGAACTTCGACCAGGCCTTCGCCGCCAACCGGCATCTGGTCTGCTATTCGGTCAAGGCCAACTCCAACCTCGGGGTGCTGCGCGCCTTCGTGAACGAGGGCTCGGGGTTCGACATCGTCTCCGGCGGCGAGCTTTTCCGCGTGCTCAAGGCCGGCGCCGACCCGGGCAAGGTGGTGTTCTCGGGCGTGGGCAAGACGCGCGACGAGATGGAGTACGCGCTACGCTCCGGGATTCTGATGTTCAACGTCGAATCGGAGCAGGAGATGGAGGCGCTGAACGAGGTGGCCGGGAGCCTGGGCGTGGTGGCGCCGATGAGCTTTCGCATCAATCCCGACGTGGATCCGCAGACGCATCCGTACATCTCCACCGGCATGAAGAAGAGCAAGTTCGGCATCGGCATCGACCCCGCGGCCGAGGCCTACCGCCGCGCCATCTCCCTGCCCTACGTGGAGGTGGTGGGGGTGGACTGCCACATCGGCTCGCAGCTCACCTCGACGGCGCCCTTCGCGGACGCCGCCGGGCGGGTCCGGGCCTTCATCGAGGTGCTCCAGCGGGAAGGAGCGAACATCCGCTACGTGGACCTGGGCGGCGGACTTGGCATCCGCTACGACGACGAGGAGCCGCCGGACCCCGAAGACTATGCCAAGGCGCTGACGGAGGGGATCCGCGGCCTGGACGTGACCCTGGTGCTGGAGCCGGGCCGGTCCATGGTGGGCAACGCCGGTATCCTGGTGACCCGGGTGCTCTATCTCAAGCGCACCGAGGCCAAGAACTTCGTGGTGGTGGACGGCGCCATGAACGACCTCGTCCGGCCCTCTCTCTACGGTGCGTTTCAGGGTCTCCGCCCGGTGGACCGGCGTGAGGCCGAGCCCATGACCGCGGACGTGGTCGGTCCCATCTGTGAGAGCGGTGACTTCTTCGCCCGGGACCGCAATATCCCGACGCCGGTTCCGGGGGATCTCCTGGCGGTGATGAGCGCCGGCGCCTACGGCTTCACCATGGCGTCCAACTACAACACCAGGCCGAGGGCGGCGGAAGTGCTGGTGGACGGCAAGGAGTTCGCCGTGGTCCGGGAACGGGAAACGCTGGAGGGGCTTGTCGCCGGCGAGAAGATTCCGGCCATGTTGCGAGGTGTCGCGCTGGACGGAAGGGTCGCAAACCGGACATGATGGGGGCGTGGAGGAGCCCATGACGGAGATCACGTTTACCAAGATGCACGGCTGCGGCAACGATTTCGTGGTGCTGGACTGCATGGAGACGCAGCCCGCGGGTCTGGCCGAGATCGCCAGGGACCTCTGCCACCGCCGCTTCGGCGTGGGCGCGGACCAACTGCTCACCATCAAGCCGTCGGACTCGGCGGACTTCAGGATGGAGATCTATAACGCCGACGGCAGCGAGGTGGAGATGTGCGGCAACGGCATCCGCTGCTTCGCCAAGTACGTCTACGAGCACGGCCTGACGGAAAAGCAGGAGATCGAGGTGGACACCCTGGCCGGCGTCATCCGGCCGCGGCTCAAGGGCGACCGGGTTGAGGTGGACATGGGCCGCCCGGTGCTCGACGGACGGGATATTCCGGTGGCCGCCGACGGCCGCATCGTCAACCATCCGCTGACCGTCGACGGCACCGAGTACACGGTCACCTGCGTGTCCATGGGCAATCCCCATTGCGTGCTCTACGTCGACGACGTGGACGCGCTGGACCTGCCCCGCCTGGGCCCTCTTTTCGAGCACCACGCCTTCTTCCCCAACCGGGTCAACACGGAGTTCGTCCAGGTGCTGGGGCCGGATGAGGTGCGCATGCGGGTGTGGGAACGCGGCGCCGGCGAGACCTGGGCCTGCGGCACCGGCGCCAGCGCCGTGGGCGTGGCCGGCGCCCTCACCGGCAAGACCGAAAAGAAGATCACGGCGCATCTCATGGGCGGGGATCTGGAAATCCACTGGGCCGACGACGACCGGGTCTACATGACCGGCCCCGCACAGGAGGTTTTCCAGGGCAGCGTCCGCGTCTGACGCGTGATCGGGGTAAGGCCGAGGCCGGCCCGCTCCCGTCATCCAACCCTCCCCGCCGTCATCCCGGACTTGATCCGGGATCCAGGGCGGGGGCCGGCGGGGGCCGGACTTCACTAGCGTATGGGGGTGACGACATGTTTACCGGATCAATGACCGCTCTTGTCACGCCGTTCAAGGACGGTGGAGTGGACTACGCTTCCCTTGAGGCGCTGGTGGAGTTTCAGATCGAGCAGGGCACCCACGCGTTGGTCCCGTGCGGCTCTACCGGCGAGTCGGCCACCCTGGACCACGCCGAGCACCACGCGGTCATCGACGCGGTGGTGCGCTCGGCAAGACGCCGGGTCCCCGTCATTGCCGGCACCGGCTCCAACTCCACGCGCGAGGCCATGGATCTCACCCGGGCGGCGGAGGAGGCGGGTGCCGAAGGCGCGCTGCTGATCTCGCCCTACTACAACAAGCCCACCCAGGAGGGCATCTATCGCCACTACCGGGCGGTGGCGGAGCACGTGGGGATACCGCTCATCGTCTACAACATTCCGGGGCGGACGGCCTCGAAGATGGAGCCCGAGACCCTGGCGCGCCTGGCGGAGATCGACAACGTCGCCGGGGTCAAGGAAGCCACGGGATCGGTGGACCAGGCCCTCGACGTCATCCGCCTGTGCGGCGACTCCCTCGCGGTCTATTCCGGCGAGGACTCGCTCGTGTACTCGCTCATGACCATCGGCGGCAAGGGGGTCATCACCACCACGGGCAATGTCGCCCCCCGGGCCATGGCCGACCTTACGGAGGCCTGCCTGCGGGAGGACTGGGCCACCGGCCGCCGGATCCAGTTCGAGCTGCTGCCGCTGATCCGCAGTCTCTTCAGCGAGACCAATCCCATCCCCGTGAAGACCGCCCTCGCCCTCATGGGCAAGTGCGGCCCCGAGCTTCGGTTACCCCTGACTGCCATGGGCGAGTCGAACCTGAAGCGGCTGAACACCGCCATGGTCGACTACGGGTTGATCCAGTCATGAACGAGTTGGGCTTGATCGTCTGCGGACCGGGTGGGAGGATGGGCGGTGTCCTGGTCCGTCTGACCCAGGACATCCCGGGCGTCGTCCTCGCGGGGGCTGTCGACCGGCCCGGCAGCCGGCGGTTGGGGCAGGATGCCGGGGAGGTGGCGGGCGCGGGGCATCTGGGCGTCGAGATCAGCGACCGTTTCGACGTATCGGCCGCAGGACGGCAGGTAGTCGTGGACTTTACGACGCCCGAGGCTTCCGTCGCCAACATGAAGGCCGCGGCCAAGAGCGCCACCCCCATTGTCATCGGCACCACGGGGTTCAACGCGAGGCAGCTCCGGCAGATCCGCACCCTCGCTGCCAAAACCCCCACCGTTCTGGCGCCCAACATGAGCCTTGGGGTGAATCTGCTGCTGGACCTGGTGGGGCAGGTGGCCCGACGCCTCGGCGACGCTTACGACGTGGAGATCGTGGAGGCGCACCACCGGTTCAAGAAGGATGCGCCAAGCGGCACCGCCCTGGCCCTGGCCCGGGCCGCGGGCGAGGCCCTGGGGCGCAAGGTGGAACGGGTGGGCGTGGCCGGCCGGAGCGGGTTTGCCGAGCGGAAGAAGACCGACATCGGCCTCCTTTCCGTGCGCGCCGGGGACATCGCGGGCGAGCACACCGTGATGTTCGGCGGAATCGGAGAGCGCATCGAGCTGGTCCACCGAGCCCACAGCCGGGATGCCTTCGGCCGCGGCGCCATTCGGGCGGCCCAGTGGGTGGCGGACAAGGGAAACGGTCTTTACGGTATGCAGGATGTGCTGGAACAGAGGCCCGAAGGTTGACATCCGGAGTCTCTTATATTAATCAAATTTCCTATTCTCAAGTGGCTTCAGATTCTCCAAAATTGGACGATGAGTCTACGGAAGCGGAAGTCGAACGGCTGGCCGAACGGATAGGCCGGTTGATCCGTTCCCTTGAGCCCGAGAAACGGGAGGATGTGAAGGAACTCGCCTTCTCGCTGGTGCGTGAGGAGTTGATCCAAGGCGAGGAACCACAGCAGCCAGCGAGCGGGTCCGCTCCGGCGCCGATGAATCCCCTGGGCGCCGGCGTGCTTTTTTTCGTGTTGGGGGCAGGCCTTTCATTCGTGTTCGGGCCTGTCGGTCTGGCGTTGATGGTCGGAGGCCTGTTCTTCATCGTGTGGGGGGTCGTCATAAGCTGGATCAAGAAGTAGGGGCGCGATGGCAACGAACGAGAAAAGAGAAATTAAGCGAGGCATCTGGAGCCGCCGGGACTTTTTCGGACGGCTTGGCTGGGCCGGCTTCGGGGTGTTCTCCCTGGTCTCGCTCTTCGGCTTCATGCGGTCTGCGTTTCCGCGGGTGCTCTTCAAGCCGCCTACGACGTTCAAGGCCGGCTATCCTTCCGACTACACCGTCGGTGAGGTGAGCGAGAAGTTCAAGAAGGACTTCCGCGTGTGGATCGTGCGCGAGGAGGCGGGATTTTACGCGGTCTTCGCCAAGTGCACGCATCTGGGGTGCACGCCGCGCTGGCTCGCCGCGGAGAGCAAGTTCAAGTGCCCCTGCCACGGCAGCGGTTTCTTCAAAACGGGGCTGAACTTCGAGGGGCCGGCGCCGCGGCCGCTGGACCGGTTCGAGATCGCTCTGGCGGAGGATGGCCAACTCATCGTGGACAAGGCCAAGGAATTCCGGATGGGGCCGATCGGGGAGCCCGATGAGCAGCATCCCAACAGCATTCTCAAGGTTTGAGACGGACCATGATCAACCTGGAACAGATCAAGAAGGATATTGTTGAGAGTCACGTCTGGAAGGCGATCTTCCGGCACGGCTACGAGGACACGCCGCGGAACCGCGTGCTGATGGTGACGGGCAATGTGTGGATGCATCTGCATCCCGCGAAGGTCCGCCGGCACGCCGTCCGGATGCGCTTCACCTGGTGCATGGGAGGCCTTACCTTCCTCATGTTTCTCCTCACGGTGGTGACCGGCATCTACCTCATGTTCTACTACCGGCCGGTGCCGCAATATGCCTACGCGGACATGAAGTACCTGGAGTTCGACATGCCCTTCGGCATGCTGATGCGCAACATGCACCGCTGGGCGGCACACGCCATGGTCATCTTCGTGTGGCTGCACATGTTCCGGGTCTTCCTCACCGGCTCCTACAAGCCGCCCCGGGAATTCAATTGGATCGTGGGCGTCCTGCTGCTGGTGCTGACCCTGCTGTTGAGCTTCACGGGGTACCTGCTGCCTTGGGACCAGTTGGCCATCTGGGCGGTGACGGTGGGCTCCAACATGGCGCGGGCCACGCCCCTGTTAGGGCATGAAGGGCCCTTCGCGGAGTTTGTCGGAGCCAATCCGGTGTACGATGCCCGGGCATTCCTGTTCGGCGGCGGCGAGATCGGTCCGCACACGTTGCTGCGGTTCTACATCCTCCACTGCATCTTCATTCCGCTGGTGGCCAGCCTGCTCATGGCCGTGCATTTCTGGCGCATCCGCCGGGATGGTTTTTCCGGTCCTCCGCTCTAGCAATCGTTTTCAACTCGACGACACGGACGCATCGTTCAAGGGAAAGGTAGCCATCGTATGGCTCAGGCCGAAGAAAGAAGCCGGGCGATTATCGTCGACGACAAGATTCATACCTGGCCGCATCTGGTTCGCGGCGAGTTTCTGGTGACGCTGTTCGTGTTGGTGGCCATGACGCTGTGGTCGCTGCTGGTGGACGCGCCGCTGGAGGAGCCCGCCAACCCGGCCCGCACCCCCAACCCCTCCAAGGCGCCGTGGTACTTCCTCGGCCTGCAGGAGATGCTGGTGTACTTCGATCCGTGGTACGCGGGGGTGGTGCTGCCGACCTTCATCATCATCGGGCTGATGGTGATCCCCTTCATCGACATCAACACCAAGGGCAACGGCTACTACACCTTCAAGGACCGCAAGTGGGAGATCATGACCTTCATCCTGGGCTTCCACATTCTCTGGGTGGTCACCATCATCATCGGGACGTTCTTCCGCGGCCCCGGGTGGAACCTGTTCTGGCCCTGGCAGCGATGGGATCCACACAAGGTGGTGGCCCTCACCAACGTCGACCTGCCCTATCTGGTGGGTCTGCGGGACTACTGGGTCATGGCCGGTTTCGGGCTGTCTCTCGTGCTGTTCTACTTCATTTTTTCGGTGTGGCTGTTTTACAGGTGGATCATCTGGGTCAAGGGCAAGGAGTTCATGATCCGGTGGGGCGCCGTCCGGTTCGCGATTACGGCTTTTCTCTTCGTGACCATGATGGCGCTTCCGGTGAAGATGTTTCTGCGGCTGGTGTTCAACATCAAGTACATCATGGTTACACCCTGGCTCAATATCTGATGTTCTATGTAGCAAAGCTTCTTCAGGCCCTGGGTATTGCGGATGTGGGTTATGCGGTGTTCGTGGGGATTTTTCAGGGCATTGCCATGGCCGAGGAGATCATCCTGACCCTCATCGGCGTGGCGGTGTTCTCGCTGGGGCGTCTGTTGGAGAGCAAGGCGGCTTGAGACACCACACGAAGGTAGATTCTCTGCGTGCTGTAAGGGAGAATGAATGGCGGTTCGTGGCGTAGATCCCAACGAAGAAAAGAAATCCTACGGGACGGTCTTTTTCGTAGGCTCCATCCTTCTTGTCGTGGTGTCCCTGTGGGCGGTGTTCGACGACAACATCACGAGGCGGGTGTGGAAGATCCATCAAACGGAGTTTCTCCAGACCGACTATGGGCGCGCCGCGGGCGCGTTGGCCAAGGAGCAGCAGCGGCTGGACGCGGACCCGAAGTATTCCGAGTTGGTCAAGCAGCGCGACGCCGAGTTGCAGAGTCTGGCCAGCGGCGAAAAGGGCGCCAAACTGGCGGAGCTCAAGGAGCTTCAGCAGCAGGTCGAGGTCGAGTACTTCGACGCGGATCAGGAGGTCAAGTTCGTCAAGAGCGAGCTCGATGAAGCCTGGTACGAGTTCGACCACGCGGTCCAGCAGGGCCGGGACGCGAGTTCCTACGACAAGCACATCAAGGAGCTGCTAGAGGTCCAGCATTCGCTGGAGCCGGCCCTCGAGGCCGCCCGCAAGAAGCGTGCGGACGTCAAGCAAGAGATCAGGGAGGTCCAGGGCGGCGTCAAGGCCATCGAGGAACAGATCTACGAGCTGGAGGGCGAGATACGGAACGCGCAGCGGCAGATGGACAACGCCACCGTAACCGTCGGTCCGGAAGGTTTCCCGCAGTTCACCCTCTACAAGGTCCCCAAGATCGAGCAGGTGGTGCTCAAGGATTTCGACCGCAACAATTTCGACCAGCAGGTGGACCGGGTGGACCGTTGCCAGTCGTGCCACATCGCCATCAACCGCGACGGTTTCGACGACTTGGCGCATCCCCTCAAGACCCATCCCAAACGCAGGGTTTTCCTCAGTGACGCGGCTCACCCGCCGCGGATCTTCGGGTGCACCACCTGCCATGACGGACAGGGAGAGGGCATCAACAGCCTGGCGCAGGCGCACGGCAACGTGAAGTTCTGGGAGCATCCGCTGCTCGAGGGCGACAACGTGCAGGCCAACTGCATTACCTGCCACCTCAACGTCCAAGGCCTTGAGGGCGCCGACGTGGTGGGACGGGGACAGCGGATCTTCGAGCAGGTGGGTTGTACCGGCTGCCACCTGGTCGAAGGCTACGACGACATCCCCAAGGTCGGACCGAGCCTCAGAAGGGTCCGCGCCAAGGTGGATCCCGGCTGGATGGTTCAGTGGATATTGAACCCACGCGCGTTCCGGCCCCATACCCGCATGCCGCACTTCTTCTTCAAGGAAGACGAGGCGCTGGCGGCGGCATCCTACCTGTGGTCCGCGTCGAAGAAGGAAGCCGACGCGTGGCTCAAGGAGCATCCGGCGCCCGAGGGCTACCGGTCCGGCGACGCGGGCATGGTGAAGAAGGGCGAGGAGCTGGTCCGCTCGGTGGGGTGCCAGGGGTGTCACGGCCTTGCCGAGGGTGAGTTCACCACCCGCATCGGCGGCAAGGATCTGGTGCCGAACCTGAAGGACATCGCCGCCAAGGTGAATCCCCGTTGGGCCTACAACTGGTTGCGCAATCCCAAGCGCTACAATCCTGACACCCGGATGCCGAGCCTGCGGCTGTCCGAAGACGAGGCGCTGGCCCTCACCACCTACCTGATGACCTTGGGCACCAAGCCCGAGCCCAACGCCGATCTGGTGGCCCGCCTCGAGCAGCCCGCCAATATCGCCAGGGGCGAGAAGCTGGTGCGGAAGTACGGTTGCGCCGGTTGCCACGACATCCCCGGGATGGAGAAGGAGTCCCGGATCGGGGTCGAGCTGACGACTTTCGGCTCGAAACCGTTGGAGGAGTTGTTCTTCGGCAACGACACGACCATCAAGCATTCCTGGAAGGACTGGACCTTCAACAAGATCCACAACCCGCGGGTATACGCCACCGAGCGGGTGGAGCAGTTGATGCCCCACTTCGATCTGCCCAAGGAGGACATCGAGTCCTTGAAGATCCTGCTGCACGGTTTCGTGGAGCGCAAGGTGCCCGAGGCCTTCAAGGCGGATCACTCCAAGCGGGCCCGGCAGATCTCCGCGGGCCGCCGCCTGGTCCAGGAGTACAACTGCGTCGGCTGCCACGAGATCAACGGCGACGGCGGATACGTTCGCAAGTACTACGAGCAGAACCCGACCCTGGCGCCGCCGGTGCTCAACGGCGAGGGTGAGAAGGTTCAGGCCAACTGGCTGTTCGGCTTCCTGCAGAACCCTGAGAACCCCATCCGGCCCTGGCTCAGGGTTCGCATGCCCACCTTCGGCTTCGACGGTCCGCATGCGGACGTCTTCGTGAACTACTTCTCGGCCCTTTCCGAGGTCGAGATCCCGTATGTCCATTTCGACAAGGCACAGGTGCCCGCGGGCTATCTGGAAGCCGGCCGGAAGCTGTTCTCCGACGACTACTTCGAGTGCGGTAGCTGCCACGTGCAGGGCAACAAGAAGCCCGACGGGCCGGTGGAGGACTGGGCTCCTGACCTCAACCTGGCAAACCAGCGGCTGAATCCGGCATGGATCGAGAAGTGGATTCGCGACCCCCAAAAGCTCCAGCCGGGAACCAAGATGCCGGCGTTCTACCCGGGCGGACCCGAAGACATTCTCGACGCCGACGAAAAGAAACAGATCGAGGCGCTGACGGACTACATCATGACGCTCGGCTTGAAGCCCGCCACCACCGCCAAGGCCGAGGGCGGGCAGGCCATGGAATCCGGTCAGACAAGTGTTGAAGAAGCCAACAAACAGGGCTAACCTGGAACAAGAGACGATTTTGCAAGAGGAGAACCATCCATGAACCGCAGGTTTTCATCGCTCGCCATATTGGCGCTTTTCGTGACCGCTACACTCACCTTGGGCGCCTATCAGCGTGCAGGCGCCGCCGGCGGAGCCATCTCCGGCGCCGTGGTCTTCAAGGGCACCGCCCCCAAGCCGAAGAAGCTCAAGGTCACCAAGGACAAGCGGCGCTGTGACAAGTCACCCAAGTTCGACGAGTCGCTGGTGGTGAAGGACGGCAAGCTGGCGAACGTGGTGGTGTACATCTCGGACGTCAAGGGCGGCAAGAAGATGGAGGTGAAAGGGGTCACCTTCGACCAGAATGGTTGCCAGTATCAGCCGCATGTTTTGGCGGTTCCGGCTGGCGCGGAGGTCACCGTCCTCAATCCGGACAAGGTGCTTCACAACATCCACACCTACAGCAAGGTCAACAAGCCCATGAACCGGGCACAGCCCAAGTTCAAGAAGAAGCTGAAGGTGAAGTTCGAGAAACCGGAGATCATGGAAGTCAAATGCGACGTCCACGGTTGGATGGCCGGCTGGATCTTCGTGGCGGGAAATCCCTACTACAGCGTCACCGGTGAGGACGGCGCGTTCAGTCTCACCGACGTGCCGGCCGGCAAGTACAAGGTCGAGATCTGGCACGAGAAACTCGGCAAGCAGACCAAGGAAGTCGAGGTCAAGGCCGGGGAGACAGCCAAGCTCGATATCGAGTTCGCGGGCTGATCCGCTACAACAGTTCAAGCCAAAACGCCATGCCGGTTGGTTGCCGGCATGGCGTTTTTTGTCGCCGAGGCCAGGTTCATCAACAGCGCGCTGCTGATGGTATGGCTACATGCCCACACGGCTCTTGAAGAAATTCCAGGCGCGTTCCATGTCCGGGGGCGGCAGCGCCTCCTTCTGCCGCGAGCCTGCCGATTGTCCGGGGAGGAAGCGCGGCGTGCCCACCTGCATGGCGCCATAGAGCACCTGCGCCGCCTCCTCGAGGTAGATGGCCATCATCACCGCTTCCGGGATGGTCCGGCCCACCGTCACCTGTCCGTTGCCCTGCAACAGCACGGCGGCCGCATCCCCCAGCGCCGCGGCCGCACCTTCTCCCAGCGCCTGCGTGGAAATGAGGTCGATGGTTCTGAAGACCGGCACCCCGCCGCAGAAAAAGCTGCCGTGGTTGTGCACCGCGTCCAGGGGCGTGTCCGTCACCGAGAAGATGTTGGCCGTCCTGGCGTGGATACGCGTAATGGCGTTCACCTCCGGACGTGCGTTGAAGATGGCGGTGTGGAGCGCGGTCTCGAACGACGGCGACGCCGGCGCCTCCAACACCTGACCCTGCAGGTTCAACACCACAAGCTGGTTCGCCTCCACCAGTTCCAGGCTGACCCGCGGGGTGATCACGAACAGGTCCGAATCCGGGATCCGTGCACTCACGTGCCCGAACCCCTGCACCAATCCCTCCCGGCTCAGAATCCTGGCCGCCGCGATGATGTCCTCGTTAAGCTGTTGAATTCCGTCCGGCATGTTTCTCCTCTCGGGTCCGATGAAGGTTAGAGGATTCCTTATACAATCGAACGAATTTGCGACGCAAATCGGCAACGGATGACGAGCGCAGCGCCCAGGTATGGCCTGGAGCGGACGACGTGGCTTGCGAGCCACGGACAAATACGGTACGGCATTCAACGTCCTATCCGGAAAGAAGGTGCCATTTGAGCGAGAATCAACAAAGTTGCAGGATGTCGGGCGGCCACGCGGTGGCGTGGTCGCTACGCAACGAAGGGGTGCGCCACGCCTTCTCCGTGCCGGGCGAGAGCTACATCGCCCTGCTGGACGGGTTGAGGGATGTCCCCGAGGTCACTCTCATCACCAACCGGCACGAGGGCAGCGCCTGCCTCATGGCCGAGGCCTACGGCAAGACCACCCGGACGCCGGGCGTGTGCATGGTCACGCGCGGTCCCGGCGCCACCAACGCGAGCATCGGGGTCCATCTTGCCAAGTACGACTCGACGCCGCTGATCCTGCTCATCGGCCAGGTGGCCCGGGCGCACCGGGGCCGGGAGGCCGGACAGGAGATCGACTACACGCATTTCTTCGGCAGCATCGCCAAGTGGGTCATCGAGATCAACGACCCGCGGGAGGTGCCGCGGATCATGGCCCGGGCGTTCCACGTGGCGCGGTCGGGCCGCCCCGGGCCCGTGGTGATCTCCCTCCCCCGGGACATGCTCGAGGAAGAGGCGGACATCACGATGGTGGAGTCCTATCCGGTGGTCCGTCCGAGTCCGGACCCGGAGCTGATCCGGGACATGGTGGACCGGGTCAACCGGGCGGAAAAGCCGGTGCTGGTGGCGGGTTCCGGGACCCAGTACGCGCGCGCCCGCGAAGAGATCGTGGCCTTCGCCGAGAAGTTTCAACTGCCGGTGCTGAGCGCGTTCAAGCGCCAGGACGTCTTCCCCAACACGCACCCTCACTACGTGGGTAACCTCGGGAGCCGCAACAACCACGCGAAGCAGATCGTGCGGGACGAAGCCGACCTCTTGCTGATAGTGGGATGCCGGTTCAATCAGCAGGTTTCCGCCGGCTACACGCTGCCCCATCCCGGGCTCGCGACCATTCAGATCGACGGCGACGCCGCCAACATCGGTCAGAACTTCCGGCCGGACCTGGCCCTGGTCGCGGACCCCGGGCAGGCCCTGGCCGCCGCGCTGGAGCACGACAGCCCAGGCCCCAACGAGGCCCGGGCCGCCTGGATCGCCGACTATCACGGCCGGCAACGGCGCTACGCCACGCCGCCGGAACGCCCCACCGGTGCCGTGTCCATGGAACGGGTGATGGCGGAACTCAAGGCTACGGTCCCACCGGATACGATCCACACCCACGACGCGGGCAGCTTCGGCGGCTGGGTCCAGCGGTACCTCGAGTTCGACCACGCCGATTCGTACATCGTCCCCAACCTGGGGAGCATGGGCACGGGGGTGCCCGGCGCGGTCGCCGCCAGGCTGGCCCATCCGGAACGGACCGTCATCGCCCACGTGGGCGACGGCGGCTTTTTGATGACCGGGCAGGAGATCGCCACCGCTCGCCAGTACGGGGTGAAGATCATCGTGATGGTGTACGCGAACGGCTCCTACGGCACTATCCGGGTGGATCAGGAGGCCCAGTACCCCGGCAGGAACTACGGTACGGACCTGGTCAACCCCGACTTCGCCGCCCTGGGCAACGGCTACGGTGCCCTGGGGATCAAGGTCAGCCGCGACGACGAGTTCCTGCCGGCCCTGAAGCAGGCCCTGGCCGCCCCCGGACCCGCCCTCATCGAGGTATTGACGGACCTGGAGTACGTGTCCCCCACGACCACGCTGACGGAGGCCGCCGCCTCGCGCCAAGTGGTGTAAACAGGCCCCCTACTGTAATCCGGGACCCTCTCCGGCCATCCCGGACCCCTTTCCGTCATCCCGGTTTCCCGGCCGGCCGTATTCCGTCACTCCCGGTTCAGCTCGGCGATGTAGTCCCGCAGGCCCGCTTCGAGTTTGTACTCCGGTGCGTATCCCAGCTCCGTCCGGGCCCGGGTGATGTCCATCCGCGGCCGCGCGGGCGTGAGCGTGCCCCGGCGGAGGCGGATGTCCGGGAAGATCGCGCGGAGCGCGCCTTCGACGTCGTCCACGGTGGTGAGGGCGCCGCTGCCGAGGTTGTACACGTCGTGGGACAGCGGGGCGGTGTGGACCGCACGGGCGATGCCGTCGGCGAGATCCTTGACGTAGATGAAGTCGACGGTCTCGTAGGCGTTGAGCACCGCCTCCTCCCTGGCCATGGCCGCCCACACGGCCTCCTGCACGGCCACGCCGGGGCCCCCGGCCACCGCCCGATACCCGTACACTCCCGCGAAACGCAGCATCACCAGCTCGAAGGCCTGCCTGGCGGCGTAGGTCCTGAGCACGTGCTCGCACGCCAGCTTCGAGGCGTTGTACACCCGGCCGCGGCCGTCCTGAGGGGAGTCTTCCCGGAGCAGTTCCCCGGGATCGGCATCCTGATACACCGCCTGGGTGCTGGCGTGAACCAGCCGGCGCACTCCGGCCAGCCGGACCGCTTCCGCCACGTTCAGGGTGGCCACCAGGTTGACCTGGAAGCCGGCGTAGAGGTTCGGGATGTTGGACTCGCCGACCGACGCCGCCAGATGGATGACGCACTCGGGCCGCACCGTCAGAAAGGCGTCCATCAGCGCCGCCAGATCGCAGATGTCACCCCGGATCAGCGGCAGGTCCTTGCCCGTGACGTGGCGGATGTATTCCGGTTTCGCCACCACGTCGAAAAACGTCACCTCATCCCCCCGGGAGCTCAGCTCCGCGGCCACGTGGGAGCCGATCAATCCGGCCCCGGTAATCAATACGCGCATGTGTTCTCCTTTTCAGCGTCTGCGGATTTGGCGGGAATCTACACCAAACCTCCCGGCGGGTCCATTTGCGGGGCTCCGGCCGAGCCCGCTTTCCATCGACGGCAAACCTTGTTACCCGTGACAGGTGGTCACAGGCGATTCAACACGGCGCGTCCATGCATCGGGCCGGATCTACTACGGCTGGTACATCGTCGCCGTCGGGTTCGTGGCCAACGTCACCTCCTCCTTCGCCCTGGCCAGCACCCTGAGCATCTTTCTCAAGCCCCTCACCGCGGATCTGGGCGTGTCCCGGGGCGTCTTCTCGCTGCTGCGCTCCGGCGAGGGGCTCATCAGTGCGTCCATGGCCCCGGTCGTGGGGTCGCTGGTGGACCGGCACGGCAGCCGATGGCTCGTGACCGTGGGAGCGTTGGTGGCGGCGGTCGGCTATCTTCTCCTGAGCCAGGTCGGGGTCTTCTGGCACTTCGTGCTGGTGCGCTGGACCCTGGTGGCGGTAGGCGACGCCCTGCTGGGTTACATGGTGATCAACGTCATGATTTGCCGGTGGTTCATCCAGAAGCGTGGCCGCGCCATCGCCTTCTCCAGCATGGGGATCGGGTCCGCCAAGATCGTCATGCCGTTCCTGGTGGCGTCGCTGCTGGTGTCGCTGGGCTGGCGTCACACCTGGGCGCTTTTCGGCGCATTGACGGTGCTGCTCGTGGCCCCGGCGCTGATCTACATCCGGCGCTCACCCGAGGACATGGGCCTCCATCCCGACGGGTTGGATCCCGAGGTCGTGGCGCAGCGTGAGGCGGCGCGGCCGCTTGCGCGGGCCGCCGCCGAGGACCGGATCTGGAGCCGGAGGGCTGGGCTGCGAACCCGCGCCTTCTGGCTCATCGTCGCCGTTTTCGGCGTGTCTTCCGTCGGGGTGACCGGCCTCAACCTGCACGTGTTCCCCTATGTCACGGACCTCGGTTACTCGGCCCACGGTGCCGCCGGCATCATGAGCATCATCGCCTTCACCCAGCTCGGCTCGCCGCTGGTCTGGGGCCTGATCGCGGAGCGCGTGGACGTGCGCCGGGCCACCCTGGTCAAGTTCCTGATCCAGGCGGCCGGCCTGACCCTGGCCATCACGTCCGACTCGCTGGCTCTGGTGTACGCCGGGTTCTTCTTTTACGGGGTCGGGCTCGGTGGTAACATGGTGCTGCCCGACCTGATGTGGGCGCGGTTCTTCGGACGGCTGTCCATGGGCAGCATCCGCGGCCTCGGATTTCTGTTGATCCACGGGTTCGCGGCGCTGGGGCCGCCGTTCTTCGGCTTTCTCTTCGACTGGATGGGTAACTATACGGTGTCTTTCGCCATCTTCGCCGTGACGCTGGTGATATCCGGGTTCCTGAGCCTGTTCATCATCGCCCCGGCTCAGCCCGATGCCGCGTAACCGCGACCTTGAACCCCAAATCATAAATCGTCAATCAAACCATTCGTCAGGAGTTCCGCCTATGGTCATCGACGTTCACACCCACATCATCCCCGAACATTTTCCCGCCGTGGGCGCCCGCGCCGCGGGCAACCGCTGGCCGTCCATGGACCACACCGGGCCGGAGACGGCCAACGTCATGATCGCGGGCCGGAACTTTCGCACCGTGCTGGACCGCTGCTGGTCGGTGCCGCGGCGCCTGCGGGAGATGGCGGCGGCGGACTACGCGGTGGACCGTCAAGTGTTGTCGCCCATGCCGGAGCTGCTGGCCTACCGGCTGGAGCCGCAGGACGGGCTGGACCTGGCGCGCTACCTGAACGAGGTCCTGATGCGGATGGTGGACCAGTCGCCGGATCGCTTCTACGCTCTCGGCTCGGTGCCGCTTCAGGATGTCGACCTGGCCGCCGCGGAACTGGCGCGGGTCAAGTCCCTGGGCCTTCACGGCGTCGAGCTGTTGAGCAACGTCAACGGCAGGAGTCTGGGCGAGCCGGAGTTCCTGCCTTTCTTCAAGGCCGCCGAGGAGCTGGACGTGGCCGTCTTTGTGCATGCCCAGCAGGCCACCTTCATGGACCGGGTGGTGGGGCCGCCGTTCATCGAGAACATCGTGGCGTTCCCCCTCGAAGGCGCCCTGGGCATCGCCGGCATGATCACCGGCGGGCTCATGGAAGCGTGTCCCGGGCTGAGGCTGTGCTTCAGCCACGGCGGCGGCACCTTCACCCAACTCCTGCCGCGCCTGGAGAACGCGTGGCACAAGAACCCCAACTTCCAAGCGCTCGTGCCTCGCAAGCCTTCCGAGTACGCCCGCATGTTCTTCTACGACGACGTGTTCTTCGACAACCGCACGGTGCGCTATCTCATCGACACCGTGGGCGCGAGACAGGTGGTCATCGGCTCGGACTATCCGTTCATGTTCCGGGACCAGTCGCCGGAGGATGAGTTCAACGATTTGCAGCTTACCGCCGAGGAAAGGGAGTGGGTGGCGTCCGAGAACTGCCTGCGGTTCCTGGGCCTTTAGGGTGTTCGCACCGGCCTCCCGATGCCGAAGGCAGCGGCGTTGCCGGTTTGGTCACGGAGGGCTGAAATGGACTATCTCGTTCGAGGCAAATTTGTTGTTACCATGCAGCCGCGGTATGGGTCCCATGGGGTGATCCGCGACGGTGCCGTGGCGGTGTCGGGCCGCGACATCGTCGAAGTGGGCCGCTACCGGGACCTCAAGACATCCTACGCCAACGCCGCCGTGGTGGGAAACTCCCGTTACTGGGTGATTCCGGGCTTCGTCAACGCGCACCAGCACGGAAAGGGGCTGACGACGTTTCAGCTCGGCGGCAAGGACGACTGTTTCGAGGTCTCGCGGTTCGCCGCCGAGTCCATGGCCGATCTGGACCCGTACCTGGACGTGCTCTACGCCTGCAAGACCATGATCGAGTCCGGCATCACCACGTGCCTTCACTACAACTCCAGCCGCTCCCCCGACACCTACGGGGCCGACGTCGATGAACGGCTGCGCGCCTACCGCGATTCCGGCATGCGCGTGTCCTTCGGGCTCGACATCCGCGACCGCAATCATATTGTCTACGGCGACGACGAGTTCCTGGCGTCGCTGCCGCTGTCGCTACGGGAACCGGCGGTCCAGCGCTACGGCACGTCGCGCACCGCGGCCCCGGATGACTTTTTTCGGGTTGCCCGCAGGCTCGGCGACGCCCTGAGCGGGGACGACCGGGCTCGGCTGTTCCTGACCCCGGCCGGGCCCCAGTGGTGCACGGAGGAGCTTCTGCGCGCCATCCGGAGGGAGTCCACCGAGCGCGGCCTGGGGATCCAGATCCACGTGCTGGAGACCCGGTATCAGCGGTCGTACTTCCTTCGGGAATACGGCAAGAGCGCGGTCCAGTGGCTGGCGGACCTGGACTTTCTGGCTCCGGACGTGAGCCTTGCCCACGGCGTGTGGCTCAACCGCGGAGATATCGCGACAACGGCGGCCAAGGGCGCCTCGGTGGTGCACAACCCGAGCTCCAACCTCCGCCTGCGCAGCGGCATCGCCCCGCTCATGCACTTCCATGCCGCGGGCGTGCGGCTGGGAATGGGACTCGACAGCAGCCCGCTGAGCGACCGGCCCGACATGCTTCAGGAGATACGCCTGGCCGCCAACCTCCAGCGCGTTCCGGGCGCGGGCTCGGGACTGATGCCGGTGGAGGACATCTTCCGGGCGGCCACCGCCGGCGGGGCGGACGTGCTGGGCTGGGGCGCGAGCTCCGGCACCCTGGAGCCGGGCAGGCGCGCGGACCTGGTGCTGGTGGACTCACGGCCGGTCGTGGAGCCCTATCTTGCGAGGCATCAAACGCCGGTGGACGCGCTGGTCTACCGGGGCGGGGCAGGGGCCGTGGATACAGTCATGGTGGACGGCGAGATCCTCTACCGCGGCCGCAAGCACGTGCGTCTCGACGAGAAGGCCCTCCTGAAGGAAGTCAAGCGGAAGATCACGCCGGCGCCCCGAAGAAGGGCCGGCGGGCTCGAAGCGCGCCTCCTCCCCCGGGTCAGGGATTTCCTTGAATCGCAAGAAGAGCACCCGGTGGAGCCGTTCTACAAGTTCAACGACGCGGGTTGAGCCCGGTTCGCCTCGGCCTCGCCGCGAAAGGAGCAGCGCATGTTCGGCTACCGCGCCAGAATCGGCTACATCTCTCCCTCCGTCATCGAGCTCAACGCCTACGACTTCTACCGTATCGTGCCGGACGGGGTCGGCATGATCGGCGTCGCCTGCATGGTGGGCGGCTGGAAGGAGGAGGCGTACAAGGAAGCGCTCAAGCAGGTGGAGGCCTGCGCCCATGAACTGAAGCGGCGCGCCTGCGACTTCATCATTCACGGCGGCTCACCGCTGGTGCTGAGCCAGGGCAAGGGTTTCGAGACGAAGCTCATCCAACAGCTCGAAGGCATCACCGAAGTGCCCTGCACCACCAGCATCGTTGCCGCCCTGGATGCGTTCAGGGACCTCTCGGTGTCTCGTCTGGCCGTCGTCGACCCCTATCCGCCCGACCTGAACGAGAAGGTCGTGAGCTATCTCAAGGCGTGGGGCTTCGAGGCCCGCTCCCTGGTGTCCCTGGGAACGGACTTCACCAACTCGAGCGGCGCCTCGGTGGCGGACATCTACCAGGCGGCCAAGCGCGCGGTGAGGGAGGCCGGCAACGCGGACGGCATCTACATTCCCTGCGCCAACTTCCCGGTGGTGGACGTCATCGAGGACCTCGAGACGGACCTCGGGCTGCCGGTCATCGCCAACATGACCTCGCAGCTCTACGTGGCGTTCAAGGCCATCAGCATGCGCGAGAAGATCACCGGCTACGGGCGTCTCATGCGCCTGCTGGCTGGCGCGTAGGCGCGTCGCCGGGTTCCCCAACCGGCTGCGGCTCAATGCCTGGACCCCGGATCAAGTCCGGGATGACGCGGAGGTGGTGCGTACGTCTGATTCTCCTCCCTTCGTGTGCAGGTACGCCGGCTGCACACCCGGCCACGGTGAAAATGGCCTGCGAATGCCCGAATACGTCATCCCGGACTTGATCCGGGATCTAGGAGGGGAAGGGGGCGGGGGCAACACAAACCGCGGCTTGACGCCGGCAACGCCCGGGGGCTATCTGATGACAACGGAGGGTTGAGGTCATGATCAAGGGTATCGTCATTCCCGTGATTACACCGTTCGAGCACGACGGTTCGGTGGACGAGCCGATGCTGCGGAAGCTCGTGGACTTCTACGTCGAAGCCGGGGTTCAGGGCCTGTTCATGCTGGGATCGTCGGGGCAGGGGCCGGCCATGTCCATGGCGGAACGGAAGCGGACGGCCGAGATCGCCGTCGACCAGAACGCCGGGCGCACCCCCCTGATCGTGCACGTGGGGACGGCCGACGCTGAGAGCACCGTCGAGTTGGCGCGCCACGCCGCCGAGCACGGCGTCGACGGCATCGGCGTGATCCCGCCTTACTATTACTCCGACCATTCTGAGTATGAGATCATGGCCCATTTCCGGGCGGTGGCGGATGCCGTGCCGTTGCCCATCTTCATCTACGAGAACCCCAAGTACTCGGGCATCTCCATTGCGCCGCCCTTCGCGCAGCGCATGAAGGAAGAGCTCCCCACCATCCGCGGCATCAAGGTGGCCTACGGCGCCGGCGCGATGCTGGACTACGTGCGGCTGTTCCCGCCCGACGTGGCGGTGTTCACCGGCAACGCGGATATCTTCGGGCTGGTGCCCTTCGGGGTGGCGGGGATGATCAATCCGCCCACGAGTTGTATCCCGGAATTGTGCGTCGAGCTCTGGCGCGCGCTGGAGCGGGAGGACTATCCACAGGCGGTGCAACTGCAGCGGCGGGTCAACGACGTCACCGCGGTCGTCATCGGACAGATCAAGCGTCACGGCAGAGCCGTGGTGGCCGAGATGTATCGCATGCGCGGTTTCGCCATCCAGCGGTTTCCCAAGTGGGAGACCAGGCCGCTGCCGCCGGAAGCGCGGGACTCGGTGCACCGGGAGCTCAGCCGCGGCGGCTTCCTGGATTGACATCGAGCGGGCGGTACTCGAATCGAGGTTATCGCGTGGACGGCTTCAGAAGCACGAACAAGGATATCCCGCGGGTAGGGCGCGGCACACCGGGCGGCGAGTGGCTGCGGCGCTACTGGCTCGCGGTGGGCACCGAGGCCGAGCTGTACGACGTCCCCCAGGCGGTGCGGGTTCTGGGCGAGGACCTCGTGCTCTTCCGCGACCTCCAGGGCCGGCTGGGCCTCATCGGCCAGAGCTGCTCGCACCGGGGGTCGTCTCTCGAGTACGGCGACGTCGAAGATCGCGGCATCCGCTGCCCCTACCACGGCTGGCTCTACGATGTTGCCGGCAACTGTCTGGAGCAGCCGTCCGAGCCGCCGGAGAGCGCCTTCTGCGCCAAGGTGAAGCATCCGGCGTATCCGGTGAGGAGCCTGGGGGGACTGATCTTCGCCTACCTGGGCGCCGACCCTGGCAATCCGCCGCCCCTCCCCAACTATTCCCCGCTGGTGGATCACGGCGGGCAGCGGCTGGTGGAGAGCACCCGCCACTTCGACTACAACTGGTTCAACTTCTACGAGAACAGCGCCGATCCCTGCCACGTGTGGATCCTCCACAGCCGGAGCGCCTACGGCGAGCAGACCTGGGGCAGTTCGTTTTTCAGCGCCAAGAGCCCGCCGGCCTACGAGCCGGTGGAGACTCCCTACGGCATGAAGATGGTCATGTCCAAACCGGGCCGGGTGGAAGGCACCGAGTTCGTCGACGAGATGAGCCTGGGGCTGCCGAGCATCCTCCAGGTGGGTGATACGGAGTTCGTGCACGCGCGGGTGGAGCCGGAGGTGCTGGAGAAGGTGGGTTCCAACTACGAGCACTTCATGTTCCTCACCCCCAACGACGACGGCCACTTCATGCTGTTCACCGTGGACTACTACACGGGCCCCGACCCCGACATCTTCGACCGGCTGGGGAAGATGCGGAAACGCGAAGCCCCCAAGGGCGAGGTCAAGCCCCACGACAAGCGGCCGCTGATGCCCTTCCGCGGCAACATCCGGCAGGAGGACATCGTCACCCAGGGCACCCAGCGGCTGCTGGGGGAGCGGGAAGAACGGTTGGGGACGTCCGACCGCGGCATCATCATGCTGCGCCGGATGATACGGGACGCCATCGATGCCGTCGCCGGTGGCCGGGAGCCCAAGGCGTTACGCCTGGCGGAGAACGCGGAGGGGCTGGTGAAGCTGGACTCCTTCGTAGGGGTGAGGCCCGCGGAACCCCGGACCCGATAGGCCGGAGATGTCCAAGGTCGTGATCACCGGCGGTAGCGGCCGCCTCGGACAGAACGCCATCAGCCACCTTCTCGAGCATGGCTACGAGGCGTTGAGCCTGGACATCGTGCCTCCGCCGAAGAAGCAGTGCGACTCCTGGCTCTGCGACCTGCGCCGCTCGGGCGATCTCTACGAGGCCTTCAAGGGTGCCGACGCCGTGATCCACCTCGGCGCGTACCAGGCACCCAATCTGGCACCGGACTGCGAAACCTTCAGCAACAACGTTACCGCCATCTTCAACGTGCTCAAGGCCGCCGTGGATTTGGGCGTCCCGCGCGTCGTGTGCGCTTCGAGCATCGCCGCCTACGGCTTTCTATACGCCCCCATAATATGGGAGCCTGACTACCTGCCCCTGGACGAGGCCCACCGGTGCCGGCCCCAGGACCCCTATGCCCTCTCCAAGGTGTTCGGGGAGCAGTTGGCCGACTCCTGCACGCGGTACAGCGACGTTACCGTGGTCAGCTTGCGATACAGCGGCGTGAACTTCGACCCTGATTTCCGCACACTCCCGGAACGGTGGGCCAATCCCGGGGCCCGGATGGGCACATTCTGGAGCTACGTGGACGCGCGGGACGCCGCCGTCGCGTGCCGCTTGGCGCTGGAGGCCCCGCTCTCGGGTCACGAAGTCTTCAACATCGCCGCGGCCACGAGCCGGTACCTCCAGCCCACCGACGAGCTGGTCCGGAGATACGTCCCCGGCACGAGGATCAAGGAAGGCTATTCAGGACACTGGGGCGGCCTCGACGTCACCAAGGCGGGGAACGTCCTGGGTTTCAAAGCTGTTCACGTATGGCGCGACTACCTCAACTCCGACGGTACTCCGAAAGACGCGCCTTCTCAGCGGTGAAGCCCGGGGCGAGGGTGCCGCCAGGAGTGCAACAGCGGAGGAAAGTACAGCCTGTCCTTCCGACGGGAGAACCCGTGTCGCTGAATGGTCTCCACATGGCAGGCTCAAACACGTGAGGAAACGAGCATGAGAAAGCATGGCGTGATGCACCTGGTTTTCGCTCTCGTCCTTTATCTGCTGGTATGGCCGGTGCTCGCCGACGATGCCGGAGAGGCCAACAAGCTGATGATCGAGGCGATCAAGCTCATGGACGCGGTCGACCTGGAGCCGTCGGCGGAGAAGAAATTCAACCTTCTGAAAGGAGCCCACGACAGGCTCACGGAGATCGTCGAACGTTATCCGTCAACTGATCTGGCGGTGAAGCTGGCTACCGGTCAACGGATCGGAAACGTTTCCCTGGAGAAGGTCCGCAAGGCCCTTGAGGAGGCGCGCGTGGCGGGCCCGACGAGGGCCGGCGCCCCGGTGCGCGTCTGGCGGCATCGAAGCGCCGTGACCGTGGCGGCGTGGTCGGCGAACGGCCGCAGGGCGTTGACCGCGGAAGTGGGCGGAGTCGCGGCGGTGCGCGATATCAGGACGGGCAAGGTTCTGCATACTTGGCAGCATCCGAGCAGCGTCGCAGCGGCCGACGTGTCCCCGGACAGGCGGCGGATGCTGGCGGTCGGGGTAAACCGGCTTGCCATCTTGCGCAGTGCCAGGACGGGGAGGATCCTGGACGAATGGGGATACGAAGGGACGGCGGGCGCCGTCGCCTTGTCCCCGGACGGCCGGCGGGCGTTGACCGGGTTGCATTCCAGCGTCTATCTGGCGGACATCAAGGCACGGAAGGTGCTGCGCACCTGGCGGGGCAAGGCGCCGGTCACGTCTGCGGCCTATTCGCCGGACGGCCGGCGTGTGTTCATGGGTTTCGCCGATGGCCGGGCCAGGCTGGGCGATGTCGGCACCGGCGCCACGCGGTACAGGTGGAAGCATCCGGGCTCGGGTGGGGGCGGGGTGATGTCCGCGGCCTTCTCCCCGGACGGCCGGCGTGTGTTGGCCGGGGCCGCGAATGGAACAGCCGTCTTGCGAGACGTCGAGACCGGGAAGACCCTGCACGAGTGGGATACCGGTTACGGTCACCGGGTCACGTCCGTCGCCTATTCGCCGGACGGCCGGTGGGTGTTGACGGGAGACGACGGTCGCGAGGTCGAGCTGCATGACGTCAGGACGGGACGAACCTTGCGCAAATGGAAGTACAAAGCCCCGCCTGCGGCCGTTGCCTTCTCTCCGGACAACCGGAGCGTGTTGATGGGATTCGGCGACGGCGTGGTCATATTGTGTGATCTGGTGCTCCCCAGGAAGAAGCGGGGCGACCGCACGCGAACCGTTCTCACTCAGCACAGCGGATGTTGGTGAGAGAGGGTCACTGCGGGTTGGGGTGAGAGAGCCCCTGTCTTCACGGGCACGGCGTCAGGCCAGCGCCACCACGTCGATTTCGACCAGCGCCCCTTTGGGCAGGCCCGCCACGGCCACCGTGGTGCGGGCGGGCTTGGCGGATCCCAGATACACCTCGTAGATGGAATTGACGGCGGCGAAATCGGCCATGTCGCTGAGATAGATGGTCGTCTTGACGACTTGGCCCCACGAGGCGCCGGCCGCTTCCAGAACCGCGGTGACGTTGTCGAGCACCCGGCGCGCCTGTTCTTCCACGCTCCCTGCCACGAGCTCGCCGGTTCCCGGCTCCAGCCCGATCTGTCCCGCGGTGTACACGAACCCGTTGGCCTTGATGGCTTGTTCGTAGGGGCCGATGGCGTCGGGAGCCTTGTTGGTATGAATCACTTCCATGGACATGGTTTCTCCTTGCCTGTCGGAATTTTCGGAAATCTACTAGAAACAGATGGTTGACGTTATACCTTGATCGGGGTGTTTGAGCCATGAGACTGATGACCGCCCACAAGATACTCATCGGGACTTCCGTCGCCTTCTTCATCTTCTTCAGCGGGTGGGAGCTGACCAACTACCTTGGCGCTGGCGGGGGTTGGGCCCTGGCCCGAAGCGTGCTGTATCTGTGCGTGGCCGTGGGCTTCGCGGTCTATTTCAGGTCGCTCAAGAACAAGGTGCTGTGAGGTGACCCCGGACCCTGACCCCTTCATCGTTCCGGTCACGGAGGAGGAGATCCGCCGTGAGCGCCGGAAGGCGCGGGACCTGCGCAACAGCCCGTGGTGGAAGAACCGGACGAGCCAGGGGGTGTGCGCTCACTGCGGCGGACGGTTCCCGCCCCGTGAACTGACCATGGATCATCTCGTGCCCATCATCCGTGGCGGCAAGACCACCAGGGGCAATGTCGTCCCCAGTTGTAAGCCCTGCAACACCGCCAGGAAGCATAGCCTGCCTTTCTGATTCAAGAGTGTCTCACTGCCGGCGCGGTTGAGGTGTTGCCCGCCCGGGGTCCGGAATAGGCTCATGCGCCGGGGGAACTCATTGGTTCCCTTGCCGGCACTTCTCCCGCGGCGCGGACGCGGCACGGGTAGGAACGGTGCGGCACCGAGCCGGTGATGGGGTCGATGACATCGTTGTCGATGACAAGGTTGACGTTGGCGCCCTCGGGGCTGAACGGATCGTAGCCGGGTAGCCCCAGTTCCGGGCAGCCCTGCCACCAGCCGTGCATGACCCGCACCACCTTGCGGGGAAGCTCGGAGTTGAGTTGCGCCTTCATGGTGACCGCGGCGACTTTGGTCTCCAGGCGCACCGGCGCTGCCGGCGCGATGCCGAGATCGGCCGCGTCCTCGGGATTGAGCTCCACGAGCGGCTCGGGAGTCTTGGCGCGGAGCGTTGGCACCGATCGGTGCTGTCCGTGGCAGAAATTGATGGCCTTGGCCGTGGTCAGGGTGAACGGGTAGTCCCGCACCACCTCTTCGCCGAAACGCGTCTCGCTCGTGGTGAAATCCGGCAGCGGCGCATAGCCCTGTTCCTGAAACGGGAGGGAGTAGATCTCCACCAGGCCGGAGCGGGTGTCGAATCCTTTCTCCCGGTACTTCCGGTAGCGGGTTTCCCTCGGCATGGACAACCCGCCGGGATGGTCCTTCAACTGCGCCACGGTGACCCCGGACGGCTCCAGCATGTGGTCCAGCGCCGCCTCCCGGTCGCCGTGCCAGAACTGCTCGTCGAAGCCCATCCTCCCTGCCAGATCGAAGATGATGTCGGCGTCCGAGCGGGACTCGAACTGCGGCGGCACCACAGGTTCGCGGTACTGCAACCAGGTGCTGGTGGCGGCACCCTGCTCGAAGGAGGCCTTCACGTGCCAGTCCTCCCAGGAGGTGGCCGCGGGCAGGAGGAAGTCGGCGTACCGCCCTGCCGGGGTTTCGTAGAAGTCGGTCTGCACGTAAAGGTCCAGTTGCTGGAGCGCCTGTCGCCCCCGCAGCGTGTCGCCGTTGGCCATGATGATGTCGCCGCCGAAGCTCAGAAACCCCTTAACCGGGTAAGGCTCGCCTTCGAGCACGGCGCGATAGACTTCGTATGCCTGCACCCGGCCGGTGGCCACGGGTCCCAGGGGGCGGGCCTCGAGCCCCAGCCGCTTCCGCACCTGCTCCTTGGGCAGGAGCCCCCTCCCGTCCATGCCGTTGACCGGGGTCTTGGCGAACCGGACGTTGCCGCCGGGCCGGTCGAGGTTGCCCGTGAGGCTGTAGAACAGGCACACGGCGCGGTTGGTCTGCATGGCGTTGGCGTGCTGCTCCAGGCCGTTATAGCTGTAGTAGCAGGCCGGCGGCGTAGTGCAGAACAGGCGCACCGCCTTGCGCACCAGGTCCGGTTCGATACCGGTGGTAGCTGCGGTGGCCTCCGGCGTGTATTGGCTCAGATGCTGCCTCATCTGTGCGAACACCGGCGTGACCCGCTCCGTGGCGCCGCTTGAGAGCCGGACTTGGAATGACCCTTCCAGGGCCGGATGCGACGCCGCCGTCGCATGCGCCGGGTCATGGAACGTCAGGCCGTTCACCGACTCGTTCCATACTCCGTAGAGGTCCGGCGATCCCCCGGCCACCACCGCGTCCTGAGTCAGCAGCTCCCCCGAGCCCTCCCGCACCAGCAAACGGGCATTGGTCCAGTCGCGGACGAATTCCGCGTCGTACAGTTTCTCCGCGAGCATCACGTTGAGGAAGCTCAGGGCCAGGAGCCCGTCGGTCCCCGGCCGGACCTTGAGCCACAGGTCGGCCTTTCGTGTCAGGGGGATGGCCCGGGGATCGATGACGATGAGCCGCGCCCCCCGTTTGCGGGCGGCGGATATGCGGATGGCCTGGGTGGGCCAGGAGACGTTGGGGTTGTGCCCCCACAGCAGGATGCAGGCGGTGCGCTCGAAGTCCGGGTTCGGGATGCCGGTCCCGTACGTGTAGCGGGAGCCGTTGTCCTTGTGCCAACTGCAAATGTGCCCGGTGGAAACCGTATTGGGACTGCCGAACAGGCTGGCGAAGCGGATCAGCCACGGTTCGTACTCCGCCGACGCGCTGCCCCCGGACGCCCCGCGGTAGAAGAAAACCGACTCCGCGCCGTAGCGGTCGCGGAGACCTCCCAGCCGTTGGACGATCTCGTCCATGGCCTCGTCCCAACCCACCCGAGCCCAGCGCGGATCGGGATCGCTCTTGGGTGTCGTCCGCCGCAGCGGATAGCGCAACCGCCCCGGGTCGTACACCAGCTCGGGCGCCGCCTGACCCTTGATGCAGATGCCCCGGTTGGGATGGTCCGCGTCGGGTTCCAGCCGAACGAAGCGCCCGTCCTCGACGGTGGCCACGACACCGCAACGGGACTTGCTCATTGCACAGTACGTGCGGATTTTCTCGATCATGCCGGCATGCTACCAGATTGCGACTCCGGCTTCGATACGTCGATGACGCAGACGGAGATCTTGCGGCGTTCCTCGGAAGAGAGGTTGGCCGAGGCGAGGAGTTGGTCGCGCAGGGCGTCAGGGGTGTCCGGTGCAGGCCCGGTTGGCGGTCGCTGGCACCGGTCGAGGCCGAACCAGAACACGAGATAGATGCCGTATCCGTCCGCGCCGGGATCACGCGTGTACTTGGCGATCAATTGGTTGCGGATGGCCCGCCATAGGTGGGCGTGTGAGCTCTTCTTGATCTCGATCGGCACGTTGAGACCGTTGCACGAGACGCCGATGTCCGCTCTCTTGTCGTCGGCGTAAGTCACTTCGAGCTCGGCGTCGACGCCCAGCAGGCCCAGTCTTGCCTTCAAGTCGGACAGGAGTGAGTCCCGGCAGGCCTCTTCCGGCCTGGGGCCTTGAGGTCGTTTGTTTAGGTCCAAATTCCAGTATTGTCGCCAGTCCGACGTGTTCCCGTGACGGATCTCTCTAGCCAACTCGATCAGGACATCGATGGTGAGCGCTGCCAAGTCACCTGGATTTGCCGGTCGGCGGTTGTCCAGGGTTTCCAACACCTGCTCAACCGTCGGGTGACGGAAGTTGGCTTCGCGGCGGGCCTCGCGCTGTCTGCTTGTCGCGTCTTGCAGTCTAACGCGCCAAGGCCTCAACGAATGGTTCTTGGAGAGGCGCTGGAGTGCGTCTGTGGCGTCGTGGGACGGCTTTGAAGCTAGCACGTTGACTAGTGAATCAACGATCAGACCTTTGTACTCCGGATTCCTCTTCGCGTTGCCCGCCACCTCGGAACCGTGATCCGACCAACCGACGGGCCGGTAGGAGTTGCCCAGGGACTCGATGAGCATCTCCAGCGCCACGACGTCGAGTGCCTCGATGGACGTAACGTCACAGTCGTAAAGGAACTCCGCAATGTGTCTCACGCGCCGTTCGTGGCCGCGCCCAGTGAGTTGTTCCCGCAACCGGTCCGTGAAGAGTGGCGGCCGCGCCAGCAGGCCTGCACAAATCCAGTACATCTGTTGTGCCGAGTCCATGCTACGCAGGGCCAACTTGCTCTCAACGATTCGCAGTAGTTCGCGGTGGCCGACGAGACGAGGTGCCGCATGGAGCAACACCCTAAGCACGTGCAGTTGCTCGATCTTGTGACGGGTCGGGAACGACTTGAGCAGCGCCACGACTGCAAGTTCTGCAACCGGTTGGTAGTCTTGGTCGTGGGCCAATTCGTGGAGACCGAGAGCCGAACTCGAACCTTGCCGCAGATTAGCGCGCACGGATCGGATCAGGACATCGGCTACCAAGTCGGGGCGAACCTTTAGCACTGGCCGGAACCATTCCGGTTCCTGGTTCCAGAAGTCCGGCGCATTGAATCGAAAAGCGAGAGCCCGCCGCATGCCCTGTTCATCGAGCGGTGCCTTGCCGGGACAGAGCGAGCAGCTCTCGATCAGCCCCACCAGAACCGGCAACATCAGCAAATGCTGCCTGCCCTCGTCCCTGAGACGAAAGATCGCGGCCGTATCGGGCGAATCCGTCCGTGTTGCCGAAGCCCGCAAAGCCGCGATCGCAGTGTCCACCAGGGCGTCGTCACCCAGCAGGTTCCGAAGACGGGAGCGCCCATCGGTTCCTTCTACGTCAACGAACCGGCCGAGGTAGGTGGCTGCGAACTGGTGCAAGATCGCAGGGGTCGCTCGGTTCTCACGCAGGGCCGCATGTTGATCGTTGACGAGTTGGCGCCATTCCGTCCGTCGCCGGCGGGATTCGGCTTCACGCTGCCTTTTCCGTTCGTCCGACCGGGAAGTGAACTCCGCAATGTCCTGTGCTTTCTGTTGCTGTCGCTTCCGGTAGCTGGCCAACAAGTCAGGGTCGTACTTTAGGCGTTTCTCCGCGACCTCGTCAGACGTGTTTTCGGTATTCTCTGTGCCGGCGGCCCTGTCCAAGAAGAACTCGGTGGCTGCCTCCGTGTTGGTTGCGCTCTTGGTAGCTTCACTTAGACACCATGCATCGAAGTCCGACGGCTCCGCAGCGGAAAACAGGCGTCTGTACACCTCGAGGTGCAGATCCGACGAGTTCGAAAAACGGTCCGCCGCCAAGCGGACCACCGCCTTGTAGGACGATGGATGTTCGCTGAGCCATGCACGAATGGTGGCTCTTGCGTCGTGGCTTGCTTCCTTGGCCGCCAGACCGAGCCAGACAAACAGCCTTTCGTGACTAACCTTGGACGAGCGCTGAAGATAAGCTGCGAGGACCCGACCCGGGATCGTCCGTAGCCAATAGGACAAAGGCTCGTCGCCCCGGGTTTTCTCCAGGTCCTCGAATCGCTCGACCAACGAATCCAGGACCCCGGCAAGTTGGTTGGGGTCCGTGGACTGCTCGATAATATCGTTACCCCAGAACGCAGCGTACCGCGCAAACACCTTTCGGTCACGCAAGTATCGTCCAACCTCGGAAGGGGGAACTATCTCCGGGTACAGTTCTTTTAGAAGAAGGCCGAGCAGGTCATCCAGTGGGTCGGGCACGGTCCCTTCGTGAACATCGGCAAGCAAGGTCTTCAAGTCACCCTGGGCGTCCTCTTCGTCGCGGGACTGCCGTATATAGGCTTCGAATGCTGCGTCCCTGATGGTAGACCAACACCTCCCGTCTCTAACGACATCCAGCACAACGGGGGTGACGCCGGGAACGACTGCTTTGCGCTTGAGGGACCTGAGGACGGCCAGAGCTACCGTTTGCTTTCCTTGGCTTCCCTCCCTGCTTGTCAAAGTCTCCCTGAATGTCTCCTCCATTTCTGGTGTGGCGAGGTCTTGCCAACGCGAATCCAGCTCATGCAATGCGCCAAACAACTGGGGGTCTCGCTCCGCGTCATGTTCTAGACAGCGTAGCAAGTAACGTTTCTCGCCCACGGTGAAATCTCTGATGTCACCGTACAGGGCCGTGCCCAACGGATCCCGCTCCATGATCTCACCGCGGACCGCCTTGCAATGCGCGGCGAACCACGCGCTTAACCCACGCATTGCTGATATGGGACGGCCGTCGTCGCCGGTGAGTAGGGCAAGAACCCGCCGCACCGGAAGGTGGTCGTCAATCAGAGCCGACAGGTATCGGCCAGCGAGAAACTCGGCGATGTGCCGGTGAATCGGCGCGGCCAGCCCGTCGGTGACATCGAACACCCTGGTGCGCAGCACCGGCAGGAACGTGTCCTCATGCGGCGCTGGAATGTCGCGTAGGTTGATGTAGCCGTTGACCTCGTCCGTCGTGGTGGGCAGACGATACCCTGCTTGGCCTGACAACAGTTGCACCGCGCACAGACGTCCCACGGTCCGGAGCGTTTCTGAGTCGGAACGTTGCGGAGCGGCCTGGAGATATTCTCTGTTGGGTTCGCGGATGAGGGTTAGGCATGCGGCCTCGAACGTCTCCGTTCGCGTCGTCGGCCATTTGCCGGCCGCAACGGCGGCCGCCAACAACTTCAGGGTTTGAGGGTTCGAAAGCAGCGCTCCAAGCCCGCGGTCCCTTGCTTCGTCAACGAAGTGGGCGATCTCTTCCACACCTTCGCCGTCCAGGATCCCGCGGATGTTGTCCTCCGAGAGAGGATCTAGGCGCAGGACTTTGACAGTACCGTCCGGAGAGACTGATTCAAGCCGGCTTTGGTCTGGTGCACCGAACCAGTCCGCTTCACGACACGAGAGCCGGAACCGTGGCCGTTCCAGCGCGTCGAGTCTTCCTCTGATCGCGTCGAGGGGAGTGCGCCCGTCGGACGCTGAAGCTCGCATCTCGTCAAGCCCGTCGATAAACAGCGTCCTGACTTGGTTCCAGCGCCCTGCGCTGAGGGAAATGAAGTCGCGTACGTCGCAGTAAGCTCCCTCGGTAGCCGCCTGCTTGAAGGATACCGTCTTGCCGGCACCGGGTGAGCCCAGCAGCACATAAGCGCCGCAATCGCGGAACGCCGCCAAGGGCCGCGATACGGCGCCACGGGCTTCTTCCTTCCCGTCGAGCACTTCCGTGCAGGTGCGTTCAACCGGCTTGTCCATCACGTCTTGAACCAGTCATCTGCCCGAACCGACAGAAACTCTTCGAGCGCCATGCCATCGCCGCCTACCACCACGGCTTGCACCGGGCGGAACCGTTCCCGAAACTCGGTCAGCCCTCGGCGGTCAGCCTGACCCTTGTGGCTCTTCACCTCGAAGGCAACCAAGCGGGGTCCCCGTTGAAGCACGAAGTCGACTTCAGAACCGTTTTGACGCCAGTACCAAAGACGGCTCGGTCCCGTGGCCGTGTTCCACAAGTGGGCGCCAACCGTACTCTCGACCAAACGGCCCCAGAATGTCCTGTCTGCCTGCGCCTCCTCGAAGGTGTAACCGGAGAATGCCGACATCAATCCGGTGTTGAGGACGTTCAGTTTCGGGCTCGATGCCCGTTGGCGATAGATGCCGCCGGTGTAGTTTCGGAGCCCCGCCAAGAGCCCGACTCTCTCGAGGAGGTCCAGATAGCGGGCCAGAGTCGTGGTGTTGCCGGCGTCCTGGAGTTGGCCGAGCATCTTGTTATAGGCCAGGATTTGCCCGGAAGACGTGGCACCCACCTCGAACAACTGCTTCAGCAACGCGGGCTTGTCCACGCGTTGCATGGCGAGGATGTCGCGCTCGATATTGGGCTCCACCAAAGCTCGAAATATGTAGTCGTGCCAACGAACGTGGTCATCGACATATTTCAGCGCGCCCGGATAACCGCCGAAGTAAACGTACTCCGACACGGTCAGGCCGAATGCATGAGACATTTCGGCGAAGGACCAGTGCTTGAGGCCGATCGTCTCGAAGCGCCCGGCCAGGCTTTCCGTCAGACCGCGCTGCATCAAGAGTGGTGAGGAGCCCGACAGTATTACGTGCAGACGTCGCCGTTCGTAACGATCGGTGTCCCAGAGTCCCTTAACCGCTTCCGACCACCTTGGGACTTTCTGAATCTCGTCAAGGGCGAGCACACAACCCTCCTCGGACAAGTCAGCGCGTGAACGCGCACGTTGCCAGACATCGACAAGCCACGCGGTATCGGGTTCCCTCGGTACGGCAACCGGAGTGCCGGCGGATGTCGTGCCGAGTGGTTCTGTGAACGGCTGCAATGGTCGTGCATCGGGTTGGTCGACGCGAACCAAAAGCAGTTCCCGGTTCAGTGCTTCCTTTGCTTGTTCGATCAGCGTGGTCTTGCCGACCTGCCGTGGCCCGGCGACAAAGATCAAAGTCCGGGGAGGCTCGTCAAGGCGTTCGAGGAGGGTGGCGAGCTGGTTGCGCTCGTAGAGGGCCATGAGGGAAGGTTACGCTCTTGAGTAAAAATACTCAAGAGCGTAACGTAGTGGTCCTCATGAATCCAGATCGTCCCCCCGGCTACCCTCCGAACGTCGACTGGTAGTCCCCCCACGCCTTCGGCCCGGCGCGGTCGAACACCTTCTCGCGGACGCCGCCGGCGTACTGGGCGGGGATAAAGTTGATCTTCTCGGTGAGGGAGGGCTTCAGGCGCACGCCTTGGGCGCGCAGCTCGTCGGCCATGACGAGGTTGTCGAGGACCACCCGGATCTCTTCGTGGTCGGTCCACATCGCCTTGTAGACGATCCGGCTCTCTTTGCTGACGATGTAGACCATGTTGGGGAGGACGCCGTAGAGTTGGTGGACGGTGCCTTTCAGGTCATCCACCAGCAGGGGGTTCTCGATGCCGTCCTGATCCCGGCAATGGCGGGCGTATTCCAGCTTCTGCTCGAAATCCTCGTGCGGGCCGTAGTGCTCGCCCGGATGGGGCTCGCGTACGTAGATGGTGAGGAATTCGAAGCCCTTGTCGCGATAGTTCCGGTACATCTCGTTGAGGGGCGAGACCTCGCCCACGAAAGGCGGTCAGGTGATGCTTCCGAACTCCAGCAGCACGTGTTTGCTGCCCTTGAAGCCGGAAAGCTGCACCGTCACCCCGTCGGGGGTCTGGAGGCTGAAGTCCGGGGCCTCCTCTCCCGCCCGCAGGCGCCCGGCGAAGTCACCGGATCTGGCCGAGCTCTCCGATCGGCTGAAAGTCTCGTAGTTGTATGCGCTGACTGACTGGTCCATTGCGCGGGCTCCTTTTCTTGCGGGGCTGTCCGGCCTTCCTGCGAGTCTGGAACGAATCTACTACGAAAAAAGAAAACCGGTCTACACGGGATGCCTACCGAGCGCGCTCCGGCAAGCTGGCGTGACGCGTCAGGAACGAGAGTCCTCCCCCAGGGCTTCCAGCAGTGCTCGCATGTCGTCCGGCACGGCCGCGGTCCATTCCAGGGTCTCACCGGTCTCCGGGTGGCGGAGTCCGAGCCGTTCCGCGTGCAGGGCCTGCCGCCGGAAGCCGCGCAACAACTCCGTAAGTTCCATTGTCTGGCCCTTGTGGCCGGCCGCGCCGCGGCCGCCGTAGACCGGATCGCCGACCACCGGGTGTCCGATGTGCGCCATGTGCACGCGGATCTGGTGGGTGCGCCCGGATTCCAGCCGGACCCGCAGCAGGGTGTGGTTCCGGTACGCGGCCTTTATGCTGTAGTGGCTCGTCGCTTCCTTGCCGCGTTGTTGCACCGACATGTGAGTTCGATGGACCGGGTGCCGCCCGATAGGCGCGGTGACGGAGCCGGGGGCGCGGACGACGCCTCGGACCAGCGCCAGGTACTCCCGCTTGATGCGCCGTGCCTGCAGCTCCCGCACGAGGCGCAGGCGCACGGCATCGGTCTTGGCCACCACCAGGAGGCCGGAGGTATCCTTGTCCAGCCGGTGAACGATGCCGGCGCGCGGGACCGCCTCGATGCCGGGCGCGTGGTGCATGACCGCGTTGAGAAGGGTGCCTTCGGGATTGCCCGCTCCGGGATGGACCACCATGCCGGGCGGCTTGTTGATGACGAGCAGCGCCGCGTCCTCGTGGACGATCTCCAGGGGGATGGGCTGCGCCTTCCAGGAAACCTCGGCGGGTTCCGGCACCTCCAGTTCGACCAAGGCGCCGGCCGGGACCTTGTCCGAGCACTCCGGAGCCCGGCCGTCGACCCGCACGTATCCTTCCCGGACGAATCGTTGGAGCCGCGAACGCGAATGGTCCGGCAACAGCACTGCCAGCGCCGTATCCAGCCGTTTCCCGTGAAGCGCTTGCGGCACGGCCAAGCGGATCTCGGATTCCTGTGTGTGAGTGGTCGTGCTCATGGGGCAGAGGCCGCGGCCCATTCCCGCCCGATGTTGCGGGCCCGGATCAAGCTTGTTCTTTTCGCCCGGCGATTGCAACAAAACCGCTCCCTGTCGTTCCCTCCCGTAGGTCGGATTAGCGAAGCGTAATCCGACATGGGGGGAGGGGAGTCGGGTCATGCCTTCGGTTAACCCGGCCTACGAGGATTGGGTTTCCGCATTGGACGATTCTCGCCTGCACGCGGGCCTGTCTCCGCGCGCCCGAGATTGACGGCCTCAGCCCCTGGCCGTAAACTCTGGCGATGGACCTCAGAACCTACATCGAGTCCGTCAAGCGCCTCGCCCCCGATCGCCTGCTGGAGGTCACCGACAAGCACGACATCAAACTCGAAGTGTGCGCCATGATCGCCGACCTGGAGAAGCAGAAGCGGGAGCCGCTGGTGCTCTTCTCCAACGTCGACAACCTGAGCGGCGAGCCATCCGAGTTCCCGCTCTTGATGAACGTGTTCGCGTCCCGCGCCGCCTGCGCGGTGGCCCTGGGGCTTCCGCCCGAGCAGGCCGGCCGGGAGCTGATGCTCGAGTTCCAGGCCCGTGAGGAGCGGCGGGAAACGCCCGTGGTCGTGGATGCCGCCGACGCGCCAGTGAAGCAGGTCAGGATGGACCCCAACCTTCACTTCCTGCCGGTGCTGACGCATCACGTTGCCGATCTCGGTCCCTACCTGACCATGACCTGGTCCGCCAGGGACCCCGACACCGGGGTCTACAACTCCTCGTTCCACCGTTGCTACGTGCGTGACCCCAATCACCTCGTGATGTTCTTCGAGCGCCGGCATCTCTGGGACTACTACGTGCGCGCGGAAGAGCGCAACGAAGCATTGCCGGTGGCCTGCGTCGTCGGGCACCACCCGGCCTACTATCTCGGCAACTGCATCCTGAACGGCATTGCCGAGGACGAGTACGAGAGCATCGGCGGGCTCATGGGGGAGCCGCTGCGGCTGGTGCCGTCGGAGACCTTCGGCGACGAGCTGTTGGTGCCCGCGGATGCCGAGATGGTGATCGAGGGCCGGGTGCTGCCGCACCAGCGGGAACTGGAAGGACCCTTCGGCGACTTCACGGGATTGTACGGCGGCGCCGGACAATCGCCGGTGGTGGAGATCACCGCCATCACCCATCGCCGGGGCGCCTGGTGCATGGACATCCTGGCGGGTCACCGGGACCACCGTCTGCTGGGCGCCGTCCCCAAGGAAGGGAGCATCTACCGTAAGGTCCAGGCGGTGGTGCCCACGGTACGTTCCGTGTGTCTGCCCCTGAGCGGCGCCGGCCGGTTCCATTGCTACATCAGCATCGACAAACGCTGTGAGGGCGAGGCCAAGCTCGCCGCCATGGCCGCCTTCACGGGCTCGGAGCTGATCAAGCACGTCGTGGTGGTGGATGCGGACATCGACGTGTACGACGAGGAAGAGGTGCTGTGGGCCGTGGCCACCCGGGTGGACGCCGCCACCGACATCTCCATCATCGACCGCGTCAAGGGCAGCCGTCTGGACCCCGTGCATCCGGGCAAGGACTGGGGCTCGAAGCTCATCATCGACGCCTGCCGCAACGAGGACGTCGAGTTCCCCGACCGCATCGCCGCGGCCGAGTACCGGCCCGGGCGGGCGAGGCGTTAAGGAATGGCGTCCTTCGACTTCGCTCGGCTGCGCCTATCCTGAGCTCGTCGAAGGGCTCAGGACGAACGGAGTAGGGTTGTCATGGCAGGAAAGAGCAGACGCAAGCCGTCCATGGCCATAGTCGCGCTGGTGTCATTGGCGTGCGTGGCCTGTGCGGGTGACACGACGGCCGGGCCCAAGGGAATCGCGTCGGCAAAGTGCCCGCCGACGCGGGCGGACGCGGAAGGTCCGTACTACGTGACGGGCGCTCGGGCACGTAACAAGACCGGAGAGGGACTCCTGCTGACGGGGAGTGTCCGCCGGACCGGTGATTGCGCCCCCATCCCAGGGGCCCGCATCGAGTGGTGGTCGGTGAACAGGTCCGGCGACTATAGTCCTTCCCATCGGGCCACAACCACGGCCGCGGGTGATGGAAGCTACCGCTACGAGACCGACTTCCCGCGCCGGTACTGGATCCGGCCGCCGCACGTGCATGTCAAGGTCTCGGCTATGGGCTACAAAGTGTTGACGACCCAGGTCTATCCCGCGCGGGGACAGCGGGAGATTACCTTCGATTTCCATCTCCGGCGCGGTAAGGCCTCATGAGCGGTGGGGAGTGTCAGGAGGAGCAGGAAGCCGGGGAGCCGCGGATCCGTGTCACACAGACATCGTGCGCCAGGAGTGACCCGGGTTGGCGCATCGTCTGGCGCATCACCAACCTGACTCCTTCCGAGATGCGGCTTCTGGACGCGCGGTTCCCGCACGGACAGTTCCTCGGCGGCCTCATGGAGCTTGGGGACGTTCGGGTCGCACCGTCCGACAGCACGGATCTGGAGGCTGTCGTGGCCTGCAATGGCAAGCGGGGCGATGTGGTTGAGAATGCGTTCCTGATCGCTACGATCGAGTGGCGACGGGTCCGTTGGCGGTTACTGGCCCGCATGACCGTGCGCTTTGCTGCGGACGGGTCGCCCGCTGCGGACACAGAGCTCGTGACGTTTCAGCGGGTGGGGTTTTCGCGCGGCTAGTGTCAAGCTACAGTGTCGAGAGTTTGATGCAAGCCAACGGAATGACATACCCACCGGACAACACCCGAGTGGGGTTCAAGTGTTTCGCGGGCGCCGAGAGGAAAGCATGACCGAACGGGAAATTTACATCTTCAAGCGGATGGGCGGCTGATACGGGAATTGAGGCCTCGGCTTCGAAGAGACCGCGGGTATGGTCTCCAACACTCTCGACATGGAACTCGACGACCTCGTCGCGACGCTGAAGCGCGTCCGTGAAACCTCTGGCGAGGACCCCGAGTACCTGAAGCTGCGCGCGTCGCTGCCGGACGACTGGCCGATCTAGGCAGACGGGCCCCGTCATCCCGGCCCCCAAATCGTCATCCCAAGGCGCGCAGCGTCATCCCGGGCTCGACCCGGGATCCAGGCTATCTACGCCTGCCGTACCTTCGGCGGGCTCGCCTCGGACTGACGCGGGTCGAACGGCCGGACGCCTGCCCAGAAATCTCGCCAGCCGGTCATGGCCTGGACGTGGCCGTCCCATTCCAGCGTGAACGCGGTGATGCCGAGCTTGACGGCGCGCCGGATCTTCTCTCGCGTTGCCGGGTCCGTGGCGGCTTGGCGGATGGTGTCGATCTGCCGGGAGCCGTGTCCCACGTCCTGATCGGCGTGGATATGGTACGTTTCCACCTGCCGTTCCGAGAAGCCGTAGTGCCCCACGAGTTCCTTGTAGACCCGGGCGGCCGCGCCGTCGCGTCCGCCGTGCTGGCTCTCCACGAAGGCGAGCATAGCCACTCCCTCCAGGGCGGACCGTCGCTGGCAACAGCCGATGATCATCTCGATGGCCGCCAGCGTCCCGGGTGTCGGTTCGGCGTTGTCGGCGTCCTCGCGTGAGATCCCGGCCCCTTCCAGGAACTGGTACATGATGTCCACGTGGGTACGGTCCCCGGAGAGCTCCTCCATGAAGTTCTCCAGCACCACGTCCATCAGACCCTGCTCCCGGTTCGATACCGCGTTGACCGCGATGTATCCGAAGTAGATGGGGTTGGTGCGTACCCGGAGATAATGCTGCACTTCGCCGAGGACGATCTGGTCGCGGGTCCACCGGTGGTCGACGATGCCCTTGAACCAGGGATGCTCCACCATTGGCACTTGGTTTGCGTACTCCCACAACTCGTCGATGAATGGATCGGGTGACGTCACGGCAGCACCTCCTCGGCGGGATTGATCCGGCCCCTGTAAACGAGCATACTCGTATCGTTGGGGTAATCCAATACCGGTAGCGGCTGTCATAGTGGGTCAAGGAAGTAGGTGGCGAGGAAGCCGGGAACAGCCCGACGTTGCAGGAGTAGGGATATGCCTTGGTGGGGCTGGTTGAGCGCTGGAATCATCTTGATGGGTGTGGAGTTGACGGCCGTCGACGCCGCGTTCTATCTCGTCTTCGTCGGGGCCGCCGCGGTCTGCGTCGGGATCATCGGGCTGGCAGGAGTGGAGTTGCCCGTCTCGGGCCAGTTGTTGGCGTTTGCGGTCCTTGCGGTCGTGTCCATGGTGTGGTTTCGGCGGAAGCTCTACGACCGGATTCGCGGCGGGCTGCCGGGCTTCGAGTACACGGTGGCGGGTCGGGTCGTGTCGGTCGGCGAAGACGTTCCTCGCGGCGGGCAGACCCGGGTCAGCCTGCAAGGCACGCAATGGACCGCGGTCAACGTGGGTCCGGCGCCGATCATGGCGGGCGCCCGTGCCCGGGTGGTCGGAAGAGACAGCCTGGATCTTTCCATCGAGGGGTTGGCGGACGACACGGTGAACGAATCCGAGGAAGGAAGATAAATGGAAAATATGGGTTTCTTGATCACGGCTGGCGTGCTCTCCATCGTCGTGCTCGTGGTGTTGCTGAAGACGGCGGTGGTGGTGCCTCAGCAGAACGCCTACGTCATCGAAAATCTCGGCAAGTTCTCGCGAGCACTCAATCCGGGATTCAACATCCTGGTGCCGTTCATGGAGCGCGTCGCCTACCGGCACAGCCTCAAGGAGCACGCCCTGGATATCGAGGAGCAGATCTGCATCACCTCGGACAACGTCCAGGTGGGGGTGGACGGCGTTCTCTACCTTCAGGTCGTGGACCCGGCGAGAGCGTCCTACGGCATCGGCAACTACATCTTCGCCATTTCCCAGCTCGCCCAGACGACGCTGCGTAGCGAGATCGGCAAGATCGAGTTGGACAAGACCTTCGAGGAGCGGGGGCACATCAACCTGAGGGTCGTCGAGGAGCTCGACAAAGCGTCGGACCCCTGGGGCGTGAAGGTGCTGCGATACGAGATCAAGAACATCAATCCGCCGTCGGATGTGCTGTCGGCCATGGAGAAGCAGATGCGCGCGGAGCGCGAGAAGCGCGCCACCGTGCTGTCGTCGGAGGGCGAACGGGACGCCAAGATCAACGAGGCCGAAGGCGAGAAGCAGCAGGTCATCAAGGCTTCGGAAGCGGCCAAGCAGCGGCAGATCAACGAAGCCGAAGGCGAGGCCGCGGCCATCCTGGCGGTGGCCGGTGCTACCGCCGAAGGGTTGAAGAAGGTGGCCGAGGCCCTCGGCACGGAGGGCGGTGACAAGGCCATGCAGCTACGGGTGGCGGAGAACTACCTCGAGCGCTTCGGCAACCTCGCCAAGGAAGGCAACACGTTGATCGTCCCGGCGAATCTGAGCGACATCACATCCATGATCAGCGCGGCCACCACGGTCCTGGGCCACACCACGAGGCGAGGCAACCAGGACCCGGGGCAGAACGCGTAGAGGGCGCCATACGTTCAAGAGACCACGCGATGCGGTCACAGGTCCCGCCGGTAACCGCTGAAGGGATTCTTTACCTGGAGCGCCTTCCCATCGACGAATTCACCGACCGGCCGGGGCTGTTCCGCTTTCTCGGCTGGCTGTGACGGCCTGTACCGCTAGAGATGCCCCGCCAAAGCGTCATCCCGGCCCCGTATCAAGTACGGGGCCGGGATCCAGGATCAGGGGCTGAATAGGGTCGTATTCCATAACCGTATGTGGCCCCTTGAAGGGCCATGACGATTCCCGCGAAAGCGGGCATCCAGAGGAACACACCATGGAAGGGCTTGCAGACAAGGTTTCGGAGTTCGTCGCCGGCAATGATTTCGACAAGTTGCCGCCGGACGTCGTCGAGGCGGCCAAGGCGGCGTTCCTGGACTGCGTCGGGGTCGCGCTGGCGGGCTCGGAGGAGGAGAGCGCGCGCATTTGCGGCGCCCTGGCGCAGCAGGAATCGCGGGCCGGCGAGGCCACGGTCATCGGTCAGGGCTTCAGGACGTCGGCCACGCTAGCCGCGTTGTGCAACGGCACCTCGGCCCACGCCCTGGACTTCGATCACAGCTTTCTCATGGGGCAGCCCACCGCCGGCCTGATCCCGGCGGTGCTGACCATGGGCGAAGCGTCGGGGGCGAGCTGCAGGGATGTCCTCGCCGCCTACGTGGCGGGCTTCGAGGTGGTGTCGCGGCTGGCGCGTTCCATGCCGCAGCTCTCCACTCACGGCCACTGGCACGCCACCTCCAACCTCGGCACGGTGGGCGCCGCGGCCTGCTGCGCCAGGCTGGTGGGGCTGGACCCTGGCGGCGTGCGCAACGCCGTCGGCATCGCCGCGTCCATGGCGTCGGGCATGGTGTGGAACTTCGCGACCATGACCAAGCCGCTGCACTCGGGCCTGGCTGCCCAGAACGGCGTACTGGCGGCGCGCCTGGCCGCGCAGGGGTTCACCTCCAGCCCGGCGGCGCTGGCGGAAGGCAAGGGGCTGTTCGACTGTTTCGCCCGCGGGCTCGAATGCGACGTGAGCCCGTTCGAGAGCCTCGGCCGCACCTTCGACCTCGCGGCCATCGGCGTCAGCGTCAAGCCCTATCCCTGCGGCGGCCTCACGCACACGGCCGTAGACGCAGTGCTGGAGTTCCGCAAGGAGGGCCTGCAGGCGGATCAGCTCGATTCCATGCGGGTGGGGGTGACCTCCTACGTGCGCGACCGGATCATGAACGTGCTGCCGGCCAACGGCATCGAGGGCAAGTTCAGCATGCCCTACATCCTCGCCCGCGCGCTGGTGGATGGCGCGCCGGTGCTGGACACGTTCACGGATGAGGCCGCGGCGGACCCTCCGGTGCGGCAGGTGGCGGAACGGATCGCGATGGAGTTGGACACGAGCCTCGAGGGCACCGCGGACGGCGGCCGTCCCTCGCGGGTCACCGTCAGGCTCAAGGACGGGCGTGAGTTGGAACGCCGCGTGGACTACGCGCGCGGCACGCCTCGAAAACCCTTGACGCCGGAGGAACTGCGGGACAAGTTCGACACCTGCGCCGCCCGGGTTCTGGACAAGGAGAGAAGCCGGCAGGTCGCGGACCTCATCGACGCCCTGGAGGGCGTGGAGAGCATCCGCGAACTCTGTGAGCTGCTGGGTGGGTCGAAGTGACCGGCCGGGAATTTCTCAGTTAATGACCGACAACGCGGTCGCTTCGAGGGCCGTGACCACCATGGCCTCCCGGTCCAGCATTGCCTGGATGTCGGGAACCACCTCGTTCTTCCAGTAGTCGCTCTCCGCGATGGTCTTGGCGAAGGCTTCCTTCTGTTCCGTGCTGTCGAAGCGGCGCAGCCAGATGTAGGTGTCGTCATCGTTCCGGCCGGTGAAACTGCCGGAAACCACGACGCCGTTGGAGGCGTGGAACGGAAGGATCTTCTCTTCCATGGTCTTGACCCAAGCGTCACGTTGGCCTGGCTTGGTCTTGTACTGGCGCAGTTCAAAAAACATGAAATCTCCTCTTGGCGTCGGCGTTGCCGGTTCGACGAACGCTCGCCGTCACTTGTTGTCGTCGGATCCGTCGTCCTCGAACTCCGGAATCCACCCCTCGCCGAACGCCTCGGCCTCCTGGAAGCCTTCCGTACGCCACTCGTCGATGAGCTGCCGGATGGGGATCTTGCGCCGCATGAGTCCCTTCATCAGGTCCTTGTACATGGGCGCCACATGGGTCTGGGCGTTGATCGGGCAGACCGTGAGGCAGATCTTGCAGCCCTCGTACTGCTCGAAGTAGGGCCGGCACTGCGGCGTGTCCACGTGCCAGCGCAGGGTGCCGAAGATGTCCTGCTTCTTGGGCACGATGGCGTCGCCGGGGCACAGGTTCGTGCACGCGTTGCAGCGCAGGCAAAAGTCGTCGAAGCCGTAGTTGGCTGGCTGCGCCTCCGCAATGAGGGGCATATCGGTAGTCACCGCGCCGAGCCGCACGCTCGGACCGAACTTCTTGGTGATAAGGGAGCCGTGGCGTCCCAACTCGCCGAGGCCCGCCTTCCAGGCCACCGGAATGAAAAGGATGTCGCCCTCGTTGGGATAGCCTACCGCGTGGTAGCCGTAGGAGCGGATGTACTGGGCCAACCGGACGGACACGTCCGACAGCAGGTAGTAGACCTTGTGCACCTCCATCTGCGCCAGCGGCCCCAGCCGTTTCATTTCCTCGAAGTCCATGTGAATGGCGAACGAGATGGCCACCTTGTGCCCTTCCGGCGCCTTGGTGCCACGCACGTAGTCGAACTCGTCGATGGGCGCCACGCCAACGAGTTCAGCGCCCATGTCCAGAGCCACCTTTTTCATCGTGCGGGTGACCCCGGCCCAGTCCTTGGTCTCCAGACGGTCGGGATTGACCGGACCGTCGTGCAGGTTGCGCCGGTCGTGGTCCTCCCGCATGAACATGAACCGCCGCGTCTGCGGATGGCGTTTCGCCTTGGTGGTCGCGCCTACCTTCTTGTTCGGGAAGGGCCACTGTTTGACGGGCTGCTCTCGACGCTCCGTGAATATGATGCCGCTGGGCTCCATTCGTTCGCTCCTCTCTGCGGGGAGGCTTGCGCGGGACCGGGATGCTGCCCGGCCCATGACAGCACGGATCTTACCAGACGAACCCAGCGGATGCCACGGCCATTGTCGTGGGCTTGCCGTGCCCTTGTGTTGCCCGCCTCGCTCCTTTACGGTTCGAAACAGCATCGTGCGCAGCGCTCCGCGCTCCCGACAACCCGGAGGAAAACCATCATGCAAATGACCGCGGGACATGCCGTTGCCGAAGTCCTGGCGCAGCTCGGCGTCCGCAAGGTGATCGGCGTCGTGGGATCGTGCATGCTCGAGATTCTCGACGGCATGTACGGCAGGGACGACATCCAGTTCCTGTCCACGCGCCATGAGCAGGCCGCCGCGTTGATGGCCGACGGCTACGGCAGGATCGCGGGCAGACCCGGCGTGTGCATCGCCACCAACGGCCCCGGCGCCACCAACCTCTTGACCGGGGTGGCCAACGCTTTTCACGCCCAGAGTCCCGTGTTGGTCATCACCGGCGCGCCGATGATGAAGGACATGTTCCGGGATTCGAGCCAGGAGATCGACCAGCAGGCCATCTTCCGGCCCGTCGTCAAGTGGTCCGTGCAAGTACGCAAGGCCGAACTGGCCGCGGCCATGACCTGGGAAGCCTATAAGCGCACCATGACGGGCGTCCCCGGACCCGTGCATCTGGACCTCCCACGGGACGTGCTGAACGAGAGCGTGGAGCTACCGGACATGGGCGGGCTGATTCGCGGCGAGGTGGCCGCCCCGGCGCCCGAGGCGGAGGCCGTGGCCGCGGCCGTGCGTTTGTTGGAGAAGGCGCGCCGCCCGGTGCTACTGGCCGGCGGCGGGGTGCTCTGGTCCGAGGCAAGCGGCGAGGTGGTGGCATTGTCGAAGCGCCTCGATGCCCCGGTCATGTCCTCCACCGGCAGAGACGATGTGGCGCCGCAGTCGTACTCCCTCTACCTCGGCACCATCGGCCGGGGTGCGCTGCCCGAGGCCCAGGCCTACTTCAAGGAGGCCGACCTGGTGCTGGCGGTGGGCACCAGTCTGGGTCACACGACGACGTTCTGGCGCCCGGACTTCTTCGCGCCCGGAACGAAGCTGATCCATATCGCCCAGGAACGGAACAACATCGGCCGGGTCTACCCGGCGCAAGTCGGCATCCAGGCGGACGCCCGGACTGCTCTCAAGGCGTTGCTGCGGTCCGTTAAGAAGAAGGGAGTCAGCCGCCAGGGCTGGCTGAAAAAGGCCGCCAGGGTGCGGGCCGCGCAAGAACGGCACCGGAACAAGGCCGCGGGTTACAACGGCCGCCCGCTGGACCCCCGGCGCGCCCACGCCGCCCTGCGCAAGGTCCTGCCCCGGGATGCCATCATCACCCTCGACGCCGGCGTCGGCCCCGGCTACGTTTACGAGTACCAGACCTTCGAGCGCCCCCGGAGCCTCCTGGCGCCCCAGGGACTCGCCGCCATCGGCATCGGCTATCCCGTGGGCCTCGGAGCCAAGCTCGCCGCGCCCAAGCGCCCGGTAGTCACCATCAGCGGCGACGGCTCCTTCCTTTACAACGGCGCCGAGCTGGAAACCGCCGTGCGAGAAGGCATACCCACCATCTGCATCATCCTCAACAACTTCAACTACGGCTCCGAGCGGGCCTACCAGAAGTTCTATTACGACGAGCGCTACATCGGCGACACCATCGGCAATCCGCCCTTCGACGAATACGCCCGCCTCTTCGGCGCCGGCGGGCTTCGCGTTACCGAGCCTGCTGAGTTGGAAGATGCCTTCGCGGAGGCACTCCGGCTGGGCCGGACGCAACCCGTGCTGGTGGACGTGCTGTGCACGCCGGATGTCTTTCCCGAGCCTCGGAGGAAGGAGACGGTGAAGGCGGAGCGGTTACGGCGAGCCTAGAACGTGTTTTGCCCAACGTTCGGGCAATGAAATCAGTCTCGCTGGGTATTGACTACCGTCCGATTTTATTTTTCACTGGTTATTAAATAATGATGTCTACCGTTGGCCGCTTGTCCGGCGCCAATAGGTACTAGTCCGGTATCGTTCGTACCATTAGGGTATCCTTGACATTGCTCGCCGCAACGCGACATATAATTCTGCCGATGGAAAAAGATTCGCCCAAACGTCAACGAGCGAGGAGGTCATCACGTGCCCCGCGGCGGGCCCACATCCTCGATGTCGCGGCCAAGGTTCTGGCCGAGCGTGGGTATCGCGACACCACCATGCTTGAGGTGGCGCAAAGAGCTGCGGCATCCAAGGAGACGCTGTACGCCTGGTTCGGTGACAAGCTGGGGCTGTTCGAGGCGGTCATCCGGCGAAATGCGGGCCGAGTTCGGGTGGCGCTAAACGGGCACCTCGACGACGATACCTCGGTTGAGGCCGCTTTGACCGATTTTGGGCAGTCACTGGCGGCCCACCTCCTCTGCGACAACGCGGTTGCGATCAACCGGGCTGCCATTTCCGAGGCGTGCTCGGGTCCCTCCCTGGCCGGGAGCCTGTCCAAGTCGGGCCGCGAGCCGATTCATCGCACCTTCGTCCGGTATCTAGAGCATTGCCACGAGCGTGGCCTGCTCAATGTCGAAGACCCGAATGAGGCCGTCGACACCTTCGTTGGGCTCCTACTGGGAGATACCCAGACCCTACGACTTCTGGGCGTCGTCGACGCGCCCTGCGAAACCGACATTGAGGGCAGGGCTAAACGCGCGGCGCAAAAATTCGTGCGGCTCTACGGTACGTGAGGGCAGTTCGGATGGGGGAAGGCCAGAAGCGTCAACATGGCCGCTTTATAACTGCCTTGACAATGCATTCGACCGTCGTTGGTTCGCTTGTTTGTTGGAACTGTGCGTAGGCCGACGACAGCAGCAGCCCATCCAGTCGCACATTCAGGTCAGCCGCACTCACATTCGTCGCCCCTATCAACGCATGGAACGCCCCAGGTGCGATTACCCCGAGTTGAAACGCGAGCATCGCTGTATAGAGCGGCTTGTGCAGAGTTGCCCATACACCCCCCGCAACTGCCGTGATAACACTCACTATCCCAAGCGTCCCCAGTTGCGCCCACGGGCCAGAGCCGTTAGTCATCTGTTGAATCACCTCACGGTCAAACACTCCGTTAGTTACCAAGACTACGCACAGACCGCCTAACGAACCCCAGCCTGCGACCGCTCTTGTGCTCAATGGCACCGGCACCATTGCTTCTACGCCTGTGTCGTTCATTGAAGTCTCCTCCGTCAAGTACCGCTATTGTTTCTTGTCCTGTTATGGGCCGTCCTCTGGATTCACCATACAAATTCCTTCCAAGTTACTCGCTACATCTGACGACCGTGGAGTTGCTACTCACCGACGAGACGCCACACGTTCGGCCACCCATGACGCACCGGTTCCCGGTTACGGTCCCGTGAGTCGGTCGGAATCCCGTCGATGCTTTGACGGATATCGTCGTTGACGGCGCCACAGTGGAAATAACTGTGCTCGATGAGGCCGCTCACGAGCCGGCTGCAATCGACCTGATGAACGCGGCCGGGCAAATACGCCGGCCATTCGGCGCCGTCCCAGCCGAGTCTGTCGGTGTTGCCCTTGGTGTAGTCGGATACGGGCATGGTGAGGTCTCCCTTGTTGTGGTAGATGGTCACGGCCCGAGCCATTTGCGGAAGTCGGTGGAAGGGTTCGCCGGGCTGGAACACGTCCGCGGCCACGTCCGCGGCGCACAGGAAGATCTGCTCGAAGAGACGAGGCAGTCTGCCGCCGACGGAGAACTCCGCGGACCGTTTCAGGGCGTTCTGCAGGACGAAGTTCCCCATGGAATGACAGAGCAGGTGTATGGACCGTCCACAGGGCGGGTCGCCGTTTTGTCGCGAGACGCGGCGGGTGTCGATGAGAAAATCCCGGAGCTTGAGGAGACCACGGCCGAAGGCATAACCGGATACCTTCGCATCGCTCCGGTCGGAGAAATAAGACCAGTAGGGGATTGTCCGGCCGTCGGAGGGCCAGGTGAACAAGACGACGTGTACGGGCGGCCCTTCTCTTGACGACTCGTCGCTACCGCAGTGTCGGTTCAGCATGCATTGCAGGCTGACGGCGGATGCGACGGCCTCCCACCAACTCACGTTGAAACCGTGAACGAAGACGAGGACGTGGTGGCCGCGGGTCATCTTTTCGCGTAGAGCGGCGAACGCTTGGGCGGACCCGAGTTTCGGTTGCGGCTGGGTGGCCTCGTTTTCCTCCTTCAGAAGAACCTCGGGAAAGGCGTTGATGGTTGCTCTGCTTCTCTGACGGTGGATATACCGTGCGAGCTTCTCACCATTTCCGGTGCCGAATCCACAGTCGTCTTGCAACTGCCGGGTGGCCTGCTTCTCATCGAAAGGGATGGTCACCAAGCCGAACCGGAGGTTCTCGGTTCCATCTTTGCTCGGTTCTGTGCCGTATCCCGTGGGCTTCCAGCGATTCGGCCCACGGTGGCGCCGGTTGGTTGCGTAGTAGAGTTGCGCGGTTGCCATGTGTCGCGCTCCTGCGTCCGAAAAGCAGTGATTTGCTCCTTTCGTGGTCCCAACAACTTCCTGAAAAGATATACCCTCCTTCCTCTAACCAGCCGTACCGGTAGGTCTCAATCGCCGTACCTAGAGGTACCTATTCCCGTACCTATAGGTACGCATTCAGGCTATGTCTATACACAACCCGACTCTCCTGTCAACGACTATCTCGGGCGTCCCGCAACCGAGGATGAATGAACCAGCCCCCAGGCGAAGGCTCCCTCTCGCTTTGACTTCAGGTGTGTCCGCGAAGAGAGGCCGGGAGGTTGACGACACGAGCCCAGAGGCCGTGTTTAAAGCAGGAGGGCCTTCAGTCGGTGATGTCGAAGTGAAGCAGTGTGGCAGGCGTCTTGTAGTATGCCGCCCGGCAGTCGCCCTCTGACGAGTACGAGCCCGGCTGCATCCGTCGCGTGTATACGGAGACCTGGAGAGGCGCGACGTCGAAGGGGTAGGGGTCCATCTTCACGGACCCGTCGGGGTTCGGTGTGATGCGCAGTTCAACGCCGCCGTCGGGCGAGTAGCCCGCGGGGATGGGCGCGAGACACTCTTCCTTGAAGCCGTTGTCGCCGTAGCCGTCACAGCAGAAATAGAGGGACAACAGGTCGAAGAACTGGAGCATGCGGTAGTTGATCCACAGCTCCTTTTCGAAACCGGGGTTTCCGGCGGACAGGGTGGCCTTGTCCTGTTGTTGCTGGTCTTCCAGTTCGGCGAGCACGGTCTGGACTCCGCTGCTGAGGTCGCGGACTCTCGGCTTGGGACTGGTCAGGACATCGTAGCGGCCGCGCCACAGGCCGGTGCGGTGCATCGAAACGAGCATGCCGGCGTAGAGGTCGTGTCCGCGAACCCAGTCCACGTTCCGCCGGTAGGCCGTCAGTTCGGTGCCTTCGAACCCTGGGATCCTCTCCCGGTGCCCGTAGGGCCGGCCTTTCTCGGCGTCCATCCGGGGCAGCCCTTCCCACTCGCGGTAGCCGCTGTCGTGGTAGGTGGTGGCGAAGACCATGGTGTCGTAGGGCCGGAGCTGCGCGAACCGGTCGTTCCCCCAATGGGCCGCGAACTGGGCCGACAGCTCGGCGTGCTCTTCCTGGGTGCTCACGTAGGTTGAACCGTCATCGACTTCACGTATGACCATTCCCGATCCTCCTTTGCCCGCAGACTGTTTTTCTCATCTCAAATTTGTTCGCCTTGCGTCAAGGGCGGCTGCTCGACGCTCCAGCGCGTCGTCTAACCCCACTCCGCCCCTCCTGGATCCCGGGTCAAGCCCGGGATGACGGAGAGGGGATTCCGGGTCAAGTCTGGTGTGAAGGAGAAGGTGACGGGAGGCCCCGCATCGGTTGCTCGACGACCCGCGCTGTTCTATCGTTTCATACGATCGCGCGGCGCCCTCCGCCGGTTTTTAAGGCGTCGGCGTTCCCCGGATCATCTGCCCACAGGGATGGTCCCCGGCTTCGCCTCATTGATCACGGCATCGGACACAATGGTTAAAGTTTCCTTGAAGCAGCCTCGATACGGCAGCGCCCAAATCCTCGATCGCCTGCAAACGGCCGGAGGGTTCCACTTCCCCGACTACCAGGGCGGCTCCATCGTGAACCTGCTCTCGTCCATCATCCATGCGATGGGCGGCAGTTCTCCCCACCCCAGGCTCAAGGCCCTGGATCCGCGCCTGTTCGATGGCGTCTCGCGGGTCGGCTACCTCGTCCTCGACGGTGTGGGCCACAATCAACTGACTCGATTCATTACCGCGGGCGGCGGAGGGCATTTCTTCTCCCGTCACCCCTTCGAGCGCATCACGACGGTGTTCCCCACCACCACGGCGGCGGCGGTGACGACGTTCTCCACCGGCGCGACCCCGGCCGAGCACGGGGTGCTGAGCTGGCATCTGCACCTCCATGACTTGGGCCTCGTGGGGGCGGTGTTGCCGGGGACGACCCTCACGGGAACTGCCCTGGCCGGGGACGGATTCAATCTGAGGCGCTACCTCGGACTGCCGTCGTATCTGTCGTCGGTGCGCAGGCACAAGCGGCTGCTGTCCTTCGGCGCCCTGGGTCGGAGCACTTATTCCAACGCTGGCACCCGCTGGAACGGGTACGGGGCCTACAAGACGCTGGCGGGCATGGAACGGCATACGGTGCGCTTCGCCCGGCAGGGCGGCCGCGGCGTCGCCTATGTTTACTGGCCCCTGTACGACACCCTCTGTCACGCCAAGGGTGTTCAGGCCAGGGAGACGCGGCGTCATCTGGCCGAGATCGACCGGTCCCTCGGGCGCTTGGCGAGCCGGCTCGCCGGGACCGGGACCCTTCTCGTGGTCACCGCCGATCACGGGGTGGTGGACGCGCCGCCCGCCAAACGGATCGATCTGGCCGCCGTGCCGGGGTTGCTGGACTGCCTCGCGCTGCTGCCCGCCGGGGATGCTCGGCAGGTTTCCTGCTTCGTCCGCCCGGGGCGCGTGGAACGGTTCCACGATGTGGTGGGACGCCACCTAGCCGAAGCGTGTGTCTGCATTGAGGGGGAGGATCTCTTGGCAAGTGGGCTCCTGGGGCCCGGTCAACCACATCCCTCCCTGCGGAACCGCATCGGCGACTACGTTCTGCTGGCCCGGGACGACTACGCCTTTCGCGTGACGGCGTCCCTGACCAAGGCCCGCGTTCACAAGGGCAACCACGGCGGGCTGTCGTCCGACGAGGTGTACGTGCCGCTTTACGCCTTGCGCCTGTGATGGCCCGCCAACCAACGGTCTCGCGATGAAACTGCACGAGCTTGCCGAGACATCCGGGGAGGTTACCCGGAACGCCAGCCGGCTGGCCAAGATCGGGCACCTGGCCGAATGCCTGCGGCGCCTGGAACCGCCGGAGATCCCCATCGGGGTGGCCTACCTTTGCGGCGAGTTGCCTCAAGGTAAGATCGGCATCGGCTGGTCCATGCTGAAGGACGCCCTCGGTGGCCCGGCCGCCGAGAATCCGGTCCTTACCCTGGGCGATACCGACGCGAGCTTCGAGAGCATGTGCAAGACTACGGGCCCCGGATCGAGCCGCCGGCGGGCCGAGCTGTTCGCTGCCCTGATGGAACGGGCGTCGTCAGCCGAACGGGATTTTCTCCAACGCCTCGTGCTGGGCGAGATGCGTCACGGCGCCCTGGAAGGCGTCATGATGGAGGCCGTGGCCAAGGCATCGGGCCTTCCGTCCCGGGCGGTGCGCCGGGCCTACTTCGTCACCGGGTCCCTGGGGCACGTGGCCAACGTCGCCCTGACCCAGGGCGAGGCCGGTCTGAGCGGCCTGCTGCTCACCCCAGGGCGGGCCATCCTGCCCGCTCTGGCGCAGGCCTGCGACGATGTCGCTGAAGCGCTGCAACAGTTCGGCACCGCCGCACTGGAATACAAGATGGACGGAGCCCGTGTCCAGGTCCACAAGGTGGGGTCGGAGGTGGCGGTGTTCACCCGGGGGCTCCGGGAGGTGGCCGCGGCGGTTCCCGAGCTGGTGGAATGTGTGAGCGCGCTGGGTGCGCGCGAGGTCATCCTGGACGGCGAAGTGCTGGCCTTCCGCAAGGACGGCAGGCCCCACCCGTTTCAGACCACCATGCGGCGGTTCGGCCGCAAGCTCGCCGTCGCCGAGTTGCGCCGCGGGTTGCCCCTGACCCCTTACTTCTTCGATTGCCTGTACCTGGACGGAGAGACCCTCATCGACACGCCCGGCCGGGAGCGTGTCCGCGCCCTGGCCGCCACGGTCCCGGCCGCCCTGCGGATGCCGCGGATGGTCACGGACAGCGCGTCCGCAGCAGGGGATTTCTTCTCGACCGCCGTCGCCGCGGGCCACGAGGGGGTCATGGCCAAGGCCCCGGACGGTCTCTACGAGGCTGGCGAGCGCAGCCGCAACTGGCTCAAGATCAAACGTGTGCACACCCTGGATCTGGTGGTCCTCGCTGCCGAGTGGGGCCACGGCCGCCGCCGGGGCTGGCTCAGCAACCTGCACTTGGGCGCCCGGGACCCGTCCAACGGCTCGTTCGTCATGCTGGGCAAGACCTTCAAGGGCTTGACGGACGCCATGCTCATGGAGCAGACGGAGTTGTTGCAGCGGCTGGAGACCGCCCGGGACCGGCACACCGTTTACGTGCGGCCGGAGGTGGTGGTGGAGGTGGCTTTCAACGACCTTCAGGCGAGCCCGCAGTATCCCGCGGGCCTGGCCCTGCGCTTCGCCCGCGTCAAACGGTACCGGCCGGACAAGCGCGCGGAACAGGCGGACACCATCGAGACCGTCCGCGCGATTCATGCTGCAGGCGTAGCCTAGAATCTGCTCGGAAGGACTGGATTGGGCAGTGTCAGGTGAATACCCGCTTTCCGCCAACGCCGTCGGCGCCCGCCCATCAATCCGTTGTTCAGTCGCTGCGAAAACGGCGCAGCACGTTGTCGACCATGCGCGAGATGTTGTTGGCGAAGTCGTTGTGAGGGAGGCTCCCGCAGAACGTGATGGAGCCCACCGAGAACACCGCGCCGCCGTTGGGCGTCTCGAAGAACACGATCTCGGAGCGGAGGAGATCCCGCGCCAGGTCGGGACGTTTGCGGTGAAGGCTTATGATCTCCTCCGGGACCAGCACGTGGGTGTCGTCGGGCTCCTCCGAGCAGGCGAGGACGAGGGCGTGGGACGGCGATCCCAGTTTCGGGTCCAGCCGGTCGAGCTCGAAGCCGGCCGCGCCTCCGCCGCTCAGGCCGAAGTCGCCGAGGACCTCGTCCTCGACGCCCTCGAAGATCCAGGCGGCGCGGGGGTCGCGGGAAGCGGGCAGGCGCCGGTAGCAGGTGGCGTGAAAGTCGCCCTGTGAGATGAATCCCACTCCCGCCAGGCGTTGTGGGGCGCGGCCGTTGTTGCGCCACAGCCCGCCGTAGCCGCCGTCGAAGGCGTTGTAGTACTCCCCGGGCTCCGCCGCCCAGGCGCGGATGCCGGTCTCGCCGCGGCGGATCTCCACCGCGCCGGGGAATTCCGGATTGACCGCGACCCGCCAGTAGAAGCCGTTGCCGCCGAGGTACATCAGCCGGCCGCCCGATTGGGTGTAGTCGGTGAGGGCGTCGAGCGAGCGCGGGGTGTGGTACTCCGGGTGCGTGGTCGTCATCACTACCTTGTACGGTGCGATGGCGTCGACACCGTCCGCGTCGAGGTCCTCGTCGGTGATGACGTCGAAGTCGTGGCCCAGCGCTTCCAGCCACGCCAGCAGGTGGGTGTCGGCGGGGAAATGGCGCAGGCAGGAGCCGCCCTTGGGATCCGCGTAGGCCAAGAAGCCGGAGCGCTGGTTGATGATGGGGCGAAGCCGCGACGAATAGGCCACCCCGCTGCCGTCGCGGTGGTAGTTGTAGGTGGAGATCCCGTACTCGGTATGCTCGTCTGGCGTCCAGGGACGCGCCCCCCAGCGCGCCACCTGCTCGCGGTAGGCGTCGTTGAGCCTGCCCCGGGCGAAGTTGGCATAGACAATGTAGGTGAAGACGGGGACGAGCACGCAGGCGCTCGACCGGGGCCGCCCCGGGGCGGCGCGCACGAAGAAGGGCACCATGTCCTCGTCCTCGCCAGCGCGCAGGCGCACCGCGTAGACGCCGCTCTTGAAGTCCTCCGGCACCTCAAAGCTGAAGTCGGTCTCCCAGCCGCAGTCGTAGAGGTCGTCGTCGTGGAAGTGGATGGCGCCGTAGTGCTCCGGGGCGTGGCGCCAGCACATCTCCTCGCCGGTCCAGCGCCAGCCTTTCATGGCGCGCGCCGGCAGGTTGACGGTCTCGCCGTGCATCGCGTGGGGGCCGGTGTCGATGATGCGCTTCGACGACATCTCGCGCGAGAAGTCCCACGCCGCGACGACCGCTTCGCCGGAGCCGGGAGCCGCGCCCGCGGCGCGGAACGCCGCCTCCGGGTCAAGCGCCGCCGCCAGCACCCGCGGCGCTTCGAGCTTGCCGTTGTAGGGGTCGCAAGCGGGCGAGCCCGGTCGCGCCGCAAACACGAGGTCGCCGCTCCCCCCGCAGCTCCCTCCGAACGCGACGGAGGCGGTGACGGCGCCCGAGTCGTCGACCATCATCGCCGGCGCGAATGCCTGTTGGCCCAGCGCAAGCTCGCCCCTGTCCGCGTCGTAGCTCATGAAGACCCGGTACCAGGCGCGGGCGCGCAGCGCCTTGCCGACGCTCGCGCTGCTGGTCCCGGTGCCGTCGCTCAAGGTGGCGGCGAGCGAGCCCTCCTCGTCGATCTCGAGGGTGAAGCCCGCGCCGGTGGCGGCATCGACCCGTGACACGAGGCCCTGCCGGCGGGGGAGGACCGGCAGGGTAGGCCAGATGATGGCCGACACCGTGAAGCTCCGAAGCGCGTCCAGGGGCGCGGCGCCGGCCACCCGAGCGTAGGAGCCGCTGTGGATCGGCTGCACCCGCGAGGGGTAACGCCCGGCAAAGGCGGCGTCGACAGGTTGCTCGCGCATGCCGGGGCCGGCCGGGTTGGGGTCGCCGCTGATGACCCGCACCAGGCGCGCCTCGTAGTCCTCGGACGCGGCCGAGCTCACCTTGAACGCGATCGTCTCGCCGGGGGCTACCGAGTAGCGGTCGGCATAAGCGGTGATGGGAAGCATTTCGGGTCTCCTCGGCTACGGCAGCCTCTTGTAGCGGCGCGGGTGCGTGCGCTGCCCCTCCTCCTTTGCCCGCGGACTGGCTTTCTCATCTCAAATTTCTTCGCGGGGAGTCAAGGGCGGTTGGCGAGTGGGGCCACGGCCGCCGGCGCGGCTGGCGGACCAACCTGCACCTGAGTGCCCGTGATCCCTCCGATGGCTCGTTCGTCATGCCGGGCAAGACCTTCAAGGGCTTGACAGACGCCATGCTCATGGAGCAGACGGAGTGGTTGCAGCGGCTGGAGACCGCCCGGGACCGGCACACCGTGTACGTGCGTGGTGGAGGAGGTGGCCTTCAAGGACCCTCAGGCGAGCCCGCAGTACCCCGCGGGTCTGGCCCTGCGATTCGCCCGCGTGAAACGGTACCGGCCCGACAAGCGCGCGGAACAGGCGGACACCATTGAGAGCGTGCGCGCCATTTACGACGCGGCGAACGTCGAATAGGGTCCGTCAAGGAAGGATGACGATGAGCGATTTGGCAACCATGAGAACCGACGTGGTGGGGAGCCTGCTGCGGCCTGAGCGGCTCAAGCAGGCGCGGCGCGGTTTTGAGGCTGGCGAGGTGGATGCCGCCGGATTGCGGGAGGTGGAGGACGAGAAGATCCGCGCAGCGGTGGCCCTGCAAGAGAGCCTGGGACTGGGCGTGGTTACCGACGGAGAGTTCCGCAGAATCAACTTCCAGGACAGCTTCGGCGCGTGCGTGGAAGGGTTTCGCTCGGGGGCGGCCCGCATGGAGATCCTGGAACGCCAGTCCCATGGTGGAACGGCGCTACGGCGCTGGGACGTTCAGCGCGACGTGAACCCCCAGGTGCCGGTTTGGCACCGGCTGCCGGCGGTGGAGCGCTTGCGTCTGGCGCGGAACCTGCCGCTGGAAGAATACCGCTACCTCAACACCGTGACCCACACCCCCGCCAAGGTGGCGCTCGTGGGCCCGGATCGGATCAGCCAGCGCTTCGACTACGAGAATTCACGCGAGGTGTATGCCACCGTGGATGACTTCCTCGACGACGTCGTGGCCATCGAGAAGACCATGGTGGCGAGTCTGGTGGAGGCCGGCTGCCGCTACATCCAGATCGACGCACCGGGCTACACGGCCTATGTCGACGAGCCGTCGCTGGAGGCCATGCGGCAGCGGGGGGAAGACCCGGACGCCAACCTTGAGCGTTCCATCGCCGCCGACAACCAACTCCTCGAAGCCTTCGGCGACGCCGTATCCGGCATCCATCTCTGCCGGGGAAACCAGCGCAGCATGTGGCATCGGGAGGGCTCCTACGACGCCGTGGCGGAGCGGTTGTTTGCGGGACTGAAGCACCGCCGGCTGCTGCTGGAGTACGACACCGAACGGGCCGTGGATTCGAACCGCTGCGGTTCGTCCCCAAGGGCACGGTGGTGGTGCTGGGCCTGGTCAGCACCAAGGTCCCCGAGCTGGAGAGCGTGGACGACCTGAGCCGGCGCATCGACGACGCTTCCCGCTTCCTGCCGCTGGAGCAGTTGGCCATCAGCCCGCAGTGCGGCTTCTCTTCCGACGTGGTGGGCAATCTCGTGACCCCGGACGACCAGAAACGGAAGCTCGAACGGGTGGTGGAGACGGCGCGGCGGGTGTGGGGTTAGCCGGCAAGGGGAACGGACCCATGACCGAATCGAGCACCTATCCGAGCTTTCTCGGCGGCCGCGTGGTCATTAAGGTGGGGGACATCACGCAGGAGGCGGTGGACGCGGTGGTGAACGCCGCCAACGGCACGCTCCTGGGCGGCGGGGGCGTGGACGGGGCGGTCCACCGGGCCGGCGGCCCGGACATCCTGGAGGAGTGCAGGAACCTCCGGGCCACGCGCTTCCCGGACGGGCTTCCCACCGGCGGCGCCGTGCTGACCACGGCGGGAAGGATGCCCGCGCGCCACGTGATTCACACCGTGGGCCCGGTGTACGGCAGCGGCGGCTCGGACAAGGCGGAGAAGCTGGCCCAGTGCTACCGCAACTCCCTTGGGATGGCCGCCGAGCAGGGCTTGGCCACGGTGGCCTTTCCGGCCATCTCCACCGGCATTTTCGGCTATCCTATGGATGAGGCGGCCGCGGTGTCGTCCCGGGCTATCGAGGAGGCCCTCCGTTCCAACCCCTCCATCCGGGAGGTCCGGCTGGTGTTTTTTCTGGCTCGTGACGCGGACGTGTTCCTGCGCCACCATGCCTTCGACACGGAGAACCCCTAGGTGCCTACGCTCCGGTGGATTCCCGTAGGGGCGACCGGCCGGTCGCCCCTACCCGCGCGGACAGGCCCCTGGACTGACGGAGACCCGGCACCGTGAAAATCAGCGCCATCAAGACTCAACGCCTGTCGAACATCCCCCTGGATCTCCCGTTCCACGAACGCCGAAGCGCCTCCGTGGACCTGTTGTGGGTGGAGACCGACCAGGGCCTCACCGGGACCGCGGAACTGGGTCACGGTCCCGGGTCCGCCATCCTGCGGTTCATCGAGACGGACCTCACGCCCTTCCTGCTGGGCCGGGACCCGCTGGAGAACGAGCGCCTCATGCACGAGATGCGCTGGCGCTTCAACCCGCGGGCCGAGCCCGGGGTGTGGAACGCCGCGGTAAGCGCCATCGACGTGGCGCTGTGGGACATCAAGGGCAAGCTCTACGGCCTGCCGGTGTGGCGTTTGCTGGGAGGGGCGCAGAAGGCTGTCCCCTGCTACTTCACCTTCGGGGTCAGGAGCTACGGCCGGGACGCTTTGGTGGAGGCCGCGCGGCATTGGGTGGAGCGCGGCCACAAGCGGCTCAAGTTGATGGTGGGACGGGTCAACATCCACGGCGAGATCGACATGCGCGGCGCCAGCGGGGCGCATCGCGAGGACGATCCCTCGGAGGACGAGCGCCGGGTCCGGGCGGTGCGGGAGGCGGTGGGGGACGAGGTGGAGCTCATGGTGGACGCCGCCTGCCTGCTGCGCTACGACGCGGCGCTCCGCTGGTGCAAGCGGCTGGAACCGTACAACCTCATGTGGTTCGAGGAGCCCATCCTGCGGAACGACCCGGCCCGGTTGGCGGCGTTGCGGCGTCACACGTCCATCCCCATCGCCGCCGGCCAATGGGAAGACTTCTACGGGCTGGCGGGGCTGGTGCGGGCCGAGGCCGTGGACTTCATCAACATCCAGGTGGGCTCCGTGGGCGGTTTCACCATGGGGATGAAGGCGGCGGCGCTGGCGCAGGCCTTCGACCTGCCCATCGGCAACGGCGCCTACTACGACATGAACCTGCACGCGGCCGTGCCCAACGGCTGGCGCACCGAGTTCCATGTGAACGACTGGCACATGGCCAAGGCCATCTACAAGGACCCGCCCGAGCCCGAGGACGGCTGGGTGACGCTGCCCGAAACCCCCGGCCACGGGATGGTCCTGAACCACGACGCGGTGCGGGAATACGCGGCAGGCTGAAGGGTCACCGCCTCGCCCGGGCGCGGGAGCAATGGCGAGGCCGGGGCCGGGTTCGAAACCCGCCCTACAACCCGGGACGCAGGAGGGCAAGCCCATGGGTCAACTCGACGGCAAGGTAGCACTGGTGACGGGGTTCGGCTCGGGCCTGGGACGCGCCATCGCGGTGCGTTTCGCCCTGGAGGGCTGCGCGGTAGCGGGGACCTCCACCACCGCGAGCAGGGGGGAAGAGACCCTCGGCCTCATTCGCGCCGAGGGCGGCGCCGCCATGTTCAAGGCCGCCGACGTGAGGCGGCATGACGAGATGAGGGACCTTGTGGCGGCGGCGGTGGAGCGCTACGGCGGCCTGGACATCGTGGTCCACAGCGCCGGCGTCCGCACCAACGGCGCGGTGACGGAGATTTCCGAGGAGGACTGGGACCGGACCCTGGACACCAACCTGAAGGGGGTCTTCAACGTGTGCCGTCACGCCATCCCCGAGATGGCCAGGCGCGGCGGCGGGGTCATCATCAACATCGCCGCCCGCTCCGGGATGATGGGGCAGGCGGGGCGCGCCGCCTATTGCGCCTCCAAGGGCGGCATGGTCCGGTTGACCGAGGCCATGGCCGAGGACCACGCCCGCCAGAACATCCGGGTCAACTGCATCTGCCCCGGTCCCAACCGGACTCCCATGGTGGACACGTCGACGCCGGAAAAGGTGGCACGCTACGCTGCCCGGGTACCGCTGGGCCGCATCGGAGAGCCCGAGGACGTAGCCGAGGCGGCGCTGTATCTGGCGTCGAACGCGGCTTCCCACGTGACCGCCGCGATCCTGCCGGTGGACGGCGGCATGCGGCTTACCGGAGCGTGAATCGGGGTCCGAAAACCCGTTCGGAGGCCGCCTTTCGAGAACGAGTCCTGCCTCAAATGTCAAGCGGAATGCCCCCCCATTATGGGTTGACCCCTCACCGGGGATGTTCTAAGAAAGCTACTTCTAAAACGCACAGGAAGAGGAACGAAGTATGGCGGCAGACACTTTGACCGTTACGGATAACCGGACCGGGACATCCTACGAGATCCCCATCGAGAATGGCGCGATCAATGCTTTCCACCTCCGGCAGATCAAGTCGTCGGAGGGCGATTTCGGCCTCATGAGCTATGACCCGGGCTTTTTGAACACGGCATCATGCCACAGCCGCATCACTTTTATCGACGGCGACGTGGGCATCCTGCGCTATCGTGGATACCCCATCGAGCAGTTGGCGGAGGAAAGCACCTACCTGGAGACCACCTACCTGATCTTCCACGGCGAACTGCCCACGGCCGCGGAGCTGGAAGACTGGAGCTGGAACATCAACCACCACACGCTGCTCCACGAGAACATCAAGAAGTTCATCGACGGCTTCAAGTACGATGCTCATCCCATGGGGATGCTGGTGAGCTCCATCGCGGCGCTGTCGACCTTCTATCCCGACGCCAAGAAGATCTTCGACCCGGAATCCCAGCGCGCTCAGATCTTTCGCCTAATGGGAAAGATTCCCACCCTGGCGGCCTTCGTCTACCGCCACAGCATGGGGCTGCCCTACGCCTACCCGGACAACGACCTCAGCTACACCGGCAATTTCCTCAACATGCTCTACAAGATGACCGAGCTCAAATACTCGCCGAACCCGGTACTGGAGAAGGCGCTGGACGTGCTCTTCATCCTGCATGCGGACCACGAGCAGAACTGCAGCACCAATGCTATGCGCGGCGTGGGCAGCTCCCAGACCGACCCCTACTCGGCGCTGGCCGGTGCGGCCGCCGCGCTCTACGGGCCGTTGCACGGCGGCGCCAACGAGATGGTGCTGCGCATGCTGACGGAGATAGGGTCCAAGGACAACGTTCCGGGCTTCATCAAGCGGGTCAAGGCCGGCGAGGGGCGCCTCATGGGCTTCGGGCACCGGGTCTACAAGAACTACGATCCCCGCGCGAAGGTGATCAAACGCGTGGCCGACGAGGTGTTCGAGGTGACCGGGCGCAACCCGCTGCTGGACATCGCCCTGGAGCTCGAACGCATCGCCCTGGAGGAGGAGTACTTCATCGATCGGAAGCTCTATCCGAACGTCGATTTCTACTCCGGGCTCATCTACCAGTCCATGGGACTGCCCGTCAGCATGTTCCCCGTGCTGTTCGCCATCGCCCGGACTTCCGGCTGGCTCGCCCAGTGGATAGAGATGCTGGAGGATCCCGAGCAGAAGCTCGCCCGCCCGCGCCAGATCTACCTCGGCTCGGAGGTGCGCGACTACGTGCCCATGAAGCGCCGGCAGGCGGCGTAGGGGCGTCCGACGCCGCCGTTGAGTCCCGCGTGTCTTCATAAACGGATTTCACGACACCGGGAGCCGTGAGTTCCCCATGACGAACCACAGCGTGACCGTGGGGCTGATCCAGTCCAGGGCATCCCTGGATCCGGATCGCAACCTCGCCGCCACCGCGCGGCGCATCCGTCTGGCCGCCGCGGGCGGTGCCCGGATCGTCTGCGTCCAGGAACTGTTCCGCTCCCGGTATTTCCCGCAGGCCGAGGACACGGGGGCCTTCGCTTTGGCGGAGCCCATTCCCGGACCCACCACCGAGCAACTCTGTCCCCTTGCGCGGGAGCTCGAGGTCGTGATCGTGGCCTCGGTGTTCGAGGCCCGCGCGGCCGGCGTCTACCACAACACCGCCGTGGTCATCGATGCGGACGGAGAGGTTCTGGGCAAGTACCGCAAGATGCACATACCGGATGATCCGGGTTTCTACGAAAAGTTCTATTTCACCCCCGGCGACCTGGGGTTCCGTACGTTCCGGACCCGCCATGCCCACGTGGGCGTACTGATCTGCTGGGACCAGTGGTTCCCGGAAGCGGCGCGGCTGGCGGCCCTGGGCGGAGCCGAGATCATCTTCTACCCCACCGCCATCGGTTGGGGCGCTGGAGAAACCCAGGCCGTGCGCCAGACACAGCTCGAAGCCTGGGAGCTGGTGCAACGGTCCCACGCGGTGACCAACGGTGTCTACGTGGCGGCGGTGAACCGGGTGGGCCGGGAGGGCAGGATCGCCTTCTGGGGCAACTCCTTTGCCGCCGATCCCTCCGGCCGTGTGCTCGCCCGGGCCGGCAGGGGAAAGCCCGAGACCCTGCTGGTGGAGTGTGATCTCGATGCCATCGCGGAAGCCCGTCACAACTGGCCGTTCCTGCGGGACCGGCGCATCGACGCCTACGGCGGCCTCACCAGACAGTTGCTGGATTGATTCGTGAGCCAGGACACCCGGTCGGCGGATCCGCGGGGGGCGGGTTACCGGATGCCCGCGGAGTGGGAACCCCATGCCGCCACATGGCTGGCGTGGCCCCACAACGGCGATACCTGGCCGGGTGACCTCGAGCGGGTGCGGCAGACCTGGGTCGAGATGATCCGCACGCTGGTCCCCGGCGAGCCCGTCCACCTGCTTGTCAACGACGCTTCCTCCGAGACCGCGGTAGCGGCGCGGCTCCGGCGCGAGGGAGTCGACATGCGCCGCGTCACCTTCCATCGCATCCCTACCGTCGACGTGTGGATCCGGGACTACGGGCCGACCTTCGTCACCGGTGAGGGCGCTTCCGGGGCCCTGGCCCTGGTCAACTGGCGGTTCAATGCCTGGGGGCTGAAATACCCGGAGTACGTGGCGGACGACGTCGTTCCGCTGCGGATCAACGAGTTTCTCCAGGTGCCGGCGTTCACGCCGGGACTGGTGCTGGAGGGAGGTTCCATCGACGTCAACGGCGCCGGCCTCTGTCTTGTCACCGAGGAGTGCCTGCTGAACGCCAACCGCAACCGTGACCGTACCCGGTCGGAGATAGAGGCTTTGTTGCAATCCGCCCTGGGACTCCGGCGCGTCGTCTGGGTGCCCGCGGGCATGGCCGGGGACGATACGGACGGCCACATCGACAACCTGGCGCGTTTCGTGGACACGGAAACCGTCGTGTGCGTGGTGGAGCAGGATCCGCGGGACGAGAACCACCGGGCGCTCCAGGAGAATTTTCGTTGCCTGGCGTCCGCCACGGATCCGAGCGGGCGCCGGCTCCGGGTGGTGCCGCTGCCGCAACCCGATCCGGTGGCGGCGGGTGATTCAAGGCTTCCCGCAAGCTATGCCAACTTCTATATCGCCAACGGGGTGGTGCTGGTGCCCCTCTACGGCGGACCCAAGGATCAGGCCGCGCTGGATACGCTTGCGGCACTGCTCCCGGGCCGTCGGGTGGCGGGCATCGACGCGCGTGCGCTGGTCCTCGGCCTGGGTGGCATCCACTGCGTCACCCAACAGCAGCCCGCGACTTGACAGGCCGCCCGGGTGTTCCTAGTGTTGCGGTTCGTAAACGGTTTCGCGGAAAACTACACGAGTATCCTTTGTCATGGCGCGCGTCGTAGAGATCAGCAAGGTCCGCCGGGAGCAGCGCCGGCGGCTGGAACAGGACGTCACGGAGCAATGTATCGAGGTGCTGGAGTGGAATCTCCGGAACAGCCTGGACCGCTATTTTCTGGCGCCCCGTGAGGAGCGGCTGGATCGGGCCACCAGGATCCGCAAGCTCAGCGAGGTTTTGGAATACACCTTGCGAATGCCGTAGAGCCGGCTGCGGGCGCCGGGACGTGCCTTCCGCGCGGTTTCACCAGATCATGCGCGCGACCCGGTAGTGGGCTTGGACGTACTCCTTGGCCTCGGCCTCGGCGGCCTCGGCCGATTGGCCGCTGAAGCGAAGCGGCAGGCCCGACCGTGCCAGCACGAGACAGGCATCCGCCAGCGCAACGCCCCCGATCAGGACGAGGTAGGCCGACCACGAGCCGCCGTCTTCGGCCGATCGGATCTCGGCTCTGACGACGCCGTCGATGGAAGGAACGTGAATGTCGAGCTTCATGCGGCGTCAGTCTGGCCGCCGGGCGGCGTCAAGTCAAGGTGCGCGGAGCGCGCAAGGCCGAGCGCCGGGTGCCGTCCCGTGGATGAAAGGCTAAAGTGCCGACACAACCTGGCAAGCAGATCGAAACCATCCCCAATCCGCGGCAGGACCGGCACTACGAGGTGGCCATGGAATGTCCGGAGTTCACCTGCGTGTGCCCCAAGACCGGACAACCGGACTTCGCCACCATCCGGGTCCGCTACGTTCCCGGTCCGCGATGCATCGAGCTGCTGTCGCTCAAGCTCTATCTCTGGTCGTTCCGTGAAGAGGGCGCCTTTCACGAGGACGTGGTCAACCGGATCCTCGACGACCTGGTGGCGGCCTGTTCGCCGAAGTCCATGAGCGTCATCGGCGACTTCAACGTCCGGGGCGGGATCCACACCGTGGTGACGGCGGAGCACGGAACGGCGCGTGAGGGAGCCGGCGGGGAACCCGGCAAGGGTGATCCATGGCGGACGTGACGGGCACTCTCGCGAAGCTCCCGCCCCAGAACCTGGAGGCGGAGGCGTCGATCCTCGGCGGCGTGCTGCTGGAAAACGACGCCATCAACACGGTTATCGAGCTCGTCAACCCGGACGACCTCTACCGCGAGTCGCACCGCAAGATCTACCGCGCCATGGTGGAGCTCTGGGAGCGCAACGAGCCGGTGGACCTCATCACCCTGAGCGACCGTCTGAAGGCCAAGGGAGAGCTGGAAGACGCGGGAGGTTCCGCCTATCTCGCGGAGCTCGCGAGCCAGGTGCCCACCGCCGCCAATATCGCCTACTACGCGCGGATCGTGAGGGAAAAGGCCATTCTCCGTCACCTGATCCGGACGTCCACCGACATCGCCGCCCGCGGTCTGGAAGAACGAGGCGACGTCGATACGTTCCTGGACGACGCCGAGCGCGCCATCTTCGACATCTCGGAAAAGCGCATCAACTCGTCCTTCGTCAAGGTCGGCGACGTGATGACCGCCACCATCAAGAAGGTCGACGAACTCTACCGGCGCAAGGAGATGGTCACGGGCGTGGCCACGGGTTATCACGACATCGACCGGCTGACGGCGGGGTTCCAACCCTCGGATCTGCTTATCGTCGCCGGCCGGCCGGGGATGGGGAAGACCGCGTTCGCGCTCAACATCGCGGTGAACGCGGCGCTCCACGGCATCGGCGTGGCCGTCTTCTCCCTGGAGATGGCCATGGAGCAGCTCGTTCTCCGGATGCTCTGCTCGGAGGCGCGCGTGGATCACGCCAGGCTCCGGACCGGGTACCTCCGGGAGCACGAGTTTCCCGCGCTGGTGGAGGCGGCCGGAAGGCTGGGAGAAGCGCCGGTCTATATCGACGACACCCCCGCCGTGACGGTTCTGGAGGTGCGCGCAAAGACCCGGCGGCTCCTGCGCGACCGCAGCCGGAAGATCGGCCTGGTGGTGGTCGACTACCTGCAGCTCATGCGCGGCCCCCGCGGCTCGCCCAACCGCGAGCAGGAGATCTCGGAGATATCGCGTTCCCTCAAGGCCCTGGCCAAGGAGTTGAACGTTCCCGTCGTCGCCCTCTCGCAGCTCAACCGTCGGGTGGAGGAACGGACCGAAAAGCGTCCCGTGATGGCGGACCTGCGGGAATCCGGCGCCATCGAGCAGGACGCCGATGTGATCATGTTCGTATACCGCGAGGATGCGTACGAAAAGGATCCCAAGAAGCATACGGGTCTCGCGCAGCTCATCGTCGAGAAGCAGCGTAACGGCCCGGTGGGTACCGTGAAGCTGACCTTCCTGAAAGAATACACCCGCTTCGAGGACTACTCCGGACGCGACGACGAGGGCTACTCCGACGCCGAGGAATACGAGGGGATCTAGTGTTGTGACTAGGACAGATCGAGGACGTGCCTCACCCTTGCCGCCACGTCGTCACCCTGGGTCAGGTAGCTGATCATGGCGGCGGCGTCGGCCCCGCTGGCCCATGTCCGGGTGATATTTTCCGCGCTGATGCCGCCGATGGCGACGATGGGAATTCCTACCCGGCGTCGCACGGACTCGAGCATGGCGAGGCCGCGGGACCCGTAGCCGGTCTCCTTGGTGCGGGTAGGGAACATCGGGCCGAACCCGATGTAGTCCGCTCCGCCCCGCTCCGCCTCTTCCGCTTGTTCCGCGCTGTGGGTGGAGATGCCGATGAGCTTGTCACCCACGAGCGGCCGCGCGGCCTCCAGCGGCAGGTCCTCTTGTCCCAGGTGCACGCCGTCGGCCCGGGCGGCCAGGGCGATGTCCACCCGGTCGTTGACGATGAAGAGGCAGCCCGCGCGGGCGGTTTTCTCACGCGCCGTCAGGGCCATGCGCAGGAATTCATCCGCTGGCCGATCCTTCACCCTCAACTGGAGCACCGAGACGCCCCCGGCCAGCATGGCCTCGATCACCGAGGCCAACGGACGGCCCCCGGTCTGGGCTCCGTCCACGATGGCATACAGACGCGACGGCAGGCAGCTCATGGTTCCCGCTTCACGGTGATGCGGAGGTCCGTGATCTTCTTGCGCAGGGTGTTGCGGTTGATGCCGAGCAGTTGAGCGGCGCGGATCTGGTTGCCGCGGGTGGCCTGGAGGGTCAGTTCGATGAGGGGCCGTTCCACTCTTTCCATGACCACGGAATAGAGATTCTCCACCTGGACTCCGCGGGTGCGCCGGAAATAATCCTCGAGCTTCCCCCGCACGACCTCCTCCAGCGACAGGCTGTCATAGTCGTTCGACGGTGATTCCTCCGGACTCGACAGCGCGAAGTCCCGGGCCGACAGGATCGGTCCCGGGGAGAGCACCGCCGCGCGGATGATCACGTTCTCCAGTTCCCGAACGTTGCCGGGCCAGTCATATTGCTGCAGCTCCTTCAGGGCGTCCGGCGACACGCCCGACACCTGCGTGCCCATTTCACTGTTGACCTTTGCGACGAAGAAGTCGATCAAGGCCGGCAAGTCGGTACGGCGGTCCCTGAGGGGAGGGATCGGAAGCGGTATGACCTTGAGGCGGAAGTAGAGGTCGTCCCGGAAACGGTTCTCCTGGACCGCCTTCTCCAGATCCTGGTTGGTCGCCGCCAGCAGCCGGGCGTCCGACTGGAGCATGTCCTTGCCGCCCACGCGCCGGTAGGAGCCGTCCTGCAGCACCCGCAGCAGCTTGGTCTGGAGCTCCAGCGGGAGCTCGCTGATCTCGTCGAGGAACAACGTCCCGCCGCTGGCCAGCTCGAAGGTCCCGATGTGCCGCTCCAGGGCGCCGGTGAACGCTCCCTTTTCGTGCCCGAAAAGCTCGGACTCGAGCAGGTCTCGCGGAATCGCCGCGCAATTCACCGGCACGAAGGGTTTGTTCCAGCGGGTGGAGTTGTAGTGAATCGTCTTGGCGACCAGTTCCTTGCCGGTTCCGCTTTCTCCCTGGATCAGGATGGTCGTGTCGGTTCCGGCAACCTGCCCGATGGTCTTGAAGACCTGCTGCATGGCGGCGCTGGTGCCGATCATGTTGACGCCGGGCTCGTATTTCTTCTTCACCTCCTCCTTGAGATCGCTGAGCTCGCGGCTGAGGCGGCGCCGGTCCAGGGCCCGTTCCACCACCACCATCAATACATCGAGGTCGAAGGGCTTGGTGAGATAGTCGAAAGCGCCGCCCTTCATCGCGTCGATGGCGTTGCGCATGGTGTTCTGCGCGGTCATGACGATGAACGGCGTTTGAAGGCCGGATTCCTTGGCAAAGTCGAGGAGCGCCAGGCCCTCGATGTCGGGGAGCTGGATGTCCAGCAGCACGGCGTCGAAGCCGGACTCCTCCAGGAGTTGCTGCGCGTCCCGTCCCGTGGCGGTGGCGGCCACCCAGTATCCCTGGCGTTCCAGCGCCTTCCGGAGCACCCGGCTCAGGGACTCATCGTCTTCCACCAGCAAGATGCGGCCCTGTTCCATAGCGGCTAACCGTGTCGGGCGGGTAGGGAGACCTTGAACACCGATCCCTCGCCCAGGTGGCTTTCCACTCCCAGCCGGCCCCCGTGCTCCTTGACGGTGCGGTCGCAGATGGCGAGACCGAGACCGGTCCCACGCCGTTTCCGGGTAAAGAAGGGCGAGAAGATGTCCGGCAGGTCCTCGTCGTCTATGCCCGTCCCGTCGTCACGGATGTCGACCGTGACGAACCGGGTGGGATCGGAACGATCCGTGCGCAAGGAGAAATCCGTCTCGATGTGAGTGGTGACGGTCATGCAGGTGGGCTTGGCCTGGAGCGCGTTCTCCACGAGGTTGAGGAAGACCTGGATCAGCCGGCTCCGGTCTCCCGTGATGTCGGGCAGGCTGGGCACGTGTTTCCCCCGCCGCGGGACAAAGTCGTTCTCCGCGCGGCTCGTGCTCTCGTCCGGTCCGAGGCTCTTGTCGATCATGGCCACCAGCCAATCGTTGGCGTCGCCTGAATGCGGTGTGGTGGGCATGGGCTGCGGGGTGGACATGGCTGATTTCAGAACCGGGATGATAGCGAGTTCGTCCCTGTCGGGCAACCAGTGGCCGCGGCGGCCTTTGCCATACAACGCGGCCCCGGCGAATAACTTGCATTCGGCCGCGTCTATGTGTAAAAGGATAACCATCAGTGGGCAGCTTGCCCGCTTTTTTATTTGAGGTGCCGATGGCGTCAAGCCAGACACTGGATCGTCTCTGGGAGATCGTGGATCCTTTGGCCGCGGGCGGGGGTTTGGAAGTGGTGGACATCGAGCTCCGACACGAGGGGAGATCGGGCCGCGTGTTGCGCGTGTATCTGGACAAGGTCGAGAAACAGGAGGAGAACGACGCTCCCGGCCTCGATGAGCTAAGCCGGGTCAGCCGGGAGTTGAGCGACATTCTGGATGTCTATGACGTCGTCGAGGGCGCCTATACCCTGGAGGTGTCCTCTCCGGGCATCAACCGTCCGCTCAGGAAGCCGGAACATTTTGCCCGGTACGTGGGACAGAGGGTTCGCGTCCATACCGTCGAAATGATCAACGGCCGGAAAAACTTCCTGGGACCTCTTCACGACGCCGCCCTGGAAGGTGTCGTGTTGGTGCAGGACGGGCTCGAAGTGTTCATCCCGTTCGGCGTCATCGTGAAGGCCAACGTCGAGTACGAGTGGGCGTCACCCTGATGCCGGGTTTGGGGGAGAAAGATGCAACAGGATCTTAATCGAGTCATCGAGCAGGTAACGAAGGAAAAGGGTATCGACAAGGAGATCCTGGTCGAGGCCATCGAGTCCGCCATGGTATCGGCGGCCAAGAAGACGTTCGGCATCGATAGGACCTTCGAGGCGCAGTACAACCCCGACATCGGGGAGATCGAGCTGTTCGAGGCCAAGGTGGTGGTGGACGACGTCGCGGACCCCGACACCGAGATCGAGCTGGACGACGCCCGCGAAACGCTGGACCCGGACGTGGAGTTGGGTGACGAGCTGCTCATGAAGATCGATTCCGCGGTGTTCGGCCGGATCGCGGCCCAGGCGGCCAAGCAGAATATCGTACAGCGGGTGCGGGACGTCGAGCGCGAGATCATCTTCAACGAGTTCAAGGATCGCCAGGGGGAGCTGGTCCACGGCATCGTGCAACGCTTCGAGAAGAACAACATCATCGTCAACCTGGGAAGGACCAATGCGATCCTGCCGGAAAAGGAGCAGGTTCCGCGGGAACGGTACCGGCAGAGCGACCGGATCCGGGCCTACATCGTCAGCGTGGAGATGACCAGCCGGGGTCCCCAGATCGTGCTGTCGCGGACCCACCCGGGCATGCTGATCAAGCTGTTCGAGCAGGAGGTCCCTGAAATCTACGAAGGCATCGTCGAGGTCAAGGGGGCCGCCCGCGAGCCGGGCGGCCGGGCCAAGATCGCCGTGGTGTCCAACGACCCCGATGTGGATCCGGTGGGCGCCTGCGTGGGCATGAAGGGAACCCGGGTCCAGTCCGTGGTGCAGGAGTTGCGCGGAGAGAAGATCGACATCGTGCATTGGATACCCGAGCAGGCCGAGTATGTCTGCCGGGCTTTGGCTCCTGCCAAGGTCACCAAGATCCTGCTGGACGAGGAGGCCCACAGCATGGAGGTCATCGTGCCGGACGAGCAGCTCTCTCTCGCCATCGGACGCAAGGGACAGAACGTTCGGCTGGCGTCCCGCCTCACGGGTTGGGGCATCGACGCCCGCAGCGAGTCGGAGGCCGATGAGGAAAGTCGGCAGGCGAGGCAGTCGCTGTCCGGGGTCCCGGGGGTGAGCGAAGTGATGGCGGAGCTGCTCTACCAGTCGGGGTACAAATCAGCCGAGGATCTGTCCGAGGCCGAGCCGGCGACCATCAACGAGATCACCGGTATCGAGCCCGAGAAGGCCCAGACCATCCTGGACGCGGCCACGAAGCACGTGGAGGAAGAGCGTGAGCGGGCGGAACGGGAGGCGGAGCAGGCCGCGGCTGAGGCGGAGCGGGCCGCGTCCGAGGCGGAGGATGCAGCGAGCGAGGCTGCGGATGCCGTATCGGAGCCGGAGAATGCCGCGGCCGAGCCGACGCCCGCGGCAACCGAAGCGGTCGAGGAGCCGGCCCCCGCGGGGAGTGACGAGGAGGCGGAGCCGACCCCCCAGCAAGGCGTGTAAAGCGGCCGGGACACTGGGGATGAGCGGTCGTTCGCCGGTGCGGACCTGCATGGGTTGCGGTCAGCGTGACGAGAAGTCCGTTTTGCGTCGATTGGCGGTCATGGAGGAAGGTTTGCAGCCCGAAGAACACAGCGGACGAGGAGGCTATCTGCATGACAGTGAGGATTGCTGGCGAGCTTTCCTGAAAAGGAAGAGCCTCTACCGTGCATTTCGTCGCGATCTGCACCGCGAGGATCGCGAGGAGCTGTTGGGAAAGCTTCGCGCTCAACGGAGTGGGAAATGAGCAAAGTGAGAGTGCATCAACTGGCCAAGCAGCTCGATATCGAGCCCAAGGATCTCATCGCCCAACTCGCGAAGATCAGGATCCGTGGCAAGAAGCCGCAGAGTTCCCTTGACGAGCCGGAAATCGAGGCCGTCAAGGCAGCGATTGCCGCCACTGAAAAGCCGAAGGTCACGGTCGGCGAGGAACGGGTTCTCGTCGATCGCACGATCACGGCGGAAGACGAGGACATGGGCGAGGTGCAGGCGCACGAGAAGGTGGTGGAGCGACGTGTTCGCGCCAACGTCATCCGGCGCCGCAGAAGCACGGTCGAGTTGGTCACCGGCAAACCCATTCACCTGGTACAGCCTCCGGCGGAGGAAGAGGAGGAGCCGGCGGCTCGGGAGACCGGGGAAACCACGCCTCAGGAAGGCGTGCCCGTCGAGACGCCGGCCCACGAACCCGCGATCGGTGAAGTGTCGGCCCAGGAGGCCGTGGCCAAGGCCTCCGATGTCGAGCAGGTAGACACGCCGCCCGGCGCGGAGATGGCTCCCCCGGAGGAGGCGGCACCCTCCGAGCCGGATGCCGTCAGCCCTCCCGAAGCGCCGGCGCAGGCGGAGGAGCCCGGGGCCCCCGTATCGGCGGAGGCGCCCGAACCGGCGCCGCCGGCCGCGGACGCCGCCAATGGGGCGGCCGATAAGGCGGCGGCCCGACCGGCCGGGTTGACCGGCCCGCGCATCCTCGGCCGTATCGATCTGAGCCGGAAGCCCACCCCCGCGCCGGCAAAGACCGGTCCCGCCAAGACCGCGGCCGCGGGTGCCGGAGAACGGGTGGCGCGTGACGGTGGACAGCCGCCGGCGGAAGCCGACGGACAGGACAAGGCCGGCAAGGGGGGCAAGGGGAAGAAGCGGGTCATCCGCAAACAGGAAGTCATCGAGCTCAAGGAACGGGAGTTCCGCTCCCCGCGTGGCCGGGTGCTCAGGAAAAAGCGCGCCTTGCCCGGCAAGGAACAGAAGAAGACCGCGATCACGGTGCCGAAGGCGAGCAAGCGGGTGGTCCGCATGGCCGAGGTCGTCACCGTGGGCGATATGGCCAGATCCATGGGCGTCAAGGCGGGAGAGGTCATCAAGAAGCTCATGGGCCTCGGCATGATGGCCACCATCAATCAGGTGCTCGATTACGACACCGCGACCCTGGTGGCCAACGAGTTCGACTACCAGGTCGAGAACGTGGCCTTCGACGTCGAGACGGCGCTCCAGGATCAGCACGAGGTCGTGGATCCCGCGGAAGCCCTGGAATCGCGACCCCCGGTGGTGACCATCATGGGTCACGTGGACCACGGCAAGACGTCGTTGCTCGACGCTATCCGCAGCACGAACGTGACCGGCGCGGAGGCAGGCGGCATAACCCAGCATATCGGCGCCTATCACGTCCGGCTGGACGGCAGGGGCGTGACCTTCCTCGACACCCCCGGACACGAAGCCTTCACGGCCATGCGCGCAAGAGGCGCCAAGGTCACCGACATCGTGGTCCTGGTGGTAGCCGCCGATGACGGTGTGATGCCGCAGACCATCGAGGCGGTAGACCATGCCCGCGCCGCCGAGGTACCCATTATCGTCGCCGTGAACAAGATCGACCGCCCCGACGCGGATACGGAGCGGGTCCAACGCGGACTGGCCGACCACGGTCTGGTGCCCGAGGCATGGGGCGGCGACACGATCTTCGTGCCGGTTTCGGCCGTGACCCATGAAGGATTGCCCAGTCTGTTGGAGATGCTGTTGCTGCAGGCGGATCTGCTGGAGCTCAAGGCGAACCCCAACAAGCTGGCCCGTGGCGTGGTGGTGGAGGCCAAGCTGGAGCGGGGACGCGGCCCGGTTTCCACCGTGCTCGTACAGGAGGGGACGTTGAAGGTAGGCGATCCCGTCTTTGCCGGCCCTCATCACGGCAGGGTGCGGGCGATGATCGACGATCAGGTCCACAAGGTCGAGAATGCGACGCCGTCCATACCGGTGGAGATCCTGGGCCTTCAGGGGGTACCCCATGCCGGTGAAGCGTTCTCGGCACTCACCGATGAGGCAACGGCAAGGCAGTTCGCCGAGTACCGCGAGACTCAGCAGCGGGAGGCGGAGCTGGCCAAGACCAGCAAGGTGTCGCTGGAAGAGTTCTACGACCAGATCAAGGCCAACGAAGTCAAGGAGTTGCGCGTGGTGGTGAAGGGCGACGTGCACGGCTCCGTGGAGGCCCTCAACGAGGCCGTCACCCGGCTCTCCACCGACGAGGTGAAGATCCGGGTCATTCACAACTCCGTGGGCGGCATCACCGAGAGCGACGTCCTGCTGGCCAGCGCGTCCAACGCCATCGTCATCGGCTTCAACGTCCGTCCCGAGCCCAAGGCCACGAATCTGGCGGTGCAGCAGGGCGTGGACGTGCGTCTCTATACCATCATCTATGAAGTGATCGACGACATCCGCTCGGCCATGGAAGGGCTGCTGGAGCCGGTTTTCGGGAAGAGTTCCACGCACGGATCCAGGTCCGGGAGGTCTTCAACATACGCGGCGTGGGTACCATCGCCGGGTGTGCGGTCACCGACGGCAAGATTATGCGTTCGAGCATGGTACGCCTCTTGCGGGATCAGGTGGTGGTGCACGAGGGCAAGCTCGCCAGCCTGAAGCGGTTCAAGGACGACGTGCGCGAGGTCGGCACGGGTTACGAGTGCGGCATCGCCATCGACGGGTATCAGGACGTCAAGGTCGGCGACGTCATCGAAGGCTTCGAGAAGATCCCCATCCCCCGGGGACGCCCGCGTGTGGACGGCGGCGGAGCGGCGCAGCTCTCGGCCGGCCGGTAGCCTTTCCAGGGGCTCAGGATCCACGAAAGCTCCGTTCTCCTTGCGCGAAGCGAGGTCGAAGGGCGCACGCTCAGGACAGGCATGGTCGTCGGCGTTCTCAAGATTGCGTTGATCCTGCCGGAGAATCACTCCCTCAAGGGGAAGAGATCGGTCCTGCGGAAGATCCAGTCCCGGGTTTCCAATCGGTTCAATATCTCGGTAACAGAGTGCGGTGACCAGGATCTGTGGCAGCGGGCGCTGCTGGGGTTCGGCGTCGTGGGCAGCAACGCCAGAATCGTCGAAGCCACGCTTCGGCAGGTGGTGGAGTTCGTGGACCGGATGGGATTGGCCGAGCTCGGGGAGTCGGACATTCGGATACTGCACGAATAGTGGCCTGGCGGCACGGGATGGACGGACGGGTTTGTGAGGAATCGTCAAAACACAGGTATCTCGCGCTCGCAACGGGTCGGCGACTTGTTGATCGAGTTCGTCTCTCGTCTGTTGACGCGTTCGCTCAATGACCCGCGGCTCGGTTCGGTGACGCTGACGGGGGTGGACGTCAGGCCCGATCTCAAGCACGCCAGCATCTACTTCACGGTGCGTGACGGAACATCCGGCAAGGACGACGCGCTCCAGGGTCTGCGCGCCGCCACGGGCTTCATTCGCGGCCGGATTGCGGCGGACCTCGAACTGCGCTTCGTTCCGGCCATCGAGTTCGTCTACGACGAGGCCCCCGACCGGGCCCGGCGTATCGACGACCTCCTCGGCGCCATCGGACCGAAGGAGTGACGCACGACGCCATGCATCTGGTCAGGAGCGGCATCCTGCTGGTGGACAAGCCGGAGGGTCCGTCCTCGGCGCGGGTGGTGGCCACCGCCAAGCGGATCACCGGAGCCCGGAAGGTCGGCCACCTGGGGACCCTGGATCCGTTCGCTTCCGGTCTCCTGCCCCTGGCGGTGAACGAGGGCACCAAGATTGCCCAACACTTCCTGGACGCGGACAAGGGCTACACCGGCGTGATGGCGCTGGGCGCGGAGACGGATACGCAGGACCGCACCGGGAAGCTGCTGTCGCAAAGCGCCGCACCGGTCCTCGGCCCGCGCGATCTCGACGCCTTGCGCCGCGAGTTCAGTGGTTGCCAGCGTCAGGTGCCGCCCATGTACTCGGCGCTGAAGAAGGAGGGCGCCCGGCTCTACGAGTTGGCCCGCAAGGGGATGGAGGTAGGGCGGGAGTCGCGCAGCATCCGGGTGGAGCTTGTCCGTCTGGAGCAGGTGAGCCCCGCCGAGCTGGAGTTCGAGTTGACTTGTTCCAAGGGTACCTATGTGAGGACGCTGGCAGCCGACATCGGCAGGTTTCTGGGGTGCGGCGCCCACCTGAGCCGTCTTCGCAGGGTGGCGTCGGGGCCCTTCAGGATCGCGGACGCGGTGACCCTCGAGGACCTTGGGGCGGCCCGGGATGCCGGCGCCGTGCCGCTGGTGTCGTTGAACCGCGCACTGGAACATCTCCAATGCGCCGTATTCGGCCCGGAGGCGGTGGACCGGCTTCGACGGGGCATCCAGGGTTCCCTCGCAGGTATCGGAGAGCCCGTCCCCGGAGAGACGACCCGGCGGGTGGTGGACCGGGACGGCGAGCTGGTGGCCCTGATAGGCTGGGACGGGCGCGTGAGAGCCTGGCAGATCGTTCGGATTCTCAACCCCTCCGGATCCGTATGACGCCCCGCGCCGTCAGCTTTACACGGGCGTGGCCGGCATGCTAGAAACCATGTGAAATACGAGAAAAAGGGAGAAAGAAAAGGGTACAGATGGAATCAGCTCAGGAGCAGACCAGCGAGACGATCAGGAAATTCAGACTCCACGACACCGACACCGGTTCGCCCGAGGTGCAGGTTGCCATTCACAGCCACCGCATCGTTTACCTGACAGAGCATCTGAGAACTCACAAAAAGGACCATCACACACGGATGGGCCTGCTCAAGCTCGTCGGAAAAAGGCGGCGGCTTCTGGATTATCTCAAAAAGAGGGATGTTCAGAGGTATCAGACTTTGATCCAGCGACTGAGTATCCGCCGATAGATACCCAGCCGTTGGTGTCCCCTTCCCGCGTTCTTCTCTTCAGCCCCCACTACCCTTGAGGGTAAACATATGCAGACAAAGATCGAATTGGACTATTGCGGCCGTCCGCTGTGCATCGACCTGGGCAAGGTGGCCCAGCAGGCCGACGGCGCCGTGCTGGTCCGTTACGGCGAGACCGTTGTTCTCGCAACCGCCGTCGCCTCGAAGGACGTTCGGGAAGACATCGACTTCTTCCCGCTGACCGTCGACTACCAGGAAAAGACATTTGCCGCGGGACGGATCCCCGGAGGCTTCTTCAAGCGCGAGGGACGTCCCTCGGAGAAGGAAATCCTCACGTGCCGCCTGATCGACCGGTCCATTCGTCCGCTGTTCGCGGGCGGCCTCAAGGCCGAGACCCAGGTCATCGTCACCGTGCTCTCCGCGGACGGTGAGAACGATACGGACATCGTGGCCATGCTCGGCGCTTCGCTGGCGCTGGAGGTATCCGATATCCCCTTCGGCGGTCCGCTGGCAGGCGTTCGGGTCGGTCGGATCGACGGCGAGTGGGTGATGAATCCGCTCCAGACCGAAATATCCCGGAGTGATGTCAACATCTACCTCTCGGGGACCCGGGACGGCATCGTGATGGTGGAAGGCGGCGCGGCCATGGTGCCCGAGGCGGATGTGCTGGACGCGCTGTTCCAGGGACACCAGGCGATCCAGCCGCTGATCGACTTGCAGGAGAAGCTCAAGGACCAGCTTGGCAAGACCAAGCGGGTGCCGCCCCCGGAGGTAAAGGACGAGTCGCTGACGGCCCGTGTTCGGGAGCTGGCCCAGGAGAAGCTCAAGGAAGCGGTGGGCATCGCTGACAAGAAGCAGCGGAACGCCCGCATCGACGAGGTAGGCGCCGAGGTCATGACCACGGGCGGGGAGGAGTTTCCCGGGCGCGAAAAGGAGCTCAAGGGGGCCTTCAGGGACCTCGAAAAGTTCCAGCTCCGGGACCTTGTGGTGCAGCGCAAGCGCATCGACGGGCGCGACCTCAAGGACGTGCGTCCCGTTACCTGCGAGGTCGGCCTGTTGCCGCGCACCCACGGGTCGGCGCTCTTCACCCGGGGTGAAACCCAGGCGCTGGTGGTAGCCACTCTGGGCACGGCGTCCGACGTTCAACGGATCGACGCGCTCACCGGCGAGCAGTTCAAGAAATTCATGCTGCATTACAACTTCCCTCCGTACAGCACCGGCGAGGTCAAGTTTCTCCGCAGCCCGGGCCGGCGGGAGATCGGCCACGGGGCCCTGGCCGAGCGGGCGCTGTTGCCGGTCCTGCCCGATGCGGATGAATTCCCTTACACCCTGCGCATCGTTTCGGAGATTCTGGCATCCAATGGATCATCGTCCATGGCCAGCGTCTGCGGCGGCTCTCTGTCGCTGATGGACGCCGGCGTCCCGACCAAGGCCCCGGTGGCGGGTATCGCCATGGGCCTGATCAAGGACGGCGATGAGGTGCGGGTGCTGACCGATATCCTCGGAGACGAGGATCACCTGGGCGACATGGACTTCAAGGTAGCCGGGACCCGGGACGGGATCACGGCGCTGCAGATGGACATCAAGATCAGCGGCGTCACCCGCGACATCATGGAGGAAGCCCTCTATCAGGCCCGGGAAGGGCGGCTGCACATCCTGGAAATCATGGACGGCACGCTCGCGGAAACGCGCGAGGAGGTGTCCCAGCACGCGCCACGGATCACCACCATCAAGGTCCGGCCGGACAAGATCCGCGAAATCATCGGACCGGGAGGCAAGGTCATCCGCGGCATCGTCGACGCCACCGGCACAAAGATCGACGTGCAGGACGACGGCACCGTCACGGTCGCGGCCGTCGACGAGGCAGGCAGCCGCAAGGCCATCGAAATGATCGAGGGGATTGCCGCGGAGGTGGAAATCGGCAGGATCTACAAGGGTACGGTCCGGCGCGTGATGGATTTCGGCGCGTTCGTCGAGATCATGCCCGGCACGGACGGCCTGGTCCACATCTCACAGATCGCCGACGACCATGTCCGCCATGTGAGGGACGTGCTCAACGAGGGCGACGAGTTGATGGTGAAGGTCCTGGACGTCGACCGACAGGGCAAGATCAGGCTCAGCCGCAAAGAGGCCCTCAAGGAAGAGCAGGCATCCTGACGGGTCTGGCGTCTCGCTGAAATGTTTGAAAAAACCCTGCTGGACAACGGCGTCAGGATTCTGACGGAACAACGGCTCGGCACCCGCGCCGTGAGTCTCGGCATCTGGGTGGAGAACGGGTCCCGTCACGAGGAACGCCGGCAGGGTGGAATCTCCCACTTCGTCGAGCACCTGCTCTTCAAGGGGACCGGGACGCGCAGTCCGCAACGGATCGCCGAAGAGATGGATTCCGTCGGCGGCGTGATCAACGCCTTCACCGGCAAGGAGTCCACCTGCTACTACGCCAAGGTGCTGGACGAGCACCTGCCGCTGGCCATCGACGTCCTCAGGGACATCTTCCTCAACTCGGTGTTCGACCCGGACGAGATCGAGCGCGAGCGGACCGTGATACTCCAGGAGATCGCCTCGGCGGACGAAAATCCCGAGGACTTCGTCCACGACCTCTTCAGCCTCGACTACTTCGGTGATCACCCGCTGGGCCGGCCGGTTTGTGGAGAGGTGGAAACGGTGTCCGGGTTCACCCGGGACGATCTGGTGGGATTCGTGGCCGATCGTTATCTTCCGGGCCGGGTCATTGTCGCCGGCGCCGGCAACCTTTCCCATGCCGAGCTGGTGGACGCGGTGGCCGGGGAATTCGGCGCGCTCCCTTCGGGGCCGTTGGCGGGTACCGGCACGTCGCCGGAGATCGGCCGCGGCGTGTTCGTCCACCCGCGAAAGCTGGGACAAGTCCACATCTGCCTGGGCGTGCCGGCGCTGGCTCAGGGCGACCCCCGGCACTACGTGGCGCATGTGCTCAATACCCTGCTGGGCGGCGGCATGAGCTCGCGCCTCTTCCAGGAGATACGTGAGCGGCGCGGCAAGGCCTACTCGGTCTATTCCTTTCTGTCGGCGTACCGGGAGGTGGGCTACCTCGGCGTCTATGTCGGCACCAAGGCGGAATGGACCCGGGAGGTCATCGACGTCGCGGTCGACGAAATGTTCAAGGTCGCCGAGGGCAAGGTGACCGCGGAGGAGCTCGACCGCGCCCGGAATCAGCTCGTGGGAAACACCCTGCTGGGCCTGGAGTCCGCGGATTCCTGGATGAGCCACATGACTCGAAGCGAGATGCACCACGGCAGGCAGGTGCCGGTGGAGGAGATAACTCAGGGCGTCCGTGACGTCACCCTCGATGCCGTCACGGCCCTTGCCCGCGAATTCTTCCTGCCCGAAGCCATGACCGCCACGTTGCTGGGCGACCTCGAGGAGCGCAGCGTCGAGGGGCTACGGTTCGGCGGGGCCGCCCTGGCGGTTACCGGGCTCGCAATCGATTCCTGATCGCTCGGACAGGCTCCCGGCAGCTTGTCGGATTGGCCGGCCGATTCGAAGAATTGTAGGGGCGGGTTTCAAACCCGCCCGTGTCCGCACCCGCAGAGGAGAACCGGTCGAGTGCGGAAATGATCCCCGGGGTTCATGGCCGAAGTCAAGGTTCAGATCAAGCGGGTGCGGCACGGCAAGGCTGCCGTTCCGCTGCCCCGGTACATGACCGAGGGCTCGGCGGGTCTGGATCTGCCGGCCGCGGTGGCGGACGACGTGGTGCTGGCGCCGCTGGAGCGGGCGTTGATACCGGCCGGTTTCGCCCTGGCGCTTCCCGCGGGTTTCGAAGCCCAGGTCCGGCCCCGGAGCAGCCTTGCCGTGAAGCGCGGCGTGACCCTGGTGAACAGCCCCGGCACCATCGACTCGGACTACCGCGGCGAGGTTCAACTGGCTATGATCAACCTGGGCGCCGAGCCGGTGACCATCCGTCACGGAGACCGCATAGCCCAAATGGTGATCCAGCGCGTCCCCCGGGTGCGCTGGGAAGAAGTGGACGAGCTTCCCCCATCCACGCGTGGCGCGGGCGGCTTCGGCCACACATCCAAGTGAGATGATCGAACGCTACACACGCCCCGAGATGGCGCGGATATGGTCCGAGGAGAACCGCTTCGCCAAGTGGCTGGAAATCGAGATCCTGGCCACCGAAGCCCTGGCGGGAATGGGCAAGGTGCCCCTGGAGGCCCCCGCGCGCATACGGGCCAATGCCACGGTCGACGTCTCCCGGATACGCGAGATCGAGCGCGAGGTCCATCACGAGGTCATCGCGTTTCTGCGCTGCCTGGCCGAGTCCATCGGCGACGACGCCCGTTTCGTGCACGTCGGCATGACGTCTTCGGACGTCATGGACACGGGATTTTCGCTGCAGCTCAAGGACGCCAGCGCGCTCGTGCTGGACGACGTGAAAGAGTTCCTGTCGGTGCTGCGGGATCAGGCGTTTCGCTACAAGGACACGCCGATGATGGGACGCACCCACGGGATCCACGCCGAGCCCATTACGTTCGGCCTGAAGCTGGCCCTGTGGCATGAGGAGATGCGCCGGAACCTGGCGCGTCTGGAAGGCGCCGCCGGCGAGATCAGTTGCGGCATCATTTCCGGGGCGGTGGGCACGTATGCGCAGATTCCCCCGGAAGTCGAGGCTTACGTCTGCAAGGCCGCGGGCATCACCCCCGATCCCGTGTCGAACCAGATCATCCAGCGCGACCGCCACGCCTACTTCTTCAGCGTCCTGGCCGTGGTGGCCAGCTCCATCGAGAAGTTCGCGGTGGAGATCCGCCATCTTCAGCGCACCGAGGTGCTCGAAGCCGAGGAACCGTTCGCGGCGACACAGATGGGCTCGTCGGCCATGCCCCACAAGCGCAACCCGATCCTGACCGAGAACGTCTGCGGTCTGGCCCGGCTGGTGCGCTCCTACTCGCTCTCGGCCCTGGAAAACGTCGCCCTGTGGCACGAGCGCGACATCAGCCACTCGTCGGTGGAACGGGTCATCGGTCCGGACGCCACCATCCTGCTGGACTTCATGCTGCACCGGGTGACCCACGTGATCCGGAACCTCTGCGTCTATCCCGAGAACATGGAGCGCAACCTCGCGTTGAGCGGCGGCGCGGTGTTCTCCCAGGGCGTCCTCCTCCGTCTGGTGGACAAGGGGCTCGCCCGCGACGAGGCCTACAAGATCGTCCAGCGGCACGGTCTCGTGGCCGCCAAGGAGGGCAAGGACCTCAAGCAGCAACTGCTCGAAGACCCGACCGTGATGGAACACCTGACCACGGCCGAGATCGACGAAATCTGGGATCTCAAGGATTGCCTCAAGCACGTAGATACCATTTTCGACAGGGTGTTCGGCGAAGCGTGAAGCGGCGGCTTCGCCACATTGAATTCAATACGCGCCCGCGAGCGCACGAGGGAGAGCCATGGAAAAGCGCGAGTTCATGTACGAGGGCAAGGCGAAGAAACTCTACGCCACCGACGATCCCGCCAAGATGATCCAGTTTTTCAAGGACGATGCCAGCGCCTTCAACAAGAAGAAGCTCGGCACCGTCACTTCCAAGGGGATCGTCAACAACGCCATCTCCGAGGTGCTGTTCAAGCACCTGGAAGACAACGGCGTGCCGACGCATTTCCTGGAGCGCCTCAACGACCGGGATATGCTGGTCTACAAGCTGGACATGCTGCCCATCGAGGTCATCATCCGGAACATCGTGGCCGGCAGCATGGCCAAGCGGCTCGGCCTGGAGGAAGGCCAGTCGCTGAGCATGCCGATCCTCGAGTTCTGCTACAAGTGCGACGAGCTCGATGACCCGATCATCAACGACTACCATATCCTGGCCCTGGGCTACGCCGGCGCCGAAGACCTGGACGAGATCAAGCGTCTCTCCTTCCGCATCAACGAAGTGATGACGGCGTTCTTCGACGAGCGGGACCTGATCCTGGTGGACTTCAAGCTCGAGTTCGGGAAGCGCGAGGGCAAGGTCGTCCTCGCGGATGAGATCTGTCCGGACACCTGCCGGTTCTGGCAGAAGGGCTCCCTGGAGAAGATGGACAAGGACCGCTTCCGCCGGGACCTGGGCGGCGTCGAGGAAGCCTACCAGGAGGTCTGCCGCCGGGTGACCGGCAGCTAGCGGCCGCCGTTAACCGATCGATGCGAATCAAGCACAGCGGCCAAGTCCCCCCTGCCCGTCATACCGGGCTTGACCCGGTATCCAGGGGCGGGGGCCGGGGATGGACTACCCGACCATGCTCGTCAAAGTCTTCGTAACCCTCAAGGAGGGCGTATTGGACCCGCAGGGCAAGGCGGTCCAGAACTCGTTGCACAGCCTCGGGTTCGGTGCTGTGCAGGACGTGCGCGTGGGCAAGTATCTGGAGCTTCATCTGGACGTGCCCGCGGCGGAAGACGCGGAGCAGCAGGCCCGTCGCATGTGCGAGAAGCTCTTGGCCAACCCCGTCATCGAAGACTACCGCTTCGAGATCGCGGAAATCGCAGATTAGACATGCGTTGGGGAGTGGCAGTCTTTCCCGGCTCCTGCGACGACGACGACGTCGCCCACTGCCTGCGCAACGTGCTGGAACAGGACGTTCACCTGCTGTGGCACAAGGACCCGTTGCCCGACGGCTGCGACGGGGTGGTCCTGCCTGGAGGTTTCTCCTACGGCGACTACCTGCGGGCCGGCGCCATGGCCCGTTTCGCGCCGGTCATGCAGGGCATCGTCGAGTTCGCCCGGGCCGGCGGACTTGTGCTCGGCATCTGCAACGGCTTTCAGATTCTCTGCGAGTCCGGGCTCCTGCCCGGGGCCTTGACTCGCAACGCCTCCCTGCGCTTCGTATGCCGGCGGGTGTTCCTGCGGGTTGAGGACAACCGCTCCCCGTTCACGCGGCTGGCCGAGCCCGGTGAGCTGCTGGAGATGCCGGTGAAGCACGGCGAGGGCCGCTACCATGCCGACGGCGCCACCCTGATGGACCTCAACGACAACGGACAGGTGCTGCTGCGCTACGCGGATGCGGCGGGCGAGGTCTCGGAGGAGGCCAACCCCAATGGCTCGGTGGACGGCATCGCCGGCATCTGCAACCGCGAACGCAACGTGTTCGGCCTGATGCCCCATCCCGAGGACGCCACCGAGCCCGTGCTCGGGGGAGAGAGCGGTCTCAAGATCTTCTCGTCCATGGTCGCCGAGATCGAGCGCGGGAGCGGCGCGTGAACAGCGACCAGACCACCGGCAAAACCATCGCCGGCGCCGCGCCCGTGACCCCCGGGGTGGTCCGCGCCCACGGCCTGACCGACCCGGAGTACGACGAGATCCGCCGGCTGCTGGGCCGGGCGCCCAACCTGACGGAGCTGGGCGTGTTCTCGGTCATGTGGTCCGAGCATTGCAGCTACAAGAGCTCCCGGAAACACCTGAAGCAGCTTCCCACCGAGGGAGCCCGGGTGATCCACGGGCCGGGCGAGAACGCCGGCGTCATGGACATCGGCGACGGCCTGGCCGTGGTGTTCAAGATCGAGAGCCACAACCACCCCTCCTTCATCGAACCGTACCAGGGCGCGGCCACCGGCGTGGGCGGGATTCTGCGGGACATCTTCACCATGGGCGCCCGCCCCATCGCCAGTCTCAACTCGCTCCGGTTCGGCAGCATCCGGCACCCCAAGACCCCGTACCTGGTGAACGGGGTGGTGGGCGGCATCGGCGGGTACGGCAACTGCATCGGCGTGCCCACCGTGGGCGGGGAGATCACCTTCGACGAGTGCTACGACGCCAACATTCTGGTGAACGCCTTCACGCTGGGGCTGGTGGAACGGGACCGGATCTTCACCGGCAAGGCCCGGGGCAGCGGCAACCCGGTGATGTACGTGGGTTCCAAGACCGGACGCGACGGGGTCCACGGCGCCACCATGGCGTCGGAGTCTTTCTCCGAGGACTCCGAACAGCGCCGGCCCACGGTGCAGGTAGGCGACCCTTTTACCGAGAAGCTCCTCCTCGAAGCCTGTCTGGAGCTCATGCAGACGGATGCCATCGTGGGCATTCAGGACATGGGGGCGGCGGGCCTGACCAGTTCGGCCGTGGAAATGGCCGGCCGGGGCGGCTCGGGCGTGGAGCTGGAGCTTTCCCAGGTTCCGCTGCGGGAGCAGGGGATGACGCCCTACGAGATCCTGCTGTCCGAATCCCAGGAGCGCATGCTGCTGGTGGCGCATCCGGAGGCGGTGCCCGAGGTGCAGGCCATCTTCCAGCGCTGGGACCTGGAGGCGGTGGTGGTGGGACGGGTCATCGACGAGCCGGTGTTCCGGGTGCTGTCGGAAGGCCGCCCGGTGGCGTCCATCCCCGTGGCCGCCTTGACCGATGCCGCGCCCGCCTATGACCGGCCCGCCGCGCGGCCGGCGGGTCAGGACGACGTGCAGCGCCTGGACGTCGCCGCGCTGCCCCAACCCGAAAGCATGACACGGGTGCTGGAGCAGCTCCTGGAGTCCCCCAATATCGCGTCGCGGGAATGGGTCTACCAGCAATACGACCACTACGTGCGCAGCAACACCGTGGTAGCCCCCGGCGCCGATGCCGCGGTGGTCCGCATCAAGGGCACCTCCAAGGGGCTGGCCCTGACCGTGGACTGCAACGGCCGGTATTGCCACCTGGACCCCCATGCCGGCGGCATGGCAGCGGTGGTTGAAGCGGCCCGGAATCTCTCCTGTGTCGGCGCAACGCCGCTGGGCCTCACGGACTGCCTGAACTTCGGCAACCCGGAACGGGAAGACGTGATGTGGCAGTTCTCCCAGGCGATCCTCGGCATGCGCGAGGCGTGCCTGGCGCTGGAGATCCCGGTGGTGAGCGGCAACGTCAGCTTCTACAACGAGACCGAAGGGGTGTCCATCCATCCCACGCCCACCGTGGCCATGGTGGGCCTTTTGGAGAACGTCGAACGCCTCGCCAAGCCGTGGTTCAAGGAGGAGGGCGACCTGGTGGTGCTGCTGGGTTCGAACCGAGACGAGCTGGGCGGCAGCGAGTACCTGCAGGTGGTCCACGAACAGGTGGCCGGCAAACCGCCGGCGGTGGATCTCGCGCTGGAGCGGGGAGTCCAGAGGACCTGCCGCACGGCGGTGGAGATGGGCCTCCTGTCCTCGGCCCATGACGTATCCGAGGGGGGCCTTGCCGTGGCCTTGGCCGAGGCGTGCTTCGGCGACCCGTGCATTGGCGCGGTCATCGAGCTGGAACCGGAAGGCCGCCCGGATGCGCTCCTTTTCAGTGAGTCTCACTCCCGCATCGTGGTATCCTTGGAAGAGAGGGACTACGGCCGGCTAGAGACCCTGGCGTCGGAGGAAGACGTCCCGGTCGCGGTCATCGGCCGCGTGGGCGGGAGCCGGCTCGTCATCGGCGATCTGGTGCGGGCGCGGGTGGAACGGCTCCGGAATCTCTGGTCGACGGCGCTGGAGCGGTGTGTTAAGTGAACGAGGTGTTCCGTAACAAAGACGCGATGTTCGATAAATTCAATGAAGAATGCGCGGTGGTCGGGGTTCAGGATCATCCCGAAGCCGCCAACATGGTGTACCTCGGGCTCTATGCGCTGCAGCACCGCGGCCAGGAGTCTTCCGGTATCGTGTCCTCCGACGGGGAGATCCTCATCTCGCACCGTCAGATGGGGCTGGTGGCGGACGTCTTCAAAGAGGACATCATCAAGAACCTGCAAGGCTCCTCGGCAATCGGGCACAACCGCTATTCCACCAGCGGGCAGACCGACATCAAGAACGCCCAGCCGTTCGTGGTGGAGTATGCGGACGGACCCATCGCCGTTTCCCACAACGGCAACCTGATCAACGCCAACCAGCTCCGGCAGCAGCTCGAGGCGGCCGGTTCCATCTTCCAGTCCACCTCCGATACCGAGGTGATCATCCACCTCATCGCCACCTCGCGGGAGAAGACCCTGACGGCCCGGGTCATCGATGCCCTTCATCAGGTCAAGGGCTCCTACTCGCTGGTGTTCCTCACCACCGACACCATGATCGCCGCCCGCGACCCCGTGGGTTTCCGGCCGTTGATCCTCGGCCGGTTCCCCCGATCCGACAACTCCGAATCCTACGTCGTGGCGTCGGAAACCTGCGTGCTCGACCTCATCGAAGCCGAGTACGTCCGCGAGGTGGAGCCCGGCGAGGTGCTGGTGTTCAGCCACGGCCGCATGGAGTCCCTCCACCCATTCCCGAAAGCCCCTCCGGCCCGGTGCATCTTCGAGTCCATCTACTTCTCCCGGCCTGACAGCAACGTCTTCGGCCACAGCGTCTACCAGTACCGCAAGGAACTGGGCCGCCAGCTTGCCCGGGAGAGCCACGTGGACGCCGACCTGGTGACCCCGGTGCCCGATTCCGGCGTCCCCGCCGCCATCGGCTACGCCGAACAGTCCGGCATCCCGCTGGACCTCGCGCTCATCCGTAACCACTACGTCGGACGCACCTTCATCGAGCCGCAGCAGAACATCCGCAACTTCGGCGTCAAGATCAAGCTCAACGCCATGCGCGAGGTGCTCCAGGGCAAGCGCGTGGTGGTGGTGGACGACTCCATCGTCCGCGGCACCACCAGCCAGAAGATTATCCGGATGTTGCGCGACGCAGGGGCCACCGAAGTCCACGTGCGCATCAGCTCACCCCCCACCATCAGCCCCTGCTACTACGGCATCGACACGCCCACCCACAAAGAGCTCATCGCCTCCGTCAAGTCCGTGGACGGTATCCGCGACTTCATCGGCGCCGACTCCCTCTCCTACCTCAGCCGCGAAGGCCTCTACACCTTCTTCAAAGGCGACGACACCGGCTACTGCGACGCCTGCTTCACCGCCAACTACCCCGTGCTGACCGACGACAACGGCAAGACGCCGCAGTTGCATTTGTTCGAGGCGGCGAGCCGGCGGTGAGCGTGATGGTCTAACGGCACCGCTCATATCGTGTAGAAAGCACGGAAAAGAGAGGACCCGAGCAAGGGAGCCCGTGTATTCGCCAGCGAGGCTAATATTGGATCGCCGCGCGGGAAAGCCACCTCGGAGGAATGCGACACATGACATACAAGGCCACGGGTACAGTACGCATCAAAATCAACAGGACGGATCAGGCTTCTCACAAAAAGTTTTTGTTTACGCCCGACCAGAACCACTCGTGTAGACAGGGCGAGGAAATATTCGCGGTGTTTTTGCGGCGTCACGGAACGAATTGACGCAAGCCGAACTCGTCGCCCTTCGATCTCTAGATCTAGAGACCGACAACTTGACCAGATGAGTGGCGAGGCAAATGCCGGGAATTGGACGATCGAAGCGCTACGGTCCTCTGATTGCTGGAGAGATGTCCGCAAACTCGCGGCTAGTGCCTTGGCCATGAGACAGATCGCAAAGGTCAAGAAATCGACAGCATGAAATGCCGCGTGGCGCGTTGAGCCCGTCAGATTCCTAGCTGGCCGCCTCTATTTCTCGCGCAACTCCCGGGTCGCATCGGGGGGCTAGGGGGTGCTTATCGGCTACGCTGTTTCGCCCTCAATAGTCGGATGAAGCACACCGACGTACCCGCACCCTCATGTCGCGCGTCATCGTGATCTCAAGAACTTCGTTGATGGGTTCATCCTGCCCCAAGTGGTCGAGGGCGAGGCCAAACAGCCGCTTCTGTGCCCCGAGGTTCATGACCGCATGTGCCACGTTCAGCAAGATAAGACCGGCGTGTATGTCCTCACGTCCAACGAGCGGTCTAAAGTCCGCTGCGTTGTTTGTGACCAGCACATATCCATCCTCCGCTGCGCGGCGGACGATTACCCAGTCTTGTCTCGATCCCAGACCGAGCCATGTGACGTGCACTGATTCAAGGAATCCCCTCCTACGAGCCTCAGTGGCGAGTTCCGGACTCAGGCATTCGTCGATGAGGAACTTCACGAAGCGGGTGGGAGATCGTCAAAATGGATCGCAAATGACGAGAGTGGCTGTTGTCTTCGCGACGGGGGCGTATTGCGCCGCCGTCCGCGGCGCGGATAGGCCTGGGCGTATATCGGCGCAGCGCTGATCTGCGCCTCGGTCAATCTCGGATATGCCGCCTGGAGTGCAGCGACGGTATCCCGGTTCGCGAGCATGGCGGCGATATCGTGGATCGGGATGCGCGTTCCCTTGAAACACGGCGTACCGCCTAGCATGCCGCCGTCAGTCTCGACCATTCGCTTGGCCTGTGCCAACAGGGCGATACGGCGATGTACAGCCTCCGCCATCACCCGCACGTCGACCGAAAGGGGTTCGTCATGCAAGGCCTCGGCCGTCGGCTCGTCGAGGAGACGCCGGATCAGCCGGCGTCTCCCTTCAGGGGTCAGGACCGTCCCCAACTGGTAGGCGAGCTTCAGTCCGATCAAGCCTGCGCCGAGAACGACGCGTGCTCCGTTCCGGCTCTCAGCCGCGTCACCTAACAAACCTGCGTCAATGATACGATGCACCTGCTTCAAGGGTACGCCGGTGACGCACGACGCCTCGTTCGCCGACCATGAGTCCTTGGTAGACCCTGTTGCTATAAATGTTTCCGCCATCGTGGAAGATATCTTACTGCTTCAAGGGATTGGAGGCAAGACTCAATTGTCGAGTGGCGTCCCGTATCCAACGTGACTTCAAAACTGGCGAGTTGAACGACAGCGCTGCCGGGGCAGCCTCATTCACCGGCGGTCGCCGAAAGGGGTGGGGTCAGGCTGACGGATGCTGTGGCGCGATCCCGCCGATGAAACCGCTACCCGCGAGCCTATATCAACTAGCCGCGGTTCCCTTTGCTGGGCACTCCCGGGTCTCCTCCAGGTACAGACGGACCTTGTACGATCGGCTAGGGCGACAACCCCACAATCTGGGAAACGGCTTCGGTATCGCGACCCGAACGCGATCGTTGCCTGACTTCAGCCTTTCTTCAAACCGAGTACTACCACATAGCCGTGCTTGGCCAAGGAAGCGGAGCCTACATTAGAAAGCTGGATCGTGGCTTTGCCACGGCGCTTAACGTCGACGTTTTGAGGCTCGTACACCGGGGCACCGTTGACGAAGGCACCACGCACCCCATATGTTCGGACGCCTCGTTCGTCGTTGTGCAGAATCATCGTGATTTTCGATTTGGACAGATTTAAAGTCTGATGAAACTTGTCATTCATCCTTTGGTTCAATACCGCGTATTTTTTGCGGTTCAGAGTAATGCCAACAGTCTCCCGTTGGGCCAATACTGCTACGCCGAACAGTGCATCGCTCTTTTTCCATGCCTCCATACTTGGCACCAGAGGGCTTTGAATTTCCGCCACGAGAAACGAGTCCATCTGTTCTTCCTTGCACCCTTGTGGTTTGAAGTCATCCACCAATCCCTTCATGATGTCAACTATCTGTGGTGTGTACTCGGCACACTTGTCTGCCGAGGGGATCTGAATCGCCATCAATGTTGCCGTTGTCAACTTGGCAGTGTCATCGGTGGCGACCGTGCGTAGGTCTGATGAGTAGACTTCTACTGTCACGTCTGTTCTGCATCCAACTAAGAACAGAAAGGCGGCGACCACGGCATAAGTCAACTTTTTCATGACGCACCTCTTTCACGTTCCAAAGCAGTGACACGCCGCGAAAGACGGAAAATTCCGATACCGGATAGGAGAGCCCCGGCTCCGCCGATCATCGCAGCGATTCCGATGTCTCCAAACATCATCCCTCCAAGCGCAAATCCAGCCAGCCCGACGACGAATAGAAGAATGCTGACAATCATAGACACCTTTCTTTGGGTTAACGGGCTTCCCGAAGTTTGTTCCGAGTCGTGACGAGAATCCGATCTTTGGCCTGTGCCCGTTCCACGGGGTGGTTCAATGGTTCTTCACCGATAGCGCAGCCAGTGTGTCCCCGGCGATGACCGCGTGTGCGTAGGCATTGCAGGCGCGAATGTCCTCCGGTTCCAGGCCGGGGTAGTCTTCCAGGATCTCCGCGTGTGACACGCCTTGGGCCAAGAGGCTCAGGATGAACTCTACCGATATCCGCATGTTCCGAACGATCGGCTTTCCGCCGAATACGTCCGGCCGCGCGGTGATTCGCTTAAGCAGTTCGTTTTCAGTTTTCACCGTTCCCCTCCTCCAAGTCGCGTCAACATCCTATGATTTCGGTTCACTAGCCACAAGACGCAAATTCCGAGTCGAATCCGGATCCAGGCTGACCTCAACTCGGGTGGGGAACTCGGACTCAATGATCTCCACGGGGGCGATCTTGCCGTTGTTCAGGTGGAAGGAGGTGGCGGAGACGATGGCGCCGCTGCCCGAGCCCTTGGCGATGGCCTTGTCGGGCACTAGCGCGCCGATGGTTCATTGGCAGTTGCCCATGTCCCATTTTTTCAGTGTAAGCGCAGCCTCGACGATGGAGTCTCTGAGGTCCGGCGCGGTGTTCGAGAGCATGGGCAGAATCGGACCCATTTGCGCGACGCCGGCCAGGCCGACGGCATCGTGCAGCACGGCGATCGGACCGTACCTGTTTCTAAGGTCCTCCAGCGGTAGAAAACACTCGCGGTAACGACTCGCGGTGTCGAAATCACGTTTCTTGCAGGCTTCCAGGATTCGCCTGGAGCCGTTGGGGGCGATGCACACCAAACCTGACGTAAACCCGGCTAGTCCGAATGTCCTGATATGGGGGACGGCGGGCTGTTCGCCGATTCCACTGATGATGTTCTCCGCTCCGATGGCGCCGCAGAGTTCGCCCAGATACGGGTCGGTTGTTTCATCGGCCCGGGGCACCGCATATTTCACTGCAAACACCAGGTTCTTGGCAAATAGGCGGGCGACCTGTTCCGGCCGAAGATAGTTGTCCTGCTTGATGTAAACGATGATCGGCTTGCCGAACGCGTCGCTAAAGCGCGTGAGGCCTTCTTCGATCCCGTCTTGTGTCGAAACACCCTGGAAGGGCAACGCCATCGCGTTTTCGCAGCCAAGTCGGCGAAGGACCTGACACTGATCCATCATCTTGCCAAAATCGGGACCGACAGCGGGTATGATTCGGGTGTCGGGCGCAGCGGCCGCCATTAGTTTGGTCAGGACGAGCTCAAATACTCCTGTCGATATGTGGTAGACATTGGCATTCCCGCCATAGAGGACGTGTCTCACCCCGCCTGCCTCAATGTGCTTGAGCAGTGTCTCGTTGGCCGCGAAGTTCGGAGAAAGGTCTCCATTCCAGGCCAGGGGCGGAACGGCCACAACCGAGTCGCTGAGCCAATTCGGTGGAAGAGCGGTCTGTGTCATGATTTTCCCTGTGCGGCACTCGATTGCCGGATCCGGGTTTTGGAGAGGGTCCCTTGACCCGAGTTCGTGTTACTCCTCAGCGGTCTTCCAGGGCCCAGCTTCCTCCGAGACGGGTGGTCGCAAGTCCGGCCGTAGCGTGTTGCGCTCCCTCGCTGATCCCTGCGTCCCGTGGTTGGTCCACCGCCTCGTAACCAATCTTCCGGCTCCCGGCGCTTCGGATTTTCAGCCGGCCGTTGTTCGAAAATCCGAAAACGATGTGAAACCCCTGCTCTTCGGTCGCAATACAGGCCCTGACAGCTCTCACCAGATCCTGGTGGCTGATCCACGTATAAAGCGATCTGGCGTCCTTCGGGGACGCCATGAAGGATCCAATCCGCAAGGCGATTCCGGTCATGCCATGCTTCGTACACAGGTACTTCAGGTAGACTTCACCGAACGCCTTGGAAATTCCATAGAGACTGTCCGCACTGTAGGGCATGTCGTCCGACAACGGGTCCGAGAGGTCGTACATGCCCACGACGTGAGTCGAACTGGCAAAGACGATCTTCGGGACGCCGTTACGTCGCGCCGCCTCAAAGACGTTGCGAGCGCCGTGGATATTGAGCCGCGAAACCGTATCCCAGTCCTTGGCGTTCGGGGTGGCCGCAAGATGTATGACGCAATCGATGTCCCTGGCGGCGTCGACGACGCTTTCGAAGTCGGTGATATCGGCTTCGATCCACTCCACCCGCTCATTCCCGACCGATTTCCCGGGCACCGTGATGTCGAGAAGGCGCAGTTGATGTTCGCTCTCCAAGGCCGTCGCGAGAACCGTGCCGATACGTCCGCTTGCGCCTGTCAACAGAATCCGTGACGCCATCTCAATCGTCACTCTCGAACATCCGGCGTCTCGCGTTGTCGATATGCCGGCGCGTGTTTGTCCGAGCCTCTTCCGGGTTCCTCTGCCTGATCGCCTCATATACGGCGCCATGTTCTTCTCGGATCAGATGGAAGCGTTTCGTCGGCTTCCGGTTCGAGAGGTATGACGTCAGTTGCATTCCGACCCTTATGTTCTCGTACAAAGAGGTGAAGGTCTTGAGGTAGTACTTGTTCTCTGCCGCGTTACAGACCGCGAGGTGAAAATTGTAGTCGGCGTCTACGCTCGACTTACCCGACCGCAGCTTTTCGTTGATGTTGTCGAGTGCGTGCTTGATTTGCTTGAGACTCTCGTCATTGTGCCGTTCCGCGGCTAGTGCCGCGATCTCACCCTCGATCCCGGTGCGGAACTCGAAGCAACGCTGAATGTCCTGAATGCTGGAGATAGGTGCGTATGTGAGCATCACGGAATCCGGTCTGGTCTTCACGTAGCTCCCGGACCCACGCCTGGAAGTGATCAGGTTGTCGTCACGCAATCGGGCCAGCGCCTGGCGGAGCACCGGCCGTGAAACGCCCAGCTCCTCGGAAAGCTGGACCTCGGTCGGGAGTTTCGAGTTGGCCGGGTACTCTCCGCTCAGTATTCGCTCCAGTACTTTTTGATAGATCAGGTCGCACAAGGAAGCCGAGCGATCTTGTTCAGCGATTTCGGGTTGAATCAACGATCGAGCACGTTGTTGCATCTGCACCCTCTAGTGTGTGGTTAGAGCTATCCCGCGGATAGGGGTCTTCGGCATTGGCTTCAGGTTTGGGCACCGATGTGCGTAGATGACTTACAACTCGACCCCGGAATTGTCAAATATATACAACTTATGCGTTGGTGTCAACGAAGGTTCCCCTGTCAGGAGCCCACCGAGGTCTCTTCGGGGACACCAGCCTTCAGGCCGATCCCCAAGCCGGGGGCGTGGGACAACTCGACCACGTTGCTCGCTCTCCGCGTCCCCGACGGGAGCAAGACGTAACTGGGCCAGTCGTCCTCGACCAACTGGCGTTCCAGCATGAGCACGGAGGGCACGGCATGGCAGATCTGCGCCGTCGCGGCGTCCATCACCGGTCCGTCGGGATTGTGGGGTGAAAACGCAATTCCCTTTTGGCTGGCCATGTGGCCGAGGCGCAGCAGGTTCCCGGGGCCGCCGCAATACCGGACGTCGGGATTGATGACGTCGAAGGCACCTTTCTCCAGAGCCGACATGTGTTCGTGTATCCCTGAGAGATATTCGCCGCCGGCGAGGAGAATGTTCCTCTTGCTCGCGTAGGACCGGAGCCTCGCCAGGTCCGGGAATGTATCGGGCCTTTCCGGAAGCAGGCCTTCGATCCAGAAGATCTCGTACGCCGCGAGTCGGTCGATCACCGCCATCGCCATGGAGATGTTGAATCGCCAATGACAGTCAACCATAAGCCGAACGCGGGGACCGACCGTTTCGCGTACCGCAGCCACGACGTCGTACGCACGTTCGATGCCCTCTTGGCTGTTGTCTCCGTCCCGCCAGTCGACTTCGTCAAACGGGGCGATCTTGACTCCGGTGAAGCCCATGGAGGCCGCCAACCCGGCCTTCTCGCGCCAGGTCGAAAGCGTGCGATCGGCGACGGCACGGTTGATGTTGGAATAAACTGAGATCCGGTCGTGATATGCCCCGCCCAACAACATCCACACAGGCATACCCGCTCGCTTGCCCAGAAGGTCCCAGTAGGCTTGTTCGAAAGAGCTGATGGCCGCCGCCATCGGCAGCCCGTCCTTCCAGCTCTGTACGGCGGCGAGGCTGCGGAAAAGACTCGAAAAGGGCTTCCCGACGACTCGTTCCTTCACCTTGTCGATACACGACAACACCGCATTGTGATTCCCTCGGTGGGTCGCTTCGCCAACGCCGGTTTCTCCGTCGGCGGTTGACAAGACGACAAAGACGAAGGTCGTGCTTGAGCTCATGTGTGCAACAAGAGATTCCACAGATGTTACGGTCGGGTTCAATCGCGCCATCTGATCGTGAGTCACGGCAACTCCCTCGCGAGGCAGTGCTTTCGCACGGCTGCTCCACTCAAAAACTGAAGGGTCTCTCAGTCGGGCCGCTTACGTCGGAGCGGAGTGCATACAGACAGCCTTCGTCCGGGTTGTCCGACAGCTTCCTGGTTGCCGGGTCGCGGCCAATGGTGGTGATAAACAACGTTCGTAAATCGGTTCCGCCGAACGCGCACATCGTGGGGCGCGCCACCGGGAGATCGACATGCGAGGCCAGGGCCCCCTTGGGCGAAAACCGCAATAGCTTGCCTGCGTCGTTGGCCGCTATCCAAAGAGATCCTTCACTGTCCACGGTCGCGCCGTCCGGACGTCCGGGGTACTGCGTCATATCCACAAACACCTGTTGATTCGAGATGGCGCCGCCGGAGCTCTCGTAATCGAAGGTCCAGATCTTCTGTACATCCCGGTGTGTGTCGGAAAGATACATCGTTTTTCCGTCCGGGCTCCAGGCGACGCCATTTTGTATCAGGAGGCCGGCCAACAGCGGTTCCGAGAATCCGTCCTGGTCGAAACGGAACAGGCAACCCGACGTCGTCCCGTCGATCGGGTCCTTCATGCTTCCGATGAAAAGGCGGCCGTCCGGACTCGTGCATCCGTCGTTGAAGCGCATGCCCGGCGCCAACTTCGCCTCCGCATGCAACGCTATGTCGAGCGTGTCCCCAAGTATGGTGAGTCGATACAGACCCGATTCCATTGCGCCTATCAGGCCGCCCGCCACGTGCCATACAATGCACCCGATCTTTTCCGGCAGAGCCCAGCGCGTCGTAACGCTGGCTTCGACGTCGGTCCTGAACAGCGCGGGTCCTTGAACGTCGACCCAGTACAACATCTTTTCGACCGGGTGCCACAACGGACACTCGCCCACCAGGGCTCTCGTCTCACTGATGCGGTGTATCCTGCTCATTTGAGTGCCTGCGGTGTCAGGGAGGCTGGTCGAAGTCTGTCGAGTACGTGCCATGGGCAAACCGGGATGGCGCACGTCAAAAGCGCCTGAGCCGTCGCGCCATCAGCAGGGAAACCACCGACAGCACCAAAAAACTCAGAGCAAGAGGCCGAGTGACGAGCGGAACGAGACTCTGTTCGGCTCCCAACAGTTTCCGAACGTTCCCCTCCACCAACGGCCCCAGAATCAGTCCCAGCACGAGGGGAGGGAGGGGATAGCGAAGGTACTCCATAAGATACCCGAGGCATCCGAAACCAATCATGACCCATATGTCGCCCACGGAGTTGTTGAGCGAGAACACGCCGTAAATACACATGGCGAGCAATACCGGATTGAGGGCGTAGAGCGGCGTCCGGACCACGTGAACGATGTATCGGCCCACGGCGAAGAGCACGGCCACCATCATCATGCTGCTGATAAAGAGGGAGAAATAGATGCCGTAGAGTATTTCGGGGGTGGAACCAAACAGTTGTGGTCCCGGCTGGGCGCCGTGGATCATCAAACCGCCCAACAGGACCGCCGACGTCGGATCGCCGGGAATTCCGACTGTCAACGCAATGATCAGGCCGCCTCCGATGGTGGCATTGTTGGCCGTTTCGGAAGCAATGAGACCCTCGATGGACCCTTTTCCGAACTGGTCGCGATCCGCTGAAGCATTCCGCGCCTGTGCATAGGCGATCAATGCCGCGGGACCGCCGCCCAGGGCCGGGATCACGCCGACGAACGTCCCTATGATGCCGGACCGGATGTAGTTCATTTTGTTGGCGAGGATGTCTCGGGCCGAGGGCAGATAACTTCCGCCGGGGTCCAGTCTCAACTTGGGAGTTGATTCGGCTCTGGTGAAAAGGGACGTCTTCATCAGTTGGGAGACGGCAAACAGGCCGATCAGGGCGGGAATGAGCCTGAAACCCGCCTGCAGGTCGGTGAGACCGAAGGTGAAGCGCGGCAATCCATCTTCCTGTGTCAGGCCGACCGTTGCAAGCAACATACCCAAGACGGCACTCAATAACCCGAGTGCGGTGGAGGAGCCGGTCAACGCGGCGACGGAGGTCAGGGCGAAGATGCTGACCGCCGCGTACTCGGCGAAGTGAAACTTGAGTGCGAAGCGCGCCAGCAGCGGAGCCAGCAATACGAGGAAGATGGCGCCAATGATAGTTCCGAAGAAACTCGCGATGATGGCGTTGCCGATGGCGCGCCCTGCTTCCCCTCGCTGCGCCAGGGGAAACCCGTCCAGAACGGTTGCCATGGAGGCGGGCGTGCCGGGCAGGCGGAGCAGGATGGCGGTCAATGCACCCCCGGACATTCCTCCGACGTAGACCGCCGTCAAAATGGCGAAAGCCTCGTCTGGGGGCATCGTGAACGTCACCGGAATCAACAGCGCGACCGCAATGGTCGGGCCGAGTCCCGGCGTGATGCCGACGGCGAGACCGCCTGTCACCCCCAACAGGAGCAGAAACAGGATTCTCGGTGAAGACAGCGCTACCAGACTGTCCCAGGGAATATTTCCGATCGCCTCCAGCATTCAACGGTCCAGAAGTCCGGGTGGCAACTCGACATCCACCCCTAACTGAAAGACGGCAAAGACGAGGAAGGTCCCTACGATGGCGACAACGAGCCCTCGAAGGGCGGACGAGCGGGGCGCCGACGACCAGCCCAGGGCAAGGAGGAACAGGAACGGCGGGGTCGCCAGCAGGAAACCGATCGGCTCGATGGCAATGACGTAAAGAAGGCTCAAAGCCGGCAGCCTGAAGCTACGCACGTCCAGGCCGGCCTGCAAATTCGTGTCAGACGGTCGTGTCAGCGTGATCGAGATCCACGCGGCCAGGCAAAGCAGAACCGCGATCAGGACTCGAGGCCAGAATGCCATCCCGACCGGATCCCAATCGAACTGTGGGAGATAGAAGCTGCGAACGAATAGAACCGCGCAAACAAGAACCAGAGCGGACAGAAAGAGAAGGTGGGATGAACGTGTTGGGCTCATTGACGGCTAGGCGGCCTTCAAGGTGAGTGGCCCGGGTTGCGTGGTCAGGCACGCCCCCCGGGCCGTCACTCGCTCCCGTTGCTTCACTGCGGGTCTTTAATCCGGCGAACCACCCGTGGCCCCTGGCTACTTTTGAAACCCCAGGCTCTTGGCCAAACTGTCGGTTAGCTCTACTTCCTTCTCGATCAGATCGGCCAGAGCGTTTGCCGGCAAATAACCCCAGTCAAAACGAATTTTTCGAAGCCCGGCTTGGTATTCCTTGTCGTTGGCGAGTTTCGCCACGGCTTTCGCCAAGACGTCTTTTCTGTCCTGCGGCACCCCTTTGGGGACCCCGAAGCCGTAGAAGAGCCTGAATACGAGATCGACTCCTTGTTCCATGGCCGTTGGTACATTGGGCAGGAACGCCAACCGTTTGGGTGACAACACGGCCAGGATCCTCAGCTCGCCGGAATCGTGCAGCGCGGCAACGCCGGCAACCGGCTCGATCAACGCATCGACATGACCTCCCAATACCGCAGCTTTCTTCTGCGCGCCACCGCCGGCGTTGACAAGCTTGAGGTCGGTCTTGGTGGCCCGTTCCACCTGGGCGGCGACAAACTGGGCGGGGGTCCCGACACCCATTGCCAGACCTACATTACCCGGTTTCGACAATGCCGCGGCCTTGTAGTCTCCCAAGGACTTGTATGGGCCGTCTCCTTTGGCCGATACGGTCAGTGCGACGTATCCGACATTGGCAACCGGCTCGAAATCGTTGACGCTGACTTTGCTCGCGCCGATCGCCGTCTTTACCAACATCGCGTTGGTGAGTTGGGTGATGGTATAGCCGTCCGGCTTGGCCTGGCTTGCCGCGGTCCAACCGATGCTTCCTCCGGCGCCGGATACGTTCTTCACGACGATTTCCGTGCCGAGATGCTTCTCCAGGTACCTGGACGTAAGGCGCATGATCACGTCGGAGCCTCCGCCGGGCTTATAGGGGATGATCAGGCGAATGGGTTTTTCCGGATACGCAGCCGTCGCCACCGCCATCGGGGCAAGGATCATCGTGAGGCACGCGCATAGGATCAAGGTCTTTGTGATTTTCATGGCTCTCCTCCCTCGGTTTACAGAAACGCCGCGCCCAGTCATATTTTATCTGGTTTTTACTAAAACTTACTTATATTGTCAAGTGTAATCAAGATGTCAGGGCAATGAGTTGGACGCAGGAGATCCTGTTGGCTGGGGCAGGCGCCGCTGAACACTGCGTGCCGGTGGATACGGGTCAGGTTGGGGAGTCGCGCATTCCGGCGGGACGCGCGTTTGTCTGGAGGCTGCCGGCTTGTGCTGAGGGCCAGTGGAACCCGTAGGTCGGATTAGCGGAGCGCAATCCGACAGGCTGTACCGTGTCGGGTTACGCCTTCGGCTAACCCGCCCTACGGGGTTTGCCGATAACAAAAAATACTGCGATCTTGGCGCACGTATTTGCGGGACACCACACTAGGCGTCCCTCTCTTCTCCGCGCAGCGCCTGCGTACCGTCAAGATCCAGAGCGATCGCGGCACCCTGGTTACGGACCGCAACCCCATAGTCGCTTCGCGCCCGCTCCAACGAAACGTACCCCTGCCGCACGTCGTCCAGCACCGCCTCCGGACTCCGCTCGAAGGCTGCGCCCACGCCCCCGCCGCCCGGCCTTTCCACCCGAAGCACGTCGCCGGTTTTCAGCCGTTGGTCGCCGAAGCGGGACGGCAGGCTGCGCTCGTCCTGGCCGCCGGGGTTGATGAGGCATCCGCCGGTGCCGCCGGGGTGGCCGCCGTCGATGCCCTGGGGGGCCAGGGCGTGTTTGTCGGTGCGCATGGAGAAGCGGACCTCGTCCTGGAGGATGCGGTACTCGCGGACGAAGCCGAGGCCGCCGCGGTGGCGGCCGGGGCCGCCGGAGTCGCGCAGGAGCTCGAAGCGCTCCACCTGGGTGGGGAACTCGGACTCGATGATCTCCACGGGGGCGATCTTGCCGTTGCTCAGGTGGAAGGAGGTGGCGGAGGCGCCGTCCTTGCCGTTTCGGCCGCCGACGCCGCCGGCGAAGATTTCGTATTGGACGTAGCTGCGTTTGCCGTCCCGGGCGCGGCCGCCCAGGGCGATGGCGCCGCTGCCGGAGCCCTCGGCGATGGTCTTGTCGGGGACCAGGGCGGCCATGGCCTGGAGCACGGCCTCGGCCACCACCAGCGCGGTGGGCATGTAGGCGTTTACTGCGGCGGGGTAGTCGGGGCAGACCACGGTACCCTGGCGGAACCGGGTCTCTACCACCCGGGCCAGGCCCTGGTTGACGGGCAGAAACGGGTCGATGAGGGCGATGAGGCAGTAGTAGCAGCAGGCCCGTACCAGGGGAGGGCGGATGTTGGCCGGTCCGGTGGTCTGGGGGCTGCATTCGGAGAAGTCGAACAGGATGCGGTCGCCGGTCTTCTCCACGGTGACGCGGATGCGCACCGGCTTGTCGAGGTCGATGCCGTCGTTGTCGACGCAGGCTTCTCCCCGGTAGCGGCCGTCGGGCCATGAGGCGATGACCTGCCGCAGCCGGCGCTCGGCATGTCCCGCCAACTCCTCGGTGGAGGCCACCACCGTGGACTTGCCGTACTTGTCCAGCAACTCGGCCAGCCGCCTTTCCCCCAGCCGGTTGGCGCCCACCTGGCCGCGGATGTCGCCCACCACCACCTCCGGAGTCCGGCTGTTGGCGTGAATGAGCCATTCCAGCTCGGGCACCGGCCGGCCCGCGTCCATGAACTTCACCGCCGGCAGGTGCAGGCCTTCCTCAAAGATCTCCCGGGCCGTGCCCGAACCGCTACCCGGTACGGTGCCGCCGATGTCGCTCTTGTGGGCCATGCTGGCGCAGAAGCCCACCCATTCGCCCTGGTAGAAGACGGGTGTCAGCACGCCCATGTCGGGGGCGTGGGGGCTGCCGCCGCGGTAGGGATGGTTGACGATGTAGGCGTCGCCCTCCCGGAGGTCGTCAGGGGGAAACCGTTCCAGCAGGCCCTCGGCGCAGGCGGGAAACGCCCCCATGTGGAGCGGCAGCACCACGTGCTGGGCGATGACCTCGGCCTTGGTGTTGAGGATGGCGCAACTGGCGTCGTGAGATTCGCGGATGATGGTGGAGAAGCCGGTGCGGAAGAGCGAGGTCTGCATCTCCTGCACGATGCCGTCGAGGGCGGCGCGGATGACCTGGACCGTGATGGGGTCGGCGGTGTGAGTCATGGACACGGGTTCATGCCTCGATGGGGTTTTCCGGCCCTCGCAGTCATTCCGGCCTCTCCCTCTCTCGGTTTCTCAGTCATCCCGGGCCCTCTTGGTCATCCCGGGCTTGACCCGGGATCCAGGCATTGGGGCGCCGACCGGCGACTCCCAGTGCCCAGTTGGGGGCAACCTGTCGCCACGACCCGCCCCGGCCCCCCTCCTCTGGATCCCGGATCAAGTCCGGGATGACATTTTTGGGGGTCCGGATGACGTTTTCGCGGGTCTGGATGACATTTCGGGGGTTGGAATAACATTTTCGAGGGTCGGGATGCCATTTCTCCGGGGTCGGGATGACGGTTCGGGGTTCCCGGACGACGGCTTCAGGGTCCGGGATCGGTGCCTCGCATCAGTGACTACCACTGGCGGCTTCCGCCCGCTCCCGCCGCACGGCGGCGGTCCGCGCCTCGTCCAGCACTACGGCGCCGCCGTTCTCCTGCACGGCCACGCCGTAGGTTTCCAGGGCGTATTCCGGCGACACGTAACCGTTTTTCACGTCTCTCACAACGGCTTCGGCGTCGCGTTCCAGGGGCTCGCCGAGGCCGCCGCCTCCGGGTGTTTCCAGCCGGAACACGTCGGCCTGACGCACCGCGATGTCGGAGCACCGGGAGGGAATCTCCCGCTCCTCCGTGGACCCCGGGTTGAGGAGTCCCTTGCCGGTGCGGCCGTTGCCGCCGCCTTCTACGCCCTTGGGCGCCACCACGTGCTTGGTGGAGCGGAGCGAGAAGCGGCCCTCGGGGTTCAGGAACTCGTACTCCCGGACGAAGCCCAGGCCGCCGCGGAACCGGCCGGCGCCGCCCGAGTCCCGCACCAGCTCGAAGCGGCGCAGCCGGGTGGAGAACTCCGACTCGATGATCTCGATGGGCGCGATGCGGGCGTTGGACTGGTTGACGTTGGTGCCGGAGACCCCGTCCTTGCCGGTGCGGGCGCCGGAACCGCCGCCGAAGATCTCGTACTGGACGTAGCTCCGGCCGGTCTTCTCGTTCCTGCCGCCGATGATGATGGAGCGGCTGGCGCAGCCGTCGGCGATCTTCTTGACCGGCGTGAGCTGGCTAAGGGCCTCGAACAGGGCCTCCACCAGGGCGTGGACCGTGGGGTTGTAGGTGTTCACGGGGGCCGGGAAATGGGGGTTGAGCACGCTTCCCTCGGGGCAGTGGACCTCCACCACCCGTGCCAGCCCGTGATTGGTGGGAAGGGCCGGATCGGTGAGCGCGGTCAGGCAATAGGAGCATGCGGCCTTCACCACCGACGGGCGGATGTTGGCCGGGCCGCGGGTCTGGTCCGCGCTGCCGGTGAAGTCGAACAGCAGCCGGTCGCCCTTCTTGTCGATGCGCACCCGGATGCGCACCGGCTTGTCGAGGTCGATGCCGTCGCTGTCCAGGAAGCGTTCGCCCTCGGCGCTCCTGTCGGGCCAGCCGGCGATCTCCTTGCGGACGCGCTCCTCGGTGAGTGCGAAGAGCTTCTCGTAGGAAGTGAGCACCACGTCGCGGCCGTACTTGGCCATCATCTCGCCGAAGCGCCGTTCGCCCAGGCGGGCGGCTCCCACCTGGCCCCGGATGTCGCCCACCACCAGCTCCGGTGTGCGGCTGTTGGCCGCGATGATCTCCTCGATGTCCTTGCTCGTCTTGTAACGGCCGATGTACCTGACGGGCGGGACCTGGAGCCCCTCCTGATAGACCTCCCGTGCCTGGCTCCAGCAGCTCCCGGGCACCGGCCCGCCGATGTCGCTCTTGTGGGCCATGGTGGCCGAGAAGCCCACCCACTCGCCGCCGAAGAAGATCGGCGTCATCACGCACATGTCCGGGGCGTGGGGGCTGCCGCCGAGGTAGGGGTGATTGGTGATGAAGGCGTCGCCCTCGTGGATCTCCTCCGGCGGATAGTTACGCAGCACTCCCTGGGCGCAGGCCGGGAACGCGCCCATGTGCAGCGGCAGCACCACGTGTTGCGCCGCCACCTCGCCATCGCAGGTGAGGAGGGCGCAACTGGCGTCCTGGGATTCGCGGATGATGGTGGAGAAGCCGGTGCGGAAGAGCGAGTTCTGCATCTCCTGCACGATGCCGGCCAGCCGCGCCTGGATCACCTGGAGGGTGATGGGATCCACGGAGGCCGGGTTTGCCACGCTCGATTCCGGGTTTGCCATTGGTTTCTTCCGGCAGGCTGCTTGCCTGCGTTTATGTGCGCCGTCTTGAGTTTCCTGGGGAGACTCTGATCAGTTGCCGTCGTCCCAAGATCGCGTTCTCCGACTTCGCTCCACTTCCAAGTAACTGTCCCGGCCTGGCCCTCTCACGTAGGTCGGGTTGGCCGAAGGCGTAACCCGACACTCGTCGTGTCCCCTGTCGGATTACGCTTCGCTAATCCGACCTACTCTTTCTACCCCTTCGCCGTGATGATCAGGTTCTTGTAGTCGTCCACTCGCGCCTGTTGTTCGGGATGAATGACGGTGGTGGTGTCCATCTGCTCCACCACCGCGGGGCCGGCGAGCTCGTGTCCCGGCTCCAGGCGGTCCCGGTCGTAGATGGGCGTGTCCTGGAAGCCCAGATCGCGGCCGAAGAAGATCCGGCGCTCGCCGGTGCGGGCATCCGCCACGCTCGCCCCCGTGGGCGTAAACGGCGACAGCCGCGTCTGCGGCACCCGTCCCTCGGACACCAGCCGCGCGCTCACCAGCTCCACGGGCTCGGACTCGGCCTTGTGGCCGTGGGCCTGCTCGTGGACCTCGTGGAAGCGTTGCTGCACCAGTTCCATGTCGTCGGGCTTAAGCGGCGGCATCGGGCACGGCACCGTGAGCTCGTAGCCCTGCCCGGCGTAGCGCAGGTCCAGGAACGGCGTCAGCCGGATGTCCTCGTCCGAGAAGCCCTCTTCGTAGAGCTCCTCCCGTGCCTGCTGCGTGAGCTGATCGAACAGGGTATTGATGTCGCCGGGCTGGAGCTCCTGCATCGGAGCGAGCTTGGAGCGCATGTGGTCGTGCTTCACGTCCGACATCAGCAGGCCCAGGGCGGAGTTGACCCCCGGCGTCAGCGGCACCAGCAGCGTGGGGATGCCGAGGTCCAGCGCCAACCGGCCGGCGTGCATGGGCCCGGCGCCGCCGAAGGCTACCAGGGTGAACTCCCGGATGTCGTAGCCGCGCTGGGACGAAACCGCCTTGATGGCCTCTTCCATCTTGACGTTGATGATCCTGAGAATGCCGTCCGCGGCCTCGTGGAGGCTGAGCCCCAACGGCTTGGCGATGTGCTCCTCCACCAGGGACTCCGCCTTGGCTTTGTCGAGCGCGAGGCGCCCGCCGAGAAAGTTATCGGGATCCAGCACCCCCAGGATGACGTTGGCGTCGGTGACGGTGGCGTTCTCGCCGCCGCGGTCGTAGCAGATGGGACCGGGGTCGGCGCCGGCGCTGTCGGGTCCCACCTGGAGCGCCCCCACCGAGTCGATGCGCGCAATGGTGCCGCCGCCCGCGCTCACGGTGTGGATGTCGAGCATTGGCAGGCTGATGGGCCGCTGGCTGATGCGGCCCTGGGTGGTGACCACCGGGTGGCCCTGGTGGATCAGCGCCACGTCGCAACTGGTGCCGCCCATGTCGAAGCTGATGATGTTGTCGATGCCGACCTTGCCGCTGGCGCCCAGGGACGAGATGACGCCTCCGGCGGGGCCGGAGAGTACCGTGGCCACGGGTATGCGGGCCGAGGTCTTGAACGTCGATACGCCGCCGTTGGACTGCATGATGTAGAGCTGGGGCGTGTCGACCCCCATCTCCCTCAGGCGGGTCTCCAGCCGGTTCAGGTAGGCGCTCATCACCGGCGCGATGTACGCGTTGATGACCGTCGTGCTCATGCGATAGAACTCGCGGATCTGCGGCAGCACCTCGCACGACAGCGACAGGCTGGCCTCCGGGAACTCCTCGGCCATGAGCTTCTTGACCGCCAGCTCGTGTTCGAGGTTCAGGAAGGAGAACAGGAAGCACACGGCCACGGATTCCACGCCCTTGGCCTTGAGCCGGCGGACGGCTTCCGCCGCCTGCTCGAGGTCCACCGGCGTGAGCGCCCGGCCCTGGAAATCCACCCGCTCGCGAACCTCCTCGGTGGTGTACGGAGAGGCCAGCAGGCGGGGCTTCTCGAAGAAGAGGTCGTAGGTGACCGGCCCGTAGCCCCGGCTCTGCTCCATGACCTCGTAGATGCCGCGAAATCCCTCGGTCACCAAGAGGCCGGTGACCGCCCCCTTCTCCTCCAGCAGGGTGTTGGTGCCCACGGTGGTGCCGTGGGAGAAGAAGCTCACGTCCCCCGCCGGCACTCCCTGGTCGAGCAGCTCCTGGACCCCGTTGAGCACCGCCTGGAACGGCTCCTTGGGGGTCGAGGGCACCTTGGTGATGCTGATCTCGCCGCTGTCCTCGTTGAAGAAAACGAAGTCGGAAAAGGTTCCTCCGGTGTCCACCGCTACTCGATATCGCGCCATCGGAGTTGCGTTAACATGATTTGGTAGTGGGTTCAAATCCGCTCCGGGAAGGGTTGGGAGAGGCTTTGCAGGGGCGGGTTTCAACCCCCCGTGTCGCTTGACAGTGGCCGGGGTTTCCCGATAGAGCAGTGCCATAATCGTTTCACGGCCGTACCGAACACCCGCGGTCATGCGGGCAGCCGGCGAGGCTGGAGAGGAGCACTCATGATCGAAGGGTTGCAGGGCAAGGTGGTGATCGTCACGGGCGGCGGCCACGGCATCGGCACGGCCTACTGCGAGGGCTTTACCAAGTCCGGGTCCCGGGTGGTGGTAGCGGACATCGACGGGGACGCGGCGGAGAAGGTGGCGGGGGACCTCGCGAAGCTGAGCGAGGCCGGTTCCATGTCGGTGCAGGTCGACGTCTCCGATGAAGCGTCCGCGAACCAGATGGTCGCCAAGACCCTCGAGCGCTTCGGCCAGGTGGACGTGCTCATAAACAACGCGTCGATCTTTGCCACCATCCCCATGAGCCGCGGCCGCATCGAGGAGATCAGCCTCGAGGAGTGGGACCGGCTCATGGCCGTGAACCTCAAGGGCGTGTTCCTCTGCTGCCGCGCGGTGCTGCCGCCGATGCGCCAGCAGAAGTCCGGCAAGATCGTCAACGTCGCCTCGGGCACGGCGCTTTCCGGCCCTCCCGGACGCATTCACTACGTGGCTTCCAAGGCCGGCGTGATGGGTTTCAGCCGCACCCTGGCGCGGGAAGTCGGCGACGACAACATCCAGGTCAACATCCTGTGTCCCGGATCGACGCTGTCCGAGGTGAACCCCACCGAGGAGATCCTCAAGATGCGCCAGAGCAATATCAGCCAGCGCGCCATCAAGCGGGTCCAGGTGCCGCAGGACCTCGTGGGCGGCGTCCTGTTCATGTCCTCCCCGCTGGCCGATTTCATGACCGGCCAGACACTGGTAGTGGACGGCGGCCAGAACATGCATTGACGGGGCCGCGGGCGGGCGGGCGTCGTCGGGGAGCCCCCGCGAGGTCGGGAATCCGGGCTGCGCATGGGGTCCGGAAGCCCGCCCGCCCGTCAAACCCCTGGATCGTCGAGGAGTTACGGGCATAAACGCCGATACGATTCGCCGGCTCACGGCGTTGCTGGGCCCCGCCTCCGTCCTCACGGACCCGGATGAGACAGACCTGCATGCCTGGGATGCGTTGAGCCGGAGTCGTATCCATCCTTCGCATCCCATCGTTCCCGTTCTTCCCCTGTGTGTCTGCACCCCCGGCTCCACCGCCGAGGTCCAGGGCATCGTCCGCGTGGCCAACGAGGACGGCGTGCCGCTGGTGCCCTATGGCGGCGGTTCCGGCCTCATGGGGGCGGCCATCTCACTCACCCCCGGCATCGTCGTGGATCTCAGGCGGATGAACGCCGTGCTGGAGATCGACCCGGCGTCGTTCACGGCGCGGGTCCAGGCCGGCGTGGTGCTGGAGGACCTCCAATCGGAGTTGCAACGGTCCGGCCTCATGCTGGGCCACGATCCCTGGACGCTGCCGGTGGCCACGGTGGGCGGCGCCGTCTCCACCGACAGTCTCGGCTATCGCGGCGCAAAGTACGGCTCCATGGGGAGCCAGGTGCTGGGGCTCGAGGCGGTGTTGCCCCAGGGACAGGTGTGCCGTACCCGCGGCGTCACCAAGAGCTCCACCGGACTCAACCTCAACCACCTGTTCATCGGCGGCGAGGGCTGCTTCGGAATCCTTACGGAGGCGACCCTCCGGGTCTTTCCGGTTCCCGAGGCGAGGTTGCTCCATGCGGTCCGGTTCGACTCCTTCGCCCAGGGTTTCGAGGCCGTGCAGGACTTCTCCGGCGCCGGCTTGCGGCCGATCCTGCTCGACTATGGCGATGAGACCGAGGACCCCGATGGCCCCTCGATCCTCTATCTCGGGTTCGAGGGAAAAGCAGAGGTGGCGGCGGCCGAGGAAGGCGTGGCGCTGGCGGCGTGTGGGGCCCACGGGGGCCGAAGGCTGTCGCCCCGCAAGGCTGAGCGGTTCTGGGAGGAACGCCACACGGCCGCCCGTCGGTTTGCCGCGAACCGGGCCGCGCGGCGGACCCTGAGCGAGACCGGGCTGCATCAGGATTGGGCGCACGTGGCCTTGCCCGCATCCAGGGTGCTCGCCTTCAGGCGGGAAGCCATCGCCATGACGGCCGCACGCAATGTGCGTTTCCGGGACAGTGGACTCTGGACCGGCCCCGAACTCTTTTCGCTGCGCTTGTCCAAAGAGGGCGGGGAGCAGGCCCGGGCCGAGCTGGGAGAGGCGATTCTGGCCATCCTTCGGAGGGTTCACGGTTTCGGTGGTTCGGTGGAGTACTGCCACGGTGTGGGGGTCAAGCTGGCCCTGCTCATGGCTGATGAGCATGGCGAGAGTCTGGATGTCATGCGTTCCGTCAAGCGCGGGCTGGATCCCAACGGTATCATGAACCCCGGCAAGCTGGGCTTGTAACGGCCGTGCCGGGGGTCCGATCTCGACCGGCCTTTGACAAATACGTGGAATATTCGATAGGATATGTTCAAAGCATGAGAATAAAGGCCGATCGAACACGACAAGACAGCCTGGACCCGTATGGAAAGAACTGCGCCTGCTGAGGCGCGGTTCTTTTTTTTCAGGCGTCTGACGACTGGAGGTAACGTGTTGCGCGAGCAGTTGGAAACATTGGCGGTGCTTCAGGGCATTGATCTGGAGGTGAAGGAGCACAAGGACGCGCAAACGGAACGGCTCAAGGAAATCGAACGGCGCGAGGGCGAAATCGCCCGCCTGGCGGCGGAAGTCAAGACGCTGAAGGATGCCTGGGAGGAAAAGGACGGGGTTCGGCGGACCAGGGAGCAGACGATACAGGATGCCAGCCGCAAGGCCACCGACAGGCGCATGCGCATGAGCCAGATCAAGAACATCAAGGAGTTGCAGGCGCTTCAGCGCGAGATCGGAGCGATCAAGGAATCCAACGCCATCGTGGAAGAGGAGTTGATCGAGGTCATGACCGATCTGGAGCAGCAGGAGGAAGTACTGAAGCAGAAAGACGAAGTGCTGACCGGCCTCCAGAATGACTGGAAGGGGAAGAAGGAGTCCCTGGAGGAGGAGATTGCCGAGATCAAGGAGAAGATCGAGCAAACGCGCGAGTCACGCGAAGCGACGGCGTCCCGTCTCAACGACGATCTCATGGGAAAGTACGAGCTGCTGTTCGACCGGCGTGGCGGCACCGCGGTGGTGGCGGTGTCGTCGGCCATATGCCAGGCCTGCTACATGAATATCCCGCCGCAGCTATGGAACGACGTGCTGCGCAACGAGCGCGTAAACCTCTGTCCGAGCTGCCAACGCATCCTCTTTTACAACCCCCCGGCCCCGGAGCAGGAAGGGCAGCCCTAGCCGCCTGTCACAGAGGAATCGCCTGCAACCGGTTTAGTCGTCGCGGGGGTTGCAACCGCGCCGCGTAATCGCGAAACTGAACCCCGGGGGCACAGTGGATCAGACGGTCGCTTCCGCGGCAACGCGGAGGAGGAAAGTCCGGACTCCACAGGACAGGGTGGCCGCTAACGACGGCCTCGAGCGATCGAGGGAAAGTGCCACAGAAAACATACCGCCCGGCGGGTTCGGGTCGAACCGGGCCGTCGAGTAAGGTTGAAAAGGCGAGGTAAGAGCTCACCGGTCCGCCAGTGATGGCGGATGCATGGTAAACCCCACCCGGAGCAAGACCAAATAGGAGGGTCGGATTGTCCGTCCGAAAACCCTCGGGTAAGGTCGCTGGACCCCGTGAGCAATCACGGGGCAAGATGAATGACCGTCCCGCTTCCTGTTGGGAAGCGCGACAGAATCCGGCTTAACGATCCGCTGGCCCCCAACGCCCGCTACTACCCCCCACGACTCCTTCACGAATCGCCGGACGGCAGGGTGCCGCCGGTCCCGGTGCGAAAAATCGTCCTCCGGGTTCTGGCCGGAACTCTTCCCATAGCCCATATCTTGTAGTCCAAGCCCGTTTCGGGGCAGGAATACGCCCTATGTAGGCAAAGCGCCGGTTTTCCGGGCACATTCGCCACGCCTTTTTCATGTCTGGAAAATGATGTTTTTGTGTTGACACGCGTGAGACGGTCCGGCTATATTCCCGTCAGGTGGGATAAAGTGGGATAAAATCCCATAGAGTGTCACGCATGTTTCGCGGAAGGTACGAACATACGGTCGATGTGAAGGGGCGCCTGAGCATTCCGGCCAAATATCGAGAAATCCTCCTGGGCAAAGGTGATGATCGGCTCATTATCACAAATTTCGTCGTCAGTTCCAAGCGCTGCCTGGATGTCTATCCGCTGGACGAGTGGCTCGCCCTGGAGGAGGCGGTTCGGGAGAAGCCCAAGTTCGACGCCCGCATGGTGCGGTTTCAGACGTACTATCTCGGGGGGGCGACGGAGTGCGCGGTGGACACCCACGGACGCATCCTCATCCCGCCCACTTTGCGCAAGTATGCCGACCTCAAGCGGGACGTGATGTTGGTGGCGGGCGGCGAGAAATTTCGCATCTGGGACAAGGACGCCTGGGACAAGGTGTTTGCGGAGGCCGAAGAGCAACTCATGGAAGATCCGGATACCTTCTCGGACCTGGGCTTGTAGGTGCCGGGTAAGGCATCGGAAGAAAGGAGCGATCCATGCTCGGACTCGACCGGAAACCCATTCAGGATATTGCCGTCATCGACGTCAACGGCGATATCGACCTCCGGGAAATGGTGCGGATCAAGGACATGATCGGAGGCCTGATCGAGAAGGAGCGTCTCAAGGTCGTTCTGAATCTGAAGGCGGTCGATCACATCAACTACCTGAGCATCGGGGTGCTGCTGGACCGCCTGAGGCTCCTGCGCGAAATGAACGGCGACCTGAAGCTCTCGGGCATGAGCCCCTACTTGAAGGATATCTTCCGGGTGGTGGGCATGGACAGGGCTTTCGAGTTCTACGCCTCGCTGGACGACGCCATCGAAAGTTTCGACGACGATTGGGAGGGCGCGGCCACCTGTCATTGAGCAGTGTTCCCATGAGCTATGCACACCAGCCCGTGATGCTTCGCGAGGTCCTCGATATCCTCGCGCCCGAGCCGGCGCGACGGTATCTCGATGCCACCGTGGGGGGAGGCGGACACGCGCGGGCGATACTGCGCGGGTCGTCACCGGACGGTGTGCTCCTCGGGCTGGATTGGGACGATCAGGCCATCGACGCCGCGGGCCGCGCTTTGGCCCGCTTCGGCGATCGGGTGATTCTCCGGCGATCGGAGTTCATGGAGGCGCGGGAGGCGCTGGACGAGGCGGGCTGGTCGGGCGTCGACGGGATGCTGCTGGATCTCGGCCTGTCCTCCCACCAGGTGGACACGCCGGAGCGCGGTTTCGGTTTCCGGAACGATGCCAGGCTCGACATGCGCATGGACCGCAGCCGCTCGATGGACGCCCGCGAGCTCGTGAACACGCTGCCGGTGGCGGACCTCGAAAGGCTCATCCGGGAGTTCGGTGAGGAGCCGCAGGCGCGCCGCATCGCCCGGGCCATCGACGCGCAGCGCAGCAAGGGGGCCATCGATTCGACCCGGCTGCTGGCCGAGACCGTGGCCCGCGCCGCGGGCGGGCCCGGGCGCCGGCCCCGTGGAGCTCGGACCCCGCCGATCCATCCGGCCACGCGAACGTTCCAGGCCGTGCGCATCGCGGTGAACCGGGAGCTGGAAAACCTCGAGCGCTTTCTCGAAACGGCATACGAGCTGCTGCGGGCGGGCGGGCGTCTGGTGATCATTTCGTTTCATTCGCTGGAGGACCGGTTGGTGAAGCGCGCGTTTCGGAAGTGGGGCCTGGATTGTGTCTGTCCGCCGCGCATGCCCGCGTGTGTTTGCGGGTGGGGCCGCAAGACCACGGCCCTTACCCGCAAACCGCGGGTGCCGACGAGCGAGGAGGTGCAGGCCAACCCGCGGGCCCGTTCGGCCAGGCTCAGGGCCGTCGAAAGGATCGCCTCGTGAGTGAGCACGGAACAGGAGTTCTCGGTCAGCAGGAGGTCACCGACGCCGGACCGGCGGAGCTGCGCCGCAACGTGGTGTTCCCGATCCTGGTGAGTTGTCTCCTGGTGGGATTGGCCCTGCTGTTGGTTTGGCAGCGCCTGCGGGTGGTGCAACTGGGTTATGTGCTCTCCACGGCGTCCAAGGTCGAGCGCCGGCTGGAACAGGAGAATCGCGAGCTTCGGGTGGAGTTGGCGACGTTGACCGCACCCGAACGCGTCGAGACCATGGCGCGGAAGCGTCTGGGTCTCAGGGATCCCCGTGCGAAACAGGTGGTGTTACTGCCGTGACGAAGAAGACGGGACAGGACCCTTCCGACAAATTGCGGTTTCGGCTGCGGTTGACCGGCGGTTTGTTGTTGACCCTGCTGTTGGCGGTGGCGGCGCGGGCCGTCCAACTCCAGGCCTTCGACGGCGCGCGGCTGGCGCGGCTGGGGGAGAAGCAGCACCTTCAGGAAGCGATCTTCGTGCCGAAGCGCGGTTCCATCGTGAGCCGCAACGGCGATTCGCTGGCCATGAGTCTCGATGCCCAGTCCATCTACGTGCGCCCGCAGCGGCTGCAATCGTCCAAGAAGCTGGTGGCCAAGGTGGCCCGCGCCCTGAACATGAAGCCACGGGACGTGAGGCGCAAGTTCGCTTCCAAACAGCCTTTCGTATGGCTCAAGCGGCAGGTGACGCCGCGTGAAGCCAAACGGGCCCGGGCGCTGAAGGTGGGCGCCATCGGGCTGTACCATGAGACGAAACGCTACTATCCCCAGGGACATCTCGCCGGCCAGGTGCTGGGTCTGGTGGGACGGGACGCCCAGGGGCTGGAAGGGGTCGAGCACAGCTACGACCGGTACATTCGCGGGGAGCCCGGGTCTTCGGTGGTGGAACGCGACGCGTTGGGCCGCCGGGTGCTGGTCACGGGCCTGAACGAGCTCAAGATCCCCCCCGGGGCCGACGTGCGGCTGACCCTGGACACGACCCTTCAGCATCTCGCGGAAAAGCACCTGGAAGCCACGGTCAAGCGGTTCCGCGCCAAGGGCGGCAGCGTGGTGATGGCGGACCCCTTCACGGGCGCGGTCCTGGCCCTTGCCAGCTATCCGTTCTTCGACCCCAACCAGTTTCGCACCCAGGACCGGGACCGATGGCGTATTCGCGCCGTCACGGACACCTACGAACCGGGATCGGTCTTCAAGGCCGTGTTGGCCGCGGCCGCCCTGGAGGAAGGGGTGGTGGGGCGGGAGGATCTGATTTTCTGCGAGTTCGGCCGTTACCGGTACGGCGGCCGCACCATTCATGACTTCAAGGAATACGGCTGGTTGTCCTTTGCCAAGGTCCTACAGCTCTCCAGCAACATCGGTGTGACCAAGGTGGCGGACAAACTCGGCAGGGACCGGTTTCACCGCTACATCCGCCGCTTCGGCTTCGCCGAGAAGACCCACATCGATCTTCCCGGAGAGGTCCCCGGCCGGGTGCGGCCGCACCACACCTGGTATGACATCGACCTTGCAGCAACTTCCTTCGGACAGTCCGTTTCCGTCACCCCCATGCAGATGGTCATGGCTTTCTCCGCCATCGCCAACGGCGGTCTGCTCATGAAACCGTACGTCGTGGACCGGGTGACGGGCGACGACGGCAGCGTGTTGTTGCAGCACCGGCCGGAGGTGGTGCGACGGGTGGTCTCCAGGGCCACCGCCCGCACGGTGGCGGGTATTCTGAAGGGTGTCGTGGCGGCAGGCGGCACCGGTAGGCGGGCCGCTCTGGCAGGGTTCGAGGCGGCGGGCAAGACCGGCACTTCCCAGAAGGCCGACACGGTCAGGGGCGGCTACTCCAAGACCAAGCGGGTCGCCTCGTTCGTCGGATTCGTGCCCGCGGACGAACCGCGTTTCGTCCTCCTGACTCTGGTGGATGAGCCCAGGGTCAACGTCTACGGCGGCGTCGTGGCGGCGCCTCTGTTCAGCCGCATTGCCGGGCCGGCCCTGCGTGCTCTGGGAGCGACGCCCAGCCGGCGGCTCCTGCCGGCGGTTACGCCGGGCAAGGCCGGCGGCGTCATCCGGGTATCCCGGACCGCTCCCCGGAGCCGCAAGCGGGACCGGAACGGCCGCCGACCGAACCTCGTCGGCTTGAGCATGCGCGAGGCCGTGGCCGAGGCCAAGAAGCGCAGGCTCTCGGTGGTCCTCCGCGGCCATGGCTATGTCGTGGACCAGCGCGTCGAGGGTGTTGGCGGCCGCCTTGTCCTGACGTTGAAGGATTGATGTCGATGCTGCTCCGGGAGCTGCTGCATACACCCGACGTCCGGGACGAAAGGGGGCCCATGGACCGCTCCGTCCAGGGACTCGCGTGCGACTCGCGCCGGGTCCGGGACGGGTACATCTTCTTCGCTCTCGCGGGACAGCTCGCGGACGGGCACGACTTCGTGGCAGAAGCGGTGACACGGGGTGCGGCGGCGGTGGTGGTTCAGCGCTCCGTCCCGGTGCCGCCGCCGGCGGCCTGCGTCCGGGTGTCCGACACCCGGCGGGCCATGGCCCACGCGGCGGCGGTGTTCTTCGGCCATCCGAGTCGCGGCTTGGTGCTGGTGGGGGTTACCGGCACCAATGGCAAGACCACGGTCACGTACCTGCTCGAAGCGATCCTTGGCGCCGCCGGGCACCCATGCGGTGTCATCGGCACCATCAGTCAACGCTACGGCGGCTGGCAGCGTCCCTCGCCTCTCACCACTCCCGAGTCCGTGGATATCGAGGAGCTCCTGTCCGACATGCTGCGCGCGGACGTGAGCTTCGTTGCGATGGAGGTTTCCTCCCATGCCCTGGACCTGCACCGGGTCCAGGGCCTGGATTTCGACGGCGCGGTATTCACCAATCTTTCCCGGGACCATCTGGACTACCACCGCGACATGGAGACCTACTTTCGCAGCAAGGCGAGCCTGTTCACGGACTGTGTGCCCGCAAGCACGAAGGACAAGCCGTTCGCCGTCATCAACGCCGACGACCCCCGGGGTCTCGAATTGAGCGGTTTGGGGGAGGACGCCGGGCTGGTGACGTTTACCTACGGCAGGTCGCCGCGATGGGATATTCATCCCGTCCGCATCGAGAGCGATCTCGACGGGTTGAGGGGGACCCTCGCGTGCGGACCGGAGCGGGTCGAGTTCGAATCGGGGCTCATCGGCGAGGTGAACCTCGAAAACATCCTCGCGGCCGCGGGAACGGCCTGGGCGCTGGGGGTCGACCCGTCCGTGATCGCGGCCGGTATCGCCCGGCTGGATCGCGTCCCGGGACGGCTCGAGCCGGTTCCCAACGGACTGGGGATGACACTGGTGGTTGACTATGCCCATACGCCCGACGCGTTGGCGAAGGTCATCCGCGCCCTGCGCCGGCTGACCCGGGCGAGGTTGATCACGGTATTCGGTTGCGGCGGCGACCGGGACGCGGGGAAACGTCCGGTCATGGGCGAGATTGCCGCATCGGAGAGCGACTGCGTCGTGCTCACGTCCGACAACCCGCGCGGCGAAGAGCCTCTGGCGATCATCCGGGACATCGAGGAGGGCGTCCGTGCCCGGGGCATGAGGCGGCTTCAGGAAGGGGATGGCGCCGGGCAGGCCGGATACTGGGTGGAGGCGGACCGGCGTTCCGCCATTCGCCTCGGAATCTCGCTGGCTGCCCCGGGCGATGTCTTGCTGGTGGCCGGCAAGGGCCATGAGGACTACCAGATTCAGGGAGACCGGCGGCTTCATTTCGACGACCGGGAAGTGCTGCGCGAAGAAGTCGACGGACTGGGCGGTTGACGCGGGAACATCGTGTGAAGCGGCCATGGATTGGAGCATCGAAGACTTGGCGCGGGCGGCCAGGGGGACCATTGTCCAGCGGGGTGAGGTGAACAGGTTCAGGGACATCAGTACGGATTCGCGCCGGGTGGAAAAGGACGGCGTGTTCGTGGCGCTTCGCGGCGAGGTGCGGGACGGGCACGCGTTCGTGCCGGAGGCCGTGCGGCGCGGCGGCGCGTGCATGGTCGTCGAGCGAAACGTGCGCGGCTCGAAAGGGGTGTCGGTCATTCGCGTACGGGATAGTCTTCGGGCCCTTGGCGACATGGCGCACTTCCACCGGCAGAAACTGGCGCCGCGGGTCCTGGCCGTCACCGGCTCCAACGGGAAGACCACCACCAAGGAAATGCTCTTCTCCATTCTGCAACGCGCGCGCATGGAGGACCTGCCGTTGCGCGGCAAGGTGCTCAAGACCGAAGGCAACTACAACAACCTGGTGGGCTTGCCGCTGACCCTGCTGCGTCTCAGAGGCAACGAACGCGCGGCCGTGGTGGAGCTGGGCACCAACCGGCCGGGAGAGATCCGGCGCCTCACGGCCATCGCCAATCCGGACCTGGCGCTCATCACCTCGGTGGCGCCGGCCCATCTTTCGGGGTTGGGAACGGTGGCGGGCGTGGCGCGAGAGAAGGGCGCGATCTTCCGCGGACTGAACCGGCGGGGCACGGCCGTGGTGAACATGGACGACCGCCGGGTGGTGCGCCAGAGCCGGAGCTTCCGGGGCCGCGTGGTGACGTACGGCACGGGGGGGTTCGTCCGCGGCGAGGCTCCGCAGATGCTCGCCGGCGGGCGGCTGCGGTTCAGCCTGCGCGTGGGAAGGTTGCGGGAGCCGGTGCGGTTGCGTCTCTGCGGCATGCACAACGTCAGCAACGCGGTGGGCGCCGCCGCCATGGCCCATGCCTTCGGAGTGGACGTGGCGTCCATCCGGCAAGGCCTCGAGGCGGTCCGGCCGGCGCCCATGCGCATGCAGGTGGAGCGCTGGGCCGGCATCGGCATCATCAACGACGCCTACAACGCCAATCCGGCCTCCATGGAGGCGGCCCTGGCGGCGCTGAAGGCGATTCCCGGCCGGGGCCGCAGGATCGCCGTGCTGGGAGACATGCTGGAAATGGGGACGGACGAGGCCGCGTGCCATCGTGAGACCGGGGCGGCCGTGGCCGGTTGCGGCCTGGATGCCCTCTACCTCCTGGGCCGGTTTGCCCGTGACACCCGCCAGGGGGCCCTCGAGGCCGGCATGGACCGGGCATCGGTAGGAGTGGCCCGGAGCCACCGGGCGCTCGGATCGGCGTTGCGGACCGGGCTTTGGAAGGGCGACTGGGTCCTGGTCAAGGGTTCGCGGGGGGCGGCCATGGAAAAGGTGCTCGCGGAAATGAAGGACGGAGGAGCGTAACGCCGTGTTGTATCTGTTGCTCTTCCCGCTGCACTCGACGTTCCCGGTCTTCAACGTGTTCCGCTACATCACGTTTCGCGCCGCCCTGGCCGCGCTTGTGACGTTGCTGCTCTCGTTCATCATCGGCCCTTACCTGATCCGGTCGCTCAAGAGGTGGCAGATCGGGCAGCCCATTCGAGACGACGGTCCGGACCGCCATGCCGTCAAGGCCGGCACCCCGACCATGGGGGGAACCCTGATCGTGTTGTCCCTGGTGCTGTCCACGGTGCTGGTGGGGGACGTCACCAACGTGTACGTCCTGGTGGCTTTGACCGTCACCGTGGGATTCGCCGCCATCGGCTTCATCGACGACCTGCTCAAGGTCCGGCGCAAGAGCAGCCACGGGCTCGGCATGTGGAGCAAGCTCGTCCCGCAGATGGCAGTGGCCGCCGCGGCGGCCGCGGTGCTGCTGTCGCAGCCCGATTTCAGCAGCACCGTCGCTGTCCCCTTCCTCAAGAACGTGCAGCCGGACATCGGGCTCTGGTACATCCCCTTCGCGGTGGTGGTGGTGGTCGGGGCTTCCAACGCGGTGAACCTGACCGACGGCCTGGACGGTCTGGCCATCGGGCCGGTGATGACCGCCGCGGCCACCTATGCCCTGATCGTGTATCTCGCGGGCCATGTGAAGTTCGCCGAGTACCTTCAGATCCCCCACGTGTCCCGGGTGGGCGAGATGGCGGTGTTCTGCGCGGCGGTGGTGGCGGCGGGCCTGGGTTTTCTCTGGTTCAACACCTATCCCGCCCAGATCTTCATGGGCGACGTCGGCAGTCTGGGGCTGGGAGCCGCGCTGGGGATCGTCGCGGTCATCAGCAAGAACGAGATTCTGTTGGTCGTGGTGGGTGGCATCTTCGTGGTCGAGGCCCTGTCGGTGATCGTTCAGGTGGCCTCATTCAAGCTGCGCGGTAAACGGGTCTTCCGCATGGCTCCCATTCACCATCACTACGAGCTCAAGGGTTGGCCGGAGCCGCAGATCATCGTGCGGTTCTGGATCGTGTCGATCATTTGCGCGCTGGTCGCGTTGAGCACCCTGAAGCTGCGCTGAGGGATTTCGGGGTGAGTCGGACAGGCGCGATGACTTGTAGGGGCGGGTTTCAAACCCGCCCGCGCCCGCATCCGCAGGGAGAAGGACCAGGCGGGAAACCGGTGATGGAACTCGAGGGCAAGAAGATCATGGTGCTGGGACTGGCCCGCACCGGCCTGGCCGTGGCGCGCTTCCTCGCCGGCCGCGGCGCCCGGGTCGTGGGGGTCGACGCCGGTGAGGAAGACCGGATCCGGCAGGCCGGGGACGAGCTGCCGCGGTTGCCGGCCGTCTGCCATTTCGGCCCGGAACAGCCGGTCTGGCTTGACGGCGTGGACGCGGTGGTGCCGAGCCCCGGTGTGCCTCGGGACAACCCGCTGCTGGTGGCGGCCGCCCTGCGGGGCATCGAGGTGCTGAGCGAGATCGAGCTGGCGGCGCGTTTCGGCGCCGTCCCCATGGTGGCCATTACCGGCACCAACGGAAAGACCACCACCACCCGGCTCGTGGCCGCGATCCTGGAGGCGGCCGGCGTGCGCGCGTTCGCGGGAGGCAACATCGGCAAGCCCCTCATCGAGTACGTGGACGGCGACTGGGACTGGGGGGTGGTGGAGGTGAGCAGCTTCCAGCTCGAGTGGGTCCGGGATTTCCGGCCGCGGATCGCGCTGTTCCTGAACCTGAGCGAGGACCATCTGGACCGCTACGACGGCCTGTCGAGCTATGGCGCGGCCAAGGCCAGGATCTTCGCGGCTCAGCGTTCCGATGATGTCGCGGTGCTGAACCGCGACGACCCGTGGGTATGGGGTTTGCGCGCCGGGCTCGGCGCACGGGTGGTCTCCTTCGGCTGGTCGGAGGTGGAGCAGGGCGTGTTCGTGGCGGGAGACGACATCGTCTGGCGCGGGAACGGAGCCGAAGAGCGATTCCCGTTGCGGGACGTCAGACTGCGCGGGGTCCACAACGTCGAGAACGTCATGGCCGCGGTGTGCGCCGCCAAGGCGGTGGGCGTCGAAGGACGCCACATCCGGACGGCCGCCAAGCGGTTCCGGGGCATCGAGCACCGGCTGGAGTTCGTACGGGAGCTTGACGGGGTGCGCTACTTCAACGACTCCAAGGGCACCAACGTCGGCGCCGTCCGGAAGTCCCTGGCCAGTTTCGACGGCCCCATCGTCCTGATCGCCGGCGGGGTCGACAAGGGCGGCAGCTACCGGGGCCTGGAACCGCTGGTCCGGGAGCGGGTGCGCAAGCTGATTCTGCTGGGTGAGGCCGCGGGCATCATGAAGAAGGCCCTGGGAGCGTTGACCGACACGTCGGTGGCGACGGATCTCTCCGAGGCGGTCCGCGAGGCACGGGCCGCCGCCCGGGCCGGAGACGTGGTGCTCTTGTCGCCGGCGTGCTCGAGTTTCGACATGTTCGCGAACTACGCCGAGCGAGGTCGTGTGTTCAAGGAGTTGGTGCAGGCTCTATGAGCGAGATACGCAACATGGATCGCTGGATGCTCGTGAGCCTGGTGGTGCTGCTCGCCATCGGCATCACCATGGTGCTGAACACCAGCTATCTCTTTTCCCAGGAACGTTTCGGGGACGGCACCTATCTCTTCCGCAAGCAGTTGGTGGCCATCGGCTTGGGTTTGGTGGGGCTCTCGGTGGCTTCGCTGCTGCCGCCGACGGCCTACCGCCGTCTCACCGGACCGCTGCTGGTCGTGACCCTGATCGCCATGGTGCTGGTGCTGGTCCCCGGTATCGGCCTCAGCCGGGGCGGCGCCCATCGTTGGCTGGGGGTGCCGCCGTTCGTCTTTCAGCCGTCGGAGCTGGCCAAGGTCGCTTTCGTGCTCTACCTGGCCTACACCCTCTCCGGAAAGGTCGACCGGCTCGAGCGGTTCGTTCCCGGGGTCCTGCCGCACCTGCTGGTCGCGGGCGTGTTCGTAGGCCTGTTGCTGGCGGAGCCGGATTTCGGCTCGGCGTTCATTCTCGTGGTCATTACCATGGCCATGCTGTTCGTGGCCGGCGGCCGGGTGAAACACATCGCCGCCGTGGCCCTGGCGGCGCTGCCGGTGGGCGCTTTCTTCATCATGACCGCGGACTACAGGGTGAAGCGGCTCCTGGCCTTCCTGGACCCCTGGAGCGATTCCGCCGACAGCGGCTTTCAGATCATTCAATCGTTCATCGCCTTCGGCTCCGGTCAGCTCTGGGGCCGGGGATTGGGACAGAGCCGGCAGAAGCTCCTCTACCTTCCCGAGGCGCACACGGATTTCATCTACTCGGTGATCGGCGAGGAGCTGGGTCTGTGGGGGGCGCTGCTGGTCCTGGGGCTCTTCGGCATTCTGCTCTTTCGTGGCATGCGGCTGGCCATCGAAAGCGAGGACGCCTTCACGCGGCTGATGGTGTTCGGCCTGACCATGCTCCTGGGGCTCCAGGCGCTGGTCCACATGAGCGTGGTCATGGGCCTGGTGCCCACCAAGGGGCTGGTGCTGCCGTTCGTCAGCTACGGCGGGTCGGCCATGGTGGTGCATCTGACGGTCGCGGGGATGCTCCTGAGCGTTTCCTGGCGGAGGGCACGGCCATGAGGCTGATCGTGGCCGGGGGCGGCACCGGCGGTCATCTCTTTCCCGGGCTGGCCGTGGCGCGGGAATTTCGCCGGCGAAACGGGGACACCCGTATTCTCTTCGTCGGCAGCCATTGGGGCATCGAGAGCCGGGTCATTCCGGATACGGAGTTTCCCATCGAGTTGTTGCCGATACGGGGGCTGAAGGGACGGGGCCTGAAGGGGTTGCTGGAAGGCCTTTACGGAATACCCGTGAGCCTGTGGCGCTCGCGGGCCATCATTCGGGGCTTCGATCCCCAATGCATCATCGGCCTCGGAGGTTACGCCTCGGGACCGCTGCTGCTGGCGGGGGTGTCCCGGCGCATTCGCTGCGCGATCCTGGAGCAGAACCTGCGCCCCGGCCTCACCAATCGCGTTCTGGGGCGGCTGGTGGACCGGATCTTCACGAGCTTTCGCGAAAGCATCGAGTATTTTCCCCGGACCAAGGTGGTGCTGACCGGCACTCCGGTGCGCTGGCGGACGCTGCCGGAGGTGGACCGGGAGGAACGGTTCCATCTCCTCGTCTTCGGCGGCAGCGCCGGAGCCCACCGGATCAACGAGGCCGTCCTCGGCGCGTTGGCGCACCTGGGCGAGGCCGCGGTCGGGTTCCGGGTGACGCATCAGACCGGGCGGACGGACGAAGCCGTGGTCAGGGAGGGTTACGAGTCACTGACCTGCGAGGCCGAGGTGTTGCCCTTCATCGACCGGATGGACAGCGCCTACGCGGCGGCCGATCTGGTGATCTGCCGGGCCGGAGCCTCGACCCTGTCGGAGCTCGCGGCGTTCGGCAAGCCGGCGGTGCTGATCCCGTATCCGTACGCGGCCCACGATCATCAGCGGCTCAACGCCATGGCGGTGGCGGAAGCCGGGGCCGCCGAAGTGATCGTGGAGCGCGAGCTCACGGCTCCGGGACTGGCGGACGCCATCCGCATGCTCCGTGCCGACCCGGGGCGGCGGGAGGCTATGGGGCGCGCGGCAAGGGGGCTCGGCCGGGACGACGCGGCCGAGCGAATCGTGGACGAGTGCCATGCCCTCGTTCCCGGATGGACCTGATGGATCCTTTCATGACGGGGGATATCAGGCCCTTCGAAAGACGTCACCGGGTCCACTTCGTGGGCATCGGCGGCGTCGGCATGAGCGGGATCGCGGAGGTTCTGTTGAACCTGGGCTACGACATCAGCGGCTCCGATCTTCAGGAAACCGACGCCACGCGGCGCCTTCGGTCCCTGGGGGCCGAGGTCCACATCGGCCATGATGCCGCGAACCTGGCCGAGGCCCTCTCGGTGGTGGTGATCTCCACCGCGGTGAAGTTTTCCAATCCGGAGGTCGTGGCGGCCAAGGAGCGACAGATCCCGGTGATTCCCCGGGCCGAGATGCTGGCGGAGCTCATGCGCATGAAGTACGGCGTGGCGGTAGCGGGAAGCCACGGGAAGACCACCACCACGTCGATGATCGGCCACGTGCTGACGGAGGCCGGGATGGACCCGACGCTGGTCATCGGCGGCCGGGTGCGGTCGTTGGCCGGCAATGCGCAGATGGGCAAGGGCGACATTCTGGTGGCGGAGGCCGACGAAAGCGACGGTACGTTCCTGCTGCTCTCGCCCGCGGTGGCGGTGGTGACCAACATCGACCGGGAGCACATCGACTACTACGGCACCACGGAAGCGCTGGCCGACGCGTTCCTGGAATTCATCAACAAGGTGCCCTTCTACGGGATCGCGGCGCTGTGTCTCGACCATCCGACCGTGCGCGGCCTGCTGCCGCGGGTCAAGAAGCGGGTGGTCACCTACGGCCTGTCCGCGGACGCGGACTTCACCGCCGCGGACGTCCGGATCCGGCAGATGGAGTCGAGGTTCTCGGTCCGGTATCGCGGGCGCGCGCTGGGCACGGTGGCGTTGCCCATGCCCGGCCGGCACAGCGTGGCCAATGCCCTGGCGGCCATCGCGGTGGCCGGGGAGCTGGGCATCGGCTTTGCCGCCGCCGCCGCGGCCCTGGGCGAGTTCGCCGGCATCCATCGCCGGTCGGAGATCAAGGGAGAGATCGCCGGGGTGCTGGTGATGGACGACTACGGACACCATCCCACGGAGATCGAGGCGACCCTGCGAGCCATCATCGAGGGCTGGGACCGGCCCCTGACGGTGGTGTTCCAGCCGCACCGCTACAGCCGGACCCAAGACCTTTTCGAAGACTTCGTTCCGGCGTTCGACCGGGCTCACCGGCTGATCCTCACGGAAATCTACGCCGCCGGCGAGGAACCGTTGCCGGGAACGAGCGGCGAGGAGTTGTACCGCGCCATCCGGCGCCGTGGCCACATGGACGTGGAGTTCATCGCGGAAAAGGACGAGGTGGCCGTCAGGCTGCTGCCCAGGCTCGTGGACGGGGACATGGTCCTCATCCTGGGGGCCGGGGATATCTACAAGGTCGGGGAGACGCTGATTGAGTCCTTGCGGGAACAGAGGCAATGACGACGGACCGGTTCGCCGGCGACCTGAGCCGCATCGAGGGCCTGATGGTCAAGGTGGACGAGCCCTTGGCCCGTTACACCTCCTTCAAGGTGGGGGGGCCCGCGGACTACTTCCTGGAGGCGCACACGAGCCGGGGGCTGACGGCATGCCTGAAGGTCATCGAGCGCCACGGTGTGCCGGTGCTGTTGCTGGGCAACGGCAGCAACCTGTTGGTGAGCGATCTGGGGGTGCGCGGCGCCGTGCTGCGGTTGCGGGGAGAGTTTCGCCGGGCGCGCTGGCACACGCAAGCTGCCGGGGCCGACGTGGGCGCCGCCTACGCGGTGAGCCGGCTGGTGCGCGAGGCGGTGCGCCGCGGGCTGGGTGGACTGGAGTTCGCCGAGGGGATTCCCGGCAGCATCGGCGGCTCGCTGGTGATGAACGCCGGGGCCTACGGATCGGAAATGGTGCGGGTGGTGACCAGGGTTGACGCTGTGACTCCCGGGGGCGAGCCGCTGGCGCTGGGACGCGAGGAGCTGCATTTCTCCTATCGTGAGGCGCGCCTCCCGGCCGGCGTCATCGTGATCCGCGTGGGCATGAGCCTCACGCCGGAGACGCCGGTGGCGGTCGACGCCCGCATGCGGGCCATCATGACGCGGCGGCGGGAAAGCCAGCCGTCGGGCCATCCCAACTTCGGCTCGGTGTTCCGCAATCCGCCGGGCGACCACGCCGGCAGGCTGATCGAGGCCTCGGGACTCAAGGGCCTGCGCGTGGGCGCCGCCGAGGTCTCCCGCCGGCACGCGAACTTCATTGTCAATCGCGGCGGCGCCAGGGCCCGGGACGTCCGGCAACTGATGGAGCGGGTGTGCAACGAGGTGGAGAGCCGCTTTTCGGTAACCCTGCAGACCGAGGTCCGGCTTGCCGGGGAGTGGACGCAATGAGCATGCAAACGGGAACCCATCGGTCCCGGCGCGTCGGCGTCCTGTATGGCGGCCCTTCGGCGGAACGGGACGTGTCGCTGGTCTCGGGCACGGAAGTGGCCGGGGCCTTGCGACGGCGAGGCTACCGGGCGGTGTCCCTCATCGACGTGGGAGCGGACCTGGCCGCGCGGCTCCGGAAACGGCGGATCGACGTGGTCTTCAACGCGCTTCACGGGAAGATCGGCGAGGACGGTTGTGTGCAAGGACTGCTGGAGGTCTTGGGAGTTCCCTATACCGGCTCGGGAGTGACCGCGTCGGCGCTGTGCATGGACAAGGTGTTCACCAAGGAGGTTCTGGCCCGAAACCGCATTCCCACGCCGCCGTATCAAGTGGTGGCCGGGGACGGAGACGCGACGTCGAAGCTCCCGCTGCCCGTGGTGATAAAGCCAAGGGCCGAAGGGTCCTCCATCGGAGTTGCCATCGTCCGCCGGCAAAGGGACGTGGCTCCGGCGGTGCGCGAGGCGTGCCGGTGGGACCGCGACGCGCTGGTGGAAAAATACGTGCCCGGCAAGGAGATCACGGTGGGGCTCCTGAACGGCGAGGCCCTGGGTGTTACGGAGATCAGGCCGGTGAAGGGCTTCTACGATTTCAAGACCAAGTACACCGCGGGCATGGCCGCGCACATTTTTCCGGCTCCCTTGCCGGCCGCGCTGTACCGCAAGGCCATGCGGCTGGCGACCCGGGTCTGCACGGCTCTGGGTTGCGAAGGCGCGCCGCGCGTGGACTTCCGGGTCTCGTTGGAACGGCGGTTGTACGTGCTCGAGGTCAACACGCTGCCGGGGATGACTCCCCTGAGCCTGTTGCCGGAGATCGCCGCGGGGGTCGGCATCGGGTTCGAGGACCTGGTGGAGCGGATTCTCGACGGGGCCGCGCTGAAGAACGGCGCGGCGGGCGTGAATCCCTCACCGTCACGGGAGGCGGGTCATGCGTAGTCCGTGGTTCTGGTTCAGGAAACGGGCGAGCAGCCGCGCGGCGATGGTCGGCGCGCCCGTGTGCGCGCTGGTGCTGCTCGGATGGTTGTTCTACCCCGGTTATTTCGTCGATCTGTACCGCGAGGGCCGCTGGGCGGCGGACAAGACGGTCGGCGGGGTTCAGACCGCGGCCCGGCAGACTTTGGACTTCCTCGTGGCACACCCTTATTTTGCCGTGCGGGAGGTGAAAGTTCTGGGGGCGGAAAAGCTCAAGGGGGCGGACATCGTGGTCATGTCCGGTCTGGGGCCCAACACCCGAATCTGGAACATCGACCCCGCCGAGCTCGAGGAAAGGGTACGGCAGCACGCCTGGGTGAAGCGGGTTCTGGTGCGGCGGGAACTGCCGGCCCGGCTGGTCATCACCATCGAGGAATGGAAGCCCGACGGCATCGTGGCCCTGGACAAGCTCTACTATGTGGCTGACGACGGTGTGATCTTCAAGTCCCTGGATGAAGAGGATTCCGTGGATTTCCCCTTCATCACCGGTCTTCGCGCCGCGAAACTCTCGCCGCGGGATCCCGCCACGCGCAAGAAGCTGGCCGAGGTCCTGTCCTTCGGACGGACGGTGGAGCAGACCACGGTGGGCCTTTCCGAGATCCGGTTTCAGCCCGGCGGCGGCATCGTCCTCTATCCCGTATCCTACGCGGTGCCGTTCCACATGGGTTGGGGCGACTGGGAGGCCAAGCTGGACCGGCTGCAATGGTTCGTGCGGGAGTTTCCGGGGCAGGGGGCCCGTTTCGAGGCCGTCGACGTGAGTTTCAAGGGGCAGGTGGTCGCGCGCCCGCGAGGACGGGTGTGATTTCGATGAACAGGGCGGACGAGAGAGGCACGAGGAGCCATGGCTAAGAAGACGAATGTTGTTGTCGGGCTCGATATCGGCACCCACAAGGTCTGCGCGGTGGTGGGAGAGCAGACCGATCAGGGCGCGGAGGTGGTGGGCGTCGGCATTCACCCGTCTCGCGGCTTGAGGAAGGGCGTGGTGATCAATATCGAGGCCACCATGGAATCCATCAAGAAGGCGGTGGAGGAGGCCGAGATCATGGCCGGCTGCGAGATCAACACCGTCTTCGCCGGCATCGCCGGGGGTCATATCCGCGGGTTCAACAGCCACGGCGTCGTGGCGGTCAAGAACAAGGAGGTGACCGATGCCGACGTCGACCGGGTCATCGACGCGGCCAAGGCGGTGGCCATCCCCATGGACCGGGAAGTGCTCCACGTGTTGCCCCAGGAGTTCGCCATCGACGGGCAGGGCGGCATTCTGGAGCCACGGGGCATGACCGGCGTCCGGCTCGAGGCCAGCGTTCACATCGTCACCGGCGCCGTGGCCGCGGCGCAGAACGTCATCAAGTGTTGCAATCGAACGGGCCTCAACGTCGCCGACTTCGTGCTCGAGCCCCTGGCCTCGGCGGACGCCACCCTGACCCAGGAAGAGAGGGAGCTCGGAGTGGCGCTGGTGGACATGGGCGGCGGGACCACGGACATCGCGCTGTTCCATGGCGGCTCGGTGAAGCACACCGCGGTGCTGGGCGTGGGGGGGAATCACCTTACCGGCGACATCGCCGCCGGCCTGCATGCGCCGATGGCGGCCGCGGAGCAGTTGAAGCAGCGTTACGGTTGCGTGGAGACCGAGATGGCGCACCGCAACGAGATGCTCGAGGTGCCCAGCGTCGGAGGCCGCAGCCCGCGCTCGGTGTCACGGCAGATCCTGTGCGAGATTCTCGAGCCACGTTTGGAGGAGGTTTTTCAACTGGTGCGGCGGGAGATCGGCAAGTCCGGTTACGAGGACCATCTGGTATCGGGCATGGTGATGACCGGTGGCTCCACGCTGCTTCCGGGAATGATCGAGATGGCGGAGCGGATCTTCAACGTGCCGGTGCGTCAAGGCGTCCCCGCCAACGTCACGGGGCTGGTGGACGTTGTGTCCAGCCCGGTCTACGCCACCGGCACCGGGTTGTTCCTGTACGGCCTCGGCCAGCAGGACAGGAACCTTTTCCGGATCCGGGACGACGACCACCTGTTCTTCAAGGTCCGGGGACGGATGACCGAATGGTTCAAGGAGTTCTTTTAGCAGGGAAACGGGCGGCAGCGAGGGGCCGGGCGTCTCCGGCCCGCGATGAAACGACGAACCGAAAGCATCAGGAAAAAGGAGGAGGTTATGTTCGAGATGGTGGAACCGATTGATTCGGGAGCGCGGATCAAGGCCATTGGCATCGGCGGGGGCGGCGGCAATGCCGTCAGCACGATGATCGACGAGGGGCTCAAGGGCGTGGACTTCATCGTGGCCAACACCGACAGCCAGGCGCTGGACGCGAACAGGGCCGAGATCAAGGTCCAGATCGGGGATTCCCTGACCAAGGGACTCGGTGCCGGGGCCAATCCGGAAGTGGGCCGGCGCGCGGCGATGGAAGACAAGGAGCGCATCCGCGAGTATCTCACGGGCGCGGACATGATCTTCATCACCGCGGGCATGGGCGGCGGCACGGGCACGGGAGGCGCGCCGGTCATCGCCAGCGTGGCGAAGGAGCTCGGGGCGCTGACGGTGGGTGTGGTCACCAAGCCCTTCATCTTCGAGGGGAAGCGGCGCATGCAGCAGGCGGAGGAAGGGATTCGGGAGCTCAAGGACAAGGTCGATACCCTCGTCGTCATCCCGAACCAGAGGCTTCTCAGCATCGCGGGCAAGTCCACGACGCTGCTGGAGACCTTCAAGGTTGCGGACAGCGTGGTGACACAGGCCGTCCGGGGCATCGCGGACCTGATTGTGACGCCCGGGCTCATCAACCTCGACTTCGCCGACATCCGCACGGTCATGAAGGAGATGGGCTTCGCGCTCATGGGCGCGGCCGCCGCATCGGGTGAGAACCGGGCGGTGGAGGCGGCGCAGCAAGCCATTTCCAGCCCACTGTTGGAGGACATCTCTATCAACGGCGCCCGCGGCGTGCTGATCAACGTCACCGGCGGGCCGGATATGAGCCTGTTCGAGGTCAACGAGGCGGCGACCCTGATTCAGGGAGAGGCCCACGACGACGCGACCATCATCTTCGGCGCGGTGATCGACGAGACAATCGAAGACGAGCTTCGGATTACCGTCATCGCCACGGGATTCGGCGACAGCCAGGGGCGGATGCCGGAGCCGGAACCGGCCGAGCAGCGGAAGCCGGCGCCGCAAAGACAGGGGCTGCTGGGGCTGGGACCCAAGGAGGCCAAGGACAAGAAGGTCATCCACCTCGGGACGCTGGTGGACGACGAGTTCGACGCGCCTACCTGGCAGCACCAGGAACGGGACAAGGATTCGGACGCTTCGCCAAACCCCTACGAGCTCAAGGAAGACGACGTGAGCGAGGAGGACTTCGATATCCCGACGTTCCTGCGCAAACGGATGGACTAGGAGGGGTCCGGGCAGCCGGGGCCGGGGGCTTTGCGGGCGGGAGCGGGGGCTATCTTCCGCGCCTGCCGCGCTGCAACAGAAGCGGCAGGGCCCCCCACACGCCCAGGAACAGGCCGGCGAGGGTCCAACCGATCCGATGGCGGCCGCCCTGCCGGGCGACGACGAGGCAAAGGACCGCGTCGCACAGGTGGATGGCGGCCAACGTCACCACCAGTGCTTCGACCTCCAGGTCGGGTTTGATGAGATAGATGCCCGACGCGTATCCGAGCAATTCGATGAGGTCCGCCATCCTTCCGGGGGAGTCGACCCTTGACCCCTCTCCTCGGGGTACTATATTTGAGCACGACTGAAAGATAAACCGACATGACCGTCAGAACCATTCAGTGGCAGCGCGGCGAGCTGCACCTCATCGACCAACGGCGCCTGCCCCGAAAAGAGGTGTACCGGGTGTGCCGCAACTACCGGCAGGTGGCCCAGGCCATCCGCACGATGGTCGTTCGGGGCGCCCCTGCCATCGGGGTCGCCGCGGCCATGGGGGTTGTCCTGGGCGCGCGCCGCATCAGGAAACGAAAGGATCTGGAGCCGGGCATGGACCGGGTGTTCCAGACTCTTGGAGAAACCCGGCCCACGGCCGTGAACCTTCACTGGGCGCTGGCGCGAATGCGGCGAACCTACGAGGCCAACAAGGACGGCGACCTGGAGTCGCTGAAGCAGCAGCTCGAGGAAGCGGCCCTGGTGATGTACGACGAAGACATCGCCGCGAATCGCAGCATCGGTGCGCTGGGCGCCGAGCTCCTGAAGGGCTCCCAGCGCTTTTTGACCCACTGCAACGCCGGCGCCCTGGCCACCGCGGGTTACGGCACGGCCCTGGGGGTGCTCCGGGCCATGAAGGAATCGGGCGCGGCCATCGAAGAGGTGTTCGTGGATGAGACCCGGCCGTTTCTCCAGGGCGCCCGGCTCACGGCATGGGAGTTGCGCAAGGAAGAGATTCCGGTCACCCTCATCACCGACAACATGATGGGCTACGTGATGCAGCAGAACCGTGTCGACGCCGTGGTGGTGGGAGCGGACCGCGTGGCCGCCAACGGCGACGTGGCCAACAAGATCGGCACCTACACCGTGGCGGTGCTGGCCCGAAAACACCGCGTTCCCTTCTACGTGGCGTGTCCCACCTCCACCGTGGACCTCACGTGTCCGTCCGGGGCCCATATCCCCATCGAGCAGCGGAGTGACGAGGAGGTCACCCACATCGCCGGGAGCCGCATCGCGCCGGACGGGGTGAAGACGCTGAATCCGGCTTTCGATGTGACCGATCATTCGCTGGTTTCGGCCATCATCACGGAGAAGGCGGTGGTCACGGCGCCCTATCGGAAGAACCTCCGGAAGGTCTGCGAGAGCTAGGCGCGGCGGGCCGTAAGCGTTACAAAGAAACCGTGATGTCCGTGATCGATCGACAAGAGGAGCTGGAAGCCTTCTTTCACAACGCCGGCAAGCCTCGCGAACAGTGGCGGGTGGGAACCGAGTACGAGAAGGTCGGCATCGAGCGGGACACCGCCAAGGCGCTTTCGTATTCCGGGCCGCGCGGCGTCCGGGTCATCCTCGAAGGGCTGGCGGGCGACTATGACTGGGAACCGCAAGAGGAAGAAGGCTTCATCATCGGCCTGAAGCGCGGCAACCACGCGATTACCCTGGAACCCGGCGGCCAGGTCGAGCTGAGCGGCGAGCCCTGCGACGACATTCACTGCAGCAATGCCGAGTTCTCCCAGCACATCCGCGAGCTCATCGACGTGGCGGGCAGGTTCGACGTGGTGTTCCTCGGCCTGGGGATCCAGCCCTTCAGCCGCGTTGACGAGATCGAGTGGCTGCCCAAGCGGCGCTATCGGATCATGGGGCCGTACATGGCCAAGGTGGGAACCCTGGGCCAACGCATGATGAAGCAGACCGCTACCGTCCAGGCGAACATCGACTTCGGCGACGAGAACGACGCCATGGCCAAGCTGCGAACGGCCATGGGCCTGGCGCCGGTCATCGGCGCGGCCTTCGCCAACTCGCCCATTTCGGACGGCAAGCCCAACGGCTTCAAGAGCTTCCGAGGGCACATCTGGACCCGCACCGACAACGACCGGTGCGGTCTCCTGGAATTCTGTTTCTCCCCTGACGCCACCTTTCAGCACTACGTGGAGTACGCCCTCGACGTGCCCATGTACCTCATCTCGCGGGACGGGAACTATTTGGACATGACCGGGATGACCTTCCGCCAGTTTCTGGAGCGGGGTCACCAGGGCCACTACGCCACCATGGCGGACTGGCAGCTTCATCTGACCACGCTGTTCCCCGAGGTGCGGTTGAAGCACTACATGGAGCTCCGCTCCGCGGACAGCCAGGCGCCGGAGCTGATGCCGGCGCTGCCCGCGCTCATCAAGGGCATCTTCTATGACAACGACTGTCTGGGAGCCGCGTGGGACCTGGTCAAGGGGTGGTCCTTCGACGAGAGGATGACGGCGTACCATGGCGCTCACCGGGACGGTCTGGCCGCCCGGTTTCGTCGTCACTCCATTGGTGACCTGGCGAAGGAGATGGTCGATATCGCCTGGGAAGGTCTGGTCCGCCAACGCGCGCTGAACAGGCGCGGCGAGGACGAAACCATCCACTTGAAACCGTTGCGCGACCTGGTCCAGCAGGGGCTGTGTCCCGCCGACCTGGTTCTCTCGAAGTGGCGCGGCGAGTTCCGCCAGGACCTCCGCGCGCTCATCGAAGACAGTTCCTACAAGCTCCCGTGACCGCGGCCGGCCCCAAAAAAAAACGGCACTGGACATTCCCCCATCTTCGCGCTAGTATGCCCTCATCTTTCCGGGAAGCTCCGGAGCGGTCAGGCTGAGCCGACCGACTCCACGTTCGGAGAACCGGAAAGATGCGAGTTGCCGCTTGGATCCGGGAGAGCCGGACCGAGACGGATGTGACATTCTGGCGTCTATCGTCTCCACGGTAGCGGGATGGCCTTCCGGATCGGTCCGGGAGGCTTTTTTTGTGGGGTTTGCTGTGTGGATGCTTACTTGAGGAGGGTTGCCGAATGGGACGGAAAATGACGGTGCCGGAAGTCCGGAGCAAGAAGGAAAAGGGCGAGAAGATCGCTTGCCTTACGGCTTATGACTACTGTTTCGCCCGCATTCTGGACGAAGCCGGTATCGATCTCCTTCTGGTCGGCGATTCGCTGGGCTCCGTGATACAGGGACACGACAGCACGCTACCGGTCACCATGGACGACGTCATCTACCACACCCGCGCGGTGATTCGGGGACGCCGGCGCGCCCTGGTGGTGTCGGACATGCCCTTCATGACGTTCCAATTGGGCGCGGACGACGCCAAGCGCAACGCCGGCAGGCTGGTCCAGGAAGGCGGCGCGGAATCGGTCAAGCTGGAGGGAGGCGTGACCCAGGCCGCCACCATCGAGGCGCTGGTGAAGATGGGCGTGCCGGTCATGGGCCACGTGGGCCTCACCCCCCAGTCGGTGCATCAGTTCGGCGGGTACCGGATCCAGGGGCGCGGCGAGGCCGATGCCCGCGCCATCCTCGACGACGCCATGGCGGTGGAGCAGGCGGGAGCCTTCGCGGTGGTGCTGGAAGGCATTCCCGTGCAACTGGCCCGGGAGATTACCCAGCGCCTGTCCATCCCGACCATCGGCATCGGCGCGGGCATGCACTGCGACGGACAGATCCTCGTCGTCCACGACATGCTGGGGCTGTTCGACGACTTCACGCCCAAGTTCGTCAAGCGCTACGCCAATCTCAAGGACACCATCGGCGGCGCGGTCCAGAGCTATATGGAAGAGGTGCGGACGGAAGCCTTCCCCGCGGAGGAGCACACCTTCCACTGAGGGGGTGGCCGCTCAAACGCTCGGCGCATTCCGAGCCTTTCCCATGGCAGCGTTACCCAACATCCGTGACCTCCGGGAGATGCAGGCGTGGAGTGACCGCGCCCGCCGTGAAGGGAAGCGCATCGTCTTGGTGCCCACGATGGGCTTCCTGCACGAAGGCCATCTGAGCCTCGTGCGGCAGGGCCGGACGAACGGGGACTGCCTGGTGGCGTCCATCTTCGCCAACCCCGCCCAGTTCGCCCCCTCCGAGGACTTCGACAGCTACCCGCGAGACCTGGAGCGGGACGTCCGGTTGCTGAAGGAGGAGCGGGTGGATCTCCTCTTCAACCCCACGGTGGAGGACATGTACCCGCGGGGTTATCAGACCTACGTGGACGTGGAGCAGGTCAGCCAACCACTCTGCGGGGCCCGCCGGCCAGGCCATTTCCGCGGCGTGGGGACGGTGGTGCTGAAGCTGTTCAACATCGTGCGCCCGCACGTGGTCATGTTCGGGCTGAAGGACTACCAGCAGGTTCAGGTCATTCGCCGAATGCTCGAGGACCTGAACCTGGACGTGGAGATCGTTGCCTGTCCCACCGTACGGGAGCCCGACGGCTTGGCCATGAGCTCGCGCAACCGCTACCTGGAGCCGGCCGAGCGCGAAGCGGCCCTGTGTCTTCAAAGCGCCCTGGGCAGGGCGGAAGCGCTGGTCCGCGCCGGCGAGACCGTGGCCCGAAGGATCCGTGAGGCCGTGGTGGAAGAGATCGCGCGACAACCCCTGGCGCGCCTGGAGTATGCCGACCTGTGCGACCCCAGGGAGCTGCACCCGGTGGCAGAGGTGAAGGGTCCGACGCTGTTGGCCCTCTGCGCCTGGGTCGGCAAGGCCCGCTTGATCGACAACCGGATCCTGGCAGGAAAGGAACTGTAGGCGACCCTGGTCCCGCCGCCGAATGCATCGGCCGCGGAAACGACGAATCGAAGACCATCGCATGGCTTCCACCAAGGAAACAAATCAGAAGACCGTCACCGTAAACCGGCGGGCCCGCCGGGAGTACTTCATCGACGAGTCCTTCGAGGCCGGTATGGTGCTGTTGGGGAGCGAGGTCAAGTCGCTCCGGGACGGACGCGCCAATCTCGCCGACAGCTACGCCCGCGTCGACAAGGGCCAGGTGGTTCTGGTCAATTCCCACATCAGCCCGTACCCGGCGGCCAACATGTTCAATCACGAGCCCACCCGGCCGCGGAAGCTGCTGTTGCACAAGCGCCAGATCTCACGGCTCACGGGAAAAGTGAAGGAGCGCGGCTTGACCTTGATCCCATTGAAGCTATACTTCAAGGACGGGCGCGCCAAGGTGGAGCTGGGTTTGGCCCGCGGCAAGAAGCTCTACGACAAACGCGCCACGGTCAAGGAGAAGATGGTCCGGCGGGAGATGGAACGCTCCATGAAGAGCCGCAGAAGTTGACCGCTCGGGCCGGGTACATCTTATTGGGGGCGATATGGGTTCGACGGGGGTGGGAAGTCAAAGTGGCATGCCGGGGTCCTGCTGCCCCGTTAAAAAAGCAGGACTGCAAGTAACTGCAGACAATAACGAATACGCCCTGGCTGCTTAGACAGCCAGCGTCTTGCCGGCCTTCTCCCGCGGGGTCGGACAAGGCGTCATTCAGCGGGATGGACCGATTCCCCTGCCGGAGGGGATGAGGTCGAGATCTAAACCGGCTGGTCGCGCAAGACCCTGTCGTCGGGGGCTTTCGGGACGAGACTTAAACGGCGACTAAGCATGTAGTCACTTCTGGCGGAAAGCCTTCGGACGGGGGTTCGATTCCCCCCGCCTCCACCAACTCTAGAAGAGAGTTCGTTTCTCCGGGCGTGGTCCTCGGACGCCGCCCGCCCCATGGTTTGAGGTCGCCTCACAACACTCCGTTGATGGTGGTCTCGGCACGCTGAAGCTGCTCCATAACCCATCCGAAGTCCGGTGCCTCTCCGAGAATCATGCCTTCCATGGCTCCGTAATCCCGTTCGATCACGGCGCGTAGTTCAGCCTGTGGAACCAACCGGACCGATCCAGGGACGGCTTCCTCGAACCGCTTCCAGGCCTGTCTGAATGCGATGAGGTTGTGGTTCCGGACCGCATCCAACAGCCCGATGTTGGATAGGGCGACCCTTCCGATCTCGGTCGCGGTGATCATTGCCACATCGTAGTAATGGCGCGAGATCCGGTCCCTGTCAGCCGGCACGCGTTGGGCATCACGGTATCCGCAATGCACGCTGTGCAGGATCAGCAGCTTCTCCCAATAGGTTCGTTCCGGCGCGATCACCCGGATGTCGTCCACGGCGAACGACCAGTCGGGCAGTTCGTCGGCCACGTAAGGGGTGACGGTACAGGTCAAGCTCGGGTCCAGTGCTGACCTCGCTCCCGCCTCGATCCTTACGCGCGGAGCCACATAGGCGACGTCGCCGCTCGGATACAGGGTGGGGTACTCGATCCACAACGCCTGCCGGTCGGCGTCGTCCTCATCCAGGCCGACTTCACACCCCTTGGAGATCTGGCCGATCAGACTTGCCAGCTCTAGCTTCAAGTCTCCGAGAATGTAGTTGCTGCAGGCCTCCTGCAGTTCTTTGAAGAGGGCGTTACGCTTCTTCTTCGACAGATCGCCAGCGATGGTCGGGTCGCGCTTCCCTTTGAAGCCCAGACCGTCACGGTATACGACGAGATCGATGTCTTCGGAGAACCGACGAATGAGATCGAACGCCTTGGACAGCGAAGTCCCGCCCTTGAAAAGCAGCCTCGGATGCCCGTCGGGCAGCCGGTTGAGCACGCCGAGCACGAGACACACCCAGAAGTCCTTCTCTACATAGCTGGGCAGCGTATCGAGCCGAGCAGCTGCTGCTTCGAACACGTCCCGCTGATCTTGCTCCTCCAGAGAGAGAAAGGTTTCGGTGTCTCCATTCATGTGGCAGCGGCCGAGTCACTCGTGATGCTCTGCGCCAGCGGCATTGCCCAACCGGGCAGATCTCGACTGTTCTGCAACAGATCGAGCTTCACATCGTCCGGGAGGTGGCGCCTCAGCGTCGAAACGACCTGAGCGTCTCTGGCCGCGCCGGGACCAAGCCACCGCAGCGCCTGCACGACTGGAGCCGCCGATTTTCCCGTCCACTGCATGACGCTCGGCCCCGCATGTCGGAATCGAACCGTTCGTCCGTCGATCTTGAGCGTTCTGGAGTGGCCGTCCGTCAAAAAGCTGACCTTTGCGGGTACAGCGTTCGTGAGGCCTAGCCGGTTCGCGGCCACCAGGCCATCCGGCATGATGCGGATGTTGTCCCGCCGTGCTAGCGCTGCGATGGCGGCATCCAGATCGACCGGCGCCAGCCGTTTCAGCACGTCGCTCATCCGGGGCATGTCGTACAGCCCGTGTCCGACCCGACGCAGTTGGCCCGCCTTGACGAGGCGCGACAGTGCCTGGTCGACGGCCTCACGGCTGCCGAGGTGCAGGAAATCCTTCGGGGTGCACACCCACGTTCCTCTCTTGTGGGCGGATACCCGCTTCATGATCTTGTCGGCCATGGGAGTCATTCGATCACATCCTTCACGTGTCCGTTTTTTACAAACTGTCAGAAATATATTATGTTTATCTGACCCGCGTCAAGGGACGCACTTGTGGTGTCCCCTGACTCTCTCCCGGTAGCCTGTGGTGCCTGTGCCTTGATGGGGATGCTCCCGGGCGGAAAAGCAGGATGGTTGCTGTACCCGCGCGGCCTCACCCGTGGCCGGGGATGCCTTCAAAGGCATGCTTGCCCCAGACCTCCTTGATCCTGTTGTCCCGGCCGCAACCCCAGCGGTAGTAGTTGTAACGGAGCGGGTTCTTCTTGTAATAGTCCTGGTGATAGTCTTCTGCGGCGTAGAACGGCCCGGCAGCCAGGATCGGGGTGACGATGGGTTTATCGACCATCTTTTGCGCCGCATTCTCGGAAGCCTCCGCCAGGCTGCGCTCCTTCTCGTTCGCGACGAACACCGCGGTCTCGTAGGACTGGCCGCGGTCGCAGAACTGCCCGCCGTCATCGGTCGGGTCCACCGAGTGCCAGAAAGCGGTGAGCAGCGCGTCGTAGCTGACCTTGGCCGGGTCGTAGGTGATCTCAACCGCCTCGTAGTGGCCCGTGCCCCCGGCCGTGACCTGCTGGTAGGTCGGGTCTTTGGTCTTGCCGCCGGTATAGCCGGAAATGGTCGCGGTCACGCCCGGTATCTTGTCGAAGTCCGACTCGACGCACCAGAAACAGCCGCCGGCGAAGACCGCCTTTTCGAGTTGCTGCGCGCTCGCCGTGTGAGCGAAGAACGAAAGTGCGATAGCAATTGTCAGCGTGGTCCACTTCATTATGTGCCTCCGTGTGTATTTGTCCCAAGGGGAACGTCTGCCTCGACGATATCCGTTTCCAGCAGCACGCCGCAAGACGGGCAGCAGATCTGACGCAGCCGGTAGCCTTCCGTCAACTCTTCCATCAACGGACCGGCCGCGGTAGGCGGCAACAGTCGGGCCTTGCAGAACTGCTTCCAGTCCTGGCCGGCGCGGCAGTGCCGGTGCCGGCAACGGCTGCACTGGACCCATTCGACGTCGCCGTCGGTGACGATCTCCAGATTCTCGCGCAGCAGGCGGTTCATGACGTTTGGCTCCGAGGGTGTCGCGCCTTGCCGCCACCGTTCATATCAACGACCTCGACTGGCAGCCGTCGACGTTGATGCAGGCGCCGGAAATCCAGTTGGCCCGATCAGAGGCGAGGAACACCACCACGTCGGCGACTTCCTGCGGCTTGCCGAAGCGGCCGGCGGGGAGCTCGCGTTCGACGAAGCCGGCGATGCCCTCGGGGTCTTCCTTTTGCCGGCGGTCCCACGAGCCGCCGGGAAACAGGATCGAGCCGGGGGCGACGCTGTTGACCCGGATACCGTGGGGCGCGAGCTCCCGCGCCATCTCCTTGGACAGGCTGATCATCGCCGCCTTGGCGGCATTGTAGGTCATGGGTCCGCCCCATTCGCGGCCGTAGATGGATGCGATGTTGATGACGCAACCCCGTTTGCGTTCCTGCATGGTCGGCACCACGAGGCGGCAGAGGCCGAGGGCGGAGAAGAAGTTCAGGGAAAACCCGCGCTGCCAGTCGTCGCTGGAGGCGGACAGGTTCCCGCCGGGGCGCGAGCCGCCGACGTTGTTCACGAGAATGTCGACGCCCTGGTACCTGTCCCGGGTCTCGTCGAACCACCGGCGCGCGGCGTTCTCGTCGGTGACGTCCAGGGTGGACGCAAGGACCTCCGCGCCCCGTGCGCGGAGGTCGCGGACGGTTTCATCGAGATCCTCCCGGCCCCGGGCGCACAGGCTCAGCCGGCAGCCCTCCGCGGCCATCCCTGTTGCGGTGGTCTTGCCGATTCCCCGGCTCGCGCCGCTGATCATGGCCACTCTTCCGGTCAGGCCAAGGTCCATGATTGCTCCATGTTATTCCGTGTAGGCGTGGGAGGCATCCCCTTTTCGGGATTTCCGGAGCCCCATCCAGCTCCACTGGTCCGGATGGCTGCGTACCATTTTCTCGATTTCCATAACGAACAGGCGGGCATTGGTACGGAGGTCCGCCTCCCGGTCGTCGCTCTGAACGAACCGGACCTCGGGTTCGACGTGAAGCGTCAGCCGGTCCCGCGCATCGCGGACCATGAAGAGGGGGAGCACCGCGGCGCCGGTGCGTTGGGCGATGGTAATCGGGCCCTTGGGGACCGGAGCCTGGCGGCCGAGGAAATTCACCTCCACTCCGGCGGTGTTGAATTCGTCCGGAATCATCAGGACGATCTCGTTTCGCCGCAGCGCCTTGATGATTTGCACGACGGACTCGCGCCTGGGGCGCGCCGGTATGATGCTGACGCCGGCCCTGGCGCAATATTCGCTCTGCAGCGCGGCGAATCGCTGTACCTGCGACAGCTTGACCACAACGCTGAAATCATAGCCCTGGGCCACGAGCCGGGGGCTGATCATGAGGAAATTGCCGAAGTGGGCGCTCAGTGCGATGACGCCCTTCTTCCGGGCCAGAGCCGTGCGAAGGCGCTCCTCGCCCTTGATCTCGATCCGCGAGCACAATTCGTCTCTCGTCATTTGGAAGACGGCGGAGGATTCGATGAGCGCGTATGTGAGGTTTCTCCAGGCAGCCCGCACGACAGTGCGGCGCTCCGCGTCGGTGGGCAACTCTTTGCCCATGGTGCGTTCGAGGGTGTCACGCATCCGTTTCCGGAATCGCCACAGTAGCAGGTAGGTCACCTGGTCCGTGATCCTGGCGATGTACGGCCTTGTGAATGCCGGAAGCCGGTCGAGGCTCGCGACGAAAGCGCGCAGCATGTATTCGCCGGCTCGATAGCGAATTCGATACAGCAGCCGGCTGCGTCTGTCGGGTCTCATTCTAGTGCCCTGTAACATGGAACTCGCTGGTGATCTGCGGGTCCTCTTTGCCGTCGGCCGCGTACGTCACCCCGGGCTTGACCCGGGGTCCTCCTCGCGTGGTGCCTGCCACTGAGGGAGGGCGACTGCCAGTCGTCCCGACCCGTCGTCACGCCTTGCGACAACAAATAGTCCTCCCACCAGCGATTTCCATGTTACAGGCCGTTACAGGCCACTACGAGGCGTGCCCCGGCAGAGTTTCTTTGGTTCCCACCCGCCCCAACGCGGACAGCCCCTGCAGGCGCCCGATGATGCCGGGAATCTTCTCCGCCGCGAAACGGATCTCCGCTCCCGTGTTGTAGCGGCTGAGACTGAAACGGACGGCCCCTTGCAGCCATTGAGGCGGCACCTTCATGGCCCGCAGCACGTGGGACGGCTCCACCGAGCCGGCGGTGCACGCGGATCCCGTGGAGGCGCAGATTCCGAACTCGTCGAGCAGCACCAGGATCGACTCGCCCTCCAGGTATTCGAAGGCGATGTTGAGCGTGTTCGGCAAGCGGTTCGACTTGGCGCCGTTGACCCGGGCGCCCGGGCAGGTAGCTACGAGAGCGCTCTGCAGTTGGTCCCGCAGACCGCCCAGGTGCTCGCGCTCCGCGGCGACGTCACCGGCGGTCAGCTCCGCGGCCACGCCCATGCCCACGATGCCGGCGACGTTCTCCGTTCCGGCGCGGCGGTTGCGCTCCTGATGGCCGCCGACGATGAAGGGCCGGAGCGTGATCCCCCGCCGGACGTACAGCGCCCCCACGCCCTTGGGGCCGTGAAACTTGTGGGCCGAGATGGTCAGGAGGTCGATGGGGCTGTTCTTGACATTGAGCTCGATCTTGCCCGGCACCTGCACCGCGTCCACGTGGAAGGGGACGCCCCTGGCCTTGACGATCTCGCCGGCCTCGTGTACCGGGAAGACCACACCGGTCTCGTTGTTGGCGTACATGATCGAGACCATGGCGGTGTCGTTCGAGAGGGAGTCCCGGAGCTCGTCCAGGTCCAGCATGCCGTCCTCGTTCACCCCCAGCCAGGTCACCCGATAGCCCTTCTTCTCCAGGTGCTGCCCAAGGCCCAGCACCGCGGGATGCTCCACCGCGGTGGTGATGAAGTGGCGTTTCTCCGGCGCCGCATCGAGGATTCCCCGGATGGCGGTGTTGTCTCCCTCCGAGCCGCAACTGGTGAACATCACCTCGACCTCGTCGCCGGCGCCCAGCAGCCCCGCCACCTGGGTCCGGGAGTGGTCGAGGGCCCGGCCGACGCGGCTCCCGAAGCTGTGGATGCTGGACGGGTTGCCGTAAAGCTCGGTGAGGTAGGGCGCCATGGCCTCGTAGACCGGCGGCGCCATGCGCGTGGTTGCGTTGTTGTCGAAATAGATGACGTCGGACATCGCGTGGCCTCAGACCACGAACGAGGCGCCGCAGCCGCAACTGCGCTTGACGTTGGGGTTCTGGAACACGAAGGCCGCCTCCATGAGGGACTCCCTGTAGTCGAGCTCGGTGCCCCCCAGGTAGAGCAGGCTCTTCAGGTCCACGATCACCTTGGCCCCGGCCTGCTCGAACACGCGGTCCGTGGGCTTCGGATTGTCGAGGTCCATCTTGTACTGCAACCCGGAACAGCCGCCGCCCACCACCTTGAGACGCAACCCGGTAAGGTCCCTTTCGTCCCCGTCGAGCAGCTCCTTGATCCGGCTGGCCGCTTGTTCCGTTATCTGGACCGCTGTTGCCATCTTCCTGTTCCCTTTGCCTGTGTTCTCCGCCTGCTGCGGGCAAGGCCGCCTTCGATCGGCCCTTCCCCGCCGCGATGCCCCGCTACTTCCCTGCCGCCGCCGACCTTCCCGCGGCCGGCCGCTTCGCATAGAGCGGCGAAAGTCCGCGCAGCCGGGTGACTTCCTCCTCCACCCGGCCCACCACGTAGTCCACCTCTTCCTCGGTGTTGAACCGGCCCAGGCCGAACCGAATGGCGCCGTGGGCCAGGTCCTCCCGGACGCCCATGGCCTTGAGGACGTGGGAAGGCTCCAGCGCCGCGGAGGTGCAGGTGGAGCCGGACGAGACCGCCACGTCGTTGAGGCCCATGATCAGCGACTCGCCCTCCACGTAACCGAAGCTCACGTTGAGGTTGCCGCACAGCCGTTCCGTGGGATGACCGTTCAGGTGGAGCTCGTCGAGCCGCGAGAAGAGGCCCGCCTCCAGCCGGTCGCGCAGCCGGGTGATGTGCGGCAGTTCCGCCGGCATTTCCTCCCGTGCGAGCTCGCAGGCCTTGCCGAACCCCACGATGCCGGGAACGTTCAGGGTGCCCGACCGCATGCCGCCCTCGTGGCCGCCGCCGTGGATGGTCGGGCTCAGGCGCACCGCCGGCTTTCTGGCGCTCACGTACAATGCCCCGACACCCTTGGGGCCGTGAAGCTTGTGGGCCGTCATCGAAAGCAGGTGAACCCCCCACGCGGCCACGTCGATGGGCATCTTGCCCACGGCCTGGGTCGCGTCGGTGTGGAAGAGGATCCCGTGCTCCTCGGCGATGCGGCCGATCTCCGCCAGCGGCTGGACGGTGCCCACCTCGTTGTTGGCCAACATGACGGAGATGAGCAGCGTCTTGTCGTTGACGGCGGCCCGCAATTTGCCCATGTCCACGGCGCCGTAGGCGTCCACGGGCAGGTAGGTGACCCGATAGCCCTGGCGTTCCAGGAACTTGCAGCAGTCGAGAACGGCCTTGTGCTCGGCCGCGCAGGTGATGATGTGGCCGCCCCGGTCCCGGTAAAGCTCCACCACGCCCTTGATGGCCAGGTTGTCCGACTCCGTCGCGCCGCTGGTGAAGACGATCTCCTTCGGGGCCGCGCCGATGAGGCTGCCGATATGCTTCCGCGCCTCGTGCACCGCCGCCTCCGCTTCCCAGCCGAAGGCGTGCTTGCTGGCCGAGTTGCCGAACCGCTCCGTGAAGAACGGCAGCATGGCATCCACCACCCGTGGATCCACGGGCGTCGTCGCATGATTGTCAAAGTATACCGGGAGCTTCACGAACCCACCTCCAGAACCTTTCATTTAGGCCTGTAGGCTCGTGAAAGTCAAGAAACAGCCGGGTTTGAGCGACGGTTCGAGGACAGGACTTTCAAATATCCCCCGGTGACGGATTCGGGAGCCTGCATGATCTCCGCGGGCGTCCCCGCGGCGACCACGTAGCCGCCGTTCCCGCCGCCCTCGGGTCCCAGGTCCACGATGTAGTCGGCGCACCGCAGGAAATCCGGGTTGTGCTCGATGGCGATGACGGTATGGCCCGATTCCACCAGGCGGTCGAGGATCTCGACGAGCCTGCCCACCTCCTCGAAATGGAGTCCGGTGGTGGGTTCGTCGAACAGATACAGCGCGTTGCCGCCGGAGCTCTTGCCCAGCTCCCGGGCCAGCTTGACGCGTTGCGCTTCCCCGCCGGACAGGGTGGTGGCCGGCTGCCCCAGCCGCAGATAGCCCAGGCCTACCTGCCACATGCTCTCCAGCCGCCGCTGCAGCAGCGGCACGTTGCCCAGGAAATCCAGGGCTTCGGCGACCGTGAGGTCGAGCACGTCGGCGATGCTGGCGCCCTTGTAGCGGATCTCCAGCGTTTCGCGGTTGTAGCGGCGGCCCCGGCAGACGTCGCAGGTGACCGATACGTCCGGGAGAAACTGCATTTCGATGTCCACGGCTCCGGCGCCGAGGCACGCCTCGCACCGGCCCCCCGCGGCGTTGTAGGAGAAGCGGCCCGCCGGATAGCCCCGCAGCCGCGCCTCGGGAAGGCGCGCGAAGAGGTTGCGCAAGGGATCGAAGAGCCCGCCGTAGGTGGCCGGGGTGGAGCGGCTGCTGCGGCCGATGGACGCCTGATCCACGTAGAGGACCCGTTCGAAGCGGTCGAGGCCGGCGACCCCCAGGTCGCGTGCCCCGGCTCGCCCGCGCGCGGCCTCATACAGGGTGTCCACCACGAGGCTACTCTTGCCCGAGCCCGACACGCCGGTGACGCACGTCATGAGGCCGACCGGAAAGTCCACGTCGATATTCTTGAGGTTGTGACGGCGCGCATTCCGGACGGCGACGGTGCCGGACCGCTTGCGAGGCCTCCGGGCGGCCGGCGGCGCGGCGTTCGACAGCCAGGCGCCGGTACGGGAAGCGGGGTTTCGGCACACGTCGTCGACGCTCCCGGCGGCCAGGACGTCGCCGCCCTCAACGCCCGCGCCCGGGCCCATGTCGATGACGTGGTCTGCTGCCATGATGACGTCCCGGTCGTGCTCCACCACCAGCACCGTGTTGCCCGCGTCCTTGAGCTCCCGCAGGATGCGGAGGAGCCGGGCGGTGTCCCGCGGGTGGAGCCCGACGGTGGGTTCGTCGAGCACGTAGATCACCCCCGACAGGCGGGCGCCGATGTGGGCGGCCAGGCGGATCCGCTGGCATTCGCCCCCGGACAGGCTGTCCGAAGACCGGCCGAGGGTCAGGTAGCCCAGCTCCAGCTTCAGCAGGGTGTCGGTGCGTTCCCGTATCTCCCGCAGGATGTTCCCGGCGACCTCGGTCCCGCGCTCGTCGAGATCGATCTCTTCGATGAGGCGGCCGAAGTCGCGCAGGGGCAGGGCCGACACCTGCCCGATGTCCATGCCGTCGACCCGCACCCGGAGGCTCTCGCTGCGGAGCCGGCCGCCCGCGCACTCGGGGCAGGTCTCCCGGGATGGTTCTGCCGGCGCCGAGGCCCGCCGGTGCGGCCGCCGGGTCCTGGTGCCGAGGCCCTGGCAGGCAGGGCAGGCGCCGTGCGGGCTGTTGAAGGAGAAAAGTTGCGGCGTCGGTTCGGGAAACGGCGCGCCGCAGTCGAGGCAGGTGGAACGTTGGGTGTAGCGCCGGGATTCCGCCGCGGGGGCGTCGTGCAGGTCGATCTTCACCGCCTCGCCGCCGTGTTCCAGGGCCACCTCGATGGAGTCCGCCAGCCGCTTCGCGACACCGTCCCGTATCACCAGCCGGTCCACCAACAGATCCGTTCGTCCGGGCGCCGGGGCGGCGGCCGCGTCGGCCAGCTCCAGGATCTCCCCGTCCACCTTGATCCGTACGAATCCGGCCCGGATGACCGTCGTGATCTGCTGCCGGTACTCGTCCGGGTCGTTGTACGGCAGCGGCGCCAGCACCTGAATGCGGGTCTCGGGAGGCAGCTTCAACAGGTCGTCCACCATCTGTTGCACGGTATGGACGGTGATGGGGTTGCCGCAGCGTTGACAATGGGGCTGCCCGGCGTGGGTGAACAGCAGCCGCAGGCAGTCGTGTATCTCGGTCAGGGTCCCCACCGTGGACCGGGGATTCTCGTGAAAGCGGCGTTGGGGCACGGCGACCGCCGGCGACAGTCCGGATATGGAATCCACGTCCGCTCTTGCCAGGGGGTTCAAGAGCTGGCGCGCGTAGGTGGACAGGGACTGCATGTAGTGCCGCTGCCCTTCGGCATAGACGGTGTCGAAGGCCAGCGAGGACTTGCCCGAGCCCGAAACCCCCGTGATCACCACCAGACGGTCACGGGGGATCTCGACGTCGACGTTCTTGAGGTTGTGGACGCGCGCGCCCTTGATGACGATGTTCATGAAGGTTGACGTGGAGCAGCCGTCGTCTCAACGCTCCTGCCGTCGGCGCGCCAGCTCGGCGGCCAGCAGGATGGCCTGCTTCATGCTGCGGGCGTCGGCCACGCCCCGGCCCGCGATGTCGTAGGCCGTGCCGTGGTCCACGGAGGTCCTGATGAGCGGCAGTCCGAGGGTCAGGTTGACCCCGTCGGCGAAGTGCAGCAGCTTGAAGGGCCCCAGGCCCTGATCGTGGTACATGCAGATGACCGCGTCGTATTCCCCCCGGGCGGCCCGGTGGAAGAGGCTGTCCGCCGGAACCGGACCGGATACGGTCATACCCCGTGCCCCGCAATCGCGCACCGCCGGGCGGATCACCCGGCGTTCTTCCTGGCCGAACATGCCGTCTTCCCCTCCGTGCGGATTCAGGGCGGCCACCGCCAACCGGGGCTCCGCCACGCCGAACCACCGCCGCAGGGAACGGTGGGCCAGTTCGATGGTGGTGCGGATCCGCTTGCGGGACAACGCCGCGGACACCTCGGTCAAGGGTAGATGCACCGTCACCAGCACCACCTTCAGGCGCCGCCCGAAGAGCATCATGCGGACTTCCCGGGTGCGGGTGAGGTCGGCAAGGAGCTCGGTATGACCGGGGTAGGCGTGGCCGGCATCGTTCAACGCCTTCTTGCTGATGGGCGCGGTGGCCATGGCGTCAGCGGTACCCGCGCCGATGAGCTCCACCGCGCGGATGATGTAACGGTACGACGCCTCACCGCCGGCCGCCGTAGGCCGTCCGCCCCGGGCCTCGGAGGTCTTCAACCGTGTGACGGGTTCCACCGCGACGGCGGTTTCGACAGGGGTGGTCGAACCGGGTTCACGGGCAGGCCAGCGGGGGGCGCCGGCGCGCTCGAGCAGCGACGGGTCTCCCAGGATCAGCAGGCGGCAGGACCGCCGCACGGCCGCGTCGCGCGCCGCCTTGACCACCACCTCGGGCCCGATGCCCGAGGGGTCGCCCATGGTTACGGCGACGACGGGTTTGGACATGATGATACGTGTGGGTTCGCGGCTGAGGGCGCGCCGCGGCAACGAGCGCGCCAACCGGAACCTCTAAGGGGAGGTGCCGGGGCCGCCGGCCTCGGGCGGTGCCGGCGCGCCTCGTTCCAAAGGCTCATTGAGGGGCGTGTCTTCGTCGTCGCCGACTTCCGTCGTGAAGAGCGGCACGCCGAACACCTTGACGATCTTCCGGTCGCCCTCCACGACTTCCTCGTCGAGGATATACGTCAACGGATTGAGGTAGTCCCAGAAGTCCTTCTCTTCTTCGCCGGCCGTCGCCGATGCCATCAGACTGCCCACCGTGCCCCGTTTGGCTTTCTCCGCCTCGAACGCATAGCCGTCGAGCTTGACCGCCACGCGATGCTTCTTGCGCAAGTCGGTCTTGAGCCACTTGGCGAATCTTTCGTCCATCGCCTTTTTGTACAGCTCTGCCTGAATCTCTTCCGAAACCGCCGCGAACGCCAGCCGTTGCCCGCCTTGGCGGTCCTCCGCCTTGACGACGTGATATCCCAGGCTCGTACGGACCGGTTCGCTGATCTTTCCCTTCTCCAGGACGGCGGCAACGCGCGCCAGGGAGTCAGGCAGACTGTCGGGCTTGATCCAGCCGATGTCCCCGCCGTCGCTCGCCCCCGCGCCTTGAGAGTGGGCACCCGCCAACGCGGCGAAGTCGGCGCCATCCAGTGCCTCCTGACGAAGCTCCCGGACACGCGAAAGCACCGCTTGCGCCTGTTCGGAGGACGCGTCTTCGTCCAGTTCCAGCATGATATGACGGAGATGCACCTTGAGATCGGCTACGAAACGGTGCGGGTTCGCGTCGTAGTACCGTTGTGCGTCCTGCGGTGTGATGTGAACCTTCTTCCTCACGTTGCGGTCGATGAGCTCGCCCCGCTCTATCTCCCGGCGGACCTCTACCCGGTACTGGTCCATGTCCTTGCCGTCACGTTTGAGCGCGGCGGCCAATTGAGCGAGCGTGAGGTTGTTCCTGTCCCTGACGGACCGGATGGCGTTGTCGATGTCCGCTTCCTGCACGTGGATGCCGGTGCCCCTGACTTCCGCCTTGATGAGCTCGGCGGTAATGAATTCCTCCACCCACTTTTTCGGCACGCGGCCCGCGGTCAACTCGTCGAGCTCAATGTCCTGCCTCAGTCGGGTCTTCGTGAACTTGCGGAGATCCGAGAACGTGTGGGGAACGCCGTTGACGACCACGACGATCTTCTCCACCAGAGCGCCGAAAGAGGTCGCCGGGAACGCGAGCGCCAGCGTCAGCACCGCCGCCGCACGCCAACTCGAGGTCCTTGGGAAAAGGCTTTTCATGGTACGGCTCCTTGTCCGGTTACCATACCGTCCCGACAAACCGCGTGCAATAACTCGCAGGCCTCGTCGATGATGGCGGGCCAGGCGGTGTGGTCCGGGGTGTAGGAAAGGCGCCCGTTCGGAGAGAACTGAAAGCGCCGGTGATCCTCTTCCGCGAGCTTGAGCAGCCGGTCCACGTCGAGGCTGGAATCGGTATGAAAGCTCAGCGACAGGCGGCCGTTCTGGTAGATGATCTGGGTTGCCAGGGCGCCGATGAGGGCGCGCCTGAGCTCCATCACCCTGAACAGGTTCTCCACCACCTCGGGGCAGTTGCCGTAACGGTCGCGGATCTCGTCCTTGATCTCCGCCAGTTGCTCGGAATCATCCAGGTTTGCCAGCCTCTTGTAGAACAGCAGGCGCTGGTTGGCGCTGGGTATGTAGTCGTCGGGAAAGTAGGCGGCGATGCCGAGGCGAATCTCCGGCTCCACCGCGACCCGGGGTTCTTCTCCCTTGAGCTCGTGAATCGTCTCTTCCATCATCTGGGTGTAGAGCTCGAAGCCCACCGCGGCGATCTGGCCGGATTGCTCACGGCCCAGCAGGTTGCCGGCGCCGCGAATCTCCAGATCGTGCAGCGCCAGCTTGAAGCCGCTGCCGAGCTCATCCAGCTCTTGCAGCGCCCGGAGCCGCTTCTCCGCATCCCTGGTCACGGTGCCGCTCCCGGGGAGCAGCAGGTAGGCGTACGCCCGGCGTGAGGAACGTCCCACCCGGCCCCGCAGTTGATAGAGCTGGGCCAGACCGAACCGGTCCGCGCGGTTGATGATGATGGTGTTGGCGTTGGGATAGTCCAGGCCGGATTCGATGATGGCGGAGCATACCAGCACCTGGGCCTCGTTCTCCTGGAACAGGCTCATGTTCTTCTTGAGCTCGGCCGGCTTCATCTGCCCGTGGGCGATGGCGACCCTGGCCTCGGGCACGAGATCCATGATCTTCTGGCCGACGCGCTGGATGCTCTCCACGCGGTTGTGCAGGAAGAACACCTGACCCTCGCGATTGATCTCCCGCAGGATGGCGTCCCGGATCAGGCCCTCGTCGTACCGTGTCACATAGGTCCTTACGGCGAGCCGGTTGGGGGGCGGTGTCTCGATGACGCTCAGGTCCCGGATGCCCACCAGCGACATGTGCAGCGTTCTCGGGATCGGCGTGGCGGTGAGGCTCATGACGTCCACGGTGTAGCGGAGCTGCTTGAGCTTCTCCTTGTGGCTGACGCCGAAGCGGTGTTCCTCGTCGATCACCACCAGGCCGAGGTTCTTGAAGGCCACGTCGCTCTGCAACAGGCGGTGGGTGCCGATGACGATGTCGATGAGCCCGGCGGCGAGGTCCCTGAGCGACTGCTGCACGGTCTTGCCGGTGACAAAACGGCTGAGGCTCTCCACCCGCACCGGGTAGGGCTCGAACCGGTTGCGGAAGGTCTCCAGGTGCTGCTGCGCCAGGATGGTGGTGGGGGCGAGCACGGCCGCCTGCTTGCCGTCCATCACCGCCACGAAGGCCGCGCGCATGGCCACCTCGGTCTTGCCGTAGCCCACGTCGCCGCAGACGAGCCGGTCCATGGGCTTGCTCTGGGTCATGTCCTGCAAGGCTTCGGCGATGGCCTGCTCCTGGTCCGGCGTCTCTTCGTACTCGAAGGCGGCCTCGAACTCCCGGTACGTTTGATCGGGAGGCGGGAAGTTGTGGCCTTCGTGGACCTCCCGGGAGGCATAGACCCGTAGCAGCTCCTTGGCCATGGCCACGATGGACTTGCGGGTCCTGGCCTTGAGCTTGAGCCACGAGGTCCCGCCCAGCCGGTCCAGGACCGGTGCGCCCCCTTCCGCGCCGATGAACTTCTGCACCAGGTTGATGCGGTCGATGGGCAGATAGAGGCGGTCGCCGCCCTGGTACTCCAGGTGCAGGAACTCGCCTTCGGTGCCCGCCACCTTGAGGTACTTGAGCCCGCGATAGATGCCGATGCCCTGATCGAGATGCACCACCACGTCGTCCTGGCGCAGCTCGCTGAGGCTGGTGATGAAGTGGCTCGGCGTTTCCCGTTTGCGCACCGAGAGGTCCCGCTTCCTTCGGCCCCACAGCTCTTCCAGCGTGATGATGATCAGCCTCTCGTCGGGGATGCGGACTCCCTGGGTCAAACCGCCCAGCAGGATCTCGGGGCCGTTCGCGGGATTCTCCACGACTTGATGGAAGGGCCTCTCCGATACGGGCAGGTCCACCTCGTAGTAGGCCAGCAGTTGCTGGAGCCTTTGCGCGTCACCCGGGTGGCCGCCCACGAAGAGCACCCGCTGGTCCCGCCAGCCGCTCAGGTGTTCCACCAGCGGCGCCAGCGACCGTTCCGATCCCTGCTGGGTGGTCAGCTCGCTGTGAAGGTCCGTGTTGGTGTACGACCGCACCGAAAGTGTCGACGAGGGGTCCTCCGTGGATGCGAGGACGTCCAGGCTCTCGCTGTGGATCTGGCGGAAAGCCGCGGCCTCCTCGCGCCAGCCGTCCGGGTCCAGGTACAGGGCTTCGGCATGAGGATGGAAGCGGCCCTCTGCCGCGGCCTTGGACGCCCTTTGGGCCACGAGCTTCTCGAACCGCTCCAACTCCTCCTCGATCCGCGCCGGCTGATCCCACCAGAGGATCCCTCGTCGCGGGAGATGGGCCAGGAGAGACGGCAGCGGACGGTCGTAGAAGTAGGGCGCGAGGAACTCCATCCCCGCGAACCGCACGCCCTCGCGTACCGACTCCAGCAGCGCCCGCTTGTTCTTGCGGGTGAACCCCAGCTCGTCTGCCCGCTCCTCGATCCGGAGCAGGGTGTCCCGGCTCGTCTGCGGCCCCGCGGCGAATTCCTTCAGGGGCAGCAGCAACAGCTCCCCGCGCCATGACCGGGAGCGTTGGGTCCGGGGGTCGAACTCCCGGATGGAATCGATGCGGTCGTCGGCGAACTCCATCCGGACGGGTCGTTCGTAGGCCGGGGGGAAAAGGTCCACGATGCCGCCGCGCACGCTGAAGTCCCCCCGTTCCTCCACCAGCGGCGCGCGGGCGAAGCCCATGTTCGAGAGCTGCCACAAGAGCTTTTCCCGGTCGACTTCCTGGCCCTCCATGAAGTAGGCGCTGTGGAAGCTTTCCCTGGGAATTACGCGCTGCATCACCGCCGCCGGAGTCGTGACCAGCAGCGGCGCGGACTGTTCCGCGAGCCGGTGAAGGCCTTCCATGCGCCCGGCCATGTGGTCCGGGTTCGGGGATAGACTCTCGAACGGCAGGATGTCCCAACCGGGGAACAGATGGAGCCGCTGCTCCAGCGGGAGAGAGTCCGTCTCTTCCCCCAGGAAAAAGGAAAGATCGAGGAAAAGGCGTTCCGCCTCCTTCACGGTGGGCGCCAGCACGACCAGCGGACAGTTCAGATGCCGGGCCGCCAGAGAGACGGCATAGGCCTTGGCGCTGCCCTGAAGGCCGGAGATCCGTTTTTCGCCGCGCCACGCATGGGTCAGCAGTTGGGATATTTTGTCGTCGAGTGAAAGGGACGCCACCGGGCCGGTTACCTCACGAGGAACGGTGGGAGAGTGTAGCCGAAGGGAGGCGGCAGCCGCAACGGCACGCAACACGCGTGTTGGAGCAAAGCGATAATGTCCCCTTTTGAACAAAGCTAAGATGTCCCCTTTACTGGAAGGAAGGGGGGCAAGGGATTGTTGAAGACAGAAGAGGGGATGACCATGAGAGAGGTGGACCGGCTGGAGGTGATCCGGGAGGTAGCGGGGAAGCGTCTGCGGCAACGGGAAGCTGGGGAGCGGATGGGGCTGAGCGTGCGGCAGGTGAAGCGGCTTTTGCGGCGTTACCGGGAGCTTGGGGCGAGGGGGCTGATTTCGGGGCATCGTGGGCGGAAGGCGAACAATGCCATAGCGCCGGAGGTGCGGGCAGAGATCCTTGGGGTGGTGCGGGAGCGCTACTGGGACTTTGGGCCGACGCTGGCCCATGAGAAGCTGACCGAAGTCCATAGCTATGGGGTGTCGGTGGAGACGTTGCGCAAGTGGATGGCGGCGGAAGGGCTGTGGCGGTCGAGGAAGCGCCGGGGGATGCGGGTGCATCAGAGCCGTCCCCGGCGGACGGCGCTAGGCGAGTTGGTGCAGGTCGACGGGTCGCCGCACCGGTGGTTCGAGGAGCGGGGGCCTTACTGCACCCTGATCGTGTTCATCGACGACGCCACCAGTCGGCTCATGGCCCTGCGTTTGGTCGAGGCCGAGACCACCGAAGCCTACATGAGGACCCTGCGGGGGTATCTGGACCAGTACGGCCGGCCGGTGGCCGTCTATTCGGACAAGCACGGCATCTTCCGGGTCAATCAACAGGACTGCGAGGGCGAACTGACTCAGTTCACCCGGGCGCTCCAAACCCTGGACATCCAGCCCATCCACGCCAACACCCCCCAGGCCAAGGGCCGCGTGGAACGGGCCAACGAGACCCTCCAGGACCGCCTGGTCAAGGAGTTGCGCCTTGGCGGCATCGACTCCATGCAGGAAGCCAACGCCTTCCTGCCCGAGTTCATGGCCGACCATAACCGCCGCTTCGCCGTGCCCCCGCACCACCCCCAGGACGCCCACCGCCGGGTGCTGCACGACGCCGCCTCCGTAGACCTCATCCTGAGCCACCACTCCATCCGCAAGCTGAGCCGCAACCTCACCCTGAGATACCGCAACAGGGAATACCAGGTCTTGAACCAGGGCAAGGGCTACCGCCTGCGCTCCAGCCCCGTCACCGTGTGCGAGGCCTTCGACGGTCACGTCACCCTGTTGTGTCAGGGCAAGACCCTCGACTACCGCATCCTCGCCGAAGGCCAGGCGCCGATTCCCCTGGACGACGAGAAGAGCCTCCACCGAACCGTCGACACCGCCCGTGTGCTCCAGCGCAAACGCCCCAAGTACAAACCCTCCCCAGACCACCCCTGGAACCGCTGGAGACGCCACCGCTCCACTCCTGCCCCACCAGCGCCCTTGTAACCCCCCCCACGGGCCGGACCGGTCGGCGCAGGGGATTTTCGCACCGCGGCCTGGGAGAGTTCCTTGGAGGGGGCACTGCAAGAGCGTGAGCGGTTGCAGCTCTGCGGCGTCCCAAAGGCGCGGGTGACACAACCCTTGATCATCCACAGCCCCCTGTGGGTGGGTCAGCCGGCAGCACATCGCCACCCCACCGCGGTCATCACCCCTGTGCAAGCCGAACCGGGCTCCTCCATCTCGCTCTCGTCCACGCCATCCCTTCGGTCTTGTCGTGACCGTTCCTGCCGCCCTTCCGCGCGAGAGCGTCAAGCCTGTGGTCAACCGGCGGTTAGAGGAGGGATGGCCGGGTTGTCCACAGGCCACCCCACGGCGCCGTTGGAGCACCAACGTACGCCCGTGCCCCACCCAACCCCGCATCCTCCTACCCACAAGGGGACATTTTAACTTTGCTCAAAGGGGACATTTTGGCTTTGGTTTGACACGGCACGCAACACGCGGTGTAGGGGCGACCGGCGGTCGCCCCCAACCGACCGGCGCCCGCAAACCAAAGTCCCTGGACTTCGCCGGCACCGGTAGGCTAAAGTTCTTCGCTGTCGGACACCCGAACTCCCCACGGAAAAAGGACCCCATCATGGCGAAGAGGAACCCGAGGATCGCGAGCGCGGTGCAGGCAATACCGGAACGAGGCTATCCGGACCTCCATGAACATCTCCGGCGTCTGGACGAGGCGGGCCTGCTCATCCGGGTGGCGCGCCCGGTGGACAAGGACCAGGAGATGCACCCGCTGGTGCGTTGGCAGTTCAGGGGAGGGATCAAGGAACGGGACCGCAAGGCATTCCTGTTCGAGCAGCCGGTGGACGCCAAGGGGAAACGCTACGATATCCCGGTGGCCATCGGGGTGCTGGCGGCCAACCGGCGCATCTATCGCATCGGGTTGGGGTGCGACGAAGACACCGACATCAACGCCTTGTGGAGCGAGGCGAGGACGAATCCGGTGCCGCCGGTGGATATCCCCTCGTCGGCCGCGCCGGTGCACGAGGTGGTCCTCTCGGGAGCGCAGCTCAAGAGCCGGGGCAAGGGCATGGACGGCATCCCGGTTCCCATATCCACGCCGGGCTGGGACAACGCGCCCTACGTGAGCGCGGCTCATTTCGTCTCCCGCGATCCCGACAGCGGGGTGTACAACATCGGCACCTATCGGGCCATGATCAAGGCCCGGACCCGGGTCGGGTGCAACCCGTCCATCGAGCTGGGGCAGGGGATCTACCGGCATTGGCTGAAGTACCGGGAGCGGGGCGAGAAGATGCCGGTGGCGCTGTGCATCGGCGGCGTGCCCGCCATCTCCTACGTGGCGGCGCAGAAGCTTGCCTACGATCTCGACGAGTTTTCGGTGGCCGGCGGCTTGGTGAAGGCGCCCATCCGGGTGACTCAGGCCCGCACCGTGCCGCTGATGGTGCCCGCGGACGCGGAGATCATCGTCGAAGGCTTCGTCTCCACCGAGTGGCTGGAGCCCGAGGCCCCGTTCGGCGAGTCCCACGGCCACGTCAACCCCAAGGAGTACAACCCGTTCATGGAGGTGACCTGCATCACCCGGCGCCGCGACGCCATCCTCTGCTCCATCATCAGCCAGGTGACGCCGTCGGAGTCGAGCGTCATCAAGAAGATGGCCTACGAGCCCCTCTACGTCGAGCATCTGCGGGACGGCATCGGCGTGAAGAGCGTGGTGCGGGTGATGCTCCACGAGCCCCTGACCGCGACCCAGAAGCTCACGGTGATCCAGATGCGCAAGCCCAGTCCCGCCGAAGTGTGGCGCGCGCTCATGGGCGCGGTGGCCTTCCGCCCTTCCATGTCGAAGATCGTCATCGCGGTGGACGAGGACATCGACCCCGACAACCTCGATGCCGTGTTCTGGGCCATGGGCTATCGCTCCAAGCCGCACCGGGACGTCCAGATCATGCACGGCATGGACGTGGGCCACGCCCCGAGGCATGACGCCCGGGGCTCCGCCGAGGACTCGTGCCTCCTGTGGGACGCCACCCTCAAGGAGAAGCTGCCGCCGATTTCCCTCCCCACCCGGGAATACATGGAGCGGGGGCGGGCGCTCTGGGAGGAGTTGGGACTGCCGGAGCTGGAGCCCCAAACGCCGTGGTTCGGTTACTCGCTTGGAGACTGGAACGCGGAGCTGGAGCAGGAGGCCGCCCTGGCCACCCGCGGCGAATACTGGAAGACCGGCGCCAAGATCGCCCGCCAGCGCCGCCCCACCACGGAGATCCTGCCCAACACCTCCTTCTACGGTGAGGACGAGGACTGACCGGGCCGCCGAGTGTCTTCGTGTTCCGCCTCCCTCCTCCCCACCTGGATTCCGGGTCAAGCCCGGGATGACGCGGGCGGCATAACCGAAAGGACCAGGTACCCATGGACTACAAGGCGCTCAAATGGGTCGTGCACGACAATCCCCTGCGGCCGGGCGAGCCCTGCATCGGCGTCATCACCCTGAACCGTCCGGACCAGCTCAACGCGGTGGACCCGCTGATGCGGCTGGAGCTCGATGCCCTGTGCAACGAGATCGCCCGCAATTCCGTCCTCAAGGTGGTGATCCTTACGGGTGAGGGACGCGGCTTCTGCGCCGGCGGGGATCTTGCCTCGGAGGGGGAGGTGCTGGGCGCGTTCGAGGGCTCCAGCGGCATCGAGGGCCCCTACAAGGAGCTGGCGGAGTATTTTCTGAACGATCTCAGACACCGGGTGCTGCAGAGCGCCATGCGCAAGCTGGAGGATCTGCCGCAGCCCACCATCGCCGCGGTGAACGGGCCGGCGGTGGGAGTGGGTCTGGAGATGACGACCCTTTGCGACATGCGGCTGGCGTCGGACCGGGCGCGTTTCGGTGAAGTGGCGGTGCCGGCGGGGTTCGTTCCCGAGAGCGGCGGGTCGCGCAACCTGCCCAAGCTCGTGGGCATCGGGCGGGCCATGCGCCTGATCCTCACCGGTGAGATCATCGACGCCCCGGAAGCGTTGCGCATCGGGCTGGTGGACGAGGTGGTGCCGCACGAGGAGCTGATGGAGCAGGCTTTCGCCCTGGCGGGCAAGATCGCCGCCAACCCCTATCTGTCGGTGCGCCACGCCAAGCGGCTGGTCAAGATGTACTGGAACTGGAACCGGACCGACGAAGGCTATCGCGAGGAGCTGGAGTCCGTGCTCGAGATCACCCGCACCAAGGACTGTCAGGAAGGCATGCGGGCGTTCAAGGAAAAGCGTCCGCCCCACTACACTTATCCCTACGACGCGGGTTGGCCGTTCCCGGACAAGCCAGGCGAGAAGAAGGATTGAGGGGAGCGGACTCCGACGTAGGTCGGGTTAGCGAAGCGTAATCCGACATGCGCGGCCGCGTGGTGTCGGGTTTCGCCTTCGGCTAACCCGACCTACGTCGGAGATTGCAGTGGAAATCCGGAAGCATGACCATGTCCGAACCTTCCATCCCGTGGCGCGGCTATCGAGAGATCCCCCCGCGACTCAATATCACCGAAGAAGTGCTGGAGCGTCCGGTGGCGGCGGGTCACGGTGATCGGACCGCGATGGCGTGGAACGGCGGCTCCATCAGCTACCGGGAACTTCGCGGAAAGGTGCACGGCTGCGCCCGGGGTCTGAAGGAGCTGGGGGTTTCGCCGGGCGCTCCGGTGCTCGTGCAGATGCCCAACTCGCCGGAGTTTGCCACGGCTTTTCTGGCGGCGGTGAAACTCGGGGCGTTGCCCGTGGTGGTCAACTCGCTTTTGGGAGTGCGGGAAGTCCAGGCCATCCTGGAGCAGACAGCGCCTCGTTTCGCCGTCACCGAGGGCTCCCGTGCCCAGGCGCTACGCCAGCTTCGCCGGCCTATGGGCCTCCAGACCGTGGTATGCGCGGGGGAGGCGCTGAGCGACGAAATTCCGTTCGACTCCCTCGGTCATGAGACGCCGGACGATATCGCCACAAGGGATACCTCGGCTCACGAGCCGGCCTTCATGGTGTGCACGTCCGGCACCACCGGCCGCCCCAAGTGCATCGTCCACGCCCACCGGTGGATCGTGGCCCTGGGGGATCTGAACCGCTACCGGCTTCCTCCGGAGCAGGGCGACGTGGTGATGGCCACCGGCGAGTGGAGCTTCATCAGCGCCCTGGGCCACAATCTGCTCTTCCCGCTTCGGAATGGCGCTACCTGCGCGGTGCTGTCCGGGCGCGCCACGCCCGAGAACGTGCTGGAGCAGGTGTCGGCCTCCGGTGTCACGTTGCTCCATTCCGTGGCGACGGTGTACCGCCGGATGCTGGCCACCGAGGGAATCGAGGACAGCTACGACATCCACACCCTACGGGCAGTGCACTCCACCGGCGAGGCGCTTCGCGAAGCCACCTACCGCCAGTGGAAAACGCGCTTCGGCTGCGAGATGTACGAGCATTACGGCGTATCGGAGTATCAGCTCGTGGTGGGGCATGGAGCGCGGCATCCGGTGAAGCCGGGCTCGGTAGGCGTGCCGGCGCCGGGCGTGGGCATCGACATTGTTGACGACAACGGCCGCAGGGTAGCGGACGGCGTTGTCGGGCGGACGGTGATTTCCACCGAAGACCCGGGGCTTTTTCTCGAATACTACGCCGATCCCGGCCGTACCGAGGCCGCCCGTCGAGGCGGGGTCTACGACACCGGTGACTTGGCGTACCGCGATGACGAGGGTCATTATTTCATCGTCGGGCGCAGCGATGACTGCTTCAAGACCCGCGGGCTGTTCCTCGTTCCCACGGAGGTGGAGAACGCGCTCCAGCGCCACCCCGCGGTGGCCGAGGCCGTGGTGGTGCCCGAGTCCGATCCGGAGATCGGCAACCGCGTGCTGGGGGTGGTGGTGCCGGCGGAGGGGTGCGAGCCCACGGACGAGTTGGCGGAGACCGTGCGGCTGAGCCTCCGGGAAGAGCTCGCGCACTTCAAGATCCCCTATCGCATCGAGTTCGCCGACGCCATTCCAAAGAGCCCCGTGGGAAAGATACTGCGGAACGAGGTGGCCGCGCGAAGGACCACCGATGTTCAGTAAAGCCTTCACGATTCCGGAGACCGCGGTCCGACCAATGGGCACGGCTGCGGGCGGAGCTGTACTACGTGTGGGCGAAGGCGGGATTAACGGCCTGTGCGGCGAAAGGGCCCCATGTCCCTGGGGATCAGAAGCTGTATCTCAGCGACAACACGGCCTTCGTTTCATCGATGTCCACGAACGGTGCACCATCAAGAGTCACATCGGCTTCCGCGTAGTTGACTCCCACGTTCACGGACAGTCCCCGGGCCAGATCGTATTGGAGGCCCAGCGCGGCCGATATCGCGTCGTTGCCGTCGATCTGGCCATAGTGGCCTTCAAGGGACAAGCTCAACACTCCGGTCTTGGTGCGAACGCCTGACGACACATACCATCGGTCGGCAACGGAACGGTCCGACGAAAAGCGCTCGTAACCCACGCCGGCGTCAAACGAAGTGCTGCCATAGATGAATTCGCCGACACCGCTGACGCCGCTGGAGTCGAACTCGCCGGGTCCGTCCGCGGGGTTGTAGGTTCTCCGGGTGTATCGCGTGGTGAACCGGTAGTCCTTGGTGCCTATCGGACGCTGGAAGGTCGCGCCGAAATCGAACTTGCCGCCCTCATCCACGATAGCCCCGATGACCCACGGGCCGAATCGGCCGGTATAGCCGCCGCCCCAGTCGTCAAGCTCACCGAGGACATCGTCGAAGGCCAGGGATGCGTTGCCGGCCCCGCGCACGCGGCGCGTCTGCTCACGGACGACACCGGTCACGTTGCCGCCGAGCAAGGTGCCCCAGGCACCGCCGACGGAAGACGCTACGTTGTCCGTGTAGCCGTCACCGGACCCGAAAACGGTCGTCGGGTCAGTGGCATACTGGCCGAAATAGGAAAGAACGACCCGCCAGCGGTTGGACAACTGGGTCCGGGCGGCGACCTGATAGTTGCCGACAAAGCCGGCGTCCACGGCGTTGTCGTCTTCCGGTTCCACGGTCATTTGGCCGTCCAGGAGACCGGTCAGCACGAACGTCGTATCGCCGATCTCCCTTGCCAGGGGCTCCTCCAGCGACGACAAGCGTTCATAGTTGAGGGGGATATCTTGTGCGGTGGCCGGAATCCCCCCGTTGGCGATGGCGGTGACAAAAACGGCTGCAAAAAGCAGAAGTCGCGAACGCGCGTGGATTCTCATGACGCTCATGCCTTTTCGGGGAAGGTCGAACGAAAGGCCTGTCGTGCGATGGCCCGCCCCGCCTTCAGTGCCTGGGTGTTGTCGAGGCCCCAATGAACGCCGCCATAGAGCCGGCTGAGTCCGTTCTCCTCCGCCATCTGGCTCAGGCTGGTCCAGTGCCGGGTGACACCGGCCAGCTTAGGCCACAGCACCTCGTCCGGCGATCGGCCTCCGAACGCGACGTCGTCGCGACCATAGATCAGCGCGATCATTTCGGCGGCGGCCGCGCCGAACGTCGAATGGCCCGAGGTGTAGGCAGGGAACTCCGGGGTCGGAATATAGCTGCGCCAGCCCGGTTGCAGGGTTACCCGCGGGTCCGGGTTGCCGAACTTGGGCGCGCGTACCCGAATGGCGCTTTCGGGCCGTACGATATCGTGGTGGTACTTGTTGTCCCACGCGCAGATGGAGGCGTCGCACTGGGTCATGCCGATGAGGGCGAAGGTGCGCGCCAGCTCGATGAAGCTGAGGCCACGGTCCTGCAGGAGCTGTATGGCGATACAGACGAAATGCCCCGGCGGCGTGATACCCCAGGGTCCGTCTTCCCAGAACATCGCGATCTCCGACTGGTCGGCGGTTCGCAGGGTGCTGTCCGCTCCCCCCAGGCGGCGGATCGTGTCGAACTCCTCCGCGAACTCCGGGCTGGCGGAATCATGGAAGTCGGCCACGCGAAACTGCGCTCCGCTCGTCATGGTCCACGGTTTGATCTGGCCATGGCCGGGAAACAGGCCGCGATCGAAAGAGGCGAACGCCGGCCCGGGCGTCGCACTGTAGAAGGGGCCGGTGGGGGACCAGCGCAACGAATCCTTTCGGCGGGTATAGCGGCCGAGATAGTAGTTGGCTTCGCTGGGCTCGGAGCCGTCGTCGGTCCGCATCTTGAGCACGTGGCGGCCCACCGCGGTGCCCCATTCGATTCCAAGGGATTTGGCTTCACTGCCGGGGAAGCGATTCCTGAAAGCGGCGCGCTCCAAGACGAAGGGTTGCTGAAACGCTTCCGCGGCGGCGACCGCGAAGGCCGTGCCGTATGCGACTTCGGGATCCGCGCCGCGCGGACCGCGGCCGATACCGAAAGGCTCATCGTAGGCCTGGATGATCCCGTTCGCGGCGAGAAATCCCGCGGCCGTAGTCAGACCGAGGTTGTACGCGGTGCGAGGTGTCAGGATCCTCTGATCCCGCACCTGCTGCAAGGCGACGTCTATCCAGTGAAAGACCGTGTTCCGGTTCTGAGGCTTCAGGATCGGGGTCGTGTAGGATGACCTGTGCCCATGGGGGCTGACACAACCGGAAAACGGAATAGAGCACACTGCCGCCGCAGCGGCGGTAAGAAATCGCCTTCTCGAGTAATTCAAAAGCCCTCCTTTTCGAACAAAGGAAGGCTTGACCTAGGAGCGTGACTCCGCTAAAGAGGACGGTTGTGCTGCACCTACGTCAAGCGATCCTTGACTAAGGGTGTCGAAGGCCAGAGTTGCCGCTCTGGCCTTCGTTTTTCTGATTGATTTGTTAAGGCTGTATCCTCGGGAGTGTCTTCCCGTGGATGCCCAGGTACTGACAAGTACGGTACGATAGTTTAGGTCCGCTGTCAAGGGGCCGCCGAAAAAACACCTTCCGAGTCTCGTGAGACCAGTGACCATCCGGTATTAATTCGCGTTTGACGGCTTCCCGGCGGATTTCTATATCGAGCAACCGATCGCGCCTCTTGCGCTCGCACACGTGACCGCCCTTCATGTTCCAGGGATTGAAGCACAGAGCCCGGCGGGCCGGAGGCTCGTTCGCCTACCGCGAGTTCCGGCTGTTCTACGTGGCGGTGGTGAGCGCCTCCATGGGCAACCAGATTCAGCGGATCACCGACCTCTGGCTGGTGTATGAACTGACCGATTCACCGCTGTTTCTGGGGCTCACCGGACTCGCCCGCGGCATTCCCATTATCGTCTTTTCCGTGGGCGGCGGCCTTATCGCCGACCGCGTCGACCGCAAGCAGTTCATCATGGTCATGCAGTTGGCCAGCGCGCTGGCGAACCTGCTGCTGGCGGCGCTGATAGTCACGGACGCCGTTCAGGTATGGCACATCTTTCTCATCTCGATGGTGAGCTCGTCCTTCGTGGCCATCAGCGCCCCCGCCCGTACCGCCATCACGCCGAGCCTCGTGCCGAGGGAGCTTCTGGTCAATGCCTTTGCCTTCACCTCCACGGCCTGGAAACTGGCCCAGCTCATCGGCCCCGCGGTTGCCGGTCTGGTGATCGCCTTCGCGGGCACGAGCGTGACCTACGGGTTCAACGGCTGCGTCTATCTCGTCAGCGCGGTGGTGCTGACGTTCATGAGACATCGGTCGGTGGTTGCGGCCGGCGGCAAGTCCGCCCTCAAGAGTCTCATCGAGGCCCTCGCGTTCATCAAGCGGGAGTCCGTCATTGCCGTGCTGGTGGCCATGGACGTGGTGGCGGTCTTTTTCGGCGCCTACCGAATCCTGCTGCCGGTGATAGCGGCAGGTCTCGGAATGGGTGCCGAAGGCTTCGGATTCTTTGCGTCCGCACCCGCCGTAGGCGCGGTTCTCGGCGCGGCCACCGTCATGGCGTGCGGGGACTTCCGTTACAAGGGCCTCGTGGTGGCGGGAGGCATCCTCGGCTATGCCGCCTGCCTGGCGGGTCTCGCCGTGTCGCCATGGTTTCTGATGTCGCTGGCCATGTTGACGCTGCTCGGCTTCTTCGACGCCGTCCAGACCATCCCGCGCAACGCCGTGATCCAGTATGTGACGCCCGACGCGCTTCGGGGGCGGGTGTCGAGCTTCACCCGGATGCTGAGCGTCGGCATGCCGGGTCTCGGCGAAGCGCAGATGGGCGCCGTCGCCTCCGTGCTCGGGCCGGCGGCTACGCTGCTCCTGGCGGCTTTCGTCTGTGCCGGCGCCATTCTGGGAATGCTCGGATGGCGGCGCGACCTTCGGAAGGAGGACCTCTGACGGAACCGCGGAAGCTTGACTCCGCAGCCGGGTGTCAATAAGAGAACAAGCTGGACAGAGGCTCGTTACCCGCGAAATGCGGAACATCGGACCAGGGAGGTTACGAAGATGGCAGACCTGTCACACACGGTCATATATGAATCCGTCGGTGAACTGCTCGGCGAGCTGGCCAACGAAACCGGGCGTCCGGTGTCCTGGGTGGTGCTGAATGCCCACCGGGAGCTGTTGCACTACACGCGCATGGATGGCGCGCCCTACCGCTCCAGCGTCCTGTCCCACAACAAGGGATACTCCGCGGTGTGGTTCGGCCGGGACTCGGTGGAGATCGAGAAGATGGTGGGAGACCGGGGCATTGCCGCGTACGGCGACGCGAACCTGACGTCCATCGGCGGCGGCGTGCTGATCAAGGACAAGGACGGCGCCGTGGTGGGGGCCGTGGGGGTAAGCGGACGCACCATGGAGGAAGACATCGAGGTGGCCGTGCGGCTGGTGGACAAGATGAAGGCGAAGGCGGGCCTCTGAAAGCGTTGGGCGCGGCTCCCGACCCAACCGACCCGTTAACAGTGCAGCGCTGGCTTTGTAACGATGGCCGTACTTTTGGCCATCGGCCGGCGACTCCCGGCAGCAAGCACGTGCCGGGGAATCCCTCGGTGCTCGTGATGAACATGCCCGGAGGCGGCAGCATATCCGCGGCCAATCGCGTCTATGCCATGCAACCGGGCAACGGCCTCACCGTCGTCGTGTTCAACGCGGGCTCGCTCGTGGAGGCGGTGAACAAAAAGCCGAACATCCAGTTCGACCCGCGGAAATACATCTGGCTGGGTGACCCGGCCATCGGGAGCCTTCCGGAGGTTCTGTGGGTCCGTAGCGACCTTCCCGTCAAGACGTTCGAGGATTTCAAGAACCTGAAGACGCCCTTGAACGCCGGTTCCACCGGCGTCGGCTCGGCATCCACCGCGGCCACGCTCTTCCTGCGCCATCTGGGCTATCCCATCAAGGCGATCATGGGCTATCGCGGCACGGCCAACGTCATGGCGGCCATGGAGCGAAAGGAACTGGACGCGCGCGTCATGTCCCAGCAGTCCATGCAGGGCAACTACCGGCGCTACATAGAGAGCGGCCTCGTACGCCCGATCCTGTCCATGGGCGAGGAGCCGCGGCTCAAGCCCATCCCCGGCATCGCCACGCTCAAGGATCTCAATCTCAACGCCGAGCAGCAACGCATCGCGGACTTTATGATAAGCACCATGAAGCTCCTGCGCCTATTCGCCCTGCCTCCAGGCACGCCGCCCGACCGCGTGGTCACCCTGCGCAAGGCCTTCATGGACACCCTGAAGAGTCCCGAACTCCTGAAGCATGCCGAGCGCCAGAAACTCATCATCTCTCCAGCCTCTCCGGAGAGCATAGAGAAGACCATTGCCGACCTCTACGCGGCGCCTCAGGAACTCCTCGACAAGTACAAGGAGATCGTGTCGACGAAGTAGTGACGATCTTCGCGCGGCTCGTTGTCGGCGGGTGCTACCGCCATGACCGTGAGCGATTGTCGACACGTGACAGGACATGACTCGCAAGCCTTCAAATTACGAACTTCAAGCGCGCGATAAAATCCATGGTTGGAAGAGCGCGAAACCCGAAGGGCTTGGTCGGGTCATGCAGACATTGGGTTGGCCTCTCGGTCAAGCAGGTGATCTGATCACAAAGACTCCCGGCGTCGGCGATGCGATCACAAAGGCCATTTCAGGTATCCTCAGTGTTTCGAATGACGTTGCGCAGTGGACGGTAAACCCGGAGAAAATCCACGCGGCGTTTCGCGCCTCCGGCCATGACGTTCACCGGCGTCGCGACATCTTCTCCCTCGACCTGGAAGATGTGGACAGGACGGCGGGTTCGCTTGCCTTGAAATACAAGGCCTGGGCACTTGCGGAAGGCGCGGCAGCAGGCGTTGCCGGTATCGCCGGACTTCTCGCGGACATACCTGCCCTCGTGACCTTGAACCTCCGCGCGATCGGCGAGTATGCGACCTACTACGGTTTCGACGTGTCCTTACAAGAAGAATGTCTGTACGGAATGAATGTATTGGGGTTCGCTTCTAGCCCAACGGACGCAGCAAAAGAAATTGCCATGGCGCAACTCGTCAGAATTGCGGGGGATGTCGCAAAGAAGAAGCCCTTTGCAGTTCTTGAAAAACATGCCTTTGTGAATATCATGCAAGAGATATCAAAGGCTCTCGGCATACGTCTCACCAAGGCGAAGCTGGCTCAATTTGTCCCGATTGTGGCCGCCTTCGTGGGCGGCGGTTTCAACGCCTTCTATACGGGAAAAGTCTGTGACACAGCCTACTACCTCTATCGGGAACGATTCTTGGCCGAGAAGCACGGTCCGGACTGGATCGATGCAGTCGTCGAACCAGCGGAGGGGTTTGACGTCGGCTACGATGAGCGCCAAGAAGAGATACCGGGAGGCCAGAATCAGCCGATCAACGGCGGTTGAACCGTCGACGGTCTATGTCGTTCCCGTGTCGTGTACTTCGGTCCGGTCGATCGGGTAGTCTTGACTGCGGCATGGAAGGCTCGTCTAGTTAGGCGTTCAACTTGTCGATGAACCCAGGAGAGTCGAGGGCATCCGCCGTTCGTCGTCCTGATATGGTTCCATGACGAGTCCTTGCCTCCTGGGCTGGACGAAGACGCAACCCTGGAGTATTATTGTTGAATAACTATTAAGCGTCCTATAATAGTCGCCATGTACTCAGAAGCTAGCATATAAGGTGGTGGGAGCGAGAAAGAAACTGGAAATCAACCGGGGCAATCGCTGCAGACGGTGCAGATGGGAAAGGGTGAGGCTTCTCAGTGCCTCTTTGGAAAGGATAACCTTTCTTCCGAGGGCCTTGTTTTTCAGGTCGTTCCATACCAATTCATCAGGATTCAACTCGGGAGAGTAAGGCGGCAGATAGTAGAGTTCGAGGTCTCCGTCTTGTTTTTCAATAAAGCGCGTCACGGCCTTGGCCTTGTGAGTGGGGTGACCGTCGACAATGAGGAAAATGGGTGAGGGAGCGTTAACCAACAGGCGTTTGAGAAACTCAATGAATACGGCCGCCGTCACGCGTCCACGGGTCATCATGAAACGAAGCTGCCCTTGGGCGCTGATGGCGGAGATGATGTTCTCGCTGAATCGCGCCCCGGTGGTGGACACGATGGGTGTCTGCCCCCGTCGCCCCCAGGTCCCGCCGCTGTGGAAATCCGACCGCACCCCGGCTTCGTCACCGAAGAATATCTGCGCCCCCACTCGTTTCGCCCGACGCCGTATCCGCGGGTATTCCTCTTCCTTCCACCGCCGCACCGCTTCTGGATCCTGTTGATACGCCCGCCATAGCGGCCGTTGCACACTCAATCCCATCTGTCCCAGCAGTCGACATACCGAGCTGTGACTCAGACGAACCCGAAATTGCTTCGCTATCTAGGGCCTGTTAACACTAGCGTAACGCCTCAATGATGAGCGAGAAGAGGATGAAACCGAGGAAGATCACATCGAGCTTCTCGAAGCGGGAGAAGACTCGCCTGAAACCCTTGAGACGACGAAACAACCTTTCGATTTCGTTGCGTCGCTTGTACATGTGGCGATCGTACTGCCAAGGGTCGACTCGCGTGGACAACGGCGGCACTACGGGTGTGAACCCCAGAGCCAGAGCCAACTGGCGTGTCTCGTTACCTTCATACGCCCGGTCCATGAGGAGCGAGGGATTGTCGTGCTGCTGACCAAGGCGATTCAGCAGCTTACGCCCTTCTGGAGCGTCGTGGGCCTGTCCGGGGGAAAGCGAGAAGGTGATAGCCGTTCGAGCATCCGCGGCAACCATATGAATCTTGGTGGTCCAGCCGCCACGGGATTTGCCGATGGCTTGGGGGCCGTTTTTTTTAGTGCCCCGGTCCCGTCGGGATGGACCTTGACGATGGTGCTGTCCATCGACACGGCCTCGATCTTGATGCGCACCATCTGCTCCCTCTGTAGTTGCTCGAAAACCTGGTCCAGCACCCCGTTCTTCGACCAGCGATTCATTCGAGTGTAGATCGTGTGCCAATTGCCGAACCGAGGCGGTAACCCACGCCACTTGCAACCATGCTCCGCTACATACAAGATAGCGTTGAGCACCTGCTGGTTCGAGAGGCTGACATTACCCCGCTGCACCGGAAGGTACGGCGCAATACGGTCGTACTGGGCTTGAGTCAGTTCCATCCCCAAGGTGTAACATATTTCCAGTATTAGTGTTAACAGGCCCTAATCGGCCAGGCCGCGTTCCATGATGTAGCGGGCGGTGGCACGGACGCTTTCGGCGGCCGGAATGAAGTCCATGTCCAGGAGCGTGCGTGCCCGGGCATTGTCCAGTTCCTGGCGCCGGCCGAGCAGGGGGACGATGGACCGGATGGACCGGTCGAACAACCCGAGGAGACGGATCAGGATGTCCGGTGCGGTTCGCATCGAGGTCCGTTTTTGTGGGTATGCGGTCTTCAGTGTCCCGGCGATCTCGGCGAGCCACATGAACTCGGCGGCGCCGATTATCCGTTGGCCCGCCGTCCCCGGTGCGGTAATGGCGCGGACGTGCATTCTGGCGACATCCACGACATCGACCACCCCGATTCCCACCTTGGGTAGCATGGGATCCCTGCCTCGGAGCAGCCGTTCCACGATACGTAACGACGTGCCATAGTGATCGTCGAGGGGTGTTCCGAGGACGAGGCAGGGATTTATGGTGGTGAGCTCCATACCCGGCGCCTGACTCTCCACAAAATCCCATGCCGCCCGCTCCGCCAGGGTCTTTGATTTGGTGTAGGGCGTGATCCCGGGCCCTGACGGGTCGCTCCAGTCGGACTCGTCGAATTTTTTCGTGTCGACGTTGCCGGCCACGTTGGTAACGGCGGCGGACGAGGACGTGAGCACCACGCGACGGATACCGGCCGCGTGGGCCGCCCGCAGCGCCCTCAGGGTCCCGTCAACCGCGGGCCGCACGAGCTCGTTTTCGTCACGCGGCTGCGCCATGGGCAGGGGCGACGCCGTGTGCATCAGGACATCCACGCCCGACATGGCATCGAGCCAGCCGTCGTCCTTGCCGAGGTCCAGGGTGACGAAGCGCAGGCGCTGGTCCAGGTCGGCCACCGAAGCGAGATGTGGCCTCACCGCGTCCCGGACTTCGTCGCGACGCGGCTCCGTCCGTAGCGAGCCCACCACGCGATAACCCGCGTTCAGCAGCTCGAGAACGATGTGCTTGGCGATGAAACCGCTTGCGCCGGTAACCAGGACGGTCATCGAGTCTCTCAATGGCCTTCGGTTTCAGGGTTCCTTCGTCGCCCCGAACGCACCTATAGCCGAGGGATAAGTAAAGACGCCTCCGACCTCGGCATGGTCCGGACCATAGAACCTGCCGGCAATGTGCCCAAGGACATCGTTCCGGCGCTCGAATGCTCCGTTAGCAACGGCAAGGCCGGACCAACTGATGTTGAGGAGAGGTAGTGACTCGTCGGTGTCCGAGTAGACGACGTTGTTGAACACGACGTCGAGCGTGTTCGTGGCGAGGGCGAAGTTCACCGTCGCGTCGCCTCGAAGCGGGCGAATCGTCGGGTCAAGCGTCGTGTGTCTTGTGTTGCCGAGCATGACGCCGTTCCAAACTCCATCACCCTCGGGATTCGTTTCGGTATGGTCGCCGAAGGATACGTTGTAGGCGGTTTGCCAAGCGACCCCCCCGACGGTGGCCGTACCTATGATGCTGTTGAACGCGGCGTGATTGAGCCAAGCGCCATAGTTCGTGAAGGTCCAATCAGCCCCATTGGCGTCCAGGTTGATGGTGCTCTTGGACAGTTCGACGCCACCACGTGCCGGTAGCCTTGTATGGTCCGCGGCCGGGTCTGTGAAGCGGATCAAATCGGAGACCGTCTGGATCAAGGGTTCGATCAAAGGGTCGTCGTTTGGATTGATTTGAGTGCAACTCCGTCCAGTGCATCTGTATTGGGTCAGGGACGGGTCAACGTTTCCTTGGACGGAGACCAGATCGCTTACGATCACGGTGTCGGAGCTCACGACGATTTGGCCCAGCGGGGCGTATTCAAGGACTTCACGGAGGGATGCTTTGCCACCTTCGCTACAGGCGGCCAGGAAGACCACGAGCGCAAGTGCAAACCGCCACATAGAGAACCTCCTTGATCGGAGTTTGAGTCGCTAAGGCATGTGCTTTGATTCACTTAACAGAGAAGTCCGGAGGCCGCAATTTCCATCGTGGCGCCGTCCTCAGGTCTGGTACAGCCCGTCGATGAACCCGCTGTCGTCGATCTTTCGCAGGTGGTGGTAGTCCCACAGCGACATGGGCTCGATCTGCGACGCCGCCGGGTTCTGGCGCTTGGCCAACTCGTAGACGTTGCCCACGGCCTCGAAGGAGGCGTAGGGCTTTGGACTCAGGATCTTCGAGATGCTCTCCCACAGGCGCGTGGCGGCCTCCAGGTCGAGCTCGCCCTCATGGTTGTACCGTTCCTGGATGATCTTGATGGATTCCTGCCGGTGGGTCTTGAAATAGGCGATGCCGTGGCAGGTCCCCTTGAGAAAGCGCTCGACGATGTCCGGGTTCCGGTCCACGAATTTGCGCCCGCTGGACATGGTGGTGAACCAGACCATGGGGAGAGGGTCCGCGGCGATGACCTTCAACCCGGCGCGCTCCGCGAAGAGGTCGGCCGGCGGGTTGACCAGCGCCGCGTCCGCGTTGCCGTCCCGTACGGCTTCCCAGGTCCTGGCGCCGCGAATCCTTTCGAGCTTGACGTCTCCCCGGTCTTCGTCGAGCCCGTGCTGCTTCAGGAACAACCAGGTATTGAGACCGGGGTGGTTCCCACGGATGGCCACGACCTTCTCCTTGAGATCCGATACCCCCTCGATACCGGAGTCCGCCCTTACCACGAGCCGGTGGTCCAGGAGGCTCACCGTCTGGCCCAGGTAGAGCCACTGATCGCCGCGTGTGCGCGCGGCATACGTGGAGACATGGTTGCCGCCGACAAACTCGACGCTGCCGTCGGCCACGTGCTTGTGGGCGTCCTCGGAGCTGATGTAGGTGTCGTACTCGACGTCGAGGTCATGTCTCTCCCACGAGCCGGACTCCGCCACCACGTGTAGGAACGCCAGATGGCTGCTGGACCGGTAGGGGAAATGTATCTTGTCCATGGGTTGCTCCCTTGGGTTCCGTGACTGTCATTCAGGTCAGTCCCATGATCGAACGGCCCGGCAGGGCCTCATATCCTATACACCAGCCGCGCATTCCCCGCGAGTGACGGCAACCCGGGCCTGACCGTGGCTTGAGACCGCGATGGGGTTGAACCGGGAGACGGAAGAGGGGTAAATGGGAAGATAAAGATGGTATCGCCTTGGCCCGGCGGCAATCGTCACCGGGCCGTTCACGTGTCAGGAGGAGGAGTGTATGAGCAGGATCAAGACCGTCGGTTGTTTCATGGCCGTGGCCGCGTTGTTGTTGACCGCTACCGTCCATGGGGCTCCGGATTACCAGGGCAAGACGCTCCGTCTGATCGTCGGCACATCGCCGGGGGGCGGATACGACACCTACGCCCGGGCCATCGCGCGCCATATGCCCAAGCACCTGCCGGGGAAGCCCAATGTTATCGTCCAGAACATGCCGGGAGCGGGCAGCCTCATCGCCGCCAACTACCTGTACAACGTGGCCAAGCCCGACGGGCTGACCTTCGCCATGCTCATCAGCGGTCTCGTGATGGAGCAGACCATGGGTACGGAGGGGATCAAGTTCGACGCGGGCAAGTTCCAGTGGATCGGGGCGCCGAGCGTGGGCATACCGGTGTGCGCGTTCATGGGCTTCAGCGGCATCAAGACCCTTCAGGACCTGGTGAAGTCGAAGAAGCCGATAACCATGGGGGCGGCGGGCAGCAGCACCCGGGAGCAGCCCAGGATCCTGAAACAATTGATCGGCGCCAACGTGAAGCTGGTCCCCGGCTATCAGGGCACCGCGGGCATTCGCGCGGCCATGGTCCGGCGGGAGGTCGACGGCGCCTGCTGGCAGTGGGTGTCCATGAAGATCACCGCCCGGGACATGCTCAACGCCAAGGGGGACGGGCGGCTGATACCGGTGCTCATACAGGGCGATTCCGATGATCCCCAGGTGAAGGGGCTTCCCAAGTATACCGACTTCATCAAGTCGCCGGAGGACATGGAGGCGTTCAACGCGTGGATGGCCCAGTACCGCTTCTTCCGCCCGTTCGCCGCTCCGCCCAAGGTTCCCGCCGACCGCGTCGACGTCTTGCGCCGGGCCTTCAAGGCAACGCTGGAAGACCCGGAGTTCCTGGCCCTCGCCAGGAAAACGAGGATGGTCATCGACCACGTCCCGGCGGCAGACGTCGCGGCCCAGGTGAACCGGGTGCTGTCCACGTCGCCCGCGGTCAAGGGCAAGCTCAGGAACATAATCGGAAACTGACACCCCGGTCGTTTCCAACCATACAGGAGAAGGAGAAGGCGCATGGCAAAGCCCAGGATACGACACATCGCCATCAATACGCACGACCGTGACAAGATGGCGGACTACTACAAGGAGCACTTCGGGCTGGAGGAGAAGTCGCGCGGACCCACAGGGACCATCTATCTGTCGGACGGTTTCGTGGACGTGGCGCTCATCAGCAGTCCGAACCTGCCCTACGGCATCCATCACTTCGGCTTTGTGGTGGACAGCGTCAAGGCCGTCGAGGAGTCCGTCCAGATGACCGCCAATGCGAATACGTACGGCGCCATCGCCGAAAGCTGGATCACCGATCCCGAGGAGAACCGGGTGGACGTGTCCGAGCACGGCTGGCCGGTGTGAGTGGTCATGGGCAGAGTCGCTGGGGCAAACGGCCAATCCAGCGCCGGCGGGCTGGCCGGGAGCGGAGGTACCCATGAGCGAGTGGTCGAAAGCGCGCACCGTGGTGGATGAGATGGTGAACCGGCACTTCGAGAGCGCCGAGTATCGGCGAATCTTCGGTGTTCGCCTCACCCCGGCCCGCCAGGCCGTCCTCGATCTCCACTATCCCCACTACATCAAGAGCCGGCGGGACTGCTGGGCAGTGGCTTCAGGCAAGGCGCCGCTGGACGTCAAGCGGGCCATCTGGGAGCACGAGAAGGACGAGCTCATCTTCGACGAGCGTCTGGGGTCGGCCCACCTGACCGACGATGACATGGCCGCGGCCGCGGACGAGGCCAACCTTCTGCCGGGGGTGCGGGCCGCTTTGTGGGCCTGGTTCCATCTGTGCTCGACGCGTTCGTGGATCGAGAGCCTGATGATCAACCACACCACCGAACGCAAGAACAACAACGAGATCGTCAAGGGCGGCGGCTTCACGTACCGCATGGCCATGAAGAAGGCCGACGAGATCGTCGGCTCCGTGGAGAAGCTCGACGCCAACACGCAACTCCACATGACCGCGGACATCGGACACTCCGACATGTTCGATCCGGTGTTGGAGAAGTACGTCCGAGACGCGGATACCGGAGCCGCCGTCATCCGGGCGGCACGGGATTGCCTGGCCCTGGACCGCGCCTACCGGGGGGCGCTTGGGTCGGCGATGGTGGAGGTGGCGGAGGACCGGGCAGCCTAACGCGCGGCATCGGCTCTTACGAGGCAAGCGAAAGACAAATCTTCCTGGACGGCATCATGGGTACGGTCATGGGCACGAACGGCATGGTCGCCTGCAGCCAGCGGCTCGCTTCGCTGGTGGGCGTCCAGGTGCTGTCACAGGGGGGCAACGCGGTGGATGCGGCCGTGTCCGCCGCCGCCATGCTCGGCGTGCTCGAGCCCATGTCCATCGGTATCGGCGGCGATGCGTTCGCCCTGCTCTACGTCGCGAGGACCGGTGAGATGAAGGCCCTGGACGCCAGCGGACGCTCGCCCTATGGGGTCGATGCGGCGTTCTTCCGGGCGCAAGGCCTTCACGAGCTCCCCCAGAGCGGAATTCATTCGGTAACGGTGCCGGGCGCGGTGCACGGCTGGGAGACGCTGCTCAAGGAATACGGCACCCGCACCCTTGGGGATCTTCTCGATCCTGCCATCCGCTACGCCGAGGAGGGCTTCCCGGTCAGCGCGTTCACCAGTCACGAATGGCGCAACCTCGAGGGCAAGTTGAGAAAGAACGCGGAAGCCGCCGGGGGCTATCTCGTCCGCGACCGGGCGCCACGGCCCGGAGAAGTGTTCCGGCAGCCGGACCTGGCCCGGACGATGCGCGGCATCGCGGAGGGAGGAGTGGAGTTCTTCTACCGTGGAGACGTGGCGGAGAAACTCGTGCTTTGTTCGCAAAAGCTCGGTGGCAACTTCAGCATGCGCGACATGGAGGCGCACGCGTCGGAATGGGTCGATCCCATCCACGTCGACTACCGTGGGTACGAGGTCTACCAGTTGCCGCCGGCCACCCAAGGCTTCGTGGCCCTGGAGATGCTGAAGATCCTGGAGGGCTATGATCTGTCTTCCCTCGAGCACAACGGCGCCGACTATCTTCACCTGTTCATCGAGGCGAAGAAGCGCGCCTTTGCGGACCGCGACCAACATCTCGCCGACCGCGAGAGCATGACCGTAAGCCTGCAGGACCTCCTGTCCGAGGCGCGTGCCGGCGCCATGCGAGACGGTCTCTCAAGGCGCGAGGTAGCCGTGGACGTCGCGGCGGCGCCGGTTCCGGGGGATACCGAATACATCGCGGTTGCCGACGGCCAGGGCAACCGGGTCTCCTTCATCCAAAGCCTGTTCATGGGCTTCGGCTCAGGGGTGGCGGTGGAGGACACGGGCATCATTCTCCAGAACCGGGGGCACATGTTCAATCTGGACCCCGGGCATCCCAACTGCCTCGAGCCGCACAAGCGCTGCAGCCATACGTTGATGCCCGGAATGGTCTGCAAGGGAGGCAAGCCCGTGCTGGTGGTGGGGCTCAAGGGAGGCCACGTACAGGCGCAGGTCCAGAGTCAGATCATCGCCAATGTGGTGGATTTCGGTATGGCGGCACAGGAAGCCCTGGCCGCACCCCGTTTCAATCATCTGTCCGGCGCCGACGTGTCGCTGGAACCGGGTTTCTCCGGCGAAGCGGTGAGCGGCCTGGAGGCCCGGGGGCACCGTGTGGTTTCCGGGCCGGCCGAGAGTTTCGGCGGCGCCAATGCCATCGCCATCGAGCCTGAGAGCGGCGTCCTCATGGGCGCGTCGGATCCGCGCAAGGACGGCTGCGCCATCGGTTTCTGAGCGTGACGGAGGGAGGATTCGGAATGGACATCAAGGGATGGCGCAAGGCGATCGGTGACATGGTCCGGGACCACATGGCCTCCGACACGCTGACCCGATACTATTCCATCAAGCAGACGCCCCTGCGCGCGCAGGTCGTGCTCAGGGAGCTCGCCCACTTCGTCCGGCATCGCCGCGATTGCTGGGCCTATGTTTCGGGAAACTGCCCCGAATGGGGGGTCAAGCAGAAGATCCTCCAGCACGAGTATGGCGAGGTGATCAAGGACGAGTATTCCGAGCACGGACACCTCAGCCTCATCCTCAAGCAGGGCCGGTCGGTGGGCCTGGGCGTGGACGACATCCTGCAGGCGGAGCCCATTCCCACCACCCGCGCGACGCTCTACGGCTGGGCCTGGATCACCCGTGAGAAGCCCTGGCTGGAGGGGTTGGCGGCGCTGACGGTGACGGAGTGGTGCAACGACGACCGGCTGCTGGCGGACCAGGGCGGCGGCAACTCGACCCGCATGGCCCGGCGCTGGATGGACGACATGGGCATCCGCATGAAGGACATGCCCAATTTCGTGGTCCACTCCCAGGCCGACGAGGAGCACAGCGACATGTTCCTGCCCGACCTGTCCAGCCTTGCCACGGGCCCGTTGCAGGAGCAGGCGCTGCAGGCCGTCAAGGAATCCCTGGAGCTCCTGACCATTTATCGCGCGGGCATCGCGGAGGCCATGGAGCGCATTCCGGCGGACGGCTGAAGGGAGGCCGGGGACATGAACGCACTGGCGACGTACGACGAGATGTTGAACCAGATGACCCGGGACACCTTTGCGACCCCGGAGGCAGAAAGTTTTTACAATGCTCCGTTGACCATTCCCCGGGCGCAGATCATCGCGCAGCAGTTCGGGCTGTTCGTGCGCGGCAGGCGGTCGGCGTGGGCCTACATCATCGCGCGCTGCCCGCACCTGGAAATCAAGAAGGAGTTGCTGGCGCACGAGACCGAGGAGATGATCTTCGATCCCCGTTGCGGCTCCGACCACTACACTCTGTGGGTCCGGCACGGCGAGGCCGTGGGCCTGACCGCGGACCAGGTACACAATGCCCAGCCACTGCCGACGACCCGGGCGGCGCTTTGCGGCTGGAGCTGGCTTGCCTTCAACCTGTCGTGGCTCGAAGGGCTGGGCGGCGTTGCGGTGCTGGAACGGGTCAACCTGGATCCGATCATCCCCGGAGGCGCGCATCAAACCCGCGCCCAGGAGCGCTGGACCCGGGACCTCGGCCTGACCGCGGAGCAGCTTCCGAATTTCAAGCTCCATCGCGAAGCCGACACCGATCACAAGGGCCAGACCCTGAAGCTGCTGGCCGACCATGCCAAGACCGACGTCCAGTGGGAGGGGATCCTGGACGCTTCCCGGCAGTCGCTGGAGTTCTGGCAGGTGTTCCTCGGCGGTATCGCGCGGGAGATGGAATCCCATTGATTGGTTACGGCGTGCGGCGCACGCACGCCTTGGCGGGAAAGGGTGACGAATGGCACGCCTAAGGCATATCGCGATCGCGACCAAGGATCCGGAAAAGACCGCGGCCTTCTATCAGAAGGTCTTCGGTCTCAAGTTCGTCAAGCAGGTAGCCGACTCGCCCCGAGGCGGCGGAGTGTTCCTGTCCGACGGGCATATCAATTTTGCATTCCTGAACTATCCCTCCGACGAGGCCGCGGACATGGTGGGCGGGGCCAGCTACGAGGGACTCCATCACATGGGGTTTCAGGTGGACGACCTCGAAGAGGCCAAGGCGCGGCTGAAGGGGACGGAGGCGGAAATGCTCGGCGACGCCGTGGGCTCGCATCACAGCTTCTACTTCGAGCAGAAGGTGCGGGGTCCCCACGGGGTCATCATGGATATGTCCACCAGCGGCTGGGATCTCGAGCCGCCGGAAGCCGCCCCCGCCAAGAAGAAAGCCTGAGGGTACACGCCGCCGGGCGACGTGCGAGGCCGTCAGACGCCGGTGGCCTTCAAGGCGTCCGCGACGGTCTGCATCGCTTCCTCGGTGAGCTCCTCGGAGGGCCAGCGCGGGTAGCGTTTGATCTTGAAGCCCCGGGCGCGCATGGCCTCGCGATGGGCGCTGCGGCCGAAACGCTGTCCCAGCCGGCCGATGGCCCGGCCGAAGTCGTCCGCCTTCTTCTGCAACGGGATCGCTTCCTCGTAGTCTTTCCTCTCCAGGGCCTCCCACAGCGCCGCACAGATCTCCGGAATGGCGCTGGTCAAGGGCGGGATGGCGCCGCTCAGTCCGTGGGGTGTAGCCGGCAGAAGGTCGATGCTGTTCCCCGACATGACCGCGAAGTCCGCCGGCATGGCCTCCAGATACCCAAGCAGAGGTCCCTGGGCGTAGTAGCTCGCTTTCATGCCGCAGAGAGAGGGAACTTCCTGCTGCAGGGCCTTGGCCGTCGGCGGGGTGAAGGCCCAGCCGGAGTACTTGACGTTGTCGTACAGGAACAGCGGGGTGCCGTTGACCGCCGCCGCCACCGCCTTGTAGTGCGCGGTTATTTCCCACGGGGTGTGGTCGGTAAAGTAGTATGGCGGCACCACCGCCACCGCATCCACACCCAGCCCCTGGGCGTGTTGGGCGAGGCGGCAGGTGGTCTGAACGTCCGCGGCGCCCGCGTGCATGATGACCGGGAGGCGTCCCCGCACGCGTTCCATGACGAACTCCGCCGTGGCGACGCGCTGCTCCGTGGTCATGACCGGCCCCATACCGGTGGAGCCGAGCACGAAGAGCCCGTGCACGCCGGCCGCGATGTGGAAATCGAGCATTTCGCCGAGGACGTCGAAATCCACCTCGCCGCCGTCGTCAAAGGTGGTCAGGGTCGGAATGAAGATGCCGCGGAATCGAGGTTTCATGAAGGCCTCCTGAAAGCCTGCGGGAAATGAAAGGGGCATGCTCCCGCCAATGCCGGAAGCATGCCCCTGGTTCGTGCGACGATACGGTGCCGCGTTATTTGACGCTGATGTCCATGCCGTAGATGCGGGAATCAGCCGGGGGCTGATAGTCGATGTTGTTGGCCAGGCCCCACAGGAACTGGTGCCGCCACTGGAAGCAGGCGGGCGCCAGGTCGGTGATCAGCTCCATGGCCGTGGTGAGGTGCTCATTCCGCTTCGCCGGATCGAACTCCTGTTGTTCCGCGTCAAGGGCCGCGTCGAGGTCGGGATGGGAGAAGCCGATCCGCGGCGAGCCGCCCTTTCTGAAGTACTGGTGGAACGCCGAGCTCGGATCGAGAACGCCGCCACGGCCCATGTAGAAGAACGGTACTTTACCCTTCTGGACGTTGGCCCAGAGGGTGGGCCACTCCGGCGTCCGGAGCTTGGCCTTGAAGCCCGCCGCGTTGAGCATCGGGATCATGGCCTCGGTCGCCTGCTTGTCCAGGATGTAGCGGTTGACAGGGGTCTGCAGCTCTACCTCGACGCCGTCGGGGTAGCCGGCCTTGGCCAGCAGCTCACGCGCCTTCTTGGGGTCGTAGGTGTAACGGGTCTTCAGGTTCGGGTTGTATCCCAACTGGCCGGGACCCAGGGGACCGTCAAGCCGTCGCGCCTGCCCCTGCAGCAGGGTCCTGATGATCTTGTCCCGGTCGATGGCATAACACACCGCCTGGCGCACTTCCTTCTTGTCGAAGGGCGGCTTGGGTTGCATGGCCAGGAACATGAGCACGACGGAGTCGACCTTCACGATCTTGTGCTTCGCGGAGCTGTCCACCGTCTTCATCAGATGCGGCGGGATAAGCTGTGCGATCTGCACCTCGTTGTTCATCAGGGCCGCCACCCGCTGCTCGGGCTCGCGCATGACCCGGAACACGACCTCGTCGGGCGCGTTGGGGTTCGCCTTGGCGGCAGGGTGATCGGGCCTCTTGGCGATGACCATTCTCTGTCCCTGCACCAGCTCCACGAGCGTGTAGGGACCGCCGCCGTACAGGTATTCCCTGTCCGCCTTCTTGGCGCCGTGCTTGTCGTATATCTTCTTGCTGGTGATGATGAGACCATCGCAAAGGAAGTCCAGGAGCGGCGCGGTGGGCTTCTTGGTGGTGATCCGTACCGTGAACTTGTCAATCGCGGTGGCCTCTTTGACCGGGCGGGCGACCGAAGCGATTTGCTTGGACTGGGGGTCGTTATAAATACGCCAGACGGAGTGTACGATGTCCTGCGCGGTCACCGGCGAGCCGTCCTGGAACTTGTACCTCTGGTCCAGCTTGAACACCCAGGTGTTGGGGTCCTCGACCGTCCAGCTCTCGGCCAGCCCCGGCACCCACTTGCCGTTCGTCCAGTCGTACTTGCACAGCGGGCCGGCCAACTCCGTGTAGATGCCGTAGAGCAACGCCACGCTGTCGCCGTACGGGTTGTGCGTCTCCATGGTCTCGGTGACGCCGATGGTGACGCGCGTCTTCTTCTGCGCCAGCGCCGTTGTAGCGGTGAGGCTCAGGGCCAGGCCCGCGACGAACAACGCCAGCAAAACGGTTTGCAAACGATTCCTCATTTCCGTCTCCCTTCCGATGGTTGACTCTTTACCGTGGGTAAGTTTGCGCTTCTATCAATGCGACGTGGAGTTGTCAACAAGGTGTGTTGGAGCAAAGCGATAATGTCCCCTTTTGAACAAAGCTAAGATGTCCCCTTTACTGGAAGGAAGGGGGGCAAGGGATTGTTGAAGACAGAAGAGGGGATGACCATGAGAGAGGTGGACCGGCTGGAGGTGATCCGGGAGGTAGCGGGGAAGCGTCTGCGGCAACGGGAAGCTGGGGAGCGGATGGGGCTGAGCGTGCGGCAGGTGAAGCGGCTTTTGCGGCGTTACCGGGAGCTTGGGGCGAGGGGGCTGATTTCGGGGCATCGTGGGCGGAAGGCGAACAATGCCATAGCGCCGGAGGTGCGGGCAGAGATCCTTGGGGTGGTGCGGGAGCGCTACTGGGACTTTGGGCCGACGCTGGCCCATGAGAAGCTGACCGAAGTCCATAGCTATGGGGTGTCGGTGGAGACGTTGCGCAAGTGGATGGCGGCGGAAGGGCTGTGGCGGTCGAGGAAGCGCCGGGGGATGCGGGTGCATCAGAGCCGTCCCCGGCGGACGGCGCTAGGCGAGTTGGTGCAGGTCGACGGGTCGCCGCACCGGTGGTTCGAGGAGCGGGGGCCTTACTGCACCCTGATCGTGTTCATCGACGACGCCACCAGTCGGCTCATGGCCCTGCGTTTGGTCGAGGCCGAGACCACCGAAGCCTACATGAGGACCCTGCGGGGGTATCTGGACCAGTACGGCCGGCCGGTGGCCGTCTATTCGGACAAGCACGGCATCTTCCGGGTCAATCAACAGGACTGCGAGGGCGAACTGACTCAGTTCACCCGGGCGCTCCAAACCCTGGACATCCAGCCCATCCACGCCAACACCCCCCAGGCCAAGGGCCGCGTGGAACGGGCCAACGAGACCCTCCAGGACCGCCTGGTCAAGGAGTTGCGCCTTGGCGGCATCGACTCCATGCAGGAAGCCAACGCCTTCCTGCCCGAGTTCATGGCCGACCATAACCGCCGCTTCGCCGTGCCCCCGCACCACCCCCAGGACGCCCACCGCCGGGTGCTGCACGACGCCGCCTCCGTAGACCTCATCCTGAGCCACCACTCCATCCGCAAGCTGAGCCGCAACCTCACCCTGAGATACCGCAACAGGGAATACCAGGTCTTGAACCAGGGCAAGGGCTACCGCCTGCGCTCCAGCCCCGTCACCGTGTGCGAGGCCTTCGACGGTCACGTCACCCTGTTGTGTCAGGGCAAGACCCTCGACTACCGCATCCTCGCCGAAGGCCAGGCGCCGATTCCCCTGGACGACGAGAAGAGCCTCCACCGAACCGTCGACACCGCCCGTGTGCTCCAGCGCAAACGCCCCAAGTACAAACCCTCCCCAGACCACCCCTGGAACCGCTGGAGACGCCACCGCTCCACTCCTGCCCCACCAGCGCCCTTGTAACCCCCCCCACGGGCCGGACCGGTCGGCGCAGGGGATTTTCGCACCGCGGCCTGGGAGAGTTCCTTGGAGGGGGCACTGCAAGAGCGTGAGCGGTTGCAGCTCTGCGGCGTCCCAAAGGCGCGGGTGACACAACCCTTGATCATCCACAGCCCCCTGTGGGTGGGTCAGCCGGCAGCACATCGCCACCCCACCGCGGTCATCACCCCTGTGCAAGCCGAACCGGGCTCCTCCATCTCGCTCTCGTCCACGCCATCCCTTCGGTCTTGTCGTGACCGTTCCTGCCGCCCTTCCGCGCGAGAGCGTCAAGCCTGTGGTCAACCGGCGGTTAGAGGAGGGATGGCCGGGTTGTCCACAGGCCACCCCACGGCGCCGTTGGAGCACCAACGTACGCCCGTGCCCCACCCAACCCCGCATCCTCCTACCCACAAGGGGACATTTTAACTTTGCTCAAAGGGGACATTTTGGCTTTGGTTTGACAGTTGTCAACAAGGTGCCTTCGTTTTCGGGGCGGATTCATTCACCTTCCAAGCGGTCCCACGCGGTGTCACGTTGGTCGGATTAGCGGAGCGTAATCCGACGCGGGTGGCTGTGCGACGTCGGGTTACGCCTTCGGCTAACTAACCCGACCTACGTGGGAGCCCGTCTCACACACATCGTCTCAGAACAGCGCCGCCGTCAGGCCCCCGGTGACGACGATGCCGGTGGCGAGCCAGCGAAAGGCCGCCACCGAGACCCTCGCCCGGAGCCACGCTCCGGTGAAATAGCCCAGGAACACGCTCGGCAGGCCGTAGAGCACGAACTGCCAGGTGGCGGGAGTCAGCAGGTCCATCTGCCAGTAGAAGGGCAGGGAAAACGCGGAGATGATCAGGAAGTAGGCGATCAGGGTGGCGCGAAAGCCGGCCGGTTGCCAGCGCTGCTTCAGCCCGAGCAGCACCAGCGGCGGCCCGGACACGGACGTGCTGGCGGCCAGGAAGCCGGCGATCAGGCCGGCGCCCACGCACGGCGCGAATTCCCGTGAGAACGGGGGGCCGGGTTTCATCTGCAGCAACAGCGCCAGCGCGATCATCAGCCAGCCGATACCCCGTTGCAGCGTGACCGTGTCGACCTCGCTCAGGATCACCGCGCCCAGAGGCACCATCAGGACGGAGCTCACGGCGAGGGTCGCCAGCCGGCGCCGGTCGAAATCGCGGCGGAGCTGAATGATCTGGGCGATGCCCAGCGGCAGGTACAGCAGCACGATGCCCGGAACCACCACGGTGGCCGGCAGCGCCACCACCAGCGCCGGCACCGAGAGGATCATCATCCCGGCCCCGGTGATCCCCTGCAGGCTCGCCGCCGACAGCACCACGGCGAAAACGTAGAGTCCCGTTTCCCAGCCCACCTCAGTCGTCCCGTTCCATCAACACACCAGGGTCCCGCTACAGGCTGTTCATCGGATGAACCCTTCCCCTCAGCCGGCGAAGTAACCCAGATGACGGAGCCAGACGAACTGGAGCGGCAACGTCACCAGCCACGCCAGCGCGGTCAGCGCCAGCAGCAGCCGGGTGGTCTGCGCGGCTCGCATGCCGGCCATGCGCGAGGCCACCACCAGCGGCGGCAACTCGTAGGGGAAGGGGACCATGGACCAGTTGACCGCCTGTGTCAGCAGCACCGTGGCCACGGGCCAGCCGGTGACGGCGCTGATGTCCTTGGCCAGGGTGGCGGCGATGACGGGCTCGCCCGGAACCGTGGTGACCATGCTGATGAGCATGCCCACGGCGCTCATGGAGGCTAGATTGAACAGGTCGTGGCCGGGTTGCATGGGAAGCTTGGCCAGCAGCCAACCCGCCAGCAGGTCTCCCAGTCCGCTGTGTGCCACTACCGATCCCATGCCGACGATGCCGCATATGAAGAGCCACGGTCCCAGGTTGACCTTGCCGGTAAGGGAGGTGGCCGGCATGCACCCGACCCGCGGCAGCAGGCAGAGGATGCCGGCTCCCAGTGCGATCCAGGCGGGCGACACGCGGTGCCAGTGGTCGGTGACCCAAAGCGCCAGGGCCGCCACCAGGATCAGCAGCAGGTTGCGTTCCATCGCGGTCCACGGCGCGCTGCGCGCGGGGGTGGGGGCCGGTTGCAGATCCGCGGGGAACAGCGCGGCGATCAGAAAGGGCAGCGCCAGGAGGTTGACGACGCTGATGACCGGGAAATTCATCAGGAAATACTCGCCGTAGGTGATCTCGATGCCGTGAATGCTCTCCGCCGCTCCCAGCAGCACCACGTTGGGCACCGCCGCGGTGAGGATGCCGAAACTCGGGTAGATGCTGCCGGCGGCCACCGCCAGGGTGATGCCGGTACGGCCGGTGCTGCCAGGGCCGAACCCCAGCCGCTCGCCCATGCTCAGAAAGATCGGCAGCATGACCAGTACCCGGCCCATGTTGGAGGGCATGATGAAGCCCATGAGAGCCGCGGTGAGGACGATGCGCCAGAGGAAGCCCCGGTAGGACCTGCCGGAGTAGAGCACCGCGGCGGTGGCGATGCGCGCTCCGAGGCCGGTGGCCTGCACGGCGGCGGCGATGATCAGACCCCCGAACACGAGCCAGCCCGCGTTGGAGTAGAAACCGGCGAAGACCACCTCGGGGGCGGTCCCGGTTATGGTCACGGCCAGGAAAAAGAAGATGATCGAGGTGAAGTACTCGGGCAGGACCGCGGTGGCCCACAGACCGATGCACAGCACCACGACTCCGGCGGTGGGCAGTATTCCGGGAGACAGTCCGGCGGGCGTCGGCGCGACAGCCAGCGCCAGGCCCGCGGCGCACGCGACCGATGCCACGACCCGGTGAGGGGCGATGGTCATTCGGCGTCGGGCTGCCGTTCAGGGGCCTGGTCCGCGAACGCGGCCAACCGCATACAGTTCCCGTGGATTCGGGCCAGGGTCGGATATCGGCCCATGTCGACGCCGAAGCGTTGTGAGTTGAAGACCTGCGGCACGAGACAGATATCGGCCAGCGTCGGCTGGTTGCCGAAGCAGTGGTCGCCGGTGCGTGGATCGTCTCTCAGGATGGCTTCCATGGCGGCGAAGCCTTCGTCGATCCAGCGTCTCGCCCAGGCAGCCCTGGCCTCCTCGTCCAGGGCGAGGTCCTTCGCCAGGTACTGCAGGATCCGGAGGTTGTTGATCGGGTGGATGTCGCAGGCGACGACCTGGGCCAGCCCCCGGACCCAGGCTCGGTCCGCGGGAGTCGCCGGCAGCAGCGGCGGCTCCGAGAACCGCTCCTCCAGATACTCGATGATGGCCAGGGACTGCGCCAGCACGACGTCGTCGTGCTCCAGGGCCGGCACCAGGCCCTGCGGATTCCGCTGCAGGAACTCCGGCTCCCGCTGCTCGTTGCGGCGTAGGTGGACCGGTTGGAGGTCATATCCCAAGCCCTTGAGCGAGAGTGCGATGCGCACGCGGTAGGAGGCGGAGCTCCTGAAGTAACCGTAGAGTTTCATGACTCCTCCAATGTCGATCGCCTTCGCGGCCGCCACCGTCCTCCGTTTCCCCGGCTTGCGATTCGGGCCGTCGCCGGGACCGGGGAATGCCTCGAGCGTGGCGAGTTTACAGTGTGGGAGATGGCGTTGCCAGAGCAGGACAAGCATTTCACGAATACCGGCTCGCGAACCCGGACTCAAGCCCGCCGCTGGTAAGTACGTGAAATCTTGTCCCATTTGTCCCGTTTGCAGGCTTCGTCCTCGTGCCATTTGCGGTCTACGGGGACATTCGCGCCGCGTGATAGCTTGCGTTGGCAAAGGCAACATCTTGCGTTGGCCAACATTATTTGTTGTATTAGGTAACATAATATGTAACGTTCTAATGAAAGTGGAGAAAATCCATGGACAGTTTTATTCGTGGAAAGAGGTATCATTCCGAGTCGATCACCGATCGAATCCGAGACGCGTATGTCTAGCACTCGACGTTCACACAATATAGGCAAGACATTACACCGGCTCCGAAGAGAAAACGGCTGGACGCTTTCGACCGTCAGTACGAAGACAGGGGTTGCGGTGTCCACGCTTTCCAAGATCGAAAACAATCAGACCTCCCCAAACTATGACGTATTGGTCCGTTTGTGCGAAGGCCTCGACCTGAATCTCGCGGAGTTTTTCCAAGGCGGGACTTTCGCCACCTTCGCCCACGGGTCCAGGACCGTCAACCGGTTGGGCGACGGCGTTCGGTGCGAGATGCCCTTTGGGGAGTACGTGGTGCTGAGTGGCGAGTTGTCCAGGAAGGCCTTGGAGCCAAAGCTGATCTATCTCCCGAAGCCAACGGAAGAATCGACGGTGGTGTCAACACACTCCCATACAGGGGAGGAGTTCGTCTACGTCGTCAGAGGAGCCGTGAAGTTCTATATGGAACCGTACACCGCCATTGTCCTGAAGGAGGGGGAGTCGGTGCATTTCGATGCGCAAATGCCTCACGGCTGGATCGCGGTGGGCGACACGGATGCCGTGACGCTCATCGTCAGTCAAACCGGGAGCGTTGCGGCGGAGAAGGATATGGCGGAAACGAAAGCCTGTTAGCGAGCGGACCCGTCCGGCAGCGTACCGTCGGCGACGACTGCCAATTGCGAACACTTTCGCGAATCGTAAAATGACAAGTGCAATTCCGATTTTTCAATAACGGAATTTCTCTATTTCATTACTTTCTATTTATAAGTTCGCATATATAAGTATAAGTCTTGTTTTGAATGATGTTTTTCTCACGTTTGCCTGGTTCGGGGCGTCACCGCAAGCGGCAGGTACTCCGCTAAAGGTACAAGACTCGGGTCCCATGGCCAACACGCGACGGTCGCATAGTGTCGGCAGGGCTTTGCAGCGGTTCAGGAAAGAACACGGCTGGACCCTCGACTCTAAGGTTCTACATGGAGCCCTACCGTCCCATCCTTTTGGAAACGGGTGAATCGGTTCATTTCGATGCCAGCGTGCCCCATGGATTCACCGCGGCAGGCGACGTGGACGCGCGCTTTCTTGCCTTCTGCCAGTCCACCAAATCGCCGGGCGAGGATGCTTGAAGGAACTTCGGAACGGGGCCGCCTGGCGACAAACGCAGACCGTCCCGTTACCCACGGAACGTGTCAAACCAAAGCCAAAATGTCCCCTTTGAGCAAAGTTAAAATGTCCCCTTGTGGGTAGGAGGATGCGGGGTTGGGTGGGGCACGGGCGTACGTTGGTGCTCCAACGGCGCCGTGGGGTGGCCTGTGGACAACCCGGCCATCCCTCCTCTAACCGCCGGTTGACCACAGGCTTGACGCTCTCGCGCGGAAGGGCGGCAGGAACGGTCACGACAAGACCGAAGGGATGGCGTGGACGAGAGCGAGATGGAGGAGCCCGGTTCGGCTTGCACAGGGGTGATGACCGCGGTGGGGTGGCGATGTGCTGCCGGCTGACCCACCCACAGGGGGCTGTGGATGATCAGGGGTTGTGTCACCCGCGCCTTTGGGACGCCGCAGAGCTGCAACCGCTCACGCTCTTGCAGTGCCCCCTCCAAGGAACTCTCCCAGGCCGCGGTGCGGAAAATCCCCTGCGCCGACCGGTCCGGCCCGTGGGGGGGGGGGTTACAAGGGCGCTGGTGGGGCAGGAGTGGAGCGGTGGCGTCTCCAGCGGTTCCAGGGGTGGTCTGGGGAGGGTTTGTACTTGGGGCGTTTGCGCTGGAGCACACGGGCGGTGTCGACGGTTCGGTGGAGGCTCTTCTCGTCGTCCAGGGGAATCGGCGCCTGGCCTTCGGCGAGGATGCGGTAGTCGAGGGTCTTGCCCTGACACAACAGGGTGACGTGACCGTCGAAGGCCTCGCACACGGTGACGGGGCTGGAGCGCAGGCGGTAGCCCTTGCCCTGGTTCAAGACCTGGTATTCCCTGTTGCGGTATCTCAGGGTGAGGTTGCGGCTCAGCTTGCGGATGGAGTGGTGGCTCAGGATGAGGTCTACGGAGGCGGCGTCGTGCAGCACCCGGCGGTGGGCGTCCTGGGGGTGGTGCGGGGGCACGGCGAAGCGGCGGTTATGGTCGGCCATGAACTCGGGCAGGAAGGCGTTGGCTTCCTGCATGGAGTCGATGCCGCCAAGGCGCAACTCCTTGACCAGGCGGTCCTGGAGGGTCTCGTTGGCCCGTTCCACGCGGCCCTTGGCCTGGGGGGTGTTGGCGTGGATGGGCTGGATGTCCAGGGTTTGGAGCGCCCGGGTGAACTGAGTCAGTTCGCCCTCGCAGTCCTGTTGATTGACCCGGAAGATGCCGTGCTTGTCCGAATAGACGGCCACCGGCCGGCCGTACTGGTCCAGATACCCCCGCAGGGTCCTCATGTAGGCTTCGGTGGTCTCGGCCTCGACCAAACGCAGGGCCATGAGCCGACTGGTGGCGTCGTCGATGAACACGATCAGGGTGCAGTAAGGTCCCCGCTCCTCGAACCACCGGTGCGGCGACCCGTCGACCTGCACCAACTCGCCCACAGCCGTCCGCCGGGGACGGCTCTGATGCACCCGCATCCCCCGGCGCTTCCTCGTCCGCCACAGCCCTTCCGCCGCCATCCACTTGCGCAACGTCTCCACCGACCCCCCATAGCTATGGACTTCGGTCAGCTTCTCATGGGCCAGCGTCGGCCCAAAGTCCCAGTAGCGCTCCCGCACCACCCCAAGGATCTCGGCCCGCACCTCCGGCGCTATCGCGTTGCTCGCCTTCCGCCCCCGATGCCCCGAAATTAACCCCCTCGCCCCAAGCTCCCGGTAACGCCGCAAAAGCCGCTTCACCTGCCGCACGCTCAGCCCCATCCGCTCCCCAGCTTCCCGTTGCCGCAGACGCTTCCCCGCTACCTCCCGGATCACCTCCAGCCGGTCCACCTCTCTCATGGTCATCCCCTCTTCTGTCTTCAACAATCCCTTGCCCCCCTTCCTTCCAGTAAAGGGGACATCTTAGCTTTGTTCAAAAGGGGACATTATCGCTTTGCTCCAACAGTTACCCACGGAACGTTGACAAGGGACAGGGTTTGTCCGATAGTCCCCACGAAACCCGTCAGGTTTGATGCCCGCGACGGATGACGTTGGGAGGGAAACCAATGCACAAGATCGATGTCGTGGATGCCGATTCGCACGTGATGGAGGTGCGCGAGACTTGGGACTATCTGGACGATGAGTTTCGGCACAGAAGGCCGATCGTGGTGGAGGCCGACGGGCTGGCCACCAACGCCCACATCGACGCCTGGTGGCTCATCGACGGCCAGATCCATCCGCGGTTGTGGGGGCCCGGGACGACCTTCAGCGGCACGCCGCTGGAGATGAAGTTCGCCCGGGACAAGACCTTCAACATCGGCAGCCAGGGCATGACCGATATCGATGCCCGCATCAAGGACCTGGACGCCTTCGGCATCGACATCCAGGTGATCTACTCGTCCATCCTGTTCCACCGGCTCACCGAAGACCCCAGGTTCGAAGCGGCGCTGATGCGGAGCTACAACACCTGGATCTCGCAACGCTGCAACGAGCGCCCCGAGAGGCTGAAGTGGGCCGCGGTCATTCCCATGCGGGACCGCGAGGCCTGCGTGGCCGAGGTCCATCGCGCCCGGGAGCTGGGCGCCGTGGGGCTCATGATCGGCGGCACCGCGGGGCAGACGTTGCTGCACCATCCCGATCTGTCGCCGTTCTATGCGGCGGCTTGCGAGGTGGACCTGCCGGTGTGCATCCACACGGGCTGGAGCGCCCCGGGTCTCACGCAGACCTGCGAGGAGCCCTACGCGTCATTGATCCTGAGCTTCACCCTGCCGGTGATGATGGGTTTCTTCAGCATCCTGGGCGGCGGCGTGCTGGACCGTTTTCCGAAGCTCCGGGTGGCGTTCCTGGAGGCGGGTTCCGAATGGATCCCTTACATGGTCGGGCGGATGGATCACTACCACCCGGTGGTGGCGATGCTCGGAAACCGCTCGAAGAAGCTCCCCAGCGAGTATCTCAAGGAAGGACGGGTCTATGTGACCTGTGAGGCGGAGGAGCCGCTGCTGCCTCAGGTCATCGATCTCGTCGGGGAGGACCAGATCCTCATCGAGGGCGATATCCCTCACGCCGAGGCCCGGGAGACCGGCATCGAGGAACTCCGCGAACGCACGGACATTTCCGAGCCTGTCAAGCAGAAGATCCTGCGTGAGAACGGGCTGGCCTTCTACAAACTTTGAGCCCCGTCCGAGTGTCCTGTCCGGTTAATTCGGATGGTAAGATGCGCAGGATTTTTCGTTGTCGGCAAGGCGCGATGACGTGTAGGGGCGACCGGCGGTCGCCCCCGTGGCGTGCCCCACGCGAGGAAGAGCAACGCAGCCGACGGCGAAAAAGACCAGCAGATTGCCATCCGAATTAACCCGACAGGATACTAGGCTCAACTCCGCTTGATGACGCCGCTCGAGGTGAAGCCGCCGTCCACCGGCAGTGTGACGCCGGTGATGTAGCCGGACTGCGGCAAGGCCAGAAACACGGCCGCGTGCGCGACCTCTTCCGGAAGGCCGTAGCGGCGCATGGGAATGGCCCGGTCATACGCGCGGCGGGTCTCGTCGTCGTGCATTTTCCGGGTGAGGGCGGTGTCGACCGGGCCCGGCGCCAAGGCGTTGACGGTCACCCCGGTGCCGGCCCACTCCAGGGCCATGACACGGGTCATCGTGATCACGCCGCCCTTGGAGGCGCCGTAGGCGGTACGCCCGGTGCCTCCCCGCATGCCGGAGATAGAGGCCATCGCCACGATCCGGCCGTAGCCCGCTTCGACCATGACCCTGCCCGCGGCCTGCATGACCAGGAAACTGCCGGTGAGATTGATGGCGATGGTGCGGTCCCATTCCTCACGGGTGGTTTCCAGCGCGGGCTTTTCGATCCCGATCCCGGCGAACGGCATCAGGATTTCCAATGACCCGAAGTGGTCCGTCGCAGCGGCGATGAGAGCGTCCACATCGCTGTCTCGGGTGACGTCGGTTTTGACGAACAACGCGGCAATGCCTTTCGCCTTCAACTCGTCCGCGGCCTGCGAGCCGGCTTCTTCGTTGATGTCGGCGATGACGACGTTGGCGCCGGTCTCCGTCAGCATCAGGGTGGTGGCGAGGCCGATGCCGTTGGCGCCGCCGGTGACGATGGCGGTGTGTCCCTTCAGAGAAAACATGCTCGCTCCTTCATTCCCGATGCTTACCGGATGACACCCAGGCCGCGCCCCACGACGGTGAAGGCCGCGATGGCGCAGTCCAGGTCCTCGATATCGTGGGCCGCCGACATCTGGGCGCGGATCCGGTCCTGCCCTCGCGGCACCACCGGGAAGGAGAACGCGGCCGCCAGCACGCCCCGTTCCCGCAGCGCGTTGGCGAAGGCCTGGGCCAGCTTCGGATCGCGCAGCATCACGGGCACGATGGGGTGCTCGCCCGGGAGGAGCTCGAACCCGAGCGCGGTCATTTCCGAGCGGAAGTGGCTCGCGTTGCGCCACAGGCGGTCGCGCAGCTCGGCGGAGCCGGTCAGGAGGTCCAGCGCGCTCAGGCTCGTCTGGGCGATCACCGGAGCCAGGGTGTTGGAGAAGAGATAGGGGCGCGCGCGCTGGCGCAGCCATTCGACGATCTCACTGCGGGCCGAGACATACCCGCCGGCGGCTCCGCCGAGCGCCTTGCCCAGGGTCCCGGTGAGAATGTCCACGCGCCCGGCGACGCCGCAGTGCTCGGGCGTGCCGCGCCCGCCGGCGCCGACGAAGCCCACGGCGTGGCTGTCGTCGACCATGACCATGGCGTCGTATCGTTCGGCCAGGTCACAGATCGCCGGCAGATCGGCGATGGTGCCGTCCATCGAGAACACGCCGTCGGTGGCGATCAGGCGATAGCGGGCGTCCCGCGCCTCGACAAGCCGCGCCTCCAGGTCCATCATGTCGTTGTTGGCGTAGCGGAACCGTTGCGCCTTGCACAGGCGCACGCCGTCGATGATGGAGGCGTGGTTCAGGGCATCCGAGACAACCGCGTCCTCGGGGCCCAGGAGGCTCTCGAACAGACCCGTGTTGGCGTCGAAACAACTGGGGAAGAGGATCGTGTCTTCCATCCCCAGGAAACCGCTCAGCCGCTCTTCCAGCCGCTTGTGGGGAAGCTGGGTGCCGCAGATGAACCGGACCGACGACATGCCGAATCCGTATTCGCGCAACGCCTCCCCGGCGGCCTCGATCAGCCGGGGATGATTGGACAGTCCCAGATAGTTGTTGGCGCACAGATTGATGCAGGCCGCACCGGTCTCCAGGGTGATCTCCCCCTGTTGCGGCGAGGCGATGACCTGCTCCTGCCTGAACAGGCCCTCGGCCTTGAGGGTTTCGATCCGTGCGGCGAGATCGTTGACGAAGGTGTCTGTCATGTGCCCGTGGCCCGGTCCCATCCGGAGGAACGGCCCGGCCGGTGCGTCACGGTTCGCTCCGCGCGACTTCGTCCCAGACGTACAACGGCTCGATCCCGCCGGCTTCGATCGCGCGCATGCGCTCCTCGCTCAAGGGGTAGTTGAACTGGGCGTTGCGAAACCGTACACGCGCGTCGCCGTGACGCTTGACGTACCCCTTGATCCGCTCCAGGTCTTCCTCCGTCAACTCGAGGTCGTGGAACCGTTCCAACTGGTCGGCGCCATGCCGCAACTCGTCGGCCAGGACCACCTTCATCGCGTCGGCCACCCGCCGTTCGAACTCGCCGCCCTTGATCCGGCTGGCCGCGAAGAACGTGCCCGCGCCGCCGCCCTCCAGCACCCCTTCGTCTCCCACCAGTCTGGCCCAGACCGCGGTCTCCGCCGCCAGCTCGTCCTCGATGGCCTTCTTCTCGCGGGAAAGCTGGATGCTGGCCTCGTTTTCGGGGAGGGCCGGATCCGGATTGAAGATGTCATAGCGGCGCAGCTCGCCGATGAAGGGCGGCTCGCCCACGAGCCAGGTCAGCACGTCGTGGCACATGACGTAGTGGTTGGTCTCCTCGTGGAGCTTCTTCAGGGTTTCCAGGTAGGTGTGCCGGTCCACCGTGACTCCCAGCCCGGCCAGTTGGTTGGCCAACAGGCCGCCCAACTGAAACACGCGGGTGAGCTCCCGGCCGGTCTGCTGCATCAGAAACCGGATATGGTCTTGCTTGGGCCGCGGCTGGCTGAAGTAGGTCGTGGCGACTTCGGCCTCGCCGGCCGCGCACTTGCCCAGGAGCACGGCGACCTCCCGCGCCGTTCTTTCGCCCATGCTCTCTTGTGAACGCGCCACTGCGCACCTCCTTTGAATCGCCCCGCCGGCAGTGACGGCGGGACCGCACCCGCGATGCGGTGCGGCGGGCGGATGCCGCGAACGGACCGCCCGTCAGAGGCCGTAGAACTGCTTTGGATTGTCCGCCAGTATCTTCTCGATGACGTGGGCAGGCACGTCCTCGCGCGCCCGCATGACGTCCACCATGCGCGGCTCGTTGGCGGGGTCGGTGTGTCCGTAGTCCGAGCCGATGAGGATGTTGTCCTCGCCGGTGTAGTTGAGCAGGTAGGGCAGGTCCTCGTCCGCCTCGCAGGCCACGTAGATGCGGTAGTCGCGGAACATCTCCACGTTGGTCTCGTGCCGCCACCTGGGGCGCTGTATGCCTTTTCGGCCGCCGGAGGCAACGGCCCGGGATTCCCGCCGGAGCAGATGCAGCAGATAGGGGATCCAGCTCGCCTTGGCCTCGATGAAACCGAACCGCAGGCCGGGATACCTCGCCGGCAGGTGGTTGGCGACGATGTCCCGGAACGCGAACAGGGGTAGCACCACCTGGTTGGCGAACACGGAGCTGACGGCCAGGTCGAACAGATTGAGCAGCGTCCGGGAGCCGGACCCTGTGTGAATGCAGATGGGCAGGTCGAGCTTCTCGGCCTCTTCATAGAGCGGAAAGAAATAGGGTTCGGCGATGCTGCGGTCACCCTCCAGGCCGCGCAGGGCGACCCCCACCGCGCCGTTGGCCTTGCCCTTCCTCATTTCCTCCAGGGAGGCTTCCATGGAATGCAGCGGCGGCACCACCACCCACCGTAGCCGCCCCTTGGACTTGGCCCAGACGTCCGCGAGCCAGTCGTTGTACGCGCCGCACAACGCGGCCTCCAACTCCGGGTCGTCGGTGAGGTAGACCAGGAACAGGGTCGGGTAGATGACCTGGACCTCAACGCCCAGCTTGTCCATGTCCGCCAGCCGCGCCGGCACGTCGGTGATCTCCCGGCATGCGGTGAGCACATCCTTGCGCCGGACCTGACCCTTGGAGCGCGAAGGCGTGATCAGCCGGAAGCCGCCTCTGCCCGCCGGCTTGGGGAACAGGTTGCCGTCGATCAGCCACAGGACGTTGATGTCCGCGTAGAGCGTATCGTCCGGCACCTCGGTCATGACCGGCCGGCGGGGGTACATGGAAGGCTCCATGAGATCCCACATCCCCTCCGACTCGGAAATATGCGTGTCTGCGTCGATCACATCCGGCATGTTGTCCTCATTGGTTTTTACGTCCCGCGAACGCGCGGGAAGCGCCCGGCCATCGCCTACTATCGTTTGAGCGCGTTGCGGATGGCGTCCGCCTCGCGTTCCACCACCCCCATGAAACCCTTGAAGGAACCCTAGGCGGCCGCCGAGTCGCCCGGATTGAGGGCCTGCCGTGTGTTGCTCAGACCTCCGCCTTGACGTTCAACTCCATCACGCCGATCTTCTCGATCTCTCCTCTGAGCTTGTCGCCGTCCAGCAGCGTGTGGACTCCGGCCGGCGTCCCCGTGGTGATCAGGTCGCCGGGCCTGAGGGTCACCACGCTCGACAGGAACCGGATGTGGTCCCGGACCCCGCAGATCATGTTGCTGGTGTGGGAGGTCATGACCTGCTCGCCGTTGTGCCATGCCGTGAGGGAGAGATCCTGCGGCTCCGGGATCTCGTCCCTGGTGACGATCCAGGGCCCCTGCGGACTGAAGGTGTCGAACCCCTTGCGGATGTTGCGGGTGTTCTGCTTGCCGCGGCCCCAGGGGTCCCGCTGGCTGATGTCCCAGCAAATGGTGTAACCGAAGACGTAATCCAGAGCTTCCTCTTCAGTGACCTTCCGGGCCGTCTTGCCGATGACCACGCACAGCTCGCACTCGAAATCCACGTCGTGCGAGACCTTGGGGATGATCACCGTGCCGCCGGGTCCGATGATGGAGGACACCGGCTTCAGGAAGTCCTGCGACATGTGGTCGTCCTTGTCCGGCAACTCCTGGGCGCCGCCTCCCATGCGTGACTCCATCTCCTTGCGGTGGTCCATGTAGTTGGCGGCCGCGGCCCACAGCGAGGTGGGGTTGTCGACGGGCGCCCGAAGGGTTACCTGATCCAGGGGCACCGAGTCGCCGGACCGGATGCATTCGTCGACACAGGGTTGGGCCTCCGGGTTCCCCGTCAGCGCCTCGATGACCTGGACCATGGTGTAATCGGCCTTCAGGATTCCGGCCGCGACCATGGCCGCACCGATGGGATAGACCTTGTCGTCCACCACCGCGCCTGCCTGCCTCGCGTCGTACGTACAAACTTTCATGTTGACTCCTTCAATGTTGAAACTCACCGTTGCAACGTTGGTGCCTTATAGCACAACGCGCGAGGAGTGGGACAGAGCGCGCCAACCTTGACAAGGATGTGATAAGGTTGAATCCCGAAAACATTCTACAAAGACGGGGCGTCCCGTCCTGGAGATCGAACATGAAGACGCGGATCCGACACATCGCCCTCAATACGGAGAACTGGGACCGGATGGCCCGGTTCTATCAGACGATCTTCGGCATGAAGAAGATCACCACCGGGATGACCGACGAGAAGGGAAACTATAACCCCGACCGCGGCCACATCAGCGACGGCGTCATCGGCTTCGCCATGCTGCAGAAGCATCCGGGAAACCAGTCCGGGCTGGATCACTTCGGTTTCGAGGTGGAGGAGATACCGGTGGTGCTGGAACGGATGCGCAACGACTATCCGGAACTGCTGGTGGCCAAGAGCCTGCCCCACGTGCCGTTCTCGGTCTCACGTGGCACCGACCCTTGCGGCACGCAGTACGACATCTCGCAAAAAGGCGTGGCCAAGGTCCGTGAGGGCTATCTGGAAGACGGCTGGGAACAGCCGCGGCAGATCAGCCACATCTCCATCCGCTCGAAGAAGCCGGAGCGGGTGGCCGAGTTCTACCACAAGGTCTTCGAGCTCGACGTCGGCGAGGCGCCATCGCCGGACGGCAGCTTCCGCGTCACCGACGGGCAGGTGGAGCTGCTGGTGCGCCCGTGCGACAACGCGCTCTATCGGGGCATGCGCGAGGGGCTGGACCACATCGGCTTCCGCGTCGAGAACCTGGAGCGGACGCAGCAGGAGATCGAGGCCCTGAGCGAGACAGCCCCCGAGGCGGCGCCCGCCAACCTCGACATCGGCCGTTTCGGCCCCATGACCCGCGCGGATCTCGAGGGCTGCGCCATCGGCCAATACGCCATGGCCGATCCCGACGGAATCCTGCTGGATCTCTGCGAATAGCAGTCAGGACCGGCGCTACGCCGCGCTGCTCAGGAACTCCGCCAGCCGTTCGCCGATCACATACACGGTGGCGTTGGTATTGGCGCGCACCACCTCGGGCATCACCGAGGCGTCCGCCACCCACAGGTTATCCAGCCCGTGAACCCGCAGGCGCTGATCCACCACCGCGGCGGGATCGTCGGCCGGTCCCATCCTGCAGGTGCCGCAGGCGTGGTGATAGCTGTCGTAGGTTGAGCGGGCGAAGGTCGCCCAGTCCTCGTCCGGCGCCGGGTTGCGCAACTCGCCGTAGAAATCCCGCATGGGTGACGTCCGGGTCAGGTCGCGAATGAACTCCATGGCGGCGACCATCTTCTCCGCGTCCGCGGGATGCTCCAGCAGCCCGGTTTCGACGGCCGGGAAGTCCCTGGGGTCGGTGCTTTTGAGGCGGATCCGCCCGGGCGCCCTTTGCTCCAGCAGTTGGGCGGAGAGGGGGAGCAGGGAGCCCACGTCCTGGATCTTCGTGGGCGGGCGCAGGCTGACGCTGAAGTCGCCGTGGTCCACGTTGGCGGAGCTCCGGGCCATGAGCCGGAGCCTCAGCAGGGTCCAGTCCACCTCGAATTCCCTGACGGCCGCGAACGTCATGTGGATGGCGGTATGGTCCTGGAAGTTCCCTCCCACGCCGTCCAGTGGATGGGTGACCTCGATGCCGAGCGCCTCCAGTTCCGCGGCCGGGCCGATGCCCGACAGCAGCAGGAGCTGCGGGCTGCGGTAGGCGCCCGCCGCCAGCACCACCTGGCCGGCGGTGTCCGAGTGGACCTTTCCATCCTTTTCGTAGCGCACCCCGTGCACCCGGTTGCCCGACAGGGTCAGCCCCAGCACCGGCGCTTCGGCCTTGATGGTGAGGTTCGGACGCCCCCGCGCCGGATCGAGATGGGTCACCACCGCGGTTTGGCGTACGCCGTCCTTGATGTTGCAGACCCCCGGGCCCACGCCCACGGGATCGGGGAGGTTGGTGTCGGGCAGGCGCGGGATGCCCATCTCGGCGGCGCCGTCGATATAGGCCCGGACCACTGGAGACAGGTCCGAGTCCAGGCCGACGGGACGCTTGACGTAAACCGGCCCGGCGTGGCCGTAGTCGGGGTCGTCGGGGAAGTCCTGGTCCGCTTCGATGCGTTTCAGCACTTCATGGACCGTGTCCCAGGACCAGTCGGGATTCCCGGCCGCTACCCACTGTTCCATGTCGTGGCGCGTCGGCCACACCCAGGCCATGGCGTTGACGGACGAGCCCCCGCCCATGATCTTCCCGGCCAAGGGGTAGAAAGGGCTTCCGTCGATGGGCCGCTCGACGGTCAACGTGTCCACGTAGGGACTCTCGAACCACACCCGGTCCCGGCCGCTGGCCAACCGGATGATGTCCGGCGCCGGCCGCGGATCCGCGGCCGCTTCCAGCAACAGCACCTTGCGTTGCGGGTCCTCGCTCAGCCGGGCCGCGGCCACGCAGCCCCCGGAGCCGCCGCCGATGATGATGACGTCGTAGTGGTCAGCCATTTGTCGCTCCCCTTCCCGGATGGCCGGCAACGGTTCATTCGCCCGAGATGGGCAACGAACCGCAACGATACAGGTGGGACGACCTCCGCAATGTAGGGGCGACCGGCCGGTCGCCCCTACACGTCCTTCGGTGTGGCCGCGCGGGCAAGCGCAGCGGCATCTTCCAGATCCGCTACCCCGCGGCAGGCGCGAATCAACTCTTGCGTCGCCGCGGCCCCCAGCGTCGGATCGGCGAGGGCGTGGACTTTCTCGTCCATGGCCTCGTCGGACAGCGGACATTCCAAGCTGCCCGAGCACTGCTCGACGGTCTCCTCGAAGGAACGGCCGTCCTTCAACCGTATCGTCACCACGGCGCCGGCCTCGCGCACGTCATCGGCTGCCATGGCCGAGACGCGGTCCCGCACGGCCGTGACCTGTGGGTCCTGCACGACCTCGTCGGTGAACTCGCCGACACCGACCCGCCCGAGAACGAGCGCCGCGCCCACGGCGTGGTACACGCTGAACTTGCCCTGGAGGCCGGTATGCGGCGTCTTGTTGCCGGTGAGCTCCAACACCAGTGGATGGACCCGCAGATCGACGGCCTCGATGTCGTCACCGGCGAGTCCGTGTTCCTGTTTCATCCGGATGCAGGCGTCCAGGCTGGGATGGATCACGACGCCGCAGGGGTAGGGCTTGTAGGTGTTGAGCAGGATCTCGTAGCTGTCGCCGAGGCCGTCGCAGATGGCCGCGTAGTCCTGTTTCGTGGACAGCACCCGGGCGAAGCCCCGGGGGGCCTCGATGGCCCGTTCGGAGCCGGTCAGCCCCTCGGCGGCCAGCAGGGCGGCGGCGAGGCCGTTCTCGGCCGCCCGTCCGATGAGGAAGGGTTTCAACATGGTCCCGAACATTTCCCGCAGTCCGGCGGCCTGCGTCGCGGCCGCGGCGAAGGCCCAGCACATGTGCTGGACGTCGAGTCCGAGCAGCCGTCCGGCCGCGGCCGCGGCCCCGAACACCCCGGCGGTGCCGGTGATATGCCAGCCGACGTCGTAGTGGTCCGGGTAGACGGCGTTGCCGATGCGGCATTCCACCTCGACGCCGAGGATCAGGGCGTGGAGGAAGTCCTGGCCGGAGACCGGCCGGTGCTCGGCCAGCGGCACCAGGGCCGAGGCCACCGGCGCGGCGGGATGGATGATGGTACGCAGGTGGGTGTCGTCGAAATCGAACACGTGGGAGCTGAGGCCGTTCAGCAACGCCGCATGCAGCACGTCGACGCGTTCCCCCCGCCCCAGCACCGAGGCCTGCGGCTGCCCCATGAAGGGGCCCAGGGCCCGCAGGGTGATATCCACGGATTCGTGGCGTGATCCCCCCACGGCGCAGCCCATCCAGTTAAGCAGGGTGCGCGCGGCTTCGTCGCGCACCGGCTCGGGAACGGTCTGAGAGTCCGACTCGCAGACCCATTCGGCCAGCCGTTTGGTCACATCCATATCCGAGGTGCTCATCAGCAGGGCTCCATCACGGGGAATGCGGGCGCCGGCAGGACTCCGGCGGTGCCTGAGGCCTTGGGTTTCGCTCGCGGCCCGCCGCCCCGTGCAGGTGACTTGACAATAGAACCTGGTGTCTTCAATGTTGGTCTATCAATTTACCGTGAATCGACGGAGGTGAGAAATGAACTGTGTAGACGCTGACGGCCACGTGGAAGAGTGCCTGGATACTTTCGACGACAAATACCTGGACCCCAGCTTCCGCGGCCAGCGGCCCCGGGTGGTGGGCGTGGACGGCATGGCCTACTGGATGATCGACGAGCAGCTCTTCCCCCGCCGGGTGGGCCGGGGCTGCAACAACCTGGGCACGCCCGTAACCATCAACGGCGAGCCTGCCAAACACTCGGTGGGGAAGGCGGACAGCGTCGGCAGCCAGGAGCTGACCAACATCCCCGAGCGGCTTGCGATCATGGACGAGGAGGAGATCGCCGTGCAGGTGGTGTACACGACGCTCTTTCTCGCCTATCCGCTGACCAGCAACAGCCCCCTGGCCACCGCGCTGTGCGACTCCTACAACCGTTGGCTGGGAGATCGGCTGGGCGGAAACGACCGCATCAAGTGGTCCGCGGTGGTCAACCTCGACGACGTGGGCGGCGCCGTGCGCTCGGTGAAGGAGGCCGCGAAGCTGGGAGCCGTGTCGGTCATGGTGCTGGGAACCGCGGGAGACCGTCTGCTGGACGACGACGAGATCCTGCCGTTCTATGAAGCCGTGGAGGGAAACAACCTGGCGTTGGGCGTCCACGTGGGCTGGTCCTGCCCGTCGGTGAACAACCTCTACTCACACATCTATCCCTCCGGCGTCATCGCGTTCCACATGCCGGTCCTGATGGCGTGCACCTCGCTCATCGCTGGCGGCATCCTCGACCGGTTCCCCGACATGCGTGTGGTGTTCCTGGAAGCCGGGTGTATGTGGGTGCCCTTCATGCTCGACCGGCTGAAGCACCGCTACGAGAACCAGGGCGAGCTGCTGTTGAAGTTCCTTCCCGAGTGCGTTCCCGCGCAGGCGCTGCCGGCCATGGACTACGTCGAGAAGGGGAACCTCTTCTTCAGCGCCGAGATCGAGGACTCCCTGCTGCCGCAGGTGATGGGCCAAGTAGGGGAGGGGCAGATCGTTATGGGGACGGACATGCCTCACGGCGACCGGGAGCGTTTCGCCGCGCGGATGCTACGGGAGCGGACCGACATCTCCGAGTCCGCCAAGGACGCCATTCTGGACGTCAATCCCAGGCGGCTCTACGGGCTATAGGACCACGGCAGGAACGCCGCCTGCTCTACTGCATAGCGGAGCAGGCGGCCCCCCCTTGATTTCCGGGAGATCGGCATGGCACTGAAAGCTTCCCTCGGCGCCACCTACGGCTGGCGCGCGCGCATCGGGTTCGTCACCCCCAGCCCGGGCCACGAGAACAACGGCTACGAGTTCTATCTCATGGCGCCCGACGGCGTCACCATCGTGATGACCTCGCTCCACGTGACCCAGTTGACCCAGCAGCAGTACGACGACGCGGTGAGCCGCATGGACGTGGCCGTGGCCGAGCTCGAGGACCGGCAGGTGGACTCCATCATCCAGGCGGGAGTGCCGCTGGTGGTGACCCGAGGGTGGGGCTTCGAGGAAAAGCTGCTGGCGGAGGTGGCGCGCCAGACCGCCATACCCTTTGCCACCGACATCGGCGCCTGCATCCGCGCCATGCAGACCCTGGACATGAAGCGCGTGGTCATGCTGACACCGTTCGATGAGTCCATGGACCGGCAACTCGCCGAATACGTCGGCCACGCCGGCATCGAGGTGGTGGCCCACCGTTCCCTCTGGCCCTCCGACGAGGCCGCCATGTCACGGCGCTACGGCGTCTCCACCATGCCCCTGGCGGAACCCTACCACGCCGCCAAGGAGCTCTATCTCGCCACCCCGGCCGCCGACGGCATCTGGATCACCGGCGCCCTCATGCCCAGCGTCGCCATCATCGACAGCCTGGAGCAGGACCTCCGCGTCCCCGTGGTGACCAGCATGCAGGCCATGATGTGGGCCGGCCTCGGGCTGGCGCGGGTCAAGGCCGAGGTCGCCGGGTACGGCCGGCTATTCGATAACGCGTACGATCCGAAATCGTGAGCTTTCCGGAGGTGTGCCGGCAACCCGGATCCCTTCATCCGGTGTTTCCGTGTTATCTATAACTATCCAATCAAAATCAAAAAACATATAAAAACCTTTTCTTTTTTGGACTAAAAGGATATATATCACTATCCTTACTGAAGAAAGGGGGTTGACTCATGAGCGTGAGGGCAACAGCCAAACGGCAATACATGCGGATCGTTGACAGGGCAGCGGAGCAAATCGGCAGCCTGCAGGTGCCGCGTGAAGGATGGCTGACCACCATGCGCAAGGCGCTTGGGATGTCCGTGCCGCAACTTGCCCGCCGCGCCGGAGTGACCAAGGCCGCGATCTATCAGGCGGAGCGTCAAGAGCACCAGCTTGGCATAACCATCAGGCAGATGGAGAAACTAGCAGGTGCGCTTGATGCCCGCTTCGTCTATGCCATTGTTCCGGCTCACGGCGACGTTCGCGATCATTTGCGAGTCCAAGCACGTGCAAAGGCGGAAGGTATCGTCCGCCGCACCAGTTCCCATATGGCCCTGGAGAAGCAATCGCTGACAAACGAGCAGCTCGTTCAGGAGACGGAGCGACTGGCGAACCAGCTCGTTGACGACATGCCATCCGACTTTTGGGACGAGAATTGACGTCTGACGAACCAGAAGGCGCAACGCCCCTCGGCCCGGATGAAATGACCGGCCTGAAATTCCGCCATGTCACGACACGCGGCGAGCTGAATGAGTTGGAGCAGGCCAACATCCAACAGGGCTTGCTCTGGCTCGGTCGGCAACGAGACGGCGATATCCTTGGCGACGATTTCGTCCGCACACTCCACAAACGGTTATTTGGCGATGTGTGGGAATGGGCAGGAATCTACCGTCTACGCGAGACGAATATCGGCGTCGACCCAGCTCACATCGCGGTGCAACTCCGCATGCTCTTGGACAACGCCCGAGTTTGGGCAGAGATCGGAGTCTACACTCCGTTGGAGGCGGCGGCGCGGTTTCATCACCGCATGGTCGAGATACATTTGTTCCCCAACGGCAATGGAAGGCACGCCCGCATAGCGGCCGATCTTTTTCTCAGGCGCTATTTTGATCACCCTGCCATCGAATGGGCGAGCGGCTTTGACCTGCAGGCCGACAATGCGCGCCGTGACGCCTATATAAACGCCTTGAGAAGAGCTGATCGCGGTGAATTCGATCAGCTCCTGGAATTTGTCGGACTGCGGGGATGATGCGTATGCGGATAAGCGTTGAAACAAGAAGGTGACGAGCGATGGCTGCTTGTAGCAATGCGAAGAATTCACGCCAACTGCGGCGCCACCTTCTCGGTGAGCAGCCGGATGGAGTTGACCACCTGCTCGTGCGGGATCTGGCCGCCGTGGTTCATGTCGAGGATCAGGCCGGTGAGCCCCATGCGTTCGCGGAACTCCTCGATGCGGTCGATGACCGACTCGGGTGAGCCGAAGATCACCCGGGTGCGCAGGAACTCGTCGTAGTCGTCCAGGTACCCCTGGGCTTGGGCCACGCGCTGGGCGGCGTTCATGGCCTTAGCCTCATTGATGACCCGGTGGAGGTCGTGCACGATGCTGGCCCTCGGCGTCTCCCGCCCCAGGGCTTCCGACTCGGCGATGAAGACGGGCACGCGTACGTGGATCTCCGGCGGATCGGCATGGCCCGCGGCCTGCCATTCGTCGCGATAGACCTGCAGGCAATCCTCGTAGTAGTCGCCCATGAACCACAGCACCACGTTGAATCCCCGCCGGGCGGTGGCGGCGAAGCCTTCGGGCGTGCGCACGGCCATGTAGATGGGCGGATGGGGCTTTTGCAGCGGCTGCGGCGAGATGCTGATGTCGTGGTACGAGTAGTAGTCTCCCTCGAAGGAAAAGGTGTCCTGGGTGAAGGCGCGCATGACGATCTCGAACGACTCGGTGAAACGCGCCGTACTCTCCGAGTAGGGGATGTTGAAGCCGTCGTAGAACTTGGGGATGCTGCTACGGCCGACGCCGAAATCGAATCGCCCGTGGCTCATGTGGTCGATGGAGGCTACCTCTTCCGCAATGCGCAGGGGGTTGCCCAGCGGCAGCACCTGCACGGCAGTGCCGATGCGCACGCGTTGGGTGCGGGAGGCGATGGCGCCCGCCACCGCCATGGAGGCCGACAGGACCGAGGCGTGGGGCCGAAAGTGGTGCTCGACGATCCAGATGGAGTCCATGCCCATGGACTCGGCGGCATCCACCTGCGCGAACAACTCGTCGAAGGCCAGGGTCTGTCCCTGATCCTTGCGGACGTGACAATCAACCAGTAAGCCGAACTTCATCCAAACGATCCCCGTTGTATGTGTGGGAGCCTTCCCGCTACGTGACCGAGCAGACGGAACTGCCAAGTAAAGAACGCTCAGCCTTCGCGCAGCGCGTCAACATCATAGTCGTTTAGTGTGACTACCTGCCTTGGTCAGCACTACCCAACATACTCTAGTGCCGACCGTCCTTCACCGACGACACCGTTCTGTACTGCGTTGCAATAGCGAGGTCGTTGTTCGTCAACTTGGAAGCGCGTCGCGTGAGGTCTGAGCTGCACTCGTACGGACTGCAGCGAGCGTTCTATACAAGGATTGATGGCTTCTTACTTGACCTCCATAACACCGAGGAGGTTTCCACAAGAGGACAACTAGTTCTTTTCAGAAGAGTCAGCCTGCACGGTCCACTAGAACCGCAGTCGACAATACCCTTTTTTGAGTAGCGACAACCCTTTGGCCGGAGACAAGCGCTTCTTGTCTAAGACCTCCGGTTACTTCGTATTCGAACGGTGTCTTTCTCTCCACTTGAGGTGCGTTGGGCGCCATCTGCCCGTGAATGACTTGCGTGTCGCCTTCCATAGCATATTCTCCTTCGGGTATTCTGTGTATTTACAAGTTCAGTCCAAAACATTCTGTTTATACGTCCCGCCAGGAGGCTTCGGTCTGGGTTTGTGAAAGCTGGATTTCTCCATTTGCGTGCCGTGTGGCGGATAGTTTTAGTCGTGTCCTAAATTCTGCCGCACGGTGTACGCTCTCCATTATCGCGTTGATGATGTCACATTCGACTTCTACCCCCGGTTCTGACGAGCCTTGTATTGCCTGCTGGGCGACCGTGTTCCAAATTTGTTGAGCCATATTTGGAGGCGTGTTTGGCGGCAGAACGACTGGTGCAGGAGGCCGAAGGCTTTCGGCTGCTGCTGGCTCAATTAAGAACTGCCGGAGTGGATCGAACGGTTCTCGCAGTTTCATGTGTTGTTCGATTTCAACATACGCCTGCCACATTAGCTGTTCTAAATCCGGATCGGATTTTGCGATTTTCAACTTCAATTCTTTGGCGCGTGTCCGAGAAACCGCGTCGCCGTGGGCGTAAAAGCTCTTGTTCAGTTCGGAAGCGATCGTCGCTGCTTGTAGCTTTTCATCGGCGGTCTTCATGTGGAGAAGCAACAACCGTTCACCCACGGACGTGGAGAGAGCTCACTAGCCCTCTTTGACGCACCAATACTCAAAGGGTCAACGACTTTAAACAACGCGTCGCTGATCCTTGTAACGTGAACTTGTTCACGTATTCCTGCATCCTCTCCTAAGAACCTTAGAAAGGCACCAACTTCCTCGTAGGAGAACTGTCGCTGCGGCGCGCCAGGTATGCTTATCGTAATCTGTGGATCAATCGGCCCTAACGCAGCGTGAGGATGCATCACGATTTCGTCGGCTCCGAGGGCAAACATTGTGGCGGCACTGAAAGCCATGAAAGGTACGAGCACGGCTACATTCTTGAATCGTTCTCGCAGTATCGACATCAACTTCCAAGCGGCCAACGCATCGCCACCGGAACTGTGGAGTAGGATGTCGACCCTTTGGTTGTCTGGGATCAGATCAATTTGGTCGATGAGTTCGCGCACCGAATCGCCCGCGATACGGGCGCTAACATTCGGGCGAGTGCTCGTCACGTAAACTATCAGCGGGCGTTCCCGATAGTCCTCGATGGCCTTGTACGTACTTTGTCGTCCTTCAAGTGTCATACTGGAATCGTCCATGGGCCTTTTGTGATGTGGAGTCCGGCCGATCATTTCACGATGAAACGACGGGTCGCTCCACCGTCCGTTTGGCTACGCCTGACGGAGTGTAAAGTCAAACAAGGACTCGGTCCTACGCTGCCTGCAGGTCCTTGTAGTGGCCGTCCTTGGAGATGGGCGCCAACCCGCTGGCGATGATAGACCAGCTATCTCCGGCGTCATCGCTGTGATAGACGTCCCCGGCGGTGGTGGCGGCGAAAACCGAGACCGTGTCGCCAGCGGCTTCCAGGCACAAGGCCTCGACGCTGGCCTGCAGCCGATCCGGCAAACCGTTGCGCAGGATCTCCCACGTACGGCCGCCGTCCACGCTGCGTGAGATCCGCGCGCCCGCGAAATGGGTCTTGCGCCATACCCCCGGGCTGTGTTCGGCACTGCTGATGAACATCAACTCGGGTTTTTGTGGATGGAGCACGCACCCGTCCGGATAGCTGCCGATCTCCGACGGTCGGGCGATCCATTCCTCGAAGTTCTTGCCGCCATCAAGGGAGACGTACAACCCGCGCCCGGTGACCACGTACATCCGCCCGCTGTCTTCCGGATGGATCACCAGCCGGTGCGCATCCTCGTAGATCCCGTGGAGCTCCTCGAAGGTCTCGCCGCGGTCCGTGCTCTTCATCAGACCGCCCACCTCCACGCACACGTACAGCGTGTCGGGATCATGGGGATCGAAGTTCAGGTGCTTGGCATGGGCGATGTGCGGCGGCGCCGGGAAACTCCAGTCGGGAAGGCTGGGCACCGACCGCAGCGCCGGCAGCTCGGTCCAGTGCTCGCCCAGGTCGTCGCTGCAGAACAGGTGCGCGGGCTCGGTGCCCGCGTAAAGCCGGGTGTGGCCGTTGGTCCGGGACGAGGCGATGCTGTAGACGTCCTTCTCGGTGAGACCGGTTTCCTGCGCTTCCCAGGTGGCGCCGTGGTCTCCGCTCACGTGGAGGCCGGCGTGGAATGCTCCGGCAAAGAACAGTCCGCTCTCGGGCTCTTGATGAATGGCGCTGATGTGCTTGTCCTCCAGCATGTGGCGGGCGACGCGCCAGCCGTTGCCGCCGGAGTCCCGCTCTACGACGGCAATGCCCTTCCGGGTACCCACCCAGAGCTCGTCGGAGCGCGAGGGAGACGAATATATGGTCGTTCCGCCGTGGGACAGTGCGATGGTCATGGCTGTGCCTCCTTGAGGATACAAACTCCGGTTCCGAGTATGTCGAGTGAGTTCTGCGAGAATGTAGGAACCGGATGCGAGAGATTTACGGGACGGCGATGGGCGCCCCTTTCCTATGCAAGGCGGTACACCTTCGCTATGGTGGTGTCAAGCTTTGCCGGGCAGAGCCGCCACGCGAGAAGGGGCAACGCGGCCAACGGCAAAAGGACCAGCAAATTGCCAGGGATTCCGATGTGGCAGGCCACCACGGAGGCATGATGGAAGTGACACGGCTCAGGGTCCTGTACGGGGTTCTCGGCGAGGGGGTGGAAAGGGTGGCCCGGGACCCCTCGGGGTATCTGGCCATCGAGCAGGGCATCTACCGGCAGCACGGGCTGGAGCTGTCCTGGGACCACATTCAAGGTACCGATGAGCGCAATCAGGCGCTGACGGGGGGCGAGGCCGACCTGTCCCTCGTCATCGGACGGGCGTCGCTGCAGCATTTCCTCCGTTCGGGTGCGACTCGGGTCATCGGATCATGCATGAACAGCAGCCCCTACCTGCTCATGGCCCCGCCCGAGGTGCGCGGGCTTTCGGACCTCCGGGGCAAGGCCTTGGCATGCCGCCGCGTCATCGCCGAGACGGCGCCGCTGGCCGCGACGTTGCTGGACCGCGGGCCCCTGGAGTTGGGCGCGGATCTGCGGCTCGTTCCGGTGGACACCGATCAGCACGCGTTGGACCGCCTGACGGCGGGAGCGGCCGGTGCAGCCCTCTTGCCGCGACCCTTCGACTTCGTCGCCAGGGAACGGGGCTTCCTTCCGGTTCCCGACTGGCCGGAGGTGGCGGCCGACCCGCTCCCGATCACCATCGAAACGACCGAGTCGGCGCTGCAAGAGAAGGGCGGCGCCATGGCGACGTTCCTGGCCGCCCACCGGGAAGGGATTCGCTACCTCAAGGGGCATCGAAGCGAGACCCTGGCGATGCTCGAGCGGGTGTTCGGGTATGTGCCCGATCTGGCGGCGGTGCTTTATGACGACTACCTGGCGTTGCTGGACGAGCGGTTGACCGTCGACCTGCCGCAGGTGGAAAGGCTGTTGCGGATGACGGCGCCGGACGCCGGCGTCACCGTGTCGGAGTTGGCGTCGCGCTGGCTTGCGCCGGGGGCCGTGACCCCTCAGCCCACGGCTGACGGCTCCGAGTGAGCATCATCAAGGGGCGCCACGGCAGTGCCAGCGGAAGCCATAGCCCTGATGGCGGCCTTCGCCTATGCGTCGGTCTCGGTGTCCTCGCGACTGGGACTGAGCTACTCCACGCCGCTCACCGCCACCTGCGTCGCCATGGGTGTGCGGATGACCCTATTGTGGGGCGCCGTTCTTGCCACCGGCGGGGTGCCCGCGGTGGCTTGGGCCGCGTTGGTGTTGTTCGTGTTTCTGGGGGTGATGCAGACAGGCACGAGCTACCTGAGCTTCACCGGCGTCGCGAGGCTCGGCGCGTCGCGCAGTCAGCCCCTGCGGACCACCTATCCGCTTTGGAGCACCGCCTGGTCCATGGCGCTGCTGGGCGAGCAACCCAGCGCAGGCGTGCTGGCCGGAACGGTGCTCGTGGTGGCCGGGACGGTGTTCATCTCCTGGAGTTCCAACCGCGCTGCATCGGACTATCGTTGGTGGCATGTCCTGTTCCCGCTGAGCGCGGCGTTCCTCGCCGGCGTCGCCTTTCCGGTGCGGCGCTATGCCCTCGACATCTCGAACCAGCCCCTCTTCTTTGCGGCGGTCCTGGCCACCGTGGCGTCCGTCTGCCTGTCGGTCTCCATGTCCGCGGGCAGGGCTCGCGAGCGGCTTGTCTGGCACCGGCGCGCGCTGCTGCCGTTCGTGATCGCGGGAGCCTTCGAGACCGCCGCCTCCTTGTTCTCGCTCATCGCCGTGAGCATGGGCCGGGTCGTGGTGGTGGCGCCGCTGGTGGCCACCTCCCCGTTGTGGACCCTGTTGCTCGCCGTGTTGCTGCTCCGCGGAGTGGAACGAGTCACCGCCAAATCGGTGGCCGGCACTCTGGCCGTGGTGGCGGGGACCGTCACCATCCTTACCCTCCGCTGAACGAGTGGCGTGGACCACACAAATGGATCGCAATCTGAACCCAGGTCTCCATGGCTCCTGAGCTCATCGCCATTCTGGCCGCCATGGTCTACTCCCTGAGCTTCATCGTCGCGCGCCGGGGATTGAGATACTCCAACTCCGCCACCGTGACTATGGTTTCCTTCCTGGTCCAGTGCGTGATTTTCGGCACCGCGGTGGCGGTCCATGGCGTCCCCGCATGGCACTGGAACGCCGTGTGGCTGATCGTCGCCGCGGCCAGCTTCCAGCCCTTGGTACGGCAGATGACCTATCTTGGCATGCAGAAGATCGGCACCGCGCGCAGCGGTTCGCTGCGCGCCACCCATCCCTTTTGGGCCGGCGTCATCGCCGTGTCACTGCTGGGAGAGACCCTGACGCTGCGGTTGTTGCTCGGCAACGTCACGGTCATTGCGGGCATCGCCGCGATTTCCTGGCAAGGCGGCGGGGTTCGGCTGCAGGTCTCCGGCTGGTACGTGCTGTTGCCCATGAGCGCGGCCTTCCTGGCGGGTGTCGCGTTCCCCCTCCGGCGCGCGGCCCTGGTCCTGTCGCCGGAACCGTTGTTGTTCGCCGCCATCATCGGCGTGGTGGGTCTGTTCCTGGTGGGTGTCGCTCAGGCAGTGCCGGGACTGGCCCAACGGTACGTCTGGGACCGGCGGGCGCTCTGGGCCTTTATCGCGGCGGGCGCCTGCGAAGCACTGGGCGGCGCCGGCATCCTCTATGCCCTCCGCGGGGGTGAGGTGGTCGTCATTGCTCCGATCACGGCGACGCTGCCCATGTGGACCCTGCTGGGGACGGTGATCTTTCTCCGGGACATGGAGCGAGTCACCCGGGCCACGATCCTCGGGACGGCGCTTGTGGTCATCGGCATCGTCCTGGTTGCCATGGGTCGTTGACCCGCTGGGGGCAGGGTCACGGTTGCGCCAGCTCGAAGTCGATCTCGCCCCGGAACAGCTTCACCCGGACGACCCGGACCGTGACGGCGTCGCCCATGCGGAAGGCGCGGCCGTGGTTCTGGCCTTTGATGAGGTGCGCGGTCTCGTAGTAGCGGTAGAAGTCGTCCTCCAGTGACTTGAGGTTGACCAGTCCTTCCACGAACCAGCGGTCGAGCTCCACGAAGAAGCCGAAGGCGACGACATCGGTGATCACGCCGGTGTGGACCTCGCCGATCTTGTCGGTCATGAACAGGGCCTTCTTGAGGTCCACCATCTCCCGCTCTGCGTCCATGGCCAGGCGTTCGCGCCGGGAGCTGTGGTCGGCGGCCTCCTGGAGGTAGGTGTCGAGATCTTCCCGTGTCCGCGGATCGGGCTTCGGTCCGCTCATGGCCTGATCCAGGAGCCGGTGCACCATGAGGTCGGGGTAGCGCCGGATGGGCGACGTGAAATGGAGGTAGGCCTCGGAGGCGAGGCCGAAATGGCCGATGTTCTCGGGGTCGTAGGTGGCCTGCTTCATGGACCGCAGCAACATCCGGTTCAGGACCCGCTCCTCGGGCTTGCCGCGGCACGCTTCCAGGATGCGCTGGATCTCCCTCGCAGAGACCTTGTCGTCACTGCGGTGCAGCGGATATCCCAATGTGGACAGGAACGGGCCGATGGCGTCGAGGGTGTCCTCGTCCGGTCCCTCATGCACCCGATAGACGCAAGGGAACTTCCGCTCTCGCAGGTAGCGGGCCACGGCCTCGTTGGCCGCGACCATGAACTCTTCGATCATCCGGTGGGCGATGGTTCGTTTCGCGCGGCGGATGTCCGTGGGCATGTCGTGGTCGTCGAGCAGGATTTCCGTTTCCGGCAGCTCGAAGTCGAGGCTGCCGCGGGCGCGACGCCGGTCCATGAGGAGGTGCGTCAGCTCCTCCATCGTCCGAAGGGTTTCGATGAGTTCCGGGTACTTCCCGATGATCGATGCCTCCTCGTCCACGAGGATTTGTCCGACCTCGGTGTAGGTGAGCCGGGCGTTGCTGCGAATGACCGATCGGAACATCTCCGTCCGCTCCACCTCTCCCTTGCGGTTGAGTTCGAGCAGCGCGGTTCGGGCCAGCCGGTCGGTCTCCGGTTTGAGGCTGCAGATGCCGTTGGACAGCACCGGCGGCAGCATGGGCAGGGCCCGGTCCGGGAAGTACACGCTGGTGCCGCGGGTGTAGGCCTCGCCGTCCACCATGGAGCCACGGGGCACGTAGTGGGCTACGTCGGCAATGGAGACGTAGAGCCGGTAACCACGGGTCGCGGTCCTCTCGATGCTTACGGCATCGTCGAAGTCGCGCGCCGTCTCGCCGTCCACGGTGAAGGTCGTCAGCGCGCGCAGGTCCCGGCGCCCGTGGAGGGTCGCGGGGTCGACGGCCGCACCGTGGCGCTCCGCCTCCTGGCGGGCCTCGTCCGAGAAGTCCTCGGGCCAGCCGTAGCGGAAGATCACCGCCTGTGCCTGGACCTCGGGGTCGTCCGGCGAGCCCAGCAGCCGTTGGAGCCGGGCTTCGGGAGGCGCGTAGCCGCTGCCGTAGCGGGTCATCTCCACCGCGGCCACCTGGCCGGTAGGCAGCGGTCCGGGCGCTGTCAGCGGAATCGCGGGGGCGACGCGCGGGTCCATGGGAACCAGCAGGGTCCGGTCTCCGTCGGTGTGGACCACGCCGACGAGGCGGCGCTGTCCCCGCTCCAGCACTTCCACCACGTGGCCCTGGCTATCGCCGTGGCGCTTCTTCTCCGGGCGCACCAGCACCCGGTCGCCGTGCATCACCCGCCGCATCTCCTTGCGGCTGAGATAGATGTCCTCCATCCCTTTCTGGTCCGGAACAAGGAAACCGAAGCCGTCGGGGTGTCCCTGCACGACCCCGGACACGACGCTGGCGGCCTTGGCAAGGGTGTAGTGGTTCTTGTGGAGACGGATGACCTTGCGCTCGTGGATCAGTTCCTTGAGCGCATCCAGCACCGGCTCCCTTGCCGGCTTGCCGAAGCCCTTTCGTATCTCTCGGAGGCTGAAACGGTACCCCGGCTTGGACAACATCAACGAGAGGATGCGGGGCTTGAGGGTGGAGGGGTTTTTCATGGGGTGGTGAGCTCACCGAGGAGCCAATCGTCGCCCAGGCCCGCGGGCCGGGGTATCTCCTTCAAGTCCACTTCATGGGCCAGGGAATCCAGGACCTCTCGGGCCAGCGGAAGGGAGTCCGCCAGCACCAGCAGAACAATGACCGCCTTCCCGGCGTCCACGGTGCGAAGGATCCCGAGCAGCTCATAAGACTCCACGATAAACTTGATGTACGCGATGTCTTCCCGGCGTACATGGAGGTAGATCTCGTGGACATCCATGTCGGCGAAAGGAAACGGATTGTCAGATTGGTCGTGACGGGAGAGAGGGTCGGGTACGGCAACCGGTGGCGTTCAGCGCAGCATCTCCCGGAAACCCCGTTCCAGTCTCTTCCACAGGTTGAACCCGCCACCGCGGTCACGCCTCGGCGGCCGCTCTTCGGCGAGCTTGTCGTACATGTAACGGGTGAGCTGCGCAACGTCGGGTCTAGTGGTTATATCCGGGATGTTTCCGGCCAGGCGGAAGGGGAGGCTGATGCTGTCGGTATCAAAAAGATAGCGTACGTTCCGGTAGCGCCCGCTCAAGTCGCGGGAGAATTCGGACGAGAGCACAAGGGTCGCCTGCAGATCCACACCGCCGTCAGGGTCCGCCCAGCCTCGGCCGACGATGCTGTACTCGTCCGCGATCAGCAGGAGATCGTCGCTCCGGAACCGGCCCTTGTCGATATTGAAAGTTCCCTCGACCACGTCGAAGGACGCCCGGTTGTCCCGAACCAGCGAGATGAAAGCGGGTCCCGCGGTGTTGATGCTGTCGATGCCTTCCACGCTATTCATGGATGCAAGCACGCGGCGGACAGGGTTGAAGTTGGCCAATACCCCCTTGTCCAAGGTCACACGGGCTCGTCCACTGAGGTTGCGGACCATGGACTGCCAGTCTTTTCCGGAGCTCTTGAATCGGCCCTGCAGGTTGAGCCGCCCGTTGACAGGCTCCGCCGCGCCCAGAGGGAGTTGGGCCAGAAGGCTTCGTACGTCCAGGGCTTCCACGATCGGGCTGACCTCGATGGCGAAGCCCTGGCCGTCCCGATTCGTGAACGCGCCGTGACCCCGGATCCTGCCCCCCAGCGTCTCAACATCGAGCTTCTCGATCTCCATGTTGGCCCCGGTCCAGCGTACGATCCCCTGAAGGTTGCGGTAGGCAATCCCCTGCAGCCGTCCGTTGCTCGAGGCAAGATGTCCCTTGACGGACAGGACCCCCTTGGTGAAACTGGCTGATCCTTCGCTCACGAGGTTGCTGAACGAGTCCCCCCGGTGCGCGGCATCTCCGGTGACGTCGGCCAGGTTCAGCAGGTTGGACTGGACACTGTAGTGGAGGGTGGGTCGGCTCAAGTTGGCCAGAAGTCCCCGGACCTGGAGGTCCGAGAGCCCCGACCGCAACTGGAGTTTGCGAATCTCAATGTCGTTACCGCGGAACTCCAACTCTCCCATGAGTCCCTGGATGGTCCTGCGCTCTCCGGGCGGGCCGATGACGTTGACGTTGGCCAGCCGGAGTCTGCCCGTGATTGTCGGCGGTTCGTTTCGTGGAGCCGACCTCTGCCGTAGCGAGAGCCGAGCGCTCACCGTACCGTCAAGCCTGTAGCGCGCCCCCGGCAACAACGCCTCCCATCCCGCCAACGGCACGTCGTCGGACCGGATACGCAACAGCATGACATGCTCCGGATGCTGGCGGATGGAACCCGAGAACGCCACCGTCCCGGTGTGAAGCCGGGCCTCGGACTCGCCGATGAGCAGTTGGTTGTCGCGTACCCGCATGGCCATGGCCAGCCGAGCCGCAACCCCAGGCGCTTTGTCGAGCCATTTGCCGTACTGGATGGTGTTGGCATCCGCCGTCACCGAGGTGTGGATCTTCAAGTCGTGAAGCTGTCCTTCGATGAGGTTGGACAGAGTCAGGGGTCTGTGGACCGCCAGCGCTGCCGGCACCGCCCGGTCCAACCAGGGAATCTGCCTGAGCTGGTCGAGAGTCACCGGTGCCAGTTGCAACTCGGCCTTGACTTGGCCCTCGTCCCACGATGCCGCCTTGGAGAAGTCCACGTCGCCGACGAACGTGGTATTGTCCGTGCCGCCGAACAAGGCTCCCGTGACGCGCATCTGCGACAACCGGGGCCGGTGGAGTTTGCCGGACACGCGCGCGCTCACGGCGAGAGGCCCGGAGGGGCGGAGATAGCCGGGCAGATGATTCTCCAGCAGCTTCCAGCCGCGCGTGGCCAGGACTTGCGGCAAGGACGCGACTCGCAACTCCAGGTCCACCGGACTCTCGGTCCACTCCGAGAGCAGCCGGGGCGTGCCGACGGTACCGGTCACCGAGAACGGTTGTCCGCCGTCCGGGGCAAGAGCTCCGGAAACATCCACATCCATACTCAGCGCCCCCGACCATTGGAGTGCCACGGCGAGGTCGTGGAGGCGCAACTCTTCAGGTTTGTCCCCTGACCGGTCGATGAAATAGAGCTTGCCGCCGTAGGCGCGAACCATCGTGCCGGCTTGATGAGCTGATTGGACGGCCGAGTCGAGCGGCTGCGCCGGAGTAAGGATGTTGATGTCCCCGTACTCGTTACGGATGACCTGGATTTCGGGCTGGTCGAGGACGATGTCGGAAACCGTGGGGCTGCCTGTCAGAAGCGACAGCCACCCCAATGAAATCGTGAGCTGGTTCGCATGGATCAGCGGCGTGGCCGCGAACCGGGGATCGTCGGCGACGCGCAGGTCGGTTACCGTGATGCCGAGACTCCCCGGGCGTCCGAGGAAACTCAGGTGGACCGCGTCGAAGGTGACCGCCCGGCCGATGGCGCTTTCCATCTGCCGGCGTATGGCGTCTCTACGGTTATCCAGCAGCGCTTCCAGTCCTACCACCACGACCACCGCCAGAACCGCGGTGAGCGACAGGAGAACGAGTAGCCTGGATACCTTGCGTTTCATTCCTTGAGGTCTTCCGGCCTATCCGCTGAATGAAGTTTTATCCCAGTCGGGAAGTGGGCGCCCGAGGCACTACGAACTATAGCATTCAAGAAGTTCTTGCCAAGACGTAACTACGGTCACCAAACGCTACAGGACCTCAAATGGCCGCTAGTCGGCTCTCTCCACGATGGTTGCGATACCCTGTCCCACGCCGATGCACATGGCGGCCATGCCATAACGGCTGCCGCGCCGTTTCATTTCATGGATCAACGTTGTCATGATCCTTGCGCCGCTGCAACCCAGGGGATGCCCGAGGGCTATGGCGCCGCCGTTGACGTTGACCTTGTCGTGGTCCAGATCGAGCTCCTTGACGCAGGCCAGCGACTGGGAGGCAAAGGCCTCGTTGAGCTCCACCAGATCCAATTGGTCCGCGGTAAGCCCGGCCCGTTGGAGGGCCTTGCGGCTGGCCGGTATGGGTCCGATGCCCATGAAGGCCGGATCCACTCCGGCCACCGCCGAAGCGATGATCCGCACCATGGGCTTGAGCTTCAACGCCGCCGCTTTCTCTCTGGAGGCCACGATCAGGGCGGCGGCGCCATCGGACAGGGGCGACGAATTGCCCGCAGTGACCGTGCCGTTCTTCGCGAAGGCGGGTCTCAAGGCGGCAAGCTGCTCCAAGGTGGTGTCCGGCCGCGGGCCTTCGTCGCGGCCGTGGATGACCGGGTCCCCACGCCGCTGAGGCGTGGCCACGGGAATGATCTCGTCGTCCAGGCGGCCCGCCTCCTGTGCCGCCACGGCGTTGCGGTGGCTCCTGAGTCCGAAGGCGTCCTGTTGCCGGCGGCTGACGGAGTACTTTTCCGCGACGTTTTCCGCGGTCTCGCCCAGGCTTATGAGCGGGTACAGCTCACCCATGCGGGGGTTCGGAAAGCGCCAGCCCAGCACGCTGTCGTAGACGGTGACGTCGCCGCGGGCAAACGGTATGCTCCCCTTGGGCATCACCAGCGGGGCGCGGGTCATCATCTCGACGCCGCCGGCCACGAACAGGTCTCCCTCCCCGGCCCCCACGGCCCGGCCGGCCTGGTTGACGGCCTCCAGGCCGGATCCGCAAAGGCGGTTTACGGTGGCGCCGGGCACGGAGTGCGGAATACCGGCCAGCAGAGATGCGTTACGGCCCACGTTGCGGCAGTCTTCCCCGGCCTGATTCGTGCATCCGAGGATCACGTCCTCGATGGTTTCCTTGTCGATGCCGTTCCGGGCTATGAGCTTCGCGATGATGTGCGCCGCCAGATCATCCGGTCGGATGTCCTTGAGTATCCCGCCGTAACGGCCCATGGGGGTCCGGGCGGCATCGATGATGACGGCTTCTGGCATGATGCATTTTCCCTGCGGCGCCTTGGCTCCGCGGTATTCTGTATTGTTCAGTATCCCGGGGCGGCGGTCAAGCGGTGGCGCCGCTCTTTTCCCCGTGGTGGTAGAACCCCCGCCCGGTGGTCTCGCCGAGACGTCCCGACGCCACCATCTTCTTCAACAGGGGCGCGGGCCGGTAGCGGTCGTCGCCGGTCTCCTCCTGCAGCCCCTCGATGACCGCGAGAACCTCGTCCAGGCCGATCTCGTCGGCCCAGCGGAGCGGCCCCTCGGGATAGTTCGTTCCCAGCTTGAGGGCGATGTCGATCTCCTCGGCGGCGGCGATGCCCTCGTCCAGGCTGCGCGCCGCTTCATTGATGATGAGGCTCAGGATTCGCGGGAACACGAGCCCGGGGGCATCCTTGACCTCGGCGCTCTCCTTCCCCAGGCTGCGCACCAGGGATTCGGCCGTTTGGAAGGCTTCGTCGCCGGTATCGAGCCCCCGCGCCAGCTCGACGACGTTGCGCCGCGCCAGGGGATGGAACGTGGCAAAACCGACGATCCTGTCGGGCCGGCGGCTCCAGCAGGCGATGGTGGTGGCGGACCAACGGACACATGAGCTCAGCACCAGCGCGGCGCCCGGGACGGCGGCGTCGAGCTCTTCCAGCAGTTGCCGTTTTCCTTCCTGCCCGTTGGCCAGGGTATCCACAACCACCTCGGTGGCCGGATCCACCTCGGCGGCGCGCACGTAGCGGACCGCTGTCAGGCCGCTGTCGCCGGCGAGCCGATACCAGTCCTCGGCCAGACGGTTGCCCCCGAGGATCGCCACGCTATTCATAGTCGTAGAAACCTTTCCCGGTCTTTCGTCCGAGGTGGCCGGCCAGATACAGCTTCTGTTGCAGCGGACTCGGCCGGAAGCGGGGGTCTTCGAAAAACGCCCGGTAAAGGGTCTCGGTGGCGGTGAAGTTGATGTCGATGCCGATGAGGTCCTGAAGCTCGAAGGGGCCCATGCGAAAGCCGCCGGACTCCCGCATGATCCGGTCCACGGTCTCCACGTCGACGCCGCCGTCGCCCAGGATACGCAGGGCCTCATTGTAAAAAGGCCGGGCAACGCGGTTGACGATGAAACCCGGCGTGTCCTTGGCCCGGACGGGCGTCTTGCCGAATTTCCTGGCGATGTCCACGGCCTTGGCCACCGTGGCGGCGCTGGTCAGCTCGCCCTGCACCACCTCCACCAGACCCATGAGCGGCGCGGGATTGAAGAAATGCATTCCCAGGACGCGGGAGGCGTCTTTCACCGCGCCGCCGATGGCCGTCACCGACAGTGAGGAGGTGTTGGTGGCCAGCAGCGTTGCCGCGGCGCAGGCGGCGTCCAGCTTCTGGAACAGCTCGCGCTTGACCTGGAGCTTCTCGGTGGCCGCTTCGATGACGAGGGTGGCGTCGCCGAGGTCCTCCATGGCAAGGGAGCCCTTGAGGCGCGACAGGATGTGTTTTTCCTGTTCCTCGTCGATGTTGCCCTTTTGCCGGCTGCGGCCGATGAACCCTTGGATCCTTCCCAGTCCCCGGTCGAGGAACTCCTGGGAGATGTCGTAAACCACTGCCTCGAACCCGCCCTGGACGGCCACCTGGGCGATGCCGGCGCCCATGGTGCCGGCGCCGATCACCCCGATCTTGTTCTCGTTGACCATGTTGGGTTTCCTGGACGGAGCGCCGCTATTTCCCTTTGAACACCGGCGCCCGCTTCTCCATGAAGGCCCGGACACCCTCGTCGTAGTCGGCGGTCCGGCCGGCGATCTCCTGGGTGCAGGCCTCGTATTCGAGTTGCGCTTCGAGCTCGGCGTACATGGACCGGTTGAGCGTCCTCTTGATCAGGCCCGCGCTGCGAGGGGCTTGGGCCAGCCGTTCAGCCATGGACCGGGCTTCCGCCCCCAGTTCCGCCCCCGGGACGACCTTGGCCACCAGTCCGTAGCGGAGCGCGTCCTGGGCCTCCAGCGGCTCTCCGAGAAGAAAGAGCTCGGTGGCCTTGCTGAGGCCGATGAGCCGCGGCATGAAGTAGCTGCCGCCGCAGTCCGGGCCCAGCCCTACGCGCACGAACGCTTCAATGAAGCGCGCGTTCTCGGAGGCGATGCGCAGGTCGCAGGCCAGGGTGAGGTTGCACCCGGCGCCGGCGGCCACGCCGTTGACGGCGCAAAGAACGATCTTCTCCGTGCGGCGGATGGCCAGGATGATGGGGTTGTAACGCGACCTCAGAGATTCGCCCAGGGACCCTTTCCTATCCGGGGAACGCTCCTTGAGGTCCTGTCCGGCGCAGAACGCACGGTCGCCGGCCCCGGTGAGGACGAAACAGCGGACGGCCTTGTCCCGGTTGCCGTCCTTGAGGGCGTCCAGGAGCTCCCGGTTCATTTGGGGCGTGAAGGCGTTGAGCGCTTGAGGCCGGTTCAGGGTGATGGTGGCGACGCCGTCCTGCTTCTCGTAGAGAATCGTTTCGTAGCTCATTTTCCCTTGAACTCGGGTTTGCGTTTGTCGAGGAATGCCTGCATGCCTTCCCGCCGGTCCTCCGAGGCGAACAGCGTGCAGAACGACTTGCGTTCGAAGGCCAGGCCGTCGTCCAGGGGCGTGTTGGCGGCCTTGAGAATGGCTTCCTTGGCGAACCGGACGGCGATGGGCGGCTTGCCGGCGATGGTTTGCGCCATGGCCCTGGCCTCGTCCAACAGCACCTCCACCGGAACCACCTTGTTCACCAGGCCGCACCGCTCCGCTTCCGCCGCGTTCATGAACCGGCCCGTCAGCACCAGCTCCATGGCCTTGTGTTTGCCCACCAGGCGGGTGAGCCGCTGGGTGCCCCCGGAGCCCGGAATGGTGCCCAGGTTGATCTCGGGTTGTCCGAAGACGGCCGACTCCGCCGCGATGATGATGTCGCAGCTCATGGCCAGCTCGCAGCCGCCGCCCAGGGCAAAGCCGCTCACCGCCGCGATGACGGGTTTGGACAGGTGGTTGATGCGGTCCCTGAACGCCAGCCGCTCGTGCGCCCTGCCGGCGAACGGGGTGGCCTCCACCATCTCGTTGATGTCGGCGCCCGCGGCGAACACGCGCTCGCCTCCGGTGATGATGAAGACCCGGATGGAGTCGTCGGCGTCGAGCTCTTCCAGGGCCACGCACAGATCCTTGCAAAGGCCGTATGACAGCGCATTGAGCTGTTTCGGCCGGTTCAGGGTGGCCACGGCCACGGGTCCGTCCCTGGCGATGAGGATGTTGTCGAACTCCATATAACGGGGGACCTATACACTATGAGGTATGGGGATTCAACGTAGGAGCCGCCCGGGGACACCCGGACCCTGCCGCCCCGGAGGTTTCGTTGACTTCGAAAACCCTATCTGACAAGATCCGTGCTCATGCCGCACGATTCGGGGCCGTCCACCAGCCACCACGACGAGAAACTTCAAAACATTCTCGAGCACTCCGCCAGGATATTCGCCGAGAAGGGGTTCGACGGGACCTCCATCCGGGAGATCAGCCGCGCCACCGGCATGAGTCTCGCCGGCCTCTACTACTACTTCCGCACCAAGGAAGAGCTTCTCTGCCTGATACAGGAACGTTGCCTCGTGACCTTGCTTGAAAACGGGCGGAAGATCCAGCAATCGGAGAAGACCCCGCGGGAGAAGATCGCGCTGTTCGTCCACAACCATCTCGGTTTCTTCCTGCACAACATGAACGAGATGAAGGTCATGTCCCGGGAGGACACGGCGCTGACGGCGGACTACGAGAAGAGGATCCTGGATCTCAAACGGCGTTACCTGAAGGCGCTGGTGGATTTGGTGGAGGAGCTGCAGCGGCGCGAGCAGGTCCGGGGACTCAACGTGCGGGTGGCGGCATTGGCGCTGTTCGGCATGATGAACTGGATCTACACCTGGTACAATCCCAAGCGGGACCCGTCGCTCCGCGCCCTCATCGAGCAGATGTTGCGGATCTTCTTCTTCGGCGTCCTGAGTGACGACGTGGACGAGCACGGCGTCGAGGACCATCTCCTCAAGTCTTTCCTGCCCGAGGACAAGAGCTTCGGGCTGTGGCCGGGGTCATGAGCCGCCCAACCTGCTCTCGGCGCGCCCGCTTGCGGCAATATCCTGCGCATCTTATCAAGCGAATTAACCGGACAGGACACTAGGCGCCCGCGCTGGGACGCTCGCTGACACGCTGGTACCACTCGGTCGCGTGGCTGCACTCCGGGGGTAGGCTCATCTTGATCCAGCCGGCGAAGTCCACCGCCACCTGCGCGGTGATGTCGGCGATGGTGTAACGCTCGCCCGCGACAAAGGGATGGTGGGCGAGTTGCGCGTCCAGCGCGGCGAAAAACCGCTCTACCCGCCCGCGCCCTCGCTTCACCAGCTCCGGGATCTGCGCGACGTTTTCCGGTCCGGTCAGCGCCCGCCCCGCCAGCCCCCTGGCCTGGTTGCGAAAGGCCTCGGCAACGGCGAGAAAGCCGTCGATCTCGAAGCGGTGCTCCCACATGGCCACCATGGCCCGGTCCCGCGCGTCCACGCCCATCAGGGGCGGCTCCGGATGAGCGTCCTCCAGATACCTGCATACGGCCACCGCCTCGCTGATGGCGGTGCCGTCATCGAGCTCCAGCACGGGTACCGTGCACCACGGGTTGAGCCTGCGGAAGGGTTCCGTGAGATGCTCGCCCTTGCGCAGGTCCACCTGCACGGTGGGGATGTCCAGGTCCTTCTCGGCGATGAAGATGCGTACCCGGCGCGGACTCGGCGCCGGGCTGCAGTCGTAGAACTTCATCCCGCGCTCCGAATCGGAATCCCGTACTGGTGAAGGGTGGTTGCCAGCGTCGGACGCCCCAGCCGCAGGCGCCCGTCGTTCAGCAGGTAGGAGAACAGGTAACCGGCTCCGAGCATCAGGATGCCGATCAGGAAGCAGTACATGACGGCCCGGTCCGGGTACGAGTCCTTCAGGTATCCTACGTAGAGCGGGCCGCAGATCCCCGCGGCGGCCCAGGCGGTGAGCACCACACCATACATCTTCGACATCTTCTCCGTGCCGAACACGTCCAGGATGTAGGGCGGCATGGTGGCGAAACCGCCCCCGAAACAGAGCAGCACGTAGCACACCAGCACGGAGAAGATCCACGGGTTCTCCTCGGTCATGAGGACCCCGAACACCACCATCTGGCTGGCCAGCAGGATCCTGAAGACCTTGACCCGGCCGATGCGGTCCGACAGCAAACCCCAGAACAACCGTCCCACGCCGTTGCACACCGAGCTGGCGGCGATCAGAGTGGCCCCGTACTCGCCCAGCGCAGCGGGCTCGATGGTCGGATCGGCCAACCCCCAGACCTCCTGCAGCAGCTCCGACTGGAAGCTGATGACGGAGATGCCCGCGGCGATGTTGAAGAAGAACACGGTCCACATGATGATGAACTGGCCGGACGTCACGTAGGGCAGGGTGGACTCCGGCTCCGCCGGCTCGCCGGGAGTCGCGGATGACGGGGCGCCGCCCTGGGCCACCGCCGGCGCCGGCGGATTGCCCAATGCCAGGCTGCAAGGGACCAGGATGCAAGCGAATATGATCCCGAGCCACAGAAAGACCAGGGACAGGTCGCCCGCGGTGCCCACGACGAGAAAGGGCGCCAGCCCCTTGCTCAGAAGCAAGGCGCCAATGCCGAAGCCCATCACCACGATGCCGGTTGCCAGGCCCTTGTGGTCCGGAAACCACTTGGCCACCGTTGCCACGGGGGTCACGTAGCCCAGTCCGATGCCCGCGCCGCCGATGACCCCGTAGCCCAGATAGAAGAGCGGAAGGAACTCCAGCCACAGCGCCGCGCTGGCGATGGCGTACCCTCCGGAGAACATCAAGCTGCCCGCCAGCGCGAGCCGTCTGGGACCCAGACGCCCCAGCGCCGAGCCCGCCCAGGCGGCGGAGGTGCCGAGACTGAAGATCGCGATGCTGAAGGCCCAGGCCGTCTCGGTGTGGGTCCAGCCGGACTGGTGGACCAGCATGGTCTGGAAGAAGCTCCAGGCGTAGACGGTCCCGAAGCAGATCTGCAGCATGGTGCAGAAGAACGCGATGCTGATCCTTCGAATCCCCAACCTGGAAGCCTCGTTCGCGGCGGTCTTTCAGGAACCTATCGAGCGCGCTCGGACGCCGGGGGCGGCTCCTCGGACTCGGCCTTGCGTTTCGAGACATGCAGAAGCAGCCGCGCCAACTCCCCGGCCTCGTCGTCCCGCGCCAGGATCCGTTCGTCCTCCACTCCGTCCGGATTCTCCTCCTTGGCCAGCTTCACGGCGAAAGCCAGGAGTTCCCCCAACGGTTTGGCCGCGAGGTTGACGAACCATATGGAGGCCAGGATGCCCACCACCAGCAGGATGGAGATGAGGTAGACCTGTTGGCCGATAGCTCGCTGGATCTTCAGGGCGATGACGTCCAGATCCATGCCCACGTGCACCGTTCCGGCGAAACCGGCGAGAATCGGGCTGCCGACCTCCACGAACTCGCCCATTCCCGCCAGCGTCCGTTTGACCGCAGCGGTCTCGAACGGGTCGCTCTTGCGGATCACTTCGGGAATACCGGGAACGAAAGTGTGGGCGAGGAACTCGCCGTTGTCGCTGGTGATGTAGACGTACCGGATACCCTGGATCTCCACGAACTGGTCGATGAGCGACTGGAGCGTGGCCAGGTTCCGGTTCAGCAGGATGTCGACGCTGGCGTCGGCGATGGTCTTGGCAATGTTCCGGCTGTTGCCCTCGTACTCCGCCGACAGATGGGTCTGGACCGTATAGATGGTCAGGGCCGAGGTGGAGAGCACGATCAGGCCGAAGAGCCCGAAGATGCCGAACTGAGTTTTCTGAAACAGCTTCCTGATCTTCATAATCACCCGAACTTGGCGTTCCAGTCGTCCAGAGTGACGAACCGGCCGTCCTCGACGACTGTGTAGTAGACCTTCTGCAACCCCTGCCTGCGTTCCGGCCCGAAGGACACCGCCTCGCCGATTCCCAGGTCGAAGTCGCGCACGGAAAAGACCGCTTTCTCCAGTCCGGCTTTGTCCGGCTTGCCTTCCAGGCGCCGGAGGATCTCCACCAACAACTTGGCGTCGAGAAACCCCTCCAGGCTGACGAAGCTCTGGGGAAACGAGGTGTATGCTTCCTTCACGAGCTCCGCGGGCACCTGGGGGTCGTAACGCGCCATCAGCTCGCGATATTCCTTTACCGCGGGGATGGACGTGTCCTCGTAGCTGGGCACCACCTGTGAGTTCACCAGGTACCGGGTGTAGGTATGGGGATCGTCCCGCCCTTCGGACAGCAGCTTGAGCAGGTTCTCGCTTCCGACGAAGGAGAGGTTGGCGATGGGGACCCGCAGGCCCAGGTCCACGGCGTCACGGGCAAAGGCGGCGCACGCGGCGTAGGCGCCGACGCAGATCACGGCGTCGGCGGAGGCTTTCTTCAGGATCTCCACCTGCGCCCGCATGCTGCCGGTGAACCGCGACCCTCGGCGGTACGTGGCCTCGCCGGCGATCTGGCCGCCGTGCTTCTCCAGGGCCGCCCGCACTCCCGCCCACCCGCTCCGGCCATAGGCGTCGACCTGGTAGAACATGGCGATGCGCTCCCGGCCGATGCGGACGAAGTTGTCCACCAGGCCGGCGGTTTCCTGCCGGTAGGACGCCCGCAGGTTGAAGGCGAAGTCGCCGTAGGGGGGCTCCCGCTGCGGCTGGGCGCCGGTGAAGGGGAAGAAGAGGTAGACCTGCTGGTCCTGGAACTTCTTCAGCATGGGCAGCACGCGGGTGACGGTCGGCGTGCCCACGTAGCCGAAGAGCAGGAAGACCTGGTCTTCCAGCATCAGCTTCACGGTGTTCTCGACGCAGGGGTCCGGCTGGTACCCGTCGTCGTAGAGCTTCAGGACGATCTTGCGGCCGTTGACGCCGCCGTTCTCGTTGATGTGGTTGAAGTAGGACTTGGCGCCGCGGTAGAGCTCGGTGCCCAGGCCCCGGGACGGGCCGGAGAACGCGGCGGAAACCCCCAGGACGATTTCGCCGTTGCTTCCGATTCCGCGTATGGCGGCTTCGGGGGCCGCGCTCAGGGAGTGGAGCCACGGCGGCGCCAGCATCGCAACCAGCCCGCCGCGGAGCACCGTTCTACGCGTCAGACACGTGCCCTCACGCTGCTGCGCCTGGTCGTCGCTTCCGGTACGACTCTGCGTGCTCACGAGCGGCCTCGCTTCCTTGAAGTCCGATGTGACGGGAATCCGCGGTTCGTGTCGGAACCAACCTCCGCAGATTAACTCGCATCCGCTCGTGATTCAATGGCACGCCGTGCCGTCACCGGTTCCGGCCCCGGTCCGGGGTGTGCCTCCGAAGCCCCTCGCGGCCCCGTGAGTTGTCACGTTCCGGCCTGGAAAGACCGCAGCAGCTCCAGGGTCTCCCGATCCTCCTTCAGGTCCTTGCCCTTGGGGGTTTCGAGACACATGGGCAGGCCGAAGAAACGCTTGTCGTTCATCAGCATGCGGAACGGCTCCAGGTCGATGTGTCCCTGGCCGATGATCTCGTGGCGGTCCACCCGGCAGTCGAGCTCCTTTTTCGAATCGTTCAGGTGGAAGGCGGCCAGGAGCTTGACCCCGATGGCCTCGTCGAACTCCGTAAAGGTCCGCTCGTAGCCTTCCCGGGTGCGGATGTCGTATCCCGCGGCGAACGCGTGCTGGGTGTCGAAGCACACCCGGATGCGGTCGCTCTGCTTGACGCTGTCCATGATGTTGCCGATGTGCTCGAACCGGTAGCCCAGGTTGGAGCCCTGACCGGCCGTGATTTCCAGCGTGATGTGGACGTTGAAGCCCGCGCAACGGCGATGGATCGCGTCCAGGGAACGCGCGATGGTGCGGAGCCCGGCCTGTTCGCCCGCCCCGGTGTGGGCGCCCGGATGGGCGATGAGGCAGGGGATTTCCAGGGCCTCGCACCGCTCCATCTCGTCCACGAAGGCGTCGATGGACTTCTGCCGCAGTTCCTGGTCGGGCGCGCCGAGGTTCAGCAGGTAGGAGTCGTGGGCCACCACCGTATGGACCCCGCTGGCCTTCTGGGTGTCCTTGAAGGTCCGGACGTCGTCCTCGCTCAGGGGTTTGGACGCCCACTGCCGCGAGGATTTGGTGAAGATCTGGATGGCTTCGCAGCCGACGCTGTCCCCGGCGTGCAGCGCATTGTGGACCCCGCCCGCGATGGACATGTGGGCTCCCAGCAGCGGGCGGTCCTTGGGTTTCTTCTTTCGCAGTGTGGAGGCCATGACCGCTTTGTATCACAAGGCGGCGGTTCGCTTCACCCCATCCGGGGACCGGAATGTTGCGACTTGGACGGCTTTGCAGTATTTCAAGACGCTGACAAACAAGGAGGCTTACGATGGCAAACTGGCTGCTCAAGACCGAACCCAACGTATATTCCTTTGCCGACCTGCAGCGGGACAAGAAGACGATCTGGGACGGCATCAAGAACAATCTCGCCCTGAAGCACCTCAAGACCGTGAAGAAGGGCGACCGCTGCATCATCTATCACACCGGCGGACTGAGAATTTGCGTCGGCCTGGGCACCGCCACCACCGGCGCCTATGCCGATCCCGAGAAGGACGACCCCAGACTGCTGGTGTTCGATATCAAGGTCGGCAAGGCGTTGCCCCGTGAAGTGTCGCTGGCCGAGATGAAGCTCAACCCCAAGCTGGAAGGCTTCGACCTGTTCCGTCTGGGCCGGCTTTCCTTCGTTCCGGTGAGCGACGCCCACTACGACATCATCATGGAGATGGCCAAGGGCTGAAGGCCTGCCGGTGCGTCTGCCATGACGCTCCCGGCGCCAACAGGAGAGAATTCATGAAGAAGGCAGACTTTCGCCAGTTCTACCGCGATGCCCACGCCGTCGAGTGCCTGAGCGAGCGCGAAAAGATCTTCCTCGGCCTCGCCGTCGCCATGACGCGCAACTGCGATCCCTGAGTGGACCGCCGCCTTGCGGACGCAAGGAAATCAGGAATCGGTGAGGAGGATCTCGACGCCGCGGTAGACGTCATCGCCGCCGTGGACGCCGGCATCCTGGAGTCCCTCAACCAGCGCATCAAGCAGCGGCAGAAGGAACGGGAATGATCCGCTACGGGCGGTCGCGGTATTCTTGAAACCCGTTTCCCGAGGTGTTACACCTCAGGGTCTACCTCGGATGGTCGCATAGCTCAGTTGGTTAGAGCGCTTGCCTCACATGCAAGAGGTCGCAGGTTCGAGTCCTGCTGCGACCACCATCCATCCACAAGTGCGGTTAGGAGCCAGCCTATGAGTTCGAAAGGCTTGACAGCACGATAGTACTATTATAGATACTATTAAGTGTCGTTACTGGAAACGTTTCGCCGAAATCCAAAGGGCGTCAGGTATGCTGACTTGGTCAAGGTTTGCGACCACTATTTTGGAAAACCGCGCCAGAAGGGCACCAGCCATCGGGTGTATCGCACGCCGTGGCCCGGAGACCCTAGAGTAAACATCCAGAGTGACAAGGGTATGGCGAAGGCCTATCAGGTTCGTCAGGTAATCAGAGCGATTGAGAAACTGGAGGCTCAGAATGGTTGATCACTACACGTACCGTATCACTTGGTCCCCGGAAGACGGCGAGCATGTGGCTGTATGTATCGAGTTCCCGTCGTTGAGTTGGCTGGCGCCCACTCCCGACAAGGCGCTGGCGGGGATCCGACGGTTGGTGACCGACGTCTTGGGCGATATGCGAACCAGCGGAGAGAAACCGCCGGAACCGCTGGCGGCTCGCGCGTACAGTGGCAAGTTCGTTGTGCGAGTGACACCCGAAACACACCGTGAGCTTGCTATACAGGCAGCCGGAGAAGGTGTAAGCCTGAACCGGTTCGTGAACGCACGGCTGGCAAGGTCCTGTTGATGGCGCAACGGAGGTGAAGAAATGAGCGCAGATCTGAAGATGTTTCTCTTGACCGCGGACAATCTCGTCCGGTGCCACTGGGACGGCCGCTCCACGCAGGTCGAGGTGCTGGATCGCATGCTGGAGGGCGAGGTGCTGCGTGAGGTGGCCCGCGATGCGGGAGACCCCAACCGACTCTACGCCGCCACCAGCACGGAACTGCACGTGAGCGAGGACGGCGGTGAGAGCTGGAAATGGATCCCGTCCGGCGGGCTCGACTATCGTGACATTTGGACCATGCAGGCTCATCCCACGCGGCCCGGGGAGCTCTACGTGGGCACGCTGCCCGCGGCGGTGTACAAGAGCGAGGACGGTGGCCGCTCGTTCCGCGAGCTTTCCGCCTTCCGGAGGCTTGAGGACTACGCCCGCTGGACCTTTCCGCCGCCGCCGCATACGCCGCACATCCGCTGCATCGTCCTGGACGGCCGGGTGCCGGACGAGATCGTCGTGGGGGTCGAGGAAGGAGGCGTGGTGCGGAGCCGCGATCGGGGCGAGACCTGGGAGGATATCAGCGGTCCGACGAGTGCCGCGGCCTACCCGGAATTCAACGATCCGTCGGGCCGGCTGCCTTACCAGATGGGCGGCCATGAGGACGGCCGCGTCTATCGCGACGTGCATTGGCTGCGGCGGGATCCCGCCAGCCTCGATACGCTGTATGCCACCACCGGCATCGGCACCTATCGCACCGACGACGGCGGCGTGTCCTGGCGCAAGCTGGAGTACGACATGGGACGTTCCTACGCCATTCCCTTCGACATCCATCCCACCGTGCCGGAGCGCATTTTTCTGGGCGCGGCCGAGAATGGCCCAACCTCCTGGAAGGGCCATCGCACGGTCCGCCCGGGGCCGTACAACACCATTCGCTTCAGCCGTGACACCTCGGAGGAGCTGGGCGGCGCCAAGTCCGCCATCCTGCGCAGCGACGACCGTGGCGCAACGTGGCGCCGGCTCGAGGGCGGCCTGCCACAGGGCCACGCCCACATGACGAGTTGCGTGGCGGTGCATCCCGGCGATCCCGACACCGTGGTCATCGGCTACACCGACGGAACGGTGTACGCCAGCCACGACGCCGGCGAGGCATGGGGGAAGCTCGACCTGCCAGAGTCCAGGCTGTACGGGGTGCGCCTGCTCTCCGATTCCTGATCCAAGGCCGGCGTGTCGGGCGGGGGTGTCCCGTCCGGCGCGCCGGATCTCTCAATCGTTCAACTCGAAGAGAGGGAGTGGGTGACGGTGATCCGCTCGCCGCGGTAGAACTCGCTCAGAAAATCATCCGGATCCTGGTAGCTCCGGTTCGGCACCAGGCGGGCCGGGAAGCTGAACACCAGCGGGTCCACCGCGAACGGGTACGGGTCGACAATGGCGCGGTGCTCGGCCACCGTGTCGATGTGGAGGTGTACCGGGGCGGCGCCCTTCTTGCGGGGCACGTCCACGTCGCCAAGGGTGTCGCTGGGCCCGAGCTTCCGCTTCTTGCTGTTCAGGGGATAGCGGTTGCAGACGTACTGGGCGAGCTGGTCGAATACCTCGATGTACTCGTAGTTGGTCCAGATCTGCTCCTCGGAGGTGTAGTCCCCGAACTCTTCGGATTCGGCCAGCTCGGCGGCCAGCCGCTTCCTCAGCTCCTCCTGGTGGTCGACGTAGGCGCGTACCCGCGGGTCGGCGGTGCGATCGGGCGGATGGGTGTACTTGCCGTAGCCGGCGTTCATGAGCGCCACCCCGTGCATGGCTATCAGCATGGCCGCGTAGGGGTCCCGCTGTAGCACGTTGTCCACCGCGTTCTTGTAGAAGTCGAGCCTGAGCTGGCCGAGGAACTTGAAGCTGCCGTCGTGGTAGTCCATGGGGAAGTTCTTGTCGTTCAGCGTGGACGGCTTCATCTCCCATTCCCACCAGCCGATGTCGTGCTCCTGGGCCGCCAGCACCACCGACGCGTATGGCTCCAGGCGGTCGAACTCCTCGTTGCCCCAATGGGCGGCGAAGAAGCCGGCTACCCGTGAGTGGTCGAACTGCAACGCCAGCATCAACTGCGAATCATTGTAAGGATTGACCATCATGGCGAATCTTCTCCTTTGCCCGTCCAGGTGGCGCTTCCCGGCACCTGCGGCGTGCGTCCAGCTATTACTGGCGCTTGAGCGCGTCCAGCATGGGTTGACGGTACTTGCTGTAGAGTTGCACGAACACCTTCATGTCGCCGGCTGCCTTGGCGCCGTTTCCCGGCACCAGCGGGATGCCGAATGAGGCCGCCCAGTCCTTGTACGGTTTGCTGTCCATGGTCTTCAACAGTATGCTCTCCAGCTTCTTGTGGAGGTCCTTGGGCAGGCCCGGAGGGCCGACCATGGCGCGAAACACCTTCACGATAAGGTTCTTGTAGCCCAGCTCGATGGCCGTGGGCGTATCCGGGGCGTTCTTGGCGCGGGTTTCGCCGAGGTTGACGATGGGTACGATTTCGCCCGACCGGAGGAACGGCAGCGTGGAGGGGTGGTCGATGGGCTGCGTAAACACGTCGAAGTCACCCCGAAGCAGGCCCGGCAGCGTCTCGCCGGTGCCGCCGTAGCCGGCCACCACGTCGAACGGGATCTTCAGCTCGTTGGCGGCCAGAAAAGCGTGAATCCAGCGCGCGATGCCGATGCCCTCCACCCCCCAGGTCACCCGCTTCGCCTTCTGCAGATCCTTGACGGTGCGATAAGGCGATTCACGACGAACCAGCAACGCCTCGGCCTCCTGCGAGCTCACCACCGCGAGCCAGGTAAACTTGTCGATGTCGTAACCGACGTTGTTCCGGATCATCTGGGTTCCCAGCATCCCGTCGGCGTAGATGTGTCCGATGGTGTGGCCGTCGGGCTTGGCGCGGTACATGGCGACGGTGCCGGTGATGCCGCCGGCGCCCACGACGTTCTTGACGATGACGTCAACGTTCTTGGGTAACAAGGGCTTCATGAAGCGGCCCAGGGCCCTGGCGATGGCATCGAAGCCGCCTCCGGGCGAAGCATGTACGAGAATCGTGAGATCGCGGTTGGGGAAGTCGGCCTGAACGGTGTTCGCGAAAACGATGAGGCCGAAGGCGGCGAATACGGCGGCAAAGGTCCTCTTCATGTCACCCTCCTGTGTGCAGTGTGCTCGAAGCGAAACGGACCGCATTATAGAGTCGCCCGAGCGGCGGTGTCAACGATCCGTTCCGTTCCTTCCCCACGGCCATTGAAGAAAACTGCTCGGTACACCATTGACCCGGGGAGTTTCGATGCTTACTTTCTTCTTGCGACGAGGAGCTCCGCCGCATCTCTGGCAAAGCATTTCAGCAATGGGTTTTAGCGAAGGAGGCATGGATCATGTTGGGTTATGAAGTAACAAGATGGCATCCGTTTCTGTTCGGCGCGGACCGTGACGTGGATGCCGTACTCGACCGGTTCCTGGGGCGCCGTGAGCTGGATCGTGGCTGGGCACCTCCGATGGATGCATACGTCCGGGACGGTAACTACGTGCTGCGGGTTGACCTCCCGGGAGTGGATCCGAAGGATCTGGACATCAATGTGGAGGGCCGGCTCCTGACCATCAAGGGAGAACGGCAACGCGAGGAGAAGGGCCACTACCTTCGGGAGACCGTCCACGGCAAGTTCGAGCGCACGGTGAGGTTGCCCAACGGCATCGACGCCGACAGGATCGAGGCCCGGCACAGGAACGGCGTCATCGAGGTTTCGGTGCCGCTCCCCGCCAAGGCGGTGGGACGCAAGGTCCCCGTCCAGGCGGAAACCGGCGAGGCGAAGGCCATCGAGTCCAGCGCCGGGTAAGCCACGGGCTCGCGCAGCCAACGCGGCGCGGACACGGAAAGGGGTCTCTCGGAAAGAGAGGCCCCTTTTTCTTTGTCACATTTTCTTTCTCACACCTCCACGATGGGCTGCCCGATGATCCACAGGCTGAAGACCGTGTAGCCGACCATCAGGAACAGCATGGGGAGTTGCGCCGCAACCATCGCTCCGCCGCCGTGTCCGGCGGTCCGGCGCGCCTGCCCGGCGGCCCTCGCCAGCGGAGCGAAACGGCCGAACAGTCCAAAGACGACGGAGAACGTCTCCCCGCACTTGAGCCACGGCCCGACGCCGTGCGACCACGAGGCCCGCCCCCGCGAGATAGTACCAGAGCGGCACCGGCAGGTCGTAGCGCTGGACCATGGCGTGAGCCCATGCCGCGTCCGGGAGGACGGAAAGGATTCCCAGGCCCGTAAAGAAGGCGAGGGAGAAGGCGAGACCGGCCCTGCCCGCGGCGGCGGCGCCCGCATGCGAGGCCGGCTCGTTCATGAGCGGGTTGGGAGTGCCCGTATCCGGCCGGCGAATAGTGCGTTGAGGGCCATCGGGCTGCCGGGGTTGTTCACTGACACTTCATATCGGTCCGCACCACCTGGTGATGCGTGGTGCCGCTGCTGCCGCCCCGCCGGATGCCGCCGCCGGGCAAGTGGATCCAGCCGTTCAGGTACACCAGCCCGGTGACGCCGTGAACCGGGATGGGCATGTTGGGGAAACGCGTCCAGGTGTCGGTCTTGGGATTGTAGACCTCGTGGTGCGGAAAAACCCCCGAGGGACCCGCCGTCGGATGCTCGCCGCCGAAGGTATGGAAGCAGCCGTTCACGGCGATGCCGTTGAGGCCGCCTCGAGATTCGGACATGGGCCGCCGCGTAGTCCATTGATTGGCCGCGGGGTCATAGACCTCGAGGGCCGGCGTGATCTCGCTGCGGTAGCCGCCGCCAAACCGCCCGCCGGCCACGTAGAGCTTCCCGTCGATGGCGGCCGCGGCAATATGGTTGCGCGCGGTGGGCACGTCGGGCAACGTCGTCCACGTATCCGCCTTGGGATCGTAAACGGCGAAGTCGTGGCCCCGTGGCGGCCGTCCGCCCGCCACGTAGATCTTTCCGTCGATGATGTCATGCGCCATGGCGCTTCGGGCGGTGGGCATCGACGCGCGGGGTGTCCACTTCCCGGTCTTGGGGTCGTAGGAGTGCACCGCGGCGGTGTAGCGGGATTTTTCCCTGCGGCCGCCGGCATTGGTCTGGCCGCCGATGACGTAGAGCACACCGTCGAGACCCACCGCCGAGGCGTGGTTGATGGTGGTAGGGTAGGGCGTCGTGAGCCGCCACTTTTCCGTTTTGACGTCGTACTCCTGCACAGTGTCGACGCTCTTCCGGGTGGAAGGGTAGCCGCCCACGACGTAGATCTTCCCATCGAGGTATGCCACCGCCATTTCCGAATTGGCTTCAGCCAACTCAGCGCGTTTGCCCCACTCGCTCACGGGCTTCGGGTCCGCTGCCACGGCGACGGATGCCGTGTACGCGGCCACGGCACACAAGACTGCGACAGCACCGAGTTTCGAGCAAAGGCTCAATCTTCTCTCAGTCGACATCCTGAATCTCCCTTCAAGTCAGCCATGCAGATACTCCGACGCCCCCTCTATTGGACGGCGCACGGTTCCCGGGTTCGTGTCGCTCCCGAGTTTGGCGCCGGAATCGGGTTTTCCGTGGCCTTGCCTGCGAGTATGTACGGGAGCGGCGTTCATTGACAAACGAACCCAAAGGCAATAGAGCGAAATCTGTACCCAATGCACCCAAAACCATACTCAGAACCAGGAGGTAGGAACCATGGGCAACGCAACCTGTGTCGATACGGATGGGCATGTTCTCGAACGGCCGGCGGATATTCGCAAATACCTCGACGCACCCTGGAATGAACGCTCGACCCCGCTATGGCCGGGAGACCAGCCCTGGGACCCGAACCTGTTCAACGGTTTCAAGATGTCGGTCAACTGGGAGGGCCTCGCCCCCGAGGAGCAGGTGCGGCGTTGGCACACCCTCATGGACAAGCAGGACATGGAAACGGCCATCTGCTTTCCCACGGGCTCGGGCAACATCGCCAAGAACCAGGAAGTACCGTTCCAGGTGGCCGCGACCAAGGCCGCCAACACCCACTTCGCCAAGGAGTACAACGCGCTGTCGAACCGGTTGAGCTGCGTCGGCGTGCTGCCCATGAGGGCGCCCGAGGAGGCCGCCAAGGAGCTCCGGCGCGCGGTCAACGAGCTCGGTCTCAAGGGTTTCGAGATCCTGCCCACGGGACTGCCCATCGCTCTCGGTGAAACCTACTACGATCCCATCTATCGCGCCGCCGAGGAGGAGGGCGTAGTGCTCGGTATCCACGGCACCCGCAACACATCCCGGGAGCTCGGGGCAGCCACCCTGAGCACCTTTGCCGAGGTCCATTCCTACGCCTTCACCGCGGGCATCCTGCTGCAGTTCACCAGCATGGTCTGCCAAGGCATCACGGAGAGGTTCCCGAAGCTGAAGCTCGCCTTTCTCGAGATCGGCGCCACCTGGCTCCCCTACTATCTCGACCGCCTCGACGAGCACTGGGAGAAACGCGGGACCCACGAGATGCCCCTGCTCAAGCAGAAGCCCAGCGACGTGCTCCGGGAATCCAACATGTACTTCAGCCTGGAATCCGGCGAGTCCCAGTTGGCCGCCACCGTCGACTACGTCGGCAGCGACCACTTCGTCTACGCCTCCGACATCCCGCACTGGGACAACGAGTTCCCCGAGAACCTCGAGCATCTCAGGAACCACCCGGATCTGTCGGACGAGGTAAAGGAGAAGATCCTCCGCAAGAACGCCCAGCGGCTGTTCGATCTCAACTAGCGGCGGATCGTAGAGGGGGGACGATGTGAACGGCAGGGGCGTCCGTATGGGCGCCCCTGCCGTCGTTTGTCAACGCTCGCTCAGTAATTGAATATCTTCTTCAGTGCCGCCTTGTTCTCCGCCGGGATGTCTATCATCTTCTCGACCAGCGCCTGCAGATCCTTGCCGGGGAGCGGGTTGATCTGGATGCGCGCCTTCTTGGCGTCCGCGAGGAAGCCCGGATCCTTCATCACGTTGGCGAACGCCTGACGCATGGTCGCCACCCGTTCCGGAGCCACTCCGGGAGGCAGGGTCCAGGGCCGTCCCACGGAAAGCTGCTTGTTGTAGACTTCGAGCACGGCCTTCTTGTCCGCCTTGGCGAGGTCGGAGGCCAGCGGCACGTCCTGGAGGTCGGGGTGCTTCTCACGGCCGACCTGCACCAGGATCCGGATGAACTTCTTGGCGAACCAGCGGGCCCTGAGCGCCCGCAGGGAGGCGTAGCCCCAGCCGCACATGCCGGACACCTCGCCCTTCTCCACGGCCAGGGCGGCGGCGCCGAGGCCGCGGTAGCCCGAGGTGACCTCGAGTTTGGTTCCCACTACGCTGTTGAGCATCAGGGGCACGATGAAGATGTCGGAGCGCGGTTGCGTCGCGGACATCTTCACGGGCTTGGCGGCGTTCATCAGATCCTCGACGGTCTTGTAGGGGCTGTCCGCCCGCACGAAGCACGTCGCGGTCTCCTGCACCGGCGTGCCGACCCAGTTGAACTTCGCCGGATCGAAGCGCGCCTGGGGAACCCCCAACGCCTGGGTCAGCGGCAGGGTGCGGTGGATCGCTCCCAGGGTGAGGCCGTCGCGCTTGGCGATGTTGTAGAGCCAGTTGGCGGCCACCATGCCCGATGCGCCGGGCTGGTTCTTCACCACGATCCTCGGGTTGCCGGGAATGAACTTGGCGATGTGCCGCGCGGCCGTGCGCGGATAAAGGTCATAGGACGTGCCCGCGTCGGCGGACACCACGATGACGACCTGTTTGCCTTTGTAGACCGACTCGTCGGCGCTCGCGGCCTGCACGAGACACCCGAGCACGACCAGTGCCGCCAGGACGTTGCGAAGAATTGCCATACGTTGTCCTCCTTGTGGTTCGTCGTACGTCATGGCCCCCACTATGTGAGTTGTCCCGCGTTTGTCAAGCCGGCCATGGCCGCGGTGTGGGACGCCAGGCCCGCCGTAGTCCGTGGGTTTTGTGCGAGTGCGCGAATTGTGGCAATGTCTGCGGTGCCTGCCGCGTGCCACCAATGACGCCGTGCATCGCGGCGCAGCTTGTCCGGCAGGCAGGGTCGGGAGGACCCGGGGATGCTCGTACGGTACGTCGCCATGCGCCTCGTGCAATTGGTGCCCATGGCGCTGGTGGTCACCATGGTGGTCTTCTTCGTCATGAGGATCATTCCGGGGGACCCGGTGCTGGTGATGATGGGGGCGGTGGAGGGGGCGCCGATCTCTCAGGAGGTCTACGACGCCATGCGCGTGCGGTTGGGACTGGACCAGCCGCTCATCGTCCAGTATGTCGACTGGCTCTGGGACATGCTGCGGGGGGACCTGGGCGACTCCACCACCTACCGGACGCCGGCGCTGGCCGTCATCCTGCAACGCCTGGTGCCCACCGCGTACCTGATGGTCGGCGGCGTGATCATGGCCGTGGCCATCGCCGTACCGGGCGGTGTGTTGGCCGCCATCCACAACAACACCAAGTGGGACCACCTGGCCACGGGATTCGTGATCTTCGGCATTACCGTGCCGACCTTCTGGCTCGCGCTGGTGGCCATCCTGGTCTTCGCGGTCTATCTCGGCTGGCTGCCTGCCATCGGTTATGCGCCGCCGCAAAAGGACTTCGTACGGTTCCTGCAGCACCTCATCCTGCCCATGACCGTGGTGGCCCTGAACGTCGCCGCCACGGTTCTGCGGTTTCAGCGTCAGGACTTTCTCGAACAGATGAACCTGGACTACGTGCGCACGGCCCGGGCCAAGGGGTTGAGCGAGCGGCTGGTGCTGTGGAAACACGTCCTGCGCAACTCGCTCATGACCACGGTGACGGTGGTGGGCCTGCAGATGGCCTACCTGAGCGGCTTGGTTACCGTCGTCGAGAATGTCTTCAACTATCCCGGGATCGGTTTTCTGCTGTTGAACTCCATTCACACGCGGGACTTCATCGTGGTCCAGGGGGTGGTGCTGTTCATGGTCTTTCTCGCCATCAGCGTCAACCTGGTGGTGGACGTCCTCTACGCGGTGCTGGACCCGCGGGTGCGCTACCAGTAACGGGGAACGTTGGGTGGAAGGTCACGTCCCATATGCCCCGACGGAATCCCCGTCTCCGCGCTTGTCGCGTGTGCCGCGCCGCGCCATTGCCGCGTTCCTCAACGACCTGCGCGCCCTGGTGGGCGTCACCCTGCTCCTGCTCTACATTCTGATTGCCCTGGTGGGGTCCAGCTTCTCTCCCTACGATACCACCTCGCCCAACATCGCGATCCGTATGCAAGGTCCGACCTGGGCGCACCCCTTCGGCACCGACCGCATCGGCAGGGACGTCGCCACCCGTATCATCGCGGGCTCCCGGGTGAGCCTGCAGGTGGCCACGGGCGCGGTGATCGTGGCGCTGCTGCTGGGCGCGCCGCTGGGCGCCCTGGCGAGCTACGTCGGCGGCACCTTCGATGCATTGGTCCAGCGGGTGATGGAGGGCATCATGGCTTTCCCGTCGCTGGTGTTGGCGCTGGCGCTGGTGGCGCTGGCCGGGCCGAGCGTCCCCATGCTGTGGTTCGCCATCGCCTTCAGCTCCATCCCGCGTTTCGCGCGCATCGTCCGGAGCGGTGTGTTGACGCACAAGGAACGGGAATACGTGGAGGCCGCCCGGGCCATGGGACAAAGGCCCATGGGCGTCCTGGCGAAGCAGATCCTGCCCAACATCATGGCGCCCATCGCGGTGCAGATCACGCTGGACTTCGCCCGCGCCATTGGCGTGGAGGCGGCCCTCAGCTACCTCGGCCTCGGCTTGGCGGCGCCCTACATCAGTTGGGGCCTGATGGTCCGGGAAGCCCAGGACTTTCTCGAGGTGGCGCCCTGGCTGGCGGTCTTCCCGGGAATCGCCCTGGCGGGGGTCATCCTCGCCTTCACCCTGGTAGGGGACAGCCTGCGGGACCGCATGGACCCGCGCACGCGCCTGGCATTGAGCCAGCGCGGACAGTAGCGGCTTGTGCGGTCTTGTCCGATGGCGCGGCGCAAGTTGACACCTGTCCGACCACGGTGATAGTGGCCTGTAATGTAAAGGCGCAGGATGTTGCGCAGGGCTTGTTGTTGTCGGCCGGACGCGATCATTGTAGGGGCGGGTTTCAAACCCGCCCCTGTGCGGCACCACGCGAGTAAGGAGTTGTCACCATGAAGAGCGAGACCCGGAAAGGTATTGTACGCGGATCACTTGTCGGCGCGGCGCTTGCGTTGTCACTGCTCGTCGCTTCCCCTCATGACGGCGGTCCGCTGTCGTTAACCGGTACGGCGGAGGCCGCGGGCAAGCCCCGCATCGGCGGAACCCTGAGGCTCGGCAACGCCAAGGGCATCGGTACGCCGATTCCTTTCGTGGCCTTCACTTCCATTCCCGAGTACATCAAGAACAACATGTACGAGCCCCTGGTCAACTACGACCAGAAGGGCGACATCCACCCTTGGCTGGCGGAGAGCTGGACGTCGAACGCCGATTCCAGCGAGTGGACGTTCAAGATCCGCAAGGGGGTCAAGTTCCACAACGGCAAGGAGCTGACCGCCGAAGACGTGGTCTGGTCCGCCAACCACATCATGGATCCCGCCAACGGCGCGGCGGGTCAGGGCCAGTTGGCCGACAACGTCGCCGAGGCCACGGCCGTGGACAAATACACGGTGAAGTTCAAGTCGCCCGGGCCGCGCGGCCTGTTGCCCGAGGTGCTCGCCAATACGTCGACTCTTCACATCGCCCCTGCCGGGTCCCTTGCGAAGGGCCAGCAGAAGATGAAGGGCGGCGCGCCGCCGTCGGGTACCGGCCCGTTCAAGTTCAAGTCCTGGACCCCCGGGCAAGAGCTGCACGTGCTCCGTCATGACGACTACTGGGGCGGTGCCGCCTACCTGGACGGCGTCCGCTTCATCGTGATCCGGGCCAAGGCGGCCAGAGCCGCTGCGGTCCAGGCAGGCGACGTCCACTTGACGGAGCGTCTGGGGCCGACCTTCGTACAGCGCATCGACAGCAAGCGCATCAAGGGACTGCACTACATGCCCATCGGCGCCGCCGGACTCAGGATTCTTACCTTCAACACCAAGTCCGCGCCGGTATCCGACCCGCGGGTGCGCCGGGCCATCGCGCTCTCGCTGGACAAGGTCGCCATCCTCAACGAGGCCACGTTCGGACTCGGCGTCCCAGTGCTGACCTGGGGCCAACCGGACACCGACTGGGAAACTTCTCTCGATTTCAAGTGGAAACGGAACGTCGCCGAGGCCAAACGGCTGCTCAAGGAAGCCGGGTATTCGGGCCAGCCCATCACCCTGGGAGCCACTCGGGGCCAGGGCGACCCGTGGACCGAGCCCATCATGCGGCAGGCGGCCGAGGCGGGCATCAAGTTCTCGCTCCAGAACCTGGGCGGCGCCGAGCTCATCAAGAAGACCATCGACGGTGAGCTGCACGTATCCGTGTACGGCGCCGGCGGCGTCGGCGAGCCGCTGGTGGCCAACGTACAGCACCTCGGCTGCACCGAGGGCAAGCACGGTGTCAGCAACGTCACCCGATATTGTACTCCCGAGCTGGAAAAGCTCGTGACCCAGTACATGGAAGAGCCGGACCGGGCCAAGCGCCTGGCCATCTGGCAGAAACTTGCACGGACCTACTTCGTTGACGAGGTAATCCACTACATCGTCGGGTGGTCCAACATCCGGAACTACGTCTGGCGCGACGAGGTGAAGAACTGGGAACGCGGTCCGACGCAGGAATACTGGCACGCCAAGGGCGGCCTCTGGCGGACCTGGCTGGAACCGAAATAGTAACGGTTTGAATTCTCTCCGGTCGGGCGGAATCTGTCCGTATTGCGCGGCAGATTCCGCCGGGTCGGTTCCCTGCGGCAGCGAGCCGGGGCGCGCGGCGGAAGCTATACGCTCTCGGGACAGTAGAGCCGCATCGCGTTTCCTCCCAGGACCGCGGCCTTGTCGTGCTCGGTAAGGTCGTCGCGCTCCAGGAGTTCGTCGATCTCGTGCCGGCATTTGGTGGCGTCGAAAACCTCGTGCGGGAAATCGCTGCCGAACAGGAACGCGTCGCGCCCGGCCTTGCCGACGGCGAAACCGAGGCCGTCGTCGTCGCAATCGAAGCCCACGAAGATCCTGCCTTCGCGCACGTGCCGCTTGAAGAATTCGCTTGCCTTCTCACCCGGCTTGGGTCCTCCCAGGACCTCGCCGTCCGCGTCGGTTTGCAGGTGGCCTTCGTGGTAGGAGCGGTCGAGCCGGTCCATGAGGAACGGCACCCAGGTGGCTCCGCCCTCAAGAAACCCCACGCGCAGGTTGGGGAAGCGCTCGAACACTCCGTGCGAGAGCATCCCCGCCGCCTGCACCATGATCCCCACGGGATGCCCGAGGGCGTGAACAGCGTAATACGTGCTGAACGAATCCATTCCCAGGTGGTGCAGCGATCCCACGTGAACGGCGAGACAGCATCCAAGCTTCTCCGCCTCCTCGTATATCGGCCAGTAGATGTCATCGCCCAGATGACTCTTGATCCCTTCGCCGTTGGAGGGCAGCATGCCGCCCATCATCCCCAGTTCCTTGACGCAGTACCGCAACTCCGCAACCGCCTTGTCGACGTGCTGAATGGGGAGCAGCGCCATTCCCTTGAGCCGCGGGCTCTTACTCAGGAAACGTTCGTACAGCCATCGGTTGTAGGCGGCGCAGGCGGCCACCGCCCATTCCCTTGAAACGAACCGCCCCACGGCCAGCCCGAACGTGGGATAGAGCACCGACCATTCGATGCCCGTCTCGTCCAGGAAGGCGAGCCAGTCCTCCGAACCCGGGTTGCGCAACTCCTTATTGTTGTCGCGCGGCCGCAGGTAGTGGAAGTGGAGATGGTCCAGCACCGGAAAGATCGCGGACGATCGGTTGCCTTCGGGCATGTAGCGGGCGATTTCGTCCTGACAAGCCCGGTCGTTGACGTGGCCGTCGGCATCGATGATCTGCATGGGTGTTCCCTCCATGGTATTGACGATCTTCGAGGATATGGCATGTGCCCGGTAACATACAAACGTTGCCGATGGACAGGGAACGGCTCCGATTGACAGCCACGCGGGGGCGAGAGTAAATTCGGTCATCGGTCCGGTGGCGAACCGGTCGGGGAACCGGAGGAAAGAGGAATATGGCAACGCTCAAGATGAAATACGGTGTCGTCTCCGCGGATGATCACATCCAGGAGGCTCCCGATGTATGGACCAACAGGATGTCCAAGGCGAAGTTCGGCGACGACATCCCGCACATCGTGGAGTTGCCGGACGGCACGCAGACCTGGTCGCTGGGCAGCAACGCCAAAGGGTTCGGCGGCCTCGCCCGGGTCTCGGGCGTCAACCCCAACGTGAAGAGGTGGGAGGACGTGCCTCCTTCCACGTACGTGGTTTCGGAGCGCCTGAAGGTCCTGGACCAGGAGGAGCTGGACGCCTCGGTGCTCTTTCCCAACATCATCGGCATCACCAACCAGAACTTCCAGAAGGAAGGCAGCGAGGCGTTCCGGCTGGCCTGCATCCAGGCGTACAACGACTGGCTCATCGATGAGTGGCAGGACGTCACACCCCGGTTCATCGCCCAGTGCGTCGCGCCCATGTGGGACGTGGACCTGTGCGTGGCCGAGATCCATCGCGCGGTGAAGCGTGGCCACAAGGCGCTGGTGTGGCACGGCGCTCCCCACATCCTGGGGCTCAAGCACTTCAACGATCCCTACTGGTATCCGGTCTTTCAGGCGTGCTGCGACCTCGACGTGCCCATCTGCCTGCACTCCACCGCGCTGCCCGCGCTGCCTCCCTGGAAGTCCCTGGAGAAAAGCGCGCAGTTCGCCCTGGGCGTGTCCATGACGTTCGTGAGCCACATGGAGATCGTCTCGAACATCCTCTATTCGGACGTGTTCGAGAAATTCCCCAGGCTCAAGACCATCAGCGTGGAGAGCGGCGTGGGCTGGCTGCCCTACCTGCTGGAGGAGCTGGACCACGAGTTCGAGGAGCGCAAGGTTGCCGAGAACTCCACCCTCACGCGCAAGCCCAGCGATGTCTTCCAGTCCAACATGTGGGCCACCTTCTGGCATGAGCGCCACGGCATCCGGAGCCGCGACGAGATCGGCGTGGACAAGATCATGTACTCGGTGGACTACCCCCACGGCACCACTACCTGGCCCAAGTCGGTGTGGTGCCGGACTCATTCACTGCAGGACGTCACGTCGGCGGAAGAGCGCAAAATGATCCTGATGGACAATGCCGTCGGACTCTACAAGCTCGACGTGGACGAATCCGGCATCGACCAGCCCCTCTATGAGCCGGGCCCCATCACCGTCGGACCGCGGCCCAAGGCGGCCTAGCAGTCTGCGCCGCAGGACGATCACGGTAGACGACCGTGTAGGGGCGGGTTTCAAACCCGCCCGTGCCCGCACAGCGTTGCCGGCTGATGGAGGCTCCTAGAGGAACCTGTCCGAGCAATCAGGTTCTGTGCTCCCTGTAGGTCGGGTTAGCCGAAGGCGTAACCCGACAGGGTACAGGCGTGTCGGATTACGCTTCGCTAATCCGACCTACGGTGTCCGCTACTCCGCGTACTCGGGGTCGCCGTATGCCATCAACTCGATCAGGTTGTCGTCGGGGTCGCGGCAGTACAGGCTGGTGCCGACGCCCTGGGAGCCGGTGCGGGCCACGGGACCGGAGATTACCTCGACGCCGGCCTGTTGGAGGAAATCCTGGGCTTCCTGCACGGTTCCTTCCCAGCGCAAACAGAAGTCCGCGCCCCCCGTGGCGTAGTTGGGGGCGTGGGTCGGACTCTCGGTTTCGTAGCGATCCACCACGTACAGGTTCACCTTCTGCGTCTCGCTGATGCGGATGATCGGACGCTTCCCGCGCCCGCCGGGACGCTCCTGCCAGCCGGCGTCGAGGCCGATCTTGCGGTAGAAGGCGAAAGTCCCTTCCAGGTCCTTGACCACCAGGACCCAATGATCAATGGCTGCGATACCCATATTTCGTCCTCATCTGGTAGATTCCGATAGTTTGTGACTTGCACATTCCGAATTGACGGGACACGACACTAGGTGAATCCGACCGGAATTTCAAGGGAAGAAAATCCATGTGGGACGCAGCTCTCAGCGCGGTACAGAACATCTTCGGCTGTCCGTGTTTCTTCGACCTGATCCCCCGGAGTCTCGTCTTCCTGTCCCTCGGCGTCGTCATGGGCCTTTCCCTGGGCGCCATTCCCGGCCTTGGCGGGCTCGTGGGGCTGGCCATCCTGCTGCCGTTCACGCTGGACCTGGATCCCCTGAACGCGTTCGCGGTCATGATCGGGCTGATCTCGGTGACGAGCACGTCGGATACCATCCCGTCGGTGTTGTTCGGGGTGCCGGGCACGGCGGCCTCCCAGGCCACCATCCTGGACGGTCATCCCATGGCCAAGCGGGGCGAGGCGGGCCGGGCCTTCGGCGCCGCCTACATGGCGTCCATGATGGGGGGGCTCTTCGGCGCGGCCATCCTGGCGGTTTCCATACCGGTCCTGCGTCCCATCGTGCTCGCCTTCAGCGCCCCCGAGTTTTTCATGATGGGCATGCTGGGCATCTCCATGGTGGCGGTGCTGAGCGGCAGCGCCCCCCTCAAGGGGTTGGTGGTGGGGGCCCTCGGGCTCATGGTGGGCATGGTCGGCATGGACTATCAGGTCGGAGAGATGCGCTGGACCTTCGGCCAGCTCTACCTGTGGGAGGGGGTCCCGCTGGTGCCCGTGGCCCTGGGCATCTTCGCCATCCCGGAGATGGTGGACCTGGTGATCCGGGGCACCCGCATCGCCGACGTGCCGAAGGATGCGTTGCGAGGCGTAACCGTGGGTATCCGGGACGCCTTCCGTCACTGGTTCCTGGTGCTGCGGTCCAGCGCCGTGGGGGTGTGGGTGGGCGCCACGCCGGGCCTGGGCGGCGCGGTGGTGGACTGGTTCGCCTACGGGCACGCGGTGCAGACGGAGCGCGGCGCGCGGGATTCCTTCGGCACGGGCGACGTGCGCGGCGTCATCGCCCCGGAGAGCGCCAACAACGCCAAGGAGGGCGGCTCGCTGATTCCGACCCTGGCCTTCGGGGTTCCCGGGAGCGCCTCCATGGCGATCCTGCTCGGGGTATTCCTGATCCAGGGGATCAGCCCGGGCCCGGACATGCTCACCAAGCACCTGGACATCACCTACACCATGGTCTGGAGCATCGCCATCGCCAACATCTTCGGCACCGGCCTGTGCCTGCTCCTGACCAATTCCCTGGCCCGGCTCGCCAACGTCCGGGTACAGTTGCTGGCGCCTCTGGTGATCGTCGTGGTGTTCCTGGCCGCGTTCCAGGCCAAGCGCCACTACGGCGATCTGCTCCTGCTGCTGTCCTTCGGCCTCCTGGGATGGCTCATGAAGCGCTTCGGCTGGCCCAGGCCGCCCCTCATCCTGGGCCTGGTGCTGAGCAGCGTGCTGGAGAACTACTTCTTCATCTCCGCCAGCCACTTCGGCGCAAGCTGGCTCGTGCGCCCCATCGTCCTGGTCATCGGCGCGCTCATCGTCGCCAGCCTGATCTACGGGCGCAAGTGGGGCCAACCGGGGGTGGCCGCGGCCGAACCCGCTCCCGAGGCTTCCGCGCCGCGGTTCCGGTTCCACCTCAGCGTGCCGGTCGTGTTCACCCTTGCCATCTTTCTCCTGGTCCTTGGCGGAGTGGTCACCGCCCGCGGGTGGCCGGACCAGGCGCGGCTCTTCCCCCTGGTGGTGGGCCTGTCGGCAGTGGCCATGTGCGCGGCCCAACTGCTCCTGGATCTGTTCCGGGTGCCGAACGGAGCCGCGGCCCGCATCATGGACCTGGAAGTGGAGCGAGGCGTTCCCGGCCGCATCGTCGCCCGCCGCGCCGCCGACATCTTCGGCTGGATCCTGGGGCTGCTGGCGTCCATCTGGCTCATCGGCTTCCTGTTGACCGTTCCGCTGTTCATGTGGCTGTATCTAGCGTTGCGCGCCCGCGCCGGATGGCGGCTCTGCCTCGGCTACACCGCCCTGGCCCTTGCCGTCCTGCTGGGCGTGTTCCACTACACCCTCCACATCCCCTGGCCCCAGGGCGTGGTGGCCGGACCACAGGAGTTCTTGCTGGAGTGGCTGGGAGGGTAGCGGCTGCAACCCTTCCCGTCCCGCCGGGTACGTGTCCGTGACCCTGGGTTCCTCCCCGTGGCGCCGGTCTCCTCCCCGTGGCGCCGGTCTCCTCCCCGTGGCGCCGGTCTCCTCCCCGTGACGCCGGTCTCCTCCACCGTGGCACTGGTTTCCTTCACCGTGGCGCCGGTCTCCTCCACCGTCACCCCGAGCCCCTCCCCGTCACCCCGGACTTGATCCGGGGTCCAGAAGGGGAGGGGCGGGAGCTACGACAGCAACAGGCTCACCCCGGCCCCTGGACCCCGGGTCAAGCCCGGGGTGACGGAGTGGTAGGGCCGGGGTGACGAGAGGTCTGTCAGGGACCTCAACATATAGTTGACAGGTGAGAAAGAATCCGGATCGAACCCGCAAAGGCGTAACGTTCGGCGTAGCCGGGACTCACCGCCCCTGGCTGGCGATGAACCCCCGTAGCACCTCGTTGAATTCCCTGGGGTGCTCGCGGAAGGAAAAGTGCCCGGCCTGGTTGATGATGTGCATCCGTGAGCGGCGCTCACACATGCACAGGGTCTCGAACAGCCGCATTCCCTGAGACAGGGTAGCCGTGGGATCGTTGTAACCCCACACCAGCAGGGTGGGCTTCTGCATCCCCCGGTCGCGGATCCAGGCGAGGGTCTCCTCCTTCTGAAGCGAGTGTTGGGTCAGGAACAGGCTCTTTCGTAGACCCTGAGTGACCATCTTCTCCACGCTCGCCCGGTACTTCGGCGATTGCGCGATCTCGGTAGCCGCGTCCAGCCAGTCATCGGTGATGTGGGCGCCGCTGTAGGAGTAGCGCTCGATCACCCATCGCTGGCTCTCCCGCGTGAGCCGGGGCTCGGGGGCGTCGGCGAAGACGATCTGGTTGCGGCCCATTCCCGGCGCCAGGGTGTTGGTGTCCACCGGGATGCACGACTTCACCAGGTCGGGCCGTTCCAGGGTCATGCGCGCCGCCACGTAGGCGCCGCGGGAGTGCCCCACGACATGCACCCCGCCCAGGCCCAGGGTTTCGAGAAAGCCGATGGCGTGGCGGATCGTCGCGGCCATGGTGTAGTCGGCGTCGCTCGGCGGGTTGTCCGTCAGGCCTTGGCCGAGCTTGTCCAGGGCGTATACGTGGAACCACTGAGCCAGAGCGTCGAAGTTGAGCCCCCAGTCGAGGCTGCAATCGGCCGCGTCGTTGGACCCGAAAACGCCGCCGTGGATCAGCACCAGGTTCTCGCCGGTGCCCTTTTCGAAGTAACGCGTCCGGATACCGTCCACGTCCACGAACCTCTCGTCTGCGGGTTTCACTGGGGGTTCCTCCTGGGTGTGGTAGCGCGGGTGGCCGTGGCCCCCTGCGCCATCGTCCGCGGCGCGCCGCGTAGCCGGTGGCAAAGCAGCCCGTTGTTCGTTAACAAAGGCTCCAACGGAGGGGTCCATCATAGGCCCATGGGAATCGTCCACGCAAGCAGGGGCTGCGGTGACATGGCCGCGGGGTCCGGGAGGGTTTCATGATCACGGCGCACAGGAAGATTTGCGAAGTCCTCGCCGAGGCGCAGATCGACTTTGTCTTCGGCATCCCCGGCGGCAGCGCCATGCGCATCTTCGACTCGCTGGCCCAATACGCGGACCGGGTGCGGCCAATCCTGGTGCGGCACGAGCAGGCGGCCTCGGTCATGGCGGATATGTACGGCCGTCTGACCGGCCGGCCGGGTGTCGTCCTGGGCCAGGGGGCGTTCGTCGGCACCAACGCGATATTCGGCACCCTGGAGGCCCAACTCGCGGGCTCGCCCATGGTGGTCATGGCGGACACCACCGAGGGCGGTGATTTTTCCCTCAACCCGAGAAACGCCAGCGGCTGGGGACACTACGGAGCGTTCGACCTGAGGAATCTGTTCTCCGGCATCACCAAGTTCTCGGTTCTGGCTGCCACCCCCAAGGAGGCCGTGCTGGGCCTGCAGATGGCCATCAAGCACGCCACGACCGGGCGCCACGGGCCCACCGCGGTGATCATGCGCCAGGCGGCCATCGCCGGGGAATTGGATCCGGACAAGCCGCCGCGGGTTCACCACACCGGGCACTGGCTCCGGGAGTCGCCGACCCTGCCGGCGGTGGCGGAGCTGGTTTCGGCCATCGAGCTGCTCGAGGCGGCGCAACGGCCGGTGATCATTGCCGGCAACGGGGTCCACGCGGCCAAGGCGTACGACGAGCTGGCGGCCGTGGCCGAGCTTTTGGGAAGCCCGGTGGCCACCACCTACAACGGCAAGAGCACATTCCGCGAAGACCACCCGCTGGCCCTCGGCATGATGGGCCGGTACGGGCAGCCGGTGGCCAACAGCGTGATACAGGAAGCGGACACGATCCTGGTGGTGGGATCGCGGCTGGCCCCCAACGATACCAACAGCGAGCTGCTTATCGACGGCGACAGGCAGAAGCTCATCCAGGTCGACATCGAGCCCAGGAACGCCGGCTGGTCCTATCCGGTGGCGGTTCCGCTCATAGGAGACGCCAAGGCGGTGTTGAAGCAGCTCCTCCAGATGGGAGGGGAGGGCCTTCAGAGGAAGGACCGGCAAGCGGCGGCGGCGCGGTTCGGGGAGCGCAAGCGCGCTGAGCGCTTCTTCGAGAATCCGACGCTTTACTCCGGCGCTGTCCCGATCATGCCCCAGCGCCTGGTCAAGGATCTCAATGAAGCGCTGGATCCGGAGACCATCGTTACCCTCGACGCCGGCAGCAACCGGGTGTGGATGGCCCATTACTACCAGACCCGGGCGCCGGGGACCCTGTTCGTTCCCGGCGGTCTTGCCGGTATGGGCTGGGGCGCTCCGGCCGCGGTGGGCGCCCAGTTGGTATATCCGGATCGGCCGGTGGTGAGCGTGAGCGGCGACGGCGGATTCTCGATGTCGGTGCACGTCATCGCCACCGCGGTGCAATACGACCTGCCCGTGGTCTTCGTGGTGATGAACAACTCGGCCCTGGGGATGATCGCCACCGGAGATCTGGGCGGCGATTCACCGGCGGCGTTCAGCGATACCGACTTTGCCGCGGTGGCTCGGGGTTTCGGCGCCGAGGGCCTCCGGGTGGAGAATCCTGCCGAGATTCAGGACGCGGTCAAGGAAGCGTTACGGAAGGGGAGGCCCACGGTGGTCGACGTGATCACGGACGGCACCGAAGGTCTCGAGAGCATCAGCAGTGGTGCCACCGTGGGTTGAAGTGGTAGAACCCCACGGCATGGCAACCACCAGCATGGAGAATACCAATGAAAGTACTCGACGCCGACGGCCATATCGTGGAAACCGCGGAGGAGCTTCGCGCGTTCATGGACCCGCCGTACCAGGACACGGCCTTTGATATCGTCACGGACAGCCGGGGCAACGGGTTCTTCCTTGTGGAGGGGAGGATGATTCCCAAGCCCGCCGGCAAGGGCTGCGGGACGCCCAGGGGCTTCGGTGGGATCGGGCCGCAGGGCCGGTACGGCACGGCGCGGGTGGGGTTCGACAAGGACCGGCTGCGCCGGGACCTCGATCGGGAAGGTATCGACCTGCATGTGATCTACCCCACGTTCCTGCTGGGCGTCTGCGGCATTGAGGACAAGGACAAGGCCGCGGCGCTTTGCCGGGGCTACAACAATTGGATGGCCGAGATCCGCAAGGAGCTTCCGGGCCGCGTCGACGCGGTTGCGGTGGTGCCGTTGCAGGATCCGGAGGCGGCCGTCGCCGAGTTGCGCCGTGCCCGGGAGGAGTTGAACCTGTGCGGGGTCACCATCCCGGCCGTGGTCTTCGACAAGAATCTCGACGACGAGGATTTTCTGCCCTTCTTCGCCGAGGCGGAGAGGCTCGACACGGCCGTGGCCGTCCACTCGGTAACCGGCGCCTATCCGACCATCGGCGCCGACCGCTACGACCGGTTCTTCTTTACTCACACCCTGGCCATGTCCTTTCCGACCATGGCGGCCATGCTGTCGCTCATCTGCGGGGGCGTCACCGCGCGCCTGCCGGAGCTCAGGGTGGGGTTTCTGGAGATCGGCATCGGCTGGGTGCCCTATTGGATGGAGCGGATGGACGAGCACTGGGAGAAGCACGAACTGCGGGGCGAGCTGGAGCGGGAGGTTCCCCACCTGCGGCACCAGCCCAGCCACTATGTCAAGAGCGGGAATATCTTCGTGAGCTGCGAGCCCGACGAGAAGACGCTGCCGGACTGCGTCCGCCATCTGGGGGAGGACTTCCCCATGTACGCCTCCGACTACCCCCATGGCGACAGCAAGTTCCCCGAGACCGTACACCTGCTCAAGAGCCGCGAGGACGTAGCGCCGTCGGCCAAGGAGAAGATCCTCGGCAGGAACGCCGCCCGCTTCTACGGCTTGCCGCTCGAATGATTCCGCCGTTAGGGGGGGTCAATAAAATCTGTTCCAAGACAGCGAAAAACTGATATCATATCTGATATGAGTGATTCGCGATTCACCATTCCCACTACCAGTTCATTGATCGCGTTCGAGGCGACGGCCCGGCTCGGCGGCGTGATACGCGCTTCCGAAGAGCTGAACACTTCGCAATCGGCGGTCAGCCGTCACATTCGCAATCTGGAGACGGTCGTGGGGGAGAAACTGTTTCGGCGGCAGGGCCGAGGAGTGGTACTGACATCAAAAGGCCAAGAGTACTATGCCGCTGTCAAAGCGTCACTCGAAAGCCTGGATGCGGCAGGGAACGGACTCCGCGCGCAAACGCCCAGCGTAATTGTCGCCTGCACCCCGGAGATTTCCCATCTCCTGCTGCTACCCATCTTTCCGGAGCTCAAGCGATCTATCGAGGATGATGCCAATCTGCGCATACTGACCTGCGACTATGACATGCTCCACCTGCTCTTGCCGACGGGGATTGACATCATTTTCGAATATTCGGCCGTGCCCACCGATCCGAGCGCAGTGAAAGTGCTGAACGAAGAGGTCGTCCCGGTGGCCTCGCCCTCATTCGCGAGACGGTTTGAGCGGGCGCTTGCCAAGCATCCTCGACGCTGGTCCGAGGTCCCCCGGCTGGACGTCGCCCAGCGCGACCAGAGTTGGGCCACATGGCCAAGCTGGTTCCGTGCCCACGATTGTGATCCGCCGGCGGCGCCCGTCGAATCATTCGAGAACTATCAGTATGCGCTGGAGGCCGCGGCAAACGGCGAAGGCATGGCCATGGGCTGGAACGGCTTTGTGAACAGCTATTTGGAGGATGGGCGGCTTGTCAGGATCAGGGATGACTGGTTGCGGTCGCCAATCAGCCTGCACGCTGTTCTGACTCAGGCCGGATCCGGCAACCGGAACGCGGTACGGTGCCTGAAAGTGCTCTCGGCCTTGGGGGAGCGACTGGCCGGCGCAAGACCGGTATCGCCACAACGGCAGCCAACTCAGGGGCGCGGGTCATTTCTCGAACAGTTGTAAGGATGCGGCAGTCGCCTCCTCGCGTGCGGCCCTTCGTGACAATGTGGCCTAAAGCTGCGCCGTATCGAAGAAACGTCGCAGGACGCGGCTCAGGTTGAACGCGTCGGCCGCGCCCGCCAGCTCCCGGACGGAGTGCATGGCCCACTGAGGCACGCCGACGTCCACGGTGCGGACGCCCGTCTCGGCCGCCGCCAGGGGTCCGATGGTGCTGCCGCAGGCCATGTCGCTACGCACCACGAAGGTCTGGACCGGCACTCCCTCGTCGGCCGCCAGCCGCCGGAAGGCCGCGGCGGTCTCACTATTGGTGGCATAGCGCTGGTTGGCGTTGATCTTGATGACCGGACCGCGGTTCAGCAGCGGACCGTGGTTGTGGTCGTGCCGGTCCGCGAAGTTGGGGTGGACGCCGTGGGCGTTGTCCACGGATATCAGCATGGAACGGGACAGGGTCCGGTTACGGTCCTCCGGCGCCGGCAGCAGCCGTTCCAGCATCTGTGTCAGCATGGGCCCTCGGGCTCCGGAGGCCGTCGTGCTCCCCACCTCCTCGTGATCGTTGCAAACCAGCAGCGCGCCGGCATCCCCGTCGGCTTCCAGCAACGCCCGCAGGCCCAGGAAGCAACTCAGCAGGTTGTCCAGCCGCGCCGACGCGATGAACTCCTGTTCCAGTCCGACGAGGGCCGGCGGCTGTGTGTCGTAGAGCACCAGCTCGTGGTCCAACACCTGTCCGACTTCCGCGCCGGCGTCCGCCTCGAGCCGCTGGCGCAGCAGGGTCTTGAGGTCGAAATCCTCGCCCTGCCGGCCCAACACGGGCGGGAGACAGGTCTGGGCGTTGACCGAGCGGCTCTCGTTGGCTTCGCGGTCCAGGTGAATGGCCAGACTGGGAATGACGGCCACCGGCTGCTTGAAATCCACAAGGGCGTGAGCGACGGCGCCGCCACGGTCGAGATAGCTCACCCGTCCCGCCATGGACAGGTCCCGGTCGAACCAGGGGTTCAGCAGCGCGCCGCCGTACACCTCGACACCCAACTGGAGGTAGCCGTTCCCGTGGGACTCGGGCTGAGGCTTGACCTTGAGACAGGGTGAATCCGTATGCGCGCCCACCATGCGAAGCCCGCTCTCGGGCAGGGAGACCCGAGCGGGCACCGTCCAGGCGATGATGGAGGAGTCGTTGCGGGTGGTGAAGTAGCGTCCCCCGGGCTGCATCCGCCAGGTGTCCGCCTCGGGCCGGCGCTGGAACTGGGCGTCCGCGAGCCGCCGCGTCATCTCGTGAACCGCGTGGAAAGGCGTGGGTGACGCGGCCAGGAAGTCCATCAATTCGTGGTTGAAGCGTTGCGGGTCCATGCTCAGCCCAGGCGATACTCTCTTCTGGGGTTGGTCGCGGCGATGAGGTCGATGGTGTCCGGGTCGAGGCCGGCTCTCTCCAGGCTCCCCAGGGGGTCGGGATCACCGGGCGGAAACGGCGCGTCGCCGCCGAGCAGGATGCGTTCGGGGCCTACGAGGTCCCGGAGAAACAGCAGCGCGTCGCGGCTGTGCAGGATGCTGTCGTAGAGAAAGCGGCGCAGATAGGCGCTGGGGGGCTCCGCCGCCTTGTCTCCGGTGACATTCCTGTCGGCGGCTTCGTGCATGCGGTCGAAACGGCCGATGAGATAGGGCAGGTTGCCGCCGCCGTGGGACAGCAGCAGCCGGAGCTTCGGGAAACGGTCGAGGGTGCCGCTCATGATCATGGAGCCGATCGCCAGGGTGGTGTCCATGGTGTAGGCGCAGATCTGGTTGAGGCTGAACTTCTCGGCCCGGGGCAGCGGCTGCGGCAGGGAAGGGTGCACGAAGACCGGCACGTCCAGGGTCTCGCAGGCGCTCCAGAACTCGTCCAGGGGTACCTCGCCGAGGTTCCGGCCGTGGACATTGGCGGTGACGATGACGCCCACGGCGCCGTCGCCGACGCATCGTTCCAGCTCCCGCGCCGCCGCCGCGGCGTCGATCAGCGGCGCGGACGCCATCCAGGAGAACCGCTCCGGACGGGCCGCGCACAGTTCGGCGATGTGGTCGTTCAGGATGCGATGCCATGTGTTGCACCGGGCGGCATCGAGCCCGTAGCCGAAGATGTCGGTCCAGACGGAGAGTATTTGCCGTTGGACCCTTTGCCCGTCCATCTCCGCGAGCCGCGCATCGACATCCAGCAGGCCGGGGAGGAACGGGCGCACCTCCAGGCCGTCGTCGAACCGGCAGCAGCGGGCGCCGGCGGCCTTCTCCACCAGGGTGATGCCAAGCTCGGCGCCCTTTCCGGCCAGGGTTTCCAGGACGGCCGGCGGCACGAAATGCGCGTGCACGTCAATCGCGGTCACGGGAGCGATCCATCAGGGCCTTTTCCTGGCCGCCGTCGATTTCGATCATGGTGCCGTTGACGAAGTGCATGAGCGGCGACGCCAGCATGACCACGAGATTGGCGACCTCACGGGTTTCGGCAATGCGCCCCAGGGGGATCGACCGGGGCGCCAACTGGTCGGCCTCCTCGTAGCTGAGCCGCATGTCCCGGGACATGGCCTCCACCAGACCGGCCCAGCGCTCGGTGCGGACCGGGCCCGGATTGACCGCGGCGAAACTGATGCCGTACTTGCCGTACTGGCCGGCCAGCGACTTGGTCAGGTTCTGTCCGGCGGCGTTGGCGGCGCCCGGCGCCACCTCCCAGTAGGACGTCTTGACGCCGTCGTTGCCGATGAGGTTCACGACGCGCCCGCCGCCCTGCTCGCGCATGATGGGGAGCGCGTAGCGCATGCAGCGGACGTATCCCATGAACTTGAGCTGGAGCGACAGGGCCCAATCCTCTTCCGTCAGGTTCTCGATGACGCCGCCCGGCGCCGCGCCCGCGTTGTTCACCAGGATGTCGATGCGGCCCAGCGCCTCGGCCGCGGCCTGCACGAACCGGCGGGCGTCTTCATCCCTGGTGAGGTCCGCGGTGATGGGAACGATCTTGCGTCCGGTGGCGTTTGCCACCGCGGCGGCCGTCTCCTCCAGGGGCCCTGCCCGCCGCGCGCATATGGCCACGTCCACGCCTTCCCGGGCCAATGCCTCCACGATGGCCTTGCCGATGCCCTCGCTGCCGCCGGTCACGACAGCCGTCTTTCCTTGAAGCTCCAGGTCCATATGGCCTTCTCCCGTCAATCCTTGTTGCCCGTATCCGGGGGGGTCCCCACGGCGCCGAACAGGTCGCCGTATTCCTCCCGCAACGCCGCCTTGGCCACCTTGCCGAGCTCGTTCCGCGGGATGGACTCCACGGCGATGATCCGTTTCGGCACCTTGTACGACGCCAGCTCCGTCTTGAGATAGCCGATGCACGCGCTTTCGTCGAACGGTTCGGGGGCTGCCGTCTCCACCACGGCCACGACCGCTTCGCCGAAATCGGGATGCGGCACACCGAAAACAGCGGAACCGGCGACACCGTCGGAGCGGTCGAGGACGTCCTCCACTTCCTTGGGATAGACATTCAGGCCGCCGGAGATGACCACGTCGGTCTCCCGTCCCAGGATCCGAATGCATCCCTGGCCGTCGATCTCCGCCACGTCTCCGGTCACGAACCAGCCGTCCTCGGTGAACGCCCGCTCCTCGGGCCGGTTCCAGTAGCCGGCGAAGACGTTGTGCCCGCGGGTCTCCAACACGCCGGTGGCGGCGGATTCAAAACGCCCGTCCTCGTTGGCCACCCGTACGCGCACTTCCGGGAGCGGCCAGCCCACCCAGCCCCGCCGGCCGGCGGTGCCCGGCGGAACCGCGGTGATGATGGCCGCCTCGGTGGAGCCGTAGCGCTCGATGATCTCCATGCCCGTGACCTGCCGGAACCGGTCCGCGATGTCCGGCGGCAGGGGCGCGGAGCCGGAGATGGCCAGCCGGAACGCGCCGGTGACGGCCGCCGCCAGGCTTGGCTCCTTCAGCAGCCGCGCGTAGTGCGTCGGCACTCCCATCATGACGCTGCAGCGAGGCAGCTCCCGCAGCACGCCTTCCGGCTCGAAGCCGGGGAGAAAGCGGATGGCGCCGCCGGCCTTCAGCATGACGTTGATGGCGGTCAGCAGACCGTGGGCGTGGTAGGCGGGTAGCGCATGCAACAGGACGTCTGCGCGACCCAATCGCCACACCTTCACCAGCGCCTCGGCGCTGGCGGCCAGATTGCCGTGGGTGATCAGCGCTCCCTTGGGTCGGCCGGTGGTGCCGGACGTATAGAGCAGAGCCGCGGGTGCGTCCTCCGGCAACTCCACGGCATCCGGCCCGGGCTCCGAGGCCCGGGCCAGCTCGGCAAACGAACCCTGGTCGCCGCGGAGTCCCTCCAACCGGAAACTGTGCCGCGCGGCCAAGGCTCGGAACGTTTCCGTCTCGTCGGGATCGCAGACGAAGAGGCCGGGTCGTGCATCCGCCAGGAGCGTCTCCACCTCCCGCTGCGTGTAGGCCGTGTTCATGGGGTGGAGGATGGCACCGGTCTTGAAGCAGGCATGGGCCAGGAACACGGCCTCGACGCATTTTCTGACCCGGACCGAGACTCGGTCGCCCGGTTTGACGCCGCAGGCCGCCAGCGCCCCGGCGGTCCGGTCGATGGCCGCCAGCACGTCAGCGGTGGACAGGACCGGACCGCCGGGAATGACGAAGGCCGGATCGCCGGGGGCGCGGTGGCCGTACAAGGCGTGAATGAGATTGTTGCTCGTCATGGGCGACTCGCTAAAGAATATATTTGACCGGCCGATCTAGGAAGAATACAATCCACTCGAATGAAGGGAAGAGTCATGGAGGTATTGAAAGAGTATGCCGGCGTGTTGACGGCCTTGGTTACCGTGGTTGCAGCCCTCGGTGCATTGGGTTTGTGGGCCATCAATGCCCAGGTTACGCCCGAGATCAACCGGCTGGAAGGGCGGATTGACGGGAACCAGATTCTGCTTAGACAGATCGACCGCAAGATCGATGCCAGTGTAAAGGACAGAAACGCGAGGTTTGATCGCCTCGAGCGCGAAATGAACGCCAGGTTTGAAAGAAGTGACGCCAAGTTCGACGGCATTGACGCCAGGTTCGACGCAATTGACGCCAAGTTCGATCGCATTGACGGCAGGCTTGAAGGCATTGACTCCAGGTTTGAAGGCATTGACTCCAAGTTTGAAGGCATTGACTCCAAGTTCGACCGCATTGACGGCGAGCTTAAGACCATCCGCAACGACATCAAGACGATTCTTTTGAGACTTCCCAAGAAGGCAGAGGCCGGATAGGCCTCAACCGCCGGAGCACCTCGTCCGTCCCGAGTCCAGCCCACTCGAAGGGCGAATGCCGTATCCCCTGATCGGATCATCGCGGTCGCGGGTCAGCGGCCCCGGAACATGGGCTTGCGCTTCTCCTGAAACGCGGACAAGCCCTCGGCATAGTCGGCGCTGGCGTCCGCCTCGAGAGCGAGCCGGCGGAGTGCTTCAGCGCCACCGTCCCCCTGCGCCAAAGCGGCCAGCGCCGCCTTGGCCGCGGCCAGCGTCAGGGGCGCGCTCCCGGCAATGTTTCGGGCGACGCGCCGGCCTTCCTCCAATACGGTTCCCGGCTTGACCAGGTGGTGGACCGCACCGCAGGCATGGGCGGCGGGCGCATCGCAACGCTGCCCCCCCAGGATCAGTCCGCGAACCGCCGAGTCTCCGAACACTCTCACGAAGCGGGCGATGCCGCGGGGGTCGTAGCCGAGCCCCAGGCGCGCCGCCGGCACCATGAAGTAGGCATCGTCCGCGGCGATCCGGAGGTCACAGCCACAGGCGAGCGACGCGCCGGCTCCGACGCAAGGGCCGGCGATGCATGCCAGGGTCGGTTGCGGCACCGCCTCCAGCGCGCACAGGGCGCTCTCCACCAGGTCGTCATAGGCCCGGGTGGCGCCCGGCGCGCGAAGAGCCGGGAATTCCCGGATGTCCGCGCCGGATGAGAACACCGTCTCGTCGCCGGCAAGCAGGATCACCCGCACCGCGCGATCCTGCGCGATACCCTTGGCGAAGCGACGCAACTCGTTCCACATGGCAGAAGAAAGGGCGTTACGGCTGTCGCCGCTGCACAGCCTCAACTCGGCCACCCCATCGGCCGTGGACACCCTTACGGCCCCTGTAGCTGTTGCCGCACTGCTCACGGCTCCCTCCGGTGGGCCATCCACGCGCCCTCGGCACCGGCGCGGAAAAGTTCCGCCAGCGCCGCGTTGACGGCCGCCGGTTCTTCCAGCGTCAGCGTATGTCCCGAACGCGGGACCACCACCAGCGCTGCCATCGGCGCCGTGCGTTTAAGGAAAACACTGCCGTCCAGGCACGGGTCGTCCTCGTCGCCGACAATGACCAATAGCGGAACCTCCAGCCGCGACAACGATTCCTCCAGGTCCCACAGGGTCGGGCGCCGCCCCTGGACTTCCGACATGGTGAAGGCCAGGCCCGTGGCTGAATGGTCCGCGAGGGTCTTCTCGAACTCGGCGAAGCCGCGCGGATCCTTGGCCTCGAAAGCCTTGCGCATGGGGTAGCGGGCGTACTTGGCCGCGGCCTCGTCCATGGGCTCCTGCCGAAACATGCGGGCGATGTCCGCACACATGGCCGCCCGCTCCTCGCGTTCGTCCGGGTTGGATCCCCAGCCGCAGCCGATGGCGGCCACGGACAGGCACCGCCCGGGGTGGTGGATGGCTACGTGAAGCGCGGTGTAAGCGCCCATGGAATGGCCCACGATGTGCGCCTTCTCCAAACCGAGACCGTCGAGCACGGCCACGACGTCGTCCCGGGCCGTGTCTTGACCGTACGCTTCGGGCGCCTCGGGAACGTCGGACGGCAGGTAGCCGCGGGCGTCGAAGGCGATGCAGCGGTGGGAGCGAGAGAAGAACCGCATCTGGGGCTCGAAGCTCCGATGGTCGCCCGCGAACTCGTGTACGAACACGATGGGGACGCCACGGCCCGTTGCTTCATAGTAGAGACGGGTACCGTCGGATGCGGTGATGGTCGGCAAGGAGGCCCTCCTCGAAAAGAGAATAAATCAAACGGGGGATTCTTCCTATCCCAGCTCCTTCCGGTGCAGGCTCAGCAGCACGGCCGAGCCCGCCGACACGCTCACGGCGACCAGGGAGTACATCACCGCCGGTATGACGTCCGCGGCCGACGGAGGCGGGTGGTTGATCCAGTACAGAAACAGGTTCACGAGGACGTAGAGGGCGTAGGCGTGCGCCATTCCGATGACAATGCGTTTCATGTGCCAAAGGCCCAGGCCGTAGACCACCAGGTAGGTGCCGAACACGAGGCTCCACAACACGCTGTCACCGCCCGCCAAGCGGGTCCCGAACAGAACGAAACCACTGTGCTCGGTTAGCTGAAAGGGTTTGGAGAAGTTCGAGATCGCCACCAGCCAGAAGCAGATCGCGAGCCCGCGGAAGATTCGAGCCGTTCGTGGTTCAACCATGGTCGTACTCCTTGAAGGGGGTGGTCGATAGCAACGTAGCAACCCGCCCCATCGGGTGCCAGGATCGATCGCCTGCCGGCGTGCCGGTCAGACCTCGCGCAGCACCGTGGCCGGCGGCGCATGGACGAGCCCGCGGGTACCGAGGTAGCCGACAGCCGTGACCACCAGCATGCCGAACACCGGCCCCACGGCCCAAAGGCGAGGGTGCAACCCGGTCGGGAGTTCGAAGACCTGGCTGTTGAGGACGAACGTCGTGATCTCCGCGCCGATGACGGCCACGGTGCCCGCGAATGCGCCGAGCGCCGCGAACTCGATCACCAGCGCGCCGGTGATGAGCCGGCGGGTCCCGCCCAGGGCGCGCAGCAGCGCCAGTTCCTTCAGCCGCGAATCCCGGCTCGACTGGATGGACGCGATCAGCACCAGCACCCCCGCGCAAAGCACGAGCGCCAGCATCAGCTCCACGGCTTGGGCGACCCGCGCGATTATGCGGCGCAAGTGCGCGATGATCTGGTCCACGTCGATCACCGAGACGGTGGGGTAGCGCGAGAGCAGCTCGTTGAGGAACGGCTTCCGTTCCGGCGGCAGGTAGAAGCTCGTCATGTAAGTGGCGGCTTGGCCTTCGAGTGCTTCCGGCGACAGGATGATGAAGAAGTTCGGCTGGAGGCTGTCCCACTCGACGCGCCGGGTATTGGTGACGGTGGCGGTGAGCGGCAGGCCGCCGACGTCGAAGGTCAGGGAGTCTCCCACCGCCAGCCCGAGGGACGCGGCGTAGTCCTCCTCCAGCGATGCCGACGGCGCGGCTCCGGCGGACCACCACTTGCCGTCCACCACGACATTGTGGTCGGGCACGTCCGCCAGGAACGTCAGGTTGCGTTCGCGCCGGATTCCGGGACGGCCCCGGCCTCCGGGTTCGGGCCGCCCGTCCGTGCGCTCGCCCCGCTGCTGTTCCCACGCGTTGGCGGCGATCCCGTTCACCGCCGTGATCCGTCCGCGGATCATCGGGAACAGCCTGCCGTCGTAGCCGGTGCGGGCCGTCAGCATGGCTCGCACGGGACCCGCCTCGGCCGGCGCCACGTTCATCACGAAGTGGTTGGGGGCGCGTTCCGGAATCCGCGCCCGCCATTCGTCGATCAGCGCCGTGCGCACCAGCAGCATGATGAGCAACAGCATGATGGCGGCGCCGAAAATCACCACCTGCGCGATGTTCTCGCGATGGCGGCGATGCAAGCCGGCGAGGGCCAGCCGCCAGACGCTGCCGGCCTGCATGCCCACGACGCGTCCGCCCCGCAGCAGGAGCAGGGCGAGACCGCTGAACACGCCTACCGTCACCACGGTACCCGCCAGCGCCCAGGCCGTGAGGGAGGCATTGCCGCTGTACCAGATCAGGAGTCCCACGCCGCCGGCGGTGGCGAAGCCGTAGGTCATCGCCGAGGCCGCGTCCGGCGTCAGGTCCCGGCGGATGACGCGCATGGGCGAAACGCCGCGCAGGCCCAGCAGCGGGGGCAGGCCGAACGCGAGCACACAGATGAAGCCGGTCAAAAGACCCATCCACACCGGCCAAGGCCCCGGCGCCGGCAACGACACCGGCAGGAAGCCCCGGAGCGCCGCGATGATGCCGAGATGAGCCAGGGCGCCGAAGGTCAGGCCGGCGAGGGCGCCGACGATGCCGATGATCAGTAGCACCAGGGTGTAGCCCCTCTGAATCTCCCCGGGAGTGGCGCCCAGGGTCTTCAGCACCGCCACATGGTCGTAGTGTCTTCGTGCGTAGCGATGGGCGCTCAGCGCCACGGCAACGCCCGCCAACAGCACCGTCAGCAGGCCGCCCAGCAGCAGGAAGCTCTCGGAGCGCTCCAGGGCGTTGCGGATACGGGCGTTGGCGCCGCGGACGTCGCGCCAGCGGTAGCCGGGCGCCAGTTCGTCACGGATGGCGTCGTGGAGGGAGCGCAGCCGGTTGTCGGGGCCCGCCAACTGAAGGCGGTAGCGGATCCGGCTGCCGGGCTGAATAACCCGGGTGGCCGGCACGTCCTCCGCGCGCATCAGGAGGCGCGGCGCGAACTCCAGGAAGCCGCCGCCGCGGTCCGGTTCCGACGCCAGTACGGCCGCCACGATGAACTGCGCGTAGCCGACGGACACCGCGTCCCCCACCTTGACGCCCAGCGCCGGGAACAGGCGGGACTCCAGCCAGACCTCGCCCTGGGCCGGCAGACCGTCGGTGCGCCGGCCGCTGCCGAACGGCTCATCCGCCACCCGCAGCCTGCCGCGCAGGGGATAGCCTTCGGTCACCGCCTTGACGCTGGCCAGCCGGCTGCGGTCCGCGCCGGCTGCGAACACCATGGAGGGAAAACGGATCAGGTCCGCCAGGGCGAGCCCGCGCGCGGCCGCGAGATCGCGGAGCCGTTGAGGGATCGCTCGCGAGGAATCGATGACGCGGTCGGCCCCCAGCAACGTCGCCGACTCGGCCACCAGCGCCCGTTGCAGGCGGTCGACGAACAGGCTGACGGCGGTGACCGCACCCACGGCCAGGACCAGCGCCGCCAGCAACAGACGCAACTCCCCGGCGCGCCAGTCGCGCGCCGCGAGACGTAGCGCCAGCGACAGGGTCACGACACAAGCTCCCGTGGAGGGCGCACGCGGCCAGCGTCCAGGGTGACGACGTCGGCGCAACGGCCCGCCAGCGCGGCATCGTGGGTGACCAGCACCAGGGTGGTGCCGGCCTCCCGGTTCAAATCGAACAGCAGGTCGGCGATCCTGGCTCCGGTGGCGGTATCGAGGTTGCCGGTGGGCTCGTCCACGAACAGCACCTTGGGGCCGGACGCGAACGCGCGCGCGATAGCCACGCGCTGCTGCTCGCCGCCCGACAGTTGGCGCGGGTAATGGGTGGTCCTCGCGGACAGGCCCACGCGTTCCAGGAAATCCCGGGCGTCCTCGCGCGCGTGCCGTTCGCCGCGCAGCTCCAGCGGCAGCATCACGTTCTCCAGCGCGGTCAGGCTGTCGATGAGCTGAAAGGTCTGGAACACGAAGCCGACGCATCGCCCGCGCACACGGGCGCGCTGCTCTTCGTCAAGGGCGGTGATCTCGTCGCCGTCCAGCCAGACGTCGCCGCTGGTGGGCACATCGAGACCCGCGAGGATGCCCAGCAGGGTGGTCTTGCCGGAGCCGGATTCTCCCACCACGGCGAGTTGCGCGCCGTCGTCGATGGCGAGATCGATGCCGTCGAGTATGGTCAGTTCACCCTCCGCGGTGGGTACGCGCTTGACCACGGCTCTGGCCCGCAATATGCATCTTGGCATGACGCTGCGTCCTGACATGAAGCGCTTCTCGATTAGACGGCGGTCGGTTTCCCTGAAGGAGTGGTTGCGGGGTTTCCTGCTCGTGGCCGCGCTCGCTGCGGGCGGCGAGGCGCCGGCGGCGGATGCCGGCAAGACCGTGATGGTCATGGGAAACAGTATCAGCGCCGCGTATGGACTTCAAACGGAAGCCGGCGAGCCCGGCTGGGTGCAACTGCTGCGGCAGCGTCTTGGCGCGCCCCATCGCGTGGTCAACGCCAGCATCAGCGGCGATACCACGGCGGGCGGCCTGGCGCGCTTGCCCAAGACCATGGCCGTGCACAAGCCCGATATCGTCATCATCGAGCTGGGCGGCAACGATGGTCTACGCGGTTATCCGGTGACATCCATCCGCGCCAACCTGCTGGCCATGACCGAGGCCGTCCTCGCCGCCGGCGCGAAGCCGGTGGTGGCCGGAATGCAGATGCCGCCCAACCTGGGGCCGCGGTACACCCGGGCGTTCCGCGAGCTTTACACTGAAGTCGCCACCGCCACCGGCGCTGTGCTGGTGCCGTTTCTGCTCGAAGGCGTGGCCACCGACGAGTCGTTGATGCAGCGCGACGGCATCCATCCCAACGCCAAGGCTCAGCCGGTATTGCTGGACAACGTCTGGCCCGTGCTGGAACCGCTGTTGGGGACGGAGTGAGGGCCAGGCCATGATCAACCTATGCGTGCGAACGGCGACTTTGGCAGACGTAGAGCGTATCGCAGCGTTTCAGCAGGCGATGGCGCTGGAGACCGAGGGCAAGACGCTGGATGACACAACGCTGCGGCAGGGCGTAGGCGCCGTGTTCGATGCGCCGCAGAATGGTTTCTATCTGGTGGCAGTTGCTGACCCCGATGACGACGGCACGGCGCAGATCGTGGGAAGCTTGCTCATCACCTACGAGTGGAGCGACTGGCGAAACGCCACCTTTTGGTGGATTCAGAGCGTTTATGTGGAAGCAGGCTGGCGGCGCCGGGGTGTCTATCGCGCGATGTACGACCATGTGCTGAGCATCGCCGACACCCGAGGCGACATCTGCGGCATACGGCTCTATGTGGAGCGCACGAACGCGGTCGCCCAGCACACTTACCACAGTCTGGGCATGCACAAGTCGCACTACGACTTGTACGAGATCGACTTCACGTCATGAGTCAGGCCTCTCCGAGCCTCGGTCCATCCTGAAATCCCGGCCATTCCGGATCGTCGGCTCCAGCTCAGTGAGCCGTCTCTTCCCACCTGCCCGGCGCATCCATCAACCGGCCGAAACCGAGGTCGCCACACAGTTGCCGGTAGGGTTCGCGGCGGACGCCTTGCCATTCCAGTTGGGTCAAGTCCTCGGGCAGGGGCACGTCCAGCCGCAGGGTCGCCAACTGACGGTAGAGCAGGGCCGCTTCCTGGTGCTCCCTCAGACTGGCAGCCAGGGCCTTGGCGCCCCTTACCGTTACCTCCCAGTCCGTCGGATCCTCGGGGATTTGCTCGATATGCCCGTAACGCTCCAACACCTGGGCGGTGCTTTTCGCGCCCCAGCGGGGAATGCCGGGGATGCCGTCGGCGCTGTCCCCCACGAGGCCGAGGTAGTCGGGGATGGAATGGGGCGGAACGCCGAATTTCTCTCGCACCCCGGCCTCGTCCAGCACCAGGTCCTTGCGTCGGTCCAGGGTTACGACCCGGTCGCTTCTCACCACTTGCGCCAAATCCTTGTCCGGCGAGCAGAGCACCACCTGCTCCACGCCGGGCGCGTCCCACCAGCGGTTGGCCGCGGCGCCCAGGGCATCATCGGCCTCAACCTCCACCATCGGCCAGACCACCAGCCCCAGGCAGGTTGCCGCCTGTTCCGCCAACTCGAACTGGCTCAGCAGTTCCGGCGGCGTACCCTCTCCGGTCTTGTAGCCGGCGAACAGATCGTTGCGAAAGGAGCGGATTACGCTGTCGAAGGCGCAGGCCACGTGGGTCACGTCGGGCTGCCGCAGCAGGATCAGCAAGGTTTGTATCAGGCCGCGCACCGCTGCCACCTCCCGCCCGTCCGGGGCGCTGATGGAAGGCAGGGCAAAGTACGCCCGGAATAGCTCGAAGGTGCCGTCAACCAGGTGTATTTTCATTCCCGCCCCTACGGCTCCACTTCGTCACTTCTCGGTGTTCTCCGTCTTGATGGCCTTATAGAGGTTGGCCGGGGCGAAATCGTCAGTCAGTACTTGACCGGCCTGCAGGCGGTTCAGATCAATGTCCCGCTGCAGCAGTTGCAGCAGGTCGTAGCGAAAGCCGTAGGCTTGCTGCCGCTCCCTGGCGCGCCGTTGTACCGCTTGAGGCTGGAGATTCTTGTCACGGGAGACCACGACGATGACGTTGCCGCTGATGCTGCCTTGGGCAAAGCCGAGCACCGTTGGAAAGACGGTCTTCAGGGTGGCGATGGTCGAGAGGTAAAGCTTGGTCCCCGAATGGACGTTGAAGACCGCCACGGCGCCGGGCGCCAGTCGCTTCCTGATCAGCCGGTAGAACTCCTTCGTCAGCAGATGGAAGGGGACCTCGCCGCCACGGAACGCGTCGACCATGATCAGGTCGTAGGCCTTCTTGTTGCGCATCAGAAAGACCCGGCCATCGCTCTCGTGCACCCGATAGCGCGGGCCTTCCTCGACCCCGAAATAGCGATGGGCAGCCGCGATGACGCCGGGGTCGAGCTCCACCACGTCCACCGTCAATCCGGGGACGTGACGCACGAGATAGGAACTGGTGGAGCCGCCGCCGAGGCCGATCATGATCATGTTGTCGAGCCTTTCGGCGAAGGGCAGCCCCACCGTCATGAGCCGGGTATAGGGGAGCGGCAGGTTGTGCCTGTCCACAAGGTCCTTGACCGACTCCGTGTAGTTGGTCCCGTAGCGCCGGACCGACATCCTGATGAGGTTCCCGGTCTTGCGGATGAAAATGTTGTTGTAGGCGGTCTCGATCTGTTCGATGATCGAATCGGGCATCTTCAGGAGCTGTTCGGCAGTGAACCGCTCAGGCTCTGCGGCCGCGGTCTCGTGCATAGGCGAAACCGCTAGCAGGGCTGTCAATCCCACCAAGCCCACCACCGCGGCAAGGCCACCCCGCAGGGTGCGGGACTCCACCAGGCTTGCCAGGAAAAGGGTGGCGGCGCTGACGATGCCGATGATGCCGAGCCAGATGGTAATCGCCGCGGTGCCGATGGACGGGATGAAGTAGAAGGTCGTCACCAGGGTGCCGACGATGCTGCCCAGGGTCGAGACGCCGTAGATTCGCCCGGCGACCCTGCCCGAGTGCTCGGTGGCATGCAGCGTCAGCCGGATTGCGAACGGTGAATAGACTCCCAGCAGGGCAACCGGGAAAAGCATCAGAGACACCGCCGCGATAAGGCTGCCGAAGCGGACGTCCTCGATGAGGTCAAAGACCATCTCGAACAGCCCGCCCGCAAAGAGCGGCACCGTCAGCAGATAAAGCGACGCCACGAGGATCACCGCGCCCAGGACATGGGCCATGGGCCAACGGTCCGCCATCCAGCCGCCCAGAAAGTAGCCCACCGAGAGTGCCAGCAGGATCGTGGCGATAAGCGATGCCCAGGTGAAGATCCCGCTACCGAAATAGGGATTCAGGTAGCGGCTTCCGAGCATCTCGAAGGCCATCACGATGGCGCCGATGACAAAAGCGTTCAGGTAGACGAGGGTGAGAAAAATCGTGCCGGCGGCCGGACGGCGCGCGGCAGCTTGACGGATCATCACGACGCGAATCCTTTCTTTCGTAGTGCCGAGTTGCTCAAGCTGATGAAGCGCACCTTATCATGACGGGGCGGCCGTCGCATGGCCGTCGCAAGCGAAGCGAAGCCTGATTGATATCGTCGTGTGGATGATGTTGAAATGTCCGACTCGCGCGAAAGAACCGAAGCGGAGCAGCGGCGCGGTCGACATCCCATGAGGTCACACCCAAATGAGTAGCGACGTTTTCGATGCCCTGGTCATCGGCGGGGGAATCAACGGGCTCTCCGCGGTTTATCACCTGGGGCGCCTGGGCGCGGAGCGCGTCGGGCTGGTGGAGCGATTCTCCATCGGACACGAGCGGGGCAGTTCGCATGGCGCGGCCCGCATCACGCGAAGCGCCTACATGGCGCCGGAATACGTCTGCCTGATGCAATGGGTTCACGACGAAGAGTGGCCCAGGCTTGAAAAAGACGCCGGGCGGCGTCTCGTATACTCCAACCCCGGGCTCTTCATCGGGACTCCCTGCGAGCGTTTCGACCGCTACATTCACGCGGTGGAAAAGGAAGGCGTGGACGTGGAAGTCATCACGCCGGGCGAAGCGCGCAGGCTGTATCCCCAGTTCACGTTCGAGAATGTCGAGAAGGTCCTGCTCGACAGGACCGCCGGCATCGTCTCGGCCAAGGAGGCCGTGGAATCACTCGCCGGGCTGGCCCGCGAGAACGGAGTGCGAATCCATGAGAACACCGTGGTCTATGGAATCGACCCCGCTGCCGAGCCCTTGACCATCGAAACCAGCAGGGGAACCCTCAAGGCCGAGCGCCTGATCGTGGCGGCGGGCGCCTGGGCGCGGGAGCTGTTCCCCTTTCTCAAGCCCAAGCTCTCGGTGGCCCGCCAGACGGTGGGGTACTTCACGCCCAAGGGCGACGTGGATGACTACCGGCCCGGCCGGTTCCCGGTCTGGATGTACATGGAGCAGGGAGAGAATGATGTTTTTTTCGGGATGCCGGAATTCGGCCGCTCCGGCATCAAGCTGGGTCGTCACGTGTGCGCCGGGCTGGACGATGACCCCGACGACCCGCCGGCCTCCATCGCGCAAGACAAGATAGATGATTTGAATCGCTTTATGGCCGGGTTCTTCACGTCCTCGGGATGGACCCTCGTGGGCGCGGAGAATTGTCTTTACACCAATTCGCCGACCGAGGACTTCATCATCGACCTGCACCCCGACAACCCGCACATTGCCATAGGCGCCGGTTTCTCCGGCCATGGTTTCAAGTTCGCGCCCCTCACCGGAAGGCTCTTGGCCGAATTGGCGTGGCAAGGGAAGATATCCATACCCGAAGCCGATATGGCGAGACGCCTTTTTTCACTCAAGAAGTAAGGGACCGGCAGGTGTCAGGATGCCAACGCGGCCACCGGCTCGTTGGTTGCGGGGTCTACTTCGTACGAGGGTCTTCTCGAAATCGGGGACCTGCGCGAGTTATTCTGAATAGATAGCGTCGGCGTACCGTATATGGTACATATTTCCTGATGGCGGTACCTCGGAAGAGCCTCGTCGCTCGATTCTATCGTCTGGATAGCGGCCGAGAGCCGGTGCGCGATTGGCTCGCGAAGCTTTCTCGGGAGGACCGCAGATCGATTGGCCGGGATCTCATGACGGTCGAGTTCGGATGGCCATGTGGGCCACCACTCTGCGCGTCGATCACAAACTACCCGGGTTTGTACGAAGTACGCAGCAATTTGACAGGCAGGCGGATCGCCAGAGTATTTTTTACGGTATCCGGGAGCACATTGCTGCTTCTGCACGGCTTCATCAAGAAAACCCAGGCAACGCCTTTGAAGGAGCTGAAACTTGCGGAGCGTCGAATGAAGGAGCACCACTATGGCCGATGAGACGAAGGCACGCGTTGGGTCTACCCTTGAAAGCCTGCTGCGGGAAGACGGCACCTACGAAGAGCTGAAGAACGACGCGATAAAGGCTGTCCTCGCATACAAGTTGACGGAGGCGATGAAGGCGCAGAATCTCTCGAAGGCGCGCATGGCCGAGCGTATGGCAACCAGCCGCTCGCAACTAGACCGCCTGCTTGATCCCGAGAATGAAGGCGTGACCCTCTATACGTTGAAACGAGCCGCAGCCGCCGTCGGGATGCGCCTCGAACTTGAGCTCCGCCGATCCCAAGCGTAGAGGAATGCAAGCCCCCCACGCGTGCACTGCTTTTGATGAGCTTGCATACCCGGAGAATTGTGCGCTCATTGGCACAAAGACGCCGTTTCGGCCGGCGGCTAGGGTGTCCAGCGCTCTTGCCTGTCCTGTACGGTCGGCGGGTCGTTGAACGGATTGAATATGGACACGTTCATGTGCTGGAAGTCACGAACGTTTCGGGTGACGATGGTCAACCTGTTGACGATGGCGACCGCTGCGATCAGCGCGTCTTGCATCAAGGTGTCGGATTTTCGGTGCATGAGCCGGGCCCACTCCTTGAAGGCGACGGCATCCACCGGCAGGACGCTGTAGGTGGCGAGGACCTGATCCAGCCATTCGTCCAGTTCCTCGGCTTTGGCGGCGTCTTGTTCGCGGGTAATCTCGATCCCCGCCTGAATCTCGCCGATGGTGACGGCGGATAGGTGAAGATCATTGGCGGACAAGCCTTGAATCCAATCCAGGACCGCCTGATGCGGGCGCGGACGGCGCAATTCGGAGACGACGTTGGTGTCGAGGAGGTACACGGCACCGCCTAGTCGAATCGTAGCGCCGGGCGGCGGCGCAGTCTCTTTCGCGGCGATGTCAGCGTTTCCGTGCGAGCCTCAGGCGCGAGCAGGAGTTCCTTGAGGTTCGGACGGGTCATCCTTTGAAGGCTGCGCCATTGATCGATGGGGACCAGCACGGCGGTCTCCACGCCCCGTTTCGTAACGATTTGCGGCCCGTTGATCAGGCTGGATTCAAGCATTTCGCTGAAACGCGCCTTGGCATCCTGTACTTGCCACGTCTTGCTCACGCCACTCTCCTGTCAACTGACTAGATAGAAGACTAGTCGATTCTGGGCGGAAGGTCAAGCAACAATGTCTTGCGGCTGCTGTCCGGCCTCAGGACGCCAGTGCCGCCACCGCCTCGTTGGTGGCGGGATCCACTTCGTAAGGCCCCGGAAGACCGAGTTCCTTGGCGGTTTCCCGCATGGCCGGCAGGACCTCTTCGCCCATGAGCTTGAGGGTGCGCATCTGCGACTCGTGGTCCATGGCGCCGTCGCCGGTGCGGAAGATGATGATGCCGGGCCGCAGGTACTCCATGATGTAGCGTATGTCCTCGACGCACTGCTCGGGGGTGCCGACGATCATGCCCTTGGTGGCGACCTGGTCCTCGAAGGAGGCCAGGGCTCCGGCCCGGGTGCGCCCCTTGGAGTCGGGAGCCGTCATCTGCCGGCGCAGGGCCACGGCCTTTCGGGTGTTCAGGCCCGGAGGGCTCATGATCCACGGAATGGGCCTCTGGACTCCGGGGTCGAAGGGGCTGCGGACGCCTTGGGTCAGGGTGCGCCCGACCTCCATGGCCTTGGCCTTCGTTTCCTCCACGTGCACGAAGAACATGTAGCCCAGGTGCTGCGGGCCGGCATCGTAGCCTTCCTCTTCCGCCGTTTCGTAGTAGACCTTGAACATCTCACGGGTGAGCTCGAGCTGCGTCGAGAGCATGATGTAGGGATAGCGGTGCCGGGCGCACCACTCCACGGTCTCCCTGCTGGAGGTGCCGGGCACCCAAATCGGCGGGTGAGGCTTTTGATACGGCACTGCCCAGGGGTTCACATACCTGTACTGATAGTGTTTGCTCTCCCAGCGAAAGGGACCGGGCGTGGTCCAGGTCTTGATGAGGAAGTCGTGGGCCTCCTCGAAGCGCTCGCGGTTGTAGTGGGGAGGAACGTTGTGGCTGATGCTCTCGCCGCCGGAGCCGCGCACGATCCCCGGAATCAGCCGGCCGCGGGAGATGACGTCGATCATGGCGAGCTGCTCGGCCAGCCACAGGGGATCGTCGTGGATGGGCAGGATGTTGCCGAGCAGCAGGATCTTCACTCTGGTGGTGATGCGGGCGAGGATCGAAGCCTGGACGTTGGCGACGCCGTTCATGCAGAAGGGCGCGCTGTGGTGCTCGTTGACCATCAGCCCGTCGAAACCCACCTCCTCCGCGTAGATCTTTTCGTCGAGATAGCGGTTGTACAGGTTGGCGGCGCGTTTCGGGTCGTACTCGGCGTTGCTGACCTTGTGGATGCCGGTGCCCCATTCCTCGGGCCAGTTGTCTACCTGCCAGGGCTCTTCGGTGAAGTGGCCGATGAACATGTGTTACCTCGCGGTCTGCAACCGGGCGACCAGGAGCCTGTCCGAATGTCTGTTCGGACCGGCTCCTAGGAAGCCATGGCGGCGAGCGGTTCGTTGGTCCTGGGGTCGATATCGTAGGGGCCGGGAAGGCCCAGCTCGTCGGCGATCTCCCGAAGCTTGGGCATGACCTCCTCGCCCATGAGCTTCAGCGTGCGCATCTGCGACTCGTGGTCCATGGCGCCGTCGCCGGTGCGGAAGATGATGGTCCCCGGGCGCAGTTGTTCCATGATGTAGCGCACCTTGGGGATGACGCTGTCGGGGGTGCCGACGATCATGCCGTGGGTCGCCACCTGGTCTTCGAAGGTCGCCCGCGCTCCCGCGCGGGTGCGGCCGGACGAGTCCGCGGCGGTCATCTTGCGCCGCAGGGCCCGGGCGCTGCGGGTGGCGATTCCCGGGGGGCCCGCGATATAGGGCCGCGGCCTCTGCGCGCCGGGATCGTAGGGGCTGCGGACGCCCTGGGTCAGGGTCCGGCCCACCTCCATGGCCTTTTTTTCGGTCTCCTCCACGTGGAAGAAGAACATGAAGCCAAGATGCTGGGGCCCGGCTTCATAGCCCTCTTCCCGGGCGGTGTCATAGTAGACTTGGTACATCTGCTGGGTCAGATCGATCTGGCTGGCCAGCATGATGTAGGGATAACGATGCCGGGCCGCCCACTCCACGGTCTCCCGGCTGGAAGTACCGGGCACCCAAATAGGCGGATAGGGCTTTTGCAACGGGACGGCCCAGGGGTTCACGTACCTGTAGTGGAAGTGCTTGCCCTCCCAGCGGAAGGGGCCGGGGGTCGTCCATGTCTTGACGAGGAAGTCGTGGGCCTCTTCGAAGCGTTCCCGGTTGAAGTGCGGGGGCACGTTGTGCGTCAAGCTCTCACTGCCGCCGCCGCGGACCACGCCGGGGATGAGGCGGCCCCGAGAAATCACATCGATCATCGCGATCTGCTCGGCCAGCCAGAGGGGATCGTCGTGGATGGGCAGGATGTTGCCGAGGATCACGATCTTGGCCTTGGTGGTGATGCGAGCGAGAATGGACGACGTCACGTTGGCCACGCTGTTCATGCAGAACGGGGCGCTGTGGTGCTCGTTGACCATGATCCCGTCGAAGCCCATCTCCTCGGCGTAGACCTTCTCGTCCAGGTAGCGGTTGTAGAGGCCGGAAGCACGAAAGGGGTCGTACTCGCTATTGCTCACCTCCATGACGCCGGACCCCCAGGCCACGGGCCAGTCTTCTTTCTGCCAGGGTTGCTCCGTAAAGTGGCCTATGAACATCGTGCTTTCTCCCTGTTCCTCTGTTCCCATCGGGAAGAGGCATCGCTACGCTAGTGGCTGTCTGCTTTCCACCTGCGTCGTGTCCGGTCGCTATCAACCTCCCAGATACTCAAGGACGGTTTTGGTGAATTCGTCCGGCTTCTCCATCTCGGGCATGTGTCCGCAGTCCTCAAGGACGGCGGCCTGAGCACCGGGTATTCCCTGCTTGTAGAGCTCGCAACTACTGATAGGGACGATGCCGTCCTGCCTCCCCCATACGAGAAGGGTAGGGGTTGCTATGGCCGGGAGGAGGTCCGGCAACGTGATGCTGTGCATGTAGGGACGCCAAAGGTAGCGGATGGCCGCCTCCCGGTTGGTCTCTACCTGGTCAGCCTCGTCCGGAGTCCAGTCCTTGCCGTAGTACTTCAGGTATTCGGCCGATTCGGTGTCGTGGAAGGACTGTTGGAATGCCTCCTTGGCGGAGTGCAGGAAGTAGTCCCAGATCTCTCCCTCACGGGGCTTGATGCCTGCCGCTCCTACCAGAACCATTTTGGAGAAGATGGCGCTGTTGGCGGTGGCAAGCTCGGCCGCGATCCAGCCTCCCAGGGAAAAGCCGATGACGTTGAGGGGAGTCGACAGGCCGTAGTCCCGTACGAACCAGCTTACCCAGGCGGACAGGTCCCGGACCGACATCATCCAGTCCGGATACGACGAGGAGCCGAAGCCCGGCAGGGAGGGTACATACACGGAGTAACGCTGGGCCAGAAGCTCGTGGGCCTGCAGCCAGTCGGGCACGCCCAACTCGCCGTGGAGGATCAGCAACGGATCTCCGGAGCCTCCGCGTCGCAGTTGCAGGGATGTGCCGGCTATGTCGAGGGTCTCTTCGGTGAAGGCGGCGGGCGTCTTGGTCACTGGCTCCTCCGGTCTGGACTGCCTGGGTTGTCGTAAGTTACGTGCATCATAGACAAGAGCGGAAACAACGTCAACGTGGACTCCGAAAGGTCCGGGCGACTGTGTCAATACGACGTATTGACACGAGTTGTTCGGGGCCGCTATGGTGTTTGGGTGGGCAAGGACCAACAGCTTCAGATCCGCATCAGCGCGGAAGACAAGGCGCGCATCCAGGAACGGGCGACCCGTGCCGGGATGGACGTGTCCAATTGGGTGATGAACCTGATGCTCCCGCCGGTCGAACGAGAGTTTCAGGCTCTGTGTCGAGAGCTTGTAATGCGCGCCCATGCGCGCTCGTACATCTTCGCCGAGTTGAACGACATGCTTGGCGGGGTAAATGGAAATGATTTCGAGCGGGCTGTCCGGTATGCGCCGGAAGTCAGTCTTCCACCGTTCGAGGCGAACTACCTGGCGGCAATGATCGAGTACGCGGCCATGTCGAAGGGGGTGGTTCCTCCCGACTGGACGAGGACGGTGCCACCGTTGGAAAGGCCCTGGTTCGCCTCGTCATTGGAGAGCCTGCGGTTGTATCTCCTGACCACCTCACCGCCGCCGTTCCGGCGCCGGAACCTGTTTGTCGACAGCAGCGTGGGCCAGCGGGTGTAGATAGTGGAGTACTCCAAGCGCGACATCGAACGCCTGTTCCAGGGACTTAACGACGAGCTATCGGGCAGGGGAATCACGGGGGAGGTGTACTTGGTGGGAGGCGCGGTCATGTGTCTGGTCTACGACGCGCGCCCATCGACCAAGGATGTCGGCGCCTTCTTCAGGCCGGCGAGGCACGTACGCGAAGCCGCGCACGCCGTCGCCGCCGCATCCGGGTTGTCCCCTGACTGGCTCAACGACGCGGTCAAAAGTTACCTGAGCGACAGGGGCGACTTCCACCCATACCTGGAGTCATCCAACCTGCGCGTCTTGACCGCAGCCCCGGAGTACCTGTTGGCAATGAAGTGCATGGCGATGCGCCTTGGCGAGGAGTTTCACGACGAAGACGACGTGCGTTTCCTACTGCGCTACCTCAATCTCACCGATTACGGCGCCGCATTGGAAATCGTGACACACTACTACCCGCTGGAACGATTTCCACAGAAGACGCTTTATGCGTTGGAGGAAATGCTGTCCCGGCAAGGTTAGGGCGAGCGGAGGTCAGGCCGGCCGTTTACCCTGCAGAAAGCAACTCAGAACCAGCCCGGCGACCGCGGCGGCCAAGCCTATCAGGAAGGCCCACCAGACGGCGTTGACGAGGGCGGCGATGAGCACGGGCATGAGGTCGGCGGGTATCAGCGCGCGAGTGGACGGGTCCAGCAGGTTTTGCGGATTCGTGACCCTGCTGATGACCTCTTCCGAGAGCGAAGTCAGGTCGGCGGCGATGACGGTGAACGCGGCGTTCATGCGTTGCAGCAGAACGCTGCCCATGATGCTCAGGATGAGGGCGCCGCCGATGGTGCGGAAGAGCATCACGGTGGACGTGGCCACGCCAAGGTGCTGGAACGGCACCGCCGCTTGGGCCGCCACCAGCGCAGTGACGTTGACCATGCCCATGCCCGTGCCGGAGCAGCTCACCGCGACGAGCATTATGGTCATGCCGCCGGCCTCTTCCAGGACCATGAGCGGGATATAGCCCAGGACCATCAGGGTCATGCCGGTGACGCAGACGTTGCGGTAGCCCCAGCGCGTGGCGATGAGGCCGGAGATGACGCTCCCTGCGGTCCAGCCCACGCTCAGGGGCAGCAGGGTGAGGCCGGCCAGGGAGGCGCTGCCGCCCAGCGCACCCTGGACGTAAAGCGGCAGGAACCCGATGATGCCGAATATGCCCATGGCCGCGACCAGGCTGAGGACCGTGGGCCGGCTGTAGCTCGGCATGCGGAACAGCGCCATCGGCAGCACCGGATCCCTGGCCTTGCTCTCGATGACGACGAACAGCGTGAACAACGTAATGACGCCGACGACCACGGTAACGGACTCGGCGGTTACGAGATCGATTTGGTTGGCAGCCACCAGAAGCCCGTAGAACAGCAGCATCAGCGCGCCTAGCAGGACCGCGGCGCCGCCCAGGTCCAGCGAGCGCAGCCGGCTCTCCGCGCGCTCCTCGTGAAACCCGATGACGATCAGGGTGGCGGCCACGACCCCGATGGGCAGATTGATCCAGAAGATCCAGCGCCAGTTCCAGTACTCCGCGATGAACCCGCCGCCCGCCGGGCCAAGCACCGAGGCGACGCCCCACACGCCGGAGATGATGCCCTGCATCCGCGCCCGCTGCTCCACCGGAAAGACGACCCCGACGATGATGAACGCTAGCGCGTAGATGGCGCCCCCGCCCGCGCCCTGCACGGCGCGGAACACGATGAGCTGCGGCATGCTCTGCGCGGCGCCGCAGGCGGCCGAGCCCGCCAGGAAGGCTCCGATGGCCAGCAGCATCAGGGTGCGCCGGCTGTAGATGTCCGAGAGCTTGCCGAAGATGGGGGTGGCCAGCGCCGAGGTGAGCATGTACACGGAGAAGACCCAACTGTACAGCTCGATGTCGCCCAGGCTGGAGACCATGGTCGGCATGGCGCTGCTCACGATGGTGGCGTCGATGGCGAAGAGAAACACCACCAGCATGACACCCATCACCGCGATGGGGACTCCGGCGGACGCGTGGGCGGTGTGTTGTGTCATGGCATTCTTGGTTCGCTCGGCAGGTGGCCGCCGTTCATCCTTCGAGTTCGCTAGGGCTACGCCTGTCCTGAGCTAGTCGAAGGGCTCAGGACGAACGGAAGCGCGAGAGAAATGCGGCGACGTCCCTCCGGTTCGTCCTGGGCGTAGCTCGGTGTAGCCGAGCGAAGTCGAAGGGCGCAAGCTCGCAGCTACTTGGAAGTGTAGCGGAGTCGAAAGGAGGTTGATGCGCTACTCTCCCCGCCCGTAGGCCAGGATCGCGTCGAAGATGGGAGTGTAGCCGGTGCAGCGGCACAGATTGCCGTCCAGGCCCTTCTTCACCTCATCCAGCGTCGGGGTTGGATTCTGATCCAGCAGGGCCTGGGCGGCCATCAGCATGCCGGGACCGCAGTAGCCGCACTGCACGGCGCCGTACGCGAGGAACAGCCGCTGGAGCCGGTCGAGCTCCATGCCGTCGCCGCATCCTTCCACCGTGGTGATCTCTTTTCCCTCACAGCGCGCAGCCAGCACGACGCAACTGTGGACCGCCATGCCGTCCACCCGCACGGTGCAGCAGCCGCAATGGCTGGTCTCGCAACCGCGCTTGGCGCCCGTCAGGGCCAGCCGCTCCCGCAACACGTCCAGCAGAAGCGCCGTGTCCAGGGCTTCCACCTGGACTTCCTGGCCGTTGATACTGAGCTCAAGCCGCGCCATGGCCGTTCTCCTGGATCTGCTTCGCCGCCTGGAGCAGCGCCCGGCGGACGAATACGGACACCATCTTGCGGCGGTACTCGGCGCTGGCATGGGGGTCGGAGCCCGGGTCCACCTCGGTGCTCGCCATCTCTCCCGCGGCCCGGGCCGTTTCGGCGTCCAGCACCGCTCCCTTCAGGGCCGCCTCGGCCTGTGCGGCCCGGAGCGGAACCGGGGCGGCTCCGCCGATGCCGATCCGCACCTCGGCCACGCCGCCGGCACGCTTGCGGTCCGGCACGACCACGGCGGCGACGCCCACCATCGCCAGGTCCTCGGGGCTGATGGCGTGCTTCAGGTACACCCCGGCGGCTCCCGCCGGCGCGTGCTCGATCTCGATGCGGCAAAGGATCTCGTCCGGCTCCAGCGCGGTCTCGAAGTAACCGGCGAAGAACTCGGAAAGGGGGACTTCACGGGCGCCGCCGCGCCGCCGCAACGCGGCGCGGCCGTTCAGAGCCAGCAGCACCGGCGGAAGGTCGGCCCCGGGCTCGTTGTGGCACACGTTGCCGCCGATGGTGCCGAGGTTGCGCACCGCTGTGGAGCTGACCTGTCGTGCCGCGGCCGGGAGCACGCCGACCGTTTCGCCCAGGAGCGGGGATGCGATCAGTTGGTTGCAGGAATTCATGGCGCCGATGGAAATACCGGCGGAATGCGCTGCGATACCCCGAAGTTCCTCGATGGGCTCCAGGTCGATCAATGCCCCCGGCGACACCAGGCGGTTGCGCATCATCACCAGCAGCGACTGTCCCCCGGCGATGGGCAGGGCGTCGTGCGTGTATTCCGCTCGCGCCGCCAGCGCTTCCTCCAGGCTCGCGGGCCGGATCAGCTTGCATTCCATGGTCGGTCTTTCGATGAGGGGCTCGCGACAAAGTTCATCCGTTGCCCTTCCGCTGACCCTCCACCGCCTCCAGCACCCTCTCCGGGAAGAGCGGCAGCTCCTTCAGCCTGACCCCCAGGGCGTCATGGATGGCGTTGCCGATGGCGGGCGCGATGCCCACGATGGCCAGCTCGCCGATGCCCTTGGCGCCGAACGGACCCTCCGGCAGCGGCACTTCCACGGCGATGGGCTTTATCTCCGGGATCTCCTGGCTGGACGGAATCTTGTAGTCCATGAACGAGGGGTTGACGATCCGCCCCTGGTCGAACTGGAGCCGTTCGTGCAGGGCGTAGCCCAGTCCCATGACCACCCCGCCGATGATCTGGCCGTCGACGCTCAGGGGGTTCAGGCTCTTGCCCACGTCGTGGGCCGACGCGATGCGCCGCACCCGGACGATGCCGGTCTCCTCGTCGATCTCCGCCTCCACGGCCTGGGCCGCGTATTTCCACCCCGGCACGTACTCCTTGCGCTGGGTCTTGTGGGGGAGGGTGGGGTAGTCGCCCTTGCCGCCGTAGGTGCCCCGGCCCAGGATCGGCCGTTCGTACGTGTGGGCCCGTTCGAGGACCTCGCGAAACGGGAGCGAGAGTTCCGGATGTCCGGGCGACACTACGCGCTCCTCCGCTACCGCGAGATCGTCCTGGGGAATCTCCACCATCCGGGAAGCCACTTCCAGGAGCTGTTTTCTCGCGTCCTCCGCGGCGATCTTCACCGCCATGCCGGTGTAGAAGGTCACCCGGCTCGAGAACGTGCCGCGGTCGTAGGGCGTGGTGCCCGTGTCCGCGCTGGCGATGCCCACCGCCTCCACCGGAAGCCCCAGCACCTCGGCGGCGATCTGGCACATGACCACGGACATTCCCTGGCCGATTTCGGAGGCGCCCACCAGCACCTGCGCGCTGCCGTCCTCGTTGAACTGGACGTAGGCGCTGGAGATGCTGGAGTGGGTGGTGGGAGACTTGGCGATGACCGCGAGGCCCCGGCCCACGTTCGCGGGCTTGGGCTTGTTCCAGCCGATCTCCTCGGCCACCCGTTCCAGGCACTCCCGGAGCCCGATGCTCTGCACCACGTCGTCGATGGAGTTGATGTCGCCTTCCTCGAGAATGTTCTTGAGCCGCAGCTCCAGCGGGTCCATGCTCAGGCGCTCGGCGATCATGTCCAGTTGCGACTCGATGGCGAAGGCGCCCTCGGGCACGCCCAGACCGCGCAACTGGGTGCCGCGCATCTTGTTGGTGTAGACCAGGGTGGACGAGATCCGGAGGTCGTGGACGCGGTAGGGGCCGTTGCCGTCCTTCATGGCGCGGTTGCTGGGGGGCAGGCCCTCGGCGTGGGCGCCGGTGTCCCAGAGAAAGTCGATGTCCCGGGCCACCAGCGTCCCGTCCTTCGTGACCCCGGTCTTGACCCTCACCGTGGCCGGGGTCGAGCCGGCCGCGGCGGTAAACTCCTCCGCCCGGGTCATCACCATCTTCACGGGCTTGCGGCTGCGCATCGACAGCGCCACCGCCACGGGCTCCAGCCGCGGCTCGATCTTGCCGCCGAAGCCGCCGCCCACCTTGGTGTTGATCACCCGCATGCGGCTTTCCGGAATGGCGAACAGCCCGGCCAGCAGGGTCCGGAGCTGGAACACCTCCTGGCTGCAGGTCCACACCGTCACCGCGTTGCCCCGGGCCGCGGCCAGCGTGGCGTGGGGCTCCATGTAGCTGTGATGGATCTGGCTGGCGTGGAACGTGTCCTCGAATACGTAGTCCGCCCTTGCCAGCGCCGCGTCCACGTCGCCGCGATGGTGGGACGCCTGGTGGATGATGTTGGTTCCCCGCACCGGGTTCCACGACGCCAGATACACCGACCGGGCCGGCCCCAGTTCCTCGTGAACCAGCGGCGCCCCGTCCCGCGCCGCCTCCGCGGCGGTGAAAACCGCCGGCAGCTCCTCGTAGTCCACGTCGATGAGGGACAGCGCCTCCAGCGCCCGTTCCTCATCCGGCGCCGCGGCCGCGGCCACGGGCTCGCCGACGTAGCGCACCTTGTCCACGGCGAAGATCTGCTCGTCCTCGATGGCGTAGCCGTAGCGCCGCTCCGGCACGTCCTGCGCCGTGATCACGGTGACCCCCGGGAGCGCCCGGGCCTTCTCGACGTCGATGGACCGAATCCTCGCATGCGGGAGCGGGCTCCGGAGGATCTTGCCCCACAACATCCCCGGCTGGGTCACGTCCGGACCGTAGACGGCCTGGCCCGAGATCATCTCGGCGCCGTCCGGGCGTATGACCGGTGTGCCGATTACGCGATAGTCGTCAGCCATATCGTTCGCTCCGTCCGCTCAATACAGCCCATACGGGGGAGAGGGTCAAGCGCTGTGCCGTCCGGGGTAGTCCAACGCTGGTCCGTCAGATGTCCCAGAGATCGGGCCATCGTTTTCGGATGCGCTCCTTCACTTCGGCGCTGGCCTCCACGACCTTGGGGAACGTGTCGCGGTGGTTCCAGGGCCGGCAGGCATCGATGAGCATCCTCTTGTTGAAGTTCCTGCGATCCTCGGGGTAGGCCATGGGATCCAGGGGGCTGCTCCAGCAGTTGCGCACGATGTCCAAGTCCGTGTCCGGGTCCAGCCGGGTGCACATGGCCCACACCACGTCGTCGATGCTGGTGGGATCGATGTCGTCGTCCACCACTACGACCATCTTGTTCAGGTACGATCCCGCGTAGGAACCGGCGGCGGCCATGGCGGCCTGCTTGGAATGGCCCGCGTACATCTGCTCGATGGCGACGGTGATGAACATCTGGCTGCCGCTTCCCTCGTGATTCCAAACCCCCTTGATGCCCGGGACGCCCGCGGCCTCCATCTGCTCCCAGATGGCCGAGCTGCTGAGGAAGCTGGAAATATACGTATCGTCGCTGGGCGGCTTGCGCGGCACGGTGCCGAGAATGATGGGATCGTTCCGGTACATCAGCGACGCGACTTCGATAACCGGCTGTTTCTCACGGCCTCCCGCGTAGTAGCCGGTCCACTCTCCGAAGGGTCCTTCGGGCTCGAAACGGCCCGGGGGTATGTGACCTTCGATGGCAATCTCAGCCGTCGCGGGAAGGGGCAGGCCTGTGACCTCGCCGAGAATGACATCCACCGGCTCTCCGCGTATGCCCCCGGCCACGTCGTATTCACACACCCCCGTGCCGGCGTGGAGTCCGGCCATCAGATAGATCAACGGGTCGTGACCGAACGAGACGGCCACGGGGCAGGCTTCGTTTCTGCGCCAGTACTTCTCCATGATGAGCCGGCCCTGCTTGCCCGCGGTAATCATGATTCCCAGGGTGTTCCGGTCGTGAACCACCACCCGATAGCAGCCCACGTTGATCCAGTCGGAGTCGGGGTCCTGCATGACCACGGCGCAGCCCGTTCCCAGATAGCGGCCGCCGTCGTCCTCGTGCCACTTGGGCGTGGGGAAGCGCAGCATGTCGATGTCCCCGCCCGTCGCCACGTTTTCCTGAAGCGGCCCCGAGTCGGCCACACGAGGCTTGATGCCGGGCAGCTCGCCGTGGAACCGGCGGCAATGCTGCACCATGCCCGCAAGCGACAGGTCGCCGGGGATGCCGAGTGTGGCGGCGACCCGTTGGGGGGATGTGGTGACGTTGGCGAGCACGCGGAACCCCGGCGGGTAGCCGGGTATCTCGTCGAACAGCAGCGCCGGGCGGCCGACCCGTTCCATGTAGAGATCGGTAATGGCTCCGATCTCTTCGTCGCAGTCCGCGCCGTTGACGCGGCGGACCTGACCCAGTGCGTCGATACGGTCGATCCAGTCACGCAGATCGTTGATGGGCATCGGCTGACACTCCGGCGTTTAGAACAGGAACCGACTGCCCGGTGTGCGCGGGATATATTGACCCTTGCCCGTGGCGACGATGCGCGACCTGGGCTCTCCCTCCGGCCACTCCGTCAGAACCTCGCCTCTGAGGATGGTCATGACGGGCCAGCCGGTCAGCTCCCGCCCTTCGAGAATCGTCCACTTGGGACGCGTGTGGACCATATCGTTCGTGATGGTTTCCGTTCGCTTGAGATCGACGAGCACCACGTCTCCGTCGGAACCGACTTGCAGGCATCCCTTGCGTGGATAGAGTCCGAAGATCCTGGCGGGAGCCTCGCACATCATCTCCACCAGCCGTTGAAGCGTGATCCTCCCCTTGTTGATTCCCTCGTCGAGCATCAACGGCAGCATCATCTCCACCCTCGACGGGAAGCCGCTGGTGGTTTTCCACACGTCGCCCGGCACCTCCATCTCCGTGCGGGAACCATGCGAAACGACATGGTCCGAACCCAAGGCGTCGATCTCTCCGTTCTTGGCGGCCTCCCAGAGCCGCTCCATGGTCTCGGGATACCGGAGCGGCACGTTGATCTTCCAGGTTCCCGCGGGAAGACACAGATACACGGGGTTGCTTTGGGAATAGATCTCGACGCCCTCGTCCTTGGCCTGGCGGATCGCCAGCAGCGATTCCGCGGTGGTCGTATGCTGGACATACATCGGACACTTCGTGATCTTGGCCAGGTAGGCGTACTGGCGGATGTGATGGGCCTCGACAAAGTCGGGCGAGCGATCCGTCCATGCCTCCATGTCCATTCGTCCGGCGTCCATCAAACGCTGGGAAAAGACCCGGACGATCTCGAAGTTTTCGGGATGAAAGGAAACGATACCCGGCGGTCCGATCCTGGCGACGTTCTCCAGCGTCTTGTACACGACCCCGTCGTCGAAACCCGTGGCCAGCCCCGAACGGTACACGTACCAGAGCTTGGCCGCGATCTCCGGATGCTTCGCGTGGCAATAGAACTTGTAGGACGTCACGCCGTACTTGTCGGCGTATTCGCCCACCTCTTCGGCCTGTTGGTCCGTCTCGAGCTGCGGCGTGAAGTAGAAATCCGTAATGCAATTTTCGTGTCCGGTCTTGATGGCGATATCCATCACGTCGTGAAACGAGACGACGTCCGCGGGTTCGGTGTCCTGCTTGAAGGGCTTCTTGCCCATTCGGGGACTCGGGTCCTGGATGCCCCAGGTGGTCACGCCTCCGGCGGCCGCGGCCGGTGATTCGGTCTCGAGATCGATGTCCAGCGGGAAGGAGTGGCCCGGATGGCCTTCGGGATCGACGAGACCCGGCAACACATGCTTCCCCGTGGCGTCGATGACGCGGGACGCATCGATTTCGAGCCCCGGTTGAAGGATGGCGACGATCTTGCCGCCGCTGATGGCCAGATTCGCGGGACGGGTCCCTTCACGAAAGACGACATTCCCGTTCGCTATCAGAAGATCCACACGTTCCATCGGTTCTCTCCTTCACAGGCAGCCGAACTCCTTGTAATAGCGTTCGGCTCCGGGATGCAGCGGCACCCCGGTGTCGGTGCACAGACGCTCCGGGCGGATGGGCACTTCGAGGTCTCTCAGATGCGGGGCCAATGGCGCGTATGGCGCGGCAATGCGGTCCCTCCGCTCCATGCTGGTCTGCGCCAGGAGATAGGCGACCTCGTCCGGCAGGTCCGCCCTCGAGAACAGCAGCCAACCGCCGAAATCCACCGTCAACAGGTCACTCTCGATCCCCTTGAGGCGACCCTTGGGAATGACGGCCTGGCCGAAACCGTAGGAATCCTTCATGTACGCGACGGCTTGCGGGTCCAGCGGCAGGGCGCGCATGGGCCTTGCTTCGGCCAGTTCCTCCCAGCACTCGTCGTGGACCCCTTCCTGAAAGACGGCGTTGCCCTCGCCGCGCCGGACCATGGGCACGCCCACGATGGCGGGTCCGGGGAACAGCACCTGTCCGCCCCAGGAGTTGACGTCCTCGTAGCTGAAGCCGTACCACTTCATGACCTGCTCCACGGTCCACGTCAGCGTGTCCGGGCCCGTCGGTCCCACCCGGCCCGACACCAGGGTCATGGCCGGCTTGCGCGCCGCGAGCTCTTCCATGGAGTGGATGTTCAACTCCTCCGCCACCAGCCAGAAGATATAATCGGGCTCCGGGAACCGGGCGATGGCCCTGAGCTCGCCCACGCTGGTCTGGAACCGTCCTTTCCCCTCGGTGGCCATTCTTGCGTTGGCCGGAGGGTTGGTGATGCCCACGTCCGCCAGCCCGGCGCCTACAGTCTTGGGATTCTCCAGCGAACCCAACCCGAATCGTCCCGTGAAGACGCCGACACTCGAGATCAGCCCCGGCGTTTCGCGATAACCGTTCAAGCCCTCCGCTAGCTCATCGGTGATGCGCCACCAGGGATGGGACGGCGAATGGGACGCGATCTTGAGTATGTAACCGCTGTCATCACGTTCAACCATGGACTGTAAGCTCCCGTTCAATGCCGTCGGCGTATAGGCTTGCCCGTCCCGTCCGGCGGACGCGGGCGCTGACTCGCCGACTCTGTCAGAGAGGACGGCGGAGTGTCAACTATGAGTGTGCCACCGATGGACTCCCTGCACGGACTCGCCGGTTTCCCCAGCATTTGCACGCTTTACCATTCGGCAATTTACCGCTATGATAACAGGCAAATGGACGGTAACGAATCCCTCTTTCCTCGTTTGCTGGAACCGGTCATCCGGGAAGCGTTGGCCGATACGCCGGTGGTCTGCGTGCTGGGTCCCCGGCAAGCCGGCAAGACCACGCTCGTTCAGCTCTTGGCCCCGGACCGGGCATATATCAGTCTGGACGAGAACAACTACCACCGGACGGCTGTCAATGATCCCGAGGGCTTCATCTCAAGCCTGCCGGAGGCCGTAACTCTGGACGAAGTGCAACGGGCTCCGGAAGTGCTGCCTGCCATCAAGCGGGCCGTTGATCGCGACCGTCGACCCGGCCGGTTTCTGCTGACCGGCTCCGCCAATTTGTTGTTCGTGCCGAAGGTCACCGAATCCCTGGCGGGACGCATGGAGATCGCGCAGTTACAGCCCCTCACGGAAGCGGAGAAGGAGCGCAAGCCCGGCAGGTTCCTGAGCGCTCTGTTGGAAGGGGCTCTGACGCCCGACATCAAAGGCGGAACCATTGCGGCCGAACCGGGACTGGCCGAGAGGCTGGTGGCGGGCGGCTATCCGGAACCCCTCGGTCGGGCGGCCCGACGCGCCCGACAATGGTACCGCCAATACCTGCGCATCATCGTCGAGCGTGACGTTCAGGACGTTGCGCGGGTGAAGGATGCGCAGGAGCTGGCCCGCCTCCTGGAATTGCTTGCCTTGCGGAGCGCGCAGTTGTTGAACGCCAGCGGCCTTGCGAGCGATCTCGGGTTGCGCAGGGAGACAGTGGACCACTACCTGGCGGTGCTCGAACGGCTTTTCCTGGTGCGACGCCTGCCCGCCTGGCACGGCAACACCGCCAAACGTCTTGTCAAATCGCCAAAGGTACATCTGCTCGACAGCGGCCTCGCCGCGGCGCTCGGCGACCTCACCGACGCGGACTGGGTCCACCGGCGGGATCGCATGGGGCCCCTACTGGAGTCGTTCGTGGTTCAGCAGCTCATCGCCCAGGCAGCCTGGACGGACCCCGACCTGCGTTTCTGGCACTACCGCGACAACGATCAGATCGAGGTCGACGTGGTCATGACACGGGGGTCGAAGACTTGGGGCGTCGAAGTCAAAGCCGCCGCCTCGTTGACGCGCCGGGACGGGCAGGGGCTTGCGCGGCTGGCGGATCGCTGCGGCGACGATTTCCAGCAGGGGATACTGCTCTATACCGGCCAGGACCTCTTGCCCTTGGGCGACAAACGCATGCTTGCCGTGCCGCTGAACGAACTGTGGACGCGATAGGCGGCGATGGAGCTCTATGGTGAACTTGATGGACGCCTCACGTTAAGTCTATAACTCGATTGCAGCGGCCTCGCGGGAGGGAAGTAGAGGTATGCCGAAAGGGTGGCCCGCATGACAAACCCCATGGTGGATACGGTTATCGTGAACGGCCGGGTGGTGAGCGGCGCCGGGACGAGAGAGACGGGAATCGCCATCAAGGACGGCATCATCGTGGCCCTTGCCCAGCCTGAGGCGCTGCCCCCCGCAAAGCGTACGATCGATGCTCACGGGCAGCACGTTCTACCGGGCATCGTCGACCCCGAATGCCACGTCGGCTCCCACCGGCCGCTGAAGGACAGCCTCGATAGCGAGACCCGCGCCGCCGCCGCGGGCGGGGTGACGACCTGGGGGATCATGCAGTCGAGCTCGAAGCTGAGGAAGGAATACAACGATGAACCCCGGCCCGAGGACGTGGTGCCTTACTCCGAAGTGATGTCGGAGTTCATCGGAGTCCTGGAGTCCAATGCGTTCATCGATTGTTTTCTGACCGGATTCATTACGACGGACGCTCAGGCCCTCGATATTCCGCGCGTGGCCCGGGAGTTCGGCGTGACCTCGTTCAAGTATTACCTGCACACGATGCAGGGGGCGAACACCTACAGCGTGTGGCCCGGACGGGAACGGGGCGGGCATCTGGGCTTTGACGACGGTACCGTGTACCTGGGCATGGAGAAGACCGCCGAGCTTGGGCCGCCCGGCGTCGTTTGCATTCATCCCGAGAACTACCAGATCGTCCGACTCTTCGAAGAACGTCTCAAGCGAGCCGGACGCACCGATATGGCGGCCTGGGACGAACGATCCCCGCATTTCTGCGAGGCGGGTCACGTGAGAACGTATGCCTACTATGCCGGTGTGACCGGCTGCCCGCTCTACGTCGTGCACACGACGACACGGGAGACCCTCGACGAGATCAACAAGGCGAGGGCGGAGGGGGTCGAGGTCTACAGTCAGACAGGGCACCACTATCTGTCGTTGTCGCATGACGTGTGGAAGATAAACGTTCCGCTCCGCGATGAAGAAACCATGGGAATCTTGTGGGACAGTCTGCGAGACGGCGAGATCGACTGTATCGGCTCGGACCACGTGGATTGGGGAATGTCGCGGGCGGAAATGGACAAGGGGAACGTGTGGGAAACGAGCAGCGGATTTCCCTCTCGCGTGGAAGCCTTGCTGCCGGTTCTGTTGACGGAGGGGGTGCACAAGGGTCGGATCACCCTCGAGAGACTCGTGGAGGCCTGTTGCGAAAGTCCCGCCCGCGTGTTCGGGATCTATCCCAAGAAGGGCGTCATCAGCGTGGGTTCGGACGCGGATTTCGTTTTCGTGGACCTCGACCGGACCCGGCGGGTCACACAGGAGATGATCCACAGCTCCGCGGGATGGTCCATATGGGAAGGCAGGGAGCTCAAGGGTTGGCCGACGATGACCATCCTTCGTGGCAACGTGATCATGGAATGGCCCGAGGGAGAGCCGCGGGCCAGGATCGCGGAAGAACCACACGGACGGTATATCCCCCGGAAACCAGGCCGGCAGTTGTATCCCGTGTGAAGGACCGTTGGGAGGGCGAAGGAACCCGAAGATGGAAGAGCGGGATCTGGAAGGACTGACGATTTCGCGGTTGGCCGGGCAGATCGAGAGCCGAAAGGTATCTCCGGTAGATCTGACGAATCTCGTATTCGAGCGGATGGAACGACTGAATCCTGTCCTGAATGCGTACGTGACGCTGACGAAGGATCAGGCGCTTGCGGATGCCGGGACCGCGGCGAAGGAGATCGAGAGCGGGCACTACCGCGGCCCGCTGCATGGAATCCCGCTTTCCATCAAGGACAATATCGCCATCAAAGGCGTGCGGACCACCGCGGGGTCGAAGACACTTTCCGACTGGAAGCCCGGTCATGATGCAACGGTGGTGAGCAAGCTCAGGGCCGCGGGCGCGGTGATCCTGGGCAAGACCCACATGCACGAGTGGGCCAAGTCGAGCCATACAAACAACGTGTTCTACGGCCCCAGCCGCAATCCCTGGGACGTGGCCCGGGCCACCGGCGGATCGAGCGGCGGCTCCGCGGCGGCGGTGGCGGCCAGCCTGTGCCTGGCGTCCATCGGCACCGACAGCGCCGGCTCGGTGCGGAATCCCGCGGCGCTCTGCGGCGTCGCCGGACTGAAGCCGACACACGGAAGAGTGAGCCTGTTTGGCGGGGTGCCGGGCACGGGACCCGGCTCGATCAATCACTTGGGGGTCCTGGCCAAGACGGTGGAGGATTGTTCCCTGGTCCTGAGCTGCATCGCGGGGAATGACCCCAAAGATGCGTTCAGCGCAGACGTGCCCGTGCCGGATTATTCCAAGAGTATCGGGAATGACGCCAGCGGATTGAAGGTAGGGCTCGTCAGGGGCTACTTTGATGACCTGATGTTCGATGAAGTCAGACAGGTCTTCACGGAGGCCGTCCGTTTCCTCGGGTCCCACGGACTTGCGACGGAAGAGGTGGCGATCCCGCACATGGAGCTGCTGCCGGCGGTGCAGGCCTGCATCGCCCGGGTGGAGGACATGCCGGACCACGACGCTTATCTGCGCACCCGGCCCCGGGACTACAGTCCGGGGATGTTGAGGAACCTCATCGGCTCGCTCCTGATATCCGGCAGCGCCGTCAACACCGCGCACCGGGTCCGGCGGCTCATCTACGAGGGGTTCGAGCGGGCCTTCGAGCGCGTCCAGGTGATGGTGGTCCCCACCATCGCCTTTCCCGCGCCCACCATCGAGGAGCTGGACCGGGGCTCCGCCCGTATCGACGGCCGGGAGGTCAGGCTTTCGGATCGCCGCGGGAACCTGTTCACGCTGTGCACCATCCCGTTCAATCAGACCGGGCTGCCCGCCCTCAGCGTGTGCTGCGGCTTTTCCCCCTCGGGCCTGCCTATCGGCATGCAGATCGTCGGCAGGCCCTTTGACGAGGAGACGGTCCTGCGGGTGGGCCACGCCTACGAGCGGGCTGCGGGGTGGTACAAGAGGACACCGGATCTTGCGGGATGAAGGACATCAGGGCACCAGTTCCCGGGCGATCGTGCGGTCCCGGGTCGGGAGGTAACCATGCCGCGTGTGGCGGTCGCACAGTTCAGCGGGAACGTGGATTGGCGGGAGAACATCGCCGCGGTCCGCCGTCTGGCGTTTCGCGCCGCCGGGGCGGGCGCGGACCTCGTCGGCTTTCCCGAGCTGGCCAGCACCATCTATCCCGCGTTCACAAACGACCCCGAGCTGTTCAAGCTGGCCGAGCCGGAGGACGGTCCGTCGGTGACGGCGGCCCGGGAGGTCGCGCGGGAGGCGGGCCTGGCGCTGGTCTACCCGTTCTTCGAGCGGGAAGGAGACCATTTCTACAACAGCGCGGTGGTGTTCGGCCGCGATGGACAGCGGCTCACCAAGTACCGCAAGAACACGATCCCCAGCGGTATGGGACGACTGGTGGGAACCAGCGGCAGCGAGGCGTACTACTTCCGGCCCGGCGACCTTGGATTCCCCGTGGTCCAGACGGACCTGGGGGTGAAGCTTGGCCTGAACATCTGCTACGACCGGAACCTGCCGGAACCGGCCCGATGCGCCGCCCTGAACGGCGCCGAGTTGTTGTGCGTGCCGGTAACCAGCACGCAGCGGGCGCGCTCGCGCTGGGAGATGCTGCTGTGCGCAAGGGCGGTGGAGAACGTCATGTACGTGGCGGCCCCCAACCGCGTCGGTGTGGACCAAGGCGGGGCGCCGGAGGAGTTCTACTTCGGCGAAAGCCTGATCATCAACCCGCGGGGCGAAATCGTCGCCCACGCCAGCGCCACCGAGGAAGACGTGGTGTGGGCCGACCTGGACCTCGACCTGCTGGAGCGCCAGCGGAAGAACTGGATCTTCCTCACGGACCGAAGGCCCGATCAGTACAGCGCCATCAGGCGCTGACCCGGCAGGCCGCGGCGCAGGAAAACGAGCGTGTAGGGGGCGGGTCTCAAACCCGCCCGTCCTGAGCGTAGCGAGGCGCAGCCGAGCGAAGTCGAAGGGCCCGCGCCCGCACCGCGCTGTCGGCCGACACAGGCTCCAGGGGGCTGCGTCCGCGAGCCTTAACCCAGTTGAAGTCACGGAGATCGACATGGAATACAACCTGGGCGTGGATATCGGCGGCACGTTCACCGACTGCGTGGTGGTGGACGAAGCCGGCGAGCTGACGGTCGGCAAGGCGTTGTCCACGCCGGACAACTTCGCCCAGGGCGTCCTCGACGCGGTACGCAATGCCGCGGAGCATCTGGGCATGACCGGCGAAGAGGCGCTGTTGCACACCGCCAAGCTGTTCTTCCACGGCTGCACGGTGGGGGACAACACCCTGCTCACCCGCTCGGGAGCCAGGACCGGGCTGATCACCACCAAGGGCTTCGCCGACAGCATCTACATGATGCGGGGGCGGATGACCGAAGGGCTCACCGAGGCCGAGACCGCCCACTTTTTCGCCTTGACCAAACCCGACCCGCTGGTGCCGCGGAGGCTGATAGGGGAGGTGAAGGAGCGTGTCGACTACAAGGGCGCGGTGGTGGTGGAGCTGGATCTCGACGAGGCGGCGGCCGTCGTGGACCATCTGGTTGCCGAGGGCGTGACCGCGGTGGCCGTCTCGCTCCTGTGGTCCATCGCCAACGACAGCCACGAGAGAGCCTTGGAGGAGCTCATCAAGTCGCGGCATCCGGACCTGTTCGTGAGCCTGTCGTCGGAGGTGGCGCCCTACCTGGGCGAGTACGAACGGACCATTACCACCGTCTTCAACTCCTACATCGGTCCCACCATCTCCTCGTACCTGTCCAACCTGAGCGAGTCGCTGTCGGCCAAGGGGCTGCACAACGCGCCGCTCATCATGCAGGCGTACGGCGGCGTGCTGGACAGCGACGCCTGCGTGCGGCGGGGCGTGGGCCTGGTGGAGTCGGGTCCGGCCGCGGGCGTGGTGGGCGGCCAGTACTTCTGCGACAAGATCGACGAACCCAACATCCTGGTCACCGACATGGGCGGCACCACGTTCAAGGTGGGGCTGGTGCGGGACGGCCGTATCGAGAAGAACTACAGCCCGGTGATCCTGCGCCACGCCGTGCTGGCCACCAAGATCTGGGTGGAGTCCATCGGCGCGGGCGGCGGCAGCATCGGCTGGGTGGACGAGGAGAAGGGACTTCTGAAGATAGGGCCCCAGGGGGCGGGCGCCAAGCCGGGGCCGGCGAGCTACGGTCTGGGCGGCACCGAGCCCACCGTGTCGGACGTCGACCTGGTGCTCGGGTACCTGAACCCTGATTACTTCCTGGGCGGGCGAATGCGTCTGGACCGGGAGGCGGCGGTGCGGGCGATCCAGGAGAAGGTTGCGGACCCCCTGGGAATGAGCCTTACCGAGGCGGCGAGCGGGCTCTACCGCATCACCAACGCGCAGATGGCGGACCTGATCCGGCGGGCGACGGTGGAGCGCGGCCACGATCCCCGGAACTTCGTGCTGTTCGTGGAGGGCGGGGCCGGTCCGGTGCACTGCGGCCGGTACGCCGCGGAGCTGGAGATCAAGGAGGTGGTGGTCCCCATGACCGCCTCGGTTCACGGCGGCCTGGGCCTTCTGGCCTCCGACGTGGTGTTCGAGTACGGCAAGGTGGAGCGGCTGGTGTATCCGCCGGATCCCAAGGTCGTCAATGCGACCTTCGCGGGGCTCCTGGACAAGGCCCGCGCGGACCTGGAGAAGATGGGGTTCGCGGGCGAGGAGATCACCGTAATCCGTAGCCTGGACATGCGCTACCGCTTCCAGTGCCACGAGCTCAACGCCGAGTTGCCGCCGGGGACCGCCGAGCTGGGCATGGAGGACTTTCAGTGGCTCGATCAGGCTTTCGACGAGCTGTACGAGAAGTCCTACGGTCCGGGCTCGGGCTATCGGGAGGCGGGCAAGGAGATCATCACTTTCCGGCTTCGCGCCGTGGGCAAGATCCAGCATCCCAACATCAAGCGTTATGCCAGGGGACCCGCGGATCCCGGGGATGCCCGCAAGGGTAAGCGAGACGCCTACTTCGAGCAGGAACGGGATTTCCTGCCCGCGGACATCTACGACTTCGAGCGCCTGAAGCCCGGGATGGAGATCAAGGGTGCGGGGATCATCGAGAGCCCGGTGACCACCATGGTGGTGGGGCCGGGCGATACCGCGGTGATGGACGAGTACCGCAACATCAGGATGCACGTGCAGGTCTGACGGCGGGTGTCCTCCACTGCGGAGGCGCTGAAACCGGCACGATCGTGAACAAGGAGCGTTCCATGTCTGAACCCAAGCTGTCTGTCGATCCGGTCACCTTCGAGATCCTCTCGCACCGGCTCTACCAGATCACCCAGGAGATCGGCACCACCCTGGAGCGGGTCGGAGGGACGGTCAATACCACCCAGATGCGAGACTACCTGGCTGGCCTCTACCAGCCCAACGGCGACGTCCTGTGCGCCGGCGACGCCATGGCCTGGCACGTGGGCTGCGCCGGGGTGGCGGTGCGCCGCATCATCGAGCGCTTCACCGACGAGGGCGGGATTTTTCCCGGCGACATGTTCCTGATCAACGACCCCTACCTAGCGGCCATCCACCAGCCGGACATGTACGTGGTCTCGCCGATTCACGTGGACGAGCGCCTGATCGGCTGGAGCGCCACGTTCGTGCACGTGGCCGACGTCGGCGCCATGTCCCCGGGCGGGAACTCGCCCGGCGCCACCGAGATCTGCCACGAGGGTATCCGCATCCCCGGCATCAAGCTCATCGAGCGCGGCAAGATCCGCCGGGACGTGTTCGACACCATCACCAACATGACCCGCCAGCCGGTCATGGTGGGCCTGGATTTCAAGTGCGAGATCGCCGCCAACAACGTGGGCCGGGCCAGGATGCAGGAGCTGTACCGCCACTACGGCGTCGAGCTCATGGAGAAGGTCACCGGCGAGATGCTCGACCACACCGCCAGCCTGTTGCGCAAGCGGCTCCTGGAGGTGCCGGACGGGGTCTGGCGCGCCCAGGGCAATATCGAGGCCGGCGACATCTGGAAGATGCAGGTGGAACTCACGAAGGAAAAGGACCATCTGACCTTCGACTTCACAGGAACCGACAAGCAGGCGCCGGTGGGCATCAACCTGCCCTATCACGCCACCGTCGGCGCGTGCTTCGAGTCGCTGCTCCAGACCCTCGGCTATGACCTGCCCAAGAACCACGGCATCTTTCGCGTCATGGAGGTCATCGCGCCCGAGGGGACCATCGTGAACCCGATCTATCCGGCGCCGGTGTCGCTCAACACCACCTCCGGCGGCGCGGTGGCCCGTTTCCTGGCAGGTAGCACACTCATCCAGATGATCGGAACCAGCGAGAAGTGGTCGAAGGAAGTCACTGCCCAGACCCTGGGCACCCGGTTGGCGCGGCACGCCGGAGTGAACCAGACAGGCGGCTACTACGTGTCGACCCTGGTGGGATTGGGCGGCATTGGAGCGCGTTCCTGGGGCGATGGGGTCAACTCCGCCGGCATCGAGATGGGCCGGCCGTCCACCGTTCACAACGTCGAGTGGGTGGAGGCCAATTTCCCGCTGATGTATCTGTACCGCCGGCATCTTCAGGACGGTGCGGGAGCGGGCAGGTTTCGGGGCGGCGCCGGAGAGGAATCCCTCGTCATGATCCATGACGCCCCGGAGGCGAAGATTCAGATCGTGGCCCTGGGCGTCGCCGGACTGAGGAACTCCGGCTTCGGCATCTACGGCGGTCACCCCGGCGCGCCCAGCATCCTGGTGCAGGTGGAGAACAGCGACGTGCGCAAGTCCGTCGCCGCCAAGACCCTTCCCGACGAGCTCGAGGCCGCCGGCGGCACCCACAACCTCCTGGGCTACCGCGACCTTCATCTGGGCGCCGACGATCTGCTCTACCTGAGGTGTGCCAATGGTGGGGGCTACGGCGATCCGTTGGAACGGGAACCGGAGGGCGTGGCCCAGGATGTCGTGGACGGCCTGGTGTCGCGGGAAGCCGCGGAGTCCATCTACGGCGTCGCGTTCGACGCGGGTCATGGCGTGGACGTCGACGGCACTCAGGACAAGCGCGCGTCTCTCAAACGCGAGCGGCAGGCCGCCGTCAGCCGCGCTCCCGCACTGTCCGAGCCCCCCGACCTCGGCAAGGTTGCCGGCCGGCAACCCCTCCAGGAGTCCCTCGATGTATGCGACGTCGGCGACCGGTCCTGGGTCCAATGCGCCCGGTGCGGCCACGTCTTGTGCGAGAGTGACAAGGACTGGCGCGACGCCTGCTCCGTGGGCGCGGCCCCGGCCACCCAGGCCGGCCCCTTGATGGACCTGCTCGTGGGCCAGTACGAGTTTCAGCGGTGGTATTGTCCGGGTTGCAGCGTCCTGCTCAAGTCGGACATCGTGGCTGCTGGGGCGCAGCCGGGGTAAGGGCGGCGGACAGAGGCGCCTTCGGCTAACCCGACCTACGGGGCAAACAGATTCTGTTTACTCGGTTGAAGCCGTTGAGGCCGCTTCCCGGTACTCTTTCTCCGCGGCGCGGATCTTTTCCACCAGTGCGGGAGAGCGCTTGCGGCTCGACCACTTCTCCCTGGCCTCTTCCACTCTGTCCGCGAGGCGCCTAGCCTGGCGCGCCAGCTCGGCCTCGTCGATCCGCGGGCTTTCGCCGTCCTCCAGCACGACATTACCGCCCACCAGCACGGTGTCGACGCTGCCCCCGTTCTCCGAATAGACGAGGCTCTGCACGAGGTCCGCTGCCGGCCACATCCGGGTGCCCGGCTTCAGGATGCAGATGTCGGCCAGGTGGCCCGGCGCGATCCTGCCGGTTCGCAGGCCCAGGGCCTTGGCGCCGTCGGTGGTGGCCATGGCCAGGCTTTCCGCCGCGGTGATCCAGGTGTTGAAGTCCGGGACGCTGCAGCGCCGCATGACCGCCGCCATCTTCATCTGGTCGAACATGGAGTAGCCGTCACTGGTGTCGCCGCCGTCCGAGCCCAGGGCCACGGTGATGCCCCGGTCCAGCATCTCGCGAATACGCGCGATGCCGCTCCCGAGCTTGGCGTTGCTGCACGGATTGTGGACCACGGCGGCCTGCTTTTCCGCGAGAACGTCGAGCTCTCGGTCGGAGAGGTGCACCGTATGTGCCAGGGAGGTCTCGGGCCGGAGCAGGCCGAGCCTCGATGCGCGTTCCACCGTGGTTTCGCCGCCGGCGGTGCGCTGCGTGGCTTCCACCCGGGTCTCCAGGAAATGGGTGTGCATGAGCAGGTCCCTGTCCCTGGCCATGACCAGGCACCGGCTCAGGAAGTCGTCCGTGCAGGTGTGCGGCGAGCTGGGCGCGACCGTGCCCTTGACGGTTGCCGGTCCGTCGGCGACGAGGTCCAGCGCCTCGCCCAACCGCCGGAGCTCCTTGCGGGCCGCGGCGGACGCCTCCTGCGCCGGGACCACTCGCCGCCAGCCCACGTCGGCCACCGAGGGCGCGATGAAGGTGCGTATCCCGATGCGCGCGGCCGCGTCGATGCACGCGCGGATCTCCTGTAAATCGATGGCCCCGCGCCGCGAGAGGTGATGCAGCACGGTGGTGGTGCCGTGCTTCAGGTTTTCCAGCAGGGCGATGTGGTTCGCCGCCAACAGGTCGTCGTAGCCCGGGTCCAGGACGTCCTCGATGCCGCGCCGTTCCGGGAGCCACAGTTCGAAGGGGACCCGGTCGCGGAGGCTCCGTTGCAGGACCTCGGTATGGTGGCAGTGGGCGTTCACCAGGCCGGGCATCACGACCTTGTCGCGCGCGTCGATGACGAGCGCGTCACCGGACGTCTCCAGCGGTGTCGCCGGCAGGGGCTCGACGCCCTCGATGAGCTCCCCGCGGATCCTGATCAAACGGTCCTTGAACGCGGGCTCGGAAGCGGCGCTCAGCAGGTTTCCCGCCAGAATGATCTTGTCGGCATTCATTTCGTAACAGTTAATGCGGCTTCCCGGTAATCTCTCTCCGCGGCGCGCGCCCTCTCCAACACCTCGGGAGCGCGCTTGCGGTCCGCCCACTTCTCCCGCGCTTCCGCGACTTTAGCCGCGAGCTGCTCGGCCCGGCGCGCCAGCTCGGACTCGTCAATGCGCGGGCTCCGGCCGCCCTCCAGCAAGACCTCGCCCCCCACCAGCACGGTATCGACGCTGCGCCCGTTCTCGGAGTAGACGAGGCTCTGCACCAGTTCGGTGGCCGGCCACATCCGTGTGCCGGGCTTCAGGATGCAGATATCGGCCAGATAGCCCGGAGCGATCCGGCCGGCGCGGATGCCGAGCACCTCGGCCCCTCCAGTGGTGGCCATGGAGAAGGCTTCCTTCGAACTGATCCAGGACTCGAACTCGGTGACGCTGCAGCGTCGCATGACCGCCGCCATCTTCATCTGGTCGAACATGGAATAGCCGTCGCTCGAGTCGCCGCCGTCGGAGCCCAGGGCCACGGTGATGCCGCGGTCCAGCATTTCCCGAACGCGCGCGAATCCGCTCCCGAGCTTCGCGTTGCTGGACGGATTGTGGACCACCGCGGACTGTTTCTCGCCGAGGAGACCCAGCTCCTCATCGGTCAGGTGCACGGCGTGGGCCAGGGACACCGTGGGCTTGAGGAGGCCGAGCCTGGCGGCTCTTTGGACCGGCGTTTCGCCGTCGGCCGACCGTTGCTTCGCTTCCGATCGGGTTTCCATGAAATGAGTGTGAACGGCCAAGCCCCTGTCCTCCGCTATCGCGAGACACTCGGTCAGGAAGCTGTCCGAACAGGTATGGAGCGAGGTGGGCGCGACCACGCCCGTGACATGGGCCGGACCTTGGTCGATGAGGTCCAGCGCCCGCTTCAGGCGCGCGATCTCCTCCGGTCCGGCACTGGACGCCTCCCGCGCCGGTACGGCGCGCCATCCGCCGTCGGTCGCCGAGGGCGCGACGGCCGTGCGAATGCCGATCCGTTGGGCGGCATCGATGCAGGCGCGAATCTCTTGAAGATCGATGGCGCGTCTTCTGGAGAGATGGTGCAGGACGCTCGTTGTTCCATGCTTGAGGGATTCCAGCAGGGCGATGTGATTGGCCGCGAGCAGGTCGTCATAACCGGGATCAAGGATGTCCTCGGTCCCCCGCCTTTCAAAATGCCAGAGCTCGAAGGGAAGCCGGTCCCGGAGGCTTCGCTGCAGGATCTCGGTGTGGTGCGTGTGCGCGTTGACGAAGCCGGGGATCACGACCTTGTCCCGCGCATCGACAATGTCTGTTTCGCCGGACTCCTTCTCCGGCGAAAACATGACGGGAATGGGCTCCACGCTCTCGATGAGCTCCCCCCGTATCCTGATCAACCGGTCCGTCACAACCTGTTCGGACTTGGGGTCGAGGACGGTCCCGGCCAGAATGACTTTTTGATTGCTCATGGACGCCACTCCTACTGTCTGTCACGGAAGACCGTTCGGTGCACGCCACGGAGGGCGACCGCCGGTCGCCCCTACACGTCATCGCGCCTTGCCGACAACGAAGAATCCTGCGCATCTTTGTAAACGTATTTGTGAGACACAACACTAGCCGGGTGCGCTCATCAGGCGAGGCAACCACAACGCCAGGTCCGACCATACCAGGAGCAGTCCTATGGCCGCCAGATCGACAATCGTGAACGGGATTACGGCCTTGATGATCTGCATGGTGCTGTACCCCGGCATGAAGCTCTGCCCGATGTAAAGCAACACACCAAAGGGGGGCGTCTCGTTGGCAACCTCCAGGTTGATAAGGACGATGATGCCGAACCACAAAGGATCGAGGCCCAGGGAGATGATAATCGGCATGTATACCGGCAAGGTAATCAGCATCATCGAGATCTGATCCATGAACATGCCCATGATGATCAGGACCAGCATCATGAAAAAAACGACCATGAGGGGCGATATATCAAGCTGCGTTATCAGGTCCACCAACCCTCGCGTGGCGCCCGTAAAGGCCAGGACTTGGCTGAATGCAGCGGAGCCGGCAATGATGAGAAATATCCCCGCGGTGATCTTGATGGTCTCCATTACGGAGACTCTGACCGATTCCCAGGCGAGCTTTCCGTAGGCGGCCGCCACGACGAATGCGGCCAGGGCTCCGAGAGCTGCCGACTCCGACGGGGTCGCAATGCCAAGGAACATGAGTCCCAAGACCATGAAGAGCAGGAATCCGACTGGGATCAGTAGGTTCAGCGTCCGCAGCCTTTCTCGCAGCGTCGGCGGTACATAAACTTCTTGCGGGACCAACTTGGGGTTCCACCACACGCGCAGGAGGATGACCAGAAGATAGCCTGTCGCGATCAGCAGGCCGGGGACGATGCCGCCGATCAGCAAATGGCCGATGGAGATGTGCGCGATGGTGCCGAGCAGCACCGCCATGGCGCTTGGCGGAATGATCATCGCCAGACCGCCGGCGCCGATGATCGGCCCGGCGATCATCTCCGGGCTGTAACCGCGCTCTTTCATCTCCGGCGCCAGGGTCGCGCTCAGCGTTGCGGTGGTGGCCATGCTGGATCCGCTGATCGCTCCAAACACCGCGGCGCCGACAACGGTGACGAGGCTCAGCCGAGCCGGAAGGGCGCCAATCCACTTCCCCAGGGCATCGAGGACTTGCGCGGCCACCCCGGATCGAAAGAGGATCTCGCCCATCAATACGAACAATGGCACGGCTCCGAGCGGATACGACGCAATGCTGTTGATGATGCTGCCGGGCAGCAAGGACAATGCCGGCCAGCCGCCCACCGCGAAATACAACCCCAACAGGTCAATGAGGATAAAGACCAGAGCGACCTGCAGACCGGATGCAAAGAGTGCAAGCAACAAGGCGATTACGAGGGAGAGGCTCAGGTACCATTCCATGTTACTTGTCCACAACCGGAGGCTGGGCCCCGGGCGACGCGCCGTTGGTTCGCATCTGACTGAACGACCGCCAGGCCTTGACGCCGAACTGCGCCGCCAGTGCAACACTGCCGACCGGGATCGCGATACTGAGCCAGACCCGTGGGAAAACCGTGCCTCCCATGAGCATGCGTTCCGTCAGCAGGTCCGCCAGGCTTTCCTCCGCCCCGGTCAGCGCGACCACCAGCATCACCCCGGTGGCCAGAAGGTTGGTGACAAGCCCGATGGCGCGTTGCGCCCGGACGGGGAGGAGGCGCACAAGGGTGTCGATGCGAACATGGGCGTTCTCCCGCAATACCCAGGCGGCAGCGAAGAAGGTGATGAAGAGGAGGCTCACTTCGCCGAGATCCACAACCCAGGCATGTGACTGCCCCAGCAGTTTTCGGGATGCGACCTCGAAACTTATGGCAAGCATGAGGACAAGAACCAGGCCGCCGGCAATGGCACCGCCGGCGGTTACGATGCCCGTTCCAAGTAGGCGCAAGAGCTTGATCATGTTGTAAACATCTCCGCCGAGAGGCCCCTGACAAAGGAGATGAAAAGGGAGCCTTGCCGGGGGCAGGCTGATGAGAGTCGTGTGGGAGCGCAGGCCGGAGAAGGGGTTCCTCCTTCCCCGGCCTGGCGCAGGGTCGAGCGCGATTCTATTGACTGAGCATTTTCTTCAGTCGCTGTCCGTTCTCCGGGGTCCGCTGAATCACGAACGCCCAGGCAACTTCGTTCAGCGTGTTCAGGAATTTCTTTGCCTCTTCGGGTGGCAGATCGACGCGCTCCAGTTTCTCGAGCAGGAGCTTTTCGGCCTCCGCTGCCTTCCCCTGCGCGAATTGGCGTGCCTTTTTCTCATACTCTCGCGCGGCATCCTGGACCATTGTCTGTAGTTCGGACGGGACCTTCTTCCAGGTGTCGGCGTTGACCAGAACATAATCTCGTACCTCGAAGAACGAAGGGAAAATGAGATACTTGGAGACTTCATAGAGGCGCTCATTGGCAATGCTGCTGACCGGCGCCATGGCCAGATCGACCAGGCCTTTTTGCAGCGTGATGTAGCGTTCCCCGCCGGGGACCCTGACCGGTGTGCCCCCGAGGCTTTTTACCCATGGATTCGTAAGGGAGATGCTGCGGACCTTGAGGCCGCTGAAGTCAGCGCGCTCCAGCTTTGTGTTCCCCAAGAGCATGAACGGCTCCCCCATCCACATCCAGCCAAGGGAGTGGACATTGGCCTTCTTCAGCAAGACCTGCTTCAAAAAAGCTTCGACGCCGGTTTTTCTGAAAATCTTGTCCTCTTGTCCCTGCACGAACAGGTCGACCATGGCCTCGGGTACTTGCCCCGCGAAGTACGCGCCGGGCATAAAGGCGAGATCGATGACTCCCTTGCTCAGGGGAGACAACGCTTGAAAAGGAGGGATCGCTTCCGGCCCACGCACGAAATCGATTTTTATCCCACCTTTGGAGCGCTCGGAGATGGCGGCAATAAAGTCCAGGTAGGGCTTGTTGCTGTGATCCGTCTGGGGAAAGGCCGAATACGCCTTCAAAACCACTGGTTCGGCCTGGGTGACAGCTAGCTGCAGACCTGGAGCAAGGGTCAAAAACCAGAACACGAATACCGCGACTGCGTAGTGCTTGAACATGTGACTTCCTTCCTTGTGTTAGAACTCAGCCAGTTCATGGGCCACCGATGGAAGGGGACGCAAGGCGACGGCTGACAGCGTCCCACAGACCTGCGACGGCTTCGGAGCCGAGTTGATCACCCGGTTGAAAACGTGCCAGTACTTCCTCGATAAACAGTTGTTGCGCATCGTGGTGCATCCAGGAGGGTAGGCTGCGGAAGCGCGCAACCAATTCGGGAAGGTCGCTACGGGTGCCTGTCTCGAAAAGCGCGCGCTCCAGCCCGTGGGAGAAAGCCGGGAGCTCTCCCCGCGTTCTCTTGAGTGCCTCCCGTACTCCGTTGGTCCGATCGACAACAACGGCTCCCTCCTCAATGACCACGCCGAAGTCGGCCTCAGCCGACCCGTTCGACAGAACGCCATCCTCTACGTCCTTCAATACGAGCTCCGGCTCCCGTTCCAAGGGGTCACCATAGGCGCCGCCGTAGGATGATACGAACCGGAGCACATCCCCCTGTTGAAGCTCAACCACGTCCCGAAGAACATCGTACGCGCATTCGTGTTCCGTCCCGGGGTTGAGCCACACACGCGATTGTCCCCCGGGCTCGCCTCCCAGTCGACCCCAGGGTCGAAAATGGACGCGGCTCCTGTTACGTGCGATCACCTCGCAATTCGGGCGCAGGACCTCGAACTCGAAAACGGTCCCTCGGCCACCGCGGTATTTGCCGGCCGAAGTCCGTCTTTCGAGCTCGTACTTGCTGACCAGGATAGGCAGGGCGGTCTCCAGTGACTCCGTCGGTACATTCTTGGACCACATATGACCGGGATCCACGCCGTCCACCCCGTCCTTGCCTGCTCGAGCGCCAAACCCGCCGGGCAGGGGCTCCAGCAGAGTGACTGTCCCATCGGACTTGTCGTCCGGCGGGACCGCCAGGAACGTAAGCGTCGAATCGCCTCCCCCGGCCGGCGGCAGCTCCGGAAGCGCTTGCGACATCGCGCCTCCCACCATGTCCATCACGCGCGCCACCACGGCCATCCGTGTACCGATAGCCGGATAGCCTTCGGGATTGAGAAGAGTGCCACGGGGGATGACCGCGCGGATCGGCCGCAAGATACCGGCGTTCAAGGGAATGGTGGGATCCGCGGTACGCATGACGTTCACGATCCCGTACACGATGTCGCCGTGTGCCTTACCTCCGGTCGGCAGGTTGAAGGCGAAGGGGACTTGTGGATCGGTCCCGGTAAAGTCCATGCAGATATCGGACCCGTCAACGGTAATGGCGAGAGAGATCCGCACGGGACGGTCCGGAACGTGGGGCATTTCCAGATAATCCGTCATATGCCAAGTGCCGTTTGGAAGGCTGTCGATCATCGCGCGCGCTTTATGTTCTCCGTAGGACAACAGGTCTGAAATCCCCTCCTTGACCACTTCCGGGCCGTACTTCTCAAGTGTTTGTGCAACCCGTATCTCGCCGCAGTTGAGCGCTGCGGTCAGGGCTTTCAGATCACCCCAGTTCAGGTCGGGGGTTCTCGTATTCGTCAAGAAGATATCCACCAGTTCCTGGTTCAGCCGGCCTTCACGATAGAGCTTGGTGGGCGGGAAGCGCACGCCCTCCTGAAAGATGTCGCGATTCGAGCTGGTGACGCTGCCTGGCACGGTCCCGCCGATGTCCGACAGGTGAAGGAAATCCCAGAGGAAAAACAGCAGCTCGCCTTGCCAGAAAAACGGCTTGATCAAATTGAGATCATTGTTGTGTGTCATCAATCCTTCAGTTGAGTGGGGATCGTTCGCGAAGATGATGTCGCCGGGCTTGTAGTCCTCGATGCAAGCAATCGCGGCTCTCGGATTGCTGCCAAGCAGTTGGGTTGCGGCCCAATCCGGGAATGCAAACACCTCGCCTTCGGCAGTTGTGAGACCCGCGACGTAGTCCTGCGTCTCTTTGATGAACACCGAGAACGCGGTGCGGTGAATCGTATACGCCATTTCGTTCGCAACCCCGCCCAGGCGGTTGGAAAGAATCTCCAGGAGGACTGGATCGGTCTTCATTTCACAGCTCTCCGATGAGGTTGCCGAAGCGGTCCACGTAACACGTAAACCCTTCCGGAATCAGCACGGTGGAGTCATACTGTTCGACCACGGCTGGTCCCGTGATACGCTGCTCGCGTTGCAGGCTCTTGCGCTCGTAGACCGCCGCTGACCATCGTTGTCCCTGGACCAGGACGTCACGCATTTTCCGAGGCCCGGTGGGGGCGCCCCCGAGATGCTCCCACACACGAGCCAATTCCTCCGGCGTCGGTTTTCGGGTGCGCCCCACTCCGGTCACACGCGCGTTTATCACCTCGACGGAAGCGCGATCATCGGAGTGGCCGAAGATCTTGTTGTGATGCTGATGAAAGGCCTGCAATACGCCTTCAACATGTCCATCCTGCAAATCGTCACCTTCCAACGGGACGGTAATCTCGTAGGATTGGCCCAGATAGCGCATATCCGCGCTTCGATGGAGGGTGCTGTCCGCCTGCCGGACCTGCTGCTCACGAAGCCAGGCCGTGGCCTGTCCGTCCAGTTTTGGAAACGTCGTCTTGAGGACGTCCAGCTCAGCCATCGATTTGCCCGGCGACAGAACCAGGTGGACCGTCTGGATGAAGTCAGACTTGATATCCGTGGCCAAACAACCAAGGGCGCAAAGGAGACCGGGTGTCGCCGGTACGATCACCCGCTTGATGCCCAGTTCCTTGGCTACCAGGAACCCATGCGTGGCGCCGGCGCCGCCGTACACCATCAGGCTGAAGTCGGAGATGTCGACTCCTTTCTTGGCAATCAGGCGCACGAGCTCGGCGTACATCTTGGCAGTCACGACTTCGATAATGCCATCGGCCGCCTCCTCCGGGGATCGGCCAATCTTTTCTCCAATGAGCTGCAATGCGCTGACCGCACGATCGCGGTGGATACTGACCCGGCCGCCAAGAAACTGATCGGGATCGATGACCCCGGCCCCGACATAGGCATCGGTGAGCGTTGCATCCCGTCCGCCTTGTCCATAACAGGCCGGGCCCGGCGTCGCCCCGGCGCTGTGAGGGCCCACCTTGAGAATACCGGCCGCATCGATGGAGGCAATCGAGCCTCCGCCGGCTCCGATGGATGAGACGTCCACCATGGGGATCATGATGGGGAAGTCGCCGATGGTGCTCTCGGTAGCGTAGGGCAACTCGCCGTCGATGATCGCGACGTCCGTGCTTGTGCCGCCTATGTCCAGCGCGATGAGCCTCTCAAAGCCGGCCACTCTACACAGGTACAGCGCGGCGGCCGCACCGGATGCAGGCCCCGACGCGAGCGTAAAGACCGGACTCTCGGCGGCAGCCGCCACGTTCATCAGCCCACCGTTGCCACGGGCGACAAGGAAACGTCCGCCCAGCCCCAGGGAAGTCGTCTCCTGGTCGATAGACAGGTAGTAGCGACTGACCTTGGGTCCGATATAGGCGTTGATGGTGGTAACCAAAGTGCGCTCGTATTCCCTGATCTCGGGCCAGATCTCCGAGGAGGTACAGACCTGAAGCTCGGGAAAGGCTCTACGGATCGCCTTTTTGACCAGCGCTTCGTGTTCCGGGAAGCGGTACGAATGGTGAAAGCAGACCGCGAGCGCCTCGATACCCTGTTGAACCAACTCCGCCACTGAAGCGATGGTCGAGTCGACGTCGAGAGGCTTGCGGACCTGCCCATCGGCCAGCAGCCTCTCAGAGACCGTACGGACCAGGCTGCGGGGTACCAACGGAGCCGGCCTTTCCCCCTGGAGATCGGAGGTATCCGCCATGCCCAGCCGCCGGATGCTCAACATATCGCCGAACCCCTCGGTTACCAGCAACCCGGTTCGTGCTCCGTTGCGCTCGATCAAGGTGTTGGTGCCGACGGTGCTCCCATGCCCCAGGTACTCGATCTCCGGTACCGATATGCCGTGGTTCTCTTTGAACTGTCGCAGACCCGTGAGGACCGCCGTTGCGGGGTTGTCCGGAGTGGACGGGGCCTTATTGACGATAATCTGACCCGTCGAGGTGTTCATCAAGACAAAGTCGGTGAAGGTGCCACCGATGTCTACCCCCAGTCTCCAGGTCATTTTCTCTTACCTCTCATCCATTACTCGATTACCGCAATGGCGCTCATCTCGAGCAGGTAGTCGGGATCCACGAGCCCCTTGACCTCCACTTTCGCCCCGGCGGGGAAACCAGAGCTGAAAAACTCGGCCCTTACCTTCCGCAATCCCACTACGTGACTTTTGATATCGGTGTCATAGGTCACCGTTTCCACGATATCCTGCATGGAGCCGCCCGCTGCGCGCACCAGAGCCTGTATGTTCGTCAGGACCTGGCGAGCCTGGGCTTCGATGTCGCCTTTTCCCACTAACTGACCATGTTCATCAACGGCGACCTGCCCGGCGATGAACACCAACTGGGATCCGCTGGCCTTGACACATTGTGAGTATTGGCCAACCGGTTTGCAGACGTGATCCGGATTCAATATCTGCTTCATCAGCTTTCCTCCTTGAAGACAAAAAGATGGGTGAAAGTCGCTTCATCTAGTGTCAGTCTGCGGCTATTTGTCAACTCATCAAAGGCAAAACGGTTCTCCCCGCCGTCACAGCAGGTTGGGTAGCCACAAAGCAACTCCGGGAAAGGCGATTAGAACTATCAGGACCACAAGGTCACAGCCAAGGAAGGGCAACGCAGATAAGTACACATCCCTCATCGTTGTATCAGGGGGTGCCGCAGCCTTGACTGCGAATAAGCTGGTGCCAAAGGGCGGCGTGGTCAGGGCCATTTCGGCGTTGAGGAGCATCAGCAGCCCGAACCAGATGGGATCGAAGCCCAGCGCCACCACCACCGGCAGGAAGATCGGGATGGTAACCATGAATATCGTGACGACTTCCATGATCATTCCCAGGATGAGCACGACGATCATCATGCAGATGATGATCGTGATCGGAGCGACCGGAAGGCCCGCGACGAAGTTGCTGATGCCCCTGGTAATACCGGCGAAAGCCATCACCTGACTGAACGTAGCCGAAGAAGCGAATATCATGAGCATCATCGCGGCCACGGTAACGGTCCCTCGCAAGGAAACCTTCACGAGGGTCCAGTTGAGCTTGCCGTAAAACCCGGCCAGTACAAAGGCGCCCAGAGCACCGGTAACGGCCGACTGGGACGGCGTCGCCACTCCCAGGAATATAAGCCCGAGAGTAAGAAAAACGATCAGGCCAAGGGGCAGGACATACAGGAGGGTGTCACGGACTCTGAGAGACAAGGGCGGACGCGCCACGAAGTACGCTGGGGCAAGATCCTTTTGAATAGAAGCTCTCGTCACAATATAGATTATATACAGGGCGGCAAGCATGAGCCCCGGTATAGCGCCGCCAATAAGGATCTTGGCGACCGATATCTTGGCTATGGCTGCCAGGATAATGGCGAGCCCGCTGGGAGGGATCAACATGGCCAGTCCCCCTCCCCCCAAAATAGGTCCCAGACTCATGGGCTTCTTGTAACCTTGCTTCTCCATTTCCGGAGTAAGCACGGTTGCCATGACGGTTGAGCTCGCCAGAGACGAACCGCTCATGGTAGCGAACAACGTGGCGAATGCGATACCGATGATAGATAGCCGCCCGGGGACGCTCCCCAGCCAATCACCGAGCACCTTGAGCATGGTGGACCCCATGCCCGAATGGAACACGACCATCCCCATCAGCGTAAATTCCACAATGGCGAGCAGCGTGAAGGTCGATACGGCGTCTTGCATGTTGAGGACCACCAACTCCATGCCCGGGCCGCCGCCCCATAACGTAAGAGCACCTGCCGTTGTAACCAGCATGAAAACGAAAGCGATAGGAAGGCCGGTCATCAGCAGGCTGACGATGGCGGAGAAGAATATCAGCAGTAGGGTCGGCCACTCCATGGGATACCGTCAAACCTGATACGGACCTACTCTTGCCCGTTGCCCGCCGGCATGTCGGCTTTCTCCGTTTCCCATTTACAATAGTAGCCGTAGGTCCTGCGCATGAATTGAATGCAAAGCGCTGTGGCCCCGACTGGTATCGGGATCAAGAGGGGGTACAACGGCGGTTTCAGGGGACTTTCATACATGTACGTGCCGGCCAGGTACTCATCGATGGTCGTCGTGGTGGCGAAATACGCCAGCAAACCCGTCACGACGACTCCAACAAAGGATGTTGCGATCCCTAGAAGTGCCTGATGCCGTGGCTTCAAAACCTCGACCACGACTTCCACCTTGATGTGGCCTTCCTCCCGCAAGAGCCAGGCGGCACCAAAAAAAGCGATGTAGACAAGGGAGTATTCAGATATCTCTATCGCCCACCCCTGCGCGGCGCCGAAAAACTGCCTGCTGACGATATCGGAGAGGGTGAGCAAAGAGGCAGTTACCACCGCCGCCGCCGAGACCACGAGTGATGCATCCAAGAATCTGTCCCAGGCAACGCCAAGCTTCGTTAGTCGGGTCTTCACCGCGGTTACCTCGTGTTACGGAGATGGGGAACGAGGGTAGGAACGGGAGGTCCCTGGTGGTGTGGCCCTGGCGGGACCTCCCGTTTAAGGCTCATCCCGGCAGCCGCCGGGGAAACGCAATTGGATGTGGCTGTCAAGCCAGTCGAGCCTCTCTGTCGACGTTCTACTTGCTCATCATTGGCCGTACTTTCCTGATCAGCTCGTCCCCGAGCGTTTTTGCAGCTCTCCTCCAGGACTCGTCCATGACGTCATTGAAGAAGCTCTCGCTTGCTTCTTTGGGCCAGTCGATACGCTGCATACCGTTTTGCTTTGCCTCTGCCCAGGCGGCGTCGAACTCCCGCTGTTTGACCGCGATCAATTGGTGCTCCGTCTCTTCCATGGCATCCAGCAGAACTTTCTGCAGGTCCGGAGGCAGGCCGTTGAATGCTTTGAGGTTCATGGCAAGAACTGTATTCCCCGCGGGGAAGAAGCCGGGGCCGACCCAGTACTTGAGCACCTCGTAAAGTCTGCTTGCCGTGACAGTAGCCATGGGCGCCGGCCTCACATCAATCAGGCCTTGCTGAAGCGCCGAATAGACTTCCGGGCTTGCAACTTTTACCTTCTTGCCACCCGCGCGTTCTATAATGGGTTCGTAAATCCCGGAGGTCCGGAATCCAAGGCCTTTGAGATCCTCCGGCTTCTCGGCCTTTTTGGTAGTGACGAGGACATAGGGCGTTCCCGATGTCGTCCGTCCGAGATAGCGAAAGCCCTTTTTTTCAAACTCGCCCACGAGGAAGTCGTAGAACCCGCTCTTCCTCTCCTCGGCGGGAGTGAGCAGGGAAAGATGGGCCACCCGGAATGCAGGAACATGTAACACATAGGCCCAGGCCACGCTGAGATCCACCACTCCCTTTTGGACAGCGGCTGGTTGCTTCTTCCCGGGGGTAATCTCCGGTCCGCCGATCCAGTCAACCTTCAGCCGACCTGCGGATTTTTCCTCCACGAGCTTCAGGAAGATCGGAACGGCCGACACAGTCGTAGAGGTGCTAGGGTCAACGGTCACCATCTTCAGTGTGGTCGCGGCAGGACTCGCCTTTATGGCGATAAACGCCGGCGATGCTGCAACCGCCAGACCCAGTAGGAATACGCTGAGATTCTTCATTATGCCCTCCTCTTGGAAACGTTGTGATGACTCCTGTTAGCCCGTAAACTCCAGTATGTCCAACCCGCTCAAGCGGTCCAGCAAGTACAAAAGGCCACTCGATCGATCCAGGAAGACGTCGTTGCTCTGGACAATCGATGCCCCTTCCCCGGGGTTGGGCATGTAGTAGCCGATTTCCTGGAGCAAATACGGATCACTGATATCCACGGCCCGGAGTCCCCCAGCGAACCACGTAACAAAAAGGGTGTTGCCGTGGACCTGTTCCTGCGGTTGATGGGCGCCAAACCACTCTTTTGAGTTGAAGGGTTCATCATTCGGGACTCGGAAAGTGGCGATGGGAATCGGCCGAGTTTCATCGGTGATGTCAACGGTCCACATAAAAGCGTTGGGCTCTGGTGTCAAGCGGTCCGAAACTTCCTCATCCGTGACGACGAGCAGCTTCCGTCCCTTGATGGTTTGGGGAATCGGCAAGGCCGTGTGCGTGGGGCAGGGATAGGGCGGACTCCAGTCCAGATGGCTAACCATGCGCGGGGAAGCGAGGTCGGATATATCGAGTATGACAAATCCGGCATGCCAGTAGCTCACGTACAGCCGATCGCCGAGCCGTAGCGGGTGGTGGCAGCGGTGCCGGGTGCCCTGCCACGTCGGGGTTTCCCCGCCCGCGGTCCACTGTCCGGGGAGCCACCACCGTGCCACCTCCTCGGGTCGGGACGGCTCGGCCAGATCCAGGATCATCATGATGTTGCCGACGTAGCCCTCCACCTGCGGCGAGAAGTAGGCATAGTCGCCGTCGAAGTCGAACCGGTGCACGCCCGTGCCGGCGGCCCGGTAGAACCCGATCTCCCGCGGTTTGGCCTTGTTGGCCACGTCAAAGATCTTGAGTCCGCCCTGAAAGCCGTTCTTCGCACCGCCGGGGTAGCGTTCATTGTTCACCAGCATGACGTCGCCGTGGACCCGGACCTTGTGCGAGTGGGTCCCGTCGGGGACCTCGACGTGCGATACCACCTTGAGGTTCCCGGGGTCGGAAATGTCCACGATGGACGTGCCGTGGGGCGGTTCCAGGTGTCCGACGTAGGCGTAGTTTCCCTGCGCCACCACCTGTCCGCCGCCCGGGATGTCGATGTGCCCCAAATGTTTGAATCCCTTGCTGGTGCCGTAGGGTTCACGTTGTGTCATGACCAACCTCCTTTGGGGGTCCAGCGTCCTGTCCCACCGGGAGCCAGTGCCGCGGGAAGACAGTTGTAGGGGCGGGTTTCAAACCCGCCCGCGCCTGTACCTCGCCGTCGGCCGCCATAGGTTCGCAGCCGCCAGGTCCGCGCCATCGTCAGGCCTTGTGTGCCAGCGCGGCCACCACGCCGCCGCTTGCCGGTCCCTGGTGCTCGGCGCCCGCGGATATGTAACACATGGTGTCGCCGGTGACCGAGGCGACCACCGCGTTCACCGCGCCGCGAATGTGCCGGGTGTAGTTGATGTCCGAGTCCTCGAATACCACGTGCCGCCGGCCGCGGGTGTTGCCGGACGGATCCGGCTCGCACTTCACGAACATGTTCACCAGCCGGCCCTGGTCGCGTTCCGACAGTTCGCCATTGACCTCGAGGCCCACCTTGCGGAGCGCTTCCCGCACGGCCGCCGCGTCGATGGCGTCCTTCATCACCGCGTGGTCGATGATGAGGCCGCTGGTGGACAGCGGGGAGTTGCCGAGCACGACGATCTCGCAATTCATCAGCTCGATGCCGGAGGAGGCCGAGGCCACGTTGGAGAAAATGGCCAGATCCTGTCCAATGACTTCTTCGCTGACGTTGCCTCCATCGATCTCGCCCGTCGCCATGCCGATGCCGAGGGCGGCGACGCTCCGGGCGTACGACATGGACTTGTAGGTGTCGGTGGTGACGACGCGCGCATTGCGCGAGTAGGCGTCCTTGATCCGCTCGGTGGTCAGCGCGCCGGTCTTGATCTGGACGAAGTGAATGTCCGAGGCATCCGCGATGCCGGCGTCCTCGATGGCCGCCTTCACGCCTTCGGCCGCGGACAGCACATGCGGCATGGTGCCGAATTCTTCGGGCGTCATGTCGCGGGTGTAGGCGGTGCCCACGGTAAAGCCCTTTTCCCCCTTGCCGCCGCCATCGCCGCCGGGCTCCTTCACGAAGATGGTGGCGTGGGGGCTCATCAACCCTTCGGTGCCGCCGGACCAGATGATCGGCACCTTCCTGGCGATGTCGTTCATGGTGAGCCCCGACTTCTCCGCGATCAGCAACTGAAAGCACTGGGTGGCCAGCGCCCGGGTGTAGTCGTTGACGCCGCCGTTACCCTCGGTCTTGCCCAGGATCGCCACCACGTGCTCGGCCTTGAACGCCCCCGCGTCCAGCAGCTTCCGCCCTTCCGACACGTCGTCGGGCGCGCCCATCCCTACCTTGAATGCGCTTACCTTCATGAGGTGACTCCTTGTTGCGTTGTCTATTGATTGTCTTCCCGCAGCCGTTGAGCCAGCGCGGTGACCGCTTGTTCCATGCATGCCAGCGGCGCCCGGGTGACCCCCGCGCCGATCTGGCCGAGGCCGGCTTTGCGGTGGGCGATGCCGGTGTTGATGACCGGAGAGATGCCGGTGTCGACACACTTGCGCACGTCGATGCCGGCGGGCGTGCCCTGGAAGTCCAGGATCGGCAGGGTCCACGCCGGGTTGGTTCCCAAGGTAATATGCCCCATCTCGGTGGTGGCGCCGAGGGCGTCGGCGGCGGAACCGCCCACGAATTTCACGATGGCCGGGGACGCGGCCATGGCGAAGCCGCCGATGCCGGCGGTTTCCGTGATGGCGCTGTCGCCCAGGTCGGGCGCGGCGTCGTCCACGCTGTACCCCGCGAAGAACAGTCCCTGGACCCGCGGCGCCGGGGTCGAGAACCAGGCGTTCCCGGTGCCGCTGACCCGGATGCCGAACTCCACTCCGTTGCGCGCCATGGCGGTGACCATGCTGCTGCCCGGAACGCCGTGGGCCGCGTCCAGCATGGCCTTGCAGGCGGCCATGGAGAGGTTGAGAAAGAAGTGGTCGTTGCCGGTGATGAAGCGCACGGTCTCGGCGATGCGGGATTGCGGCGCGCCGCTCTCCAGCAGCGCCGGCAACAGCGCCCGGAGCAGCAGGGAGGAGGCCGCGACGTTGCGGTTGTGGACCTCGTCGCCCATGTGCAGAGCCTGGCCCATCAGGGGTTTGAGCGGAAGTTCCTCGCGCTTCTCCAGCGCCGCCTTCAGGGTCGGCGCCAGCACGTCCGCCATCCATCGGAGCCGTTGCAGCACCTCCGGATCATAGGCGCCCATGCGCAGCACTTTACCGAGGCCCTCGTTGAGGTTGCAGTAGGTGGAGTGGCCATGCTCGGAATCGCGCACGATCCACACCGGCATGGACGGGCTGGTGACGCCCGCCATGGGGCCGACGCAGGCGTGATGGTGGTTCGGTTCGAAGATGATCCCACCGCCGGCCGCCAGCGCCCGGGCGCTGTCCGGATCGTCGGCCCAGCCCTCGAGCAGGATCGCTCCAGTCACGGCGCCCTGCATGGGGCCGCACATGCGTTTCCACGCAACCGGCGGGCCGGCGTGGAGGATCATGCGCTCGCCCATTCCGGGGATGTCGTCGCATGCGGTACCGATTCCCTCCAGCACCGGCTGGGAGTTGAGGTACGCGGTGAACGCGCGACCATTGGCCTGCTCCACTGCCGCAAGGTTGACGAGGGCGGCGAGGGCGGCGCCGGTCTCGCTGCTCCCGGCCGCGGGCGGACGCCAGTCGGTCCGTTGCACGGCGCCACCGGCTACTTCGATGGAGTCGGCAAAGACGTCGAGGCCGACATTGACGACCTGGAGTTCATCGTGGAACAAGCGCTCAATCATCGTTTCTCTGCCTGGTGTCGTGTCCCGCAAATTTGCATGACAATTTGCCAGTCATTTTTCGTTCGGCCGTGTTGCTCTTCCTCGCGTGGTGCCCGCCGCACGGGCGGGTTTGAAACCCGTCCCTACAGCGCCAGCTCCAGAGCGATCCGGACGGCCTCGGCGTTGCTGCCGCCCAGGAGAACACCCGCGTCCGCGAGGTTGCTTTCCTGCCGTGACGCGTTTTGGGGATCCTCGGTTGTTCCGCATACGGATGCCACGAACAGGATCTGTCTCCCGGCCTGCTCCGCTGCCTGCCGGGCGTTCCGGATGACCGGCGTAAGCGCGCCCGCGGGATCGGGGTGGGCACCGTAGCCCAGCACCACGTCAAGCAGGACCACGGCCGTCTCCGGGTCGGCGGCTTCCCGCAGGATGCGCTCGCCGCGTAGACGAGGATCGATCATCGGATGCGGGCGTCCTCGGGTCAGACGGGCGTCGCCGAGGTCCACCACGCTGTGCCCCTGACTGTTCCAGATATCATCCAGGGAGGGCGGCATGGAAGTATTGCTGTAGACCGGGCCAACCCTCTCCTGCATGAGCAGCACCGCCTCGGCGGCCAGCGACCCGCCGCTATAGAGCCCGCGGATGAACCGTTGGCCCGGCGCTCTTGGCGAACGGGTGTCCGTGAGCCTGCCGTCCGGCCGGACTTGGTTTTCCGGCGGGGCGTCCGGTGAGAACGGAACGCCGCGGGACAGGGCCACTGCCCGGGGGCTCGTGACCGAGCCCTTCGCCAACCCCCACCTGCATCTCGACAAGGTCTACACCCTGAAGCGTCTGGACGAAGAGTCCTCCCTGCGGGCCTATCACGGGCAGGGGATGGGTAATGCGATGGGTGCCATCGAGGCGGCGTCGCGGGTCAAGGAGGCCTACAGCCAGGATTGGATCGCCGAGAACGCCAGGGAGGCGCTCCGCGCCGCCGCGCTCCACGGTAATACGTATATCCGGGCCTTCGCCGACGTGGATTCCAAGGCGCGTCTCGAAGGCGTCAAGGCGCTACTCCAGGTGAAGGAGGAGTTCCGCGGCGTCGTGGAGTTGCAGGTGGTCGCCTTCCCCCAGGACGGCGTCCTGCGTGAGCCCGGAGCGGCCGATCTGGTACGGGAGGCGGTTGCGCTGGGCGCGGATGTGGTAGGGGGCATCCCGTGGATCGAGTACACGGATGCCGCGGCCCGGGAGCACGTGCGCCAGATGTTCGAGATCGCCGTGGCCAACGACAGGCCCGTTTCCATGCTCGTGGACGACGCCGGCGACCCGGGCTTGCGCACGCTGGAGATGATGGCGGTGAGCGCCATCGAGTCTGGCTGGCAGGGACGGGTCCTCGCCCATCACGCCCGCGCCATGGCGTTGTACCCCGAGCCCTATTTCCAGAAGCTGGCCGCGCTCCTGCGGCAGGCCGACATGCCCGTGGTCACCGATCCCCACACCGGTCCGCTCCACGCCCGCGTGCGCGAGCTTCTGGCCGCCGGCGTCCTGTCTGCCTGGGCCAGGACGACATCTCCGACGCCTACTACCCCTTTGGCCGCAACAACATGCTCGAAGTGGCGTTCCTGGCGTCGCACCTGTTGTGGATGACCACCGAGGACGACATGGAGCGTCTCTACGACATGATCACGGTGGACGCCGCCCGGGCGATGGGCGTGGACGACTTCCGCCTGGAAGTGGGCGCCCCGGCGGACATGGTGGTGCTGGCCGCGCCGTCCGTGCTGGAAGCCCTGCGCGAACACCGGGCGCCGGTGGACGTCATCCGTAACGGGAAGGTGGTGGATGTCGAGGAGTCCAAGGCTCGGGAGTAGACCCGGCCTTGTGATTGCCAGGATGTTGCTTGCGGCCTTCCGGGCAGCGGCACGGCTTTAACGACGGTGTGCTTTCAACAGAATTGCCGGCAAGCGCTTCAAGTCCTCGTTGCGGGGGTCGACCTCGAATCCGCCGGACTCCAGTGCGGTGACACCGAGTAGAGGTTCAGCGTCCCCGTCGCCGTAAACGATGGTGCCGCCCACGACCTCTCCCTTGAATTCAAGGTCTGCGGTCGTGATGTCGAAGGCCACCTTTTTTCCATCGGCAAGGACGTATTCCCGATGCCCTTTCGGCCTGAGTCCGATGGCCTCAAGGCGTCCCCGTGGGACGAGCGAGTCGAATGCTCCCGTATCGACGAGGAACTTTCCGGTCCAGCTTCGCTGGGGGTCGGCGGGATTGCGGATGGTGACGTCAACATAGGTGGCGCCCATTCATGTTCTCCTTCCGGCAGTGCAACGTGTGTTTGCGTTCGAGGCGTCCTTCCTTAGGGTAGACCCGGAGCTGTCTGAAGTCCAATCCAAGAATAGAATTTGGCCGGCTGGTGGTTCGGGGGTCAAGCTGGATCCCGTTTTGCGGAAGGCTTGACAGCGGTTGTCCAGGAATCCTATTTAGGGGGCCATGCTGGTAGTCGACGCAGACGCACACGTGGATGAGACCGAGGATACCTGGGCTTTCATTGACGAGCCTTACAAACGGTACACCCCGGTCACGGTCATGCAGGATCCCGCCAACTCCGGCGGCACCCAACCGCAGGGCTACAATCGTTACTGGTGCGTGGACGGCCGTTTTCTGGTGCGGCGGATCCGGGACGACCAGCGCACGGAGACGACGGTGGAGACCCGTGAGCTGCTGGACGTGCCGGCGCGGCTGCGTCACATGGACGAGCTGGGGATCGACGTCCAGGTCTGTTACCCGACCACGTTCCTGTTGTCCTGGAGCGCCAAGGACGAGATCGAGCATGCGCTGCGCAAGTCCTACAACCGTTGGATGGCGGACAGGTGGAAGCTCAGCGACAACCGCCTGCGCTGGGTCTGTCTCCTGCCCATGGGCGACCTGGACGAGGCGGTGAAGGAGATGCGCTTCGCCCGCGAGAACGGAGCCTGCGGGTTGATGAAGAAGGGGATCGAGTGCGGCAACAAGCGGGCCGGCGACTCCTACTTCTTTCCGCTCTACCAGGAGGCGGAGGCCCTCGACATGGCCGTCTGCGTCCACACCGGCACGGGCGACCCGGCGCTCACCGACGCCGACGCCACGATCCTGAGCCTTCATAACATTACCGCACCGGTCCTCGACGCCTTCACCTCCCTGGTCATGGCGGAGGTGCCGGCGAAGTTTCCCAAGTTGAGGGTCGGATTCATCGAAGCCATGGCCTCGTGGGTGCCCTTCTCCCTGGCGGAGCTGCGGGCGCGTCACGAGCGTGCCCGCTGGTTGTTCTCTTTCGACCTGACCAGGAACCTGCTCAAGGAGTCGCGGTTCTACGTGGCCTGCCAGACGGTGGAGGATCTGCCCTACATCATCCAGCACTGCGGCGAGGACAATCTCGTGGCCGGAACCGACTACAGCCACGCGGACCAGTCCGCCGAAATCCGCACCCTGAGCGTATTGAGGGAGATGGGGGAGGAGGGCGTCATCACCGGCCGGCAGGCCGAGAAGATCCTGCAGGACAACCCGGCGGCCCTGTATGGTCTCACGTAGACGCTGCTTGGCCGCCGGATGAGGGAGCGCACCCGCATTGGGCGCAACGGCCGCGAAGGTCCGGCTACGGATTGACTCGGACGAATCCAGGCAGCCGCACCCCGGGCAATAGCCCCGCGGTCTGAAACGAGACACTCGGGAGGTTCTAGCCGTGCCGATTCTGCAACGCGATGATGTAGAGCTCCACTACGAGGTGACCGGCGAGGGACCGCCGTTCGTCTTCATCAGCGAGACGGCGTGCGACGGCGAGGTGTGGAAGATGTACCCGGTGCCGGAGTTCTCCCGGGACCACCAGTGCATCACCTTCGACTACAGGGGCACCGGCCGCTCCGGCAAGCCGTCCATTCCGTACACCACCGACATGTTCGCCGAGGACGCGGCCGCCATCATGGACCACGTGGGCGCCAAGGATGCCGTTGTCTGCGGGCACTCCATGGGCGGCCGGGTGGCGCAGCTCCTGGCCCTGGACCACCCGGGAAAGGTGAGCAAGCTGATCCTGGCGTCCTCCGGCGCCTCGTTCCCCGACACCAAGGGGATCCCCCTCAAGCTGGCCACACAGATGGTGGAGATGGGATACGAGCGCTACGTCAGCGAAGGCTCGGTGGCCGTGGGTTTCACCGAAGCGTTCGCGAAGCAGTATCCGGAACGCATCCAGCGCTACCTGGACGTCCGCATGCCCAACGCGTGCCCGCCGGAGTTCTACCTCCGCCACGTCATCGCCCGCCAGGCGCACGACACCAGCCACCGGCTCAAGGACATCACCGTGCCGACGCTGATCCTGGTGGGAGAGGACGACCGCAGCGTCACCAGCGACATGGACCACCGGACCTCCGCCGACATCCTGGCCAACGGCATACCCGGTGCCCGTCTGGTGATCCTTCCCGGCGAGCGCCACAGCTACTTCTTCGCCAACCCGGAGGCGTCCTTCAAGGCCATCCGGGACTTTCTATAGGGCCATAGCCTGTGATGAGAGGTTGGAGCGATGCCTATCCTGAAACGCGATGACTGTGAGATCTACTACGACGTCGCCGGCGAGGGACGGCCGTTCGTGTTCATCAGCGAGACCGGGTCCGACGGCGAGGTGTGGAAGATGTACCCGGTGCCGGAGTTCTCCCGGGACCACATGTGCATCACCCACGACTACCGCGGCACCGGCCGCTCCGGCAAGCCGTCCATCCCCTACACCACCGACATGTTCGCCGATGACATCGCGGCCGTCATGGACCACCTGGGCGCCGAGGATGCGGTTGTCTGCGGCCACTCCATGGGCGGCCGGGTGGCCCAGCTCCTGGCCCTGGACCATCCCGGGAAGGTGGGGGCGTTGATTCTGGCGTCCAGTGGAGCGTCTTTCCCGGACGGCCCGGGCATTCCCCTGGACATCGCCACGGAGATGGCGGAGCAGGGCTACGTCAACTACGTGAGGGACAGCTCGGTGGAAGTGGGTTTCAGCAAGGCGTTCACCGAGAAGTATCCGGAACGCGTCCAGCACTACCTGGACGTGCGCATGGCCAACGTGTGCCCGGCGGAGTTCTACTTCCGCCACGTCATCGCGCGTCACCTCCACGATACCAGCCCCCGGCTCAAGGACATCACTCAGCCGACGCTGGTGCTGGTGGGAGACAACGAGGATGAGGTCACCGCCGGAGTCCACCACATCGAGTCCGCCCAGATCCTGGTTGAGAACATTCCCGACGCCCGCCTGGTGGTGCTTCACGGCGAGGGGCACAGTTATTTTTTCGCCAACCCGGAGGAGGCCCACAAGGCCATTCGCGAGTTCTTGCAGGAGTGACGAACCCAGAAAAAAAGGAGGGAGTCATGATGCGTTTCACGACAGTGCGAGAGAGGCTGGCATGGGCCGCGGTGCTGAGCGGTCTGCTGGTGTGGATGACGTTGGCCGGGCCGGGAGCGGGAGCCGCGGCCGACAAGCCCTTCTACGCTGGCAAGACCATCAGGGTGATCGTGCCCTTCAGCCCCGGCGGAGGCACGGACAACTACGCGCGGTTCGCCGCCAGGCATTGGGTCAAATACATTCCGGGCAACCCCAGGATCCTGGTGCAGAACTTGCCGGGAGGGGGCGGCGCGCTGACCTTCGGCTACCTCTACTCCAAGGCTTCCAGGGACGGGCTGACCCTGGCGGTGGCCTCGGAGGGGATCCCCGTCCGCCGTCTCCTGCGGCGTCCCGGCCACACCTACGAGTTCACCAAGATGTCGCTCATCGCCTCGGCCCCCAGCTCCAGCACCCATTACGCCGGCAAGAGCCTGGGCATCAAGGAGCTCAAGGACCTCAAGAAGGTGAGTGGGAAGATCGTCGCCGGGGATACCCAGAAGGGTTCCACGGTGGCCACCCTCTCAGGGCTGATCTTCAAACTGCTGGGACTCGAGTACCGCCAGGTGTACGGCTACAGCAGCTACGGCGAGGCGCGCCTGGCGCTGCTCAAGGGCGAGGTCAACGTGACCGGCGGGGACGCGTTCAACTATGCGCTGGTGGTGGAACCGCTGGAGAAGAAGGGTGAGGTCTTCATGCTCTTTCAGTCCGGGCTTCTGGACAGCCAGGGGAACGTAGTCCGGCATCCCGTTATGCCGAACGCGCGTACCGTGCAGGAAGGCTACGTGGAGCTGTTCGGCAAGCAGCCGTCCGGGACCGTCTGGGAAGCCATCAAGGGCATGGTCGCCGTCAACACCCTCGGCAAGTCAATTTGGGCCCCTCCCGGCGTGCCCGAGGCCAGGATACGCGACCTGGAGGACGGTTTTCGCAAGATGGTCGCCGACCCGGCGTTTCAGGCGGATGCGGTGAAGGTGATGGGGGGCAAGAACGAGGCCGTCATAGGCAAGGATGCGCAGGCGGCGCTGAAGCAGTTCTTCGGCCTGCCGGAGGAAGTGGTCAAGCTGTATCGCTGAATCGACGCGGGGCATGCTTGAATCGCTGCTGACCGCCCTGGGGGTGATCTTCTCCCCCTACCATCTGTTGTTGCTGCTGCTCGGGGTGTTCCTGGGCATCCTCCTCGGGGCGGTCCCGGGTCTGGGCGGCATCGTGGGCCTCACCATCGTGCTGCCCTTCGTCTTCGAGATGTCACCGTCCGAGGCCATGGTCCTGCTGGTGGGCCTGGTGGCGGTCGTGACTTCCTCCGACAGCATTCCGGCCGTGCTATTCGCGGTCCCGGGCACCGCCGCGGCCCAGGCGACCATCATGGACGGCCATCCCATGGCCAAGAAGGGCGAGGCGGGCCGGGCCTTCGGCGCCATCTACAGCGCCTCCATGATGGGCGGGATCTTCGGCGCGGTGGCGTTGCTGCTGGCGATCCCGATCATGCGGCCGCTGGTGCTTTCCGTGGGCTCGCCTGAGCTGTTCATGCTGGGGCTGCTGGGGATATCCATGGTCGGCGTGCTCAGCGGCCGTGCGCCGCTTCAGGGGCTCATTGCCGGCATGGCGGGCGTGATGGGGAGCATGGTGGGGATGGATCCGCAGACGGGGGTGCTGCGCTGGACCTTTGGCGCCCTCTATCTTTGGGAGGGGCTGCCGCTGGTGCCCGCGGTCATGGGCGTGTTCGGCATTCCCGAAATCGTCGAGATGGCGATTCGCCGGAAGAGCATCGCCGACGTTCCCCGGCAGGCCATGAAAGGCGTGCTCACCGGCATCGGGGACACTTTCCGTCACTGGTTCCTGGTGCTCAGGTGCAGCGTCCTCGGCACCTGGATCGGCTTGATCCCCGGGCTCGGCTCGGATGTCGTGGACTGGTTCGCGTACGGACACACAGTACAGTCATCGCGGCCGCGGGGGAACTTCGGCAAGGGCGATGTCCGGGGCGTCATCGGGCCCGAAAGCGCGGCCAACGCCAAGCTCGGGGGCTCTCTCATCCCCACCATCGCGTTCGGCATTCCGGGAAGCCTGCAGATGATCATTCTCCTGGGCGCATTCATGATACTGGGTCTGAGACCCGGCCCGGAGATGCTCACCGATCACCTGGACGTGACCTTCACCATCGTGTGGAGTCTCGTGCTGGCCAATGTGTTCGGAACGCTGATTCTGCTTCCATTGACCGGCCAGCTTGCGAAGCTGGCCCTGGTACGGATCCAGATCCTTGCCCCGGTCATCATCAGCATCCTGTTCCTGGCTTCATTCCTCACTACCCGGGACTATGGCGATCTCATTGTCCTCATCGGCTTCGGTCTGTTCGCCTGGGTCATGAAGCTGGCGGGCTGGCCGCGGCCGCCGCTGGTGCTGGGGCTGGTCCTCGGTCCCGTCATCGGCAAGTACCTGTTCATTTCAACCCACGCCTACGATGGCTTCGGCTGGCTCGCCCGGCCTGGAGTGGTGTTGCTGTTCCTGGCCATGGTCGCGAGCGTGGCCTTCGGGCTGGTGCGGGAGAAACGGGCCGACACGGCCGCGGGAAAGGACACGGTCGGGGGGACGCCATGAAGCTTGGGATCGGAGACGGGCTGAATCTCTTCATGGCCGGACTGTTCGTCTGTGCCATCCTTTCCGCCGTGGAGTGGCCGGTTCACAGCCGGGCGTTCGTGCTGGCCATCGCCATTCCCGGCCTGATCCTTGCGGTGGTGCTGTTCGTACGCCAGCGCTGGTGGCAGCGCACGGAGGCGACGGCCTCCTCGCCGGGTCTCGGCGACACCCCACTGGATGCCGACGTGCCTCCCGCCGTGGCGCGGCGGCGCATGGTCAACGTCTTCGCCTGGATTTTCGTTCTTTTCGGGTTGATCTGGCTCGTGGGCTTCCAGATCGCGGTGCCGCTGTTCACCTTCGTCTACTTGAGGTTCCAGGCTCGCGAAAGCCTCCTGTTGTCCGGCTCCGTGGCGGTGGTCATGGTGGCGCTGATCGTCGGCGTCTTCAACCTGATCCTGCACGTGTTCTGGCCCCAGGGAATGCTGCAAGGCTGGCTGGGATTGTAGGGATCCGTCCGGCGATCCGCCAATGATCGCGCTATTCCCTCGGCGGGAATTCGAACGTGACCTTGCCCGCGTCGTCGAGCACAAGCCAGGCGGCGAACGGGCGGCCGGTCTTGGAGGAGACGAACTCCGGCAGGAGATCGGTCTTGCCCTCGGCCAGCAGCTTGGTCATCTGGGCGCGCTCCAGGGGCTGCTCGAGGATGATGGCCCCGGCCTTGAAACGGCACGGCTTCTGCTCCGCCTGGGACTTTTCGCAGAGGTACTGCGAGTCCCACTCGAAGACCCGGCCGCCGCACCGGGGGCATTTGCCCAGGGGCTCCTGACCCGAGAAGTCCGCCTTGGCCGCCGGCTTGTCGCGGGCGGCCTGGGCCGTCTTCCTGGCGGGCCGCGGCTCGAACTCGAAGCCCACCTTTCCTTCCTGAATTGCCAGAAATGCCTTGAACGGCCGTCCGGTGCGTGACGAGACGAAACCCGGCAGGAGGTCGGTCTTGCCTTCCTTCAGCAGCTTGACCATCTGCTCCCGCGCCACCTCCTGCCGGAGGATGATCCTGCCGGAGCTGAACTCGCACGTGCGCGCGTCGCCCACGGCGTTCTCGCACACGTAGCGCATGGGCAGCTCGAACACGCGCCCGACACACCGGGGGCACTGGCCCAGGGGTTCCTGGCCCGTGAAATCCGCGCCCTGCTCGGCTTCGCCCTCCCGGGGCTCGTTGCCGAAGTCGAATGCGATTTTGTATTCAGGGGACAGCTTCAGCACGGCCGCGAACGGCCGTCCCTGACGGCTGCGAAATCCCTGCAGCGGCCCGATCTGGCCGTGCTCGATCAGCGCCGCGGTCTCCTCGGCGCTCAGCAGCCGTCCGGCCAGGATCTTGGGCAGGCTGAGGTCGCAATTCATGCACTGGAAATTCCGGTAGCGCTCGTGCACCTCGCCCTTGCACTTGGGGCACGGTGCCGAGAGGGAGCCGAAGTCGCCCGGGATGGTGTCGTGCTCGTACTGGCGCGCCCGGTCCACGATCTGCCGGGTCATATGGGCAATCTCGCCCATGAACTCGTCGCGGCTCTTCTTTCCTCCCTGCATCTGGAAGAGTTGGTACTCCCAGTTCCCCGTGAGCTCGGGGCGCGTGAGCTCCCGGACGCCGAGCCCGTTCAGCAGCTCCATGAGCATGAAGGCCTTGGAGGTGGCCTGAAGCTCCTTGCCCTCCCGGATGATGTAGTCCTCGTCGAGGAGCCCTTCGATGATGGATGCCCGGGTCGCGGAAGTGCCGAGCCCCTTGCCCGCCATGGCCGCCCGCAGATCCTCGTCCGTCACCAGCCGTCCCGCCCCCTCCATCGCACCCAGCAGCGTGGCCTCGGTGAACCGCGCCGGCGGCCGGGTCTGGTTCTCCTTGACCTCGATGCCGAGGGTTTCGACCTGTGCGCTGCCGTCGTCGACAAGGGCGTCCGTGGCTTGGACAGGCGCGGGCGTGTTCTGGGCAGGGGTGTCCGCGGCTTCGGACGCGGGAGCCCTTAGGGGCGCCAGCGGCGCCTCGTCGTCCCGTTGTCGGGTATCCCTGCCGTGGACTTCCAGCCACCCCGCCTTGACCATGACCTTGCCGGCGGTCTTGAAGGGCTCGTTTTCCACACGGGTGATCCGGGTGGTTTCCAGGAACTCGGCCGCGGGGTAGAAGATGCCGAGGAAGCGCCGGGTCACCAGGTCGTAGATCTTCTGCTCGATCTCGTTCAGGCGCTTGGGCGCCTCGGTGGTCGGGATGATGGCGAAGTGGTCCGACACCTTGGCGTTGTTGAAGATGCGCTTGTTGGGCTGGACCCAGTCCTGCTCCAGGATGGCGCCGGCAAACGGCGCATAGTCCGTGTCCTTGAGCATCCGGAGCGAGTCCTTGACCGTTCCGACGTAGTCTTCGGGCAAAGCCCGGGAGTCGGTGCGCGGGTAGGTGAGCACCTTGTGCCGCTCGTACAGAGCCTGGGCGATCTGCACGGTGCGGTTGGCGCTCAGGCCGAAGCGCGCGTTGGCCTCGCGCTGGAGGCTCGTGAGGTCGAACAGCGGCGGCGGCATCTGCCGGGTGGGCTTGCTCTCCTCGGTTGCGCTGCCGTTCTTGCCCAGGCACTTCTCGCGGACGGCCTCGGCCGCGGGCTGTTCCCAGATCCGCTCGGCCCGGGCGTTGGGCTCGTTGTCCTTTCTCCTGAACCCTTCGTCGAACCAGCGGCCCTGATACTCGCCGCCCTCCGAACGGAACGTGGCCGTCACTTCCCAGTAGGGCTCGGCCTTGAAGCTCCGGATGGCGGCCTCGCGCTCCGCCACGATGGCCAGGGTGGGCGTCTGCACCCGGCCCACGGTGGTCTTGTAGAACCCCCCGGGCTTGGAGTTGAACGCGGTCATGGCCCGGGTGCCGTTGATGCCCACCAGCCAGTCGGCCTCGGAGCGGCTCAGGGCGGCATCCGCCAGCGGCAGCATCTCCGTGTCCTCGCGCAGCTCGACGAAACCGTTGCGGATGGCGTCGGGGGTCATGGACTGGAGCCAGAGGCGCTTGATGGGTTTCTTGGCCTTGGCGTGGCGGACGATGTTGCGGAAGATGAGCTCGCCTTCCCGGCCGGCGTCGCAGGCGTTGACCAGGGCGTCCACATCCTTGCGCTTCATCAGCTTGACCAGCAGCTTGAGCCGGGTGGCGGTCTTCTGGATGGGCTTGAGATCGAAGTAGGGCGGTATCACCGGCAGATTGGCGAAGCTCCACTTCCCGCGCTTCGCCTCCACTCCCTCCGGCGGAGTCTGCTCCAGCAGGTGCCCGACGGCCGATGACAGCACGTACTCGTCGCTCTCGTAGTAGTCCTGGTGCCGTTTGAAACCGCCCAGCGCCCTGGCCACGTCCGCGGCCACCGACGGCTTCTCCGCGATGATCAGTGCTTTGCCCATGTTATGGTCTCGACCCGGAAACGCCCGGAAGCCCGGCGTCCGCTCCCTCCATGCGTCCAGCGTGAGCGTGTGAACAGTGCATATGTCTAATTGAGGTATACCTGTCAAGTCGGCCGGGGCAACCCGTTAGCGGGAAATGGCGAATCCATGTAATAAGGGGGCACGGAGACGGGAGGACCTACATACCGGCTCCGCAAGGAGGAGAGAACCCATGCCCAACGTGAAGCTGGCCACCGGCGTCGACCTCTATTACGAGACCCACGGACAGGGCGAACCCCTGATCTTCGTGCCCTCCACCGCCTACTCCGGCGAGGTCTGGAAGCCCTCGCAGATGCCGTTGGCGGACTCTCTGAACCTCATTTTCCACGACCCGCGCGGTTGCGGAAGGTCGGTTGCGCAACAGAGCGTCTACACCATCGAGCTCATGGCCATGGACATCGTGGCGCTGATGGACCACATCGGGTGCCCGTCGGCCCACTTCATCGGCCATTCCATGGGCGGACGCATCGCGTTGTCGCTGGCGCAGAACTTTCCCGGCCGGGCCAAGAGCCTCATCATGGCGGCCGCGGGCTCCGGCACCGCGGGCCGGGCCGGACCGGACTGCGTTCCCGGCCTGCCGCACCAGCTCGTCTATGAACTGATCGAGATGGGTTTCGAGAAGTTCGTCCGCGACGAGATCGTCGACTCCGACACCTTCTTCACCGCCGACTACCGCGCCAGCCATCGCGACGAGGTGGAGGCATTCTACAAGATGGCCTGGGAGACCCACGCCAAGCTGCCGGAGTTCGTCCATCTGGTGATGGCGCGCCACAGCTTCGAGGGCACCCACCGCCTGGGCGACGTCCAGTGCCCGACCATGGTGCTGATCGGGGACGGCGACACCGTCGGCAGCAACCACGTGGCCCAGGCCCAGGTGCTGGCCGACCGCATCCCGGGCGCCGAGCTGAAGGTCCTGGAGCGGCAGACCCACGGCTTCTTCTGGGAGAACCCGGAAGGGACCAACGACGTGATCCTGTCCTGGGTGAAGCGCCAGAGCTGACGCGCCTCCCTGTCGGAACACCGAGCCGACTCGCCGCCGACACTTCATGCCGGATCAGGCTGCCAGGCCGAGTTTCTGGACGCGTACGTTCATCCTGTTGAGCGTGTCGCAGTTCCTGGCCTACGGGCATCACGCGGTGCTGACCCCCGCGCTGCCGCTGTACCTCGACCACCTGGGCGGCTCGCCTTTCATGGTGGGGCTGCTGCTGGCCTGCTTCAGTGCCACCAGCGTCGTGATCCGTCCGCTGGTGGGCACCTGGGTGGATTCCGGGGGAGAGATCCGGGTGCTCAGCCTGAGCTGCATCGGTCTCTGCCTGACCGTGATGATCTTCGTCGTCCCCAACGTCGAGGGCGCCTTCACCGCCAACATCCTCCGGGGCTTTTGCTGGGCCGGGATCAACACCAGCGGCTACGCGTTCCTGGCCGCGGTGGTGCCCACCGACCGGCGGGGAGAAGCCAGCGGCTACTACTCCGGCATACAGAGCAGCGCCTCGCTGTTCTTTCCCCCGGCGGCGTTGTGGATCATCGGTCTTCCCGCTGGCGGCTACGCCGCGGTGTTCTTCGTGTCCAGCGCCGCCGCCTTGCTGGCGGCCGTGCTGGCACAGGTCTGTGGCCGCGGGGTCAGGCGGGCGGACCCGCCGCCCGCCCCGGAACCCCGGGGACCAGGCGATCGAACACCTTTGGAAAGGGTCGGGCGAGCAGCCTCGCCGCCCAACCCGGAGCCGGTCAACGGCGGGCCGATCCGCATGCGGCTCCGGACTTTCTCCCGGACCTATTTCGACCGGGGAATCCTGTTCAGCGCGCTCCTGCTCTTTTGCATGAACCTGCCCTGGTCCGGTCTCAATTCCTTCATCGTCCTCTACGCCCGGGAGTTGGGCATCGAGAGCCTCGGCTGGTACTTCGTCGCCATCGGACTGGCCAGCGTCGTGGGCCGGCCTCTTCTCGGCTGGGTGTCGGACAGGATGGGGCGCGCGCCCGCGGTTGCAGTGGCGTACGTGCTGGAAATCGCCGGCATCGCCCTGGTGTTGTTGGCCTCCGACGTCGCCCTGATGATGATCGCCGCAGCGTTCTATTTTTTCGGCTACGCCCTGGGAGTCTCGACAACCCTGGCCCTGGCCATGGAGCGGGGCGACCCCAAGCGCCGCGGCGTCACCATGGCGACCTTCTCCATGGCTTTCCCGCTGGGGTCGGGGTTGGGATCGGCCCTCTCCGGCGGCATCATCGCACTGGCAGGCTATCGCGGCATGTATATGAGCCTGATCGGGGCGCTGGCGTTCGGGCTGCTGTTGTCCCTGTGGAACCGGTCAGGTCTGGCGGCGCCGGTGCGCTCGGGTGCGTGAAGTGAGCACGGGTTTTTTCATCGGCGCGGGCTTGTGTTAGCTTGAACGCTGTTTTATGAGGGCGTAATCTGTTCGACGCAGATTAACTTTGTAACTTTGTCAAGGAGGTATGCATGATTTCAGAGGCGTTCAAGAGAAAGGGCCGGCTCCTCGGCGGTCTCTCCGCCGCGGTGTTGGCGGTTTCGTTGCTGGTCCCCTCCGGCGCATGGGCGCAGCGCTCGGAGGCGGAGTTGGCCAAGCTTTTCGAGTCGAAGCCGGTGCAGGTCATCGTGGGCTCGGCCCCGGGCGGCGGCTACGACACGTTCTCCCGGCTGGTGGTCCGTTTCGTGGGCCAGTATCTGCCGGGCAACCCGTCCTTCATCGTCCGTAACGTGCCTGGAGCGGGTCAGCTACGCGGTCTGCGCCGCGCCATGAAGGCCAGGCCGGACGGCTTGACCCTGGGGCTGCTTCATCCCCGGTTCGTCCAGCGCGAGCTGGCGGGCAGGGACGTGCCGGATTTCGATCTCAAGACCGTGCGCGTGCTGGGAAGCCCCAGCTCCGGAGACGTGCCTCGCATCTGGTGCGTGCGCCGCAGCATCGGCACGAGCTATGAGGGTCTGGTCAAGCGCGGCAAGCCGGTGACCAGCGGCGGCAACGCCCCGGGCGCGGCCTTCGGCATCGGCCCCCAGTTCGTGATGGAGATGGGCGGTCCGATCAAGATGGTCTACGGCTACGGCGGCACCTCCGAGATCATGGCCGCCTTCGACCGGGACGAGATGGAAGGCATCGACCGTTGCGTCAAGGAGAACGTGCCGCGGCTGTTCCCGAACTGGATCACCGACAAGAAGGTGGCGCCCATCTTCTGGTGGGAAAAGGAGCCGTCCAAGGACTGGCTGGGTCAGATCGGAGCTACCAAGGTGCCGCATATCTTCGAGGTCGTGAAGTCCACCGAGGAGCAGCAGAACGCCTTTCTCGTGGCCCAGAAGTTCAACACCTTCAGCCGGATCTTCGTGCTTCAGCCCAAGGTGCCGGATGACGTCTACGGGGCCTGGAAGAAGGCTTTCGAGGCGACCGTCAAGGACGCCGGATTCCTGAAGGGCGCGGCAGTGGCCGGTTTGGATGTCGCGTTGGGCACCGCGGAAGCCTTCAACGACGGGCTCAAGCGGTACCAGTCGCTGACGAAGGACGGTGAGAAGCTGCTCAAGAGGCTTATGGGGATCAACTAGGAACCTGTATCGCGCGGCAGCGCGGTGCGGGCGGGTTTGAAACCCGCCCCTACGCCTTCGTCGTCCTGTGGCGCGGGCTCCTGGGGTACGAAAGAAAACGGCCATCCGTCGCTTGGGATGGCCGTTTTTTGTCGGGGCGACCGGGGCTAGCCCCAGAACAGTCTGAGAAGCGGGGGATCGTGCCACGTGGCGTTCAGGAACCTGTCGTAGACCAGCACGATCAGGGCCAGGAACACGAGCCCCAGGACCGTGGACCAGATCCACCCGGCGCGTCCGTAGATGAGGACGTAGAGGAAGACTCCCAACGGGATGGCGATGTGGAAGCCCACGAGCCATATGGCGGCGTAGAGGCCCAGGATGCAGAAGCAGATGCGGGCGAACCGCTTTCTCTCGCCCTCGGGATCGTCGCCGGTGCGGAAGCCGAGGTCCATGATCTGCCCGGACGAAGTGTCACGGGTGCTGCGAACCAGGGCGACCAGACGCACGACCCAGAAAGGCGTGCCGAGCCCTATAGCGATCCAGGGCATGAGGGCCGAGCCCAGGGGCCAGGAGAAGGACTCGATGAACATGTAGACGAAGAGGCCGCCGACGATGGCCAGCAGGATGATCTCTCCCACCACCTCGACGGAGAAGCCGCGTCGCGCCGTCCCCGCCGGACCCTTGCCGGCGTTCATGTCCTTGCCTTCATCCATCAGTCGTCATCCAGTCCCGGTTCCTGCCCTTCGCCGGTGGATTCCTCCGCCGCCCTCTTGGCTCCCTGCTGCATCCGCAGGCTTACTACCATCACCACGATCATCACCACGATGATGGACAGGAACTGCGGGCGCGCGAACATGGACCAGCCGTAGCTGTTGGCCGAGAGCCAGAGGTACTTCTCCACGATATCCGCCAGCACCACGGCGATCAGGATCGGCGGGCGCGGCCAGCCGTAGCGCTTCATGAAGAGTCCCAGGACGCCGAAGGCCAGCACCAGCCCCAGGTCCTCCATGGAATAGGTGGCCTGGTAGGCGGCCAACGTCACCAGGGCGATGATGATGGGTGCGAGAATGTTGGGGGAGATGGCGGCGATGCGGGTCATGTAGGGCGCGAAGTAGAGCATGATGGGCACGACGACGACGTTGCCCAGCACGATGGTGTAAACGAGGCTGATGGTGAGCTCCAGGTGCTCGGTCAGCATCGCCGGCCCCGGCTGGACCCCCGACAGCACCAGGATCGCCAGCAAAATGGCCATGCCGCCGCTGCCCGGTATGCCGAACACCACCGTGGGGATCAGCACGCCCCCATCCACCGAGTTGTTGGCCGAGTCGGCGGCGATGACGCCGCGCACATCGCCCGTGCCGAAGGTCTCCATCGCGCCTTTCTCCGTATGGCGCGCCTGGGCGTAGGCGATCCAGTGCGCCCCGGAAGAGCCGATGCCGGGCATCATCCCCACGAAGGTGCCGATGAGCGAAGAGCGCGTCAGCAGCCACTTGTTGTTGAGGGCCTCGCGCATGCCCTTGTAGACGTCCCGGTCCGCCTCCTTCAGCATGGTCTCGAGACGTTCCCGGGCGATGGGGGTGTTGGACACCACCAGATCTATCACCTCGGGCAGGGCGAAGAGGCCGATGACCACCGGGGCGAGGGGGATGCCGTCCCACAGGTAGTCGATGCCGAAGGTGGCGCGGACGTTGCCGCCGATGACGGAGAAGCCGATCATGGAGATGGCGAGCCCGAAGCAGGCCGTGAGCATGCCCTTGACGAAGGCCCCGGAACTGACGATGGCCACGCACATGAGTCCCAGCAGCGCCAGCAGAAAGAACTCGGCCGAGCCGAAGAGCCTCAGCAGCTCACGGGAAACGGGTAGCGCCAACAGCAGCGCCAGCGCGCCGATGATGCCGCCCACCAGCGTGCACATGTAGCTGGCTCCCAGGGCCACCCCGGCCAATCCCTGCTGCGCCATGGGATAGCCGTCGAGGATGGTCGCCTGGGCCGAGCGCGCCCCGGGAATACCCATCAGGATGGAGGGAACCGGCTCCGTGATGTCACTGGCCGCCAGGAAGAAGACCACGGCGGTCACGGTGATCCAGGGGTCCACGTATCCGGCGAACCCCAGCAGCACCACCGCGATGGGCAGATTGCCGCCCGGCATCAGGCCGGAAACCAGCGCGATGGGCAGCATCACCAGCATTGCCAGCAGCGGCCCGGTGGAAAAGAGCTTGTCTGCCGCGCCTATGGCAGCTTCCCACATGTGATCCTCATGAATCGTCTCCGAGCGGCCTGGAATGCGAAGTGCTGACTTGCCATGACCGGCGTGCCGTGTCAACACGGGGAACGGAGGCCGGCCTTACGGAGTCCAGAGTTCGTAGCAGGTAGCCGCGCAGGCCCTGGAAAGGAACAGGCCGCCGCCCAGGTTGACGAAGTGTACACCGAGCCGCTTGCGGTACCATTGACCCTTTCGCAGGTAGACGTCGGTGTCGGTGCGCTCGGGAATGCAGTTCTCCCTGGCGTCGCGCCGCGTGAGCACCTCAAGGTAGAGGGCCTGTGAGCACAGGGTGGCGATGTTGTCGATGGCGGCCTTGCACTCCGCGTCGCTCAGGTACTGGAGGACGCCCTGGCACACCACCAGATCGAAAGGGTCCCGGGCCTGGTAGTCGACGATGGAGCCCTTTTCCCAACCGAGTTCCCGGCACAAATAGTCGCTCGTCTCCAATCCTTGGTACCGTACGTCCCGGCCCAGGTCCTTCAGCGCAGTCCGCCAGTGTCCCAGGCCGCAGCCGGCGTCAAGCACCGTCTTCACCTCCACCTCCAGGTAGTCGAGGTAGGCGAGCACGAAGCGGGCGATGACGGGGGTGAACTCCGTCATGAAGGTCCGCGTCTCGTCGTTCCGGTACCACCGGTCGTAGTAGGCGCGGTCGAACTTGAACTTCTTCATAGTGCTCGTGAGGGGGAGAGCGCCGGGCGCCCGTGCTCGCTTTCCGGCCTGAAACGGGATACGTCTTGGAACCTGGACGCCGTCACCTGGGCGTCGCCGCCGCCGCCTCGCGCGGACAGGGCGCCCAACCTCCGCTGCCCGAAAAAATGATCGCCGAGTTCCTCGCCCTGCTTACCGCGTTCTCTTATGCCACGGCCAATGTCTCGGCGCGGTGGGGACTGCGTTATTCGACCCCCAACACCGCGGTCCTCTTGTCCCTGATCATTCACGCTGCCGGGCTGTCCGCCATCGTTCTCTTTACCAAGGGCATACCCACGGTTCCCGCGGCCGCCCTCTATCTCGTCATCGTCACGGGCGTGTTGCAGACGCTGCTGCGCTTCTGCCACTACCTGGCCATCTCGAAGGTCGGTGTATCCCGGGCCGTCACCCTCCGCAACACCTACCCGATGCTCACCGTGCTGATCGGCGTTACCGTCCTTGGAGAGCAGACCAACGTGCTCAATCTTCTGGGTGTGGTGCTGATCGTCGGCGGCACGGGGCTTACCTCATGGAGAATGGACGAGCACGTTGTCGACTTTCGTCGCTGGTATCTCGTGCTGCCGGCGGCAACCTCCCTCATCACCTCCACGGTTCATCCCATGAGACGCTATGTCATGACGCTGGCCGACGAGCCGCTTTTCTTCGCCGCGGTCGTGGGCGTGGTCTCGTTGGGCTGTTTCACCACCTACCTGGCCCTGCCGTTTCCCCGTGAGCCGGTGGTGTGGCACCGAAAAGCGTTGTTGCCATTGGCGGTCTCCGGGGTTTGCGAGACCATGGCGATCCTGCTGCTGTTCTACGCCCTGGCGTCGGGGCCGGTGGTTATCGTGTCGCCCATCGCCGCCACCTCGCCGGTGTGGACCATGATTCTCGCCAGCATCCTCCTGCGCCGGGTCGAACGTACCAATCCCGCCGTGGTCTTCGGCACGCTACTGGTGGTGGCCGGCGCCATCGCGGTGGGCCTCGGACGGTACTGGTAGGCGACCATGCAAAAGCTGCTCGTCTGCCAGCATGTGCCGTTCGAGATCCTCGGAACGCTGAACCCGTTGCTCCGGGAAGCGGGCTTCAGGATGCGTTACGTCAACTTCGCGGAGCGAGGAGACCTTCGGCGGATTCATCCGCCTCCTCGGCACGCCGCGGCGCGCCGTCATGCTGCGTTCGCGCTGATCGTTCCGGATACCGGACGCCGTCGGTTATCTCGCTGCCAGGTGTCCGGTCTTGATATAGAAAATGCAGCCCGCGGCGGTGCGCGGGGCATGTGAGCTGCCCGGAGGGTTCCGCAGCCAGGTTCCCTTGGGGTAGCTGCCGTCCTCGTCCTCGAGAATGCCTTCGAGCACCCAGACCTCCTCGCCCGCGGGATGCTCGTGGCGCTCCAGGCTCGTCTCCGGCTCGAGCTTCATGAGTGAGACGGTTTCCCCTTCCGCGGAGTGGAGCGGCATGACGAGACGGCCCGGTTCGCTCGCCGGGGTCCAGGGCGTGCCGAGGGTATCGATGCGCACGGACCGGCGGTCCTCCGGCTCCATCTGACGGAGCTTCACCAAGAGGGTGCAGCCGCCGCGGCTGCGGGGCCGGTGCCGGGAGCCCGGAGGGTTCCTCACGTACGTTCCCGCGGGGTAGTCCCCGTGTTCGTCGGAAAACATGCCTTCGAGCACCAGGAACTCCTCGCCGAGCCCATGGGAGTGCTCGGCAAAGCGGCTTCCCGGGGAGTAGCGGACGATGCTGGTGGCGCGCGCGACCTCGTCGCCGTCCCGCTCCAGCATGCGCCGCCGGACCCCGGGCAGCGGGGATTCCACCCACGGCATCGCCTCGGTGTCGATGACTACCCGTTGGGTGATGTCGGTGTTCAAGAGCATGCGGGTGGCCCTCCACGCTACAGGTCACTAGCGTTGTGTCTCACAACACTTGTTGACCTACCCGGCTGGGTCATATAATTTTTCCGGGCTCGATACAAATTCCGGCACGGTCCACGCGGGGAAGCGTGACGACACAGGAGGAATCCAATGGCCAAAGCCAAGGTGTTCATATTCGCCCCCAACGACGAGAAGGGCGACTCCCACAAGAAGCTCGAGGACAACGGTTGCGAGGTGGTGCTGGGCAAGGCGGGCTGGCATACGCCGCAGGGGGACAACGAGGGGGAGATGGTTGCCCTGGCCCAGGGAGCCCATGCCCTGGTGGGCACGTCCATCCGCAGCTCTCCCATCAGCCAGGCGATCATGCAGAGCTCGAAGGACCTCCGGGTGGTGGCGAAGTACACCATCGGCGTGGACGACATCGACGTGGACGCGGCGACGGAGATGGGGATCATGATCTGCCACGCGCCCACCGAATCCAACTGGGGCGGCGTTGCCGAGGGCACCATCACCGGCATGCTGACCATGCTCAAACGCTCGCGCGAGCGTGACCGCCACCTGAAGACGGGCGGCGAGTGGCGCGACCTGAGCCATCAGGGCACCTACGTGGGGTCGCGCGAGATGGACAACTACCCCGGCATCGTCCTTGGCATCATCGGACTGGGCCGCATCGGCACCCGCATCGCCAAGCTCATGAAGCCCTGGGGCATGAGGATGATCGCCTGTGATCCCTACCTGCCGGACGAGACGTTCGAGGAAGCCGGCGTGGAACGGGTGGACCTGGCGACGCTCCTGCGGGAGTCCGACGTGGTGACCCTCCACGTGGTCCTCACCAAGGAAACCCGCCACATGATGGGGCAGGAGCAGTTCGCGCAGATGAAGAAGGACGCCATCTTCATCAACACCTCCCGCGGCTACTGCGTCAACGAGCCCGACCTGGCCCAGGCGCTGGAAAACGACGTCATCTCCGGCGCCGTCCTCGACGTCTTCGAGGACGAGCCCCTGTCCATGGAAAGCCCGCTCCGGAAGCTCGGCGACAAGGTGATCTTGTCGCCCCACATGGTGTCCTCCAACAAGGGCAGCGGACTCCATCCCGGAGTGGTGTGGGCGACGGATTCGGTCCTGACCGCGCTCCGCGGCGAGGTCCCCGACAACGTCTACAACAAGGAGGTCATCGACCAGTGGAAGAGCCGCTTCGGCGGCAAGAGCCTGCTGTGAGGTGAACCTCACCTGCCCGGCCATGACGTACCGGTAGGGGACGACTGGCCGGGCACTGCCATGTGAAAGGGGATTCCCGAACGGCTTTGGGAATCCCCTTTCCATGGAGGTGAGGGTGACTGAAGCAAGTTGCACCACTCTGTTGCTGAGCGGTGAGTTGTGTTGTACACCCAAGAAAACAGCCTTGGGAAGGAGATAATGATAGAGCGCCAGAAAAAGACAACAAGGTTGACCGTGAGCCTTGCGGAGGCCGACTATGCCGTCCTGAACGCCATCGCGTCAAAGAGCGACGTGTCGCTGTCGTGGGTCATAAGACAAGCGATCCATCTCTTTGTTCAGGAACACGGCGCCCAACCCGAGTTGCCTTTGACGCTGGCGGGGCAGGCTGGCAAGAGGGAGGCGCCGGGACGAGGATGACGGTTCGGAAGAAAAGAGTGAAAACGCCTACGGCCGGCGAGAATCAACTTGTGTCCCCGTCAATGCCGGTTCCCCAGGATGGGGAGAGACCCACGGCTTATGCCGACCGTGTTGGCGAGTGGTACGTCGGACAGAAATCCGATGAGCACCGCAAAGCCCATGGCCTGTACCTCACACCGGTGCCCGTCGCCGATTTCATGGCTTCGCTGCTTCATATGGACGGGCCGAAGCTTCGGGTTCTCGATCCCGCCGCAGGCGCCGGCGTTCTTTGCTGCGCGGCCGTTGAGGCGCTTATCTGCCGCGACCCGAAGCCCGATACCATCGAATTGGTCACTTATGAGGTCGAAGGTAACCTAATCGCTCCTTTGCGCGCCGTCCTCGGCTACTTGGCTGACTGGTGCCGTGCCGGCTATGGAGTGACGGTCGCCGTGCGCATCGAAATCACCGACTTTGTACTGGAGCACGCTGAAGCGTTGCGCTTGTCTGGCGGGCTCATTCCCTACATGGCCGAGGAGCAGGATTTCGACGTTGTCGTCTCTAATCCCCCCTACTTCAAGATCAACAAAGCCGATCCTCGCGCGGCCGCCGCATCCACTGTGGTTCACGGCCAGCCGAACATCTATGCCCTCTTCATGGCGGTAAGCGCCGTGCTTCTGCGCAAGCACGGCGCTTTGGTCTTCATAACGCCACGCAGCTTCGCGTCAGGTCCCTACTTCAAGCAATTCCGCAAGATTTTCTTCAACCTGATTCGGCCCGCTGAGGTCCATGTGTTTGAATCGCGGCGTGATGCCTTTAGCCGGGACGAGGTGCTGCAGGAGAACATCATTTTCTCCGGTAGCCGCCACGACTATTGGTATCAGGACGGTACCAACCCGCCGCTGACAATATCCTCTAGCCGCGGGGTTCGCGACGTCGGTGAGCCCGATCACCGTCAGATCCCGATGGAGGTGGCCCTTGATCTCGCTTCCGTGGACAAGGTCCTCCGATTGCCGGTCCGCGACGAAGATGATGATGTGCTGGCGTTGGTGGATTCCTGGCCGAGCAGCCTGCGGGACCTCGGTCTGAACATCTCCACCGGCCCCGTAGTGCCCTTCAGAGCAATCGAGTTTATCCGCGAGGAAGGGGAGGTGCCGGGGACCCACACGCCGCTTTTGTGGATGAATCACGTGCATGCGATGCGGGCCACGTGGCCTCTCCGTCGGCACAAACCCGAGTATATTGAACGGTCGGGCGCCGAGGCGCTGCTTGTCCCGAACAAGAATTACGTCCTCATGCGTCGCTTCAGTGCCAAGGAAGAGGCTCGTCGGTTGACGGCGGCTCCCTACATTGCGGCGGATTTGGACATTCCCGACGTCGGATTCGAGAATCATCTCAACTACATTCACCGGCCCGGCGGCACGCTCTCCGATGATGAAGCCTGGGGCTTGGCGGCGCTTTACAACAGCCGCCTTCTCGACGCGTATTTCCGCACGGTCAACGGCAACACCCAGGTGAGCGCTACCGAACTGCGCGCCATGCCGCTTCCCGCCCGCGAGACGATCATCGAGTTGGGCAGGCGCGTGAAGCGTCTTGCCGACCCCACGGATCGTCTGGATGGGCTCGTCATGAGCTTGGTTGCCCAGCATCCCGAGTGGGAGGCAGCAACCGTTGGCTGACGTCGAAGAGGCCCAGGACATCCTTGAGGCTCTCGGCATGCCCTCGGCGCAGCACAACCGGATGTCCGGCATGACGCTGATAGCCCTGTGTGAGCTCACGCCCGATGCTCCGTGGTCGGCGGCCAAGAAGGGACCATGCACCGTCACCAAGGGCATCATGGACCATCTCCGGGAGCACTACGGCACCGAGTATGCACCGAACACGCGCGAGACCTTCCGCCGCCAAGTGCTTCACCAGTTCGTTCAGGGCAGGATTGCCGACTACAACCCCTTCGATCCCAGCCTTCCCACCAACAGCCCGAACGCTCACTATGCGATCACGGACGCGGCTTTGGATGTCGTTCGATGCTACGGAACAGAGGGTTGGGACCCGGCCGTGGAGAAATTCCGTCGCGAACAGGTTGCCTTGGTGGAGCGCTACGAGCGCGAACGGGATTACAACATGGTTCCGATCAAGCTACCCGATGGGCAGAAGCTTCAGTTCTCGCCGGGAAAGCACAACGAAGTGCAAAAGGCCATCATCGAGGAGTTTGCCCCCCGGTTCGCTCCAGGTGCGCGCCTGCTTTACCTTGGAGACACGGCCAAGAAGAACCTGTTCGTTGACGACGCCGGTCTCGCCGAACTTGGCATCCCCATTACCGACCACGACAAGCTGCCGGATGTGGTACTTTACGACGACAAGCGGAACTGGCTGTTTCTCATTGAGGCCGTGACGTCTCACGGCCCCGTGACGCCGAAGCGAATTCTCGAGATTGAGGACATGCTCTCCTCATGCTCCGCAGGGGCCGTCTATGTCAGCGCCTTTCCGGACTTTGCAGAATTTCGGAAACATCTGCAGTTTATCGCCTGGGAGACAGAGGTGTGGCTCTGCGATACGCCAGACCACATGATCCATTACGATGGCGACCGATTCCTGGGTCCCAGATCGTAAACGCGAATGGTCCGTTACATCCGGTAGCACGTTTCGCGCGACGACGTAGCGTAGCCGCACCGTCCGCTCCGACCGAACCGTCAAAAGTCTGCAAATCCCTTCGCGTCAGTGCTATGCTGGCAGGACTACGCTGACGGCACACCGAGGCTGCCACTCAAGGAAATACAGACCCCTAGGGACGAATCGTGGGAACCCAGGACGTACAACGAGACGAGGACGCCGCCGAGCTGCGTTTGTTCATCTCGCACCTGCTGCGGGACGTCGAGGCGCTGGAGCGGATGCTGTCCGGGGGCATGATCGAGTCGGGCGTGCACCGCATCGGGGCGGAGCAGGAGCTTTTCCTCGTGGATTCGGCCCGGCGTCCGGCGATGCTGGCGATGGAGCTGCTGGAGCGGGTGGCGGACTCCCACTACACCACGGAACTGGGGCTTTTCAACCTGGAGATCAACCTCGATCCGTTGGTATTCGGCGGCGACTGCCTGAGCCGCCTTGAGGGCCAGCTCGAATCCGCCCTGGACCGGCTGCGAGCGGCGGCGCATGAACGCGACGCCGAGGTGGTGCTGGTGGGGATCCTGCCGACCCTGCGCAAGTCCGACCTGGCGATGGCGCACATGACCCCCAAGCCACGCTATCGGGCGCTCAACGCGGTGCTCACCCAACTCCGGGGCGGCGACTACGAGTTCCGGCTCAAGGGCGCCGACGAGCTGAGCATCCGGCACGACTCGGTGATGCTCGAATCCGGCTGCACCAGCTTTCAGGTGCACTACCAGGTGGAGCCGGCGGAGTTCGCCCAGTGCTACAACCTGGCGCAGGCCGTGACCGCGCCGCTCCTGGCGGCAGCCGCCAACTCGCCATTGCTGTTCGGACGGCGGCTGTGGCGTGAGACGCGCATCCCGTTGTTCCAGCAGTCCATCGACACCCGCCGGGCGGGCCATCACATGCGCGAACGCGCCGCACGGGTCAGCTTCGGCCAGCAGTGGGTACGGCACTCCATCCTGGAGTTGATCCAGGAAGACCTGGCGCGTTTTCGGGTGCTGCTCGGCACCTCCCTGGAAGAGGACTCGCTGGAGGTGCTGGCGCGGGGAGGACTCCCGGGATTGCAGGCCTTGCGGACTCACACCGGGACGGTCTATCGCTGGAACCGGGCCTGTTTCGGCATCGGCGAGGGCAAGGCGCACATCCGGATCGAGAACCGGGTGCTGCCCGCGGGCCCGACGATCCTGGACGAGGTGGCCAATGCCGCCTTCTTTCTGGGGATGCTCCGGGGCGGGCAGGAGGCCTACGGCGACGTAGGCGCGGCCATGCCTTTTCATGACGCCGAGGCTAACTTTTTGGCCGCCGCGCAAAGGGGCCTCGACGCCCAGTTCACCTGGGTGGACGGCAAGTCTGCGCCCGCGGGCGACCTGATCCGCCGGGAATTGCTGCCGCTGGCGTGGCAGGGACTGCGGGCCGCCGGTCTCGACTCCGCGGACGTCGACCGTTACCTGGGGGTGATCGAGCAGCGGGTGGCGTCGGGCCAGAACGGGGCGTCCTGGCTGCTGCGCTCGCTCGCGGACATGCAGGGCGCGGACACGCAGGATGCCCTCTTGAGCGCTCTCACCGCGGCGACCGTAAAGCGGCAATGGGAGGGAACGCCTGTGCACGAATGGCCATTGGCGAAAGTCGAGGAAGGCCGCGGCGGCAAGCCGCAGGCGCTGCGCATCGAGGAGTTCATGACCACGGACCTCTTCACCGTTCACCCCGACGAACCGGTGGAGCTCGTGATCAAGCTCATGGACTGGAAACGGATCCGCCACGTGCCGGTGGAGGACGAGGAGGGCAAGGTAGCGGGTCTGATCTCGTGCTTCGAGGCCCTGCGGCAATGCGCTCCGGCCTCGCCGGAGGCCGGCGGCGAGCCGGCACCGGTGAGGGCCGTCATGCAGGCGGACCCGGTCACCATCCTGCCGGAAGCCACCGTTTCGGAGGCGGTGGCCCGGATGCGGCAGCGGAACAGCGACTACCTGTTGGTGGTCAAGGAAGACCGGCTGGTGGGGATCGTGACGGAAAGCGACATCCTCCAGCTTACGGCACGGCTGCTCGAGCAGCTCGCCGGGGAGTCCGCGGCGGATGGCGACTGAATTCTCGGCCACGGGAAGCGTCTTTCCGCGGCTGCTCGGAATCTATGGCGGAGACACAGCCGGACCGCTGGTGATCGGCATCGGCGGCATGCACGGCAACGAACCGGCCGGCGCGCTGGCGCTTCAACAGGTGCTGCTGGCCCTGCAATCGGCCGACGTCCCGTTCCGCGGCAGGCTGGTGGGCCTCGCCGGGAACCGAGCGGCCCTGGCCCGCGGCTGCCGGTACATCGACGAGGACTTCAATCGCGCGTGGTCGCAGGAACGCGTTCGACAGCTCAGGGATCGCCATCCGTCCGCGGACGCGACCTCCGAGGAACGCGAGCAGCGCGAGCTGCTGGCGGCCCTGGACGCCCAACTGGCGCAGCGCCGGGGACCGGTGATCGGCCTGGACCTGCATACCACGTCCGCCGAGGGCACGCCGTTCGTGGTCATCGGCGACACTCTGCTGAATCGCCGGTTTGCCTTCCGCCTCCGCGCCCCGGTGGTCCTCGGCCTGGAAGAGCGGCTGGAGAGCACCATCCTGAACCATCTGGGGGAAGCGGGTCATGTCGCCGTGGGTTTTGAAGGGGGACAGCACGATTCGCCGTCGGCCGTGGCCATTCATATGGCCGCCATCCGGACGGTCCTCGCAACGGCGGGGTGCATCCAGCCGGAGGACCTGCCGCTCCCGGAGGACCCGTCCGACCCACGGACGGACGCCGTCCCGGCCGTGGTGGAGGTCCGTTATCATCACATGATCCGGGAAGGCGACGACTTCGTCATGGAGCCCGGGTTCGCGAACTTCCAGCCGGTCGGGCGCGGAGAAATCCTGGCCCGCGACCGCCGGGGACCGATCCGCGCCGGCGAGGCCGGACAGATTCTCATGCCGCTCTATCAGGGACAGGGCACCGATGGGTTTTTCCTGGTCAGACGGGTGCGGCCGTTCTGGCTGCGGGTCGCCCGCTGGCTGCGCCGCCTGCGCATCGAGCGCCTTTTGCCGGCGTTGCCGGGGGTGCGAAGATCCCCGGACAAGCCGGGGACACTGGTGGTGGATCCACGCATCGCCCGTTGGTTCGTGCTCGAACTGTTCCACCTGCTGGGCTTTCGCCAACGGCAGTCACGGGAAGGGAAGCTGATCGTCAGCCGGCGACGGCACGAGTCCCGTGCCGTTGACGAACTGCAGGGTCAGCCCTAGTAGCACGACAACACTAGCGGACACCTCGCCCGCACGGCTTTCCGCGGTGCAGGCGCATCTCCCGGTCCCAAGACCCGCCAAACCCCCGTATCTGGTTGCTTCCGTAGCGGGCGAGCGGGTCATCGAGATCCGCCGTAATGGTGTTGCCCTCGACCCCGACGCCACCTCCACCGTCGCCACCAATGACTTCATGGCCTGTGGCGGGGACGGTTACCGCGTGTTCGCCGGCAAGAAACCGCTTATCGAGGGCCGAGCCGGGAAGCTGGTGGCGACCGAGGTGATCGACTTCATCGCCGCCCGAGGGGTCATCGCGTCGCGTGTGGACGGGCGGTTGCGGGCCCTCGACCCGTGACCTGCAACATCCAACGACAAAACTTTCCGCGCATCCTTTCGGCGACTTGTGTGTTACAGTTTACCGGTTTGGAAGGGCCGTCCGCAGGCGTGCCGCAGCGCTCCAAATGTGCCTTGAAAAACCTCTCAGGGGCGCTTGAAACCTGTGGGCAAATGGAATAGGTAGGACATCCGCCCTTGCGTGGCCAACGGAACGGTCGGGAAAGAGCCGTGGAGTACATCAAGACAATCGCTGTGGCCGTGGCCCTCGCCCTGACGGCGACTTACGCTTTCATGGCGGGGCCCGCGGCGGCGCAGTCCCATTCGGGAGTCAAGACGGCGTCGCTACGGGTGCCGGGCGTCGAGACGCGCCGGCCGGTCAACCTGCCGAAGCTCCTGTCCAAGCGCGATGCCGCCTTCTACCGGAGCGTGTTCGCGCTGCAGAAGGAAGGGCGCTGGGACGAGGCCGACTCCCTGATCAAGCGGCTCCAGGATCGTATCCTCATGGGTCACGTCCGGTTTCAGCGCTTGATGCACCCCACCCGTTACCGCTCGTCCTATGGCGAGCTCTGGACCTGGATGGAGCAGTACGCCGACCATCCCGGCGCCCGACGAATCTCCCGGCTGGCCAAGCGGCGCCAACCCGAGGGCTGGAAGTCACCGCGGCCCCCGGCCCGGGCAGTGCTGGTATCCGAGGTCAAGTCCGATCCGGTCCCGGCGGTGTCGTGGCCGCGGGCGAATGGCCGGCGGCAGGCCGCGCCAGGGCCGGAGGGGCGTCGCAGGGTTCGCCGGCCGGAGATGCGGAAGATCCAGCAACAGGTCCGTGCGTTGGTGTCGGACGGCTACGTGAGCAAGGCGCTCGCGTTCCTGGAACAACAGCGTCGCGACGGTTCGTTGGACGCCGCGGGCTTCGACGAGAATCTGGCCTGGGTCGCCAGGGGATATTTCTTCTGGGACAGGGACCGGAAAGCGCTCAAGGTGGCGCGACGAGCCATCGCGCGGTCGCGGGGCCGGGTCCCCCTGGCTTACTGGTGGGGCGGCTTGGCGGCCTGGCGCCTCGGTGAGTATCGCGATGCGGCGATGCTCTTCCGGGTGCTGGCCGAGTCGAAGTCGGTAACGCCCTGGATGGTATCGGCGGGCGGCTACTGGGCCAGCCGCGCCTATCGGGCCGCCGGCGAGTCGGGGCACGTGGTCCCCATGTTGCGCGCCGCCGCCCGGCACCCGCGTACCTTCTATGGGCTCTTGGCCATCACCGCCCTGGGCCGCCGGCCGACCCTCGATTTCGGCATGCGGCGGCTTGGCGCAGGGGACCTCAACGCGTTGCTCGCCATGCAACCCGTCCGCCGGGCGCTGGCCCTGAGCCAGGTGGGAGAGCACGTGCGGGCCGGAGCCGAGTTGCGCCGATTCGCCCACCGGCTGTCGCCCCGGTTGTCGCTGGTGATGCTGGCCCTGGCCTCCGAGTCCGGGTTGGCCGACCTGTCTTACCGCGCCGCCGAGAGTCTGCTCCTGCGAACCGGTATTCCCGTGGATGCGGCGCTCTATCCGTTGCCGATATGGGAGCCCGACGGCGGGTATACCCTCGACCGCGCCTTCGTGTTCGCGGTGATGCGGCAGGAATCGAACTTTCGGGCCGGCGCCCGAAGCTCGAAGGGAGCCCGCGGCCTGATGCAGCTCATGCCTCGAACCGCCGGCGTCATGGCGGGTCGGCGTTACCACGGCGCGCAGCGGCATGAGCTGCTGGACCCGGTGCTCAGCGTCACCCTGGGGCAGAAGTATCTCCGCCACCTGCTCTCCCGGGAGGGCATCGACGGCAATCTCTTCTACGCGTTGGCGGCCTACAACAGCGGCCCCGCAAGGCTCAGGGAATGGCAGCGCAAGGTGGACTACCGGAACGACCCGCTGCTGTTCATCGAAAGCATCCCCAGCTGGGAAACCCGCATCTTCATCGAACGGGTTCTGACCAACCTGTGGATCTACCGGATCCGGTTCGGGCAGGCGACGCGCTCCCTCAAGACCATCGTGTCGGGCGGCTGGCCCCGGTACGTCCCGCTGGACCCCAAGCAGGCTGCGGCCCGCTCCTGACCATTCCCGAGAAGACAGGGGGCACCACCGGTTGCAGTTCGGTCCAGGGTGCGATACTGGTGTGGCCACGTTCGGCATACTGGGGAGGCCACCAGGTGAGGTGGCCACCAGGAACACGGTCACACAGGAGGTCATGATGAAGACGCATCTGCCCGTCCGCGGGATCACGCTTTTCGTTGCCCTTGCCGCATTGATCTTCACCGGCTCCCTGGCGGGAGCGGCGGACTTCTACGCCGGCAAGACCATCACCGTCGTTTGTCCCTATTCCACGGGCGGTACCTACGACCGCATGTCGCGCCTCGTGGCGCGGTTTCTGCCCAGGCACATACCGGGCAACCCGGCCGCCATCGTGCACAATCGGCCCGGCGCCGGCGGCGTCATCGGGCTGCGTTCGGTCTACCGCGCCGAGCCCGACGGCCTGTCGCTGATCCACTTTACCAGTCCGATGGTGGTCCGGAGCCTCACCGGCGGCATCAAGGACATCGACTTCAAGAAGTTGACGTGGCTCGGCAGCGTGGGCGGGGCGCACTACATCTTCGCAATACGGTCCGACAGGCCCGAGCGCACCATCAAGGACTTTCAGACCACCAAGAAAACCATCCGCGTGGGCGCGTCGGGACCGAGCTCGACGCTGACCCAGGCGCCGAAGTTCCTGCAGCGCGCGGGCAAGTTCAACATCCGGCTGGTGTCCGGCTACAAGGGCTACAACCCCATGGCGCTGGCGATGAAGCAGAACGAGGTGGATGCCGTCTCCACCGCGGGGGTGGCCATAAGAGTCAATACGGCGACCCGCGAGATGCACAAGGACGGCACCATCAAGCTGGTGCTGTCCATGGGCGGCGCGCCCCCTCCGGACTCCCTCAAGGCGGAGGTCGCGGCGCTGCCCAAGTTCGTTGACGCCATCGACGATCCAAAGGATCGCAATGCCTGGGTGGCGTTCTCCGGGCTCTTGAGCGCCAGCCGCCCGTTCGGGGCGACACCGGGACTGCCGGCGGAGCGGGCCGCCATCCTCAAGAAGGCGATGGCGGACATGATGGGCGATCCCGAGTTCCGAAAGACCGCCACGGACCAGGGTTTCGTGCTCAACACGTTGAACTCCCAGGAAGCGGAGAAGCTGATCCTCTCGGTCTTCAACCTGCCCGCGGAGACCCAGGACCGGTTGAAGGCGCTCCTGAAATAGCTCCTTGGAACTGAGTCTCCCGCGTCACGGACGCGGGAGACTACCACGAAATGGCGTTTGAGGCCTTCTTCGAGGCCCTCGGCATCACCTTCACTCTGCCCGTGCTCGGCGGGATTCTGCTGGGATTGCTGCTGGGGCTCGTCTTCGGCGCGGTGCCGGGCCTGAACGCGGTGCTCGGCATCGTGCTGTTGCTCCCGTTCGTGTGGACCCTGTCGCCGTTCGTGGCGTTCGCCATCATGCTCTCGCTGGTATCGGCGGTGCATACGTCCAACACCTTCCCGGCCTTCTTCTTCAACGTGCCCGGCAGCCCCAGCGCCGCCGCCACCATCCTGGACGGCTATCCCATGGCTCGCAACGGCGACGCCGCGCGCGGACTGACCGCGGCCTTCGTGGTCTCCGCCGTGGGTGGCATCATCGGCGCGTTGGTGCTGTTGATCGCCTTGCCGGCGTTGCAGCCCGTGGTGCTCGCCTTCGCGTCGCCGGAGCGTTTCATGCTGGTGGTGCTGGGGATCCTCATGATCAGCTTCCTCAGCGGCGCGAAGCCGGTGAAGGGATTGCTGGCCGGGGTCACGGGACTCTGGCTCGGCACCGTCGGCCAGGACCCGCAACTAGGCGTGGCCCGCTTTACCTTCGACCTGGACTACCTGCTCGACGGACTTCAGACCGTGCCCATCATCATGGGGTTGTTCGCGCTGCCGGAGGTGGTGTCCCTGGCCATACGCGGGCGCATCGCCGAACGCACCCATGTGGACATGGGTGAGGGCTTCCGGCCCGGGCTCCGGGCCTGCATCGCCAACCGATGGCTCGTGGTGCGGAGCGCGGTCGTAGGGGTGGTCGGCGGCGCCATCCCGGGCATCGGCGGCACGGCGGCGGCCTTCTACGCCTACGGCATGGCGGTCCAGGGGGCCAAGGGCGCCGAACGCGAGAACTTCGGCAAGGGCGAGATCAAGGGCGTCATCGCCCCCGAGAGCGCCAACAATGCCTCCGCCGGGGGAGAGCTGGTGCCGTTGCTGGCGTTCGGCGTGCCCGGCGGAGCGACGTCGGCCATCCTGCTGGCGGCGTTCCTGATCCTCGGCATCAATCCCGGCCCGGAGATGCTGGGGGAGAATCTGGCCCTCAGTTTCTCCATGGTCATCGTGCTGGTGCTGTCCAACCTGCTGGCCACCGCCGTGTGCATCGCCATCACCCGCCCGGCGGCGCGCATCGCGTTGCTCAGGAGCAACCTGCTGATCCCGGCGCTGTTGCTGTTCGTCCTGTTCGGCTCGTATGTCGCTTACCCTCACCCCCTTACGCTGGTTTTCGTCCTGGTGTTCGGCGTTGTGGGCTACCTCATGATGCGGTTCGACTGGGCCCGGGCGCCGCTGCTGGTGGGTTTCATCCTGGGTCCCCTCGCCGAGAACAATCTGATCATCTCCCTGTCGAGCTACGGCGCGGCCTTTCTCATCCGGCCGATCCCGTTGGGGTGTATGGCGGTCATGGCATTGGTGGTGTTCGTGTCGGTTCGCCGCGGGGTGCGTGAGGGATGAGGTTGGCGCGCGAGATCGTCCTGGGCTGTGCGGTTGCCGCGCTGTTCGCGGGCGTCGTATTCACCGCGGCCGGGTGGCAGCCGGAGACCGCCACGTTTCCCATGCTCATCGGCGTCGCGGGCCTGGGCCTGGCGGTCTGGGCCGTTGCCGGTGATCTCCTGCGCTGGTGGAAGGCCCCCGCCGAGGACCGCGGTCCGAGCGGCGAGGACACGGCCCGGGCTCGCGCCGCGTTCCTGTGGATCGCGGTGTTTTTCGCGCTGGTTCTGTTGATCGGTTTCCGATGGGGGCTGCCCCTGGCGGTGTTGGCCTACTACCGCATGGAGGCGCGCGTCGGCTGGATGGTGGCGGTCAGCGCCGCCGTCGTGTGCGCGGCGTTTCTGCACGTCGCCGTGGCGTACCTCCACCTTCCGCTGTACTCGGGGATATGGGCGCCGTGGTGAGCGGTCAGATCCGGTAGAGCCGTTTGGGATTGGCGTTGAGGATCTTCTCCCTGGCCGATTCGCTGACGTCCTGTCGTTCCCGGAACTCCCGCACCGCAAAGCGGTCCCTGTCGCCGTGGGGCATGTCCGAGCCGAACACGATACGATCCTCCCCGATGAGCTCCAGCACCTGCGGCAGCAGCGGATCCTCCACTTCGGTGCTGAGGAAGAGGTTCCCCCGGCTCATGTACTCCGCGGGTGACACGGCGGCCCGGGGCGCGGCCTCGGGAATCGATTTGCCGAATCGGGTGGTGAAGGCGAAGCGATGCTCCAGCCGGTCCATGAGAAAGTGGACCCAGAGGCAGCCGGCTTCCAGAAACGCCACTCGGAGGGTCGGGAAGCGGTCCAGCACGCCGCCGGTCATCATGGCGGTGAACCCCATGAGCAAGGGCACCATGAACGGGATGATGGTGCCGGGATAGAGGTGGTCGTACATGTTGCTCAGGGGCGGGCAGGACCATCCCACGTGAACCGCCAGCGTGAGATCCTCCTCCGCCAGGGCTTCGTAGAAGGGGAAGAAGCTGCGGTCGTCCAGGGTGCGCTCGCCCACGGTCCCGAGGATCATCACGGCCACCGCTCCCAGCCGCTTGGCTTCGCGCACCTGCTCCACCGAGGCGGGGACGTTGTCCAGATCCACCACCGCGGCCCAGTGGAGCTGGTCCGTGGAGCCGGTGGTGTCCGCGAGCCAGCGATTGTAGGAGGAGCACAGGGCCGCGCCGAGGTCGGGGTCGGCCACCAGCGGATGGACCAGGAAGAAGCTCGGGTAGATGACCTGCACCCCCAGGTCCTCGTCGGCCATGTCCTTGAGCCGTGCCTCCGGATGACTGATCTCGATGCTCTCGATGCTTTCCGGCTTGGACGCGGTATAGAAGGAGCGCTGCCCCTCGTAGTGGGCAGGGGTTCCCATGTTGTGGCAGCCGCGTCCGAACAGGCGGGGGTAGATCTGATCCTCCACGCGCCAGTAGAGGCGCCCTTCGGAGTTGACCACTTGCGGCTTGCGCTTCCGGTAGGCCGGATCCAGATAGGCGTCACCGAAAGTGGCCGGAGACTCTTCCACGTGCGCGTCGGCGTCGATTACGATCATCCGAGGGTCCTCCCGTTTTCAAGTGGGCCGTGGCATGGCACGGATCCGAAGATCCATTGAGAGACCGCATCCATACCGCAATACTGAAACGAGGCGCAAGAAGGCAGACCGGAACGGGAGGTGATCATGCCGATTCTGTTGACCAACAGCGACGTGAGGGAGCTGATCTCGCCGGAGACGGCGGTGGAGGTCATGAGGGAAACCTATCGGGGCCTCGCGGCGGGTACGGCGGTCACCCGGACCCGGAGCCAGACCTTCGCGGAGACCTCCGAGCCCGGCACTTTCGTCGAGCTGCGCACCATGGACGGAATCGTTCCCGCCCTTGGTTCCGTGGGCATGAGGATCCTGCCCGACCTGCACCGGTGGCCGCGAATCGGGGACAACCAGCGATATGACAAGGTGCCCAAGAAGAACGGCAAGTTCCTGGCCTTCGACCTGATCTTCGACCTCGACACCGCCGACCTCCAGGCGGTGGTCCAGGATGCCTACCTGCAGAAGCTGCGGATCGCCGGCGCCCACGGCGTCGCCGCTGAATATCTGGCCCGGGCCGATGCATCCCGCGTCGGCGTCATCGGATCGGGCTGGCTCGCCGAAGGCGTGCTCATGGGCCTCGGGGTGGTCCGCACGCTGAAGTCCGTCAAGGTGTTCAGCCCCACTCCGGCGAATCGGGAGCGGTTCGCCGGAAACGCCCGGCGGAACCTTCAACTCGACGCCGAGGCCGTCGACAGCCCGGTGGCGGCCACGCGGGACGTCGACATCATCGTCGTGTGCACGAACACCATCGATCCGGTGTTCTTTGGTGAGTGGCTCAGTCCGGGCGTGCACCTCGACGCCATCTCCGGACGCGACATCGACGAGGCGTGCTTCGCGCGCTGCGACTACACGGTTCTGAGCATGCGGGAGGGCCGGTGCAACGAGGGACTGAACTTCGCTCCGCCGGTTCTGCGCGAGACCCTGGCGCCACGGTTTGCCCCGTTCGAGAAAAACGTTCCGTGGGATCGGTACGTCGAGCTGGGGGAGGTGATAACCGGACAGGCGCGCTCCCGGGAGAATGATCGGGAGATCACGTTCTTCTGCAACAACGTGGGCTTCGGCGCGCAGTTCGCCGCCTTGGGAGGCAAGGCCGTGGCGCTGGCCCGGGAACGCGGGCTGGGCAAGGAATTCTCCATCGACGACTGGTACGAGGACGAACGGTAGGGGCGACCGGCCGGTCGCCCTTGCCGTCGCTACAATTCGGCTAGCGGGGCGACCGGCGGTCGCCCCTACGATTGCCACGATTCGACTACTCAGACAGGCTGCTAGGGATGCACGTCCTGGGTAAACCATTCGGTGGGCAGTATGCGGCCGACGTCTTTCGCGAGCGCCTCGCGGTACACCCGCTGGGCCACGGCGGCGAACTGAAGGCCCTGACCGACGTTGTTGACAAAGGCCGTGGTCTCGTCCGGAGTCTGCCGTCCCGGCACGGCGCCGATGATGGCCTGGGGCAGCTCTTGGATCCGCTCCCACAGCGGCGTGTTGCGCTCGGCCCACCAGCCGCCGGTGCCCTCGGGCGTCTCCACCGCCGGTGTGCGGTAGACCTGGGGTCGGATGTTGGCGGGGTTCCTGGAGAACAGGAACACGCGGTCCATGGCGTCGAGGAAGTCGTAATCCATCTCCTGCACCTTGACGGCGCTGAAGTGAACGCCCGGCCGCAGCCACTTCCGCTGGTGCACCGGTTCCATGGAGTTGGTCCCGGTCACCACCAGGTCGGCCCCCTCCACCGCCTCGTCGGCGGTTTCCACCGGCGTGAGTCGGGCCTGGACCCGTGGCGCCAGCTCCCGGCAGAAGCGTTCACGGTTGGCCGGATTGGTGCTGAACACCTTGACGTCGGTGATGGGCCGCACCGCACAGTGGGCCATCAACTGTCCGCCGGCCTGCCAGCCGGTCCCCAGCAGCGCCATCACCGAGGCGTCCTCCCGGGCCAGGTAGCGGGCCGCCAGACCGTTGGCCGCGCCCACCCGCATGCGCGAGATGTACCCGTCCGGGCAGATCATCACCGGCGCTCCGGTCTCCATGCTGAAGAGCAGCATCAACCCGTTCCAACGGCCGTCCGCCGAAGCCAGCCGGTCCCGCCTGACGTTCCCCATGACCTCGGGCCAGACCAGCACGTCGCTGTTGATGCGCAGCGCGGCCATGCCCTCGTCCGGCCAGAGCCCGCTCATGGCCTTCAGGCTGTAGACTCCCTTGGTCTCGCCGACCGTGGTGGGGGCGAGGGTGTCCACTCGCGGGCTGTTGACCGCTTCCCGGGCCTCCAGCGACCGTTGCGAACGCTCGACGCAGTCCAGCGCCATCTCCATGGTCAGTATTCCATCGATCTCTTCATTGCTGAGCAGCAGTGTCATCGGCAAACCTCCGGAAACAACAGTCCGGCGCGGCCTCGGTTGACGCGCCCGGTATTTTCGGCCATATTTTCACCACCTTGGCCAGGTAGCTCAGTCGGTAGAGCAGAGGACTGAAAATCCTCGTGTCGACAGTTCGATTCTGTCCCTGGCCACTTCCCTTCATCCCCTGGAGTTTCCCCTAAAGTTTCGCTTCGAGCTGTTTGAACTGTTTGGTCAGGGCATCGACCTCTTCGACTTCCCCCTTAGGACTACTCCCATTCGGCTGTTGAACCATGCATGCGCGTCACGGACACGGTGCGCTCACCTACCGATACCGCGAAACGCGGTCATGGGCAAATTCGAGGCGTTTCGTCACCGCGGGGACGGATTTCCGTCAATGCCATCACGGGTTCCGGCGCCGTTTCATGTGAACCCAATTAGTCCTTGACACCCTTCCGGCAAGGGTACTAGTCTGGCCCGCATCCGAACGAAGGACCCTTTGAACCGACGGAAGGGAGGTCCCTATCCATGAAAGCGTCGCTTCGCTGTATCGTTGTGTTCCTTACCCTGGGTCTGTTCACCGTAACCCTCGCCCCGGCCGCCGACTTGGTGCTCAAGGGCGCTACCGCGTGGAAGAAGGACTACGTCTTCAATGACGGTTACTGGGAGTTCGCGCGCCAGGTCGAGAAGCAGTCCGGCGGCAAGATCAAGGTGGAGTGGAAGGGCGGTCCCGAGATCGCTCCCGCCTTCGAGATGTTGAGCCTGGTGCAGCGCGGGGTCGTGGATGTCCTGGGTAGCTCCGCCGCCTACTATACCGACAAGTACATGGAAGGGGTCTTTCCCGAATATTTCGTCGGCACCCCGGCCGTCATGCGGAATGCCGGCATCACCAAGTTCTTCGACGATCTGAGCCAAAAGAAGACCGCCGTCAAGCTCCTGGGAATGACCTCGGGTCCGGTCGGTATCGCCATCTTCACCAAGAAACCGGTGAAGGGCATTGCCGACTTCAAGGGCCTGAAGATGCGCAGCACGCCCACCTATCTGCCGATGGGGCAAGCTCTGGGCGCCTCGATGATCCGGATACCCTGGGCGGACCTTTACCCCGCGCTCGAACGCGGCGTGGTGGAGGGATATTTCTCTCCGGCCATCGGGACCCTCCAGACGAAGCTCTACGAGCAGGTCTGCTGCATGGTCGCGCCCCACTTCTGGACCGTGCGTACCTGGCTTTACATCGGCATGAAGACCTGGAACAAGCTCACCCCGGAGCAGCAGAAAGTCCTGACCGACGCCATCGTCGCGACCGAGGAATGGGCGCAGGGTCATTATGCGGGGATCATCGGCAAGGAAATCGATACGCTGGTGAAGGAGCACGGCATGAAGGTCATCGAGTTCAAGGGCGACGAGGCCAAGCGCTTCCTCAAGATGGCGTACGAGTCCGCCTGGAACAAATACGTCCCGGCCTCGCCGGAGCACGGCAAGCAGATCCGGGAGTTGGCGCGGCAGCTCGAGAAGTGACGTGCGTAGATGACGGAAGGGAGACAAGGCTCATGAAACAGGCACTTCGCTATATCGTTGTTGTCTTCACCTTGGGGCTGTTCACGGCAACGTTGGCGCCGGCCGCGGACGTCGTGCTCAAGGGGGCCACCGCGTGGAAGAAAGACTACGTCTACAATGCCGGCTTCTGGGAGTTCCAGCGCCAGGTCGCGAAAAGGTCCGGCGGCAAGATGGAGCTGGAATGGAAGGGCGGTCCCGAGATCTCGTCACCCTTCGAGATGCTGGGTCTCGTGCAACGCGGGGTGCTGGATGTCCTGGGCGGCGCCGGCGCCTACGATTCCGCCAAGATACCGGAGGGAGTCTTTCTCGAATACTTCGTCGGAACCACGGCCGAACTGCGAAAGGCCGGCGTCACGAAGTTCTTCGACGAAGTGACCCAGAAAAGGGCCGGAGTGAAGCTCCTTGGGCTCAGCTCGGGGCCCGTGGGTTTCGCCATCTTCACCAAGAAGCCGGTGACCAGCATCGCCGGGTTCAAGGGCATGAAGATGCGCAGCACGCCCACGTATCTGCCTCTGGGCCAGGCCCTGGGGGCCACCATGATCCAGGTACCGTGGCCCGACGTCTACAGCGCCCTGGAGCGCGGGGTCGTGGACGGATACTTCGCTCCGGTCATCGGCACCCTGGCATCGAAGCTCTACGAGCAGGTCTGCTGCATGCTCAAGCCCTACTTCTGGACGGTGCGCACGTGGATGTACATCAACCTGGACGTATGGAAGAAGCTTACGCCGGAGCAGCAGAAGGTCCTGAAGGACTCCATGGTCGCGACCGAGGGATGGACGCCGGGGTTCTTCAAGGGATTCATCGCCGACGAAATCAATACGCTGGTGTCCAAGCACGGCCTCAAGATCGTCGAGCTCAAGGGCGACGAGGCCAAGCGCTTTCGCACGATGGCGTACGAGGCGTCGTGGAAGAAGTACCTGCCCAACTCGCCGGAGTACGGCAAGCAGATCCGGGAGCTGGCACGCGGTCTGGAAGACCGTTAACACGCGAATGTGCTGGAGTTGAAGTCCGTACGGCTCGTACCGCTCCAGGACACTCAACGAAAGGGAGAAGCGGCTCATGAAAGCGGCACTTCGCTGTATCGTTGTTTTCTTTACCCTGGGTCTTTTCACGGCCACGCTGGCCCCGGCCGCGGACCTGGTGCTCAACGGCGCCACCGCGTGGAAGAAGGACTACGTCTTCAACGACGGCTTCTGGGAGTTCAAGCGCCGGGTCGAGAAGATGTCCGGCGGCAAGATCGAAGTGAGGTGGAAGGGCGGTCCCGAGATCGCGCCGGCCTTCGAGATGCTGAGCCTTGTGCAGCGCGGCACGCTGGACGTGCTGAGCAGCACCGGCGCCTACTTCACGGACAAGATGGCCGAAGGGGTCTATCTCGACTACTTCGAAGGCCCGGTTAGCGAAATGCGCAAGGGCGGCGTCATCGATTTCTTCGACAAGATCCAGCAGGAAAGGACCGGCGTGAAGCTCCTGGGGCTGCCGTCGGGTCTGGTGGGCTACGCCATCTACACGAAGAAGCCGGTGAAAAGCCTCGCCGACTTCAAGGGCATGAAGCTTCGCGGCACCCCCACCTATCTGCCCATTGCCGAATCCCTGGGGGCCTCGATGATCCGGATGCCTTACTCGGACCTCTACGCCGGCCTCGAGCGGGGCGTCGTGGAAGGGTACTTCTCTCCCATCATCGGAACCCTGGGGGCCAAGTTCTACGAGCAGATCTGTTGTATCATCAAGCCCTTCTTCTGGACCGTGCGCACCTGGTTGTACTTCAACCTGAAGACCTGGAACAAGCTGACCCCGGAGCAGCAAAAGCTTCTCACCGACGCCGCCATCGAAACGGAGAAGTGGGGGCCGGCCCATTTCGACAAGTATATTGATGCGGAGCACAACACCCTGGTGTCGAAGCACGGCATAAAGATCATCGAGCTTTCCCCGGAGGACTCCAAGCGCCTGCGCAAGATCGCGTACGAATCCGCCTGGAAGAAGTTCGTGCCGGTCTCGCCGCAATACGGCAAGCAGGTCCGGGAGATGGCGCGACGTTTCGAACAGAAATGAGGCGCATCCTCACGGCGAAAGGCCTCGTGCACTGAACGACCCGCCCGGCTGTCCGCGCGCGCGGCGGACGGCCCGGACAGGGGAATAGTCAAACCTCATCATGTCGCAACTCGGGCAGACTCTGGAGCGAGCCTGGGACTCGCTGGTGAACGGCCTCGCCTATGTCGCGGGGCTCCTGGTGGTGACGGTGACCTTCTCCGTGCTGTACGAGGTGGTGGCGCGTTACTTCTTCAACAGCCCCACCGTCTGGGCGGTGGACCTGACCGAATACTCGCTGGTCTACATCACCTTCCTGGGGACGCCCTGGGTGCTGCGCGACCACGCGCACACGCGGGTGGAACTGGTGGTCGAAAGACTCCGGCCCAGGCTGCGCCTGACGTTGGGCATCGCGGTGTCGGTGGTAGCGGCGACCGGCGCGTTGGTGATGGCGTGGGAAGGCGCCTGGGAGACCTGGGAGTCCTATCTGGGCGGCCATGCCGAGTTGAAGGCGTGGCGCGTGTACCGTTGGCCGCTCATCCTTCCTATCTGCGTCGGGAGCCTCATGCTGGTCATCGAGTTCCTGCGTCAGGCGTTGCACAACGTCGGGGTGTTGAGCCGGGGCGAACCAATTCCCGAGGAATCAGCTCCCGTGGGCCAGGATTCCCTTTGAGGACGCGATGGAGTGGTACGAAGTCCTGGCCTTGATGCTCGGCGTGCTGATGATCCTGTTCGTGGCCGGAACGCCGGTGGCGTTCGCCTTTATCCTCATCAACATCGGCGGGCTCTACTTTTTCATGGGGGGCTTCCCGGCGCTGCGGCTCATGGTGACCAGCGCCTTCGCCACGCTGGCGAGCTTCGTGCTGGCCCCGGTGCTCTTGTTCATCCTCATGGGCGAGATCATGTTCCGCTCCGGGCTTGCAGTGCGTACCCTCGATGCCCTGGACAAGTGGATCGGCGGCATACCCGGGCGGCTGAGCCTGCTGGCGGTGAGCGGCGGCACCCTGTTCTCCACCCTCAGCGGCTCGAGCATGGCCACCACCGCCATGCTGGGAACGGCGCTGGTACCGGAGATGCGGCGCCGGGGCTACAGCTACCTGATGTCGGTGGGGCCCATATCGGCGGCCGGCGGTCTGGCCGCCATCGTCCCGCCCTCGGCCATGGGCGTGCTGCTGGGCAGTCTTGCCGAGATCTCCATCGCCAAGCTTCTGATCGCCGGCATCGGCCCGGGTCTTTTCATGGCGGCGCTCTACGCGGTGTACATCGTGGTCCGGGCCAAGTTGCGCCCCGAGTCGGCGCCCACCTATGACGTCGCGCGGGTGTCGACCCGCGAGAAGCTCATCGGCCTGCTTCACCTGGCGCCTTTGAGCCTCATCGTCTTCATGGTCCTGGGGGTCATCTTCCTCGGGGTGGCGACGCCCACGGAGGCGGCGGCGCTGGGCGCGCTGGGCACGGCCATGGTGGCGGCCATGTACCGCAGCCTTACGTTCAAGGTGGTGGTGCTGTCGGTGATGAGCACCGTGCGCGTGTCCGTCGTCGTCCTCATGATCATCCTGGCCTCGAATGCCTTCAGTCAGGTGCTGGCGTTCACCGGAGCCAGCCGGGGGCTGGTGGAGATGGTGGCGGGGCTCGATGCGGCGCCGGTGGTGATCCTGGTGCTCATGATGCTGATCGTGCTGGTGCTGGGCATGTTCGTCGACCAGATCTCCATCATGATGATCACGGTGCCCATCTACTTCCCGCTGGCGGCGCAGCTCGGCTTCGACCCCATCTGGTTCGGAATCCTGATGCTCCTGAACATGGAGGTGGCCAACACCACGCCGCCCTTCGGCCTCCAGTTGTTCGTTCTCAAGGGCGTGGTTCCTGATGCTCCCATGATCGAGATCTACCGAAGTTGCTTCCCCTTCGTGCTGCTCGACATGCTCAATCTGGCAGTGATGATCGTGTTTCCCGCCCTGGTGCTGACACTGCCCCGGCTTATGCTAAGTTGAAGCCGCAAAGCGGCGAACCAACGGGGCGAAGAAGGGTCGAGAGGCGGGCCAAGCCCCGTCGGCCCCGGACGCGGATGGAACGACAGGAGCGGCGTCATGAGAATCGATGCGGACGCACACGTCATCGAGACCGAGGAAACCTGGGAGTACATGGAAGGGGCGGACCGCAGGTTCATGCCCAGGATGGTCGCCCCCTCACAGGAGGACTCGCCGGACGAGTACTGGCTCGTCGACGAGCGGGTGCACATCCGCTCCGTGAACGTGGGCCGGGATACGCCGCCGGCAGCCCGTGAGCTGCGCGACGTAGCGGTGCGGCTCAAGCACATGGACGAGTTGGACGTGGACGTTCAGGTGCTCTATCCGACGATCTTCCTCATGCCGGTTACGGCGCGGGCGGAGGTGGAGGTGGCGTTGTGCCGCGGCTACAACCGCTGGCTGGCCGCGGTCTGCAAGCAGGGTCGGGGCCGGCTGCGCTGGACGGCCGTCCTGCCGTTGTTGAACATGGAAGAGGCCCTGAACGAAGTCAGGTACGCCAGGCAGAACGGCGCTTGCGGCATCTTCATCCGCGGCACGGAGGGGGACCGGCTGCTCACCGATCCCTATTTCTACCCGCTGTATGACGAGGCCGCCCGGCTCGACATTCCCCTGTGCGTGCACTCGGCCAGCGGCACGTTCTCGCATTTCGAGCTCTACCGCTACGAGCCCGTGGGTTTCTCCAAGTTCAAGCTCGTCATCGTCGGGGCGTTTCATTCCGTGGTCCTGGCAGGGATACCGCAGCGGTTCCCGGGGCTCAAGATGGCATTTCTCGAGGTCAGCGCCCAGTGGGTGCCGTACGTCTACCGCGACCTGACCAAGCGCTTCCGCATGGAGGGCCGGGAGTTCTCGGGAGCCACCCTGTTGAGCGACAGCCGCATCTACGTGGGCGTGGAGAACAACGACGACCTGCCCTACGTCATCGACAATGCCGGCGACGACAATCTGGTGGTCGGGTCGGACTACGGACACGCCGACAGCGCCACCGAGCTCATGGCCCTGGATCGACTGAGCGCCGATCCGCGGTTGACGCCGGTTCAGGTGGAGAAGATATTGGATCACAACCCCAAGGCACTCTACGCAATCTCATGACCGCCATGAACCATGCCATGCTGGAGGCCGCCAAGGCGTTGGCGCCCAAAATTCGGTCTTGCGCCGACCAGATCGAGGCGGAGCGCGAGTTGCCGCCGGCGCTGTTCGACGAGCTGGCGGACGCTGGCTTGTTCAAGCTCGCGCTCCCGCGGTCCTTGGGAGGCGTGGAAATCGACCTTCCTTCTTACATTGAGGTGTTGGGGGAACTGGGTGACGCCGACGCCAGCACCGCATGGGTGGTCAACCAGTGCTCGATCTTCGCCACCTACGCGGCGCGCATGCCCCATGAGATCGCCCGAGAGATCTGGACCGACACGCCGCGTTGCGTCGTGGCCAACACTTCCTTCCCCACGTCGGAGGCCGTGCCGGTGCCGGGCGGGTACCGGGTCACCGGCCGCCACCGCTTCAGCTCGGGTTGCCGGCACGCGTCATGGTTCGCCGCCCGGGCGTGGATCCCGGATAACGGCGAGCCAGTGCAGAAGTTCCTGTTCGTGCCTGCGGCCGAGGTGGAGGTGCTGGATACCTGGAAAGTCCGCGGCATGCGCGGTACCGGCACCCACGACTTCGCGGTGGACGGCGCCTTCGTGCCGGCCGAGCGCACGGTACACCAGCGCGGTGCCCCGGTGGTGGAGCCCGGTCCGCTCTACGGGCTTTCCATCGTCCTGTTGTTCGCCTGCGGTGACGCCGCCCTCGCCCTGGGGGCGGCCCGGTCGTGCCTGGACGCGTTCATGGAGCTGGCCGGAGCCAAGACGCCCCACGCCATGCAGGCGATGCTGCGCGACCAGCCGGCGGTGCAGGTGACGGTGGGTCAGACCCTGGCCGCCCTGGCGTCCGGTCGGGCTTATCTGCGGGAGGCGGTTGGCGCCCTTTGGAAAGAAGCGGTGTCGGCGGATCCCCTTACGCTGGAACGGCGGGTCGCCCTGCGGCTCGCCACGACCCACTGCATCCGGCTCGCGGTCCAGGCGGTGGAGACCCTGTACAACGCTTCCGGCACTACGGCCATCTACGAAGGCAACCCCATACAGCGCTACTTCCAGGACCTGCACGTGATCAGTCAGCATCAGCAGGCGCGCCAGGCCGCCTACGAGCTGGCGGGGAAGCATCGCCTGGGGCTGGAGATCGAAACGACGCGGCTTTGACCTGGGAGCCTACGCGACGTGGACCCCCGCAGGAGCGACCGCCGGTCGCCCCTACCGCCCCATGGCCTTGGCCATCGCCTTGCTGTACTTCTCCACGGTGCCTTGGGCGAGGGCCACGAGCTCCTTGGTCTCCGCGGCATTGCCCGCCACCAACGGCTGTCCGGACTTCTTCACGAAATCCTTGTAGGCCTTGTCGGCCATGGCGTTCACGAGCAGCCGCTCCAGGACCTTGACCCGGTCCGCCGGCACGCCCGGCGGGGCCGCGATGGCGCGTATGACGCCGATCAGAAATTCCGTGCCGGCGGCCTCCTTGGCGGTGGGCACGTCGGGCAATGCGCCGTACCTCGTCTTCCCCAGAACGACGGGGACCCTGAGCTCCTTGGACCTGAGCAGGGGGAGGACGGCCGGCGACACGGGAACCGTCGCGATGGCGTCGAAGTCGCCGCGAAGCAGGGCGGGGATCGTCTCGCTGTTGCCCCTGTATCCCGAGACCACGCCGCTGAAGGGAATGCCCAGGGCCTTGGCGGCCACGAAGCTCTGTTGCCAGATGGGGCCGCCGATGGCGAGCACGCCCCACTTGAGGGTCTTGGCCTTCCTGAGGTCGTCGACGGTATGGTAACGGGACTTGGCGCTAACCATGATGCCCACCGGCTCGAAACCGACCCGGGCCAACCACGTCATCTTGCCCATGTCAAAGCCGACGTTGCCCCTGAGCAACTGGTGGCCGATCAGTCCCTGCACGTCCAGGTGGGCGATGGTGTGGCCGTCCGGCCTGGACCGGTACAGGGAGGTGGTTCCCCGCACTCCCGCCGCCCCGGTGATGTTCTTGACGATGACGTTCAGGCCCTTGGGCATGCCCTTCGTCATGCTCCTGGCGATGGCCCGGGCGATGGAGTCGAAGCCTCCACCGGGAGAGTAAGTCACCACCAGGTTGATGTCCTTGGAGGGGAAGGCGTCTTGTGCGGCCGGCGCGGATGCGGACAAGGCGATGCAGGCAACGACCATCGTCAACACGAGAGAGAATCGGCGCTTCATGGAATACCTCCGGGTGGTGTGGGCGGACGCCGCGGCGGTGGCCCGTAACAGGGGAATCGCTGTCAATGTGGCACCCTACAACCGCCAAAGCCGCCTGGGATTGTCGTTGAGGATCTTCCGCTTCGACTCTTCGTCGATGTCCGTGCGCTGCCGCATCACGAGCAACGCGTCCATCTGGCTGGAGCCGTCGTAGTGACCGTAGTCGCTGCCGATGACGATGTTGTCGGGGCCGCACCGGTGGGTGTAGGCAAGCTCGTCGTCGTTCTGGCAGGTGACGAAGATGTTGAACTCCTTCAGCACGTCGTCCGGCAGCGGATGGCCGCGCTGTAAGCTGCGCCGTTTGGCCTCGTGGAGCATCCAGGGGAGCCACATGGAGCCGGCTTCGATGAAGGCCCAGCGCAGGTCGGGGAACTTCAAAGGTAGCCGGCTCTCGATCAGGCCCTCGCACGACCCCGCGGTCATGAGGCGAAACCGCATGAGGCCGAAGGCGTTGGGGTCATACGCCGGCCGGGTGATATCGACGATGTCCTGATTGCCGTTGCCGATGTGCGTGGCGACGACCAGGTCGAGGCGTTGCGCTTCCTCGTAGAGCGGGTGGAAATAGGGGTCGATGGGTAGCCGCCGCCCCAGGATGGGTGGGATGGCGACTCCGACGGCGCCGTGGTCGCGAGCCCAGTTGAGCAGCTCCAGGGACTCGTCCATGCTCATCAGCGGCAGCACCGTGCACCACCGAAGGCGCCCGCTGCCCCGTTCCCACATGTCGGCCAGCCAGCGGTTCCAGCTCTTGCACAGCGCCAGCTCCACCTCGGGACGGTCGGTGGTGGGCACCGTCCACAGGGTGTGGAACAGCACCTGGGTGTCGATGCCCAAACGGTCCATGTGCCGGAGGCGCCGCTCCACGTCGTCCTCGCGGGAGCCGATGGGCGTTACCAGGTCCCGCCCCTGCTCGCGCGACCGCTCCGCCATCTCTTCCTCGGTGAGGGTGACGAACCGGAGGCCCCGTGCCTGTCCGTTGATTATCCACCACTGGATGTGCGGATCGGTCGGATGGGGGGCCAGCACCGGCCGGTACTTCTCGTCCTCCGGATCCATGAACTCCCAGGTCCGCTCGGTCTCCACTACGTGTGCGTCGGAGTCGATGAGGGTGTAGTCCGTATCCGGAACCGCGGCCGCTTCGACGTTGATAGCCATGAGCTCCTCCAGATGGCCCGGTCTTCGCCCGCCCCGTCTGTCCGGGACGTTGCGAGAACGTCAATCTACTGCGTCCGGCCGACGGGTTGCAAGAGAGAAATCTCCGGGTTGCGTTGAACGGAGAGGTGAAGTGCCAACGCGCCAGACCGAACGACGTCGAACAACGACATGTATGGAATGTGAGACGGGAGCCGCGGGCGATCGGGCTCCCGCCGGGCAATGAACCGCGGCTCGCTACAACGCCACCGCCGACTCGTAAGGCTCGTCGAGGGCCGTGTCTTCACCAAACAGCTTACGCGTCGCGATCCAGCGGTGCGTCTTCTCGTACACTTCCCGGGTGTAGGGCTCGAAGACCATGCGCTCGCCGACTCCCAAGGCGCTGACCTCCACCAGCTCGTGGTAGCGTTCGGGAATTTCCTTCAGGAGATAGTGCCGGTAGCGCTCCGGCTCCATGTCGATGTCGCGTTGGGCGCGTTGCAGCGCGTTGAAGTACTTCTTCGTGTCTTCTTCGTCGGTATCCGGCTCGAGCAGGAAGCCGATCATGAACGTGGTATCGACGATCTTCCGGAAACCCTGCTGCTCCAACACGTACATGGGCGCGCCGAAGACGTTGCCGGCCGGAACCTCACGTTCCAGCAACCGTGCCATGCGGTCCAGCGGACGGCCGGCGAACTGCAGCTTGACCTCGGAAGCGTCGAGGATCGGCTCCAGCGCCTGCAGCGCCGAGAAGTGGCTCCCGGAGTGATACCCCACGGCGATCTCGACGTTGGCGAGGTCGCGGGGCTTGCGGATGGGCGACTCCGGCGGCACGTAGATGCCCGACGGCGTCACCGAATACGCGTGTCCCCACATGCGGCCGTGTTGTCCCGTGGCCGCCACGTTGACCATCCAGTGACAGGCCGAGCTGACGTCGCAGGCGCGTCCGTCTTTCATGTCCTCGAGGGCGCCGTGACGAACTTCCTTGGGCTTCTCGGACTGCTGCGAAACGATACCGAAGACGAACTCGTAATCCAGGCCCTCGTCCTTGAAATACCCCAGTTCATGCGCCACCCATTCCTGGAGTCTGCCGTGCGGCTGTATGCGAAACTTCGCCATCAGTCCCTTCCTTACATCCTGGCGGCACGGAGCATTTCCGTTTGTTGCCGCAGTGCGTCCGTCTGCTCCCGAAGCGCCTCTCCCACTTGCCGAAGCGTTTCTCCTTGCCGGCGAAACGCCTCACCCTGCTGCCGAAACGCTTCACCCTGCAGGCGAAGCGCTGTCATGACTTCTTCATGGCGCTTTGCCTCTTCGCGTTCCCGTCTCTCCTGTTGATCTTGCCGTTCTTGACCTGTCCCGGACATCCGGGAGATGCCCCAAGCGATCAAGACACACTGTGTCGTTCCCACCACGAAGGCTACCATCGGCTGTGCGATGACGGCAATTTCGACGGCTGTCATGACGGACCTTTCCCTGTTTCAAGACATCTCTTAGCCGCAGGCCGTTGAGTAGTCAACAGTTTCCTGATCGCTTGGGCGAAACCCGGAACAGCGCCAGCGCCCGTGGGCAGGCCGTGCCGTTGCCGACACGATGGAAGCCGGGCTTCCCGCCCGTAAGCGGGAAGCCCGTGTGGCCCGCACTGCCGGGGCGCACCCCGGACTCAGCGGCTCTCTTTCACCACCTCCACGGGCGTGGAGGCGTTCGTTCCGCCCCCGGTGGTTTCCCGCGGCGAGGCCACGAAGGTCTGTTTCGCGTTCACCAGCCCGGGGGTGGCCTGGCCGGGTCCATACCAGGCGAAGTCGGCGAGTGAGTTGCCCGAGCCCCTGAGCTGGAGCGAATGGCCGGCCTGCGTGTTGTTCGATTCCCGCACCCCCATGTCCGTGGCCGCGAGGCCCTCGGCCGGTCCCGAAGCGGCGGTAAAGCCGCCCTCGTAGCTCAGGAAGTGAGTCACCTCGTTGGAAGGGTTGACCAGCGCGATCCCGTCCGGCGAGCCGTTCTCGATGCGATTGACGGAAAACGAAACCGTGCCGTAACTGCCCTGTTGATCGGGAATGGACCCCTCCAGGGGGATGGTCCGGTACGGCATGCCGTTCTTGCCGTTATAGAGAACGAGGCTCCATCCCTTCATGTCGGTGCCCGCGGGCCCGGCGACCTCGAGTCCCTCGTCCGCGTCCGTGCCGCGGTTGTCGTAGTGGACCTCGTTGATGAAAATGTTCTGTCCCGACGCGGGATAACCGCCGCCCAGGATCACACCGAATACCGCCGCGGACCACAGCCCGCGCCAAAAGACACTCATACCTTTGCGCATGTTGACACCTCCTTCGCGCAAGAACGTTTTGATCATGCCGGGTCCGTGAAATCCCGGCGCCTGTATAAGAAGATCGTCGGAACGACGCAAAACTTTAGCGCTGGTTCGCTGGATCCCGGATCAAGTCCGGGATGACAGTCAAGGAGTCCGGGATGCCAATTCGGGAGTGCGTGACGACAGTTCGGAGTCCGGGATGACACTCCGACGCACGTGCTGCCTCCGCGTCATCCCGGGCTTGACCCGGGATCCAGGCGGGGGACGGGTGGGGGGAGGGTTCAGTTCATCAACCCCGGCAGCCACAGCACCAGCGCGGGGAAGAGGATCATCAGGGCCATCACCACGAGGTTCAACCCGACGAACGGAAGCGCGGCCCGGTAGATGTCGCCCATGGTGGTGCCGGGCGAGGCGATGCCTTTCATGACGAACAGCGACAGCCCGAAGGGCGGGGAGATGGTGGCCAGCTCCAGGTTGAGAAGCATGATGGCGCCGAACCAGACCGGGTCCCATCCCAGGGCGTTGACGATGGGCATGTAGATGGGGATGGTCACCAGCACGATGGACGTCTGCTCGATGAACATGCCGAGAAACACCAGCACCACCTGCATCAGGATGAGGACGACCATGGGGTGTACCGGCAGACCCACCACGAGATTGGTAATCCCGGCGGTGGCCCCGGTGAAGGCCAGGACCTGGCTGAAAGCGGCGGAGCCGGTGAGGATGATCAGCACCATCACCGAGATGGAAGTGGCGGTGCCCACGGCTTCTTTGGTCACGTTCCAGGTTAGTTTGCGGTAGGCCATAGCCAGCAGAAAGCAGAACAGCGCGCCGACGGCGGCGGCCTCCGTGGGCGTGGCCACGCCGAAAAAGATCGTCCCGATGACGATGACGATGACCGACACCAGCGGCATCACGTACCGAAAGGTGTTCACGATGCGCCGTCCCAACGGGGTTGGGGACACGTCATAGGCCGGGGCCAGCGACGGTTGCAGGGTGCACCGGATGATGATGTAGGCGGCGTAGACGCCGGCCAGCATCAGGCCCGGAATGATGATGCCCACCAGCAGCTTGCCTACCGAGATCTTGCCCAGGCTCGCCAGGATGACGCCGAGGGCGGTGGGCGGGATCATGATGGCCAAACTGCCGCTGGCCAGTATGGGCCCGAACGACATGGACTTGCTGTAACCGCGCTTTTCCATGTCCGGGACCAGCGTGGAGCCCAGCATGGCCACGCTGCCCATGGCCACCCCGGTCAGGGTGGCGAACAGCGCCCCGGCGCCCACCGCGAGCAGGGACAGCCGGCCGGCGATGCGTCCCAGCCATTCGTCCAGGACGTCGATCATCTTGTAGGCCACGCCGGAATGGAACATGACCGTGCCCATGAGGATGAACATGGGTACCGGCACGAGCACGAAGGTGGAGATGGAGCTGTCGATGCTGAGCACAAGCTGCTGCAGGCCGATGGTCCCGCCCCAGAACACGTAGACCCCGATGATGTTCACCAGCGTGAAGGCGAATGCCACCGGCAGCCCGATGAGCAGCAGCGCCGTCAGACCGCCGAAGAAGAAGAGCATGTAGGCCCACCACTCCACCGGCGCTCACCTCACTCGCGGGTATCGGCGGTCTCGGGTTCGGCGCTGTCGAGCGCGCGCCGGGCCCGCCTCATGAACTGGAGGCATAGGAGGAAGGCGCCCAACGGGATGACGCCCAGATTGATGACCCGCGGGATCTCGATCTCGGCCGGGATGAGGATGCCTCGCTGCCATGAGGTGACGGCCTCCACGGTACCGTAGAAGGCCACCACCAGGCACACCAGCGCGCCGATGACGGAGTTGGTGCAGGTCAGCCAGCGGCGGGCCTTGGGCCGGAGCCGGGTGACCAGAAGGTCGATGGTGACGTGCTCTTCCCGCCTCAGCACCCAGGCGGCGCCAAGGAAGGCGATATAGACGAGCAGCGTACCGCTAATCTGGTCGACCCCCATCAGGCCCTCCCGGAGACCGTACCGGAAGAAGACCTTGATGGAGGTCAGGAACATGACGGCCACCAGCAGCGCGCCTGACAGCGCCGCGCCGGCATCCAGGAGAGAATCGAAGATGCGGATGATTTTCTTGCCGGCCGTCATGCGTAGGCGTGAGTTCTCAGTCGTATCCCATCAGCTTTCTGGCCGTGGCGTAGTCGTCCGCGCTCATGGCGGTCTTGAAATGCGCCCACAGAGCCTCGTTGGAGGTCTTGGCCCAGTTCTTCGCCTCGGCATCCGAGAACCGGATCACCTTCATGCCGGCTTTCTTCATGGTGGCCAACTGAAAGCCCTGGTGTGCCGACATCCACCCACGGGACCATTGCTGGATCACGCCAACCGAATCCAGCATGACCTGCTGCACGTCCTTGGGCAGGCTGTTCCACTTCTTCAGGTTCACCGCAATGCCGATGCCGTCCCGATACAGCGGGTGGCCGATGAGGTACTTCGTCACCTTGTGCCACCCGAAACTGGTGAAGCCGTCGTAGTAGGGCCAGGTGAAGCCCTCCACCGTACCCCTCTCCAGGGCGAGATAGATCTCCGACGGCGGCAGGGTTACCGGCTCCGCCCCCATCGCCTTGACGAAGAAGCGCGTGAGCGGCGGCACCCGGACCTTCATGCCCTTCAGATCGGCCGGGCTCGAGACCTCCTTCTGGGTGGCCATGAAATGGTTTCCGGTATTCCGGTCGCCGGAGAAGGCTCCCAGGTAGCGGACACCCTTCTTCTCGTACATCTTCACCATGAAATCGTGCAGCGCATGGCCGGGCCCGCCGTCGGGAGGTTCCAGCGGCGACAGCTCGGTCACGTATCCCGGCTTGACCACGCCCGCCCAGTAGTTCAGGGCGCCGTACCAGACGTCGAACACGCCGCGCACCAGCGCTTCGGGCTGGTCGAAGGTCGGAACCACTTCCCGAGCGCCCTTGAAGTTGATCACGACCTTGCCGTTGGCGCGCCGGTTCACCTCTTCCATGTAGCGAATGCCGACGTCGGCCGCGGAAGAAACGCCCGGAGGCCATGAGCCCACCATGTTCAGCTTCATCTGGCCGGAGGCGGTCCCAGCCCCGCTCCAGAACACGGCCAGTGCCGCTACCACAAATACACTGATCAAGCCGTTTCGTCTCATCTTCATTCCTCCCATTTGGACACGATGCAAAAGTTCCGCGGATCAAATGTGCCGGGAACTCGCCTGCTTCCTCGGAGGCCCGAGGGGATTAGACCCCTTTTGCCTGAAGCCTGTCAATACGGAAATTCAGGTGCGGAACATGGCCGGCACGTAGCGCGGCACCCCGATCGCGTCCATGAAACGTTGCTTGGTCAACGGGGGGTTCATGGGGAACGCCGGCGTTGCCGGCGGCACGTCGGGCTCCGTGGCCAGGACCAGGATAGAGGGACCTTCCTCCGCCAAGGCGGACGGCAACAGCCCCCGGAGGGTTTCGAGGGAGCCGACGCTCTCCGTTCTCCCGATGCCGGCAGAGCGGGCCAGTTCGGTCAGGTCCAGCGCCGTGTTGGTGAGCGGCTGCCCGCCGGACGCCGCGTGGATGTTGTTGTTGACCAACAGAACGGTGAGGTTCCGCGGAGCGACCGACCCGACGGTGATCAGGGCTCCCAAATGCATCATCAGTCCGCCGTCTCCTTCCACCGCCACGACCCGCCTTTCCGGCTGGGCCACGGCCAGACCCAGGGCCAGGGGCAGGGCCAGCCCCATGGCGTCTTCCAGGTAGAAGTTCTTCGGACGATCGCAGACGTTGGACCACACGTAGGAGGCATTGCCCAGGGACGTCACCACCAGGGTCTCCTCCGCAATGCACTCGGCGAGAATGCGATAGTATGCTTCGCGTGTCGGTTTCGCCTCGCTCACCAGCGTATGTCCTCGCTGTCCAGCAACAGCACGAAGGGCGCCGAGCCCTCCTCGGCAAAGGTCGCCGCCCGCTCCACCTGCGCACCGATGGGCAGCTCCGGTGCGGCTACGGCATGGGAGAGTCCATAGGCCCGGAGCACCGGCTCCGTCGCCCGCCCCTTGGGTATGTGGTAGAAGACCGGGTCCCGAGGCGACCCGCGGTACGAGGCCAGTATCAGAATGGGGAACTGGTAACGCTGGGCCAGGCACACCATGCCGGCGCCCATGGTCAGAAGCCCGACGTTCTGTATCAGCAGCACCGCGCGCGCGCCGCCCAGCCGGGCGCCGCAGGCGATGGAGAGGGCCTCTTCCTCATGGGTCGCCCGGATGAGGGTCATGCCGGGGTCCTCTTCGACTTTCTCCATGAAATCCCCGATCCAGCTATCGGGAACCGAGACGACGACGCTGACGCCGGCCCGCTTCAAGGCGGCCAGCAGCTCGCTCGGGCGGTGAGAATTTTCCTCGCTCATAAGATCCGCTACCCGGTGTTTCCAGTGGTGGAACAGCGGTTTCCGCTGCTCCCCGACGGGTTGCGCCGGATCATATCCAACGCGTCTACGGATCACAAGACGGAACTGTTATGAAAGCGGTGGTATGTTTCAGGTCAGCGGGAATCGGCACTGATGCGCATTTTCGCCATATCCGACGTGCACGCGGACTACCCTGAGAACATGGCGCTGATACAGGCGCTGTCCGGCCAGGGCCACGCGGGCGACACGTTGCTGCTGGCGGGAGACGTGACCGACGATCTCGCCAAGCTGGCGCAGGTGCTCGGGGAGGTCCGCGAGAAGTTCGCCCACGTGTTCTTCGTGCCCGGAAACCACGAACTCTGGCTCCGGCGCGGGCAGCCTGGCGATTCCGTGGCCAAGTTCGAGAAGATCGTGCACTTGTGCGCCGGCCTCGGAGTGGCAACGAAACCGGTCAAGGTCACCGCCGGCTCGGGGGATCCCGGCGTCTGGGTGGTGCCGCTATTCTCGTGGTACGTGAAGCCGGAGCACGGCGCCGACAGCCTGTACGTCCCCAGGGACGGCGACGACCCGAGCCTCTCCATGTGGGCGGACGAGGTTCTCACGCGGTGGCCGGAGCACATGTCCGTGGCGGACTACTTTCTCGACATGAACGAGCCCCACCTCCATCGTGAATACGACGCGCCGGTCCTTTCGTTCAGTCACTTCCTGCCGCGAAGGGAGCTGATGTTTCGTACGTCGCAGCCCCCGCCCGCGCGAGCCGGCCGCGCCGCGCGGTTCAACTTCAGCCGCGTGGCCGGCAGCACGCGGCTCGAGGCCCAGATCCGCGCGTTGGGCTCGGTTCTCCACGTCTACGGCCACCAGCACCGCAACCGCGACCGGGTCGTCGACGGCTTGCGCTACGTTTCCAACTGTCTCGGTTATCCGCCCGAACGCGCCCGGGGGGAGATCGGCGAATCCTGCGGCAGTCTCAAGCTGGTCTGGGACACCGGGTAGAAGGCCGGCTAGGGTCTGCCTGGGGCGAGTCGGATTACGCTTCGCTAATCCGACCTACCGGTCTAGGAGCCTGCGCCGCGGGACGAATTGGGTGTAGGGGCGGGTTTCAAACCCGCCCGCGTCCGCGTCGCACCATCGGCCCATACAGGCTCTTAATGGATGATCCCGCCGCCTTCCACCACCAGCAACTGCCCGGTCATGAAGTCGCTGTCGGCGCTGGCGAGGAAGAGCGCGGTTCCGGTGACGTCCTCGGGTACCTGGATGCGTTTGAAGGCCCGGCGGCCGGCGCTGTCCGAGCGGCGTTTGCGGATTTCGTCGGTGATCACGTCCTCGCTCATGGTGGAGCCGGGCGTCATGCAGTTCACGTTGATGTTCCAGTCGCCGAGTTGCCGGGACATGACCCGGGTCAGCGCCACCACGCCGCCCTTGGAGCTGGTGTAGTGGGGCATGTTGCTGGTGCCGTTGAGGAAGGTTCCCGAGGCGATGTTGATGATCTTCCCCGACTTCTGCCGCTTCATGATGGGAATGACGGCGCGGCAGCACATGAAGACCCCTTTGAGGTTCACTTCCAGGACCCGGTCCCACTCGTCGAGGGGGCAGTCTTCCACCCGGCCCATCCACATCTTCTGGGTCACGTAGATGGCCGCGTTGTTGAGCAGCACGTCGATATGGCCGAAGCGGTCCAGGGTTTCGGCCATGAGGCCCTCGATGCTGTCGTATTGCGTCACGTCGGTGGAACGGGCCCACCCGGCCTGGCCCGCGCTGGCCAGCTCCTGGGCCACGGATTCGCCCGCCGCGCTGTCGATGTCCGCGATGACGACCTGGGCTCCCTCCTCGGCGAACCGCTTGGCGTAGGCCTTCCCGAGTCCGTGTCCGCCGCCGGTGATGATGGTGACCTTGTCCTTGAGTCGCATGGATGCCTCCCCGTTTCGGATGGCGGCGAGTATAGCACACGGAACGGGGTGGTCCGTGTCCGCCGATTGATCTATCCTTCCCTGTAGGCGTAAAAAGAAGGACGCAGCGTATTCGGGCACACAGGAGGTTCACCGTGCAGTTCGTTCGATTGTTCACCGGAGACGACGGCCAGTCCCATTTCGAGGACCTGGACACGAACGCGGAAGGCGGCTACTTCTTCGAGACCCTGCCGGTGACCGGCCTGGTGTTGAAGAACGATCCGGCGACCCATCTGGGCGACTTTCACAACGCGCCGCGCCGGCAGTACTGCATCACCCTGTCGGGCTCCGCCGAGATCGGAGTGGGCGACGGCACCTCGAGGACCTTCGTGGCCGGCGACGTCTTTCTCGCGGAGGACGTTGACGGGCAAGGGCACACGCTGGTGCCGCACGACTGGGCCAGGGCCTTCGTCCACATCGACTAGGAAACCGCCAAGAACACGGGCCACGGGGCTCGAAAACATCCCCGTGCCTGTACGGAAAGGAGAACAACATGAGTAGTGAGGAAACAACTCCGGTCAAGGTCAAGAAGATCGGACACGTGGTGTTCAACGTGAGCGACCTGGAGCGCAGCACCAAGTTCTGGACCGAGATCATGGGGTTCCAGGTGTCGGACGTGAACGAGCGCGGCATGATCTTTCTCCGGAATGCCTCGGATCACCATACCGTCGCGCTGTTCCCGTCCAAGTCCAACAAGGGGCAGCCCGAGGCGGATCAGGTGGCGTTCAACCATTTCGCCCTGGAGGTGGGAAGCGTCTCCGAGTTGTTCAAGATCCGTGACTTCCTGAAGGCCAAGGGCGTGCCCATCCTGTACGAAGGCCGCCGAGGGCCGGGCTGCAACCCGGGAGTGGAGTTCACCGATCCCGACGGCTTCCAGATCGAGCTCTATGCCTCCATGGACCAGATCGGCTGGGAGGGCGAGAGCCGGCCGGCGGAGCAGTGGTCCCGCGCTACCACTCTCGAGGAAGTGCTGGACAAGCCCATCCCCGGCGTCTCCTACGAGTGATCCTCATTAACGGGCGCAGGGGCCGGTGTAACCGCGGCTCCTGCGCCGCCTCCATCCACGGGGCCAGCTACTGAGAGGCAAAGCGCGATGGCGGTGAATGTCATCATGCCGGCCATGGGCGCGACCCAGGAAACGGGTCGGCTGGTGCGCTGGCTCAAGCAGGAAGGGGACTCCGTCACCAGGGGCGAAATGTTGATGGAGGTGGAGACGGACAAGTCGGTGGTGGAGATCGAGGCGCCGGCGTCCGGAACCCTGACCCGCGTCACCGCGTCCCCGGATGACGATATCCCCGTCGGGCAGACCATTGCGCTCATCGTCGAGCCGGGCGAGGCCGTGTCCGGACCGGAGAAGTCCCGCGCGTCGGCGCGTCGGCGCAAGGGCCCGCCGCCGGCGCGGAAGGCGACGAAATCCCCGGTTACTGCAACAGCGGTCCTCGCGACAAGCCTCAAACCGGGCCGAACCCTCGCTTCCCCGGCGGCCAAGCGTCTGGCGAAGGAGAGGGGACTGAATCTCGAGAGCGTGGCGGGCACCGGCCCGGAAGGTGCCGTCGTGGCGCGCGACGTGCTGTCCGCGGCCGCGGGTCCTGCCGCCGAAGCCGGCGCGTCCGTCCCGCTGAGCCGCATGCGACGCCTCATCGGCGAACGCATGACCTCAAGCAAGCAGACGGCCCCGCACTTCTACCTGAACATGGACGTGGACATGACCGGCGTGGAGGCCCGGCGCGACGCACTGAAGGAGCAGAGGGCCGGGACGGCGCCGTCCATCAACGACTTCATCCTGAAAGCCGTGAGTCAAGCGCTGGCCGAGTCACCGGCCATGAACGCCGCGTGGACCGACGGTGAGATCCGCCGGTTCACGGAGGTGAACCTGGGCGTGGCCGTAGCCGTGGATGAGGGCCTCATGGTGCCGGTGATCCGCAACGCGGACAGATTCGGCCTCGACGAGTTGGCGCGGCGCAGCCGTGAGCTGGCCACCCAGGCCCAGAGCGGTAGATTGAAACCCGCCGACTACCAGGGCGGCACCTTCACGGTATCCAACCTCGGCATGTTCGGTGTCGACAGCTTCGTCGCCATCATCAACCCGCCGCAATGCGGCATATTGGCCGTGGGCCGTGTGGCGCCCCGGGTCGTGCCCCACGGCGGCGCCATCGCCGTCCGCTCCATGATGACCATGACCCTGTCCGCCGACCACCGCGTGGTGGACGGCGCCATCGGCGCCCGGTTCCTGCAACGGGTCAAGCAGCATCTGGAGGAGTTCTAGGGGAGCTCTTATCCGTCACTGATACGAGAGTACGCGCCGACATCCCAAAACGTCATTCCCGCGAAAGCGGGAATCCAGGACGGGTGGGGCGGGGTAAGTGCAGCCGTGGTTCCCGTCCGCCCAATCCCTGGATTCCCGCTTTCGCGGGAATGACGTTTTGAGGCCTGCGTACTATTTTATAATAGTACCAAGGAGGGGTTTGATGACCCCGGCACATTATCGTATCAATGACGATTCGCGCTTTGGCGGGCTATTCTGTGGCATTCAACCGAGACTACGACGAAAGGGTTAGGGCAGCGGCGTTCGAGTGGCTTGCCGGCAAAGTCGCAATACATGGGGACGTTCTGTCACGTGACATGCTCGCCGCGGGGTTCGAGCTCGATCAACGGCGTGTGCCGCTTGTCGGTCCGCAGGGAATATTCAAGCCCGCCGTGATGGATGTGCCGCTCTCGATTGCGACGGCTCCCCATGGGCCGTACGACGACGAGATTGGTTATGATAGCCTCTTGAGATACCGGTATCGCGGAAAGGATCCCCAACACCGTGACAATGTGGGATTGCGTTTCGCGATGCAGAACAAACTCCCCTTGGCCTATTTCTATGGGGTAGTCCCGGGGAAGTACATGGCCATGTGGCCGGTGTATGTGGTTCGCGATCAACCCGAGTATCTTGTGTTTTCCATTGCGGTTGACGACGCTGATCAGCTTGAGCTCTTTTCACAACCGCACGAGAACACCGGGACAATCGCGGAGATTCGGCGGGAATACATCACGACTACGGCGGTACGCCGACTCCATCAAAGCGCGTTTCGTGAGAGGGTGCTTCGTGCGTATCGTCATCAGTGCGCCTTTTGTCGTCTGCGGCACGGTGAGTTGCTCGATGCCGCCCACATCATTCCAGACGCGGAGCCAGAGGGTAAGCCGACTGTAAGTAATGGTTTGTCCTTGTGTCGTTTACACCACGCGACGTTTGACCGCTTCTTTGTGGGGGTGCGACCTGACGGGACGATCGACGTGCGTGCGGACATTCTTGAGGAATTCGACGGTCCGACGCTGCAGCACGCGATTCAAGGGCTTCACGACAAGCCCATTGCACTACCCCGTAAGCCGGCAGAGCGACCGTCGGTGGACCTTCTTGCCAAGCGATACGATCGGTTTCTCGAGGTGGCAGCCGCGATCTGAAGCGATGTTGGCACACGAGATGGAAGCCCCAGGCTGGGGTAACTTGGCGACCGGCCCTGGCTGAACCGTTTTTTCATCTCATCCCCGGCCAGCTCTCCATCGGCTCCGTGGACTGCACCAAGTGCATGCCGGCGGACGCTGCTTCGTCCAGGGTCTGCTCCGCGGCTTCCGTGAAATCGGCGACGATGTCACCGTCCTCGCCCCGTACCACCACCGAGGACATGCAGTCGGTCATGATGTAGACCTTCCGCGCTAGCGCGGGGTCTTCACGCCGTATCTCTTCAAGCAGATCCTGCACCGTGCTCTTGACGCAGTGGCTGGCGGCCTGGCCGGCCACGATCAGCGCGTCCGCCTCCACCAGGGTCTTGTAGAACCGGACGTTCCTTTCGGCCAGGACGCCGCCGTCCCACGTGGTCAGGACCTCGGGCCGCAGCACCGAGTAGTTCTCCGTCAGGTCGTGGGTCCCCTTGATCTCGGCCCAGGACTGCGACACCCGGGCCAGCGAGTGCAGCGTCCTGGCCTCGTCCACGACACCCGTGACGGTGTGGCCGGGGCTTCCCACCAGGCAGTGTGGGGGCCAGAGGTAGAGCGTGTAGCGCCCCCCGGCCGCCAGCTCCCGGTTGTAGAAGCGGCACTGTTCCAACAGCCAGTCGTAGCCCTTGTCGGTCAGCCACGAGGTCATGGCGGGGTTAGGGACGACGTCCTCCCTGAGCATGTTCCCCATGGGGTCGGTATTCACCAGCCGCTTGGCGTCGCGTCCGTCGACCGTGATGAGGGTATGGGGCGAAAGGGGCTCACCGTGGGTGTCCACCCAGAACCAGGGAAAGAAGATCTGGAAGTTGTTGTGGCTGTCGAGGGTGCAGCGAATGTTGGTGATCCGCGCGAGGTTGCGGTAGATGAACTCCGCGATGCGTTGGTTGTCCTCGACCGCCCCCTGGCCGCTACGGCCTCCGACGTACAACGTGCCCTCGGGGTGGCAGAAGTCACGCTGTACGTCGATGAGGAGAAGGTCGATCCTTCTGGAGTCAGCCGCGGCTGGCGCGACCTCAAACTCCCGCCGGAACCGGTTGGCTTCCTCGAAGACGGCCATGCGGTCCGGGGTGTAGGAATAGTCGCCGGCCCGGCCGGCGTCGTAGAAGGCGGGCGTCTCCCTGATCCCGGGGGATTTCATGGTCGCTCCCGGCTACAGGAGCTTCGCCAACGCAGCGACCGCTCCCACCGCTACCACCATCATCGAGCCGAGGCGTATGGTGAGCCGCAGTTCCAGATCCTTCAGGTTCTGCTTGGTGGCCAGTTCCAGATCCTTCAGGTTCTGCTTGGTCATCAGTTCCAGATCCTTCAGGTCCTGCTTGGTGGCCAGTTCCAGATCCTTCAGGTCCCGCCTTAAGGCCAGTTCCAACTCCTTCAAGTCCTGCTTCGTGGCGAGTTTTTCGTCGATGAGCGCGGCCTGCGATCGTGCCAGCACCTCGGCCTGCTCTTCCGGCATTCCGGCGCGGGTCAACTCCTTTACAAAGGTGTGGGTGTCGAATGCGACGGTGCTCATGGTGCAATTCTAACCGGCTTGTGGCGCAAAGTCCATGAATTGTAGTCTGTCCCTGACATGGTCCATGGGTTTGGCATGAATTGTTCCTTCCTCGCCGTTGCCACTCACACGCCGCGTCACGCCGGTTGCCGGTTAGCCGGCCAGTGACATAAAAGGAAGGCATGGCGGCTCGCTGGATCGAACTTTCCGTCCAGGCCGAAGGCCCGGTGCAGGATCCCATATCCAACTTCCTGATGGAGTGCGGCTCCACCGGCATCGTTTGCGGTGACCGCTCCCTGCGCGCGTTCTTTCCGGACACCACCGATGACGCCGTCCTGAGGCCCGTCATCCGGCAGTACCTGCGCGGGCTCCGGGACATCTTTCCCGACTGGCCCGTGGGCCGCACGCGCTGGCGGGTGATTGGGGAGAAGAACTGGCACGAGGCTTGGCGCGGCCACTTCAAGCCCCAGCGTATCGGCCGGAGCTTTGTGGTCACGCCGCCGTGGATCTTCCCGAAACAGACCGGCCGCCAAGTCATCTTCATCGAACCGGCCATGGCCTTCGGTACCGGCACCCACGAGACCACCCGCTGCTGTCTCGAGTTCATCGACGAACTTTGCGCCGAAGCCGTACCGGCCAAGGCCCTGGACGTGGGCACGGGGTCCGGCATCCTTGCCATCGGCATGGCCCGGCTCGGGGTGCACGAGGTGTTGGCTCTGGACAACGACCCTGTGGCGCTGGGGGCAGCGCGGGAGAACCTCCGGCTCAACGGCGTGGACGGCGCGGTGGCACTGAGCGGCACGGGCCTCGCCCGGGTCCGGCGCCGGTTCCCGCTGGTGGTGGCGAACATCATCCTGGAGACCCTCGTGGAACTGGCCGGCCCGCTGAGCCGGTGCGTGGGTGCCCGGGGCGCGTTGATCCTGTCCGGGCTGTTGCACGACCACGTGCCGGCGGTGGTGCAACGCTTTCCGGGTTTCCGTCTGGAACAACACAAACAACGCAAGGAGTGGAGCACATTGCTGTTTCGCAAGGAGCCATGAACCTGGATTCCGGCTCCCCGATCAGGGTCGGGGACAAGCTTCGCCGGAATCACGGGTTCGGTTGGAGCACATTGCTGCCCCAGAGGAGACCATGAGCCTGCCACGCTTCCTGATACCGCCGGACGCCGTGCGTGACGGCGCCGCCACGGTGGGCGGCCGGGAGCTCGCACACATGCGCAAGGTCCTGCGGCTGCGCCCCGGCGCCCGCGTGTTGCTCTGGGACGGCGCCGGCACCGAGCACGAAGCCCTCATACGCGACTATGAAGGTGGAGTTGCAACCATGACCGTGGTACGGTCCTATCGCCCGGAGCGGGAGTCCCCCCTGACTATCACCCTGGCTCAGGCCGTGGGCAAGGGCGGCAAGATGGACTGGATTGTGGAGAAGTCCACGGAGTTGGGAGTAGCCCGCGTGGCGCCGTTCTTCTCGTCGCATACCGTGCCGCGGTTTGCCGGTGACAAGGGCGAGCGGCGTCGCGAGCGCTGGGAGAAGATCGCTGCCGCCGCTGCAAGACAGTCCGGGCGCACCCGGTTTCCGGAGATTCGGGAGCCGGACGGGTTCGAGGCGGTGCTCGCCGGGGACTGGCAGTGCGACGCAAGGCTGTTTTTCTGGGAAGGCCCGTCGGGACGGGGATTGCATTCCCTGCGGGAAGAGCTCGGCAGTCTGCGTTCCGTGCTGGTGATGGTGGGTCCGGAAGGGGGCTTCAGCGAGGAGGAGGCGGCGGGGGCCGCGGCCCACGGATTCCACACGGTCGGGCTGGGCAGGCGCATCCTGCGCACGGAAACCGCGGCCGTGGCCGCCGTCTGCGCCGTGCAGTTGCTGTGGGGGGATCTGGGGTGAGGCGGGGCGGTACAAGATGATGCAGACAGGAGGTTCGTCATGGACAAACACACCGAGGAAACCCTGAACCGGTTGCTGCGCCGAGCCGGACTGGAAATGGCCAAGAGCGATCGCAAGCGCTTTATCCCGATGCTGGAAACCTACATGGAGAGCCTGGAGAAACTGCACTCCATCAACCTGGCCGGCGAGCAGGTCGGCGGGGTCTTCCGGCCCGAGACGGACGAGGACCGGTAGGGCGGATTTCAAACCCGCCGGCGCAGCCGCGAGCGGGTGATTCGGGAACAGTGAGGAGCGGACATGTCGGAATTGTGTTTCTCGAGCATTGACAGCATCGCCCCGCGCTTGAAAAAGGGCGAGGTTTCCCCGGTGGAGCTGACGCAAGCCTACCTCGACCGCATCCACTCCCTGGACGGGGATCTGCACGCCTACGTGAACCTCATGGAGGAGAGCGCCCTGGAGGAGGCCCGGGCGGCGGAGCAGGAGATACAGCAGGGCCGGTATCGGGGGCCGCTCCACGGCATTCCCGTCGCGGTGAAGGATCAATACGACGTCGCGGGCGCCCTGTCCATGGTGCGCATCCCGCAGCCCGCGGGCCCGGGGGAGGATTGCACTGCGGTGCGCCGCCTGCGCGAGGCGGGGGCGGTGCTGCTCGGGAAGCTCAACATGAGCGGTCTTCCCGGCGGTACCCCGGGCGCCCGCAATCCCTGGAATCTCGACCACGTGCCCGGCGGTTCCAGCACCGGCTCGGGCGCGGGCATCGCCGGCGGGCTGTGCATGGGTTCCCTGGGCGAGGACACCGCGGGCTCCATCCGGAACCCCGCGTCGTTCTGCGGCATATCCGGGCTGAAGCCCACCTACGGACGCGTCAGCCGTTTCGGCGTGGCGCCCCTGGGCTGGTCCCTGGACACCGTCGGCCCCATGACCCGGGTGGTGGAGGACCTCGCGCACATGCTTCAGGTGCTCGCCGGGTTCGATCCCAGGGACCCCGCCTGTAGCCAGGTGGAGGTCTCCGACTACACTGCGGATCTCCGGGCCGGGGTTTCGGGCATGGTCATCGGCGTGCCGCGCGAGTACTTCAAGCTCATCGACACCGACCCCGAGGTCCTGGATCTCCTGGACCAGACGCTGGCGGCGCTGGAGTCCCTCGGCGCCAAGGTCCGAGACGTGGTGGTGCCGAGCATGGAGTACGCCACCATCGCCAACGGCCTCATCTACTCCTCCGAGTTCTACAACATCTGCAGGGCCGATATGGACGCGGCCATGGCCGGCGAGACCTCGGAGTCCCGCCGGGCGCGGCTGTTCATCGGCGCGGTGTCCACCTGCGGGGACTACATCCAGGCCCAGCGGATGCGGAGCCGCCTCCGGCGGGAGTTTAACGAGGTGTTCCGCGAGGTCCACGTCATGGCCCTGCCCACCAACCCGACGCCGGCGCCGCTGGCCGCGGATCTGGACGGACTGGATGCCGTTAACAAGATGCTGCGCCCGGATTACCCGTCGCCGGCCAACCTCGCGGGCGTCCCGGCGCTGGCCATCCCATCCGGCTTCAGTTCCAAGGGCCTGCCGGTGGGCATGCAGTTCTGGGGCAAGGCCTTCGCCGAGTCCACGTTGCTGCGGGTGGGCTACGCCTACCAGCAGCACGCCCGCTGGTTCGAGCGCCGGCCGCCGATGTAGGGGCGGGTTGCCAACCCGCCCGTGCCCGAACCCGCAGGCAGGCAACGGACAGAAGGAGGGGAACCGCCATGCTCACCATCGACGCCGATGCCCATGTGCTGGAGAATCCGCACACCTGGGACTTCCTGGAGGAGGCGGAGCAGGACTTCCGGCCCGAGATCATCGTGTCGGAACGGAAACACACGAAAGCCGAAATGCGCGACAAGTGGGATCGGCTTCCCAAGCGGGGGACCGAGTACTGGTTCGTCGACGGCCGGCTGCAACCCAAGTCCCACAACGTGGGTCTGGATACGTCGCCGGAAGCCCGGGAGATGCGCGACGTGGAGGCCCGGCTCAGGCACATGGACGAGCTCGAGGTGGACGTCCAGGTGCTCTACCCGACGCTGTTTCTCCGGCCGGTGACCATGAAGCCCGCGGTGGAGCTGGCACTGGCCAGGACCTACAACCGTTGGCTGGCCGGGCTCTGCGAAGGAACCAAAGGGCGCCTGCGCTGGATCGCGCTGCTGCCGTTCCTGACCATGGACAGGGCCCTGGCCGAGCTCGCCTGGGCCAGGGACGCCGGCGCCTGCGGGTTCATGATGCGCGGCCTGGAAGGCGAGAAGCAAATCACGGACCCCTACTACTTCCCCCTTTACGAAGAGGCCGCGAGGCTCGACCTGCCCGCATGCGTTCACTCGGGCATCGCCAGCTTCACCTACCAGGACCTGTTTCCGGTGCAGGCGGGTTTCCGGCGCTTCAAGCTGGCGGTGGTGGGGGACTTCCATTCGCTGATCATGGAGGGTATCCCGGCGAAGTTCCCGGGGCTCCGGTTCGGGTTCATCGAGGTCAGCGCCCAGTGGCTGCCGTACGTTATTCATGACCTCAAGCGGCTGGCCGAGCGGCAGGGGGTGGAGTTCCCGGAGGACGTGCTGCGCGAGAACCGTGTGTACGTGGCCTGTCAGACCGACGACGACCTCGCCACCATTCTCCGGTACGGCGGCGAGGACAACCTCGTCATCGGCACGGATTACGGCCACGCCGACCGCTCCGCGGAGATCGAGGCCCTGCGCGTGCTCAGAAACAAGGGCGAGGTGGCGCCGCACATCATCGACAAAATCCTCGGCGAGAACGCCAGGAACTTCTACAATCTTTAACCTGCCAGCGGAGGTGCCTGAATGGTCGAGAAGGACCTGGAGAACCTGAGCATCAGCGAAGCGGCCCCGAAGATTCGCAGCGGCGAGGTGTCGCCGGTGGCGCTGACGAAGCTCTATATCGAGCGGATCGAACGGCTGAATCCGCTGCTGAGCGCGTACCTGACGCCGACTCCGGAGAGTGCGATGGAGGAGGCGGCCGCGGCGGAAAAGGAGATCCGCTCCGGCGGCTACCGCGGCCCGCTTCACGGCATCCCGGTCTCTATCAAGGACAACTTCGCGACGCGGGGCGTGCGCACCACCGCGGGCGCCAAGGCGCTTTCGGACTGGAAGCCGGACTTCGACGCAACGGTGGTGAGCCGGCTGCGGGAGGCCGGCGCGGTGAGCCTGGGCAAGACCAACATGCACGAGTGGGCCAAGGGCAGCCACGGGGTGAACCCGTTCTACGGCACCCCGTGCAACCCCTGGGACCGCGACCGGATACCGGGCGGGTCCAGCAGCGGATCGGCGGTGGCCGTGGCCGCCGGCATGTGCATGGCGTCGGTCGGCACCGATGCCGCGGGCTCGGTCAGGAACCCGGCGTCGCTGTGCGGCATCGTGGGACTCAAGCCCACCTACGGGCGGGTGAGCGTGTTCGGGGGTGTGCCGGGGACGGGAGGGTACTCCACCAACCACTTCGGTCCGCTGACGCGTACCGTGGCGGACTGCGCGGCCATGATGCAGGTCATTGCGGGGCACGACCCCCAGGATCCGTTGAGCTCCCGCGTACCTGTGCCGGACTACGCCGCGAACCTCGGCTCCCCCATCGACGGTATGCGCGTGGGCATCGTCAAGGGATATTTCGAGAGGTTCGCCTCGGACGAGGTCAAACAGGCGTTCTCCGGCGCCCTCGAGGTTCTCCGTTCCCTGGGCATGACCGTGGAGGAGGTCGCCGTTCCCCACATGGACCTGGTTCCCGCGGTGCAGCTCTGCGCCAGCCGGGTGGAGAGCACGGCCGACGCCGAGTACTACCTGCGGAACCACGCCAGGGACTACAGTCCAAGCATGCTGTCCACCCAGATCCAGGCGTTGACCGTATCCGGGCACGCCTACAACCAGTCCCAGCGAATTCGCCGGCTCATCTGCGAAGGATTCGACGAGGCGCTGGACCGGGTGGACGTCATCGTGGCGCCCACCTCGCCGGTGCCGGCGCTGTCCATCGACGAGTCCTTGAGCGGTTCCGTCATGGTGGACGGCCGCAAGACGCCGCTTCAGGGTGCGGACGGGAATTTCTTGACACTGTGCACTATCCCCTTTAACGTCAACGGGCTGCCGTCGTTGAGCATCAACAGCGGCTTCTCTGAGGGCGGTCTGCCGATAGGCATGCAGATCGCGGCGGGCGCTTTTCGCGAGGATACCGTGCTCAAGGTGGCTCATGCCTATGAGCAGGCGTCGCCCTGGACCGGGAAAGCGCCGCCACTGCCCTGACTACGCTATTGCGCGGCCAGAGCCGTGACTGCCTGAAAGGAGAGAGACATGAACGGCTTCATCGATGCGGATACCCATATCGTCGAATCGGCAGAGATCTGGGAGTACATGGACAAGGACATGTACGACCGCCGGCCGATCCTGCTCAAGGCTCCCACCGACACCGAGTACCAGAGCTCCAACGCCTTCTGGCTCATCGACGGACAGATCTTTCCGAAGTCCGTGGGCAAGGGCAGTGCCCGGCTCAGCACCCCGGCCGAGCAGGAGCGGCAGTGGACCCGCCAGGACATCGACCTGGGCGTCCGGCAGTTGACCGATCCGCGGGCCCGGGTGAAGGAACTGGACAAGCGCGGAGCGGCCGCCGAGGTGATCTACTCGACTCTCTGGGGCGTCCGTCTCACCGAGGACGTGGACCTGGACGTGGCGCTGTGCCGCGCCTACAACCGCTGGATGGGCGAGGTCTGGGCTCAGGGTGACAACCGCCTGCGGTGGACCGCGGTGTTCCCGCTGACCTCCATCGAGGAATCCATCAAGCAGTTGCATTACGCCAAGGAGCACGGCGCCGTGGGCGTGAACATGCGCGGCATCGAGGGCGATCGTTCACTGGCCGAGCCCTACTTCTTTCCGCTCTACGAGGAGGCGAGCCGGCTCGACTTCCCCATCTGCATCCACATCGGCGCAGGCTCGCCGGCCATAACCAGCGTGTTCGACGTCCGGGTCAGCCACACGCTGCCGCACCTGCGCATGCTGCCCCTGATCGCCTTCCGGGACCTGGTGGCCAACCGCATTCCCGACCAGTTCCCCGGTTTGCGGTTCGGTTTCGTGGAAGCCAGCGCCTCCTGGGTGCCGTACCTGCTGCACCAGCTCCGGCGCACCATGAAAGGGAGCGATCTCCCGATCGGACCCGAGCTGTTCGAGAAGTGCCGCATGTGGGTGGTGTGCGAGGTGGACGAAGACCTGCCCATGCTGCTCAACTACATCCACGAGGACCACATCATGATCGGCTCGGACTACGGCCACCTGGACCAGTCCTTCGAGGACAACGTGGCCGCGAAGCTCCGCGCCCGCGACGACATCCCGGCCCGTGTGGTGGAGAAGATCCTCGGCGACAACGCCCGGGCGTTCTACGGGATGTAGCGCCCGCAGGGGTGCCGGAAGATGTCCGGCGATCTCCGGTAGGGGCGACCGGCCGGTCGCCCCTACTTGCCTCGTCCGGGCGGTCCAGCGCCTCCACCCGCTCCACCGCGTTCCAGTCTCCTACGTGTCCAGCATGCTGGGATGGAACATGTCCTCGGGCGCGAACCGGTCGCGGGTGAGGCCCTGCCGCTGGGCGTATTCCAGCATCTTGTCGACCTCGGCCCGTGTTTCCCTGAACCCCCAACGGTAGTAGTCCTCGCCGGCCGCGGCGCGCTCCTCTTCCCACAGGGCGCGGTACCAGAGGCCTGTCTGGTGGACGCGCTGCCACTCCAGCCACTCGTAGCAGCGCTGCTTTGACTCTTGCCAGGCGTCGAACATGCTCCGGGCCACCCAGGGATGGCGGTCCAGCACCGAGTTCCGGATCAGCAGGGTGTGCTGGATGGGGAAGAAGCCGGTCCTGCGGTAGTACTCGCGCTCGCGCTGGGCGTAGTCGGGAAACAGGAAATCCACCCGCGGGCGATCGTCGGGGGCCAGGGTGGCGGTGGTGATCATGGCGTCAAGGTCGCCTGCCAGAAGAAGCTCCCGCAGCTTGTCGTATCCTTCCACCACTTCCAGCTTGAGCCAGTCCGGCTGCGACCACTCGTGGGGATTCTCGGGGGATCGTCCGGCCACCCAGTTGATGGATTTCAGGTCGACGCCGTGCTCCTCCTCCAGAATGCCGCGAGCCCAAAGGGCGGTGGTGGTGAACCAGCTCTGGATGCCCACCCGCTTGCCGTTGAGGTCCGCGGGCTCGGCGATGCCGGCGCCCGTGTTGACGTATATGTAGGAGTGCCTGAACATTCGCTTCACGAAGACCGGGATCGCGGTGAAGCCCAGGGTCTTAAAGGGCAGGTCCACGATGTAGCGGCCGGTGAAGAACTCGGCGACGTCGAAGCGGCCCTCATGGCCGTCGAAGTGCCGGCCCACGTCATCGGCATCCACGTGGACCCGGAGGTCGATGCCCTCCGGCTTGACCGCCCCTTCGATCAGCGCCCGGGCACGGTCGTAGGGGGCGCATATCATGGTCAATTCCAAGGGCATGCTGTCCTCCTGATGTTATCCGCCGGATACGCGTCGGCGCCCGGTGACGGACGAGCGGGGTTGTGCGCGGGTGCAGCGCGTCCGGGTGAGGGCTCGCTCGAACCCGCGATTCGAGACCTCCCGCCAACGTGTGCCCGTATTTCTTTCCACAACACACACCCGCGGTCAATGGCGGTGGTTACGCCCGGCGCCGGTTGATTCCGGCGGTCTGTTGATCCACAATCCTGACGTGCAGCCTCATGCGGTTATCCTGGTTTCCGGCGGACTCGACAGCACGACGGCTCTGGCCATGGCCCTGGCTGAAGGGTTCGTCGGTCACGGCATCACCTTCGACTACGGGCAGCGGCATCGGGTGGAGATCGACGCGGCGAAGCGCGTGGCCGCGGAGATGGGCGTGGCCTCTCACCGGATCTGCAAGGTCGACTTGCGGGCCATCGGCGGCTCTTCCCTGACCGACGGCATCGACGTGCCCAAGGACCGCCCGCTGGAGGCCATGTCCGAAGGCGTGCCCGTGACCTACGTGCCGGCGCGCAACACCATCTTTCTGTCCTATGCGCTGGCGGTGGCCGAGGTGAGCCGCAGCCGGGATATCTTCATCGGCGTGAACGCCATCGACTACTCCGGATACCCGGATTGCCGGCCGGAATACGTCGAAGCCTTCGAGGCCATGGCCAACCTGGCCACCAAGGCGGGCGTCGAAGGGCACAGGATCAGGATCCACACGCCGCTGGTCCATTGGACCAAGGCGCGTATCATCGAGGAAGGAATGCGGCTGGGTGTGGACTATGGCCACACGATTTCCTGCTACGACCCGGCGCCGGATCCGTGCGCTCCGTTCGGGGTGGCGGCCTGCCGGCGGTGCGATGCGTGTTTGTTGCGTGCCAGGGCTTTCGCCGAGCTCGGCATCGAGGATCCCGCGAATACGGCACGAGGACAGGACTCGATGGGCCGGCACTGAGCCGGTCTTGTGAGCCCGAAAGGGAGGATTGCAGAATGGGGAACGATGCACTCACGATCAAGGCCACGGGCATCGACCACATGGTCGTGCACGTCAAGGACGTGTCACGGTCCAGGCAGTTCTATGTGGAGTTGCTTGGCATGGAGGTGGCCCACGAGAATCCCGGCCGGGTCTTCCTCCGTTGCGGACAGCAGCAGTTGGGACTGTTCGAAGGCCGTCAGCCGCCGGAAGTCACCGCGGGCCGCGATCTGAATCACATCGCGCTTCAGGTGGAGTCCGGCAGCTACGAGGAAGTGAAGTCCTCCCTCGAGGCGTCGGGCATCACGGTCACCGGCCGCCGGGGCGACCCGCGGTGCATCTACTTTCAGGACCCCGACGGCCATCAGTTGCAGATCCTCGCGCCGCGAAGATGAGTTCCCGGGAAGGAGTCCGGAGCCGCGCGGCCACGGGGGCGCGGCTGGAGCAGGAATGATGCAGTACCGAATGCTCGGCAATACAGGCCTCAGGGTTTCCGAGGTCGGATTCGGCTGCGGCAACGTCGGCGGCCTGATGGTCGGGGGCAGCCACGAGGACCAGCTCGGCGCGGTACGGCACGCCCTGGACCTGGGCATCAACTATTTCGATACGGCCAGAGCCTACGGCGAGGGGAAGTCTGAGACCCACCTCGGCCGCGTCCTGGACGAGGTGGGAGAGGAGGTGGTCCTTTCCACCAAGATCCGCCTGGAATCCGACGCGCTTCAGGATATCGCCGCGGCGGCCGTGGCCCACGCGGAGCAGGGGCTCGCGCGCCTGGGCCGCAACTCGGTGAACTTGATGCAACTCCACACACGGCTCGTCAAAAGCCGGGAATCCGGGCGCTTCGCCATGACCCCCGACGAGGTGCTGGGGCCGGGGGGCGTCATCGAGGCTTTCAAGCGGCTGCGCGACCAGGGCCGCGTGGGCTTCTTCGGGTTCACCGGCCTGGGCGACGTCGAGGCCATTGACGCGCTGGTGGACAGCGGCGAGTTCGATTCCTTCCAGGCCTACTACAACCTGCTCAACCCCAGCGCGGGGCAGGCCGTGCCCGAGGGCTTCAGCGCCTTGGACTATGGGCGCGTCATCGACCGGGCCGCGGCCAGGGGCATGGGGGTGGTGGTGATCCGGGTGCTGGCCGCCGGAGTCCTCAGCCCGACGCCGGAATCGGGCGGCGGCACCAGCCGCGAGCCGCTTTCCGAGGGATCCGACTACGAGCTCGACGTGGCCCGGGCCCACAAGGTGGCTTTTCTCAAGGACCACGGGCTGGAGTCCCTGCCCCAGGCCGCCATCCGCTTCGCTCTCATGAAGCCCGAAGTCAGCACGGTGCTGGTTGGGTTCTCGAACAACGCGCAGATCGACGAGGCCGTCGCGTGCTCCGGCGCGGACCCTTTGCCGGAAGCGGCCATAGCGGAGTTGCGCGAGATGTGGGACACGGACTTCGCCAGCCGTTAGCTCCGCCGCGTCAGCGGCCCTGGGCGATTTGCTGCACGTGCTCCCGCACCACTTCGGGGGGAGACAGCGCGATGAACCCTTTCGCTCCCAGGAAGATCAGGAGAAGATCATCGATGTGCCCCAGGGCCGGCAGCAGGTCGGGCACGAGGTCCGCCGGCAGGATCAGATAGGCGAATACGCCCAAGGCCAGCAGCTTGGGCTTGATGCCGACTCGCGGGTCCTTGAACAGGCGCCAGAACAGCCGGAGGAAGCTGGGCAGGTGTTGCACCAGCCCCAGCAGCCGCCGGGGACCGAGGCGCAAGAGGTAGGCGAGGGCGCCGAAACGGATCATCGGGCCTCGGATGTGGGGGCGGTTTCCGCCGACGGCGGGGCCGGAGCGCGCCGGAAGAGGGCGCCGCGGTCGCCTCCCAACAGCGCCGTCCCGTCACCGACGGCTACCGCCGTCAGCCGCCCGGGCGAGTCCAGGCGGGTCCTTTGCCACCGTGTGCCGTCCCAGCCGAAAACAGCCCCGGCCTCCCCCGCGGCCCAGCAGGCCGACCGGGAGGCGCACGCGATGGCCCGAAGACGGAAGAGGGAACCCGGCACGTCGACCTTCTTCCAGGCGGCGCCGTCATACTCGAACAGGGCGCCGTGGTCGCCCACGGCCCAGCCCCAGTCGTTGCCGATGACGGCCAGATCGTACATGCGCGGGACGTCGGCCATGTCGGCTTTCTTCCAGTCCTTGCCGTCCCAGCGGGCGAAGAAGCCTTCCCCCACCATCCAGCCGGAGCGTGGCGACGAGAACTGCATGCCGTAGATGCGTGTCTTGTCCACCGGGCTGCGGGCGTCCCGCCACTTCCGGCCGTCCCACTCGATGAGGCGCCCGTCCCGGGTGCCGGCGAAGCAGCGGTCCGGCGCCGCGCAGCCGGCGCCCCACAACCGTCCCTGCGATGGCTTGCGCCGGGACAGGGGATTGTCCACCCGGGTCCAGGCCTTGCCGTCGTAGTGCAGCGACAACGCGTCGTCGCCGAAGACCCAGACGTCGTCGGGGGCGTTCACCACGAATTTTCTCGGGCTCACCTTGGCCGGGTGGTCCACGGCCTTCAGCCGTGTGCCGTCCCAGTGGAGCAGGCGCCCGTCACTGGTGGCCAGGTAGGCGTTCTCGCGGCCCAGAACGGCGATGGCGTTGACGCCCGGGGGTTGCTTCTTCCCGGCGGCCGGAGCGTTCCAGGAGACCTTCTCCCAGGCGGCGCCCCATGCCGCCGCCGGCAGACACCCGGCGAGCAGCAGTGCGGCGCCGTATGTCAAGGGTGTCCTCGGCATGTCCTTCAGCCGGAGCCGGCGGGTCCGCCCCAGATTTCGAGCAGCTCCCGGGAGTCCACCACCTCCGCGAAACGCTCCATGCGTTGGAGCGCGTCGTGGTGAGCCTCCTCGCGGTTCGTTCCGACGCAGTCCCGGACGACCACCATGGAATAACCCCGGTAGTATCCGTCCCGGACGCTGCCCTCGATGCCCGCGTCCGTGCGGCAACCGACGATGACGACGGTGTCCTTGTTCCAGTTGCCCAGCAACGGCTCGAACTCGGTTCCGAGGAAGATGGTGGGACGGTGCTTCTCGATGAGGATGTCATCGTCCGCGGGCTTGAAGGGCTCGATCAGTTGCCAGCCGAAACTGCCCCGGACACGGCGCGGTCCAAGCTGATCCGGATGACTGACGCCCTGGTCCTTCATGGCGCGGCGGATCATGGCCGGCGCCTCGTCGCGCCAGGCGTAGGGCGTGGCGAAGGCGTAGACCACCCGGACCCCGGCACCCTTGGCCGCGGCGATGAGAGGAGGCGTGGCGCGCAGGAACTCGGCCTTGTTGAAAGAGCTGCCGGCCTGGTCGTTCTGCATGTCCCACACCAGCAGCACGGCCCTCCGGGGATCGGCGATCTCGGCGAGGGTCATGGGAATGTTTCTGCCTTCGAACTCGATCATGGGCTTCAGATGGAACGTGGACGCGGTCCGACCGGGACAGTCGGAGAGAATAACTTCGGGCCGATTCGGTGTCAATGACACCGCGGCCCGGTTCCCCGTGGAGCCCGACGGGAAGGCTCGCCGAACGGCGCGCGGGGGAATGGAGTCGTGCCTTGACGGGCCGTTTTTGACAACTCTCGGGGTTCGCGCTACTTGTACGTTTTCGACGTCTTTGTCTTTTGGGGGAGAACGATGGATTCTCAAGAGGGCGTGCAGGCCTCGGTGCGTATCAGCGGCGGCAAGAGCTCCGGCAGGGCGGACAACTCGTTTCGCGCCAGGGATCCCTTGACCGTGGTCATCTTCGGCGCCTCGGGCGACCTCAGCAAGCGCAAGCTGATTCCCGCGCTGTATCATCTCGAGCAGGAAGGCTATCTGCCGGACCGGTATGCGGTTGTGGGCTTCTCGCGCACGGAGATGACCGATGAGGCCTACCGGGACCGTATGATCGGCGAGATGCGGGAGGACATTCCCGACGTGGACGCCGGTAGTCCCTTGTTCACGGCGCTTCACTACCAGCCTGGCAACAACACCGACGCCGAGTCCTTCCAGAAGCTCAAGGCGAGGCTGGACGCCCTGGATGCGGAACTGGACCTTCCCGGGAACCGGCTCTTCTACCTCTCGGTGGCCCCGGAGTTCTTTACGCCCATTATCCAAAACCTCGCCGCCGCCGGGCTGATCCGGCGCCCCGAGGAGGAGCAGTGGTCCCACGTCATCATCGAGAAGCCGTTCGGGCACGACCTGCAAAGCGCCCGGGAGATGAACGATGAGGTGACCGGCATCCTGGATGAAAGCCAGATCTATCGCATCGACCACTATCTGGGCAAGGAAACGGTTCAGAACATCCTGAGCTTCCGTTTCGGCAACGCCATCTTCGAGCCCCTGTTCAATCAGAAGTACGTGGAAAACGTCCAGATCACGGTGGCGGAGACCCTGGGCATGGAGGGTCGCCGAGGGGCCTTCTATGACAAGGCCGGCGCGTTGCGGGACATCGTGCAGAACCACATGCTGCAGCTTCTGTGCCTGATCGCCATGGAACCGCCGGCGGCGATAGAGCCGGTGTCCATCCGTGACGAGAAGGTCAAGCTGCTGAGGGCGCTGGTGCCCTACGGCACGCCGGAAGAGGTGGCCGCCGCAACGGTCCGGGGCCAGTACGGGTTCGGCGAGCTCCGGGGCGAGGTGGTGAAGGGGTACCGTCAGGAAGAAGGGGTTGACGAGATCTCCGTCACGGAAAGCTACGTCGCCCTGCGCGCCAAGATCGACAACTGGCGCTGGGCTGGAATCCCGTTCCTGCTGCGCACCGGCAAGCGCCTGCGCAACCGGGTGTCGGAGATCGCGGTCCAGTTCAGGCATCCGCCGCTGCGTCTGTTTCGCGATCCCGCGACGCCGGACGGGCTGGCCATGGCCGCGGCCAGCGCCAACGTCCTGATCCTGAGGATCCAGCCCCAGGAGGGCATCAGCCTGTCCTTCGCCTGCAAGCGGCCGGGGATGCAGATCGATCTGGCCAAAGTAAACATGGACTTCGTCTACGAGGCGTTCGAGCAACGCTCGCCCGAGGCCTACGAGCGGCTGCTGCTGGACGCCATGCGGGGAGACGCCTCGCTGTTCACCCGCTCCGACGAGGTGGACTACGCGTGGCGCTTTACCGACTCGATTCTCTCGGGATGGGACAAACTGCCGGCGCCCCGTTTTCCCAACTACTATCCGTTCACCGACGGCCCCGACGAGGCGGACCGGCTGCTGCAGGACAGCAGCACGGGCTGGCGCCGGCTCAGCCAGATAGGCAAGGCCGACGTCGGCCGGTGAGGGGCGGTCCCGGTTGTCGGAGATGTCGATGTCAACGCAAGGGGTGAGGGATTTGCGATCGCGGTTTCGTGAGGGCACTTTCGAGGTCGAGGGGTCCAAGGTCCACTATGTGGAGAGCGGGGATCGGGAGCAGGAGACATTCGTCTTCGTCCACGGCAACCGGGATCACTGCCATAGTTGGGACTTCCTGCTGGAGTCCTTCGACAAGGCCGGCTTCACCATGCCCCACGTGGTGGCTCTCGACCTGCGGGGTCACGGCGACAGCGGCTGGGTGGGCCGGGAGCGGGGCTACCGGCACGAGGACTTCGTGCTGGACGTGGTCGGCCTGCTGCGGCATCTGGAGAAGGACGCCGTGACGCTGGTGGGCCACTCCCTGGGCGGCAGCATGGCGGTCATGTTCGCCGGGGCCTTGCCGGAGAAGGTCAAGCGGCTGGTGATCATCGAGGCGGCGGGACCCTACGGCCGGACCGAACAGGAGGCCCCGGAGCTCTTCGGCCGCTGGACCCGGGACGACGGCTCCGACACGATCCTCACCTACTACGCGACCGTGGGCCAGGCGGCCGACGCTATTCGAAGGCGCTTTCCGCTCATCCCCAACCGGGCGGCCATGCACGCGGCGCGTCACGGAACCCGGCTGACGCCCCACGGATGGGTCTGGAAATACGATCCGCGAGCCCGGAACCCGTCGTACTCGTCGTTCTCCGAAACCCAGATTCAGGCCTTCATTGAGCGCATCGATTGTCCGACGCTGCTCGTATACGGGTCGGACTCGGGCTACAGGGAGTCGCCCCGCTACAGCCGGGTCGACTACTTCAGAAACAAGACGCTGGTGGAGATTCCCGGGACCGGGCATCACGTGCAGCAGGAAAAGCCCGACGAACTGGCCGCCGTGCTGATCCCGTTCCTGAGCAACCACAGCTAACGACGTCATTCCCCCATCCTCCGTCATTCCCGAAAGCGGGAATCCAGGTGGGGTGGGGCGGAGGCGACGCATACCTTCAAGGAGGAAAGATTCATGGATTTCGCACTGCCCGAAGAACTGCAAATGCTGCAGGACACCGTCCGGAAATTTGTCGATCAGGAGCTCATCCCGGTGGAGATGGAGTGCCGGGACGGCGTGACGCTCAAGCCCGAGTACCGCGAGCGGTTCGAGGGCAAGGCGCGGGACATGGGACTGTGGATGCTCGACGTCCCCGAGGAGTTCGGCGGCGCCAGCCTGAGCCTGCTGGCGCAGGTGATCATCTGGGCCGAGGTGGCCCGCTCGGTGGCAATCCCTTCCCGCGGCCGCAGCATCTTCGGCCCGGAAGTGCGGCCGGTGCTCTACGCCCTGAACGACGAGCAGAAGGAACGCTACCTCTACCCGCTGCTGCGGGATGAGAAGCGCGCCTGCTTCGCCCAGACCGAGCCCGACGCCGGCTCGGACCCGGGCTCCATGCGCACGCGGGCGGTACGCGACGGCGACGAATACGTGATCAACGGGGTCAAGCGCTTCATCACCGAGGCGGACGAGGCCGATTTCGCCCAGGTGATGGTGGCCACGGACCTCAGCAAGGGCTCCCACGGCGGCATCTCCTGCATCCTGGTGGACATGGACAACCCGGGCGTGAAGATCACCGCCAAGTACAAGACCATGATGGGCTACGAGCCGTGCGAGATCGTCTTCGACAACTGCCGCGTGCCGGCGGCCAACATGATCGGCGCCGAAGGAGAGGGCTTCAAGCTCGGACAGAAGTGGCTCGGCATCGGCCGGCTCAAGCACGGCGGGCGCGCCATCGGCGTGGCCCGGCGCGCCATCGAGATGGGCGCCTCGTACGCCAAGCAGCGGGTCACCTTCGGCAAGCCGCTGGCCGAGCGTCAGGCCATCCAGTTCAAGTTGGCGGACTCCTTTACCGAGCTGCACGCCGCCACGCTCATGGTCTACCACGCGGCCTGGAAGTACGATCAGGGCGAGGACATGCGCAACGAGGGCTACATGGTCAAGGTGTATGCCGACGAGATGTCTTTCCGGGTCGTGGACCGGGTGCTGCAGATTCACGGGGGCATCGGCCTGACCACCGATCTTCCCCTCGAGCTCTGGTTCCGCGATCAGCGGAGCCGGCTCATCACCGAGGGGGCGTCGGAAGTCATGCGCATGGTCATCGCGCGGCATGTGCTGCGGGAGTTCGGCAACTGAGCGGTCGGCGCGGCAGGGCAGATGTAGGGGCGGGTTTCAAACCCGCCCGAGCGGGCAAACCGGTGTGCCGAGGTTTGGCGAAGCCCCCGCTTCGTGCTATAAATTTCGAATTCAACCGAGGTCTGCGATGAAACCGGAAATTCACCCCGAATATATGCCCGTGAACGTGGCATGCGCCTGCGGCAACTCCTTCGAGATACGCTCCACGGCCAAGGCGATCCATACCGAGATCTGCGCCAACTGCCATCCGTTCTATACCGGAAAGCAGAAACTCCTCGATACCGCCGGCCGGGTCGAGAAGTTCAAGAGGAGATACGGTATCAAGGATTGAGGGGACGGATCCTGACCGGTTCTTATCGGCAAAGGGGCAAAGGGTGGCGCGAATTCCCTTTGCCCCTTTGCTTTTGTGTGGAGCAATGACGTGAGCATGCTCGAGAAATTGGCCGAGGTGGAGAGCCGCTACGACGAGCTGGAGGATCTGCTGGTGGACCCCAAGCTGCTGGAGGACCGCAAGGAGTACTCCAGGGTCGCCAAGGAGCGGTCGGATCTGGCCGAGGTGGTGGCGTGCTACCGCGAGTGGCGTACGCTCGAACAGCAGATTCAAGACAACCGTGAGCTGCTGGACGACGGGGACCCGGAGCTCCAGGAACTGGCCGCCGAGGAGTTGACGGGGTTGAAGGGGCGGCAGGACGCCTTGGATGAGCAGCTCAGAATCCTGCTTCTGCCCAAGGACCCCAACGACGGGAAGAACGTTCTGCTGGAGATCCGCGCCGGCACGGGCGGAGAGGAAGCGTCGCTCTTCAGCGCGGACCTGTTCCGCATGTACAGCCGGTATGCGGAGACCAAGGGCTGGAAGGTGGAGGTCCTGAGCTCGAACCCCACCGGTCTGGGCGGTTTCAAGGAGATCATCGCCCTCATCGAAGGTCAGGGGGTCTACAGCCAGCTCAAGTTCGAGGGGGGCGTGCACCGGGTTCAGCGGGTTCCGGTGACCGAGACCTCGGGTCGAATCCATACGTCGGCCGTGACCGTCGCGGTGCTCCCGGAGGCCGACGACGTGGACGTCGACATCGATCCCAGGGAATTGCGCATCGACGTTTTCCGCTCCTCCGGTCCCGGCGGACAAAGCGTGAACACCACGGACTCGGCGGTGCGGATCACCCATGTGCCGACGGGCATCGTGGTTTCGTGCCAGGACGAGAAGTCGCAGCACAAGAACAAGTCCAAGGGCCTCAAGATCCTGCGCGCCCGTCTCCTGGAGAAGACCCAGGAGGCGCAGCGCTCGGAGATCGCGGCCTCGCGCAAGCTCATGGTGGGCAGCGGCGACCGCAGCGAACGGATACGCACCTACAACTTCCCCCAGGGGCGGGTGACGGACCACCGGATCAACCTCACGCTGTACAAGCTGGACCAGGTCATGGACGGTGGCGTGAAGGACTTGATCGACGGCCTGACCACGTACCACCAGGCGGAAGCGCTCCAGGTTACGGCTTGATCCGGTGGACCAGAGAAATGACGGGTAACGGCCTCACGCCGTCGTTTGCGCGGAACCGGCAGCGACGCCGCGAATCCGTCATTGATACGAAAATGGCACCGAGACCCCAAATTCGTCATTCCCGCGCAGGCGGGAATCCAGGAGTGGCGGCGGGGCGCAACGGCGAGTCTCGCGTCGCGGGGGTGCTACAACGCGCCGCGGCCAGCCTCTCCGGCGCGGGCATCGACAGCCCCAGGCTCGACGCGGAGATACTCTTGATGGAAGCGCTCGGCTGGTCGAGGGAGGCCCTCTATCGAGGTCCGGAGGTCGCGCTTCAAGACCCGCAGATTGCCCGGTTCGGGGGTTTCGTCGGGCGCCGTGGGCGCGGAGAGCCCGTGGCTTACATCAGGGGGTCGCAGGAGTTCTGGTCCCTGGAGTTCCGGGTGACGCCCGATGTGCTCATCCCGCGGCCGGAGACCGAGCACTTGGTGGAGACCGTGTTGGACTTCCTGGCTTCGCGCCCCGGCCCGTGCCGTATCCTGGAGATCGGCACCGGCAGCGGCGCCATCGCCGTCTCTCTGGCGAAGGAATGCGCGCGGGCGGAGATCTGGGCCACCGATGTTTCCGCGCCGGCCCTGGATGTCGCGCGAGAGAACGGGCGGCGACACGGCGTGGAACCACGCATCCACTGGCTCCAGGGTGACCTTTTGAGTCCGGTGCGAGGGTTGCCGGGGAGGTTCGATGTGCTGGTGTCGAATCCGCCCTACATCCCCAGCGGCGAGATCCTCCGCTTACAGCGCGACGTGCGCGATTGGGAGCCGGCCCTGGCCCTGGACGGCGGCGTCGACGGCATGGATTTCTACCGCCGGCTCCTCCGGGACGGAGTCCGCCATCTCCGGGAAGGCGGACTGCTGGCCGTCGAGGTGGGAGCAGAGCAGAGCCGCGGCGTATCGCGGTTGTTCCAAGTCCACGGGGATCTCCACAGGGTGCGGGTCTTGCCGGACTATGCCGGGCTTCCGCGGGTGGTGGCCGGAGAACGGACACCACACTAAAGGTCTGACACAGGCTACGGGGTCGACGGTTTTGGACAGCATCATCATCAAGGGCGGTACGGTTCTGGAGGGCGCCGTGGCTCTCGGCGGGTCGAAGAACGCGGCGCTTCCGGTGGTCATCTCCTCGCTGCTGACCGCGGACAGGTGCTCCTACGCCAGGGTGCCGGCGCTTCGTGACGTCAGCACGACCCTGCGACTTTTGTCGCGGCTGGGGGTCACCATCGAGAAGGACCTGATCGCCGACGGACGCCTGGAGCTCACCGCGGACAAGATCCACGAGCTCGAGGCGCCCTATGATCTGGTCAAGACCATGCGCGCCTCGTTCCTGGTGCTGGGGCCGCTGTTGGCACGGTTCGGCGAGGTCCGGGTGTCGACCCCCGGGGGCTGCGCCATCGGTTCCCGGCCGGTGAATCTGCACCTCCAGGGACTGGAGCGCATGGGCGCCTGCATCCGCCAGGACCACGGCTACATCGACGCCCGCGCCAAAGAGCTCAGAGGGGCTGACATCCCGCTCGATTTTCCTTCGGTGGGCGCCACCGAGAACCTCATGATGGCCGCGGCCCTGGCCCGGGGGGAAACCGTGATCCGGAACGCCGCCCGCGAGCCGGAGATCAGGGAGCTTGCCGCCGTGCTGACGAAAATGGGCGGCAAGGTGACCGGGGCCGGCGGCAACGTCATTCGGATCGAGGGTGTCCGCGAGCTTCACGGCATGTCGCACGAGATGAGCCCGGATCGCATCGAGACCGGCACGTTCATGGTGGGGGCGGCCCTCACCGGCGGGAACGTCATGATCGAGGATGCCCGGGCCGGAGACCTCGAAGCCTTCACCGCCAAGCTGCGGGAGACCGGCGTGCGGGTGGTGGGGGAGTCGGGGGGCGTTCGGGTGACCGGCAACGGACGGGTCCGTGGCGCCGACGTGGCCACGCTGCCGTATCCGGGCTTTCCCACCGACCTGCAGGCGCAGATGATGGTCTTGATGGCGGTCTCGGAAGGAACCAGCGTCATCACCGAGAACATTTTCGAGAACCGCTTCATGCACGTCCAGGAGCTGAACCGGATGGGCGCGCGTATCACCCTCGATGGCAACCAGGCCACGGTCCGGGGGGTGGCGGCGCTGTCCGGCGCGCCGGTGATGGCCACGGACCTGCGGGCGAGCGTCTCGCTGGTGCTGGCGGGTCTGGTGGCCAAGGGGGTCACCGAGGTGTCGCGGGTGTACCACCTGGACCGGGGCTACGAGGCCATCGAAGGCAAGCTGGCCCGGCTGGGCGCGGACATACGAAGGGTGAACCGTGACGATTGACATCGTGAAGACCACGGATCCCGGTTTCAGGAAGAGGCTTGACCGAATCCTTCAGCGGCGCGGCGAGATCGAGCGGGACGTCGAGGCGCGGGTGGCGGAGATCATCGAGAACGTGCGGCGGCACGGAGACAAGGCCCTGGTCCGCTACGCCAAGGCCTTCGACGGCGTCACCCTGAAACGGTCCCGCATCGAGGTTTCGGCCGAAGAGATGGACCGTGCCAGTGAGACCGTTTCCGGTCAGGACCTGCGGTGGCTGCGGCTGGCGGCGGCGCGAATCAAACGGTTTCATCGCCGTCAGATCGAGAAGAGCTGGCACTACCGCGACCCCCTGGGGCTCGAGCTGGGCCAGCGTATCAGCCCGGTGGAGCGCGCCGGGGCCTACGTGCCCGGCGGCAAGGCCGCCTATCCGTCCACCGTATTGATGACGGTGATCCCGGCGGTGGCCGCGGGGGTGAAGGAGGTCATGGTCACCACCCCGGTGCAGAAAGAGGCCGGGCTGGTGCTGGCGGCGGCGCGCGTCGCCGGCGCCCACCGGGTCTTTCGCGTGGGCGGCGCCCAGGCCGTGGCCGCGCTGGCCTACGGCACGGAGACGATTCCACGGGTGGACAAGATCGTGGGACCCGGGAACGTCTACGTCGCGGCGGCCAAGCGGCTGGTGTTCGGGCAGGTGGACATCGACTCCATCGCAGGCCCCAGCGAGGTGCTGCTGCTGGTGGACGGATCGGCCGACCCGCGTTATGTGGCCGCGGACATGCTGTCCCAGGCGGAGCACGACGAGCTGGCGGCGGCCGTGTGCGTCACTCCGTCCATGGCCACGGCCCGGAAGGTGCAGGGCGCCATCGCCGAGCAGCTCAAGAGCACCCGGCGGCAGGCCATCACCCTCGGGGCGCTACGGCGCTTCGGCACCATCATGGTGTCGCGTTCGTTGAAGGAGGCGGTGGACATCACCAACGCCATCGCCCCGGAGCACGTGCAGATCATGGTGCGGCAGCCGGAGAAGTGCGTCGACGCGGTGCGCAACGCCGGGGCGATCTTTGTGGGAGCTTATGCCACGCCGGCCCTCGGCGACTACGCGGCCGGCCCCAATCACGTGCTTCCCACGGGCGGCAGCGCGCGTTTCTTCTCGCCCCTGGGGGCCTATGACTTCGTCAAGCGGACCAGCATCGTGCGCGCCGAGGCCAAGGGACTGGCTGCCCTGGCTCCGGCCGTCATCCACCTGGCGCGCCGGGAGGGACTGCACGAGCACGCCCGCGCCGTGGAGGTGCGGCTGCCGGGGGACTGAGAGACGGTCCGGTTTCGCTTGAACGCCAAATCGCCGAAAGCCGACAGAGGTTAGGAGAGATCCGATGGGAAGAACGGCAACGGTTCACCGCAAGACCAAGGAGACGGACATCACGGCCGTCCTCGACGTCGACGGCAAGGGGCAGGCCCGGGTCGATACCGGCATTCCCTTCTTCGATCACATGCTGGAGATCTTCACCCGCCACGGCCTCTTCGACGTCACGGTGGACGCCAAGGGGGATTTGGAAGTGGACTACCACCACACGGTGGAGGACGTGGGGCTCACCCTGGGACAGGCGTTCAAGGACGCCCTGGGGGACAAGCACGGTATCCGCAGGTTCGGGGAGGCCACGGTGCCGCTGGACGAGGCCTTGGCGCGGGTCGTAGTGGACCTGAGCGGGCGGCCCTATATGGCCTACCGGGTCAAGATTCGCGGCGGCCGGGTCGGGAGCTTCGATACCGATCTGCCGCATGAGTTCTACCAGGCGTTCGTCAACCAGTTGGGGATGAACCTGCACATGGACGTCCAGCACGGCGAGAACCCGCACCACGTCATCGAGGCGTGCTTCAAGGGGTTTGCCCGGGCCATGGACCGGGCGACGGGGCTGGATGAAAGGATCGAGGGGGTGCTTTCCACCAAGGGGAGCCTATGATCCTGCGCGGCAGGTGGCTAGGTGCCTTGCCGGGGCCGAGCAGGGCGGGCGGCGTCCCGGAAATCAGAAGACGGTACTGCCGGGGTCGTGCTGTTCTGCGTCGCGCGAAACGGGTGGTTGATCGGGATCACGAAAGACGTCCGTCCACCGTCAACAGATTTCCGGGACGCCGCCCACCCTGCTCTCTCAGCGCGCCCGCGATTCTGCGGGCGTGTTCTACCTGATTATTGGAGGAGTCGCAGTGATAGCGGTCGTCGACTATGGAATGGGTAATCTGCGGAGCGTGCAGAAGGGGATCGAGCGGGTGGGCTTTCGGGCCGAGGTGACCCGGGATCCCGGGCGCATTGCCGAGGCCCGCGGGGTCGTGCTACCCGGAGTCGGTGCGTTTCACACGTGCATGGAAAATCTTCGGCGCTTCGGCCTGGTGGACGTGGTCCGGGACGTGGTGCGCCGGAAGAGACCGTTCCTGGGCATCTGTCTCGGGTTGCAGCTTCTTTTCGAGGAGAGCGAGGAGTTCGGCTCGCCCGATGGTCTCGGTCTGGTGCCGGGCAAAGTCCTCGGCTTCACCGCCGCCGATGATCTCAAGGTGCCGCACATGGGCTGGAACGCCATCGAAATCCGCAAGCCCACTCGTTTCCTGGAGGGTATCGACGAGGCCGCCCAGGTCTACTTCGTGCACTCCTTCTACGCCGCGCCGGCGGACGAGTCCGTCGTCGCCACCGTGACCTCTCACGGGACGCCCTTCGTTTCGAGCATTGCCACGGACCATCTCTTCGCCTGCCAGTTCCATCCCGAGAAGAGCCAGGCCATCGGCTTGCGCATCCTCGGCAACTTCGGCCGCTTTGCCGAGAACGGGTCCCCGGCCTGATCCGGGGCCGCCGGTTACTTCCAGAGTACAGGCCACCGGATTGATGACGCCGACATGCTGATCATACCAGCCATCGATATCAAGGACGGCCGCTGCGTGCGGCTGTACCAGGGCGACATGGACCGGGAGACGGTGTACTACCAGCGGCCGCTGGACGCGGCCCGGCATCTGGTGGACGAGGGCGCCCGCATGATCCACGTGGTGGACCTCAACGGCGCGGTGGCGGGCCGTCCGGTGCACCTGTCGGAACTGGCTTCCATCTGCGCCGAATCGGGCGTGGCGGTGGAGGTGGGTGGGGGGCTGCGGACGCTCGAAGCCGTGGGGGAAGCCATGGCCGCGGGCGTGGAGCGAGTGGTGATCGGAACCCGCGCCTACGAGAGCCCGGACTTCCTGCGCCAGGCGTGCGAGCGCTTCCCCGGCCGGGTGGTGGTGGGCATCGATGCGCGGGCCGGGCAGGTGGCGGTTCGGGGCTGGCGTGACGATACCGCCATGGATGCGGTGGAGCTGGCGCGCCGGTGCGAGGAAGATGGCGCAGCGCGGATTATTTACACCGACATCAGCCGCGACGGCACGGGTTCCGGCGTGAACGCGGAGCAGACGGTCCGGGTGGCCCGGGCGGTGGCGATCCCGGTCATCGCTTCCGGCGGGGTCGGCTCGCTGGACGACATCCGCACGCTCGCGGGTCTCGCCGGTGAAGGTATCGAGGGGGTCATCGTGGGCCGGGCGCTCTACAACGGAGCCTTTTCACTGGCTGAAGCCATGGCGGCGGGAGGAGACGATGCTCACTAAGCGCATCATCCCCTGTCTCGACGTCGACGCCGGCAGGGTGGTGAAGGGAATACGGTTCGTGGAAATCCGCGACGCCGGGGATCCGGTGGAGGTGGCCCGGGCGTATGACGCCGCCGGGGCCGACGAGCTCTGCTTCCTGGACATTACCGCCTCCCACGAGCAGCGCGGGATCATCCTGGACGTGGTGGCGCGGACCGCGGACGAGATCTTCATGCCGCTGACCGTGGGCGGGGGGATCCGGGAGAACACGGATATCCGCAGGCTGCTCAAGGCCGGCGCCGACAAGGTCTCCATCAACACCGCGGCGGTGGCGCGTCCGGAGTTCGTGCGCGAAGCGGCGGAGACCTTCGGCAGCCAGTGCATCGTCGTGGCCATCGACGCCAAGCGGGTGGAGGACCACTGGGAGGTGTTCACCCACGGCGGCCGCAAACCCACCGGCATCGACGCGTGCGACTGGGCCGAGCGCATGGCCAGGTACGGGGCCGGCGAGATCCTGCTCACCAGCATGGATCGCGACGGCACCAAGGACGGCTACGACCTGCCCCTTACCCGCGCCATCGCCGACCGGGTAACCGTGCCGGTCATCGCCTCCGGCGGCGTCGGCGGTCCGGAACACCTCCGCGAGGGTTTCGCGGAAGGGCACGCCAGTGCGGCCCTCGCCGCGTCCATTTTCCACTACGGCGAATACAGCATCGGCGAGTGCAAGCGTTATCTGCACGAGCGGGGGATTCCGGTCCGCCCGGTCCAGGTTTGACGGGCAGCCCGGTACCGCAACCGACGCCGAATCCGCATCCCGGCCTGACCCGTCATCCGGTCATCCCGACCTGTCATTCTGATCCGTCATCCCCATCCGTCATCCCGCACTTGATCCGGGCTCCCGTCTCTTCGTCATCCCGGGCTTGACCCGCGGGAGGCGGGGCGTGCCCCGTCCCCTCCCTCCCACCCCTGGACCCCGGATCAAGTCCGGGGTGACGGGGTGTGGGGGGTTCCAGGACAAGTCCGGGGTGACGGGGTGTGGGGGTTCCAGGTCAAGTCCGGGGTGACGGGGCGTGGGGGGTTCCAGGTCAAGTCCGGGATGGTGGGTTCGGGCACCGGCGGGTCAACCGCCGCTTTCCAGCTCGGTGAGGAACCGCTCGGCGTCGATGGCGGCCATGCAACCGGTTCCGGCGGCGGTGACGGCCTGGCGATAGATGCGGTCCTGGATGTCGCCGCAGGCGAAAACCCCGTCGAGGGCGGTCTTGGTGCCGTCGTGGGTCTTGATGTAGCCGAGCTCGTCCATCTCCAGGAGACCTTCGAAAAGCTGCGAGTTGGGCTGATGCCCGATGGCGATGAAGACGCCGTCGCAGGCGAAGGCGTCGTCCTTCCCGGTCTTCAGGTTCCGTAGCGTGACGCTGGTGACGCCTCCGTCCTGCGCGTCGCCGTGGATGTCCTCCACGGTGGTGTCCCAGATGAAGTGGATCCTGGGATTGGCGGTGGCGCGGTCCTGCATGATCTTCGAGGCGCGGAGCTCGTCGCGGCGGTGGACGATGGTGACCTTGCTGGCGAACTTGGTGAGGAAGGTGGCTTCTTCCATGGCCGTGTCGCCGCCGCCCACCACGATGAGCTCCTTGTCCTTGAAGAAGAAACCGTCACAGGTGGCGCAAGCGGAGACCCCGTGTCCCATCAGTCTCGTCTCGGCTTCCAGTCCGAGCAGCTTGGCCGTGGCGCCGGTGGCGATGATCAGGGCGTCGCAGGTGTAGCGGTCCTTGCCTGCCTGGAGCGACAGGGGTCTTGTTCCGAGTTCCACCGCGGTGACGTCGCCGTAAACGATCTTGGTGCCGAAGCGTTCCGCCTGCTTGCGGAACTGGTCCATCATGTCCGGACCCATGATGCCGTCCGGGAAACCGGGGTAGTTCTCGACGTCCGTGGTGATGGTGAGCTGGCCCCCGGGCTGGGAGCCCTCCACCACCAGCGGCTCCAGGTTGGCCCGGGCCGTGTAGAGGGCGGCGGTGAGCCCGGCGGCCCCCGAACCGAGGATGATGATGCGGTAGTGAGTCTGGTCTGCCATGGGTTCGTTTTTTAGCATATGGACCGTGTTCCTTGTAGGTCGGGTTGGCCGTAGGCCCAACACGACAACGTATCGCAGCTCCGTGTCGGATTACGCTTCGCTAATCCGACCTACGGGGAGGGGGGCTCACTTGCTTTCGTGGCCCCGGAAGCTACACTGAGCGCCGGGCGACACGGGAGGGTTATGGATGGCAACGTTGTCCCATATCGATGAGCAGGGGCGGGTGCGGATGGTGGACGTGACCGGCAAGGATGTGACCCAAAGGGTGGCCGTGGCCCAAGGCGTGGTGACCATGCGGGCGGAAACCCTGGCGGCCATTGCCGAGGGGCAGATTCCCAAGGGGGACGTTCTCACGGTGGCGCGCATCGCCGGGATCATGGCCGCCAAGAAGACCTCCGAGCTCATCCCCATGTGCCACCCGCTCAACATCAGCGGCGTGGAGGTCAAGCTCACCCCGAGGCAGAGCCCGCCCTCCGTGGAGATCGAAGCCACCGTCCGCATTACCGGCAAGACCGGCGTGGAGATGGAGGCGCTCACCGCGGCCTCGGTGGCGGGCCTCACCATCTACGACATGTGCAAGGCCGTGGACCGGGAGATGACCGTCGGCGAGATCCGCCTCATGCACAAGAGCGGCGGCAAGAGCGGCACCTTCGTGAGGTAGCGAGCCGTTGGCCCCGTAGTAGTTTCCCGCCGCCGAGGCTTAAGTCCCTCCAGGAAGTGCCGAAATAACTCCTAGTGGCTATTTTCTAGTGGCTTGGCCTCATGATGACGCGAATCAACCAATGGCCGATGGAAGACCGTCCGCGGGAGAAGCTTCTCGAAAGGGGGGCGGATCATCTCACGGAAACGGAGTTGCTGGCGATCCTGCTGGGCACCGGCAGTGCCGGAGAACACCAGAACGCGCTGGATCACGCGCGCATGCTGATGGTGCGGTTCGGCGGCCTGAGGGGCATCGATGACGCGTCCGTCGCCGAGTTGACGGACCTCAAGGGCCTCGGCCACGCCAAGGCCGCCCGCATCAAGGCGTGCCTGGAGCTCGGCCGCCGCCGGGAGGACGCCCGGTGCGAAGCCGGTCAGTTGCTGAGCTCGCCGGAGGAGGTCTTTCGCCATTTCCGGCCCCGCTGCATCAACGCCAAGCGGGAGTCGTTCTATGTCGTCCTGCTGAACAACCGAAACCGCAAGATCCGGGACGTCAAGATCTCCGAAGGGTCGCTCACGGCGTCCGTGGTCCATCCCAGGGAGGTTTTCAATCCGGTCATCCGGGAGTCCGCTGCCGGAGTCATCTTCGTCCACAACCATCCCAGCGGCGATCCTTCCCCGAGCCGCGAAGATGTGGACATCACGCACCGTCTGAGGCAGGTGGGCGAGGTGCTGGGCGTGCGTGTCCACGATCACGTGGTGGTGGGGCACGACCGATTCTTCAGCTTCAACCGGGAGGGACTCCTGTGAATCGCATCTGCCATGGATGGAGGCGCCGCTGAACGCCCTCCGGGCGACTTGACCCCCGGCCGCGGTACGGAGTACGTTAATCCGCAATCGTGCCTTCAGGGGGTCCAAGCAGCATGTCTCAAGTCAAGCATTTCACCACGGATATCGCCATCGTCGGCTCCGGCGGGGCGGGAATCGCCGCGGGCATCGAGGCCCGTGACGCCGGGGCCAGCGCCATCGCCTTCGAGAAGGCGCCGGATCTGGGCGGCGCCGCCATCATTTCCGGCGGCGGCTGCCTCATCGTCGGTACGCCGATCCAGAAGGAAAACGGCATCTACGACTCGCCGGACCTGGCGTTCAACGACTGGGTCAAGTGGGGCGGGCCTTCGGTGGACGAGGTCTGGGCGCGCTACTACATCGAGCACTCGCTTCATGATCTTTACCATTGGGCCGAGCGCATGGGCGTCAAGTGGGTGGACATGAAGCAACAGGAAGGCAACACCGTGATGCGCTGGACCCGGGCCCAGAGCAGCGGCCTCGGTCTGATGACCCATCTGATCGAGGCGTTCCGCGAACGCGGCGGCGAGATCGTGTCCAACACCGAGATAACCGAGCTCAAGCGTGGGAACGGTCGGATCACAGGTTTCGTGGGCACGGACTCGAGCAGCGGCGATACCGTGGACGTGGACAGCAGGGTGGTGGTGGTGGCTACCGGCGGGTTCAACTCCAACCTCGACATGGTGCTCGAGGCCAGGCCCGAGCTCAAGGGCGAACGGGTCATGGAGGGTTCCGGTCGCGGCTCCACCGGGACCGGTCACAGGCTGGTGCGGCAGGCCGGCGGTTACCTCACCCACATGGACCATATCTGGTTCTACGTCTACGCCACTCCGGATTATCGCGACCCTGCGCAGCGACGCGGCTTGGTTTTCCGCCAGGCCCCCGGCTACATCTGGATCAACCAGCAGGGCCGGCGCTTTCACAACGAGGCGCTATCGGGCGGCAACTCGGCCACCCCGGCGCTGATGGCGCAGTATCCGCGCCACGCCTGGGCCGTGGTGGACACGCCCATGACCGCCAAGCTCGAGATCGCGGACCCTTACTACCGCGCCGGGGACAAGGTGGACCGTGACAAGGTCCAGGAACTCCTCGACAGCTCTCCGTTCATCAAGAAGGCGGATTCGCTGGAGGAGTTGGGCCAACGCATGGAGGTGGATGTCCCGGCCTTTCTCGACGCCGTGGAGCGTTACAACAAGGCATGCGAGCAGGGACTGGAGAAGGAGCTCGACTTCGGCAAGCCGCTGAAGCTCTCCAAGAAGTTCGACACAGCGCCCTACTACGCCATCCAGATCTTCCCGCTGGCGCGCAAGAACTTCGGCGGGATCAAGACCGACATACACTGCCGGGTGCTGAACAAGCACTTCGAGCCGGTTCCCGGCCTCTACGCCGCGGGCGAGGCGGCCGGCATGGCCGGAGGCCACATCAACGGACGGGCGGGACTCGAGGGGACCATGCTCGGGCCGTCCATCTTCAGCGGCCGCGTGGCCGGCGGCTGGGCAGCCCATGAGGCAGGTTGCGGCGACGGCTTCGTCGGCGTTCCCAACCGCGACTGACGAGCTGCCGCGATAGGCCAACTCCCACCACGGGTCACGAACATGATCACGGAACCACAGGTCGAGAAGGTACGGGGTTACTGTGTGCTCTGCACGGCCCACTGCGCCACCGTCGCAACGGTGGAGGACGGGCGGGTGACGCGGCTCGATGCGGACCACGATCATCCCAACGGCGGCGCCATCTGTGTCAAGGGCAAGGCTGCCCCGGAACTGGTCTACAACGGCGAACGCCTGAACTATCCGTTGCGCCGAACCAACCCCAAGGGCGCCGAGGATCCCGGCTGGGAGCGGGTCGGCTGGGACGAGGCGCTGGACGACATCGCGGCGCGCCTGCTCGGCATCCGGGAACGCTACGGCGCCGAGGCCATCGCCATGGCCCGGGGGACCGCCAGCGGCACCTCGACGGACGACGTCAATCAGTGGTCGTCGCGCCTGCTCAACCGTATCGGAAGCCCCAACTCGGTTTCCACCACCCACGTCTGCAACTGGCACCGGGACACGGTGTTCAGCTACACCTTCGGCGTGCCGCAGCCGTCCCCGGACGTGCTTCACAGCGGCGCCTTCCTCCTGTGGGGGCACAACCCGAGCTCCACGCAGTTGATGCTGGCCCAGGACGCCGTCACGGCGCGCAAGCGCGGCATGAAGACCGTGGTGGTGGACCCGCGAAGGATCGGCCTCGGTAGTCAGGCCGACGTGCTGCTTCAAGTGCGTCCGGGCGCCGACGGGGCGCTGGCCCTGGCCCTCGTCCATGTGATGATCGAGGAGGGACGGTACGACGAGGACTTCGTCGGCGATTGGACCAACGGCCCGTTCCTACTGCGCACGGACACCGGAGAGGCGTTGACCGAGGCGGACGTGGCGGCCGGAGGCGGTTCGGACCGCTACATGATCTGGGACGAAGCCTCGGAGCGGGCGGTGGTCCACGATCCGCGCGCGCGGGCCGGTATGGAAGACGGTGTGCGGCCGGCGTTGCTCGGAAACGTCAGCGTGCCGACCAGGGACGGCGCCGCGGTGTCATGCGAGCCGGCGTTCGCCGCCCTGGCGCGGCTGGCTTCGTCCTATGCGCCGGAACGGTCCGAGAGCGTCACCCGTGTCCCCGCGGACAAGGTTCGCGAAGCGGCCCGTGTCCTCAGCGACAACCGGCCCGTGAGCATGTTCATGTGGAACGGTGTCGGGCAGCACACCAATGCGACTCAGACGAGCCGGGCGATATCCATCCTGTACGCGTTGCTGGGGGACATCGATGCGCCGGGCGGCAACCTGATGCTGCCCATGGCGCCGTTTCGCGGGGTGGACGGCAAGGAGTTCCTTCCCGCCGAAGTGGCCGCCAGGCGTATCGGCCGGGACGAGAAGCCGCTGGGCCCGCCCGCGACCGCGGGTGCGGTCGCGGCCCACGACGTCTACGCTGCCATCCTCGAGGACCGTCCGTATCCGGTCCGCGCCCTGATCAACCTGGGCTCCAACACGGTCATCTCCAACGGCGACCCGGGGCGCGGCCGCGAGGCCCTCTGCGCCCTGGAGCTGGGGGTGGCCACCGAGCTGTTCATGACCCCCACCGCCCAGCTCTGCGACTACGTGCTGCCCGCCACCAGCTTCCTGGAGATGGACCACCTCGCCGGCGGCTTCCGGCACCGGGTGGATGCCCGCTCCCACGTCCAGTACCGGGCGCGGGCGGTGGAGCCGCTGGCGGAGCGGCGTTCGGATACCCGGGTGGTATTCGAGCTGGCCAAACGCCTGGGCTTCGGCGACGATTTCTGGGGCGGTGACGTGGAGGCGGCCTATTCCTACCAGTTGGAGCCGACGGGCATGACCCTGGACGAGCTCCGGGCGCATCCGGGCGGTGTGACCCTGGAGAGCCCGCGGCGTTACCGGAAATACGCGGAGACCGACGAGGAGGGCCGGCGGAAGGGCTTCAACAACCCGTCCGGCAAGGTGGAGATCTACTCCCACCGGCTTGCGCAACACGGGTTCCCGCCGCTGCCGGAATACGAGGAGCCGGCCCTGAGCCCCACGAGCAGGCCGGATCTTGCCGCGGAGTATCCTCTGGTCCTGACCAACGCCAAGTTCACGACCTTCATTCACAGCCAGGGGCGGGCCCTGCCCAGCCTCCGCAAGGCGGCGCCCGAGCCCTCCGCCGAGCTTCATCCGGATACGGCCGGGGAGCACGGCATCGAGCACAAGCAATGGATGATCGTGGAAAGCCCGAAGGGCGCTGTCAAGGTGCGGGCGAACCTCACCGCCCGGATCATCCCCGGCGTGGTCTGCGTGCAGCACGGCTGGTGGCAGCCCTGCCGGGAGCTGGAGCTTCCGGGCCACGACCCCTTTTCCGAGCTTGGGGCCAATCCCAATAGGCTGGTGGACTCGGAGCACCGGGATCCCATCAGCGGGTCGCTGCCGCACCGGTCGTTCCTGTGCCGCGTCCGCCCCGCCGATGTCCAGGTGGCGGCGCCCTACGAACCGTCAACATGATGCGCGGAACTGTCCGTGGCTCGCAGTGGATTCTTGATCACTTGGACAGACATCGGGCAAGGGAGATCGAAAGGACGCTATTTGCTGCAATTCTTCTTGCCCGCCAGTTTTTCGGAAGTCGTCATTCCAAGGTTACATTCTCTGATGAACACACCAACTCCGAAGCGGCCATACACCACATCGCCGTTTTCGTCATAGACGGTCTGGGTAATCCCCACCGCGTCGCCCCGATGATGCTGGACGATCAGCACCTGGTCGTTTTCCAGCTCGCCGATAAAAATATCGGTACGGTATCTCTCCGTGCTCGTGCTCACGACGGGGATGACGGCGTCTCCCAGGAAACTGACTCTCACGGTGTTGTCCCGATGCACCGTTACGGAACAGCTCTCCCCCGTCTTTTCAAAACCCACCATGAGTCTTTGCATGAAACCCCTTGCGGGTATGTGGACGCAACCACGGAGCGTCCCCGTCTTTAATTTTCCCTCATTTCGTGGCGGCTTCGCTAGAAGACTCCGGACATAGCTCTTGGTCAAAGGCTCGGCAGCGGCAGCGTTGCAGATCATCCCGAATATAAGAAAACTTGCCGAAATCAAGACAAATCCGGTCTTTCTCATTTTGAGTTACCCCTACTTGGTGGACAGTCTATGACTGTCGCTGCCTGAGATCAATGTGACCGGCGCCGGTGCGCGTGCTATAGTTACAAACCCGCCCGCGCCACGGCGACAGCAGTACCGCCCGTGTAACTCCCGGAGGAAGATGAATGGTTCTGGTACTCAAGAATGAACAGTTGGAAGACCTGGTCTCCATGCCGGACGAAATCGACGCCATCGAGCAGGCCTATCGGGAGATGGGCGAGGGCGACGCGGTGAATTCGCCCCGCGCCCGGCTCCGGGTGCAGGCGCCCGGCAAGAAACCGGGCTTCCAGTACTACTTCAACAACATCATGGGTCTCGTGCCGGGGATGAAGTCCATGGGACTCAGGATCGACTCGACCTTCTCCGACGAAGAGGAGGTGGCGGGTACCAAGAGAAGGATCTACCCCGGTGACTACGTGGGCCTCGTCTTCCTGTTCGACATGGAGGACTGCACACTCTTGTCCATCATGGACGACCACTACATCTCCATCTTTCGCGTCGGCGCCACCAGCGGGGTGGCGGCCAAGCATCTGGCCCGCGAGGACGCCCGGGTGATGGGGCTGGTGGGGTCCGGAGAGCAGGCCAAGACTCAGCTCCTGGCGGCCTGCGCCGTGCGGCAGCTCGACAAGGTCAAGGTGTTCAGCCCGACCCGCGCCAACCGTGAGCGATTCGCGGAGGAGATGACCGAAAAGGCCGGCGTGGAGATCGTGCCGGTGCACTCCGCGGAGGAGGCGGTGCGCGGCAGCGACATCGTCACCGCGGCCACCAACACCGTGGATCCCGTCATCAACGGCGAGTGGCTCGAGAAGGGTGCCTTCGTCAACAGCATCGTGGGCGGCGACAGCTACCTTTCGCGCCACGAGCTCGACGACGCCGTGATCGAGCGCGCCGATCTGATCGTAGTGGGTTTCCGGAAGCAGATCTTTCTCGACCGGCAGGCGGAGATCTATCCCCGCATCCAACGAGGGCTCATCAAGGAGGAAGACCTGCACGAGTTGAGCGAGCTCTTGACGGGTCAGTGCCGGGGCCGCGAGAACGACGACGAGATCATCATCTTCAAGAACAACACCGGCATGGGGATCCAGTTCGCCGCCACCGCCCGGGTCCTCTACGAAGCCGCGCGCAAGAAAGGCATCGGCACCGAGCTCCCCTCCGAGCTGTTCGTCACCGACCGCAAGGGCAAGACCTACTCGCCATAGTTCCGTCGGTCAGGTCGAACTGCCTCTGCCCGGGCCGAACGAGATGGTCTCGCCGCACAAACCGCCGGCGGGGTCACTGAGCAGGAAGGCCGCAACCGTCGCATTTCGATCTCGAGTGCGAGAACGGGCAGGGAAGGCGGCTCCGGCGGCTCTTCGGTTCCTCTGCAGGTTGGCCAGTGTCCACCGGGCGATGGGGACCCGGAAGCCGATGGCGATCAAAGGCGATGTGGGAAAGTGACGACTACATCGCATACCCTCCCGGGTCGAACCGTCAGACCTGAGATCGTTTCGTTGTCTTTTGGTTGAAGTGGCGAAATACTGCAAAGGTCATCGCGGCGCTGGTCAATGCTATTATCGAACGGGCCGTAGCTTCCGGCCAGGAGTGGTCCGTAAAGTCGGAAAAGAATGCGGAAAGAAAAGCATGAACCAATACGAAGAATAACAGCGATACAGCAAGTAACGTGATGCTGTATTTCGGTAAATTTATTCTTCTTTTGCACATGAACCAATAAAGAGGCAGGATGAGCACACCGGTGATCTGCCAGTTCGAGGAGAACCAACCAAAGTAAATCTCGTCCAACAGAAAAAAAACTGCGAGGATCAGCGCGCCCAGCATATAACAAGCAGCGAACGCAACCGGCCGAACCATGACATACCTCTCTTCCGTGATAGGGGTTGAGGGGCAGATCATCTATGCGCCTACCCACGGCGGGCCACCATAGCTGATCTGCCCCTTAAGGTCGTTTATTCACCGTCGCCGTCGTTGTCGATCTTCTGACAGAGCTCGGTGCCGTTGTTAACCGCGACGGCGGCAACACCTGCGCCGATAACAGCGCCACCTGGGCCGGTCGCTGCGCCGGCTAGGAGGGCGGCTGCGGCGCCAGCGTTTACGAGGCCTGTGCATACAGTTTCGGCTACTTTCTCAACTAAGGTGTCGACTGCGGTGTGCGTGTACGTAGTCCCTACTTGGGAGTGGTACTCGGGCTCATAGCCAAAGTTGAAATTCAGGTCGGCATTCACGCTGGGATCGCTGTTATCGTCGGCTGACTCCGTGTCTGTGCCGACATCGTCGTCGCAGTCGCCAGGGTCCTCATCATCGTTGGCGCCGGTGTTGTCGCACGAGCACCCGCAGCCACACCCGCATCCGCACCCGCATCCGCATCCGCACCCGCATCCGTGGATCTCCAGGTCGAGCTCGTCACCGTCCGGGTCCACCATCCATGAGGTCACGATAGAATCATTTTGGGTGGAAAAGTCAAGAATCTGCATTTTGGTAGTCCTCCTTGCTTGAGTCCAAGTCCTCGAACCGGTGTAGGCGCCTATATAAATTAAATCGTCCGGTTCGGAGCGGACTTAAGGCACGGTCGAGCCCGGAGGCCGATATTTTTTGGGGAGGGACGCGGAGCCGTCAGTAGTTGCCATCGCCGGCCCGAAGCGCCGTGGGCTTCACTGGCCGCCTGATGAGCAGGGTGAGTCCGGCGCACAGGATCTGCACGGCGATAAAGAGGGTCAGGGACAGGTCGTAGCTGCCGGTGTGGTCGTAGAGGTAGCCGAAGAAGGGTGCGCCGGCGGCGGCGAACAGCAGGAGGATCGGGACGCTGAGACCCCGGACGGTGCCCAGAGAAATCCGGCCGAAGTAGTTGGCCCACATCACTTCCTGAAGAACCTGCGCGCCCCCGAGACCGAAGCCGTAGAGGAAGAAGGCGGCATACAGCCACGTCAGTTCGGCGGTCTGCATGGCCGTGACGAGTCCCGCCGCCTGAACGACGAACATCAGTGCCGTTGACTTGCGTACGCTCATCCGTTCGCTGATGAAGCCCAGCAACAGGCCCGAGCCGAGCTGGGTTCCGGCCATGACCATCACCACCGTCCCCGCCTGGGTTATCGAGTAGCCCATGTCGGAGATGAAGGAAAACACGTGCAGGTTGAAGCCGGCGATGCCGAGATCGACGGTGCTGAAGATAAGGGTGATGAGCCAGAAGGCGGAGGTGCTTGCCGCTTCCCGCCGCGTCCACGTGGTCTCGGCCGGAACCGGTCCGGCGCTCCGGGACGAGTCCGCCCTTGAGGTGGGGTCCGCTTCGTAGGGCCCCGACGCGCCATCGGGGTGCAGCCCCATATCCTCGGGACTCCGGCGCATCCACACCGCCGCCGGAATCAATATCAGGAAGACTACGAGACCGCCGCAAAGCATCCAGATACGGCGCCAGCCGATGGCGGTTAGAAGGTTGGCCACCACCACGGATATGGTGGTCTTGGACAACCCTTGTCCCAGATGGGCGATGGCCACGGCCCGGCCCCGCTTCTTCACGAACCAGCGGGAAATGGTGACGTTGACCACGAAGTAGCACACCAGGGCGTGGCCGATGGACACCGGCCCCACCCGTATGAGCGTGAACTCCCAAAAGGTCCGGGCATATCCCAGCAGGAGAAAGCCGCCGACCGAGATAACCGCTCCGATGACCATGAGCCGCCGAGCCCCGTAGCGGTCCAGCAGAGAGCCCACCCCGGGAGCCACGGCGGCGTAGGCCACCAGCTCCAGGGAGCGCATCAGCGAGAAGGTGCCTCTGGAGACCCCCAGGTCGGCGGTGATCGACTTGAGCAACACGCCGAGGGTGCTGGAGAGGTAGAAGGGGCAGGCGAGCTGCACCACGAAGCCGGTGCCGACGATGTACCAGCCATAGAAAATTCGGGGCTTTCCCGTACCGCGGATGGTGTGCATGGGTCTGGTGGCGAACGTCGACGAGCTTACGGCAGATGGCTCGATTCCACGCTACTCTCCGGCCGCCGGGGTCTCCGTATCGTGAGCGTCAGCATCGACGAGACCAGCAGCACGGTGATGAACAGGAAGAACGAGATCCTGTAGGTTCCGGTGTAGTCGTTCAGAAAACCGAAAAACGGTGGGCCGCAGACGCCGAACAGCAGGACGATCTGCAAGGCCGCGCCGCGAACGGTGCCGAGGGAGAGCCGGCCGAAATAGTCGGCCCACATGACTTCCTCCAGCACCTGGACGCCGCCGAGCCCCAGGCCGTACAGCAAGAAGCCGAGATAGATGGTCCAGAGATCCTGGGCAGTGACCGCCACCGCAAGCCCGATGGCCTCCACCAGGAACAGGAACGAGATAATTTTTCGGACGCTGATACGCTCGCCGGCGAAGCCGGAGAGCAACCCCGAGGCCAGTTGCGTCCCGGCGATGACGGTCATGGCGAGGGCTGCCTGGTACGTCGTGTATCCCAGGTCCGACACGTAGGCGACGACGTGAAGATTGACGCCGGTGATGCCCATGTCCACCATGCCGAACACCAGAATGATGAGCCAGAAGGTGGACGTGCGCCTCACCTCCCTTCGGGTCCAGCGGATGTCCGGCTCCGGTTCCTCCCCGGTCCTTACCGCCGGCCCTTGTCCGCCGACTGTCTCGTTCCGCGATTCGGGCGCGGCGTCCCCGTCGGGATGAAGCCCCATATCTTCCGGGCTCCGCCGCATGAAAATGGCCACCGGGACGACCGCGATTACCACCACCAGCCAGCCGAACAGTGTCCACACCTGACGCCAATCGATGAACGCCAGCAGCCAGGCCACCACCAGCGAGATGGTCACCTTGGCGACGCCGTGGCCCATATGCGAGATGGCCACGGCCCGCCCCCGCATCCGGACGAACCACCGGGCCACCGTGACGTTCACCACGAAGTAGCACACCAGCGCATGGCCCACGGCCATCAGGGTCATACGCACGGAGGCAAACTGCAGGAAAGACTCTACCTGCCCCAGCAGCAGAAACCCGACAGTCGAAAGGGCCGCGCCGGTGACCATCATGCCGCGCGGGCCGTATCGGTCCAGTTTGGCCCCCACCCAGGGCGCCATGAGGGCGTACAGGAGATGCTCGCCCGACCGCAGCAGCGAGAACTTCCCCCTGGACACGCCGAGATCGGCGGTAACCGGTTTCAGAAAGACGCTGAGGGTGCTGGAGAGGAAGAAGGCGCAGGAGATGTTGGCGAGAAAGGCGGCGCCGACGATGTACCAGCCATAGAAGAGCCGCGGCCTTCCCGCGGCGCGTGTGGAATCAGGAGTCACGGGTGTCCTTCTCGCTTACCAGGGCAGGCTCCGGGGTGCGCACACCGGCACGGGCGGCGCGACGCAGACAGGAACCGGCGGGCCTACGGCAAGAAAGACTCGGAAGTGGGTCACAGGCACATCAGCCCGTGGCTCGCGCGAGCCGTTGCTGGTAACCCGCCAGATCGATGTCGAAGAGGCGCGCGGGATTGTGGGACAGGATCTTTTCCTTCACCGCGTCGGAGATATCGTCGCGCTCGGCGACCTCGGCCATGCAGTTCTCGCGCGCCTCCGGGTGCGGCACGTCCGCGGACACGCAGACCTGATCCTCGCCCATGACCTCAATGACCGTGGTCAGCAGCCGTTCGTCGCCTTCGGCGGTGAGGTAGAGGTTGCCGTCCTTGATGTAGTCCGTCGCGTGCCGCTTGGGCACCGGCCGTCCGTTGACGATGGCGACGTCGTAGTAGCGCCGCATGCGGTCCGTGACGTAGGGCACCCAGTCGCCGCCGGCCTCCAGGAAGGCCGCCTTCAGGTCCGGGAACCGGTCCAGCACCCCGCCGCCGGTCATGCTGAAGAAACCCATCATCACCGGCATGGTGAAGCTGAGCATGAAGGATTCGTAGACGTCGTTGCAGCTCTCCATGAGGCCGGGGTGGCTCCAGCCCACGTGGACGCACAGCGGCAGGTCGTGCTCCACCAGAGCCGCGTAGATGGGGTCGTGGCTCGGGTGATGCAGCAGCTTGTCGCCCGCGGTGCCGAGGGTGAAGACGCACTGGGCTCCCAGCTCCTTTGCCCGGCGTACCTCGGCCACGGCCTCGGGAACATGCCGGAACGGGATCAGGGCGCCCCACTTCAGCCGGTCCGGGGCTTCGGCGCAGCGCTCCGCGAGCCAGATGTTGTAGCTGCGCATCAGCGCCGCCTCGAAGTCCAGGTCGGGCGTCAGATGGGTCAGAACGGCGGTGGGGAACAGGACGGATATGTCGATGTCCAGCTTGTCCATGTCGCGCAGCCGTTCGGGCACGTCGTCGAGGGTCTGGCTGCCGGCGGAGAAGTCCTTCTCCTGCGCCAGCGTGGAGGAGACCGGGCTGCCGCTCTGGGTGCTGCCGGGCATGCCCGGACGGGCGTGGATGCGGCCGTCGATGAGCCAGTAGCTGTCGTTTCGCGGCAGCCCGGGTGTCCCCGCCAGGTTCAGATGGATGGGCCGCCGGTCCCGGAACCGGGGCTCCAGGTGCGCCCAGGTGGCCTCGCATTCTTCCACATGGGAGTCGGCATCGATGACGGGCAGTTGACTCATGCTTCTATCCTCCGTTATCGGCGTGCGGGTGAGCGCGGGCTCGGTTCATTTGGGAAGATGATTCATTCAGGCAGACTAATTAACTAGGCAATCGCGTCATCGGAGTCAATCTTTGCCCGAGGCCGGTGGTCTCGGCGCGACACCACCCTAAGCCGGCCACAGCCGCAAGTCGAAGCGGCGCATCCAGTCCAGCCCCGTGAGCCACACCAGCACCACCGAGAAGAGCAGCAGCGAATTGGCCACGGTGAACGACACGAAGTAGCTGCCGGTGAGATCGTGCAACGCGCCTCCCATCCAGGCGCCGAGGGCCCCGCCGGCGCCCACGCTTATCACCGAGAAGCCGAAGATGGTTCCGAAGCCTCTGCCCGAGAAGATGTCGGCGGTGATGGCCGAGAGGATGACGGCGCGGGAGCCGAAGGCGATTCCGAAGCCGGCCATGTAGACGTAGAGCAGCCAGGGGTGCGAAGTATCGGTAGCCAGGGTGAGGGCCACGACGCCAACGGCCGCGCAGGCGATGTTGAGGGTGTAGGCCGTGGTCTTGCCGAGCACGTCGGCGATGTGGCCGAAGGCGACGCGGCCCCCGGCGCTCACCATCGCCATGACGCCGAAGACGGTCGCGGCCCGGATGGGGCTGTAGCCGATATCCACCACGTGAGCCACCTGGTGGGTGACGATCAGCACGGTGCCCACCGAGCCCACCATCCGCGAGAAGAACAGGCCCCAGAACTGCAGGCTTCTCAATGCCAGGGCAACCGACCACTCGCCGGCCGTCGTGCCCACCGGTGTCCCCGTGTTTGCTCCCGGGTTGCGCTGGCTGCGCCGGTACGTGGTCAACACCAGCGGCAGAATGATGAGGATGATCGCCGCCGCCAGCACCTGGAACACCCGCGGCCAGCCCCACAAGGAGATCAACCCTTGACTCAAGGGTGAAAGGATCAGGGTTCCCACCCCCACGGCTCCGTAGACGATGCCCAGGACGAGACCCCGGCGGGAGGGGAACCAGTCCGACACCAGCACGACGTGGGGCACGACGCCCCCGGCCGCGATTCCAAGCGACACCACCACTCCGAAGTAGAGATAGAGCTCCCACGCGGTGCTCACCTGGCTGCACAGGAGCAGGCCGATGGCCAGAAGGACGCTGCCCGCGGCGACCACCCGCCGCGGTCCCAGGCGGTCGGTGAGCCGTCCGATGAAGGGTGACACCAATGCGTCCATCAGCAGGCTTGCGGATTGGACTCCGGCGGTGACCCCCCGGCTCCAGTGGAAGGTTTCGAGGAGCGCCACGAAGAAGACGGCGAAGGAGGTGTGGAGGCCACGAACGAAGGCGAACGTGAACGAAGCGGCCCCGGCGATCACCCACGGCTGGTCGGAGGTGCGCCTCATGGCAGTTCCTGCCGAGGTTGTTCGCCGGCCCCGGAATCCACCTTCCGCGGAGGATGGATAAACAGGACCAGGAACGCCGAGAGCAGCAGGGCGCCGATGAAGACACCGAACGACAGGGAATAGCTGCCGGTGTAGTCGTGGAAGAAGCCGAAGAAGGGCGGGCCGACGGTCGTGAATACCCGTGTGATCATGATACCCAGATTGCGCACGCGGCCCAGGGAGACGCGGCCGAAGTAGTCGGCCCAGAGCAGCTCGCGAATCACCAGGATCCCGCCCAGGCCGAATCCGTAGATGACGAAACCCAGGTAGACAGAGGCCAGCCCCAGGGGCGCCAGGGCCAGCCCCAGGCCGCACACCTGCAAGAGAAACTGGGCGGCGGCCGCCTTGCGCACGTCGATATGCTCGCCGACCACCCCCCAGATGAGGTTTCCGGCCATCTGCGTCAGGGACATCACCCCCATGACCGTGGCGGCGATCTCGGGTGAATAGCCGATGTCCGTAATGTAGGGATAGATGTGCAGGTTCAACCCGATGATCCCGAAGGTGACGGTGCCGTAGGTGACGACCAACAGCCAGAACGTGCTGGTCCGGACGGCCTCCCCGCGCGTCCATGTGATATCGGCCGCGGGTGCCTGGAGGGCTTCCTGTTCCGGAGTCTTGCCTGGGGAGGGTTGATGCGGAGCCAGGGCGCCGTCCGGTTGAAGGCCCATATCCTCCGGGCTTCGCCGGACCAGCAGGAAGGCCGGGAGCACCACCATGGCCAGGGTCAACAGGCCGAACACCATCCAGGTGTTGCGCCATCCCACCAGCGCGAAGAGCCACACGGCGAGCAGGGGCATGCTCGCCTTGGCGAGGCCGTTTCCGGTGTTGGCGATGGCGATGGCGCGGCCCCGCTTGCGGATGAACCAGCGCGAGATCATGACGTTGACCACCATGTAGCTGATGAGTGTGTCGCCCACGGTGACAGGGAGCCATCGTATGACCATGAACTGCCAGAACTCCTGGATCTGACTGAGCAGGATGAAACCGGCTCCTCCCACCAGGGCTCCCGTCACGATGAGCCAGCGGGCCCCGTACCGGTCGATGAGGGGGCCTACCAGGGCCGCTATCACCGAGGACAGCATGACCTCGCCGCTACGGATGAACGAGAAGACCCCGCGGGAAATGCCGAACTCCGCGGTGAGAGGTTTCAGAAAGATGCTGAGGGTGCTGGATAGCGCAAAGGACGAGCCCAGGTAGCAGATGAAGCCGACACCGACGATGTACCAGCCGTAAAAGATCTTTCGGGTCACGATATCGAGTTGGTTTTGGGAAGCTCTGATTGCTATCAGAGTTTCCTTTACTGGCGGGCCGCGCGAATGGCAACCACCGTGGCCGGGTCTCCCGGAACGGAAAACCGCCGCTGTCGGCCCCAAAGGGCCGTTGCATGCCACGATTCCGCTCCATGACCTCAAAAAGATGCTTGACAGGGTAGGGACGGCACCTTAAATTTTTGTCAGAGGAAGAAAGGTTGGAACGGGAACCGGACTCGGTCTAATAGAACGGACGGGACCAGCGATGAGGGAACACACGAAAGTCACAGAGTTCACTCCCAAGGCCAGGGAGGCCGGCGATGGCAGCCCGGTCGAGGAGCGCAATATGGCCGACGCCTTCGATGTTGTGACATTGTTCGACGCCGATGGGGTCGACGCGTCCCAGTACACGGACACGGTGAAGCGAAAGACGCCACTCGAACCCGAGAAGCACTTGCTGCTCGCCATACTCGAGGACGCCCTCTCCTGCTACCGAAAGAACCTCTTTGCCCGGACTGCCAAGAAGCAGGCAGCCTTTCGGGACGCGGAGGAATGGATCCTCGCCACGGACGACGAGCGTTTCCTCAGCTTCGAGTCCGTTTGCGGGGTGCTGGGGATAGAGCCCAGCTACCTGCGCCGGGGTCTCCTGGAGTGGAAGAGCCGAAAGGTCAAGGCCCGGGCCAACGCCCCGGCCGAAGCCGCGTAGCGGCGCCGGTATCGGCCGGCAGCGCGGTGCGGACGCGGGCGGGTTTGAAACCCGCCCCTGCGACCGTTCCCTCTGACCTATTCCCTGCGACGCTATCGCCCCGACCGCTTGAACTCGGTGCGGAGCTCCGAGGCGAGCCGCCCCAGGCGGTAGGTCTTCCAGTCGATGAACCGGGCGTAGCTCGCCAACCTCGGGTGCACCGCACCGATCTGGCGCCACATCTCCTGGGCGATGGATCGATAGTCCGGATGCCCTTGCGGCATGGTCCGCAGCTCGCCGATGTGCACCGCCTCCCGCAGATTCATCTTCATATACCAACGCGTGCGATAGGCGAACGGGACCACGTACTGGGCCTCCCGCGGATGGTCCGCCCGGATCCGTTCGTGAATCTCGGCCGCTCGGTCCATGCAGCGGCGGTAGTCGTCGTCGAAGCCCGCCTCGGTGATCTCCGGCGGCGTGTCGTAGCCGTGCGCGGTGGTGAAGTCCTGCCGTTCCTGGCTCAGCAGGCGATGCCGCTGAAGGTCGCGGTAGACCCCGAGGTTGCCGATGATGTCGAAGGTATAATAGACCTGCTCCAGCGCCCGTCCGGGTTTTTCGCGCCGGTGCCGCCGCCCTTTCATGTAGGCGTCGAGCACCGCCTGCTTCCGTTCGTCCGGCAGCCGTGCCGCCAACTCCCTCAACTGGGACAGCGGGTGAGTGGCGTGGGGATACAGAATCGCGGCGATGATCCTTTCTTCGGCCTGCTCGTCGTGGTCCACCAACGTTACGGCCGGGCCTTCCCGCACCGGCTCGGTCACCAGTTCCCGGGCCAGGGTGCGGGTTTGTTCGAAGGTTTCCGATAGGTAGGGGCTCGGCTGCGCGCGCTTCACGAACGAGGGAATCAGCGTGTCCAGCTCCCGGTGCATGGCGGCTCCGAGGTCACGGAGCTCCGCGAGATCACTGGAATGGCATTTTGACAGCAGGTACTCGTAGGCCTGTCCCACTCCGAAGAGCCCTACGTTGGTTCGCGTTGCCGCCGGCAGATAACCGCGCAGGATATCGCAGGCATGGGCGCGTACGGTGGAGCGATAGGCGGTCGCCGCCCATCGGGCGAGGGTCTCGTCGCCCCGGGCCTCGGCGTAGGTGACGGTGTCGCCGGTCCGGGGGTGCCGCAACTCCGTCTCCTCCAGTGGAACGGCCTTTCGGACGTGTTCGATCATCGGCTCCATCTGCCGTGAGTAGGCTTCGAACAGGAGCTCCATGAGCGCCAGGTAGTCCCGGGCGTGCCTTGATTCGGCGAGGGTCGGCTCGACGAGGAAGAGGTGCCGGCCCGCGGCATCCTTCCGGTCGAAACGCACGTAGCGGGTGGACTTCTCCAGCGGCGCGATGCCGATGCGCGCGTCCTCGAGGTGTTTGGCGGCGACGTTGGAGATCTCCTCGCAGGCGACGTGGGCGCCGCCGAGCTGGGCCACCGAGTCATCGCCATATCCGATGAGAACGCGGTCGTAGAAGGCGCGGGCCTTGCGCACGGCCGGGTCGTCCCGGCTCGCGGGTCCGGCCGAATCCAGCACCGGAGAGAGGTCGGCGTCGCCGAGAAACTCGTCCAGGAACGTGCGCCGGAGGTCCTTGGCCGAGCGGCTGTAGCGGGAAAAGAGGGCTCCCGCCACCTCCTGTGGCAGCGTCAGGCCGAAGACCGGGCGGTCTACGTTGGTGAAGAAGGGGGCGAGTCGCTCGCGCTCGGCCGGAGTGAAGTTTTCCATGGAGACTTGGGGAGAATATCGGTTGGCGTGAGAAAATCCAACCAAAAGCCGCGATACGCATTGTATGGGGCCTGAATCATCTGGCAAACTTGTTGAGAGAGACGCGATTTCCAGGAGTTCATCGTCCATGAGCGACGCCAATCTTGACGAGCTTTGCATCAACACCATTCGTACCCTTTCCATCGACGGGGTCCAGCAGGCCAACTCCGGACACCCGGGCACGCCCATGGCCATGGCTCCGGTGGCCTATTGCCTGTGGCAGCGTTTCCTGCGGTTCGATCCCGACGACCCCATCTGGCCCAACCGGGACCGGTTCGTGCTGTCGGCGGGGCACGCGTCCATGCTGCTGTACTCGATGCTTCACCTGACCGGGGTCAAGGCGGTCAGCAAGGACTACGAGACCCTGGGTTCCCTGTCCGTTCCGCTCGAAGCCCTCAAGCAGTTCCGTCAGTTGGACAGCCGCTGTCCCGGCCACCCGGAGTACCGCTGGACCTCGGGCGTGGAGACCACCACCGGGCCCCTGGGACAGGGGGTCGCCACCAGCGTGGGCATGGCCATTGCCGGGCGTTGGATGGCCAGCCGCTTCAATCAACCCGGCTTCGACGACCTCATCGACTTCGACGTGTACGCCCTGTGCGGCGACGGCTGCATGATGGAGGGCGTGACCAACGAGGCGGCCTCGCTGGCCGGGCACCTCAGGCTGTCCAAGCTCTGCTGGATCTACGACAACAACCAGATCACCATCGAGGGCCACACCGCGCTGGCCTTTTCGGACGACGTGGCGACGCGCTTCCTGGGTTACGGATGGAACGTGGTCCGGGTGGGTGACGCCAACGACCTGGAGATGCTGGAGCGCGCGTTCTTCACGTTTCGCGACACCACGGACCGGCCGACCCTGATGATCGTGGACAGCCACATCGGCTACGGCTCGCCCAACAAGCAGGACACCAGCGGCGCCCACGGCGAGCCCTTGGGCGTGGAGGAGGTCAAGCTCACCAAGAAGCGCTACGGCTGGCCGGAGGACGCGCAGTTCCACGTCCCGGACGGCGTACGGGATCATTTCCGGGCGGGCATGGGTGATCGCGGCAAGTCTCTGCGCGGCGCATGGTTCGACCGCGTGGAGAAGTACCGTTCCCGGTATCCGGAGCTGGCCGATGATCTCTATCGCATGCAGCACCGCCAGCTTCCCGAGGGCTGGGATCGGGATCTGCCGGATTTTCCCCCGGACGCGAAGGGACTTGCGGGCCGTGACGCCTCCGGCAAGGTGCTGAACGTGCTGGCGCAGAACGTCCCGTGGCTCATGGGCGGCGCGGCCGACCTGGCGCCGTCCACCAAGACCCGCCTGACGTTTGAAGGCGCCGGAGACTTCTCCGCCGGCAGCCCTGCCGGGCGCAACCTGCATTTCGGCGTCCGGGAACACGCCATGGCGTCCATCATGAACGGCATGGCCCTGGTGAAGGTGCGGGCCTACGGTTCGGGTTTCCTGATCTTCAGCGACTACGCCCGTGGCGCCATCCGTCTGAGCGCGCTCATGGAGCTGCCGGTCGTCCACATCTTTACCCACGACTCCATCGGCGTGGGGGAAGACGGGCCGACGCACCAGCCGGTGGAGCACCTGGCCTCGCTCCGGGCGGTGCCGGGCTTGATGGTGATCCGGCCGGGGGACGCCAACGAGGTCATCGCCGCCTGGAAGCTCATCATGGAGCTGCACCATGAGCCGGCGGTGCTGGTGTTGACGCGGCAGGCGCTGCCGACCCTGGACCGCGGCCGCTACGGGCCGGCCGACGGCGTGGCCCGCGGCGCCTACGTGCTGGCCGACGCTGCGGACGGGAAACCCGACGTGCTGCTGCTGGCCACCGGCAGCGAGGTTTCGTTGTGCGTGGACGCCTACGAGGCCCTGGCAGCAGAGGGAATCAAGGCCCGGGTGGTTAGCATGCCGTGCTGGGAGCTGTTCGACGATCAGGAAGAGAGCTACCGGAACAGCGTGATTCCCCCGGAGGTGACGGCACGGGTTTCAGTGGAGCAGGGATCGGTGTTCGGCTGGACCAAGTACACGGGCATCGCCGGACACCAGATCGGCATGCGGTCCTTCGGGGCCTCAGCGCCGCTCAAGGACCTGCAGAAGAAATTCGGCTTCACCGCGGACGACGTGGTGGTCGCGGCCAAGGACCAGATCGCCCGGGCACGATAGCCCGCACCCCGTAGGTCGGATCAGCCGAAGGCGTAATTCGACATGCGCTTGACGACCGGGCAGTTCGAATGGAGGAAACATGAACCCATTGAAGGAGTTGAGCGAATTCGGACAGTCCGTCTGGCTGGATTTCATACAGCGGAAGCTCCTCACCGGCGGCGAGTTGAAGCGTATGGTGGAAGAGGACGGCCTCAAGGGCGTCACGTCCAACCCGGCGATCTTCGAGAAGGCCATCGCGGACAGTGACGACTATGATGACGTGATCGCCGAGCTGGGCGGGGATGGGTCGGCGGACCCCAAGGCGGTCTACGAAGCCATCGCCACCCGCGACATCCAGGATGCGGCGGACGTGTTGAAGCCGGTCTACGACGAGACCGGGGCTCGCGACGGCTACGTCAGCCTGGAGGTGTCGCCATACCTGGCACACGACACCGAGGCCACCGTCGCCGAGGCTCGGCGGCTTTGGAACACGGTGTCGCGGGACAATCTCCTGATCAAGGTTCCCGGCACGCCGGAGGGGGTGCCGGCCATCGAGCAGTTGATCGGCGAGGGCATCAGCGTCAACGTGACCCTGCTGTTCGCGCGGGAAGCCTACGAGCAGGTAGCCCAAGCCTACATCCGGGGTCTGGCCAAGGCGGCCGCTGACGGATTGGACGTGGGCCGCATCGCCAGCGTGGCCAGCTTTTTCATCTCGCGCATCGACTCGCTGGTGGACGATACCATCCAGAAGAGGATCGAGGCCGCGGACGGGACCCAAAAGGAGCGCCTCCAGGCCCTGCTGGGCAAGGTCGCCATCGCCAACGCCAAGCTCACCTACAAGCGCTACAAGGAAATCATGCAGGGCGAGGGGTGGCAGGCCTTGGCCGCCAGGGGAGCCCGGCCGCAGCGGCTCCTGTGGGCCAGCACCAGCACCAAGAACCCGAACTACCCCGATGTCCTGTATGTCGACGAGCTCATCGGCGAGGACACGGTGAACACCATTCCGCCGGCGACGCTGGATGCGTTCCGCGATCACGGGAAGATCCGGAAGAGCCTCGGGGAGGACGTCGAAGCCGCGGCCGAAACCATGGAAGCGCTGGAGCGGGCGGGCGTGTCGATGAAGGAAGCGACCGACAAGCTGCTGGAGGACGGGGTCCGGCTCTTTTCCGAGGCCTTCGACAAGCTCCTCGCGGCCGTGGAGGAGGAATGCCGGAAGGCGGCGGACCATGGGCAAGATCGATCCTGAGCGCCGGACGGACCGGCTCATGGGCGCGGCACACGACAGGAAGGGACGGTCAAGGTGAGCCCGGGTCGAGTCGAGATTCTTCCGTCCATTCTCTCCGCGGACTTCTGCATTCTCGGACAGCAGATCGCCGAGGTGGACGAGGCGGGAGCGGACGGCATCCACGTGGACGTGATGGATGGCCGTTTCGTGCCCAACATCACCATCGGCCCGCTGATGGTGGAGGCGGCCCGGCGCAGCACCCGGCTGCCGCTGGACGTGCACCTGATGATCGTCGAGCCGGAGCGCTACCTGGAGGACTTCGCCAAGGCCGGCGCCGACACGCTTCTGGTACACCAGGAGGCCTGCCCTCACCTCCATCGCACGGTGCAGCAGATCAAGTCGCTGGGCAGCAAGGCCGGGGTAGTGCTCAATCCCGCCACACCCCTGGCGACCCTGGAAGACATCCTGCCGGATCTCGACCAGATCCTCATCATGAGCGTGAACCCCGGATTCGGCGGCCAAAGCTTCATCGAGAGCAGCGTGGACAAGGTGCGCCGCCTCAAGCGCATGCTCGATGAGCGGGGTCTGGAAACCGCCATCGAGATCGACGGCGGCGTCGGTCCGGACAACGCCGCTCAGGTCGTGGCCGCGGGCGCCACGCTGCTGGTAGCCGGCTCTTCGGTCTACAAGGCGCCGGGCGGTGCCGCGGAAGGCGTTCGCCGGCTGCGGGCCAGCGTCCCCTCCGTTCCGTAGAGGCGGCTCCCAACGCCCCGGTCCCGGCAAGCCGGCCGCACGAAGAGGGTGTAGGGGCGGGTTTCAAACTTGGTCGCGTAGCGTAAGTCCTCCGGCCTGAGGTTTGTAACTAGTTGAATATAAACAATAAAACTGTCCTTCAGGCGAAGCGAATTATCCTATCTCCCGCTGCCGTAGCCGCCTCCCCAATACCTCCCGTATCACCTCCAAACGGTCCACTTCTCGCATGCTCAGCCCCTCCTCAACTTGCGCCATTTCCATCCCCCCCTTTCTCTTCCGGGTAAGGGGACATTTTAGCTTTGCTCAAAGGGGACATTATCGCTTTGCGCTAACACGTGGGGAATGGATTGTTGCGCTCAAAAATTTGAGCATTTATACTTGACCGACTCACACCGTGGCGAACATGAACGGGCGGCAGTTCATCGCGAGGGTTCGTAAATGGGCAAGGAGTCGGAAGTTGCAGGTCCGCTTCGTGGCTTCCGAAGGGGCCGGTTCGCATGGAACGCTCTATGCGGGCGATCGCAGAACGACCGTCAAGGACCGCAAGAAGGGAATCGGCAAAGGACTGCTCAACAAGATGCTCGCCGACCTTGGAATCGACAGGGACGAGTTCCGGGGGACGGAGTGACGGCAATGTCCCGGCCACGGAGGAGTTGACGAATGCCTGATGCCTACAATTATCCCGCCGAGATCGAACGTGACGACGACGGCCGGTACGTGGTGGCGTTTCCCGACTTCGGGTGGGGCGCAACGGACGGCGCGACCCGGGAAGAGGCGCTGGCGGAAGCCAGGGATTTGCTGCGCGAGCTGATCGCGACCACGATGCGGGAGGCCAAGGACCTGCCCGAGCCGTCGCGCGCGGGCAAGGGGCGGCCCCTGGTCGTTCCGCCGGTGCAGATTGCGCTGAAGGCGGCCCTTTACGAGGCTTGGCGCCAAGCCGGGGTTTCGCAACGCCGTCTTGCCCGTGACCTCGACATGGCCGAGAGCGAGGTGCGGCGCATGCTGAATCCGGGACACGGCACCGAGGCTGCGACGATCGATCGTGTCCTGCGCCGGTTGGGGAAGCGCGTCACCGTGACCGTCGGCGAGGCGGCGTGACCCGCTCGCTGCTCGAGAGCGCCGCCATCGCGGCACGAGCGGGTACCGTCAGCCGGCGGCAAGGATGCGCCCGGAATGGAACGAATCCGCTTTCGGAACGATTACGCATTCCTTGACTCTTCCTGCAAGGTAACTCCACCGTCCAGTCCGCGGCGTAGCCCTCGGTCACGTCCTGGGGCCGCGCGTGGTTGACCAGTCGCTTGAGGGACTGTCCTGTCGATGGAGAATTATCATAACATACTGAAAAGTAGTTACTATTGGCGGCGGGAACGCACGCCTGTGTATGAGTGCGCGCGTTAGACAGGGAGGTTTCAAACCCGCCCGCGCCTGGCCCCGGCAGGCTGCCCGTCAAGGCCGAGGCCCCTCGGGTTCACCGCCGGCCCAACATCAAATCGAGCCGCTCCGTCTCCCCCCGGCTGACCACCACCCGCCGTGATGTCTCGCCCAATCTTTCATGCCAGAAACGCGCCTCATAGGCTCCCGGCGGGATCCCGCCGATAGCGTAACGGCCCCGGGAGTCGGTCACCGCGAAGAATCGGTTCGGCGCCACCACAATATACGCGCTCATCCACGCGTGGTGAAGCTCACAAATGATCTTGATGACCCCGGGCCGGCCGAGTGCCCTGGTGACGCGGCGCCACCGGGGCAGACCGTCGTTGAACAGGGTCCGGGGCCCCATGCGCGCGTGGGCGTCGTGGAGTATGCGGTCGCTGTTCAGGAGCAGCACGGTGCTGCCGACCCGGGCCGCCTGCACGTGGGGCGCGAACCGGCAGCCGATGTTGTCGAGCTGGATGGTCTCGGGTGTTCCCGCCGGCTGGTCGAGACCCGGCCCGCGCAGGGTGACCACGACGTTTTTCAGGCCGCCGTCCGGCGCCGCCAGGAGGCTCTGGTCGGGCACGCTGGAGCCGCAGAAGGCCTGCTCCTTGTAGACGCTCAAGATTGCGGGCGGGGACGGCGTGCCGGGGAAGAGCACGGTTCCGGCGGCGGCGCCGGTTTCCCTCGAATCGCGTTGCGCGGCGGAGACATGGGCTCCGGGCCCTCCCCTGGCATCACCCGTGGCAGACCAGACCGCGGCCGCCATCACAGTGGCGGTGAGGACCTGACGCAGAGTCAAGACACCCTCGAAGCGCCGGGACGGCCTCTTGCCGAACCAGAACCTGGAAAAAGAAAACCTGGAGATAGGGAACGTGGAAACTGAAAATCGGGAAGGCCCGGATAGGCCTTCCCGATTCGGTTGAACTTCGCTGTCGTGTTCATGCCTCCCCGGGCAGTCTTCGAGGAGGGTGGCCGGGGAGCGGCGCAAGGCGCCGACTGCCCCTAGTGGGCTGACGACTGGACGTCGAGGTTCACCAGTTCCGTGGGGGCCGCGTTCTCCGCGAGCATCCCCCAGCTCTTGATCCAGGCGGCGGTGCGCTCCAGCTCGTCCGCGGGGATCGGCGCCGGGTCCATCACCACGATGCGGCTCTCGCGAAGCTCGTCCGCGCTCAGGGCGGCGATCTCCGGATCGTCGCTGTGGTAGTCGATGAAGTACTGCATGTACTTCTTCTTGTCGGCGTTGACGCGGCGGACGGCCTCGCGCACCGCGCGGTTGAACATTCCGTAGGTCTCCGCGTCCACGTTGTTGGATGCGACCTCGGTGCCGTGGAGAGAAGCGGAGACCACGATGCGGCAACCCTTCTTCTCGGCCAGCGTGAGGTAGGGCTCGGTCAGCGGCGTGGACTCGATCTCCCCCTTCATCACCGATGCGAGCCGGTGGCGGGAGCCGCGCGGAGCCTGACAGAGCTTGATCTCGTCACGGGTGAGGAAGCCCTCCAGCATGTGGAGCGTCAGATAGTGGGTGCCGAAGAAGAACGGGACTCCCACCATGCGGTTGGCGAGCTGCTGAGCCGTGTATACCGGCGAATCGGGCCGTACTACGAGTCCGGCGTAGGCGATGATGGAACGCCTGCCGATCTGCCTGCCGGTGTCGACGCTGGAGTCCTGCACCCGGCAATAGTTCCCCCATTCGCAGGCGTTGTACATGTCGGCCTTGCCCTGCTCGAAGAGCATGCCGTGACTCGCATGGGGGTTCGCGTCCTTGGGATCGGTGACGTCGGTGTGGGTGTTCCTGTCTCCCGTTCCCCGGTCGGCAAACTCGATGGCCAGCCCTTCCTTCTCGAACAGGCCCTCTTTGTATGCCACCAGCTCACACAGGCCCTGGAACGGCGCGGTGCTCTCAAGAACCAGCTTCTTCATCGTTCGCTCTCCTTGTGGACGTATTTGCGGGCTGCGTAGAACGCCTGCCCATTTCAGGATTGCTTACCATAACAGTGAGCCGGATCGCAACGGGTTTCCTTGGTTCCAGCGGGGCTTCCCGAAACCGGATCTTGTCTCCGGGCCGGCTTCGTGCCACATTGCAGATCCGTGCCGCAGTCTTCAACTCCACAGCCGGACCCCCCGGCGAATGACGCCGGGGAAAGCCGGTCCCTCAAGGACGTGACCCAGTCCAGCGTGTCCTTCGGCGCGCTCCGGCAAGGTCACTTCCGCGCCTACTTCTGCTTTACCATGCTGGCCATGATGGCCGACAACATCGAGCACGTCATCAGCTACTGGGTCATCTACGAGCTGTTCCAGTGGCCGGAGTTGCAAGGGTTTGCCGTCATCAGCCACTGGTCGCCGTTCCTGCTGCTGTCGTGGTACGTGGGCCTGCTCTCGGACCGTTTCGATTGCCGCCGGGTGATCCAGTGGGCGATGATCCTTTACTTCGTCCTGACTGTCGCCTGGGCCTACTTCATCATGACCGGAACCCTTACGGTCTGGCACGCGTGCGCGCTGCTGGTGGTGCACGGTGTCGCGGGGGTGTTGTGGAGCCCCGGAAGCCAGCTCATCCTGCACGACATGGTAGGCCCGGAATACCTTCAGAGCGCGGTCCGGCTCAGCGCCACGGGCCGGCAGTTGGGGATTCTGATGGGGCCGGCCCTGGGCGGCTACATGATGCTGACGTTGGGCGCCGGATGGGGTCTCGTGGTGAACGCCCTTTTCTATCTTCCGCTGACCCTGTGGCTTTCGACGGTCCCCTATACCGGACACGGCCCCAACGTGGTGCAGCGGCGCCGGGTCACCTGGGCCCGGGCCCTGGAGGCCCTGCGGGAGGCCCGCTCCAACCACGTCATCGTCTCGATGGTGTGCCTCGTGGGCCTCTCATCGTTGCTGGTGGGCAACGCCTTCCAGGCGCAGATGCCCGGGTTCGCCGCCAGTCTGGGCAAGGGCGAGGTGGGTTACAGCATTCTGCTCGCCGCCAACGGGGCCGGCGCCTTCGTGAGCGGCGTCCTGCTGGAGAGCAAGGGGTTCCTCCAGGCCCGGGCGCGCACCGCCATCGTGCTGGCCATTCTGTGGTGCGCCGCGCTCGGCATTTTTGCGTTCACGCCATACTACTATATGGCGGTCGGCCTTCTGTTCGCCGCCGGCTTCCTGAACCTCGCCTTCCTCACCATGTCGCAAACCCTGGTCCAACTCATTTCGCCGGCCCACCTGCGCGGCCAGTTGATCGGCCTCTTCATCATGTCCGGTCTCGGGCTGCGGACCTTCAGCGGCATCACCGTGGGGATCGTGGGTGGCGCCATCGGCATCCAGTGGTCCCTGGGCCTGAGCTGTGGCGTCCTGCTGGCGGTCATGCTGCTCCTGCTCGTGGTCACCGCCCGATCTAGGGGTGATGAAGCGAGCGCCTGAGCCGAGCCTTGACGACACGACACGCTGTTCACCCAGTACTTCCTCACCGAAGGCATGGAGACCACGGACGAGTGGAAAGCCTCGGTGGCCCGGCCGGAGGCATTTGCCGCGTTCAGGCATGGCGTTCGTAAGCGGTTTGACGACTTCGGCAAGGTCCACGAACCCAACGAAGCGGTTACCGGGCAGGTACTCTCATCTGCGGCCCCGAGGAGCGGCTGTTCGACCAGACCGAGTGCGCTTTCTTCCTGCACAACACGAAAACGATCGACGATGAGGATCGTTGCCTTACACTGCTCGATACGGAAGGGTTCTGGATTGACCACACCGAAGATGATAGCTGACAATATGGCAACGTTTGCGATACTATGACGAATCAGTATGCTTGGGCGACTACCATCAAGCTGTCCTGGGACCGGAGTCATGTACACTGGACGTGTTCAGATTGTCAACTACGGACCGATGGATCAACTTGACACTGGTTTTCCGGTCAAAGATGATTGGCCCAAGCCCGTCGTCTTGCCCCCCAAGACCATGTCGGCAAGGATGCCCAATACGGAGTGGCGCCTTCATTAAGTCAGAAAGAAATTCTATTTTCGATAAGCATCTTTTAAATATGAACTATTTTGAAGAAATGATAACGACGCATCTGCAGTAAAAACAGTCACGGTCGCCCAACGGACTTACTGAAGGACTGACAGTCAGCGAGACGCGCATCGCGGTGGAGATCAAATATCAGAGACGCATCGATCCATTCAGGGACACGTCAGGTATACGCTCGTTTCTGGAAAAGTCCGTAAACAACGCGCCATTCGGAATCCTCGTGACCCAGGATAGTTCCGGAACGGTGGATGATCCGCGTATCGTCAGCTTGCCGCTGTCGACTTTCATGATGCTCCGGTGAACGGCTCGATGGCTCTGACTGGAGAACAAGATACGGACTCGGAAGCCGAGGGGCGCCCGCGGCTGGTGGTCGCGGGGTTCGGCATGGTGGCGTACAAGCTGGTGGAGCGGCTGGCGGCCCTCGAGGCGCTGGGGCGCTACGACGTCACCGTGATCGGCGAGGAGCCCCATCCGGCCTACGACCGGATCCATCTCAGCGGGTGGCTCGGCCACCGCGACCCGCGACGGCTCGCCCTGGGGCGGCCGGGCTGGAGTCGGGAGCTGGGTATCCGTGCCGTCACCGGCAATCCGGTGACCTCCATTGACCGTGAGAACCGCACGGTCCACACCGCGGATGGGGAGCGGATTCCCTACCATCGGCTGGTGCTGGCCACGGGCTCGGCGGCTTTCGTCCCACCGATTGAGGGAGCGGGCTGCGAAGGCGTCTTCACCTACCGCACTATCGACGATCTGCAGCGCATCGCCACATGCGCGGCGAAAGCGAGCCGCGCCATCGTGGTGGGCGGAGGAGTGCTCGGAATCGAGGCGGCAGATGCCCTGCGCCGGCTGGGGCTCGGGGTGACGGTGCTGGAAGCAGGGTCCCGCCTGATGACCCGTCAAATCGGTCCGGAGGCGGCGGCGCTCCTCGAAGCCCGGGTCCGCGAGCTGGGGATTGGCATCGTGGCCGGCGCCCGCGCCCGCCGGATCGAGACCCGGGACCGCCGACTGGTCCTGGTCATGGACCGCGGCGGGGAGCCGCTGGTGGCCGACATGATCGTGATGACCGCCGGCATCCGCCCGAGGGACGAGCTCGCCCGGGCCTGCGGGCTTGCCGTCGCCTCGGGCCGCGGCGGCATCGTCGTCGACGACCAGTTGCGCACCACGGACCCGGCGATCCACGCCATCGGCGAGTGCGCCGCGCACGACGGCGTGGTTTACGGCCTGGTGGCGCCGGGATTCCGAATGGCCGAGACTCTGGCCGAGATTCTCGCCGGCGGGGGGAGCCTGTTTCGCGGATACACGCCGGCAATACGGTTGAGACTCTCGGGCATCGACGTCTGGTCTTTGGGCAACCAGGCCCAAATGGGCACCCGCCTCGGTTGGAGCGGCAACGATTCGTATCGCCGGATCACGACGCTGGGACGGCGTCTGTTGGCCGCGGCGGCCGTCGGCTCCTGGGAGGAAATCAGCTTCACGCAGGACGCCATCCGCCAACGGCGCCGCATCCGGCCGGAGGAACTGCAGCGGTTTCTTCAGACCGGCATGTTCGCGGACGCGGCCGTCCGGCGCCCGGTGGCGGAGTGGCCGGCGTCGGCCATGGTCTGCAACTGCCTGGAGATCACCCGCGGCGCTCTGAGCTCCGCCATGGCGGAGGGCGGCTCATCCGTGGAGGCGCTTGCCGAAAGCACCGGTGCATCCACGGTCTGCGGCGTCTGCCGTCCGCTGGTGGCGGAGCTGGCCGGCGGCGTGCCGTCTTCGTCCGTGAGCCGGGAAAGCGCGTGGCTGCTGACGGCGGCCGGGGTGGCCGTGCTGCTGGCATTGGCGATCGCGGGCGGCGCACCGCTTCCGCTCCCGGCCAGCGTTCAGGCGGACCATGTCTGGGACATCCTCTACCGAGAGGGTTGGTGGAGGCAGGCCACGGGATTCGGGCTGCTGGGCTGTGCCTTGGCCGCCGCCGGGTTTTCCCTGCGCAAGCGATGGCGGCGCGTCGGATGGGGCGGGCTCGATTGGTGGCGCGTGGGCCACGGCGCCCTGGGGGCGCTGGCGTTGATGGCGCTGCTTTTGCATACCGGCTTGCGGCTGGGATCCGGACTCAATCAGGTCTTGATGGTCTGTTTTCTCGCCGCCGGCGTTCTCGGCGGCGCCACGGCCGCGGGTCTGGGCCGGCGGCACGCCCGCCTGACCTTCTGGCTCCATGTTCTCGCCGTCTGGCCCTTACCCGTGCTGGTCGCTTTCCATGTCCTGGCGTCGTATTATTTCTGAGGCCATGAGCCCCGGCCGCGTGGCCCTCGTGTGGCTCGTGACGACTCTTGGGTTTGCCGGTTTCCTGGCGTTCCACATGACCGGCGAGGACCGCAGCATGTTCCTGCCCGGTATGACGACGGACGGCCACTATCAGATCGAGCTCGCCTGCAACAGTTGCCACACGCCGTTCGGCGGGGTGCGGCAGGAGGCCTGTCTCGACTGTCACCGCACCGAGCTCGAGGTCGCCCGGGACTCGCACCCCGAGAACAAGTTCACCGATCCGCGCAATGCCGGCTACCTCGCCCGGTTGGACGCGCGCCGGTGCATCACCTGCCACACCGAGCACCTGCCGGAGATCACCACGGTGATGGGCCTCACTGTTCCCGGTGACTTCTGCCACCACTGTCATGCCGACGTGGCCCGGGAACGGCCGACGCATCGGGGGCTTTCATTCGTCACCTGCGCGTCGTCCGGGTGCCACAACTACCACGACAACCGTGCGCTCTACGAAGACTTTCTGGTGCAGCACGGCGGCGCCGAACCGGAGACGCGCACGGCCGCACTGCCGGAGCGCAAGGCCTGGATCTCCCGGAAGGGCTTCGAGGGCACGCCGCTGGCGGCCGCCGACGCCGATGGGCCGGCATCCTCAACTCCCGGGCTCGTCGACGCCTGGGCCGGCTCCGCGCATGCCGCCGCCGGGGTCTCGTGCTCGATCTGCCACCGGAACGATGAGGGTTCCTGGACCGACCATCCGGTGCGTCAGGTCTGTCGCTCGTGCCACGAGCTGGAGTTTCAGGGGTTTACAGGAGGTAAGCACGGCATGCGCTGGTCCGTCGGTCTCGATTCCATGTCGCTCTCACAAGCACGCCTGCCGATGAAGCCGGATGCGCTTGCCAAAACGTTGGACTGCGGCGCCTGTCACAGTGCGCACGCGGTGGATGTCCGCCACGCCGCGGTGGATGCCTGTCTTTCATGCCACGCCGACCAGCATTCCGAGGCGTATGCCGAGTCGCCTCATTTTCGGCTGTGGCGGTTGGAAACCTCCGGCCAGGGCAAACCGGGAAGCGGCGTAAGCTGCGCCACCTGCCACCTGCCGCGTGAACCGCGCCGCGTCGCCCGGGCGGAGCGAATCGTCGTGCAGCACAACCAGAACGCCAATCTGCGGCCCAGCGAGAAGATGATCCGCGAAGTCTGCCTCAACTGTCACTCGCTCGCGTTGTCCATCGATGCGTTGGCCGATGCGGAGCTGGTTCGGCGCAACTTCACGGGTTCTCCGTCGCGCCGCGTCCGGAGCATCGAAATGGCATTGTCGCGGAAAAGAAGTCGTTCCGATTGACCGGGAAGGAGGGAACCTGAGCCATGAAACACCCGCTTGCCAAAAAGCGTTTTATTCTCGTCGTTGTCGCGGCCTTCGTTGCAGGTCTTGCCGGCTGCGACAGCAAGCCTTCCGGCGAGCCGGACCAGTCGACGGGGATTACCCCGAGAATCATGGCGGACGCGCTACACGCCGTCATGCAATCCGATCGCACCGTGTACGCGGACAAAGTGGTCTACCGCTTGCAGGACGAGAAAGAGGTGATCCAAGCCAGCGAGCATTGGCAGGACGAGAATGCCCTGCCGCTGCCGGCCCAGATGTTTCGCATGGGCGCGGAAAGGGTTGCCAAGAAGACCGACGCATTCAGCTACGCGCTGCTGTCCAAGTGGCCCCTCAACAAGAAGAACGCGCCCAGGAGCGAGGTGGAGGCCGCCGGGCTGGACAGCGTCGCCAAGGACCCGTCAAAGCCTTTCTATGGCCGGGAGACCCTCGGCGATGTCGAGTACTTCACCGCCGTGTATGCCGACGTAGCCGTCTCGCCCGCGTGCGTGACGTGCCACAATGATCACAAGGACAGCCCGCGGACCGACTTCAAGGAGGGAGACGTCATGGGCGGCGTGGTCATCCGCATTCCGTTGCGCTGAGGGGGTCGGTCCGAGACGGGAAGGCCAATGTGAACATGGCTTCGAAGAAAACCCTGTATTTGGCGAATCCGTACGGCTTCTCGTTGCAACAGCGCGAGGGGCCGCTGGCGGCGCTGACCGCGGCGTTGGAAACGCTGGGCGTGGAGGTCTGGGAGCCGTTCACGCGTAACAACCAGGTGGACAAGGTCGAGGCCGGCTGGGCGTACCGCATCGGACAGGCCGATCTCGAGGACGTGCGGGCCGCGGATGGTCTGTTCGCGGTGGTCAACGGTTGTCCTCCGGACGAGGGCGTGATGGTCGAGCTGGGCATGGCCATCGCCTGGGAGAAGCCGGTTTTCCTTTTCCGGGACGACTTCCGCCGCTGCACCGACAGTGAGGCGTATCCGTTGAACCTGATGGTGTTCACCGGCCTTCCGGAGTTCGGCTGGGAGACCTGTTGGTACGGCTCGGTGGAGGAGATCGCCGACCCCGACAAGGCCCTGGCCCGATGGGTGAAGGACCGGGCGCTGCCTTGATCGCGCGGCCTCCGGCGGTTGTTGACACGGCGTCGGGGGATCGACTATCATTCGTCACGTGGTCCGGTGCATTTGTTCGGGAACATTTCCCACCCGGTCGGTCCAATCCATGTCACATGCCAAGCTGATTGACTCCAGTCGTCTGGGACGGCCGTTATGAAGGCGGCGCTTCCGCGGCTTTCACTTGAACTCGAGCCCGAGCTTTCGTCCGCCCTCAAGGAGTTGGCCGAGGCCGTGGCGCACTTCGGAGAGGCCAACGGGCTTTCGCAGGCGCAGATCCACAATTTGAGCCTTGCCTTGGACGAGTTGGCGACCAACACGATATCGTATGGTTTTGTCGAGGTGGAACAGCAGGAGCTCCGGGTGGAGTTGCGGATCGAGGATGACGAAGTCGTCGCGCAGCTTGACGACACGGGGATCCCTTTCAATCCGTTCGAAGAAGTCGCCACACCGGACGTGCATGCCGCTCTCGACGACCGGCCCATCGGCGGTCTCGGGGTCTTCCTGACCAAGACGCTGTTCCCCAACCCGGACTACGAACATACCGACGGCTTCAACCGTATTACTCTGCGCGCCCCTGTGAAAGGAGACAGTTGATGGCAAACGGAAGCGTTTTGGATCTCAACACGGAGACGGAGGGCGATACCACCGTGGTCATCCCCACGGGCCGCATCGATGGCAGCACCGCGAGCCCCTTCCAGGAGGCTCTCCTCAAGCTGATCGAGGAGGGCAAGGGTTCACTGGTGGTGGACTTCGAGAATATCGAATACATCAGCAGCGCCGGGCTCCGGGTCCTGCTGTTGGCGGCCAAGCAGCTTCAGGCCGGTGGAAGAAAGATCGTGCTTTGCACCATGCGGGACCACATTGCGGAGGTGTTCAAGATCAGCGGTTTCAGTGAGATCCTGGCGATTCACCCCACGCGCCAGGACGCGATCAATGCAGGCTGATATGGAAGAAACGAGTTCTCCGGCCACGTCCTCGTCGAACGATCCACCTATCAAGATACTGGTGGTGGACGATGAGGTGGACCTCGAGGCCCTGGTATTGCAGAAGTTCCGCCGGCGCATCCGCAGGAACGAGCTGGTGTTCGATTTTGCGCACAACGGTCAAGAGGCCATGCACAAGCTCGATGCGGATGGCGATATCGCGATGGTCATCTCGGACATCAACATGCCGGTGATGGATGGACTTGCGTTGCTCAAGCAACTCAATGAGACCAAGCCCAACATCCGCTCCGTCATCGTGTCCGCCTATGGCGACATGAACAACATCCGGACGGCGATGAACCGGGGGGCGTTCGATTTCGTCACCAAACCCGTCGATTTCAACGACCTCGAGATCACCATCGACAAGACCCTCAAGCATCTGGCGCTGGTGCGTGAGGCGTTGTCCAACCGGGACCAGTTGGTGGCTCTCAGCCACGAGTTGGACCTCGCCCGGGACATGCAGGCGTCGGTGTTGCCCCGCAGCTTTCCCTCCACGGACCGTTACAAGACACACGGGCTCATGGTTCCGGCCAAGGAAGTGGGCGGCGATTTCTACGATTTCTTCACCCTGGGGGAAGACAGGATCGGCGTGGCCATCGCCGACGTTTCGGGAAAGGGCGTTGCCGCCGCGCTGTTCATGATGGCATCCCGCACACTACTCCGGAGCCGCGCCCTGGAGGGTGGAGCACCCGACGAGTGCCTGGCTTATGTCAATGATCTGCTTTCCGAGGACAACGAGAATTGCATGTTCGTGACGCTCTTCTACGGTGTTCTCGATACTCAGAGCGGCGTCTTTCGCTATTGTAACGGCGGGCACAATCCGCCGCGGGTCGTCCACAACGACGGGCAGGTCATCCCCCTACCCACCACGCACGACGTGGCGCTGGGTGTGCTTCCCGGCCATGTGTTCAACCACGACAACCTCCAGCTTCAGGCCGACGATACGCTGTTCTTTTATACCGACGGTGTCACCGAGGCCGAAGGACCGGGGTCGGAGGAGTACGGCGAAGAACGTCTGGACGCGTTGCTGGCCAAAGTCGATCGGATCGACTGCAAAGAGGTGACCTCGCAGGTACTCGATCACGTACGGGAATTTGCCGGCGAAACTCCGCAGTCGGACGACATCACCTGCGTAGGGCTGCGCTATCACGGGAGCTAGTGTGGTGTCCGAGTAAGCAGGATTTTCCTCGAACCCGCCTAAAATGGCCTCCATTTCCATGCCTCTCCTCGCTACGATTCGCTTACTCGGACAGGTTCCCAGTCGCCGGATTGGCACCCATTCGTATGACACCTGCTGCTAGCGTCTTGGGATTCAGGCCCGTGTACGTTCTTGCGCGTCTTGCGGTCGTCGCGTGGGTCATGGCGGTGGCACCATGGGCGACCGCCGCGGAGCCCGTGAGCCAAGCGCTGACGGGCGCCAAGGGAACGCTGGGGGTGACGCCGGACGCGGTTGAGTTCGGCCAGTCCTGTGCCCTGAGCGGGCCTGCCAAGGCCCTGGGCGAGGGGATGCGGCTGGGTATCACGGCGGCGTTCAAGGAGGCGAATCGCGCCGGCGGCATCCATGGCCGGCGGTTGAGCCTGGCGACACTGGACGACCGTTATGAGCCCGAGGCGGCCATCGCCAACACCAACCGACTCATCGGCGAAAAGCAGGTTTTCGCCCTGATCGGGGCAGTGGGCACGCCGACCTCGAAGGCCGCGGAGCCCATCGCGACCGAAGCGGGTGTACCGTATGTCGGCGCCTTCACCGGCGCGGAGTTCCTGCGCGACGCGCGGAAGCGCCCCACCGTCATCAACGTACGCGCCTCCTACTATCAGGAGACCGAAGAGATGGTCGAGCGGCTCACCCGGGACCTGGGGGTGAAGCGCATCGGCATCCTCTATCAGGACGACTCCTACGGCCGCGCGGGACTTTCGGGCACGCTTCAGGCGCTTCACCGGCGCGGCATGACGCTGGCCGCGGAAGCCACCTATCCACGCAACACCCGTGCGGTAAAGACCGCGGTGCTGGACTTGAAGCTCGGCAACCCCGAGGCGGTCATCATCGTGGGCGCCTACCAACCCGTGGCCACGTTCATCAAGTGGTGCAGGCGCCTCGACTTCAATCCCATCTTCGTGAACATCTCCTTCGTCGGCAGCTCGGCGCTGGCGAAGGCCCTGGGCCCCTCGGGCAAAGACGTCATCGTCACCCAGGTGGTGCCCTTTCCCTACGACAGGTGGATCCCCGTCGTCGCCCAATACCATGAGGCGCTTCGCGCCATCGCTGCCGCCGCGGAGCCCGGCTTCGTCTCCCTCGAGGGATACCTGACGGGCCGCGTGGCCGTGGAGGCGCTACGTCGTACGGGACCCGACCCCACCCGCAAGGGGTTCATTGCCGCTCTTCAAAAGGCCGGTACCATGGATCTCGGGGGCTTCATGCTGCTTTACGGGGATTCCGACAACCAGGGTTCCGATCGGGTGTACCTGACCGTGATCGACGACTCCGCGCGGTTTCGTTCGGTCCGGCGCTTGGAGCGACCTTGAGCCTCTCAAGCCTTCTCAAACGGATCGAGAGCTGGCGGATTGGCCTCGGCGCCAAGATGTACACCGCTTTCGGCGCGGGAGTGCTGCTGATGCTTGCGGCCAGCGCGGTGGCCTTGGTGGCTTTCAGGGTCGTGAGCCAGTCACAGCGCCACATCACCGAGCAGAGCGTCCCCAGCCTGGTGGCGGCCATCCGGGCCGCGCAGCAGAGCTCCGCTCTCGTAAACGCCGCGCCGCGCCTCGTCTCCGCCGCGTCGGAAACGGAACTCGTTGAGGTCAAGGCAGCCATCGCCAGGGACAAGGAGTTGCTCAACAAGCTGATCGAGGAGCTCCGGGTGCACGAGTCGCTGGAGAATCAGGAAGAGGCGGGCACGCTTCGGTCCCTTTCCGATGCCCTTACGACGACGTTGGACAAGATCGAGAAATCGTCGTCGCAAAGGCGGGAGACCCAACGCCGCCTGGATGCCCGGGAGGCCGAAATTCCGGTGATGACCCGGCAGGTCGATCGTATCCTGGTCCCCGAGATCGACAATCAGGCGTTCTTTCTCGCCACCGGTCTGAGGGAGATCGGCGACCACCCCGTACCCCCGGCGGAGCGCACGTCCTACTCGGAGTTGGTGCTGTATCGGGACCTGCTGACGTTGCACACCCAGGCCAACCTCGCCGCCAGGCTGCTCGCGGAAGCCGCGGTGCTGAACGACCGGACGCTGATTCAGCCCCTCCGGGAGCGTTACAACGCGGCCCTGGGCTCCTTCGAGCGCGCGTTTCGGTCTTCCGAGACCCGCGCTGCCCCCACCCGGATGCTCGACTTCGAGTTCGAACGGCTCAAATCGCTGGGACACGGTTCCGAGGGGATTTTCGGCCTTCAGGAAGCCATCCTGAGAGAAGCGGAGATGGAGACCCGCTACATCGAAGAGAACCGGGCCACCGCGGCCAGGCTGCTGGCGACCATGGATCGGGTGGTGGCTGTGGCAGACCGCCAGGCGGATGAGGCCAGCCAAGCCTCCACGTCAGCCGTGAACACCAGCATGGTGGTGCTGGTGGTGCTCAACGTGTTCAACATCATCGGCGCCGTGGCGCTCGGGTGGATCTTTGTCGGCCGCTATCTGATCCGGCGCCTCACCGGCTTGGCCGCGTCCATGCGTTCCATGGCCGAGGGCAACCTCGAGGTTCCGGTGGAAGTCCGGGGCAACGACGAGGTGAACGACATGGCGGATGCGCTGGAGGTGTTCCGGCGCCACGCCCTGGAAGTACAGCGGCTCAATCTCGTGGAAAAACTCGCGGACGAGCTCAAGGAGAAGAATGTCGAGCTGGAACAGACGCTCAAGGATCTGAAGAAGGCCCAGAACCAGGTCGTCATGCAGGAGAAGCTGGCCTCCCTTGGGCAGCTCGCCGCCGGCATCGCCCACGAGATCAAGAACCCTCTGAATTTCGTGAACAACTTCTCCGAGGTTTCCCGCGAGCTGATCGAGGAGATGCGGGAGGTGCTCGGCGAGGTCCGCGAGCAGGTTCCCGACGATGCGCGTGACGAGATCGGGGGGATCCTCGACGATTTGACCGCCAATCTCCAGAAGATCAACCAGCACGGCAAGCGCGCGGACGGCATTGTCCACAGCATGCTGGAGCACTCACGCGGCCAGTCCGGCGAACGCCGCGCGGTGGATCTGAACGCGATGTTGAAGCAGTACGCCGATCTGGCCTACCACGCCATGCGCGCCAAGGATCAGATGTTCAACGTGACGTGGGAAGAGGATCTCGATGCCGGGATGGGCGAGCTCGAAGTGGTCCCGCAGGATTTGAGCCGGGTTTTCCTCAATCTCTTGACCAACGCTTGTCAGGCCACCTTCGAAAGGACCAAGAAAGCCGACGGCGACTATGATCGCGATTATGAACCGTGCATCCGGCTGTCCAGCAAGCGGGCCGACAACCAGGTAGAGTTCCGAATCCGGGACAACGGTCCCGGCATTCCGAAGGACATGATCAAGAAGATCTTCGAGCCTTTCGTCACCACCAAGCCCACGGGGGAAGGCACCGGACTCGGCCTGTCCCTGTCTCAGGACATCGTGGCCCAGCACGGCGGCGTCATGGGCGTCGAGTCGGAACCCGGATCGTTCACGGAGTTCTGGATCACCATCCCCACCGCCGGATCGTTGCAAACCAGCGTGTAGGGGCGGGTTTCAAACCCGCCCGCACCGCGCCATCGGTCGATGCAGGCTCCCGGCAGACCGGCTGAGATCACCCGGTCCGGCGGCTGGCCGGGCAAAGGCCGTCGTATTACCTCAACCGTTGTTTCGGAGCGAGTCGACGTCGTCGGGATCGGGCATGACCACGAACTCGGGGTAAGCCTCGATGCCGAGTTCCCCGGCGTCCTGGCCGAGCTCTTCGACCGATAGCGACACCCGCGCGCCCATGAGCTGCTTCAAGGCCATCCAAACGAGCCACGAGACCGCGAAGACGAACACGCCCACGGCAACCACTCCCAGGAGTTGCACGCCGAAGTGGCCGCCGGCCACGATGCACGCCGCGAGGGTGCCCCAGATGCCCGCAAACAGGTGGACCGGAATCGCGCCCACGACGTCGTCCACCTTGAGCAGATCCAGCAGTCTCACTCCCGCCACGCAAACGCCCCCGCCGACCGCGCCGATAATCACCGCCCAGTAGTGAGTGACGAAGTCCGGCCCCGCGGTAATGGAGACGAGCCCGGCCAGGGCGCCGTTGAGGCCCGCCATCAGGTCGATCCGTCCGAGCAGGGGCCGTTGGATCACGAGGGCGACGAGAAAACCGGCGGCCCCGGCAAGGTTGGTGTTGACCAGCAGGTGGCTGATGGCCACTGCATCCGCGGCGCTGCCCAGGGCCAGTTGAGATCCGCCGTTGAAGCCGAACCACCCGAACCACAGGATGAAGACGCCCAGGGTCACGATGGGAATGTTGGAAGGTGGTGTGGCCTTGACTCTGCCGCCAGGACGGAACTTGCCGCGCCTGGCTCCCACCACGAGAGCGCCCGCCAGGGCCGCCCACCCTCCGGTGGAATGGACGATGGTGGAGCCGGCGAAGTCCTTGAAGCCCATGGCGCCCAACCATCCGCCGCCCCAGGTCCAGGCGCCGACGATGGGATAGATGATACCCGTCAGAAGGAGGATGAAGACGAAGAAGGTCCAGAGCTTCACCCGCTCGGCCAGAGTTCCGGAAACGATGGACGCGGTGGTGGCCACGAACACCATCTGGAAGAACCAGTCCGACATGAGGGCATAGTCGGCTTTGATGACCGCCTCCGTCGCCGCGGCCCTCGTCTGGTCCCCGGCGGCCAGCAAGGCGATTTCATCGGCTGAAGGTCCGTAGAAGAAGGTGAGGGTGCCGGCCCAGCTCCCCACGTCCACGTACATCAGGTTGTAGCCGATGAAGAAATACATGATCCCGGCGATGGCGTAGAGGCCCATGTTCTTGAGACAGATCATGGAGACGTTCTTGGTGCGCACCGAGCCCGCCTCGAGCATGGTGAAGCCCGCGCACATCCACATGACGAGGGCGCCCCAGATGAGGAAAGAGAAGGTGTTCAGGACGAATTGCAGCTCTTTGTCGACGGCTGCATCCGCGGCGGTGGCCAACCAGAAAAAGCCCAACGCGGCAACGAGTCCGCCCGCCGCGGCCAAGCGGCCGAAGTGCCCGCCGAGACCGGCAACCTTGGTGGAAATGCCGAATGTGCTCATGTTCGCGGTACCTCCAGTTTGATTGACTGCGTCAGCAAGCCCCCTGGTCATGGAACCCGACCGCCGTGGGCGGGTTCCTAGATGTGGTAGTAGTGGAAGAACTCCGCCGGGACCGGGTGAAGGAATACGTCCTTCGATTCCTGCTCCTTGAACGCGATGTAGTGGTCGATGACATCCTGTGTGAAGACGTCGCCCTCCAGCAGGTATTGGTGGTCCGCGCCGAGAGCGGCCATCGCTTCCTCCATGGAAGTGGGAACGGAAGGTATCTTGGCCGCCTCCTCGGCGGAGAGCTCGTAGATGTCCGCGTCAGTGGGATCACCGGGGTCGATGCGGTTCCGTATGCCGTCGAGGCCCGCCATCAACATGGCGGAGAAGGCCAGATACGCGTTGGCGGAGGGATCGGGCGGACGGAACTCGATGCGCTTGCTGGCGGCCGACGTCTCGTACGTGGGGATGCGGACCGCGGCGGAGCGGTTGCGCGCCGAGTAGGCCAGGTAGACCGGCGCCTCGAAGCCGGGCACAAGACGCTTGTAGGAATTGGTCGTGGGGGCGCAAAAGGCGAGCAATGACGGGCTGTGCTTGAGCAGGCCGCCGATGTAGAATCGCGCCAGCTCCGACAACTCGGCGTAACCGCCGGCCTCGTAGAAGAGCGGCGTATCGCCGAGCCAGAGCGACTGATGTACGTGCATGCCGCTGCCGTTGTCCCCGAAGAGCGGCTTGGGCATGAACGTCGCCGACTTGCCGTGGGCCTTGGCCACGTTGCGCACGATGTGCTTGTACCATTGGTTCTCGTCGGCCTTCCGGCGCAGGGTCTGGAAGCGGGTCGCGATCTCGCCCTGGCCGCCGGTGGCCACCTCGTGGTGATGGACCTCGAAGTCGAGGCCGACCTGGCCCATCTTCTCGGCCATTTCCCAGCGCAGGTCCGCGAGTTGGTCGAAGGGCGCAATGGGGGAATAGCCTTGCTTGGGCGGGATCTTGTAGCCGAGGTTGTGGCCGTCTTCCTTCCGGCCGGAGTTCCAGTCGGCCTCGTCGGAATCGACGATGTGGAACGACGAGTTGGGCTTGAGGCCGAAGCGCACGTTGTCCAACACGAAGAACTCGAGCTCCGGCCCGAAGAAGGCTTTGTCGGCGATGCCGGAGGCGGTGAGATGGGCCTCGGCCTTGGTGGCCACGTAGCGCGGATCGCGAGTGTAGCGATCACCGGTCAGCGGGTCCACGACATCGCAGATGAGCTTCAGCGAGGGTTCCGACTCCACCGGGTCGATCCGGGCGGAGTCGAGGTCGGGGACCAGCAGCATGTCGGACTGGTCGATGGACTGGAAGCCCCGCAGGCTGGAGCCGTCGAAGCCCTGGCCGCGTTCCACAAGACTTTCCTTCACGTTGGAAGGGGGTATCGAGAAGTGTTGCCAACGTCCAATCAGGTCGGTGACGAGGAGGTCGACACGCCGCACGTCATTGTCCGATATCAGTTTCTGTACATCCGCAAGCGTCATGATGCTTCTCCTTGAACTTTTGCTCCGAATTGGGACAGCCCACTAGATAGCAGAGTTGCTTGTTTTCGCATAACACCTATCACCTATGGTAACGAAACTCACAGATTGCGTATCTTTGAGAGAATTGAATTACCTGTCAGGTACTCGACTAGCGATTTGCGCCATCGGGCTCGTCGGAGGTTCGCGATGAGGTGGCGTCTTGGGATCGTTCTGTCCGTCTTCATGGCCCTGTTTGCGGGCGCGGTTCATGCCGTCGAGTTGAATCTGCCCTATCGGGAGGAGGGGTTGAGCCATGAGCAGGCTGCCGCCTATCTGCTGGAACGCTTCGCCTTCGGCCCGCGGCCGGGTGAGGTGGAGAAGGTGGCCAGGCTGGGGCCGGAGCAGTGGTTGGCGCAGCAGTTGACAGGCCAATCGCCGGACCCCGAGCTCGACGGACGCCTGAAGGCATTTCCCGCGCTGACCATGACCCAGGCGGAGATCGATAGAGTCTACGTTCCGAATGGACGACTTCGGAGGCGGATGCAGGCCGAGGGGGTGCTTGACCCGGCAAGCACATCTCGCGAGGCGATGAAGAGGAAAATGGCGGAGTATCGCAGGAAGCACGGTTTGCGCCGCTATTACCGGCTCTTCAACCGGGAGCTTCGGGGGCAGAAACTGGCGCGGGCGGTCTACAGTGAGAACCAGCTCGCGGAGGTGCTGACGAACTTCTGGTTCAATCATTTCAACGTGACCACGCGCAATCGCGGCGCCCGGAGCCGGGTGCTTTCCTATGAACGCGACGCCATTCGCCCTCACGTGCTGGGCAAGTTCCGCACCCTCCTGGGCGCCACCGCCAAGCATCCGGCCATGCTGTACTACCTGGACAATGTGCGGTCGCGCATGGCGCCGCCGCGCAGGAACCGCTCCGCACGGGGCGTGCCCCAGGGTGAGGGTGGAATGACCGCCGTTCAGGCCAGGCCCGGCCGCAAATTCGGTTTGAACGAAAACTATGCCCGGGAGTTGATGGAGCTGCACACTCTCGGCGTGGATGGCGGATACACGCAGAGGGACGTCACCGAGGTGGCGCGCATCTTGACCGGATGGGGCGTCATGCCCCGCGGTGACCGGCGCGAGAGAATCGCGCAGCGAATCGCGAGGGGAAACAGGAACCTCGTTCGTGAAGGGGAATTTCTGTTCCGGAGACGCTGGCACGACACGCGGGCCAAGGTGGTGTTGGGCCGGGCCTTTCCGCCCGGCGGGGGCGTGGAGGAGGGCGAGCGGATTCTGGATATGCTGTCGGAGCATCCGTCCACGGCGCGCTTCGTTTCGACGAAGTTGGCGCGCCGGTTCGTGAGCGACCATCCGCCGGATGCGCTGGTGGGACGCATGGCCGAAACCTTTGCCGAAACCGCCGGGGATCTCACCGCGGTGATGGCCACCTTGGCGCAATCGCGCGCGTTCTGGGCCGAGGCCAGGAGCCGCGGCAAGATAAAATCGCCGTTCGAGTTGGTGGTCAGATCTCTCCGCGCCCTGGACGCCAAGGTGAGGAATCCACGACCGACGATGCGCTGGTTGGACCGCATGGGCGAGCCTCTTTACGGCTATACGCCGCCCACGGGTCATCCCGACTATGCCGAGTCATGGATCAACTCGGGCGCCCTCATCGCCCGTATGAATTTTGGCGTGGCGCTGGCCACGGGCGGCATCAAGGGCGTCTCCCTGAAGCGTTTGCCGAGGAGAACGCGCCGCGACGCGATGACGACGGATGAAGCGCTGGCGATTTACGGCCCATTGCTGTTGCCCGCGCGGGATACCCGTGAGGTTGCCGCGGAGGCCAGGAAAACGATCCCCCGGGATGCCGAACGCAAGGATATGCAGGTGGTCAGCATGCTGTTGGCGTCGCCGGAGTTTCAGTACCGGTAGGAGCCTGTCCGAGTAAGCACGATGATGGAATGGACCCGAAGAGCCTTCGTGAAGGGTAGCGGCCTGACGTTGTTGTCGCTGTCGTTGGGCGGTATCCCGCCGTTCCTGTGGCGCGCCGCCCGTGCGGCGGGCGACCCCCTTTCCCACGGCCGCCGAAGGGTGCTGGTGACAATTTTTCAGCGCGGCGCCATGGACGGCTTGATGGCGGTGACGCCGATCGACGATCCGGCGCTGGCCGAGGCGCGTCCCAACCTGTTCATGAGCCTGAGGGATACGGAGAACGGGTTGACGGATCTGGACGGACGTTTCGCCTTGCATCCTGCGTTTGCGGCGTTGGCGCCCCTCTACGGGGAAGGACGCCTGGCGGTCGTGCACGGCGTGGGCTCGACCTACAAGACACGATCGCATTTCGATGCGCAGGACTATATGGAGACGGGCACACCGGGTGTGAAGGGCACGGCGTCGGGATGGCTCAACCGGGCCGCGGGGTTGCTCGGACGCGGGGGGTCTCCGGCTCGATCGGTGGCGCTCGCGGACAAGCTGCCACGGTCTTTGTACGGTGACCGGCCCGCGATCGCCGTGGATGACCTGCAATCCTTCGGCATTCGGGTGCCGGCCGATTTGCAGGCTTCCGAAAGGCTTCGGGCCGGGTTCGCGTCCATGTATGCCGGAAGCGGGAAACGGCTGGTCCGGCGGGTCGGAAAGGAAAGCTTCGAGGCCGTCGAAGTGTTGAGAAAGGCGAATTGGAGAGAATACCAGCCCGCGGACGGGGCGAACTATCCCGAGTCGGCACTGGGTCGCAGAATGCGGCAGGTGGCCATGCTCATCAAATCGGAGGTGGGGCTCGAGGTGGCCTTTACCGAGACTCCCGGTTGGGATACCCACGTGAGGCAAGGGACGGCGACTGGCTCTTTTTCGAACCGGGCCACGGACTTGTCCCTGGCAATGGCGGCTTTCTGGGCCGATCTGGGCACGTACCAGGACGACGTGGTGCTGTTGACCATGACCGAGTTCGGCCGCACGGTACATCAGAACGGTTCGCTGGGGACCGACCATGGCCGCGGATCCTGTCTGTTCGTGCTGGGCAACCGGGTGGACGGCGGCAGGGTACACGGTACCGTGCCGGAGCGGCTGGTGAGGGATGCGCTCGAAGACGGGCGGGATTTGCCCGTGACGACGGATTTTCGTTCCGTCTTCGCCGAGGTGGCCGGTGAGCATCTGCATATCGACCGTTCCAGGGATGGCGCGATGTTCCCCGGTTGGGAAGGTGAGCGGCTCAAGTTGATGAGAGGGTAGGGTCCGGCTTTCCGTGCGGAGGTCCTGCCGCGGGCGAAATCGCGTCGGCGTTCCGCTCGATGAGCACCTCGGTTTCGAGAGTCGAACCGGCGGCCCCGCGAAAGACGCCGCGGGTCGGAGGGACATCGGCGTAGTCCCGCCCGACCGCGACCCGGATGTGACGTTCATCTCCTTCGGTGTCGTTGGTGGGGTCGAACCCGATCCAGCCGATGCCGGGAAACCAGCATTCCACCCAGGCGTGGCTCTCGCATGGCGCCACTCCTCCCGCGGGAGGCCCGAGGTAGCCCGACACGTAACGGCACGGGATCCCCCAGCCGCGCAGGATGGCGGCCATCACGTGAGCGTAGTCCTGGCAAACGCCCCGGCCGGTCTCGAGGATCCTGTCGATGGGCGAATCAACGCGAGTTTCCCCCCGAGCATACTCGAACACCTGGTGAAGCCTAGTGCAGAGTTCCCTGGTGCTCACCAGGGGATCATCCCCCGCCACGATATCGTGCGTCGCTACGAACCTCTCCAGAGCCGGCGTCCAACCGACGAAGCGGCTGGGTTGCACCATCGGCCAAAGCTCGACGGTCTCCAGCGCGGGCTGCAGCTCTTCCGAGGCTCCGGGGTCCAGCCGCTCGGGTGTCGGCGCCAGCGGCCCCACCTCCACAACGGACCGGGCGGTGACGGCGAAAAGCTCGTGGTCATGGGGGCGGTCCAGGAAATGCCCGGTGTTGCCGAAGGGGTCGATGAAGTCGAACAGCGGGCCATCCGGATCGGTGAGAACGGAGAACTCCCGGAGCAGTTGCGTACGGTCGCGGATCGGACACACGTACAGCGTCATCACCGAGTCCCGGGCCGGCGCGGGGTATCTGAAATGCATCCGGTGCTCGATGGTGTAGGTGACGATCACGTCGCAAGCCCCTCGGCGAAAGTATGAGTTACAAAGGCGGCCATGGTCGCGTGGTGAAGCATCCGAGCGTCGTTCTCCACCCGGTGAAAAAAGTCACCCGCCTCCGTTCCCGCCGAAAGGCCCGCGGGTTCCATCTCGACGGCGGCGGTCAGGCGAAGCGCCATCCGGTGCGGTAGGGCCAGGGGGTAACGGGCGCCCACCGGGTCGATGCCCGCCAGCAGCTCTTCGATGCGCTGGATGGAGAAGCGCAACGAGCGCGGGATCTCCGGATCCTGGGTAAGCAGGCCGAGGGCATCCGTCCTTTCGACGTCGGTCGAGTGGCGGCGGCAGTAGACCTCGTAGGCGCCGCACACCCGTAGTAGATCGGCCCACGAGAGCCCGCTGCCGTCCCGGTCATCGAGGCTGAATTCGACCCAGGAGGCAAGCAGCGCCGCCTGATGCTGGACCCTTTCGGTGAAGCGGCCCAGCTCGAGAAACCGCCACGTGTCGTCCCGCGGCATGACGGCTTCGACAACCCCTGCCAACAGCCGTAGCCGGTCGATGGCCTGGTTCACCAGGGCGGACGGCGCCTCGGCCCAGGCCGCGCTGAAGTTGCTGTCCCGTATCCACAGGAAACCCTGGTTGAGGCACGTCCACACGGGCAGCGGCAACTGCGCGCGCACACGCTGGCCGTTCTCGCGCCCCGACTCCCAGCACGCGAGCAGGGAGTCCGGATTCGATCGCTCTTCCACCAGTTCGCCGGCGAGGGTGTAGGCGTCCGGTATGACGATGGTTTCGGCTTCGTCGCCGCTCGCCGTTGTTCCCACCGGGGGCTGTCCGAGGATCTGGTACACCGCTTGCCAGCCAAGGGTCAGCTCATCCGCCGGACAGTCGGCGAGGCGGGTGAGCTGGAATCGGAGAAGACGCGCCGTGTGCTCGATGCGTTCGACATGGCGGCCCAGCCAATAGAACTCCGCGGCTACCCGTGCCAACATCATCCGCCCCTCAATCTTCCAGGATCCATAGGTCCTTGCAGCCCCCGCCCTGGCTCGAATTGACCACCAGACTGCCGCGCCGGAGCGCGACGCGGCACAGCCCGCCCGGTACCACGTGCTGCTCGTCGCGTCCCTGAAGCACGAAGGGGCGAAGGTCCACGTGGCGCGGCTCGATGGCGCCGTCGATGAAGCACGGGGCGCGGGACAGGGCCAATACCGGCTGCGAGATGAAGTTGGCCGGATCGGCGCGCAACCGTTCGGCGTACCGGGCGCGCTCGCCGGCGGATGCATGGGGGCCTACCAGCATTCCGTAGCCGCCGGCTCCGCCGACTTCCTTGACCACCAGCTCGTCGAGATGCTCCAGGGTGTAGGCCAGCCCGTCCGGCTCCCGGCAAAGATGAGTCTCGACGTTGCCCAGTATCGGTTCTTCACCCAGAAAATAACGAATGATGCGGGGTACGTAGGAGTAGAGGCTCTTGTCATCCGCCACGCCGGTGCCCGGCGCGTTGGCGAGTACGAGGTTGCCCGCCCGGTAGGCGTGGAAGAGTCCGGCCGCTCCCAGGACGGATTCGCTCCGGAACATGACCGGATCGAGAAAATCATCGTCGATGCGCCGGTAGAGCACGTCGACACGGCGCGGGCCCGCGGTCGTGAGCGTGTGCAACGCCCCGTCACGCAAGACCAGGTCCTGTCCCTCCACCAGCTCGATGCCCATTTCGCCGGCGAGAAAGGCGTGTTCGTAGTACGCGGAGTTGTGCATGCCGGGCGTCAATATCGCTACATGCGGGTCCTGCAATGAGGGCCGGAGAGACGCGAGCGTGGAGTAGAGACGTTCGGCGTAGTCGGCCACCTCGCGTACCCGATGCGCCCGGTACAGCCTCGGGAACGCGTCCTTGATGGCGTTGCGGCAGGCGAGCATGTAGGAGACGCCGGAGGGGACCCGCAGATTGTCCTCGAGCACGGCGAAACCGTCGTGGGTGCGCACGATGTCGGTGCCGCACACGGCCACGTAGACGTCGTGCGGGACCTTCAGGCCGCGCATTTCCATGCGGTATTGCGGGCAGCCCAGCACCAGGTCGATGGGTACCACCCCGTCCCGCAGGCACCGGCCGTCGTGATAGATGTCCTTGAGGAACAGGTTGAGTGCGGCCAGGCGTTGCTTGAGGCCGCGCTCGACGTGATCCCACTCGGCCGCGGTCAGGAGCCGAGGCACACAGTCGATGGGAATGATCTGTTCGGTGGCCTTGTCGGCGTCGAGGACGGTGAAGGTGATGCCTTCGTGCAGAAAGTGTCGATAGACGCCGTCTTGCAGCTTTGCGAGGTCCTCGGGTTCGAGTTCCGCCAGGGCCGCGTTGAGGCGGCTGGATGCGTCCCGCGGGCTCCCGTCCGGAGCGAACATCTCATCGTAGTAGGCCGGATCCAGGTCGTAGTCTGCGAAGACTCCTCGATCCGCTGCTCGAAGTTGGGACACGCTGCCTCCGGACGAGGTGGTGGAGCCGACCGGGATCGAACCGGCGACCTCTTGAATGCCATTCAAGCGCTCTCCCAGCTGAGCTACGGCCCCACACTCTGCAATCGAAGCGGTGGCGGATTCGTGAAGAAACGTACCGCCTGATCGAGATCAAGCATACCGGATCGACCGGCCGGGAGGCAAGTGCAGGGCGCTATCTTCCGACGCTGTGGCTCTTGAGCATCTCGGCCGCGTGGCGTTCCGCCTGCGCGGTGACCTCGGCGCCGCCCAGCATGCGGGCGAGTTCGCGCACACGCTCCGTTTCGTCAAGCTTTCGCGCCGTGGTGAAGGTCCTGCCTGCCTGCACCTCTTTCTCCACCACGTAGTGGGACTCCGCCAGGGCGGCAATGGGTGCCAGATGCGTAACGCAGAGCACCTGATGGGCCCCGGCCACGGCGGCGAGTTTCTTGCCCACCATCTCGGCCACCCTGCCGCCGATGCCGGCGTCGACCTCGTCGAACAGCAGGGTGGGAATCCCGCTTTGGCTCAAGACCAGCGATTTGATCGCCAGCATGAGTCGTGAGAGCTCGCCGCCGGAGGCGATCCTGGCCAAGGGCCTGACGGACTCTCCGGGGTTCGGAGAGAAGTAGAATTCAGCGTCGTCGATGCCGTCCTCGCCGATCCGGGCGCCGCCCATGACGAAGGGGGGGTCGTCCCGGGCCGGGTCGCGTTCGTGGAACCGCACCTCGAACGTGGTATGGGAAAGTCCGATATCGCGAACCTCCCGTTCCATCCGGCTCTTCAGGGTCTTGGCGGCGCGCTTGCGAGCCCGGGACAGCTCCTCGGCCATCTTCCAAGCCGAATCACGCGCCGCCTCGAATTGCCTCGTCAGCACCGGGAGCTCTTCCTCGCCGGTCTCCAGCACCGCAAGCTCTTCTCTGGCCGTCTCGGCCAGGGCCAGGATCTCCTCCACGGACGCCCGGTACTTCCGCTTCAGTCGATGGATCTCGGCCAGCCGCTCCTCGATGCGCTCCATCTCCCCCGGATCGAAGTGCAGCCGGTCGGAGTATTGGCGGATCAACGCCGTGGCCTCGTCCAGTTGCGCGGCCGACCCTTCCAGGAGCGTCACGGCTTCCGCCAGCGTCCGGTCGATCTCCGCCATGTCCCGGAGGCGCGGGATGTACCGGCCCAGCTCGCCGGCGACGGCGTTGTCCCCTTCGTAAAGGAGCAGCTCGCCTTCCTTGCAGGTTTGGTAGAGCTTCTCGGAATGGGCGAAGATCTCCCGTCTGTGCAGCAGCGTCTCTTCCTCCTCCGGATCGAGTCCCGCGTCCTCGATCTCCTCCAGTTGCGCGCGCAGAAAGGCTTCCTCCCGGGTCTTGTCCGCCAGTTTCTCCCTGAGCTCGCACACCCGCTTCCACGCGGCCGCGAATTCGCGGAACTGCCGCTTCATGGCTGCGACCTTCTCTTCAAGACCTCCGTGCGCGTCCAGCAGCCCCAGGTGGCTCTCGGTGCGGAGCAGGGTGTGCTGCTCGTGCTGCCCGTAGATGTGGATGAGACCGGCGCCCACGTTTGACAAGACGGAGCGCGCGCTCAGGCTGCCGTTCAGATAGATCCGGTTCCGGCCTCCGCGGGTCACGACCCGCTTCAGCACCAGCTCCTCGTCGGCGTCGCAGCCGGCCGCCGCCAGAGCGTCACGGGTGGCCGCCGGCAGGTCCGAGAACAGGGCCTCTACGGTGGCCTCGTTTTCTCCTTCGCGAATGAGGTCGGACGAGCTGCGGGTGCCCAGGATGAGGCCCAGGGCGGAGAGGACGATGGTCTTGCCGGCGCCGGTTTCTCCCGTGAGGACGTTCAGGCCAGGCCCCAACTCCAGCTCGGCGTGATCGATCACGGCAACGTTGTTGATCCGGAGCTGTTGCAGCATCGATGTTCTACCGCTCACCCCACTTGAGTTTGTTGCGCAGCACGTCGAAGTAGGATCGGGTCGGTATCCTCACCAGTGAAACCGGTGACTTGTGGCGACGCACCTCTACCCGGTCGCCGTTGTTCAGCAGAATCCCCTCCTGGCCGTCCGGGATCAGCACCACCGTGTCCCCGGCGGACCTCAACGTGGACCGGATCCTGGCGTCGCTGGCGATGACGATGGGCCGGTTGGTGGTAAGCGTGTGCGGGCAGATGGGGCAGAGGATGATGGCTCCCATGGCGGGATGGAGAATCGGGCCGCCGGCCGCCAGCGAGTAGGCCGTCGATCCCGTGGGCGTGGAGATGATCAGGCCGTCGGCCCTGTAGGTGCACAGGTAATCGCTGCCCACGTAGGTTTCCAGGTCGATGATCCTGGATCGGGCTCCCTTGGTGATGACCGCGTCGTTCAGTATCCTCAGCTTCCGCTCGCCGTCCTTGCCGGAGATGCTCACGCTCAGGGTCATGCGCTTTTCGATCGTGTAGTTCTCCGAAATCGTGCTGGTGAGAACCTCCTCGAGCTCGTCCGCGGCTATCTCGGTGATGAAGCCCAGACCTCCCAGATTCACGCCGACGATGGGTACTTCGGGGCGTTCCACGAGACGGGCGATGCTCAGGAGCGTGCCGTCTCCCCCCAGGACGATGACGAGGTCGGCCCGTTCGGCCATTTCCGTCTTGTGCGCGACCCGGCCGCCGGTGGTGCCGAACTCGGCCTCCACCAGCACCTCCATTCCGCGGCCCTCCAGCCACGGTATGGTGGTCCTCATGAGCGTCTCGGCCTTCTCTTCCCCATACTTTGCGACGATTCCGACGACGTTGACCATTTGCCTGCCCGAGAACTACCACAGGGTGGAAAAGGATGCCATCTTGGGCGGACAGGTCGAAGGTCACCGGCTGCAAGGAGAATACCGTGGAGGAAGAGAAACTACTGGAGGTCATGGCGACCCGGCGCAGCGTGCGGGTCTACAAGAGCGGGCGGATAACCGATGAGCAACTTCAGCTCATGTTCGAGGCCGCGCGGCTGGCCCCCTCGGGCGCCAACAGCCAGCCCTGGGAGTTCGTGGTGACCCGGGACCGGGCGACGATGAAGCGAGTCCGGCAGATCTACGCCAACGAGTGGACGCAGCGCAAGCTGGAAGATCCGGTGCACTACAAGGGCCTCAAGAAAGACTACGTGGGCGACGTGAGCGCGCTGATCCTGGCATGCGGGGATGCGCGCACGAAACGGGTGTATCTCACCACGCGCCAGCCGGCCGACCGGGAGAAGCTGTTTCAGGCCAACGTGGCCAATGCGGTGGAGCACATGATGCTGGCGGCGGCGAGCATGGGCTTCGGCACGGTCTGGGTCTCGGTACGCAGGGAGGTGGAGCCGGAGTTGCGGGAGCTGTTCAACGTTCCGAGGGCTCTCCGGCTCCTCTGGGTGGTTCCCGTGGGTCGGGCGCGGGCCTGGCCCAAGGCGAAGCCGCGTCGTCCGGTGGCCGACTTCGTCCACTGGGAAACCTACGATAAAGGCAAGCTGCGCCCGGAATCCCGGATCAAGGCGTGGCCCAAGTCGTAGGCCGGGACCGGCCGCGCGGCCGGGTCATCCTTCCCGCAAGGCGTTGTAGACCTTCTCCGCGGTGATCGGGAGATCGGCGATGCGCACGCCCACCGCCGCCTCCACGGCATTGGCGATGGCGGGCGCCGTGGGCACGATGCTGTTTTCCCCGATGGATTTGGCGTTGTAGGGCCCGGGTCCGGTCTGGTCCTCCACCAGCACGGTTTCCAGGGGCGGAAGGTCCTTGACGCACGGAACGCAGTAGTCGCCCAGATTGAGGGTCGTGACCCGCGGGCCGTCCTTGACCATCTCCTCCATCACCGCATAACCCAGGCCTTGAACGAAGCCGCCGTCGATCTGTCCCTGGTGGGTTACGGGATTGATGATGGTGCCGACGTCGTGGGCGGTGACGACCTTCTTGACCTCCACGGTGCCGGTCTCCCGGTCCACCGCCACCTCCGCCACCTGAACGAAGAACCCCGGCACCGGAGAACGCTGGGGCTGGTAGGACTTGCGCACAGACAGGACGGTCTCCTCGGCGATGAGCTTTCCGGCGACGTCGGCGAACGCCAGGGCCGCGCCGTCGGCGCTGAAGCGGCCGTCCGCCAGGGTCACCTGGTCCGGCTTGCAGCCGAGGGCCTGGGCCGCCGCTTCCGTCATCCTGTCCCGCAGTTCCTCCACCGCTTCCACCAGGCCGCGCCCCACCATGGCGGTGATCTTGCTGCCGCCGGGCTCGGCATCGGTATCGAAGGTGTCGGTGTCGCCCCGGGCGACCGCGATCCGTTCCGCCGGCAGGGTCAGCAGCTCCGCCGTGATCTGGCGCAGCAGCGTGTGGGTGCCGGTGCCGATATCGGGTATGGCGGTGAGGACGGTTACCTCGCCGTCGGCTTTGCAGGAAAGCTCCAGGTTCACGGTGCCGCTGCCGCCGGTGTGCCGAAAGCCGAGGGCCATGCCCCTGCCGGTGTCCTGGCCCGGCTTCTCTCCGTCCCATCCCGCGGCCGCCAGGGCCGCGTCGATGGTCTCCCGGCAGCGGATCTTTTCCATCGCCCGCTTGTTGGGCAGCACGTCGCCGTCCTGCAACAGGTTCGCGAGCCGTATCGCCACCGGATCCAGGTCCAGCTTCCGGGCCAGCATGTCCAGCAGCGACTCGATGGCGAAGACCGCCTGGGGCTGTCCCGGCGACTTCATGTAACCGCCGGGCACGCCGTTGGTGTAGACGTTGTAGGTCCGGATCGCGTAGTTGGCAATCCGGTAGGCGTTGGTGACGTACGAGCCGTCGATCTCCGACGGCTTGAAGCCCGAGTAGGCGCCGCTGTCGAAGTAGATGTCGGTGTCCAGGGCCACCAGCCTGCCATCCCGTTTGGCCCCCAGCTTGAGCCGCATCAGCGCGGGGTGTCGGGGGTCCCCGGCCATGAGCTCCTCGGTGTAGTTCATCACCATCTTCACCGGACGGCCGGCGGCCTTGGACAGGTAGTAGCAGACCGGCACGTCCATCTGGGAGCCCTTGCCGCCGAAGTCGCCGCCCAGGGCGATGCCATGGACGTGGATGCTCTCTTCGTCGAGCCCCAGTTGCCCGGCCAGCATCTTCTTGAGCCGGAACGGCGCCTTGCACGACGCCCAGACATCGATGCGCGCGGCGTCGCCGGCCGCCACCACCGTGGCGTGGGGCTCGAGGTAGACCTGGTGGACCTGCGGCGTGCTAAAAGTGTGCTCGACGACGACGTCCGCGTCCGCGAAGCCCTGCTCCACGTCGCCGGCGGCGTGCTCCTTGAGCGACAGGACGTTGGGCTGGCCGTCCGGGCGCGCGGGCACGCCGGGATAGCTGTCGAGCTCTTCGTGAATCACCGGCGCTCCCGCCGCCAGCGCCTCCGGGATGTCGGCCACGGCGGGCAGTTCCTCGTACTCCACCTCGATCAAGGACAGCGCCTCCTCGGCGGCGTCCATGGTTTCGGCTGCCACCGCGGCGATCTTGTCCCCGATGAAACGCACCTTGTCCCGGGCCAGCACCGGCAGGTCCCGAAGACTGACCCCGACCTGCACATCCGGCACGTCCGCCCCCGTCAGCACCGCGCGGACCCCCGGCACCTGGCGCGCCCGTGACGCGTCCACGCGCTTCAACCGGGCGTGCGCCAGCGTGCTGCGCAGACACTTTCCCCAAAGCGCCTCGGGTACCTGCACGTCAGCCGTGTACGCCATCTTGCCCGAGACCTTGTCCGGACCCTCCACGCGTCCAACCGGATGCCCTACGACTTTGAGATCCATGGTTGCTCCTGTTTGTTGTGCCGATAACCCCAGGTCGGGGAGTTTGGCCGATTGATGCGAAAAGGGCAATGAGGCGACTTGATCCGGGATCCAGGAGGGGCGGGGCGGCGAGGAGCATACGGCGAGAGGTGGCAGGCATCGAACGGAGGGCGGCTCGCTCAGGGTAGACGTGTTGCACAACCGGCCCCGATTCAATATGCTGCTTGGCGCGAGTCGCGGGCTGCCGGGAAAGCCGGCTCCGCGCGGTTTTATGTCCATGCGTTGCGACGAAGGAGGACTTGGCTATGGAGTATGATCTGCTGATACGCGGCGGCCGCGTTGCCGACGGTTCCGGACTGCCGTCCCATATGGCGGATGTCGGTGTGAAGGACGGCAAGATCGCCGAGGTGGGTCGTCTCAAGGGGTCGGCGAGCCGCACCATCGACGCCGCCGGCCTGGTGGTGTCTCCGGGCTTCATCGACCACCACACCCACATGGATGCGCAGCTCCTCTGGGATCCCTACGGCACCTCCGAGCCGCAGCACGGCATCACCTCCGTCGTCATGGGGAACTGCGGCCTGGCCCTGGCGCCCGTGAAGGACGGCGGCGAGGACGCCCTGGTCAAGAGCTTCGTGCGGGTGGAGGCGATTCCCCGCTTCGCCCTGGAAAAGGGCGTGAGCTGGGGTTGGCACAGCTACGGCGAATATCTCGACACGCTGGAAGGTAAGCTCGGCATCAATGCCGGCGGCCTGGTGGGACATATCGCGGTGCGGCAGCACGTGATGGGAGAGGAATCGGTGGAACGCACGGCCACCGCCGGCGAAGTGCAGAAGATGAAGGGCCTGGTGCGGGACGCCATGGATGCGGGCGCCCTGGGTTTCTCCACCAACCGCAACGAACGGCACATGCGGGAGGACGGCAAGCCCGTGGCCAGCCGGCTGGCGGACGACGACGAGCTCTACGCGCTGTGCGACGTGCTCGGTGAGCTCAACAGCGGCATCATCGAGACCATCCTCGGCCGTAACAAGATGGAGCACTTCGACGCCTACTACGACCTCGCGCGTCGGACGCAGCGGCCGATCATCTGGCAGAGCGTGCACCATCGCTGGGCCGAGCCGACGCTGTGGCAGCAACAACTGGACGCGGTGTCGCGGATTTTCCGTGACGGCTACCGTGCCTACGGCCTCACCCAGACGGTCCCCCTGGTCCGTCACTTCAACCTGCAGAACGCCCAGCTCTTCGATGAGTTTCCCAACTGGAAAAACCTCATGTTCCTCCCGGTGGAGGTGCGCGCGCAGGCATTCGCCGACCCGGCCACGCGCGAGAAGCTGCGCGAGGATCTGGCGACGGAGCGCATGACCAATTTCCATCGGCGCTGGGACATCGTGCAGGTGGAAAAGGTCGTCAAGGAAGAGAACAAGCGCTACGAGGGCAAGAGCGTGGCGGAAATGGCGGCCATGCGGAACCAGCATCCCGTGGACGCCCTCCTCGACCTGTCGCTGGACGAAGATCTGTTGACCACCTTCCAGAACGCCAACACGGGTGGGGATGCGCAGGCCATGGGAGAGATCCTGCGCAGCCCCCATGTGCTGGTGGGCACTTCCGATGCCGGCGCCCATGTGTTGTACGGAGCCGACTTCGGCTACGGCACGACGTTGCTGGGGCTGTGGGTGCGCGAGCGGGGTCTGATGACGGTGGAAGAGGCGGTCCACAAGCTCACCTTCCACGTCGCTTCCATCTACGGACTCGAGGGCAGGGGACTGATCCGGCCCGGGTACGCGGCGGATCTGACGTTGTTCAACCCCGAGACCGTGCGGGCGTACGAACCCGAGTGGGCGGCGGACTACCCGGCCGGCACCAAACGGCTGATCCAGCGATCCGACGGCATTCACTACACCATCGTGAACGGCGGCGTGATCTGCGAGGATGGCCGCTTGAGCGGAGATCTGCCGGGCCAGGTGTTGCGCGGCTCCGCCCACGTCCCAAGCCGCGCGGCCGCCGCTTAGCAGCGGTCCATACATGGCAAGTTGCAGGGGCGGGTTTCAAGCCCGCCCTTGCTTTGTCGAGAACCGTGTCGTTTCAGGAGGCCGTGTGGGAGTGACATATATTCCGGTGGCGCGCACCGGTGAGCTGGAGCCCGGGCAAAGGAAGGCCGTCGAGTTGAGCGGGCGGGCCGTCGTGCTGACGCGGGTGGACAACGACTACTTCGTGTTCTCCCGCTATTGCCCGCACGAGAGCGCGGATCTCATGAACGGTCCCATCGTGGCGGGGAAGGTCCGTTGCGACAACCACGGCTATTGCTTTGATCTCGACACCGGAGAATGCGTGCTGCCCAGAGGTGGCGACCCGCTGACGGTGCTGCCCGTGGAGGAAAGAGGGGACGAGGTGTGTGTTCGTATCGAGTGGTAGCCCTGCCGCGCGGTGGGCGTCTCTCAGCCGCTGCCGTTCCGGTTGATCTCCTGCAGCAACTTCTCAGCCGCCCGCTTGTGTATCGCGTCGTCGGAGAACCTGATCGGTAGCTCGGCCACCGTCTTCAGGTGTTGGCGGGCCAGTTCCGGCTTGTCGAGGGCCTGGTAGGTCCTCGCCAGCTCCAGATGATGGTTGATGATGTCGGGGTTGTGTTCGATGGCCTTCTTCAGGTAGCGGACGGAGTCGTTCATGCGCCCGGGCGGCACGGACCCCTGAAGGAACAACCGCGCCAGCAGCCGCTCCGCCTGGTTGATCTCGGCCATGCGCCGGTGCCACACTCCCAGAACGTGATAGGCGAACCCGTTGTCCGGATCGAGGGAGATGGCCCTGTCCGTCGCCTCGCGGATCTCACCGGCCATGGCTATCTGTTGCTTGATGCTGGAAAACTCGGCGGCCTTTCCCAATGCCACGGCCAGGAAGAAATGAGGCCACGTGGACCCGGGATCGGCCTTGACCGCCGCGCGCGCGTAACGCTCGGCGGTGCGATACTGCTCCTGGCGTTTCTCCGGCCATTCGGAGACGGTCTCGGGGATCATGTCGCCCACGTCGATGTAGGTCCGCGCGGTCCAGACGAGAACCTCCGGGTCGTCGGGCGCCAGTGCCAGCGCCTTCTTGAGCTCGACCAAGGCTTCCGAGGATCTGAACTGTCCGTAGAGGGCGGCAGCCCGTGCCACGGCATCGACCAACTCACGGTCCTTTTGCCGGGCGGTTCTGTTCTCGTTCGGGCCCGGTGGGCCGGCGGCGGCGAACGCGTGGCTGCTGCCCCCCATGAGGAGCAGAGCCAGCAACAGCACAACGAGCTGGTGACAGTGCCCCTGGATCAGGGACACCGTTGGGTGTCCTGGGGAAGGTCGACGAAACGGGATGTGGGTGGTAACCACCTGTTTAATCTATCAGTTCCATGGTTCAACTTCCATCATCCGAGGGGAAGCGGCAGGGCACGAAGCAGCGGTTCGATGCGGTTTTGCTGATTGCATTCGGCGGCCCCGAGAACCCTGACGAAATCCGGCCGTTTCTCGAGGGCGTCACCGCGGGGCGGCGTATACCGCCGTCGCGTCTTGAAGAGGTGGCGCACCACTATGAGCTCATTGGCGGCCGTTCGCCGCTGAACGAGATCACCCGCAGGCAGGCGGAGGCTTTGCGGCAGAGGCTCGCGCGGGCCGGCGTCGCCGTCCCGGTCTACGTGGGCATGCGCAACTGGCGCCCGTTTCTGGAGGAGACTCTGACGGAGCTCCGCGCGGACGGCTGTCAGCGTGTGTCGGGGATCATTCTCTCCACGTTCCAGACCGAGGCTTCCTGGGGCCGCTACATCAGTAGCGTGGAGGCTGCCCGCACGGCAGCCGGCGCGCCGGTGGTGGAGTACGCGAGGGGCTGGTCGCACCATCCGTTGTTCCTCCAGGCCGTGGCCGACCGTGTAGCCGCGACCATCGACGGCATCCCGGCGGCTTTTCGGGATGCCCCTCTTGTGTTCACCGCCCACAGCATCCCTCGTTCCATGGCCGACGACTCACCGTACGCCGCCCAGTTTCGGGACGCGTCGCAAAGGGTGGCGGAGAGGTTGGGACGGTCCCAATGGGCGCTGGCCTACCAGAGCCGCAGCGGCAACCCCGACGACCCGTGGCTCGAGCCGGACGTGGGTGAACGCATCGACAGTTTCGCAAGGGAAGGGGAGGGGGCGGTCATCGTGGTGCCCATCGGCTTCGTTTGCGATCACGTCGAGGTGCTCTACGACCTCGACGTCGAGGCCCGCCAACGGGCCCGGGCGCTGGGAATGCAGTTCTACCGGGTGCCCGCGGTGAACGACCATCCCCTGTTCATCGACCTGCTCGCCTCGCTGGTGTCAGGGTCCTAGTGTCGTGTCCCACGAAGACGTGTGCCAATCTGCCGGTTTTTCCACCAGCGTTATTGACCCGGGTGAAACCTGGCTATAGGATTGAGGGTGCGCGTTGACCGTGTTTCCCACTCATGTCCATGGCGCGGGGAGGGGATCATGTTCGTCAGATTCCTGAGTTCGCTTGCAGCGGCGGTGGTCGCGGCATTGCTGGTTGTCTCTGCCGCTTCCGGATCCGAAGACAAGGCGCGGCTTCGGGTAGCCTTGGCCGGCTTTGGGGTAGGAACCGTCATTACCTGGATCGCCGGCGATACGGACCTGTTTGCCAAGTACGGTGTCGACGCCGAGGTCGTCTACATCGAGGGCGCCGCCGGCGGCGGCGTGCAATCCCTCCTGGGCGTGGACATCCTGGTGGCTTCCCGGGATATGCTGCCTGCCTTGGAGGCCGTGAGCAACGGCGCGGACCTGGTGTTTTTCGGCGGCCACGGGAGCGTGGAGCGCTACCGTTTCGGGGTGGCTTCGTACGTCGATCACCTGGCGCAGCTCAAGGGCAAGAAGGTGGGGGTGTCGGGCCTCGGCAGAAAGTCGGACCTGATCGCGCGGGTGTTGCTGAGACGGGCAGGGCTGGATCCGGTGGAAGACGTGGAGATGGTGCCCATCGGTTACTCACCCCAGCGGGCGGCCGCCATCTATCGCAACATCGTCCAGGGGGCGCCCCTGGTGCCCCAGGTGGCGGCGGAGGCACGGCGGGCGGGCATCAAGGTGCTCGACGTCGGCAAGGTGCATCTCGTCACGGACCTGCTGGTCACCACGCGGTCCTTCGCTCAACGGAAGCCCAACGTGCTGCGGCGTTTCCTGATGGCCTATCTGAACGGCGTGCAACATTTCCTGATCGAACGCGCCGACAGCATGCGGATCATGAAGAAATACGTGACCCTGGCCGAGGGAACGACCCTTTCGAGCGCCTACGGATCGCTGGCCCACAGCCTGGAGCCGCTGCCGTTGCCTGGAGCCGAAGGGGTGCAGGCGCTGATCGATGCGGTCTCCGTCACGGACTCGCGCGCGAGGCAGCTCATGCCGCACCGTCTCATGGAGCTGGATGCCCTGAAGCGGTTGCAGAAGGGCGGCTTCGTCAAGGGGCTCTACTCGGAGAAGATCAAGCTTTAGTGTCCTGTCCGGCTAATTCGCGGGTGACACCAGGCCATTCGTGCTCGTTCGCCGCGTCTGCCGGCCCGCCAAAATTGCATTCCGCGCGCATTTCCCCTAGAATGAAGCAACCCTGAGCTCCAGGGTGCCGACCGGCTCCTTCAACCGCATGTACACGCTAAAGCTTGTTCTGATCGTCCTTGGAAGCATTCTTCAAAGCATTCCCATCATCGCACTCGGGCTCGTGGACCCTCGTGGCAAGCGTGTCTATCCGCTGTTCCGCTTCTGGTCGTGGTGCGTTCTCAAGACCGGCGGCGTGCGGTTGAGGATCCGCCGGACCGGGCATCTGGACCCCTCCCGGGCCTACATCTTCATGGCCAATCACCAGAGCAACATCGACATACCGGTGCTGGTGCAGGCGCTGGCCCCGCTCCAGTTGCGCTGGATGGCGAAGCGGGAGCTCCTTCGTGTCCCGTTCTTCGGGTGGGCCCTGTGGGCTTCCAAGCACATCATCGTCAAACGCGCCCGGTCGAAGGATGTGGCGGCCGCCATGGCCAGCGCGTGCGAAAAGCTGGCTCAGGGGATCTCCGTGGTGGTGTTCCCGGAGGGGACGCGCAGCACGGACGGACGACTGCTGCCGTTCAAACGCGGAGGATTTCGCCTGGCCGAGAAGGCGGCGGTTCCCATCGTGCCCGTTACCCTCAACGGATCGGGCGCGCTGATGAGGCGGGGAGACTGGCGTCTCAAGCCCGGGGAAGTGGAAATCATAGTCGGCGAAGCGATTTTCCCGGACGACGCCGATGACCGTTGCCGTCAGCAGATGCACCGGGTACGCGAGGCCATCGACTCACGCCTGGCACGGCCGCATACCACCCCCGGCCAAAGCCGCGGGGATTGGCAGGCGGAAGGGCTCCCGCCGGTGTCGGGACGCGAGGCCTAGATGGAATCCTTGAGGATCGTTCCCCTGGGAGGGTTGGGAGAGTTCGGCTCCAACATGCTGGCGTTGGAGTGGGGTGACTCCGTGATCGCGGTGGACTGCGGCGTCATGTTCCCCAGCCCCGAGCTCCTGGGCATCGACCTGGTCATCCCGGATGTCAGCTATCTGGAGGAACAGGGGAAGACGCCCCAGGCCATCATCCTGACCCATGCCCACGAGGACCACATCGGGGCCTTGCCCTACATCCTGCAGCGTTTCCAGGTTCCGGTGTACGGCACGCGCCTGACCCTGGGGTTCCTGCGCCACAAGTTGCGGGAGCACAGGCTCGAACAGTCCACCGAGCTCGTGGAAATCATCCCGGGAGAGCGGTTTTCCGTGGGCCCCTTCACGATCGAGGGTATTCCCGTCACCCACAGCCTGGTCAACTGTATCGCCCTGGCCATCGAGACGCCCATCGGCGTCGTCATCCACACGGGCGACTTCAAGATCGACAACACGCCCATGGCCGGCGAGAGCTTCGACTTTCACCGCTTCGCGGCGTACGGCGACAAGGGCGTCCTGCTGTTGCTGTCGGACTCCACGAACGTCGAGCACGCGGGTAGCACGCCTTCCGAGCGTACCGTCGGACAGGGCCTCCAGGGCATCTTCAGCGCGAGTCCCGGACGGATCTTCGTGGCGACGTTCGCCTCCCATATCCCGCGCATCCAGCAGGTGGCGGAGCTGGCGGCCGACTTCGGGCGCAAGCTGGTCCTCAGCGGACGGAGCATCATCAACAACACGGCTATCGCCTCCGACCTTGGCTACCTCCAATTGCCGCCTGACGTCATGACGGACAACCAGGATTGGCAGGACGTCAGCGCCGACCGGCTTTGTTTCCTCACCACCGGAAGCCAGGGAGAGCCTCTTTCCGTGCTCCACCGCGTGGCCTTCAACGAGCACCGGTCCATCAGGATACAGCCCGGCGACGTGGTCGTGCTGTCGGCGAGATTCATCCCCGGAAACGAAAAGACCATCAGCAACCTCATCAACCACCTCTACCGGCGGGGCGCCCATGTCCGCTACGAGCGCACGCCGGAGATCCACGTGTCGGGGCATGCCAGCCAGGAAGAGTTGAAGACCATGATTCAGCTCACCCGTCCGCGCTATTTCGTACCCCTGCACGGCGAGTTCCGTCAGCTCTGCAAGCATATCGAGTTGGCGTGCGCGGTGGGCATCCCCGCCGACAACTGCTTTCTCATGGAGAACGGCGACGTGATCGAGCTCACGGAACAGGACGCATGGCGCGTGGAACCGGTTGCCACCGGCAAGGTCTTCGTCGACGGCAAGGGCATCGGCGATGTGGAGGATATCGTCATACGGGATCGCCGGCATCTGAGCGAGGACGGGCTGGTGGTGGTAGCGATGGCGGTTCACCAGCGAACCGGTGAGGTTGCCGCGGGCCCGGATCTGATGGCCCGCGGGCTGATGCGTTCGGAGGAAGAGGACGACGTGCTCGGCACCGCCCGGGAGTCATTGCGGGCGTACGTCGACGGTTGCGGCATCGAAATGCGCACGGACGCGGCCGAGCTCAAGGAAGGCATACGGCGGTCGCTGCGGAAGTTCTTCGAGAAGAGGCTTCACCGCAGGCCGGTGATCGTGCCGTATATCATGGAGATGTAGGCGGGCGCCCATGCAGAACGGCTCGCGACTCAATCGTGAACTCTGGGGGTCGGTGGCTCTCGTGGCGGCCTGTTTCACCGTGCTCAGCCTGGTTTCCTACAGCCCCCTGGACCGGTCCATCAACGTTCCGTCCGGATCCCAGGATCCGGCCAACCTGGGGGGAGTGGTGGGCGCCTATCTGGCGGACGTGTTGTTGCAGGGACTGGGGCTCACGGCCTACCTCCTGCCGGTGGTTCTGGCGCTGCTCGCCGTTCGTCTCTTTCGCCGCGAGCCGCGCGGGCTCGGCATCCTCAAGGTCCTGGGATACGGCATGCTCTTCTGGGGCTTGACTCTCCTGGTCAGCCTCGTGCACGAGGTGGATCTGGCGCGCGAGAGCGGCGGTATCCTGGGCGGGTTTTCCAGGGAGTTCCTGACGGAGCCGTTCGGTTATGCCGGAACCTGCGTCATCACGCTGTTTCTGTTGTTGACGGCGTTCATGCTGATGTCCCAGACCTCCATGCTGAGCTGGTGGGGGCACCTCGCAGGAGCCCCCGGACAGCTTCGGTCCACGGTGGGCGCTACCACGGCAACCGTGTGGCGGACCAAGGTGGAGCGCAAGCCGCCGGCCAACGTCAAGAAAGACCGCAAGGAATTCCAGGCCCCCGCGATCATTGTGGAGGAAGTGCCCCCGGTCCCGGAGGAGCCGCCCAAGGGGCGCAGGAAGAAGGCCAAGAGCAAGGCCACGCCCAAGGCCGAAGCCGAGCAGTTCGTGTTTCCCGAGCTCACGGACGGTTACACGTTGCCGTCTACGGCCTTTCTCGATTCTCCTCCGACAGAAAAGCCCGGTATCGACAAGGCCACGCTGGAAGCCAATTCCCTGCTGCTGCAGCGGAAGCTCAAGGACTTCGGCATCGAGGGCGAGGTACTGGCGGTGAGGCCCGGCCCGGTCATTACCGTTTACGAGTTCCGGCCGGCCCCGGGCGTCATGGTGCGGCGGATCGTGGGGGTGGCGGACGATCTGGCCATGGCCCTGAGCGCCATGAGCATCCGTATCCTGGCGCCGATTCCGGGCGAGTCCGTGGTCGGCATCGAGGTCCCCAACACCCGGCGGGAAACGGTCTTTCTGAGAGAGATTCTGGAAGATCCGGTCTACGCCGATTCCGATTCGAGCGTGTGCCTGGCCCTGGGCAAGGATATTTCCGGGGCGCCCTTTGCCACGGACCTCGCCCGCATGCCGCACCTGCTGGTGGCCGGCGCCACCGGAACGGGCAAGTCCGTCTCGCTCAACTCGATGATTCTGAGCATCCTGTACAAGTCCACGCCGGATGACGTGCGCTTCATCATGATCGACCCGAAGATGCTCGAGTTGACACCCTTTGAAGGGTTGCCTCATCTTTTGACACCGGTGGTGACCGATCCGAAGGAGGCCCGGGCGGCGCTTTTCTGGGCCGTGGAGGAGATGGATCGCCGCTATCGGCTCATGCGCGACAAGGGCGCCCGCAATATCGACAACTACAACCGTATCCTGGAACGGGAGCCGCCGCCCGAGAAGACGGCGGGCCGGGGCGATGACGACGCGGCCGAAGCGTCTCCGGAAGGGCCGGACGTGGGCGGGAGGCTGGACGGCAGAGACGAGTTGGAGCACAGAAGGTTGCCACGGGTCGTGATCCTTATCGACGAGTTGGCCGACCTGATGATGTCCGTGGGCCGGGATATCGAGGAGCACATCACGCGGCTGGCGCAGAAGGCGCGGGCCGCCGGTATCCATATGGTGCTGGCCACCCAGCGGCCGTCGGTGGACGTGATCACCGGTTTGATCAAGGCCAACTTTCCCGCGCGGATCTCTTTTCAGGTGACCTCCCGGGTGGATTCACGCACGATCCTTGACGGCCAGGGGGCCGAGCATCTCCTGGGCAACGGTGACTTGCTGTTCCTGCCTCCGGGAACGGCCCACCTGATACGCCTCCACGGTCCCTTTGTCTCCGACCGGGAAGTTCGCAAGGTGACCGATTTCATCAAGCAGCAGGGCCGGCCCCAGTATCGCCCGGAGATCCTGGAGGCCCGGGAGGAGGCCAACGGAGACTTCGGCAACGCGGAAGACGACTACGACGAGATGTACGATCAGGCCGTGGCGGTCGTGACCGACACGCGGCAGGCGTCCATATCCATGGTACAGCGGCGCCTGAGGGTGGGTTACAACCGCGCGGCCCGAATGATAGAGAAGATGGAGCGGGACGGCGTGGTGGGACCCGCGGACGGAGCCAAGCCGCGCGAGGTCCTGGCGCCGAAGATCGAAGACTAGGGCGGTCCATGAAGACGACGGCATCAGAGGCCGCCGTGGCGGTGTGGGACGCCCTGCCATGAGCCGCGGCGTTTCAGGCAAGCTCGGGCGGGTGGCTGCGGGCGTTTGCGCGGCGATTCTCCTGCTGCCGATACAGGATTCCGGCGCTCAAGACGCCGGGGACATCGTCCGGGAAGTGCAGCGGCGCTACGATGCCGCGCGCGACTACCGGGCGGACTTCCGGCAGACCACCGAGTACCGCACCCTCAACCGGCGCATCGAAGGCACGGGCCGCGTCTACTTCAGCAAACCGGCGAGGATGTTGTGGCGCTACGAGGAACCGGCCGGGCAGTTCGTTTTGTCCGACGGGCGCCACCTCTACTTCTATCAACCGGCCGAACGGCAGGTCATCAAGACGGCCCTCGGATTGGTGTTTCGTTCCGACCTTCCACTTTCCTTCCTGTTGGGCATCGGCGATCTGGAGCGCGATTTCCGTGCCGAGTTGATGGATTCTACCGCCGAGGCTCACCTGCTGAAGCTCACCCCCAGAAAGGTCAATACCGGTGTCGGTGAGATCCATCTCTCCGTCGACCCGGACAGCCATGATATCAGACAGGTGTTGATCGAGGATGCGGCGGGCAACCGTTGGACCTTCCGCTTCGACAATGTCACCCACGGGGTGGGGCTGGATCCGTCGTTGTTCAAGTTGAAGACACCACAAGGTGCTGATATCGTTGAGTTTGGGTCTTAGTGCCGTCCTTCAGTCGGGATGGCCCGAAGGGGCTTGCTCCGGCGTCCGTGGTTGACTCCGTCTTCAAATAGTGGTGAATTGATTCCCTTCCAGGAGAAACAACGATGAGGAAAGATGTTCTGAAGAGATTTCGGGAGACCCTGCTAGGGATGAAGGGCCAGCTATTGGAGGACATTCCGGACCGGCTCAAGCATGAGGTGGAAAGTCCCAAGGATGAAGGACGCGACACTTACGACCTGGCCAGCGACGAGCGGGATCGTGAAATCAATATGATACTGAACGATCGCGAACGAGCGAAGCTCATGGCCATCGAAGACGCGCTGCTTCGGCTCGGCGAGGGTTCGTATGGTATCTGCGACGAATGCGGGGAGGAGATCGGCGTCGGCCGGCTCAAGGTAATGCCGTTCACGCGTTTGTGCGTGCGTTGCCAGGAGGAGCTGGAGAAAGAGACCCGCATGACGAAGAACTTCGAGGAAGATCGAACATTTCGCCGGCTCACGACGACGGACACGGAAGAGGAAAGCTACTAGTAATCCGCATCCTGGCACGTACTTGTGGGACAGGACACGAGGTCCCGGGCCACAAGCATCTTCCCCAGCCGTTGGTCCGGGACACTACGCTGATCGGAACCCAAGGGGGATGCCATGAAGTATTTCTTTTCCAAGGATGAAGCGGAAGTGGTGCGAATAGACGGCCAGGCGCCGCGCACCCTTTACCCGTGTGTCGGGCCGAGGACCACGGAGACACACCACTTTTCCATGGGCCTGCAGGAAGTCGATCCTCACAGCGAGATCCCCCTGCATTCGCACGACGATTTCGAAGAGATCATCTTCGTGTTCGGTGGCCGCGGCACCGCCACGGTGGGTGACGAAACCGCGGACATCGCGCCTGGATCCGTCGTGTTCATACCTCCCAAGACCAACCACGGGTTCGTCAACAGCCAGGATGAGCCATTATGGCTTACGTGGACCTTCTCACCCCAGGGTTTTGAGGGTTATATCCGCGGCGTGGCGCAAGGTACCGTACAACTCAAGACCGTCTAGGCGGATCCCTCCGCCCGGTGTGCGCTTTGCCCGGAGACGCGGCCGGCGCTTTTGCGAAGACGTTTGAACGGCGTTGGTTGGCGACGGTCCGCGCATGGCCCGCAAGGAGGCTTGCATGCTCGACGACAAGATTGGCTTCATCGGCGCCGGGAAAATGGGCAGCGCCATCATCAAGGGGATTCTGGGGGCGGGCCTGGTGGACCGGAGCCAGTTGGCCGCGAGCGATCCCGTCGAGGCGTTGGGAAAGGCTCTCGTCGACGAGACCGGCGTCCGTTTCATGCAGGACAACATCGGGCTTGTGGAAGCGTCGGACATCGTGGTCCTGGCGGTAAAACCCCAGGTCATGGACGACGTTCTGCGTGAGCTCGCCGGGGCGCCGCTGGAGGGCAGGCTCCTGGTCTCCATCGCGGCCGGGGTGCCGCTGAGCCGCTTCGAGGGCTTGCTGCCGGACGGGACCCGCGTGGTGCGGGTGATGCCCAACACGCCCTGTCTGGTGGGCCAGGCGGCGTCCGCTTATGCGGGCGGCGTGTGGGCCAGGGATGAGGACCTCGAAAGGGTCGGCAAGATCTTTTCGAGCGTCGGACTCGCGGTTTCCGTGGAGGAGCACCATCTCGACGCGGTGACGGCCCTGAGCGGGAGCGGGCCGGCCTATGTCTTTCTCTTCATCGAGGCTCTTGCCGCGGGCGGCGTGCAGATGGGCCTCAGCCGCGACGTGGCCCTGAAGCTGGCGCTTCAAACGGTCTACGGCTCCACGGTGATGGCCCAGGAAGCCAAGGAACATCTCGCGGAGCTGCGGGATGCCGTGACCTCCCCAGCCGGAACCACCGCCGCGGGCGTTTTCGCCTTGGAGCAGGGCGCTTTTCGCGCGACCGTCATGGACGCCGTGGTACGGGCCGCGGAACGTTCGGAAGCGTTGGGGAGAGGAGAGCATTAGCGGGGCCGCGTAGCGGCACCGCATGCTTGAGAAGCAGACGGTATGATCCAGCACCATCCGTTACGGGGGCGACTCGTGATGCGCCTCACACTGATGCTGGCGCTCGCCGGCGGCGTCACGGCCGACCGCGCGCGTGCCGGCCATGACGCCTTGCACGCCGCCGACCCGGAAAAGCAGGCATACGCAAAGATCGTGGAGGCTCGGGGCAGCGCGCGAGCGGCGCGTTACCTGGAGGCACTGAGTCATCTCGACGATGCGGTGGCGCTGGCGGAGCGACTGGAAGGCAGGCTGCCGCTGGCGTTGGCGCTTCACAACAAGGGTGAGGTCGAGCTCCTCCGGGGCCGGCCGCTGGATGCCTTGAAAGCCTACTACCGGGTGCTGGGAGTCTACACGCGTCTGGGACATCAGGGGGGCGTCGCCATGGTACAGCGGCGCATCGATACGCTGACGCGGCTGGTCAGGAAACCGAGGGGACCGGCGGAACCCCCGGCCCAAGGGACGCCTCCGGCAAAAACCCGGGACAGCCTTTCGCCCATCGACCAGGCGGTGGAGCGAATCCGGTCGCGGGTACGATCCAGCGGTCAGCCGGCGCCGGAGGAACGGCCGTCGACACCGGTCCAGGCAACCCCGCCGGAGGAACGGCCGTCGGTACCGGTCCAGGTGAAATCGCCCGAGGAGCCGCCGCCGGCATCCGTCCAGGTGGCCCGGACCGAGCCACGCGCGCCGTCGGATAGTCCACGGCAGTGGGCCTACGTCGAGACTCTCAAGAGGAAGATCAGCGGCAACTCGAGATATCCGGACTACGCCAAGCGAACCGGTCAGCAGGGAATCGTCGATCTTGTCTTTGCCGTGCAGGAAAGCGGGGGAATCGACGACGTCCGGCTGTCCAAGTCGTCCGGCTTCATCGTCCTGGATGTGGAGGCCCTCCGCAACGTCCGGGAGTCCGCTCCGTTCGGCCCCGTACCGGTCAGCGCAGGCCCGCTGACGGTTCGTCTGACATTCAGCTACAAGCTGCCGGCGGCCTCGGACGGGGCCCCCTAGCTCGCTGTCGCACCAATACGTTCGTAAGGCGCCACACCAGGGGGCCCGTCCCCCTTTACCGGTTCCGGTCCGTTCGGGCGAGGGTTTTGATGGTGGTGAGCCGAGCAAGCGCGAATCCGTGACGCGGATCGAGCGCGAGCGCCCGGATGTAGTTGATGTCCGCCTGTCCATGAAAACCGAGGGCGGTTGCGTTGCGCGCCCGCAGGACATGGATCTCCGCGAGCCATCGGCCATCGGCCGCCAGCTTCTGCTCCGCCACATCGAGAAAGCTCAAGGATTGGCGGTAGTTGTCGAGAAAATAGTGCGCGCGAGCCACGAAGTAGTGGCTGTAGGGATTGGTCACGTCAAGGCCGATGGCGCGCTCGAACTGCGACAGCGCAGCCTTGTAGTTCTTCGTCCTGAGAAGGTCCTGACCCTGCTGTACCAGCTTCACGGATGCTCTTCGCCGCGGCAAGGTCGTGCCGTCGAAACTCGCAAAGGGGGGCAACTCGTACGAGCCGTCCGGGTCCGCGGAGTCGCCGCGGTTGCCCGCGAGCCTGTCGTCCAGGCTCGTCGTCGGGGGTCTCGCCGGTGTTGCCGGCACGGGCAGGGTGCCCTCGCGCGACTCGCGTGCCGGCGAAGTGTCGGGGCTTCCCGTGGGATCCGCTTCCGGCACCGTCGGCGCGGGTGCCCGAGCGGTCCCGGACAGATCCTCTTCATGAATCGTGCCCTGACGAAGTATCGGGGACGCGCGGCCGTCCCGGTCCGTGGGAGCGCTTTGCGGGAAGCCGGTCCCGCACGCCAGGAAGGCCGTCAGGAAGGCGGCTCCACCGGTCGCCCACGTCAGGGATCTCATTGTTTTTCCCGTCCTGCCATTCGTATCATCCGGTGACGCCAAGGTGGTCTCCAGGCCGTTCAAACGGTGTCACAGCAGTATCACCGCCAGCACCGTGCCGAGCGCAAACGGAACCAGCGCCGCCGGAGGCAGATTCCCGCTCACCGTATCGAGAACCACCAGCAGCGACAGCCCGATGAAGACGAGACCCGGATAGGTCACCAGTAGTTCGATCATGGGTCAAGGTTCGATCGCCCGTTTTGCCCGGAAGGGTCCGGGTCGCATTGCACCGTGTTCCATTGTGGGCTCCGGCTTCCGGGGTGTCAAGGAGAGCGGCGCGGCGCGTTGGCCTTCGACGTTGATTGGACGTGAGTTTGACCGTGTGCAGCCGGTACACGCTGACCCACGCCGAAGGCGGCTTTCCCTATCGCGGGCCGGTGAAGCAACGCTTCATTTCGAGGGCGCCGGCGGGCCGGATCAAGGCCACGACGGCTTCTTGGACTCGTCCACCGCACGAAGCAGTGGACCACGGGCCGCAGAGGGGACGGCCGTCACGGCGCGCCGCTGCGCTGAGCGTAAGCCAGGCCAGTACTTCGGCTTCGGTCACGAGCCGCCCGACAGGCGGGAAAGCTGAGTCTTGGCTTGATGGACGTTGACCACGGGCATGACTTTGTCTCCTTAAGATGGACTGACTTAGCTAATAATCTGACTAGAAGCTGAGGCCCCATGTCAAGACTTCGAGCGGTGTCGCGTGTCGGGAACACGTTCGCACGAGTCCAGTCATGATCCCCCGGGTGCGTCCCCGAGAACGCTTGGTTAGCCCTCGGGCGCAGGGCGGCGTTGGCCTCGGATTTGCGTTACTGGAAGCCGAGACTGTAAAATCCAATGTGCGGGAGGATGAAGAGATGGGAGTGACCTATATTGACGGTGTCGCTCGGGGCACCGGAGGACAGGAGCAGGCGGTCCGGTTTCTGGTGGACAGCGGGGCCAGGTACTCGCTGCTGCCCAAGTCGGTCTGGGAGTCTCTGGGACTGAGGCCAAGCCGGGAAATGACCTTTGTTCTGGCCGACGGCGCCACGGTGGAGCGGGGCGTGTCCGAGTGTTACCTGATTCTTCCTCAGGGCCAGTCCCACAGCCCGGTCATCCTGGGGGAGGAAGATGACGCCGCCCTGCTGGGCGTCGTTACGCTGGAAATCCTGGGGCTGGTGCTCAATCCTTTTAGCCGAACCTTGCAACCGATGCGCATGACCCAAGCCTGAACCTGGGAGTGTACCCTCCCTCGGCGCCCTTCGCCTTGCTGGCCCTCCGCGCGAGTGTTAGTCTGCGCCCCTGACCATTGCTGAAACGGAGGGAAAGCCATGATCATCGATCTCGATTCGCATTTGCGCGAAGGCTATTTCATGGACGAGGTATACAAGCTCGGCGAGCCGTTCGCGCAGTTCACGCCGAGGAAGGCCAACGACGAGGGCAGGAGCCACGGGACGCGCTTCATCCACTCCCTCGAGCCGCTCAACCCTCAGGGGCTTGCGACCCACAAGCACCCCTACATCTACGACCCGAAGGTGAACTGGCGCGCGGGGGAGATCGCCGAGCGGCAGGTGGGCGGCTACGACATGGCGCGGCGGCTGGAGGACATCGGCAAGGAAGGGATCGACAAGGAGATCATCTTTCCCACCGGCATCAGCATCGCCACCCAGAACCAGGGCCGCCTGGGCGCGGCGGTGGCGCGGGCGTTCAACGACTGGGTGGCGAACCTCGTCAAGGGCTACGAGGACACGTTCCTGCCGTGTGCCGTGGCCCCGGCGGGTTGCCCGGAGGCGATGCCGGACGAGGTGACGCGTTGCGTCAAGGATCTGGGTTTCAAGGCTACCCATCTGGTGCCCTACGTGGGTTCGAGGAACATGGATGATCCGGTGTTCTATCCGTACTATGAAACGGTTCAGGATCTCGGCGTTCCGCTCTTCTGTCATCCCAACAGCAACGGCGACCTGACGGACCGGTTCGACAACTTCTACAAGACTCACGTCATGGGTCGTGTGATGAACTGCACGGCGGCGCTCATCGCGTTGGTGCTGGGCGGGGTGTTCGAGAAGTTTCCGCGTCTCAAGGTGGTGTTCTTCGAGTGCAGCGCGGAATGGATCCTGTTCTGGATGCACCGGATGGACGACGACTACGAATGGGCCAAGGATTTCTCGCAGCTCACGGGCCACCTGTCCATGGCCCCGTCGGAATACATCAAGCGCAACTGCTACGTCACCTGCGAGGCCGACGAGGGCGACCTGGCGACCCCCATCCGGGAGCTGGGCGAGGACCGCATCTTCATGGCCACGGACTATCCGCATTTCGATTCGGAATACCCGCACACGGTTTCGGGTATCGAGGCAAGAACCGACATCACCGACAGCCAGAAGGCCAGGATCCTGGGCGGGAACGCCGTGGAGTTGCTGAATCTGTAGATCCGCCGAGGCAGCCCGCGTCCGCGGCCGGAGCCGCGTTGACACGCTCCAGCCTCCATGTTACGAGCGGTTCGAGGGCCATCGACTCGTGCCACACGCAATCTCCTGACAGACGTTCGCAGATCGGAGGAACGGCCGTGAAGGATCAGATTCGACAGATCGACAAGGAGTACGGGTTCAATCTCAGCGAGGACGAAATCGAGTCCATTGCGAAACAGGCGGAGGAAACCCACCGGCTGTTGCAGGATCTCTACAAGGTCGACGTCGCCGGGGTCATGCCCATCATGAAGATCGACAAGCAACGGAAGAGTTAAGCAACCGCCAACACACCCCGACAATATGGACAACAGCACCAAGGAACAAATCCTCCAGCACATCGACGGCCAGGAGCTGGCCGAGCTCACCCGGGACCTCGTGGACATCCTGAGCCCCACCGGGTCCGAGAAGGAGATCGGCGAGTTCATTCTCGACTGGTACCGACGCAACGGCCTCAAGCCCATCCGGCAGGAGATCGACCCCAACCGCGTGAATGCGGTGGGCGTGCTCCAGGGTACCGGCGGCGGGGTGTCGTTGATGATCAACGGCCACATGGACACGAGCTTCACCGGACAGGAAGACGACCTGATGCTGTGCCGGGAGCTCGAGCCCCAGAGCGAGCTACGCGGCGCCATCCGGGACGGTAAGGTGTTCGGGCTGGCGGCGTCCAACATGAAGTCGGGTCTGGCGGCCTTCATGGTGGCCGGCAAGGCGCTCAAGCAGAGCGGCGTGGCCGTCAAGGGAGACCTGATCCTCGCGGCCGTGGCGGGCGAGATCTCCCGCACTCCCATCGGGCCGTACCAGTCCGGACTGTACCGCGGGGAGGGGACCGGCACCCGCCACCTGCTGACCTACGGCGTCCAGTCCGACTACGCCATCGTGGCGGACCGCTCGGCGTTGTCCGTTATCTGGACCCAGGCCGGCGTGGCCCAGTTCAAGATCGACACCTTCGGCAATCCCCACGCGGCCTGGGGCGTCACCCGGACGCAAGAGCCGCCCGAGGAGAACAGCGCGGTGCTCAAGATGGCCAAGGTGGTGCAGGCGGTGGACGCCTGGGCCGAGGGGTTCGAGGCCAACCACGTCTACCAGTCGGCCAACGGCCCGATCATTCCCAAGGTCAACATCGGCTCGGTGCAGGGAGGCGCTCCCTACCGGCCCAACTACTACCCCGGCATCTGCTCCCTGTACGTGGACGTGCGCATCCCGCCCGCGCTTCGGCCCATCGAGGTGCAGCGCCAGTTGCGCGCGGTCATGGACGCCACCGGCTACGAGTACGACATCGAGATGTACACGTCGAAAATGGGCTACGAGGCCAAGGGCATCGAGCCGGTGGTGGAGGTCATCGAGGAGACGCACCAGGAGCTCTTCGGCGAGAAGACCACCCCGGCCAACACGTTCCGCTCCAGCATCTGGACCGACACCAACATCTACAACGAGATGGGCATTCCCGCCTGCAAGTTCGGCCTCGGCGGCGGCCGCTTTACCACCCGGTCGGAGCAGATCGACATCGACGAGATCGTGCGCGCGGCCAAGATCTATGCCCTGTCCGCGGCGACCATCTGCAATTGGAACCGATAGCGGTCGGACCAGGAAACTCTCATGGAACCAGTATTGGCTAAGAAGATCGTCCACGGCTTGAAGGCGGCGGGCATCGATTTCATCACCTACCTGCCGGAGAGCCGCCTGAGTCAGATCCTGCCGCTGCTGCGGGAGGACGGCACCGTGCAGATGGTGGCGACGGCCAGCGAGCAGGAGGCCATCACCATCGCCGCGGGCGCGGCCCTCGGCGGCAAGCGGGTGGCCTGCTACATGGAGAGCACGGGGCCCTACGTGTCCGCCTACTCGCTGCTCACCGTGGGAAAGCAGATGGGCGTGCCGATCCTGCTGCTCATCGGCTTTCTGGGCAGTTTTGCCGATCAACGGAACAGCTTCCTCTACGTGACCATCGGCATGCGGATGATCCCCACCCTCGAAGGGCTGGGCCTCGAATACCGGGTGATCGAGAACGCTGAGAACCTCGAGCGGCACATCAGGGACGCCCAGCGGGTCAGCGATTCCATGCGGGCGCCGGCCGCATTGATCTTTTCCGGGGAGTTCGCCCGATGATCCGGCGCGACTGTCTCGAGCTCATCGCGCCGTTGATGACCGATCAACTGGTGCTCAGCTCCCAGAGCGGGCAGCGCATCGAATGGTTCCACCTGTCCCAGCACGAGGGCAACCTGCTGGTGGGAATGATGGGGTGCGCCACGGGCGTGGGCATGGGACTGGCGCTGGCGCTGCCCCACCGCCGCGTCATCGTGCTCGAATCGGACGGCAGCGTCCTGCTGTCGCTGTTCAATCTGCCGACCCTGGGCAACCTCAATCTGTCCAACCTGACGGTGTTCGTGTTCGACAACGAGGTCTACAGCGGCAGCACCATGAGCGAGCCTACGGCAACGTCGGGCAAGACCGACCTCGCCGCCGTCGCCCGGGCCTCGGGAATCGAAAACGCCGTGACCGTGGACGACCTCGACGGCTTCAAGGAGCACGGCCTGCCGGGTGTGACCGGCGAGGGGCTCCACTACGTGGTGTGCAAGGTCGAGGAGAGCCTCTGGCACCGCGAGATCCCGCGCCCCAGCGTCGATCTGGCGGAGTACAAGTACCGGTTCGTGCGCTATATCGAGCGCACCGAGGGCAAGACTATTCCCTTCGTCGGCCTGGGATAGGGCTCCGCCCCATCCCGGCTTCGCGAATTCTGAAGTATCAACTCAAACCACAAGGAGGCGATGCACAATGGCAACCAACGATGAAGCGGTCAAACGGCAGGAAGCCGAGAAAACCGAATACGACTGGGGCACGCTGTGGCCGCACTATCACAAGGAGAGGATGAACTGGGCCACGGGTTTCCGCACCCGGGGTGACGTGGATATTCTGTTCCTTTCGGGTTCCACCGGACGCGATCCGTTCGAGGACGCGCCCTGCCGGGAACCCAACGAGGAGCGGACCGGCCGCGGCAAGGTCGTCGGCGGCATCAAGGAGCAGACGCGTCAGGCCTGGCAGGACATCAAGGACAATCTCGAGATGATGGGCGGCGAGCTCAAGCACATCGTCATGGTGCGCTACTTCCTCACGCGAAGAGAGGACGTGTTCGACATGCGCGACGCGATGTACGCGTTCTTCGAGGAGCACGAGCCCGATCTGCGAGCCCATCCTCGACCCGCCACCCTGCTACGCGGCGTGGGCATCGACCTGCAGGACATGCTCATCGAGATCGAGGCATGGGCGGCGGTGCCGCGTAAGTAGTAACCGGCTGAACGCGTGACACGGGTTCCTGGGGGCGAGGGCGTCCTGCCCTCGTTAGGAGTCTTTGCTGCAAACGTTGTAGGGGCGACCGGCCGGTCGCCCCTACAGGCTCCCAGGCTTGGTCCGTCAGATCAGCTTTCTTCAGACAACTCCCGAGATCGCACCGTAACGGACGAGCCCTACGGCCAATCCAGCTCCGCCATCACCGGCGCGTGATCCGACGGCTTCGAGCCTTTCCGTTCATCTCTGTCGACGCCGGCGGACGTCGTACGCAAAGCCAGCTCCGGCGTGGTCAGGATGTGATCGATGCGCAGCCCCTGGTTGCGCGGGAACCCGAGCTGCCGGTAGTCCCACCACGAATAGAGCCCCGGCTCCGGATTGTGCTTCCGGACCACGTCCTGGAGGCCCCAGTCCAGCAGCCGCGTGATCACGCCGGTCATGTCGGGATTGAACAGCACGCTGCCCCGCCACGCGTCCGGATCCGCCACGTCCGCCACGTCCGGTGCGATGTTGAAATCGCCCGAGATCAGCAGCGGCGTTTCCGGCGCGTGAGTCTTGTCCAGATAGACGAACAGACGCTCCAGCCATTCCCGCTTGTAGACGTACTTGTCCGACTCGACCTTGTCCCCGTTGGGGACGTAAACCGATACGAACCGGATGCCCTGGACCATGCCGCAGATACAGCGGGCCTGCGGATCGTCGACGCCGTCACCGAATCCGACCCGGATGTCCTCGATGGGCTCTCGCGACAGGATTGCCACGCCGTTGTAGGTCTTCTGACCGTGCGCAGCGGCGTGATAGCCCTGCTCCTTCACGGCCTCGTAGGGAAACTGCTCGTCGGTGACCTTGGTCTCCTGCAGACACACCACGTCGGGGGCCTGTCGTGACAGCCAGCTCAACAAACGCTCCTCCCGCGCACGGATCGAGTTCAGATTCCACGTGACAACCTTCAAGTCCTTCTCCCTTTCGTCATTCCGTGGATGCGGAAATGACGTTGTTCAGGCCCCCACCGTCCAGTACCGGCCGTCGCTTCGCCTCAAGGCCAGCGGGGTCTCGTAGAGCTCCTGCAGCAGGCTCTCGGTGATGACCTTGGACGTGTCGCCCGAGCGGAAGACCCGGCCGCCCTTGAGCACCAGGATCTTTTCGAAGGCGGGCAGGATCTCCTCGATGTGATGGGTGACATAGACCAGCGCGGTGGCGTCGCTGGTGCGGCCCAGTTCCTGGAGCGCCGCCAGCAGGCCTTCCCTGGCGCCCGGGTCCAGGCCGGCGCACGGTTCGTCGAGGAACATCAGGTAGGGACGGGTCATCAGCGCCCGGCTGATCAGGACCTTCTGCTGCTCGCCCTGGGACAGCGTGCCGAATGCCTGGTCCTTCAGGCGGCGGCATCCCATACGCTCCATGATCGCCTCGGCCCGTGCGTAGTCTTCTTCGCTGGGACGGACCGTGGACATCTCCAGCAGGCCGATCTGCGCGAACTTCCCCGATACCACCGTCCGCAACGCCCTTTCCCGGCCCGGGATCTGGGAGGTCAACGACATCGTGACCCAGCCGATACCCTTGCGCAACTCCCGAAGATCCACCCGCCGGCTGCCGTTGCGGTAGACGGCCCCGCCCTGGTTGGGCCACAGATAGCCGCAGGCCATCTTCAGCAAAGTGGTCTTGCCCGAGCCGTTGGGTCCCAGGATCACCCAATGCTCGCCCTGTCCGACGGTCCAGTCGATGGAGTCGAGAATCGTGTGGTGCGCCGCCGCGTACGAGACGTTGCGGATGTCGAGCGGGACTGCCGTGTTCATTTCTCCTGGTTCTCCTCAAAGGAAACGTCTGCCAACGCCCCAACCGTCATCCCGGACTTGATCCGGGAGCCGGAGGAAGGGCTGATCCGAGCGCATTCTTGTCTCCCTTACGTGGCCCTCGAATGGCCACGCTGATTCCGCGGCCCGTGTTGCCAACGTTGCCGAAAGGTCCTAAATAGCATTCCTATGCGTAGACTCGAAGGGCGGACGGCCATCGTGACCGGGAGCGGCCAGGGAATCGGCGAGGCCATTGCCGTGGCGATGGCCGAAGAGGGCGCCGCCGTGATGGTGGCGGAGTTGCGTGAGGACAATGCCAAGGCGGTGCAGCGGAAGATCGAAGACAATGGCGGCACGGCCCTTTGCCACGCCACCGACGTGTCACAGGAGGACTCCGTTGACGCCATGGTGCAGGCCTGCCTCGACCGTTTCGGCAAGGTCGACATCCTGGTCAACAACGCCGGCATCTACCCCACCAATACGGTGGAGGACATGCCCGAGAGCGAATGGGAGCGGGTCATCGGCACCAATCTGTTCGGGACCTTCCTGTGCAGCCGCGCGGTGACGCCGCGGATGCTGCAACAGCGAAGCGGCCGCATCATCAGCATCACCTCCGGCCGGGGCCTTCAGGGGGCCGGGAACGGCGCCCACTACGCGGCCTCCAAGGGCGGCATCATCGGCTTCACCAAAAGCCTGGCACGGGAGCTGGCGCCCGCGGGCATCGCCGTGAACTGCATCTGTCCCGGGGTGTCGGACACCGCGCAGCCCCGGGGCCACCGGACCGAAGAGGAGCTTTATGCCAGCGCGGCCAGAATCCCGCTGGGGCGCATCGGCCAGCCGCGGGACATGGCCAGGGCGGCGGTCTTCCTCGCCAGCGACCGGGCACGGTTCGTCACCGGGCAGACTATGGTGGTCAACGGCGGAGCGATCATGATGTAGGGCCGCCGGATGGCGCGGTCCCCGCATGCAATCGAGAACGAAGGAATTGTGATGGAAACCAAGGTGGTTGTCGTGACCGGTGGCGCCAGCGGCATCGGGCGTGCCGCGGTGCTGCGTTTCAGCGAAGAGGGCTACGTGCCCATGATCCTCGACCGGGACGCGGAGGCGGGCGCCGCCACCGCGTCACTGCTCGAGACGAAGCAGGTTGAAGGACGCTTCATCCAGGCGGACCTGACGCAAAAATCGGAGGTGACGGCCGCCTTCGAGCGCATCCTGTCCGCCTGCGGCCGCATCGACGTGCTGGTGAACCTCGCCGGCGGCACGTTCCACAAGAACGCCATCCAGGACGTCACCCCGGCCCAGTGGAAAGAGTGCCTCGATCTCAACCTCAAGACCACGTTCCTGTGCTCCCAGGCGGTCATCGCTCCCATGAAGCAGGCGGGGCAGGGGACCATCGTCAACACCGCCTCCAACTTCGGGGTGACGGGGGGCGCGGAGCGGACCCACTATGCCGCCTCCAAGGCCGCCATCATCGCCTTCTCCAAGTCGCTGGCCACGGAACTGGCGCCCCACGGCATACGGGTAAACACCATCGCCCCCGGACTCACCGGAACCGAGCGGGTGCGGGGAAAGTATGACACGGACGAGTGGGCCCAACTCTCGGGCGTCCTGCCCATGGGCCGCGCCGCCATGCCCGAGGAGATCGCCGACGGCATCTTCTTTCTCGCCAACGACGAGAGCGACTACGTCACCGGAGCGACCCTGCACGTCAACGGCGGCATGGTCATGCCGTGAGCAGGGGACGGTATGAGTTCGATACGCATCAGCGGGATACCGCCCGCAACGCTCGATGCGCTCAAACGTGTGGCGCGGAGTCATCACCGGTCTCTGCAAGGCGACTTGCACGCTATTCTTCATCAAACACGTCAGGAAGCCGGTTTAGTGCGAATCCTTTGAATTCGTCAGCCGGTCCACCATTGCTGGCAGCGTCACGGCCTGGATGTCCTTGCCAAGCGGGAAGCTTTCTCTCCCGGCATGCACGACAAACTTCCGGTTCGGCCGCAGGTCTTCGCAGGCACTGTGGAATCCTTTGGAGACTGTCGGCGCGGAGCTGCACTTGATCTCTACCGCCCAGACCTCACCGGCCCCGAGGTCGATGACCAAGTCTATTTCGGCGCCGCCCGAGGTGCGGTAATACCCGTACGATGCCCGTCTCGGCAGTGCGCTGACGATGTTCTCGATGGCGTACCCTTCCCAACTGCCGCCGATGACGGGATGCCCGAGCAGTTCGTCCATGGTCTCGATGCCCAACAGTGCATGGCAGACGCCGCTGTCTCTCACGTAGACCTTCGGTGCCTTGACCAGCCGTCTTCCCAAGTTGCTGGTCCACGGCGGCAGTCGGCGGACCAGCAGGAGATCGACCATCAGGTCCAGATACCTTGCGATGGTGACGCCGTTGACGTCCAGTCCCCGTGCCAGTGCTGCCGCGTTGTGGATCTGCCCCTGATTATGGGCAAGCATTGTCCAGAACCGGCGTAACGTCTCAGCCGGAATACGCGGCCCGAACTGCGGCATGTCACGATCGAGGTAGGTGCGGATGAAATTCAGGCGCCACTCCAGGCTTCGGTCGTCACTAGGGGCGAGATAGCTTTCCGGAAAACCGCCTCGGCACCAGAGCCGGCGAAGCTCGCCCACGGGCAGCTCTCTGGCATTGAGGGCATGCAGTTCGCAGTGGGCGACGCGGCCGGCCAGGGTCTCACTCGACTGTTTCAGTAGGTCTATGGAGGCCGAGCCGAGCAGCAGGAACAGCCCGGCTCTCTTGCCGGCCTGCCGGCTTTCATCGATGATGCTGCGCAACGGAGCGAACAAACCCGGCACACGGTGTATCTCATCGAGGATGAGCAGGTGGTCGGCGGTTTCCTCGCAGAAGCTTTCGATGTCGCTCACCTTGGCGAGGTCACTTGGCCGCTCCAGATCCAGATAGACCGCATTGCGCTCGTGTGCGATGACCCGGGCGAGGGTTGTCTTCCCGACCTGACGTGGCCCGATCAAGACAACGGCCGGGTTCGTGTCCAGGAGCCGGTTCAGTGTCGGCTTGATGTGGCGATCGATCATCCATGTAAATATAACTCAATATATTATATTTGCATAGTTGCTTGGATGGGTACACTTGATGTGTGACATAGGCGGAGTTGCCAATATAGAAGAACGGACATTGTTGCCCGTCTCTCCCGATGATGTATGCTGGAACGGTGCGGGAAAACCGCTACGGGATGAACTGATGACGAGCAATGGACTCAGAGGATAGTGTCTATGACGGTTGCTGGAATAAGCGGTCGGCGGCCGCGGTTTGGCCGTCCGCTACGCTGCCTCGCCGCATGCGCCCTCGTCTTGACCCTTTCCTGGTCCGGCACCACCACCGCGGACACGGTCGAACAGACCGAGCGGCACGGCGTGCAGGTTCGTATCCTGACCCGCGGGCTCGAGCACCCGTGGTCGCTGGCATTTCTGCCCGACGGACGGTTGCTGGTCACCGAACGGGCTGGCCGGCTCCGCTACGTCGCCGCTGATGGCACGCTGGATCCCACTCCCATCTCCGGCCTTCCCGAAGCCCTTTCAGCCAGGCGGCAGGGCGGGTTGCACGATGTGGTGCTGCATCCACGGTTCTCGCAGAACCGCCTCGTCTACTTCGCCTATGCCGGCAAGGGCGCCGGCGGCCACGGCACCGAACTTGCCCGGGGCCGGCTTGACGGCTACCGCCTTACCGGAGTGCAGATCCTGTTCAGAGCGTTGCCGAAGTCGTGGGGAGGCCGTCACTTCGGCGGGCGCGTGGTGTTCGACGGCACGGGGCAGGTGTTCCTTACCCTGGGGGATCGGGGCGACGGGCCGCGCGCGCAGGACCCTCGCGACCACGCCGGCTCCGTCATCCGCCTCACCGAGGACGGTGGCATACCACGGGACAACCCCTACCGGTCGGTGGCGGGCGCGAGACCCGAGATCTACACCCTTGGCAACCGCAACGTGCAGGGCGCGGCGCTGAATCCCCGGACCGGCGCGCTCTGGACCCACGAGCACGGCCCCCAGGGTGGTGACGAGGTCAACGTCATCCGCGCCGGCGTGAACTATGGCTGGCCGGTGATCACCTACGGCAGGAACTACGGCACCGGCACGCGGATCGGCGAAGGGACCCATAAGCAGGGCATGGCCCAGCCGCTGCACCAGTGGACGCCGTCCATCGCGCCCTCAGGCATGGCGTTCTACGATGGGGACCGGTTTCCCGGCTGGCGCGGCAACCTGCTGGTGGGTGCGCTCAAGTTCCGTTTGCTGGTGCGGCTCGAGCTCGATGGAGAGCGAGTCGTGCGCGAAGAGCGGATGCTCAAGGGGGTCATCGGCCGCGTCCGGGACGTGCGGGTCGGGCCGGACGGATACATCTATCTGCTGAGCGATGAGCCGAACGGTGTGATCGCACGGCTTGAGCCTGCCGGCGGCTGATGCGTACTATCCCGTGAAGTGGCCGTGGGGGCGTGTTCGCCATGGATCGTCACCGCCATCCCGCTGGCTACGCTTGCGCAATGCGGCAGGCCTTCCAACCCTTCGACCAGTGTTCATCGGACTGGACATGGCCCTCGCGAACGCTCTTGCAGACGTTGAGGTGGAAGTCGCTGGCCGGAAATTCCCGTGCCAGCCGTATGACCACGCCTTCTCTTGCGCCGCCAAGCGCGGATGGCTCCGTGTGAGCATGCCTCACGAAATCCTGGATCTCGTCCACTGACCGGAACACACCCTCGTACAGCACTGGAACCACCGGGGTCTCGTGTTCCTGGGCGTATTTCACTAGTGCCTGGAACGAGGAGAACGACCCGTCCGCGAAACGAAGCGCAAAGGCATAGAATGTCTCGTTCTCCGGCACGGGGTCGTACTCGATGCTGTGTACGCCGTAGATGTCTTCGCCGTAGAGAAAGATGTCCGGCTCCAACACCTTCCACGCATGGTGCTTTCTGACCATGGCCATCCATTTACCGATCGAGGGCGCGGAGACGCTACGTCCGTACACCTCGCCGATGTGCAGGAGCGTGTTGCCGCCGTCGAGCTTTTCGGTGACGACTACCGGCGAGCCGGCGAACCGAGTTGGATCGGCAAGGGTTTCGTCGCCCGCGGCCCGCGCTGGCGACTGCGGCCAGTAGGGGGTTCTCGGATACTTGAGCATGCGACTTGTCGTTGAAACCACAATCATCTACGAACTGCCGATTTTTGAAGCATGCTGTGGACAAAGCTGTCGTACCGTCACCTCCAAGTGCTTCGTCAGCGCTTCCTGCTCACTCCAGTCGCTGTCTGTTGCGTTGAGGATAGCGGCCCCCGCGACCAGCGCCGTGGCAAGAAACTTGTGATCGGATTTATCCAGATCATTTTCCGGCAGTTCCTCGAAGCCCCGGCGATCATCGCTGCTTGGCGTAATCAAAACTCGACGCACGCGGTTTTTGTCGTACCCATGATCGAAAACATGCTTGAAGAACTTGTCGCCCACTCCCGGGGCGCCTGCAAAGTTTAGGCTTCCTTTGTATTCGTCGAATATGAGACCGCCGTCGTCAACTACAACAACTTGCTGACCGCAAACGTCCTCCAGTTTTTCTACACACGCCAGTTGGCATTGGAGGTCCGCGTGTGTGCTCCTTCCGTTCGCCGCGATGGCAACGTTGGTGTCTACGACATAGGGCTTCATCACGAGGCCTTGATCCGTCGTTCCAGGGACATTTTGCTGATCGTGGCAATCTCGCCCATTTCATCTCCAAAGAATTTGTCCGGCCAGTTCTCTATCTCACCCCACTCATTGAGCTCGAGGTCGTTCAATTCGGCTGCACCACGGCTTGTCCGAACGAAATAGAGCTTCAAATCCGACGACGACACGCTTTCTTCGGCCGCGCGTCGCTGAAAGCGTCGCAGCAAATGCTCGCTGTGGCTTTCCACGATAATCTGCACTTGGCGATGCTGGGCTACAGCGAGCATCACGTCCGCCAGTTCGCTTTGGACGGATGGATGCAGGTGAATCTCGGGTTGTTCCATCAACACGATGGAGCCCTCCGGCACATAGTAGAGGAGCACCAGGACAGGCAGAACCTGGGAGACGCCAAAACCGACGTCCGTCAACATCGTCTCGGGGCTGTTTTGATCCGTTTGCACGCAGGCCTGGTAGAGGTTTGTCCCAGACCCGATTTCCTTGATCTGGAACGAATGGATCATGCGCAGTTCGCCCAACCAATGGGCGATCATTTCCTGAAATTTCATGTATCGCTTGCGCGGCGCCAAATTCCGCATTTCGTCTTGCGCGGTAGCTGCCAGGATGGCATCGACGGTGTGTTCTCCGCTTGGCCCCACGTCAGCGGGCCTGGCCCCCGACCAGCGGTACTCGCGCTGCGGATGCTCTCGGAGAGGGCCAAGATAGAATATCCTGTCCATCAGAGCTTCGTACTCGGCTTCGAAGTCGCTCAGAAAGCTGGTGTTTTGATAGTAGGTACGAGCTTGGTCGGGGAAAAGGTGGGTTTTGGCCGGCCCGGGCAATGCCCAGCCTCGTCCTGGATTACGAATGAATCTCAGCGATTGGGGACCGTCTGACCTGAGCTCGAACTCACTGGAGTTCTCCGTCTTCGGCTCGATGGCGAAAACGGAGTCGGCAAACCTGTATTTCACATGGCGCGCCGACAGATGTGAACCCTTCAATCCTACCCGAGAGCTCTCTTGCAGACTGTTTCCCGTGAAGAGTACGTCCTTGCGACGCCCACTCGGGTCGTAGACCTTGAGAGGCTCCGGGAGCTTCCAATCCAGCGTCCAGTCGATGTCCGCTGCCTGGTCGCCTCGATGTACAATGGCTTGGTAGGTCCCCAGATTTACCAGCTCTTTCGGTCCACCGAAGTCCAGGACGAGACCCCGGTCCGTGGCATTCTTCGTCTGCTTCAGCAGCAGCAGGAACTGGAGCACGCTGCTCTTACCGGAACTGTTTGTGCCAAAAAGGCCGGTCACCTTGCCGAATTGCATTTCCAGATTGCGCCACGCCTTGAAGTTGGTGACCTCGAGATTGTTCAACATCGGTCGCTCTCCTTCCTTCGGGCGCGGTCCGAGCTTGGACGCCCTTGACACCGGCTCGTTACGGGCGCCCCCCGGCCAGTGTGCCGCCCGGCGGCTACGTCGGCGTCGAGTCGCCGGGCGGTCGAACGGCTTCACACGCTCAGCGAACAGTTTAACGAATCAACTACAAGGTGACGATGCGGGGCCATGCCCGCACAAGAGGTCTGAAGCGTTTAGCGTTTCCTTATACCTGCACGGGCGCCTACCCGGTACCCCCTTCCGCCCTCAGCGAATCCAGCGCCTCCTGAACCAGCTTGCGCCTTAGCGCCTTTTCCTCGTCCGCCGGCAGGCTCGCGTCTCCGGTCACGTGGACGATGCCGGCTCCCAGCACGACGCGGTTGGAGCCCACCATCTTGGCGATGGGAAGGGCGGAGGTCATCTGCACGACGGGGACGCCGGCTTTTTCGAGCTCGGTGGTGATCGCAGCGCCGCTGCGAGTGCTGGTGCCTCACGTGGAGGTGAGGATGACGGCGTCGACCCCCTCGCGCTTCACCTTCTCCGCCATCTCCCGGCCCAGCCGGCGAGTGTTCGAAAGAGGGTTGGACAGGCCGGAGGTGGAGAGGAACTCCCCGTGGATCTTGCCCACCGCGCCTTCCCTCTCCAGTTGTCTCAGGGCGTCGAGGGGCACCAGGCGGTCCGGGTCGGCCTGAACGAAGCGGGGGTCGTAGCCGCCGTGGGAGATCTCGTAGTCCTCGCCCGCGAGGTCGTCGGCACTGGAGATGTCGTAGGCGCCCCACTTGGTGGCCGCCATCCCTTCGATGGCGTCCGGATTGCCCTTGGGAACCAGGCCGCCGTCGGTGATGAGCATCACGGTGGCCTTGGACAGGTCGTCCACGCCCCTGGGCTTGGCCACGGGCTGGAAGGAGGTGACCGGCATCTCGGTGTCGAACGGCTGCTCCCGGACCTTGGCCAGCACCATGTCCACCAGCCGCTCGGCCGAGGACTTGTCCACGAACTGATCCCGTATCAGCCCCCGGGTCAGGTAGCCCTCGTCCCGCGGCAGGCCGATGGACTCTTCGGCCGACAGCTTCCGGGCCAGCCCGGCCATGCGTTGGACGACCTGTTTCATGTTGGCCGCATTCCGCCCGGAGTCGACGATATAGAGGCCCTCCCGATAGAGGTCTACCCCCGGGTTCTCCTCGTGCATGGCGGTAAGGACGGGGATGCCGATCTCCTTCTGTACCGCGCTGCACAGGGCGCCGGCGGCCATGCCGTAGCGGCCGGCGTCAAAGCACGGGCCGGCCACGAACAGGTCCGCACGGGCGTTCCGGACGTGTTCCAGGACCGCGGCCGTCAGCTCCTCCTGGTGCTCTACGGCGTAGTTGTCGCCGCAGATCAAGGTCTTGACGACGGTGGCCCCGTCGGCGAGGGTCTGCTCGAGAAGACGGCCCGGACCGACGGCGCTTTCCGTTTCCCGAAGCGCGCTCCCGGCCTGCTCCTCGCCGCCGATCCCCCCGAAGAACTGGTTGAGGTAGTGAACGATCCTCATGGTTACGGCCTCCCTGTTCGAGATGTTCGTTGCCCTGTCATTCCGTGCGCGGTGGCGTGTCCACGGCTTCGCACGGCCTCGTCAGTAGACCACCGCCCGCAGCCTCGACGCGCCTTGCTGGTTGGTGACGCCCGCCACGTTCATGGCCCCCAGTTCCCGGACCCCGGCCAGCAACTCGCCGATGGCCGGCGTCGCGGCGATCACCCGTCCGGCCGGTGGCACTTGCCACCGCGTGTCGTTGCCCCCGCCGTAGACGATGGCGTTCACCTCCGGGAAGTTGAACAGCAACGCCGACTCCACCCGGCGGTCGCGCGACACGTCCGAAACCATGACCGACGTGCGAATGCCCTGGGTCTCCAGCAGCCGCGCGGTCTCCGCCAGATCGGCGTGAGGCACGCCGCCGCCGTACTTGGTGAGCACGGCGGCATCGGCATTCAGCGCCCATTGCACCAGGGAGGCGGCGGTGCGGCAGTTCCGGTCGCGGTCCGCGTTGTCCGACCCTGCAATGCTCGCCACCGTGCCGACGAAGTTCAGCTCGCCGGCGTGGTGTCTCCGGTAAAGCTCGGTGATGATGGGATGGTTCTGGTAGAGGTAGGTCTCCGCGCCCCCCATGGAGGTGTAGTAGGATGTCACCACCGCGCCGTCCAGCCACTCGTCCGGATGCAGCAGCACCGGCAGCATCCCGGCGGTGTTCAGCCCGTAGAGCACCGGCTCGTTCAGCTCGGCCTGCCGCTGGCGGGAGAAGATCTGTCCCACGTAGGCCACCCGGGGCAGATCCGGGCGTCCCGGCGGTCCGGGATTCACAGGCCCGAGAGGGCGGCTTTCGGAGGGCGGCTGCGAAGCCGCCGCCTGAGCGAGATAGACCGCGGTCTTGAGTCCGGCTACCCGCTTGGCCCTCTGGGCGGCGGGGCCGTCCTTGTCCGGGGCCATGCGGGGGATGACGACGAGGTGGTGCAGCCCGGAGTACGACGACCCCTCCGCCGCCGGTCCCGTCATCTCCAGGACCCGGCCGATGGAGCCTCTGGATCCGCCCGCGGCGTGCTCGTCCAGGACCGTGACCGTCATGCCCGACAGCACGTGGGTGGTGCCCATGCCCGCCGTCAAGGGAGGTCCCAGGATCCCCGGGAAGTCGGGACTCGATCCGGACGCCTTGGCCCTGGGCTCGATGATGTCGAACACCGGTCCGGCCCGGCAGTCCTCACCGGGCGCGACGAGCTCGAAGGTTACATCGCTGAGGGCCTCGTCTTCGAGCAGCAACCCGCGAAGCTGATCCGAGTCGATGTCGAGGGTGGTTCCGTCGAGTCGGGTAGAAGCGCCGAAACGAAGGGTTCGCACCGGGTGGTACGCCAGTGTCAGATTCACGCGGTGGCCTCCATCTGGACACAGTCGGGCAAATGATCCCACATTCCCGCGGCAATGGCAAAGCGGCAGCGCCGAGAACAGGGCAACGTTGGCGGGCCTTCATTCATTGGACTTTGCCGCTCCACCGTAGGTGGCCAGCGCCGTGCCGTACTCCGCCGCGTGGACCCCGTGGTCCGTCAGGTCTCCGTGATGGCACTTGAGCGCCCACAGGGCGGCGTCGTGGTATTCCGGCTTCCCGGTGAGGTCGTGCAGCTTCAGGAAGAAGCGCGCGGCGGCGCCGTTTTCGGTGACCAGGGTCAGGGGATAGTTGAGGAATGCGGGTCCTTTCTCGGCAATGTCGAAGAAGCCGCCTGCCGGATTGCTCAAGTTGGCCCGGATGAATCCCGCCAGTGCTTCGGCATGTTCGAGGAGGGCCGGTTCGCCGGTGGCGTCGAACCCGTCCGTCAGGGCGCGTCCCATGAGGACCTGATCCGTGAGGAGTCCGCGCAACCGGGGCGCGCCGTCCAGGTAGTGGGCCATGCCGCGGGAACCGTCCCAGCAATGGTCCAGCAGGAACCGCAGCGTCTCCAAAGCGCGTTCCTTGCAGTCCTCGCGCTCAAGGGTTCCGGCGGCTCTCAGGCAGGCGGAAACCGTGCGGGCATTGGCGTCGGTGTACATCCAGGGATCGGTGATGGAGAACATGCCCCGGTTCTTGTGCAGCACGGAGCCCGGGGGCGTGTCCCGGCCGGGTGTGATCCGGATGTAGTCGCGGCAGCCGTGGAAGTACGGCTGGGCCGGGTCGCGAAACCCGCGGTCCAGGTAGTCCAGGATCTCTTCCGCCAACTCCCGGAAAAAGGATTCCCCGGTAAGCTCGAACACGTGCAGGGCGTTGTCCAGCAGGCCGGCGTGGTCGGACAGGAGTTTCTCGTGGTGAGGCTCGCTCCAGTCCGGCTTCGATGAGTAGCGAAAGAAACCGCCTTCCGGGTCATGGGTCTTGCTCTGGTGCATGCGGTAGAGGGTGAGCCGCACATGGTTGAGGTAACGCGCGTTGCCGGTGCCCGCATGATGCCGCAACAGGAACTCGTTGGCCTCGCAGTGGGGAAACTTTCGGTCCGCTTCGTAGCCGCCGTGCATGGGGTCCGCGAGGTTCCAGACGATCCCGGCGATCTCGTCCGCCGTTCCCGGCCGAAGCTCGGGGGTGTCGGTTGGGGGAGAGGCCGGAGGAGCCGACGCCCCGGCGGGTACGCGCTCCGGGTAACCGACGTGGACCCGCACCAGGACGTCGTTGAAGTCACGGGGCGACAGGTAGTTGACGCTCGCCAGGTAGTCGCCCTCGGCGCTCAGGAACACGAGGGTGGGCCAGCCGTTCCGGTTGTAGCGCACGTCGATGTCCGGCCGCTGGGCGTCCTCCACACGGACCGGGACGAAGTACGCGTTCAAAAGCGCGATGGTCTCGGTGTCGGAGAAGGTGGTCTCATCCATGCGCTGACAGATGCCGCACCAGAACGCGCTCAGGCAGAGCAACACCGGTTTTTTCTCGGAGCGCGCGCGATCAAAGGCGGCCTGACCCCAATCGATCCAGTGAATGCGATGGGCGCTGTTGGGGTTGGGGGAGAAGCGGAACATGAGTGTCCTGGGACCGACGTTCGTGGACAATATGCGCAGGATTCGTTGTTGTCGGCAAGGCTCGGCGACCCCCGAGAGCCTGTAGCGGGCGCCGGGCGTCTGTAGTCGCGTAGGTCGGATTAGCCGGGGTTAGCCCATCTTTAACACAAGAGAGGGGGATTTCGGTAAATTGTGGGGTGGGGAGTGGGCTAAGGTATTGATTTCATTGAGTTGATGTTTTGGCTGGCACAATGTAGTGCCATACTTGTTAATATTCTCTTGCATTCCTTCTCCCCCTCTGCTATCCTCCCTCCATGTTCATCCGGCGCACCAGGACGCGCAGTGCCGAAGGCGGCAAGGTCTACCACTCCTACCGACTCGTGCGTTCCGAGCGTAGCGGGGAGCGGGTGCGGCAGCGCACGCTGCTCAATCTCGGCAGTGAGTTTGCGGTAGCAACGGAGCATTGGGCGGTGTTGTGCAGTCGGATCGAGCAGTTGCTGGAGCGCCAGGAGGTGCTGGTAGAGCTGGACTGTCCGGATGAGGTTGAACGGGAAGCGCAGCGGATAGCCCTGCAACTGGTGCACCGGGGGCCTGAGGTAGCGGCGGGAGGCCCGGATCTGCAAACGGTGGACGTGGAGTCGCTGGAGTTGGCGCGGCCGCGGACGGTGGGGGTGGAGCATGTGGGGCTGTGGGCGATGGAGAGGCTGGGTCTAAGGGGTTTGCTGGAGGGGCTGGGGTTCAACGGCCGGCAACGGGCGGTGGCGGTGGGGTCGATCATCGGGCGGATGGGGCAGCCGGGGTCGGAGAGGGCGAGTTGGCGCTGGCTGTGTGAGCGCAGCGGGCTGGGGGAGTTGCTGGAGGTGGACTTCGAGGCCATGAGCGTGATGCGTCTTTACCGTGTGTCGGATGCTTTGATGGCTCATCGGGAGGCCATCGAGAAGCACCTGTTCGAGCAGGTGACGGAGTTGTTCGGTCTGGGTCACACGGTGACGCTGTACGACCTTACCAACACGTTTTTCGAAGGCGAGGCCAAAGACCAGCCCAAGGCCCAGCGCGGGCACTCGAAAGAGCAGCGCAGCGACTGTGCGCTGCTGACCCTGGGGCTGGTGCTGGACGGTTCGGGTTTCGTGCGCCGCTCCGAAGTGTTTGCCGGCAGGGCGGACGAAGACAAGACGCTGGAGCCGATGCTCAAGGCCCTGCACGCGCCCGGCGACGCCCTGGTGGTGATGGATGCGGGGATTGCCACCGAGGACAACGTGGCCTGGTTGCGTGACAACGGCTACCGTTATCTGGTGGTCAGCCGCCAACGCACCCGCCGCTTCGACCCCGAGCGGTCCATCGCCATCGAGACCCGGTCGCACCACAAGGTTCATCTGCACAAGGAGGTGGATGAGGACCGAGGCGAGGTGCGGCTGTACTGTTATTCCGAGGAGCGCGCCAAAAAGGAGGAAGGGATCGCCAGACGCTTCGCCGAGCGCTTCGAGAGCGAGTTGCGAAAGCTCCACGAGGGGCTGTCCCGGCCCCGCACCCGCAAGGGGCTCGACTCTGTCTGGCAGCGGATCGGGCGGATCCAGGAGCGCTGCCGCGGCGCCGGGCAGCATTACACCGTGGACGTCGTCGCCGACCCCCACAGCCGAAAGGCAGTGGCCGTCACCTGGAAGCCCAAGCCCCTTGCCGGCTCCATGCTCACCCATCCGGGTGTCTACTGTCTGCGCTCCAATGTCCACGACTGGGATCCACAGACCTTGTGGCGCACTTACACCATGCTCACCGATCTGGAAGCCGTGTTCCGCTCTCTCAAGTCCGAACTCGGCCTCCGCCCCATCTTCCACAAAAAGCAGAACCGCTCCGACGGACACCTGTTCATCACCGTCATCGCCTACCAACTGGTCCAGACCATCCGCAGGCGCCTCGCCGAACATGGAGAGAACGCGAGTTGGACCACTTTGCGCCGTATCCTCGAAGGCCAGCACCGTGTCACCGCCTCCTTCCGCCGAAAGGACGGTCGCACCCTGCACGTGCGCAAGGCCACCCGTGCCGAGCAACGCCAACTCAAGATCTACAGCGCTCTCGATCTCGACCCCGCCCCCGGTGGTGTCACCAAATTGATCGCTTGAATACCTTAAACTGTCGAAATGTAGTGCCACACACCAAATTATTCCCCGCTAACCCACCGAATAATAACTAGTTTTAAAAACCCGTGTTAAAGATGGGTTAGCCGAAGGCGTAATCCGACGCCGCGCCCCATGTCGGATTACGCCTTCGGCTAATCCGACCTACAGGATTTTCGACGTACAAGTGCATTCCACCCCGTGCGCGCGGGGCGTGTGGCGGGCGGCCGGAGTCTGTAGTAGACAGAGGCCTGTAGACTGGACGAAAGGATTCCCATGACCGTTTCTCAAGCCGAATTGCCCGCGACGATATCGCGCGAACAGATCATCCGCGACTCCGAAGCGGTGCTGGCCATGCCGGACATCCCCGTGCGCGTCGAGGAAGACATCATCCGGATCCAGGCCCTGGGCATGGATTGGGACATCGGTATGGTGGTCTACCAGCCGCGGGACGAGAGCCGGATCCCCGCCGGCGCCGACGGCAAGAAGGTGGGAATCTTCCTGCTCCACGGCGGCTCGGGGGACTACAAGACCATGGATCGGGTGGCGTCGCTGGCGGCGGGCAAATTCGGCTTCAAGGTCCTGAGCGGGACGTTTCCCGGCCGGTTCTATTTCCCGGAACAGAGCCGGGACTGGCCGGAGGATACGATTCACCCGGATGGCAGCGTCCGGACGCCCATCTGGAAACAGGGTGAGCCGATCGCGCGGGACGAATACGAGGTCGCGCGGGACGTCTCCATGCGGCCGCGTTACGGCACCCGGACGGTTGCCAGGGCCAGGCTCGGCACGAACTTCTACTACCGCATGGCGGCCTGGCCGGTGGCCTTCGAAGAGGGCATGAAGGAGGCCATGCGCCGGCATCTGCCCGAGGGGACGTTCTCCATCTACGGCGAAGGCCATTCCACCGGGGGACCCTTCGTCTCCATGCTGTCCCAGCGCGTGCCCAACTTCGCCGGGGTGGTGGCCACCGAGCACACGCCGTTCGGCCACGTGGGCGCCATGCGCGACAACTGGAGCGGCTCCATGGGCAAGATTGCCGGTTTCGAGCGCGTGAGCACCGAAGATGCTGCCCGGAGCGACCCCTTCAATGAGCTGTACATCCGCACCTGGCGCGATCTGGCGCGCTACGCCGGTCCGGAGGCCCTGGGACAGCAGGGGCCCGGGGCGTTGATGCAACTGCCCATGCTGATGGAAGAGATCCTGGACAACTGGGACCGTGGCAGGTCCCGGCCGCAGTTCAAGGCGGAATACGTGATCACGCACGACATCGCCGCCTCGCTGACCGAGGGCGCGAAGGTCAGCGCCCGGCGCCTCGGCATGAACGCCGAGGAGACCCGGGCGCTCATCGAGCGTTACCTGGGCTATCCGCGTGAGCTGTCGGGGCCGGAGGCGCCGCCGATACCGCCGTTCCTGTTCATCATCACCAAGGACAGCCGGGACCACAGCCCGGAGGTGTACAAGGAAGTGATCCTGCCCGCGTTCGCCGCTATGCGGCCCGCCCCGAAGACCCATCTGACGCACTTGGGCGCGGGAGTGCACAGCTTCTGGAAGGCCGATGAGGGCTTGCCCCAGGGCGTTGCGCCGGCTGCCATCAAGCTATGGAACGATGCCATCGCGGGCGGCTACTTCGCCACGGCCCAAGGGACCTAGTGTCCCATCGCGTATTTAAGTTCATGAGGCTATGCGGGAATTTTTTGCCGTCGCCAAGGCGCTACGACCGTAGGGGCGACCGGCGGTCGCCCTCCGTGGCCCATACCACGCGAGAAGTAGGGGCGGTTTCCGAACCCGCGCATGTCAGGAAACCGCTACAGGATGAGGTCCTATGATGAAGTTTTCCTTTTTCATGATGCCGATTCACCTCCCGTCGGAGAATCCCGCGCTGGCATTTGACCGGGACATCTCGCTCATCCACTACGCCGAGGAGCTCGACTTCGACGAGTTCTTCATCGGCGAGCACCATTCGGGCGGTTGGGAGAACATGCCGGCGCCGGAGCTGGCGCTGGCCAAGGCCGCGGCCCACGCCAAGCGCATACGCCTGGGGACCTCGGTCATCAACACGCCGTTCCACCATCCGTTCCATGTGGCCGAACGCATGGCCTTTCTCGACCACCTGACGCGCGGGCGGGCCATCCTGGGCGTGGGGCCGAGCGCGCTGGTCACCGACAAGAAGCTCTTCGGCCTCGACAACGAGAGGCTCCATCCCATGCTGAACGAGTCGGTGGAGGTCATCGTGCGGCTGCTGGAGTCGCCCGAGCCCATCGACCACCACGGCGAGTTCTGGAGCTTCGAGGGCATGCGGCTTCAGCTTCGTTCGTATCAGCAGCCGCGCATGCCCCTGGCCATCGCGTCCTCGGGAACCTCCGGGAGCCTCGAGCTGGCCGGCAGGTACGACATGATGCTGCTGTCCCCCGCAGGCAAGAACCGCTGGCGCAACCCGGCCCACTCCGAGCAGTGGAAGACCGTGGAGGCCGCAGCGGCCAGGTACGGCAAGACCGCCAGCCGGGACAACTGGCGTATCGCCACGAGCGTGTACCTGGCCGAGACGCGCGAGCAGGCCTGGGCCGACGTGGAGGCGGGCATCGCCCGGGACATGCAGTACTTCTTCGCCATCGGCCTCAAGAGGCCCTACGAGTCCTATCCCGACCAGCCGGCGTTGGAGATCACGCCCCGTTCCGCCGCGGACCGGCGGGACTGGATCATCGGCACCCCGGACGACGCCATCCGCCACATCGAGCGCATGCAGCAGGAGACCGGCGGCTTCGGCGGCCTGATGCTCACCACCCACGAATGGACCCGGAGCCACAAGCTCCGCCGCTCGCTGGAGCTGTTCGCCCGCTACGTCATGCCGCATTTCCGCGGCCACACCTTTGGGTTCAGGGATGAGTGGGACCGGCTGCGCAGAGCCGCGGGCGACGGTGGCGTGAAGCTTCCCGAGAACGGTCGGCGCAGCAATCTGGCCAACGGCTAACGGCGTTTCGGCCGTACCCGTTTCCGCCGCTCCACCCCTCCTGGATCCCGGGTCAAGCCCGGGATGACGGGTAGGAGGGAGGGGGGTGCGACCGGAAAGGGGAAGGGTGAACGTCGCGGCAGGGATGCCTGTCCGGGGCGCCCCTGCATGGTCCATCGGCGTGAACTACGCCTCCGCCGGCCGCTCCGCCCGCCACGCGTGGAGATACTGCACGATCTCGTCGAGCGGCAGCACGTCGGCGTACTTCTGGTTCATGTCGAAGAGGTTGATGGCGTGGCAGGCCTCGTGCCGGTCGAAGACGCATTCCTCGGCCACCACCATGCGGAACCGGTAGGTGCAGCCGTCCACCACGCTGGCGCGCACGCAGCCGCTGGTGCTCTCACCGCAGGCGATGACGGTATCGATGCCGTACTGGTTGAGGTGCGCTATCAGGGGGGTGCCCCAGAAAGCGCTCGGTGACAATTTGCGCAGCACGGCTTCTCCGGGAAGCGGCTGGACCTCGTCGATGATGTCGAACTTGTTCCGCCGCCGCTCCAGGGCTTCGGCCGACAGGTTGGTTGAGGAACTGTCACGCCGGAAGGACCATTCATCCACGCCGGCGCCGGGCAGCCCGGAGATGTGAATGACGGGGATCCCCACCTCGCGCGCGGTCTGCAGCAGCTTCTGGATGTGAGGGATTGCGTCCCAGCCGGCCATGCCGCAGCTTCCGGGCCATTCCTTGATGGCCTCCAGCACGGGCTCGGGCTTGTCACCGAAAACCCACCGGTAGAGGTCGATGAGCAACAGGGCGGGCTTCTTGCCGAACCCGATGGGCCTGGACGCCTTCATCGCTACGTGAGCCTTGTCCTGTTCCGTCAGAAAACGATCCCATACGCGTTCGCTCATGGTTGGTCTCCTTGTTCCGTTCACAGGGTGTCTGTCAGCCGTTCGGAAACGGTTGCGTGGATTGTTGACGAACTCTCTTTATGGATGCTCCCGGCGCCCCGGTCAAACGCGTGTCTCCTCAACCCCACTATGCCACGGCCTGCAGTCCGTCCCGGCCATGGGGCTCCTCCAGGTGATCCATGGCCGGGCCTACGGGCACGATGCCGGTGGGATTCACGTGGGACTGGCTGCCGTAGTAGCCTGCCTTGATCTTGTCGAGATCACAGGTCTCCCGCACTTCCGGCCATTGGTAGAGTTCCCGGAGGTAGCCGGCAAGATGAGGATAGTCCTGGACGCGCCGGAGGTTGCACTTGAAGTGGCCGTGGTAGACCAGGTCGAAGCGCAGCAGCGTCGGGAACGCCCGCCAGTCGGCCTCGGTAACGCTGTCGCCGGCAAGGTAGCGGCGCTCGGCCAGCCATCCCTCCATGGTATCGAGGCCGTGGAACACCTTCTTCACGGCTTCTTCGTAGGCCCCCTGCGACTTGGCGAAGCCGGCCCGGTAGACGCCGTTGTTCACGTGCTCGTAGACGAAGTCGTTGATGCGGTCGATCTCCTCGCGAAGATCCGGCGGATAATAGTCATACCTGTCGTCCGTCAGGCCCTCGAAGGCCGAGTTGAACATGCGGATGATTTCCGACGATTCGTTGTTGACGATGGTGCGGCGTTCGCGGTCCCACAGGGTCGGGACCGTGACCTTCCCGGTATAGCTCGGCTTGGCCATGGTGTAGACTTGGTGCAGCCGAAAGACGCCGTCGTCGCCCGGCTCCAGGTCGTCGATGCCTTGGGAATAGGACCAGCCCGCGGTCTTGGGCCGGTCCGCGCTGGACATGGAGACCGCGTCCTCCAGGTGTTTCAACTTGCGCAGGATCATCGCCCGATGCGCCCACGGACACGACGGCGAAACGAACAAGTGGTAGCGCCCGGCCTCGGCGCCGAAGCCGCCTTCGCCGGTGATCCCGGGAACGCCGTCTTGGGTGATCCAGTTGCGGAATATGGAATCGTCGCGAACGAAACTTCCACGGGCGTCGGTCTGCACCTGCCCGTCCTCATGCCATTTCCCTTCAATCAAAACACCCATGCCGTGGTCCTCCTGATGCTGCCCTGCGTTCCACCGCTCCTGTTCGTCGGGGCTCGCATCCTTGAATACTCGCTCCGACCCGGGGCTGCAAGGCGTTCCGGCCGTAGGGGCGGGTTTCAAACCCGCCCGTGCCCGCATGGCAGATAGCCACGTCGAAAAGTCCAGGGCTCGACAAGTTCCGATCCCAAGGAAGCCATTTGCCCAGGGTCTTGTGAGTTTCGCGGGGCGTGGCTATCCTCGGGCTGGCGTCACGCCGTTCCAACACTCTTTCTCGGCACCATGTATAGAACGCTCGGGCTTACAATACTGGCCATTCATCTCTTGACTGCGCCGGCGTCCGCGGCCGAGCCTCCGTTGCAATCCCTTGCGCGAAAACGGGTCGGTGACGACCACGGGGTTTTCGTGCAGGCGGAGAATGGAGCGGTGCTGGCCGCGTTGAACGCGACGCGCCCGTACCATCCCGCCTCGGTCACGAAAGTGGCCACGACGCTGGCCTTTCTCTCAAGGCTTCGCCCGGACCGCCGTTTCCGGACGACGATTCTCACCGCGGGTCCCGTAACCGACGGGACCCTGCACGGAGAACTGGTGGTTCAGGCGGAAGGTGATCCGTACTTCCTGTTCGAGAACGCATTTCTGGTCCTGTTGAGGATTCGGGACGAGGGAATCCGCCGGGTGAACGGGGTGATCCGGGTCGAGGGACCGTTCTTCTTCGACTGGACTCCCGACCCCGAAGGGCGCCGGCTCAAGCGCGCCTGGACCGGTCGCCTGGGCGCTGAACGCTGGCCGGTGGTGACCGGCGCTCTTTATCCCGGCAAACATATGCTGTTGGAAGATTTCAAGCTCCGGTTCGGGCGCGGCGCCGCCCGCGAGGCACGCCCACGGCGTGTCCTCGTGGTGCACGCATCGCCGCCTCTGCTCCGCCACCTCAAGGATTTCAACAGTCACTCCAACGACAACTTCCACGAGTTCTCGTACCTGATCGGCGGTCCGGAAACGGTGCAGCGCATTCTTCGGGCAAGCGTGTCCGGTGTGCCCCGGTCGTCCATGGTCATCGACAACGCCGCGGGGGACGGCCGGACGAACCAACTGAGTCCACGGGCCGCGGTGGCGATGTTCGGTGCCCTGGAAAGGACCCTCAAGGCCCGCGGTCTGTCCTTTCGCGACGTGCTCCCCGTGGCCGGAGTGGACCGCGGCACCTTGGAGGACCGGCTGGCCGAGCCGCGCTATCGTGGAGCGGTGGTCGCCAAGTCGGGAACCGTGCGCGTGCTTCGGATATCGACCCTGGCCGGTGTCGCGCATACCCGCAAGTTCGGTCGAACGTTCTTCGCGGTGATGATCCGGGACGTGCCACTACGGGTCGCCAGGGAGCGTCAGAACGCCTTCTTGCGTGGACTGCTCGATGCGGGCGGCCCGCGACCCCTGCGCACCCGCGCCGCGGCGCCTCCCGCATTCCTGGAGGCGCGCGTGGAAATGCCGCGCTAGACCGACCGAAGGATACCACCGGTGCTCCGTTCCGAAGACGTGGCGTGCCTTTACCTTGCGTGATTCGGGAAGCCTGTTGTAGTGTCCTGAATGCGCAAGGACGCATACGGTTCATTCGTGACAGCTCACCGAAGAGGAGGCACCGCTAATGGCTGACAGACCGTTGGAAGGAAAAGTGGCGTTGGTGACCGGGGCCGGCAGCCCCATCGGCTTCGGCCGCCGCATGACGTTCGCCCTGACGGCCGCCGGGGCGCGCGTGGCCATGGTGGACATCAAGGAGGAGTGGCTCAACCAGACCGCGGACGAGGTGCGGGCCGCCAACGGCAAGGACAGCGTGCTTCCCGTCGTGGCCAGCGTGGCCGATCCGGAGGACGCGGCGAGGGCGGTGGAGTCGGCCATTTCCAGCCTGGGCGGATTGGACATTCTCGTCAACAATGCCGGCACCAACCCGCGCAACGTCGGCCTGACGACCGAGTTCCGCGAGAAGTGCTGGGAGGTTTCGCCCGAGGCCTGGGTGCGGGTATATGCGGTGAACTGCAGCGGACCCTTCTTCACCGTGCGCGCGGCGGTGGGGCACATGATCGAGAAGGGGTGGGGCCGCATCATCGGCGTCACCACCAGCCTGGATACCATGTACCGGGCGTGGGGCTCACCCTACGGGCCGTCCAAGGCGGGCCACGAAGCCTTCATGGCCACCCTGTGCCAGGAGTTGGAGGGCACCGGAGTCACCGCGAACGTGCTGGTTCCGGGCGGGCCGGCCAACACCAACCTGATACCGCAGGACGCCCCCTACGACCGGGATCAGCTCATTCAGCCGCCCATCATGGAGAAGCCGGTGGTGTGGCTCGCCTCGGAGGCGTCCAACGGCATCAACGGCCGGCGCTTCATCGCCTATCACTGGGACGAAACCCTGCCGCTGGAAGAGCGGTTGTCCAAGGCGAGCGCGCCCACCGCGTGGCCGCAAGCCGGGCAGCCCGCCATTGCGCCGGGCCGGTAGGTCGGGCGTTGCCGGTAGCGGCAGGCCGCCGGGAGCCTGAGCCGCAAGGCGCATGACGATGTAGGGGCGGGTTTCAAACCCGCCCGCGCTCGCACAGCACCGCCGGCCGATACCGGCTCTTAGGGGCTACCCCAGATGGCCGAGGCCGTCTCAACGATGCGGTCGAGCTTGCGCCACTGGTCGTCCTCGCTCAGGCGTTCGCTGTAGAGGCCCCCGAAGCCGCATTGCGGGCTCAACGCCAGTTGTTCCAGCGGGCAGTACCGGCTCGCTTCGTCCACGCGGTTCCTCAGTCCGTCAACGCTTTCGACGCGGGCGCTTTTGGTCGTGACCAGCCCGAGTACTACGGTCTTGTCGGCGGGCACGAAACGGAGCGACTCGAAGGAGCCCGCACGGTCACTGTCGTACTCCAACAGGAAGCGATGGTGCCGCAGGCCGGTAAAGAGGCGTTCGGCGATGGCGTCATAGTGTCCCTCGCGATGCCACTGCGGCACCAGCTCCCCCGTCACTGGATCGAGGGTGCGGGCGTTTCCCCGGCAGAGATGGATGCCGAAGGTCACCCCCGGGAAGCCGTCGATCAGCGCATTGTCCGCCCGGATGGAACGCTCGAGGTTCTCGTCCGGGTCCTCGCCGCGTGAGCGCATCCGGTCCAGCGAAACCCGGTCCACGTACGCCGTGTAGCCGGGAGCGTCGATCTGGATATAGCGGCAGCCCGATGCTACCAGGTCGGCGATCATGCTCCGCTCGATGCGCACGACGTCCTCGACGAATTCGTCCAGGCCGTCGGGGTACACGGATCGGGAGTCTTCCCATTTGAACCGCTGCGCGATGCGGTCCGGGCCGATGAGGGTGGGCTTGACGGGCCGGGTGGCCGCGTCGCTTGCGAACCGGTACTCTTCCAGCGGCAGATTGCGAACGCGGTGAAGTCTTGCGACGGTCTTGCGCCGGGTGATGATTGCCGGCCCGGCGGCGTCGAAGTCCTGCTCGGCGCGTTCGAGAGGCGTCTTGTTCACGTTCTCATGGCGGTAGAAACGGGTGGCCTCCCGGGGAACGTCGAAGCCGGAGACGCAAGCGGAGAAACTCTCCTGGAAGTTGTGCCGCCGCAGTTCACCGTCCCCCACGACCGGCAGCCCCATGGCTTCCTGTTTTCGGACGACCTCCCGAATGGCTTCATCCTGGGCTCGAAGCAACTCCTCTTCCGACGCCTCGCCCCGGTCGTACCGAAGGAAGACGTCCCGCAGCCGGTCGGGGTGGACCAGGCTGCCGATGTGCTCTGCACGTACCTTGGGCAGTTCCGTTTCAGTGCTCATGGATTCCCCTCGCGGTCTTTCCGGTACCGTGCTTTCGAGACGGGCTCCAGGTGGTGACCGGAGCCGTCAGGCACCTTCGGAGGCACCCTTTCCTCCTCCTCCAAACATGGCGAGACCTGCCCGGATGGAAGGCAGAAAGATAAGGACGATGGCAAAGAGCAGCAATCCCGCGGTCATCGGCCGTTCCCACATGAAGCTGATGCCGTCGGTCAGATTCATGGCGCGGGCGAAGTTGTCCTCCAGCAGCGGTCCGAGAATGAACCCGATCAGCATCGGCGCCAGCGGGAAACCCGCCATGCGCATGATCGTGGCCGCGATTCCCATGCCGGTGAGCATCACCAGCTCGGTGGCATTGTTCTGGCCGATGTAGCTGCCCATCATGGTGAAGAACAGGATGAACGGGATGAGGTAGGTCCGAGGGATCTCCAGGAGCTTGGCGATGTAGGGGATCAGCGGCAGGTTGAGGACCAGCAGCACGATGTTGCCGATGTACATGGAGATGATCACGGCCCAGAAGATGGAGGGATTGTCGACCATCAGGCGCGGGCCGGGTTGTACGTTCAGCGCGATCAAGGCGCCCAACAGGATCGCGGTGGTCCCGGATCCGGGAATACCCAGTGTCAGCAGCGGCACGAAAGAACCCGTGCAGGCCGCGTTGTTGGCGGTTTCCGGCGCGGCCAGACCCTTGATCGACCCCTTTCCGAACTTGGCCCTATCCTCCCCCTTGGCGATGTTGCGTTCGACGGCATAGCCAAGGAACGATGCGATGGTCGCTCCGGCGCCGGGCATCACCCCGATGAAGAAGCCCTGGAGCGATTGGCGGCCGATAACGGGAGCGATCTCTTTGGCCTCGCTGCGCGTGATCCGCAGGTTTGAGATCCTGCCGCCGTCCTCGCCGTCTCGTTCCGAACGCTTGGGGTTGAGGACCAGATACAAAGCCTCCGGCAAGGCGAAAAGCGCCATGGCCAGGGTAATGAAGCTTATTCCGCTCTGCAGGTCCAGAATGCCGAAGGTAAAGCGCGGGGCGTTGAACAATGCGCTTTCGCCAACGGTGGCCAGCATCACGCCGAGGACCGTCATCATCAGCGCCTTGGCAACCTGGCCCTCGCCCGCGAAGGCGGCGATGGCCGAAAGCCCCACGACCATCAGCGCGAAATATTCCGCGGAATGGAACAACAGGGCGACGGTGGCTAGCCCGGGTGCGAACCCCATCAGCAGGATGGCGCCGATGGTGCCCCCGGAGAAGGAGGCGATGGCGGCAATGGTCAGAGCCTTCCCGGCCTGTCCCTGGCGCGCCAGCGGATAACCGTCGAACGCCGTGGCGACCGTACCGGCCACGCCCGGCGCATTGATCAGGATGGACGAGGTGGAACCGCCGAAGATGGCGCCGTAGTACACACCCGCCAGCAGAATCAGCGCGGCCGCCGGATCGCCGATCTGTATGGCGATCGGGATCATGATGGCGATGATCGACATGGGGCCGAGGCCCGGCAGCATGCCGATGAAGGTACCGATCAGGCACCCGGCGATGACCATGAAGAGGTTCTGAAAACTCAGGGCGGTCGACAGACCGGTGAGGATTCCTTCAAGCATCAGAAGAACCAGGGCCAGGGGCGCAGGAAGATGCCGAGCACTTCCTGCACCAGATACCAGATCAGGAACGCCGAGAGCACGGAAACCGGAACGAGGACGACGTAGCGCCGCTCGCCGAGAGTCACGGCTCCCAGGACCAGGAAGAGTGTCGTTGCGGTGAGGAAGCCGACGGGTCGAAGCAAGAGCGCATAGGCGATCATGAGGATCAGCAGCAGGATTGCCTGACCGAGCTTGTACTGACCCAGGTTTCGGAACTCGATGCCGTCCGGGTCGGTTTCCCCATCGGCCGCAGGACCGCTCTGGATGAGCACGGCGACCCCCACCACCACGCCCAGTACGCTCAGCCATTTGGGTAGTACGTTGGGCAGAAAGGTCATGTTGAGCTCGAACGGAAGCAGCCCGGCCTCCATGACCACAAAGGCCGTGTATCCATAGACCAGACAGACGGCGACGAATATCAAGGCGATCGCGCGTTCGAGGGTCACGAATCCGCTCCTGCCCGTCCCTCACGCAACAGGAAGGCAATCCGGGGCGCCCCGGCGGACGCCCCGGATGATGTTGGTCGCTACTTCAGGAAACCGAGCTTCTGCATCAGGGCCTTGATCACCTTTTCCTGGTTCTCCAGGAATGCGGTGAAATCCTTCCCGGAATTGTGAATGTCGACCCAGCCGTTGCGGTCGCGTACGGCCTTCCACTCGGGGGTGGCATACATCGCGGCGAGGGCCTTGCGGTACATGTCCGCCTTGTCCTTCGGCAATCCGGGAGCGGCGAAGAAGCCGCGCCAGTTGACGAACGTCGCGTCGTATCCCTGCTCCTTGAGGGTCGGCGCGTCCTTGAACGCCGGGACACGCTTTGCGGAGGTTACCGCGAGAATGCGCATCTCCCCGGCCTTTGCGAGCCCTACCGCCTCGGAGAAGCCGGTTGAACCTGCAGCCACTTCGCCGGACAGGATCGCTGCATTCAGCTTGCCGCCGGCATCATAGGGAATGTACTTGACCTTGGTCGGATCGGCGCCTGCTGCCTGGAAGGCCAACGCGGCAACCAGATGGTCCATTCCACCCGGTACCGAACCGCCCCCGACCGATACCTTGCGCGGATTCTTCTTGTAGGCCGCAACCACGTCCGAGAAGTTCTTGTAGGGGCTGTTCTTGCCCGTGATGATCGCCGCGTAGTCGCCGATGGTGCCGGCGACCATCGTCAGATCGCGGAAGTTGTGGGGGAAACGCCCCACCAGCGAGCGAATGACGATGGGGGTCGAGTTGACCATCAACGTGCCATGGTTGGAGGCGGCGTTCTCGATGAGGAAGCCGATGGCCTTGCCGCCGCCGCCGCCGGACATGTTCTCGTACGAGGCCGAGCCGACGATGCCGGACTTGGTCAGCGCCTCGCCGGTTCCGCGTGCGGTACCGTCCCAGCCGCCGCCGGCGCCGCCGGGAATGAGGAAGTGAATCTTGTCGACCAGCTTGTCGGCTGCCGGAACGGAGTTCGATACGCCCAGCGCCAGTGCGGCCGCTACGATGGCAACCACGCCGAAGCGTGCCAGAAAACGGGTTCGTCTCATATGATTGTCCTCCTGACGAATGGATGTTGAGCTACAGTCTGATAACTGAACTACAGCCATTTGTCCAACCAGGTCAAGATGGGGATCAGTCTGCTGTTCCGCCCGTCCTCCCCCCAACCCAACTTGTTGTTGATGTTGCATGGCAAATGCGATAAGTAGGCCCAATCGACAAAAACGAGGAGGTATTCGAATGAAACGAAAAGCCCTGTCTTTGAGTCTGGTCCTGGCGGTCGTGCTGCTGGGCGTGAATGCATTCGCACAGTCGTGGAACATCTCGGTCGCGGGGTCGCCGGCGGGCGGAACGCTCCAGGTGAAGGCGGAAGGGATCGGCGAAGCCCTGCGGCGGGCCATCCCCAACTCCAACGTCGCCGTCCCGACATCCAGTCCCGCGGCGGGTCTGGCGCTGATCGGCACCGGCAAGGCGGATGTGGCCGTGGGCTCCTCGGCGCGCATGGCGGTCAGCGCCCAGCGCGGCCAGGCGCCGTTCAAGAAGAAGTACAAATTCAATCTGCTGGCGTTTTGGGGCGCGGACCTCTTCATGTTCGTGGCCACCCCCAAGGCCGGCCTCAATACTTTCGGCGACTACGTGTCCCGCAAGGCCAAGGACGGTATTTCAGTGGGTCCCAAGGGAAGCGGCTCCTACATGGTCTTTGACGACGTGGCCAAGGTGCACGGCACCAACTTCAAGGATATGGAAGCCTGGGGCGCGAAAATTCACTATCAGTACTCCGCTCCCTCCCTGGAGCTGCTCCAGGACGGCCAGATCGAGGGCCTGGGAGGTCTGTGGGGGCAGCCGAGCGCCCGGATCGTCGATCTCACCAACAACCGGAAGATGGTTTGGGTGGGCCTCGACCAGGACGCCATCGACAAGCTCGGCGCGGAGTTCGGGTACGAGTACGTGAAGCTCGACAGCCCGGGGGACTTCGGATACGGCTACAAGTTCGTCAACAAGGAGCCCCTGCATACCGTGCGCATGGCCGACATCATCGCCATCCGGTCGGACCTGTCCGTGGATCAGGCATACACCCTCACCAAGGCCATCTTCGGCAGCAAGGACTACCTGGTGAACGTGCACACGTCCTTCAAGGCGCTGACCGCAGAGAACACGGTCGCCCTGGACAAGGCGTCGGATGCGCTGAATCTCCACGAGGGCACCAAGAAGTATTTCCGCGAAGTGGGCGCCATGAAGTAGCGGCGCGTACGAGTCGGGCGCCGGTGCGGGACGTGACGTCCGCGCCGGCGCCCGGCGCCTCGTCGCGCGGCATACCCTTGCCGCGTAACCTGCCATACCTGACCTGCAACTCATGCCATTCCTGACCGCACTGGGCCGGGTGTACGAGGAGTACGCCGAGGGCAGCCGCAGGGAGTTCACGGGTGTCACCGGCAAGCTCGTCACCGGCTTCGCCATCCTGTACTCGCTCTACCACCTGTACGTCTTCATCATGGGCGTCGGTAAGCTGAACGTGTTTCAGCACCGGGCGACGCACCTCCTGTGGCTGCTGGCTTTCTCCTTCATCGTCTACGCGCCGGGGGCCAAGAAAACCCGGGTGGGGGTGTGGGACGTGGTCCCGGCGGTCCTGTCGCTGGCCATCTGGGTCCATATGATGCTCAACCTGGAGCGCATCACCCTGTGGCTGAGCCAAATCGACGAGCCCCCTCTGCTGGACCTCGTCTTCGGCAGCCTGCTGATCCTGCTGGTGCTCGAAGGGGTACGGCGGGTGTCGAGGATGCCGCTGGTGCTGGTCACCGTGGTCTTCCTGCTCTACATGTTCTGGGGCAATCTTCTCGGCGGGATCTGGTGGCACTCGGGCTTGACCTTTGACCTTGTCATCGACGTGCTGTTTCTGAGCCCCCAGGGCCTGTGGGGCTCGCTGATGAACATCTCCGCCACCTATATCATCCTGTTCGTGCTCTTCGGCCAGTTGCTGCTGCACTGCGGCGGCGCCGCGTTCTTCGTGGATCTGGCCGACGCCATGGCCGGACGCGCCCGGGGGGGGCCGGCCAAAGTGGCGGTGGTGGGGAGCGGCCTCTTCGGCACCATCTCCGGCAGCCAGATCGCCAACGTCGCCACCAGCGGCTCCTTCACCATCCCGATGATGAAGCGCGTCGGGTTCCGGCCGGAGTTCGCCGGGGCGGTGGAGTTGTCGGCCTCCATGGGCGGGATGTTCATGCCGCCGGTGATGGCGTCCACCGTGTTCCTGATGAGCGACATCAGCGGCATCCCCTACGTGCAGATCATCGTGGCGGCGTTCATCCCCGCCTGTCTCTACTTCTTCACGGTCTTCTGGCAGGTGCACATGGAGAGCGTGAAGATGGGGATCATCTCCCCCACCGAGGGCCGGCGTACGGCGTGGAACGTACTCAAGGAGGACGGCCACTTCATCGCGCCGCTGGTGGTCATCGTCTGGGTCCTGCTGGAAGGCTACACGCCGATCCGGGCCGCCCTGGTGGCCATGGCGACCTTGCTGGCGGTGACGGCGCTGAGGAAGAAGGGGCGCAAGGACTTCGTCAAGAACGTGCTCAAGGGACTGGAGACCGGGGCCAGGACCACCATCATCGTGGCGTTGCCCATCGCCGCGGGCGCCATCATGGTCACCGCGATCAACGCCACCGGCTTCGGCGGCAAGTTCGGCTCCATGATAATGCTCTTCTCCGGGGGCTACCTGTTCCCGGCCCTGGTGATCGCCATGATCGCATCCCTGGTGCTCGGCGCTCCGTTGTCGGTGGCCGCCACCTATATCCTCACGGCGATCATGATCGTTCCCGTGACCGTGTCCCTGGGCGTGGACCCGCTGGCCGCGCACCTGTTCGCGGTCTACTTCGCCGTCATCGCCCCCATGTCCCCGCCGGCGGGGCCGGCCATGTTCCTTGCCGGAGGTCTGGCCGGAGCCAACCCCATGATCGTGGGGCTCATCGGCATACGGCTGGCCATCGGTGCGTTCGTGCTGCCGTTCATGTTCATTTTCAATTCCGGCCTCCTCATGGACGGCAGCGTCGTCGAGATCCTGTTCTCGACGGGCACGGCCGCGCTTGCGCTGTTCGCCCTGGCCGCGGGCTTCGAGGGCTGGATCTCGAAGGAGACCGCCGTTTGGGAGCGCATGCTCCTGGTGGCGGGCGGTTTCACGATGGTCTTCCCGGGTGCCGTAACCCTCAGCCTCGGCGCCGGGGCCGTGATTTTCGCCATCGTAGCCCACCTGGTGAGGGTGAAGGTCGCACGGCCCGTCAGCGATCCCGCGTCTCCTTGACGCAAAATTTCCCAAGCACTATCCTCGCAGTGAACCGAGGTCCTCGATGTCGCGAGGACCTGCGTACCCGTTCTCCCCGTAGGTCGGGTTGGCCGAAGGCGTAACCCGACGCGTTGTGGTGTGTCGGATTACGCTTCGCTAATCCGACCTACGGGCCACTGGGAACGATTCGGAGGACTTGAACCCGCCACGAAAGGATCATCGCCGTGCCGCACGAAAAGATCACCAACGTGTCCGTTCCCGTGCGGGACCAACAGGCCGCCAAGGCCTTCTATGTGGAGAAGCTGGGGTTCGAAGTCGTCGTCGAGGCGGAGATGCCCGACATGGACGACAAGTGGATTCAGCTCAAGCCGCCCGCCGGGGAGACGTCGATCTCGTTGGTGACCTGGATCCCATCGCTTTCCCCGGGCGCGCTGGACGGCGTCGTGTTGAGCACGGACGACATCGACGCGAGCCGGGCGGGGCTGGCCGGCCGGGGAGTGGAGATTACGGACGTCACGGATGCGGCGTGGGGTCGCTGGGCGACTTTCCGCGACCTGGACGGCAACGGCTGGGCGCTGGTTCAAGTTGCCGGAATGTAAGGAGTAGAGAAGGGTTGGTTCTCGGGCGGACAGCGGTGGGCGTGCTCCTGCTGATGTGGGTATCGGGGTGCAGCTATGCGCCGCCGCCGAAACAGCAGCGGGACATCTGCCAGGTCTTCGCACAGTATCCGGACTGGTACGACTACGCCCGCGATTCCCAGCGCAAGTGGGGTACGCCGGTGCACGTTCTCATGGCCTTCGTGCGCCACGAGTCGAGCTATCGCAGCGATGCCAAGCCGCCCATGCGATGGCTCCTGTTCATCCCCCTGGGACGCCCGTCGTCGGCCGAGGGTTACGCCCAGGCCCTGGACCCGGTCTGGAGCGAGTACCAGGCGGAGCGGGGAAGGCTTTTCCGGAGCCGCTCGGACATGGAGGACGCCCTCGACTTCATCGGCTGGTACAACTACAAGACCTGGCGTCAGATAGGCATCTCCCGCAGCGACCCCGAAAGACTCTATCTCGCCTATCACGAGGGCCGTGGCGGCTACCGTCGCGGCACCTGGAAGAAGAAGGCCTGGTTACAGCGCACCGCCCGGCGCGTGGCCGCCACCGCCGGCCAATACCGCTCACAGCTCGCTCAATGCGAGTCGCGTTTCCGTTGCGACGCCTGGTACCAGGTCTGGCCGCTGTGCCGCTGACGAGCCCCTTGCAAACCGGAACCACTCTGTCATAGAGTGCGGTCGCTCATCGGCTTGCGATGAAGCAAAAAACAAGGAGTGTCGAAATGATGCAATCCAGGAACAAATGGCTAGCCCCGGCAGCGCTGCTGGCGTTCGGTATCGCAACTCTGGCGGCCTCGGCCGCAAGCGCAGCGGACATGACGCCCATCAGCGTAGGCCGGACGACCTCGGCGAGCGGATTCCACATCCCCTCCTATATCGCCATGGAGCAGGGCATCTTCAAGAAGTACGGGCTGGAAGCCAAGTACCGCAGCATGAGCGGCAAGGCCCTGCTCAACGCCGGCATCGCCAAGCAGATCGACTTCGTGCCGATACCCGGCGGCGGCTCCCAGGCCGCGCTCAAGGGCGCGCCGATCACCTACCTGGTAGGCCAGTCCCTGATCTCCCAGTGGACCATTACCGCCCACGCGAGCATCAAGACGGTGCAGGACCTCAAGGGCAAGATCATCGGCCTGGGGCGGCCCGGCAGCGCCGACTACGATGAGGCCGACATCGTGCTGTCCAAGAACTTCGGCATGGAGCCCGGACGCGACTACAAGGTCATCAGCTTCCAGGGCGAGGCCGAAAGAATCGCCGCCATGATCAACGGCGGCATCCACGCCGGCCTGCTCACGTTCCCCCACGCCGCCAAGGCGAAGCTGGCCGGTTTCAAGGTCATCCTGAAGACCGGCAAGTACCTGCCCCGCATCGGCGGCAGCTTCTGGGTCCACAACGATTTCCTCAAAGCCAATCGGGCAACGGCCAAGGCCTTCATCCACGCCATGGCCGAGGCCGCCGAGTACATGCAGAACAACAAGGAAGGGTCCGTCGACGTCATCCAGAAGTACTTCGTCATGAAGGACCGCAGAGAAGCCGAAGGCGTCTGGGAGGAAGTGTTCGACCAGTACGGCCCGGACATGCCCGAGGCCCTGGTCAGGAGCCTCTTCGAGTCCCGCGTCAAGCGCATGATGGCGAAGAACCTCTGGCCCAAGGACAAGCCCCTCCCCGACGTCGAGAAGTTCGTCGCCAGAGACCTGCTGAACGAGACCCTGAGAGAGCGGGACTACTACCTGCAGCCGAAGCCGCTGTAGTCCGGCCCTATATGCCAAGCGGGGGACACGACCCATGGCCGTGTCCCCCGCAATGCTCATTCTTTCCGCGAAGCCCTAGTGGCGTGTAACGTCCAAATCGAGACCAAGGCCACTAGAACGTCTTCACCTGCTCCGGCCGCCACCGGCTCAGCCGGTTCTCCAGCTTCTTGACCGCCAGGGTCATCACCAGGGAGATGCCCATGAACAGGATGAGGCCGGCGAAGACCACGTCCACGATGTAGCTGCCGGCGGCCGCGGCCATGAGGTAGCCGACGCCCTGGTCGGAGCCGAAGAACTCTCCCACCACCACGCCCAGGATGGCGCGGCCGATGGCGAGCCGCAGGCCCGCGATGACGTATGGCATGGCGTTGGGCAGCACCACGATCTTCATGAGCTGCCATTCGTTGGCGCCGAAGGAGCGGACCACGTTGACCAGCACGCGGTCGACGTTCTTGACGCCCTCGTAGGTGTTGATGAGGAGCGGGAAGAGGGCGCCGATGAAGACGATCACCACGGTGGGCCAGATCCCGAAGCCGAACCAGAGCACCACCAGGGGCAGAAACACCAGCCGCGGGGTGGCGTTGAACGCGGTGACGAAGGGGTCGAACATGGCGTTCAGCGTGTTGAAGCGCCCCATGACCAGACCCACGGGCAGGCCCACGGCGATGGAAAGCCCCAGCCCGAGGACGAACTCGCTGCCGCTGACGTAGAAGTGGAACGCCATCTCGCCCGAGGTGATCATCTCGAAGAGCCTGAGGGCGATGTGGTACGGGGTCGTGAAGAAAAGCGCCAATCCCTTGGGCAGCGTCACCACGTGAGGGATGAATTCCCACACCGCCAGGAACAGCACGATGAAGCCCCAGCCCAGGATGGGTTCCTCGTTCTCGCGGTACTGTGCGAGGTAGCGGTTCATCGTGTTTCCTTGATGCGCCAGGGCGCGATGGCGAGCTCGGCCTTGCGCAGGCCCTGTGTGAAGATGACGGCGATGATCATCAGCACGAGGATGCACACGAACATCTGCGCCAGTTGGTACATGTCGCTGTACCAGAGCAGCGCGTGGCCGATGCCCTCGGAGGCCGCGTAGAACTCGCCGACGATGATGCCGACGATGCCCCGGCCGATGGCGATCCGCGCCCCCGCCACGAGGTAGGGGAGGGTGCTCGGCAGGATCACCTTGAAGTAGAGGTCGCGCTCCTTGCCGCCCAGGGACTTGACCACGTTGATGAGCAGGTTGTCGACCGAGCGCACGCCGGCGAAGGCGTTGAAGATGAACGGGAACACCGCCAGGAGGAAGATCAGGATGGCCTTGCCCTTGACCCCCACGCCGAACATGACGATGAGGAGCGGCGCCAGGGCCACCAGCGGGCTGGCGTACATGGCGGTAAGGAACGGGTCCAGGGTGAACGCCACCCGCCGCCTCCAGCCCATGACCACCCCCACCGGGACGCCGACGACCACCGCGGCCGTGAACCCGAACACGAACGGCCTGCCGCTGACGTAAAGGTCCTTCCAGAGCTCGCCGCTCAGGATCAGGTCCCCGGTGGCCGCGGCCATGAGGGACGGCTTGGTGATGAAGAACGGGTTGAACGTGAACACGTAGGTCAGCGCGAACTCCCACGCGAGGAAGAAGCCCGCCACGGCCCCCGCCCCGAGCAGGAACCGCACGCTGCGTTCCGACAGTCCCTTGAATCCCATATTACTCTCTCGCGTTCAGCTCGTCCTTGAGGCTGTTCCAGATGTCGAGCTTGATGTCGTTGAACTCCGGCGACAGCCGCATCTCGTAACCTCGCGGCCTCGGCAGGTTGATCTTGATGATCCTCTTGGTCCTTCCGGGCCTCTTGGTCATGACGATGACACGGTCCGACAGATAGGCCGCTTCCTCGATGCTGTGGGTCACGAACAGCACGGTCTTCTTGTGCTTGTCCCAGATCTGCAGCAGTTCGGCCTGCATGAGGTCCCGGGTCTGGGCATCCAGCGCCGCAAAGGGCTCGTCCATGAGCAAGACCTCGGGGTCCGTTGCCAGCGCCCGGGCTAGGCCCACCCGCTGCTTCATGCCTCCGGACAGCTCGTGCGGAAAGTGGCTCTCGAACCCCGTGAGCCCTACCAGGTTGATGAGCTCCTGGGCTCGGGGGCGGCGCGTAGCCACCGGCTCTCCCTTGAGCTCCGGGCCGAGCTCCACGTTGGCCGTGACCGTCCGCCAGGGCAGCAGACCGAACTCCTGAAAGACCATGGCCCGTTCGACTCCCGGACCGGTGATCTTCTTGCCGCCGATCTCCATCTCGCCGGCGTCGGGCTTGAGCAGGCCCAGCAGCACGTTCAGGAAAGTGCTCTTGCCGCAGCCCGACGGCCCCACGATGGAGACGAACTCGCCGCTGTTCAGCTCGATGCGAAAGTCCTGGAGGGCGGTAACGGGATCCCGGTTCTTGGGCGTGAACGTCAGCGTGATATCGGTTGATCGGATATAGGGTTCCATCGGCCCCGAAACTACTACAACGACAACGCGGTGACAAGGGACGCGACTACCGCCAAGGGAAGGATGAGCGCCGCGTTCACCGGAGTTGGAGGCCGGTCCGCTTGACATCCCGTGGCCGCGTCGTCACAGTCCGTGTCGAAGGTGATGGGGCGGCTGGTCCAATGAATCGCGTGGCGTGTCGGGTTCGTGTGTCGGGCAGGAGAGAGGCGGTAGTGTCGGAGTTCATCGATGCAGCGGCGGGGCTGTTCTATCGCTTCGCCGCGAGCGGAGCGCTGCCGGCGTCGTGGTTCCGGGGCCTGGACCCCGCCGGTGTGCCCAGGGCCGGACGCACCGGAAGGCTCTCCCTCGAGATCGTCAGCCACTGCTGGCGGTACGGGCACTTCCTCACCTACCAGCTCAGCTCTCTCGTCATCCACCGCACCGAGAAGCTCGACGTCACCATGACCGTGTATCACGCGCCTGACGACGAGCGGGTGTTGCGGGTGTTGCGGTTCTTCGAGGGCATCGACGTCCCCGGCGTCTCGTGGTGTTGGCGGCCGCTGCCCGAGGAGCGGCTCTTCCGCCGCAGCATCGGCCGAAACCTGGCCGCCAGGGCCACGCGGGCCGACTGGATCTGGTTCACCGATGCGGACGTCGTGTTCCACGAGGGCTGTCTCGATACGTTGGCGGACCTTTTGCAGGGGCGGGATGACACCCTCGTGCATCCCCGGTCGCCGTTGGGCACGTCATTGCTGCCCGAAGATCATGAGCTTCTGAGGCAAGGCCGCGCCGCCCCGGCCGTTCGCGACATCCCTTTAGCGGAGTTCCGTCCCTATGGCGGAAACCATGACCGCGCCAAGGGACCCTATCAGATCACCCACGGTGACGTGGCCCGGGCCTTGGGTTATTGCGAGTCCATCGGCCTCTACCAGAAACCGGCGCCGCGCTTTCGCAAGGCCTACGAGGACCGGGCTTTCCGGTGGCTCCTGGGGACCGAAGGCACGGCACTCGACATTCCGAGCTGCTGCCAGATCCGCCACGCCGTCAAGGGGCGGTACCGCGAAGATTCGGCGACGGGCAGGCTGCGATCTTTCATACGGAGGAGCCGGGACCGGCGATCGTGAGGAACGTAGGCGCTACGGTGCGCCCAGAGAGATGCGGGGGCCTTCCAGCGACGGAACGTTCGGGCGGTCTTGCCGAAAATTCGTGAGGCGCCGGGCGCTAGACCCCCAGATACCGGTGCCTTACGTCGTCCGCCGCGGTCAGGGCGGCCGAGTCGCCGGTCCAGGTGACCCGGCCTTTCTCCATGATGTAGTGGCGGTCGGCGATCTGCATCAGGGCGCCGTGGTTGCTGTCGATGAGGAGGATGGCCTGACCGACGGCCTTGAGCCGCTCCAGGCAACGCCAGATCTCGGCGCACACGAGCGGCGCCAGACCCTCGGTGGCCTCGTCCAGCAGGATCAGGCGGGAGTTGGTCATGAGCGCCCGGCCGATGGCGAGCATCTGCTGCTCGCCCCCCGACAGGTTACGGCCATTCAGGTTCTTGCGCGACTCCAGCGCGGGAAACATCTCGTAGATGCGTTCCAGGGTCCAGGGTTCTGCCCCGGTCCCGTGCGGATCCGCCCCGTACCCGGCGGCCACCAGCAGGTTCTCCCGCACCGTGAGGTTCGGAAAGACCTGCCGGCCCTCCGGCACCAGCCCGATGCCGGCCCGGGCCACGGCATAGCTCGGCCAACCCTGGATCTCGGTACCCTCGAACCGGATCGTTCCCGCGCGGGGCCGCACCAGTCCCATGATGGACTTGACCGTGGTGGTCTTGCCCATGCCGTTCCGGCCCATGAGGGTCACCATCTCGCCGGCGTCGACCCGGAGGCTGACGTCGAAGAGGATCTGGCTCGGACCGTAGAAGGTCTGGATGCTCTCGAGCTCCAGCATCACACGTCTTCTCCCAGATACGCCTCCCGGACCACCGGATCGGCCCGGATGGCGTCCGGAGAGCCGGTGGCCACCTCGCGCCCCGATACCAGCACGGTGACCCGGTCCGCCAGCGCGAAGACGGCGTCCATGTCGTGCTCCACCAGGAGGATCGCCACCCGCCCCTTGAGCCCGCCCAGCAGCGCCACCATGCGGTTGGCCTCGTCGGGACCCATGCCGGCCATGGGCTCGTCCAGCAACAGCAGCGAGGGATCCGTGGCGAGCGCCATGGCGATCTCGAGCTGGCGCTGCTCGCCGTGGGCCAGGTTGCGGGCGATGACGCCGGCGCGGTTGCCCAGACCCACCTGTTCCAACGTCCGGCGCGCGGGCTGCCGCAGCGACGAGTCCGAGCGCGCTCCGCGCCAGAACCGGAAGGAATGGCCGTCGTGGGCCTGCACCGCCATGGCCACGTTGTCCTCGGCGGTGAACCCTCCGAACACGGAGGTGATCTGAAACGAGCGGGCCAGTCCCAGCCGGGCGCGCTCGTGGACCGGCTTGCGGGTGATGTCCCGGCCACCCAGGTGGATCGTGCCCTCGTCCGACGCCACCTCCCCGGACAGTTGCCCGATGGCCGTGGTCTTGCCCGCGCCGTTGGGGCCGATGACGGCGTGAATCTCCCCGTGGACCACGTCGAGGGAGAGGGAATCCGTGGCCTTGAGGGCGCCGTACGCCTTGGTGAGCCCGCGCGCCGTGAGCAGTGGTTCAGGCATGGGGATTCTTCCTTCCCTGGAACCAGCCCCAGATGCCGTGGCGGGCGAACAGCACCACCAGGACCAGCGTCGGGCCCAGGATGATCATCCAGTGTTCCATGTAGGCCGAGAGAATCTCCTCCAGCAGCAGTAGAACGGCGGCTCCGACGATCGGACCCGCCAGCGTGCCCATGCCGCCCAGAATCACCATGACCATGATCTCGCCGGAGACGGTCCAGTGCATCAGGCCCGGGCTCACGAAGCCCATGTAGTTGGCCATGAGCGCGCCCGCAAGGCCCGCCGTCGCCCCGGCCATGACGAAGGCGGCGAGCTTGTAACGGTACACCGGGAACCCCAGGGCCAGCATCCGTTGTTCGTTCTCCTTGCATCCCTGCAGCACCATGCCGAACCGGGAATGCACCAGCCGACGGCCCATCAGCAGGAAGACCACCAGGATGAGCAGGCAGACGTAGTAGAAGGCGGCTTCGTTTTCGAGATCCAGGCCGGGGAGCCGGTTCCGTTCGGTGATACTCAGTCCGTCGTCGCCGCCGTACACCTCCAGGGAGACGAAGAAGTAGTAGAGCATCTGAGCGAACGCCAGCGTGATCATGATGAAGTACATTCCGCTGGTGCGCAGGCTGACGGCACCCACCAGCAGGGCGAGCAGCGCCGCGCCGGCCACCGCCAGTGGCCAGGCGGTCAGGGCGCTCTCCAGAGCCGGGAGCGAAAACGGCCATGCCGGGGCGTCGCCGCCCGCGGCATGAAACGAAAGGATGCCGACCACGTACGCCCCCGCGCCGAAGTAGGCCGAGTGGCCGAAGCTCACCATGCCGCCGAAGCCGAGGATGAGGTCGAGGCTCACCGCGGCCAGCGCGAAGATGAAGATTCGGGTGAAGAGCCCGATGAGGAAAGACTCGTCCAGCGCCTCGGCCATGGGCGGCAACACCGCCAGCGCGGCCCCGGCGCACGCTACGAGCGCGGCTCTCCACCCGGCCGCGAAACGACCGGTCCGCGGATCAAGATCTGCCATAGACAGGAAGCAGTCCTCGGGGCTTCCACACCAGGATGGCCGCCATGAAAATGTAGATGGACATGGATGCGAGGGAGGCGCCGACGCCGTTGGCGGTGGCCGGGTCGAGAAAGAGCCCCAGGGAGACCGGCAGGAAGGCCCGGCCCATGGTGTCGATGAACCCTACCAGGGTGGACCCCAGGAGCGCACCGCGCACCGAGCCGATGCCGCCGATGACGATCACCACGAAGGTGAGGATCAGGATGTCCTCGCCCATCCCCACCTCCACCGACCATACAGGCCCGGCCATGGCGCCGGCGAGCCCGGCCAGCAGCGCGCCCAATCCGAACACCAGGGTGTAGAGCACGGGGACGTTCACCCCCAGCGCTCCGATGATCTCCCGGTTGCTGGCGCTGGCCCGGATCATCATGCCCATGCGGGTCCGGACGATGAGCCAGTAGAGCGAGAACGCCACCAGGATGCCCACGGCGATGATGGCCAGCCGGTACAGCGGGTAGTCCACGCCCGGGATGATCTGCACGGATCCCGACAGCGCCGCCGGCACGTCGAGGAACAGCGCGCGGGGGCCCCAGATGATCTTGGTCAGCTCATTGAAGAAAAGGATCAAGCCGAAGGTGGCCAGCACCTGGTCCAGGTGATCGCGGCTGTAAAGGGTCCGCAGCGCCGTCATCTCCACCGCGATGCCCACCAGCGCCGAACCGCACAGCGTGGCCGCCAGCGCCACGGCGAAGGAGCCCGTGAGCTGGTACACGGTGGCGCAGATGTAGGCGCCCACCATGTACAGCGAGCCGTGGGCCAGGTTGATCATCCCCATGATGCCGAACACCAGGGTCAGGCCGGCCGCCATGAGGAAAAGCATCACCCCGAACTGCAGGCCGTTCAGGACCTGCTCGATCACCAGCAGTATGGACATGGGTCGTGAGCCCGGTTTGCCCCTTCCCGCGTGGTTCCGGCCCCGTATTCGATGCGGGGCCGGAACGGCGGGTTCGGGTTCCGGCACTAAGGCCGCCGGTGTTCCGGCTCACCGGTACGTGAGCCGGAACACCGGGTCAGTGGCGGGTCGTTACATCTTGCACTGGCCGGCGTAGGCGTCCGCGTGGTTCGAGAAAGCCTTGCCGACGATCCTGTTGGTCAGCACCTTGCCCTCGCGCACCACCTCACGGACGTGGACGTCCTGAACCGGATGGTGGTTCGGGCCGAACTTGAAGCTCCCCCGCACCGACTCGAAGTCGGCCTTGCGCAGGGCCGCGCGGAAGGCATCCTTGTCGGAGACCTTGCCGCCCGTGCTCTTGAGGGCGGACCCGATCAACCGCGCCGCGTCATAGCCTTGGCTGGCGTACAGCGAGGGCAGGCGGTTGTAGGCTTTCTGGAAGCCGGCCACGAAGGCCTTGTTGGCCGGGTTGTCGATGTCCTTGTTCCACTGGGAGGAGTTGATCACCCCCAGCGCCGCGTCGCCGACGGCCCCGAGGATGGTCTGGTCGAACGAGAACGCCGGACCGAAGAGCGGGATCTTCTTCGTCAGGCCCGCCTGATGGAACTGCTTGATGAAGCTGATGCCCATGCCGCCGGGCAGGAAGAAGAACACCGCGTCCGGCTTGGCGCCGCGCAACGCCGCAATCTCGGCCGCGTAGTCCTTCTGGCCGAGCTTGGTGTAGACTTCTCCGGCCACCTTGCCCTTGTAGAAGCGCTTGAAGCCCCGGAGCGCATCCTTGCCCGCCGGGTAGTTGGGCGCCAGGATGTAGGCGTTCTTGTATCCCTTTTGCGCCACGTGCTGTCCCATGGCCTCGTGCAGGTTGTCGTTCTGCCACGCCACGTTGAAGTAGTTCGGATGACAACCCTTGCCCGCCAGTTTCGACGGTCCGGCGTTGGGGCTGATATAGAACACGCCGGCTTCCACCACCTTCGGAACCACCGCGATGGCGAGGTTGGACCAGATGATGCCGGTCATGATGTCGACCTTGTCGCGCTTCATGAAGCGGTTGGCCACCTGCAGCGCCTTGCCGGACTTGCGCGCGTCGTCCTCCACCAATAGCTCCACCGGCGTCCCGCCCAGCTTGCCGCCTTCCTGTTCCAGGGCCAGCTTGAAACCGTCCCGGACCGCGACGCCCAGGGCGCTGCCGCCGCCGGACAGGGTCGTGATCATGCCGATCTTTACCTGGGCCGCCAGCGTAGCCGGCGCGCCGATCAATAGACTCGTAGTCAAGGCAATTATCCATTTTCGCACTGGCAAAGCCTCCCTTTCTTTTGTGAATCCCGGGCATCTTACCTTTTGTGCTGAAGGATCGTCAACGCGATGTCGTTGACGCATGGGGATTACTCGATCACGTGGTAGACGCGCCGTTGTAGATCTCCCGCGACCAGATTGACCACTCTATCGATAAGCAAATGTAGCTCCTGGACACGAGTTCGATGGGCGATCATCACTACGACGGGTATCGGCAGTCGTTCCAGGTTCTGTTGGTGCTCAATGCCTTGGTCGGCGGTGATCAGCGCATCGAAACCATAGCCAGTCTCAACAGATCGCCGTTCTTGCTGCCCGCCCAACCCATGCGTTGGACCGTGCTGATCTCGAACTGGTCGGGAAAGTGTTCAACAAGCTGTCTGGGAAGGGACTCGTCAAGTAACAGCTTCATTCGGTTTCGAGGTGAGCGCGGCCTTTGCTCGTTCGAGCACTTCGATCGCTTGGTTACGAGAAACCGTGGGGTAGGCCTCCAGGAAGTCGTCAAGCCGGTCGCCCACTTCCAGATACTCGATCAGAATACGCACCGGCACCCTGGTTCCTGCGAACACCGGCGTTCCTCCAAGGATTTCCGCGTTTGTGTCGATCACTCGATCGGTCATGGTTCCCTCCCTCTCAGCTCGCCTCCCGGTACAGGTCCAGCGCCTTGACCACGGGGGCGTCGCTCATGGACAGGAGGATGGCTTCGGTCTCCGCGGCGTGGGCGTGCTGCTGCCACAGCGGCACCACGAAGGAGTCGCCCTGTTGCCATTGGAACACTTGGCCGCCGATGATGGAGGTGCCGGCGCCGCGGTACGCGTGGTAGATGACGGTGCTGGTGTGCCGGTGGGGAAGGGTCTCGTGACCGGGCTCCAGAAGCTGCACGGCGCACTGGATGGTGGGCATGGTGGGTCCGCCGGTGACCGGGTTCAGGAACTCGAGCAGGTAGCCGTCGTAGGGGTCCCGGCCCGACCCGTTGCGCCGGAGCCGTTCCAGGCTGCGCTCGGTATCGGCCCATTTGTAATGGAAGAACTGCTTGGGCGGCTCCAACGCCGGTCGGGCGTGGCTGTAGAACCCGGCCACCTCGTCGCTGGTTGCCTCCAGCGTCTGCTGCTCCTGGTGGTACGGCTCGAAGAAGAGCTGGTGCAACGCCTGCGTCAGCGGAATGTCGAGTCCGTCGAGCCAGATGATGGGCTTGCCCGAGTCGTTGACGTGGTCGTGCCACGTGAGTTGCGGCGTCAGGATAAGATCTCCTTCTTCCATCACGCACTGCTGGCCGTTGACCATGGTGTAGGCGTCCCGGCCCTCGAGCACGAAGCGGAAAGCCGCGGCCGTGTGCCGGTGGGTGCGCGCGTACTCTCCGTGCTTCACGTACTGAAAAGAGAAGTGGATGGTGTGGGTGGTGCCGTGGCCGCCGGGGATGCCGGGATTCAGGAGCCGCACGGTGCGGCGCTCCGCGTCGTCGAGGTTCACCACCTCCCCGGCCCGGATCAGGCTCTCGTGGACGTCCGCCCAGCGCCACAGGTGGGGCTGCACGCTGGTGACGGGGTAAGGTGGCAGGTCCTCCAGTCCCAGGCTCCAGTGTCCTTCGAGGCCCTTCTCGGTCATGTCGCGGTTGAGTTGCTCGATGGAATCAGGGATGCGCTCCTGCTTCATTTCGGTCTCCTTCCACCCGTCACGGTTGATCCAGGGCACCAGAATACACCACTGGCGAAGCAAGTGAAACGGTCCCGCCGCGGCTGCCCGTGCGCCGGCATGCATCGTTGCAATTGCCCGCGTTGCCCGATATGTCATCCTTTCTGTCTGCAAATCCCAAGCACAAGGAAGCCGCATGCTGGTCATCTCGGAAGCACAGGTAAAGGGACTCCTCGATCTCGACGAGCTGATATCCGCGCTGGAGCAGGCACACGTCCAGTTCTCCGCGGGCAAGGTGGTGATGCCGGTGCGCTTGGTGGTGCCGTTGCCGGAGATCCAGGGCCGGATCACCAGCATGCCGGCGTTCATGAGCGAGGGGAAGGCCCTGGGGATCAAGATCATCTCGTATTTCCGGGACAATCCGAAGCAGGACCTGCCGCCGATCCTGGCCACCATCTCGATGTACAGCGCCGAGACCGGCAAGCTCGAGGTGCTGATGGACGGAGTCTACATCACGGCCATCCGCACGGCGTGCGCGTCGGCCATGGCCACCAAGGCGTTGGCGCGGCCGGAAACGCCGGTGCTGGGAATCCTGGGCGCCGGCACCCAGGCCCGGACCCACATCCGGGCGCTGAGCCGGGTACGCTCCATCGAGCGGGTGCTGATCTGGAGTCCGTCGCGCGTCAACGCGATCTACGTGAAGGAGGAGCTGGAGGGGGAACTCGGCATCGAAATCCATCCGCAGGAATCCGCCGAGGCGGTGGTGCGCGAGGCGGACATCCTGACGACGGTGACGGATGCGGCCGAGCCCGTCCTCGAGGCCGAATGGCTGAAGCCCGGCGTCCACATCAACGCCGTCGGCTCTCACCGGCCGGAGGCCCGGGAAATGGGCAGCGATACGGTCAAGCGGGCGACGGTGGTGGTGGACTCTCTGGACGCCATCAACAACGAGTGCGGGGACATTCTGCTGGCCATCGAGGAAGGGGCCATCACGGCGGACCATGTGCGCGGCGAGATCGGTGAGGTGCTGTCCGGGGCCAAGCCGGGACGCACCGGCGACGCCGAGATCACCCTGTACAAGTCGGTAGGCATCGCCGCACAGGACGTGGCCGCCGCCAGCCTGGTCTACCGGCGGGCGCTTGAGCAGGGCGTGGGCACCGAGGTGGAGATGTAGCGGCAGGGGAAAGCCTGTCACGGACAGGTCCCGTGGCGCCCGACCCGGAACGCACCCTATCGGGGACAACAATCTTCATGGACGCGAACGAAGCCAGACAACGCATTGAGGAACGCCTGGATGAGGATGAGGTCCGCCAGCTCCTGGTGAAGCTGCTGCAGACCCCCAGCCCCCAAACCGAGCTGCTCGAAAAAGAGCCTCAGGTGCTGGCGCTCATCCGGGACGTGGTGCTCCCCGAGCTCGAGGCCGAAGGCATCCGTGCAGCCATCGACGACATGGGCAATCTCACGGCGCGGTTGCCGGGCGCCGGAACGGCCCCGGGGCTGTTGTTGGTCTCTTACGCCATGAACGCCGCGCCCAGCACGATGCCCAACCCCTATTCCGGAGAGATCGTGGACGGGGCGCCCCACGGGCTCGACGGGGCCTGTGGCTGGGGCCGCGGCGCCTGCGAGCAGAAGGGCAGCCTGGCGGCGATGCTGAGCGCGGTGAAGCTCATCGCCCGTAGCGGATGGGAGCTGCCCGGAGACCTGTACTTCGTCACCAGCACCGCGGGTGAAAGCGGCAAGCACGAATCCCTGGACCACGTGCTGTCGAGCGGCGACATCGACGCGGGCTGGGGCCTCATCGACGGTCCGCCCGAAATCCAGTTGGGCAACAAGGGCCGCATCGACGTGCGCATCGTCGTGCGCGGCCGGCAGGCCCACAGCAGCCGTCCCTGGGACGGCGTCAACGCGGTGGACGGCGCCGTCAAGGTGCTGGAGCGGCTCGCGCCGCTGATGCCGTATCCCGAGGACAAGAGCCACCCGGAGCTGGGCCGGGTCTCCCTGACTCCCACCGCCATCGAGAGCTACCCCAAGTCGACCCACACCATTCCGAGCGAGTGCCACATCAAGATGGACCGCCGGCTGCTGCCGGGTGACGACGCCGACCGCGCGGTTGGGCAGCTCGCCGAAGCCATCGGCAGCATCGAGCCCTGCGAGGTGGCGCTGGAAAAGGAAGAGTTCATGTACCCCTGCGAGGTGGGGAAGGACGCCGGCGTGGTGGTGGCCCTGGGCGACGCCATCCGCACCATGCTGGGGCGGGAGCCGGAGTACAGCTTCTCCACCGCCGCCAACGACACCGGCCTCCTCAACGTCCGGGGGATCGAGACCGTCAACTACGGCTCACGCGCCGTCCGGTTCCAGCACACGGACAACGACCTGGTCCCCGTCAAGAGTGTGGTGGAGGCGGCCAAGGTGTTCATGTTCATGGCGCTGCACCGTTAACCCGAGGTACCATCATGCCAATGACCGACGCAAAATTCATCGACGTGGACGGAGTCCGGACACGCTACTTCGAGCAGGGGACTGGCGAGCCGCTGGTGCTGTGGCACGGCAGCAACTTCGGCACCACCGATGCCTGTGACAGCGCCTTGGACTGGGAGCTCAACTTCGACGCGCTGGCCGAGTCGTTCCGGGTAATCGCGGTGGACAAGCTCGGTCAGGGGCACACCGGCAACCCGAAGACCGATGATGACTATACTCCGGACGCCGTGGTGGAGCACGCATACGGTTTCCTCAAGGCCATGGGGCTCAAGGGCGTTCACCTCTGCGGCCACTCGCGCGGCGGCTACCTGGTGGCGCGGCTCACGCTGCTGCATCCGGAGATCGTCAAGTCCTGCATCATTGTGGACAGCGGCACCCTTTCGCCGGGTCCCTCGTTTACGCCGCTGGTCATGGCGTCGAGACCCGAGCCGTACCTCAGTCGGGAGAGTCAGCGATGGGTGGTGGAACACTACTCCTATGCCACCGGGCATATCACGGACCGCTGGATCGACGCCGCGGTGGAGATCTCCAACCTACCCAAGTACCAGGAATCCGTGCGCAAGATGAACGGGGAGGGATTGAAGGACAAGCTGTTCGGGCCCAACGTCATCCTTGACAAGGACGAGTGCCTCCGGTGGATGATGGAGGGACGGCTCAAGACCCCCACCCTGGTGGTGTGGGGCTACAACGATCCCACGGCGCAGTACCGTCGGGGCCTGTCACTGTTCGATTTCGTGGCCAACAGCACCGAGAACGCGCAGTTGCACGTCATCAACAAGGCGGGCCACTTCTGTTACCGGGAGCAGCCGGAGCAGTTCAACCGGGCCGTGGCAGGCTTCATCAAGGGCCTCGACTGACGGGGCTGGCGAGCCGCGTCCCGGACCTGCGGTGTGAATGCGGAAGCGCTCCCGGCCTCTTCTCAAAGATGCAGCGGAACGGCGTCCTTGAGGGAGATGGCCCGGGTGGTGACCCGGGCGCCGTAGGGATAGACTTCGACGCCGGCCTTGACCGCCCGGCGCAGCCAGCGTCCGTATTCGGGGTCGATCTCGTCCGCGGGCCTGAAGGAGGGGCAGCCTGCCCTCTGGATCACGAACAGCAGCACCGCCCGGTGTCCTCTCCGGCGCAGCCGTATGAGTTCTTTCAGGTGCTTGGTGCCTCGCTCGCTGACGGCGTCGGGAAAGGCGGCCACCCGGTCCACGACCAAGGTCACGTTCTTGACCTCGACGTAGCAGCGCTTCTCGGGGCTTTCGAGAAGAAAGTCGAGGCGGGCGCCCGGCCGCGTCGGGACCTCGGAGCGCAGGCTCTCATAGCCCTGGAGCTCTCGAATCACGCCGGTCTCGATCCCCTCCCGCGCCAGCTTGTTGGCCGCCAGCGTGTTGATCCCCACCAGCGTTCGGCCCACCCGTATCAATTCCCAGGTGAATGCCAGTTTCCGGCCCCTGCCGCTCTGGTCCGAGAGGTAGACCCTGCTGCCGGGCTCTTTGCAGCCCAGCATGCTGCCGGTGTTGGTGCAGTGAGCCGTCACGAGTGTTCCGTCGTCGAGGCGGACGTCCGCGAGAAAGCGCTTGTAGCGTTCGACCAGGGTGCCTGGAATCAGCGGAGAGGGAAATTTCATGGTGGTGCTTGAATCGTCATCCCGGGCTTGACCCGGGGTCCAGGGGTGGGGCATGCGTGCTTCACTTGCTCCACCGCTCCCCACCTGGATCCCGGATCAAGTCCGGGATGACGACTGGGTCGTCCGGGATGACGGGTGCGGGCATGCCGGGATTTCCCGGATCACGCGGACGACAAATCCGGTGGCGGACAACGAGGGGCGGGCTGCCGCCGTTACCCGTTGCCGTTGAGGCACTTCCTGGCGGCGCGGCGCATCAGCACACCGATGAGGTGGCGCTTGTATTCGGCGCTGCCTTCGCGGTCGTCCACCAGCGCGGCCTGGTCGGCGAGGGCGTCCGCGGCCTCCTGAAGTCGTTGTTCGACCGAGTCCGCGGGGCCGGCGATGAGGCCTTCGGCGGCGGCCGAGCGGCAGGGCGTGGGGCTGACGCAGCCCACGGCGCAACGGGCTTCGCGGATCTCTCCGCCGTCATCGTCCAGTTCGAGCACCAGGGCCAGCCCGAGCAGCGGCCGCTCGTGGACCTGGAACTTGAGGTAGGCGGCGCGCTGCGACGGTCCCGGCACCGGTACGTCCACGCCGGTCAGGACCTCGTCCTGGCCGAGGGAGTTCTCATAGGCCCCTGCCAGAAGCTCGTCCATGGCCACCGTCCGTTCGCCCGCTTTCCCTTGCGCGCGGGCGGTGCCCCCCAGTGCCAGCAGCAGCGTCGCGGGATCGGAGTGGGGCTCGGCGAAACAGAGATTCCCGCCCAGGGTGCCGGTGGCGCGCACCCGCACGTTGGCCACGTTGGCTGCCATCCCGGCCATCACCGGCAGCGACTCCCGAACCACGGCGGAGCGCTCGATCATCCGATGGGTGGTGGCGGCGCCGATGTGCAGATGCCCATCGTGGCGCTCAATACCGTCGAGCCCCGCCACCGCCTTGATGTCGATGAGGTGCTCGTAGCGCAGCAGGTCGTGCCGCATGGCCAGCAGGAGCTCGGTGCCGCCGGCGTAGAGGCTGCCGTTCTCACCGTAGTGCTCGAGCATCTCCGCGGCCTCCAGCAGATCCGCGGGCCGATGGATGGCGAAGCGTCGCAGCGGCATCATGACTTGTTCTCTCCACGGGAAGCGCGCGCGTCACGGATGGCGCGCCAGACCTTTTCCGGCGTCAGGGGAGCCCGGCGCACCCGGGCGCCGGTGGCGTTGTACACCGCGTTGGCGATGTTGGCCGGCAACGAGTTGAGCGACGCCTCGCCGCCGCCCTTGGCGCCGTAGGGGCCCACCCCGTCACGGTTCTCCACCAGCTCCAGCTTCACGGTCCGCGGCATGTCGGAGAACCTCGGCAGACGGTACTCCAGCAGGTTGCCGTTGAGAAGTTGGTTGTTGTCGAACTCCAACTCCTCGAACATGCCGATGCCCATGCCGGTGGTGGCGGCGCCGATGTCCTGGCCTTCGGCCAGGGCCGGGTTGATGGCCAGCCCCACGTCGCCGCAGGTGCCGAGCTTCTCCATGGTGACCTTGCCGGTCTCCTCGTCCACGGACACCTCGATGCCGGTTGAGGCGGCTTCCCAGAACACCGGCAACTGCGCGAAGTCCTTGTCCTTGCGGATGTAGGCGCGGCCGATGACCTCCCCGTCCGGGAGCTTGTAGTAGCGGGTCAGCACCTCGGACCAGTTCAGGCGAACCTCGCCGCAGGTGATTCCGCCGCGAACGGACTGGATCTCCGACTCCGGAACCCCGAGTACGTCCGCGGCCATGCGGACCATCTGCTCCTTGGCCTCCCGGCTGGCCTCCTGCACCGCCCGCCCCATGAGGGTGGTGGTGCGGCTGGCGCCGGTGGAGCGGTCGTAGGGCGTGATGGCGGTATCCGACGCCACCACCCGCACCACGTCGAAGGGAACCCCGAGCTCCTCGGCCGCGATCTGCGGCAGCACCGTGTGGCTACCCTGGCCCAGCTCCGTGCTGCCGATCATCAGCGACACCGAGCCGTCGGCGTGCACGCGCACGGCGGTGGAGGTGAGCGGATAGGCGCCGGCGTCGCTGGCGGAGCAGCCGATGCTGCGGCCGTGGCCCTCGGGCAGCGGATCCTTCCAGCCGATGTTGTCGGCGACGATCTTGAGATCCTGGGTGAGGGTGCCGTCGAACGGGCGCATGCCCGGAAAGAATTCCTGTTTCGGCCGCGCCACGTTGTCCATGCGGAACTCGTAGGGGTCCTTGCCGATCTTGGCCGCGAGCTCGTCGATCTGGGACTCGCCGGCCATGGTCACCTGGGCGCAGCCGAAGCCCCGGAAGGAGCTGGCCGGCACCGTGTTGGTGTAGACCGAGTAGTTGTCGATCTGCACGTTGGGGATGGCATAAGGGCCGACGCAGCGGTTGGACGACTTCTCGCACACCAGCGGGCTGTTCTCCGCGTAGGCCCCGGTGTTCATGTAGATTTTGGCCTGGCGCGCGACGATCTTGCCGTCGGCGTCCACCGCGGTGCGCATCCAGGTCAACGCGTCGTCGCCCCGGGTGGTGAGCATGGCCTCTTCCACGCTGAGCTGGAGCTTTACCGGACGCCGCGCCTTCCACGCGCAGGCCGACGCCAGCGGCTCGACCTTGGTGTACGACTTGCTGCCGTAGCCGCCCCCCACGAACGGCACGATGAGGCGGATCTGGCTCACCGGCATATCGAAGATGGTCTTGAGGTCGTGCCGCACCATGAAGGGGTGCTGGGCCGACGAGTAGATAGTGACGCCGTCGTCGCCCACCTCGGCAATGGCCACGTAGGGCTCCATGGCATAGGCATAGGCCATGGGGAAGTAGTATTCGTTCTCCACCACCGCCGCGGCCTTGGCAAAGGCCTCGTCCACGTCGCCCCACTTGACGTGGTGCTCCTGGCACAGGTTGGAGCCCCGGCCCGCGGTGACCTCGCCCTCGAAGCCGCGCAGGGCGCCGGCCTCGAACTGGCGTTCGTGCAGCAGGGGAGCGTTCTTGTCCAGCGACTCCCTGGGCTCCATCACCGCCGGCAGCTCCTCGTACTCGACGTGGATGAGCTCCAGCGCCTCGTAGGCGGTGAGCTCGTCCTCGGCGATGACCGCGGCCACGGGCTCGCCCGCGTAGCGTACCTTGTCGATGGCGATGAGCGGGTGGTCCTTGACGGCGTGGCCGAAGTAGGGGTTCAGCCCTTCCAGGTCGTCGCCCCGCAGCACGTTGTAGACGCCGGCATGGGCTTCGGCCTTGGACGTGTCCATGGAGACGATCCTGGCATGGGCGTAGGGGCTCCGCAGCACCTTGGCATAGGCCATGCCCGCGAGCCTGACGTCGCTCACGTAGAGCGCCCGGCCCGACACCTTGGCGCGGCCGTCGCGGCGCGGCACCGAGTGGTTCACCACCTCGAAGTCGCGGCTCTTGTCGTCGCTCATTCCCGAGCCTCCTTCATCACCGCCGCCGCCTTGCGGATGGCCTTCACGATTGAGACGTATCCGGTGCAGCGGCAGAGGTTGCCGTCCATGTGGTGAATGATCTCGTCGTCGGAGGGGTCGGGATTGTCGTCGAGCAGCGCCTTGGCGGACAGGATCATGCCCGGCGTGCAGAAGCCGCACTGAAACGCGAACTCGTCGATGAAGCACTGCTGGATGGGGTGCAGCGAGCGGCCGGCGTTCTCCAGGCCTTCAATGGAGGTGACGCTACGCCCCTGGGCCTCGTAGGCCAGGTAGGTGCATGCGCTCACCGGCAGGCCGTCCACCAGCACCGTGCACGCGCCGCAGACCTGCACCTCGCACGAGATCTTGGTGCCGGTGAGGTTCATGCGGTTTCGCAGCACTTCCGAAAGGGTCTGCTGCGGCTCGCACTCCACGGCCGTGTCCTTGCCGTTGAGCTCGAAACGCAGCTCAAAAAGGGCTCGCTGTGGCTTGGGGGCTCGCTGTGACTTAGACATAGTGCGGTATGATCTCCTCGGACCAGAGCAGCATTTCCTTGTACATGGTGTCCATGTCCGGGTAGATGAGCTTCAGCTCGAAGTGCTGCACGCCGGCCTCGATGAACTCGTCGATGCGGCGGCGGACATCGTCCACCGAGCCGATGATGTGGCGGTCCAGGGCGAACTGGATGTTGTCCACGTCACGCTCGTAGGTGTGCGAGCTTTCGCGGATGGTGGGCAGCGCCAGGGTCATGGCCTCGTCACGGGTGCGGGCGATGGCGGCCAGCTTTTCCACCGCGATCTTGATGCCCGCGGGATCCCGGCCCGCGTCCTCGGCCGTGTTCCGGAGGATCTCGCAGCCTCGGGCCATCTCCTTGGGCGAGAGCCACCCGGGTATCCAGCCCTCGCCGTAACGTCCGGCGCGCACCGCGGCCTGGTCCATCCAGCCCCCCACCCACACCGGGGGATGGGGTTTCTGCACCGGCTTGGGGTGGATCTCGGCGTTGTCGAACTTGAGGTACTTGCCCTCGTAGGAGGCCATGGGCTGGGTCCAGACGGCCTTCATGGCTTCGATGTACTCGTCGGTGCGGTTGCCCCGTCCCTTGATGGGCACCTCGAAGACGTCGAACTCGCTGGACTCGCGGGTCGCCTTGGAGCCGAGCCCGACGCCCACCAAGAGGCGTCCGTCGCACAGGTGGTCCAGGGTGGCGCACTGCTTGGCGGCGTAGATGGGGTTGCGCAGCGGCATCACGAGACAGGCCACGCCGATCTGGATGTCCTTGGTCTTGGCGGCCAGATACGACATGGTGGTCATGCACTCGAAGAAGTTCGCCTCCTGGGCGTCGGTGATGGCCTCGGTGGCGCCCGACGAGATGTGGTGCCGGTGCATCTCCGAGCTCCACACCACGTGGTCGTGGAGCCAGACGGTGTCGAAGCCCAGCTCCTCGGAGTTCTGCGCGGCCTTGACGATGTTCTCCTTGCTGGAGAGCGGCCCGGAGTTGGGCACCCGGATACCGAATTCGAATTTACCCATGCTTCGTGCTCCTCGTCCTGTGGTAGGGGACACGGGCGGGTTTCAAACCGCCCGTACAGCTCGCGTGGTATCGGCCACGGAGGGCGACCGCCGGTCGCCCCTACCGGTCGTGATCCTTGGCGACCCCCGCTACGGCTCGGTAATGCCGATGCGGTCGTATTTCAGGTGGCGGTTGTACCAGTCCACCACCTCGCCGGCGATCTGGTCGAAGTAGTCGGCGTAGACCCCGTAGTGGGTGGTCTTCTTCAGCATGACGAGCTTCTTGGGCTCTCCGGCCTTCTCGTACATGCGGATGGAGTGCTCCTCGGGCGTGGTGGCGTCGTTCTCCACCGCGATGAACAGCACCCCGCGGGGCGAGATCCTGTCCACCACGTCCTCGGGCGCGTAGTCCAGGATCGCGTCGGCGCACTGCAGCGGCATCTGGTTGGGGATCTTGGACGCCACCTCTTTCTTGATGTTGGTGGTCTTGCGCTCCGGGGTCTGGACCATGATCTCCTCGCGGGCTGCCACAAGCTCGCCGGAGCCGGTCAGCGCCCGCTGCCGGCGGTCCTCCTCGATGCGCTTGAGGTAGTCGATCCATTCGTACTCCCGGCGCATGGAATGAAGCCAGTCGCGGCCGTTGCACACGCCGAGGTAGCACACGACGCATTTCACCCGGCTGTCGGTGGCGCCCACCAGCACGGCGTTGCCGCCGCCGGTGCCGCCGGAACCGTAGGTGGCGATGCGGTCGGAGTCGACGTCGTCGCGGGTTTCCATGTAGCTGATGGCGTTGCGGATGTCCTCCCCCTGCCAGGTGGGCATGACCCAGCCCTTTTGCGGCCCCTCGCTGTCGCCCCACCCCCGGTAGTCGAAGCACAGGCAGGCGTATCCGGCCTCGCACAGCCGCTCGAACATCAGGATGTAGTGCTTGGCGTCCTTGAGTCCCAGAAAGCCGGGGCCCTGGACGATGCCCGGCCAGGGTTTCCCCTTGTCGCCGTCCGGCAAGTACATGGTCCCGTGAACCTTGTACCCCTCGCTATAGAAAGTGACGTCCTCTGTTTGCATGTGGTTCTCCCAAAGTCGTCGGCCGGTCTGCGCCGCAGGAAATGTCGGCGGGGCGATCTCCGGCAGGGGCGACCGGCCGGTCGCCCCTACAAGCCTCCACCGCGTTCCAGTTGCCTAGGCGCGCACCGCCGGCAGGACTTCCTTGCCCAGCAGCTCGATCTGCTCGTACCAGTCGGCGTAGCGGAACCGGAGGTCGTAGACGATGTGGTTGAGGCCGCCCTCCTCGTAACGCCGCGTATCGCGCGCGACGTCCTCCGGCGTGCCGGCCAGCAGCAGCCCCTCGATGTCCTCGAGCTTGGAGAAGGTCCCGGATTCCGGTTTGACCCAAGTGGGCTTCTTGTTGCCCTCGTTGATGAGCCCGGGCGCGTTGACCTTGCTCACCGCGGTGTCCTTGTCCTTGGCGATGCTGGTGATGGGGATGGCCCCGGTGGTGACCATGGGCTTGCCGGCCTTGTCGCAAAGGCTGTGCAGGTACTTGATGCACTTGTGGAAGGTCCGCAGCGGGATCCGCCCGGGCATCCACCCGTCGCAGTAGTCCACGGCGCGCCGGCACGAAGCCGGCGTGCCGCCGCCGTACCAGATGGGGATGGGCGCCAGCGGCGTGGGCTTCAACTCGACGTCCTTGAAGGAGAAGTACTCGTCCTCGTAGTCCACCTTCTCGCCGGCCCAGAGGCGCCGCACGATGTTGGAGTTGACCTTGGCGAGATTGAAGCGGTCCTCTCTCTCGTTCTTCAGTCCGGCCGCGGCGAACTCGTGCTGGAACGTGCCGGCACCGATGCCCATGATAACCTTGCCTTCGGACAGGACGCTCAGGGCCGCCATGCATTGGGCCAGGTGGATCGGGTGTCTGTGCGAGATCATCGTGCCGGTGCCCAGGATCAGCTTCTTGCACACCGACGAGATCGCCGACAGGACGGCGACGCATTCGATATGCGTGTTGTCCGTGCCTTCCATGCCGTGGGGCTCGAAAACCAGGTGGTCACGGACCCAGACGGCGTCGAATCCCAACGACTCGGCCAGCTTCGATCCCTCGATGCACCTCTCAACCGATCCATGATCCCCAAAATGGGGCAACAGCAGTCCGAACTTCAAATTTGTCGCCATGCTCAACCTCCTTGCGGTTTCTCTTGATCGTTGACTGGAAAAAACTGCCCGCCCCGCGCGGGAGCGCAACACTAGCTCCAAGTGCTCGAAATGACGCCGTCAGGCGTCATTTCCGTGGGATTTCATGAACGGATGCTGTCGCTGCTGAGGACTATGAACCGTGCGGCCCGACAGTGGCATTGTGGGACCGCACCAAGGCATTGACGTTCCGCATGACCTTCCGAGCGAGCCTCATTTATAGACTCCGCCCGCGACGGCTGTCAAGCGTGCCCGAGGCGATTTCGGACACGTCCGTTTCCACGGGGAGCGTCCATCGCCCGACGTGTCGTGTCCGGCGGGGTCAAGGGTCAGGGTGAGTCGGATCCGCGGCCGTAGCGCCGGCGCGGCCCCGGTAAAGCGCTACCGCGGCGCGAACGTCACTGAGGTAGGTACGGCTGACCGGAACCATATGGTCGCCGGTGAGGCGCAGTGAGGTGCGTGGACCGTGCCTTTGCCAACTTTTGACGTGAGGGTAGGCAATCCAATAGGAGCGCTGTACCCGAATGCCATGGTCACCGAGCTCGGTGACCGCATCGGCGAAGCGCATCAGGATCGTGCAACGACCGGTGGTGGTGACGACTTCCACGTAATGGTCGCTCATCTTGAGATAGATGATGTCGCGGCCGACCTCCGGAGGCAGACGGTCGAAGAACTTGGATGGTGGTTCCGCGGGTTTCGAGCCGGCTTCAGCCGTTGCCGCCACGATGGGCTGGGGGGACGGCGAAGCCGCTTCCGCAACCGTGTCGGCGGCCGGACCGGCGACGGCTTCATTCTTGAGACGTTGGGCAAGCAGGTAGTGGACAACGGCGCCGCACAACACGACTGACAGCGTCATGAACAAGTACACCTTCGGCAGACCGTAGGCGGGAAGGTCTGTACCGAAAAGCCTGTCGACACCATATACGATGGCGATGGACGTCGGCGTGGCTATGAACGTAGCAGCGGCGACCGCTACCATAATGCAACATGCAGTCCAGTAGCGGGTCAGGTAAAGTGTCACCACGTATTCGGCGTAAAACAAGGGGGCACACAAGGCCGAGGACAGGCCGAAATAGGCCAGACGCAGGGTCCACGGCAGGTCGTTGGTGCCTAGGGGGCACATGGCGGTGTACGCGCCCAGGTAGATTCCGATGACGATCAGGACCCTTCGGAAGAGATAAGGACTGAGCGCTTCGCGATACGCGAATTCCCACTGCCGTCCCCGTGCGCCCGTTGCATCATTGCCCCGAACTGATGAAAAACAGGTGCCGTCCATGGATCCCTCACCAATCGCGTAAAACGAGGGTTGAGTTGAACCGACCAAATCAAGCCAAAAAGAGTCGGGGAATAAAATCCCTGGCGTTCAGGCTTATATTATTCGAACGTTCAATTTTTGTTAGTTCATGCCGGTGGCAATGTCAACCGGCGTTTTTGCGTTCTTGTGGTCGCGTTGGAATTTGTCTAAGAAGGCTCAACAAGACAGCGTGCGACTTGCTCGGGGCGGGCCAGGGGAGGAACCGATGAGTGATTTTTACAGTGAATGGCTGAACACGACCGGACGCAATGATGAGTTCGTCGAAAACGCGCCGCGGGTGGCGCACCACAAGGAGCTGGAGTGGGTCAAGACGCGCCAGGATGCCAAGGCGGCGTTGATGATCGCGCCCGAGCGGGGCTTCCCCACCGGCGGAAGCATGATGATGCGGGCCGAGATTCCCGTGGGATGGCATACCGGGCGTCACAGCCACGGCGAGGAAGCCATCTACGTCGAGAGCGGCACCGGCTTCATGATCCTGGACGGCAAGCGCTATGACTTCGGTCCCGGCACGGCTTTGCACGTGCCCTACCGGTCCCAGCACCAGTTGTTCAACACCGGGGATGTCCCGGTGGGGTATATCTCCGGGCTGGCCTGGCACCTGGAGGCGTCGGTCTACATGGGCCGCATGGATCAGTTCGAGGATTGCGGCGCCAACGACCCCGCGGCGCTGGCCGCCATCGGTCCCGAGGAGTCCCAGGACTGGCCGGAGGACGGCCGGCGCATTGCCATGCATCAGGATCAGCACGAGCTCTCGGGCGAGTCCAAGCACGGCGCCACCTACTTTCTCATGGGCCGCAGCGGCAGTCGCAACGGTTTCAAGGCCACGGCCGCGGCCATCAGCTCGATCTTCGTGGAGCTGCCCCGTTCCAAGAGCCACAGTCACGCCCATCCGGAGGCCTATCTCTACGCGCTTCAGGGCGCCGGCTACTCGGAGATCGGCGGCAAGCAGTACACCTGGGAGCAGGGCGACGCGGTCCACGTCCCTCCGGGCATGATGCACCACCAGCACTTCAACCCCAGCGACGGCGAGAGCCGGGAGCTCCGGTTCGAGTTCGGCATCCGCTACTGGCTGGTGGATCAGTGGAAGGGCTACGCCACCATCGACAAGCACCTGAAGGCCATGTCGATGGACGAGGACGACGAAGACAAGTAGTAGGGGCGGGTTTCAAACCCGCCCGCGCAGGGTTTCTCAAACCCGCCCGCGCCGGGGTTTCGAACCCGCCCGTGCCCGGTCGTCGACGCGGCCCCCGTCCAGCGGCGTCGTGGGGCGGACGGTTATTCCCTCACGCCGGCCAGATCCAGCAGAAACGCGTATTCCAGGGCGATCTCGCGATAGCGCTTGAAGCGCCCGGACGCGCCGCCGTGCCCCGCCTCCATGTTGGTTTTCAGCAGCAACCGGTTCGGGTCGGTCTTGACGGCCCGCAGCCTGGCGACCCACTTGGCCGGCTCCCAGTATTGCACTTGGGAATCGTGCAGGCCGGTGGTCACCAGCATGTGGGGGTAGTCCCTGGCCGCGACGTTGTCGTAGGGCGAATACGACAGCATGTATTCGTAGTATTCCTTGTCGTTGGGGTTGCCCCACTCGTCGTACTCGCCCGTGGTGAGGGGAATGTCCGGGTCGAGCATGGTGGTGACGATGTCAACGAACGGAACCTGTGCCACCACCCCCTTGAACAGATCCGGGCGCAGGTTCACCACCGCCCCCATCAACAGGCCGCCCGCGCTCCCGCCCATGGCGAACAGCCGGTCCCGGGAGGAGTAGCGTTCCTCGATCAGGTGTTCGGCGCAGGCGATGAAGTCGGTGAAGGTGTTCTTCTTCTTGAGCAGCTTGCCGTCCTCGTACCACGCCCGCCCCATCTCTTCGCCGCCCCGAACGTGGGCGATGGCGAACACGAAGCCCCGATCCAGCAGGCTCAGGCGCGCGGAGCCGAAGGTGGCGTCCAGGCTGTGGCCGTAGGAGCCGTAGCCGTAGAGCAGTAGCGGGCTTCGGCCGTTCCGTTCCATGCCCTTGCGGTACACCATCGAAATGGGGACCCGGACGCCGTCCCCGGCGGTCGCGTGGAGCCGCTCCGTGCGATAGTCGGCAGCGTCGAACCGGCCCAGCACCTCTTCCTGCTTGAGCAGGGTCTTCTCCCGGGTCACCATGTCGTAGTCGTAGATGGAGCTCGGCGTGGTCATGGAGGTGTAGCCGTATCGCAGCACCGTGGTGTCGAACTCCAGGTTGACGTTCGTGCCGGCGAGATAGGCGGGCTCCCCGAACTCCAGGTAGTGTTCCTGCGAGCCGTCCCACGGGATCACCCGGATCTGCACCAGCCCGTCCCGCCGCTCTTCCAGCACCAGGTGGTCGCGGAACACCTCGAAGCCCTCAAGGAGCACGTCGGGACGGTGCGGTATGACCTCCTCCCAGTGCTCCTTGCCGGTCCGGTCCAGGGGCGTCGACATGAGGCGGAAGTTCTTGGCCTCGTGGTTGGTGTAAATGAAGAAACGGTTCTCGAAGTGGTCCACGGCATATTCGTGTCCCCGTTCTCGTGGAAGGAAGCTCGTGAACGCGCCGGTGGGATCGCCGGCGTCGAGATAACGGTACTCGTTGCTCAGGGTCTGGGAGGAGATGATCATGATGTATCGTTTGGACTTCGTCTTGAGCACGTGGGCCGAGAAGGTATCGTCGATCTCCTCGTAGACGAGCACATCCTCCGCCGGATCCGTTCCCAGCACATGGCGGTAGATGCGGCAGGATCGCAGGGTCTCGAGGTCCTGCTTGGCGTAGAAGAGGGTGCGGTTGTCGTTGGCCCACGTCATGTTGCTCGTCACCTCCGGGATGACGTCGGGCAACGTCTCGCCGGTGGCGAGATTCTTGAACCGGATGGTGTAGATGCGCCTGCCCTGCGCGTCCTCCGCGTAGGCCATGAGATCCTGACCGAAGCTCACCGCGAGCCGTCCCACCGCGAAGAACTCATGGCCCTCGGCAATGACGTTCACATCGAGCATGAGCTCTTCCGGGTTCTCCAGGGACTCGCGCTTGCGGGCGTACAACGGGTATTCCTGTCCCTCCTGGTAACGGGTGTAATAGTAGTAGTCGTCCCGCCGGTAGGGCACCGACATGTCGGTCTGTTTGATGCGGCCCTTGATCTCTTCGAACAGCGCCTCTTCCAGCGGCTGGACGTGGGCCATGGCCTCCTTGGTGTGGGCGTTCTCCGCCTCCAGGTAGGCCACGGTGTCGGGATTGTCCCTTTCCCGTAACCAGTAGTAGTCGTCGGTGCGAGCGTGACCGTGGTGCTCCAATTCATGCAGGATGACCTTGGCTGCAGGAGGTTTTCGGTTGGTTTCCATGCGCTCACCTTACCAGAAATCGGAACGCTGGCCACGGCTCGCATTCTCGCGCCAAAGTCGATAGCCTGTTCCCATTCCCGTTCGCGAAAGGAGTCCGCCATGGCCACCAAGGCAGTCGTGGAGTTCAAGGTCCATCCGTATGTCCAGTTCATGGGGGACCGGTTCGGCGCTTATGACCGGTGGATCGAATCGGAGGGACTGCCGGTGGTGAGCGGCTCCCACGTCCAGGACGTGCGCACCCTGGAGCTGGGGGACTGGCCGCGGCGGGGCGGCAAGGGCGCCTACCTGTCCTTCTCGGATCAGCGCGTGGCGGACGGCTACGTGTGCGAGATCGCCGCCGGCTCCAGCCTCGAGCCCCAGCGGCACCTGTTCGAGGAGATCGTGCTTATCACCCGGGGCCGGGGCGCCACCACGGTGTGGTACGACGAGGCCCGGAAGCGAACCTTCGAGTGGGAAGCCGGCAGCCTCTTCGCCATACCGCTGAACGCCTGGCACCAGCATTTCAACGCCAGCGGCAACGACACCGCCCGCTACTTCGGCCTCACCAGCGCGCCGGTGGTGTTCGAGCTCTACCGGGATCCGGATTTCATCTTCAACACGGATCACGTCTTCCGCGACCGCTTCGACCCGGCCCAGGAGGACTTCTTCAGCCGCGAGGGAAAGTACAATACCGACTACTACGGCGGCATTCTCGAGAACAACTTCATCAGCAACATCCGCGACATCAAGCTGGTGCCCCGGGAGAAGCGGGGCAAGGGCAACCGCAACATGTACATCCACATGGCCGGCAGCACCATGCTGGCCCATGTCTCCCAGTTCCCCGTAGGGACCTACAAAAAGGCGCACCGTCACGGCCCCGGCGCCCATATCTACATGCTCGACTCCACCGGCTATTCCCTCATGTGGCAGGAGGGCGAGAAGCCCGAGCGCTTCGACTGGCAGGAGGGCACCATCATGTCGCCTCCCGCGGGTAGTTGGCACCAGCACTACAACACCGGCGCCGAGCCCTGCCGCTTCGTGGCGCTCCACGCTTCCACCGCGGTCCAGGGAGAGGAGCGCGGCGTGGAGCAGATCGAGTTCGAGGACGAGGACAAGATCCTGCGGCAGATGTACGAGGACGAATGCGCGCGCACCGGCGTCGCGGCGCAGATGTGACCGCCGGAAGAGATGACATCGATCGGCGAATGACGGAGGTTTGAACCCATGATTCCGCAACACGATTCCTTTTACGACGTGTTCTCCAAGGCCGCGAAGCTCGACATCCGCTGGCCTGACGATGCCCGCATCGCGGTGGCGCTGGCCGGCAATCTGGAAGCCTGGACCGAGAACCCCGACCCCAAGATGCGGCGCACGCGCCACGTGGGCGGCTCCAACCCGCTGACCGCGGACGAGGTGCGGTGCCAGTACGACTTCCGCACCGCCAGCGAGAACGACTACGGCGGACGGACCGGCGTGTGGCGCATCCTGCGGATCCTCGAGAAGTACGGCGTCAAGGCGTCCTTCAACACCAACGCGCTCTGCGCCGTACGTTACCCGGAAGCGGTGAAGAAGGTCCACGAGGACGGGCACGAGCTGGTGGCTCACAGCTACGCCGAGGACGTGCAACTGGTGCTGCTCTCCAAGGATGAGGAACGGGAGGAGATCCGCGCCTGCGTGAAGACTTTCCAGGACCTCGTGGGCGTTCGCCCGTCAGGATGGCTGTCGTCGGGAATGCGGCATACCGAGTACACCTTGGAGCTCCTGGCGGAGGAGGGTTTCACCTGGCACGGCGACGCGGTCAACGACGACGTTCCCTATCTCGCGGAAGCCGGCGGCAAGACCATGGTGATCATCCCCTACAAGAACGCCATCAGCGGATTGAACGACACCGGCATGTACCGCCGGGGCAAGAGCGCCAGCGACCTCTTGCAGGCTTTCCGGGACGAGTTCGACATCCTTTACGAGGAGTCGGCCACCGATCCCAAGATGCTCACCCTGGCCATGCACTGCCAAATGGCTTTCCCGGCCACCGGCAAGCTCTACGACGAGGCCATCCGCTATGCCAAGTCGTTCCCGGATGTGTGGTTCGCGCAGCGCGACGAGATCGCGCGGTGGATCCTCGAGAACTACGCGGGATAGGTGGGAGTCGGCGGGATGCACATTCGGTTCAATCAAACCGGAAAGGAGCAGTCATGAGCGAGAATGCACCCAGGAAGGCCCGCGCCATGGGCATCAATCACGTGGTGCTGGAGGTGGGGGACCTGGATCAGGCGCTGGAGTTCTACGGCGCCATCTTCGACTTCAGCCTGCGCGGCCGGAGCGATCACAACGCCTTTGTCGACCTCGGCGACCAGTTCATCCAGTTGAGCCTCGGGAAGACCCAGGAGGCCGACGGCAAGCGCCACTTCGGCTTCGTCGTGGACGACCGGACGCCGGTGCGGGCCTCCCTGGAGCGGTTGGGCGTCAAGACCCTGGACCAGCGCCTCAACTTCCGCGATCCGTGGGGCAACCGCATCGAAGTGGTGCCCTACGACGACGTCCAGTTCTCCAAGTCGCCCAACGTGCTCAAAGGCATGGGGCTCGGGGGGATCGAGAAAACGCCGGATGCCGTCGCCGAATTGACCAAGAAAGGCATGGCGCCGGGGTGAAACGGCGAGGGGAAGGCCGCCGGCGCGTCACCTCGTGGAGACGACGGCCGGTTGCTCTTCGCTTTGCAGGTTCAGGATTTCGCCTTCTTGAAGCCCGTCAGAATCTGAAGATATTCCTTGATTTTCGGCGGCATGTTGTTGATGGAGTGCAACGCATCCGCGATGTCCTGGGGGGAGACGTGAATATCTCATCGAGCGAGGGACGGGCTCCCGCTGGGATTCTCGGATCGTCCCACATGGATAGCATGGTACGGGACGGAGCTTCGTCCGGCGTGCCCAACTCCTCAACCATGTACTTCGCCAATCCGAGGAAAGTGGGCATACCGGCGGGGTAGGAAACGCCCGCACCACACAAGAACACGACGTTTCCGTTGTCGCGCTCTTCAAGCAACTTGTCCGGGATGTTCAAACCGTCCGGAAGGAAACGCATCGTTCAACCGGCGAGAATATCGCTACCGCGGGCTGTAGTTGGACTGTAGATGGGAGCGCTTTTGCCTCACCCGGTTGAATCCACCGCCTGCGCGACGTGGGCGATTCGGTGATTCTTGATCTGGTGCTCAATCACGTACGGCGAAACACCGAATTCCGCCGCCAACTCGTCGATGTCGTCGTCGTTGACGACGGGGTGCGAGATTCTGTCCCGTAGCCCGGACGCAGGCGCGAGAAACTCGGCTGCGAAGGCACGGTTGCGCTGTTGTCGCTCCGAGTAGGTTCTCGTGAGCAGCGTATCGGAGCCAGGTGACAGCAAGACTTCCCCAAGGGCGCGGCAAAAGTGGAACCGTTGGCTGTCGCCACGAAGTGCCCGCAAGGCAAAGGCCGGCCTCCCATCGTCGGTACGGGTGATGATGCCGTCTACCAACGCCGGCCAGCCGCTGGCGGCCACGGGCGGTCTGGTTGCTTTCCTGATCGAACCGGCATCTTCGCCAAGAGCCTCCGCCAATCGCTGCATGGTGGGTAGCGGTTGGCCGTCCAGATTCAGGTGTTGGCGCAGCCGCTGTGCGCAGTTGTACCCGACATGCCAGGGCTGTGCGTGACCGAGAAGTACAAGATGTTCGTGATAAACATCCCGGGAATATGGTTCTGCGATTGCCTCGGGATAGGCTTCATAACGGAAGGATCGAATGCGGTGTAGAGGAAGGCTCCGGGATTTCTTCGTCTTGAATAACGCTTCTACAATAGCGAACCATTCTTCGTGTGGGCCTTCCGCATTGACGGCCGGAACCGCTTCGCTGAGCAACTCGCCCAGCCTGTCTGCAAACAGAACGACCCAGTCGCGTTGGCCGTCGTCCAGAGCATAGGGGTCCCACCCCAGCCCGGCCGCTGTTTCGCAGAACTGTATCTCGTCCTCGTCGGCCGTCTGGATTGCCTCCCATTCTTTCTGGAGGAAGGTGTCGTCGACACCCAGAGATACAAGCCGTCGGATCACCCTGTCGATGAGATCGGCGCAATGCTGGCGAAACTCGTCGCTGTCTATCCACGTCTCGCCCTGTTCCAGGAACTCTACCTTGGTCCAAGGACTCCGATCCCGTTTCCAGGTGAGGTGGGTCCAAGAGCCAGAGGAAACCGCCTCCAAGCTGGGAAATGCATATCCTTCCCGGTTGGCGCCGAGCGAATGGCGGCGATGGAAGTCACGGCAACCTTCCTTGGTGGGACTGCCGAACTCGTGCGCTAGAAACCACCAGTGAGTGGCCAACCACTCCGCTAGGGGATAGATGGAGACGTAGACAAAGTCGCGGACGGTTTTTGCCCGGGTGTCTAGTACACGGGTCACGACCGAGTCGCCAGCCGTTATATGCAGCGATGCCCAGGTCGCGGACAACTCCGGTCCCCTGACCCCTTCTGCGTCCACCCAATCAATTTCGAATTCAAGCTGCGGCATAAAGTGACTCGATGCCCTTTGGCCATTCGTCACTGTCCAGCGGATACCCCTTGTAGGAACCGCTTTCACGGTTCACCAGCCTAGCCTCAAAGACAGTGTTGCCGTGCATGTACCACACATACGCGGAAATTCTCCCTCCCAAGGAGAGCCAACAGCGCCTCGGCGAATCGCTAACCGCGGCCATCCGGAGACCATCTCCCGGTCCGTGATCTCCCGCGGACAGCAAGAGGCATCGGCACGCAGGCGAGGCTGGCCGGCAAAGCCTGGAATGTCTTTGTGTTCCGCACTTCCTTCGTAGACCACTTGGTTGGCCAAGCCGTCTAGTGCGATTTCGGCCGGAACATGTATCGTCCGCCTTCGGGTACGCCTGTGTCGTGGGGCTCGCACTGTTCATTATCCTCCAGCTTATGGAAGTATAGCGCCCTTGCACTAGCTACAGCCAGCCATACACTGGGTTCTGAACGAAATGGGGATCACCAAGATCGAGCCCGTGGTGACCGATTGGGGCGGGTTGATTCCGGGCCTCAAGGCCAACCGCTTCGACGTCATTACCGGCGGCATGTACATACTGAAGAGCCGCTGCCAGAACATCAACTTCTCAAACCCCATCGGGATCTTCGGTGACGCGTTCATCGTCGCGCCGGGCAATCCGAAAGGGTTGCACGACTACCAGGACATCAAGAAGAAGAACGCCGTGCTGGTGACTGGCGCTGGGTACAACATCGTGGAGGCGGCAAAGAAGGAGGGGGTCCCGGACGCCCAGGTCATACAGGTGCCGGGTTCCGTCGAGATCCTGGCCGCGGTCAAGTCCGGGCGCGCTGACGCCGGCGGAGTGACGTTCTTCACGGCGAGGAAACTGGCAACACAAAGCGGCGGCGCCGTGGACGTCAGCGACCCGTCGAAGCTGCCGGCCTGGACCTACAACTGGGTCGGTATCGCCTTCCGCAAGGCTGACACGGATTTCCGCAAGGACCTTCAATGAAGCGCTGGCGAAGCACATCGGCTCGAAAGAGATGATGGCGGCCGTCAAGGAGTACGGCTACACCAAGGCGCAGCTTCCGGGCTACGGGAGCACGGCCTTCGCCTGCGCCAATCGCTGACCCGCGCCGAGCGCCCGCGACACAGGGGCAGGGTGTCACCCGGTGATCTGCACCACGCATTGGGGTGGTGCGGATCACCCGCCCTGCGCCCGGAACGGCACCCGCAACAATCGAGCCTTCTCACGCCCATGGGGGTGAGGCGCGATGTCCTACTTCGATTTCCTTGCCGTCCATGGCCCGGCGAGGTCCTGAATGTGATCCGCCAGCTCAACGGCGAGTACAACCTCACCATGCTGATGGTCACCCACCAGATGGGCTTCGTCCGGGAGATATCCGACCGGGTCTGTTTCCTCTACGAGGGCAAGATCGCGGAGTAGGGCACCCCCGACGAGATTCTTCGAGAACCCCAGGAACGAGCGCACCCAACAGTTCCTCTCCGCCGTGCTGGAAGCGCGGTGAGTCCTCCCGGCTCGACCCTGGACGTCTGCGTCGCAGGACGATCACGGTGCAGGGGCGGGTTTCAAACCCGCCCCTGCACGCACCGCCGCCGATACGGGGCGGGCAGCCGCTACTGCTTCTTCACAGATTCGTTGAGGGAGCCGGAGCGGTAGCCCTGCAGGTCGATGCTGACGTAGGTGAACCCGGCGTCCTTGAAACGCCGGAGGATCGCCTCGCGGATGCCCGGTTGGAGTAGCTTGTCGAACTCGCCGGGGGCGACTTCGATACGGGCCAGCTCGTCGTGGTAGCGGACCCGGTAGACGCGGAAGCCGAGCTCCCGCAGCACGCGCTCGCAGCGGTTGACCTGGGTGAGCTTCTCCGGGGTGATGGCGGTGCCGTAGGGGAAGCGGCTGGAAAGGCAGGCGAGGGCGGGTTTGTCCCATACGGAGAGACCCATGCGCCGCGCGGCCTCGCGAATGTCGGCCTTGGTGAAGCCCAGTTCGTCCAGCGGCGAACGGACGCCCCGCTCGCGCGCCGCCTTGCGGCCCGGGCGGTGGTCGCCGCGGTCATCCACGTTGAAGCCGTCCAGCACGTGGGCGATGCCCAGGGAGGCGGCCTCCTCGATGGCCTTGCCGTAGAGCTCGGTCTTGCAGAAGTAGCACCGGTTGACCGGGTTGGCCGCGTATCGCGGGTCGTCGAGCTCGTAGGTGTCGATGAGCAGATGCCGGGCGCCGATGCTTTCGGCCAAGCTCCGGGCGTCCGCTCCCTCTTCCGGCGCGAGGCTGGGGGAGACCGCGGTCAGCGCCAGGGCGTTGTCACCGAGGGCGTTCACGGCCTCGGCCAGCAGGTAGCCCGAGTCGACGCCGCCGGAAAAACAGACCACCACGTGCTCCATCTCCCGCAGCAGCGCGCGAAGCCCGGCCACCTTGTCGCCCAGTGTCGCCCGGTCCGGAACCGCCGCAGACGCTTTTCCGGTCTCCATCATCCCGTTGGGTTGTCCACGGGCGGATGCCCGCGCCTTACGGCGTCGACTGGACCTTCGGCCGCTCCAGCAGCCTGTCGCGCCAGCGCTTCACGTTCGGGAACTCATCGCTGATGGATACCTTGTAGTGGTCTCCACGGGTAAAGAACGGGATGTAGGTGATGTCCGCCAGCGAATAGTCGTCGACGATGAACTCCTTGCCGTCCATCTCTTTGTCCAGCGTCGCCAAGTGCTCGGCCAGGCGCTTCTTGTTCTTCTCGACCTCATGGTCGTGGCGGATGTTGCCCGCGGCTGCCTGAAGCCGGGTGTTGCAGAAGTCGATCCAGATCCGCACCTGCGCGCGCTGTGCCAAGTCCTTGGGCATCAGCGGCACCTCGGGGAACTTCTCGTCCAGGTACTCGTTGATGACGGCGGATTCGTAGATCACCGTGTCCCCGTCCACCAGCACCGGCACCTTGGCATAGGGGTTGAGCGTGAGAAGCTCCTCGGACTTGTTTTGGAGATCGCACTCCACCAGCTCGTAAGGGATGTCTTTCTCTGCCAGGACAAGCCTTGTCCTGTGGGCGTACGGTCAAGGGCCGTAAGACAGTAGTCGCAGCATGTCGTCCTCCTTCAAGAATGTTGTCCGCGCGTGTCGGCGCCGTACCGTCAGGCTCGGCGCACCTTGACGCGCGTGTTCGCGAAACGATCCTACGCGATGATCGGCTGCCGCAACGGCGTGTGGCTGGGCCGCCTGGGCACGCGGGTGCGCGGCTTGCCGTCGACGCCCGAGTTGCCTGCTCCGAACAGCAGCATACGCCCTTCGCCGGTGTTGCAGAGCTGGTAGGGCTTGCCGGATTCCAGGAGAATCATGTCGTGGGGCTTCAGGACGTGTTCGTTCTCCGGCGTCCGCACGGTGCACTCGCCCTCGAGGACCATGAAGATGTGGTCGTCGTTCTCGTGGTAGTGCATGTCGTCCTGGGTGTTCGGCTCGCAGTTGATGGTCCAGAAATAGGCAAGATCGGTGCGCCACAGCGAAAGGTGGCGGATATCCGGGTTTGCCTTGGCTTCCGTAACAGGGTTCTTCACCTCGGCCATCGCGTGTTCTCCTCCTCGCTTCGATGCGTGTCTATTCGGGCGTGGTAACCAGCTTCCCGTGGGTGCCGTCGCAGTACGGCCGTGTCTTCGACCGCCAGCACGAGCAGATGGCCATGGTCCGCGGCTCGTCCACCGTGATCTCATGGGGCGTGATGGAGGTCACCTTGTGCGACCCGTCGCAGAACGGAAAGTTCTGGGTCCGGCCGCACATGCAGTAGAACCGGCTCTTGGATTCCTGCCGGACGATCACCGGCTCGATCAGATCATCGTATGCCAAGCCCATTCGAAGCTCCCTCTGTACGTGGAATGTGACTTCCGGCCACCCTCGCGTCTGTTCCGTCCGCTCATGGGTGACTCTTCACCGTGTTCTCTATACTCTACTTCGCCACCGAGAGCCAGACGAAGACGTCCATCGTGCTCACCCGAAGCGAGGTTGTTGCGCCGTTGATGCGCCATTATACCGATTTTCGGAAGTTCCGTAAATATGATAAGACGATGCCTGTGAAAGCAAGATCGGAAGGACTTCTCATGAATGATACATTGGTTGTATCCAGTCGTGGCCAGATCACTTTGCCCGCCATGTTGCGCAAACGCCTTGGTCTCAAGACGGGCGATGTCCTGATCCTGGAAGACCGCGGCAGCGAGATCGTCCTCAAGCCGGGCGTCGTGATCGAGACCCAGTACTACAGCGACGAAGAGATCGCCGAATGGGACGAGGCGGACAGCCTGTCGGACCGTGAGCGCGCACGCATAGTCAAACAACTCGGCAGAAAGGAATGAGGCTGTTCCTTGACGCCAATGTCCTGTTTACGGCGGCACACAATCCCCGCGGCAAGGCGGCGTTGCTCATCGATCTCGGCCGCCAGGGCCATTGGGAACTCTACTCCAGCGCCTATGCCCTGGAGGAGGCGCGCCGGAACCTGGCGTGGAAGTTTCCGGGGTCCCTTGGCGTCTTGAGCACTCTGTCCGAGGCTATCCGGCTCGTCGAACACGCGGCCGGCGGCGCGTCTCCACCCGGTCTCGCGCACAAGGACCGGCCCATCTTCCGGGCCGCGGCCGCCTGCAAGGCCACCCATTTGCTGACCGGCGATCTCAAGGACTTCGGTCCCCTGATGAACCGCCCGGAAGAGACCTCCGGCATTCGTATTCAGACCGTGTCCAACTTCCTCGACGGTCTCGCGAGCCGGCGAGGCTGAGACGGCCGGCCGTCGGCTTCCAAGGTGGCGGACGGCGTCGAAGACGGCGCACCATAATGGAGCCGTGGTCCCATAGTTGACATCCCCTTGGCCCATATACTACGCTCCCGTTCCAGCCTCCGCATGACTTTTCCTGACAAGAACGTGCGCGGTGATGCATCATGGGTAGCGAGACACTCTGGCCGCTGGGCCTGTACTTTTTGATTGCTCTCGTGGTGGCGGGGAGCATGATCGGCCTGTCGTACGTCCTTGGCGAACGGCATTCGGATCGTGCGACCGGGCAGCCCTACGAATCCGGCATCGTTTCCACCGGATCGGCGCGGGTGCGGTTGTCCGTGAAGTTCTACATCGTCGCGATGCTGTTCGTGATCTTCGATCTTGAAGCCGTCTTCATCTTTGCCTACGCCGTGGCGTACGAGGAAGTGGGCTGGGCCGGTTACGCCGGTCTGCTGGTGTTCGTTGCGGTGCTGGTGGTGGCGCTGATTTACGAACTGCGCATGGGTGCGTTGGACTGGGAGCCCGCTCGACTCAGGATGGCCAAGGCCGCGCGGGAGAAAGGATAGAGGGAAGCCCATGCAATGGTCGTTGTCCAAGCCCAAGCCGGCCGAGCCGGAGAAGGGCGGCTTCGACGAAGCCATACGGCGGCTTCTGGTCATGGCCCGCATGGAGGATCTGGTCTCCTGGGGGCGCAAGAACTCCATCTGGCCGTTCCACTTCGGCCTGTCCTGCTGTTTCGTGGAGATGGCCACGAGCCTCACGAGCAAGTTCGACGTGGCCCGGTTCGGCGCCGAGGTTATCCGCGGCACGCCCCGCGAGGCCGACGTCATCGTCATCGCGGGTACCTGCTTCATCAAGATGGCGCCCATCGTGCGGCGTCTGTACGAGCAGATGATGGAGCCCCGCTGGGTGATCTCCATGGGGGCCTGCGCCAACTCCGGCGGCATGTACGACATCTACAGCGTGGTCCAGGGGGTGGACAAGATCCTGCCGGTGGACGTGTACGTGCCGGGGTGCCCGCCCAGTCCCTGGGCTTTCCTGGAAGCGTTGACGTTGTTGCAGAAGGCCGTGGGCAACGAGCGCCGGCCGCTGAGCTGGATGGTGGGGCCCCAGGGCGTCGAGCGGGGGCCGATGGCAGCGATGCGCGATGTGAAGCGGCCGGACCGCGTCCGCGCTACCAGTCTGCGCTCCCCGGACGAAGTCTAGTGTCGTGTCCCACATAAAAGTTGACAAAGATGCGCAGGATTTTTCGTTGTCGGCAAGGCGCGATGACGGGCCGGGACGACTGGCAGTCGCCCTCCCTCAGTGGCGTGCCCCACGCGAGGAAGAGCAACGCAGCCGACGGCGAAAAGACCAGCAGATTTGTCAACTTTTATGTGGGACACGACACGAGCATCCCGGACAATGAAAACGGCTGACAAGATGCGCAGAACCCTCCGTCGCGGGCTAGGCGTCATGACTGTAGCGGCGGGTTTCAAACCCGGCCCTGTGTCGGCGGCCATGCGGAGATTGGGCGACCTATGAGTGATGCGCCCGCGGTGGAGACCGAGCTCGAAGGCCGCTTCGGCGCCGATGCCTTCACGGCGCAGGAGACCCGGTGCGGGTTTCCGACCCTGTGGACGTCCAGGGAGCGCCTGCCCGCGATCCTGAAGTTCCTCAAAACCGAAGTGGACAGGCCCTTCGGTACCCTCTACGACCTCACCGCAATCGACGAACGCTTCCGCCAGCAGCGAGCCGGCCAACCCGACAGCGATTTCACGGTCCTCTACCACCTCCTCTCCTACGGCCGGAACGAGGACCTGTGCATCAAGGTGCCCCTCGCCGACGCCGACGCCTCGTTGCCCACGGCGACCGGCCTCTGGCCCTCGGCCAACTGGTACGAGCGCGAGGTCTGGGACATGTTCGGCGTCCGCTTCGACGGGCATCCTTCGCTGCGCCGCATCCTCATGCCGCTCACCTGGGAAGGCCATCCGCTGCGCAAGGAGCACCCGGCCCGGGCCACGGAGATGGGACCGTTCCAGCTTCCCGACGAACGGCAGGACCGGGAGCAGGAGGCGTTGCGGTTCCGCCCCGAGGACTGGGGCATGAAGCGCAGCCACGGGGGAACGGATTTCATGTTCCTCAACGTCGGGCCGCAGCATCCCGGCACCCACGGAGTCATCCGCATCATCCTGCAGCTCGACGGCGAGGAGATCGTCGATTGCCTGCCCGAGATCGGCTTCCATCACCGTGGCGCGGAGAAGATGGGGGAGCGGCAAACCTGGCACTCGTTCATCCCCTACACCGACCGCATCGACTACCTGGGCGGGGTGATGAACAATCTCGCCTACGTCCTTTCGGTGGAGCAACTGGCCGGTATCGACGTGCCCGACCGCGCCCAGGTCATCCGCGTGATGATGTCCGAGTTCTTCCGCATCGCCAGCCACCTGGTGTGGTACGGCACCTTTGCCCAGGACGTGGGCTCGCTTTCCACGGTGTTCTACACCTTCAATGACCGGGAGCGGATCTTCGACATCGTCCAGGCCGTTTGCGGCGGGCGTATGCATCCGAGCTGGTTCCGCATCGGCGGCGTGGCCCAGGACCTGCCCAAGGGCTGGCAGGCGATGGTGCGGGACTTCGTCGACTACCTCCCGGACCGGCTGGTGGAATACGACAAGATCGTGATGCAGAACCGCATCTTCAAGGCGCGCACCCAGGGCATCGGCGCCTACACCGCGGAGGAGGCCATCGATTGGGGCGTGACCGGCCCGGGGCTCAGGGCCTGCGGCTTCGACTGGGACTTCCGCAAGAAGAGGCCCTACTCGGCGTACGACCAGTTCGACTTCGATATTCCCACCGCCCAGAACGGCGACTGCTACGACCGCGCGGTGGTGCGCATCGAGGAGATGCGTCAGAGCCTCCGGATCATCGATCAGTGTCTCAAGAACATGCCCGCCGGGCACTACAAGTCGGATCATCCGCTGACCACGCCGCCGCGGAAGGATCGCACGATGCACGACATCGAGACGCTCATCAATCATTTCCTGAGCGTGAGCTGGGGCCCGGTGATCCCCGCCGGCGAATCCTTCATGGGCATCGAGGCGACCAAGGGCAACAACGGCTACCGGCTGGTGAGCGACGGCGGCACCATCCCCTACCGGGTGCGCATCCGGACGCCGTCCTTCGCCCATATGCAGATGATCCCGCTCATGAGCCGGGGCGTCATGGTGCCGGACCTGCTGGCGATACTGGGGAGCATCGACTTCGTGCTGGCGGATATCGATCGGTGAAACGGACGACGAAGGGGCGATGACGAGGATTCCATGCTGACGGAACAGGAGCGCGAGAGGATCAAGGCCGAGGCGGCTCACTACTACAACCCGCAGGCCGCGTGCGTGGAGGCGCTGAAGATCGTCCAGGAACGGAACCGCTGGGTGTCGGACGAGCACCTGAAGGAGATCGCCGCGCTGCTGGACATGAGCCCGGAGGCGCTGGACAGCGTGGCCACCTTCTACAACCTCATCTTCCGCAAGCCGGTGGGGGAGAACGTCATCCTCCTGTGCGACAGCGTCAGTTGCTGGATCCTGGGCTACGAAGACATCTGCTCCCATCTCAAGGCGCGTCTCGGGGTGGAGCTGGGCGAGACCACGGCGGACGGCAAGTTCACGCTGCTTCCCATGGCCTGCCTGGGCACCTGCGACCGCGGTCCGGCCATGATGGTGGGGAACGATCTTTACCGGAACCTCGACAACGAGAAGGTGGACGAAATACTCGGCCATTACCGGCAACCGTCGGAGGCCTGAGGCAGATACGTGCGCGGGCGGGTTTGAAACCCGCCCCTACAGGCGGACTTTATGGCGAACGGATCATCCATGGACAAACCCCTCACCGGGGACCTGCGGTCGGACGGCGGCGTGCTGGATCTGGCGGCCTACGAGCAGGCGGGCGGGTACGAGGCGCTACGCAAGGTGCTCAAGGAGATGAGTCCGGCCGACGTCCTCAAGGAAGTGACGGACTCCAGGCTCCGGGGCCGAGGAGGCGCGGGATTCCCCACGGGCCAGAAGTGGAGCTTCGTGCCCATGGGCGACAACGCGCCGCAGCCCAAGTATCTCGTGGCCAACGCCGACGAGATGGAGCCGGGAACCTTCAAGGACCGCATCATCCTGGAGGGCAACCCGCATCTTCTCATCGAGGGGATGATCCTGGCGGCCTACACGATCCAGGCCACGAACGGGTACATCTTCCTGCGCTGGGCCTACAAGCTGGCGGCGGAGCGCATCAACCGGGCGCTGGCCGAGGCCGAGGAAAAGGGCTATCTGGGCGAGAACATCCTCGGCTCCGACTTCAACTTCGATCTGCGTCTGCACACCAGCGCCGGACGTTACATGTGCGGCGAGGAGACCGGTTTGCTCAACGCGCTGGAGGGCAAGCGCGCCAATCCCCGGGCCAAGCCGCCGTTTCCACAGGTGAGCGGCTTGTGGGGCAAGCCCACCATCGTCCAGAACGTCGAGACCCTGTGCAATATCGCTCCGATCCTCCGGAACGGCGCCCAGTGGTACCTGGGCCTCAGCCGCAGCGAGGACGGCGGCACCAAGCTCTACGGCGTCAGCGGCAAGGTGAAGCGGCCGGGGGCCTGGGAGCTGCCGCTGGGCACCACCATCCGGGAGATCCTCGAGCGCCGGGCCCGCGGTATGCGCGAGGGCCACAAGTTCCGCGGCGTTCTCCCCGGCGGCGCCTCCACCGACTTCCTGGTGGAAGAGCACCTGGACACCAAGATGGACTACGGTTCGGTGCAGGCGGCGGGCAGCCGCCTGGGCACCGGCCTGATGGTCGTCCTGGACGACAAGACCTCGGTGGTGGGCATGGTGCTCAACCTCGAGCGCTTCTTCGCCCAGGAGTCCTGCGGCTGGTGCACGCCGTGCCGGGACGGGCTCCCATGGACCGCGCGGATCCTCCAGGGACTGCTGGAGGGCCGGGGGCGGCCCGGAGACCTGGAGCGGCTGGAGATGCAGACCCGGATGATGGGGCCCGGCAATACCTTCTGCGCGCTCGCGCCGGGCGCCATGGAGCCGTTGCAGAGCGCCCTCAAGTATTTTCGTGAGGATTTCGAGAAGCTCATTCCCAAGAGCGACGCAGCGTAACGATCATGGCCACCATTTACGTCGACGACCGTGCCTACGAGGTTGACCCCGGAAAGAACCTGCTGGAGGAGTGCCTTTCCAAGGGCCTGGACCTGCCGTACTTCTGTTGGCATCCGGCGCTGGGATCGGTGGGCGCCTGCCGCCAGTGCGCGGTCAAGCAGTACCGCGACGAGAACGACCAGCGCGGCCGCATCGTCATGGCGTGCATGACCCCGGCGATGGACGGCGCGCGCTTCTCCATCCGGGACAAGGACGCGGCGCAGTTTCGCGCCGGGATCATCGAGCTCTTGATGAGCAACCATCCCCACGACTGTCCGGTGTGCGACGAGGGGGGTGAGTGCCACCTGCAGGACATGACGGTGATGACCGGCCACAACTACCGCGGGTACCGATTCGGCAAGCGCACCTTCACCAACCAGCAACTGGGCCCGTTCATCAACCACGAGATGAACCGGTGCATCACCTGCTACCGCTGCGTGCGCTACTACCGGGACTACGCGGGCGGCAAGGATCTGGACGCCTTCGCGTCACACAACCACGTTTATTTCGGCCGTCACGAGGACGGTACCCTGGAGAACGAGTTCAGCGGCAACCTGGTGGAGATCTGTCCCACCGGCGTCTTTACCGACAAGACGCTGAAGGAGCACTACACGCGCAAGTGGGACCTGCAGACCGCCCCGTCCGTGTGCGCCCATTGCAGCCTCGGGTGCAACACCATCGCGGGCGAGCGCTACGGCCAGCTTCGCCGCATCCTCAACCGCTACAACGCCGAGGTCAACGGCTACTTCCTCTGCGACCGTGGGCGGTTCGGCTACGGTTTCGTCAACGGCGACTGGCGCCTGCGGCAGCCCCTGGTGCGCGCGGACGGCGAGAGCCGGCCGGCGAGCGCGTCGGAGGCGCTGGACCGGGCGGCGTCGCTGGTGGATCGGCAGTCCCGGGTCATCGGCATCGGCTCGCCGAGGGCGTCGCTGGAGGCCAACTTCGCGCTCCGCACCCTGGTGGGGGCCCGGAACTTCTTCAGCGGCATGGCTTCCGGCGAGGATCACCTGGTGGCCCGTATGCTCCGGGTGCTGCGCGGCGGCCGTGTCCGGACACCGTCGCTGCGCGAGGTGGAGTCCGCGGACGCGGTCTTCATTCTGGGGGAGGACGTTACTCAGACCGCCCCCCTGCTGGCGCTGGCGGTGCGCCAGGCCGTCGAGCAGTCGCCCCGGAAGAAGGCCATGCAGTTGCGGATCCCCAGGTGGGACGACGCGGCGTTGCGGGGGGTGATGCAGCAGCAGAAGGGTCCCTTGTATATCGCCACGACCTGCGACACCCGGCTGGACGAGGTAGCCGCCGCGAGCTGTCGCGGCGCGCCGGACGACGTGGCACGGCTGGGGTTCGCCGTGGCACGGGCGCTGGACGACACCGCTCCCGAGGTGGAGGGGTTGTCCGAAGGCGAACGCGCGTTGGCCGAGGCCATCGCCGGCGCGTTGCGAGCGGCCGAGCGGCCGGTGGTGGTGTCCGGCTCGGGCAGCGGCAGCGACGCAGTCATCGACGCCGCCGCGCAGGTGGCGCGTGCCCTGGGGCGGGAACGGCCCGCGGACCTGTGCTTTACGGCGTCCGAGTGCAACAGCTTCGGCCTCGGTTTGCTGAACGCCATGAACACATCGGAAGCCTTCCAGAGGGTCGCCGACGGAACCGTGGACACGGTCGTGGTGCTGGAGAACGACCTCTATCGCCGGGCGCCGCGGGCCGCGGTGGACGCCATGCTGGCGTCGGCCCACGTGGTGGCGGTCGATCACTCCACCCATGCCACCATCTTGGGCGCCGAGGTGGCGCTGCCGGCCGGCTCGTTTGCCGAGGCCGAGGGGACCGTGGTGAGCAATGAGGGCCGGGCGCAGCGTTTCTACCAGGTCTACGTTCCCGAAGGTGAGGAGCGGCCCGGCTGGCGTTGGCTGCGGGATCTGGCCCAGGCGGCCGGCCGCACCGGCCTCGCGGCACTGAGGTCGCCGGATGAACTTGTGGCCGCCCTGGCCCAGGCGGTGCCGGTGTTCGCCCCGCTGCCGGAGAGCCTCCCCACCGCGTCGTACCGTGTGAACGGAGAGAAGGTTCCGCGCCAGTCGCCGCGCGCCAGCGGCCGCACGGCCATCCAGGCGGACATCAGCGTCCACGAGCCGAAGCCGCCGTCGGATCCGGATTCGCCGCTGGCGTTTTCCATGGAGGGCTATCCCCAGCAGCCGCCCTCGCCGCTCATCACGCGGTTCTGGGCGCCCGGCTGGAACTCGGTTCAGTCCCTGAACAAGTTTCAGTCCGAAGTGGGCGGCGCGCTGGCGGGGGGAGACCCCGGACAACGACTGATCGAGCCCGGTTCCGATGGCGACGCGGCCTACACCGCGGACATTCCGCCGCCCTTCGAGCGGCGCGACGGTGAAGTTCTGGTGGTGCCGCTCTATCACATATTCGGCTCGGATGAATTGAGCGCGGCCGCTCCGGCGGTGGCTCAACGGAGCCCCGGTCCGTATGCCGCGCTGAACCCCAAGGATGCGCAGAACCTGGGCGTGCAGGAGGGAGAATACGTGGAGATCGTGTTGGACGGGGCCGTGCATCAGTTGCCGGCGCGTCTCATGGCGGGCATGACCGCGGGCGTGCTCGGAGTGCCCATGGGAATCGGCAGCCTTCAGGGCGTCGACGTCCCCGCCTGGAGCCCGTGCCGCAGGGTGTGACGTGACGGACGTGGTGTTACAGATCCTGGTGGTTCTGGGGGTTCTCAACGCGCCCCTGATCCTGGCCGCGCTGCTCATATGGCTGGAGCGGCGGTTCCTGGCCCTGTTGCAGGACCGCTACGGCCCCAACCGGGTGGGGCCGTTCGGCCTCGGCATCGTGCTGGCCGACATGATCAAGATCTTCACCAAGGAGGACTGGGTGCCGCCGTTCGCGGACCGGGCCGTGTTCATTCTGGCGCCGGCGGTCATCGTCATCACCGGGCTCATGTCCGTGGCCGTGATCCCCATCACCGAGACCATCGGGGTCACCGATCTCAATATCGGGCTGCTGTTCTTCCTCGCCATGTCCTCCATGGGAGTCTACAGCGTGGTGCTGGCGGGTTGGGCCTCGAACAACAAGTATGCCCTGCTGGGGGGGCTCCGGGCCTCGGCCCAGATGGTCAGCTACGAGGTCTTCATGGGCCTGTCACTGATGGGAGTGGTGCTGATGGCAGGCTCCTTCAGCCTGCGGGAGATCGTGGAGGCGCAGCGGAACGTCTGGTTCATCGTCCCGCAATGTCTCGGCTTCATCATCTTCTTCATCGCGGGACTGGCAGAGACCCATCGGCTGCCCTTCGATCTGCCCGAGGCCGAGGCCGAGCTGGTGGCGGGTTTCCACTCCGAGTACTCGGGGATGAAGTTCGGCATGTTCTTCGTCGGCGAGTACGTCGGCGTAATCGTGATCTCGGCCATGATCGTGACGCTGTTCTTCGGGGGCTGGATGGGGCCGGTGCTTCCGGGCATCGTGTGGTTCTCGCTGAAGCTCCTGTTTTTCATTCTGGTGTTCATCACGTTGCGGGCGGCGCTGCCCCGGCCGCGGTTCGATCAACTGATGGTTTTCGGCTGGAAGGTGCTTTTGCCGTTGTCGCTGCTGAACCTGGTGGTGACGGCGGGAGTGTTGCTGCTTTTGAAGGCTTGAGTGTTGCCCTGGAAGGTTTGAGGAGTCGCCGATGTTGAGCATGCTAAGGACGATCTGGACGGTGCTGCTGCACATGTTCAGGCGGCCCGTGACGGTGCAGTATCCGGAGGAGAAGCCCTATCTGCCGCCTCGTTACCGTGGCCGGATCATCCTGTCCCGTGACCCGGACGGCGACGAGCGCTGCGTGGGCTGCTATCTCTGCTCCGCCGCCTGCCCGGTGGACTGCATCGCCCTCCAGGCCGGGGAGCGCGAGGACGGCCGGCGTTATCCGGAATTCTTCCGTATCAATTTCTCACGCTGCATCTTCTGCGGGTTGTGCGAGGAGGCGTGTCCGACCTACGCAATCCAACTGACTCCTGATTTCGAGATGTGCGACTTCGACCGGCAGAGCCTGGTCTACGAAAAAGAGGATTTGCTGATCAACGGGCCGGGGAAATATCCGGGGTACAACTTCTACCGGGTCGCCGGCCTGGCCATCAGCGGCAAGGACAAGGGGGCGTCGGAGAACGAGGACAAGCCCGTGGACGTGAAGAGTCTGTTGCCTTGACGGGCAAGCCCGTGGAGCAGACCCGGTCCCAAACCGAGCAGTCATAGTGTCATGACCGTAATCTACTACCTGGCGGCCGCCGTTGCGGTCTTCGCAACGGCCATGGTGATCACCCGGGCCAACGCGGTGCACGCGCTGCTGTACATGATCGTGTCGCTGCTGTCGCTGGCGTTGATCTTCTTCACCCTGGGGGCGCCCTTCGTGGCGGCGCTCGAGGTAATCATCTACGCCGGGGCCATCGTGGTCCTGTTCGTATTCGTCATCATGATGCTCAATCTCGGGGCCGAGGCCACGGCCCGGGAGCAGCAATGGCTGGAGCCCAAGGCCTGGCGCGGACCGGCGATTCTCTGTGCCGTTCTGTTCGTCGAGTTCCTGGTGCTGGTGGTCGCCGAGTCCGGCCAGGCAGGCGCCCCGGCCGTGGTCGGCGTCAAGCGCGTGGGCGCCGCGCTCTACGGCCGTTACGTGCTGGGGGTGGAGCTGGCGGCCATGCTGTTATTGGCGGGCCTGGTGGGCGCCTTCCACCTGGGCCGTCGGGTGTCGTCGGACGGCGAGGAGGGTGAATCGTGATGGCCGCGGTACCCATGGAGCACGGCCTGGTGCTGGCGGCGGTGTTGTTCGGACTGGGGCTGACGGGCGTTCTGGTGCGCCGCAACATCATCTTCATCCTGCTGTCTCTGGAGATCATGCTCAACGCCGCGGGCCTGGCCTTCATCGTGGCAGGCGCGCATTGGGGCCAGGCGGACGGCCAGGTCATGTTCTTCTTCATCCTGGCCATGGCCGCGGCCGAGGTGGCGGTGGGATTGGCGCTGGTGGTGCAGATCTACTATCGATTCAACACGCTGGACGTCGACGCCGTGAGCCGCATGAGAGGATGACATGCTCGAGCTGCTGTGGCTGATACCCACCCTTCCTCTCGTCGGCTTTCTCGTCCTCATGCTGGCCGGGTCGCGCCTTTCGCGCACCGAGGTGGCCTGCGTGGGCGCGGGCTCCATCGGCCTGTCCGCGGTGGTGACCCTGATCGTGGGGCTGAGCTTCATGGCCGCGCCCCCCGCCGGAGCCCGCTTTACCCAGACCCTGTGGGTCTGGCTGGACGTGGCCGGCTTCCGGCCCGCCTTCGCCTTCTACCTGGACGCCCTGTCGCTGACGATGATCTTCGTCGTGACCTTCGTGGGCTTTCTCATCCACCTCTACTCCGTCGAGTACATGATGGAGGAGGAAGAAGGCTACAGCCGCTTCTTCGCCTACATGAACCTGTTCGTCTGCGCCATGCTCACGCTGCTGCTGGCGGACAACCTGATGCTGCTGTTGCTGGGCTGGGAGGGCGTGGGCCTTTGCAGCTATCTCCTGATCGGCTTCTTCTACAAGGACGAGGCCAACGGCCAGGCGGCGAGCAAGGCGTTCATCGTCACCCGGGTGGGTGACACCGCCATGCTCATGGCGCTCTTTCTGCTCTTTGCGGAGCTGGGGACGCTGGACATCCAGGAGTTGCTGCAGCGCGCCGGCCAGCAGTTCCAGCCGGGCTCGGGCCTGGCGGTGGCGGTGGCGCTGCTGTTGCTGGGCGGGGCGGTGGGCAAGTCGGCCCAGCTCCCGCTGCAGACCTGGCTGCCCGATGCCATGGCGGGTCCCACTCCGGTGAGCGCCCTCATCCACGCGGCCACCATGGTCACCGCCGGCGTCTATCTCATCGCGCGCACCCATGTGCTGTTCACCCTGGCTCCGGCGGTGCTGACGCTGGTGGCGGTCATCGGCACGTTGACCCTGTTGATGGCAGGCTTCGCGGCGCTGGTGCAAACCGACATCAAGCGCGTGCTGGCCTACTCCACCATCAGCCAGATCGGCTACATGTTCCTGGCCCTGGGGGTGGGCGCGTGGTCCGCCGCGTTGTTCCACTTCATGGTCCACGCCTTCTTCAAGGCGCTGCTGTTCCTGGGCGCGGGCGCGGTCATCATGTGCCTGCACCACGAGCAGGACATGTACCGCATGGGGGGCCTGCGCCGGTTGATGCCGTTTACCTTCCAGTGCTTTCTCGTGGGCGCCGGTGCGCTGGCGGCGATCCCGGTGGTCACCGCGGGTTTCTACAGCAAGGACCTGATCATCTGGAACGCCTACAACTCGGATATCGGGAGCGTGTGGCTGTGGGCCGGGGCGTTCGGCGGCGCGTTGCTGACGTCCATCTACACCTTCCGCATGGTGTTCCTGACCTTCTACCGGGAGGCCACCGAGCGGGTGAAGAAGCTCTTGCCCATCCACCAGCCGGGACCTTGCGTCCACATCCCGCTGGGGGTGCTGGCGGTTCTGTCGATCGTCGCGGGGTTTATCGAATTGCCCCACACCATGGGGAAACTCACGCTGTTCTCGGATTTTTTGAACACGGCGTTGCCCGGGTTTCACGGCGCCCATGCGAGCTACGGCACGGAGCTCCTGTTCGAGCTCCTGGCGGCCGTCGCTTCCGTCGGCGGCGTGTATCTGGTGTGGGTCCTGGTGATGGGGCCGTCCCGTTACAGGGAGCGCATCGCCGCGCTGCCGTGGGCGCCCGGTGTGGAGCGCCTGTGGCTCTCCGGCTGGGGCTTCGACCGGCTCTATGACACGCTCTTCGTCGAGCCTTATCTGTGGTGCGCGCGGGTGAACAAGAGCGACTTCATCGACGGCTTCTACCGCGCCGTGGCCTTCATGACCGAGATGCTGCACTTCGCCGCCAGCATGACTCAGACGGGCGCGGTGCGATGGTACGCCACCGGCATTGCCGTGGGCGCGGTCGTGACCGTGGGACTGGTGATCTTCTTATGAGCCTGACCTGGATACTGCTCATGCCCCTCCTGGGCGGACTGGCGGCCTGGATCTCCGGCCGTTGGAGCGATCTGTGGCCGCGCTGGATCTCGCTGGGGACGGCGCTGCTCCACATGCTGCTGCTGCTGGTCACCTGGGGCGTCTTCTTCACCGGCATCGAGACCGGACAGGGCGCCTGGCTGGTGGCCACCAAGCAGCCCTGGATTCCCCAGTTGGGCATCAGCTTCCACCTGGCGGTGGATGGTCTCAGCCTGTTGTTGCTGTTGTTGGCAAGCTTCCTGACCGTGCTGGCGGTGCTGACCTCCTGGACCTCGATTACGCGCTCGGTGGGGTTCTTCCACTTCAACCTGCTGCTGATCCTGACCGCGCTGTCGGGCGTGTTCATCGCCTTCGACCTGTTCCTCTTCTTCGCCTTCTGGGAGATTTCCCTCTTGCCGCTGTACTTCCTCATCGGCATCTGGGGCTACGAGAACCGGGTCTACGCCACCACCAAGTTCTTCATCATCACCCAGGGCAGCGGGCTGCTGATGCTGCTGGCCATCCTGGGGCTGGTGGTGGTGCACTGGCAGTCCACCGGCGTCCTGACCTTCGACTACCTGGAGCTGGTGGGGACGTCCATGTCGGAGGCCACCGCGTGGTGGCTGATGCTGGGCTTCTTCGTCGCCTTTGCCGTCAAGCTGCCGGTGGTGCCGTTTCACACGTGGTTGCCGGATGCCCATACCCAGGCGCCCACCGCGGGCAGCGTCGCGCTGGCGGGCCTCGTGCTCAAGATCGGGGCCTACGGCATGCTCCGGTTCGTGGTTCCGATCTTCCCGCAGGCGGCCCAGGACTTTACGGTCATCGCCATGATCCTGGCGGTGGTGGGCATTCTCTACGGCGCGTTGCTGGCCTTCGGCCAGACCGATCTGAAGCGCATGGTGGCGTACACCAGCATCAGCCACATGGGCTTCGTCCTGCTGGGGATCTTCGCGTGGAACGAGCTCGCGCTCCAGGGGGCGGTGATCATCATGCTGTCCCACGCGTTCAGCGCCGGCGCGTTGTTCATGATGGTGGGCGACCTGCAGCACCGCGCGCATACGCGTGAACTGGGCCGCTTCGGGGGTTTGTGGGCCACCATGCCCCGGATGGGCGGCGTGGGCCTGTTCTTTGCCATGGCGTCCCTGGGGCTGCCCGGGCTTGCCAGCTTCGTGGGAGAATTCCTGGTGTTGATGGGTGCGTTTCAGGTCAACGTCCCGCTGACGGTGCTGGCCTCGGTCGGTCTCGTGGCCGCCACGATTTATTCGCTGTGGATGATGCAGAAGGTCTACTACGGCGACAGCGCGGAGGACCGGCGGCTCGACGACGCCAACGGCCGGGAGATGGCGATCATGGCGTCCCTGATCGGGGCGACCCTCTGGCTGGGTCTCTATCCGCAACCGGTGTTGACTACGTCCGGGAACGCGTTGGCGCAGATGCGGCAATTCGCCGAGAAGCCCCGGGCCGCGGCGCGAGCCCAGGTGGAGGAAGGGCACCATCCCGGCGCCGTTGCATCCACATCCCCGGTTGGAGGTAGCCGGCCGTGAACCTGTTCGGCGCGCTGACGCCCATCGTCCTGCTGGGCCTGACACCGTTGGTGCTCATGCTGGTGATCTCTTTCCGTCGCAGCCATCGGCTCGCCGTGGTGCTCTCCCTGGCCGGCCTGGCGTTGACCCTGGCGGTTCTGCCCGGCGCGGGCGGCAACGCGGGGCCGCCGGTGGCACCATTGCTGGCCATGGACGCGTACGCGCTCTTCTATATCGGCCTGCTCTCGGCGGCGACCATGGTGGTGGTCGTGCTGTCGTACGGCTACCTGGACCGCATGCCGGGGAATCGGGAAGAGTTCTACCTGTTGCTCACGCTGGCCACCTTCGGCTGCGCCGTGTTGACCGCCAGCAACCACTTCGTCTCGTTTTTCCTTGGGCTGGAGATCCTGAGTGTTTCCCTCTACGGCCTGGTGGCCTATCTCCGCACCACCCGGGCGGCGCTCGAATCCGGCGTCAAGTACCTGATCCTGGCGGCGGCCTCCGCGGCCTTTCTGCTCTTCGGCATGGCGCTCATCTACGCGGACCTCGGCACCATGGATTTCACCGCCATGACCTCGGTGCTGGCCGGCAAGACCCGGGAGCCGACCCTGCTGCTGCTCGGCGGCTTCGGCATGGTGGTGATCGGCGCGGGTTTCAAGCTGGCCGTGGTGCCGTTCCACATGTGGGCGCCGGACGTCTACCAGGGCGCTCCCACACCGGTCACGGCCTATCTGACCACGGTCTCCAAGGGCGCCATGGTGGCCTTGCTGCTCCGGTACGGCCAGTACGGCGGTCTCCTCGACTACGACTCGGTGGCGATGGTGCTGGCCATCATCGCCGTGGCCTCCATGTTCCTCGGCAATCTGCTGGCGCTGTTGCAGGAGAACGTCAAGCGCCTGCTGGCCTATTCCTCCATCGCCCATCTCGGCTACCTGCTGGTGGCCGTGATCGCCGCCTCCCGGGAAGGGTCCCATGCGGTGACGTTCTATCTGGTGGCCTATTTCATCACGTCTCTCGGCATCTTCGGCATCATCACCGCGCTCTCGGACGAGCGCAAGGAGGCCGACGAGGTCAGTGACTACCGCGGCCTGTTCTGGCGCCGCCCCTGGGTCAGCGGCGCGATGTCGCTGATGCTGTTCTCCCTGGCAGGGATCCCCCTGACCGCCGGATTCGTGGGCAAGTTCTATGTCCTCACCGCCGGCGTGCTGTCCGACCTGTGGACCCTCGTGATCCTGCTGGTGGTCAGCAGCGTCATCGGCCTCTACTACTACCTGCGCATCATCATCACGATGTACCTGCCGGCACCCGAGGACCCGTCCTCGCCCCTGCCCGCCACCCGCCGCTTCTCCCTCCCCGAGGGACTCGTGCTCGCCGGCCTCACCGTGCTGCTCATCTGGTTCGGGGTCTACCCCGGCCCGCTCCTGGACGTCATCCAGGCGGCCATCGGAAGCTTGGCCTGACAAGGCTGCGGTCCACGCCCACGGCAAGGCCCGGTGAGTCAATGTAGGGGCGGGTTTCAAACCCGACTTTCCTCGGAAGTGACGCAATGATTGTGGTCAACAAGGATCACTCGGACGAGGACGCCTTCAGCATTTTGAGGGCGAGATTCTGAGGTACGGTGGATGGCTCGGCAACAGCGCGTTCGCCGTCCATTCAGGGGTTCTGACCGATGGAGAGGCTCGACACGCGGATTCGAGGTCGCGGACTCCTGGCGGCGCGGGCATCACATGGTATCGACCTCGTCGACCAGCAGCGTGTACGTCCCGAAATAATACCGCCCGTACGCGCCTGCCATGAGGTAGTAGTCTCCGTCCTCGGTCGGCGTGAACGTCACCCGGCTGTTGTTATGGTAGCCGCCGTTGTTGTTGCCCGTGCCGGGGATCTCGTTTCGCGCTTCATCGTAGATTCCGAGGATCCAGGGATCGCGCAAGCTGCCGCCGTGGTGTTGCCCTTTCGGGTCGGCGAGAGGCGGAACGTATCCCTTGAGATCGAATTGGTAGGTCGTCCCCGCCTCGAGTGTCACGCCGAACCAGTCGCGTTCGTATTCGAAGTTGATCGATCCGGTGGCCGGCTTGCCGACCGTGGCCGCTGCGACCAGGCCGGCACCGGGGGTGAGGTCGGTGACCGCTACCGTGTAGCTGCCCTCGTCACGGGAATTCTGCCACTTCTTTTGCTGGGCGCCTGCCGCCACATAGTAGGTCCCGCCGGTGTCCGGCTTGAACCACAGCCGGCTGTTGCCTCCGTCACCGCCGTCGCCAACCTTGGTGCGGGGAAGGAAGTTCCCGCCGGCATCGTGAATCCCGTACAGGTAGGGATCCTCCAGGGTGCCGCCGTAGTCTCCCCACCAGGCGTTGCCTTTCACGTCGATCTGATAGTTCGTGCCGCCCTCGAGCGTGACCGCGAACCAGTCGACGTCGCCTTTGTACTCGACCAGACCCCTGGTGGACCCGCCGACCGCCACCCTTCCGGAGGTGTTCTCGTCCGCCGAGTAGTCGTCCGCGACCCCTTCGGTGACGTCAATCACCGACAACTGATAGGTGCCCGTGTTGTAGTTGCCCGATCCGCCTGCCGCCACGTAGTATGTCCCGCCCTCGGTGGGGGTGAAGGTGAGCCGGCTGTTCCGACCGGCTCCGCTGTTGCCGTCCGTCGTGTCGGGGAGCTGGGTTCCGTCGGAATCGAAGATCCCGCTCAGATGGGGATCGCCCAGTGTTCCGGCGTCGGTGACGGAGCCTTCGAGGTCGAGCCGATAGGTCCGATTTGCCTGGAGGTCGACCGCGAACCAGTCGTGGTCGCCAGGGAAATCGACCTCGCCCGCTTCGGTTCCTCCCACGTCCACGGACCCGCTGGTCGCGGGGCTGTCGGCGTAGTCGTCGGGAATCTCGGACACGGACAGGTGGTAGGCGCCACGCGTGACTCCAAAGAGGTTCGAGGCGGCAACGTAGTGCGTCGCGGTCTCGGTGGCGACGAAATCGAATTCGCTGAAGAAGTAGAGCCTCGATGATCCGGTCACGGAAGGATAGGACACGGAAAGGCCGCCACTCTCCAGCACCTCTCCTGCAGGGGACCGGAGGTGCACTCTCGGAAACTTCAGAGGGTCGTCATCGTCATGCAGAGGCTCGATCAGGAAGCGGTAGGGCTTCCCCGCGACGAGCTCGACGGCGAACCAGTCCACGTCGCCCGCGGTCCCGACGGTGCCGGTCACCGAGTCGTCGACGGCAATCCGGCCCTCGGTCGAGTCATCCGCGGAGAAGTCGGTGCCGGCGGGCTCGGACGCGCTGCTCTGCTGCAGCGCGGAAATCAATGGTTCCTCCGGACCTGTGACCTGGGTCGGGTCGGCCGGCGAGTCCACCGCCTCGTCCGGCACGTCGGTGACGTTGACCGTGACCGTCATGTCGGCGGACAGGGTTCCATCGCTCGCCCGTACCGTCAGAGCGTACCGGGTGGTGCCGCTCTCGTAGTCCTCGCCACCACCGGTGTAGAACAGCTCACCGCTCGTCGCGTCGAGCGTGAACCGGTCCGATCCGTTGCCGTTCACGAGGCGGTAGCTGACCGCGGCGCCTTCGGGGTCGACGGCCGCAACCGTACCGAGCGACACCCGTTCGGAGCTGCCGTCGGCATTCTCCTCAAGGGCGAATACATACGCCTGCTGGGCGAATGCCGGAGCATGCTGCGGCGTCACGTCCGTCACCGTCAGCGTGTAGCTCCCCGTCTCGTTCCGATCGCCCGACACCCGCGCGTAGTACGTCCCGCTGTCCTCCGGCGTGAACGTCACCCGGCTGTCGCGGCTGCCCTCGAAATTGTCGTTGTAGGTGCCCGATTGGTAGCGTCCCGCGCTGTTGTAGATCGCCCGGAAATAGGTGTCCGGAAGCGTGCCGCCCCCGCCCGGGCGGCCCGTCAGGTCGAACTGGTAGGTGCGCCCCGCCACCAGCTCGACCGCGAACCGGTCCAGATCGTAGGCGCTCCCGATGGTCCCCGTGGCCGAGCCCCCCACCGCGACCCGGCCTGGGGTGGAGTTGTCGTTGGGCAGGTCCGTGCCGCCCTCCGATACGCTCTGCCCCGTATCCTGGTCCTGGCTGGTTTCGGCCGGCGGGGTGCCTTCTTCGGCCGGCGGCGGGTTGCCTGCCTCCGGCGGCGTCATGTCGCGCACCGACAGCGTGTAGGTCCCGACCTCGTCCCGGTCCCCCGACACCCGCGCGTAATAGGTCCCGCTCTCCTCCGGCGTGAACGTCACCCGGCTGTCGCGGCTGCCCTCGAAGTTATCGTTGTAGGTGCCCGATTGGTAGCGTCCCGCGCTGTTGTAGATCGCCCGGAAATAGGTGTCCGGAAGCGTCCCGCCCCCGCCCGGGCTGCCCGTCAGGTCGAACTGGTAGGTGCGCCCCGCCACCAGCTCGACCGCGAACCAGTCCTCGTCGTAGGCGGTCTCGATGGTGCCCCTGGCCGAGCCGCCGGCCTCGACGGCGCCGGTGGTGAAGCGATCGGCTGAATAGTCGTCAGGCATGTCGTTATCTCCCCTCTACGCATTGGCGTGCAGGCTCTCGTCCGAGGGCACACCCGCCAGCGAGCCCGGCCACCGGGTGAAAGCATGACAGTGAAACACGACCGATCAATATAAATCAAGACCAAAGTTGTAAATATGAGGTATTTCCGTCGACAACATAATTTCACTTGGCACCAGCCACGGGCGGCTCGACATGGCGGTGGTGTTCAACGAGAACGTCTACCTGTTCGAGTTCAAGGTGGTGGAGATGGCACCCCAAGGGGCGGCGATGGCGCAGTTGAAGGAGCGGCGCTACGCGGAGAAGTACCGCCACCTGGGCCACCCGGTCTACTTGGTCGCGGTGGAGTTCAGCCGCGACGCGCGCAACCTCGTCGCCTTCGAGGCGGTGCGGGCATAGCGCCTCGACGGAGCGGCGCCGGCGCGACGACCGGAGGCCCGGCCCGGCGCGCCCGCCGGGTCACAGGCCGTCGACGACCTCTTCCACCGACAGCGTGTAGGTGCCGGCGTCATTGCGGTAAGCGCCGGCCGCCACGTAGTAGGTGGCGTCCTCGTCCGGCGTGAAATACACCCGGCTGTTGTAGATCGCTCCACCGTCGTCGTCCGTGGTATTGGCAATCCGTTCGCCGTCGGCATCGTAGATCCCGCGCAGATACGGGTCCCGCAACGTGTCGGCGCCCGTCGGCGACCGCTTCAGGTCAACCCGGTAGGTCGTGCCCGCCTCCAGTTCGACGGCGAACCAGTCCTCGTCGCGAGGGGTTTCAATGTCGCCCTCGACCATGCCGCCGACCGCCACGGTCCCGGTCGTTGCGGTGTCGGCCGCGTAGTCGTCCAGGATCTCGGTGACTGCGAGCGTGTACGTGCCGACACCCCGACTGTGGGCGTCGGCCGCGGCAATATAGTAGGTTCCGGTTTCCGTCGCCTCGAACGTCAACGGGGCGTGATTTCCGATTCCCCGATTGGGTTCCGCGGTGACGCGGAGGAGATTTTCGCCCGATTCGTAATAGACCCCCGCCAGATTGGGGTCGATGACCGTGCCGTATCCATTCTGGGTTATGAGCTCGACGCGATAATGGGTTCCGGCGACGACGTCGACCGCGAACCAGTCCTCGTCACCGATCACTTCGATCTCGCCCGTGGCCGTGCCGCCGACGACGACGGTTCCCTCCGTATCCGTGCCCGCTGAATAGTCATCATTCGGTGCCTTGACGGAAACAGTGTATCCCCCGGTGTATTTCCCAAACGACAGTTGGCCGTCAACGGCGATGTAATGCGTGCCGGCCGTCTCCGGCGTGATCTCGACATACGTCGACCAAATGGACAAACTGCTGCTCCGGATTGTCGTGGCCGGAATTTCCGCTCCATTTGGATCGTAGATGCCAACCAGGTTCGGTTCGTGCAACGGGTTCTCGTGGTCCGCGTTCCCCTCGATGACCACCCGATAGGTGGTCCCGGCTTCGAGGGTCGCGGCAAACCAGTCCTGATCCTCTGTCGTCTCGATCTCGCCCGCAGCCGAGCCCCCGACCGGGACGCTTCCCTCCGTATCCATGCCGGCGGAATAGTCGTCATCCGGCGTGGACATGGTAAGCGTATAGGTCCCGGTGTTGTTCGCATGGCCCGCATACGCGCCCGCGGCGATGAAATAGGTGCCGTCCTCTTCCGGCGTGAATTCAACCCGGCTGTTACGGGACGGGGCGCGGGAATCGTCGTTGGCCGTGTTCGGTATCCGGTTTCCGTCTGAATCGAAAATCCCGTACAGATAGGGATCGCGGAGCGTACCGTGACCTGTCGTGCTTCCCTTGAGGTCTATCCGATAGAGGGTCCCGGCAACGAGTTCCGCGGCGAACCAGTCCGTTTCCGAGGCGCCTTGATGATGGACGTTCACGATTGTGTCGATCGTGCCCGTGACCGACCCGCCAGGCGCGATCCTGCCGGTGGTGGTCGTATCGGCGGGAAGATCCTGTCCGTCCGGCTCTGACACGTTCTCCTGCTCGCCCTGCGCCTGGGACGTCTCGGGCACCGGCGGCACGCCCTGACCCTGGGCGTCGGGCTCGGAAGTCGATTCCTGCGCCACCGCCCCGTCCGGGCCGACAACCTCGACGGTCGGCTCCTGCGGCTCCGGGATGACCGGATCGGTGGACGACCCGTCCGTCCCCGGCGCCGTCATGTCCGTCACCGTCAGGGTGTAGGTGCCTGTCTCGTTGCGGTCGCCCGACACCCGCGCGTAGTAGGTCCCGCTCTCCTCCGGCGTGAACGTCACCCGGCTGTCGCGGCTGCCCTCGAAGTCGTCGTTGTAGGTGCCCGACTGGTAGCGCCCCTCGCTGTTGTAGATCGCCCGGAAATAGGTGTCGGGAAGCGTCCCGCCCCCGCCCGGACTGCCCTCGAGGTCGAACTGGTAGGTCCGGCCCGCCACCAGCTCGACCGCGAACCGGTCCTGGTCGCGTCCCGCCCCGATGGTGCCCGTGACCGAGCCCCCGACCGCCACCCGCCCGGGGGTGGAGTTGTCGTTGGGCAGGTCCGTGGCGCCCTCCGAGACCGTCTGCGGCACGCTCTGCACTTCCTGGGCAACCGGCGGCTCGACTGCCACCGGCTCGTCCACGTCCGTGACATCGACGGTCACCGTCGCATCGGTCGTCTGATCCCGGTCGCTCGCCCGCACGGTCAGCTCGAAGCGGGTGGCACCGGTCTCGTAGTCCTCGCCCGCGCCCACATAGAACAGCTCGCCGCTGGCCGCGTCGATCTCGAACCGCCCCGCCTCGTTGCCGCCCTCGATGCCGTAGCTCACCGAACCGCCGTCCGGGTCCGTCGCCGACACCGTGCCCAGCGATAGCCGGTTCGCGCTGCCGTCGGCGTTCTCCGCCAGATCGAAGGCGTAGCCCGCCTGCGCAAACGCCGGTGCTTCCGCCACGTCCGTGACGTTGACCGTCACGGCGGTGTCGGTCGTCTGATCCCCGTCGCTCGCCCGCACGGTCAGGTTGAATGAAGTGGTGCCGGTGTCGTAGTCCTCGCCCCCGCCCGTGTAGAACAGCTCGCCGCTGGCCGCGTCGAGCTCGAACAACCCCGCCGCGTTGCCGCCCGCGATGCTGTAGCTCACCGAACCGCCGTCCGGATCCGTCGCCGACACCGCGCCCAGCGATAGCCGGTTCGCACTGCCGTCGGCGTTCTCCGCCAGATCGAAGGCGTAGCCCGCCTGCCCAAACGCCGGTGCTTCCGCCACGTCGGTGACGTTGACCGCCACCGTCGCATCGGTCGTCTGATCCCCGTCGCTCGCCCGCACGGTCAGCTCGAAGCGGGTGGCACCGGTCTCGTAGTCCTCGCCCGCGCCCACATAGAACAGCTCGCCGCTGGCCGCGTCGATCTCGAACCGCCCCGACTCGTTGCCGCCCTCGATGCCGTAGCTCACCGAACCGCCGTCCGGGTCCGTCGCCGACACCGCGCCCAGCGATAGCCGGTTCGCGCTGCCGTCCGCGTTCTCCTCGAGCTCGAAGCCGTAGAACTGCGAGCCGAAGGCCGGAGGCTGCTGCTGGACCTGCTCCTGGCTGTCCAGCGGATCCCCGGAATCCACGTCCGGCCCCACCATCGGCGGCGAGGTGTCCGTCACCTCCACCTCGTAGGTGCCCTGGCGGCTCGAATAGGCCCCCGCCGCGATGTAATGCGTGCCGCTCTCGGTCGCCGTGAAGGTCACCCGGCTGTTGTAGCCCTGGCCTCCGTCGTCGTTCAACGTGCCGGAAATCCGGTTGCCCTCGGCATCGTAAATGCCGCGCAGATACGGATCGCTCAGCGTGCCGTCGTTAGTGGGACTGCCTCGCAGATCGATGACGTAGGTGCGCCCCGCCACCAGCTCGACGGCGAACCAGTCCTTCTCGCGCGCCGTGCCGATGGTGCCCGTGGCCGTGTCGCCCACCGCCACCCGCCCGCTCGTCGACGGGTCCGCCGAAAAGTCCTCGCCGTCAGGCTCGGAGACCGTCTGCGGCACGCTCTGATCCGATTGCACGACAGGCCGATTGTCCTCCACCGGCTCGTCCACGTCGGTCACGTTGACGGTCACGCTGGTGTCGGTCGTCTCATCCCCGTCGCTCGCCCGCACGATCAGCTCGAAGCGGGAGGCACCGGTCTCGTAGTCCTCGCCCCCGCCCGTGTAGAACAGCTCGCCGCTGGCCGCGTCGATCTCGAACCGCCCCGACTCGTTGCCGCCCTCGATGCCGTAGCTCACCGAACCGCCGTCCGCATCCGTCGCCGAAACCGTGCCCAGCGATATCCCGTTCGCGCTGCCGTCGGCGTTCTCCGCCAGATCGAAAGCGTAGCCCTGCTGGTCGAAGGCCGGCGGTGGGTTGACGGCCTCGGGCGGGGTCACGTCGCGCACCGACAGCGTGTAGCTCCCGATCTCGTCGCGGTCGCCCGACACCCGCACGTAGTAGCGCCCGCTGTCCGTTGGCGTGAACGTCACGCGGCTGTCGCGGCTGCCGTCGAAATTGTCGTTGTAGGTGCCCGACTGGTAGCGCCCGTCGCGGTTGTAGATCGCCCGCAGGTACGTGTCGGGGAGCGTGCCGCCCCCGCCCGGGCTGCCCTGCAGGTCGAACTGGTAGGTCCGTCCCCCCACCAGCTCGACGGCAAACCAGTCCTCGTCGTAGGCGGTCTCGATGGTGCCGGTGGTGGAGCCGCCGACGGCGACCGTGCCGGTGGTCTGTGCGTTGGCAGAATAATCGTCAGACATAATGCAAACCCTTCTTCAAGCAGGTTGAGTCCAGCCCGGCCCACGGGTTACGCCGGAGCCATAGCGAGCCCGTCCCGAGGGTCGGGCGGCCCGTCGTCCGATGGCAAGGTCACATGCCATCCACTTCTTCCACCGACAGCGTATAGGTGCCGACACAACTTTCGTCAGCGCCTGCCGACACGTAGTAGGTGCCGTCCGCGACGGGCGTGAACGTCACGCGGCTGTTCTCGCACTCGCCGCCGTTGTTGTCCTGCGTGCCGGGAATCTCGTTGCCGTCCGCATCGTGAATCCCGCGCAGATACGGGTCCGACAAGGTGCCATCGCCGGTCCACGCGCCCTTCAGGTGGAACTGGTACTTCGTGCCCGCCTCGAGCTCGACTGCGAACCAGTCCTGGTCTCCGGGCGGTTCAATCCCGCCCTCGACCGAGCCGTCGACGGCGACCGTCCCGGCCGTGTCGGGAGCAGCCCCGTGGTCGTCCGTCACCTCGGTGACCGACAGCGTGTAGGCGCCGCTGTCACCGCCGCTGTGACTGCCGTCAGCGCTGGCCGACACGTAGTAGGTGCCGGTCTCCTGCGGCGTCAAATACACTCGGCTGTTGCGGCCCCGGCCGCCGTCGTCGTTCGGCGTGCCGTCAATCAGGCTTCCTTCCGCATCGTAGATCCCCCGCAGATATGGATCCCACGTCGGGCCGTTGATCAGGTAGTCGAGTACAACGTGGAGCCACTCCGGTAGGTACGGATGGTCCAATACGGGATGGTCGTGCCTCACGCGCTCCAGGTCGAACCGGTAGATCCTGCCTGCCTCCAGCTCCACCGCGAACCAGTCCTCATCGCCGGGGGGCTCGATGTAGCCCCCGACCGAGCCGCCGACCGCAACCGTCCCGGTCGTGGCCGAGTCGGCCGCGTAGTCGTCCGCAACCTCGGTGACAGACAGCGTGTAGGTGCCGGTGTAGGCATTGCGGTCCGCGCCGGCCGCCACGTAGTAGGTGCCGGCCTCACCCGGCGTGAAGATCACCCGGCTGTGGTTGCCCTCTCCGTCGTCGTCGTCCGTCGTATTGGCGATCCGTTCGCCGTCGGCATCGTGGATCCCGCGCAGATACGGGTCCGCCAATGTGTTGTCGCCCGCCGGCGACCCCTTCAGCTCGAGCCGATAGGTCTTGCCCGCCTCCAGCTCGACGGCGAACCAGTCCTCGTCGCCGGAATAGTCGACCGAGCCGGTGGCCGAGCTCCCGACCGTGACCGTGCCGGCCGTGTCGGAACCGGCCGAGTAGTCGTCCCGGAGACGATCCGTGACCTCGGTGACCGACAGCGTGTAGGCGCCGACGTGATCGTGGGAAGCGCCGGCCGCCACGTAGTAGGTGGCGGTCTCGTCCGGCGTGAAATGCACCCGGCTGTTGCGGCCCGCGCCGCCGTTGTCGTTCTGCGTATAGTCGATCCGCTCGCCGTCGGCGTCGCGGATCCCGCGCAGATACGGATTCTCCAACTTGCGGCCGCCCGTCCCCGACCCCTTCAGGTCGAACCGGTAGGTCTTGCCCGCCTCCAGGTCCACCGCGAACCAGTCCCGGTCGCCGGAGCGTTCGATGTTGCCGGTGGCCGAGCCCCCGACCACCACCCGCCCGGTCGTGGTGGTGTCGGTCGGCAGGTCGGTATCGCCCTCCGAGACGCTCTCCTGCTCGCCCTGGGCCGGAGATGTCTGAGGCTGCTGCTGCGCGTCCTGGTCCGGGCCGACAAACTCGACGGTCGGCTCCTGCGGCTCCGGGATGACCGGATCGGTGGTCGCCCCGTCCGTCCCCGGCGCCGTCATGTCCGTCACGCTCAGGGTGTACGTCCCCGTCTCGTTCCGGTCCCCCGACACCCGCGCGTAGTACGTCCCGCTCTCCTCCGGCGTGAACGTCACCCGGCTGTCGCGGCTGCCCTCGAAGTCGTCGTTGTAGGTGCCCGACTGGTAGCGCCCCTCGCTGTTGTAGATCGCCCGGAAATAGGCGTCGGGAAGCGTCCCGCCCCCGCCCGGACTGCCCTCGAGGTCGAACTGGTAGGTCCGGCCCGCCACCAGCTCGACCGCGAACCGGTCCTGGTCGCGTCCCGCCCCGATGGTGCCCGTGACCGAGCCCCCGACCGCCACCCGCCCGGGGGTGGAGTTGTCGTTGGGCAGGTCCGTGGCGCCCTCCGAGACCGTCTGCGGCACGCTCTGCACTTCCTGGGCAACCGGCGGCTCGACTGCCACCGGCTCGTCCACGTCCGTGACGTTGACGGTCACCGTGGTGTCGGTCGTCTGCTCCCCGTCACTCGCCCGCACGGTCAGCTCGAAGCGGGTAGCACCGGTCTCGTAGTCCTCGCCCGCGCCCACATAGAACAGCTCGCCGCTGGCCGCGTCGATCTCGAACCGCCCCGCCTCGTTGCCGCCCTCGATGCCGTAGCTCACCGAACCGCCGTCCGGGTCCGTCGCCGACACCGCGCCCAGCGATATCCGGTTCGCACTGCCGTCCGTGTCCTCCGCCAGATCGAAGGCGTAGAACTGAGAGCCGAATGCCGGAGGCTGCTCCTGAACCTGTTCCTGGCGGTCCGGCGGATCCTCGGTATCCGGATCCTGCCCCTCGATCGGCGGCGAGGTGTCCGTCACCTCCACCTCGTAGGTCCCCAGCCCGAAATAGGCTCCCGTCGCGATGTAGTGAGTGCCGCTCTCGGTCGCCGTGAACGAAACCCGGCTGTTGTAGCCCTGGCCCCCGTCGTCGTTCAACGTGCCGGAAATCCGGTTGTCATCGGCATCGTAGATACCGTGCAGCAAGGGATCTCTCAGAGTGCCGTCGTCCGTCGGACTGCCCCGCAGATCGATGACGTAGGTGCGCCCCGCCACCAGCTCGACGGCGAACCAGTCCTTCTCGCGCGCCGTGCCGATGGTGCCCGTGGCCGTGTCGCCCACCGCCACCCGCCCGCTCGTCGACGGGTCCGCCGAAAAGTCCTCGCCGTCAGGCTCGGAGACCGTCTGCGGCACGCTCTGATCCGATTGCACGACAGGCCGATTGTCCTCCACCGGCTCGTCCACGTCGGTGACGTTGACGGTCACGCTGGTGTCGGTCGTCTCATCCCCGTCGCTCGCCCGAACGGTCAGCTCGAAGCTCGTGGAACCGGTCTCGTAGTCTTCGCCCCCGCCCACATAGAACACCTCGCCGCTGGCCGCGTCGAGCTCGAACCGCCCCGACTCGTTGCCGCCCGCGATGCCGTAGCTCACCAAACCGCCGTCCGGGTCCGTCGCCGACACCGTGCCCAGCGATAGCCGGTTCGCACTGCCGTCGGCGTTCTCCGCCAGATCGAAGGCGTAGAACTGCGAGCCGAAGGCCGGAGGCTGCTCCTGAACCTGCTCCTGCGGTGTCTCCGGCGGCGAGGTGTCCGTCACCTCCACCTCGTAGGTGCCCCGGCGGCTCGAATAGGCCCCCGCCGCAATGTAGTGGGTGCCGCTCTCGGTCGCCGTGAACGTCACCCGGCTGTTGTAGCTCTGGCCCCCATCGTCGTTCGTCGTGTTGGAAATCCGGTTGCCGTCGGCATCGTGGATGCCGCGCAGATAGGGATCGCTCAGCGTGCCGTCGTCCGTCGGACTGCCCCGCAGATCGATGACGTAGGTCCGCCCCGCCACCAGCTCGACGGCAAACCAGTCGCGGTCGTAGGCGGTCTCGATTGTCCCGGTGGTGGAGCCGCCGACGGCGACGGTACCCGTAGTCTGAGCATTAGCGGAATAATCGTCAGGCATGTTGCAATCTCCTCCTCAAACGGTGAAATTCCGCATCTCCAGTCTGGCTTGGACCTCGCGCTCACATGCCGTCGACCTCGTCCACCGCATGATAGACGACAGGCAAATATTTAGCAGAACGCGATTTCATGATCCAAGGAATAAATATTTTATCTCAATAAACGACTCCACGGCGAACCAGTCCTGGTTTTGCTCCGACCGCCCCGCCCACCGACCAGCGGCCCCTGACCCAGCCGCCGACTGCGACCCGGCCCGTGGTGGTGGAGTCGGCGGGAAGGTCGGTCTCGCCCTCCGAGACGCTCGCCTGCTCGTCCTGGGCCTGGGACGTCTCAGGCTGCTGCGGCGCGTCCTGGTCCGGGCCGACAACCTCCGAGGTCGGTTCCTGCGCCTCCGGGGACACCGGATTGGTGGACGACCCGTCCGTCTCCGGCGCCGTCATATCCGTCACCGTCAGGGTGTAGCGCCCGGTCTCGTTCCGGTCGCCCGACACCCGCGCGTAGTACGTCCCGCTCTCCGTTGGGGTGAACGTCACCCGGCTGTCGCGGCTGCCGTCGAAATTGTCGTTGTAGGTGCCCGACTCGTAGCGACCCGCGCTGTTGTAGATCGCCCGGAAATAGGTGTACGGAAGCGTCCCGCCCCCGCCCGGACTGCCCTCGAGGTCGAACTGGCAGGTGCGCCCCGCCACCCCGTCCACGTCCGTGACATTGACGGTCACGGCGGTGTCGGTCGTCTGATCCCCGTCGCTCGCCCGGACGGTCAGCTCGAAGCGGTGGCCGAGCCGCCGACGGCGACCGTGCCGGTGGTGAAGCGATCGGCGGAATAGTCGTCGGGCATGATGCAAGATCCTCTTCAAGCAGGTTGAGTCCAGCCCGGCCCACGGGCTGCGCCAGAGCCGTGGCGAGCCCGTCCCCGAGAACAGGGCGGTTCGTCGCCCGATGGCAAGGTCACATGCCGTCGACCTCTTCCACCGACAGCGTGTAGCTGCCGGTCCAATGGCTGTAGGCGCCCGCCGCCACGTAGTAGGTGGCGTTCTCGGTCGGCGTGAAATTCACCCGGCTGCTGTAACCCTCGCCGCCGTCGTCGTCCGCCGTATCGGCAATCCATTCGCCGTCCGCATCGTGGATCCCGCGCAGGTACGGGTCGTGCAACGGACCGCCGTTCGTCCGCGACCCTTCCAGGTCGAACCGGTAGGTCTTGCCCGCCTCCAGCTCGACGGTGAACCAGTCCACGTCGCCGGAATAGTCGATCTTGCCGGTGGCCGAGCCGCCCGCCGCAACTCCCCCGGTCGTCCCGGTACCAGCCGAGTAGTCGTCCGGAAGACGATCCGTGACATCGGTGACCGACAGCGTGTACGTGCCGGCGCCAACGCTGCCGGCACCCGCCGCCACGTAGTAGGTGGCCCCCTCGTTTGGCGTGAAATACACCCGGCTGTTGGTGCCTTCTCCGCTGTCGTCGTCCGTCGTATTGGCAATCCGTTCACCGTCGGCATCGTGGATCCCGCGCAGATACGGGTCCGACAACATGCCGTCGCTCGTCGACGCCCCCTTCAGGTCGAACTGGTAGGTCTTGCCCGCCCCCAGCATCACCCCGAACCAGTCCTCGTCGTCAGGGGGGTAGATGTCGCTCTCGACCGAGCCGCCGACCGCGACCGTCCCCGTCGTGGCGGGGCCGGCCGCGTAGTCGTCCGTCACCTCGGTGACCGACAGCGTGTAGGTGCCGGAACCATTGCCGTCGGCGCCGGCCGCCACGTAGTAGGTGGCCTCCTCGCCCGGCGTGAAATACACTTGGCTGTTGCGGCCCACTCCGCCATCGTGATCCGTCGTACCGGCAATCCGTTCACCGTCGGCATCGTGGATCCCGCGCAGATGCGGGTCTGCCAACGTGCCGTCGCTCGTCGACGACCCCTTCAGGTCGAACCGGTAGGTCTTGCCCGCCTCCAGTGCCACCTTGAACCAGTCCTCGTCGCCGGAGGGTTCGATGCTGCCCGTGGCCGAGCCGCCGACCGCGGCCGTCCCCGTCGTGGCGGGGCCGGCCGTGTAGTCGTCCGTCACCTCGGTGACCGACAGCGTGTAGGTGCCGACACGATTGCCGTCGGCGCCGGCCGCCACGTAGTAGGTGGCTTCCTCGACCGGCGTGAGAAACACCCGGCTGTTGCGGCCCTCTCCACCATCGTCGTCCGTCGTATTGTCAATCCGTTCACCATTGGCATCGTGGATCCCGCGCAGATACGGGTCGAACAACGTGCCGTCGTTCGTCCGCGACCCCTTCAGCTCGAACCGGTAGATCTTGTCCGCCTCCAGGTCCACCGCGAACCAGTCCTGGTCGCCGGGGGGGTCGATGCGCCCCGCGACCGAGCCGCCGACCGCCACCGTCCCGGTCGTGGCGGAGTCGGCCGTGTAGTCGTCCGTCACCTCTTCCACCGCTAGCGTGTAGGTGCCCCGGTAGGTGTATCTCCAGGATGGGAAGGCGCCGGCCGCCGCGTAGTAGGTGGCTTCCTCGACCGGCGTGAAATACACCCGACTGTTGCGACCCTCTCCGTCGTCGTCGTCCGTCGTATTGGCAATCAGGACGCTGTCGGCATCGGCGATCCCGTGCAGGTACGGGTCCGCCAGCGTGCCGTCGTTCGTCGGCGACCCCTTCAGGTCGAACCGATAGGTCTTGCCCGCCTCCAGATCCACTGCGAACCAGTCCCGGTCGCCTGAGGTTCCGACCTCGCCGGTGGCCGAGCCCCCGACCACCACCCGCCCGGTCGTGGTCGTGTTGGCCGGCAGGTCGGTGGCGCCCTCCGAGACGCTCGACTGGACGCCCTGGGCCGGAGATGTCTGAGGCTGCTGCGGCGCGTCCTGGTCCGGGCCGACGAACTCGAAGGTCGGCTCCTGCGGCTCCGGGATGACCGGATCGGTGGTCGACCCGTCCGTCTCCGGCGCCGTCGTGTCCGTCACCGTCAGGGTGTAGGTCCCGACCTCGTCCCGATCGCCCGACACCCGCGCGTAGTACGTCCCGCTGTCCTCCGGCGTGAACGTCACCCGGCTGTCGCGGCTGCCCTCGAAATTGTCGTTGTAGGTGCCCGATTGGTAGCGTCCCGCGCTGTTGTAGATCGCCCGGAAATAGGTGTCCGGAAGCGTGCCGCCCCCGCCCGGGCGGCCCGTCAGGTCGAACTGGTAGGTGCGCCCCGCCACCAGCTCGACCGCGAACCGGTCCAGATCGTAGGCGCTCCCGATGGTCCCCGTGGCCGAGCCCCCCACCGCGACCCGGCCTGGGGTGGAGTTGTCGTTGGGCAGGTCCGTGCCGCCCTCCGATACGCTCTGCCCCGTATCCTGGTCCTGGCTGGTTTCGGCCGGCGGGGTGCCTTCTTCGGCCGGCGGCGGGTTGCCTGCCTCCGGCGGCGTCATGTCGCGCACCGACAGCGTGTAGGTCCCGACCTCGTCCCGGTCCCCCGACACCCGCGCGTAATAGGTCCCGCTCTCCTCCGGCGTGAACGTCACCCGGCTGTCGCGGCTGCCCTCGAAGTTATCGTTGTAGGTGCCCGATTGGTAGCGTCCCGCGCTGTTGTAGATCGCCCGGAAATAGGTGTCCGGAAGCGTCCCGCCCCCGCCCGGGCTGCCCGTCAGGTCGAACTGGTAGGTGCGCCCCGCCACCAGCTCGACCGCGAACCAGTCCTCGTCGTAGGCGGTCTCGATGGTGCCCCTGGCCGAGCCGCCGGCCTCGACGGCGCCGGTGGTGAAGCGATCGGCTGAATAGTCGTCAGGCATGTCGTTATCTCCCCTCTACGCATTGGCGTGCAGGCTCTCGTCCGAGGGCACACCCGCCAGCGAGCCCGGCCACCGGGTGAAAGCATGACAGTGAAACACGACCGATCAATATAAATCAAGACCAAAGTTGTAAATATGAGGTATTTCCGTCGACAACATAATTTCATTTGCCATCGTGGAGGGCCGCCCCGCCCGGCGCAGGCTCGGTCTTGAACTCCATGCACGGGCGATGACGACCGCCGCCTGTCCGGCCGCGACCTGTAAACGGTTGCCTCGAAGCGCGAACCCCCGATGGCGATGTCACAGGCCGTCGATAACGGCTTCCACCGACACTTGGTAGGTGCCCTGCCCGTCGCCGAAGGCGCCGGCCGCAACGTAGTACGTGCCGTTTTCGGGCGCGGTAAAGTTCACCCGGCTGTTCCGACCTGCGCCGCTGTCGTCGTCCGTGGTGCCGGGGATGAGGATACCGTCCTCGTCGTGGACCCCGATGAGCGTCGGGTCCCGCAGGGCAGTCGAACCGGGATCACCGCTCCACCACCCCTTGACGTCGACCTGATACGTCTGTCCGGCCTCCAGGAATACCCGGAACCAGTCCTGGTCGCCCGCGTACTCGATCCTGCCTTCGGCCGATCCCCCGGCCACAACCGTGGCGGTCGTCCCCCTGCTGGCGGCATGGTCGTCCCGGACGGCGCTGACCGAGAGTCGGTAGCTGCCCGTATCGTTCCGCCAGCCCCCCGCTGCGATGTAGTGGGTGCCGTTCTCGCTCGGGCTGAACAACGTCCGGCTGTTGCGGTTGAACAGGGTGTCGATATCGTCGTGCTCCGTACCCTCGACGAAGTTTCCATTCGGGTCGTAGACGCCCCGCAGATAGGGGTCTCTCAGATCCCCCGCACCGGTCGTTGCCGCTCCCTCGAGGTCCAGTTGGTAGGTCTTCCCGGCCTCGAGCTCGACGGCGAACCAGTCCTCGTCCTCCCAGTAGTCGATCCTGCCGCTCGCCGGGCTCCCGACCGCAACCGCTCCTGCCGTGTCCGCGGCGGTCCCGTAGTCGTCCTCGACGACATCGATCTGCAACCGGTACTTCCCTTGGATGTCGTCCGAGCCGGCCTCCACTGCCACGTAGTAGGTGCCGTTCTCGCCTGGCCTGAAGAAACTCTGCTCGATGCCGGACTGGGTCCCTACCCCCTCCGTGTCGGGGAGCGCGTTGCCTTGCGAGTCGTAGATCCCCGCGATGTGTGTCGACTGTACGGTCAGTCCGTCCGCGTGGACCCGATACATCCTGCCGGCCTCGAGCTCGACAGCGAACCAGTCCTGATCGCCATCGGACTCGATCTTGCCGGTGACCCCCTCGCCGACTACGGCCCTGCCCGCCGTCTCGGTGTCGGCCGAGTAGTCGTCCGGCACTCCGTCGGTCACGTCCCTGACCGACAGCCTGTAGGTCACTTCCTCTCCGTTGCTGTACCCACCGGCCGAGATATAGTAGGTGGCGCTCTCGTTCGGCGTGAAGGTCACCCGGCTGTTGGTGCGGTAGCCGCCGTCGTGGTCCGTCGTGCCGGGAATGAAGTTGCCGTCCGAGTCATGGATCCCGAATATCTGCGGGTCCAGCAGGCTGCCCACGGTGAACGCCCCTTCGAGATCGATCCAGTAGGTCCTTCCTGCATCGAGATCGACGGCGAACCAATCCTGGTCGTTGGCGTAGTTGCGGTTTCCAAAGACCGAGCCTCCAACCGCCACGCTTCCGGTGGTCTGCGGATCGTTCGCGTAGTCATTCGCGAGCGATTCCCCCACCTCCGCGATCGACAGGGTGTAGGCGCCTTGAGAGGTCCGGTCCCCGCTCACCTCCACGTGATAGGTGCCGGTCAACTCGGCGGTAAAGAAGTGGACAGCCCACCCCCTGGTCACGACGTGGTCCCCGTCCGGATCGGTGACGGACCACAACTCCCTGGCCGCTCCGTCGAGACGGATTCGGTAGGTCGCGCCTGCCTCGAGATCAACGAAGAAGGTCGCGCCTGCCTCGAACCGATCTGCCCTGTGACCGATTCGCCGACCACGACCCGGCCAGGAGTGGAGTAGCCGGCGGGCAGGTCCGTCGTGCCCTCTGATACCGTCTGCGGCACACTCTGAACTTCTTGAGCAACAACCGGCGGCTCGACCTCCACCGGCTCGTCCACGTCCGTGACATTGACGGTCACGGCGGTGTCGGTCGTCTGATCCCCGTCGCTTGCCCGCACGGTCAGCTCGAAGCTGGTGGAACCGGTCTCGTAGTCCTCGCCCGCGCCCACATAGAACAGCTCGCCGCTGGCCGCGTCGATCTCGAACCGCCCCGACTCATTGCCGCCCTCGATGCCGTAGCTCACCGAACCGCCGTCCGGGTCCGTCGCCGACACCGTGCCCAGCGATAGCCGGTCCGTGCTGCCGTCGGCGTTCTCCTCAAACTCGAAGAGATAGGCTTGCCGGTCGAAGGCCGGAGGCTGCTGCTGAACCTGCTCCTGCGGTGTCTCCGGCGGCGACGTGTCCGTCACCTCCACCTCGTAGGTGCCCCGGCGGCTCGAATAGGCCCCCGCCGCAATGTAGTGGGTGCCGCTCTCGGTCGCCGTGAACGTCACCCGGCTGTTGTAGCTCTGGCCCCCATCGTCGTTCGTCGTGTTGGAAATCCGGTTGCCGTCGGCATCGTAGATGCCGCGCAGATAAGGATCGCTCAGCGTGCCGTCGTCCGTGGGTCTGCCTCTCAGATCGATGACGTAGGTCCGCCCCGCCACCAGCTCGACCGCAAACCAGTCGCGGTCGCCACTGCTCCCAATCCTGCCCGTGCCCGTGTCGCCCACCGCGACCCGCCCGCTCGTCGACGGGTCCGCCGAGAAGTCCTCGCCGTCAGGCTCGGAGACCGTCTGCGGCGTGCTCTGAACTTCTTGAGCAACCGGCGGATCGTCTACCACCGGCTCGTCCACGTCCGTGACGTTGACCGTCACGCTGGTGTCGGTCGTCTGATCCCCGTCGCTCGCCCGCACGGTCAGCTCGAAGCTGGTGGAACCGGTCTCGTAGTCCTCGCCCGCGCCCACATAGAACAGCTCGCCGCTGGCCGCGTCGATCTCGAACCGCCCCGACTCATTGCCGCCCTCGATGCCGTAACTCACCGAACCGCCGTCCGGGTCCGTCGCCGACACCGTGCCCAGCGATAGCCGGTCCGTGCTGCCGTCCGCGTTCTCCTCAAGATCGAAGAGATAGGCTTGCCGGTCGAAGGCCGGAGGCTGCTGCTGAACCTGCTCCTGCGGTGTCTCCGGCGGCGACGTGTCCGTCACCTCCACCTCGTAGGTGCCCCGGCGGCTCGAATAGGCCCCCGCCGCAATGTAGTGGGTGCCGCTCTCGGTCGCCGTGAACGTCACCCGGCTGTTGTAGCTCTGGCCCCCATCGTCGTTCGTCGTGTTGGAAATCCGGTTGCCGTCGGCATCGTAGATGCCGCGCAGATAAGGATCGCTCAGCGTGCCGTCGTCCGTGGGTCTGCCTCTCAGATCGATGACGTAGGTCCGCCCCGCCACCAGCTCGACCGCAAACCAGTCGCGGTCGCCACTGCTCCCAATCCTGCCCGTGCCCGTGTCGCCCACCGCGACCCGCCCGCTCGTCGACGGGTCCGCCGAGAAGTCCTCGCCGTCAGGCTCGGAGACCGTCTGCGGCGTGCTCTGAACTTCTTGAGCAACCGGCGGATCGTCTACCACCGGCTCGTCCACGTCCGTGACGTTGACCGTCACGCTGGTGTCGGTCGTCTGATCCCCGTCGCTCGCCCGCACGGTCAGCTCGAAGCTGGTGGAACCGGTCTCGTAGTCCTCGCCCCCGCCCACATAGAACAACTCGCCGCTGGCCGCGTCGATCTCGAACCGCCCCGACTCGTTGCCGCCCTCGATGCCGTAGCTCACCGAACCGCCGTCCGGGTCCGTCGCCGACACCGTGCCCAGCGATAGCCGGTCCGTGCTGCCGTCGGCGTTCTCCTCAAACTCGAAGAGATAGGCTTGCCGGTCGAAGGCCGGAGGCTGCTGCTGAACCTGCTCCTGCGGTGTCTCTGGCGGCGAGGTGTCCGTCACCTCCACCTCGTAGGTGCCCCGGCGGCTCGAATAGGCCCCCGCCGCAATGTAGTGGGTGCCGCTCTCGGTCGCCGTGAACGTCACCCGGCTGTTGTAGCTCTGGCCCCCATCGTCGTTCGTCGTGTTGGAAATCCGGTTGCCGTCGGCATCGTGGATGCCGCGCAGATAGGGATCGCTCAGCGTGCCGTCGTCCGTGGGTCTGCCTCTCAGATCGATGACGTAGGTCCGCCCCGCCACCAGCTCGACCGCATACCAGTCGCGGTCGTAGGCGGTCTCGATTGTCCCGGTGGTGGAGCCGCCGACGCCGACGGTACCCGTAGTCTGAGCATTAGCGGAATAATCGTCAGGCATGTTGCAATCTCCTCCTCAAACGGTGAAATTCCGTATCTCCAGTCTGGCTTGGACCTCGCGCTCACATGCCGTCGACCTCGTCCACCGACAGCGTGTAGGTGCCCGTCTCGTTGCGGTCCCCCGACACACGCGGTCAGGCCGAATTGGCGGGCAGTGTCGCCCCCGTGCCCGAGGCGCGGTCATGGCCTCGCCGCTCTCAATTTTACAACCAATACGTTCGGCGGCCATGGCGGCGGCGCCGAACGACAATGTCGCATGATAGACGACAGGCAAGTATTTAGCAGAACGCGATTTCTTGATCTAAAGGACAAATATTTTATCTCAATAAACGACTCCACGGCGAACCAGTCCTGGTCTTTCCTGGTCTTACTCCGACCGCCCCGCCCACCGACCGGTTGCCCCTGACCCAGCCGCCGACCGCGACCCGGCCCGTGGTGGTGGAGTCGGCGGGAAGGTCGGTCTCGCCCTCCGAGACGCTCGCCTGCTCGTCCTGGGCCTGGGACGTCTCAGGCTGCTGCGGCGCGTCCTGGTCCGGGCCGACAACCTCCGAGGTCGGTTCCTGCGCCTCCGGGGACACCGGATTGGTGGACGACCCGTCCGTCTCCGGCGCCGTCATATCCGTCACCGTCAGGGTGTAGCGCCCGGTCTCGTTCCGGTCGCCCGACACCCGCGCGTAGTACGTCCCGCTCTCCGTTGGGGTGAACGTCACCCGGCTGTCGCGGCTGCCGTCGAAGTTGTCGTTGTAGGTGCCCGACTGGTAGCGTCCCAAAAAGTTGTAAATATGAGGTATTTCCCTCGGTCACATAATTTCATTTGGCCATCGTGGAGGGCCGCCCCGCCCGGCGTATGTCATGTCCCTTGTGCACCAGGCAAGGAGGGGCGATGACACCCGGCGGCCTGGACGGCGGCGGGGGAGCGCCGCGGCAATGCCGGCAGGCCGCCGACGGATCGAGTGCCAGATCGCAACTATTGCATAGACAAAAAACGCTCGATTTGCTAAGGGCTTGAGGCCATTCTATGATGCCTGCCCGTGGCGGCGGCGTTACCGTCGTCGCCGGCGTGTTGATGGGGGCACGATTCGATGACGGCGCCAGATTGGACTTGGCTCACGAGGCGCCCGGCATCGAGTAATGGGGAGACTTTGCCATGCCTGACGATGAGGACTGGTTCGCGGTGGAGTTGGAGGCGGGGCGCACCTGCCAGTTCGATCTGGAAGGCTCGCCGACCGGCGGCGGCAGCTTGGAGGATCCGTATCTGCGCGGGATTCACACTGCGGACGGGACCCCGATTGACGGGACGGCGGACGATGACAACGGCTTGCGGGCCAACAGCCGCGTGTATTTCACGCCGGAGGAGGCCGCCACCTACTATGTGGCGGCCGGCGCCTTCGGCGTCCACATAGGCACCTACACATTGTCGGTCGACGAGGTCGATGGCATCTGAGCGCCACGTCCAAGCCAGACTGGAGATATCGAGGTTCACCCATGATGATGACCGGAAGCCCCCCGGCCGGGGCACGGGAGATTCGCGCGGCACTGGGCGAGAGCCGCCGGTGGTTCGCCGCCATCGGTCTGTTCAGCGCCTTCGTCAACCTCCTGATGCTGACCGGCCCGCTGTTCATGCTCCAGGTCTATGACCGGGTGCTGACCTCGCGCTCGGAAGCGACGCTGGTGGCGCTGGCGGCCATCGTGGCCTTCCTGTTCCTGATGATGGGGCTGCTCGACCACGCCCGCGGGCGGGTGCTGGCGCGGGCCGGGGCGCGCTTCCAGGCGCGTCTCGACGGCCGGGTCCTGGGCGCGATCCTGACCCGGGCCGGGCATTCGCCGGCGGCGCGTTCGGTGTCGGCGCGGGGGCTCTTCGATCTGGAGACGATGCAGCGCTTCGCCTCGGGTCCAGGTCCGTTCGCGTTCTTCGACGCGCCGTGGACGCCGGTGTTCCTGTTCGCGCTGTTCACCTTCCACTGGCTGCTGGGTGTCTTGGCGGTGATCTCGGGGGTGCTGCTTCTGGTGCTGGCGCTGGTGAACCAGGCGCGCACGGCGCGGCTCCAGAGCGAGGCCGGGGAGGCGGCGGCGCAGGCGGGCCACTTCGTGGAGCAGGTGCGGGCGGGCGCCGAGACGGTGCGGGGTCTGGGCATGCGCGGGGCGGCCATCGCACGCGCGGGGGCGCTCAGGAACACGGCGCTCGAGAAGACCGTCGGAGCCTCGGACCGGGGCGGGGTGTTCGCGGTGACGTCGAAGACGCTGCGGCTGTTCCTTCAGTCGATGATGCTGGGTCTCGGCGCGTGGCTTGCGATCCGCGGGGAGGTGACGCCGGGGATCATGATCGCGGCGGCGATCCTGATGGGCCGGGCTCTGGCGCCCATCGACCAGGCGGTGGGGCAGTGGCCGGTGCTGCAGCGGACGCTTGAGGCGCGGCGGTCGCTGGCGCGGCTTCTGACGGAGACGCCGGAAGAACCCCTTCGCACGCCGCTGCCGGTTCCCAAGGCGGTCATGGAGGCATCGAACCTGGTGGTGGCCGCACCGGGCGCGCAGACGCCCGCGGTGCGCGGGGTGTCGTTCCTGCTGGAGCCGGGGACGGCGATCGGGATCGCGGGACCGTCGGCCTCGGGCAAGTCGACGCTGGTGCGGTCGCTGGCGGGGGTGTGGCCGCCGCTTTCGGGCAAGGTGACGCTGGGCGGCGCGGCGCTGGACCAGTACGGAGAAGAGGTGCTGGCGGGTCACGTCGGCTGGCTGCCGCAGGAGGTGGTGCTGTTCGCGGGGACGGTGGCGGAGAACATCGCCCGTCTCGACCCGGATCCGGACGCCGATGCCGTGGTGCGCGCGGCGGAGCGCGCGGGGGCGCACGAGATGATCCTGGCCTTTCCGGGCGGCTACGATTTTCAGGTAGCCGCCGGGGGCGCGGCGCTGTCGGGCGGGCAGCGCCAGCGGATCGCGCTGGCGCGGGCGTTCTACGGCGAACCGGCGGTGCTGGTGCTCGACGAGCCGGATGCGCATCTCGATGCCGCGGGCTCGGCGGCGCTCAACCGCGCCGTGGCGGATCACAAGGCGCGGAACGGCGCCGCGGTCATCGTGGCGCACCGTCCCGGCACCTTCGCGCATTGCGAACAGGTGCTGGCGATGGAGCAGGGCCAGGTGCGCCCGTTGGAACCGGTGCGGCAGATCCCCGGCCCCTCCTCCCCTGGACCCGCGGTCCGGGTGGTCAAGTCGGGGCCGCCGCGCGGCTGGCAGGGTCCGTCCGGGGACGAGCCGTCATGACCGCGATGCTTCCCGCGGTGCCGCCGCCCGCGCCGGCGGCCGTTCAGTCCGCTACCCCGGTGTCGGGTTTCTCATCGCGGCGTCCGATGGCGCTGGGGTTCCTGACGTTGGCCGTGCTGGCCGCCGGGCTATTCGGCTGGGGAGCGCTGGCCTCGATCTCCGGGGCGGTGATCGCGAGCGGCCGGGTCGAAGTCGAGACCCGCGAGCAGGTGGTGGAGCACATCGACGGCGGCACGGTGGGCGAGATCCTGGTGCGCGACGGCGACCGGGTGGAGTCGGGCGAGGTGCTGATCCGCCTGGACGGCGCCTCGCTGCCCTCCGAGGCGGCGGTGCTGGAGGTAGAGACGGCGGAGCTTTCGGCGAGGCGCAACCGCCTGGAAGCGGAGTTCCGCGACGCCGATGCGATCGTGTGGGACAGGGCACTTGCCTCCCTTGCGGAGACCGACTCCACGGTGCGGCAGGTCCTCAACGGACAGCGGCGGCTGTTCGAGGCACGGCGTTCGTCGCGTGCAGGGCAGGTGGCGCAGCTCCGGGAGCGGATCGGCCAGACGGGGAAGCAAATCGCGGGCCTGGAGGCGCAGGCGGATGCGATCATGCGTCAGAGGGGTTTCATCGGCCGCGAGCTCGAAGCGCAGCGCTCGCTCTTCGAGAAGCGCCTGACCGGGTTCCACCGGTTGCTGGAGCTGGAGCGTGAGGCAGCACGTCTCGAAGGGCAAGGGGGCGAGATCGCGGCCCGGATCGCGGGCGCACGGGGCCGCATTGCCGAGATCGAGATAACGATCCTGCAGATTGGCGCGCGCCGGGTGGAGGAGGCGGAGGGCCGGGCGCGCGAGGTCCAGGCAAGGGAGAACGAGGTGCGCGAGCGGCTGGCGGAACTACGGCGGCGTCTTGGAGGCATGGAGGTGCGGGCGCCGGTGTCGGGGGAGGTCTACGGGATGCGGGTGTTCACGCCCGGCGAGGTGGTGCGTCCGGGCGAGCCGATCCTGCACATCGTGCCGGCAGGCGCAGGGCTGATGGTGCTGGCGCAGCTTGAGCCGATCCACGTGGACCAGGTGTATCCGGGCCAGGAGGCGGTGCTGCGGTTCTCGGCTCTTCCGGCGCGCAACACGCCGCAGTTCGAGGGTCGCGTACGGCGGGTGTCGGCGGCTACGGTGCACGACCAGCGCACTGGTCTTGCCTGGTACGAGGTGGAGCTGGAGCTGGGGCGTGTGGCGGAGCCGGAAGAGGAGCTGGCGGTTGCCGCCTGGGCCTCGTCCGCCTATGATTCCGTTGCGCGCTGGCTGCGCCGCACCGGGGACGGCGCCGAAGAAGCCGGGGACAGGACTGAAGTCCCGGGACCGGTGCGCATCAACCATGCACGCGACCTCGCGCTCTCGCCCGGTATGCCGGTCGAGGTGCACATCCGCACCGGCGAGCGCTCGCCGCTCAGCTACCTCGCCAAGCCGCTGACCGACTACTTCTCGCGGTCGTTGCGTGAGCAGTAAGGCGCGCCGGAAGCCGGCGCCGGAGCCCCGGACAAGATGCCACAAGCCGGTCACGCCAAATGTGTCAGGCCAGCAACTCGCCCCGCAGCACCGTGACCGCCTGACCCGACAGTGTCACGCGGTCCCCGTGCACAGTCACCTTGACCAGGCCGCCGCGCGCGGACACCTGTCGTGCCGTCAAGGTGTCTCGGCCGAGGCGCCGTTGCCAGTACGGTCCCAGGCAGCAGTGCGCCGATCCGGTGACCGGGTCCTCGTCGACGCCGGTGTTCGGGGCGAAGAAGCGCGATACAAAATCGAAGCCCTCGGTTTCCGCTTGCGCGGTAACGATGATCCCGCGGCCCTCCAGTTCCCGGAGACGCCGCATGTCCGGGGTGAGCCGTTCCACCGTCGTCTGGTTGTCGACTTCGACCAGGTAGTCGAAGCGGTTCCGGCCGACGTAGGCCGGCTCGGCGCCGAGGGCTGCGGCCAGGCCGTCGGGGGCAGGCTCACGCTCGTCGGGTTCCGCGGGAAAATCCATCTCGATCCACCCACCGCGCAATACCGCCGACAGCCGGCCGGAGCGGGTGTGGAAGACGGCCGGCGCGTCCGGCGGCAGGTGTCCTTCCTCCCATAGCACGTGGGCGCTGGCCAGGGTGGCGTGGCCGCAGAGATCGACCTCCACCGCGGGGGTGAACCAGCGCAGGTCGAACTCGCCGGATTCGCGGCGAACGAGGAAGGCGGTTTCCGAAAGGTTCATCTCGTGCGCCACCCGCTGCATCCATCCGGCGTCCGCCGGAGCGGGCAACACACACACGGCGGCCGGGTTGCCTCCGAACGGTTCGCTGGTGAAAGCGTCCACTTGCGTTATGGTCAGCGCCACGGCAGTGCCTCCTGTTTCGGGATACGCCGGTCTGGGCGGGTGTTGGGCGGCGCGGAACGCCTGGTCATCCGCTGAACGTCCCTATAGCACCGTAAATCCGGCCCGGACAAACCGCGGACGGAATCCATCCGCCCCTCCTGATTGACAGACGCGGCGGACAGAGATTAACTAATTTCATTTTGCCGCCGGAGCGGCTGGCGAGCGCCTCGTCGAGGGAAACGCAACCATGGCAAGGGTTTCAGCGGATAAACAAACGTCGAATACGGCCGACGACACGTTGGCCTGGAAGAGCCGGGACCAGAGCGTGGTCTCGGGCGGTCATCTGGTGGCCGCGGCGCTCAAGAACGAAGGGGTGGACACGGTTTTCACCCTTTGCGGCGGTCACATCATCGACATCTACGACGGCTGCATCGACCACGGTATTCGCGTCGTGGACGTGCGCCACGAGCAGGTGGCCGCCCACGCGGCGGACGGATACGCCCGGCAGACGGGCCGGCTGGGCTGCGTCGTGACCACCGCCGGACCCGGCTTCACCAACGCTCTCACCGGCATTGCTACCGCGTTCCGGTCGGAGAGCCCGGTGCTTCACATCGGCGGGCAGGGGGCTCTCAGCCAGCACAAGATGGGCTCGCTGCAGGACCTGCCGCACGTGGACATCGCCGCCCCCATCACCAAGTTCTCGGCGAGCGTGCGGTCCACCGAGCGCATCGCCGACATGGTGGCCATGGCCGCGCGGGAGTGCTTTGCCGGAGCGCCGGGACCGAGCTACCTGGAGATTCCCCGGGACGTGCTCGACCGGGAGGTGCCGGCGGACAAGGCCGTGGTGCCGGAGCGCGGTCGCTCCCGTGCGTCCACCCGTTCCATCGGCGACCCCGCGGACATCGAGAAGCTGGCCGAGTTGCTGGTACGGTCCGAGCGGCCGGCGGTGTTGCTGGGCACCCAGGTGTGGACCTGCCGCGGGCACGAGGCCGCGACGTCGCTGTTCAAGGCGCTCAACGTGCCCTGTTACATGAACGGGGCCGCCCGGGGCGTGTTGCCTCCCGGCGATCCGCACTATTTCAACCGCACCCGCGCCGACGCCTTCAACGAGGCCGACGTCATCGTCATCGTGGGCACGCCCTTCGACTTCCGCATGGGTTACGGCCGGCGGCTGCGCGCCGACGCAACCGTGGTCCACATCGACATGGACTACCGTACCGTGGCCAAGAACCGGGACGTCGGCCTGGGCCTGGTAGGCGATCCGGGGGCCATTCTGAGGGCGGTGCACGCGGCGGTGGGGGAACGTCTGGACAACGGCGCCGAGGGACGGGCGCCTTGGCTTGCGCATCTTCGCGGGCTGGAGGGCGAGCGGGCGGCCAAGCTCATGCCGCTGTTCCTTTCCGACGCCAGCCCCATCCATCCCTACCGGGTGGCGTGGGAGCTCAACGAGTTCCTCACCGAGGACACCATCTACATCGGCGACGGCGGCGACGTCGTGACCATCAGCGCCCAGGCGGTGGAGCCCCGGGCCCCCGGCAACTGGATGGACCCCGGCGCGCTGGGAGCGTTGGGCGTGGGCACGGGCTTCGCGCTGGCCTCCAAGCTGGTGAACCCGGACAAGGAAGTGCTGTGCTACTACGGCGACGGCTCCTTCGGCATGACCGCCTTCGACATGGAGACCGCCAACCGGTTCGGCGCTCCTTACATTGCCGTCATCGGCAACAACTCCGCCATGAACCAGATCCGTTACGGCCAACTCTCCAAGTACGGCGACGACCGCGGCAACGTGGGCAACCTCCTCGGAGACGTACCTTTCTCGAAATTCGGGGAGATGCTGGGGGGATACGGCGAGGAGGTCACCGACTGTGGTGAGATCGCGCCGGCGTTGCGCCGGGCCCGGGAGTCGGTGCGGACCTCCGGCAAGTCGGCCGTCGTCAACATCTGGGTAGACGCCGGGGAATGGGCTCCCGGCACCAAACGTCAGACCATGTACAAGTAGTCAGGGAACCTCATGGACAAAGCACTCTCCGGCATTCGCATCCTGGACATGACCCACGTCCAGGCAGGACCCACCTCGAGCCAGCTCATGGCGTTCCTGGGCGCGGACGTGATCAAGCTCGAGTCCCCGGCGGGGGACGCCACCCGCAAGCAGCTCCAGGACATTCCGGACGCGGACAGCCTCTACTTCACCATGCTGAACTGCAACAAGCGCTCCATCACGGTGAACCTGAAAAATGCCCAGGGCAAGGAAGTCTTCACCCGACTGGTGAAGACCTGCGACGTGCTGCTGGAGAACTTCGGCCCCGGCGTGCTGGAGCGTCTCGGTTTCGGCTGGGAGAAGGTCCACGAGCTGAACCCCCGGCTGATCATGGGCTCCATCAAGGGATTCGGTACCGAGGGCCCCTATGCCGCTTTCAAGGCCTACGAGAACGTGGCCCAGGCCATGGGCGGCGCCATGAGCACCAGCGGCATGTTCGACGGCCCCCCGGTGGTGGCAGGCGCGCAGATCGGCGACTCGGGCACCGGGGTGCACCTGCTGGCAGGCATACTGGCGGCCCTGCTCCAGCGGGAGCGCACTGGGCGCGGCCAGTACGTCGAGACCGCCATGATGGACTGTGTCATGAACCTCTGCCGCGTGAAGTTTCGGGACCATCAGCGCGTCGAGCGCGGCCCGCTGGCGGAGTACTCGGTCCAGGAGTTCGAGGACTTTACGCCCCGGGCGGGCAACGACTCGGGCGGCGGCCAGTTGGGTAACGCGGTCCCGTGCAAGCCCGGCGGCGCCAACGACTACCTCTACGTGGTGGTGCAGGAGCACGTCTGGAACGCATTGGCGAAGCGTATCGGCGGCGATTCCCTGGCGGCGGACCCGCGCTTCGCCACCATCGACGCGCGACGGGGGAACCAGGGCGAGATGTGGCGCCTGCTGGGGGAGTTCGCCCGGGACTACACCAAGTGGGAGCTCATGGACATCCTGAACGATCTCGACGTCCCCTGCGGCCCGATCATGAGCACCAAGGATCTGGCCGGCGACGAGCACGTCAAGCTCCGGGAAATGATGGTGGAAGTGGATCATCCCGAGCGCGGCAAGTGGTACAACGTGGGCTGCCCCATCAAACTCTCCGACTCGCCGGTGGAGATCGAGCGCTCGCCGTTGCTGGGCGAGCACACGGACGAGGTGCTGAGCGAGGTCCTGGGCTACGGCGCGGACGAGATCGCGCAACTCAGGCGCGCCGGGGCGTTCACACGGGTGCCGCCCGCCGACGGGTGACCGACACACCAGCTCAGACAAGGAGGCCCTACGCCATGCAGGCAGGATCGAGCCGACAAAGTGATGTCCGTGCCGTGTTGGAGTCTGTGAAGTCCGAGGGACGCACCGCGCTGTCGCCCCTGGAATGCGGCGAGGTGTTGCGTGCCTACGGTGTCCCGCTGCCGCGGGAAGGCGTGGCCCATTCGCCCTCGGAAGCCGCGGAGCTGGCCGCGGACATCGGCTTCCCGGTGGTGATGAAGATCGTCTCGGAAGACATCCTGCACAAGACCGAGGCGGGCGGCGTGCAGGTGGGGGTCGAGGATCACCAGCAGGCGGAGCGGGCCTACCAGACCCTGACGGACAACGCCCGGGCCTACAAGGCCGACGCGGTGCTGGCCGGGGTCCAGGTCCAGCAACAGGTGTCCCGCAGAGGCGTGGAGGTCATCGTCGGGGCGGTGACCGATCCGAGCTTCGGCAAGGTGGTGGCCTTCGGGCTGGGCGGGGTGCTGGTGGAGGTGCTGCGTGACGTGACCTTCCGGCTGGCGCCGGCGAGCCGCAACGAGGCCCTGTCCATGCTGGACGGCGTGGCCGCGGCGGAGATCCTCCGTGGCGTCCGGGGCGCGGCTCCGGTGCACCGGGAAGCCCTGGCGGAGATCATCGTCAACGTCTCGGCGCTGGTGAACGACTTTCCCGAGATCCGGGAGGTGGACCTCAACCCGGTGCTGGCGGACGCCGAGGGCGCCACCGCGGTGGACAGCGTCATGACGGTGGACTTCACGCCGCAAGCCGAGCCCTACCGGCCGTCCCGGGACGAGATCGTCTCGGCCATGCAGCGCATCATGAACCCGAGAGCCGTGGCGGTCATCGGCGCCTCGGACGGGGAAGGGAAGATCGGCAACTCGGTGATGAAGAACATCATCAACGGCGGCTACGCCGGCGCCCTCTACCCCATCAACCCCCGGGCCGACGAGATCCTGGGCAAGAAGTGCTACAAGAGCGTCAAGGACATCCCGGAAGACGTGGACGTGGCCATCTTCGCGGTGCCGGCCAAGTTCTGCGCCGCCGCCATGACCGAGGTGGGGGAGAAGGGCATCCCCGGCGCGGTGATGATCCCGTCGGGTTTTGCCGAGGTGGGCGAGAAGGAGATGCAGGAGGAGTTGCTGGCCGAGGCGCGCAAGTACAACGTGCGCGTCATGGGGCCCAACATCTACGGCTTCTACTACACTCCCGCCAACCTCTGCGCCACGTTCTGCACGCCCTACGACGTCAAGGGGCCGGTGGCGCTGTCGTCCCAGAGCGGCGGCGTGGGCATGTCCATCATCGGCTTCAGCCGCTCCACCCGGCTGGGGGTCTCCGCCATCGTCGGCCTGGGGAACAAGTCGGACCTGGACGAGGACGACCTGCTCACCTACTTCGAGCAGGACGACAACACCCAGGTGGTGGCCATGCACGCCGAGGACTTGAAGGACGGCCGCAGCTTCTACGAGGTGGCCCAGCGGGTCTCGAAGAAGAAGCCGGTTGTGATGCTCAAGGCCGGCCGGACCCAGCTCGGCGCCCGGGCCGCGGCCTCCCACACCGGCGCCCTGGCCGGCGACGACAAGGTCTACGACGACCTGTTGAAGGCCTGCGGCGTGGTGAGGGCCTACTCCCTCAACGACATGCTCCAGTTCGCTCGGGGCCTGTCGGTGCTGCCCACTCCCAAGGGAGAGGAGATCGTCATCATCACCGGCGCCGGCGGATCGGGCGTGCTCCTGTCGGACGCGGTGGTGGCCAACGGGCTCTCCCTCATGAAGTTCCCCAAGGACCTGGACGAGGGCTTCAAGCAGTTCATCCCGCCCTTCGGCGCCTCGGGCAATCCCGTGGACATCACCGGCGGGGAGCCTCCCACGACCTACGAGCGCACCATCCGTTTCGGCCTCGAGGACGACCGCATCCACGCCCTGATCCTGGGCTACTGGCACACCATCATCACCCCGCCCATGGTGTTCGCGGAACTCTGCGCACGGGTGGTGCAGGAAGGCCGCGACAAGGGCATCGACAAACCGGTGGTGGTGTCCTTGGTGGGCGACGTGCAGGTGGAAGAGGCTTCGGAGTACCTCTACGAACGGGGCATCGTTGCCTGTCCCTACACCACCGAGCTGCCGGTGGCGGTCCTGGGGGCCAAATACCGGTGGGCGAGGGGGGCGGGGCTGCTGGGCTAGTCTCCCTCCCCTGACGATTGGGCATCGAATACAACTTTGGTCGGGTCGCGTTTACAAAGGCGTACAAGACGGCGCTGGCCGAACTGAACAAGGAGTGATCGACGATGGAACGACTGCCTCGTGGGGCGAATTTTCAACGGAGCCTGATGCTATGGCAAATCGGGCTGCATGTCGCAGGTGACCCGAACACGCCGTATTTCGGCAACCGGGACATGTGTATCTCGGTGGGGAGCGGGTCGGCGGACAACTTCCGTCCCTGGCTGCGCATGTCCACGGGCTCGCCCATCATCGCCCACGGGGTGGCCCGGGGAGACCTGGAGATGTCCATGGTCAACCCGTCGGCCTTCCTGACGCAGGCGTACCGGGGCACCGGGCTCTTCAAGGAGCCGCTGCCGCTCAGGGTGGTGGCTTGCTACCCGTCCTGGGACCGCTTCGTGTTCATGATCCATCCGCGCACCGGGCTCACCTCGCTGTCGCAGATCAAGGAGCGGCAGTATCCGTTGCGGCTGTCCATCCGAGAGGACGCCACCCACTCCACCCGGGTGCTGCTGGACCAGACCCTGGAGATATACGGGTTCACCTTGGCTGATCTCGAATCCTGGGGCGGCAGTCTGCAGCTCAACGGCGGACCCGGGGACGAGCGTCGCATGGCCGCGCTCAAGGACGGGACCATCGACGCCGTCTTCGACGAGGGCCTGGTCCTGTGGTTCGACGACGCGTTGTCGCGCGGTATGGAGCCGGTGACGCCGGACGATTTTGCCATGGAACAGCTCAACGCCCTGGGCTGGCGCACGGTGACCATGCCGGCCGGACGCTACCCCCACCTCAAGGCGGACCACACCTGCCTGGACTACGGCGGCTGGCCCCTTTACACCCGCGCCTCCCTGCCCGATGAGGACGTCTACAGGGTGTGCGCGGCGCTGCAGGAGCGGCAGAACGAGATCTACTGGGAGACGCTTACCGGCATCGACCAGTTGTGGAAGGATACCGAGGCCACGCCCCTGGACGTGCCGCTCCACCCCGGCGCGGAGAAGTGGTGCAAGGAGCAGGGTTACCTTTGATGGACCTCCAGGACCTCACCCTCGCCGACGCCGCGGGCCGGATCGAGGCGCGGGAGCTCTCGCCGGTGGAGCTGACCCGGGCGTTTCTCGACCGCATCGACCGGCTGGATCCCGAGCTCAATACCTTCGTCACCCTGACCCGGGAGCAGGCGCTGGCGGACGCCGCCCAGGCCGAGGCTGACGTGGCCGCGGGCCGTTACCGCGGCGCGCTGCACGGTATTCCGGTCTCCATCAAGGACAGTCTCGCCACCGCGGGGGTCCGCACCACGGCGGGCTCGAAGCACTTGTCCGACTGGATTCCGGACGAGGACGCTACCGTGGTGGCCCGGCTCAAGCAGGCGGGGGCCGTGATCCTGGGCAAGACCAACATGCACGAGTGGGCCGCCGGCTGCACCACCATCAACCCCTACTACGGCACTACCCGCAATCCCTGGGACCGGAACCGGGTCTCTGGTGGTTCCAGCGGCGGGTCGGCTGCGTCCGTGGCCGCGGGTCTGGCCTTGGGTTCCATCGGCACCGACAACGCGGGCTCCGTGCGCAACCCGGCGTCGCTGTGCGGGGTGGTAGGGCTCAAGGCTACCTACGGCCGGGTCAGCCGTTTCGGCGGCGTCGCAGGCACCGGCGGCTATTCCACGGATCATTTCGGCGTCCTCACCCGGACAGTGCGGGACAGCGCGCTGATGTTGCAGGCCATTGCCGGCCCCGACCCCAGAGATCCGCTGTCGAGCGACGTCCCGGTGCCGGACTTCGGCGCGCTCCTCGGGGAGGGGGTGGCGGGCCTCAGAGTCGGGATCATCCGTGACTACTTCGACGACCTGGCGGTGGACGAGGCCAAGGAGGCGACGGCGAAGGCTGTGGAGTTGTTGGAATCCCTGGGCATGTCGGTGCAGGAACTGTCGGTCCCGTACATGGAGCACGTCCCGATGGTGCAAATGGTCACCGCACGGGCGGAGAACCTGTCCCCGGCCGAGCCTTTTCTGCGCACCCGCCCGCGGGACTACAGCCCGGAGCTGCTGTACCGGCAGGTTCGCTCCCTGGCGATTCCCGCCCACGCCTATGTCACCGCGCAACGTGTCCGCCGCCTCATCTGCGAGGCCTTCGACCGGGCCTTCGAGCAGGTGGACGTGATCGTGAGCCCGGCCGTGAGCATGCCGGCGGAGACCATCGAGGAGTGCCAACAGGGGTACGTGGAAACGGCCACGGGCAAAATCTCGTTGCAGGATCCCCGTGGCACCCGGGGGACCCTTTGCACGATTCCCTTCAACGTCACCGGTGCACCCGCTGTCAGTGTGCCCGGCGGCTTTTCCGCCCAAGGTCTACCCATCGGGCTACAGATCGCCGCGCCCCATTTCGAGGAGCCGGCCCTGCTGCAAGTGGCCCACGCCTACGAGCAGGCGGCCGGATGGCACACCCGGAAGCCGCCGCTGGGGTAGGTCCTAAACCGTAAGAGCACGAGTCCGTTCAAGACCGTCAGGAGGCATCATGCGATATCGCGACGTAGGCGTGTTGGTTTACGACAAGGCGAAGGCGACGCCGGGCTATACGCTTATTGTGCCGCAGTCGTCAACGAAGGCGTATCTCATCGGGATGCGCGGCGAGGTGCTTCACGAGTGGTCGTTCCCCCTGTGTCCGGGGAACTATGCGTATCTCCTGCCCAACGGCAACCTGCTCTGGGCCGGCCGCATGGACGAGGGGCCGCCGCTTCGGCGCGGCAAGGGCGGCCTGCTGCGGGAATACAACTGGGACGGGGAAGTGGTGTGGGAGTACTGCGACCCGGCCCAGCACCACGACTTCCGGAGACGCCCGGACGGCAACACCATCTACATCGGCTGGGAGCCGGTGCCGGCGGACGTGCAGCCCCGCATCAAGGGCGGGCAGCCCGGCAGCGAGCACGAGGGTCTCACGTATGGCGACTACGTGAGGGAGATCTCTCCCGCGGGCGATACGGTGTGGGAATGGCACGCCTGGCGTGACCTGGACCTGGACCGGTGGGAGATCTGCCACTGCTGCGGCAGGGACGAGTTCGCCCACGCCAACGCCTGCTTCCCGCTTGACGACGGCGGCGTGTTGCTCAGCTTCCGGCGCCTCAACGCCATCATGATGATCGACCGCGAGACCTGCAAGACGCGCTGGGCTCACCAGGACGTCACCTGGGGCCATCAGCACGACTGCACGGTGCTGCCCAACGGCAACATCCTGCTCTTCGCCAACGGAATTCACTGCATGGACAACCCGCACTCCCGGGTCATCGAGCTCGATCCGAAGTCGGGCGAAACCGTCTGGCACTACAAGGGCTCGCCCATCTGGACGTTCTTCAGCCCGAACATCAGCGGCGCCCAGCGCTTCGACAACGGCAACACGCTCGTCTGCGAGGGTCAGATGGGACGGGCCTTCGAGGTCACCCAGGCCGGCGAGATCGTCTGGGAGTACGTCTGCCCGTACTTCGCCGACTACGAGGACCGTGGCCCGGCCAACAGCATGTTCCGCGTCTACCGCTACGCCGCGGACTCCTGGGAGATCAGGGACCGGGTGGAGACGCCGGTGGCGTGGTAGCGGTCCGGCAGAGGACGGGGAATCCTCGTCGGATACTGGACCGATCGCCGCTTCGCGTCGCGTAACTCCGCCTCTTCAGCGGCTGCGGCCCATTGGCACTTGGCTCGTCGCACTGTGAAAAACCGGTGTTAATCACCGAATTTTCGTGGTACGGTAACGGGCGTGATTACTCGCTCCAGCCACATTAAGGAGATCGTCAGGCGGCTCCGGAACTTTGAGGTCGTCGCCATTCTCGGGCCGCGGCAAATCGGCAAGACGACCCTTGCCAAGCAGGTGTCGGACCACTACCGTGCCCGGTGCCATCATTTCGACCTGGAAGATCCCGCCGCTCTGTCGCGCCTCCAGGCCGACGCCAACTTGGTCCTGCGAGATCTCAAGGGCCTGGTCATCATCGATGAAGTGCAGCGGTTGCCCAACCTGTTTCCGCTGCTTCGCGTGTTGTCGGACCGCCGGCCGAGACCGGCCCGGTTCCTGGTTTTGGGCAGTGCTTCACCCGATCTTCTCCGGCAAAGTTCCGAGTCTCTGGCAGGCCGGATCACGTACTACGAGCTCAACGGCCTGGGGCTTGACGAAGTGGGGAATCAGCGTCTCCGGCGGCGTTGGCTGCGCGGCGGCTTTCCGGCGGCCTACCTGGCATCATCGAACCGTACCTGTTTCGAGTGGCTGGAGAGCTTTGCCCGAACCTTTGTCGAGCGCGACCTTGCGCAACTCGGTGTGCGCACGCCGGGCGCGACCTTGCGCCGCTTCTGGGCCATGCTGGCTCACCGGCACGGCCAGAGCTGGAACTCCTCCGAGTTCGCGCGCTCCTTCGGGGTCGCCGATACCACCGTGCGTCACTACCTCGATGTCCTTACCGATACCCTTGTGGTGAAGCAATTGCCGCCATGGCACGCGAACCTGAAGAAGCGACAGGTCAAGGCGCCCAAGGTGTACATCCGGGATTCGGGGCTGGTGCATCATCTGCTTGGCATCACGAGCGCCGGCGACTTGGACGTGCACCCCGGTCGGGGGAGCACCTGGGAGGGGCTAGTGCTGGAGTTGGTCATGGAACGACTGAGAGCGGCCGGGCGCGAGTTCTACTATTGGCGAACCCACACGGGCGCCGAGCTCGACCTGCTCGCGGTATCAGGAAGGGAGCGGCTAGGCGTGGAGGTGAAGCTTTCGTCGGCGCCGACCATCACCCCATCCATGCGTCATGCCATGAGAGACCTTGATCTCACCGAGTTGATCGTAGTCCACGCGGGGGAGATGTCATTTCCCATGGCCGACAGGATACGGGCCGTATCGGCGCACCGGCTGCTTGAGGACTTGTGACGGATTGGGGCCGAAGCCGCCGTCAGGCCTTCCGGGAATGCAGGATCCCCCACTGGAGATAGCCGCGTCCGCCGCCGTCCACCCAGTGCTGCAGGCCGGTTTTTATCCGCTGGATATACTCCGCGCCGCACTGTCTCAGCAGATCCTGTTCATTGGCGCACACTTCGTCGAGCACCCGTCCATAGTGGGTGGTTAGGTGCGGCGTGAGGTCGACGAATTCAATCTCCTGAAAACCCAGCTCTGACAGCATGGCCCGGTATTCCCGAAGGGATCCCAGGGAGTCGAGGTTGACGCGGTCGAGGATGGGTTGCAGGGCTTCCGCCGGGCAATGTTCACCTTGCATGGGGTCGGTGAAGATGAACTGTCCGCCTTTGGACAGGACCCGGCCGACTTCCGCGAATACCTGTTGCCGCCGGTTGCTGTGCAGGATGGCGTCCTGCGACCACACCACGTCGAAGCTGTCGTCCGTGACGGGAATGTCTTCGAAACTCCCGTCCACCACATTGATGGCCAGGGAGCACTTGCTGCCGGCATTGAAGTCCCGATTCCGGGCGTTCTGGACGTCGCTCAGGTTGAGACATGCCACGTGGCAGCCGTAGTGATGGAACAGGTACCGGGCCGACCCGCCGTGGCCTGAGCCGATATCCAGCACGCGGGTGCCCGGTCCCAGTTGGCGGACCATGGAGGCCATTCTCTCCATGGTCCGCCGGCCGGCTTCGTCAATCGTGTCGTCGTCGTTCTCGTAGATACCGAGATGCAGGTGTTCGTCGCCGTACGCGGTTTCGTAGACCCGGCGCGCGTCATCGCTGTTGTAATAGCTTCTGACGGCTTCCACGGCCTCGGGATAGTGGATCCCCGCGGGATTCTCTTTCATGGCGACCCCGTTCAGCCATCACGCCTTCCGGAAATGGAGAATCCCCCACTGGAGATGGCCTCCTCTGCCGCCGTCCACCCAGTGTTGCAGGCCGGTCTGCATCCGTTCGATATACTCGGCGCTGCACACTTTCAGCAGGTCCCACTGGTTGGCCCGCACTTCGTCCAGCACCCGCGCATAGTGGGTGGGGAGGTGCGGCGTGAGGTCGACGATGTCGAGCTCCTGAAAGCCCAGCTCTGACAGCATCGCCTGATATTCCGGAATGGACCCCAGGGAATCCAGGTGAATGCGATCCAGGATGGGTTGCAGGACCTTCGTCGGGGTGTCTTCACGCTGCATGGGGTCGGTGAAGATGAACTGTCCGCCCTTCGACAGGACCCGGCTGACTTCTTCGAAGACCTGCCGTCGATTGCCGCTGTGCAGGATGGCATCCTGGGACCAAACCACGTCAACGCTGTCATCCGGCATGGGAATCTCTTCAAAACTTCCGTCCACCACGTTGATGGCCAGGGAACACTTTTTCCTGGCGTTGAGGTCGCGGTTTCGGGCGTTCTGGACCTCGCTCAAGTTCAGACATCCGACGTGGCAGCCATAGTTCTCGACCAGATACCGGGCCGATCCGCCGTAGCCTGAGCCGATGTCCAGCACGCGGGTGGCCGGTTCCAGTTGGTGGACCATGGATGCCATCTGCTTCACGGTCCGCCGGCTGGCGTCGAATATAGTATCCCCATCGCTCTGGTAGAGACCGATATGGATGTCCTCGCCGCCCCAGACGGTGGCGTAGAACCGGTCGGCGTCATTGCTGTTGTAATAGTCCCGCGCCGTCTCGACGGCCTGGGAGTAGCTGGCCCCCACGGCCATCCTGGCGGGCCGTTCTTCGTTCTTGTAGAGCTTCTCGGCCACGTGGATGAAGAAGTCCGGGTCGTCCACACGGTGCGATTCCTGAAAATCCGCAAAGGTCTTCACCTGCTGGAACCCGACTTCGCCCATGAGCTTGCGGACGTAGTCCTTGCGCAGGGGAAACATGTTGAGATGAAACACCGAGCTGTCCGGAAACTCGTACCGGAAGCGCGCCAGGCCTTCATCGACGTATTCGGGCTCGGCGCTGACGTTGTCGCCGCAGTAGTAGTAGATGTGCTTCGAGGTGAACCCATCGTCGAGGATGTCGTCGTAGTTCCGTTGGTCCAGGACCAGGACGCCGTCGTGGTGCAGCACCGAGTAGAACTCGGCCAGTGCCTTGCGGCGATCCTGCTCCGAGAACAGATGGGTCAGCGAGTTTCCCAGGCAGATGACCGCGTCATACTGGGTGTGAACATCCCTGCTCAACCACCGCCAGTCGGCATGAAGGGTCTTCATGATGAAGCCTTGCCGTTTGGCGTTCTCGAAGGCTTGAGCCAGCATTTCGGGGCTGCCGTCGACGCTGGTGACGTCGAAGCCGGCCTTCAGGAGCCGGACGGAGTGGAACCCCGTTCCGGTGGCCACATCCAACACCCGCTCAACGCCGCGTTCCTTCAGGATGTTGATAAAGAAATCCCCTTCGCTGGCGGCCCTGGCGTCCCAGTCGATCAGCTCGTCCCATTTCCGGACGAAGCTGTGGACGTATTCGCGCTTGTACTGGTCGGTCTGCCGCTGGGCAATGGGATTGTCGCCGTATAACTGTTCTTCGGCCATGGGGCACCTCCTGGGTTGTGGGCCTGAAATCACCCTTCGCGCTTCGATGCGATTCTTTCGGCGCGATATAGGCAGGACGAAAAAGGGAGGGAACGCGGTTAGTCTCCCAACATTGACCAAGGAAAGTCAACCCCACCGTCCCACGGTCGTTGAACCGTCCGGTCGCGTGTGGTTGGATGACAGGAATGCTAAAAGGCGCGCACCGAAAGCGCAGAGGACCCATTCGCGCAGGACCCATCCATACAGAGAGGAACCTTCACATGGCGATATTCGATACCGTGATTCACGGCGGGGGGATCATCGACGGCGCCGGCAATCCCTGGTTCTACGGCGATCTGGCCATCAAGGACGGCAGGATCGCGGCCATCGGCAGGCTCGACCCGGGCTCGGGGACGCGCTCCATCGACGTCCGGGGCAAGGTGGTGACCCCGGGCTTCATCGACATGCACACGCACAGCGACCAGCCGCTGATCGCGGACGGCAACGGTGAGAGCAAGATCCGTCAGGGGGTGACCCTGGACATCATCGGGGAGAGCCAGACAGTGGCACCGCTGGTCGGGCCGGTGTTTGAGGAGTACGTGGCGGAGCACCGGCACCGTAGCGGCATCGAGGCGGACTGGACGACCTTCAGCGAGTACTTCGACCGGTTGATGGCGGGCAAAATCTCCATGAACGTGGCCTCGGGCGTTTCGCCGCAGCAGGTCAAACGGGTGGTGGTAGGGTTCCAGGAACGTCCCGCCAGCACGGAGGAGCAGGAACGGATGAACGGCTACGTGGCCCAGGCCATGGAGCAGGGGGCCCTGGGCCTCACGGCTGCCTGGCACGCCAAGGGCCCCGAGTGCCCGGACGAGGTGGTTTCCATGGCCCGGGTGGTGCGCAAGTACGGCGGCTACTACGGCGTGCACCTGGGGAGCGAGGGCTTCGACATCATGGAGGAGTTGGAGAAGGCCTTGAAGGTGGGACGCGAAGCCGACATCCCCATCCACGTCTACCATCTGAAGATGCGCTCCAAGGAGAACTGGGGCCGGGTGATGCAGGTGGTGGAGCAGATCGAGGAGGCCCGGCGCGAGGGCCTGGACGTCACCGCCAACCAGTATCCCTATACGGCCATGCAGCACCCGTGGCGGCGGCTGTTCCCGCGCTGGGTGCAGGACGCGCCGGTGCAGGAGACCATCGGCGAGTTCATGAGCCCGAGCTTCCGCCAGCGGGTCATGGACGATCCCGAGTTCACCCAGTACGTCAGCGAACACGGCGGCTGGGAGGGCATCGTGGCGGCGCGCCTGGACAAGCCCGAGCACCACGCGTGGGAGGGGAAGACCATCGCGCAGATTGCGGAGATACGCGGCCAGGACCCCACCAGCACCTGCTTCGACCTGATCTACGGCGAGGGCATCTTCATCCACGGCATCCACCACACCCTGCGCGAGCAGGACGTGCAGGACGTGATGCGGGTACCCTGGATCTCCGTGGGCTCCGACGGCAGCGCCCTCAACCTCAAGTCACCCGGCATGCCCCACCCCCGCAGCTTCGGCACCAACCCCCGGGTGCTGGGCCGGTACGTACGCGACGAGAAGGTGCTGACTCTACCCGACGCCGTGCGCAAGATGACCTCCCTGCCCGCCCAGGTGCTGGGCCTCAAGGACCGGGGGCTTCTCCGGGAAGGTTACTGGGCCGACGTGGTAGTGTTCGATCCCGACACGGTGGCGGACCAGGCCACCTTCGAGAACCCCAAGCAGTATCCCAAGGGCATCGAGTACGTGTTCGTGAACGGCGACATGGTGATCGAGAACGGCGACCACACCGGCGCCCGGCCCGGACGGGTGGTCTACGGTCCGGGCAAGAAGGAGGGGTAGGGATGGCGCTGCCGGAGAGTCTCTACGCGGACACGATCCTGGTCAACGGCGCCGTGATCACGGTGGACGACGCCCATCCCACGGCCGAGGCCGTGGCCTTGAAGGGCGACCGGATCCTGCACGTGGGGACCAACGAGGAGGTGCGGCAGTGCGCCGGCCGGGCCACGCGCGTCATCGACGTCGGCGGCAAGACCGTTTTGCCCGGGTTCATCGAGCCCCACACCCACTTCATGTCCTTCGGTATCCGCCTGGGGATGGTGAACGTCCGCACCCCGCCCAACAATTCCATCGAGGACGTGCTGGCGCGGATCCGCGAGCGCGCGGCCGTCACCCCGAACGGGCAGTGGATCGAGGCACAGGGTTACGAGCACACCGCCATCGCGGAGAAGCGCTGGCCCACCCGGGCCGAGCTCGACGCCGCGGCGCCCGACAACCCGCTGGTCATCACCTACCGCTCGTCCCACGTGTGGATGGTCAACAGCGCGGCGTTGAAGCTCGCCGGCATCGACGACGGCACGCCCCAGCCCGAGGGCGGCCACATGGACCGGGACCCGCGTACCGGCAAGCTTACCGGCGTGCTGCGGGAGAAGGCCGCCAGCCGGCCGATCACCAGTCTGGTGCCGCACCCGACCTTGCAGGAGCTCAAGGACGGCGTGGAGTTGGCTGGCCGGGAGTACAACTCCGTCGGTATCACCTCCACCCATGACGCCGGCACCGGCGACACGCCGGACTACTACCGGGCGTACCAGGAGACCATCGACGAGGGCCGGCTCAAGGTCCGGGTCTATCTGATGATCCACGACCTGCCCTACAAGCGCTTCTACCTGGAGCGGGACCTGGGGCTCCGCACCGGCTTCGGTAGCGACTGGCTCCGGCTGGGCGCGGTCAAGACCTGCAGCGACGGCTCTATCCAGGTGCACACCTGCGCGTTCTACGATCCCTACATCACCAGCGACACCGACGATCCCACCAAGGACCCGCGCGGCGTCCTCCAGTACTCGCCCGAGGACCAGAAGAAGCTCGTGCTGGAAGCCCACGGCAAGGGCTATCAGGTGGCCATCCACGCCCAGGGGGACCGCGGCGTCGACGTGGCCCTGGATGCCGTGGAGAACGCCATGACACGGGTGCCGCGGCCCAACCCGCGCCACCGCATCGAGCACTGCCAGGGGGTCACCCGGGAAGCGCTGCAGCGCATGAGCCGGCTCGGGGTCATCGCGTCGTTCTATCCGCACCACCTCTGGTACTGGGGCGACCGCCACATCGCCGACTTCCTGGGCATGGAACGGGCGCAACGTCTGGACCCCATGCGCACCGCCATCGACCTCGGCGTGGTCACCGTGGCCCATTCGGACACGCCCATCGCACTGCCCAAGGATCCACTCTTCGCCACCGATCCGCTGTTCGGCATCTGGTGTGCGGTCAACCGCAAGACCCGGGCCGGCGTGGTGCTGGGGGAAGACGAGCGCATTACCCCCATGGAGGGCCTACGTGCCTACACCATCAACGCGGCCTACGCGGCCTTCGAGGAAGGCAGCAAGGGTTCCATCACGGCGGGCAAGCTGGCCGACCTGGTGGTGCTGGGGGATAATCCCCTGACGGTGGACCCGTGGGAGATACGCAACATCCCGGTGGAGCAGACCATCGTGGGGGGAGAGGTTGTCTACGAGGCCTGACGGCTTCATACATTAAAAAAAGCCGCGCCGGGGTTCCGGCGCGGCTTTCTTGAGTCGCTGAAGATCGGTGATCCCCCCAAGGGGAGATCAGGCCTTGATCTTCATCTCTTCCAGCATGATCTTCTCGTCCGGACGCGGCGTCCACTCGATGTTCCGCGCCGCCCCGTAGTGGTCGAAAAGCTGGTACAACGGGATCATCGGCGCTTCCTCCATGATGACCTCGCTCATCTTCCGGAGGATCTGCAACCGCTTGGCGTCGTTGGACTCGGCCTGCTCGGCATCCACGAGTTGGTCGAATTCGGGATTGCTGAAGTTGGTGCGCTTGGAGCCGCCCGTCCGGAAATACTGGTACAGCGGGGTATCGGCGTCGATGACGCTGCCCCTGCCGATGTAGTAGAAGGGGACCTTGCCGCCGTTGACGCCGCCGCGGCCCCAGAAGACCACCCATTCCTGCGGTACAATCTCGACCCGGAACCCGCCCTTGGACATCTGGCTGGCCACCACCTGCACCAGTTCCGTGTCCTTCTCGTACTTGCCCGGCGAGAAGTGCAGCTTGACGTCCACGCCGTTGGGATGCCCGGCCTTCTTCAGCAGTTCCCTGGCCTTCTTGGGATCGTAGGGATAACGCTTGAGGTTGGGATTGTACCCGATGACGCGGGGTCCCACGGGTCCCTGAAGCACCTCGCCGTTGCCGTCGAAGATGTTCTTGACGATGGAATCCGCGTCCACGCAGTAGTTCGCGGCCTGGCGCACGAGCTTGTTGTCCCAGGGCTTGAAGTTGACGTTCAACGCGAAGAAGTAGATCCGCAGCCCCGGCACGCTGCGCACGGAGACACGGGGGTTGCGGTTGATCCGCGCCACCTCGTGTACCGGCACCCTGTCCATCACGTCGCACTGTCCCGCCTCCAGGCCGGCAAGGCGTGAGTTGACCTCCACCACCTTGCGCCACACGAGATCCCTGATCGTAGGCTTCGGACCCCAGTAGTCGTCGTTACGCGTCAGCACCAGGTCGCCGTCACGCTTGAAGCTCTTGAATTTGTACGGGCCGGTACCCGTCGGGTGCTTGTCCACGTCCTCCCCGTATTTGTCCGCCACGGTCTTGCTCATGATGAAGCGGTTGCGCACGCCGCGGCCCAGGAACGTAACCGAGGGCTTCTTGGTCACCACCACCACCGTGTGCTCGTCCACCGCCCTGACCTCCTGGACGTTCCGGAACGACCGCCGTTGCAGGCTCCTCCTGTCGTTCTTCATCCGGTCGATGGAGAACGCCACGTCTTCGGAGGTGAGGGGGCTGCCGTCGTGGAACTTGATGCCCTTGCGCAGCTTGAACTCCCACTCCTTGCCCCGGAACTCCCAGGACTCCGCCAGTCGTCCGATGAACTTCGCTTGTTGGTAGTTGAACTCCACCAGCGGCTCCATCATGTGCTGCCACAATCCGTAAATGGCGCCGCTGCTGTGGTCGTAGGGGTGAAGGTTGTCCATGGCGCTGGCGTTGTACACGATGACCTGGTCCTTGGACGCTGCCCAGGCGAACTGGGCGAGGGACGGATGCATCAGGGCAGCAGCCCCCAGCGCGGCGCTGCCCTTCAGCACGTCCCGCCGGCTTAACAGTCTTCTTCTGTCACTCATGTCGAACCCCTTTCTGTTTCATATCCTTGGATCTTCAACCGTTACCCGTATCCATGGGATGCCGCTTCAGGAATTCCAGGAAGTGGGCGTTGGCGACATCCGGCATCTGGCGCAGGTAGCCGTGGTTGCCGCCTTCCACCAGCTTGAACTCGGCGCCGGCGATGCCCTCCGCCAGCACCTTGGACGACTCCACGTGACTGCCGGTGGATGCCTCCACCGTATCGCCCGCGCCGCAGATCACTAGCGTCGGGCATTGGATGCGGTCCAGCAGGTCACGGGTCTCGTGTTCCTGGCGGGCCACCACGTGTCTGAGATAGGGTTTCAGCGGCGTGAGATGCGCCATGTTGACTTCCCGGAACTGTTGCACCTTGTCCGGGTGGTCCCGCACGAACTCCGGCGGGAACATGAAGCTGCCGCCGAAGTGGTCTTCCATGTATCGCGTGTGGCCCTTCTCGGCCATCTCCACGGCCGTGTCGTAGGGAACCCCGCGCTCATAGTACTGGCCGTCGTAGGAAGTGCCGGGTCCGGCGCCCGAAAGGATGAGGCTGTGGACCACCTCGGGATGGTCGATGGCGATCCATTGGCACACCCGTCCGCCCATGGAGTGGCCCATGAAGTGGGCCCGGGCGAGCCCCAGCGCCTCCATGAGGTTGACGCAGTCGTCGGCGAACATCCGGGTCGAGTAGTGGACGTCCGGTTTGTCGCTGCGGCCCGTGCCCCGGTGGTCCCAGGTCAGCACCCTGAAGTGCCGCTCCAGTTCCGGCACTTGGAAGACCTTCCAGTGGTCGCCGGACATGCCGGTGCCGCTCACCAGCACCAGCGGTTCGCCGCTGCCGTGGAGCTCGTAGTGGAAATTCAGGCCGCTGACGTTGGCGATGGGCATGGTTCAGAATACGATGGGCATGGCTCAGAACACCACGACGCCGCGGGCCGCCTCTCCCTGCCGCAGGCGCTCGACTCCTTCGTTGATCTCCTCGAGCTTGTAGCGGTGGGACACCAGCCGGTCCAGGTCGAGCCGTCCGGCCTGGTAGTGCTGCACCATCCGGGGGATGTCGATGAGCTGGCGCGCGTTGCCGTATCCGGTACCCGTGAGGGTCTTCATCTCCCTTACGAAGCGCAGGGGATCAATGGTTGCCCGGTGGTCCATTGGAGCCATTCCCACCACCACGACGGTCCCGCCCACCCGCGCGCAGTCCAGCGCCTGCTCCACGGTGGGGCCGAGACCGATGGCCTCGAAGACATAATCAACGCCGCCGCCGGTGATCTCGTGCACTCGCTTGGCGACCTCTTCCCGTGAGCCGTTGATCTTGTGGGTCGCCCCGAACTCCTGGGCGTATTCCAGCTTTCCGTCGAGAATGTCGATGGCGATGATGGTGCTGGCTCCCACCAGCCGGGCACCCTGGATGACACTCAGCCCCACGCCGCCGCAGCCGATGACCGCGACGGTGTCCCCGGCTTCCACCCGGGCGGCGTTGGTGACGGAGCACACGCCGGTGGTGACGCAGCAGCCGATCAAGGCGGCTACTTCGGGAGGGATTTCTCCGGTGACCGGAATGGCCTGTTCCGCCGGGCAGACCACCTGCTCGGCCCAGGTCCCGAGCCGCGCCGAGATGAACAGGGGTTGGCCGTTCAGGCTCACCCGCGCGGTGCCGTCGTGCATCATCTGGCGCGGGGAGTTGTGGCCGTTGCAGAGAACCGGGATGCCGCGCACGCAGTTCTCGCAACGGCCGCAGTTGGCCCGAAAGGAGAGGATGACGTTGTCGCCCGGCTTGACGTGGCTGACGCCCGGGCCCACCGCCTCCACCACGCCGGCGCCCTCATGGCCCAGGATCACCGGCGTCTGGTTGTCCCACTCGCCCTTGATGTTGTGCAGGTCGCTGTGGCAGATGCCCGTGGCCCCGATCCGGACCTGCACCTCCTGCGCCTTGGGGCCCTCGATGTCCACATCCTCGACCACCAGAGGCGTGTTGGCCCCCAACAGTACCGCCGCCTTCATGCAGGCACCTCCATGCCGGGCCTCGTGGTGACGAGCTCGAAAACCGCCCCTACTCGGTGATCGTCATCTCCCAGACACGGATTCTCTCGTCCGAACGAGGTTTCCACTCGATGTTGCTGGCGGCGCCGTAGATGTCCGCCAGATTCCACAACGGCACCCACGGCGAGTCCTCCTTCACGATCCGGCCCAACTGGTGCAGCAGCTTGTCACGTTTCACGGGATCGGCTTCTGCCTGTTCCAGGTCCATGATCTTGTCGAACTCGGGATTGCTGTAGGCGATACGGACGCTCGCGCCGGTCTTGAAGTACTGCTCGAGGTGCGTGTGCGCGTCGACGACGCTGCCCCGGCTGACGTGGTAGAAGGGCAGCTTGCCGCCGTTGACCCCGGACTTGCCCCAGAACACCACCCATTCCTGGCTGATCAGCTCGATGTTGAAACCGCCCTTTTTCATCTGGGCCGCGACGGCCTGGACCACCTCGGTGTCCTTGGGATACCGTCCCGCGGAGTAGTACATCTTCACGGAGACGCCGTCCGGGTATCCCGCCTTGGCCAGCAGCTCACGGGACTTCTTGGGGTCGTAGAGATAGCGCTTGGCGTTGGGGTCGAAGCCGATGTGTTGCTTCCCGGCGGCGCCCTCCACCACGAAACCGAGGCCATCGAAGATGTTCTTGATGATGGGGTAGGCGTCCACCGAATAGTTGGCCGCCTGCCGCACGAGCTTGTTGTCCCAGGGCTTGAAACCCGGGTTGAGGGCCAGGAAGTAGATGCGCCCCCCGGGCACCGTCTTGATGTTGATCCTGGGGTTCTTCCTCAGGCGCTCCACGTCGTGGGCCGGCACCGCGTTGATCACGTCAGCCTGTCCGGCCTCCAGAGCCGCGACCCGGGCGGCCTCCTCGGTGACCTTCCGCCACACCATGGTCTTGATCTGCGGCTTCGGGGAGCCCCAGTAGGCGTCGTTACGCTCCAGCACCAGGTCGCCGTCGCGCTTGAAGCTCTTGAACTTGTAGGGTCCGGTGCCGATGGGGTGCTTGTCCACGTCCTTGCCGTACTTCGCCGCGGCAGCCTTGCTCATGACGAAGCGGGTCTTGAGCTTGTCGAGAAACACGACGTTGGGCTTGTCGGTCACCAGGACGATGGTGTGGTCGTCCACGACCCGCATCTCCACCAGCTCCTTCAGTTGGCGCCGCTGCAGGCTCTTCCTGTCCGTCTTGATGCGGTTGAACGAAAACTCGACGTCGTGCGCCGTCAGCGGCGTGCCGTCGTGGAACTTGATTCCCTTGCGCAGCGTGAACACCCACTCCTTGCCCTTCAACTCCCAGGACTCGGCCAGCTTAGGCACGTATTCCGTACGCGCCTCGTCCAACTGAACCAGCGGCTCCATGATGTGCTCCCAGATGGAGTAGGCCGGGCCCAAGCTGTGGTTGTACGGATGAAGCGAATCGATGCTGCCGGCGTTGTAAACTATCACCGTGTCCTTGGAGGCGGCCCAGGCGGAGCCGGAGCCGAGTACGCCCAGAAGCAGCCCCGCACCTGCGATCAGTGCCCCGGCCTGCTTCCACAAACTTCCGCGAAAACGTGTTTGAAGTTTCATAGAGAAATCCTCCTTTTCGGAATGCGGCCCTGATTGCGAACCGTACCCGCGATACATAGGTAAATGTCGTGTCGAAAGTCAACCCTGATTCGCGCATTGACGTTGCCAAGCCGGAGCTATATTCATAGGGGCCTGCCCCCCGGCAGCCCAACCCAGTATCCACCAGCGGAGGTTTCAATGGCTGGAAGTCATTTGCCCTATCCCGACACCGTGTTCTTCAACGGCAAGGTGCGCACGTTCGCGCCGGACGCACAGGTGGCCCAGGCCGTGGCCTGCTCCGGCGGCCGGATCGTCGCCGTCGGAACTTCGGACGAGGTGTTGCGCCTGTGCGGTGCCAATACCCGCGACGTGAATCTCAAGGGCTGCACGGTGGTGCCGGGACTGACCGATGCCCACGTCCACCTGGCGGACAAGGGGCTGGCGGAGCGGGAGCTGGTGGATTGCCGGGATTTCTACGGGCCGGTATCCAACATCGACGCGGTCCTTACGCGCCTGTCCAAAAAGGCGGCGGCTACTCCCGCGGGCGAGTGGGTCGTGGCGCAGGGGAGCCCGATGCAGGACTTCCGCATGAAGGACAAACGCTTTCCGGACCGCAAGGATCTCGACTCCGCGGTCCCGGCCCACCCGGTCTCGGTCTCCTTCGGCGCCCACGTGACGGTGGCGAACAGCGATGCCCTGGGGCTGGCGGGAATCAACCGGGACACGCCGGATCCGGCCGGGGGCTCCATCGAGCGGGACTCCAATACCGGCGAGCCCACCGGCATCCTGAACGAACGCGCACAGCACATCGTGTCGGGCGTGATACCGGACTTCGACGCCGCCCAGCGCAAGCTGGGCATCGCCTACGCGGTGCAACAGAGTCTTGAGCGCGGCGTCACCACGATTCACGACATCGTGAAGGACCCGTCCGCGGTGCGCGCCTATCAGGAGCTCAAGGCCGAGGGCGGTCTGCACATGCGGTCGAGCCTGCTGCTGCGCGTCATCGAGTCCGAGATGAGCACGGACAGCGTGCTGGAGACGGGCCTGCAGACCGGATTCGGGGACGAGTGGCTGCGGGTCGGCGGCGTGAAGATGAGTATCGACGGCGGTATCACCGGCCGGAACGCACTCTTCTACGATCCCTACCTGGACGTCCCGGACTACCACGGCCTCATCCGTATCCAGCAGGATGAGCTGGACGAGACCGTGCTCCGGTGCCACCGGGCGGGTCTTCGTTGCTGCGTGCACGCCATCGGCGACCGCGCCTTCGACATGTCGCTGGAGGCCTACGAGAAGGCGCTGGCCGCGTTTCCCCGGGACGACCACCGCCACCGTATCGAGCACATGGGCAACTGGCTGATGTTGCCGCAGCGCATCGAAAAGCTGGTGCGCATGGGCATTGTCGCCATTCCCAACATCTCGCTCGGTTACTTCGTCGGCGACTCCATCCGCGAGGCCATCGGGGCCAAACGCATGGAGCGGGCGTTCCCGCTCAAGACCCTGCTGGAGGCGGGCGTGAAGATGGCCGGCGGCTCCGACTCGCCGGGCTACTGGCCCGTGGACCCGTTGCGCGACATCGGCGCCTATGTCTCGCGCCGGATGCTGTGGGGCGAGACCCTGGCGCCCGAAGAAGCCCTGAGCGTGCAGCAGGCCTTCGAGCTGCACACCACCCACGCCGCCTTCGCGGGCTTCGAGGAGGACCTCAAGGGAACCCTGGAGGTCGGCAAGCTGGCGGACATGGCGGTGCTGGCCGAGGATCCCTTCGAGGTGCCCGCCGAACGCATCAAGGACCTGAAGGTGGAGATGACGGTGGTGGGCGGCGCCATCAAGTACCAGGCGTGAGCGCCCGAATTCTGCTCAATTGCAGCGAACCCTCTGAGGGCCAACGAGGCGATGTAGGGGCGGGTTTCAAACCCGCCCGTGCCCAAGCCACCGCCCGGGTCGGGACAGGCGCAGCCATGCGAATCCGAAGACGCTGATTGACCAGAGTTCCCTCAAGTGTCGGTCTTCAGCCGGATTTCTTTGTCGCCCTTGAGCAGGGTGTGTTTGATGCCCTGCACCATCACTTCCAACGGCGTTTCAGACTCCCCGTCCAGTGAAATGCGCACGCGCTCGCGGGTCAGATCCAGTGCCACCCGGCGGCCCCGGTAGACAATCGCCAGCCGCAAGGCGGGCAGTTCCTCGGGCAGGCACGGGTCCAGGCTCAGGGTCTCGCCCAGCGTGTCGATGCCGGCGTAGCGGGTCAGCAGGACGTCGTCGAGGCCGCCCATGGCGCCGATGTGCACGCCCTCGGGCGTGGTGCCGCCCTGGATGTCGGCGACGTCGCTCTGTAGCGCCTCTCTGAAATAGCGCCATGAGGCAGCCGGATCGGAATGCGCGGATACCGCGGCGTGCACGACGCGGCTCAGGGTCGAGCCGTGGGAGGTGCGGGCGGTGTAGTAGTCGAGGGTCATTCGTATCGTTTCGTCGTCGAGATCATATCCGAGCTGCCGGAAGATGGCCTGGAGCTTGTCGGTCCGCAACAGGTAGAACAGCATGAGCAGGTCCGCCTGCTTCGAGACCTTGTAGCGGTTGGTGGAGTCGCCCTCCGCTTCGAGGATGCGGTCCAGCCGTTCGATGTTGCCGTACTTCTCCCGGTAGCCGGCCCAGTCGAATTCTTCCAGCGCGTCATACCCTTCGAACTGGCTGACGACCCCGTCTGCGTGGAACGGCACGGTCATCTTGCGGGTCATGTCGCGCCACTTCCGCTCTTCTTCCGGCGCCAGACCGATCTCTTCGGCGAGTTCCGTGCTGCGGCTTTCGCCCAGCAGATCCAGCATCTCGAAGGCCCGCTCCAGCAACCAGACCACCATCACGTTGGTGTAGGCGTTGTTCCGGAGGCCGCCGTGTTCGGCGTCCGGGTACATGTCGTGGTATTCGTCCGGTCCCATGACGCCGTGGATCTCGTAGCGCCCGGTGGTTTCGTTCCACTCCGCCAGACTGGCCCAGAAGCGCGCGATCTCCAGGATCATCTCGGCGCCGTAGCGGGACAGGAATTCCCGGTCCCCGGTGGTCTTGTAGTAGCGCCAGACGTTGTAGACGATGGCGATGTTGACGTGCCGCTGGCGATGGCTGTTGTCCTCCAGCCAGCGTCCCGAGTTGGGGTTCAGGTGCAGCTTCTGGGTCTCCTCGGTGCCGTCGCTGCCGCTCTGCCAGGGGTACATGGCGCCGTCGTAGCCTTCCTCACGGGCGGCCCTTCGCGCGGCATCCAGCCGGTGGTACCGGTACAACAGCAGCGTTCGGGCGATCTCCGGAATCCGCGCGATGTAGAAGAACAGAAAGTACAGCTCGTCCCAGAAGATGTGGCCGCGGTAGGCTTCGCCGTGCAGGCCCCGGGCAGCCACCCCGGCGTCGAGGTCGACGGAGTTCAGGGATGCGGTTTGCAGCAGGTGGAAGGCATGCAGGCGCAGGATCCTTTCCTCCTCCGGCCGCGAAGGGATCTCCACGTCGCAACGGCGCCACAGTGAATGCCAGGCCCTCGCGTGGGACTCCAGCAACTCCACGAAACGGCCGGATTCGGATACGGCAATGCGGGCGGCGTTGCCGCATTCCGAGATGGCGCAGTCCCGGGACGAGTACAGCGCCACCGTCTTCTCCACCGTGACGGCCTGCTTCTTCCGCACCATGACGGTGAGCTCCTGCGCAACGGCCTCGGGCTCCTCGATGGTGCGGCATTCGATCTCCTGCCGCTCATCCTGCTGAAAGAGCAGCGTGCGGGCCGCCAGCGCCACGCGTGTGCGCGACTGGCTGGTCTGAACCACGAGGTACACGCCGTTTTCTCCCACGCGCCCCTTCTCCACGGTCTCCAGGTGCTTGGAGTTGAGCTGCCGGTAGCGCGCCACGCCGGCGTTGATGACCGCGCCGTCCAGGGACGACCGGAGGATGGCCCTTCCGGACCAGTTCTCCGCCAGGAGGGTCCACCGCAGCACCGCCAGGTGCGGCTGGCTCATGTGCACGAGCCGCAGGCTCCGGATGAAGCTGGTGCGTCCTTCCGGATCGCGAAAACGCACCCGCCGCGTGAGCAAGCCGTTCCGGAGGTCCAGCTCCTGCTGGTACGCCAGAATTTCCGCGGCGGAGAGGTCGAACCACGGACCGTCATCCAGACGGACGTTGAGGCAGAGCCAGTTGGGCAGGTTGACGAGGTCCTCGTTGACCACCACGCGGTCACCGACGGTGGTCTCCAGCCGGTTGAAGCACCCCGCCAGATAAGTTCCGGGATAGTGGACGTCGTTGGCCTCGGCCTCTTCCGCGGCGCCACGGGTGGCGAAGTAGCCGTTGCCGAGGGTGCAGAGGGCCTCCCGCAGGCCTTGTCTGGTCGGGTCGAAACCGTCGTAGGCGAAAATCCATTCGCTCATGAAATCCACTCGCTCATGATTCAAGTTCCAACTCTTCCCCTGCCTTAGCAGCGCTCGAACCGCGGGCCAATGGCCTCAACATCCGTTGGTACCGTCATTCTCATTGGTACCGTCATTCCCGCGAAAGCGGGAATGACGGGATTGAGGATTCCGTGTCAGCCGAACGGCGGGGAGCCAAACCGGTGCCTACAGGACCCCGGCGCGGATCGTGTGGCGGGCGACGATGCGTTGTCCGGTGGTCCGGCGGTTGCCGACGCTGTCCTCCAGGGCGGTCTCCTCATCCATCACCGCGAGTACGGCCACGTCGGCCTCCCGGCCCACCTCGAGGACGCCGAGCCGGTCTTCCCAGCCGATGGCCCGGGCGGCGTTGAGGGTGCAGTCGGCAATGATCTCGTCGAGGCTCAGTCCCAGCATCAGGAACTTGGTCAGGGTGGTGGGGAGATCCACCACGGGGCCGGAGCCGCTCATTCTGTGAAGGTCGGTGCTGATGATGTCGGGACGGAGCCCCTGGTCCATGGCCCGGCTCACCAGGTCGAAATCGAAGTGCCCGTTGGCGTGGGCGACGTCGAAGATCACCCCACGCCGCTGGGCCTCCAGAACGGCTGGGCGAAGACGGCCGGACGGGTCCACGATGGCCGGCTGTTTCGGCGTGTAGCAGTGGGTGACGATGTCCCCCGGGCGCAGCGTCTCGACGATCTCCTCCATGGGAATGCCGGTGTCACCCACGTGCACCATCACCGGCGAGTCGCAGGCGTCTCCGGCCCCGACCGCCATTCCCAGGGCCTCCCGGCCGTTCTCCCCCACCGACTTGACGTGCAGCCGGATCTTGATGCCCACCGCGATATCCGGGTTCTCCCGCACCGTGCGCGCGGCGCTCTCGGGGTCGGCGAACTCGAGGTTCTCGAGCTCTCCCGGGACGTTGAGGACGCCGTGCTGCGCCACCGCCACGAAGGACAGCATGCGGGTGCGTGCGCGTTCGTATACGAGGTGCTTGAAGCCCACGAAGTTCACCGGGCCGGCGGAGCCCGCGTCCGCGGCGGCGGTGACGCCGCTGGCGCCGCACACGGCGTCGAGGTCCGTGCCATACGGATTGACGCCCCAGTAGCTGTGAACGTGGAAGTCGATGAGGCCCGGGGTGACGAAGCAGCCGCTCACGTCGAGGACCTGTTTGGCGCCGTCCCGGGAAAGCCCGGCCTGCATGGCGCTGATGCGGCCGCCGGTGATGCCCACGTCCAGCGCCTGCCGCGGCCCCACGGCCGGGTTAATCACGGTTCCGTTGACGAGAAGCAGATCGAATGTTTCGCTCACGGCGGATCTCCTTTCGGGCCGGTTACAACCCGCCGGCAGAGTTCGGTGCCGGAACCGGGCACGGGCGGGTTTGAAACCCGCCCCTACATCGCCTCATCGGGCCTCGGAGCGGTTACCCCAATTGGTCGGAGTTTCCCCTAGCCCTCCGACAGGCCGTAGAACCGCGTGGGGTTCTGGTGCAGGATCTTGTCGATGACGTGGGGCGCCACCTCGCCCTTTTCCCGCAGGCCCTTGAGGGCCAGCAGCTCGCTGGCGTTGTCATTGTGGCCGTAGTCGGAGCCGACCATGATCATGTCCTCACCCGCGTGCTCGATTACGTATGGCAGGTCGTCGTCCGTCTGGCAGGCGACGTAGAGGCGGTTCGCCGGGAGCAGGTCGCCGTCGGACTCCACCCCGCGCTTGCGGTTCCGCAGGGTGATGTCCTTGACCACGTGGGGAATCCATTGGGCGGCCACTTCGATGGCGCCGATGCGCAGCTCCGGAAAACGCTGGGGGATGCCGCGCATGATCATGGCGTGGACGGCGCCGATGACCGTCAGCTTGGCGGTGCGGAACGGGTCGTTGCCGAAGGCTTCCGAAACGGCGGCATTGCCGATGCCCGAGTGGACGCCGATGGGCACGTTCAGGCGGGCGGCCTCCTCGTACAACGGAAAGAAGTAGGGATGGTGGAGCGGGTGATGGGTCTCCAGGCCCCGCATGAACACGGCGCAGGCGCCGTGCTCGGTTGCCCAGCGCAACTCATCGAGGGCTTCGTCCATGCTCGACAGCGGCAGTTGCACGGCCCAGCGCAGGCGTCCCTTGCCGGCGGCCCAGATGTCCGCGAGCCAGCGGTTGTAGGAGCGGCACAGGGCCAGCTCCACGTCGGTGCGGTCGGTGACGGGCCGCAGGAAGAGGGTGGGGTAGAGCACCTGCACGTCGGTGCCGATGTCGTCCATGTGCTTCAGGCGCGCGTCGATGTCGGCCATGTCCCGGGACTCCTTGGGGGTGTCCAGTCCGATGTTGTCGCGTCCGCCGATGAGCTTGCCGTTGATGACCCAGAAGTTGCTCGTCCCGCCCTCCGGCATGTCCACGGACACGGGTACGGGGCGGAACCGCTTGTCGCGGCCCTCCAGGTAGTCCCAGGTGTGTTCCGTCTCGATGACGTGGGCGTCAGCGTCGATGGCCGGCATGTGTCTCTCCTCCAGTCAGGTTCTTGATCCCGGGCCTTTTACCGACCCGCGGAAGCGTCAGGTAGCGGTTTCCGCCAGCCCGTAGAAGCGCGCCGGGTTGTGGGCGAGGATCTTGTCGATGACCGCGGGCGCGATTTCGCCCTTGTCCCGGATGCCATTCAGCGCCAGCAGTTCGCTGGCGTTGTCGGCATGGCCGTAGTCCGAGCCGATCATGAGGTTGTCCTCCGTGCCGTAGCCAAGCACGTAGGGCAGGTCGTCGTCGGTCTGGCAGGCCACGAACAGCCGGTGCGTTCGCATCAGGTCGTCGTCCAGGCGCCGGCCCTGCTTCTTGTAGCGCAGACGCATGTCGTGCAGCACGTAGGGCAGCCACTGGGCCGTGACCTCGATGGCGCCGATGCGCAGTTGAGGAAACCGTTCTGGAATGCCGTGCATCACCAGCGCGTGGAACGCCCCCACCACGGTAAGCTTGGCGGTGGTGAAGGTGTTGTCGGTGCCGAAGGTGTCCAGCACCGAGAAGCTGCCCACCCCCGCGTGGATGCCGATGGCCATGTCCAGGCGCTGGGCCTCCTCGTAGAGCGGGAAGAAGTACGGGTGATGCAGCGGCTGATGGGTCTCCACGCCCCGCAGGGATACTGCGCAGGCGCCGTTCTCGCTGGCCCAGCGCAACTCCTCCAGCGACGCCTCCATGCTCAGCACCGGGAGCTGCACGGCCCAGCGCAGCCGCTCCGGGGCCTTCTTCCAGATGTCGGCAAGCCAGCGGTTGTAGGCGCGGCAGAGGGCCAGCTCCACGTCCGGCCGTTCGGTGAAGGGCCGCAGCAGCACGGTGGGGTAGAGCACCTGGACGCCGGTGCCGATCTCGTCCATGTGTCTTAGCCGCCGGTCGATGTCGGTCATCTCCCGGGCTTCGCGGGGCGTCTCGGCGCCGACGTTGTCGCGGCCGCCGATGAGGCGCCCGTCGATGATCCAGAAGTTCTGCCGCGTCCCCGCGGGCATGTCCGCGGACACGGGCACGGGCCGGAAACGCCGGTCCGAGCCCTCCAGGTAGTCCCACGTGGCCTCGTTCTCGATCACGTGCGCATCCGCATCGATGGTCAACATCTCGCTCTCCGATGAAACCGTTTAGTGCCTAAGCCTTCAGTTGCTTGGCGAACCAGTCGACGATGAAGCTCCGCCGGTCGAACCGCTTCTCGTGGTGCCCCACGCCGTCCAGCAGTTCCCGCGGGGCGTTGACGGCATTCTCGTAGAGCCGGATGGCGCCTCGCGGGTCCATCACCCGGTCATCGTGATTGTAACCCACCAGCAGGGGGCACTCGATCTTGTGGGCCCGGTCCACCAGGGTGAACTCCTTGATCCGTTCGCGGGCCTCCTTGAGGTCGCTGGCGCCCATCAGCCAGCGCAGGCGGTCCTGGATCGGCGGGTAGTAGTCGAAGATGTCATCCACCAGGTGGTAGGCGCCGCTCCACACGGCCACGGCCATGATGCGTTTCTCCTCGGTGGCGCACCGGGGTCCGGAATAGCCGCCCATGCTGGAGCCGTGGAGGCCGATGCGGTCCGGGTCCACGTCCGGGCGCGTCACCAGGTAGTCGATGACGGCCTTGGCCACCCTTTCGGAGTCCGGCGGCGCGTAGAGCTTCTTCTCCCGCAGGGTGGTGCCGTGGCCCGGTCCGTCCACGTCGATGAAGGACATGCCCCGCCGCACGTACTGCCCGGCGTCGCCGTCCAGACCCCGCAGCAGAATGCCGTCGGCGCCGCCGTAGTTGTACACGGTGGGAAAACGGGTGCCGGCCTTGCCCCGGGCCGGATGGAACAAAGCGTCCAGCCGGTGGCCCTCGTAGGGGATCTCGACCCGCTCGAAGGGCGGCGTCACCAAACTCCAGGCCTTGTCGAAGGTCTCCTTGAGCTTGTCGTGGCTCTGCATCATGCGGGGGTCGGCGTCCGGCATGTACACCAGCGCCCGCCGGTAGAACTCCGCCGCCCGCCGGTAGAAGTCGTGGGCGGTGACGTTGCGCCCCTCGTCCTCGAACCCGGCCGCCAGCGCTTCGTTCTTCTCGGCCATGCGGGTCCATTCGGTATGCCAACTATCCAGGTTATAGGGCTTGTAGCGGCGCGCGACTTCCCGCACGTCCGGGTCCGGATGCAGCAGGGGCGCCTCCATGCGCACCTCGAGCTGGCCGCCGCCGGGAAGGCCCGGTCCGGGAAAGAGGCGCTTCTCCACGTCGTCGTCGGCCAGCGGCCTGTCCGGGGATTCCTTCATCCGATCTCTCCTCAGAGCGGGGCGGGGTCCACGGGCGTTCCGTCACGGCTTCCGCCACCTGCCGCCTTGTGGTTCAGATGCCGTAGAAGTTCTTGGGGTTGTCCTGGGTGATCTTGGTGACCGCTGAGTGGGAGATGTCCCCCTTGTCGGCTCGCTGCTTGAGGAGGCCCAGGAAATCCATCTCCTGGGCGGAATCGTTGTGCGTGTAGTCCGAGCCGACCAGGAGATTGTCTTCGCCCGTGTGGTGAATGACGTAGCCGAGGTCCTCGTCCACCTGAAACGATACGTACATGCGGTTCCGTTGCAGGATGTCCTCCGGCATATCCTCGATCTCCATGGTGGAGCGCAGCACGCTGGTGGGTCGTTCCTTGTTCTTCTCCAGCCGGCGGCGGATCTCGTACAGCACGAAGGGCACCCAGGAGGCGGTGGCCTCGATGAAGCCGAAACGCAGGGTGGGGAACCGCTCCGGCACGCCGTGGACGATCAGGGATTGGAACGCATGCACCACCGGCAGCAGGATCCGGTAGAAGCGGCTGAAGGTGAACTCGCGCGCCGGGGTGAAATCCGGCACGCCCGAGCCCGTGTGAAAGCAGATGGGCATGTCGAGCTTCTGGGCTTCCTCGTACATCGGGAAGAAGTAGGGGTCGTTGGCCCATACCCCGGCCTCCCGGTCGCCCTTCTTGAGCACGCCGCAGGCGCCGTGTTCCTTGGCGAAGCGCAGCTCGTCCGGGGCCGCGTCCATGTTCTGGGCGGGCGGGAGCATGACCCAACGCAACCGGCCCTCGGACTCGGCCCAGCGTTCGGCCATCCAGCGGTTGTAGCTGCGGCGGAGCGCCAGCTCGATCTCCGGCTTGTCGGTGAACTCGACCAGGAACAGCGTGGGGTACATGACCTGGTAGTCCACACCCATGCGGTCCATGTCCTGCAGGCGGCTCTTCACGTCCTTGAGCTCGCGGGCGCCCTCGGTGGTGAGGGTTTCCTCGTCCGTGCGCACGAAGCGGATCTGCCGCTTGCCGTCGATCATCCAGTAGCGCATGGTCGCGTTGCTGGCGTCCTGGTTCCTGGGATAGGCGGTGGTGGGCCTCAAGGCCTCGTCACCGTCGCGCAGGAATGCCCAGGTGTCCTCGGTCTCGTCTACATGGGTATCGGAATCAATGACTGGCATGACATCCTCCGGGTCGAACGTGATAGGAGTGGATTAACAAAACTGGACTGCGTTGCCTAGGGTCCTCGAAAACACTACCGCACCGCGACGTCCGGGCGGTCGGAGGGTAGCTCGAGCGAATCTGTGAGAGCTGGTTCACCTGCGTTGCCGTCCCAACCTTGAGCTAGGTCATCCATGTGCTCCTCTGCTCGCGGCACCCACTGTGGATGTGGGCGACATGGAAGGTTGGCACGGATCATTGGCGAGCGCGCGTCACTCGGAGGGCACAGACTTTCTGTCAGATTCGGGCGAGTTAGGTGCCCCGTTTCGTATCCGAAGAGATTCCGTCAACTTCTCTAAGGCCGTTGAAAGTCGATCAAAGACTTTCATTGTAGAAGCATTGCCACTGTTCAACTCCGCGCCAATTCGCGCCATGCTTTCACGCTGCACTTCTGTATTGGCCTCAATCTGGCTGAAAAGGGCATTGATCGTCATTGCCGTATCAACCTGTTCTCGCTGCGTGCGCCACTCTGAATACACAGTCTGCCCGACCGTAGATAGGACAACCACGACGATCGCTGCGACCGCGATCGACATCGCGCGGCGCGAGGACCGATCCGCCTTCTCGGTAGCCACGCCGAAGTCGACAAGAAACTGAGACGTTGCTGCGCTCACGCTCTTGACCGTTTCTGCCATTTGAAGGGCTAAACCCTCCATAGAGTCCAGCGTATCTACGACATCTGACAGCTTCTTGTTTGTGTCATGAATAGGGTTACGAATGAAAGTTATTAAGCGTCCTATAATAGTCGCCATGTACTCAGAAGCTAGCATATAAGGTGGTGGGAGCGAGAAAGAAACTGGAAATCAACCGGGGCAATCGCTGCAGACGGTGCAGATGGGAAAGGGTGAGGCTTCTCAGTGCCTCTTTGGAAAGGATAACCTTTCTTCCGAGGGCCTTGTTTTTCAGGTCGTTCCATACCAATTCATCAGGATTCAACTCGGGAGAGTAAGGCGGCAGATAGTAGAGTTCGAGGTCTCCGTCTTGTTTTTCAATAAAGCGCGTCACGGCCTTGGCCTTGTGAGTGGGGTGACCGTCGACAATGAGGAAAATGGGTGAGGGAGCGTTAACCAACAGGCGTTTGAGAAACTCAATGAATACGGCCGCCGTCACGCGTCCACGGGTCATCATGAAACGAAGCTGCCCTTGGGCGCTGATGGCGGAGATGATGTTCTCGCTGAATCGCGCCCCGGTGGTGGACACGATGGGTGTCTGCCCCCGTCGCCCCCAGGTCCCGCCGCTGTGGAAATCCGACCGCACCCCGGCTTCGTCACCGAAGAATATCTGCGCCCCCACTCGTTTCGCCCGACGCCGTATCCGCGGGTATTCCTCTTCCTTCCACCGCCGCACCGCTTCTGGATCCTGTTGATACGCCCGCCATAGCGGCCGTTGCACACTCAATCCCATCTGTCCCAGCAGTCGACATACCGAGCTGTGACTCAGACGAACCCGAAATTGCTTCGCTATCATCTCCCTCACCATCGCCGCCGTCCATAACGCAAAGGGAAACTTCAACTGCATCGGGCTCTTCTCCACCACCGTGTCGTACACCCACTTCAGTTCCTCCCCATCCAACTTCGGTCGCCTACCCCCTCGCTTCCGCGCATCCAGTTTCCCCCAGCCCCCGCTCCGATACAGCGCTAGCCAACGAAACACTGTACGCAAATTCACTCCCAGTGCCCCAGCCACTGCCCACGGCTTCTCGCCTGTCTGTACGCTCGCTATCGCTCGCTTGCGCAACTCGGTCAGCGTCTTGTGATCCAGCCTCCGGCCATCCGTATTCATCCCTCCCTTGTACCATCATTCCTCTTCCGTGGCAACTATTATCGGACGCTTAATAAGTCCGGAACACGAACCTCCGGCTGATAAACCTCTATGCGATCCGGTGCGGAGGGTGTTGCCGCAGTAGCAGGCACACCCGGTATGTTGACGCGCAGACGGTCGATCATCTTGCCCAATTGTGCGGTCGCTGACTGGCTCCTTGTGAACGCCTCAAGGAAAGACGGAGAGAACCGTTGTCTATAAGCTTTCGACATGTCCGCGAAGGGCGCCAACATGCGATCTTTCTGCTCTTTCAATTTGGCCTTCTGTATCTTGAAGAGGCGAAACAAATAGTCCGAATCCGATTCGTCCTCCTCTTTTTGATGCTTGACGTTGCCATCTCGGAAGGAAACGACGACGCCTCCCTCATCGCGCTCATGTTGTTCCACCACTCTTTCTCTGAAGAGATACTGATTGAATTCCAACACCTGCTTGGCAAACACTTCCCTGTCGGTATCGGAGAGCTTTGCCACATCATTGTCTGTTAGTTCCGTGCCATCGTTCTTTCTGCCAATAGACGCGATGAGGTTGTTCATGAACGATGCGGAAGTTTCAGCTTTGGTTTTCTCAATTTCGCTCATTCGCCCGATCGTGAGCGGGAGCACGTCAATTCGACCCAACTCGGCGGTATCGATGGAGAATTCAGGTTCATTCGACTTCATCGTGGGAATGGGCATAGTTCACGGTTCCATAGGCTAAGCAGGCCGCTAGCGGTTACGTTTCCCAACGACCAAACACGATCACGGAGGCAGGGCTGTTGGGACGCCCTCACCCGGCCTTCGGCCACCCTCTCCCAGAGGGAGAGGGTCTGTTTCAGCGGGGCTTGAACTTGGGCAGGCTGATGTCGTCGCTGGCCGGGTCGAACACCGCCTCCACCTCCATCCCGATTTCCACGTCGTCCACCGGGCACTGCACGATGTTGGTGTAGTAGCGGGGGCCCTCCTCCAGGTCCACCCAGGCGATGACGTAGGGGATGTCCTTCTCGAAGGCGCGGGCGCCGCGGCCCGCCAACTGGCGGATGATGGTGAAGGAGTAGACCGTCCCGCGTCCGCTGAGCTCGTCCCATTCCAGCTCTTCGCCGCCGCACTCCACGCACGACGGACGGGGGCACCACACCAGCTCGCCGCAGGCGCGGCAGCGCTGCATCACCAGCCGGCCTTCCTTGGTGGCTTGCCAGAAGGGCGCGGTGAGCTCGGTGATCTCGGGGAGCGGGCGTCGGGGTTCCTGTGAAGCTTCAGCCATTGGAGTTTCCTGTCTCGTTGCTCAGGATGGCCACGGCGGTGGAGCCGAGGTTCTTGCCGTAGGGAAGGCCGCCGAGGCCGGTGACGACGCCGGTGCGCGCGTTGGCCACCTGCCGCTCGCCGCCGTCGCCCCGCAGTTGGGTGACGGCCTCCAGGATATGGATCATGCCGCCGGCGGTGGACGGCTGCCCGCAGTTGATCATGCCGCCGCCGGTCTGGATCGGCAGCGTGCCCTTGAAAGAGAAGTCGGTGGACTCGAAGTATTTCATGTCGCCCTTGTCGCAGAACCCCAGGTCCTCGATCTGCATCATCTCGATGATCACGTAGTCGTCGTACAGCTCGGCGAAGTCCATGTCGCCCGGGGTGGTTCCGGCCATGTCGAAGGCCCGGGCGCCGGCGTCCTTGATCCCCATCATCGTTGCGTCGGAGTGGGTGCGGGGGCCGTAGCTGGGATTGTCCTGCTCGCCGAAGCCCATGAGATAGACCGGCTTCCGGGGCATCGTGGCGGCCTTCTCCGCCGAGGTGAGGATGAAGGCCTTGCCGCCGTTGGCCGGCATCACGCAGTCCAGCAGCCGGACCGGGTCGGCCACCATGCGGGAGGTCTTGTAGTCCTCCAGGGTGAGGGGCTTTTTGAGATAGGAATTGGGGTTCAGCGACGCGTGGTAGCGGGCGGTGACCGCGATGTTGCCGAGAGCTTCCAGGGTGGTGCCGTATTCGTGCATGTGCCGCCGCATCACCAGGGCGATGCCGCTGTTGGCGCCCATCAGGCCGTAGGGCACCTCGAAATCTCGTACGTCGCGAGGCTCGACCCCGTTGTGGTTTTCCACGAACGTGGCCGATGCGGCCACGCACAGCACCCGCTCCACCAGCCCGCTCTGGATGGCCGCGGCCGCCTGTCCCAGCGCCGACACCGTGGCGGCGCCGCCGTTGGCCGAGGCCAGGGAAAGGCCCGGCGTGATGCCCAGGATGGACGCCGTCTCCTCGGGCCAGAAGGGTTGCAGATAGTTGGTGGTGTAGATGGCCGCGAGGCCCTGGCCGTCGAAGTCCTTCCGTTCCAGCCCGGCGTCCTCCATGGCCATGCGCGCGGCCCAGGTCAGGTACTCCGGGATGGTCCGGCGTCTTTCGCCCGGGCGCCGGCCCAGACGGTCCACCGGTGTCTCGCCGATGCCGACGATAGCCGTGTTGCCGCGAATGCTCATGTATGAAGGACTCCCTCGTGTGACTCGTTGCGACCCGTTGAATGCTGGAATCGAATCATACTTGACTTTGCGTTAGCGTCAAGGGTTCGGGTATAATTTGAGGTTACGAGACGCAACGATGCCCGGGATCCGTCATTCCGGCAGAGTTGCATGCCCAACTAACCATCAAGGAGATTCCGTATCATGTCAGAGTTCAGGTTTCAGCCCATTTTCGAGCTCGGTGAAGACACCACCGAATACCGCAGTCTGGGCAAGGAGGGAGTGTCGGAGATCGTAGTGGACGGCCGCACGATCCTGAAGGTCGACCCCGCGGTGCTGCGGAAGATCACCGCGGAAGCCATCCACGACATTTCCCATCTGTTCCGGCCGAGCCACCTGGCCAAGCTGCGGGCCATTCTCGAGGATCCCGAGGCCTCGAAGAACGACCGCTTCGTGGCCATCCAGCAGCTCAAGAACGCCAACATCTCGGCCGGCGGCGTGCTGCCGGCGTGCCAGGACACCGGCACCGCCATCGTCATCGGGAAGAAAGGGGAGAATGTCTTCACCGGCGCCAACGACGAGGAGGCGTTTTCGGCCGGCGTCTACGACGTCTACACCGGCACCAACCTGCGCTATTCACAACTCGCACCGCTGACTCTTTACGAGGAACAGAACACCCGTACCAATCTGCCGGCCCAGGTGGAGCTTTACGCGACACCGGGGGACGCCTACGAGCTCCTGTTCATCACCAAGGGCGGCGGGTCCGCCAACAAGAGTTTCCTGTACCAGCAGACCCCGGCGCTGCTGAACGAGGCGTCGATGGTGGCGTTTCTGGAAAAGCAGATCAAGACCATCGGCACCGCCGCATGCCCGCCCTACTATCTGGTCATCGTGGTGGGCGGCTTGTCCGCGGAGTTCAACCTCAAGACCGTGAAACTGGCCAGCACCCGCTACCTGGACGGGCTTCCCACCACCGGCAACGAGTATGGCCGGGCGTTCCGGGACCTGGACCTGGAGGCCAAGGTCCAGGCTATCAGCCACAAGATGGGCGTGGGCGCACAGTTCGGCGGCAAGTATTTCACCCACGAGGTGCGAGTGATCCGTCTGCCCCGGCACGGTGCTTCCTGTCCGGTGGGCATCGGCGTTTCGTGCTCCGCCGACCGCCAGGCCAAGGCCAGGATCACCCGGGACGGGGTGTTCCTCGAGCGGCTGGAGACCGATCCCGCCAAATACCTGCCGGACATCTACGAGGAGGAAGACGCGGACAGCGTGGTGAGCATCGACCTGAGCCGGCCCATGGACGAGATCCGGAGCGCGCTTTCCAAGCACCCGGTGAAGACCCGGCTGTCCCTGAACGGCACCATCGTGGTGGCCCGGGATCTGGCCCACGCCAGGCTCAAGGAGCGCCTCGACGCGGGCGAACCGTTGCCGGACTATTTCAAGGACCACGTCGTCTACTACGCCGGACCGGCGAAGACTCCCGAGGGCTACGCCTCCGGTTCCTTCGGCCCCACCACCGCCGGACGCATGGATTCCTACGTGGATCTGTTCCAGTCCCACGGCGGCAGCCTGATCTCGCTGGCCAAGGGCAACCGGTCGCGGGAGGTGACCGACGCGTGCAAGAAGCACGGCGGCTTCTACCTGGGCTCCATCGGCGGCCCCGCGGCGATACTGGCCAAGGACAACATCAAGCATGTCGAGGTGCTCGACTATCCCGAGCTGGGCATGGAAGCGGTGTGGAAGATCGACGTCGAGAACTTCCCGGCGTTCATCATCGTCGACGACAAAGGCAACGACTTTTTCGCCGAGTTGCAGTAGAAGGAAAGGGGGCGCAAGCCCCCGAAGTGCGGGTCCCGGGACCCGCCCGAAATTGTAGGGGCGGGTTTCAAACCCGCCCGTGCCCGGTGCCGCTGCCCCGCCCGGGCCGGGCGAACCAACACGACCCATGAAAAGGAGCACGCCATGAGTAAAGATGCCAACGGGAACCCCTTGATCGTGGATTCGGACGCCCACGTGGTGGAATGCGACCGCACCTGGGACTACCTCGAAGCGTCGGAACGTCAGTTCCGTCCGGTGCCGCTGGCGTCGCCGGAGGAGAACGGCGCCTCGCTCCAGTTCTGGCTCGTGGACGGCAAGGTGCGGGGGTTCCGCTTCCCGGCCTTCTCGGAGGAGGAGTTGGCGCGGCGCCAGCAGCAGGTGGGCCGGAGGTTCGCGGAGGCCAAGGAGGCCCGGGAGCTGGGCAACGTGGGGCTACGGCTGGAGCACATGGACGACACCGGCGTGGACGTGCAGGTGCTGCACAACACCATGTTCATCGAGCAGGTGACGGAGCGGCCGCCGGTGGAGGTGGCGCTGTGCGGGAGCTGGAACCGCTGGCTGGCGGACATCTGGTCGCAGTCGGACGGGCGGCTTCGGTGGTCGTGCATGGCGCCTACCCTGAGCATGTCGGACGCGCTGGACCAGATCCGTTTCTCCAAGGAGCACGGCGCCTGCGCGGTGCTGATGCGGCCGGTGGAGGGCAACCGGCTGCTGGTGGACCCGTACTTCTACCCCATCTATGAGGAGGCCAGCCGCCTGGACATGCCCATTGCCATCCACATCGCCAACGGCAGCGCCTGGCTCAACGACCTCTACAGTCATCCGGTCCGGCTCGGGGCCACCTTTCACCGCTTCCGGATCCCCACCGTGGGAGGCTTTGCCGACGTGCTCTTCAGCGAGGTGCCGGAGTTGTTCCCGAAGTTGCGCTGGGGTTTCGTCGAGGCCAGCGCCCAGTGGCTGCCCTGGATTCTTCACGAAGTCCGGAACCGCTTCCGGACCATGGGCCGGGAGTGGCCGGACAACCCCATGGCGGAGTTCCGGATGTTCGTGACCTGCGAGAACACCGACGACCTGCCGTACATCGTGCAGGAGACCGGCGAGGACGGCCTGGTCATCGGCACGGACTACGGCCACACGGACACGTCCAGCGACGTGGATGCCATCAAGGTTTTCCGGAAACGGACCGACCTGTCCGAGGACGTCAAGCGCAAGATCCTCAGCGACAACGCGCGCCGGCTTTACGGGCTGTAGCGCCGGGCCTCGGCCCGATGACGAGATGTAGAGGCGGGTTTCAAACCCGCCTGCGCCCGGGCCACGGTTTGGCCCGGGATCCGTCCAAGGAGCACGTCAATGAGCGCAGACGCCAACGGAAAGCTCTTGATCGTCGACGCGGACGCCCACGTCGTGGAATGTGACCGCACCTGGGACTATCTCGAACCCTCCGAGCAGCAATTCCGCCCGGTGCCGCTGGCGGCGCCCGAAGACGGAGGCGTCACGCTGCAGTTCTGGCTCGTGGACGGCAAGGTGCGGGGCAACCGCTTCCCGGCGTTCTCGGAGGAGGAGTTGCGGCGGCGGCAGGAGCAGGTGGGCCGCAAGTTCGCCGAGGCCAGGGAGGCCCGGGAGTTGGGCAACGTCGGGCTCCGGCTGGAGCACATGGACGCCACCGGGGTGGACGTTCAGGTGCTGCACAACACCATGTTCATCGAGGAGGTGACGGAGCGCGCTCCGGTGGAGGTGGCGTTGTGCGGGAGCTGGAACCGGTGGCTCGCGGACATCTGGTCCCAGTCGGACGGACGGCTGCGCTGGTCGTGTCTTGCGCCTACCCTGAGCATGCCGGACGCGCTGGACCAGATCCGCTTCTCCAGGGAGCACGGCGCCTGCGCGGTGCTGATGCGGCCCGTCGAGGGCAACCGCCTGCTGGTGGACCCGTATTTCTATCCCATCTACGAGGAGGCCAGCCGCCTGGACATGGCCATTGCCGTGCACATCGCCAACGGCAACGCCTGGCTCAACGACCTCTACCGCCATCCGGTCAGGCTGGGAGCCTTTTTCCACCGCTTTCGCATCCCCACCGTGGGCGGCTTCGCCCACGTGCTTTTCAGCGAGGTCCCGGAGCTGTTCCCGAATCTGCGCTGGGGATTCATCGAGACCAGCGCCCAATGGCTGCCGTGGATCCTTCACGAGACCCGGAACCGGTTCAGGACCAGGGGCCGGGAATGGCCGGACAACCCCATGGAAGCGTTCCGGATGTTCGTGACCTGCGAGAACACCGACGACCTGCCGTACATCGTGCAGGAGAGCGGCGAGGACGGCCTGGTCATCGGCACCGACTACGGCCACACGGATACGTCCAGCGACGTCGATGCCATCAGGATCTTCCGGGATCGCACCGATTTGGCGGAGGGCGTGAAGCGAAAGATTCTGAGTGACAACGCGCGCCGGCTCTACGCGCTGTAGCGCCGGGTGTCAAACCGCCCGTGCCCCGAGCGACTGTCTGGCTCGGTAAGTCGGGCAAAGGAGCAAGGCCATGAGTGGAGACACCAACGGAAAGCCCTTGATCGTGGACTCGGACGCCCACGTGGTGGAATGCGACCGCACCTGGGACTACCTTGAAGCCTCGGAGCGGCAGTACCGTCCGGTGCCGCTGGCGTCACCGGAGGAGGCGGGCATCAAGCAGCAGTTCTGGGTGGTGGACGGCAAGGTACGGGGCTTCCGCTTCCCGGCGTTCTCGGAGGAAGCGCTGCAGCGGCGTGAGCGGCAGGTGGGCCGCAAGTTCGCCGACGCCGACGAGTCCGTGGAGCTCGGCAACGTGGGGCTCCGGCTGGAGCACATGGACGACACCGGAGTCGACGTCCAGGTGTTGCACAACACCATGTTCATCGAGCAGGTGACGGACCGTGCCCCGGTGGAGGTGGCGCTGTGCGGAAGCTGGAACCGGTGGCTCGCGGACATCTGGTCCCAGTCGGACGGGCGGCTGCGGTGGTCGTGCCTGGCGCCCACGCTCAGTATGTCCGATGCCCTGGACCAGATCCGCTTCGGCAAGGAGCACGGCGCCTGCGCCGTGCTGATGCGGCCGTTCGAGGGCAACCGCCTCCTGGTGGACCCGTACTTCTACCTCATCTATGAGGAAGCCACGCGCCTGGACATGGCCATCGCCATCCACATCGCCAACGGCAGCCCCTGGTTCAGCGACCTCTGCCACCATCCGGTGACCACGGCGGCAAACTTCCACAGCTTCAGGATCCCCACCGTGGGGGCCTTCGGCGACCTTTTGCTGAGCGAGATCCCGGAGGTGTTTCCGAAGTTGCGCTGGGGTTTCATCGAGACCAGCTCCCAGTGGGTGCCCTGGATGCTGCGCGAGGTCCACCACCGCTACCGTGTGCTGGGGCGGGAGTGGCCGGACAACCCCATGGGGCAGTACGGCGTATTCGTCACCTGCGAGAACAGCGACGACCTGGCGTATGTGGTGCAGGAGAGCGGTGAGGACGGCCTCGTCATCGGCACCGACTACGGGCACACCGACGTCTCCAGCGACGTGGACGCCATCAAGGTCTTCCGGGAACGGACGGACCTGACCGAGGACGTCAAGCACAAGATCCTGAGCGACAACGCGCGCAGGCTCTACGGGCTGTAGCGCGGGCGGCATAACCCGGCCGGGAAAGGAGCCTGTCCGGGCAACCGACGGTAGGGGCGACCGGCGGTCGCCCCTTAAGGGCGTCGCTGTAGCGTAGGTTCCGAGAAAATGGGGAGGGACGAACATGGCCGGGAATCGCATGGAGGTCATTGACGGCGACGGGCACGTCATGGAGGACTGGGAGGCGTTGCTGGAGTACATGCCGGCCGCCTACCACGACCGTTTCCGGGGCAAGGGACGGCTCTTCCCGCCCCTGGATCACCTGCACAGCGCCACCCTCTACGACCTCGTCCCCGGCGCCTTCCGGCAGGTGGGGCCGGCGGGCTGGCTGGAGTTCATGGAGGACGTGGGCATCGAGCGCGCGGTCCTCTATCCCACCGGCGGGCTGGCGGTGGGCAAGGTGATCAACGGCGACTTCGCCATCGAGATCTGCCAAGCCTACAACAACTGGTTCCACGACACCTACCTGAAGGCGAGCACGAAGTTCCAGGGGCTCGGCCTGATCCCCATGCAGGAGCCGCCTGAAGCGGTCAAGGAGCTGCGCCGCATCGTGGAAGAGCTGGGCTTCTGCGGCGCCATGTTGCCCTCCATGGGTCTCAAGGGCCACCTGGGTTCCAAGGAATACTGGCCGGTGTACGCCGAGGCCGACCGGCTGGGTTGCAGCATCGGGGTTCACGGCGGCGCCCACGAGGGGCTGGGCATGGATTACCTGACGCCATACGCCCCCATCAACGGCCTGGGCCACCCCTTCGGCCAGATGGTGTGCTTTGCGGGCTTCGTGTTCAACGGCTTGTTCGACCGCTACCCGAACATGCGCGTGGGCTTCATGGAAGGGGGCGTGGCCTGGATTCACACCTGTCTCGAACGCTTCGACCGCGGCTGGGAAACCCATGTTCAGTACGACCCTCGCGGCGAGTTCATCCAGCTCGAGCCGCACGAGCAGGTGAGCGGCTACATCCGCCGCCACGCCGCCGAAGGGCGCATCTTCATCGGCTGCGAGGGCACCGAGCCCACCCTGCACAACGCCATTGAGGCCCTGGGCAACAAGCCCTTCATGTTTTCCAGCGATTTCCCCCACGAGGTCAACAACGACTACTGCAAGTCCGAGATCCGTGAGATCGTCGAGAACGATCGCCTCACCGACGACGACAAGCACGGCGTGCTGCACCGGAACGCGGAGCAGTTCTACGGGCTCGCGGCAGAGGCAGAGCGAAGGGCCGCGCTCTGACCCTTTCTTCCGGAGTCTACGAAGCGGGCCTGAGCGAGACGGAGTGAGCGTGTGCGGACATCGGATGAAGGCGGCGTTGCTGCTGATGTGTGCCGCGTTGGCGCTCGCGGGCTGCCAGGGGGTAGCCCTGGAGGCGAAGAATCCTGATGGAAAACGGCCAAGTCGTCAGGTGATGGCGGAGTGCAGCCGCCAGGCGGTTCGGGCCAACCAGGAAGCCGGGGACTACGTCCACGAGCGGATTCACGAAACCACACGACCACCGAGCGGACGACAAAGACGGGTGGTGCTGAGACGGCAAACGAAGAGATGGTATGACCTGGTCGCCCGGTGCCTGGCAGGGAAAGGCTATACGGTAAACGTGCGCTGCTGGGATTGTGGCGACTAGGGTGCCGCTGTCGCTCCCGCCTTCATTTCAGCCCGCCGCCGAAACCCCTCATCAACCCCTTCTGGACGAACCCAGCCACCGAACCGCTCGATCGCCCTGCAGTGCACGATTCATAACCGCTTGCATAGCGATTGGACTAAGTTAAAGTCTAGCTATGAAAGTCATACAGTTGACCATGGACGAAGATCTAGTGGAGCGAGTCGACAAACGGGCGAAGCGACTCGGTACGACGCGCTCCGGGTTTGCGCGCGAAGCGTTGCGAGCGGCTTTGGAGCGCTACGAGGAAGCGGAATTGGAGGAGCGGCACAGAGCCGGATACCGCAATGTTCCACCCACGAAGCAGGAGTTCGGCATCCCGGAACAGGACCACGCGTGGGGTGACGGCGCGTGGAAGGAAGGATGATGCGCCGCGGCGAGGTCCGTTGGTACCGATTCCCGCACCCGGACAAACGTAGGCCTGTGCTCGTTCTGACGCGTGACTCGATCATTTCGAGTCTGGGCGAAGTGACGGTCGCTCCGGTCACCACCACGGTTCGCGGCATCCCAAGTGAGGTGGCGTTGTCCGCGGACGATGGAATGCCGCGCGAATGCGCGGTGAACTGCGATCACTTGCAGACGGTCCATCGCGGAACACTCGGCGCACTCGTCACCAGTCTCGCTGATGGCAAGATGGAACGGGTGGCAAGGGCGGTTCGGTTTGCCCTCGCCTTGGACTGACACTTCACCGCCGGCGCCGCCGGTCAGTTCCCCCCGGTTGCGGATTGACTAGTGTCGTGTCCCGTAAATTCCTGCGATAAGTTGCGCAGGATTTTTTGTCGTCGGCAAGGCGCGATGACTTGTAGGGGCGGGTTTCAAACCCGCCCGTGTTGCGGGCACCACGCGAGGAAGACCCCGGGTCAAGCCCGGGGTGACGTACGCGGCCGACGGCGAAAAGACCAGCAAATTATCGCAGGAATTTACGGGACACGACACTAGCGGCGGATGGTCTGCGCCTCCCCTCCGGTTCTCTTGGTGGCTCCTGAGGAGTTAGTCGGCGGTCAGGAACTAGAGGAGGAATTGGATCGGATCTGCGGGTCGGCGTCGAGACAGCGTGTTCACACGGTGGACGAGGCATTCGGACGCTTTGAGGACTACGTCCACAAAGATTTGTCGCCGAATGCCAAGCCGGAACCTCGTGGCTGACGGGGAGTTGAACGCCATCGTTTCGACGAGAGGTTGTGCTGTAGGCTCGGTGGGGTCGGTGGTCCCGTATAGCCCGCAGGTTCCGACGCGTATTCCACCAAAGAAGGAGGTATACGATCGGCGCCGTCACGTCGTGACCCTGATGCCGCCGTGCGATGCTGCTCGGCGCACGTCCGCTAGCAAGGTCTCATCGCTGCCTTGACGTTGCTCCGATACGGCAAAGTCTGACTCTGTGACGCGGTCGCCGAAGAAGACGTAGCAGCGGTCGCTGCCCTCGCGGTTCGAAATCCACACCATGCCGGCACCTTCGACGATGGAGCGATGGACGGATTCGGCCCATCGCGCGGTCTGGCGATAGTATCTGGCCGGTGCCTTGATGATCTCAAGGTCGGAGACGTTCCATCCGATCAGGTTCCTCCGGAACAGGGGAACCATGTCAAGGTCGCGCCGGGTTTCCAGGATTGAATGCGCCAGCGTCTTCAGGCCGCTTGCCGGCCAGGTCATCATGCCCCGGCTCGGACCGATTGCGTGAAAGAGCGATTCGTAGGCCGCGACCTCGAATGTTCGGCCGGCGTAGAGGACGGGTACGCGGTGACCTTCGGAGTCGACGATGGGAGCGAAACGGGACACGCGGCCGCCGGCGTTGAACTGTGCGCCGCGCCAGCCGGCTCCATGAATACGGTGTATCCGTGAACCCGCGGGCAACCGTTCGAGGGGTGGGCTCGGCGAGAGCGCACCTGGTGGATCCGGAACGGAGAACTCCACGACTCAGCCGAGGTCGTCGGATGCCAGGTCGGCCGCGGCCGCGAGCACGCCGTCAATATCGTGCAAAGCGTCCTGGGGCGCGGCGTCGTTCTCGATCCATCCGTTCCCGGAGGCGAACCAGAACGCGATCTGCCAGGGCGACATGGAGCCGGGAAGTGCGGCGAGGACTCTTGCGATCTCAGGTCGCGGCCGTCCGTCGACAAACTGGAACGCGGGATAGCGATCAGCCCTGCCTACGGGGACGCCGAAGATGTTGCCTTGCCTTTTCCAACGTGATGCGGGCTCGGATGGGTTTCGGGCCTTCAGCCCCGAAACGTCCCTGATTTGGCTGCTGGAAAAGGTTCTTTGTTGGTCGAGATACTGCTTTCGCAGCCCTGCGTTGTCGATTTCAAGATCCGCCTCCGGATCGGAGGGCCGATCGAGATCGGCTATGGCGGCGAGCAGCGTCTGCGTGCGTTCTTCGCTCCGAATCCGTTTTTGCTCCGGTGTGAGGCTCAACGCAAGCAACCGCATCATCCGGACCGCCTCCGCCGCATCACCGGCCGGCACGGTCACCGCGACGATTTCTTCGGCGCCGCCGTGTTCGACCCCCAACTCCATGCGCAGTGCCTTCGGCATCCGCGCGACGACGTTTCGGGGAATGACTACCGGGTCGCTCATGTAGACCTCCGTGAGAAAAACGATATAACTTGTATATCAGTATTCTCACGTCTCTTTCCAGAGAGCAAGCGGCCGACAGGATTTTCACGAGCGGCCTGAATCAGCCAACGATTTCGCCGCGTGGTCGAGGATTCTTCCAGATGTTCGTCGAACTCACTGATGTATCAACGCACCAAGTTCCACTGATCGTTGGTCTTCCTCGCCCTTAGCCCGGATCTCCCATGCGGCGACCCCTCCGCACCCCTCCAATAAGCGAGAACACCAGCGCCGACACGCCGAGGCACGCCGCGGTGGTGTACGCATACCCGTATCCTTCCATGAACGCCGCCAGCAGCCGGGGGCTGTCGGCCAGATTCAGCGCGGCCAGATCCTGGGGAGCGGAATCATTGGTGGCCGCCGCGAGCCGGATGCTGACGAAGGCGGTGGCGGTGGCGGTGCCCACGGAGCGGCCCACGCTGCGGATGATGGAGATGACGGAGGAGGCGATGCCCAGCCGTTCGTGAGGCACCGAGCTGATGAGACCGTGGTTGTTGGGGGTCTGGAAGAGGCCGAGGCCGACGCCGAGCAGGGCCAGCGTGGGTACGATCTCGGCCGGACCGGAATCCGGACCCAGGTGGCTGATGGCGTACATGGCCACGGCAATGACGGTGGCTCCGGCGGCCGCGGGCAGGGTTGACCCGACGCGGTCAGTGAGCCAGCCGGCCGAAGGCGACACCACCATCAGCACCAATGCCGTCGCGGTCATCAGGCTGCCTGCCTCCAGCGGGTCCATGCGCAGCACGAACTGGAGTAGGAAAGGCATCATCAGTTCGTTGGTGCTCAGGGCGACGAAGGTGGACAGGCGCGCGATGTTCCCGGCGGCAAAGGGCAAGATCCGGAAGAGTCCGAGATCGAGGATGGGATAGGGGCAGGTGGCTTCCCGCCGGATGAACAAGGCCAGGAAGAGGGCGCTCAATACGAAGCCCCAGTAACCGAGTCCGCCGCGCGTAATGCCCAGCAGCAGGAATGTCAGGGCAACGGCGAACAGGCCGGACCCGGCGAAGTCGAAGGGCTGCCGCTTCGCTTGCCCGCCGGACCCCCGGTCGTCCAGTAAGAGGAAACGCGCGGCGGCGAAGCCGATGAACGACAGTGCGCCGGAGATGAAGAAAATGTAGCGCCATCCCAGGGTGTAGGTGATGAATCCGCCCACCACGGGTCCCAGGGTGAAGCCGATGGCGGAGACCAGGCCGCCGGAAAGGCCCATGGCGCGGCCGCGGTCGGGGCCGGTGAAAAGGGAGCCGGTCAGGGCGAAAGTATTGGTCATCATCAGGGCGGCACCCACGGCCTGCCCCACGCGGCAGGCCATCAGGTGCGTGGGCCCCTGGGACAGTCCGGCAAGCATCGAGGCCACGCCATAGACCAGAAAGCCCGCGGAAAAGGTGAGCTTGCGCCCGAGGAGATCCGAGAGCCTGCCGCAGGGCAGGTAGAGGGCTCCGGTCACCAGCGCGTAGACGAAGACGATCCAGCCGGCGAAAGTGATATCCGTGCGGAACTCGGTTATGATGACCGGCAGGCTTATGGTAAGCATCCCGACATCCGTGGTGGCGATGAAGACGGAGACCACGACCACCCACAGGGCCCACCAACGGTGGTTGGGGCCGAAGATGCGGTTGTCGATGAAGTCTCTGAGCCAGGGTGTCATGGGCGTGGGTCGGGAACCGGGATCCGTCCATCCTTCTTAACGGCTTCCGACACAGGGTGAAAACGATCCGGTCCCGGCAGGAGATCAGGGGTATGGCCATTCGATCCGGCAAGAACTACATCGAATCCCTGCGCGACGGCCGCGAGGTGTGGCACGCGGGAAAACGCATCGACGACGTGACCACCCATCCCGGTTTTACCGGCACCATCAAGACCCTGGCGGACCTGTACGACCGCCAGGCGTCGGCGGAAGACGGCGACACCATGAGTGTCGAGCGGGACGGCGGGCGCATCTCCTACAGCTATCTGCCGCCGGTGAACGCGGAAGAGCTCCAGGCCAAGCGCGGCAACATCGAGCTGTGGTCCCGGGAAACCTTCGGTCAGATGGGCCGGTATCCGGAGTTCTGTGCTGAGCTGGTGGTGGGCCTGCTGGATGTCGCCGACACCCTGGCCGTCCACGACTCGCGCTGGGGCGACAACGCCCGCGCCTACTACCGGCACTGCATTGCCGGCGACCTGTGCCTGACCCATGCCCTGCAGGACCAGTTCTACGACCACTCGAAGCGGGTGAGCGAGCAGGCCGATCCAGACCTGGTCCTCCATGTGGTCCGGGAGACCTCGGAGGGGCCGGTGGTTCGCGGTCTCCGGAACCTCGCGACCTTGGCGCCCCTGTCCGACGAGGCTTTGGTGTATCCCAACCGGCCGCGGGACCCGGACGAGCCGGGGTACGCCCTGGCCTTCGCCATCCCCATGAACGCCCCCGGACTGAAGATCATATGCCGGGACCTGTACGCCGAGCACGCCGACCCGGAGCGCTTTCCGCTCACTGCGCGCTTCGACGAGGTGGACGCCACGCTCATCTTCGACGACGTTCTGGTGCCCTGGAACCGGGTCTTCGCCTACCGCAAGCCCGAGCTCGTGGCCGGCTTTCACCGGAGCATCCAGACCTGGGCCGCCTACGCCACGCTGGTCCGCCTCATCATCAAGCTCGAGACGTTCCTTGCGGTGGCCCAGCTCCTGACGGAATGGTCCGGCCGGCACAAGAACCCCAACTCGCAACTCCGGCTGGCCGCGTTCGTGCAGGACCTGGAGATCCTGCGCGACTGCGTGGAGATGGGAGAGGCCCGGGCCTTCCGCACAAACGGGGGCTTCTGGGCGCCGCGCCTCACCCCGGCCTACCGGGTGCACAGCATCGAGGCGTCGGACCGGGCCGAGGGTAACATGGAGAGCCTGCTGACCAGCTCGCTGGTGCTCACCGGCGGCGCCTCGGACCTGGCCAGCGGGGAGCTGGGGCCGCTGGTGGACCGCTACTTTCGCGGCTGCGCCCCCAGCACCCGGGAGCACCTGAGGCTGCTGGCGGTGGCGGCCGATCTGGTCATGACGCCCTTCGGCAAGCGCGGACAACTCTACGAGCGTCTTCAGAGCGGCGACCCGGACAACCAGCGGCGGCGCGCCTACGCGCAGTTCAGGGAGCGCGACGGCGCCGACCGGCTGCTGGCCTTCATCAACGAGGACTGGTGATGCGGCCGGCGGCGGGCACGCCGCTCAGCACGTGGTCAGACACGACATGAGCCCGGCGGCACCTGTTCTCAAGCGCGCTCGCTCGATTGCCGAGATGAGCTCCTTCCGGGGCGGCATCGGCAGCGCTGCCAGCCGCGCGGCGGCGCTGGCGTTCCGGCCCCGGCCCTCCGACATCGTCATCGCCACGTTCCCCAAGTGCGGCACCACCTGGCTGCAACAGATCGTGCATGGACTCAGGACGCGGGGCTCCATGGACTTTGAGGAGATCACCTTGGTGGTGCCGTGGCTGGAGCTGGCGCTGGACCTCGGCATCGATCCCGACGCCCCCCAGTTGGCCGAACCCCGGGCTTTCAAGAGCCACCTGAGCTGGCACGATGTCCCCAAAGGGGGACGTTACATCTCCATGGTGCGGGACCCCAAGGACGTGCTGGTTTCCCTGTACCACTTCCACGAGGGCTGGCGTTTCGAGCCCGGCACCATCACCCTGGAGGACTATTCCCGGAATTTCTTTCTGGCGCCGGAGCGAGACCGTGGCTACTGGAAACACGTGGCCTCGTGGTGGCCGCAACGCGGCCGCGAGGACGTGTTGATGCTGAGCTACGAGTCGGCCCTGGCGGACGTGCCCGGAACGGTGCGGCGCATCGCCGGGTTCATTGGCTGTCCGCTTGACGACGAGCTGTTGGAGATCGTGGTCCGCCAATCCTCCATTGGGTTCATGAAGGCGCACGGAACTCAGTTCGACGACCACGTGTTGCGCGCCGCGCGCAATGCCGCCAACGGCCTGCCGCCCGGAGGCGCATCGTCCAAGTTGAGGAGCGGCCGGGTGGGCGACCACGTGGACAGGCTGCCGATGGACGTGCGGGCAGCCCTGGACGGCATCTGGCGCGAGGCGATGGAGAGCCGTTTCGGGCTCGCTTCCTACCCCGAGATGGTGGCCGCCCTCGGCCCCGCCGACGGCTCGCTGGCCATTGGTTAGGGAGCGCCTTTCGCGCCTCCTTGCCTTCCTGATGCCCCCTCTGCCTTCAATGCTTTCCGTGGCCGCCTGGGCTGGTCAGGATTCGGTGCATGTCGGCTTGCGTGTAAACATCGCGGGCAAATTCGAAGGTGCCCGGTCCACGTAACTCATCGGCAGCCCGCCGCACCTGCGACATCGCCGCCTTGGTAAGGTTGCTGCCGATGGTCACCCGCCTGACACCCAGATCGCGAAGCTTCGGAACCGGCGGAGTGTTCGCGCCGGCCAGCACATTCATCGGCCCGTCGATCGCAGCGGCCAGCCGACCGATCAGCGCGCCGTCGCTGATGAACGGCACGAACGCACAACGGGCGCCGGCCTGCAGGTAGGCGTTGGCGCGGCGGACCGTCTCGGAAAACACGTCCTCGCCGTCACCATAATGAAATCCGTCGGTGCGGGCATTGATGACCATCGGAATGCCCGCCGAATCGGCGACCGCGCGGGCCGCACGGATGCGTTCCACCGCGACCGCGAACTCGATAAGATGTCCCGGGTTCCGCTTGTCACCGTCCTCGATGTTTATCCCGACCGCGCCAGCTCGGAGGGTCTGGCGTGTCGTTTCCGCCACGTTCTCTGGCGCGGGACCGTAGCCCGCTTCCATATCCGCCGAGACCGGAACGGGCACGGCGTTGGCGATACGGCGCACTGCACCAGCCATCTCCCGCAAAGAGATGTTCTCGCCGTCGCGATATCCGAGTGCGAACGCACAGCCGCCGCTGGTGGTCGCGACGGCGGCGAAACCTGCTTCCACCAGGACACACGCACTGATCGCATCCCACGCATTGGGCAGGACGAGAAGTTCATTGCCTTCGTGCATCGCTGCGAAGGTTTCGGCACGTTTCTTCTGTTCGGACTTTCTCATCGTCTCTCGCTGGCCGGATTCCCGGCAACACGATGCCGCTGGAACTCACCTTTCAGGAGCTCGAAGAACGCCCAACCCGCCTGTCATCCCGCTACTCGTCGTACCTCCCGTCCTTGGTGGGGACGAGCTTGCCGTCCTCGTAGTAGAAACATCTCCCGGAATCGTCCATGGGCAACTGGGCCGCCAGCACGAAACCCTGTCCCAGGACTTCCGGGCTGGGCAGGCGCCCGTAGGCGTCCTCGGGCGCGCCCTCGGTGACGATGGGTACCCTTGGCGAAAAGGTCACCACGCAGACGTTGGACTCACGCACTTCCTCGGCCAGGTAACGGCTGAAGGTCCAGATGGCGTCCTTGGTCACCACGTACGCGCAGGCGCCGCCGGGGGAGATGCCGCCGCCGCCGTAGAGATTGATGATGTGGCCGGAGCGTCGCGGCTCCATGTGGGCCAGGGCGTGTTTCGAGCACAGGAAGGTGCCGCCCAGATTGGTCTGAATGACCCGGTCCCAGAAAGACAGGTCCATGTCCCGGATCAGCGGCCAGCGGGGGATGCCCCAGGCGAAATGCGGCACGATCGCGGCGTCGTTCACCAGCACGTCGATCTGCCCGAACCGGTGGACCACCTCGTCGAATGCCCGCCCGACTGCTTTCTCGTCGCGGATGTCCGCGTTGATGCCGAGGGCGTCGGTCAACTCTCCCAACTCGGGGCCGGTCTTGTCGAGCCATTCCTGGCTGACGTCGATGATGACGACCTTGGCCTTCTCCCGTGCGAACGTCAGCGCCGCATGGCGTCCGATGCCCTTGCCGCCGCCCGTAACCACGACCACCTTTTCTTCCAGCATGTCTATCCTCCACTGGCCTTCCGGGTTTCCCCGGAAGCTCGTTCCCGTTGATCGAGACTATCCGTACCCCATCATTCCGGGTTCGACCCGGACCCCTTCGTGTCGCTGTTCCCAAGTCCCCCGTGCAGCCCACTGTACACCTTCTCCGCGGTCACCGGAATCTCGAACAGGCGCACGCCGACGGCGTCAGCTACGGCGTTGGCGACGGCCGCCGGGGGGTTGTTGTTGGCGAACTCCCCGATGGCCTTGCCCCCGTGCGGCGCCAGCCCGCCCTCGGACTCCACCAGCACCGTTTCCAGCCGCGGGATGTCGCGGATGGTGGGGAGCTTGTAATCACCCAGGTTGGCGTTGGCCACCTTGCCGTTGTCCAGCGTGAGCTCTTCCATGACCGCCTGGCCCAAGCCCATGATGACGCCGCCGTCGATCTGGCCCTGGTGGGTGACGGGGTTGATGACCGTGCCCACGTCGTGGGCCGTGATGATGCGCTCGACGCGGGTGGCGCCGGTTTCGGGGTCTACCTCCACCTCCGCCACTTGGGCGCATACGTAGGTGGTCTCGTCCGGGTAGCGGAAGTCTTCCTCGACCGTCACGGTGCGGTCGTCCGGGTGCCGGGACGCCACCTGTGCCACGGAGAGGCTCTGTCCCGGCTCCGTTCGGAGCGAGAACGCCCCGTTGCCGTAAACCACGTCCGAGGTGTCACATTCCAGCATGCGGGCGGCGTGGGCGGCGAGCTTGTCGCGCAGCCCGTCGCAGGCGTGTTCCGTGGCCAACCCCGCGGTATAGGTGACGCGGCTGGCCCGCGCGCCGGTGTCATAGGGGGCGACGTCGGTGTCTCCGATGACCACCCGGATCTGTTCCAGGCCCACCTGCATGCGCTCGGCCACAAGCTGTCGCAGGATCGTATGGGTGCCGGTGCCCTGGTCCACCGTGGGGCTCAGCACCGTCAGCGTCCCGTCGGCCTCGGCCGTGAGGGTGATGCCGGTCTCGCCGCCGGAGATGTGGCGTCCGTAGATCGAGACGCCGCGGCCGCGGTTGGGCCCCGGCCGGGGACCGCTCCAGTCCGCCGCCTCCAGCGCCCGGGACAGCACCGGATGGATCTGCAGGCCGGGGAGGCGCTTGCCGATGGCGTCCTCCTCGTTGTCGCGCAGCACGTTTTGCAGCCGGAACTCGCCGGGGTCCATGCCCAGCTCCCGGGCGATGAGGTCGGTGTGGGACTCCAGCGCGAAGAAGGTGGGGATGGATCCGGGACTCCGGTAGTAGCCTCCGGGAGTCGTGTTGGTGTAGATCTGGAGGAACTCGAACGTGGCGTTCTCCACCCGGTAGAGGCCGCCGGCGTAGTGCCAGGTGGCGAAGGAGGCGCTGGCCTTGAGGGCGCCGTAAGCGCCGCCGGCGTGCCAGGCCTTCAGCCTGCGCGCGACGATGCGGCCGTCGCGCTTCACACCGCTGCGGACGGTCAGGACCGTGGCCTCGTCGGGGTTGCTGGCGGTCAGCTCTTCCGCGTAGGTCATCACGATTTTCACCGGACGGCCCGATTCCCGGGCGAGGAAGAACGCGATCGGCAGGTCCCGGGCGTCCCCCTTGCCGCCGAACTCGCCGCCCACGTTCACGGGATGCACGCGGATCCGGGCCGGCTCCACGCCGATGGCGCCGGCCAGCATCCGGCGCGTCCGGAAGGTGTCCTTGGTGCACGCCCAGACCTGGAGGCGGCCGTCCGGGTCGATGGCCACCAGTCCGGCGTGGGGCTCCAGGTAGCCCTGGTGCCGGCCGGGGACGCGGAAGGTGTGCTCCAGGGTGACGTCCGCCTCACGGAAACCCTGCTCCACGTCGCCCTTGCTCCAGAACAGCCGGGTAAGGCCGTTGTGGACGTCGGTAGCCAGGCGCTCGTGGGGCGCCCCGTCGTAGCCCGCGACATCATCGTGGATCAGCGGCGCTCCGGGCTCGGTGGCCGCCAACGGCTCGAACACCGCCGGCAGGACCTCGTAGTCCACCTCGATGAGGCCAAGCGCGGCTTCCGCGGCCTCGGGGGTCTCTGCCGCCACCGCGGCCACCCGGTCACCGATATACCGCACCCGGTCCCAGCACAGCACCGGCATGTCGAGGATCTGCTTGCCCATGAAATGGTTGGGGACGTCCTGGCCCGTCACTACGGCCTTGACCCCGGGAGCGCTCCGGGCGCGGTCCGCGTCGATGCGGCGGATGCGGGCGTGGGGATGGGGGCTCCGGAGGATCTTGCCCCAGAGCAGCCCTTCGCGCGGGATGTCGGCGGCATACCGGGTGCGCCCGGTGACCTTGTCCGGCCCCTCGGCCCGCAAGACGGAGGTTCCAACGACACGAGGTTTCGTCATGACGGAATGCTTTCCGAAAGGAGATGTACCGACCGCTCCATGCCCTTCGACCCTTCCGGCATCCGGTTACGATTCAGGCATGAGCGAGCGCCGGCCAACCACTAGAAGACCAGGATCAGCGGCGTCAGAACCGCCGTCAGCACCAGGGTGACGGCCGCCGCCAGGTTGGTGGCGCCGGAGAACCAGTAGCTCCAGATGACCGCCGGGAGGGTGATGTTGTCGTGGCTGATGAGGAACACCGCAACCGTGAGCTCCCGGTACACCAGGATGACGGACCAGATCCACACCGACAGGATCGTCGGACGCAGCAGCGGCACGAGTATTCTCCACGAGGTTCGTACCGCGGACAGCCCGGCGGTATAGGCGGCCTCCTCGAGTTCCTTGTGAATCTGCAGCATCGAGGTCCAGCCGCTTCAGAGCGGCCACGTTGCCGTCGGTAACGATGAATACCTTGCGCAGTTCCCGGATCGATATCATTTGGTTCCCGCGGCCGCCGGATTCAGGCTGGTTTGGCGATCGTTCCCGGATGCCGAGGATTGTTCCCTACTCTGCCGGATCGTCCGTGTCAAATCGGTGGACTCCCCCCGGACCTTTTGGTAACTAGAGGTTTTCGCATGATGGGTATGGGTGCGGCCCATGGATGGGAAGTTTGGCAGCGCCACTCCGAGACCGTCGTTCCCGCGAACGCTGAAATGACCGGTTGACGGAGAGGGAGCGGTAACCAGGAGACTGACGTTGCATCAAGACCTGAGAGAATTCCTTGACGTGCTGGAGCGCGAGGACCAGTTGCTCACGGTGGAGCGGGAGGTGGACACGCGCTTCGAGATCGCCGCGGGCATCCGCAAGAGCTCGGACATCGGCGGCCCGGCGCTGTTGTTCGAGAACGTCAAGGGCCATCCCGGCTGGCGCGTGCTCGGGGCGCTGTACGCCACCCGCCGGCTGGTGGCCTTGGGGCTCGGAGTAACCGAGGACAAGCTCCTGGAGCGCTATCTCACGCTGGAGGACAAGCGCATTCCCTCCGAGATGGTGCCCACGGGTCCTGTCAAGGAGGTCCGCTGGACCGGTGACGACATCGACCTCGACAAGATTCCCATTTCGGTCCATTCGGAGAAGGACTGCGGCGCCTACGTCACCATCGGCGTCCAGATCGGCAAGGACCCGGACACCCGCATCCCCAACGTCTCCATCCACCGCATGCTGCGGCTGGGCAAGGACAAACTGTCCCTGTGGGCGCCGCCGGACCATCACCTGGGCCGCATGATCCTCAAGGCCGAGGACCGGGGGGAGGGGCTGGAAGTGGCCACCGCCATCGGCGTGGACCCGGCCATCATCATCGGCTCCCAGGCGCGCGTGCCCTACGGCGTGGACGAGTTCGCGGTAGCGGGCGGTTTGCGCGGCGCGCCGGTGCAGTTGACCAAGTGCGACACCATCGACGTGGAAGTGCCGGCCTACGCGGAGGTGGTGATCGAGGGCGTGACCATCCCCGGGGAGCGGGTGCCCGACGGTCCCTACGGCGAGTACCCCGGCACCTACAGCGAGAGCAAGCAGTCGCCGTTGGTGCAGGTCACCGCCATTACCATGCGTAAGGACCCGATCTACCAGACCTGCCTCACGGGCATGCCGGTGACCGAGAACCACACCCTCATCGAGTGCGCCAACGCGGCGCTGGTCTACCGCACGGTGTCCACCATCACCCCGGAGGTCAAGGACTTCAGCGTCACCGCCGGCGGCACCTACCGGCACCACGCGGTGGTATCCATGCGCAAGCGGCACGACGCCGAGGCGCGCAACGTCATCCTGGCGCTGCTGGCCACCGGCGCCGGCTTCAAGCGCGTGGTAGTGGTGGACGAGGACATCGACGTGCACGATCCGGTGGACGTGGAATGGGCCATCAACACCCGGGTCCAGCCGGACAAGGACGTCATCATCGTGCCCAACCTGGCAATGTCCACGCTGGATCCCTCGGCGCCGGCGCCGCGCACCACGGCCGTGTGGGGCATCGACGCCACCATGCCGCTCAAGGACAACGAGTACTATAGGAAGGTCCAGGTGCCCGGCGTCGACAAGGTGGACTACATCTGAGGCGATGCGGCGGCGGGCGGTCACGGGCCGGCAGCCCGTGAAACCCGAGGCTGTTAACAAAGTTTCCCGGCGATCATGAAGCACTTCGAATATCTGGAACCCAGCACGGTGGCCGAAGCCTGCGGCCTTCTGAAGCAATACGGCGGCGAAGCGCGAGTGTTCGCCGGCGGCAGCTCCCTCACCATCCTGCTCAAGCAGGGCTTCCTCCAGCCGGAGGCGCTGATCAACATCAAGAAGATCGACGAGCTGCGGCGCATCGAGGAGTCCGGCGAAGACCTGGTCATCGGCGCGCTGGTGACCCACCACGACATCGAGACCTCCAGCCTGCTGGCGAAGCGGTTGCCGGTGCTGTGCGAGCTCGAGCACGACGTGGCCAACATCCGGGTGCGCAACATGGCCACGGTGGGCGGCAACATCGCCTCGGGGGAGCCGTTGACCGACCTTCCCTGCGTGTTCATCACGATGGATGCGACCGTGCGCATCGCCAATACCTCGGGCGGACGCACCCTTCCGCTGGAAGACGTTTTCGTGGACTACTACGAGACCCAGTTGCAGGACGACGAGGTGCTTACCCATGTGGTGATCCCGCCGTTGCCGGCTCACACCGCCGTCGACTACGTCCGGTTCTCCAGCAGCTCGGTGGTGGACAAGCCCTGTATCGGCGTGGCCGTGCGCTTGTCGGTGAACCCCGACGACGGCACCTGCGGCGCGGTTCGCATCGGGCTCGGCTGCGTCGCCCCCACGCCCATGCGCGCGCGCAAGGCCGAGGCGCTGCTGGAGGGCCGACGGCTGGACGACGAAAATCTCGAACAGGCCGCCCGCGCCGCGGCCGAAGAGTGCGACCCGATGGACGATCTGCGGGGCTCGGAGCGTTACAAGCGTGAGATGGTGGCGGCGCTGGTTCGGCGTCTTGCCGCCAGGGTCTACGAACAGGCGAGACGCGACGGCATGTAGGGGCGACCGGCCGGTCGCCCCTACCGGATCTTCCCGCCGACACTTTCTGCGGTGCGGGGGCTCCTAGGGCGCGAAGACGAAGACCAGACAGAGAGGAATCCGGCGGCATGAAGAAAGCCATCACCATGGAGGTCAACGGCGCGTCCCGCGCGGTAGAGGTGGAGCCTTGGCGTACGCTGCTCGACGTGGTCCGGGAAGAGTTGGGCCTGACCGGCGCCAAGCTGGGCTGCGACATCCAGGTGTGCGGCGCCTGCACGCTGCTGGTGGACGGCAAGCCGGTGAGCGCCTGCTCGGTGCTGGCGGTGGACGCCGACGGCCGGCAGGTCACCACCGTGGAGGGCTTGGCCGACGGCGACCGCCTGCACCCGCTGCAGGAGTCGTTCATGAAATACGGGGCGTTGCAGTGCGGCTATTGCACTTCGGGGTTCCTGCTCACGGCCAAGGCCATGCTGGACGAAAACCCGCACCCGGACGACGAACAGATCAAGAGCTACATGGGCGGCAGTTTCTGCCGCTGCGGCTGCTACCAGGAAATCATGCAGGCCCTCCGAAGCGTGGCCCAGGCATAGAAGCATGTCCCGGCACAGGGTGATGATGTTTCAAAGGAGCGTGTCATGGCGATAGTCGAAAGGCCGCGGAGCGCACAGGACGGACAGCGTCTGGACTACCAGGCGAAGCTCACGGGCCGCGCCGCCTACTTGGCGGACATGAAGATGCCGGGGGTCTTGGAGGGGGTCATTCTCCGTAGCCCGGTGGCCCACGCGTGGATCCGCTACGTGGACGCCTCCGAAGCCCTGAAGGTGCCGGGAGTGGTGGCGGTCTACACCAAGGACGACGTGGTCCAGGGCACCGGCATCGAGCCCTACTACGGACCGGTGTTCAAGGACCAGACCATCGTGGCGGCGGACAAGGTCCGGCACGTGGGGGATCCGGTGGCGGCGGTGGCGGCGGAGACCCGGGAGGCTGCCGAGGAGGCTGCGAAACTCATCGTGGTGGAGTACGAGGACTTGCCGCCGGTCATGGACGTGCTGGACTCGGTGAAGGAGGACGCCACGCTGGTGCACGAGACCGTGCGCATACCGGAGCACGGCTTTGCCGACCTGGCGGAGCTCAAACCCATCGAAGGCACCAACGTCTGTACCCACTTCAAGCTGCGCAAGGGGGACATCGAGCAGGGTTTCGCGGAGTGCGCGCACATCTTCGAGGACACGTTCATCCTGCCCACCACCCAGCACGTGGCGCTGGAGCCCCACGGCTGCATCGCGTCGTTCGAGCCGGACGGGCGCGTCCATCTCTGGTCCACGACCCAGAACCCCTTTGTGGTGCGCACCCAGCTCGCCAACATCTTCAAGCTGCCGGTGTCGAAGATCCGCATCATGGTGCCCTATCTCGGCGGCGGTTACGGCAGCAAGGTCTATCCCAAGATCGAGCCGCTGACCGTGGCCCTGGCGCAGAAGGCCAGGCGGCCGGTGCGCATCCTGCTGAGCCGGGAAGAGGTGTTCTATACGGTGACCAAGCACGCCGCGGTGATCCGTATGAAGACCGGGGTCAAGGCCGACGGCACCTTCCACGCCCGCGAGGCGGAGGTGTTTTTGGACACCGGCGCCTTCGCGGAGATCGGCCCCCGGGTGGCCAAGAAGTCGGCCTACACCGCGGCCGGGCCCTACAAGTTCAGCCACGTCAAGATCGACGCCAAGTCGGTCTACACCAACAAGCCGCCGGCGGGCGCGTTTCGCGGCTTCGGCGTGTCCCAGTCGGCCTGGGCCAGCGAGTCGCAGACGGACATCATCGCCAAGGCGCTCAACCGGGATCCGTTCGAGTTGCGCATGCAGAACATCTACGACGAGGGCGACGAGTTCGTCACCGGCGAGAAGCTTTGGAGCATCGGGGTCAAGGGATGCCTGGAGAAGGTCGCCCAGGAGATGAAGTGGGGTGAGCCGATGCCGGCGCCGGAGGATCCTTCCAAGGTGCGCGGCAGGGGGCTCGCGGCGTTGATCAAGGCCACCATCACGCCGTCCATCTCGTGCGCCGCCATCAAGCTCAACGAGGACGGCAGCGTCAACGTGTTCACCAGCACGGTGGAGATGGGCCAGGGCTCGGATACGGCCATGGCCGCCATCGTGGCCGACACCCTGGGGATATCCCTGGATCAGGTGTCGGTCCTGGGGGTGGATACGGACGTGGTGCCCTATGATCTCACCACCTCGTCGAGCCGTTCCACGTTCCATATGGGCAAGGCCCTGGAGCTGGCGTCCCTGGACCTGTGCGAGCAGCTCCGCAAGTTCGTTTCCGAGGAGTACGAGGTGCCCTTCGACGAGACCCGCACCGAGGGCGGCAAGGTGCTGTTCCGCGAAAACGCGCTGGCTTTCCGGGAGGTGCTGTTCAACCATTTCGGCATGCAGGGCGGCACCCTGGTAGGCCGGGGCGAGGTGAAGACCAGCACCACGGACCCGGACACAGGGGACAAGACCACTTCGTCGTTCTGGTTCGTGGGCGCCGGCGGCAGCGAGGTGGAGATCGACAAGGACACCGGCAGGCTCCGGGTGCTGAAGCATGTCACCGCGGTGGACGTGGGCCGGGTCATCACGCCCCTGGGCTGCCAGCAGCAGCTCGTGGGCGGGGCCATCACCGGCCTGGGCCAGGCGCTGTTCGAGCAGATGGTGTTCGACAACGGCGTGCTGGTCAATCCCAATCTCGTGGACTACGTGCTGCCCGCCCTCGGTGACATGCCCGACGTGATTACGCCCATCACCGTGGAGGTGCCGCACAAGAACGGGCCGTTCGGCGCCAAGGGCATCGGCGAGACCTCGCTCATTCCGGTGGCGCCCTCCATCGCGAACGCGGTGGACGACGCCGTGGACGTGCGCATCAAGGATCTGCCGGTGACCGCGGAGAAGATTTTCCTGGGCATGCTCGACAAGTAGGGCGGGTTTCAAACCCGCCCGTGTTCGGAGATCGCAGAAACGTAGGGGAAAGCCAAACTCAAACGACCCTGAAACGACTGAATCGTAGTGGGGCAAGGAGGAAGAAACCATGAAGCTCAAAGACCGCGTGGCGATTATCACCGGATCGGGCCGCAACATCGGCGAGGCAGCCGCCAAGCTGTTCGCCTCGGAAGGCGCCAAGATCTGCATAGTGGACATGGATCCGGGGCGCGGCGAGAAGGTCGTCAGCGACCTCAAGGCCGATGGCCATGAGGCCATCTACGCCAAGTGCGACGTCTCCAACACCGAAGAGGTGAAGGCCATGGTCCAGGCTACGGTGGACGCCTTCGGCGGCATCGACATCCTCGTCAACAACGCCGCCGTCACGGACCACGACACGATATTCAGCATCTCGGAAGAAGAGTGGAACCTGGTCATCGACGTCACCCTGAAGGGGCCGTTTCTCGTGGGGCGGTACGTGGCGGAGCAGATGGTCAAGCAGGGCCGGGGCGGCGCCATCGTCAACGTGGCCTCGACCTCGGGCCTCTCCGGCCGCACCGACGCCATCGCCTACATGGCGGCCAAGGGCGGGGTGGTCAACCTGTCCCGGGGCATGGCGGTGCAGCTCTCCCAGTACAACATCCGGGTCAACTGCCTGACCCCCAACCGCTCGGGCTCTCCGGTGGGCCAGGACGAGGGCGCCGAGGGCCGGGAGTTCAAGAACCTGGCGGGACGGCTGGGCACGGCCGAGGACCAGGCCAAGGCCATGCTGTTCCTGGCCAGCGACGACTCGGGCTTCGTGTGGGGTGAAAACCTCATCTGCGACGGCGGCGTCACCGCGGCCTCGAACTTTCCCAAGGAACGGTTGCCGGCCAACTGAACGGATCGCCGAAACAGCGTCACTACGTGCTCGTGCCGGGTGCGCGTTCATCGCACGGGTCACTCGTTGCAATTCCCTTGACATCGGTTCAAGGCTTTGACTAGTGTCAGGCGTCTGACAGCAGGAAGGGGGACGCAATGGCAGCACTATCCAAATCGTTGGTGGGCCTTGTACTGGCAGGGTTGATGTGCGTGGCCGGCGTGGCGGTCCCGGACGATGCGCAGGCGAAGATTATCCTGAAGGTGGCGACCCAGTCGTCCCGCCCTGGAACGCCGCGCGCCGACTATCTGGTGCATTTCAAGAAAGGGGTGGCGGAAAGGACCAAGGGTGAGATCGAGGTCCAGATTTTCTGGGCCAACTCGCTCGTGCACGCCAAGGAGGCTCTGGAAGCGGTGCAGTTGGGCACGACGGACATGGCCGATCTGGCCGTCGGGTATTTCTCCGACAAGATCAGGCTGTTGCAGGTAGGGGGGCTGCCCTTTGCCGTCAGTGACCCGGTGAAGGCGCGGGAAGGCGGTTTGCGCGTGCTTGCGCAGATCCCGGAGGCGCTCGCCGAGTTCACCAAGTTCGGTCACGTGTTGGTGGCCATGACCGCCACGGCGGACTATCATGTCGTGACCCACGATCCCATTCGAAACCTGGCCGACCTCAAGGGTAAGAAAGTGGGCACCTTCGGCCGGATTGCGCCCAAGGTCCTCCAGGCGGGGGGAGCGATCCCGGTCAGCACCACCGGCGGAGAGATGTACGAGGCTCTGCAACGCAAAACCATCGACGCGCGGATCAATTCCTACGAGGGAACCAAGCGTTTCAAGCTCTATGAGGTCGCCAAATACATCAGCACGATCAGTATGGGAGCGATAGCGGGCGTCAACATGTTCACAATCAACAAGAGAAAATGGGACTCCCTGTCCAAGGAGCACCAGAAAATCCTGCTCGAGGAGGGCGAGAGGGTCGGAAAATGGGAAGCCCAGGCGATGAGGGATGGCGACGCCGAATTCCAGAAGTACCTGCAGGGCAAGGGCATGCAGATCGTCGAATTCTCCGCTGAGGACAGGGAGAAGTGGAAGAACACCCCGGGCGTCAAGAGGATCCTTGGGGATTGGGTGGCGGAAATGGAAAAGGCGGGCCTGCCCGGTAAGAAGGCGCTCGCGGCCTACCGGGGCGAATAGCTTGCTTCCGCATAGACCGGCCTATGACATTGGCGCCATGACGCGTGGCGTCGCGCCAAAGGAAAGTGAGATCAGAAAGGGGATAGCATGAAGGCATTATCGAGAACATTGGCGGTCTTCCTGACGGCAGGCCTGATGTGCGTGGCCGGCGTGGCGGTCCCGGACGACGCGCAGGCGAAGATTATCCTGAAGGTGACGACCCAGTCGACCCGCCCCGGAACACCGCGCGCCGACTATCTGGTGCACTTCAAGAACGGGGTGGCGAAACGGACGAATGGCGAGATCGAGGTCCAGATCTACTGGGCCAACTCGCTCGTGCACGCCAAGGAGGCTCTGGAAGCGGTGCAGTTGGGCACGGCGGACATGGCCGATCTGGCCGTCGGGTATTTCTCCGACAAGATCAAGCTGCTTCAGGTGGCGGGTCTGCCCTTTTCCGTCAGTGATCCGGTGAAGGCACGGGAAGGCGGCATGCGCCTCCTCAGGGAGGTCCCGGAGGCGCTGGGGGAGATCACCAAGTTCGGTCATGTGTTCGTGGGCATGACCGCGACGGCGGAGTATCACCTCAATTCTCGCGGGCCCATCCCAGACCTGGCGGCGCTCAAGGGCAAGAAGGTCGGCACCTTCGGCCGCATCGCGCCCAAGGCCATCCAGGCGGCGGGAGCGGTCTCCGTCAGCACGACCGGCGGTGAGGTGTACGAGGCCCTCCAGCGCAAGACCATTGACGCGCGCATCATGTCTTTCGAGACCGTCCAGCGGTTCAAGACCTACGAGGTGGCCAAGTACGTGAACACGATCGCCATGGGATGCATCGCGGGAGTCACGCCGTTCACCATCAACAAGGATAAGTGGGACTCCCTGTCGAAGGAGCACCAGAAGATCCTCCTGGAGGAAGGCGAGCGGGTGGGGGTGTGGGAGGCCAAGGCGATGCGGGACGACGACGTCAAGTTCCAGAACTTTCTCAAGGGCCAGGGCGTCAAGATCATCGAGTTCTCACGCTCTGACCGGGAGAAGTGGAAGAACACCCCGGGCGTCAAGAAGATCAACGCGGACTGGGTGGCGAGCGTGGAAAAGGCGGGTCTGCCCGGCAAGAAGGCCCTCGACGTTTTCCTGAGCGAGTAGTCCGGTCGGGGGCCCGGGTTGCGGGCCCCCTTCCCCGCGCATACGCAGTATTCTCTTCAGCATCCCGGATAGCCCCTTGACATCGGTTCAGGGCTTCGACTAGTGTCCTTTGTCACGCCGTGAGACCCGGAATGGTGTGGTCTGGATGGCGGTGCAGCGCTGGGTGCGGGTTGCGCGAGCCGTTCGGGAGGAAGCCGTGTCGTATGACGATTACTCCGTAGTGGATTGTGACGGCCATGTCGTGGAGTGGGTCCCCGACATGGCCGACTTCATGAGCGACCGCATCAAGGGCCAGGCCACCAACCCGGCCCGGGACCGCCAAGGGGTGTTTCCTTCCATCGACGGGATGCATTTCGCCCTCCACGCCGGGACCACCGGCAACGAGCGGGTCACTGCCAGCGAGTACATGCCGGGGAGCGGCGAGGACTGGGTCGCCTTTCTCGAGCAGGCCGGCATCGACAAGACTGTCCTGTTCACCACTGAAGGGCTCTCGGTAGGCCTCATCCAGATACCGCGGTATGCGGTCGAGGTCTGCCAGGCCTACAACGACTACATCAACGAGAAGTTCGCCAAGGTGAGCGACCGGCTGCGGCCGGTGGCGCTCCTGCCCATGCAGGACGTGCCGGAGGCCGTGAAGGAGCTCCGGCGGGCGGTGGAAAAGCTCGGCTTCGTCGGCGGGATGCTGCCGTCCACGGGACTGCCGCTCCACCTGGGCCACCAGAGCTACTGGCCGGTCTACGCGGAGGCCGAGCGCCTGGGCGTGCCGATAGCCATTCACGGCGGCTCCAACCTGGGCGTCGGAATGGACACGTTTACGAATTTCACCGGTTCACACGTCCTGCATCATTCGATCCCGTTGATGATCGCGCTGGTGTCGTTCATCTACCACGGCGTGTTCGACGCACACCCCAAGCTCCGGGCCGCGTTCATGGAGGGGGGTTGTGGCTGGCTCGATTTTCTCATCGACCGCATGGTGCGCGACGAGAACTACTTCGACGCCGCGGATCAGCCCAAGATGCGGCCGGTGGAGTATCTCAAGGGCGGCCGCATCTTGCTGGGATGCGAGGGTAGCGAGGAGACTCTGGCGTACGTAGCGAGCAGGGTAGGCATCGAGGCCTTCGCTTACGCGTCGGACTACCCGCACGAGGTGGATCTGCCGGCGGCGAAACACGAGATCGAGGAAGTGGTGGAGCGCGACGACATGTCCCGGGAGGACAAGCAGGCGGTACTGGGCGATAATGCGAAGCGGTTCTTCAACCTGTGAGTCCGCCGGGTCATGGACCCGGACGACGTAACGCTGTGACGCGTCAGCGTCACGGCAAAGCGAGTATCATCAGAAGGGGGGAAACATGAAGACAATATCCAAAACGTTCGCGGTTTTCCTGATGGCGGGCGTGCTGTGCGCCGCGGGGGTGGCGGTTCCGGAAGACGCACAATCGAAGGTCATCCTCAAGGTAGCGACACATTCCTCGCGCCCCGGAACGCCGCGCGCCGACTATATGGTCCATTTCAAGAAGGCCGTCGCGGAAAGGACCAACGGCGAGATCGAGGTCCAGATCTACTGGGCCAACTCGCTCGTGCACGCCAAGGAGGCCCTGGAGGCAGTCCAGTTGGGCACAGCCGACATGGCCGACCTCGCCCTCGCCTATTTCTCCGACAAGATCCGGCTGATGCAGGTGGGGGGGCTGCCCTTTTCCGTGAGTGATCCGGTGCGGGCGCGGAACGGCGGTCTGCGCGTGCTGGCACAGGTTCCGGAGGCTCTTGCCGAGATCCACAAGTTCGGTCACAAGGTGGTGGCCATGACCTCTACGGCCACCTACCATATCGTGGGCCACCAACCCATCCGGACACTGGCGGACCTCAAGGGCAAGAAGGTCGGCACCTTCGGCCGCATCGCGCCCAAGGTCATCCAGGCAGGAGGAGGTGTTCCGGTCAGCACCACGGGCGGAGAGATGTACGAGGCCCTCCAGCGCAAGACCATCGACCAGCGGATCATCTCCTATGAGGCTCACGTGCGGTTCAAAACCTACGAAGTGGCCAAGTACGTGAGCACGATCGATATCGGAGCCATCGCGGGCGTCAACACGTTCACCATGAACAGGAGGAAATGGGACTCGCTGTCGAAGGAACACCAGAAGATTCTCCTGGAGGAGGGCGAAAAGGTCGGCGTGTGGGAAGCCCAGGCGATGAAGGATGACGAAAGCAAGTTCAGGAAATACCTCCAGGACAAGGGCGTCGAGGTCATCGAGTTCTCGGCGAAGGACAGAGAGAAGTGGAAGAACAGCCCGGGCGTCAAGAAAATCGCCGATGACTGGGTAGCGGGCATGGAGAAGCTGGGCCTGCCCGGCAGGAAGGTGCTCGCCCTTTACCGGGGTGAGTAGTCCCGTCAGAGAAGCGGGGGGGGGTCATCCCCTCGACATGGGCGCGCAAGCATGCGGGGGCGGCTTTAGCCGTCCCCGCCTCGTCAACGAAGGGGCTGGCACATCTTGAATCAATCGAACGATCCTGCTGGAGCCGCCGTAATCCCGGAGTTCACCCCGCCGCCGGAGGACCGAACCTGGGCCGGCCGGGTCCTGACCTTCCTGAATGCAATCAGCGGGTACATCCTGTTCTTCATGATGCTGCTGATCACGGTGGACGTCACCGGGCGCTACGTGTTCTCGAGCCCCATCCCTGGGACGCTGGAGCTCACCGAGTTCCTCATCGTGTTCGTGGTCTTCTTCAGCATCGCGTATGTCCAGCTTACCAAGCGGCACATCTGTGTGGAGCTGGTGACGCAGAGGCTGCCGCGGAGGGCCGCGGACGGCCTTGCCGTGGTCGTGCTCGTGATCGCGGCGGTGTTCTTCGCGTTGGTATGCTGGCAGTCGTGGAATTCCGCGGTTTCCTCTCTGGAATACCTTGAGGCGTCCGACGGACTGGTACAGATTCCCGTCTACCCACCGAAGTTTGCCATCCCTTTCGGCTCGGCGCTTATCGGCCTCCAAATGTTGCGAGACGCCTGGAAACGGTTTCAGAGTCTCATAACCCCGGGGTAGGCTCTACATGGACCCAACCTTCCTAGCGATCGTCAGCATCTTAGTTCTGATCTTCCTGCTTCTGTGCGGCCTTCACGTGGCCGTGTCGCTGGGGCTGGTCGGGGTGTTGGGCTTCGTCATGATTACCGATAGTTGGCCCGCCGGGATCGGCCTGTTGCGGACGACCCCGTACAAGGTCGTCGCCAACTTCACGTTCTTCGCCATCCCCGTCTTCATTCTGATGGGCCAGTTCGCCAACCACGGCGGTCTGAGCTCGGACATCTACTCGGTGGTTCAAAAATGGATGGGGCGAGTCCGGGGCGGCCTCGCCATGGCCACCACGGCGAGTTGCGCCGCCTTTGCCGCGGCCTGCGGCTCCAGCGTGGCCACCGCCGCCACGTTCACCCAGGTGGCTTTGCCGGAGATGCTGAAGTATGGCTACGACAAGCGGCTCGCCACCGGCGCCATCGCGGCCTCGGGGACCCTGGGAGCGCTGATCCCTCCCAGCGGCCTCATGATCATCTACGGCATCATCACCGAGCAGTCCATCGGAAAACTGCTGATCGCAGGCTTCATTCCGGGGATCATCTCCGCCTTGATCTACATGGGCATGATCTCATTTTGGGTAAAGCTCCAGCCCGAAATAGCGCCTCTCATCGAGGAACGGCCGCCGTTGAGGGAGAAGCTCCTTTCCTTGTATCGGGTGTGGGGCATCGTCACGCTCTCCGCCATCGTCATGGGCGCCATCTACCTGGGCATCGCCACGCCCACCGAGGCGGGGGCCTTCGGCGCCTTCGGCGCGTTCATCATCATGATCGTCAAGGGCAGCTTCACGCGCGAGAGGTTGCGGAACACGGTTCTCGACACCGCCACCTCCACCACGATGCTGTTCACCATCATCATCGGCGCCTACATCTTCAGCCGGTTCCTGGCCGTCACCAACGTCGGCCCGGAGTTGGCGGACTATCTGGTGAGCTCCGGCCTGTCGCGTTACGTGGTCCTGGCCGGATTCCTTTTGCTTTACGTATTCCTGGGCATGTTCATGGACCCGGCCGCCATGATGGCCATCACCCTGCCCATCGTCTTCCCCATCGTTATCGAGATGGGTTTCAGCGGCATCTGGTTCGGCGTGCTGGTGATCAAGACCTCCGAGATCGGCCTCATCACTCCGCCGGTGGGAATGAACGTCTACACCGTGAACGCCGCCGCCCATGGGATGGTGCGCCTGGAGGAGATCTTCAGGGGCATCCTGCCCTTCTTCCTGATGGACGTTGTGACCCTCATCATCCTGGTGACCTTCCCGCAGATCTCCCTGTGGCTGCCGAGCCAGATGCTGGGGTAGCCGCGGTCGTTCCTTTCGGGGTTGACGGAAACGTCAAGCCCGGAGTGACGATTCGGGAACGGGCGGCTGTCGCGGCTACCCGACGACTTCGTTGTTCTCGATGATGTCGAGGACCCGGTCCTCGAACTCGGCCATCTCGGCACGAGTTGCGTTGGTGGGTGTTTCCATGTCGGCGAGGACCCTTCCGGGTTTCCCCAGCACAACCAGGCGTGAGCCGATCTCCAGGGCTTCGTGGATGTTGTGGGTGATGAGCAGGCAGGTCTTGCGGCTTTCGGTGACGAGATCGAGGAACACTTCCCGCAGCCGTCTGGCGGTGGACTGGTCCAGGTGGCCGAAGGCCTCGTCGGCAAAGAAGATCTCGGGCGAGAGGCAGAAGGCTCGGGCCATGCCCACCCGCTGGCGCATGCCCCCCGAGAGTTCGTGGGGATAGGCGTCCTCGAACCCCTGTAGCTCCAGCTTGTGCAGCCATTCGAGGGCGATGTCGTTCTGTTCCTTGTCGCTGTATCCGAGGATCTCGAGACCGACCCGTGCATTCTCCAGGGCGGTGCGCCACGGGAGCAGGCGGTCGGTCTGAAATATGACGCCCAGCTTCGAACGGAAGTAGTCGAACTCCTTGTAGGGATCATGGCCCAGGAGCGCCACCGATCCGGAGGTGGGCGGATCGAGTCCCAGCAGCAGGTTGAACGTGGTTGACTTGCCGCATCCGGTCTTGCCCACGATGGCGACGATGTCCCCGCTGCCGACCTCCAGGTTCAGTTCCTCCACCGCGGTGAAATGGTCGCCGTCCACCGAGGTGAAGACCATGCTTACGTCCTGCATCCGGATGACGGCATCAGCGCTCACGTGGCCATACCTCCCTGTTTCGCCGGACGCCAGCGCAGCAGCTTGTTCTCCAGCGTGAGAATGACGAGCTGGGTGATCAGCAGGAAGGTGACCAGCACCAGGGTCCAGGCGATGGCCTTGGGCATCTCGAACAACTCCTGTGCCAGCAGCAGCTTGTTGCCCACCCCCCGGGTCGCGCCCACCAGTTCGGCGACGATGACCACGCGGGCAGCCAGCCCGAGATTCACTTTCCACGCGGTGAGCACCGCAGGGATCATCCCCGGCAGGATCAGTTTCGTGAATAGCTGCTTTCTCGTGGGGCGCATGGCCCGCAGCATATCCAGGTACTCCTTGGAGATGCTCTTGATGCCGTCGTGGATGATGAGGGCATAGTTGGGCAGGCAGCCGGCCAGCAGGATGAAGGCGATGCGGGTCTCCACGTGGCCGAACCAGATGATGGCGAAGACCACCCACGAGAGCGCCGGGATGCCCATGATGAAGTGGAGCACCGGCAGGGTGTGCTTCTCCACTGTTTCCGTGAAGCCCATGAACACGCCCAGGATGGTGCCGCTGATGAACGCCAGGATCAGCCCGAGAAAGATCCGTCCCATGGTGGTGAAAACGTCACCCAGCAGGGTGAGGCTCACGACGATCTCGATGAAGGCGGTAATGATGACGCCGACGCTGGGGATCAGGTAGGGAGGCAGAAAGAGAGATGCGATCTGCCACGCTACCAGGATCACGCCGAAGGAGATGATCGGCTCTTTCCTGGCGGCCATGAGGCCCAGGAGGCGTGAATGCCACGCCTCCTGGGCCTTGGCGGGCGTTAACGCGGTGCGGTTTTCCTCGGATTCCATGCTAGCGGACGCGGCCCCTGTAGATGATGCCGTCGTCCGGCATCTTCTTCATGTAGCCGCTGTCGATACCGGCCTGGAAGAGCGCCTTGATACTCTCTTCGATCTCCGCTGCGGGGACGACGTCCAGGGGAAAGCGGGCCGCTTTCAGCGCCATGAGGAACGCCTGCTTGGGCACGCCGGCCCGTTTCTCGATGATCGTGGCCGCCTCGTCATGGTGGGTGGGCAACCACTGGGCCAGCTCCTCGAAGGCAGCGTAAAGCTTCGGGATCAGTTCCTTGTTCGCATCGATCCAGCCTTGGTGTGCCGACACGGCCAAAAAGCCTCTCTGCGGCGCCCCGTGGATTGCCTCCCACTGGTGAAAGTACTCGATCATCTTGAGTTTGCCGGGATTGGTTACGAGCATCTTGGAGTAGTTCGGTTCCCAGAAGTGCACGGCATCGGCCCGTTTGGCCATCAGGTAGGTCGCCAGGCCGGCGGTATTGGTGGACAGGATCGACACCTTGCTCAGGTCCGCGCCCGCCTTCTGGGCGAAGTAGCGGAACATCGCGTAGTTGGTCGTCACGGTCATGGCCGCGAGAGTCTTCCCTTCGAGGTCTTTCAGGCTGTTGATGGAGGGGTCCATGGTCAGCAACGCGCCGTGCCCGTTCAGCGCGTTGAAGAGGACAACCGATTTGACTCCTTTGAGCCTGCGATTGGCCTCCGAGAGCAGGGCCGAGGCGATGGTGAGTTGGTCTCTGCCGGTGGCGAAGTCCGTGTTGGCTGCGCGTCCCTTTTTGAAAACCCACTCGATCTCGATGCCGTGCTTCTTGTCGAATCCGTTGGCCGAGATCAGTGAAGCCGTCGTATGGCCGTATGACGGCTTGTCGAACGATGACATCTGTACCTTGGTCAGCCCTTGAGCCAGGACCGGCGCGGCGCCGGCCAGTGCCACCGCGACTATCAGGAAACTCGAAATTAGTCGAAACATATCCTGCCCTCCTTGTGACGGGTATTCCCAATGAACTGAAGGTTCATCCGCAAAGTCCTGAACCCCAGGACCCTAGGACCCTAGGACCCTAGGACCCTAGGACCCTAGGACCCTAGGACCCTAGGACCCTAGGACCCTAGGACCCTAGGAATTTTTCGCCACCGTGTCAACGGGAAACGGGACAGAAACACGATACCAGTCTTGAACTGCCACATCGGTTAGGTTAAATCCAGAGGGGTCGAGCCCTTGGGTGATCTGGGGGGTGCGGGCCAACACACGGAGGTGAAGCATGTACCTGGTTGACGCGGACGGACACGTCGAAGAGAGCGAAACCACATTCAGCGATAAATATCTGGATCCGGCATTTCGAGCCCAGCGGCCGCGGGTGGTGGCCATCGACCGGATGGTCTACTGGATGATCGAGGAGCAGATGTACCCGCGCCGTGTCGGCCGCGGCGCTCACAATCTCGGAACCCCGGCCAGCTACAAGGGTGAGAAGACGCTCCACGCGCAGAAGAAATCCGACACCATCGGCAGCATGGAGATCCACGGGGTCACGGAGCGGATCGAGGCCATGGACAAGGAACGGATCTCGCTGCAGGTCCTCTATCCCACGCTGTTCCTCGCGTATCCGCTGTCGGCGAACCCGGCGCTCTTAACCGCCATGGGCTCCGCGTACAACCGCTTCCTCGGCGATCAGATCGGCGCCCACGAGCGGCTCAAGTGGGCCGCGGTGGTGAATCTGGATGACGTGGAGGGCGCGGTGAAGCAGGTCCACGAGGCCCACAGCCTCGGGGCCGTGGCCGTCATGGTGCTGGGCACCATCGGAGACCGGATGCTCGACGACCCCGCTTTCCTGCCGTTCTATGAGGCGCTGGTCGAGAAGGATCTGACGCTGGCGATCCACGTAGGCTGGGCAACTCCGGCCTTGAACGGTCTCTTCACCCACATCTATCCGTCTTCGGTCAATGCTTTCCTCATGCCGCTGCTGCTGGGCTTCTCGGCCATGATCAACAGCGGTCTCCTGGACCGTTTCCCCACCCTGCGGGTGGGATTTCTGGAAGCCGGCTGCCAGTGGGTTCATTTCATGATCGACCGTCTGGACCACCGGTTCGGCCACTCGGGGAATTTTCTCGCCGATATCCTTCCGGACACGATTCCCAACGCCAAGCTGCCGCCGATGGAGTACGTCCGGAAGGGTAATCTCTACCTCAGCACGGAGGTGGAAGACAGGCTGTTGCCTGAGGTGGTGGAGTTGGTAGGCGACGGGCAGGTGGTCTACGGCTCGGATATGCCCCACGGCGATCGTGAGGTCCTTTCCAGCGACTACCTGAAGCAGCGGGAAGACCTCAGCGAGGACGTCAAGACCAAGATCCTGCGGGATAACGGCGCCCGACTCTACAACCTGGACATCAGCGACGCCGCGAGGAAGGCTTCCTAGGAGCCTGCCTCGCCCACGTTCGGCGGGACCGAGGCGGCGTCCCGGAAATCAGAAGACGGTCCTGCCCTCAAGAGGCTTCGGGCTGTCCGAGGATGACTTCGGGTGAGCGGACGGTCACGAGCCGGTCGAGGCTGCGCAGCATGATCCTTGCCGCTTCAGCCGAGATGGGCTGTCCGAAGATATGGTAGCGTTCGCCGTCCAGCGTCTGGTTGTTGGCCCAAAGGGCGAACTCGTCCGGGGTGGGGGAGTGGCCCAACTCTCTGGCACAGCGACGGACCACGAAGCCGAGCATCACTTTCTGCCCCTTCCCGTTGTGGGCGTATGACGACATACCGGCCATTCTTAGGCGATCCCCGTTTGAGTTTCAACCCGCGTCCCGCCGGGACACGGTTTCGTTTCCCCGGCCCACCTGTTAGAAAAGATCCAGTTTCATTCAGCGCCTGAGGAGGTACGCTTGGCGACTCGAAGACGTCCGAAACTTACCATGGCGCGTATCCGAGCGGCGGCCAAGCGGCTTCGCAACTGGGGCCGATGGGGCGAGAACGACGAGGTCGGCACGCTCAACTTTACCACGCCCGAGGACATCGTCGCCGCCGCGCAGCTCGTGCGCAAAGGCCGGGTGTTCTCCCTGGCCCTCAATTTCGACGATGCAGGCCCGCAAGGCGGCAAGAGCAACTATCCGGCCATGGGCCGTTTCAATCCCATACATCTCATGCTCCGCACCGGTACGGACGCCTACTCGGGTGTGCTCGACCATCGGGGTATCCGGGGCGCCGACGACGTGATCATCATGCCGCTTCAGGCCGGCACCCAGTGGGACGGGTTGGCGCACATCTTCTACGAAGACCGCATGTACAACGGCTACGACTGCCGCCTGGTGACCACGGGCGGCGCGGCCAAGAACGGCATCGAGAAGACCCGGGACAAGATGGTCGGGCGTGGCGTGCTGCTGGACGTGGCCCGGGCAAAGGGCGCCGAGTGGCTGAAGGACGGCTACGCCATCACCAACCGCGACCTCGACCGCACCATGAAGGCCCAGGACGTGGAGGTGGGCCGGGGCGACTATCTGCTGGTGCGGACCGGGCAGATGAAGGCCAAGCTGGACGCCGGGTCCTGGGACGGTTATCCGGGCGGGGACGCCCCGGGGCTAGGCTTCGAGACCCTGGATTGGCTCCATACCAAGGAGGTGGCCGCGGTGGCGACCGACACCTGGGGAGCGGAAGTCCGGCCCAACCAGACCCGGGAGGCCAACCAGCCGTGGCACTGGGTCAGCATTCCGAACATGGGTCTCACCGTGGGTGAGATCTTCCATCTGGAAGAGCTCGCCGAGGACTGTGCCGAGGACGGGCGTTACGAGTTCATGTTCGTGGGCCCCGCGCTCCCGGTGACCGGTGCGGTGGGTTCCCCGACGAATCCCCTGGCCATCAAGTAACCGGAGCGGGCACCGGGCACGACACTAGACTGGAGGCAATGACAATGGCGGCGCAACTCGGCTCGGTATGGCTCCAGGAACTGACCTGGGAGGATGTCGGGGCCTATCTCGAAGACTCCGACATCATCATCTGTCCGGTGGGCAGCACGGAAGAGCACGGGCCCGCCGGGCCCCTCGGGCTGGACTGTCTCATCGCCATCGCGCTGGCGGAGGACGTGGCCCGCGCCACCGGAACGCTGTGCACGCCGCCGCTGTGGTTCGGCGATTCGCCGCATCACCTGGGTTTCCCGGGGACCATCTCGCTCCGCACCGAGACCCTGATGGCGGTGATTCAGGATATGAGCCGCAGCCTGGCGAAACACGGGTTCCGGAAGATCCTCATCATCAACGGACACAAGGGCGCCAACCTTCCCGGTCTGCTGGCGGCCACCAAGAACTTGCGCGAGTACGAGATGCCCGAGGTCTTCTTCGCGGTCATTGACCCGGTGAAGATCGCCAAGAAGATCGCCAACGAGATCAAGGAGGCCAAGGAGCATCACAGCGGCGAGCTCGAGATCTCGGAGTGCTGGTACAAGTACCCCCACCTGATCAAGCAGGAGAAGCTGACCACGTCGCAGGTCGACTTCGAGGAGAACTTCTCGCCGTGGTCCCACGGAGATCTTTTCTCCGCGCCCCACGAGGTCATCGACATACCTTGGACCAGCGCGGAACAACGCCGGATTGTACCCACCGGCTCCTTCAGCCCCTCCATCAAGGCCTCGCCCGAAAAGGGCAAGGCGTACCATGACTACATGGTCGATCAGATCGTGCAATTTATCGGCTGGCTGCGGGACTACAAGGGCCCCGTGGCCCAGGTTTGATGCGCGTGGACGCGGACGCTGCACTAGGCCCGGCCGTCACCGGGCTTCCGGCGCATACGCGGCGCCTGCACGTCGGGGACCGGGAGATCTATCTCGTGGGCACGGCACACGTTTCGTTGGAGAGCATCGAGGACGTCCGCAAGACCGTCGAGCTCGTGGAGCCCGACGCCATTTGCGTGGAGTTGTGCCAGGCCCGGTACGAGGCGTTCACCCGGCCCGATGTATGGCAGAAGATGGATGTCTTCAAGGTCATCAAGGAGGGCAAGGCGGCCCTCCTGTTGAGCCAGTTGATCATGTCGGCGTTTTACAAGCGCATGGGCGATCGGCTCGGCGTTCGGCCCGGGGCCGATATGCTGGAGGCCGTCAACCTGGCCCATGAGCGTGACGTGGATCTGGTGCTGGCGGACCGTGACGTCCAGGTAACGATGAAGAGAACCTGGCGGCGCCTCGGCGTCTGGAACAAGCTGAAGCTGCTGTTCCTGCTTCTCACCAGTGCACTGGTGGAACCGGACATCGACAAAGAGGCGGTGGACGATCTCAAGCGGCAGGACCGGCTGGGAGATGCCCTGGTAGAGTTCGCCGAGGCCTTCCCGGCCGTGAAACAAGCCATCATCGACGAGCGAGACGTCTACCTGGCGCAGAAAATCAGGGAGGCGGAGGGCGAGAAGGTCGTGGCGGTAGTCGGTGCGGGACACGTGCCGGGAATCGCGCGTGCGATTCACCAGGACCACTCACTCGATCCCCTTGAAACGGTGCCCGAGCCTTCGTTATGGTCCAGGAGCATCAAGTGGCTGGTGCCTTCGCTGATCGTGGCGATCATCGCGTACGGATTCTACCGCACCGGCACCGCCCACTCCCTGGAGTCCATCTCCATTTGGGTGCTGGTGAACGGGCTGCTGGCGGCCGTGGGGGCGGCTCTGGCCTTGGGCCACCCGGTGACGGTGCTGGCCGCGTTCCTGGCCGCTCCCATAACCAGCCTGAACCCCACCATCGCCGCCGGTTGGGTTTCGGGACTGGTTCAGGCCTGGATCAAGAAGCCGACGGTGGCGGACCTCGAGGCCATGCCCGAGGTGGTGAAATCGTTTCCCAGGGGGCTTTGGCGGAACTCCGTCTCTCGCATCCTTCTTGTCGTGGTGTTCTCGAACCTGGGAAGCACCTTGGGAACTTTCATCGGCGGCAGTTGGATCGCCGCGCGTTCATTCTAGTACAACTCATTCATAGGAGGGGACCATGGCAGTTACGGAAAATGTCAAAATTGGCTTCGTCACACCGATATCGAGCTCGAGTCCCCACTTCGAGCTCTTCCGGGCGTTCATTCCTAAGGAAGTGGAGATGGAGTTCGAGGGGTTGGGCATCGTCCGGGGGTCTCTGGACAGCCTCGCGGGCACGGGCGACATGGTGGTGGAGACGTCGGCCCGGCTGGCGCGGGAGCGCGGATGGCGGGGTGTGATCGTCAGCGGGGCTCCGGTGGAGGTGCTCAATCCCGGGCTGCTGGCGAGACTGAAGGACGCGGTGGACGTGCCCGTGACGACAGCCCTGGAGTCGTGCGTCGAGGCGCTGAAGTCCCTTTCGACCCCCAGGGTGCTGTTGCTGACGCCGTTCGTCGAGTCCATGAACAAGCTGATTCGCGACTATCTCGCCGACTGCGGCATCGAGGCGGTTTCCCCCGCGGACACCTTCGACGACTATCGTGACGCCATGACCGTCGAGCCCGAGGACGTGTACACGCTTACGGCAAAGGCGGTGAAGGCGACCCCGGACGTGGAGGCGATCTATTTCCAGGGGGCGGTGCTGGATCCGCTGAAGGTGTTGGACCGTCTGGAGCAGGACTTGGCGAAACCGGTGGTGGCGAGCAATCCCGCCATGCTCTGGTTCATGCTCTCGAAGGTAGGGTTCTCATGCAGCATTTCCGGTTACGGAAAGCTGCTGCAGGATTGGCCCGACATCAAGGGTTGAGAGTCCGCCCGTTACGCCCGGAACCATCTGGAACCCCAGCCGAGGGCTCCAAGGCCCGCGACCACGCCGAAGATCCACTGCCAGTAGGGTTCCAGCACGAGTTTCCCCTCGATCTGCTGCTTAAAGGCATCGCGCTCGGCCGCCGCCCGGGTCATCTGCAGGGTGAGTTCCTGCTTGTCGGCGCCCAGGGCGGTAACGGCCTGTTGCTTTTCGGTGCGGGCCTGCTCCAGCGAACGGTTGGTCGCTTCCAGTCGCTGCCGTAGCTGTGCGGAGGCCTGGTTGTGGGCAGCCGTGAGGGAGGCGAGTCTGTCTGTTGTCTCCTTTTCCTTGGCGGCGAGATCGGCCACGGCCTGCTCTTTCTCCGCGCGGATCTGCCCCATCGAACGATTGGTTTCATCGAGTTGCTGCCGTAGCTGTGCGGAGGCCTGGTTGTGGGCAGCCGTGAGGGAGGCGAGTCTGTCTGTTGTCTCCTTTTCCTTGGCGGCGAGATCGGCCACGGCCTGCTCTTTCTCCGCGCGGGTCTGCCCCATCGAACGATTGGTTTCATCGAGTTGCTGCCGTAGCTGTGCGGAGGCCTGGTTGTGGGCAGCCGTGAGGGAGGCGAGTCTGTCTGTTGTCTCCTTTTCCTTGGCGGCGAGAACGGCCACGGCCTGCTCTTTCTCCGCGCGGATCTGCCCCATCGAACGATTGGTTTCATCGAGTTGCTGCCGTAGCTGTGCGGCGGCCTGGTCCCGAGCGGCGGTGAGGGAGGCGAGTTTGTCAGCGGCCTCTTTTTCCTTGGCGGCGAGAACGGCCACGGCCTGCTCTTTCTCCGCGCGGGTCTGCTCCAGCGAACGGTTGGTTTCATCGAGTTGCTGCCGTAGCTGTGCGGCGGCCTGGTCCCGAGCGGTGGTGAGGGAGGCGAGTTTGTCAGCGGCCTCTTTTTCCTTGGCGGCGAGAACGGCCACGGCCTGCTCTTTCTCCGCGCGGATCTGCCCCAGCGAACGGTTGGTTTCATCGAGTTGCTGCCGTAGCTGCTCGGCGGCCTGATCCCGAGCGGCGGTGAGGGAGGCGAGTTTGTCAGCGGCCTCTTTTTCCTTGGCGGCGAGATCGGCCACGGCCTGCTCTTTCTCCGCGCGGGTCTGCTCCAGCGAACGGTTGGTTTCATCGAGTTGCTGCTGTAGCCGCGCAGCGGCCTGGTTGTGGGCGGCGGTGAGCGAGGCGAGTTTATCAGCGGCTTCCTTTTCCTTGGCGGCGAGGCCGGCCACCGCCCGGTCTTTTTCGGTGCGCGTCTGTCCCAGCGACACCGTCACCTGAGCCAGATGCCGGTCGAGCTGTGCCAGGGCGGTTTGATGTGCGGCCGCCAACGTGGCCATTTGCAAGGCCAGTTGCTGCTTGTCTGCGGTCAGGGCGGCCATCGCCTGTTGCCGTTCGGCCTCGGCCTTCTTCAGGGAACGCTCGGTTTCGGCGAGCTGCTGCTCCAGCCGGCCCTTGGCTGCATCGTCTCCAGGGTCTTGCCGTTCCATCTCCTGTTTGAGTCTGGTCAGTTCGGCCTGGGCCTGCTCCTTTTCGGCCCGCACCTTCTCCAGCGATTCCGTGGATTGAGCCAGTTGTTGCTGCAACTCTTGAACGGCCTGCCCATGCGTGGCCTTCAGTTGGGCCAATTGTGTCGTGAGGTCTCGTTGGTCCTCGGTCAAGGCGGCGAGTGCCTGTTCCCTTTCGGCGCGGGTTTGTTCCAGAGAACGCGTCGTTTCGGCCAGTTGCTGCCGCAGTTGCCTGGTCGCTTCGTCATGGCGGGCCTTCAACTCCGCTAGTTGTTTCGTGAGGTCTTGTTGAGCGGCGGTGAGGGCGGCGAGTTCCTGCTCCTTCTGCGCCCGGACTTGTTCGAGGGAATTCGTGGCCTGTGCCAGTTGTTGCTGTAGTCGTTTGACGGCCTGCTCATGGGCGGTCGTGAGTGATGTCAAGCTTTCGGTCGCTGCCAGTTCCCTGGCGGCGAGGTCGGCCAGGGCCTTTTCCTTTTCGGTGCCGGTCTGCACCAGGGAGCGAGTGGTTTGCGCCAGTTGCTGCCGGAGTTGTTCGACGGTCTGTTCATGGGCGGCGTTGAGGGATGCGAGTCTCTGGCCGGCTTCCTGCTCCTTTGCGGCGAAGTCGGCCAGGGCTCTTTCCTTTTCGGCGCGGGTCTGCGCCAGGGAGCGGGTGGTTTGCGCCAGTTGCTGCCGGAGTTGTTCGACGGTCTGTTCATGGGCGGCGTTGAGGGATGCGAGTCTCTGGCCGGCTTCCTGCTCCTTTGCGGCGAAGTCGGCCAGGGCTCTTTCCTTTTCGGTGCGGGTCTGCGCCAGGGAGCGGGTGGTTTGCGCCAGTTGCTGCCGGAGTTGTTCGACGGTCTGTTCATGGGCGGCGTTGAGGGATGCGAGTCTCTGGCCGGCTTCCTGCTCCTTTGCGGCGAGGCCGGCCAGGGCTCTCTCCTTTTCGGTGCGGGTCTGCGCCAGGGAGCGGGTGGTTTGCGCCAGTTGCTGCCGGAGTTGTTCGACGGTCTGTTCATGGGCGGCGGTAAGGGATGCGAGTCTCTCGCCGGCTTCCTTTTCCTCTGCTGCGAGATCGGCCAGGGCCTTTTCCTTCTCGGCACGGGTCTGGTCCTGTGAGCGTATGGTTTGAGCAAGTTGCTCCTGGAGCCGTTGGGCGGCCTGATCGTGGGCGGCGTTGAGGGATGCGATTTTCCGGGAGGCTTCCTGTTCTCCGGCAGCCAGATCGGCCAGGGCCTTGTCCTTTTCGGTGCGGGTCTGGTCCTGTGAGCGTATGGTTTGAGCAAGTTGCTCCTGGAGCCGTTGGGCGGCCTGATCGTGGGCGGCGTTGAGGGATGCGATTTTCCGGGAGGCTTCCTGTTCTCCGGCAGCCAGATCGGCCAAGGCCTTGTCCTTTTCGGTGCGGGTCTGGTCCTGTGAGCGTATGGTTTGAGCAAGTTGCTCCTGGAGCCGTTGGGCGGCCTGATCGTGGGCGGTGTTGAGGGATGCGATTTTCCGGGAGGCTTCCTGTTCTCCGGCAGCCAGATCGGCCAGGGCCTTGTCCTTTTCGGTGCGGGTCTGGTCCTGTGAGCGTATGGTTTGAGCAAGTTGCTCCTGGAGCCGTTGGGCGGCCTGATCGTGGGCGGTGTTGAGGGATGCGATTTTCCGGGAGGCTTCCTGTTCTCCGGCAGCCAGATCGGCCAAGGCATTGTCTTTTTCGGTGCGGGTCTGGTCCTGTGAGCGTATGGTTTGAGCAAGTTGCTCCTGGAGCCGTTGGGCGGCCTGATCGTGGGCGGTGTTGAGGGATGCGATTTTCCGGGAGGCTTCCTGTTCTCCGGCAGCCAGATCGGCCAAGGCATTGTCTTTTTCGGCGCGGGTCTGGTCCAGTGAGCGTGTCACCTCCGACAGTTGCTGCTGCAAGTGGGCCAGAGTCGTCTTCTGGGTGGCGACTTCCGCCTCCAGGGACTGCCTGAGCGCATTCAGCCGATCGGTTTCGGTGTTCATCGCTCCGATGGCACGACCCTGCTGTGCGACCTGGGTCGCCAGCCCTTCCACTTGTGCGTTCAGTTCGTCCCGCTTGCGCACAAGCGCGGCGAAGTTATCCTCCAATTCGGTTTTGGCTGCGGCCAGAAGCGCGTTCTGGTACGCCAAAGAGTCTCTGAGACTGGCCAATTCCCGAGTCCTCGTGTCCAGGTCCTGCACTGTAGCGGCTCTCTGATCGAGCTGTAGGGTCAACTCGTCGACGGTCTTGAACGTATTGTCCCTTTCGGCCGTCAAAGCGGCCACTCGCCGCCGGTAGCGGTCCACGGTTCTGCTTCGTTCGGCGACGGCGGTGTTCAACTCCTGCCGGACCTCGGCCAGGGATGCCGTCAGCTCGTTGATCTGCCGTTGCGCGTCTGTGAGTTCCTGTCCCCTCTGTTCGAGCATGCCCTGGGACCGGGTTGCGCCTTGCGTAAGTTCTGCGACTCTCGCTTCGAGGGTGGTGACTTCGCGTCCCCGTCGCTCCAGGTCTTGCGTCAGAGTGGTGTTGTCTGCCTCCACGCGTTGCTTCGCCCGGTCCAGTTGCTCGTGTTCCTCGATGGAGACGCATGAGGCCAGGGACATGGATAGTGCGGCCAGAAGGCAAAGGGTCTTGGCGTGGTACATCATACCTGTCACCGTCGTGTTCCGTTTCTTTTCGGGGTTTCGGGCCGCATCCGCAAGGGCCGTGGTCCGTCGTACCACGCGCCGCAAACACGCCAAAGTTACAAAGAGTTAAGTACCTATCAGAGTTGGATGGCAACAAGCAACGCTAAAGCGCCATGAAATTTTGCCTGTTTCCACACGGCAGGAGCGGGTCTCGGACGCCCCCGGATGAGCGTGACCGGAACGACTTCCACTAGATGACCTGTCGACTGCGCAGCCCCTCGATGGTTTCCGCGCTGTATCCCAGGTGTTGGAGGACTTCGTCGGTGTTCTCGCCGAGCATGGGCGGCGGCGTCGGAGTTTCCGGTGGCGTCCGGCTCATGTTGACGCCGCTTCCGACCAGCTTGACCTTGCCCATCTTCGGATGCTCCACCTCGATGGGGAAGCCGTACTGCTGCACCTGTGGATCGTTGAACATGTCCTCGAGGTTGTTCACCGGGGTAGAGGGCACATCGTGTTCTTCGAGCATGCGCAGCCACACATCGCGCGAGTCCCGGCCGAAAATGGCCTGAAGCTCCCGCTCCAGCAGGTCGTGGTTCTCGGTGCGGCCCTTCTTGTCGACGAAGCGAGGGTCCTCGGCCCATTCAGGCCGCTCCACCACCTCCAGCAGGCCGAGCCAGAACTTGGTGGGTGAGGACAGGTGGACGACGAAGGGCTTGCCGTCCCGGTCCACGAAGGCGAAGACGCCGGCGGTGCGGGTGCGGTCGGCCCGGCTGGGCACCACGCCGGTCTCGAAATAGCGGGCGCAGTTCTCCGCGGTGAACGAAACCGACGCCCGTAGCAGGGACGTTTCGATGATCTGTCCCTCTCCGGTCATCATCCGGTTCACCAGCGCCGCCAGCACGCCGTAGCACGCGTAGACCCCGGTGAGGTGGTCGGACAGGGAGATGCCCATACCCTTGGGGTTGTCCGGATCCGTGAGCAGGCTCAGCAGCCCGCTCATTCCCTGGCCGACGGTATCGAAGCCGGGCCGGTCGCGGTAGGGTCCTTCCTGGCCGAAACCGGAGATGGAGCAGTAGATGATTCCGGGGTTCAGCGCACGAATCGTGTCGTAGTCCAGTCCCCGGCGGGCCATGACGCCCGGGCGGTGGTTCTCGACCAGCACGTCGGCTTCGGCCGCCAGCCGGCGGCAGATGCCCCGGCCCTCCTCGCTGCGGATGTCCAGGGTGATGCTCTTCTTGTTCCGGTTCAGGCTGCAGAACGTGGCGGAGTAGAGCCGCTCGCCCCAGCCCCGGAACGGATCGCCCTGTTCCCGGTCCTCGACCTTGATGACCTCGGCGCCGAGGTCCGCCATGAGCATGGAAGCGAACGGGCCCGTGACGTAACTGGCCAGTTCCAGAATCTTGATGCCTTGGAGTGTTCCCGCCATGGTGTCAAGCCTCGATGTGAATGTCCCAAAGGTCTTCCTCGCCCCCCAGTTCCGGACAGTAGACGTCCACCTGGAGCAGCGTGGCGCAGCCGGGACAGATGTATTCGTGGTACCTTCCCAGGTAGGGGTCACCGGACGTCGGCCGCTGGCCGCCGATCTCGTCCAGCTCGACGATGCGTTTGAGACAGCGCTTCTTGTAGTTTTCGTCGGTGCTTCCGAAAACGAAGCCGCAACGCGTGCAGCGGATCTGTTTTCCGCTTCCGTTGCCGGCCACCTCGAGGGTCTCGTGGATCCGCGCCACCGGTTGCCCGTCGGAGGCTTTCCCTTCCGGGGTCGCTCCTGCGGTCACCGGCGCCGCCTGCTCGATTCGGGTCTGCCGTATGGCTCGGCGCTGTGTCCCGGTCTCCGCCTCGTCGACCTCCGCGCCTTGTCCGCGCAGCACGACACCGTAGACCCGCCGCGCGGATTCTTCCGTGGATACGCCCACCCGTACGTCCCGCGCCACCGCTGCCGGGTCCCGGTCCAGCGGATCGCCGTAGCCGCCGCCGCTCTGGACGTAGTCGCTCAGGACCGTGAACTCGGGCAGCGATACGCGCCCCGGGGCGCCTTCCGGCACCAACACCTTGCCCCAGCCGTCGCCTTCGATGTCGTCGAGGCGGGCGGGGTAGTCCCCCGCCGCCAACCGCTTCTCGATATCCTCGTCGGTCAGAAAGATGGCCCGGATGCCGCCGGGCCCCGCGGGATGCCCGCCGAAGAGTCCGTAGGCCCCCTGGGGTATCCACCCGTAGGGCTTGAAGTCCACCGAGAAGTCCTGCGAGCCGTAGACCATGAAGATCCGGTAGGTGCCGACCCCGCCGCGGTACTTGCCGAATCCGGACCCGTCGGTGTTGTGGTTGCGCGAGAAATAGAGCAGCGGGTACTGCATCTCGGTGCGCTCGACGTCGCTGATCCCCCCGGAGGGGATGTTCATGTGTCCTCCGGTGTTGACGCCGTCCCGCAACGGGGTGGCCCCGAGTCCGCTGCCGTGGATGTCGTAGATGCCCATGGCGGTGCGGACCCCCTCACGATTGTGGCCGGCGGGGATGTAGCCGGGACCGCCCTCGTACCAGGTGGCGTACCACGTGGCGGGCACGTCCTCGTGCCGGCCGGCGGCGAACAGCATCTTGCCGGCGGCCTCGCACACCGCCGCCACCAGGATGCCGCCCACCACCGGGGCCGCGGCGCAGGCCGCCGGGAACCGGCAGTTCAGCACCGACCCCTCCGGGACCACGAGATCGATGGGAGCGAACTTGCCGTCGCTCCAGGGGACGTCCCAGAAGAGCGTGTTGGTGATGGCGACGCCGATGAGGGCCCGGGTGCTGGGGAAGGTCGAGTTGACGTCGCTGTTGGTCTGGGGGCTGGTGCCGGTGGTGTCCAGCGTCAGGTGATCCCCTTTCTTGGTGAGCGTGCACATGATCCGGAGCGGCGCGGCCTTGCGGGTCTTGGTATCCAGCGTGGTCAGGTACGTGCGTCCGGTCCAGGTGCCGTCCGGCAGGGACTTGAGCTTGGCCCGCGCCGCCGCCTCGGTGTCGCTGATGATCCGGGCGCCCGCGGCCTGGACGAACTCCAGGCCGAACTTGTCCACCAGGCCGAGATAGCGCCGGGCGCACACGTTGTTGCCCGCGATCATGGCCTTGAGGTCCAGCCCCACGTATTGCGGGTCCCGGCACTGCTCGGTGAGGGACTTGAACACGTCTTCGCGGAAGATGTCGCGCTCCACCACCTTGAGGCCCATGATCCGGATGCCCTCGTGGAAGATCTCGGTAGCCGCCCCCCGAAGGTTGCCGCCGGTGTCCGCGGTGTGGGTGCTGGTGGCCACCCAGCCGATGAGCCGGCCCTGGTGGAAGATCGGCTTGATCACCATCATGTCATAGGTGTGCGCTCCCGCCACGTAGGGGTCGTTGAAGAACAACTGGTCGCCGTCGAAGAATCCCGGCGACTCTTCGAAGCAGTCGATGAGGTGTTTGATGGCGTCCGAGGTCGCATGGGCGAAGCGCAGGTGCCCGGAGCAGGCCAGCACCATCGTGCCGCCGGCGTTGTAGAACGAGCTCATGCACTCGCCGCCCTGGGCCACGATGGGAGAGGCGGTGACGCGCTGCAGCGTCATCCGGCCTTCCTCGCCGATGGCCCAAAGACGGTGGAGGAACATCTCGTAGCGGATGGGATCGATGTCGTGTGTGGTTTCGAGTGACTGGCTGTCCTTGTTCATGGCGGACGGCGGCCTTTCCGTAAACTTGGTTACAGCACCGTGTAGCAACTTTGAGGGGCTGGGTCCACATACGCTGATTGACTCGTTGGCGGCATTGTGTGAGGTTCGGGCCCATGTTCATGTTCGCGGCTTGGGCACTGTTCGCCTGGGGTGCCCTGGCGGCCGGGTATGGCGCCTACGCGTTGTCGGCGGCTTCGGCTTCTCACAGTGCCTATCACGCGGCCCAGGCGGGGGCCGCATTGTTGATCGCCACCGTGTCCGTGAGCGCCGGGGTTCTCGTGCTGCTGGTGGATCGTCTCGGGCGTGTTCAGCAGCTTCCGGAGCCGCCGGCGGAAGAGTGAGACGGAACGGAAGGCGGGGAGGGTGTCGGAGAAACACAGGGCAATTGAAGCGCGTCCTTCGACTTCACTTCGCTACCCGCAGACTAGATCCCCCGTACCGCGAGCAGGGCGTCCTCCGCGAAGCGCTGCATGGACTCCTTGATGTGGTCATGGGAAACGCTGCCGATGTTCATCCACGCCAGCACATGTCCCGCGCCGGTGTCACGGGCCAGGTCGGCGACCCTGTCCACCACCTGAGCCGCCGTGCCGATGGCGGCGAACTCGCTGCACACCCGGTCGAAGGTCAGCCCGTCCGCCGCCGCGTTCTTGCGCAGCCGTTCGGGTAACGGCCGTCCCTGGGCCATGAGCCATTGGGCGTAGTTGCCGCGGGTCTCCCGGATGACGTCGTAGTAGCTCATGACGCCGGCCTCGGATCGGGCGCGGGCCTCTTCCGCGGCGCCCCCCACGTGCATGGGCAACAGCAGGCCGAGCTCATGCTCTTCCGGGTCATGACCGTGTACCGCCAGCATCTCCCAGTAGGTGGCGGCGAATTCGCGCAACTCTTCCGCGGTCCGCACGTGCACGGGGATGAAGAGATTCAGTCCCATGCGCGCCGCGAAGTTCACGCCGTCGAGGGAACTCGCGGCGGTGTAGATGGGCGGATGGGGCTGTTGCACGGGCTTGGGGTTGGCCACGATGCTGGGGATCCGGAAGAACCGTCCCTGGTAATCCACGGCCTCCTCGGTCCACGCCAGCCGGATAACCTCGATGCTCTCCTCCATGAGGTCCCGCACGTGCTCGTGCTCCACGCCGAAGCATTCGTAGGCCCGGGTGTGGGGATGCCCGCCGCCGGCGGCGAAGCACATCCTGCCGTTGCTCAGTACGTCCAGCGTGGCGGCCTGCTCGGCAAGCTGCATGGGATGGTGGACGGGAAGGGTGTTGACCGCAACCCCGAGGCGCAGGTTGCGGGTCCGCTGGGTGGCGGCCCCCAGGACCACGTAGGGGGCGGACAGGAGAGAGAAGCTGGGGGTGAAGTGGATCTCGGCCACCCAGTAGCCGTCGTAACCCAGGTTATCCGCCAACTCCGCCTGCTCGAGAAACTGCTGTAACAACTCGGCGGGAACGCTTCCCGACGGGCACTGCACTTCGGTAAAAAGGCTGACCTTCATCGATCCATTCTCCATCGGGCCGTTTCGTGCAGGCAGAGGCACCGGACAGGACACTTGCGGTGGACGGCGTGCCCACCGAGTTCTATACCCAAAAGGCTCCCGGAAACAAAATCGCCTATGGAAACCATGCTCCGCCGACTGTTCTCCGGCCTGCGCCACAGGAACTACCGCTTCTACTGGTTGGGACAGCTCTCCTCGGTGCTGGCACTCAACATGGAGCTGGCGGCCCAGGCGTGGCTGGTGTTCCTGCTGACGGATTCGCCGCTGATGCTGGGGGTGGCCGGGATCGCCTACGCCGTGCCGCGGGTTTCCCTGGTGCTCGTGGGCGGGGCCATCGCGGACCGGGCCGACAAGCGGCGCATCATGGTGCTCACCCAGTCGCTGCTGGCCGTGGCCTACCTCGTGCTGGGAATTCTGGTGCTAACCGAGCGCATCGCCTTCTGGCACGTGCTCGTGTTCGCGTTCAACTCGGGTTTTCTGCGGGCCTTCGACCGGCCCAGCCGGTACGCGCTGCTGCCCGAGATGGTGCCGCGGGAGGAGATCGCCAACGCGGTGGCCCTGGGAAGCTCGGTGTGGCAGGCGTGCCGCCTCGTGGGCCCCGGGCTCGCCGGCCTGCTGATTCACTGGTTCGGCGTGGGCCATACCTTTATCGCCTGTTTCGTGAGCTCGGCGGTGGCGGTGGCTCTGTGGGCGTTTATCCGGACCCGTCCCATCGTCGGGGAGGCCCAGGGCAACATGTGGCGCAACATCGTCGCCGGGCTCGACTTCGTTCGCCGGAACCAGCTTTTCTACAGCCTGCTGGGGCTCACGTTCTTCAACAGCGTCTTCGGCATGTCCTACGTGATCCTGCTGCCGGTATTCGCCCGGAGCATCCTGCGGGTGGACTCCCGGGGGTTCGGGCTGCTCCAGTCTTTCTCGGGTGTGGGTGCGCTGCTGGGAACGTTGACCGTCGCATACCTGGCCCAGGCCGGCCGAAGGGGATGGCAGGTGCTGGCTGGGGCCGCCACTTTCGGGGCGCTGCTCGTTCTGTTCGCGTACTCGTCCTCGTTTTCCTTGTCACTGGGGCTGATCTTCTTTCTCGGGCTCTTCAACCAGATTTACCTGACCTCCATCAACACGATCCTCCAACTGAACCTTCCCAACGATCTGCGCGGCCGGGTGCTGGGGCTCTTCGGTCTCACCTGGGATCTCATGCCGCTCGGGGGCGCGATTGCGGGCGCCGTGGCCGAGTACGCCGGCGCGCCCACGGCCGTGGCCCTGGGCGGTTTGCTGGTGACGTTGATGGCGTTCTACGGCATGGCGCGGTTGCCTACCGTGCGAGAGATCGAATAGGCCGATGGAACGTTGCCTTTACACGCGAGGACAAATGATTAGATTTCTTCAAGCGTGGAAATCCCGCCGAAATTGATTCGGCGTCGTACGCATTGTAAATTTTACCTGAGAGCTCACATTCGCGAGAGGAAGGGAAGGTCCATGAAACGCGTGTTCTTGTTTCTGCTTACCAACATCGCCATCCTTGTCGTCTTGAGCGTGGTCGTCAGCGTGCTCGGCCTGGACCAGGCGCTTTACCAGAGAGGCCTGAATCTCGGGGCGTTGCTGGGATTCTCGTTTGTTTTCGGCATGGGCGGCGCCTTCATCTCGCTGGCCATTTCCAAATGGATGGCCAAGATGGCGGTGGGAGCGACGGTCATCGAGAAGCCTCGGAACGACACCGAGAGCTGGCTCGTCAATACCGTTCACATGCATGCTCAGGCCGCGAACATCGCCATGCCCGAGGTGGCGATCTACGATTCCCCGGAGCCCAACGCCTTTGCCACGGGCCCGAGCCGCAACAACTCACTGGTAGCGGTCAGCACGGGGCTGTTGCGAGCCATGAACGCGGACCAGGCTTCGGCCGTGCTGGGCCACGAGGTGAGCCATATAGCCAACGGCGACATGGTGACGCTGACCCTGATCCAGGGGGTTCTCAACACCTTCGTGATCTTCCTGTCCCGCGTGATCGGATATGTCGTGGACCGCGCGCTCCACAGGGACGGCGAAGGGGGCTACGGCATGGGCTACTTCGTCACCGTGATCGTCACGCAGATACTTCTCGGTATCCTGGCCAGCATGGTGGTCTACTGGTTCTCGCGCCGGCGCGAGTACCGGGCCGACGCCGGCGGCGCGTATCTGGCCGGCAAGGCCAACATGATCGGCGCCCTCGAGGCGCTCCAGCGCAGCGTGGAACCCGAGCACATGCCGGAACAGGTGGCCGCCCTGGGGATCTCCGGCGTGCGCAAGGGCGGCATGCGAATGCTCTTTGCCAGCCATCCCCCCATCGAAGACCGGATCGCCGCGCTCCGGGAAGGACGCCACGTCGCCGGCTCCTAGCCCTCGGCTTGCAGGCTGTGGCGGAATCGGGATACATCCCCCAATTGAGATAAGAGGCAAAGGGGGGTGCGATGGCGATATTCTCGGGGGAGTTCGGGCTCCAGTTCGTGCTGCAGGCGGCATCCTACTACACCACGCGGGAGTTGGTGGAGCTGGCGGAGCTCGGCGCGGAGAGGGGTTTCAAGCAGGTATGGCTGAGCGATTCGCTGCGCTACCGCCAAGTGCTGAGCGTGGCGACGGCCATCGCGGCCCGCGCCCCCCTGAAAGTCGGCACCGCCATCCTAGTGCCTTACTTCCGTAATCCCATCGACGTGGCCGACGCCGTGCTGGCCATCTCGGAGCTCACCGAAGGACGTGAGATCAGCCTCGGCATCGCCAAGGGCAGCAAGGGCCAGGTGCCGCAGTACCTGGAGATGGTCAAGCCGTTTCGCGTGGTCCGGGAGACGGTGGGTTTTCTCGGGACACTGTTTCGCGGGGAGCGGGTGCGGTTCGAGGAGTATCCCACCCTGTGCGAGTACTTCCACATGAATCCCCGCGGGCACATCGAGCTGGTACGGCCTCCCGCCGCCCCGGTGCGTTTCTACGGCGGCGGCGTGGGGCCTCGGTTCCTGGCCATCGCCGGTGAGACCATGGAAGGCGTGCTCATGGGCGGCTACTTCATCTCCATGCACAAGCTCGGCCGGTTGGAGCAGGCCATGGCGGGCGCCGACAGCGCCGCCCGAGCGGTGGACCCGGACAAAAAGCTGCGGAAGGTCTGTGAGATCAACCTCGCGATATCGGAGGAGCCGGAGGAGGCGCTGGCCGAGGCCAAGAAGTACTCGGCCCACCACATGGTGAGCCTCCAGGCCCTGGGATACAGCCCCGAGGAGTTCGCGCGCATCGGCATCGACTACGAGCAGGTGAACCGCATCCGGGAGGCGCTTCACTCGGGCATGACCATCGAGCAGGCCTCGCGGGAACTGGTGACCGACGCCATGCCGCGGGCCTGCTTCGTCGCTGGCACCCCGTCGGACTGCGTGGAACCCATCCTGGAGCTCGCGGCGGAGGCCGAACGCCTCGGGTTCCACCAGATCTCTTTCGCCAAGCTCGGCCGGGACTACGCTTCGGTGATCCGGTACCTGAGCGACGAGATCGTCCCCAGGCTGTCGTAGAAGCGGCGTCCGGGTCACACATCGGGTACCGTCCTTTTGGATACATCAGTCGCCGACACCACGTCCGTTCCCACGGCCCGGCTCAACCGCGTCTATCCATGGGTGGTGCTGGGCATCTCGTTCATGACCGTGGCGGCGGCCTTCGGGTGCCGCGGCGCGTTCGCGCTGTTCTTCGTGGCGGTCATCGAGGAGTTTCAGTGGAGCCGCGGGTTGGCCGCGGGCGCGCTGACCGCGGGCTCGGTGGCGTGGACCCTTTCGGCGCCGGTGTGGGGGCACATGCTGGACCGGTTCGGGCCCAGGGTGGTGTTCCCCGTAGGGGCGGGTCTCATGGCCGCGGGCTTCATCGTCAGCGCCATGACCCAGAATGTCTGGCAGTACTATCTGGGGATGGGACTACTGGTGGGTCTCGGTTTCGCCGCGCTGCCGATGACCTCGCAGGCGACGGTCATCAGCAACTGGTTCGTCCGCAAACGGGGCATGGCCATGGGCCTCGCGGCCGCCGGCATAGGCGCCGGCATCTTCCTGGTGGTGCCCGCCACCGAGTGGTTGATCGTCGGGTTCGGTTGGCGCAACGCCTATCTGGTGCTGGCCGGCGTGATGCTGGCGGCGGTGGTGCCGCTCAACCTGTTCCTTCAGCGCCGCCGGCCGCAGGACCTGGGACTGCTCCCGGATTTCGGCGCCACGGGGGCGCCGGGAAGCCAGGGTTCACTCCGGATGCGGGGCGGCGGCATGACGCTCGCGCAGGCACTGCGCAACTTCCGCTTCTGGGCGCTGGCGCTGTCCTTCGTGCTGGGCGCGCTCCCCTTGCACATGGTGCTGGTGCACCAGGTGGCCGCCATGGTGGATGCGGGTTTTTCACGAGAGTTGGGAGCCTGGGTATTGAGCCTCACCGGGTTCTTCACCATCTTCACCATGATCGGCATGGGGACGCTATCGGACCGTATCGGCCGGGAGTGGGCTTACGCCATTGGAACCGCGGCCCTGGTGGGCGGCATTCTGCTCATCCTCTTTCTCGACGGGATGCCGCGATTTGTGCTGATCGCCGTGTATCCGCCGCTTTTCGCCGTGGGTTTCGGGTCGCGCCAGTCCCTCTATCCGACCGTTGCGGCCGATATTTTCCACGGCGCCCATTTCGGTTCCATCATCGGCGTGCTGGCGGTTTGCATCGGCATGGGTGCGGGCGTGGGGCCCTGGCTGGCGGGGTACCTCTTTGACCTTTCCGGCAGCTACGCCAGCTCATGCTGGACCGCCATCGTCATGTGTGTGCTATCGTTGGGGTGTTTCTGGGCCACGTCGCCAAGCAAGGGGCCGGACCCCATGTAGGGGCGGGTTTCAAACCCGCCGGTGCCCGGGCCATTGCCTGGCTCGGGACAGGTGCAGTCAAGGACCAACGCTGGTCCTTTTGAATACCTGGAGAAGCCATGGCCAAGACACTCATCATCGACGCGCACCATCACTGGATGCCCGAAGAACACTATCGCAACCCGGGGCCGCTTATTCGGGCCGGCGAAAGGGTGGTGCGGCAGCCCGACCGGTTTGCCATCCGCAGACAGGGGGTGCAGCTCTTCGGCCCTCCCGCCATGACCGCGGACATGGCCGCTCAGATGGCGGAGATGGACCGGGTGGGGGTCCATCAGGCCGTGCTTCACGTGGGCTGCTGGCTGGACTGGATCGACGTCCCCGCGGCGCGCTTCATCAACGACGAGATGGCCCAGGTCACCGAACAGTTCCCCGGCCGCATCATCCCCTTGGCCCACGTGCCGGCGCTGGAGGCCGGCGGACGGCGGGAGCTCAAGCGCGCGGTGCTGAAGCTCGGCTTCCGCGGCGTGGGCATCAACACGCACATCCGCGGTGCGCTGCTGGACGACAAGCGCTACCACCCGTTCTACCGGCTGGTGTCCGACCTGGACATCCCGATCTTCGTGCACCCCTCCTCGGAGCTCCCGCTGGCGCACCCCCACGGCATGGAGCAGTTCAACCTCACCCGCAACCTCGGGCGCGCCATGGACAACACCATCAACATCGTGCGCCTGATGCTGAGCGGCACGCTGGAGAGGTTCCCCAGGCTGCGCTTCGTCTTCACCCACCTCGGGGGCGCCTGGTTCGCGCTCCGGAACCGGCTCAACCCGTCGTTCTGGGACAAGCGGGAGCAGGGCTACTTCGACAAGTTCCGGGAGCGCATCTTCATCGACACCGCGCCGCCCTTCTGGCGTCCGCCGGAGATCCGCTTCGCCATGGACATGGTGGGCGAGGATCAGGTGCTCATGGGCAGCGACTTTCCCACCATCGACCGGCTCGGCGACGCGGTCGCTATCGTGAAGGCCGTGAAGACCGGCGCCGCCGCCAAGCGCAAGCTGCTGGGCGGGAACGTGGCCGGGCTGTTTCCGGGGACGGCTACCGAGGAATAGGGCAGGGGAGAGCCCCATGAAAGTGCTGATGTGCCCGCCGCTCCATTACGAGCTCGCGCCCGGGGAGGACGCAGCGGCCGTCATGGCCGAGTGGCGCGGGCTCTACCGACTCCTGCGCGAGAAGCTGGACGTGCAGGTGGACCTGCTGGAGCCGAGGCCGGGTCTGCCCAAGCTCGTGCTGGCGGCAAGCGGCGGCTTCGTATGGGAGGATTCCTTCATCGTGTGTCGCTCTCGGGACTCTTCAAGACGGCCCGAGGCCGAGGCATGGGCGAATTTCTTTCTCGTCCGGGGATACGACATGCCGGCGCTGCCGGAAGGCTGCTGCTTTGACGGCCAACGGGATCTGGTCATCGTGGAGGGAACACCGTTCGCGGGGTATCGCTGCGGCGACGACTTGGTTGCTCACAACGCGCTTTCAGGTATCCTCAAGCACGAAATCCACTCGCTTCGTCTGTCCGATGAGTGGGACTGGCCCCTCGACACCTGCCTGTGCCCGCTCGGTGGGGGCAGGGCGCTATACTATCCCGAGGCCTTATACCCGGAAGCCCGTGGAATGGTTGAGACCCACGTGCCGGGACTTCAGCCGGTGGACACTGGCGACGCCCAGCATCTCGGCTGCAACGCGTTGGTAGCGAATGGAAACGCGATCGTGCCGGAGGGCTGTGAGGCCACGGCCTCCCGGCTAGAGCAGGAAGGCTTCCAAGTCTACACGCTGCCGTTGAACTCCTATGCCCGCCACGGTGCCGGGCCGAAGGCGCTGGCGCTAAAGTTCGTGGATTGAGTTCGGAAACCCGCTCGCTACGCAGTCACTTTGCAGAACCAGAACCCTCATCAGGAAAGATTCTTGAGTTCTCGATAAGTTCGATTAGCTCTTCGTCGGGGTCGTCGAAGTCTGGAGACATCCAGATCTTTCCCTCTATCCCACCGGACTTTCGTTTCTCGACACGTTTCCGGGACGGTCTTGGCTGCGAATGTGGCTCACCGACCTTGGTATTCATGATTTGGTCCCCTTGTTCACGCCGGTCGCGCAACACGCGTCCTATATTCTTGACAGGCGGACCTCAGCGACGCGGACGAACTGTTCAGCCGAACCCTTGCCGAGAGGTGAAAGCCCCGGTCTTAGTCGCGGCTTCCAGCCCACAGAACTGAAGAAACGTCTCAAGAAGGTTTCCTGCTGCTGATCCTCACAGAGCAAGACGAGTTGGACTTGTCGCCTCACCCGTCCCACCCGCGAGCCACGATCTCCGACAACTTCAGACCTCCCTCAGTTGTCAAGGACAAGTCCTCGATCCTTGTTGCCCTGGTAACACCGGATGGTTCGCGAGAGAGTGATATGCCAGAGGACAATCCCAAGTAGTCAATCAGTTCCGGGTGATGTGAACAGATGACCGCCTGTGGTATGGCGTCACCACAACGGTCGGAGAGTTCGGCCAGCCAAGGTTCAATCTCCGGTAGCGCCACATAGTTCTCCGGCTCGTCCAGGAATAGCGTGTAGCCCAGTCCGGCAGCAAGATGAATCAGGGAATAAAGCGCCACCAAGGCCCGTTGCCCGTCCGAGATTTCGTCCAGTCCCAGCTCGTATCTCTTTCCGTTCTCGTCGAAGTCCAACGAGAACGCGCGCGTATTCCGGCCGACCTTTTGCAGGCGTATTCCACTGAACCCATCGATAACGTCTTCCAGAGCCTTTCTGAATCGTTCCACCTGTCCGGGTTGTTCCAGTTGGAGATGCTGATACCACGCACTGAAGTTATGCGCGTCCCTGGCCAGCATGACGTCATGGCTTTTGGTCTCGTGCTCGAAACCGGCCGGGTATAGCCCGCAAACCAGCACATTGCGTATGAACTCGAGAAATTGGGTCAGTCTGGTGTTGTCGGGGCCCGGGGCGACTCGGGCCAACGCGGACTCTGTCCAATCGGCGGGGAAGTCGGGGCCTGCCGAATTATTGTCCCGATAGAGATGCACCTGGCCCCCTTTGAATTCGAACAACGGCCGCCCGTCGGCATCCAAAAGGGATTCGTTGGAAATTCGCGATAGATGATTTTTCGCGTTGTGCTCGATCTGTAGTCTATAGACGAAGGTGTCGTCAGGGAGTTCCGCCTCGACTTCAAAGACCTGAAGCTCCCTGGTTTGCCAAGCCGTCAGAGTGTGTGCGGGAAATATTTCGGGATCGGCGATCTTGGCTCTGCCGCTCAAGAGTTCGCGGAGTGCGTAGATAATATCCAATACGGACGTTTTGCCGGTGCCGTTCCGGCCGAGCAGCAAAGTCAGGTCCTGGAATGCCAAGTCGAAGTTAACCAGGCATTTGTAGTTATCCACATGAAGGCGCTTGAACATTGTCCTCTCCGCGCAACCAAGCTCGCGCAGGATCCCTTGGCTCCCTGCCGCTAACCGCTCTCCCTCATCGCCCGCCACATCCTCTCGGGCGTGACCGGCAGCTCGCGCACGCGCACGCCCACGGCGTCTTCGATGGCGTTGCCGATGGCGGGGGAGACGGGCATGAGGCCGCCTTCGCCCAGGCCCTTGGAGCCGTAGGGGCCCGGGCCGTTGGCGTCTTCCACCATGATGGTCTGGAAGGTCTCGGGAATGTCCTTGAAGGACGGCAGCCTGTAGTCGACGAGGTTCGGGTTGAGCAGGTGGCCGTTGTCGTACTGCATCTCCTCCATCAGGGAGTGGCCGATGGCGAACATCACGGCGCCCTCGTCCTGGCCCTCGCATTGAAGCGGGTGGATGGCCTTGCCCACGTCCGCGGTGGAGATGTACTTCAGCAGCTTGACCACGCCCGTGTCCGGGTCCACCTCCACCTCGGCGCCGCCCCAGCTCGTCTCCCAGAAGGTCGTGGGCGATCCCAGGACGGCCTTCTTGCTGTGGACGTCCTGGTAGGTTCCCTTGGCCAACAGATCGCCGCCCTTGGCGCCGAAGGTGCGGACGAGCACCTCCTCGTAGCTCAGGCGCTTGCCTTTGCCGGCGTGAACCTGGCCGTTCTTGAATGTGATCTTGTCGGCCTTGCACTTGAATAGCTTGGCCGCGGCCCGGCGCAACTGGCGTTTCAACTCGGTCGCTGCACGCTCCACGCACAGGCCCATGATGACCATGGAGCTGCTGGCGTTGGTGGCCGCGTCGTAGGGGGTGGAGTCGGTGTCGAGTTGGGCCACGGTGACCGCCTCGTAGGGCAGGGAGAGTTCTTCGGCCACCACCTGGGCCAGCGCCGTGCGGCAGCCTTGGCCGATCTCCACGGTGCCGGTGAACAGCACCGCGCTGCCGTCGGAATTGAGCTTGATGGCCGCCGACGCCACCTTGTATGTGCCGCCGCCGTCTTTCATGCAGCAGGCCAGGCCCATGCCGCGGTTGGGGGCACTCCTTTTTCTGCCCCAGCCCAGGGCCTTGGCCGTGCGCCGCAGCCCGGCCTCGAGGTCGCAGTCCACCGGAGTATCGCCCTTGGTGTACAACGCGCCCTTCTTCATCAGGTTTCGCACCCGGAACTCCACCGGATCGATGCCGAGCTTGCGGGCGATCATTTCCATCTGTGACTCGTAGGCCCAGGTGACCTGCAACGTGCCGAAGCCCCGGAACGCGCCAGCGGGCACGGCGTTGGTGTAGACCGTGTAGGAATTGACCTTGACGTTGGGGATGTGGTACGGACCCGGCGCCCGGTAGCCGGCCTTCTGGGACACCCGCGGCCCGTAGTCGGCGTAGGCCCCGGTGCCCATGTGGACCTCGCACTCCCGCGCCACCAGCCGCCCGTCCCGGGTGACGCCGGTCTTGATGCGGAACCGCGAGGGGTGCCGGGTGATGGTGCGGAAGGTCTCCTCCGACGTGTGGGTGAGCTTCACCGTCCGGCCGGTCTTCCAGGCCAGCGCGGCCGCCAGCGGCTCGTTCTTCACCGAGAGCTTGCCGCCGTAGGCGCCGCCCACATGGGGCACGATGACCCGCACCCGGTTGATGGGGATGGAGAAGAACTCGGCGATGTGGCGCTGGAGCGTGAACGGGTCCTGGGTCGAGGCCCACAGGGTCACGTGTCCGTCCTCCACCCGGGCGATGGTGATGTGGGGCTCCAGCGGGTAGTGCTGGATCTGGGGGAAGGTGAAGGTGTCCTCGAAGATCTCGTCGGCCTCGGCGAAGCCCTTGTCGACGTCGCCCCGAGCGTAGTCGTAGGCGTAGCAGATATTGGTGCCGCGGAACTCTTCGGGCACGCGGTAGGCGTGGCCGTGCAGCTCGTCGGCTTCCGCCACCTGTTCGTGCACCAGCGGCGCGTCCGGCGCGATGGCGTCGGCGACGTCGATGACCGCCGGAAGCTCCTGGTATTCGGTCTCGATGAGCGCCAGCGCCTCGGCCGCGGTCGCCTCGTCGTCCGCCGCCACCGCGGCCACCGGGTCGCCGTCGTAGCGGACCTTGTCCAGGGCGACGATGGTCTGGTCCTTGTAGGCCGAGCCGTAGTACGGGTTCATGCCGTCCAGGGTCTCGCGGGTGAGCACCGTGGCCACCCCCGGCAGCGCCGCCGCCCTGGTGGCGTCGATGCGCACCAGGCGGGCGTGAGGAAAGGGGCTCCGCAGCACCTTAGCGTGGAGCATGCCGGGCAGTTCCAGGTCCATGGCGTAGACGGCCTTGCCGGTGGCCTTGACGATGCCGTCCACCCGTTGCTGGGACTTGCCGATGACCTGGTGTTTCGCGGCTTTACTCATGATTCGTCGTTGCCTCCGTGTGGTGTCTCGCTACCCTGGGGCGCCGGTTCATGTCGCCGGGCCGGTGAAGCTCGGCGCGGGCGGGTTTGAAACTTGGTCGTGTAGCGTGCGTCCTAGAATATGCTGTCTGTAACCAACTGAAAACATGCAACAAAACTGTCGTTCTGGAGAACCTGATTGTTCATGCCAAGAACAATCAACATAGAGACAACACCGCGCACCGAACGCATACCCGGCACCGCCCGACGCCTTATGGCGCCGATTATTCGACGATTCGGGGCCGCCACGGATGCCCCGCGAACCGCATTTTCAAACATAGCACGCACGGCGGCGGCGGTCACGGCCCTCCCGGCCGGGTCCGGCGAGATCGACAATTCCCGACACTAGAGGACGCGGCTGTGTTGTGTGTCCTCGGTGGTGCGATGCTCCGAGACTCACAGGAGACGTCTCTCTGGGGGTAGGAACGTTTCCCGTTCAACGGTCCCGCTTCGCTCCGAACGCTCCCTCCAACCCGAGACGCCTGAGCGAGACCAACCGGAGAGCGTTACATCCGCGCCGACGTTCTTCTCAAACGTGTGTAGTTTTTATTTAAGGTGTGCAGTTTTGATTGCCATTGTGCGCGGTCTTTTCCATCTCTGGCGGGAGGATCGGCAGGGAAGGCGCCTCTGGCAGTTCTTCGGCTCCCCATCTCCCTCGCCACGGCGAGCAGTTCCGCCAACCCGCGTCTTGTGAAGGTGCGGCGCCAAGTCTCGGAGCCGGCCAAGTCGCCGGGATTCCATGTTGCGGGGTCTAGCGTAGCGCTTCGGGCAACTCGTCCATAACGTCACTCCTGAGGAATGGCCCGTGTTGATTCGGCAGCTCTACTTCTCCCGGAAAGCGTCCTGCCGGTAGCCACGCAGGGGCTGCAGCACGTACTCGATGAGCTGTTGTTTGCCCAGGATGACCGCGGCCTCGGCGGACATGCCGGGCAGGAGGTCGATCTTCCGTCCCTCGATCTCCATGTAGGTCTGGTCGAGGTCGATGAGGGCCTTGAACATGGGGCCGGCCGCTGCGCTTGGCGGAGGAGCGCCCAGCGACGCTGCGGCCATAACGCCCGGAGGCCCGTGACCGCCGGTCTGGCCCCCGGCGTTCACCGCATCCCTGCCGATGTGGCTGACGGTTCCGTCGATGGCGCCGTAGCGGCGGAAGTCGAAGGTGGCGACCTTGAGCGTGACCCGCTGGCCGGGTTTGATGAAGCCGATGTCGGCGTTGGAAACAAAAGCCTCCACCCGAAGCCCGACGTTCTGGGGCACGATGACCATGAGCCGGGCACCGGGCTCCACCATGCCGGCTTCGGTGTGGACGGCGAGGTCCTGCACCACTCCGTCCACCGGCGAGAGCAGGGTGTGGCGGTCTCGGTGTTCCCGTGCCTGGCGGATGTCCTGACGCAACACCATCATCCTCTCCTGGACGGTAGCGAGGGTGGAGCGGCGTTCCCCGTAGAACTCCGAGATCGTTCCTTACGCAGCGGCCTTTCCCGCTTGCCCGGTCACTTGGGCGTGGCATCGCGCAGCCGCCGCAATGCATCGGTTCCCCGCAATGCATCGGTCCGCAATTTCTTCCCCTGGTAGGCCTGGTACATTCGTGCAAAGTCGAACGCGGTGTGACCGCTGTCGGTCCGCGCGGCGGCGCTCGCGCCGGAGTCGAGAAGGGCGATTATGATTTCTGCTCGACCGCCTCCCGCGGCGACGTGCAGCGGAGTCAAGCCTCTCTGCAGCGGAGTCAAGCCTTTCCTTGCTCGCGCGTCGACCTTGGCACCGGCGGCGATCAGGGCGTTCACCGTGTCCGTCATGCCCCATCCCACCGCCCAGTGCAGCGGGGTCCAGCCTTCGCTGTCTCGCACGTTGACCTTCGCCCCGGCGGCGATCAAAGTATTTACCGTGCCCTTGCTTGCGTGGAAACTGGACACCGGAGCCCCGCCTTTCAACCCCGTGAGCAGCGGAGTCAGACCTTCTCTGTTTCGCGCGTCGACCTTGGCACCGGCGGCGATCAGGGCATTCACCATGTCCGGTTTGTCCCATCCCATCGCGTAGTGCAGCGGGGTCGCGCCGGAGTCAGTTCGCGCGTCGACCTTCGCGCCTGCGGCGATCATGGCGTTCACCATGTCCATCTTGCCCGATGACGCGGCGTAGTGCAGCGGAGTCCAGTCTTCCCAGTCTCGCGCGTCGACCTCCGCACCCGCGGCGAGGCAGCGCTCGGCATCCTCCGCGGCCGCAGCTTGCCAGAACGCCTTGGTCAGCCAGCCGGAACAATCAGGCCCGGCACCGGAACACTTCGCAGTACCTGGCGACACAGCCGCGGACGCGACGACGACCACAAAAACGCCCAGAACGACGCAAGCGATGCGGAACGTCTTTCGCTTCATCCTCAATCCCCCTTCGAGACAGCGCACAACCGATGCGACATCACCCGATCGCGCCTCTTCTCAAAACAACATCGCACGATATGGACCGGACAGCCGTCGGCGAGGCGGGCGGCGTGACGGGCCGGCCCCGACGCATGATGAATTGCCCGAGGCTCCAGCGCCGATCGCCTCGGTGGCCCATTTCCCGTGGCGCAAGGGAGCGGCCTTTCACGCCTGTCCCGCTCACCTGGACCGGGCGTCGCGCAGCCGCTGCCAGGCATCCGTTTCCAGCCACCGGGGGTGGGTGGCGATCCGGCGCAACAGATCGAACGGGGTTCGTCCGCGCGCCGTCCGCGCGTTGCCGTCGGGCCCGGCATCCAGGAGTACGGTTATCGCCTTCGCCCTGCCATTCACCGCCGCTCTATGCAGCGGGGTCATGCCCCGCCTGTCTCGCGCCTCGATCTCCGCGCTGGCGGCGATCAGGGCGTTCACCGTTGCCGCCTTGCCCGCTAGCGCCGCACTGTGCAGCGGGGTCTCGCCATGCTTGTCTCGCGCGTCGACGCGTCGACCTTCGCGCCGGCGGCGATCAGGGCATTCACCGTTGCCGCGCTTCCCGACCACGCCGCTTTGTGCAGCGGGGTCGTGCCATTCTTGTTTCGCGCCTCGATCTTCGCACCCGCGGCGAGGCAGCGCTCGGCATCCTCCGCGACCGCAGCTTGCCAGAACGCGTCGGTCAGCCAGCCGGAACAATCCGGCCCGGCACCGGAGCTCTTCGCGGTACCGGGCGACACAGCCAGCGGCACAACGACGACCACAAGAGCGGCCAGAACGACGCGAGCAATACGGAACGTCTTTCGGATCATCCTCAATCTCCGTTCGAGACGGCGGACAACCGCAAGGTGCTGTTTCCGTGACAAGGCAGGTCAGCTACAGGCATATATCCGGCCTCTGGTTGGTAGCGTCTCCGCTCGCGGGCCCGGACAGATTTCACACACGCCAGCCTCAAACAATCGAACGGTCTCGAAGACCTCGCCAAAAACCTCTGGGCGTGTCGGTTTGACCTGTCTGCCATCACTTCCACGTCACCTTGCGCAACTTAGAGCTTTCCAGCCCTTTTCCTATCCTGCCGGACGTTTCGCACGTTCTCTTTCACGCGACCCTTCCGAGGCCCGTCGAACGCTGGCGCGGCACCAGCCCCAGCCACGCTGCCATCTCCCGGCCGTTGCGGAACTCGGCGGCGTCGCCCACCGCCGGCATTAGCGCCGTCGCCGTCTGCAACCCGACACCCTGGATCGCCGTCAGCCGCTGTCGTTCTTGTTCGACTTCACTTAGGGCAGGACGAACTGAGGATTCATCAGCACCGCCCGGTGGCCCAGCCGCATCGCCAGCCGAGCCCATTGGTGTGCGCTTCCGTGCGCCTCCATCGCCACCACGCAGCCCCTAGGCAACTGCGCCAGGTACGATTGCAGCCCCGCCCGTCGCAGCCGCCTCTGATATTGGGCCGATATTTCTTATTGTTCAATAAACTTTCCGGAATTTTACGTCAAGTGCAAAACTGAAAATAGTTGAGAGCCCTTGGCCCGTTTCGTGCTTAGTTTGAGGTGGTCCCAGAAATTGGACAGCTTACTAAGGTGTATTCCAGCGACTGAGGAGGGATACGCAATGAGCACACGACGACGGTTCAGTGGGGACTTCAAGGCGAAGGTAGCGCTGGAGGCGTCGCGCGGGGACAAGACGATCCAGGACCATTGGACTGCGGGGCGCGGCGTAATCTGGCGCCGAATTCGTTATATAACCCTTTGTAATAACGTGGTAACTGGCGCCCGGAACGCGTCTCTGGAGATCAGTGTCGTCGATTGACAGGGAGGTTTTAAACCTGCCCCTACACCTGTCCTTGTTCCAGCGGGTAGGTCTCCCGGACCCAGGCCACGGCCTGTTCCCGGGTCCGCAGCACGCCCTCGAGCTGGGCTTCCTCGACCGCCCCAAGGATCGCCGAGAACGAGGGTCCCGGAGCGTATCCGAGCCGGATGAGGTCGCGCCCGCGCAACAGCGGTTCCGGGCTCACTTCCTCCTCGCCCAGCTCGGCGAGCTTTTGCTGACAGAAATCGTAGTAGCCCAGATCCCCGTTGGATGAAAGCGCATCGATGCGGCAGAGCTCCAGCAACTCGTCGATGCCGTCCTCCCCGAGAAACCGCTTCAGGGTGCTGAGCCGCATCTTCGGGGCCTGGGTGTGGCGCAGATGGTACCGCACCAGCCAGGCGACCCTCTCGGCCGTCGCGCGGCTGCGCTTGAGGCGGCGGAGGATGTCGGTGGCCATCTCCGCGCCGAGCTCCGGGTGTCCGTAGAACGTCACCCGCTCTCCCGCCGGCTCCCGGCACGGCGGCTTGGCCACGTCGTGTAGCAGGCAGCCGTAGGCTAGGGTTTCCGACGGGCCGTCCAGGTGCTGGAGCAGCGTCAGCGTGTGAACGAAGACGTCCCCCTCGGGATGGTAGTCCGGGGTCTGCTCGCATCCCTTCATGGCGGCGATCTCGGGCAGGATCACGTCCAGCAGCCCGGTCTCGTCCAGCAGCTCGACCCCCCGCCGGGCGCCGCCTTCCATGAGTGTCCGGGTGATCTCCGCGCCGATGCGTTCCCAGGCCACCTGGGTGACGGCCGCGGCGTGGCCTTGGATGGCCCGAAGCGTGGGGCCGTCGATGGCGAAGCCGAGGCCGCAGGCCAGACGCACGGCCCGGACCATCCGCAACCGGTCTTCGGCGAACCGCTCATGCGGATCGCCGATGGCCCGGATCAGACCCCGGCGCAGGTCCTCCCGGCCATCCACCAGGTCGATGACCCGGTCGTCCACCGGATCCTGCATCATCGCATTGATGGTGAAGTCTCGCCGGCGGACGTCCTCCTCCAGGGTGCCGTAGCGGATGTGAACAGGATGACGGCCGTCGCTGTAGGGTCCGTCGCACCGGAAGGTGGTGACCTCGAACGGGTCGCCGTCCACCACCACGATCACCGAGCCGAATTTCGATCCGATGGGGACGGTGTCGGGGAAGACGGCCTGGACGGTCTGGGGGGTGGCGCCGGTGGCGATGTCGTAGTCTTTGGGCGGCCGGCCCAGGAGCCGGTCGCGCACGCATCCGCCGGCGAGGTAGGCCTCGTGCCCGGCCTCGCGGAGACGCTGGATGATATGGAGAGCCTTGTCCTGCTGTGACACCGGACCGATCCTGTTCCGGGAGACACCGGTCCCGGTCCGCTTAGTTCTCGAGGCCGGCTTTTTCCAGGTTCCCGACCACCACGAGGATGAGCTTCTCCGGTTGCAGGTATTTCCGGGCCACCCGGAGCACGTCCTCCGCGGTGACCTTACGGATCAGGCCGGGGTACCGATCGGCGTAATCCAGCCCGAGTCCGAGATACTCCACCTGCCCCAGGAAGTCGGCGACGTCGTCGTTGGTATCGAATCCCAGGGCGAAGCTCCCGGTAAGGTAATTCTTGGCGTCCTGGAGCTCCTCGGCGGTGACGCCGTCGCGCCGGATCCGTTCGATCTCGGCCTTGGCCACCTCAATGGCTTCACGCGCGCTCTCGTTGCGGGTCTGCATGGCCAACTGGAAACGCCCGGCATTCTTGCCCGCGACGAAATAGCTGTAGATGGAGTAGGCCAGCCCGCGCCGGTTCCGGATGCCGTCCCCGAGCCGCGACGAAAGGCCGCCGCCTCCGAGGATCTGGTTCATCACCCGGATGGCGTAGTGGTCGGGATTCATCCTGAGGGGACCCTCGTGCCCCATGACGATGTTCGACTGCGAGAGGTTGCGGTCGAGCTTGACGGCCGCCCGCTTGGGCGCCTGCAGCGCCACCGACGCATCCGCCTCCCCGTCGCCCTGTTCCCAGCCCGCCAGGGCTTCCGTGAGCTTCTGCCGGATCTCCTTGTGGGTGATGTCGCCCACAACCACGACAAGGGTCCGGTCGGGCCGGTAGTAGCGTTGGTGAAAGTCGACGACGGCGTTCCGGTCCAGGCCCCGGACCATATCCTCGGAGCCTTCCACCGGGCGTCCGTAGAAGCTGTCCGGGTAGAGCGCGTCCCTGAAGGCGTCCCGGGCAATGGTCCGGGGACGGTCCTTCTTGGCCCGGATGGAGGCCATGAGGGACTGCTTCGTGCGGCTCACCTCCTTCTCGGGGAACGACGCGGCCGTCAACACCTCGCTCATGAGGCCCAGGCCGGTGTCCAGGTCCTTCTTCAGGATGTTCAGATTCAGGGTGGCCAGCTCCCGGCCGCAGTCGGCCCAGAAGTGGGCGCCGATGCCCTCGATGAGGCCGCTGATGCCCATGGAATCCCGCGTGGGAGTGCCCAGGGTCAGGAGCCGCGAGGTGAGGTTGGCCACGCCGTGCCGGTGGCCGGGATCGTAACGTGAGCCGGCCCGGATCAGCAGGCGCACGGTGACGATGGGTAGCGCGGGCTGCTCCGAGGTCACCAGCACCAGTCCGTTGGGGAGTGTCGTTCGTTGTGCGTTCATGGCGGCAAAGGCGGCGGTGTGAGGGCCCAGGATCAGGCACAGCAGCAGCGGCAGCCAGCGTGTCATGATCTCTCTCTCGCCTGGGGAACGAGTATGCCCACCGTGCGCCGGTCGGGGTCGAGGTATTGCCGGGCCACCCGGCGGACATCGTCGGCGGTGACGCCCTGGATGCCCTGGAGGTATTCGTTCATCCCGCGCCAACCGCCGGTCAGCTCATAGAAGCCGATCCGCATGGCCTGTCCGCGATTGGACTCCTGAGCGAAGATGAAGGCCGCCGCCACCTGGTTCCTGGCCTTGTCGAGCTCCGCCTTGGTGACGCCCTTTTCCCGGACCCCGGCGATCACTTCTTCGATGGCGGCCTCCAGTTCGGCGGTCTCCTTGCCCGGCATGGCCTGGGCGCCGACGGTGAAGGTGGTGGGGTCGATGGAGACCCGGTGGTAGCCGGCGTAGGCCGAGCGGGCGATGCGCCGGTCGTAGACCAGCTCCCGGTAGAGCCGCGAGGTGCGTCCCCGGGACAGGATCATCTCCAGCACGTCCAGCGCGTAGCTGTCCTCGTGGCCCACGCCGGGCGCGTGGTAGTTCATGATCAGCACCGGGAGCTCGGCCTCTTTCTTGAGCGACACCCGCCGCTCGCCCCGCTGCGGCGGCTCCGTGAGCCCCACGGAAGGGGGCTCGGGTCCCCGGGGGATCTTGCCGAAGGTCTCGCGGATCCGCGTCAGGATCTCCTCGCTGTCGAAGTCCCCGGCCACCACGATGAAGGCGTTGTTGGGCGAGTAGTAGGTCCGGTAGAAGTCCTGGAGGTCCGAGAGGGTCATCCGGCGGACGTCTTCCGGCCAGCCGATGATGGGGCGGCGGTAAGGGTGCACGGCGTAGGTCACCGCGTTGGTGATCTCGGCCAGCGCCGCCCTGGGCCGGTCGTCGGTGCGCATGCGCCGCTCTTCCTGGACCACCTTTTTCTCAGGCGTGAAGTAGACCTCCTCGAAGCGGGTGTTCACCATGCGGTCGGCTTCCATCTCGATAGCCACGGCGATGGTGTCCCGGCTCATGGTGGCGTGATAGACGGTGGCGTCGTGGGAGGTGAACGCGTTGGAGCGCCCGCCGTGCTTCCGGATGATGCGGGAGTATTCCTCGGCGGCCACCTTGTCGGTTCCCTTGAACAGCATGTGCTCGAGGAAGTGCGCGAGGCCGGACTTGCCGTCCACCTCGTTCCGGGACCCCACCCGGTACCAGACCTGGAAGGTGACGGCAGGGCTTCTGTGGTTCTCCAGCAACAGCACCTTGAGGCCGTTGTCCAGGATCTCCTCCCGGACCTCCACCATACCCTTGGGCGCCGATGCTCCGGCAACGGCCGGAAGCAGGGTGACCAGCATCAACCCGGCGATGCGATGTGTCCAGTCCATAAGGTTGAAAATAGCGGCCCGGCGGGCCTCGCGCAATAGGGTCCGGTCGCACACTGGCGTGCACTGTCCATACTTGCGCGGCCACGGTGCGTGCCGGGGGTTCATCCACCGTCGGGAGCGGCCAACCGGCGCGGCACCAGCGATCCAAGGCCGTGGCGCCGCATCCGTTCGATGAAGGTGGTACGGTTCAAGCCGAGCAGGTTGGCGGCCGCCGTCTTGTTGCCGTGTGCGCGCTCCAGCGCCTGCAGCATCATGTCGCGCTGGAAACGCCGAATGCATCGGTCGATGTCGATGCCGTCACTCGGCAGGGCGAACGCACGGAACGAACCCTGCGGGACCTGCGGCTTCATGTATCCGGCCAACTCGGGCAGGTCGTCGACGCGAATCTCGTGGTGATCGTTCAGCGTGACCAGGCGCTCGATCACGTTCTCCATCTCCCTGACGTTCCCGGGCCAGTCGTAGGCTTGCAGTTGCTTCATGGCCGCCTCATCGATGGAACGTGGATGATCCCCGCTGAAGCGTTGCAGGAAGTGTTCGACCAGCGGCGGGATGTCTTCGCGGCGGACTCTCAGCGGTGGAAGTTCCAGGGAGAGGATGGCAAGACGATAGTAAAGGTCTTCGCGGAACTGTCCGGCGGGAATGGCTTCCCTGAGATCGCGATTGGTGGCGGCCACGAAACGGGCGTTGGTATGCGTGGCCACGTCGCTACCCAATGGATTGAACTCACGCTCCTGGAGCACCCGCAGCAGCTTGGCTTGCAGCCTGGGAGTTGTCTCACCGATCTCATCCAGAAGTATGGTTCCTTCCTTGGCAGTCACGAAGCGTCCTGATCGGGTTTGCTGTGCGCCCGTGAACGCTCCCCGGACGTGGCCGAAGAGCTCGTTCTCCAGGAGATCCTCTGGTATCGCCCCACAGTTCACCGCGACAAATGGTTGTTTTGCCCTTCTGCTGCGGTTGTGAATGGTCCGCGCGACGAGTTCCTTGCCTGTACCGCTCTCGCCGGTGATGAGGACAGTCGAATCGCTTGCGGCAAACCTGAGGGTGAGCTTGAAGACGTTCCGCATGGCATCACTCTTTCCGATCATGGACCCAAACGTTTCGCAAACCGGTTCGTCCGCCGGGCTATTGTTGCTATGCCCCATTCTTTCCTCCCGTACCTATTTCTATACTGACTGAAATATAATTCCATTACAGCAAGAATAGGGCCATCATCGTCTGGCAGTGAATTCTCGGGAAATTTCGCCCTCCACGTGAAGAAATGGCGCGGGATGACGGTGACCGTGCGCGGAGCTGTCAGTGAGCTGACAAATGGAGTTGGAGGCATGGCTTTCATTCGAAGGGAATAACTTACTGGTTTCGCCCGGTTTAGGGACGTCGGAAATGTGACACGTCGCTGTCAATATTCGGGCGTTCCGGTTCGGTAACCGGTTCCCGCAGGGTAGCTGCACCCTCATGTCGGAACCCTCCGGCCGGCGTCAACTTGAAATGGTGACGGAAGGAAGTTAATTGAAGGGGTCGTGTCTGATGGCGATCCCAAGAGCAGCGGAAACCCTTCCGGCGGCGGTCATCTACCCCCCGTCCCCCTGACCCTCGAGGGTTGGAGCGTCCTGCACCAGATGTTCCGCATCCGCTGGCCGGAGTGGCATGCCCTCGCCCCGGCGCCGCGTCAGAGGGCCGTCGACGAAGCGGTATCCGCGCTCAAGTCCATGGAGCACACTCCCGATGGCCGGAGCGGGCTCGCGTCGCTGCTGGGCCACAAGGGCGACCTGATGCTCATCCATCTACGCGAATCCTTCGATGCCCTGAACGAGGTCGAGCTGGCGCTGGCTCAGCTCGAGCTGGCGCCCTTCCTGGAGCAGACCACGTCCTATCTTTCGGTGGTGGAGCTGGGGCTCTACAGCGGGTCGGGCCAGCTCTATCGGTCCCTGCAGGAGAAGGGCATCGAGCCCAACACGCCGGAGTGGAAGGAGCGGGTGGAGGCTTATCTGGTCCAGGCGCGGAAGACCATGGAAGGCCGGCTCCGGCCCGACATACCCGCCCGGCGCTACGTCTGCTTCTATCCCATGGACAAGAAGCGCGGCGAGGAGAAGAACTGGTACGACGCGCCGTTCGCGGAGCGGCAGCGGATGATGCAGGACCACGGCTTCATCGGCCGGGGCTACGCCGGCCGGGTGACCCAGATCATTTCCGGGTCCATCGGCTTTGACGACTGGGAGTGGGGCGTGGATCTCTTCGCCGATGATCCCGTGGTCTTCAAAAAGCTCGTCTACGAGATGCGCTTCGACGAGGCCAGCGCGCTCTACGGCCTGTTCGGCCCGTTCTACATGGGTCTCCAGTTCCGGGCCGAGGAGTTGGGCGCGCTGCTGGAAGGCCGGACGCCGGGGTTTCCGGGCGGGGATAGCGGTATCGGTAAGGTTTAGCAAGGGGCCGCATCCTGTCCCGACGTCAAACCGACGCACGCCCAAATTGGGAAGAACCCCTGACATGACAAAGACGCTGACGTATTTCTCTGATTGAGACGCAATCTTTGTATTGCCCTCTTTCCGAGGCCCGCGCTCCGGCGCGGGCCTTCGCGCATCTGGTGGACTGTGGTTGAAATAACCCGCCTGTCTCGACGAAGTTGGGGCATGGGAGAGGAATCCGGAAGTCTACGGCGATCTTGACTAAATAGACAAAATAGACGACAAATTCTTTATACGGTCCACCACTGGCGTGAGAATCCATGAACCAGACTAAAGGCCGGAATATCCAGGAATTGGAAAGCGTATTGCACGCCGCTGCCGGTGATCTCAGCCTTGCCCATGTCGCGGTTCTGGTTGAACATCCGGAAGCCGTTCGCTCGGCGTTAGCCGTGGTGGCGGATGTGCTGTCGTCAGAACGCGCGAGTACAGCCTTTGGGGAAGAGTCGGATATCGAAACGATCGGGGGCGTGGAGGCGCAGCGGGTTGACGCCCGGGAATCGGACAGACAGATGTCAAGCCGACTACGACCGGGCGGAAAGGAAGAACTGCTCACCTCCCACGAGTTGGCGGAGCGGGTAGGGCTCAAGACCCGCCAGTCCGTCCATGACTGGCGGAAAAGGGGGAGGATCGTCGGCTGGCAGGGCGCTAAACGGGGGTACGTCTTCCCGACGGGTCAGTCTGATCGGCGCGGCAGGCCGTTGGACGGACTTGAGCGGATCGTTCCTCACTTCAGCGACGGCTACACGGCTTGGATCTGGCTGACGACGCCGCGGCCGTCGCTCAACGGAGCGAAACCAATTGTTCTCCTGGGCAGGGGAGAGAGCGACCGCGTGGCGGCTGCTGTCGAAGGAGATGCTCAGGGCGACTTTGCGTGACCGCCAAGTACGATCCCGATCGCATTCGCGAGCGCCTTCGCGCGGTACGACTCGGCCGGGTGTACCGCCTGATCCATCGCAGCCACCGCTCGCGTCCGCTTGATGCCGTCGCTACGCCGAGCCCAAGAGCCTGTTGAAAGTGAACGCCATCCCGCTCAGAACTCCATCCCGATCCCCCTTGCACTGGCGAGCGCGAAGATCCGGCTGGCGATGGCGATGTCGGCGACGCCCTGTCCGGCGTTGTTCTTGAACAGGGTGATCTGGTCGGGGGCGGTGCGGCCGGGGATCCGGCCGGTGAGGAGGTCGCTCAGGTCGCCGACCTGGTCCCATTGGAGGAGGCCCTTCTCCACGGGTTCGTAGAAGTCTCCCTGCTGGTCCTGGATGGCCTGCTCGCGCGAGTTGGCGACGATGACGTCGGCCCGGCGGACGGTGGCGTCGTCGATCTCCCGGCGCCTTTGCTTGATGAGGCCGGCGTTCATGAGGCCGACGTTGCCGCCGACGATGGAGGTGACGTGGACGCCCGGCTCCAGCCAGGCGCCGTCGAACACCGGGACGTTGGAGTTGGTGGCGGTGAGGAGCACGTCGGCGCCCCGCACGGCCTCCCGGGCGCTGTCCACCGGCACCAGCTCGCAGGACACCAGGGGCTGCATTTCTTCACAGAAGGCCGTGCGGGTCTCGGGGGTGCGGCAGAACAGCTTCACCTTCGTGAAGTTGCGTATGGCGGCGAAGGCCAGCAGGTGGTACTGGGCTTCGGCTCCCGCGCCGAGCAGGCCCAGAACGGCGGCGTCCTCCCGCGCCAGGTGGCGGGTGCCCACCGCGCTGGTGGCGGAGGTTCGCAGTTGGGTGGCGCGGGTGGCCGGCACGCCCTTGACGCCGAAACGGCCCGCCAGAACGCCCTTGAGGGAGGCGTCCCGGGTGTCGAACAGCACCACGCACGGGCGGCCCATGTGGTCGTAGGTCTGGTTCTCCGACGAGGTGGCCACGAACTCCGAGTGCGCCAGCACGCCGATGCCCCCCAGGCTGGGGACCCCGCCCGGATGCACGCTGACCCGGGCTCCCTCCCGGGTCATGACCCTGCGGCGCGGGGCATTGAGCTCCGCGTTGCCGCCAAGCTCCCGAAAACCGGCCTCCACCGCGTCGATGGCCTCTTCCATGGTGATGATATCGGATGCATCTTCCGCTCGAATCAGTAGCGCCACAATCTTTCCAGTCCTTTCGATGATTGCTGCGTGGGGCGTGAGAACCAAAGCGCCGAAGGGCGTCGTCTACCCGCTTCCTCTCCCCTCAAGCGACCGGGCGATGCAAGCCGTTGTGTCAGCGGCGTTTAGCCCGAGCGGCGCTTGAGCGGCAGCGTCCGCCGCGCACTTGCGGGAGCATGTCCCGAACCGTCGCGCGGCTTCCAGGGTGCAGTGTAGGAAGCACGAGGTAACAAAGCAATGCGCGCGAGGGCGGGCGGCAGCGCCGGAGTCCATGCAGCGAGCACCGGCAGGGCGATGTCGCCGCCGTGCGCGGGCGCGATGTTCCGGTTGGCGCTTCGCACCGTCGCAGCCTCTGTCGCCGGTGCTGTCCGGCGCGGTGCGGGAGCGGCATCGCGCCGCCGCCCGCACCACGCCGGTCATGGCCGCGCCGCCTACCAGCGCAGCGTCGCGCGGAAGGCGAGGCCGTGCGCGGGCGCGTCGTCGTTGGCGGGCTCGCTACGCGTGCCCTCGACGCCGAACGCAACGCCCGGCCCGAGGGTCCAGCGCACGCCGGTGCGCCACGCCCGCGCGCCCGTCTCCGAGAGCGCCAGCCCCGCATAGGGCGTCATCAGCCCGCGCCCGCCGAAGGCGCCGAACCCGTAGCCCGCCTCGGCGTCGAGGCGCCCGGCCGGCTCGAACGCGTCGTTCGCCGCGAACTGCCGCGCATCGCGCAGCGACCACAGCCGGTCCGCGCCGCCCGAGGCCGCGCCCCAGGCCGGGGCGAGGGTCAGCGAGAGTCCGCGCCCCGAGGCGCCGGGGTCGATGCGCACCGAGCCCGACGCGCCCCACTCACGGTAGCCCGAGTCCGCGTGCGCAACCAGCGTGCGCGCCTTCGCCTCCACCGTGAGGCCGAGCGCCGGGTCGGCGTAGCGCAGGCCGCCGCCGACCTCGATGCCGGCGCCGGTCTCGGCGTCGCCGCCGTCGTGGCGCAGGCCCACCTCCAGCGTCGGCGTCAGCGTCTGCCCGCCGGCCAGCTCGATGCGGTGCGAGCCCTCCAGCACCAGCCGCAGGCGGCTGGTCTCTGCCGTCGTCGCGGCGAGCCCGTCCGCCTTGTCCGAAGTCATCCGCACGAACTGCGCGTCGGTGCGCGCCGCCAGCTCGAAGCCGCCCGTGTCCTTCGTCGATAGCAGCACGCCGCGCGCGCCCGCCGCCGCCATGCGGAACCCGGTGTCGGTATCGGTCTTCGTGTCTGCCGCGCCGTTGCGGCCCTTCATCGTCAGCGTGAGATCGCCCATGCCGTAGCCGAGCATGCCCCACAGCGTGAGGCGCTCGCCCGCCCGGTAGCGCGCATAGGGGTGCACGCTGGTCAGCGTGCTCTCCAGCGTGCCCGCGTCGCGGTCCGGGTGGTCCGGGTCGTCCGCCTGCGCCGCGTGGTCGCGGTAGCCGCCCTCGCCGGTGCTGTACGCCAGCGCCACGCCGGCGAGCCAGCGCGACCACGCCGCGTCGGCCCCGAGCGTGAAGGTGGTCACGTCGCCGTCGAGCGCGAGGCCGTCCGCGTCGCCGTCGAAGCGCGCCTGCGCCGCCCGGCCCCACGCCGTCCAGCGTGTGCCTGCGCCGCCGCCCGGCGCGAGGCGGAACGAGCTGCCGAGCAGCAGCTCGCGCCCGGTGAGCGAGCGGGTCGCGCCCGGCTCCCGGCGCTCCCGCGCGCCGCCGTCCGCATGGGCCGCGAGGCGGCCCGTGAACGCCGTCAGTCCGTCCGCCGCTTCCGTCCGGGTTGCGTCCGCGCCGTCCGGCGCATGGCCGTCGAGCGACAGGCGCTGGCCGCCCAGGGTGACATGCGAGCCACCGCCCGCCGGCCCGGTCAGCCGCTCGCCGATGGCGTCGGTTACATGGCCTGCCACCGTGCGCCCGAAGCGCGCCAGCCACGCCTGCGGGATCGGGTCCGAGTTCTCGATGGTGCCCGTCGCCATCCCGTCGGCGATGGCCGCCCCCGAGGCGTTCAGGAGCCGGAGCGTCAGCGTCTCCTCGTCCTCGTCCACCGCGTCGTCCAGCACCGGCACCGAGACCGTCTTCTCCGTCTCGCCCGGCGCGAAGCGGAGCTCGCCGCTGGCGCGCGTGTAGTCCTCGCCCGCCGTCGCGCTCCCGTCTGCCGTCGCATAGGCCACCGCCACCGTGCCGGATGCCTCCCGGCTCAGCGTCACCGCGAAGTCGATGGTCTCGTCAGTGCCTTCCTCGGCCCGCGCGTCCGCCACCGACACCGCCACAGGACCCCGCACCGTCGTCGCGATGGTGTTCGACAGCGCCCGGCCGTCCGACGTGCAGACCGCCGCCGGAGAGTCGCAAGCCGCCCCGGCCGCGAGCGTGACCGTCACGTCCGCGAGCGAGTCCGGCTCGACCGTCAGCTTCCACAGGTCCCTGCGCCTGTTCACCCGCCCGGCCTTCGTCGCCCGGCCCCCGGCCACCGCCACGACGTCCTCCCGCAACCTCCGGCCGCTCATCCAGCTCAGCGGCTCGCTGAACGCCATCCTGAGCGTGAACGCGCTCTCGCCGTCATGCTCCGCCGGCAGGTCCTCGAAGGATGCCGTCAGCGGCGGTGGTCCCTCGTCCGGGCCCCGCACCGCCGCCGAGATGCTCGCCGACAACGGCCGTCCGTCCGCCGTGCAGATCGCGCCCGCCTCGCCGCAGGCCAGGTTCAGTGGTTGCAAGAGCGAGACGAACACCACGCCGTTCGACGCCGGCACCACGGTGATCTCCCACAGGTCGTCGCGTCCGTCCACGCGCCGGACCCCGGTCACCGAGCCGTTGATCACCCCCACGCTGGGGGCGTCGATCGCGACCGCCTCGCTGAACGCGATCCGCAGCGTGAATGCGCTCTCCCCATCATGCCCGCCCGGCTGGTCCTCAAAGCTCGCCGTCAGCGCGGTAATCTCGTCGTCCTCTTGCGGCTCCGCATGCGCGGCTTGGCCTTGCGTCGCCGTCGCTCCGTCCACCTTGTGACCGTTCTGTTGGCCAATCACGTCATGTGCGAGATCAGCGTCGTGGCCCGTCTCCGCGCCGGTGATGGCGTCGTCGCTGTCCAGCCGGAAAGTGGGATTGCTATCGTGGTCGTGGCTGCCGATCCAGATGCCGTTGTCATCTTCGTCGCCGAACTGCACCGTGTAGCCGAACACCAGTTCGGTGGTGCCGCTGCCTCTTGTAAAGCTCGCCAGTTTCTCGCCGGCCACGCTAATCCCGAACTGCGGGTCTCCGGTCACATTCACCGCCAGGTCGAAGGTGACGGTGATCTCGATGATCTCGCCCGTGTCGTAGGTGTCCCCGGATGCGGGTGAGGAGGTCACCGCGATCTCGTCGATGTCGGCCAACGCGTCCACCTTGTGGTCCGACTGGTCTCCCAGGGCGTTGTGTTCGATTTCGGCGTTGTGGTCGGTTTCGGCGCTCCGGATGCGGTCGTCGGAGTCCAGTTGCAGGGTGCGGGTCCCGTCGCCGATCCAGATACCGTTTCCGTCATCGTCCGGGTCGTCGTCGGAGCCCACGACGTAACTGAACACCAGCTCGGTGGTGCCGCTGCCGGAGCTGTACGCGGCTCTGCGCCGGGCCGGCGGGTCGGTGCCGGTGCGGCACTCATCGTTGCCCATGCAGAACTCGAACTCCGGGTCTCCAACGACCACCACGGCCGAGGAGAATTCGACGGTGATCTCGATGGTCTCGCCCGGGCCGTAGACGTCGCCGGAGGCCGGGCTGGAGGTCACCTTGACGCCGTCGGCAAGCGTGCGTGGGGGTGGGGGAGGCACGCAAAACAACTCTGTGGGCCGCGACCAAGCGCCCCATCCATCGTCGCCGAAGCGGCCGCGGACCCGGATGCTCACCACGCCGAATTCGCCGTCCCGGACGTGGACTGTCCCGGTCAGCTCGTGAAAGCCGTCGCCGATGTACTCGATGGAGGAGAGGTTCAGATTGCTGGCGCCGTACTCGGGCTTCACCTCAGCCTCCCACTCGTCGGCTCTCTTCGGCCGCTCCCAGAAGGCGCGGAAAGGCACGGTGCCGGCGCAACCGGCCATGCTATTGCCGCCGAAATGTCCGGGGACGTTCCAGTAGGCCCTGATCTCGCTGGGCCGGTTCTCGGTCGTCTCGGGCTCCGGGGCCTCACTGCCCTTGATGGCGATGCGAAACGCCCAGCCGGTGGTGTGTGTAAACCATGCACCATCGTTTAGGCTGGTAGAATCAAACGTGTCCGCGATACTCCACCCGTCCGCCAGCCCTGCATCCTCGCCGTCGGCGGTGGTTTGGCCGAAGGTAACAACTGTGCCGCCTACTTTGGGGGTCGTGAGCAGGACGGTGTAGGTCGTCTCGGGCTCGAGGACCGTATACGCCGGCGCGTAGAAAGTAATTGTTCCTGCGGCGAAGGCGGGGCTGCCCGGAGCAGCGAGGTCCGTACAGGTCGACGTGGGATGCCCGTCACCGTCCACCGTGCACACCTGTGCTTCGAAGCTGTCGCCTTCAGCATCGGCGGATACGACGTCGACGGTGCTCAGGGTGTAGCCGTGTTCATAAGAACCGGTCGTGAATCTCTGCGCACTTTGAATACTGCGGTTGGTGGTCAAGGTTGAACCCTGGCCGATGTTGCTCACCAGCGTCCCGGACTCCTGCGCCTGGGCCGTTGTTGGCAGGACGAGGGCGCCGGAGAGCGCGAGCAGCGCCGCGGCGGCAAGCGCGCGGGCGGAGCGGACGAGCCCGCGCCGCGCGCCGCGCAAGCGCGCGAGACCCGCCGGCCGTCCGGCGGCGGATGCGGCATATGTATAAGGACTGGAACCGCCGCCCCGACGGGGCGGCCGGCGGTCAGGCGGCGAGGCGCGCTCGGCGGGCGCTCGGCGCTCGGCGCTCGGCGCTCGGCGCTCGCGGGCGGGCGCTCGGCGCTCGGCGCTCGGCGCTCGGCGCTCGGCGCTCGGCGCTCGGCGCTCGGCGCTCGGCGCTCGGCGCTCCTTTATATAGTACTCTCAACAAACGTGCAAAAGTCAAGCGCATGATCGAACCACTCCCTGATTGAACCCGTTAATGCTCAGTGGCGGCCGTGGCCGCGCCGGCGGACAACGACATCTCGTAGTAGATCATGGTCAACCTATTATAAAGACGGCTGTTTCTTGTCAAGAACAAATTACATTAGTGCATTGAACGTCGTCTTCTGTCGCGCCGCGCCCCGGGCGGCGGCGTGCCATCCATGGCGCGGGCTATGAGGGCTCCGACCTCTCCGCCTCCTCGACCAGGTGCCCCTCGGCAAGGTGGGCGTAGCCCGCCGTCGTACGGTGGCGCCGGTGGCCCAGCAGCTTGCCCACCAGGGACAGGTTCTCGCCCGCCATGACGGCCTGGCTGGCGGCGGTGTGCCGCAGGTCGTGCAGGCGCAGCCTGCCGAGCCCGGCATCGGCGCACACCGCCCGCCGGCACGAGACGAGGCTGTATCCCCCCGGCCTTCGGCGTGGCGCGGGAACAGGAACGCGTCGGGGCCGCGCGCACCGGGCAGCGCGGCGATGTGCGCCTTGAGGTAGATGCGGACGGTCTTGCGACCCGAGGGCTTCCGGACGATGGCGACGATATGGGGGCACCAGAACTCGGCGCGGGCGAGCACGGCGTTGAGCCGGGCCATCTCGTCCGCCGTCAGGAAGCGCTCGATCGGCTTCATCCGGTAGCGCCGGGTGTTCTTGCAGGGATTGGAGTTGGGGGGCGGTAGCCCCAAAGCTCGGCCATCCGCATCATCATGGACAGGACCGGCATGGCGCGGTTGGCGATGCTCTCAAGGGTGAAGCTGCGCGCGCCGCTGGGGAAGATGCGGAGGGTCAGGCCGGACACCACGTCGTCGCGGATGTCGTGGCGCTTCTCGCGCGGCCTGGCGGCGCGGGCGCGGCGGGCGAAGGTGGAGTTCTCGGTCATGGTCGCGGCTCCTCGTTGGGGCCGCGCGGCTGGGCGGTAATACAGGAAGCAGCCGCGGCGGCGTTTCGTCGGGGAAGCCGCGCGCCGGGGCGAGACGGGTCGAGCTGTAAGGCTCTGTGGTTACGGAGTTTTCTGCCCGTTCATGCGATGGCGGACACTGGCGGGAAGTGCACCAACGGTGCGTGGGGTGTGCGTGGTTACGGGGACGAGACCCCGGCCGCCGCTACCGGGACCGGTCTCTGGATGGCGCGCTCGTCGATGGGCCAGTGGAGTATTGCGGCCACCACGCCCAGGCCGGCACCGGTCCACCAGATGATGTCATAGGAGCCGGTGTAGTCGAACAGGACGCCACCCAGCCAGATGCCGATGAAGCTGCCGATCTGGTGGTCCAGGAACACGATGCCGTAGAGCATGGCCATGTAGCGGGTGCCGAAGACCTGTGCGACGATGCCGCTGGTGAGGGGGATGGTGCTCAGGAACAGCACGCCCATGAGCGACGAGAACACCACTACGGTCACGTTGGTCATGGGCAGCAGGTAGAAGCCGGACATGACCACGGCGCGCAGGAAGTAGATGAGGCTCAGCAGGTTCTTCTTGCTGTAGCGGTTGCCCAGGACGCCGGCGCCCAGACAGCCGGCGACGTTGAACAGTCCGAGGAGCGAGATGGCGGTGGCGCCCAGGGCAGGGGAGAGGCCGTTGTCCACCAGCAGCGCGGGCAGATGCGCGGCGATGAACAGGGTCTGAAAGCCGCAGACGAAGAAGCCGGCGGTCAAGAGCAGGTACCCGGAGTGGTGCCGGGCTTCCCGCAGGGCCTCCCTCAGGGTCTGGTCGCGCTGGACCGCGGCGGGCTCGTTCTCGACCAGCGCCGCCGACAGCGGCACGATGAGTCCGGCCAGCAACGCCAGCAGCACCAGGGTCTCTACCCATCCGTAGGACGAGAGCAGGATCTGGCTGAAGGGGACCACCAGGAATTGTCCGGAAGAGCCCCCGGCGCTGCCGATGCCGAGGTAGAGGCCGCGCCTTTCCGGCGGCGCGCTGCGGCCGATAACGGCGAGCACGAGAGAGAAGCTGGTGCCGCTCATGGCCACGCCCGTGAGAAAGGCGGTGCTGAAGGTCATGCTCCAGGGGTCCGTGGACACGGACATGAGATAGAGCCCGACCATGTAGGCCAGGGCGCTCAGGGCCACCACCTTGGCGGAGCCGTAGCGGTCGGCCAAGCCCCCCAGGATCGGCTGGGCCAGCCCCCAGATGAGGCTCTGGAGGGCAATGGCGAAGGAGAAGATGCCCCGAGGCCAGCCCAGGCTGTCGCTGATGGGGGTGAGGAACAGGCCGTAGGTCTGGCGGATGCCGAAGGCCAGCATCATCACCAGGGTACCGCAAATCAGAACGACGAGGGGGGTGCGCCAGGATTGTTGCATGGGCCTCCTGAGTCATAGAGGCAGTCGGGGGCCGAGTCAAGGCGTCTTGGCAGTGGATGCAGCTTCTGACGCCCGTCGGCTTCGCGCCGCCTGGATCCCGGGTCAAGCCCGGGATGACGGAGAGGGCTCGGGATGACAAGGGGAAGCGCATGGGGCATAAAGGCTCGACAGCGCAGGGGCAGGAACGGCAGCACCAATCAGCGGAGGTCATACGATGGTTTTCAGACTCGGCACTGCGGACACCGGCGGCACTTTCGACACCCAGGGCACGGCGGTGGCCCAGGTGTTCAATGAGAACCGCGCGCCGGAGGAACGCTGCGAGCTCACCCGGAGCTCGGCGAGCATCGACAACGCCAACCGGCTGGACCGGGGCGAGATCGAGTTCGGCTTCATGGCTTCCAACTGGGTTCCCCGGGCAGGGCAGGGGACGGCGCCGTTCGATCACCCCATCGGCCTGCGCATGGTGTCGCCGGCCAATGCCGGACCCATCTTCTTCGTCGCTTTGGCGGACACGCCCATCGACAACATCGACGACCTCGCCGGCAAGCGGGTGGCGGTAGGGGCCAGGGACAGCGGCATGACCCAGCACGTCCACACCCTTTGCGACGCCTTGGGCATTCCCTTCTCGGACTTCGACCCGGTCTACCTGGGCTTCCCCGAAGGGGCCGACGCGCTGGTGGCGGGGGAGGTGGACGTCCAGTTCCAGTGCCCGATCCCCAACGCGGTGATGACGGACCTGAGCGAGCGGGCCCGGGTCAAGGTCATCCCGTACCGGGAGGAACAGATCGAGCAGGTGTTGTCGAAGGTGTTCTTCTACCGGCGGGTGGTGATGCGCCGGGGCGTGTTCCAGGGCGTGGACACGGACATCCCCCAGCTTGCGGTGCTGAACGTTCTGGTGACCCATGAACGCGTGGCCGAGGACCGGGTCTACGAGTTCGTCTCCACGCTGGTGGGGAACACCGGGACGCTGGCGCGGCTCAACCCCCTTTTCGAGGGCCTCGCCGACCTCTACGAACCGCTCCGGACCGAGGGGCCGGCGGCGTTGGAATTGGACGGGGTTCCGCTGCACCCCGGCGCCCTCAGGGCATACCGGGATGCGGGCTATCTGTGATTCGTTCTGACCCGGACCGGGACTACGCGGATGCTTTGGCCGCGGCTTCCTGCCGGCCCCGGCGCTGGAAGTAGTCCTTGGCGACTTCCGGGAACAGCGTGTAGGAGAGCAGATCTTCCTCGGTGGCGGCGAGGTCGCCGATCTCCTTGCGGGCCTCCTCCATCCTGGGCTTCAGCAGGTCGGCGGGACGGCAATGGATGGGCTCCTTCTTTCCCAGGACCATGGCCTTCATTTCCTCGCTTACCGGCCCCGGCGGTTCGCCGTAGTGTCCCATGACGTAGTTGCGCACTTCCATGGTCACCACGCCGTAGCGCTTGCCGGTGAGGACGTTCAGCGTCGCCTGAGAGCCCACGATCTGGCTGGTGGGCGTCACCAGCGGCGGGTATCCGAGATCCCGGCGGACCGCCTGCACTTCCTGGAGCACCTCGGGCAGCCGGTTCTCGGCGTTCTGTTGCCGCAACTGCGACACCAGGTTCGAGAGCATGCCGCCGGGAATCTGCGACTCGACGATGTCGGCGTTGACACGGTTGCTGATGGGGCTCTCGAACTCGCTGTACTTGCCGCGCACCTCGGTGAAGTATTCGGCGACGGGGGCGAGCTGCTGGAGGTCGAGCCCGGTGTCGTAAGGGGTGCCCTTGAGGGCCACCACCACCGCCTCGGTTGCCGGTTGGGAGGTGCCGTGGGACAGCGTGGAGATGGCCGTATCGATGATGTCCACCCCGGCTTCCACGGCCATGATGTAGGCCATCTGGGCCATGCCGGTGGTGCAGTGCGAGTGCAGGTGGACGGGGATGTCGAAGCGTTTCTTCAATGCGCCGATAAGCTCTTGGGCCACATAAGGCGACAGCAGGCCGGCCATGTCCTTTACGGCCAGCACGTCGGTGCCGGCGTCCACGAGCTTGTCGGCGAAGTCGATGAAGTATTGCAGCGAGTGGACCGGGCTGATGGTGTAGGACAGCGCGGCTTCCAGGGTCTTCCCGGTACGCTTTACCGCGTCCATGGAGGTCTTCATGTTGCGGATGTCGTTCATGGCATCGAACACCCGGAAGACGTCGATGCCGTTCTCCGCGGACTTTTCGATGAAGGACTCGACGGTGTCATCCGGATAGTTGTGGTAGCCGACGATGTTCTGGCCCCGCAGCAACATCTGGAGCCGGGTGTTGGGCATGGCCTCGCGGATCAACCTCAAGCGGTCCCAGGGGTCTTCGTTCAGATACCGGAGGCAAGCGTCGAATGTCGCCCCGCCCCACATCTCCACCGACCAGAAGCCGATCTTGTCGAGATCCTCGGCAATGGGCAGCATGTCCTCGGTGCGCATGCGTGTCGCCAGCAGCGACTGGTGAGCGTCCCTCAGCACGGTTTCGGTGATCTCGACCTTCTTGCCTTTCATCAGTGTCTCCTAATTTTTTTTGCGAATGGTGACGGGCGTGGTGACCGGCACATGGCAGCAATAACTCGACAGAATAGGACATGCCGAGTGTATTTGCAAGTAATATCGGGCTTCTGCGCGTCTTTGGATGGGCAACGCGGGGGCGCTTCAGGCGACCTCGCTCTTGGCCGGGGCGTTCCGGACGGGCAGTGATTCGGCGTCAGCGGCGCATTCCAGGTAGATGGACACCCGTGTGCCCTTACCCAGTTCGCTGTCGATCTTCAGGTCGCCGCCGTGTGCCTGGACGATATGCTTGACGATGGCGAGGCCCAGTCCGGTTCCGCCGAGCTCGCGGGAGCGCGCCTTGTCCACCCGGTAGAACCGCTCCGTGAGCCGCGGCAGATCCTTGTCCGGGATGCCGCATCCGGTGTCCGACACGGTCAGGGCCACCCGGGTCGGGTCGTGGCCGTCGGATGCCGGTTCGCTGCCTGCCGTGACCAGGACCTCTCCTCTTTCGGGGGTGTACTTGAGGGCGTTGTCGATGAGGTTGATGAGCAACTGCTGGAGACGGTCCTCATCACCGAGAACGTCCGGCGTATCCGCGGCGACATCCGCGTGCAGGCGGATGCGCTTCTTGTCCGCCTGAGCGCTGAAGAGATCGAGGACACGGTCCAGTAGCGGCTTGGCCCCCACGCGCTGCATTCTCACGTTGACGTTGCCCATCTCCAGGTCCGACAAGGCCAGCAGATCGTCGATGAGGCGCCCCAGGCGCTCGGAGTGGCGCGCCACGATGTTCAGAAACTGTCGCTCCGTCCTGGAGTCGGCGGGCGGGTTGTGCAAGAGCGTCTCGGCATAGCCCTGGATCGCGGTCAGCGGCGTGCGCATCTCATGGGACACGTTGGCCACGAAATCGGCGCGGATCCGCTCCAGGCGCTTCACCTCGGTGACCTCGTGAAACACCAGCACGAAACCGAGGAGGTCCTGCCGCGAAGTCTCCAGCCGGGCGGCGTTGACCGCGAACCAGCGGTCATCCCCAAGGGTCAGCTCCCGATGGAGCGCATTGCGGGTGTCGCTTTCCACCACCTCGCGAATGACGGCGTGCATTTCCGGGTGACGCGAGACCTCCACGGTAGACATGCCCAGAACGCTGGTGTCCGGCGGCAGCCTGAACATGGTCTGAGCCATCTGGTTCACGAGGATGACCTTGCCGTTGGTATCCAGCACGATCACGCCTTCCATCATGCAGCTCAGGATGGACTGCAGCTTTTCTCTTTCCGCCGTCATGTCCTGGAGGCGGCCGGTGAGCGTGCGAGCCAAATCGTTGAGGCTTTCCTCCAACGCTCCCAGATCGTCCCGGCGCTGCACCGGAAGAACCGGTTCGGACAGGTTCTCGCGTCCTGCTTTCCGGCAGAACCCCGCCATGTCCACTACGCGTTTCCGCGCCCGGAGGAGCCACGCCACGGCCGCCACAAGTCCGACCGCAAGGGCCAGCCAGCCAGTGGCCGGAAACCACGCGTTCGCGGCGCCCCGTGACGCCTCGGACGTCGGAGAGCCCGTGTACTGCGAATAGATGAAGGCCAGGGCAAGGAGGGTGAGAGCGATATAGAAAAGACACCACTTGGCCATGGCGCTATGTCTGGAGGGATCTCTCATCCAGTTTGTAACCCACACCGCGTACCGTGACGATCCAACCGGGATTGCGGTCGTCGTGCTCAAGAGCCTCCCGGATCCGTCGGATGTGCACGTCTACCGTGCGGGGCGTCACATAGACGTCGGAACGCCATACCCCGTCCAGAATCTGGTCGCGGCTCAGTACCCGGTTGCGATTCTGGATCAGAAAACGCAGAAGTTCAAACCCCTTGAGGGTAAGCCTGACCGGCCTGCCCGCCACCTGTACCTCGTAGGTCGTGAAATTGACCCTCAGGGGTCCCTTCTCGTAGACGTCGGCCAGGTCGGGCGAAGTCGGAGACTCGGTTCGTCGCAGCACGGCCTTGACCCGCGCCACCATCTCCCTGGGGCTGAAGGGTTTGGTGATGTAGTCGTCGGCTCCCAGCTCCAGGCCCACCACCCGGTCCGCTTCTCCGGCCTTGGCGGTAAGCATCAGGATCGGTATCTGGGCCGTTTCGGGTGTCTGCCGGATGATCTTGCAGAACTCGAGGCCGGATAGACTCGGCAGCATCAGGTCCAGCACGATCAGCCGCGGCGTCTCCTTGTGCACCAGTTCCAGCGCGTCTTCGCCGTTCTCGGCTTCGAGCACCCGAAAGCGCTCCTGGTCCAGGTGGTAGGAGACAAGCTTGCGTATGTCCGCTTCGTCTTCGACGACGAGGATCTTGTCCGCCATAAGACTCCCTGGTGCTCCGTGGGTGTCCTGCCCCGGCATGCAACTTGGCCGGACAGGCCACTAGATGGAACGGGGCACTTCCTTGACGTGGCGAATGCTGGTCCCCTTGACCAGGAATATGACCATTTCCGCTATGTTGGTGGCGTGGTCCGCGATTCGCTCCAGGTACTTCGAAACGAAGGTGATCTTCATGGCGCGGTTGATGGTCCTGGGCTCGGCAATCATGTACGAGATCGTTTCGCGGAAGATCTGCTCGTTCAGGTCGTCGATCTCCTGGTCGTCCTGGCACACCTTGAGCGCCAGTGAGGTGTCCTCGTGCACGAATGCGTTCAGGCTCTCCGATATCATTCGCCTGGAGATTTCGGCCATGCGCGGAATATCGATGTAGGGTTTGAGCGGCGCCTCGCGGATCAACTCCAGCGACCGCTCGCAGATGTTCACCGAGATGTCACCGATGCGTTCCAGGTCCGTCGTGATCTTGAGCGCCGTCGTCACGAACCGGAGGTCCTTGCCCGCCGGCTGGTGCAGCGCGATCAAGCGGACGCACAACTCGTCGATATCGGCGTCCATCTGGTTGACCTCGGCGTCTCGTTCGATGACGGCTTCGGCGAGCGTGGCCTCGCGGTCCACCAGCGCCTTGATGGATCGGTCGATCTGGTCCTCCACCAGGCCGCCCATCTGGATGATCCTGTCGCGAAGGGATTTGAGCTCTTCCTCGTATTTTCGATCGGTGTGTTCGGGACGCATGGGCAGGCTCCGGGGTTTGAACGGCACCTTCGGCCCTCCGCGCCGTCGCCGGAATTACTATCCCGTTACGATCTCGTAGGCTTCCTGGTGCAGTTCGGAGTTGGCCTTGATGATCACTTGACGATCGATCTCCCGCTCCAGAGCCTCCAGCCCTTCGTTGGCCTCGTCGTACAGGAAATTGGCGATACCCGGGTGTACATGCACGGTGATGCGGCTGCCGTTGTGAAGTTGGACGCTTTCTCGCTTGATGCCGCGGAGGATTTCGTACGCGATGGTGGGCTGGGACTTGATTCGGCCGCGGCCGGTGCAGTAGGGACACGCGCGCAACAGAACGTTGCCAAGGTTCTCCCGGGTGCGCTGCCGTGTCATCTCCACGAGTCCGAGCCTGGAGATCGGGAGCACCCTGGTCTTGGCCTTGTCTTCCTTGATTGCTTCCTTCAGGGCGTCGTTGATTTTCTTCCGGTTCGCGGCCTGCGCCATGTCGATGAAGTCGATGATGATGATGCCGCCGACGTTCCGCAGCCGCAGTTGGTGCACGACTTCCCGAGCGGCCTCGAGGTTGATCTTGAACACGGTGGCTTCCAGGTCCTTCTTCCCGACGTACCTCCCGGTGTTCACGTCCACGGCCGTGAGCGCTTCGGTCTGGTCGATGTTGATGTATCCGCCGGAGTTCAGCCAGATCTTGGAATCCAGCGCCTTCCGGATCTTGCGCTCGATCTCGTAGCGGTCGAGCAACGGCTCGGGGTCGTCGTACAGCACCACGCGCCCCTTGAGGCGCGGCATGAACTGCTTCACGAACTCGACCACCCGCCGATATTCCCTGGCCTCATCCACCACCACTTCCTCGGTGCCGGCGTTGAAGAAGTCGCGAATGGTTCGTGGGACCAGATCCAGGTCCCGGTGAATCAACTCGGGCGTGGCCGCCGTTTCCAGCCGCGTGCGGATTCGGCCCCAAAGCTTGGTCAGGAACCGGACGTCGCTTTGGATGTCCTTCTTGTTGCGCCCCTCGCAGGCGGTTCGGATGATGAAGCCTTCGTTTTCCTCCGCCAGCTCCTGGACGATGTCCTTCAGGCGCTGCCGTTCCTTCTCGTCCTCGATCTTGCGGGAAACGGCCACATGGCCGGTGTCGGGCATGAAGACGAGGAACCGGCCGGGGAGGGATATGTGGGTGGTGATGCGGGCTCCCTTCATTCCCAGCGGATCCTTTGCGACCTGTACCAGGATCTCCTGATCCGGGCTGAGCTGCTGTTCGATTCGGAACCGACCCGGATCGGGGGCGGGCTCGATCAGCACTTCGTCATCGGTTCCGTCGATGGCCGCGGGCAACGGAGCTGACGGCGAATGGATGTCCGATGCGTGGAGAAAGGCGGCCTTCTCCAATCCGATTTCGACGAACGCCGCCTGCATCCCAGGAAGCACGCGTCCGACGCGGCCCTTGTAGATGTTGCCCACGCAACCCTTTTCCTGGTTGCGTTCGATGAGGAACTCGGCCAGGCCGTTGTCCTCCATCACGGCGATGCGGGTTTCCTGGGGGGTCGTGTTTATGAGGATCCGTCTCATGGGTCAGGTCGTTGCGGACTCGCTCAAAGGGAGAAGGGCGCCGGCGCGGGGTCCGCGGACGGCGAGAAGAGCCCGCAGGTTGGTTGAATGGTTCTCGTGCGGCACGACGCAAGCTTTCGATTCTCCTTGAGAATAGGCCAGTTGATGACAAATGGCAAGTTGTGCGCACGGGGCAAGGCATCCTCGCGTGTTTGACAAGGCGCCCCCAAAGGGCGATAAAATCAGGGTGATTCAATCTGGGGCCTTTGTGGATACCGGTATACGTCAGGAAAGGAGTCCAGGCACCGCCGCCTTGGGTCGTTCTCCGATGCACACAAGGGTGCTGATCTTGAATCGTTCTTATCTTCCGATCCACGTCACATCGGTCCGCCGGGCCTTTACGCTGCTGTACCTGGGCATCGCCAAGGTCGTCAACGAAAGGTATCAGACCTTCGACTTCAAGGACTGGAGCGACCTCTCGGTGTCGGTTCACGAGGAGACGGTCGGCCTGGTCAACCACGTGGTCCGGGTGCCGCGCGTGATCCTGCTGGTCCGGTACGACCGGGTGCCCAGGCGGCAGGTCCGGTTCAGCCGCTACAATATCTACGCGCGCGACAAGTCCACGTGCCAGTATTGCGGCAAGAGGCTCCCGCGGCACCAGCTCAACCTGGATCACGTGATTCCCCGCTCCCGCAGCGGCACGTCGCGGTGGGAGAACGTCGTGTGCTCGTGCGTCCCGTGCAACCGGAGGAAGGGCGGGCGCACGCCCCAGGAAGCCAGGATGAAGCTGTTGCGCCAGCCGTACAAGCCCACCTGGACCCCGTTCATTCAGGAAGGGGAAGGGAACGTCCGGCACCGCGAGTGGCTCCCGTTCCTCTCCACGGTCGACGCCTCCTACTGGAACACCACGTTGCTGCAGGAATAGGCGGGTTCCGCGACTCCAACATGTTGTGGTGACAGACCTGTGCTGTCACTTCATGTTGTGAGTATCACTTGACATCAACCCCCCGCGTATGAAATAAAATACGATGGATTCCTGTATCGGCAGGGGTCCGGAATTGCGGGATTCGTCGTATGCGCCTGAAAGCTCTGGAAATTTCCGGGTTCAAGTCTTTCGCGGATAAGACTGTCCTCAGTTTCACCTCCGACGTCACGGCCATCGTCGGCCCCAACGGTTGCGGCAAGTCCAACGTCGTCGATGCGCTGCGGTGGGCCATGGGCGAGCAAAGCGCCCGGTACCTGCGCGGCCAGACGATGGAGGACGTCATCTTCAGCGGCAGCGAACGCCTGGCGCCCATCGGCATGGCGGAAGTGACCGCGCTGCTCGACAACTCCGATCACAGTGCCCCGGCCGACTTTCGTGCGTTCAGTGAGATCGCCGTGACCCGGCGCCTCTTCCGCTCGGGCGAGTCCGAGTATTCCATCAACCGGGTGCCCTGCCGTTTGCGCGACATCGTCGAGCTCTTCATGGGCACCGGTGTCGGCAACAAGTCCTATTCCATCATCGGGCAAGGGCGTGTCGAGGAGTTGGTGAACGCGAAGCCCGAGGACCGGCGCCGCATCATCGAGGAGGCGGCGGGCACGAGCCGGTTCAAGCACCGCAGGCAGGCGGCCGAGAGGAAGATGGAACAGACCCGGCAGAACCTGTTGCGGGTCAACGACATCCTCCGAGAGGTGGAGCGGCAGCTTCACAAGATAGAGCTTCAGGCCAAGAGGGCTGAGCGTTACCGGAATCTCCAGGAACAGTTGAAGGAAAAGGATCTCCGCTGGGCGGCCGTGCGGAAGCAGGGTCTTGAAAAGGAGATCGCCGGGCGCGGCGCCGAGGTGGACGCTGTCGAGGATCGCATCACGTCGCTAACCGCCACCGTGCGCGCCCGGGAAGCGGAGAACGAGCAGAGCCGCGCGGTGTTGGTGGAACTCGACGGCGAGATCGGAGTGTCGCAGGAGCGGTTGTACCAGCTCAGGCTGGAGGTGAAGGGGGAGGAACAGAGGGTCGAGTTCCTGGGGCGCGAAGAGACCGAGTTGAGGGGATCCGTCCAAAGGACCGAAGCCGAGGCCCTCGACACGAGCAGGCGCCTGGAGAGGGTGTCGGGGGAGATCGCGGAGCTGGAAAAATCGAGCGAAGACTTCGGGCGCCTTGCCGTGGTCGAAGCGGAACGCGTGGAGTGCACGGAACGGGACGTGGCGGGTTTGCGGACGCGAATCAAGTCGCTTCAGGCGGAAGTCGAGCGTGAAAGGGATCTCCTGGTGGAACGGATGGGATCCCATTCGCAACTTACCAATGCCCGGCAGGCCCATCAAGAGGGCCTCGAACGGCTAAGGGCCGAGTCGGCGAGCAGGGAGAGTGAGCGGAGGGCCCTGGAGCAGCAGCTTGAGTCCTTGGGCGAGCAGCGGTCCCGGGGATCCGTGGAATTGGATCAGTGCGAGGAGCGGGCGGCGGCGGCGGGGGAGAGCCTGCGCCGGGCGGAGGCGGACCTGGAGGAGGCCCGGTCGGCCCTGGCCGGGCACGAGGAGGTTCTGACCCGCGTCAAGGAGGAGTTGCAGGAAGCGCGCTCAGTCCTGGGTTCCCTGGAGACGCTGCAAAAGAACTTCGAGGGATATCAGGAGGGCGTGCGCGCCGTCATGTTGAAGCATCAGACCAACGGCGCGTCGGACGGGGTTTGCGGCGTGGTGGCCGACTTCATCGAGGCCCCCGAAGAGATCGAGAAGGCCTTGACGGCGGTGTTGGGGGAACGGCTTCAGTACGTCATCGTTCAGGGACAACAGGAGGGCGTGGAGGCCATTGAATATCTCAAGCGGGAATCCGCGGGACGCGGCGGTTTCATTCCGCGCCGGTTCGAGCGCCGGAACTGCGCCGGTCCGGTGGCCCTCGCGGGTCCGGATGTCATCGCGCCTCTGCGGGGGCTCGTGGAAGTGAAGGAGGGCTACGGGGAGGTGGCTGACTACCTGTTGGGCGACGTGGCCGTGGTCCGGGACCTGGAGTCCGGGCTGGGGCTTTGGCGCGCCAACGGGTTCAGCCACTCGTTGGTGACCCTCGACGGCGAAGTGATCGATCCCATGGGCGTGGTCACGGGCGGAAGCGCCGAAAGCCTGGAAGGGAACCCCATTTCGCGCCGCCGCAAGGTGAAGGAGTTGGAGCGACAGGTTGCGGCGGGCGAGGAGCGGGTCCGGGGTCAGGAAGGACGCGTTGCCGAGACGAAGGCCGAGTCCCGGCAAAAGGAGTCGGAGCGCGAGCGTTTCACGGAGGAGGTGCGGAATCTGGCGGTCACGAAGCTGCGCCTGGAGCACGAGTTGCAGCGCACGGATGAGGCCGTGGCCCGCTCGCGGCAGGACCTCGCGACCATCGACCAGGAGTTGCGCAACCTGTCGGGCGAAGTTGACGCGCTCAATGAGGCCATGGCGGCCGGCGACGCGGCCATCGCCGAGAGCGCGCGGGAACGGGAGGCGTTGGAGGCGCGGCTGCGGGAGTTGCAGGACTCTGGGCGGCAATCCGAGGACAGCCTGCAGGCCGCGGACGGACGGCTGACCGAATCCCGTGTAAGGGCCGCCGAGGCCAGGGAGAAGGCGGAGAACTCCAGGTCGAATCTTGAGAATCGGGTGAGCCTGCGCAACGATCTCATCGAGCAACTCGGGGAGCGGAAGGCTCGAATTGCAGAGATGCGCCGCAAGGCTCTCGAGATGAGGACGTCGCGCGAACAGTCGGAGTCGAGGGCCGAGACCTTGCGGGTGCGGCTCGGAGAGCTGGAGGGAGAACTGGCGGTGCGGCAGGAGGAGTATCAGGGGCTGTCCGCGCGAGTCCGCGAGGTGGAAGAAGCCATTCACCTGATTCGTCCGGACATCGAGGCCAGGCAGCAGGACAAGACGCGGCTTCAGTTGTTGCAGAACGAGAAGTCCATGGAGCTTCGTCACATGGCCGATGACGTTCGGGAAAAGCACGGCCTGGAGTTGGCGGAAGTCCCTCCCGCCACGGACGAGGAGTCCTTCTCCGCCGGCGACCTCCAGGAGGAGGTGGCGGAGTTGCGGGGCCGGCTCCAACGTATGGGTGAGGTCAATCTCGCGGCCATCGGCGAGTTCGAGGAGCTGACGGAGCGGAGCCGGTTCATGACCGAGCAGCGAGAGGACCTGGAACGGTCCATGGCCCTTCTGCAGCAGACCATCACCAAGCTCAACCGGATTTGCCGCCTGCGCTTCCAGCAGAGCTTCGACGACATCAACCGGGAGTTTCAGGGGGTCTTTCCGAGACTGTTCAACGGGGGCAAGGCGTCGCTGATGCTGACCGACGAGAACGACTATCTGGAGACCGGAGTCGACATCGCGGCGCAGCCGCCCGGCAAGAAGCTCCAGTCCATCAGTCTGCTCTCCGGGGGCGAGAAGGCACTGACGGCGGTGAGCCTGCTCTTTGCCATCTTCCTGACCAAGCCGAGCCCGTTCTGCTTTCTCGACGAGGTGGATGCACCGCTTGACGACATCAATCTCGAGCGTTTCATCGAGATGGTCAAGGAGATGACCGGGTTGTCGCAGTTCATGATGATCACCCACAACAAGCGGACGATGCTGGCGGCCGACATGCTCTACGGCATCACCATGGAAGATCCCGGCGTATCCAAGATCGTATCCGTGGAGATGGTCTAGGAGCCGGTCCGAGCAGATCGTTCATGGATCAGAGAGAAGGCTTCCTGTCCCGCCTCACGCGGGGCTTGTCCCGGACGAGAACGGCATGGGCCGGGCGGCTAGGCACGGTTCTGGCCGAGAACCGCGCATCGGAAGACGACTGGGACGCGTTGGAGGAACTGCTGCTCGGCGCCGACTTCGGCGTTCATGCTGCCCAGAGACTGCTGGATTCAGTTCGTGGTTCGAGTCAGGCCCGAAACGGTGAAGGGGCCTCGTTGTTGCGGCAGGAGTTGGGTGCCCTGTTGAACGAGCATCAGGGGCTGGGATCCCGCCGGTACTCCGAGGCCCCATGGGTGATCCTGGTGGTGGGTGTGAACGGCGTCGGCAAGACGACCACCATCGGCAAGCTGGCTCACCAGTTGGGTCGGGACGGCAGGAAGGTGTTGCTGGCCGCGGCCGACACGTTCCGCGCGGGCGCGATCAAGCAACTTGAGATATGGGGAGAGCGGGCCGGAGCGGAGGTCATCAAGCACGGTCCGGGGCAGGATCCCTCAGGAGTGGTGTTCGATGCCGCGCACGCGGCTCAGGGGCGGGGGGCGGACGTCCTCCTCATCGATACCGCGGGCAGGCTTCACAACAAGGTCAACCTCGTCGAGGAGCTCAAGAAGATGCATCGTGTCCTTGGCAGGGTACAGCAAGGCGCGCCGCACGAGACGTTGCTGGTGTTGGACGCGAACACCGGCCAGAACGGGGTGGTGCAGGCCGGGATCTTCCAGGAGGCCGTGGGCGTGAGCGGGATCGTTCTGACCAAGCTCGACGGCACCGCCAAAGGCGGCGTGGTGGTGAGGATTCAACAAGAACTGGGCATTCCGTTGGAGTACGTCGGTGTGGGGGAAGGTATCGACGACCTCCAGCAGTTCGATCCGGACGCTTTCGTGCAAGCCCTCTTCGGGTAACACCTGCCAACCGGTCCCGGGACTCGTGTCCACGGGTTGTGCAGCATCTTGACAGCCGCACCCGCCGAATCTTAAACTATCTATTTAAGATTTCGGTAATATTTGTCTCATGGACCTGGATAAACTCGAACAGTTGGAGTTCCGTGTCGAGCGCCTCGTAGAGCAGCATCAGAGGATGAAGAAGGCCATGGTTCAAGCGGAGACGCAACTTCAGGAGCGGGACGCCCAGTTCAAGAGCCTGAACGAACGACTCCAGCGCTACGAGCGCGAACGGGAGGCCTTGCGAGAGCGGCTGACCAGGATCATCGATGAGTTCGAGGAGTTGGACCGTTCCTGACGACACGGAGGCGTTATGCAAAAGGCCGTGGAAGTCAAGATCATGGGACAGAAGGTCGTCCTTCGAAGCGACGACGAGGAGCAGTATATACGGAGAGTGGCGGAGTATGTCGACGGGAAGATGCAGGAGGTCAGCAAGTCGACGAACTCGAAGAGCAAGTACAGCGTCGCCATGCTGGCCGCTCTCAACATCGCTGACGAGTATCACCGGCTCAAGGACAGCCATGACATGGTCACGACGCGGGTCGATCAGTTGATCGAGAGGCTGACGACGGTGTCGTCCGACGATGACTGACGCGGATCCGGACGGACAGGTTGGTGAAAATTCCGTTTCTATTCCATGCATTTGTATGGGATACTACAGTGGGTTCACGCGCAATTGCGGGACAGCTTGGCCAGGGGCCGAGCAGTGAGGGCAGGGCGCTTCGATAACACACACGCATGTTGGCTTTGGAGTTGATTGAAGTGATTGAGCAGGTCCGCCGTAGAGATGTCTTTCCCGGGCGACGGCTGTCGGGAGGGGAAAATCCACCGCCGCGTCAGGGGCATTCGTTAGTTTCGAGGAGACTCTCCGCCCGAGCGTGATCTGAAAGCCTTCCTGCCGTTGCCGCCCGCGCGTTTGTGAAGCCGCCCGGGCGGACAACACCCTCGCCCTCGGCGCCCTTGCTTAGGACTTGATCATGAGTTCCTTGATGGGCGACAACAAACGGGCACTCAGGGGTGCGGTTCTAGCAAAAAGAAAAGCCCTGTCTTCCGCTGTGGTTCGTGCCTGGGGGGAGAGGATTCAACGCCTTGTCCTGACCCTTCCGGTCTACCGATCCGCACGCACCATTGCGCTCTACAGCCCGCTGCGCAACGAAGTCCCGACGTCCGAGATACGGCGGGACGCCTTGGCAGCGCGTAGACGGCTGTACTATCCGAAGGTCACGGAAGGGTCGCCCGGTGTGTTTCGCGTTCGGTCCGAGGCCGATTTGGTCCCCGGGCGGTACGGGATTCTCGAGCCCTCCGGAAATCAGCGGTTGCCCCATGGCGACGGTGAGGGGCTTGCCGTGTTCGTCCCCGGGGTCGCCTTCGATTGCAACGGCAACCGCCTGGGGCGCGGGGGCGGTTGGTACGACCGATGGCTGGGGGGCCTGGACGCACGAGTGCCGAGAATCGCCCTGGCCTACGAGTTCCAGCTTCTGGAGGGGGTGCCCGTGGAACCGGGCGATCTGCCCGTCCACGCCATCGTGACGGAAGAGAGGGTCGTTGACTGCTGCGGTATGGGGCAGGGTGTCGAGGAGCTGAGGGCCGCCGGCCCTTGCCCAGGGTTCAATGCTTCCGGGAGGTAGCTTGTTTTGGTTACATGGTCTTCTTTAGTTGTGGGTATCGCCGTGGGTTGCGTGGTCACCGTCGTTGTCCTTCTGGTTCGACGGAAGCAGCGCCGGCTCCAAAGGGAGCTCGACCTCAATACGGCTGCGCGTATCGTGGACGAGGCGCGCAGGGAAGCCGTTGCAATCCGGAAAGAGGCGGAGATACAGGGCAAGGACGGGATGCTGCAGGCGCGCTCCGAGTTCGAGAACGAAATGAGGGAGACGCGAAGGGATCTCCAGGGCCTGGAGAGGAGGTTGTTGACCCGAGAGGAAGTCCTGGACAAGCGGCTTGAGGGTCTGGAGAAGAGGGAGACCAGCCTGTCCAATCGGGAAGGAGCCATCGAGAAGAAGGAGCACGCGCTCGACGAGACAGAGGCCGAGTCCCAGCGTCTTGTGGATGAAGCGCGGCGACAGCTCGAGTTCGTGGCCGGGATCAGCCGCGAGGAGGCCAAGAAGACCCTGATGGAGGAGATGGTCGAGGAGGCGAGGCACGATTCGGCCAAGCGCATCCGGCTCATGGAAGAGCAGGTCAAGGCGGAAGCCGACCGTGAGGCCAAGAAGATGATCGCCTTGGCGATCGCGCGGTTGGCCGGCGATTTCGTCACGGAGCGAACGGTTTCGGTGGTGTCCCTCCCCAACGACGAGATGAAGGGCCGGATCATTGGCCGCGAGGGACGAAACATCCGCGCCTTGGAGGCCGCCACCGGCATCGACCTCATCGTGGACGACACGCCGGAGTCCGTGATCATTTCAGGCCACAACCCCATACGCCGGGAAATTGCCCGCCTGTCTCTGGAGACGCTCATCGCCGACGGCCGTATCCATCCGGGACGCATCGAGGAAGTGGTTCGCCGCTCCGAACGGGAGATCGACGAGATCATCAAGGAAGCCGGACAGAAGGCCGTGTTCGACGTCGGCGTTCATGGCATTCATCCGGAGTTGGTCAAGCTTCTCGGGCGGCTGAAGTTCCGGTACAGCTATGCGCAAAATGTCCTCCTGCATTCGATCGAGATGGCGTTCATCTGCGGCGCCATGGCGGCCGAGCTCGGCTTGAACGAGAAGCAGGCGCGGCGGGCGGCACTGCTCCACGATATCGGAAAGGCCGTCGACCACGAGGTGGAAGGCTCGCACGCCATTATCGGCGGTGAGTTGGCGCGGAAGTACGGCGAGTCGCCCAAGATCGTAAACGCTATTGCGGCGCATCACGAGGAAGTCAGGGCGGAGACCATACTGGCTCCGTTGGTGGATGCCGCCGATGCGCTTTCCGGGGCGCGGCCCGGAGCCCGCCGGGAGATGCTCGAGACGTATGTCAGGCGCCTCGAAGAGCTGGAAAGGATCAGCAATTCCTTCAAGGGAGTGGAGAAGTCCTATGCCGTGCAGGCGGGACGAGAGCTCCGGATCATGGTCCAGGCGGCGCAGATCTCCGATGACGAGGCCGCGTCCATGGCCCGGGCCGTGGCGAAGAAGGTCGAGAACGAGATGGCGTACCCGGGGCAGATAAAGGTAACAGTGATCCGGGAGACCCGCGCCGTCGAATACGCACACTAGTGTCCTGTCCGGTTAATTCGGATGGTAAGATGCGCGGGATTTTTCGTTGTCGGCAAGGCGCGATGACGAGCAGTGGCGTGCCCCACGCGAGGAAGAGCAACGCAGCCGACGGCGAAAAAGACCAGCAGATTACCATCCGAATTAACCGGACAGGACACTAGACCCCCGAGCAAGCGAACATGAACCCTCGAGAGCAGTTGAGACACCTGAAGCGGGGAGCGGTGGAGATCATCTCGGAGCAGGAGCTTTTGAAGAAGCTCGAGCGGGGGACTCCTTTGCGGGTAAAGACCGGGTTCGACCCCACGGCGCCGGATCTGCATCTGGGCCACACGGTGCTGATTCAGAAGATGAAGCAGTTCCAGGAGTTGGGGCACCAGGTGATCTTCCTCATCGGCGATTTCACGGGCATGATCGGCGACCCGTCGGGAAAGTCGGAAACGCGCAAACAGCTCAGCCGGGACGAAGTCTTGAAGAATGCGGCCACCTACAAGGAGCAGGTGTTCAAGATCCTGGACCCGAAGGCGACCGTCATTGAGTTCAACAGCCGCTGGATGGAACGCCTCGGGGCGGCCGGGCTGCTGGACCTGAGTGGCAAGTACACGGTCGCACGGATGTTGGAGAGGGATGACTTCAAGAAGCGTTATCACGCTCAGGAGGCCATCGGCATCCACGAGTTCATGTACCCTTTGATTCAGGGATACGACTCTGTGGTGCTCGAAGCCGACGTCGAGCTGGGGGGTACGGACCAGAAGTTCAATCTGCTGGTCGGGCGCG